>CAVSBD010000004.1:1257500-3933705 GCA_963726095.1 uncultured Acidobacteriaceae bacterium
GCGGTCCGGTGCCGACAATTTAACGGGGCTTAAGCTGATTACCGAAGCAGCGAATGCATCACTTAATTGTGGTGCGTGGTAGGAGAGCATTCCCAACGGTTTGAAGCCAGACGGAGACGACTGGTGGACTGTTGAGAAGAGACCCTGCCGGCATAAGTAGCGATAACGGAGGTGAGAACCCTCCGCGCCGAAAGTCTAAGGTTTCCTGAGAAAGGTTAATCCGCTCAGGGTCAGGCGGTTCCTAAGGTGAGGCCGAAAGGCGTAACTGATGGACATCCGGTTAATATTCCGGACCTCCCGTGCAGTCGTTATCACGATGGGGAGACGCAGAAGGATAAGCAGGCCGTCCTATGGCTATGACGGTTGATGCGTGTAAGGTGTTCCCGATAGGAAAATCCGTTGGGAAGTTATCACTGAGACGCAAAACAGTACCCCGTATGGGGGAAAGCTGACGATTCCACGCTGCCGAGAAAATCCTCTAAGGAGAATGTATGGGATCCGTACCTCAAACCGACACAGGTAGACGAGATGAATATTCTAAGGCGCTCGTGAGAACAGTTGGTAAGGAACTCGGCAAATTAACCCCGTAACTTCGGGAAAAGGGGTGCCTCACTAGGGTGCAAGCCCGAAGAGGCCGCAGAGAAATGCGCATTGCGACTGTTTAACAAAAACACAGGTCTCTGCTAAGTCGAAAACGACGTATAGGGGCTGACGCCTGCCCGGTGCTGGAAGGTTAAAGGGAGAGGTTAGCCGCAAGGCGAAGCTTTGAACTGAAGCCCCAGTGAACGGCGGCCGTAACTATAACGGTCCTAAGGTTAACGATTCGCTAGCCTTAGTAAAATCTGGCTATATGCTGGAAGGTCTGAGTATCCCGCACTACGCGGAACGCACGGGTAGGGCACGACTTCAGTCGTGCCGTAAACGGCGGCCCGCGTGAAAATGTGACGGGTGCAGATAATCAGCAGGAAAGGTCAATGAGAGAAGAGCCTCATTGAAATCCTCAGAGACTACAAGCCAGATTCCAACTCTGACCTGGGTTGGAAAAGATAGAGTCCGAACTGTATGGCGACATGCAGAGAGTGGCAGAAATGTCCACTCCACCTCGCTCGGCAACATTCCCTCAGCGGCTAAAGCCGTCGGGTGGGTGAGTCCGGGCGGCACGACTAAAGTCGTGCCCTACCCAAATCCAAATCAATGGAATTGGAATGAGGTTGTAACAGACTTGAGCGAAATTCCTTGTCGGGTAAGTTCCGACCTGCACGAATGGCGTAACGAAAGTGCGACTGTCTTGCCAACTGGCACGGCGAACTTGTAGTGCCGGTGAAGATGCCGGTTGCCCGCAACTAGACGGAAAGACCCCGTGCACCTTTACTATACCTTTACTATGAACTATGGCACTTGCTGCGCAGGATAGGTGGGAGGCTTTGATTTCAGGTTCTCGGACTTGGAGGAGCCACCGGTGAGATACCACCCTGCGAGTTCTGTGGTTCTAACATATTCCCGTAATCCGGGAAATGGACATAGTAAGGCGGGTAGTTTGACTGGGGCGGTCGCCTCCTAAATTGTAACGGAGGCGCGCGAAGCTACGCTCAGGCTGTTTGGAAATCAGCCGACGAGTGCAAACGCATAAGCGTGGCTAACTGCGAGACCTACAAGTCGAGCAGGTACGAAAGTAGGCGTTAGTGATCCGGTGGTTCTGTATGGAAGGGCCATCGCTCAACGGATAAAAGGTACGCCGGGGATAACAGGCTGATCGGAGCCAAGAGTTCATATCGACGCTCCGGTTTGGCACCTCGATGTCGGCTCATCGCATCCTGGAGCTGTAGAAGGTTCCAAGGGTTAGGCTGTTCGCCTATTAAAGCGGTACGTGAGCTGGGTTCAGAACGTCGCGAGACAGTTCGGTCCCTATCTGTTGTGGGCGCAGGAGATTTGAGAGGGCCTGTCCTTAGTACGAGAGGACCGGGATGGACGAACCTCTTGTGATCCAGCTGTCATGCCAATGGCATCGCTGGGTAGCGAAGTTCGGTTGTGATAACCGCTGAATGCATATAAGCGGGAAGCACTCCTCAAGATGAGATCTCCCAACCCTTAAGGGTAATGAAGGGCCCAGGTAGACTACCTGGTTGATAGGCAGGATGTTGAAGCGCAGTAATGCGTGTAGCTTACCTGTACTAATCGCCCGTTCGGCTTGACCATAAAATTTACTCGGTGCAGAAAAGCAGTTGTCAGTTCTCAGTTGCCAGTTCCCAGCGGTGGGAATTTCGAAACTGAAGTTCAAACCTAAACTGGAATTAGCAATGCTGTTACGATGTCGTCAGAACCTGGATGACTGAGAAGCAAGCTACTGGCGACTGCGCGCCGACGAAAACGATATGCCAAGTATCTTAAGCAGTACCCAATCTATTCAGTTGTGAGGCTTCGTCCTCACGCTCTTTGATAACAAATCAGCTTTGGGTAGGGCACGGCTTTAGCCGTGCCGCAAAGTCCCTTGATTTGCGGCTTTAGCCGCTGAGGGGCGACCGCCGAGAGCTGAAAAATATCGTCGCGAAAGCGACACCGAGATGGCGTAGAGATCCTTCGCTGAAAGGCGCTCAGGATCTCGGCAGCAGGCTCCCAATCGCCGCCTTACGGCGGCTCATTCACGCCTGCTAATCGCCTCGACTTGTCGGTGATCTTACCGCGGGGGTTCCACCCGTTCCCATCCCGAACACGGAAGTTAAGCCCCGCTGGGCCGATGGTACTGCACGCGAAAGTGTGTGGGAGAGTAGGTAGTTGCCGGCATTAAATCAAAGGCCACGCTCATAAATGAGCGTGGCCTTTCCTTTGCCCGTGTGGAGCGGACACTCCTGTCCGCTGCCGTTGGTGTTGGTGTTGCCTTTGGTGTTGGAGTTTGGTGTTGGCAAAATGGCCCCTTGTCCCTTCGACGGCCTCCATTTCCGGCAGAAAATCAAGACCAACCTCAAGGTCAAAAGCGGCGGACAAGAGGGTCCGCCCCACACAAGGTTATTTGGCCACCCAAAGCCACCAGTAGTCCTCGGGACGAACCACCAGGCCCGCCCGCACAGGATTCTGTCGTACCTACTCAAGCTTCTCGCCGAAACTTTCATCGGACCGCAACACATGGTCGAGCGACTCATCCTGCCAAACCGGACCGGAACTGCCGAGCAATCGATTTACGCTCCGAGCCGAAACTCCCTTGATCAGCTTCAAGATGACGGGCAGAAAGTAAGGCCAACCCTCCGGGTCGCACATGGGAGTCATTAGCATGTGCACATGGTCGGGCATCACAACCACGCGTGGAGAAGATAGCGCTTCCCATCGTCGTGCCGACAATGCTGAAGAACGAGATCGCGCGCGTCGGCCGAAAACGGCTCGCGGATCAGCTTCCGAAACGTCACAAAGATTACCCGGTCAGTCTTCTGACAATGCGGTAGCCGGCGCCGATAAGAGTATCTGTGGGCCAGCGCGGAGGTCTCGGACATAGGCCCCATTGAATAGCCGTAGCAAGGAAGTTGTCAGTGACGTCCGTACATAAGAATTAGTTCGGTTTTTTGCTCGGGTGGGAGGTTTTGTGTGGAGCGGACACTCCTGTCCGCTGCCGTTGCAGTTGATCTTGGCTTTGGTCTTGCTTTTAATCCTCGCCCACTACTGAACAAATCAAGATCAACCCCAAGACCAAAAGCGGCGGACAAGAGTGTCCGCCCCACACGAGTGTGGGAGAGTCGGTGGTTGCCGGCGTAAAATCGTGGGAAGAGGCCCAAAGTGGCGTTTCGCGTATTGATCATCGGTGGCACGGGGCAGGTTGGAGCTGCGGTGGTGCGGGCGCTGGGTGCCGAGGCGTCCTGCGCTGAAGTGGTGATGGTCAATCGCAAGGCGATTCCTCTGACCGCGAACCAGACCTCGAATCATCGCTTGCGGCAGGTGATCCTGGATACGGCAGCTACGCAGTTTCCCGAAGAAGTGACCAGGCTTGCGCTCAGCACAGCGACGCCAGGCGACCCTGTCTATGGAGCCTCCTGTGTTGGCGTCGGTAAAGGCAGCATGAAGTGGAGCGAGGAGGAATTGAAGGCCCTCGAAATTGGGGTGGTCGGTGGTTTCGCCCGTGGTTGCCATGCCGGAGGTGTTACTCGGTTTGCGCTGCTCTCGGCAGTCGGAAGCACGGCGAAAAGCAGGATTCGCTATGCGCGAGTTATGGGGTTAAAAGAAGAAACGGTTCAAGCTATCGGCTTCAAGAGTCTGGCCATTTTCCGCCCGGGAATTATCGCAGGCAATGCTCACACGCCGGGCTATATTGCCTGGTTGGGGCGTCTCATTCCGGGACCGTTTGGGACGATTGAGCAGGATGATATCGGGCGCGCTTTTGCCGCTGAGTTCGTCGGTAGCTCGGCCCCCAATGGTGTGGTGTATCTAGACAATGCGGCGATGAAAAAGAAGTCTCGTGGGCTTACTTAGGTCTATTCCCATCGATTGTGTCTCCGCCCTTCGTCGGAGCAGCGACGGTGTGGTCGAAATAAATTGACTTACAACAAACCGAGCGCAACAATAGAAATCAGTTTGGGGTAGTTTCGAAGGCCGTCCGTCAGCGAACGACGACTCTCGAAGCTGCCCCAAAACCATTTTCAGCGCTCTTTGATGAGCTAAGTCCTTATTCCGGAGGTAATTATCCCTTGACATCACGTAAACTAATTGGTAATATCTGTACTCATGAACCGCAGACAGACCATTCCGAAGCACCTGCGATATACGATCATGGACTTTAATCGCGAATTTCCGAGCGATGCCGCTTGCCTTGAACACCTAATGCAGCAACGCTTCCCCGGCAACGTCACGCATTGCGAGAAGTGCCAGCAAGAGCGCAAGCACTACCGCCTTAATGGCCGTCCGGTTTATTCCTGCGATCACTGCGGAACACAGATTTCCCCGATGGCTGGGACAATCTTTCAGCACAGCAGCACATCGCTGCGACTGTGGTATTACGCCATGTACTTGATGGCCTCGACTCGCTGCGGCATTTCTGCTAAACAGATTCAGCGTGAAACCGGAGTCACCTACAAAACCGCTTGGCGGATGTTCCGCCAGATCAGATCGTTGCTGTCCGAGTCAGACATGCAACTGGAGGGATCAGCGGTGGAGATGGATGAAATGTACGTCGGCGGAAAGAGCAAGGGTCATGCTGGCCGCCCGATGCGCGGGGACAAGCAAAAGTCGCCCGTCATCGGCATGGTTGAACGCAGCACTCCCAAGCGAATCGGTCGCGTGAAAGCTCTAGCTACTCCCGATGTCACAACGAATCAGGTTCTAGGCTTAGTGCGTGAGTTCATTCTTCCCGAAGCTACCGTGTTCACCGATGAATACGCTATCTATGATCGTCTCGGCGGTCGCGTGCAAGAGCACAAGCGCATCAATCACAGCAGCAAGGTCTATGTGGTAGGTGACGTTCACACGAACACGATTGAAGGATTCTGGAGTCTGGTAAAACGCGGGATAGGTGGCGTGTACCATCAAGTGAGTCAGAAATATTTGCAGACCTACCTTGATGAGTATTCGTTCAGGTACAACAGGCGGGATCAGGGGAACCTGATTTTTACTTCGATTTCGAAGCGCGTCGCTGAGTTGGCTTCGCCGCGCGTCGCAGTAGATCGTGGAATGACGCCTTCGCAAGAGGTGCCATTTTAGCCGTGACTTCTGGTGACGGCTTTAAATCTCGATTCGCTACGGGTCGTTCGCTACTACCTTGCCGGGATGAGCGTATGCCCGTCATAACTTCCGCCAATATAACACGGCGGAGGAAATGGCGGAAGTGTGCCACGCAAGCATAGAGAAGATTCACAGCTCCTTAGCAAACATTTCAGCGACATCACTGACGCCGTTAAGAAGTGCCATCAGAGATGGAACGACAAACTGGCCTTCCCGATTTCCAAAATTAGAGAACGCTACCTGCGGGGAGACCTTAGCATCATTCTTGATTGCTCTTTGGGCGGCGGCAAACTCTGTCATGGACAGCGTTTTTCCCTTCTTATATGCCACAACATTAGCGATGGTCTCCGGCCTAGTCCCTGCCGGAAACGTAAGATTTGCGCATGCCGTGACGATCATCAGTTCCCGATGTTTATCAAATCTGTCCATATCGTGGACGATGAGAAGGATGTCATCCGAAGCGTCGGGTCTATGGTATGGCTGCAAGGCTTCAATCAGGGCGAGTACGCGAAGGTTGGTGATGCCCTGTACTTTTCTCTTGTATCTTTTCAGTTCGTCTTTCGACGGAGCCGCCTGAAAGATGGGGAACTCAAGCGCACTCGCATGGTCCCGTCTCGCCTCGGTACTAGAGAAGTGCCAGACAATATGGTCGAGGCAGGATCGCAGGTGATGGACGGTTTCACCAGCGAGCACGCTGAATCGCTTGGGGATTTGCAGGTCTCGATGATAATCGACAACTTCCTGCCATCCCTGCTCGTGTGTCTTGGGGATGACCGGGTATTTGCATCCCTTAAAGAACCTAATGATCTCGTTATGAAGATTGATGATATTCTCGTCGGCTCTTTCTAGTTTCTTTGAAATTCCGAAGAATGGATGGTCATCTGCCACTGGTCCAAGCATGCGAGAATTATACTACGTGACCTCAAGGGATAATTACCATTCCGGAATACTTTGATATAAGTCCCTTAGAATCAAAGACCAAAGCCAAAACTTCCCGCCAACCCTATGATTTCATTAGGCAGGGGGGGGAGGGGGTACCGGTACCAAGTAGTAAGCTTTCCGCCTTTGGGACCAACGGAACGCCTGTGCGGCGATGGTGGTAACCTTGCAAAATGTCGCACGAATCTCGATCTGCCAAGTCGGCCGCCGGTTGCGCGCTGATCGTTGGGATCTTACTGGGAATATCGTTCGTCGGCGTCGCGGGATCGGTGATGCTCTCGCGAAGTTCTGGCCGCTCGTGGTTGAGCCGCATCTTTTCGTCGGCGACCGGTAGAACGCTCACCATCGATGTGAGCCAGCCCACCGTCGTCGATCGCATCCAGCGGCTACAGCGATTGGAGACTGTCGTCTACACCATGGACAAGTTAGTAACCGGCGCGAAAGAAAATCCCGTGCTGCCCGACTTTTTGGCCGGAGATCGCCTGTTAATGCTTGTCCACGGAGAAGTCGTCGCCGGAATCGATTTCTCAAACCTCAAACCGGCTGACGTCAAAATTGAGGGCAAACTAGTCCACCTGCATCTGCCCACCGCGCAGGTATTCAGCACCCGCCTCGATAGCGCCAAAACTAGGGTCTATTCGCGGCAAACCGGGCTGCTCGTGCCGACCGACCCGAACCTGGAAACGGAGGTTCGACAGGAGGCGGAACGGCAACTCCAGGAAGCAGCTCTGGCGGACGGAATTTTGCGCACCGCGCAGCAGAATGCCGCTTCGACCCTTACCGGCCTGTTGCAAGGGTTGGGGTTCGACAAGGTCGATTTTGACTAACTAACCCTGTACTAACGGACCATGGCCGGATTATGACCGGACTATCACTTGGGTAACCTCGCCATCCCTGGCCCACGCAACTAATCTCTCGGATGGGGGTTTCCATCCACATGAACAACACATTTAGCAAGTCGCTCGCAGCCTTGGCAGTCAGCGGACTTATGATTGTCGGTTCCGCCTCTGCTCAAACATCCACCACCTCCGGAGCAGGACCCGGCGTCGTCGATCCTGGCCATCCGCGCGTGAATGAAGTCAATGGTCGCGAAGGAAACCAGCAGCAACGCATCGCCAATGGCGTCAGCAGCGGGAAATTGAACTCGCAGCAGACCGCCAACCTCGAAAATCGCGAGACTTCCGTACAGAACCGCGAGAAGGCCGATATGGCGGCGCACAACGGCCACCTGACCAAGGGCGAACAGAGAGGCATCAATCGTCAGCAGAACCGGATCAGCCGGAGCATCGCGAAAGACAAACAGAAGTAAGCCGGCGCGACGGAGTTAAATTTGACGGAGTTATAGTTTGAGACACGGAAGGACAGCCGCAGGCTTGCTGCGGCTTTTCTTTTTCTCGCTGAAGTTACAAAAATGAAGTGGCGAGATAGAGCTCGCCGCATTCCTACTTAGGCGGCGAGAGCGAGCGGACGAACCTCAGCACCTCGTGAATCTGTTCCCGCGAGAGTTTGTGCTCGAACGGAGGCATCCGGTTCTTGCCCTTTGCAATGATCGCGAAGAGTTCGTCGTCAGATTGCTTCTGGATTTCGGGCGACGTCAGCGGACGGACTTTCAAGTTCTTGCCAAGCATCGTGTCGCCCTGCCCGTTAGCTGCGTGACAAGCGGCGCACTTCGTTTTATAGATGTCGGCGCCAGCGTCGGCAACTGAGTAAGCCGTAAGCGACTGTGCCAGCAGAAATATCGCCGCCAACCAGTTTAGTCGCACAGAGTTCCAGCAACTTCTAGATCGCGAACTTCGCTCGGAGCGATTGCCCCATGATTCTCCCCAGCCCCGCTGCACTCGCACCGTTTGATTTTACCAGTTCAGCTTCAGCGCGAATTGGAACTGGCGCGGGTCATAGGCCGCGGTGGCCTGTCCGGTAAGCGATTGGGCAGGGTTCGAGGGGTTTGCCAGGCAACAGAGCGGGTTGACCGCAGCAACGTTATAACGATTGGCCATATTGAATGTATCCGCGATCAAATCCATATTGAAGCGTTCTCCAAAATAGATTTTCTTGGCGATGCGCATGTCGTTGAAGACGTTCCATGGAGTGGTGCCGGCGTTGCGGCCGAGATTGCCGTCGAGCGAAAGCAGCGTGCCATCGAAACCTGCCGGACACGGCTCCTGAAAGACCCCAGTCGGAGAGTATTTAGAGGACACCCCCGGTCCACAAAGTGGGTTCACGAAGGTGTTGGGCCGGCCGGTCAGGGCCGAGAGCTGAAGGTTGTCGTCGCTGCCTGTGATGATATTGAACGGCCGTCCCGAGCTGAATTCGATGAGCGGAGCGATGGTCCAATTGCTGAGGAGCTTGCTGGTAAAGGTGTCGCCCGAGAGCCGGCCTGACTCATAGACGCCGCTGAAGACGAAGCGATGGCGCTGATCGAACGTGGAGTTCGCCCGATCGAGGCCGGGGTAATAGCTGTCCTGGGGAGTGAGTGTGGCTTGCAAGTCCGTGGAATCGTCAATCGCGTGTGACCAGGTGTAGGAGGCCAGCAACTCGTAGTGAGCGCGGAAACGACGTCGGAGATTGGCGGTGAGTCCGTGATACACCGAGCTGCCGTTCGAGAAGTTGGCATCCATATCGCTAAACGGAACGCATCCGGCAAGGGTTGTTGGATCACACGTCGTGTTGAACCCGTGGCTGCTGAGTCCCTGCAATATCTGTTGCGCGAGGCCAACGCACGCTGCTCCGCCGCTTGCGATATAGGCGTTTGCAATCGACGGATTGAGGCCGGAGGGACGGAAGAAGTTCGTGAGTGCGGAATCGACCCATGGCGTGCCTCCCGGACTCACCCCGCATCCGCTCATCGCGAACGGACTACTGAAGTTCTGGCCGGATTGCAACGCGGCCACATAGTTCGTAAGCATCAGATCTCCACGAACCGCGTTGGCGTTGATGGGACGGTTAATGTGGCGTCCGCCGTTGAAGTTGTAAGCCAGGCTAAACGAGTAGCCGTCGCCCAAGTCGCGCTCAATGGTCAAATTCGCTTGCTGTGAGTAGGCGTAAACAAAGTTCTTGCCTTGCGGATAGCCGAAGGGCTGGAAGCCGAGCGGAAAGCCGGCCGTGATGTAATTCTGATTGAGAAACAGCGAGTTTGATAGCGACGGATCAAATCGTTGGGGGTTGGCGGCGCCGTTGCTGGATGTTGCCTGATACCCCAGAAGCCCGACCAGCCCTGCGGGCCCAGGTGCGCACTGCGGAGCGGAAGTGAGATTGCCTTGGAAGATCGGGATGGCGTTGAGGTTGGCGGGATTTCCCGCCGTCCCGCAGAAACCGGTGCCACCGAAAGCCAACTGTCCACTACTGGAACCATCCGAGGCGTCGCCAAGGAAGTAGAGGCCAAGCAGGGGATGGTCATAGAACAGCCCAAAGGAAGCACGAACGACTGTCTTGCCATCTCCCTTGGGGTCCCACGCCATGCCAATGCGAGGTTGAATGTTGTTGGTGTCGGTCTGGATGCCCTTCTGGAGTCCCAGGATGTTATAGCCGGCTTGTGCGAGGGCTGACACTGGCTTGAACGTGGGCGGAAATTCGACGTCATAGCGCAAGCCATAGTTCAAGGTCAGGTTGTGACGCACACGCCAGGAATCCTGCCAGAACAGGCCGAGCGCTTTGTTCGTGAACGAGTCCTTCGGGTTGCCGATGCCCTGGACGAAGTCCGCGGGCATGCCCAGTCCGTACGCCTGCAACCCGTTAAACTGCGGGAATGGAGCGGGGAACAAACTCTGGGTGCCAAAGTCGTAGACGCCGCCGTAATTCACCGTGAACGTAGCTTGCAAGGGGATGTAGTTGAAGTCGGCGCCAAACTTGGTGTCATGCGTTCCAAAGCTCCAGGAAAAATTATCGGTGAACTGATAGCGTTTTTCGACGCGCTGAATGAAGGAGTACGGTTCGCGTCCAAAATAGCCAACGCCAGGAATATTGACCGCCGGAAAGCTTCCGCCC
Source organism: uncultured Acidobacteriaceae bacterium (assembly GCA_963726095.1). Classification (GTDB taxonomy): domain Bacteria; phylum Acidobacteriota; class Terriglobia; order Terriglobales; family Acidobacteriaceae; genus Acidiflorens. The sequence continues at coordinate 1,268,121 of CAVSBD010000004.1, forward strand.
GGGGTGTCGGTGTTGTAGAAATACGAGAGCCCGCGGCGGGCGAACTGAAAGCGGAGTTCGTTCACTTTGTTGTTACCGAGAGTCCAGGTGTCCTGCGCCACGACTGCCAGATCACGGAAGGTTTGTTGCGAAGTTCGTGAATAAGCGTTCTGACCGAAGGGTTGGTCCTGGCCGCTGACCTCGATACCGTTCACGGTGCTGGGACTGACATTGCCGCGGAGAGTGATGCGGTTGTTCGTGCTCACGTTGTGGTCGAGGCGAAGCGAGTAGACGCTGGTCACTTCGAATACCGGGAAGTTCCCGGTCTGCGACTGCAACGTTTCGAACGACGCTGGCAGTCCGGTGCAATAGGGAGCAAAACCTGCGACCGAGGCAAACGCGGGATTGCAGGAGGATGGAAACTGCTGCAGTCCGGCCGGGACGAAGGCCGCCGGCAAGGCCGCGAACCATGAAGGATAGGTGCCGTTCACGGCAATCCCTGAAGAAGCACCGACCATGAAGGCGTACGTCTGAATGGTGGGGTCAGGCACCTCATTCTGAGACAGGAAGGCCGCTTGCTCAGGAGTGGCCTGAATGTTGGGGAAGAACCCCGCAGGCGCGCCAAAAATTGGTGACACATCCACGCCTTGCAGCCCGAAGTTTCCCTGACCAATGCTGGAAAATCCGGTCTCGTGGCGGTGATTGGTCTCGTAGGCAAAGTAATAGTACGTTTTGTCTTTCTTGATCGGGCCGCCGAAAGCAATTCCTGCTTGCACCCGGGTATAGGCGGGATTCGAGACCGTACTGAAAGGGTTCACTGCCTGGAAGTCGCGGTTGCGCAGATACCCGAAGACGTCGCCGTGGAAGTCGTTTGCTCCGGAGCGCGTGATGATGTTGACCACCCCGCCGGAAGCGCGTCCGTATTCTGCGGCGTAGCTGTTGGTGATGATCTGGAATTCCTGCACCGCTTCTTGCGACACAGTGGAACGCACTCCGTTGATCGAGTTATCGGTGGCGTCGGCGCCATCGACGTTGACCAGGTTCGAGCGGGCGCGCTGGCCGCTGATGTTCAGGCCGGAAGTGGGCGCTGCTCCCGTATTCGGAGCATTGTCGCGGACGACCTGCGAATCGGTCAGTGTGAAGTTAATGTAGCTGCGCCCGTTGATCGGGAGATTGTCGATGCGGTTCTGACCGATGGTGTCGGTTGTCGAACTACGCGAGGTTTCGACCACGTCGGCCTGTGAACTAACTTCGACGACTTCTTTTCCACCCGCAACCGCGAGCGTGACGGGCAACTCGGCCACTCCTCCGACAGTGATGGAAATGCCGGTGGCTTCGGCTTTAGCGAACCCCGCGACTTCGACGGTCACCGAATACGTCCCCGGAGCCAGTTGACGCACGCTGTAGCCGCCCTGGCCATCGCTGCTCCCTGCTCGTTCCAGTCCCTTGGCTACGTCTCGCACCGTAACGGTGGCATTGACGACGGCGTTGCCCTTAGGATCCTTGACGCTGACATGGAGGTCGCCGGTGGCCGACGCCTGGGCGAAAGCTATTTGAGAGATGAACAGGAAAATAACGAAGGAACAGAAAAGACGCAGGGTTCCCAAAACAAACGAGGACGCTTTCATAGGGCTCCTGGAATCTTCCGCAACATCGAGGTTGCGAAAGCCGGACTCGTGATGCGCGGTTGATGACTTGCTCGTTGAACTTCCAGCACGGCGTTGCTAGTGGGATACCGCTGATATGTACATCACCAGGGGGTGTTTAGGCAAGCCATAAGCTGGGTTACCGCTTGCAGGACTCGACAGTGGCAAGTGTGTTTGTCTGGGCCGCGCATTGCGTCTTGGATTGCGTTAGCGGCGGTCTTTCTTTAGATTCGTCATTCCATGATTAGTCAATCGATGATCTGTCAGTCCATGACTGGCGAACTGCGTCGCGTGCTGGTGTCCCCTCCAGAAAATGCGGGGTGGGGCCACTCTGAAAAGGCCGCAGCCTGGCGCGAGCTCGGATTTCAACACGCCCCTGATTTTGCGACGGCCGCGAGACAGCACGAAATTTTGTGCAGACTTCTGCGCGAGTGCGGAGCCGAGGTTATCGTCCAGCCTCCGAGCGACATCCTCACCCTTGATGCTGTTTACGCGCACGACGCTTCGCTCTCTACCGACCTTGGCATGGTGCTGATGAATCCGGGGAAGAAGAATCGCGTTGCGGAGGCGCGCGCGCATGCGGACCTCTTTGAACGCTTAGGAATTCCAGTGTTGGGTGAGATTCGTCTGCCGGGCACGTCGGAGGCGGGCGACATCGTTTGGCTTGATTCGGCGACCTTGTTGATCGGGGATGGCTATCGGACGAACAAGGCCGGGATTGAACAGATGCGGTCGCTGCTTTCATCCAGCCGGGCGAAGAGTGACAGCAATAGCAATGCCAAGACTGTCGAGGTCTTATCGGCTCCGCTGCCTTACGGGCAGGGGCCGTCCGCCTGTTTGCATCTGATGTCGTTGATGAGCATGCTCGACGAGCGGACGATTCTGGTCGATTTGCCGTGGCTGGCTGTCGAGACGGTGGAGCTCCTGAGGGGGCACGGTTTTCAGCTGCTTGAAATCGACTACAGCGAGCGCGACACGCTGGCCTGCAACGTACTGTCGCTCGGGGCGAAGCGTGTGATCGCGATTGAAGAGAATCTTAAAACGAATCAACGGATGCGCGATGCCGGTTTCGATGTGCGCACCTTCCCCGGCTCGGAGATTTGTATCAACGGTGCAGGAGGACCGACGTGTCTGACACGGCCGTTGCTGCGGGGATGATGTGGAGCTGACTGCGCTAAATCTCCGGACCGTGACCTTCGTCCTACGCGCGCGCCGCTTCCGCTACCGGCGTTGACACTCTGAGAGCGGGAAGGCGAATTTCGAACGCGGCTCCGCCTTCGGGACGGTTGTAGCAGGTGATTTGTCCTTTGTGATCCTGGATCACGCCATAGGTTGCGCTGAGTCCGAGACCGGTGCCTTTGCCGACGGGTTTGGTGGTATAAAAGGGATCGAAAACGCGCTCTGGATTGCGCAGGCCTGGACCGGAGTCGGCGAACTGCACCACAACCTCGTTCTCTTCCCGCCAAAGCGTGACCTGGAGTTGACCTCCGCCGACGTCCTGCAAGGCGTCGACTGCGTTCTCGACGATCTGGAGAAAAGCCTGCAGCAGTTGGTTCTGGTTCCCGAGAACGCGCGGCAGTGTGCCGGTGCTTTCCACGGTGAGCGTGATCTTCTTATTTTCCAGCTTGAATCCTTCCATCTGCACCGCACGCTGCAGCAAAGGTTTGAGTTCCAGCGGATTTTTCTCTCCTGGAGTTTGCTGCGCGAAGCTAAGCAAATCATTGACCAGCTCGCTGGTGCGGCGCGCCTGCTGCCCGATCTTCTGCGCATTCGCAAGTTGTTCGCGGCTCAGATTACTGCTGGCGGCCATGTGCTCGGAGCTGCTCAGGATGGCCGACAACGGATACTCGAGCTCACCCGCAGCGAGAGCCACCAGTTCTCCGAGCGAGGCTAGCTTGGCTTGCTGGATGACTCTTCCGTGCAGGCGATGGAGATTGTCAAAGCTCTGACGCGAATGCTCCAGCAATTGGACGAGCCGGCGGTCGAGCAGATGCTGCTTGAGAAAAACGAAAAAGGCCATCAGCGCAACTCCGGCCATCGCCGCCGTGAAACGAACCTGGCGCAGATAAGGTTGGTCATGGCTCTGGAACAGAGCCCAATAGCCCATGACGGGCAGGGAAAGCAGCGCGAGTGCCGCCATTTGCGGAGCGACGGGACGACTGAGGCCAGCAATCGAAGGCATGCCCTGGATATCTCGCAGGCAGCGGCGTCCGGTGATCGCCACCCAGAGAAAGCACAAAGCTGCGGCCACGAATGGGAGGTCGTAAATGCTGCCTGTTCGATATTGGCCGCGCGCGATCGCAGCGTTCATGGCCTCAGACGAGAAGGTGTAGAGGGCAGACGCAAAAAAAATGTCGCGATAAACCTTGCGCCACGGACCCGAACTGCCGACAAACGCCGACGCCGAGACCGCGATCAGTATCATCCCCTCTATGAAGTAGAAGAGGTCCCAACGCGGGTTGTAGATGGCAATGTCGGTGACCACATATTCGTCGGGAAACACAAAGAATGCGTAAACCACGACCCACCAAACCAGCAGAATGATCACGTTCAAGGTGCTGGGCAGCATGCCCTCGCGCTCGTCGGCATGTTGAGGACGGATCGCGACCGCGGCCATGATCGGGACGACATGCAGAAAAAGCACGATGTCCCCTGGGAAAGGATCGGGCAATGGTTTACGGGCGATGACTTCAAACCACGCCCAGCAAGCCTGATTGAAAGTCCACATGGTCATGCCCGCGGACATCAGGCCCCAGAACAGACGCGCATGCCCACGGCTGTCCATAGCGTTTCTGATGGAGACCACGGCTGCTGCTGCGATCACCAGCAGCGGGACGAAATCTCCCATGGCCACGCGGAAAGAAGGGTTCGGAAACACCAACGGAGCCAGGGCGAACGCCACCAGCAGCACAATTCCGAACGTGAACGCCGAGATTCGAGGACGGGACACCACTTTGCATCATATGATGTTCACGCCCGGATGTTTAGATCACGGGATGGTTACCACCGGTTACTAACGTAACGCTGGCGACTTCCTCCGATCGCCCTGCTAGAATTCTGCCATGGCATTCCCCGCCAACCGGATGCGCCGTTTGCGGCGCTCTGAAACACTACGGACGCTGGTCCGCGAAACCCGCCTTACCCCCGAAGCCTTCGTTTATCCGCTGTTCATTTGCCCGGGAAGTGGGATCCGAAAAGAAGTCCGCTCGATGCCAGGGGTTTACAACCTTTCGGTCGACGAAGCGGTGAAAGAAGTGCGGCAGACGCGAGCTCTCGGAGTGCTGTCGGTGATCCTGTTCGGGCTGCCGGAGAACAAAGATGAAGTGGCCACAGGCGCATGGGCCGACGACGGGATCGTTCAGCGAGCCGCGCGTGCCATCAAGAGCGAGACGCCTGATGTGGTGGTAATGGGCGACGTTTGCCTTTGCGAGTACATGTCTCATGGCCATTGTGGCGTGGTGAAAGCGTCACCGCAATCTCTTGGTGCGGCTGCCGCAGCGCCGCCGGCGGTTTCAGAGTACGAGATTGTGAATGACGCCAGCCTTGAGTTGCTGGCGCGAACCTCGGTTTCGCTGGCCCGGGCAGGCGTGGATGTTATTGCCCCGTCCGACATGATGGACGGGCGGGTGGGGGCGATTCGCGCGGCACTCGATCTTTCCGGCTTCGAAAATACGCCGATCCTCGCCTACGCCGCGAAGTTTGCCTCCGGATTTTATGGACCCTTCCGCGAAGCGGCCGATTCCACGCCGCAATTCGGCGACCGGCGTTCCTACCAGATGGATCCGGCGAACGTGCGTGAGGCCATGCGAGAGATTGAATTAGATATCGAGGAAGGCGCGGACATGATCATGGTCAAACCCGCCCTCCCGTACCTCGATGTGATTGCGGCGGCCCGTGACCGTTTCGATCTGCCCCTGGCCGCCTACCAAGTCTCGGGGGAGTATGCCATGATCGAGGCCGCTGCGCAGAACGGTTGGATCGACCGTGACCGCGTGATGATGGAGGCGTTACTCTCCATTCGACGCGCGGGAGCCAGCATGATTCTGACCTACTATGCCAAAGACGCCGCCAAGCTATTGGCCTGATGTAAATCAATTATTTGCGGATCAACTCAATCTTTTCACAATAAAGAAACCCAGTTTGTTGTAAAATCCGCCCTACTTAGGGTGGACCGTGCGCCGCTTTGCAGAGTTATCTTCGTCGAACTTAATAAGGGCATGTGCTGGCTCGAAAGATGAAGAAGCCTGGAATGAGTTCATCGCACGATTCCAGACGGTCATCGCTTCGGCCGTCCTGCGCACGACGCGCCAGTGGGCCGAACCGTCACGCCCGCAAACCGACGATCTGATCCAGGATACATACCTCAAGCTCTGCGAAAACGATTGTCGGCTATTGCGCTCGTTTCAGTCCCGCCACGAAGAATCCATTTACGGGTTCTTGAAGGTGATCGCTTCTAATGTCGTCCACGATCATTTCAAGTCCGCTCTTGCCGCAAAACGTGGTTCCGGCCAAACCGAAGCGATCGTCGATCCGGCCCAGATCAGCGCGAAGATCGTGGCCATCGACAGCTTTGACGCGGTTAGTCACCGTCTTCAGCTCGAATATCTCGACAAAGTCCTGACCCAGGTTACTGCCGGGAGGGATCAGAGCAAGAAGCGCACCATCTTCTGGCTGCGACACCGCCAGGGGTTCACCGCCAGCGAGATCGCTGCTATTCCGGAGATCGGGTTGACCACAGAGGGTGTGGAGAGCGTGCTCCTGCGGCTGGCGGTGATGATCCGTGGTCACGTGATGGCCTCAACTCCCCATCGCCAGGTGAAGGGTTTGAATCGAAGAAATCGTTCTAAAGGATAGGGAGTTAGTTTGGGTCGAACCTTCAGCCAGCACGTCGATCAAAGGGAACTGGCTCGGCTCCTTGAGACGTCCAGAAATAACATTGAAGCTACGTCTGACCCGGCGGATGTGCATCCGCATTTCGCAGTCTGCGCGGGCTGCCGTCAGAAATTTGAGGAGTTGGTGCTCTCCGATCGTCAATTCACTCGACAGTTGACCACAAAGGCGTCCGGTCCCCGGCCTCGCTCAGGCGACTGTCCTTCCCCAAACGTTTGGCGCGAGATTGCGGGCGGATTGACGCCCCCTGCCGATACCCTGACTCGGATCGAGCACGCAAGTTGGTGTGATCATTGCGGACCGTTACTGCGTCAGGCAGTCGGGGAAGTAGCCTTGCTCAACGGCGAAATCACAGACGAAGAGAGGAAGCAAATTGCTGCACTGGAGAGTGCAAACGCCGACTGGCAGCGGACCCTGGCCCGGCAGATTGCGGGAGCGCCCACTCAACTGACGCGACCGGCGAAGTGGTGGCAGGGTTGGCACCTTCCACGTCTGCTCGGGATAGATTCAGTCGGCCAGCGCGTAGCGATCGCCAGCGCCTGTCTGGTGTTGATCGCGACGATTGGCTTCGGATCGCGATTTGTCGCCAATCGAAATCAGCCCGCGACCGCTGCGAAACTGATCGCGCGGGCCTACACCGAGAAGCGTCCGCTCGACTTGCGAATCGCGGGCGCGGATTATGCTCCGGTACGGATTACGCGTGGACCGGAATCCTCTTTTACCAGCCGCCCGCCGTCGCTTCTCAAAGCGGAGGCGTTGATCGCTGCCCAAATAGCCTCGCATCCTTCCGATCCCTCCTGGCTCCAGGCCCAAGGGCAGGCAGACCTGCTGGAGGGTAGGGATGACGCGGCGATCGACGCTCTGCGCAGAGCGCTTGAATTGGAGCCGCATTCATCGGCATATTTGATTGACCTTGCCTCCGCATATTTCCAACGGTCCGAATCGGACGATCGCAAAGACGATCTGGGCGAGGCGTATGAGTGCTTGAGCCGGGCTCTCAAGTTGCGTCCCGACGATCCCGTCGCCCTCTTCAATCGCGCCATCGTCGCCGAGCACCAGTTCCTTTTCCACCAGGCTCTCGACGACTGGGATCACTACCTCACCGTCGATCCGCGCTCCCAATGGGCGGACGAAGCACGTAAAAGGGCAGATGCTCTACGGCAGAAATTGAAAGAGCACGAAAGCCATGCCAGGCCGCTCCTATCTCCCGAACAGGTTGCGGCTGCGGCTACCGATCCTAACATCGCGTCCGCGATCGATCAGCGCGTTGAGGAATATCTGAATGAAGCAATCGTCTCCTGGTTGCCACAGGCTTTTCCCGAAGCAGGGTCTTCCGTCAAAGGGATCAAAGCCGCCGGGCCGGGAGTCGATCCCGTCGTTTCGCGAGCGCTTTTTTTTTTGGCGGACCTAACTCACCAGCGGCACGGCGACAGGTGGCTGTCTGATTTACTGAATGGTTCCACGGCGCCTCATTATCAGCAAGCTGCGGTTGCACTAGCCCGAGCCGTCAAAGGCAACAATGCGGGCGACTATGACGTCGCGGGCCAGCAGGCGGATCTGGCCGAACGAATCTTTCAGACGTCCGGCAACACGGCGGGGGTTCTGCGCGCACGGTTCGAACGAGTATTTGTCGACCAACTTACAGCGCGGACTGAAGAGTGCCGACGAAAGGCGACAACTGCGCTGGCACAGTCGGAAAGATTTGCTTACCCATGGCTTCAGATTCAATTTGGGCTCGAGAAGGCCGTATGTTCCTTCGGGGGATTCGACATTGGCGGGGACGAAAGAGCCACCGCTCTAGCGCTCGATCGCGCGCGGATCAGTGGATATGGGGCCCTCTATCTGCGCGCCGCCTACTTCGCGGCCGATGACAAACTCGCCACTGGAGATCGGCTGCGTGGAACCGCGCTCATCGACCAGGGCCTGGAACGCTATTGGTCAGCACAAATCCCTGCCCTCCGAGGATACGGCTTTTATATCGGGCTGGCGGATTCCGCCGGGGCCGCTGGCCAAGTCAATTTGCGCGCGGCGGCTTTGGGCGAAGGCGTCGCGTTGCTGGATAGCGATCCGGACCTGTTGCAGCGCGCCATAGTCAGCCATGAGTTTGCCACTGCAGCTATGGCGGCCGGCCTGCGTCAGACTGCTGAGCGAGAATACGCGGCGGCCGGCCGCCTTTTTGCCGCTGCACCGCGAAATCGAAAAAGCGAAGCAGACGCGATCGAGATCGAAATCCTGAGTGCGAGATTAGAAGCGCGCACGGATCGGCTGGACGATGCGATCGTGCGCCTGACAGCGATTCAGGATCGAGTGCGCGGGTTCTCCAAAATGTTTCTGTCGCAGTTTTTTTATTCCACTCTGGGGGAATTGCAACTCCGGAGACATCGCGACGTCGAGGCCGAACAAGCCCTCCAGCCTGCTTTGGCATTGGCGGAACAAGGCTTGGCTTCCTTAAATTCCGAGGCGGAGCGTACCGATTGGAGTAAAAAAGCAGCTCCGGCGTACTTGGCGCTCAGCGAAGCCGAATTGGCGCAGGGCCGTTCGCAAGACGCGCTGGCGACCTATGAGTCGTACTTGGGAGCGCCGCAGCGAGTGGCGACTGGCACCGACCTCCATCCGCTCCTGTCGTGGCCGTCAACTTCAGACGCCTTGGTGTCCCGGCTCCCGCTTCTCACCGGTGAGACCGTGCTCGCCTATGCCGCGCTACCTGGGGGTCTGGCCATCTGGGTCTACGACAATCGCGGCATAAACTACCGATGGATTCCACAATCCATCGATAGTTTGCAAGAGTTGGCCGATCGATTTCATGACCTGACTGCCGACCCAACATCCGAGCCGGTCGCCCTGCGCCGCGACTCGCGAAGCCTGTACGAGGCACTCATCGCGCCCGCGGAACAATACCTGGTACCCGGGCGCACTCTGGTGATTGAGGCCGACGGCTGGCTGGCCCGCGTGCCCTTCGAAGCTCTCCTTGATTCCAACAATCACTACCTGATCGAGCGCGCGTCGATCGTGCATTCCTTGGGACAGGATTCGCAAGAACTTTTGCGCAGCCGCGACACGAACAATGCCGGGATTTCCTCCGAAATGCCGGCATTGGTCGTGGGCAGCACCGCTTCATCGAAGCAAGATGGACTCGTTCCTCTTTCCGACGTGGCCGGCGAAGCGACGACGGTTGCCGCCGGCTTTCATTCCGTCCGGGTTCTAGAAGGTCGAGAAGCAACCCTCGGCGCCATCCGGAGTGATCTACCCGGCACCGTGGTTTTCCACTTTTCCGGTCACGCGCTTGCCGCTCCGCAAAGAACCGGATTGCTGGTCGAAGGCGAAGGTCACGCGGCAGACGGACGATTGGCCACCGTCACCCTGCTGGACGCAACCGCCGTGCGGCAACTTGGACTTCAAAGCTTGCAGTTGGCCGTGCTCTCGGCCTGTAGTACCGCGTCCGGCGGCCGTAGCTCCAGCGGATTCGACAGTGTGACGGATGCCTTTGTCCGTAGCGGTGTCCCGCACGTGGTCGCGACACGGTGGGCGGTGGATTCCACACAAGCATTCATAGCTGATTTTTATCGTGATGCGCTTTCTGGCCAAAACGTCTCCGAAGCAATTCGGTCGGCGTCAAGGAAAATGCTGGCCGATCCGCGCACATCTCATCCCTATTACTGGGCGGCATTTGCCGCGTACGGACGGCCCTAATCCCTGCCTCAGGAGACGATAATGCCAACCAAACGCCATTTCAGCAGTTCGCTAGTTTCGATGGCTGCTGCAGTTCTAGCCATCCTATTTCTGTTCGCCTGTCAACAATCCCAACAAACTGCGGCACCTGCAACCACCCAGCCCGCACCTGCCGTCGCCGAAAAGGTATTCGTAGTCTTCGAGGGCCCCTGGGCCCTGGTGGCGGACCCCAAAGATGCCAACAGCGTTCTGGCCCTCGCGCCCAAAACGAAATCACATCGCGATCTTAGTGTGTCGGCCTCGAATGAGTCGGTGCTTGCCGCCGGAATGTATGATCTTTCGGTCCCGGCCCATGGTCCGGCAACTTCGGCTGCACTCGATCCGAGTTTTGCGCAGGCCAAGATCGGTGCCCAAAGCCTGCAACACGCGCTCGATGACAAATCGGGGCGCTATGTCATTCGACTGCCCAAGCCCGAGGCGTACAGAGCTGCCAGGAGAGTACGCAGCCGCGTCGGTCCGAGCTATCCTCCCGATGCTTCGACGGAGCAGAATTACGCGACCGAGGTGTCACTTCTCTACACTGTGAGCAGTCTGAACGGATTTTCGCTGGCAGGCACTCCTGACGCCGGCACCTTCAACCCATTCCTTCTCCAATTGGAGTCGCCCACGATTCGTTTTGCCATCGAGCCCGCTCAATCCGACGATCCTAGGGACGTGTGTAGCGTGCACTCCCGGGAGGCCTTCCGAGACACGACGAAGTTCTTGGGATTGACCCTGTACGTCGATTTCCCGAACGATGCCACGGATTGTCACAAGGCCGATCCGCAGACTCTTCGCGGGACTAAGGCGCAGGCAAACGAGAGGGTCCCTCTCAATCGACTTGTGATGCTTTTTGCTGAGGGCCGGACGGGCTCGCAATCCATGAGCGGAACCAGAGCAGAGATCGCACCAGATCGTTTCGAAATGCTGGCAACGATCGACGGGGCAGGTCGAATTTCGCGGTATCTCACCGCCGCCGTGTACCTTTTCCGCATGTCGGGCGTCGACTGCAAAGCCCCGATAACATTCCTGACGACGACACCTTAGATTGTGTTTCGTCCCGCCTCGGCCATACTCGACTAAGAGACGGAGAAGTGTCCCCGACTATCTGGTGAACGCTTCCCGCGGACCGGGCAGATAAGAAGAATATGCCAAACGCACAAGAGTTCTTTCTGCAAACGGGACATAGAGCAAAGCCGCAGTAGCGGCGAATGCCAGCCCGACTCCAATCTCCGGCAACAACAGAAAGGGCGCAATGGCCCAGAGCTGATCGAGTGCCAGCACGAACGGGAATAAACGCGCGAAGTTCACGCCCAGTCCTTTGAAATCGAAGGAGACTGCCGATATCAAGTAAAACCGCAGCGGAATTCCGACGGCTCCCGTTACCAGCACCGCGCCCACGATGAACAACGCCTTCCATCCCGGAACGAAACTATTTGCAACCCGCTCTGCATCGCGCAAATGAGCGAGCCCGCTGACATAGAAGACGAGATACATCACCTGAACGAGGCCGAACAGTATGCGCACCACGCTGCGCCTCGGAACCGGGACATGCAGCTCGGGGTGGAGCGCCGGTCCCGCCGGCTCCGACACCGCCCGCGTTAGTGCGCCGGGATCCGCAGCCGTTGCGTCGTTCGCAATGCCTACGGTCCCGATGCCGATGCCAGCGTTAGCGACCGGTGCGATAAAGCGATAGCCACGGCGCGCTAGGGTTTCAACGAATCTGGGGCTCGATGCCGAATCGCCAAGTGATTCGCGGATTTTGTTCACTGCCGTATTCAGGCTGTGATCGAAATCGACAAAGGTGTCGGCGGGCCAAATTTTTTCGCGCAGCGCATCCCGGGTGACGATTTCACCGGTATTCTGCAAAAGTGCCGCGAGAACTTGAAACGGCTGCTCCTGGAGCCGGATGCGAACGCCGTTCTTGCGCAGTTCTCCGGCCGCAAGATCAACTTCGAAAACGCCAAAGCGCAGAAGCCCAACATTGCGGTTAGAGGAAGGCATGACGTGCGCCCCGTAGTGTATCGCGGGCCGGTGGTTAGTCGATAGACAATCGGTCGGATCGCGAACGACTATCGACCAGCGACGAACGACCAACAACCAACTTCCGAACCCGCTACAATAGCCGCGTGAACTCCCCAGTTCCTCCGAAGCCGTCAGCCGACGACAAATATGAACATCACCATCGTCATGCCGCTTACGCCGCGGAAGCAACTGGACTGCTTGTGATGGCGGTGCTGCTGCTCGTCATCATCATCATCCGTTATTGGCGGTACATTCCCTGGGGCGCGCGCTGAGCATGGCGTTGCCGGATCGTGAGCCGCTGCTGGTCGTAGTTTTGGGCCCGACAGCCAGCGGCAAGACGTCTCTAGCCATGGTAATCGCGCGGCGATTCCGCGGAGAGATCGTCAACTGCGATTCGGTAGCAATGTATCGCGAATTTGAGATCGGAACCGCCAAGCCAAGCGCAGCCGAACGTTCGGAGATTCCCCATCACCTTCTTGATTATGTCGACCCGCTCGCTGACGTGAGCGCGGGAGAATACGCGCGGCAAGCCAGGACTGCTCTGCGCGAGATTGCTTCGGATGACGATGGCCATCCGAGACGATTGCCGATCGTTAGCGGCGGTACCGGACTCTACTTACGCGCGCTCCTCGACGGACTTTTTCCCGGTCCCGAGCGCTCTGAACAGTTACGCGAAAGACTGCGTGACCGTGCCGCCAGACGTGGCAACGAATATCTACATCGCATTCTGCGTCAGATCGATTCCACGGCAGCCGATCGAATTCATGCCAACGACATTCCCAAGGTGATCCGAGCGATTGAAGTGTGCCTGGCATCGCATCGTCCGATGACCAAGCTTTGGGAAGAAGGGCGCGAACCGTTGCGTGGTTTTCGCATTTTGCGCCTCGGACTCAACCCCGCCCGGGAAATTCTCTATGCTCGCATCAACCAGCGAGCCGCGAAGATGTTCGATGACGGATTGATCGTCGAGACCGAAAAACTGCTTGCGAAATATGGCGAGAAGTCGCGCCCTCTCTCTTCCCTCGGATACAAGCAGGCGATGCAATTCTTGCGCGGTGCAGTGGATCGGGAGCCGGCTCTTGCCGCCGCGCAGCAAGCCCATCGTAACTATGCGAAACGCCAGATCACCTGGTTTCGCTCGGAACGCGAGGTCCATTGGCTAGCAGGTGTCGGGGATGATCCGGCGATCCAAGCCGAAGCTCTGGTGCTGGTCGAGCAACAGATCTGAACCCGCGCGATTACTCTCGTGGACGAAATGTGTCCTGTTTTCCCCAGCGCCGTCCCTAATTTGTTATCGTCAAGGTGCATGCTCCGACATTCTCTGTTGATTGCGCTGCTGATCGCCGCGCCGCTCTGTCTTGCGAAAAATAAAGACAGCGATAAGACCAAAGACCGCTTTCTGCAACCGGGACCCATCCACCTCGATCGCAATGGTAAGAAGTGGGCCGAAAAGACCCTGCGCAAGATGTCCACCGAAGATAAGGTTGGGCAGCTTTTTGCCATATGGGTGCGAGTGCAGTTTTTTAACGACGCCGATCCGATCTACGTGCAGCTGCGCGAGAACATCCGCAAATATCGCGTCGGTTCGCTGGTCATGAGCGTTCCCGTCGATGGGCCAGTCCTGCTCAAGAGTTCGCCGTATGTTGCCGCTGAATTGCTGAATCGCTTGCAGAAGTCGTCCAAGCTGCCCCTCATCGTTTCGGCGGATTTCGAACGCGGTGTCGCCATGCGCTTGAATGGCACTACGGTTTTCCCCCACGCGATGGCGTTTGGCGCGACCGGCAAAATGGAAGACGCCGAAGCTTTCGGGCGCATCACAGCGCTCGAAGCCCGGGCCATCGGAGTCCACTGGAATTTCTTTCCTGACGCCGATGTGAATTCCAATCCGGCGAATCCCATCATCAACACCCGATCGTTCGGAGGAGACCCGACGCAGGTAGGCGATTTTGTGGCCGCCTATATCAAGGGCGCTCACGCGGGGGGAATGCTGGTCACGGCCAAACATTTTCCCGGGCATGGCGATACCGCAACCGATTCTCATCTCGGAGTCGCACAAGTCACCGGTGACCGGGCGCGGCTGGAATCGGTCGAACTGCCACCTTTCAAACATGCGATTGAAGCCGGAGTCGACGCCGTGATGGTGGCGCATGTCACGGTTCCAGCGCTCGATTCCGGTCCCAACCACGTTGCCACAACTTCGAAATCGATTGTCGACGGGCTGCTGAAGGAAGAGCTGGGATTCAAGGGAATTGTGGTGACCGATGCGCTCGATATGGCTGGGTTAACCCGCATTTACGCCAAGGACATCGGGCGGGCCGCGGTGGAATCCTTCAAAGCGGGCAATGACATGCTGATTATTCCGGCGAATCTCGACGCCAGTTATCGCTCGATGCTCCAGGCGGTGCACAGCGGCGAAATCAGCCGCGACCGGCTCGATCAGTCCGTGCTTAAGATTCTGGAACTAAAGGCCTCCGTTGGCTTGAACAAGGCGCGTCTGGCGGACCTCAGCGAATTGCCAACCGAAATTGCCAAGCCTGAAAATGTGGCTGCCGGCCAGCGCATAGCCGACGAAGCCATTACGCTGGTACGGGATAACGGCAAAGTGATCCCGCTTCAGTCCGCCGCCGCTTCTGCTGGAACCTTTGGAACTATGGAGGCAGTCCTTCCGTATCAGTCATTGACAGAGGTCAGCAACCGTCTGGTGGTGGTGATTTTCTCAGACGATTTGCGCACCGATTCGGGTCGCATGTTCGAACGCGATATTCTCGCTCGCGTGCCTGACGCGCGTGTGATCTACGTCGATGCGCGGTCGGCGCTCGGGATGAAGCCGTCGGTTGTCGAAGCTTTGCAAACGGCGGAACATGTGGTCGCCGCCGTCTATGTGGTTCCGGTGGCAGGCAAGGCGATGCGCGGAGCGGGAGGCGGTTTGACCAACACGGTTGCCATGGACGGTGCCACGGGCTCATTGCTCAACACGATCCTCGAAAACGCCGCCGACAGAACGGTTGTGCTCGCCATGGGCAATCCTTATGTTGTGCAGGATTTTCCTGCGATTGAAAATTATGTGTGCGCGTTTTCGAACGCCACCGTGTCTGAAACGGCAGCCGTCAAGGCGATCTTCGGCGAGATTCCGATCACGGGCCATTTACCGGTTACGATTCGCGGCGTTGCCTCTCGGGGCGACGGTCTTATGCGTCCCGCACAACCCATCTTAGGAGGTACTTCCGGTGTTCTCCCAGAAATTGTTCCGCCAGAAAACGCTCAGCCAGAAAATGTCCGACCAGAAAACGCGCAACCAGGGACTGCTCCTCCCGGGAATGACAAGCCCTAAGGGAACGAATCCCGGAATGCCGTCCTCCGTTTTGTTCGCGAAACTATCATTAGGCGCGCTCCTTGCGGCGCTCGTGGTTCTTCCGGCTTGCTCCATTAGTGCCAACGACAAGCACAACAGCAAAGATGGCGAGACCCACGTCGATATCAAATCGCCGCTCGGCGATCTCCACGTTAGCGAACAGGCCGATCTCCACGATGCGGGGCTGTCGCTCTATCCCGGTGCTAAGCCCGCTCCGAAGGACGACAGCGATGACAAAAAGAGTGCCAATGTGAATCTGTCGCTGCCGGGATTCTCGTTGAAAGTAGTGGCGGCGGAGTTTACATCCGACGACGCTCCCGCCAAAATCATCGCCTATTACGACAAAGAACTTCAGAAATATGGCAAGCCGATCCAATGCCACGGCTCCTGGGGCGGCGGTGCCCACATCAATAAATCCACTCACGATGATAAGGACGCCGATAAGCCTGTCTCATGTGACAGCGAAGGCAATGGCGATTCTGTGGAGTTGAAGGTTGGAACGGAAGGGAATCAACACGTAGTTTCGGTCAAGTCGAGCAGTAGCGGAAGCCGCTTCGCGCTCGTCTATGTGCGAATGCACACCGGGTCCGATACGACGATCTAGAGCGCGGCAGCCGTTGAGTCGTTGCAAACGGCTCTACCTTGCTCTTCGCTTCGTTGTGCGCTAGCTTCAAAGAACGTGGATCACTCGTGCCAACAGTGTGGAACCACCGTCGAAGACGGGCGGCCGTTCTGTCCGCAGTGCCGCGCTCCGCAAATCAGCGTGAAAGTCGCCGAACCCGCCGTCGCGGAACCGGTTTCCGTTATGGAAGGATCGACGCTCGAGTCCATGCAGTCTTTTCAGTCTGCACATTCTGCTCAGGCGACTCTCTCCGCAGCTACCAACGACAGCCGGATCGCGGTTCGTGCTGTTCTTTGGGCTGGGCTGCTTGGAGTTTTCATCGGGGCGATCCCAATTGTCGGAATATTGTTGACCGGTGGCCTGGCGGTTTTTTTCTATCGCCGGAAGAGCGTAATGCCTGTTCCGGCTTCCCTTGGTGCGCGACTGGGTGGAGCTGCCGGCGTTGTCGTATTTGCCATCGGAGCTTTATTCGCGGCGGCCATCATCGCTATGCACGCCCAGCAACAATGTGTCGATGCGATGGTTGCGACTCTTCAAAAGTTTGGAGCTGACACAGCCGATCCCAGAGTTCAAGCCAGCCTTCGCGATGTGTTTACTCCGTCGGGGCAGTTGATGTCGTTTCTGGTCACCGTCGTGTTCGCATCGATCGGCGGGGCCATTGCCTCGGTATTTATGGGGCCTCGCAATCCGCGCCTGTAGCGTCTTGATCGCACAATAACAGGGTTTCGCCCGCGCCCTTGCTCTCATCTTTCCACCCGCGTATGATGCAGCGTTTATGAATTCACGCGCGCACAAGCAGGCCGGCGAGATCCACGAGAAAGCGCAGTTGATGTCGGCGTCAGAGGTTGAGCGCACCCTGATCCGGCTCGCGCACGAAATTCTTGAAAAAAACAACGGCGTGGAAGATCTGGCGCTGGTTGGAATACGCCGTCGCGGAGTTCCGCTGGCGGAGCGGCTGTCGAAGATTATTCAGCGCATCGAAAAGAAGCCGGTCCTGCTCGGCACGCTCGACATCACGCTTTATCGCGACGATCTTTCTTTAGACGAGCGCAGCCGCGATTCGAAGCCCGTGGTGCAGAAAACCGAAATTGAAATCCCCGTCGAAGGCAAGTCGGTTGTGCTCGTCGACGATGTGCTCTACACCGGGCGCACCACGCGTGCCGCCATGGACGCGCTGTTTCGGTCCGGCCGCCCGAAGCGCCTTCAGTTGTGCGTGCTGATCGATCGCGGACATCGCGAGTTGCCGATCGAAGCCGCTTTCGTTGGCAGAAACGTCCAGACGACGGAGAATCAGATGATCGAAGTAAAACTTCGCGAAGTCGACAACGCCGAGAAAGTCCTGCTGATGGAAAAGCAGTGACGCAAAGCAGTGATGCAAACGCAGTAGACTAGACCAGCAGCTTGGTAACTATGAATCCAGCCCGCGGTTCCCTGCTCGGCATCGAGCATCTGGAAGCAGCCGAGATCCTGAAACTTTTGAAGTTTGCCCGGCGCATGAATCCGGACAAGCCACGGCCCTTGCTCAAGGGAAAGCGTGTGCTGCTTCTTTTCTACGAAGCCTCGACGCGCACGCGCAGCTCGTTTGAAATCGCCGCCAAGTCGCTCGGCGCCCACACCATATTGATTCAGTCCGTCGGATCGAGCATTGAAAAAGGCGAATCGCTGCTCGATACCGGATACACGGTGCGCGCCGTCGGCGCCGATGTGATCGTGATCCGCCACCCGAACGCCGGAGCGCCGCATGTGATGGCGCAGCACATTGACGTGCCTGTGATTAACGCCGGCGACGGATTGCACGAGCATCCTTCGCAGGCGTTGCTCGACGCCTACACGATTCTGCGCAACAAGAAAAACTTGAAGGGGCTGCAAGTCGCGATTGTCGGCGACATTTTTCACAGCCGTGTGGCGCGGTCCGCCTGTCACCTGCTCAGCAAGTTCGGAGCTAAGATTACTCTCTGTGGTCCGCCCGAACTTGTGCCTGACATCGCGATTACGCTAGCGCCGGGAATACGCGGAACGCGGCACATGGAAGACGCGTTGCGCGGCGCGGATGTCATCATGTTGCTGCGCGTACAAAAAGAGCGGCTCGCGGGATTGCGCATCGACCTTCCCGAATATATCGCGCGCTACCAGATGAATTCCGCCAGATTAAAACTGGCGAAGAAAGACGCCATCGTCATGCATCCCGGTCCAATCATTCGCGGACTCGAACTGACCAGCGAAGTCGCCGACGGCCCACAGGCGCGCATTCTCGAGGAAGTCCACAACGGCGTACCCACGCGCATGGCGATTCTGGCGCGGGCTCTGGGGAAGATGCGATGAGGAAGATCCGATGACGGCCCAGAAGTCTCCAGGCAGTCTGTTGATTAAGGGCGGGCACCTGATCGATCCGACAGCGCGCATCGACGCGCCCATGGACGTGCTGCTGAAAGATGGGCGTGTCGCCGAAATCGCTCTCCCCGACAAAATCAAAGGTTCTGCCGACGAGAAATTTGACGCTCGCGGACTCATCGTGGCTCCCGGTTTCATCGATCTGCACGTGCACCTGCGCGAGCCCGGCCAGATGCACAAAGAGACAATCGCGACGGGCACCGCCGCGGCCGCGGCTGGCGGATTCACGTCGGTGTGTACGATGCCCAATACAGTTCCAGTCGTCGACTCGGTCGAGTGGATCGAGTGGCTGCGTCAGCCCGAACGCGGCGCAGTGGTGAACGTCTTCGGCATCGCGGCCGCAACCCAGGCGAGCAAGGGCGCCGTGCTGACCGATTTTCGCGCCCTGCAAGCCGCCGGTGCGATTGCAGTCACGGATGATGGAAAGCCCATCCTCGATGACGCCGTGATGCGTGAGGCGCTGGTTCTTGGTGGAGAGCTCAATTTTCCCGTAGTGCAACACGCCGAAGACACGCGCATGACCCAGAACTGCTCCATGCATGCAGGTGCGCGATCGTTTCGTCTCGGTCTGCGCGGTATGACTGCTGCCGCCGAGTCCTCGGTCGTGGAACGCGATGTACAACTCGCAATGCAAATTCCGAATGCGCGTCTGCATGTGGCCCATCTCTCCGTGGCCGACTCGCTGCGGAGCGTTCGCCGCGCGAAGCGCGCAAAGGTCCGCGTCACCTGTGAAGTTACGCCGCACCACTTTGTGCTCACCGATGAGGACATGCTCGATTACGACAGCAACTACAAGATGAATCCGCCGCTGCGCTCGGCCTCGGACCTCGAAGCGATTCTGGCCGCGCTCGCGGACGGAACGGTCGATGCGATTGCGACCGATCACGCTCCTCACGCTGCTCACGAAAAGCAGATGGAGTTCGAACGCGCCGCCTTCGGCATCACGGGATTGGAGACCGCCCTGGCATTGGCGGTAACCAAGTTACACCGTGAACAGCACATCTCCCTCGCCCGCATCGTGGAACTGTTTACCGCCGGTCCCGGCGCGCGTTTTCGATCTGGGTGGCCGTGGATCGCTCGGGCGCGGTTCGATTGCCGATGTCACAATTTTCGATCCCAAGAAAAAGTGGACATTCGACGTGACGAAATCCCGATCGAAATCGAAAAACACGCCCTTCGACGGACAGCAACTGACGGGCAAGGTGGTCGCTACGATTGTCGGCGGGCGGGTTGTGTATTCGACGTAGAATTAGCTAGCGCCATAATTGTCCGCCATGCGAGGATGTCTGGGGCCAATGTCATCCCAAAGAATCACTGTCCGCGTCTCGGAATCGCTACGCAAGCGGCTGAAACAGCGTGCCTCGCTGATGCGTCGCTCCGAGTCAGCAGTGGCGTGCGATGCTCTCGAGAATTTTCTCCGGGAAACTCCACGTTCGTTTTCCGCCTACGATCTCGCGAAGACGGCGGGGTTGATCGGATGTGTTCTTCGTGCTCCGTTCGACCTCAGCACGAACCGGCAGCACTTCTAACGTAGTAGTAAGAGCCGGCCGGACTGTTCCGGTCTACCACACAGGCCGCAAACACAACTGGCGCATCATCCCGTAAATAGCTGTGCGCTCCCGCCAGCCGGTGCTACAATCCCCGGCCATGAAACGAATCGTCCTCTTTTTCCTGCTGCTTCCTTTCCTGGCGGCACAGCCCGCAGCCGACGTCGAGATCACTGCCGAACCTTCGCACCACCTCATCCTCGAAAACGAAAATGTGCGTGTCTTCAGGGTCGAGGTCGCTCCGCACACGGCGACTCTCATGCACGAGCATCGGCGCGACTATGTTTACGTCACGATTGGCGATGCTCACATCTCGAACGAAGTCAAAGGCAAGCCGTCCGTCGACGTCAAACTTGCGGATGGAGAGACCCGGTTCGTGCCCGGCAATTTTGCTCACATCGTTATCGATCTGTCGGAGCAGCCTTTTCGCAATATCACGATTGAATTGGTGCAAGACGAAAAATTGCGTAAGACACCTTCGCCTTGGCCGGAAGAAAGTGGCGAGAAGACTTTTCCCGGCGGACGTAGCAAGACCTTTTTCGTGAAGGACGCGGTGCGCGTGTCGGAATTTGCTCTCGAACCGGGCGCCACGCTTCCCAGCCATCATCACGACGGCCCGCATCTCGCGGTGGCCATTACCAGCGCCGATCTACGCGGCGATGTGGAGGGAGTTGGTCCGCGGCCCGCGAAATTCAGCGCGGGCGACATCAAGTGGTTGCCCGGAGGCTTCACTCATACGCTAACCAACGTCGGAAAGACCCCGGTGAGACTGGTGACGGTGGAGTTTTAGCCGAATCGCTACGCGGTCTTGATCAGCGGTATGCCGGGAGACACCAGCCCAACGCGATGCAGCTTGGCTGTGAGGCGGTCTTTATCGCTCGATGCGGTGGCTGTGGCGAGGCGTTTGCGGAGCTTTGCGATTTTCTCGGCGCGGGTACGACGCCGGCGAATCTCGGGACGACGACTGGGTGCGGACATGAAGGTCTCCTTGGGTACTCAGCTCAATTATGCGTAGCGATTGAAAAATCACGAGTCAGTACAGGGTCGGTTTCGTGGACTCGTTCGTTTGGCCAGCGCCGAATCTCAATTATAGGGTCGATCCTCAACGCTGGCAAAGCGGCAACGATCGTGGCGAAGGTCATGGCGACGGTGGTGAGATGGCCGGCTACCCATTTTCGACCGGCGGCTGAGCCTGCCGAGGGCGATAACCGTTGCACGAACGGACGGGAAGCCGCGGATACTTCGCGAAGCGCGAGTCTTCAAACGAGAGCCTGCACATCAAGAAAACAGACCCGCGGTCGGACTCAATCCTCCGCGAATGATGGCAATTCCCGCAAAGACCAGGATCGGTGCTGGTCGGTATGTCGTTGACCGTGGCCGTAACGCTGCCCATTTTAGTGCAATCTCCTAATTCAATCCTCTCCCTACCTCGTTTTACGGCGTCATTTCGGGAAAAAATCCTCGCAGATTGTCCTTGACGTGATTAGGTGGTCACGTTACTATGTACTCACGTAACGAATCCAGCTTCACGAAACCCAAGGAGAACAGCAATGACACTGGACGATTTAACCCTCGATGTTGAACAGCATTTGGAGATCAACGCTCCGCCCGAAAAAGTGTTTGCGGCGATGCTGCACCGCTTCGGTAAAGGCAACACCCGTCCTGACGGCGAATCTCTGAAGCTTGAACTCGAAGTTAAACCAGGCGGACGCTGGTACCGCGACCTCGGCGATGGCGTCGGACATCTGTGGGGTTTTGTCCAGGTGGTCAAGCCCCCAACATTGCTCGAATTGAGTGGTCCCATGTTCATGTCCTATCCCGCCACCAACCACGTTGAAATGAAGGTAGAAAAGGTTGCTGGCGGCTCGAAACTCAGCCTGCGGCACCGCGCCATCGGCATGATCGATCCTCAGCATCGTAAAGCGGTGGGCGCGGGGTGGAACCACATGATGAACAACGTAAAAAAGGACTGCGAGTAGCAACGTGCGAGAAATCGGCAATGGTGCGAATGATTCGCATGGCTCAAATGACCACCTCGACCCGGTGTGGAAGGCGCTCTCGGACGCAACCAGGCGCGGAATTTTGGATTTCCTGCGCGAACGTCCACGCACCACCACCGAAATCGTGGAATCGTTTCCGCACCTGAGCCGGTTCGGTGTCATGAAGCACATCGAGGTATTACGCGAGGCTCAACTGGTCACGACTCGCGAGGAAGGCAGGCAACGAGTGAACTCGCTCAACGTCGTGCCCATCCGCCAGATCTACGAACGATGGGTAGGGCCGTTTCAAGAGCTCTGGACGGGCGAGCTTTTGCGAATCAAAGAACTGGCCGAGAGCGATGCACCAAAAAAGACGCACAGCAAGACTCGCCGCAGAAAGAAACACTAAGTCGCTGACTGCCGGCAGCAGCCTAACGCTTGCGGTATAGTGGCCCGGTCCATGAACACTGATCGCCGAGCCCTATCTCTCGTATGTCTCCTGACTTTTGTGCTGGCGGCGAGTTTTGCTCACGCCGCTTCCTATCAATACTTCCGTATCGGCAACAAAAGCGACGTCGAACCCAATCCCGTGCCAGGCATCGCCCTGATGGGCGGCGGCGACGACCTTGACGAAGCATTTCGCTGGCTTTGCCAGAAGGGCAACGGCGGCGACTTTGTAATTCTGCGCGCGACCGGTGACGACGAATACAACGCCTACGTGAATGGCCTCTGCAAGTTGAACTCTGTTGCCACCCTCATTCTTCCCGACCGCAACGCCGCACTCGATCCGGCCGTCGCCGACATCATTCGTCGCGCGGAAGTCGTCTTCATCGCCGGAGGCGATCAGGCGAACTACATTCGCGGGTGGAAAGGCACTCCGGTGCAGGAGGCGATCAACGCAAATATCGCGGCCGGCAAGCCGATCGGAGGAACCAGCGCCGGCCTTGCCGTGCTCGGCGAATTTGCCTACGGCGCACTTGGAGACAAGCCCGACGACAACGATCTTGCCTCCGCTCAAGTTCTGGCGAATCCTTACTTCGATCGCGTCACCGTGATCCGCGGATTTCTCACCATTCCGCGTCTTCGGAACATGCTGACTGACTCCCATTTTGCCAAGCGAGATCGCATGGGCCGCACTCTCGGCTTTCTCGCCCGCATCATCCAAGACGGACAGTCGAAGTCTCCGCACGAAGTCGCGATCGACGAGAAGTCGGCCGTGCTCGTCGAGTTGGACGGCAAGGGGACAGTGGTTGGTAACGGGAAAGGCGCGTACTTCCTTGCGCCGACGCAACCGCCTGACGTCTGCAAAAGCGGTCAGCCTCTCACTTTCCACAAAATCGCTGTTTATCGGGTCCCGACCGGTGGACACTTCGACCTCCGGTCATGGACCGGAGATGGTGGAACCGCCTACTCCTTGTCTGTCGACGAGGGCAAGATCGTGAGCACGCAAGAGAACAAAATGGTTTATTGAAATATTTAATTGAAGATGCGGCGCGGAGGGCCACGCAGATCCCATCTTTGGCGACGGCAATCGCGTTGACTTCCATTCTTGTCTCTGCGAAACTTGCGCCCTTGTTCCACTCTTAGCCATGAACGCCGATTTTGAGCGCGACATATCCTCCTACCTCGTTCAACGCCGCTTCCTTGTCGATGCTGGCAAGCTGGAAGCCGGCCTGTGATTTCGCTCTGAATTTCCATCGTCGCCGCGCCTGAATGCGTGGACCAAGCAGAATCTGAATCGGTAGGAATTACGGGGTTATCCATGAAAGCTTTAAGGATTGCGCTTCTATTATTGGTTGCCATAACCGTTCCCTCAATATCGTTGGCGCAGGACGCGACAGGAAGAATTTTCGGCACGGTATACGACCCGCAGGGCGCGGTGATTCCGGGCGCTCAGGTTACGGTGACCAACACCGCCACGCAAGTCGCGCGCGCCGCTACCTCCGATAAAGATGGCCAATTTCAGGTCCTGGCCCTGCCCATCGGCAATTACAAAGTGACCACCGAACACGCCGGGTTTCGCCGTGTCGTCAGCGATGAGCAGAAGCTCTCAATCAACCAGGCGCTCCGCATCGATATCAGGATGCAAGTGGGAGCGGAAACCCAGACGGTAGACGTCGGCGCTGAGGCCGCACCGGTTGAAACCGTAAACCCAACCCTGGGCCAGTCGATCACCGGCCGTGCCCTCACCAATATGCCGCTCAACGGACGCGACATGCTTGACCTCGCTTTACTTCAGCCGGGAGTTACCGAGAGCAACGACGACAACTACGGCGCCGGCAATTACAGCATCGCCGGAGGGCGCAGCGACTCGGTCACTTTTCTGCTCGATGGCGGATTGAACAACGATTTGCTCGACAACAGCAACCTGCTCGACCCGAATCCCGACGCCATCGCCGAGTTTCGTCTTCTAACCAGCGATTACACCGCCGAGTATGGGCGCAACGGCGGTGGCATCATCAGCGTCGTCACCAAATCGGGCACGAATCAACTCCATGGCAGCCTTTTCGAATTCATAAGGAACCTTGATTTTGACGCTAACGACTATTTCAACAAGACAGTTTCTCCCGCGCTGCCGCGGCTCGATCTAAAGCGCAATCAGTACGGCGCGACATTGGGCGGACCGATCAAGAAAGACAAGCTGTTTTTCTTCCTCGCCTACCAGGGGCAGCGCGAGCTTAAGGCCGTTCCCGATGTTGATCAACGGGTGTATGACCCGACCTGGCTCGGAGGTGACTTCTCTCACTTCGTGCCGCAGGATGGAATTACTTGTATGACTGCCGGCGGATGTCCAGACCCCGGCGTGGCTGCATTCCTGAAGACTCACGCATATTTCAACGCGCCAGGCATGAATCCCATGCTTGCCATGATCGATCCCGCGAAGTTCGACCCCATCGCACAGGCCTATATTGGAGCTGGTCTCATCCCGTCGGCACCCGGAGGAGTGCTGTCGCAGGCGCTCGGTGAGGCGGATGACCGCGACGAGTTGACGAGCAAATTCGACTTCGATTTGAGCAAGAAAGACAAACTCTCCGCGACCATCGGTGTAAACCGCATTGCTTCGACCAATCCGTATCCATTCGCCAACGTCTCAGGGTTCCCCAGTCGAACCGCGGCCAACTACTACTTCGGCAATATGGCCTACACGCGCATCATTTCGCCGACTCTACTGAACGAGTTTCATTTCGTGGCCCACCGCAGCAATTTCCTTTCGGAGATTCCGGGAAACAGCCTGCCGACCGGCCCCGATCTTGGCATTAAGATCACTCCTGACCTTGCGACCGGTCCCACGAATATATATTTCGATAACGGTTTTCAGATTGGCCCCAGCGAAAATGGTCCAACGCGCTACGTCGAAAACACATTTTCATGGACCGATGCCCTTTCGTGGACAAAGGGAAAACACAACTGGAAATTCGGAGCTGGTTTTTCTCCTTATCAGGAGAACCTGGTCTATGACTACTACACAAATGGCGAGTTCGACTTTTATTCCGACGGATTTGCCACAGGGAACGTCTGGGCGAATTTCTTGATCGGCGCGCCGGAAGGATATTTTCAGGGAGCTTTGGCTCCTTCGAATATTCGGAGCAAGAGCACCTATGTTTTTGCGCAGGACGAATGGCACGCTCGCAAAAATCTGGTGTTCACGCTCGGATTGCGCTACGAATACAACTCTCCGAAGACCGACACGAAAGGGCGAACCTTTTCGGTCATCCCCGGGTTGCAGTCGACGCGCTTTGTAAACGCGCCGCCGGGGATGGTGTTTCCCGGGGATCCTGGCGTTCCGCGCGGAACGAACTTTCCCGACAAGGATAATTTCGCGCCACGGTTCGGCTTTGCATGGGATCCAACCGGAAGTGGAAAGACCAGCGTGCGTGGCGGTGTCGGTATTTTCTTCGACATCCTCAAGGGCGAGGACAATCTTCAGTTCAACGGACAACCTCCTTTTGTGAGCAATGCGGGATTTTACTTCGACGAGCCACCTCATCACAACGGGCAGATCGGTTATATGACGGATCCGTTTGGGTCCGCCGGAGTCACAAATACTTTTCCTTCGAAGCCGCCGGCACCTGACGTCGACTTCACTCCCTTCCTGCCGGTTAACAGCACGGGATTCGTATATCTCGACGATCCCCATCTGCGCACGCCACGCGTTTACCAGTACAACCTGAGTCTGCAGCGGAATCTGATCGCCAATACGATCCTCGAAGCCAACTATGTGGGAAGTACTGGGCATGGCTTGACTTCACTGCGAGACGTCAACCCCACGGTGCTGGGAAATACCAGTCGACAACTGGACAGCACTTGTCCGCCGCAATATGCGGATACCGGATGCTTCGGCCAACTGCCCGAATTTCAAAATATCTCGAACGCAAACTACAACGCCTTCGAAGCGAGCTTGACGCGGCAACCAAAGGATTCTCCCTTGGGTACCGTTTATTACACGCTCGCCTATACCTATGGACATAACATCGATAATGCCTCGGGTTTCGAGCAGCGTAATTCAGCGGTACCGGTCTACGATCCGAATCTCCGCCGCGCCTCTGGCGACAGTGATGTGCGGCACCGCATCAGCTTTAGCGGTGGATGGGACCTGCCCTTTGATCGCCTGTGGGATGCCGGACCAAAGCGCCTGACGAAAGGCTGGAGCCTCTATCCCATCCTCACTTGGAGAACCGGTTTCCCCTTCGATATTTCGGCGAGGCTGCCAGATGCCACCGACCCGGCGAACCCCGGTTCTTCAGGCGCTGGCGATCCCTATCTTTCGAATGCCGCGTTGATCGCCCCGATCAAAATGTATAACCCGCGTCAGGTGCGAACCATCGATGTCCTCACCTACAACTCGGTTGCACCCGATCCGAACCATCCCAACAAATTCGTGTGCCAGATCGGACATAACATGGTCACTGGCAATTTCCTTTTTGACCCGAATAGTTTTTCCAATGTGCCGCTCGAGAACAATCCCTACTATGACACCGTGTTTCGAAATGGTTCTTATGTTCAAGAACCCAATGTGTGCTTTCCATCAGTCGATCCAGTCAATAATCCGGCGGATCGAACGTACGGCCTCCCGCGCAACATTTTGCGCGGCCCCGGTTTGACGAATCTCGATCTTGCCCTTGCCAAGACAACGGCAATCACCGAGCGGATAAAGCTGGAGTTTCGTGCCGAATTCTTCAATGTCCTGAATCATCCTGAGTTCGCGCAGCCGACGATCCCAGATGGCGCCAGCGACATCAACAGCGGTTTATTCGGCCAGATCACGACGACGGGAACTTTCCGCGGAGCGACCCCGCGCATCGGGCAGCTGGCGTTGCGTCTGACGTTTTAAAATGAGATCGCCTTGCGCTTAGTTAGCCGGGTGCGGCATCATTCGTGCGGTATCACTCGATGACCAATATGTTCACGCATCGCCTAATGATTGCCGTTTACTGCATTTCCGCGAGTCTAATCGCGCACGCGCAGTCTGGCGCTCGGAAAACTGCCGCTCCAAAAATCGACGCCTCCGCTGTCTGGCAAATACCGTCGCAGTTTCTCGCGACCGCCCATGCGGCTTGCGACGCCGAATTGGCCCAGGTTGCCGAGTGCATGATTGGCCAGATGCAGAAGGCCGGTGCGCCGGCCACTTCCATCGGATTTAGTCGTGCTCTCTTCAAACAGAGTCACGGTGAGTTCGGCGTATTGACTGGTTTTCAGAATGAGAGTCCCGTCTCGTTCGCCTGGGTCACCTATCCTCTACGCGCCAATACCAATTACGGTCTGCTGCTGGTGAACGGAACCCCGGCCATCATCAATGTCGAAGATTTGAAATTGCTCGACAGAAAAGCGATGGAACAAAGCGGCCAATTTCACGACACCAGGAATCAATTCCCGAAAGTCGACGTGTGGCCTGGCGATCGCGACGGCAAAGAGTGGCCCAACTCGCAACCCGGACCGAATGGTGGGCAGCAATTTGTAGTCGGCTATCCGCTGATTAATGGATGCCACGCCTGTGCCCGCGCTGGTCAGGCCATCTTCACCTGGAATTTCGATGCCACTGGTAAGTTTTTAGGTACGACATTCCAGGGCATGACTCCACCGCCACTGTAGCCAGCGATCCCAAGAGAAAACGATCCAAGCGAAAAGCGAACGGCCTACTCCTTAGGGAGATCGATCATTACGACCTGCGAGTTTTCGCGTAAGCGGTCGAAGACGATCTGTTTCCCGTCGGGTGTGACGTCGAAGGTCCGCATGGTGGCACGGTTTTGCAGCCGGGTGAGGGGGCGCGACTTCATGGAGGCGAGATCGAGCAGCCAGAAATCCTGTGATGCGAGCAGTCCCTGCATATAGATCAGACTCTTCCCATCCGGCGAGAAGCGTGCGTGCTCGCCCAAGCGCCGCAAGCTGATGTGGGGCAATTCGACGCTGGTTCCGTCCGGACGCACGGCGAGAAGCGGAGCGAAGGTGCTGACATTCGTCCCCGCATATACGATCAGGTTTCCATCCGGCGACCAGACTGGATTGAGTGCTTGCCCGGCGACCAAGCGGACTGGCGACCCGCCTTCCAAAGGAATCTTGAAAAGCCCGGGACCAGTGGCGTCGCTGCCGCCAGTGACGATCCATTTTGCGTCCGGCGACCAGCAACTCGTGCCCTGGGCGTTAATTCCCTCAGCAATTGGCTGGAGTTCTGCGCCGTCTGAAGATAGAACATGGATCTGGCGTTTCCCGCTCCGTCGGAGCACGATGGCCACGCGACTTCCATCCGGAGAAATAGCGGGTGTTTCCAGTAACGCACCGTCGGCGCCCTTCCAGACCTCAGTGGCCTGCCCGTCCCGCAGGCGCCACAGCCCGTCGCCTGCCCCCAGGGAAGATAGATAAAACAAAGACGAACCGCCAAAACGGGGAGCCAGCGCCCGCACCGTGGGCACTGGAAAAGGTTTCACGTTGCGTTCCTCGGTGGGTCGATCAAGAATCGGAATGCTCCAAAGGCCCGCAACCGGATTGCTGATCGTGGCCACCAGCTTACGACCGTCCGCACTGGCTTGTACGGACGTATATTGCTCGAGACCGATGCTCACGCGCCGCGAGTCCCTACGTTTCAGATCAAACGCCCACAGCCACGGCCCGGAACCGTCGCCGTCGTGTGCCACGTAGAACACGGTGCCATTGCCCACTGGTGTGGGATATGCGATATCTGTATTGCGTTGCGTGAGGCGCTCTGCGTGTCCGCCGTCAGGGTCGATGCGCCATAGATCCATCTGCTTCGTCGACGGAGTTCCATGAACAAAATAAATCCAACGGCCGTCCGGCGACCAGATTGGAAAATGGTTGTGAATTCCCGGCTGGTCCCCGAATATCTGCCGAGCATTTGCGCCAGAGCGGTCGGCCACGAACATGGGGTCGCCCTTAGCAAACGTATGATAGACAATCCGCTCCCCGTCCGGTGACCAAGCTAGGTTGGCGGTCTCCTCGCCAAGGAAATAACGTGGCGCACCTCCCGTCAGGGGCAATAGCCGCAGCCGCATACCGACGTCGCCACCGCCGAGCCAAATCTCCGAGCCATCGCCGGAAAAACCGATGCTCCGTAAAGGCCCGGGTAAGGGACCTGCATTTCCTTGTGTCAGATTAATCAGACGTCCGGTACCGATCTGGCTGAGCCATACGTCGAAGGGTCCGTCGTGATCGGAGATAAAAGCCACGAACCTGCCGTCCGGCGAGATCGCCGCTTCAACGCTCTCGAAATCAGTCAAGCGCGTGAAATGCGCTTTTTCGAGTGGATTGGCGGGTACAGCCGCTGGCCGAGAAATCTCCCAGACCGCAGTTCCCGCCAGCAGTGCAGCGGCTATGACCCACGGGAGCCACCATCGCATTGACTCCGACTTCGAGTGCGCTCCGCTCTTTGCGGTCGACGTTCCGGTCGAGGTTCCGCCCGACGTCCCGCTCAGCGATTCAATGGCAAACCCGAGATCACTCGCCGACTGGAATCGTCGCTCGACATTCTTTTCCAGGCATCGCCCAAGAATCCTTTGCAGTTCCACCGAACCTTGCCAGCCGGTGTCGTTCAGCGTCTCTGGCTCTTCGCGCAAAATTGCGGTCATCGTTTCCGCGGACGTCTCGCGTTTGAAAGCTCGTTTGCCGGTGAGCATCTCGTACAGCACTGCACCGAAACTGAAAATGTCTGACCGCGGGTCGATCGCTTTGCCCCGCACCTGTTCCGGCGACATGTAGCCGACGGTACCCATCACCATACCGGGCAAAGTCGCCGGGCTCGTTAGCGTTACTGCAATTTCGTGGTTTTCCTCTGGCCTAACCAGCTTCGCCAGTCCGAAATCCAGCACCTTGATCCGTCCGTCACGAGTAACAAACACGTTCTCCGGCTTCAGATCCCGGTGCACGATTCCCTTTTCGTGTGCCGCGGCGAGTCCCTGCGCGATACCGAGCGCGTATTCAATCGCACGCCGAACCGGCATCGGGCCCGATTCGAGCGTCTCGCGCAGCGTTTGCCCTTCAAGAACTTCGCTGACCAGAAACGGCGCACCGTCGTGCGCGCCAATGTCATGGATTCCTAGAATGTTCGGATGGTTCAGCGCCGCAATCGTGCGCGCTTCCTGTTCGAAACGCCGTAGTCGGTCGGCATCGTTCGCAAGAGCCTCTGGCAGCACTTTGATCGCGACATCACGACCGAGCCGCGTATCGCGTGCACGGTACACCTCGCCCATGCCGCCCGCTCCTAATTGCGACACGATCTCGTACGGCCCGAGTTTGGTGCCGGAGGTGAGCGCCATAGCATTAATGCGCGCAATTATAGTTGAGCCGTTTTGCGGGCGTGAGCCCGCAGGCGAAATCCTGAGCGAACGCAGTGAGTCGCAGGACCAATATGAAAATTTAGTAAGCAGCCGGACCTGTAAGCCGAATTCTGTCTGCCGTTTCCGGCAGGACGGTCATTCCTCTGGGCCACGCATTGCTGCGGGGCTCAAGCGACCTACCCGGAGGTTGTGGCGCATCGAGCCGACACGCTCCCAGCCGAAGCCGGAATCCCTCCCTATTTGGTCTTGCTCCGTGTGGGGTTTGCCCTGCCCGACGCATTACTGCTCCGGCGGTGCGCTCTTACCGCACCTTTTCACCCTTACCCGAGCCTTGCGGCCCAGGCGGTATGTTTTCTGTGGCACTTTCCGTCCAACCGGCTTGAACCGGCCGTCCCGGACGTTATCCGGCACACTGCTCTGCGGAGTTCGGACTTTCCTCTGCTTGACTTCATTCCATCAATAACAGCGACCGTCCGGTCCGGCTGCCAATAGCTTCATTATATGCGACGGACTCGGTTCAGCAGCTAGGTCTCAGGTGTTAGGTCTCAGGTCTGAGCGGCCCCGGCAATCGGCTGCTAAACTAGCAAAGGATTCTGGGATCCTGCCAGGACGCGTTTACGTATCACTCAAAGACCTGACACCTGAGACCTGGCACCTGAGACCTGCTCCATGAACGTCACCGAGGCCATCAAGATCGCGTTCCTCTCGTTGTGGGCCAATAAGCTCCGCTCCGCGCTGACCCTGCTCGGCGTCGTCATTGGAGTGGCCGCCGTGATCGCCGTGGTCACCTTCGTCAACGGCATCAACGGCTATGTGGCGACAAAGATTTTCAACCTTGGCGCCGACGTTTTCATCGTTTTCAAGAACTCTCCCGCCGCCACCAACATCGACAAGTTTCTTGAGGGCGAGAAGCGCAAGGACCTCACCATGGAGGACTACGAAGCCGTCCTCGAAGCCTGCAAGCATTGCGAGTGGGTGGGGGCTGCGCTGCGCAATGACAGTGGAAAAGTAAAGTACGGCATGCAGTCGATCAACGACACCACCGTACGCGGCATGACCCCGTCGATGGTGCCGATTCTCGATATCGATCTCAACTCCGGCCGCATGATCAACGATATTGATATGCGGAACAACTCGCCCGTCGTTGTCGTCGGGCCTGACATCGTTGACAACCTGATGCCCGGAACCGACCCCATTGACAAGGAGATCCGCATCGACGGCTGGGTCTATCGCATCATCGGCGTGGGGAAACGCAAGGGCAAGACGCTCGGCCAGAGCATGGACAACTACGCTCTGATGCCGATCACCGCATTTCAGAAACAAAACGGTGCCCACAAGGATATCCGCATCTCGGGCAAGGCCTCGGCCAGCGGAGCGGGATTCGACGAAGCGATGGACGAAACCCGGGCGATTCTCCGCGCCCGTCGTCACGTGCGTCCCGGCGACGAAGATAATTTCGATATCGAGACCAACGACAGCCTGCTGAGCATCTGGTCGAATTTCAGCGGCACTTTTTTTTACGCCATGATCGGAATTGCTGCGATCTCGTTGGTCGTCGGCGGCATCGTGATCATGAACATCATGCTGGTTTCGGTGACCGAGCGCACACGCGAGATCGGTATTCGCAAGGCGATGGGCGCGCGCAGTAACGACATTCTCCTTCAGTTTTTGATCGAATCGGTCACGGTGGCGCTTCTTGGCGGAGCGATCGGCGTTATCTTCGGCATCACCTTTGCCAAAGTCGTCACGCTCGCCATCGGAATGCCGTCAGAGATCAAACTCTGGGCTGTGTTAGCGGGAGTGTTCGTAGCGGCGAGCGTGGGAATTTTCTTTGGAGTGTATCCCGCGAAGCGCGCGGCCGTGCTCGATCCCATCGCA
Organism: uncultured Acidobacteriaceae bacterium; assembly: GCA_963726095.1. Classification (GTDB taxonomy): domain Bacteria; phylum Acidobacteriota; class Terriglobia; order Terriglobales; family Acidobacteriaceae; genus Acidiflorens. The sequence continues at coordinate 1,300,924 of CAVSBD010000004.1, forward strand.
GCGCTGCGGTTCGAAACGTAGTCTTGTAAGCTTCTTAGTCAAGAAGGTCTGAAACCATGCAGGTGAAAGGCGAACTCGGCGAAGGCCTCAATATGGCCGTGGATACGATCCGCAGCAACAAGCTGCGCTCGTCGCTGACCGTGCTTGGCATCGTGATCGGAGTCGCCGTCGTCATCGGAATCTCGTCGATCGTGCGTGGACTGAATGACAACGTGAGCCAGGTCATCACCAGCCTGGGCTCGAATATCATTTTCGCTTTTCACCTGGAGCCTTTCACCTTCGGCCGCCCGACCGAAGAGATGCGCACGCGCAAGGAGCTGACTTTCGACGACGCCATGGCCATGCAAGACCTGCCGCACGTGAAAGCGGTGACGGTTGGCGTTCGCTATTTCAGGCCTGAACTCGGCACCGGCACCTACTCCGTCAAATACAAAGACCGCAAGGCCAAACAGACGATTCTTGAAGGCGATACTGCGTCGTATAAAGACGTGATCGACGTGGCGCTCGATTCCGGCCGCTGGTTCAGCGATGTCGACGAAGAGCGTCGCGCCTCGGTCATCATCATCGGACACGATACCGCCGAAGAACTTTTCCCGAGCGAAATACCGCTGGGTAAGGAATTGGATATCGATGGCCAACTGTTTACCGTGATCGGTGTGGCGAAAGTTCGCAAAAGCGTCTTCGGCGGGGGAAAGAATCCCGACGACAACATCGTGTTCTTCCCGCTGTCAACCTTCCGCAAGTTGCATCCCGAACTGAAGCAAATGTGGATCACCGTCAAGGCGACTTCGCATGACGACATGCCCAAAGCGATGGACGAAATGCGCGAACTGCTGCGCCGCCGCCGCAGGGTGGCGACAGAGAAGCCGGATAATTTCGCCGTCTTCACTCAAGATTCGCTCTCCGATGTCTGGAATCAAGTCACTGGCATGATTTTTGTTTTCATGTTCGCCGTGTCCAGTGTCGGGCTCATTGTTGGCGGCGTCGGGGTGATGAACATCATGCTGGTTTCCGTCACCGAACGGACGCGCGAAATCGGCGTTCGGAAAGCGATGGGCGCCCGCAAACGGGATATCCTCGTGCAGTTCACGCTCGAAGCCGTCATGCTCACGGCCGTCGGCGGCATCATCGGTCTCGCGTTGGGCGCCTTGATTACAGCGATCGTGCCGGTGGCCTTCCCATCCCTCCCGGCCACCATGTCGATCTACTGGTCGGCCTTCGCCTTCGTAGCTTCAGCGGCGGTTGGACTGGTCTTCGGAATCTACCCTGCCTGGAAGGCAGCTAACCTCGATCCGATCGAATCGTTGCGCTACGAATAATCGCCGCGCCCGCCGCACGATATCGATTTCCACCGGGAGACGCAACCGTTTATCCTTACGATTCAGTTCATACGATTCAGCTCAATGCCAACCATCAGAGGACTGCTCGAAATCGTGGCCGCAGTCGGCACCGTGGGCAGCCTGTTCTTTTACTTCCTCTCCACGCTTTCATTGACCAGCTTTCTCAGCTACAGACACAAGAAACTCAGTCAGCCCCGGCTACCGGATTCTCAGCTTCCCCCAGTTTCCGTCCTGAAGCCGTTGAAGGGCGTCGATCCCGAAATCTGGCAGAGTTTTTGCAGTCACTGCGACCAGCAGTATCCCGAATGGCAGTTAATTTTTGGCGTCAGCGATCCGAACGATCCGGCAGTCGAATTCGTGCGCAAGCTCCAGGTGAAATATCCTAATCAGGAAATCGATCTGATCGTGTGCGACCGCGTGCTCGGAACGAATATCAAGGTCAGCAATCTGGTCCAGATGCTGCCGAAAGCGCGGCACGAAATCCTGCTGGTGAACGATAGCGATATTCGCGTGCCCGCCGATTATTTGCGCCAGGTCGTCGGACCGCTCGCCGACACGTCGGTGGGATTGGTCACATGCCTCTATCGTGGAGTTGCCGGCAAGACGCTTGGATCGCGCCTCGAAGCACTGGGCATCAGCACCGACTTCATCCCTGGCGTATTAACCGCGAGATTTCTCGAAAAAGGATTGCATTTCGGATTAGGCTCGACGCTGTCGTTTCGGCGACACGACCTCGAAGCGATCGGTGGTTTCGAAGCGCTGCTCGACTATCTGGCTGACGACTACGAAATCGGCCATCGCATTGCCGCCACCGGCAAGCGGATCGAACTCAGCACCGCGACCGTCGCAACATTTCTGCCCGCCTACAAACTGCGGGATTTTTTTCGCCATCAATTGCGCTGGTCGCGCACCATCCGCGATGCCCGCCGCTGGGGATACGCCGGACTCGTCTTTACTTTCGGACTGCCTTGGGCGCTCCTGACCTTGGGGGCAGTGCGCGGCGCCACGTGGGCGTGTGCGCTGCTTGCGATGGTGTTTGCCGTTCGTATCGCCGTCGGAGCAGTCTCCGCCGTCATCGTGCTCGACGATTGCCCTTTCTTTCGCTATGTTCCGTTGCTGATCGTGCGAGATCTTCTAGCTCCAATCATCTGGGCTGCAAGTTTCTTTGGCAGCCGCATCGATTGGCGTGGCGATGTCTTTGAGTTGAAGAACGGACGGCTCCGCAATGTCCGGTAGATAGAGTTATTCCGCGGGCGGTTGCCACAACTCGACCCGATTCCCCTCGCCATCCAGGCACCAGCCGAAGGCTCCGTACTCCGAACGGTCGACCTTGTCTTCGACCGTGACTCCACCGGCCCGCAGCTGCGCCAGCAGCCCATCGAGATCAGCGACGCGGAAATTGAGCATCTGCGGCTGCGCCCCGCCGAACTTCTTCGTCGTAGCCGGAAAGGCGGTCCAGAGCTGATAACCGGCCTCGTGCTCGGCGAAGGGAAAGATCGCACCGAAGGAGCCGCCGCCGAAGTCATGCACGTCGAATCCCAGATGCTCGCGATACCAGGCGGCGAGCGTCTTCGGATCCTGCGCCTTGACGAAGATGCCGCCCAGTCCCAGCACCTTGTGTCTGCCTGTATCGTTCACCGCCATATGCAATTTCCTTCGAGAGCTTGATGTGTTTCGACCGCGATGTGAGACGTCGCGAGCCGACGCGAGCCGACGTCTGGCGACGATAAAGCAGCCACAGCACAGGTGTCAACCGAGTCTAACTGCACCCAGTCTAACTACAAAGCCTAGCTCGGTGGCGTGGCCACCGTCGTGCTCTTGCTGGGGGATGCCTGATTGGAAAAAATAATCTTTCCCCCGCGTCGCGCGACTTCATATCTCGCCAATCCGTTCAGCTCAGCGGGATCATCCTCTTCGGCCCACAAAAAGACGCGGCCCGGGCCATTCCACATCGCCCTGAAAGATGCCGGTGTCTCAAACACGCGCGGAGCGCCCGGAAATTGTGTGCCGTACCACATGTTTCCGCCCGGCGTGCGCAGGCTGCGCAACGGAATCCCGGTATAAAAATTCAACGTTGACGCGTTTTCATAAAGACCGATGACCACGATCTGGTCGCCCGGCCGGTACTGTTGTTGAATCGCCAACGCCAGATCCTTCGAGGAAAGAATCGGCGAAAAGATACCGAACGCAATCCGCACACAAGTCGAGCACAACAACCATCATCGGCCACGAGTGCAATGTTTCCTGGTCCGGCCTGGCCGCGCCGGCGCAGTACGAAGTTGGCGGCCGTGCCCAGCAAAAATGCCAGCGAAAACGCCAGCAATGGCACCCGAAATACTCCCATCGCCTGCGGGGTCAGATCCAGAAAGTGTCCGAACGAGAGCGCGTAGTCCTGCGGATGTTTGCGTAACAGATCTGCCAGGTCGGTGCCAGGTGCCGGGGCTTTCGAAAAAATGAGCAGGGAGAAACCCGCTACCGCGATCACAGCTCCGACGGCCAACAAGATCGCCGATGAAGCGCGCCCGGCTCGCCGTCTCGCGGCTATCGGCGGCAGATGTCCGCTCCCGTTGCAGCCATCCGCCAACAAGCAGCGCCATCCCCGGAATCGCCGGAATCGTGTAGTACTCCTGCCGCGTCGAGAGACTGAAGAAACCCACGATCACGATGATCCATAGGAAAGACAGACAAATACGCCCTCTGTCGCCGAGTCATCTGCGCCGCGGAGATCGCGCCAGCGCCGAGGTACTTCCTGCAACGACTGCGGAAGGAAAACCGTCCATGGAATGAGCCACAAAACCAGCAACGCCCAAAACAGCAGTAGCGGAACTTTGTCGTAGTCACGCGGCACCCGCGTACCCAGAAAGCGCCGGATGTGTTCATTGACGAAGTAGAACCACAAGAAGCCTCGAACATTCCCCTGCGCGGGATTTCGCAAGCCCGCCAGAATGTGCCAGGGTGCCGCGACCGCGAAGAACACGATCGCGCTCGAAACCAGGCGCAGCTTCAGCAGGAAGCCGCAGGTTGCCAGTCAGTAACAGATAAAGCCCGATGGCGCCGATCGGAAACACCAAGCCGATCAGTCCTTTGGTTAAAACGTTGAGCGCGCAAGCTGTGGCAATTCCCCAACAAGTCCAGCGGGCCGGCTTTTCCTGCTCCAGCGATATTAGAAAAAGCCAGAACGTCAGCGTCAACCACAGACCCACCGCCACATCCGGAATCAGAAATCGTGTGAATAGAAATGGACCGAGCGCGGTCGCCAGCACCAGTCCCGAATCGAAGCCGCCCTCGCTTCCGAGCGCCCATCGCCCCAACCCGTAAGTCGCCAGAATCATCGTCAGCACGCCTAGCATGAGCGGGAAGCGGGTACTCCATTCGCTGATGCCGAACAATGTGTAACTCGCTAGCCACGCCCCAATACATCAGCGGAGCCTTCTCCAGATAGCGGACGCCGTTTACGTAGAGCGTGACCCAGTCATGCCGTTGCAGCATTTCCTTTGCCGCCTCGGCATGCACCGTGTCGGCGTCGTCAAGCAACGCGGGCCGCGACAGGCCCGACATATAGATGACCGCCCAGAGCGCCACCAGCGCCAATAAGCTAACTCGCCAATCCGCGAACAATCGATTCGGCCGTATTGTTGTGCAGGAAACCAATTTTGAAGTCGGCGCGATTGTAGTGGTCGGGGGCTCGGGATCACGCGCCGTAGCGGAATTCATCGCAGAATTTTTCATTATACGAGAGTTATGGGCAATTTAGTCAGCGGCAGCCCCGCGAGAGGCGCGCGCGCCCGCCACTTCACGATAAATCTCCAGAATTCTTGAGACCGAGTTGATCCAGGAAAATCGCTGCGCCTGCTCATATCCGCGCTGCTTCATTTGCGCCCGCAGCGCTGGATCCAGCAGCACGCGCTGCAGCCCGCGCCGAATCTCAAACACATTTTCCGGATTCACCAGCAATGCCGCATTCCCCGCAACCTCCGGCAGGCTTGAAGTGTTTGATGTGACGACGGGCGTTCCATGGGCCATCGCTTCGAGCGGCGGCAATCCGAAACCCTCATAGAGTGAAGGAAAGACAAAAATCTTGGCCACATCGTAGAAGATGCGCAGCACCTCGATGGGCACAAATCCCAGAAAGCGCACGTCATTTTGAACGCAGCCGCGCACCACGGTGCGACGCAACCGCGGGTGGCTGGAAAGATCGTCCCCAATGATGATGAGCTTCAGATCGGGATACAGATGTTCCTTCTGCAATTCATTTTTAAGGGCAGAAAAGGCTTCAATGATACGCACAACATTCTTGTGGGGCCGGATCGCGCCCGCATACAAAATGAACGGGTAGTTCACCAGATAACGCTGCGCAATCAGTTCGCGGTCCGCATCGGTGGCGTGACCATGCAGGAAACGTTCGTCGATGGCGTTGTGCACAACTTCAATCTGTGCGTCGGGAAGGTCGAGCAACTTTTCAATTTCACTCTTCGTAAATTGCGACACCGCGATCACGCGAGCTGCTCTGCGCAACACCCGCCGCGTCATGTAAAAGTGCAAGCTGCGCCGCAGGCTCGAAGCATTGCGCGATCCGTACATGTGCTCCAGCAGATCGTGCACCGTGAGTACGTAAGGACAACTCAGTCCGCGTGGAATCCAAAACAGGTGCGGGATGTGGACGACATCACACTCCAGCCGCTGGACGATCGCGCGAAAAGCCAGATTGCCCTTGAGCGTGTCATCGCGCCCCGCGAGATCCACGGAGCGAAAATTCGGAGGCAGCGGCCCGCATTCCCCACCTTGGCTGGCGAACCAATCAGAAAATATTTGCTCTCGCGGTCCAGTCGAGCAAGCACGCGGACAACATTTCGTATGTAGGTGCCGACCCCGAATTCCGTCATACGACGGATGTCGATGGCTACTTTCACGATGCTGAATTTAACCACAGGAAACAACGGGAACACAGGGAATTCATCCCGAGTCGAGAATCCCAGGCAATCCCGACCATTCGGAGGATGTTAAGCGCGAACTTCGGCCTTGGCTCGCCGCTCGGCATACAGCGGAAACTCCTCCGCCAATCCAAGCACTTGCTTGCGGATTTTCGCGAGCGCTGCGGCGTCCGTGCGGTGATCGAGCGCCTCGCTGATCCAGTGCGCGATCTGCCGCATCTCCGGTTCTTTCATTCCGCGCGTCGTAATCGCCGGACTGCCAATTCGAATGCCGCTCGGCTTCATCGGCGGATTCTTATCGAACGGAATCGCGTTCTTATTGACCGTGATGCCAGCCTCGCCCAGAGCTTTCTCCGCTTCGCTGCCAAACATGCCCTTGGCAAATACATCGATCAGCATCAGATGCGTGTCAGTTCCGCCGGAAACGATGCGATAGCCGTCCGATGCCAGCGTTTCGGCCAGGACTTTCGCGTTGGCCACAACCTGCCGCGCGTACTCGCGGAAACTCGGTTGCGACGCTTCGAGAAAGCACACGGCCTTGGCGGCAATAATGTGCACGAGCGGCCCGCCCTGAAATCCGGGGAAGACGACTTTGTCGATCGCTGCCGCAAATTCCTGCTTGCTCAGGATCATGCCCGAGCGCGGCCCGCGCAGCGTCTTGTGCGTGGTGGAGGTCACGATGTGCGCGTGCGGCACCGGAGACGGATGCGCACCGCCCGCCACCAGTCCCGCGAAGTGTGCCATATCGACGAGAAACAGTGCACCAACTTTGTCCGCGATCTGGCGCATGCGCGCAAAATCGATCGTCCTCGGATACGCGCTGCCGCCGCCAATAATCAGCTTTGGGCGCTCGACCATCGCGATCTTTTCCAGTTCGTCGTAATCGATAGTCTCGGTTTCTCTGGTCACGCCATAGGGAACGATCCTGTAAGTCTTCCCCGAAAAGTTCAGATGATGCCCGTGCGTGAGATGGCCCCCGTGAGCAAGGTTCAAGCCCAGAATGGTGTCGCCGGGCTGCAGGATGGCAGCGTATGCGGCCTGATTGGCACTCGACCCGGAATGCGGCTGCACGTTCGCATTCTCGGCGCCAAATAATTTCTTGACCCGCTCGCGCGCCAACTCTTCGACAACGTCGGTAAACTCGCATCCGCCGTAATAGCGTTTCCCGGGATATCCCTCCGCATACTTGTTGGTAAACACCGACCCGGCAGCCTCAAGCACGGCCTCGCTGACGAAGTTTTCAGAACCGATCAGTTCCAGCCCCTCGTGCTGGCGCCGAGCTTCGTTGTCGATGGCATTGGCGATTTCGGGATCAACTTCAGAAAGCGGACGGTACATAGCGGAATCAGTCATAGTTGAAAACCAATTTTGAGATACCGATCCGTATTTTACTACTCCGCGGATTGTGTGGAGCGGGCGCCCCCGCCCGCTAGCCTTAGAGACGCTTTTGACCTTATCGGCGCCAACCCATCGAACCGATCTGTCATCGAAGAACACGGAAAGAAGCGATCTAATGACCCTTCTCCGATATTGGCACGTTTCGACGCTCTTGCTGCTGGCTGCACTCACAGCCTGCACGCAACAACAAAGCCCGCAGGAGATTCGCGAGAAAACCGCGCAAGCAACGTCAGAAGCGAAAAACGATGCCAAGGCCGTCGCCGAGGGATTAAAAGAAGGCTGGGACCGCAGCAAGTCCAAGTCCATCGATCTGAACAGCGCATCCAGAGATCGCTTGATGGCGCTGCCCGGCATGAGCGCAGCCGATGCCGACCGCATCATCGCCGGACGCCCCTACAGCCAGCCCGACGACCTGATCGCGAGGCGCATCATTCCAAGAACCGAGTACGACCGAATCTCCACTCAGGTCACGACCAAGTGAAAGACCTCACCGCGCACCGCCAAGTTTCTGTTCCAGACTGTTAACCGATCCAATCTGGAAAGCAGGTTCGATGGTCTTTGCCGAGGTCAGGGCTTTTTGATAGGCTGCGCGCGCCTCGTCAGGTTTTCCCATCGCCGTCAGAATGTCGCCGAGAAGCGCGTTGGGCTTCACCGCGTCTGGTGCTAAGGCGATCGCTTGCTGCGCCTCCGTTAGAGCTTCTGGAAGCTGATGCGCTGCGAGTAGCGACTCCGCTTTCTGGGTGTGGCTGATCGAGGCGGCGAGTGGGATCTCGAAATGTCCCTTGTAGACGAATACGCCATAATCGATGACCGCAACCGGACGCGTGGTTTTGAATTGCTCGTAAGGGTTCAGAGGTCCGGCGCCAAATTCAAAGCCGGAAAGATCGCCCGCACTCACCAGCACAGTCCCGTCGATCGCAGGAGGAGCCGTCAGCGGTTCATTCATCCAGAGAGAATCCATCGTCGGCAGCTGCTTGCATGGGATTCCGTAGTAGCTGGCATCCACCACACCTTCGGCGAAGTAAATAAACCAGCAGTCTTTGATGCCGTTTTTATCGAGATACAATTTCACGTCTTTAAGCTGCTGTCCCCAATCGGAGTTTGAATCGCTCAGCAGTCGGTAGGTCTGGGAGGGACCTCCCCAGAGTTCATTGGCGTAGGCGAGATAGGCGGGATAGGCGCGCGAGGTGGAAACAGCCTGAAAGACCAGAAGCGCAATCGTGACGTAGACCCACATCCGATTCCGTTGAATCAGCGTCCACAGTACGCCTCCGATCAGGACGGACAAAAACAGATACATCGGCAGGATGTGGCGGACGCCAATATTCATGCCCGAACTCATCGCCACCAGCAGGTGAATGATGGGAGGAATCGTGAGGAAGAGAATTTCGCGCCAGGCCCTGAAACGCCGAGTCGCGATCGCCCAAATGGCGACCGCCAACAGAATCATGAAAGAAAGACTCGACTTGATCACGAAGGCGACCGGGAAATAGAACCACACCCCGTGCGGATACACCGTGCCCAGCAGGTAACTCGCGTAGAAGTCGGACATGATGCGGACGTCAGCCAATCCGTAGATGTAGGACTCGGGCAGAAGATGGAAACGCGCCACGGTTTCGAGTAGGCGCACCTCGCGCGGGCGTGAAAGTCCGCCGAGAAATTCGGCGAGCGGCGGATTCATCACGCGCCCTTCGCCGCGCGCCTCGTAGCGGAACCGATAAGCCCCCCACAAAACTGTAAGCGCCACGGCGCTGACAACGACGAGGGCGACGGCCAGTTGTTGAGCGCGCTTCTTCCAGTTAACTTCTGCTTCGAGAGCGGGGTCCGATCCTGCCTGTTTCGAACTGCGGCCGCTGCGCACGACTTCGCAGATAGCCAACGCCAACAGCATGGGGAAAACGAGAATGCCGGTGTGCTTGCATGCGAGCGCGATTCCGGTCGCCAGCCCCACGACGACGAGCCGCCAGGTCGATGGCGCTTTCACGTAGCGGTAAAAGGCGTAGACCGAAGCGAACATGAAGCAGGAAAGGCCGGCATCGGTGCCGACCACGGCGCCGTGAGCCAGCAGGTTTGGATCGAAGACCAGCAGGCCAAGAGCGATGAAGCCAGCGCCAGTGCTAAACATTTCCTGTGCAGCGAGAAAGACAAGCAGAGCCAGCAAGAGTGTGAAGAACGAAGCAGCCATCCGGGCGCGGAAAAGGATGGTGTTCGCGTCATTTTTGAAAAGGAAATCTTTCCCGTCGTTGAAAGCTTCCTGCTTGAAGCTGCGGTCCTGAACCACGGGAATCTTCAAGTCCATGTTCAACAGAGGAATGGCCGCGACCATCTTGACCAGCGGAGGATGCTCCGGATTGAGGCCGAAATCTCCATGCTTCCACGACATATATCCCGCAAAGATGTGGTCGTCTTCATCCCACGTGATGGAATTTCGGCGGACGGAAAAAGCGAGTTGGAAAAGAAGGATTGCGAGAAGAACCGCAATTCCCAGGGCAATCTGTAAGCGTCGCGGACTGTGCGTCGGAGGACTGTTCAGTTCAGAAGGTTGCGGCAAGTTACTCCCATGGGTAGCTCGGGAAATTTTAAGCCTACCTGAATGCCGTTCTTAGAAAATTTATCAGCTGCCAGCCATCCATATATTTATACGGTGTTTCGCCCAGCGTGTAATGTCCGCAGGGCAGCACGACGACTTTGTGATCGAGTTTGTGTTTCTCAAATTCCTCCACCACCTGCTCCGAAAACTCCGGCAGAAACGTCATATCATACTTCGCGTAAATGATGAGCGAACGTCGCGGCCAGCGCGAGAATTTGTCAAAGTATGACATCGGACTGACAGCGCGCCACACTTGCCGCAGGTTCTCAAGGTCAATCGACGTTTCCAGTCCCTCGCGGATGTGGCGAGTGGACTGCCCGTGCCAGACTACGTCGGCAAAGTACGTCGAGGCGTGGTTGAAAGCTGCAACCTTGATTCGCGGATCGTGGGCGGTGGCGATGAAGGCATAGCACGATCCGAGGCTCGTGCCGACGATGCCAAGCTCCGTGTAACTCTGCGATTCGAGCCAGTCGAGACAGCACCGCACATCGATCACGCCCTGACGAACCGAATCGAGCGTGCGGCCGATGTTGGCGGAAACCGCGTAGTCGGCGCGATCGATCTCCGCCGGACGCCGAATGTCGTGATAGGGCATGCTCAGCCGCAGCACCGCGATACCCATCCAGTTCATCGCCCGACACAAGCTGTTGTAAGCGATCGCGTCGGCATTCCAATGCGGCAAGAGAACGACGGCGCGTTTTCCCTTCGCAGGAAACCAGCGTGCGTTCGCCAGATCATTTTCCGGATAGGGGGTCGCGACGGTCGAAGTGAAACGCAGAAATTCCGCATGCGTGCCGCGAACCTTTTCTTCCAGCCGCGGATCAGGCACTTCGCGCGTGCTAAACACCTGAACTTCGCGACGCTCCAGGCGGAAATCCGTCGGGGTCTGGTACGAGTAAAACCCGTCGCTGTCGCGAATGATCTTTTCGTTGAAGCGGGAGAAGTATTCGGCGAGATCGCGGGTGGAATCTCCGGCAGGCCCGCCGTTGCGGCCGGGCCAACCGTGCGTCCAATCCAGTCCCCATTCGAGCGGACGGACCACGCGGTTATTGTCCACCGAGGTGAGCCGAGTCTCCCATTCGTACATCCAGCGTCCGTAGCGTGAGGGCATGGTCTCTAACTGTTATAACAAAGCAAATCCCGGCAATCAGGCGAGACCGCAGCCAATGGCACCAAATGCGGCTCGGAAAGCATGCTGCTACCGGTGAACGCCGCAGCGGTACTGTTGTGGTGAAGACAGCAGTGAAGAGAGAAGACTACGTCGAACTCCTGAAGGAACTGGAAGCACGGAAGACGGCGACTAGCCACTAACCACTAACCACTAACCACTGCTATAGACCCTCGGCACTCTCTGCGATATGCCGCACAAGATTTCATAGGGCACCGTTTCACACAACCGCGCCAGTTCGACCGCGTCGACACACTTTCCGTCATTCGATCCGATCAGGATGACCTCGTCTCCGACTGTCACGCCGGGGATATGCCCGACGTCGACTATCGTCAGATCCATGGAGACGCGTCCGACGACCGGCGCATACTCGCCCCGCACGATCACACGCGCGCGATTCGATAGCAGGCGCGGGTAGCCGTCGGCGTAACCGACCGGAACCACAGCGATGCGGCTGCGTTCCTTGGTGACGTAGCTGCCCATGTAGCCGACTGCTTGTCCGGCCGGGACCTCCTTCACGGTCAGCACCCGCGTTTTCCAGGTCAGCACAGGAGTAAGCGTCGGCATCACCGATGGCACAGGCTCCGGAATATTCTTGCCGGCTCGCATCATTGGCAGCGAGTATCCATACAGAAGAATGCCCGGACGCACCATCGTTTTCCAGGTTTCGGGGCGGGCGCTCACAGCCGCGGAATTGCCCATGTGAATGAGGGGTGGATGCAGTCCGTGCCGGGCGAGCACCGCCAGTGCTTCTTCAAACGCTTTTATCTGTCGCGGAGCGTCTTCCGCGTCGAGCACTTCCGCTGACGCGAAGTGCGTGCTCACGCCTTCCAGGTGTAAGTGCTTGCAGGCAGCGAGTTTTTCGCACAACTCAGGCAGCGCTTCCACCGAAGCCCCCAGGCGGTTCATGCCGGTATCGACTTTCAGGTGGACGGGCAAGTTCGATCTCTTGTTTGCTGGCTGCTTTTTCCATGCGCTCGATCTGCCACGCTTCCCAAACCGTGGGAGTGAGATTGTGCGAGACGATTCCGTCCTCTTCGCCTTTCCAGATGCCCGTCATGAGCAGGATGCGGGTCCAGATGCCGGCGCCACGCAAGGCACGGCCTTCAGCAGCGTCGGTGACGCCGAGCCAGCGTGCGCCTCCGGCTTCCAGTGCCAAGGCGCATTCGATCGCTCCGTGGCCATAGCCATCGGCTTTGACGACGGCGCAAATCGTCACGCCTTCGCCGACGTGATTTTGTACAGCGTGAAAATTTTGCCCGAGCGCAGAGAGGGAAACCTCGGCCCAGGTCCGACCATCGAGGATCAGCGAGCGCCGGTCGGGGATCGGGGTCAAATTGGTGCGCGGTGCGTTCACTTAGCCGATTATAGCGAGCGCACCGCTTTTAGCTGACTGCCGATGGTAACTGCCGAAGTTAGACTGGCGAAGTCAACTGCCAAAGTTGAAGCCCGAGTTGCTAACCGCCCGAGAGCAAGAAGTTCACGGTGATTTCGGTCTCGACTTCAATGGGCTCCCCGTTCAACAAGTACGGACGATAGCGCCATTGCCGGACAGCCTCAATCGCGGCTGCCGACAACATCGGGTGGCCGCGGACAATCATCAGATTCTCGATTGTTCCCTCCTTGCTGATGATTGCGCGAAGTTCAACCGCGCCTTGAACGCGTACTTGTTTGGCCAGCGGCGGATAGAGTGGCTGTACCCGATAGACCAAACTCCCTTCCCCGAGGTTCGAAACGATCAGAGGCTTGACGCTCGCAGGTCGCGGCGGGATGACTACCGGAATGGTTCCGATACTGTGCTGTACCCCAATATTTAGATTGTTTTGTCCGTAGTCGATATTCGGCGCGTCAGCAATTGCGGAGCCCGATCCAGCATCGTTGATCCTTGGGGTTTCGCTGGGCACCCAAAGTGGTGCCGTAATCGGTGGGTGACTGGAATTGACGGCCGTCGTATCTGGGTGACGACCGCTCGTGACGTCTGGGGCTGTCGGTGCGAAAGTCGCGGGCGGCATCTGCAACCAATGCACCTGCGGTGGCCGCTCGACCCAGAGCAGTGAGATAGCGACCAGCAAGCTAAGTCCAAAGACTTGCATGGCGAACGATGCGAGCGTGGCTCGTCCCCGACGGGCAGACGTATCCCAATTGCTTTCCAATGTGCTGAACATTTTGTGTCCTCCGGAACGGGCCCGTTGTCCGTACAGACACCTGCGCTTCCCGATTTGATCCCGATCAAGAAACGAAAATCAGAGACGAAAACCAGAGACGAAAAAAAGACCGCGTTGGCACGCGGTCTTAATCAGTAGATCCTAATCAATACTGGAACCGAAACTGCCCGCCCGGTGTCGTTACTTGTTCGGCGGAGTTGTGGTTGCCGGTTTGGTGGCCGGCTTCGAGCCAGGCGTCGACGCCGGTCTCGCGGGTCTAGGCGTCGCACTGCCCGCAGGAGGCGCTGCCACACCAGACGCCGTGTTATAGGCTTCCACGATCGGTCCGGTGATGTCGACAGCCGGACCGTACCAGATCACCGGTCCACGCGGCCACTGCTGTGACGTATCCAGGATCATGCCGTAGCCATTTTCGCTCGCGTACTTCACGATGAGCGGAGCCATCTTGGTGAGGATCTTGTTCCCGATCTCGCCTTGCTGGCTCTGGTAGTCCTCTTGCGCGTCTTGTGTTGCGCGATCGAAAGTCTTCTTCTTCGCTTCGATCTGCTTCACCAGCTTGTCGCGGGACTCTTCGTTCAACTTGTCCTGCTGGGCGCTGAGCTGTTTCTGCATGCTGTCGAGCTCGTCGGCCGAGGCCTTCAATTCGTTCTGCTTGGGCTCAAACTTCTTCACCAGCGCTTCGCCATCGCGCCGCCCTTCGTTGGAGGCAAAAATCGCCTGTTCAATGTTGATGGTACCGACCTTCGTGCCCGTAGCTTTGGCTGCCAACGCTGCTGAGGCCGCCGCCGCTGAAGGAGAGTCAGGCGCAGTGGATGCCGCACTACCAGCGGCCGGTGTGGTTTGGGCAACACCAATATTGATGAGAGAGAGGCCAAACACTACGGCCGTCGTGACGCGCGCAAACTTGCTACACACAAACTCGCTAATCATTTGATCTTTTGAACTCCTTCAAATTTTTCGGAATGGCTGGAAGTCTCCAGCTCGCTGGGCTCAACGAAACGATCGCAACCCGAGCCTATCAGTCGTCAGACCTGAAACCTACAACCGGCGTAGCGAACGCACTAGCGTGCGATACCCGGCTCTCTTCACGCGCTACCTGCAAGCGTGGTGATCAGGGTGTGGACGCTCTGCATTATACGGAGCGCACCAGAACAGCGTCAAACAATCTTCGCTGCCCTAAATGGTTCATCAGATAGTTCGATGCGCCGAAAACGACAGCTCAAACGCAAAAATTGGGCGAAATTACCTGTTTCCTGGATAATTCCGCCTTTCGAACCCAAATACCGGCAAACCCTAATACCGGAACCGGTAACGCACCTCGACAAACATCTCGCGCGGGTTATTCCAGTGAAACCCTCCGAATGTCTGACTATTGTCGAGTTCTACTCGCCGGTTGCCGACATTCAACGCGTTCAATGACGCCGACGTGCGCTCGCCAAAGTCCTTACCCACCGAGAGATCGAATGTGGTGTGTTGCGGCAGATGGTCGCCCGGATAAGGCTGGCCGACAAATCCGTTGGTGAAGCCGGAACCATAGTAAACGTTGGTGGAAGCGTAGGCGCGCCACGGCAGCGATACATCCCCTCCCAGGTTCAGAGTGTTGCGCTGATCGTGGTCGAGGGGGCAGTAACCAGGGTTTGGGTCGCAGACATTGGTCGTGAAGTCTGTGAAACCACCATTGATGGCGCCCGCGCCTTCAGCGACTTGGTTGGAATACGAAAGATGGATTTGGCCCCGGTGTGCGATGCGTGGAGAACGCAGAGTCAATTCCCAGCCTCTAACCTTGGCGAGGTCGATGGTGATGGGTATACACAATCCCGATCCCAGGCAATTGTGATCGAAGAAATTGTGGGCGTTGGTTTGAAAGTTGTCGATATCGAGCACCCATCCTCGATACGGAATGATCACTCCGAACTGATATTCTTCGTCGCGCTCTCCATGCAGTGGAAGAAACCCGCAAGAATCGCTGGTCATGCAGAACTGTTCCAACGGGCCTGAGACGGTAAGGAGCGGTGGTGCTTGATAGTAGTGCCCATAGAAAGCGCGGAAGGTCCAATTGAGGCGAGGCACGGTTAGCGTCGCGCCAAAACGCGGACTGATCGAGTTTTCTGTCAGCCCGCCGCTGAAGTGCGTTGGCCGGGCGCCAACGATCAAGGTCATCCACGGGAAGGGTTTGAATTTGTCGTCGATGAAAAAGGCCGCCAATCCGCCCGTGCCGTGATCGGTCTCGGCGATCGGCTGATTGCCGCTTTGGTCGTTGAAGATCACGCCAAAAAACTGATCGTCACTCTGGTGAAACCCGTAGAAGCCGGCCTGCAGATTGTTCTTCGCCACATTGGCGCTGAAACTGACTTGTCCGCCCGCATACGTCGAGGTGTGATCGTCCGTCGTTGCCAGCGGAACGTCCTCTGGAGAACTGTCGTAGTTGGCGACATTGCGATGATAGAAAGGCGACACGGTGAGCAATATTTTCGAATTGAAGGTATGCACCCACGAGAAATTCGCCAGCGCGTCCGATTCGTGATTGCCGTCCCGCAGGCAGATGGTGGGGTACTGTCCGTTTGGGTCGGTCGCTGCACACGACGACGCCCCGTTCTCCAGATCGCCTGAAAATGGATCATAGGGAATCTGGTAATAATCCTTGCGTGCGGAGGCCACGAGGCGCAATTGATTTGACGGGTCGACATTAAAAATGAACGACCCGAACCCGCCGTATCCGTTCGCGCGATCATGCACAACCGCCGAAACCGGAGTCTGCAAGCCGAGATCGCTGCGGTTGCCATTGAGGCTCGCGTAGTAAGCGAAACGCTGCGTGTGACTGCCAAAGCTCAGCGAATCGTTCGTCTGATAAAAATTGCCCGCGCTCAACAACAGTTCCGCCTCGTTGTTCCGTTCAAAACCCGACCGCGGGACAACGTTGAAAACACCGTAAGTGCGGTCGCCAAACTCCGCCCCATAGCTGCCACGATTCACTTCCAGGTAGTCGATATCTTTAGGATCGAATTGCGGCGCAATGTTAGAGGCGATATTGGTATTGGGTACAGGCACTCCATCGACGAGCCAACTCGTCTGATGCCCGCCCCGGATATGCAACTGATCGTGCGTCACGTAAGAGCCCGGCACATAATCGGTGATCATCGCCATGCTGTTGGTGCGGTCGGCTCCGGGAGTGCGGTCGATGTCGAGGCGGCTGACCAGTGTCGTGGGCGTAGCGGAATCGGTGGGAGCCACTTCAGCTTCGCCCGAGACGGTGACTTTTTCATTAGCCGAAGCAACTTTCAGTTGAAAGTGAACGACCGGCTCCGATCCAGAGTTAACGATGACCAACTGGGACGCTTGCGCGAAGCCCTGGCTAGCGACGCTGACGGAGTAGTCTCCGAGTGGGACGCCATTGAGTTGGAACTCGCCGCTCGCGTCGGTGGTGACGCTCTTTGCCCAATCGGAGGATTTTGCCCGGAGCATGACCATTGCGTTCTGAATGGGACGGTGCTGCGGGTCGTGCACTACGCCTCGAACGGCACCGTAGATGCCGGCAAAGGCGGTCGGAGCGAGGAACATCGGAGCCAGGAACAGCAAACCGGTCAATGCAAGCAGCTTGGAGCGATTCATGCCTCAGTCCTTTCGAAACAGAGAGGGGGCACGGTCTTCTCCGTGCCCGCCAGCGCTAGAAACAGAAACGCGAGTCTCGGCCTGTGATCGGGACGAGTCTGCTAAACGAGTCTGCAAATGGTCAGGGGGCTAGCTGCGAGGACGAGGAGGGGCGCGGGCAGAATCGCTTCCGGAGAAATCGCTGGAACGAAGTGCAGGATCTTTTGGGCTGCGCGCTGACCCGACCGAGAGACTTACAAAAGAGAACAGGCTGGAGGCTGGTCGGGCCCATTCGGAAGTCGTGGCCCCGCGGCAGCAATCATGATTTTCGCAGCAGCCACCGGCGGCCCGAATAGAACTTTCAGAAGAGTCGGATGCGGGCACCGAAGGGGTCGGCTTTGACTCCGCCATGGCCATCCCCATGGCCATCCCATGGTGGCACTGCATCGCTGGCTGCCCCGATTGGCCCGGCATCGGCCGCCGCATACAGTGTGGAGCATCCGCCTGCGACACGCGCGCCATCGCCAACGGCCCAAAGGCCGGAGCGACCATCACCAGCAGCAGGAATCTAGCAGTCCAGCGAACTCCCCACATTAAAGTGAGGATAGCAGAGACCCGTTCTCAGTTCCCAGTGCCTGGTCTCACTGAGAACTGAGAACCGAGAACTGAGAACTGCCTCCTGCTACCATTTCTCCGTGCCTAACCTGGCGGAGCGGTTGCTGAAGACAATTCGCAAACAAGAATCGATCCGGGCCGGAGACCGTTTGGCGGTCGCCGTTTCGGGAGGCGCCGACTCGGTCGCTCTGTTATTCCTTCTATTGGAATTGAAGGGCGAACTCGGAATTGTGCTGTCCGTGGCTCACGTCAACCACAAACTCCGCGGCCAAGAGTCGGACGAAGATGAACGCTTTGTCGCTCAGTTGGCGGCGCAACACGGAATCGAATTCTACGTCTGCGAGGCGCCCGTTCATCCGAGTGTCGATGCGAGCGTTGATACGAATGCTGATGCGGCCGGCGCGGGAATCGAAGCGACCGCGCGCGAGTTGCGCTATGGTTTTTTCCGCCAGCTTGTCCGCGAAGACCGCGTAACGAAAATCGCGACGGCGCACTCACTCGACGATCAGGCGGAAACGGTCCTCCTGCGAATTTTTCGTGGCACAGGGATTCGTGGGCTGGCAGGAATTCATCCGCGCCTAGTTTTCAAACATGAGTTCGAAGAAAAAGGCTTCAAAGTAAAAGGGTTGGAGGAAAAAGCGCTCGACGAAAAAGGCCATTCGGCGGGCGAAGTAGTCCGACCGTTTCTGGGCTTTCGCCGCGCCGAGTTGCGGCAATTCCTGTGCGAGCAGGGGCTGAATTGGCGGGAGGATGCGTCGAATCTGGATACTGCGTTCCTGCGCAATCGGATCAGGCATCGGCTGCTTCCTCTGATTAAGGACGAGTTTGGCGACTCTGCCATCGAACATCTGGCGGAACTTGCGGAAATCGCCAGGGCAGAAGCAGCCGAAGGATCTGAAGCAGACGAGGACCATTGGCGGGATGCGCGCGCTCCCCGCTCCAGCGTCTCCATCGAAATCGCACCGCTCTTGGCACTGCCTCTCGCCGCCCAGCGCCGTGTGATCGTCGGCATGATCGAGTCCGAACCCGCAGGTTCCGTCTCGTTCCGGTTGGTTGATGAAATTCTCGAGTTGTCGCGCGCCGAGCCCGGCAAAATAGTCGAACTTCCACGCGGATATCGCGCCAAGCGCACCCGCGATCGCCTGTGCCTTGAGTTGTCCGATAAGGGAGAAGGCGACTACGAATATCCTCTCCACATTCCCGGCGAGGTTGAGGTTCCCGAACTCGGCATTCGCGTGCGCGCGACGATTGTCGATCCGCGAGAATCGAGTAAAGACATGACGGGTGCGGACCGCGATTCGCTGCTCGATCCCGAGTGCTTGTCGGAAGTCGTCCTGGTTCGCAACTGGCGGGCGGGCGATCGTTATTGGCCCGCGCACACCAAACAAGAAAAAAAAGTGAAAGAGTTGCTCAGCGACCGGCACGCAACCGGCGCCGAAAAAAAGCTGTGGCCCGTAGCAGTGGGCCGCGGCGACCTCGTCTGGATGCGGGGATTTCCTGTCCCGGCGTCGGTTCGTGCGCCGGACAGATCCACCAAAGCAATTTGGATCCGAGAATTGCGGGCGTGATGTAACCGGGCATGATGTAACATGGCTGGCGAAGGTCGGAAGTAAGAGGTCAGATTGCAGAGGTGAGGCCCTTTGCCTTTTACCTCTGCAATCTGACCTCTAACCTCTGACCCCACACCTGACCTCTCTATGAGCCTTCCGCCAAACCCTGGTCTGCGCCAGATCATCTCGGCCGACCAGATCCAAAAAAGAGTTCGCGAACTCGGACGCCAGATTTCCGACGACTATCGCGGCCAGACCGTGATTGCGCTCGGCATTCTGGAAAACAGCTTCCTCTTCATGGCCGATCTGGTACGGGCCATCGAAGTGCCTATCGTCTGCTCCTTTATCAAGCCGAGCTACAAGCAGAGCCAAAAGGAAGGCGAATCTCCCGTGCTCGAGATTCTCTTTAGCCACGAACTGGCGATCGCGGGCAAGCATGTACTGCTGGTCGAGGGGCTGGTGCATTCGGGAGTGACCAGCGAGTTCCTCATGAGCGACCTGCGCGGACGAGGCGCGGCCTCCGTGAAACTAGTGACTCTTCTCGACCGCCAGTCGGCCCGCCGCGTGCCTCTCCAGCCCGACTATTTCGGCTTTTTGGTGGATGACACGTTCCTTTGCGGATATGGCCTGGGGAGTCCCGAGCAGACGGGGCGGAATTTGCCGTATCTGGCTGCGAAGGTATAGGGGCGTTTCGGGCGCCACGCGCTGACTGCCGCGCATGACTTCTGTCACTCCCTACTGTTTTCCCGTTTTCCTCCGAAAAGGTCTAGAATTGTCCGGTAGTCTTTCCCAATCGAATTTCCGCCTGTGGCATCTAAAGACGAGTGAGGCGGTGTCTGTACTCTCGTTGGCTCGGAACGGAACGGGACTGTATTTGAGGAGCTCTGAGTGAATTCTACGATTAAGACGGTACTTTTCTGGGCAGTCATCGTGGTTTCGGCCTTCCTGCTCTGGCAGGTCGTGCGGACCGGCAGCAACGCCCAAAAAGAAAAAGAAATTGGCTTTTCTGAATTCCTGGCGGAAGTCGACGCGGGCAACGTCCACGACGCGACTTTCAACATGCAGGAAGTGCGCGGCAAGCTCAAAAACGACACCACCTTTCATACCATCGCGCCGGCCAATTATCCCGATATGTATAAAAAGCTGGCCGACAAAGGCGTCCCGTACAGTGTTAAGGACGCGAGCGCCGGATCGTGGCCCAGCTGGATTCTGAATCTCGCTCCGCTGGTCCTGTTGGGTGCGTTGTGGTTCTTCATGATCCGCCAGATGCAGACAGGCGGAAATAAAGCGCTCTCGTTCGGCAAGAGCCGGGCGCGGCTGCTCTCGATGCAGCAGAAAAAGATCACCTTCAAAGACGTGGCTGGCGTCGATGAAGCGAAGGAAGAGCTTAAGGAAATCATCGAGTTTCTACGCGAAGCCCAGAAGTTCCAGAAGTTAGGCGGGCGCATCCCCAAGGGCGTGCTGCTGGTCGGACCTCCGGGAACGGGCAAGACCCTACTGGCGCGAGCTGTAGCCGGCGAAGCGAACGTTCCGTTCTTTTCGATTTCCGGTTCGGACTTCGTTGAAATGTTCGTAGGCGTCGGCGCAAGCCGCGTGCGCGATCTGTTTGAACAGGGCAAGAAAAACGCTCCCTGCATTATCTTCATCGACGAAATCGACGCTGTCGGACGTCACCGCGGCGCGGGTCTCGGTGGCGGACACGACGAGCGCGAGCAGACCTTGAACCAACTCCTCGTCGAGATGGACGGCTTCGAATCGAACGAAGGCGTCATCCTGATGGCCGCAACCAATCGTCCGGATGTGCTCGATCCCGCGCTTCTGCGTCCCGGTCGCTTTGATCGCCGCGTGGTAGTGAATCGTCCCGATGTCCGCGGACGCGAAGAAATTCTCCGCGTACACACCCGCAAGATTCCTATGGCGGACGATGTGGATCTCTCCGTACTTGCTCGCGGCACACCGGGCTTCTCCGGCGCTGACCTGGCCAACATGGTGAACGAAGCAGCTCTGGCGGCTGCTCGCCAGAATCGCAAAGCCGTTCTGCAATACGACTTCGAAGTCGCCAAAGACAAAGTCCTCATGGGAGTGGAGCGCAAGTCGCTTCTGCTCACCGACGAGGAAAAGAAAAACACGGCGTATCACGAAGCCGGGCACGCACTGGTGGCGGCTTTGTTGCCGCACGCCGATCCCGTGCATAAAGTCACGATCATTCCGCGCGGCATGGCTCTCGGCTTGACCATGCAGTTGCCTGTCGATGACCGGCACAACTATTACAAGAATTATCTCGACACGCAGATCGCCATCCTGATGGGCGGGCGCATTGCGGAAGAGATGTTCCTCGGCCAGATGTCCACAGGCGCAGGCAACGACATTGAGCGAGCCACCGAACTGGCGCGCAAAATGGTTTGCGAATGGGGCATGAGCGACCTGGGCCCGCTGACCTTCGGCAAGAAAGAAGAGCAGATTTTTCTGGGCCGCGAGATCGCCCAGCATCGCGACTATAGCGAAGCCACCGCCATCCAGATTGACGAGGAAGTCAAGAAGATGGTGAGCATTGGCTATGCGACGGCAAAGGGAATTCTCTCAGAGAATCGCGAGACCCTGATCCTGATCGCGAAGGCGCTCATCGAACGAGAAGTGCTCGATGCATCCGAGATCAAGCTGCTGGTCGACGGGCAGAATCTCCCGCCGATCAAACCGTTGCCGGCCAAAACTGACGACGGGGTCCAGCAGGTGATTAAGCCGGAACGCGCTCCAGCCAAAGGCGGCGAACGTCCAGCGACAGCATAAAGGCAGTGGTTGGTGATTAGTTGCTAGTTGTTAGTTAAGACCAGGCGGCCCGATAGGGCCGCCGTTCTCTTTCCCCGGCGAGCTTTCAACCAACCACTAATCACTAACCACTGGTTCACGAACCACAGTTTTCCCCATCACTCCCGCGACCGCCAGAATCACAAAAAACGGATCAATCGGCCGCCGGTAGTAAACTTCCGGACTGGTAACGTAATAAATCAGCGGGAACGAAAATAGTACGAGCGCATAGGGCATCGCGACCGAACCATCTCCCGAACGATCTGCGCGCCATGCCCGCCACAGCCCCACCAGCGCCAGCACCGTTAACGTCGAGCAAAGAAAAATGTTGGCCCGGTCGAACGGCTCCTCTTTGAGATATTCAGTGTCCAGGCTCCAATAACCAGTCCACAAGAAGATGGCGCGCCGCACCGTGGCTCGCGCGTACCAGCCGGGATTGGCGCGAATAAATTCGAACGCCTGCTGTTTTTTCTTGTCCATGTAGCCCAGTTCGCCGAGCTGCTGGAATTCCGCCCACTCCGCGTCGTTGTGCCACGGGCCGAGTTCGTACGGCCCCCAATAATCAGTTTTGCCTTTGGTGCCAAGGCGAAGAACCAGTCCCATGCCGTCGCGGAAGGGAATGACCCGATGAAAGACTTCGTAATTGCGGACGAACCATGGCGAGATGACGGCAATGAACGCGATCGCGGCCACCACGTTGACGAAAAACCACCGCTCGCCACGGCGATGGCGGCGATAAATGACCCAAACGGCGAGAAAGGGAAGCACAGCCAGCATCGCCGGACTTGTGAGGGCTGCCACCCCCCAAAGCAAACCGAAGCCCATCCACCTCGAATACCGATTTTCGTTCTCGAGATTCAGTGTGATCAGAAACAGCAGGCAAAGCAGCAGAGTCGCAAGCCATGTTTCCCAGATGCGCTCGACTGGAAAGTAAATGCCATAGGGACAGAACGCCCACGCCCATCCCGACCACTTCGCGACGCGCTCTCCGAAGCTGATGCGGGCGATCAGAAAAACCGGCACGCAGACGAGCGCGGACATCAATGCGTTCAGCGAGAGCAGTACGATTGCCGAGGCCTTCGTGTACACGCCAAAGACTTTGAAGACTCCAGCGACGAGATAGGGATAAACCGGCGTCATCCAGGCCGTTGGCCCGGTGTCCGCGAATAGGGGATTGCTGAAACCTTTTCCCTCCACAATCGAACGGGCGATTCTGCCGGTCTCGTAGCCGAAATGCCAGTGGTCGCGCTGCGGTTCGAGCTGCTCCGGCAAAAGAAACACCATCACAACCAGCCGAATCGCCAGCGCGACCAGAACGATCGAAATCAGGAATGAGGGAAATCTCTTAGGGCTCAATGTAGCTGAGCCAGGGGTCGAGTTTGGCTCTGGCGGCAAGGGTAAGGTTATTTCGAACCTCAATCATAAAGCATGTGGCGAGGCGAGACCCAAAGTTAGTGACAATGTTAGCGACAAAGCCGCTTGCAGCGTCCTGCGACACCTCGTAGCATCTAATCTGAAGCATGAATGCCCCTGCCACCGCCGTCAGTCCCGCGCTGAGCCCTCCACCGATAAGGGCTTCCGTGAACGGACGTTCGCACCTCGCGCTCGGCGAAATTTTCAGCTTCGCCTACGAGACGTTCCTGAGCAATAAGGTGCGCTTCGCCCTAACGGCTCTCGGCATGGTCATCGGAACCGCCTCCTTAATTCTGGTCACGACCATCGGCCTCACCGGCAAGCAATATCTGCTGAACCAGATTCAATCCATCGGTTCGAACTGGATCTATGCGGAATATGAAAGCGGGGGCGGCCGCATCACCGATACCGGCAATGACGCTTTGACCATTCAAGACATGGAAGCCGTCGAGCGCGAAGTGAGTGGCATTGCTGCCGCTTCGCCCGTCCTCCCACTCAACGAGCGTGTAGCCGTCGGCGGCGGCAAGGAACGCGATCTCCAGATCATGGGCGTGTATCCGGAATATGAAACCGTCCGGAACCTGATCATGAATCAAGGCCGCTTCTTCGACCGGCAGGATTCCCAGGCCCACAACAAAGTTGCCGTGATTACACCGAAGCTGGCAATCGACCTTTACGGCTCGGAACAAGCCGCGCTCGGCAAGATCCTCAAGCTCAGCGGACTCCCATTCACCATCATCGGCACCTTCCGCGAGCGAGTCGACACCTTCGGACAATCGGAGGTGACCGATAACACCATGCTCATTCCGTATACCGTGATCCGCTATTTTCAGGAGACGCCCTCGGTGAAGCAGATTTTCTTCTCCGCCGCGGATGCCTCTCTGGTCGTCCCGATCACAGCCCAGGTGCAACGCGTAATCCAGTCCCGTCATCGGCCGGAGTCGGTGTATAGCGTCAGGAATTTGACGCAACTCGTAGCCGTTGCCGACAAGACCGCAACCGCCATGACTCTGGTTCTGCTGGCCGTGTCGTTTGTCGTTCTTCTCGTCAGCGGCATCGGCATCATGAACATCATGCTGGCCACCGTGAGCGCGCGCATCCGCGAAATCGGTATCCGCAAAGCCATTGGCGCCACCAACCGCGAAATCCGCTACCAGTTTTTGTCCGAAGCCATCCTGATTTCCTTGATTGGCGGAGTGGTTGGGATTGTCATTGGCCTCGCGATTCCTTTCTCCGTCCGCTATTTCACCGAATATCGCATCCCCATTTCAGGACTCTCGGCCATCATCGCCATTGTCGTCTCTTCGCTCGTCGGGATCCTGTTCGGCACGTTGCCTGCGATCCGCGCCTCGCAGCTCGATCCCGTCGAGAGCCTGCGCTACGAATAAGCGCTGCGACTGAGCCTTGCCAATGAGCGTTCGCCGCTCGGCGGCAACACCCCGACCCTGTTTCACCGTGCGATACTTATACCCGCATGAATCTCACTCTCAACTCCAAAGTTGCCCTTATCACCGGGGGGTCGCGCGGCATCGGCACAGCGGCGGTGCGGTTGTTTGTGGCCGCTGGCGCGAAGGTTGTCTTCAACTATCAGTCAGCCAAGGCGCAAGCTGAAGATCTCGTCCGCGAATGTGGCGCCGAAAACTGTCGCGCCGTGCAAGCTGACCTCTCGACTACAGACGCTGCTCAACAGCTGGTATCGTCTGCGATCTCGGCCTTTGGACGCCTCGACATTCTGGTCGCCAATCATGGCATCTGGCCGCCGCAAGATGCGCCGATTGATCGTTTGTCCGATGCCCAGTGGCATCGCACGATCGCCGTCAATCTAGACAGCGTGTTTTCGCTCGTCAAGCATTCCGTGGCGCAGATGAAGACGCAGGGCGGAGGCCACGTTGTCCTCGTCAGCTCAACCGCCGGGCAACGTGGAGAAGCTTTCCACTGCGACTACGCAGCCTCGAAAGGCGCGCTGATCAGTATGGTGAAAGGCCTTTCGACAGAATTGGCCCGCGATCACATCTACGTCAATTGCGTGGCTCCAGGATGGGTCGACACCGACATGTCAACGGATGCGTTGAACGACCCGCCAACCCGCGCCCGGGTTTTTGCAAGCATCCCCATGGGCCGCGTCGGCACGCCCGACGAGATCGCCGGGCCGATTCTGTTTCTCTGCACGCCCTATGCGGGGTTTATCACCGGAGAAATTTTCAATGTGAACGGCGGAGCAGTGTTGGTGGGATAGGAGGACTTTGTGAAACGTAATTGGCTCCGCGCTGTTGCGGCTCTAATTTTTGCGACCACTCTCACATCGGCGCAGCAGCCTAGCGTTGAATCATCGGACGTGTTGGGGTTCGAGAACGGCACCATTGCGAGTGATACTTATACGAATGAGTGTTTTGGGTTCTCGTTTCGGATACCGGCCGGTTGGGAGCTAGCGAGTCAAGCGGTGGGCGCTCGCTTGGGGGCCAGACACGTTCCAGGCGACGTGCTGGTGTTGCTCGCGATCGAGCAACGCCCCGAGGCTGGCCCATCCAACACGGTCGGCCTCAGAGCCCAAAATGCGAACGATCAGACGGAGACTGCTCAGGATTTTGTTGCCAACGCCGTTCATTCGCAGATCAAGGTCAATCCGCACGACAATATCGTGATTCGTGACACCTACGCAATCGAGTATGGTGGCAAGCATTTTTTTCGCTCAGACTACAAATATTCCTGGCGCAACCGCAACACGTTGTACGTGGCCCTCGTTTATACGAAATTTCGCGGGTACTTCATCGGCGCACATCTCACCGCAGGTTCGCAGGAGGGATTGGACGAAGCCGCCAATTCCCTTCAGGGGATTTCGTTCCAGGACGATCAAGTCAATCCCAAGTGCGTCATGTTGAGATCTGGCCTGGACCTCCCGGAGCGCGTGCGCGTCTCGTCGAGTGTAGCGACTGGTTTGTTGGTCAAGAAAGTTCCGCCCGCGTACCCCGACAACGCCCGGATAGCCCGCGTTCAAGGCTCGGTGGTTCTGAAAGCAGTGATCGACAACGATGGGGCCGTCGAAGATCTCACTCTGATTTCCGGACATCCCATGCTCGCTCCAGCAGCCATTGAGGCAGTCAAACAGTGGAAATACAAGCCTTACCTACTCAACGGCCAACCCGTTAAGGTCGAGACCCAAATCGTCGTTAATTTTCAGCTATCTGGGGGATAGCCTGCGGGTCTGGCTCCCACGTCCGGAACTGGCTCGGTACAGCTAAAATCATTCCACACGCTTCTAACCCATCAGACCGGTCGACTAGATGATGACTCGTTTCGCTCTCCTATTTTTGCTCTCAAGCTTCGCATTCGCCCAGGCTGGGGATGCGCCTCCGCCGCGGGCTCCCGAAACGGCCCAGCCGGCACCGCCCGCCAGCATCAACCTGAATGACTCCGACAACGCCCGCCAGGCGCGCGCCGTGCTCGATCGAACCGTCCAGGCCCTTGGAGGCCAAGCGTACCTCAGCTACGAAAACAAGGAAGAAAGCGGCCGTTATTATCCCTTCTATCACGGACGAACCGCCAGCACTGGCATTCCCTACAACTACTATGTCGAGTATCCCTCCAGGGATCGCTTCGAGGTCGTCCACACCAAAGATATCCACTTAATCCCGGGGTCGATTGATATCGGTGGCGTCAAGGTTGCCGGTAAATTCGACCTGGTTCAGATATTCAACGGAGACAAGGGATACGAGTTAACGTTCAAGGGCACGGCCGCCCTCGAACGCGAGGACGTGCAAAATCATCTGCGCCGCCGCCAGCATTCTCTCGACGCCGTTTTTCGCCGCTGGGTCGGCGATCCGAACGTAGCTCTGTTTTATGAAGGGCAAGCGGTCGTCGATGGAAAACAAACGGAGGGGGTCACCCTCCTCAACAGCCAGGACGATTCCGTCAGCGTTTATTTGGACATCAACACACACTATCCCGTAAAGATCAGCTATTCGTGGCGCGATCCGAAGGACAAACAGAAAAACGAAGAATACGAGATTTACGATAATTACAAACTCGTACAGGGAATCTGGACGGCCCACGCGATCAGCCGCTATTTCAACGGAGACACTTCCCAGCAACGCTTCGTCGCCATCGCCAGCTACAACCAGAAGTTGCCGGACTCCATGTTCGAGGCGTCCGTCACCTATGACCCCAAGGCGCCCCTGAAGAAGCGCTAGAAAAGAAACACTAAGACCACCAGCAAAAGGCCCGAAACCCAATCTCCGTGCCGTGAAACAGCACCGAGTTCCCACTAAAGTACCCTCAAACATCTATAACTGCCTGAACAACTTAGCCGACCCTCGGTGCGAATGGCCACGCACTGTGGCTATTTTGCCACAGCCGAAACGAGGCCCGTCGCTGTAAGCTCATACACAGCAAAAGACTTACACTTCTTTCATTTGACAGACGAGCGTTTGACACACGAGCAAACAATTCGTGCGGCGGTGACTTGCGCCGGAGTCGGACTGCATAGTGGGGCGCGGGTCAGCTTGCGAATTCTCCCCGCCGCGGCCGGCACGGGAATCGTCTTCCACCGAACCGATCTCGAGGGTTTCCCGATTGAAGCCAGCGGCCGCAACGTGGCCCGCGTCAGCTATGCCACCAGCCTGATGAAAAAAGGCGTGCTCATCTCGACCACCGAGCACCTGCTTTCAGCATTCACCGGCCTTGGTATCGACAACGCCATCGTTGAATCGACAATCTGGAACTGCCGATTCTGGACGGCAGCGCCCGCCCTTCGTCGAGATGATCCAGAAGGCTGGCATTCGGAAGCAGCGCAAAGCCCGCACTTATCTACGGATCGTCCGCGATATCGAACTGCGTGAGGGCGACAAATTTATAGCGGTCTATCCCGCCGATGTCTATTCCGTTTCCTATTCCATCAATTTTCCGCATCCGCTCATCGGTAAGCAGAGTTTCTGCGTACGCCTGACCAATGGCAGTTATCTGAAAGAGATTGCTCCGGCGCGAACTTTCGGATTCCTGCACGAGGCCGATGCCATGCGACAGCAGGGATTGATCCGCGGAGCCTCGACCGATAACGCCATCGTGCTCAACCGCGATGAGGTCTTGAATCCGCCGTTACGCTTTGCCGACGAGTTCGTGCGCCACAAAGTCCTCGATCTGATCGGCGATCTCGCCCTGATCGGGAAACAGATATTAGGTTCCGTGGTAGCCGATCGCGCCGGACACGCCATGCACACCGCGCTCGTGTCGCGCATCCTTCGTGACCGTTCCTATTGGGAAGAAACCGCGCTCGAAGACGAACCCGCGCAGTCGACCTACGCGACGGCAGCCGCCGTCAGTGTCTAGTTCGCGGCTTAGAACTCAGTCTGCTGGCTGGGGCACAGTCCACTCGTAAGGCAGGCCACGTTCTGCCATCAATCTCTGTAGTTCGGCTTCTGCCTCGGCGCGCACGCGATCGGCATAAGCATTCGCACTCTGCCGGTGCTCGGCCGCGAGCGGTAGCAGGCGCATGTGCAGGTAGGGCTGGTCCTCTTCCAGACGGCGCAGCAGGCGTTCGGTTCTGGCAATTCTTTCTTCTAATGTAATCATGGCTGGGTACCGGGCGGCGATCCGCGTCCTTCTACAGTGCCACAGCAGCGGCCAGACGCAAGTTACAAGGTGGATGCGGGATCTGTTCGGATGGTCGGCTCGGACGAACGGTTCGTACGAATCGCTGGGACGATGGATTCGAATCCTGACACCAAGCTAGGGAAGCTCAGCGTAGCCGTGGAGTTGCTTCGGCATTTCCTCTTGCAGACGGTCGGTCAGCCATTTTTCCAGCTGATATTGCGAGCTCTGCGGAACCTCTACGAAACGTATGCCTACATGGCTGGTTCCGTCTGCCCATGCCACACTGCCGCTCAGTTCAAGCGAAGTGGTTGTTTCCGGGAGTGTGAAGTGAACATGAATCTTCGCATCCTTGACCAATTTGCCGATGACCCGGATGGCCATTCCACCTTCGCTGAGATTGGTCGCGGTCGCGGTTAGTTCCTTGCCTTCCGCGACGCTGATTCGCAAAGGCATGTCGACAGGGTGGCGATAATACCGCCGCCGTTCCCGCACCATGAAATTGAGCGCCGCGTTCAGACAGCGCGCCGCGTGCAGTGGCGTGAGCGGCTTCTGCAAAACAAAATTTGCTCCCGACTGGAAGGCGTCCTGCGTAGTTGTTTTCCCGTTCACCACGGCAAAAGCCACCGACTTCGCGTTGCTCTGGCTCTGGCGCAGAGTCCGCAACATGTCAAAGCCGTCCTGCATGTCGTCGCAGTCGATAATCACCGCATCGAACTTGCGTTTCATCAGCAGATCGTTGCTGCGCAAAGACTCGGCGCAGACCTGGACGTCGACAGAAACCTTCTCCAGGGCGGGACGCAAAACGCCAAGCAACGACGCGTCGCGGCTGATGAGGAGGGAGTCCAGATTCATGGCATTTTCGATACTAACGGTACCGCGCGAGTTGAGAAAGTGACCGAGGTACTGCTCGAATTGTGGCTCCTCCGTCACCCCGAAAGACGGGTCGAAACGCCGGAATTTTGCTCTTCCCCTTCTTTTCGCTGGATTCCTGCGCCGTCTGACGCCACACTGGCTGCGTGGCGGAGACGGTCTATCTGTCGCTCGGTTCAAACCTTGGAGATCGCGCGGCGAACCTGCGTGAAGCCATCAACGAGCTCGAACCCGCAGGCTGTTTGCTGGCGTGTTCCGCGTTCTATGAAACCCAGCCCGTCGACGTCCCTGACCAGCCATGGTTTCTGAACTGTGTCGCGGCGATCGATACCAACATGACCCCGCAAGAGTTGCTCCAGCTGGCGTTGAAGATAGAAGCCGACATGGGGCGGCTTCGCTTCCGCGACAAAGGCCCGCGTAAGATCGACATTGATCTGGTTATGGTTGGGGATCGGGTGGTGGACGAGCCCGGTCTGAAGATTCCGCATCCCGGCATGGCCCGTAGAAGGTTCGTCCTGGAGCCGCTGGCGGAGATCGCTCCTGAAGCGCGTCATCCCGAGCTCGGAAAAACCGCCCACGAATTGCTGGCCGCGCTCGGTCCCGGCCCGGCCGTTCGCAAGCTCTGAAACGGCCTACGGAATCACGAGCCGGGAGCCGACTTCCGGCCCAGCTATCGCTGACTGCTTCTCCGGGAACCGCTCAAAGAGAAAGTCGATAAAGGCGCGCGACTTCGGGCGTCCCGAGGTGCGACTCAATCCCATGCGCAGCAGAAAGACCAGCGCCTTCAGCACGTCGGAATCGCGGAGGCGAGTCTGCCCCGCGTGCTGCTGTTCGACAGCGCGAAATTCCTTGACCATGTTCTGGACTTCGAGCTGGACTGATCGAGCGATATTCTGGTGAACCAGGTTGCTTGTCGGCGGTTCGTAGATCAACGAGGATTTCGCCAGTGTTTCGTATTGTTTGGCCAGCGTGCCGATGGCAGCGATCAAATCACGATCCGTGATTGAGCGATCGGTGATTGAACGATCAATGATTGAGTGATCGGCGATCGATCGATCCGCCCTGACGCTCTTTGCGAGCGCGAAGCTAAGTCCAAGAATCAGTTCCTCTCGTTCGTAGAGAAACTGCTCGGTGATTGCGACGTCGGGAATCTCAATCTCAGCAATCCAGCTCGGAAATTCCGCCGCCCGCTCGTGCGCCCGCCCTCTTGCCTGCGATCGCGCCTGTAAGAGATACGGGCAATCGCTCGGGCAGTCCAGCGTCACCTCGCGCTGCTCGCCGCAGCACTGCGGACAGATCTTCCCGTGCACCGCCGGGCAGAACCGCTTTTCCTTGCGAACTTCGCAAATCGCACAACTCAAGACAGTCCCCTCAGAGATCAATTATTTCACGGAGCCCTCCTCGTTCGGCCTGCGTCGGTCTCAACTGCACCATTCCCAGTGCAAACGCGACCTGTCCTGAAATAAACTCAGCTAATCGCCGCTATAAGGTATTTCTATTTGTCCGCTTGCGCCTGACACGATAGCCTGTGTAGTCTACCGATCAAAATCTTTTGATTCCCGGACAGGACCCCAAACCTAAGGAGAGGCATGTCAACTGAACTGAGGAATTTTCTAGCGATCCCCTACGACGAACTCGAAGAGATGAATCTGAAGGCCAAGAAGCAGCGCCTGGATCGTGTTGCTCCTCACAAAATTCAGGAAGAACGGCTCAAATACCTGGCCGACGAATCGCGGATCAAGGCCGTGACCGTAATGTTCAGTGACCTCGAAGGTCGCCTGCACATGCTCGATTACGACAAGAAATTCCTGGTCAAGAGCTATGACAACCTGACGTTCGACGGCTCGTCGATTCGCGGTTTCACCGCGCAGCGCGAAAGCGATCTGCGTCTGGGCATCGACTGGTCTGCGTTCTACTGGGGCCCGGCGGATGTCTTCGGCCCCGGCAAGGTGATGGTGTTCGGCGAGGTCATCGATAAGGGCGGCGAACCGTACGCTGCCGACATGCGAGGAGTGCTCAAAACATTTGCTGCCGGCCTGTTCAAAAAACACGATTACACCTTGAACGCAGCCAACGAGATCGAAGGCTTCCTTTTTAATGGCCCCGACGCCGAGCGCACCTACCATGAGACCGGCAAGTTCGAATATGTAAACACCGGCGGCTACTATCATTCGCTGCCGGGCGATCCGCTACGCTCTTTCATCGACACCACTGCCGAAGTGCAGCGCTCGATGGCATTCCAAAACGAAAAGGACCATCCCGAAGTTGCGCCTTCGCAATTCGAAATCAATTATGGCTACGGTGAAGTGGTGGCAGCCGCCGACCAGATCCAGCTCTACAAGCTGATCTGCCGTCAGGTCGCGCGCAACATGGGCCTGACCGCGTCTTTCCTGCCGAAGCCGGTTGTCGGCGTTAATGGCAGCGGCATGCACACCAACGTTTCCATCAGCAAGGGCGGCAAGAACCTGTTCTGGGATCCGAAGGGTGAAGAAAAGCTCAGCAAAGCTGGATGGGAATTCGTCGATCGCATCCTGACTCATGGCAACGACATCTGTCTCCTGCTCAATCCGAGCGTCAACGCTTATCGCCGTCTCGACCCGCACTTCGAGGCCCCGAACCAGATCAAGGCCTCGGCCGTCGACCGTGGATCGATGATCCGCATTCCGATCGGCAACGAGCGCAGCATGCGCGTGGAAGTTCGTTCGGTGGCTCCCGATGCCAATCCCTACCTCGTGATGCTCTCGATCTTCAAGTCTGGAATCGAAGGCGACACGTCAAAGATCAAGAACCTGCGCCAGGCTGAGCGCTACTTGCCCGACAACATTTACAAGGCGCTGGCTGATTTTAAGAAATCCGAATGGACGTCGGAACTGATGGGCGAAGACGTGAAGGGGCGTTACGCCGATCTCAAAGAAGCGTCCGCCGATCGCTGTCCGCGGCTGCTCGGCACCTTCGTAAAAGCGCCCGAAGTGCAGTATCACCACGACGTCTACAACCAGTACCTCTGGAACAAGTTCT
This sequence comes from uncultured Acidobacteriaceae bacterium, assembly GCA_963726095.1. GTDB lineage: Bacteria > Acidobacteriota > Terriglobia > Terriglobales > Acidobacteriaceae > Acidiflorens. The sequence continues at coordinate 1,333,961 of CAVSBD010000004.1, forward strand.
AGAGATTTCGGATCATCTGAAACCGAGTGCCCCACGTCTCGATTTGTGAGACGTGGGATCCTCGACAGTCGGCACTGATTCCGCCCGATTTTCGTGCGATAGTCCCGCGAACGACGGTCCCCGGCCTTACCCTTTCGGGGACTATATTCCTACTCCGGCAGTTGCGATAATGATCACTCCCCATGGAATTCACTCTCTACGACGAGCGCTGGCTGCCGAAGTCAGTGTTGTGTCTGCGCCATTACGACAGGAATAAATTCCTGCACGACCTCGTCGCCGGGGTGACCGTAGGCCTTGTCGCGCTGCCGCTGGCCATGGCCTTCGCCATCGCATCCGGCCTCACGCCGCAAGCCGGAATCTACTGCGCCATCGTCACCGGCTTTATCATCTCCGCGCTCGGCGGATCGACCACTCAAATCGGAGGCCCCACCGGCGCCTTCGTCGTCGTCGTCGCCGGAATCGTCGCTGCTCACGGTGTCGATGGCCTCTTCATGTGCACCGTCATGGCGGGAATCATTCTCGTCGTCATGGGACTCACCGGCATGGGCACAGCGGTGAAATATATTCCGCGGCCCATCGTGATCGGTTTTACCAATGGCATCGCCATCCTGATCGCCAGCACCCAGATCAAAGATTTCTTCGGCCTCACGCTTGAGAAAGTTCCCGGTGTGTTCTCGGCGCGCATGGAAGCCCTGGTCAGGAACCTCCACACCATGTCTCTGGAAGCGACCGCGCTGGCGGTTGCAACCGTCCTCGTCATCATCGTTTGCCGCGCAGTTTCCGACCGCGTCCCCGGAGCGATCGTCGCACTCGTCCTCGGTACGCTAGCCGTGTGGATTTTCAAGCTGCCAGTCGCGACCATCGGCACGCGTTTTGGCGGAATTCCGAGCGGGTTGCCGCATCTCCACGTCCCCGCCTTTCGCACCGATTTGATTCATGGACTTCTCGGCCCCGCACTCACTGTCGCCATGCTCGGCGCTATCGAATCTCTGATGTCGGCGGTGGTGTCGGATCGTATGAGTGGCAGCTCAAACATCGATTTCAACGTTAATGACCGGCACAATCCAAATGTGGAGCTGGTCGCCCAGGGCATAGCCAACGTGGCGTCGCCGATGTTTGGCGGATTGCCTGCCACCGGCGCCATCGCCCGCACCGCAACCAATATTCGCTCTGGAGCCAAGACTCCAGTCGCGGGCATGATTCATGCCCTCACCCTGCTTCTGATTCTTCTCTTTGCCTCGAAGCTGGTGAGTTTTGTCCCGATGGCGGTGCTGGCCGGAATCCTGATGGTCGTAAGCTACAACATGGGCGAATGGCTTGAGATTCCGTCGTTGCTCAAACTCACCAAAACCGACATCAGCGTATGGCTGGTAACGTTCGCGCTGACGGTGTTTGCCGATTTAACCGTCGCGGTGCAGGCCGGTATGATTCTGGCGGCGCTTCTTTTCATCAGCCGGGTCGCCGCGACCACCACAGTTTCGCAAGTCACCGACGATTATGTCGAAGACGGACGCGTCCATATTTTGCAGGATAAAGACATCCCCTACTACGCCACGATCTTTCGCATCCACGGACCGTTTCTGTTCGGTGCCACCGACAAAATTGACGTGGTGACGGAACATCTGCACAGCCTGCCGCCGGTTGTCATTCTGCGTCTGCGGAACATGACGGCTCTCGACGCCACCGGACTCTTCGCTCTCGAAGAAGTTGCGCGCACGCTAAAAGCGAGCGGCCGCGCATTGATTCTGTGTGCCGCTCGTGAGCAGCCACTGCAACTGATCAAGCAGACTGAATTTGAGGAATTGGTGGGTCCCGAGAATATTTGCGACAATGTGCAAGACGCGTTGCAGCGGGCAGAAGAGGCGTTCGAGAGGCTGCAACCAACAGGGAAGGCGAAGGCGACCGTAAGCTAGCCAGCGTCTTGAGATCATGGCCATTCCCGCCAATTCCCCACCCGACGGAGTCCGAGCCATCGCCGGCCTCTTCGCCGTCACCGGACTCTACCTCGGAATCGTGGGCGCGATCATGCTCATCAGCCCCGGCGCAATCTCGATCCTCGCCGGTGCCTTTTTCATGTTGGGCCTGGAGCACTTCGGCCCCTACATGTTCCTGTTCATGACCGTAGTCGGAGGCGGAATCGCCTGGGGTCTGCTGAAGCTCAACAACTTCGTCCGCTACCTGGTGATCGTGATCTCGGTCGCGGGAATCGTCTTGCTGGTCCCATTCGTTTCGGTCGCAACCGTCATGGTGAAACCAGCGGCGCTTGCGGTCGGCGGCTCTGGGATTATCGTCCGCGTAATCATGGTATGGTATCTGACGCGCGGCGACATCGCCGAACAATTCAAATCATCGCGACCGACCTAAAGAGCAGAGGCAAGGGCGGCCGCCTTCGGCCGCCCGCCGCACAAAGCTTGTGCCCGTATCGTTACTTCTTGCTTTTCGCCGGCTTCGCTTCCCCCACCCGCTCGCTAACCACAAACGTCATCTTGCCCGCCTTCTTGTCGGCGTCAACCACAACGTGGTCTCCGTGCAGCACCTGTCCGTCCAGAATCCTCATCGCCAGCGGATCCTGCACCAGCTTTTGAATCGCCCTCTTCAGTGGACGCGCCCCGAAATTCGGATCGTAGCCCTCGGCGAAGAGCAATTCTTTCGCCGCGTCTGTGAGTTCGAGTGAAATCTTGCGATCTGCCAGCAAGCGGCGCAAATCTTCCAGGCGAAGATCGACGATCTTCACCAGCTGCTCTTTGCCGAGCGGATGGAAAATGATGATGTCATCCACGCGGTTCAGGAATTCGGGCCTGAAGTGGCCGTGCAGCGCATCCATCACCCGTTTCGAAGCTTCGTCAAAAGCAGCGGCGTCGCGGATGTTTTCCGATTGCAAATAAGACGAGCCGAGGTTCGAGGTCATGATGATGACCGTGTTCTTGAAATCGACCTTGCGCCCCTTGCCATCCGTGAGGCGGCCATCATCCATGATTTGCAACAGCACGTTGAACACATCGGGATGCGCCTTCTCGATTTCGTCGAAGAGAATCACGGCATAGGGATGCCGGCGCACAGCTTCGGTGAGCTGCCCGCCTTCTTCGTATCCGACGTATCCCGGAGGCGCGCCAATCAGCCGCGACACAGCATGCTTCTCCATGTATTCGGACATGTCGATGCGAATCATCGCTCGCTCGTCATCAAAAAGGAATTCCGCGAGTGCGCGGGCGAGTTCGGTCTTGCCAACTCCAGTCGGCCCGAGAAAAATAAAGGAGCCGATCGGCCGCTTCGGATCGCTCAATCCAGCCCGTGAACGCCGGATGGCGTTGGCCACGCGTTCGAGAGCTTCATCCTGTCCAATGACGCGCAGGCGCAGCCTATCCTCCATGTTGATGAGCTTTTTGACTTCGCCTTCGAGCATCTTTGAAACCGGAATCCCGGTCCACTTCGACACAATGCCCGCCACGTCCTCTTCGTCCACTTCTTCTTTCAACATGCGCTGGCCTGATTTGCCGTCAATTTGCGCCGTAACTTTGTTGAGCTCGTCTTCCGTCTGCCGGATCAGCCCATAGCGAATCTGCGCCACGCGCTCGAGATTCCCTTTGCGTTCTTCGGCAGCCTCTTCAATCTTGAGCTGTTCCAGCTTCTCCTTCAACGCTCGCGCTTTGGCGATGACATCTTTTTCCTGTTTCCACTTGGCTTTAAGCGCGTTTGATTTTTCGCGGATGCCGGCCAGTTCTTTTTCCACGATGGCCAGCCGTTCTTTCGAGTTGGCGTCGTCTTCTTTTTTTAACGCCTGCTTTTCGATCTCTAATTGTGTCGCCCGCCGTTCCAGCTGGTCGATCTCGGTCGGCATGGAATCGATCTGAATACGCAGCGAAGACGCGGCCTCGTCGATCAGATCGATGGCCTTATCGGGCAGGAAACGGTCGGAGATGTAGCGATGCGAAAGCGTCGCCGCCGCCACAATGGCCGAGTCCTTGATTCGGACGCCGTGATGCACCTCATATTTTTCTTTCAGCCCTCGCAGAATCGCGATCGTATCCTCGACGTTCGGTTCGCCGACAAAAACGATCTGGAATCGCCGTTCGAGCGCCGCGTCTTTTTCGATGTACTTGCGGTATTCGTTGAGCGTCGTCGCTCCTATGGCACGCAGCTCTCCGCGGGCCAGCGCCGGCTTCAGCATGTTCGAAGCGTCGATCGAACCTTCCGCCGCTCCCGCTCCGATCAGCGTATGCAGCTCGTCGATGAAAAGGATGATCTTGCCTTCGGAATCCTCGATCTCTTTGAGAACAGCTTTGAGGCGATCTTCAAATTCGCCGCGATATTTTGCGCCCGCCAGCATCGCTCCAAGGTCGAGCGCAACCACGCGCTTGTTCTTCAGGACTTCCGGCACGTCGCCCGAGATGATGCGCTGCGCCAAGCCCTCGACGATGGCAGTCTTGCCCACGCCCGGCTCGCCGATCAGCACCGGATTATTTTTTGTGCGCCGCGAAAGCACCTGCACCACGCGTCGAATTTCTTCATCGCGTCCAATGACGGGATCGAGTTTCCCCCGCCGCGCCTGCTCCGTAAGATCACGGGCGTAGCGCTCCAGCGCCTGGTACTTCGCTTCGGGATTCTGATCGGTGATGCGCTGCGAGCCCCGGACAGCGGTCAGCGCCTTCAGGATCGCATCGTGAGTCGCTCCCAGCCGCGCCATCAAGGCCTGCGCCGGATCGCGTTTCAAGTCAGTCAGCGCCAGCAGCATGTGCTCGGTCGAAACGTACTCGTCCTTGAACGTGTCCGCTTCTTTGAACGACTTCTCGAGCACCTGATTAATCTGCGACGACATCGACGGCTGCTGTGCGCCGCCGCTCCCTGACACTTTCGGCAGCTTCTCAATCTCCTTGTAGAGATCGCTCAGCACCGCCTGCGGCCCAATCCCGATTTTTTCAAGCACGGGCGCAACGATTCCTTCTTTGTCCTCGACAAGCGCCGCCAGCAGATGCAGCGGCATCAGCTCCGGATTGCCGTGCTCGCCGGCGAGCTCATTGGCGCGCTGGACGGCTTCCTGCGCTTTGACTGTAAATTTGTCCCAACGAATTGCCATGGGTTCACTCCAATTTGTGATTTGATAATTTTGTAATCGGGTAGTTTAGCGAGCTACCCGATTGCGAAATTACAAAATCAAACGGGAGGCGCAATTTCTCGCCTCCCGCTGAGTTTACAACCGTCGACGTACTTATGCGGCCTTGCTGGGGGCCTTCGCTTCTACCGTCTTTTCGCTGCCCAGCTTTTCACTGCCAACATTCACCTTGATCTGCTTCGGCTTCGCTTCGGCTTTCTTCGCCAGCTTCACGTTCAGGACGCCCTTTTCGTAGGTGGCCTGCACGCTTTCCTGGTCGATCGTGTTCGGCAGAGTAAAGGTGCGGGTGAAGCTGCCATACTGGCGCTCCACGCGGCGAAAGTTCTCTTCCTTCTCTTCCTTCTCGAACTTGCGCTCGCCGTGAACGGTCAGCGTGTTGTTCTCGATGCGGACGTCGATGTCTTTCTCATCGATTCCCGGCGCCTCGATCTTCAAAGTCACGTTGTGCTCGTCTTCATAAACGTCGACAGGAGGCGCAAACGAAGTGGTGGTCAGGCTTTCCTGACCTTCCGGGCCTTGCCCTTGCGACTCACGGAAAACACGGTTCACGCGGCTCTGGAGTGCTGCCAGGTCGCGAAATGGATCAAAACTTCGAATCAAAGTCATGTCTGAAATCCTCCTACTGGAAATCTAAATTCAAATAAGAGCGAGCCTAAAGCCGCCCTCCGCTAATTATTAGCGTAAGCACATAATAAAACATGAGTGTATTATTGTCAATTACTGTATATACGCATATGTATCAATTACTTACAGATAAGATCATGCACTGCAAGTACCTGGTCTCCGGCACATTCAGCAGGATGGGATGGTCCCTCGCCGCTCCCCGGTGCTCAATGATCCGCAAGGATTTGTGGGCATCCTGAGCGGCGTCGGCGACCACTTTCAGGAAATCCGCGGGGCTGACATGGAACGAGCAGGAACAGCTGACCAGGATCCCGCCCGGCCGCAGCATCTTCATGGCGCGCAGGTTGAGTTCCTTGTATCCGCCCAGCGCCTTCTCCAGGTCGCGCTTCGTCTTGGCGAAGGCCGGAGGATCGAGAACGATCGTGTCGTAGCGCCGGTTGGCGGCCGAGTAGTCGCGCAGCAGATCGAAGGCGTTCGCCTCGATCCACTCCATTTCACGGCCGCCCAGCCGTTCAGCGTTTAAGCCAGAATTCTTATCCGCCATCTCCAACGCCGGTCGCGAACTATCCACTCCCGTCACGCTCGAACACTTCGGCGCCATATGGAGAGCGAATCCTCCTTGATAGCAGAACGCGTCGAGCGCCTCGCCGTGAGCGTACTGGGCAGCGGCGGCGTAGTTTTCGCGCTGATCGAGAAAAGCTCCCGTCTTTTGACCTTCGAGGCCGTCGTAGTGGAATGCGACTCCGTTCATCCTTATTTCGGTCGAACTCTTGTCCCCGTCCAGGAGTCCAGATTGCAGCGGAGGCAATTGCTCCAGTTCCCGTATCCGAGCCTCGACGCGCTCCAGGATTCCCGCCGGTCCGAGTTCCTGTTTCACTGTCGTGACAATCGCGTTGCGCACCGGCGCGGCGTCGATCGCCTGAGTGAGAATTTGTAGAGACACCACGTCGTTATAGCGGTCGACGATCAGTCCAGGCAGAAAGTCGGCTTCGCTGAAGATGATCCGATACGCATCCGTGTCCGACACGAGAGCCTTGCGATAGGAAATGGCGTCGCGAATACGCTCCGCAATCAGTTCGGGGAGTTCATCCCTCGAAACCGAACCGTGCGAGATCATCCGGATCGCGATCTGCGACGAGGAACTGTAAAGCGCCGTGCCGAGAAACTTTCCCCGCTGATCCTCCACCCGGACCACCGAGCCCGGAGGAATGTCGTTCTCTTCAATTCCAATAATGTCCGAGCGATAAACCCACGGGTGGCGCGCTTGCAAGCGCGTCGTGCCGCGGGCAGAAAGTCTCACCAATAGCTCAGCGTGGCGAGCGGACGGAGCAGGCTTTTTCGGCATGTACTGATGTTATCGCGTAACGCCCCGGGTGCATCCTTCGCCTTCGACCCTAGAACTTGACCATGATGTCGATGTCGATCAGGTTCTCAACTTTGCGTAGGTCGGGAGTCCAAAGGCTGCTGCCTTGGCCCGCGCAAGCTGCTGACGCCCCGCTCTGGCTTAATGACACTCCCTGGGTTTGTGCGGGGTTTCCATTCATGCACGCGAAGTATTGCGGATATCCATTGTTGGTGTAAGGCACTCCACCCGAACCGGGCGGAGTAACTCCACCACCACCAGACCAGTATGGGACACTCGCATGCCGGTAGTCATACTCCCAGCGGAAAGTGAGCCACTGCCTCGGCATGTAATCGTAGGTGATCGACGTGTCCCAGGCTTTAAATGGATCGCTGGGATTGCCCGTAAAGTAAGGGGCGTTGATCGCCGCGGAGGACGCAGTTTCGCCATTGATGGGGGGAAGCAGGACCAAATATCGCCCGGGATTGTTGATCCGACCGCCGCCGATGGTTACTGCGTGCGTATCCTTTTTGAACCATGTCCGGTCGTAAAGCATGAAGCCGACGAAGCTCTGTTTGGGATTGATTCCTGCCCCAAAGTTGTCACCGCCGACCGATTTAGCGTCCCTTCTGTTCCCGTAGCAGCCCACACCCTGCAGATACACGCCTGTCGATGTGGTCTTGCTCGGTCCAAATTCGCAACCGAGGTCGCCGGTGAACGAGAAGGCCATCTTGTCGAGGGTCTGTCCGGGTTTGTCGTAATACTTGATCTCGACGCTGTTGTCGGTATGGATGCGACCACGATTTGGTATGTACAGGTCGTCGTGGCCAAGGCCGTAGTTATTGGAAATCAGGTTGATCCAGGGCTTGGGAGTCCACTTGATCTGGCCGCCAAGACCTTTCCTGGAATTGGATGAGCCGTAGGATTGCCATCCGTTGATGATCCAAGGCTCAATCTTAAAGTGGGGGCTGGTGAAAACCTGCACGCGCACACCTTCGAAAAACCAGGGCGTGTTGGAGGAAACGTAGGAGGGTTGGTAGGCCCAATTGTCGAAGTTGTAATAGCTGAACAGACCAATATAAGAGAGGAAAATTCCAGCGTCGATGTTGATGCCGTTTAAGGCGTTGATGTGGTAACCGCCGTAGGCTTCGGCGAGGTAACGGTCGGCGTCGCCGATATTCCATTGCCCCTTGGAATAGCTGGGGTCATTGCGGACGGTGGCGGTCGAGTACATGCCGAACTGGGTCATGAAGCGGGCCCGAACGTTGTCGTAGTGAAAGTCGCCGCCGATGCCTAGCTGCTCCAACTGAATTTCGTTGGAGCGAAACAGTTCGCTGGACCCGCCCATGGAGTTGTCGATTGGTTTGTTGAAGCTGTAATTGTAGGTGACGTCGGCGCGGATTTCCGGCGTGAAGAATTTTGAGTCGTAAGCTGTGTCTTTATTGCGCGGGTTGCCGTTAAGCCAAGTCCAATCCCAATCGGAGAAAGGCTCGATCTTTTCCTTTTTCGCGGGCTCAGCGGTGGGAGATTCCGTTGCCAAACTAGCCGCCGAAGACGAACTCGTCGCCGGTGCCATCCACCCCACAAGAGAGGCTGTTGCCGGGGCAGCACCATTTGCGCCAGCGACCGCCGCGGCTGGAGCTATCGTAGAACGCCTCTTCAGCTCCGTTTCGAGAATTTCGATGCGTGCCTTCATCGCTGCCAGTTCCTTTGCGATATCTGCCGAACTCGCCGGGTCCTCAGCAGTTGTAGCCCGGGCAGCAGCTGGAGCGACGGCGGCGTCTACAGCAGGAACGACCTCATTGGACTGAACTCCGTGCAGCTCTGCCACGTTCGTCTTGCCCTCAGGCTGAGACTGAGTCTGAGCGTCCGAGCGACGTGCGCTCGCTAGAGCAAAACCAAAAAATAGAAACAATGCCAACCTGGGCGCTGCCGACGCCTTGCGCAACCGCGTTCCGATGATCGTCATGCACGAATCTCCAAATTTCTCTCAAAATGGCCGACAGCCTAGTACATCCAGAAGGCCATAAAGATCGCGTAAATGCTCCGTATGCAATCCATAAAGATTCAAACGGCAGCTCTGGAACGCTACCTCGGTATCTCGGATGGTCGGCGATGCGATTACGGGTACAAAGAATCCGCGCAGGCGCGCATTTCAGAAGTTTGTGGGATCGAACGCGGCTTTCCTGGTTGAACGACGAAGCAGAACGTCGGCAGGCAATTCCTTGGCTTATGAGCGCGCGGACCCGGGCGGGCCCGCACGCATTCGCAACTACGCGGCGACGACCGAGTCTTCAGGATATCCCTGCATGCCGAACTCGGGGACATCGAGCCCTTCTTCTTCCACTTCGGGGGCCACTCGCATGCTCTTCACTTTGTTCACCACCCAAAAAACCGCGAACGTTGCGCCGAAGCCCCAGACTGCATATAAGGTTGCTCCGCCGAGCTGAATCAGGAACTGCCGGCTATCGCCGTGAATCAGTCCCGTGACTCCTTGCCCCGCGCGCCCCAGATAACTCGTTGCGCCGACGCCATTCCAACCGGACCCATACGTGCCGTCGGCAAAAATTCCCACGCACACCGCTCCGAGCCAGCCGCAATAGCCATGCACCGAAACCGCGCCACAGGGGTCGTCCACCTTAAGCACACGGTCGTTAAACAGAACACCAGCACACACCAGGCAGCCGGCCAAAACGCCGATGACCACAGATGATGTCGGAGACACAAAAGCGCACGGTGCCGTAATCGCGACCAGCCCAGCCAGCATTCCGTTACACGCCATCGTGATGTCGGGTTTGCCAAACAGGAAATACCAGATCAGCATGGCAGCCGCCGAGCCCGCCACAGCGGCTAGGTTCGTATTGATCGCAACCACAGAAATTCGCAGATCGGTTGCCCCAAGCGTCGACCCTGGATTGAACCCCATCCACCCGAAAAGCAGAATGAACGTCCCGGAGACCACGTAGACAATATTGTGCGCCGGAAACACGCGGATCTTGCCCCCCGGCCCGTACTTCCCCAGCCGTGGCCCCAGAATGATCGCCAGCGCCATGGCACAGAACCCGCCCACGCAATGGACGACTGTTGAACCGGCAAAGTCGACGTATCCGTGGCCCAGATTCATCGTCGATCCCAGCTGCGAAAGCCAGCCCCCGCCCCACGTCCAGCATCCGGAGATCGGATAGAGAATCGCGCCGACAAAAAGCTCGCAGAGCAGGAACGCCCAGAACGTAATGCGCTCGCAGATCGCGCCCACAATAATGTATCCAGCCGTCTCCATAAAGACGACCTCGAAAAGTGCCAGGCAGTTGCTGCCCGCGTCGTAGGCTGGACCCAGGAAAAAGAATCCCTTGCCCCCCACAAACCCCCATTGCCCGCTGCCAATCAGAAAATGATTCAGCGTCGGAGTGCCGCCCAGGTTGACGGGCGCGGCATTGATCGCGACGGCCCCGAATTGGAACGCGTATCCGACCGCATAGTAGGCCAGGAAGGCGAACACGTAGGCCGCGAAGTTCAACATCATCAGGTGGCCGGCATTCTTTTTTCTTACCAGCCCGCAAGTCAGCAGCGCAAAACCGGCTTGCATGAATAAGACGAGGTACCCCGTGTTCAGCGTCCAGGCGAAATTGGTCGCGACCCGAACGTGTCCGACGCTGTCGGCGAGCTTTAGCGCCAGCGGCTCTTTGGCCGCCTGCGCCTGATAATCGTCGTAGGCTTTCTTATTCTGGGCGTAGTCAGGCGCGTTCTTGTCGGTTGGTTCCGTCACGACAAATGAATTACCGGCCCCGTCGACCGCCGTCATTTTATCGCCGGTCGCCGTGCCTGCCGGATCAGGCTTGGCCTCGTCAGCAAGCCCAGCAGCCGACAACACAACTAACATTCCCGATACCAGAACGATCACGGTACAGGCCGATATAAAGGAGAGGCGCAGAGAGCGCATCCGTGTTCGCTTAATCATGTTTGACCGCTCCTGTTGCGTGGGCACAGCAGACTTCCGTCCTACGGATCGAATTTGATCAATCCGCGAAACTAAATGCAGGCATGAACCGAGTCCAATCGATATTTCTAATCGCACTCATTAAAGAAACGACAAAGAACGTTCACGCACGGACCACAATCCCGTCCAACTTTCGCTTGCGTGAAATTGGCATGGCGCCGACGCTCGCCGTCACCGCCCCCGTCATCACTTTCTGCCACGCAGTCTGGAACTGCTCCATCTCGAGAGCGGTCCCGATCGTCACACGAGTGTAGGTCGGCATCACCGGCCAGATGCGCCCGATATACACATTTTGCTTGGCCATGGCATCGATCGCCGGTTTCGCCGGATGTTTCGTGTCGAGCATGAAGAAGTTCGCTTCCGAGGGTATGTAGGAATATCCGTTGCGGTCGAGCCACACGAAAACCTCGCCCCTCACTCTGGCATTGATGCGCTTGCGCTCGGGCACCAGTTGCGCATCCTTCAAACTGGCCGAAGCCGCGACCAGCGCGGTGATCGGCATGGCATTCCATCCGGCATAGTTCTCGATTTTTTCCAGCAGATCTGCGCGACCGAATGCTGCGCCACAGCGCAAGCCCGCCATCCCATAGATCTTCGAAAATGTTCGCAGCAGGATGACGTCTTTGCCCGCCCGCACCAGATCCATGACCGACGGCGCATCGCAGAAATGAATGTAGGCCTCGTCCACCAGCACAATCGAGCCCTTAGGCTTATTCTCGACGAGATATTCGATGTCAGCATGACTGGTGAGCGTGCCCGTCGGATTGTTCGGAGAGCACACATAGAAGACCCCGGCGTCCGGAGCCGCCGCCACCATCGCCTTCACATCGTGGGCGTGGTCTTTGGTCAGCGGGACCTTCACCACCTTGGCTCCGATGGCGTTTGCGCAGAATATTCCAGCCTCATATCCCGGATCAGCCGTGACATAGCTCCGCTGCTGCGAGGCAAAAACCGCGACAGCATGATGGAGCGGCTCACTTGATCCGGGATAAACGCGCACTTGCTCCGGCTTCAGCCCGTTCAGTTCCGCTAGCGTTTTGACGAGATCGTCGGTGAGCCAGTCAGAGTAGCGCCCACCCTGTGGCAATATAGCTGCCGCCGCTTCGCGCGCCGATGCCGCAGGCCCGAGCGGATTTTCGTTGGCATCAATTCTTACGCCGCCATCGACTGGCGCCCGCTTGTGTGCGGCGTAGGCCAGCATCGGTTCGGTCACTACGCGCAGAGCCAGCGCGGCCGATGCGGCGGCAGATAATCCCAGAAATGAACGACGGGAGGACGAAAGACGAGAAGTGGAAACAATGCGGGAAGCGTTGGCCATGATTCACCTGCACCTCGTGCCGGCCATCTTACCGCAAACTCGGCCTCGGAAATGCTCCTTTGAATCCTCGCCATCTCCCACGAAGGCAAATTTGTTTTCTCCACGCAAACAGTGGGCGCAGCGCCGGTTTTGTGTTAGCCTTCGGCCTCGATAGTTCTTCCCAGGAGACCCCGTATGAAACCTTCAGTCACTTCGTTGTTCAAATTAGTTTGTATTGTCGCCATGGTCGCGCTGCTTCTGCCCGCAGCGGTCGCGCAGTCGAACATCGGATCGAAGAGTGGATCGCAGAGAGTGACCACAAAAAAAGCAGCCGCGCCCGCCACTGCTGATTCCGATCAGAGCAAGGCCGAGAAGTATTGCGTCCGTCACGGAGGCGAGGTCGATGTTCGCGCACCCTACTTCAATACGAACGACGATCCCTCCAACTGGTTCCGTCTCGCCGGAGAACGGAATTTCTGCAAATTCACGGCGTCCGACGGATCGCGTATCCATGTTCTGCTTTCGACGCTCTATAGCGCGCAACCCACGCTGGCCGCGCTCGCCTATTACGCCGAAATTCCCTACGGAGGCAGCTGCAACGGCAATCCAGCCTCGTGCTATTGCTCGCAGCTTGGCGGCACCGATCTGTTTGGCGGAATCAATCTGAATGGCGGTGGCTGGGTTCAGAAGTCTGATCCCGTAGACACCGTTCTCGAAGCCTGCATCTTCCCCGACATGTCATCCATCGATTCCTGGGGATTGACCTATCACCAAGCCGGAATCATTCGCGGGAAAAATCTCGAGAAAGCGCTGAAGTATCCGAACCCCTACAACAAGTAACACGCACTCTAGTGGTGACGGGGCAGCCCGTCACCACAACCCACCTACTTGGCATACGTGATGCGGTAGATCACGCCGCCTGCATCGTCGCTTAGGTACATTGTTCCGTCGGCGCCAAACACGATCCCGACGGGACGCCCCATCCATCGGCCCTTTTTTGTCTCGCCCGACGCTAACCAGCCGGTGATGAAGTCTTCCGCGCCGCCCTGCGGCTGCCCCTTATCGTCAAGCTTCACCCGCACCACCTTATATCCCGTCGGCACGCTGCGGTTCCACGATCCATGAAAGGCTACAAAGATGTTGTTTCGATACTCGGCGGGAAACTGCGATCCTTCGTAAAACGCCAGCCCCAGCGGAGCGGAGTGCGCCTGCATTTGCACCTTGGGCTCGATCACATTGTTGCATCGCCCATCCCCAGTCTTGGTGAAATCGGAATCGGGCACACGATCGCCATAACAATACGGCCAACCCGCATCGCCACCGGCCTGCTTGCCCAGATCATAAATTGTCTCGGGGGGTATATCGTCGCCCAGCATATCGCGCCCGTTCACTGTCACCCAGACCGTGTCTGTCTTCGGATTCACAGCCAGCCCCACAGCATTGCGCAGGCCCTTGGTATAGATCATCTGCCCGGTGCCATCGGGATTAAATTCCATCACCGTCGCTCGTCGCGGATCTTTCTCGATGCACACATTGCAGCTCGATCCAGCCGAGACGTACATCTTTCCGCCATGAAACAACAGGCTGCGCGTTGAGTGTCCACCGCTGCCCGGCAATTGCGTCAGCGTTTTCGGATTCGACGCGTGCAGCATGGTTTCGTCCCAATCATAGCGGCGGACTTTGTCATTTTCGGCAACGTAGAACTTGCCTTCGTAAAAACCGAGACCGTGCGGCTCGTTCAATCCGTCGAGGATTGTCACCACGCGGTCCGCTTTCCCGGTGTGCGCGGTATCGGGCAACGCAACCACTTTGCCCGCGCCCGATTCACTGACGATCAACACACCGCCCGGGCTGAAGACCATCATGCGTGGTCCGTCAACATTCGCGAACACCGAAATGTGAAATCCCGCTGGAGTCTTCAGTTGTCCAAGGTCAAAAGCTGTCTTTTCGCCGTGAGCCGGAACTCACGCTGACAGCCGCAACAAACGCAAGAACAGAGAGTAATAGAGAGAAGAGAAGATGGTCGTGGCATAGGTATTCGGATGTTCGAGGAGCCAGTTTTGTTTGATTTTTTTTCCCGTAAATCGGAAGCGAAATCTTCTTGCACGCAGTTTTTATATCAGGTTCCGCCAAAATTACCGTTACTGGAGAGGACTCCTTCCGCGAAGCTGAGGTACAATATATATGAAAATAAAGCACTTGCCTTCTGTCTGTCCGGCCAGGCGATTTGGCCCGTAAACTGATAATAGAAGTACGAGGCCGGTATTCGGCCCAGGTTCTCGAGGCTACCGTCGCGTCGGCGTTTGCCATCGGTCTTTATCTTTACAGGATCTGAAGTTTGAAACGACGCAATCAAAAATCGCGCCAGTCGCGCGCCGGAGTGGCTCCCCACTCCACACATGGAGGAAGTTAAAAAATGAAAAACCGCACCATCTTCGCATTGTTGCTAGCCGGAACGCTGGCGATCCCAGTTTTCGCCCAGGACTCTTCGTCAGCCCCCGCGACCCAGCCCTCAGCCACTGCACCCACAACCAAGGCCGACACCGCCACCGGTAAAGACCCATTGCAGCCCGAAACTCGCGAAGGCTTCTGGGGACGCGTGAATCCCTTCGCCCGCAAGAAATATGTCGCCCGTCAGACCCAGCCGATCCGCGACCGCATCAACGAACTCGATGAGCTGACCGCCTCCAACACCAAGGCGATCAAAGACACCGACGCGCGCGCCCAGCAGGGAATTCAACTCGCTTCGGCCAAGGCCAGCGAGGCTGATCAGCATGCCATCGATGCGGGCAACAAGGCGCACCGCCGCGCAACAGACCGCGCAGCAGGCTCACACCCGGCTCGAATACAGTCGAGCAGGTCGTCACCAACATCGACCAATACCAGCCGACCACCCAGACTGAAATCCTGTTCAAGTCCGGACAAACGGTCCTCAGCCAGAACGCCAAGACCGCTCTCGATGAGATGGCCACTCCGTTGAAGAACCAACGTGGCTACGTCGTCGAAGTGCAGGGATTCTCTTCCGGTCACGGACAGGTCGCGATCTCGAATTCACAGAAGATGGCCGAGTCGGTCGTCCGTTATCTCGTGCTCAACCACGACATTCCGGTCTACCGGATCTACCTCGTCGGCATGGGCAACGCACCCGCCCCAACGACAACGGCCGCAGGCGAAGCCAAGCCGAAGCGCATCACCGGAGGCCGCGTCGAAATCAGCCTCCTGAAAAACAATCTCGAACAACTGGCGTCTACGAGCACTTCCCCGGCGTCGACCGACCAGCAGAAGTAAAAGCAAGCCCTCCTGGAGGCCTCCCGCAAACGCGGGAGGCTTTTTTATTTTTATCGCCTGATTTCGTGCGAATTTTCACATCCCGCAAGCGTGCTATCCTCCTCGCGTTATGGAAGCTCTGTCCTACGTCCGGACGAACTCGCCCGTCGGCCCACTCTTCCTCGCCGCCTCCGCAAAGGGTCTGGTACGCCTCGAATTCGAAACCCGCGTCATGAAGTTGGACTCCGCTTCGATTGAACTTCGCGAGTCGAAGGCCGCGCTCGCGCCCTATCTCCAGGAGCTTGACGAATACTTCGCCCGCGAGCGCCGGGAGTTCTCGTTCCCGCTCGATCTCCGCGGAACCCGCTTTCAACTCGCCTGCTGGCATGCGCTCCTCGATATCCCCTACGGCGAGACCAGGAGCTATGCCGACATCGCCCGCGCCATTGCCCACCCTCACGCTTACCGCGCCGTAGGTATGTCCAACAACAGAAATCCCGTGGCGATAGTCGTCCCCTGCCACCGCGTGATCGCATCGAGCGGATCGCTGTGCGGCTACGGCGGCGGCCTCGACCTCAAACGCCGTCTGCTAGATCTCGAGCAGACGAATCGTTCCCCTTTACTACCTTTGGGAATCGGCGCATAGCTTCACAGTTTCGACTTCCGTAGTAAGCGAGCCGGCCTCGCAGGGCCGGCCGAAAATAGCCCCGGTGCTGTCCCGGAGGACAACCGAAAATAACCGGTCCGGCCCGGGAAGGGACAACCCCTGACGCCGACGGCGCAATGTCCCGGAGGGACAATCGAAAATAGCCCGGCGCTTCAGCGCCGGGACAACGTCGAGGAACCCGAGCCGTTCCCGGAGGGACGGCTGAAATCAACCCCAAAACATAGGTCATGCTCCTGTTCGTGAGAAACGCCGGGAACTCTTCAACCCTTCCTGTACACTAGCCACGCTCCGCGGCCCCTTCGCCGCTGGACTCGTGTGAACGCTCCGGGCCCATCCACGCGCTCTACCGTCCGCAAAGCCACCCTTTTTTATTTCGTATTCGTGATGTTCTCCTACACCACCGGCGGCCCTTTCGGACTCGAAGCCATGGTCACCACCAGCGGCCCCGGAATGAGCCTGATCTTCTGCCTCGTCATTCCGTTTTTCTTGAGCATTCCCGTTTCGCTCGTGACCGCGGAACTCACCACCGCCATGCCCGTCGAAGGCGGCTTCTATCGCTGGACGCGCGCCGCCTTCGGAGACTTCTGGGGATTTCTCGCCGGCTGGTGGAACTGGTCCGCTTCGTTCCTGCTCGGCGGTTCGTATGCCGTGCTCTTCACCGATTACCTCACGTATTATTTTCCCGGCATCACCGGCTGGAAGCATTGGCTCGTCGCCTTCTCACTCATCGTCTTCGTCAGCTGGATCAATATCCTTGGCATCCAGATGGTCGGCAGAGTGGCCACGCTTTTCGAAATATTTATTTTTATTCCCGTAATCGCGATGACTGTTCTCGGCCTCGCCAAGTGGCACCACAATCCCTTCGTGCCACTCGTCCCGCCGCATCAACCCTTCTTCAAAGTTTTCGGAGTCGGCCTCGCGCTCGTCATCTGGGGATACTCCGGCTACGAGCAACTCTCAACCGTTGCCGAGGACGTCGAGAATCCGCAACGTACCTATCCCCGAGCGCTCGCGCTGGTCATCCCGCTTTCGATCCTCACGTATTTTCTGCCGCCCTTCGCCGCACTCGCTGCCCTCGGAGACTGGCAGCAATGGAAAGACGGGTACTTCTCCACCGCGGCTTTGCATATCGGAGGCGTCTGGCTCGGAAGCCTCATGACCATCGCCGCCATGGTCGCGAACGCAGCCTTGCTGAACAGTACTGTCCTCACCGCAACTCCCATGCCTTTCGCCCTCGCCGAAGACGGCTATTTGCCGAAGTTCTTTACCCGCCGCCATTCGCGTTACGGCACACCGTGGGTTTCGATCCTGATTTCCTCCGGCATCTACGCTTCGCTCGCCCTCAACTCGCTCGGAAATTTGATCAGCATCTATGTCTGGCTGCGCGCCGCGACCACCGTGCTAACCGTTCTCTCGGCATGGGGATTGCGCCGAAAGCGCCCGGATTTGCCGCGAGCCTATCGCATCCCCGGCGGCAGCCTCGGACTCCTCTATGTGATAGCGTTGCCCTCGGTGATGACTTATATTGTCCTGCGTTACAGTGATCCCGTCGCCATGCGATGGGGTCCATGGGCGCTGGCTCTCGGTCCCGCGGTCTATGTGCTGGTCAAGTTGTTCGGCAAAAGCACCGAGCCGGCAATTCGCCAGCCCAAGAATTACGACTAACGAGTAAGGAGTACGATCTCGTGCTTTTCAACATTTGCGAACTGAGTCGCAAAATTCGCGATCGCGAAATCTCTCCCGTCGAACTTACCCATCACTGTCTTACGCTCATCGAAAAGCTCAATCCAATCCTCAACGCCTACATCACCGTAACCGCTGAATCCGCCCTTGACCGCGCCCGTCAGGCCGAACGCGAAATCTATCGCGGCCTCTATCTCGGTCCTCTGCACGGCATTCCCATCGGACTCAAAGACATCATCGACACCGCCGGAGTGCGGACCACCGCCGCCAGCGCATTATTCAAAGACCGCGTCCCCGCCGAAGACGCCGAAGTCGTCCGCCGCCTCCGCCTCGGAGGCGCGATCCTCCTCGGCAAACAGAACATGCATGAGTTTGCCTACGGCGGTAGCTCCATCATCAGCAATTACGGCCCGGTTCACAATCCCTGGAACACCTCGCGCATCGCCGGAGGTTCGTCAGGAGGCTCCGCCGCCGCTGTCGCGTCCGCTCTCTGCTTTGCCGCCGTTGGTACCGACACCGCCGGATCCGTCCGTCTGCCCGCCGCCTACTGTGGAGCCGTCGGATTGAAGCCCACCTACGCCCGCATAAGCACCCAGGGCATCATTCCCCTGGCCCCGTCTTTCGACCACGTCGGCGCCATCGCCAACTCTGTGTACGACGCGGCCCTGGTGTTGCAGGTGATTTCTGGCCGCGAGTCAGCCGACCCCTGCAACGAGCCCAGTTTTATTTCCGCCTTCGATAAGCTCCCGCAGAATCTGCGCGTAGGTGTACCGCGCGCGTTCTTCTTCGACGATCTACATCCTGATATTGCCGCAGCCATGGAAACTGCCATTCAAGTCTTCACTTCTTTCCACGCCCAGATTCGCGAGGTCAATCTGGACGTCCCCACCGACCGCACTCTGGCGACCGCGGAAGCCTACGCCTATCACAAAGACTTTGTTGCTCGTTCGCCCGAACTCTACCAACCCGCGACCCTCGAACGAATCAAAGCCGGAGAAAACATCTCAGCCGACGACGTTCTTCGCGCCGCCCACGAACTCGAAGCCAGCCGCAGAGCGATCGGAAAAATCTTCGACGAAGTGGACGTCCTCCTCACGCCAACCGTTCCAATTCCTCCTCCCTCGATCACCGACCTTCAAGAGCATCCCGAGAGCTTGCGCGCCCAGGAGCTGATCATGCTCCGCAATACAAGACCGTTCAACGTCTGGGGAATCCCCGCGATTTCCGTCCCCTGCGGATTCACAAAAGACGGTCTCCCCATTGGCCTGCAACTCGCCGCCGCTCCCGGGCACGGCATCACACTGCTGCAAGCCGCACAAGCCTACGAACAAGCCACGAAGTGGCACGAGAAAATGCCAACCTTGTTCGACGCCAAATAAGAGCGACGCCAAAACAACGCCAACCCGCAAGCATGAAACGGTCGCGCTACACCATCAACGATTTTGGTAAATCACAATATCGCCTCGGCAATTCGACGGACCGAGGTTTGTCCAGGTGACACTGCCGTCGCTGGTGGTGCTTCCTACGGTCTGATTAAATTCCGGAGTGTTTCCCGAACCGGTCCCGCCGTTGCCGGTTCCATAAACATAGTTGCCTGGGTTGTTCGAAACCGGCAAGACGTTAGTACGCCTTTCCCACGTCCAACCGGGCCGGTAGTAATCGACGGCTGAGTTGCAAGCGTTGCTTCCTCTGCTGTCTTGCCTGCCAAATTTTCCAAACCAGTCGCTGCTCACCGCAAAGCAACAGCCATCGGCCGAAATTACGCCGATCGCGTTCTGTAGCGTGAATAGCGGCGACGTCGTCGAGTTGAAGGTGTGGCCCTCACGATGGATCGCGCCGCTGTTGGGGTCAATGATGGTCACTTCGTTGCGCCAGGGCCCGATCCCAGATTCGACGTAAGGAGGGCGCGGACCGCCCACGGTGGTACTTACCCATCCGATCCCCGAAGTATCGTCTCCGTTTGTGTCCATCTCGCTCGAGATATGTGAGTCTGTGACCGGGTCTTTGCAGGGCGCATTCGAGAACGCGAGAGTCGGCTGCACCCAGCTGCCGACGCAGAAAGGAAATACGCCGCTTCGGGTGTCGATGTCCGAGATGTCGACCGGCGCGGGATTTATTTCCCCATATAGGAATTTCTGCGCTCCTCCAGCCCCAAACATGGAAGCATATCCTTGTGCTTCGTGGCCGCTGCATGTTGCGCAAGTCCACAGCGTTGTGCCACCAACGCTCATGTTGTAGTAGGTCGACGTGCAGGTGCCGGTACATTGCCCCGAGCGCGTCACCTCGATAAATTGGCCATTCCGATTGATCCGGTTATTGTGAATCCCTGTGTGCTCACCGTCGATGGCGCCGATCTTGGTTTGCTTCCAGGCTTTCCCGTTCCAGACCGTGCGGTATGACTCTCCCCCAAGAAGGTCGTAGGTGTAGTAAGTGTTTTCGTTCAAGGAGGCGATTCCCGCTATGATGCCGTCCGGGTTGAATACCGCTGAGCACAGCAAATAACCTGTACCTTGGCCCCCGAGGTTATTCGAGAATGCCATGGAGGCAACCGCTGTCGCTGTGTCGTCCAGTGCGACCCCGCCGAATTCGCTATATGTGATTCGTCCGCCCGTTCCCCCTTTCGCGTATCCGGGTGTATAGCAGTGTGAGAAATCGAGGACTCGTGTGATGACAGGTTCCGCAGTTTGATCTTCGTAATTCGTCAGATCGACGATTGAAATGCGCGCCGACAAATTCTCGGTCCGTGTGTAGTCCCAACGCGCGTTCGTCGGACTGAACATTGCACTGCCCACTCGCAAACCGCCGGAACCAGAGTAGGCTGCATTGTTCCGGTAAAGCCGTCCGCACGCCAGGCCCTCGACCTCAAATCCAAAGAATTGGCTGGGGGAGTAGCCGGCCTCGGAATCGGCGACGTTGAGCAGAACATGGTCGATCGACCACATGCGAGCCTCTGCTGAACCACCGGCGCCGGCTTGGAAAGTGATGCCCTTTAGTACGCCCGATGATGCCACGAAATTTCCATCCGTACAGCGTACGATTTTTCCCGAACTGAGACTGCTATCCCGCACCGGTTTTGCTGTCGCACCGGAGAACCCGGTTCCGACTCCCGCAGGCGGTGGCAGCGGCGTATCTACCATGGCGTTGTCGGTTCGGCTGCACCCAAATTGCGGAGGGCCGCACTGTGTACGAAACGGCGCCGCCAGAGCCGTGGTCACCAACAAGAAGAAACACATGGGGAAGAGGAATCGAACTACCATCTGGGTCTCCAATCACCGAGCTGAAAGTCAGCCAAGCCGCTGCTGCTGCCAGGCCGCCAGCACGTCGGCTGGCATCGGTGCATCGGAACGTCCCATTCGTGCGATTACTGCGTCCCTTTGGACAAATCAGGAACGCGCTCGCTTTTACTCAACGAGACAGCGGGGGGAAAGGAAAGGGTGAGATTGGAAAGCAGATCGTTCTACAACAACTCTCCTCAAGCAGCGAAGCGCCTCAGGAGAGAGCGTCGTCTGAATAGGAACCTGACAAGTGCAGTCGCGGAATCTGGCGATCCCGCCAAATGAAGCTTGTTTCCGCTAAACTCTCTTGAGCGCACTTGGAACCCGTCACCCACTTCTTATTCGGCGCTGTCATGGGCCGCGCCGGACTTAACCGCAAGACCGCGCTCGCCACCGCCACGCTCACGCTCGCCGCCGAGGCTCCCGATCTCGATGTTTTCAGCCGTTTCGGAGGGTCGGCATTCGGATTCAATCATCATCGCGGTTTCACTCATTCGTTCCTCGGCGTCCCACTGGTCGCCGCCGCAGTCGTTGCTTTCATGTACGGGATCTGGCGTTTGCGTGGCCGCAAAACGCGCAATCCCAATCTTCCGCCGCGCTGGGGATTGCTCTTCGCCTATGCCTGCCTCGCAGGCCTCAGCCACATTCTCCTCGACTTCACAAATAACTACGGAGTCCGCCCCTTCTGGCCGTTCTACGAACGCTGGTATTCCTGGGATATCATTTTCATCGTCGAACCGGTCCTGCTGGTCGTGATGGCGCTCGGCCTGATCCTTCCGGGATTGTTTTCTCTGATCAATGAAGAAATCGGCGCGCGCAACCGGGGCCCAAACTCGCCGCCGCCCGGAAGACTCGCAGCTACTCTTGCCCTCGTTGGAGTCTTTGCTTATTGGGGTCTATGCGCCGTCGAGCACCGGCGCGCGGTCGCCGCGCTCCAGTCGCGTACTTATCAGGGAGCCGATCCAATCCGCGTCTCCGCGTATCCCTACATGACCAATCCGTTCCGCTGGTATGGAGTTGCCGAGACGCAGAATTTTTTCGCCAGCATGAACGTCAATGCGATTACGCCTGAGGTCGATCCCGAAGGCCAGATGAGGATTCGCTACAAGCCCGAAGAAACGCCCGTCACTCTCGCCGCCAAAAAGACCTATTTAGGGCGCGTGTACTTGAGTTGGGCGCAATATCCCATCACCGAAACCGAAGAACTGCCGCACGACCCTGTCGACAACACACACCCGGCCTACGCGGTTCGCTTCCACGATCTGCGTTACGAGTATCCCGGGAGCGTTGCCCGTGGCACTCTCGCCGCGACCGTGCTCTTGACCCAGGATCTACAGGTTGTGGAGGAGCGCTTCGGAATCGGCAGCGTCAAACGCGCGAAGTAGCTACTTCAGCCCTTCGACCAGATACAAATCCGCCAGCATGCGGTGATACCCAAACACGCAGGTCTTCGCGTCAGGAGTCATCAAAATGGGCCCGATCGTCTCCACGCCCGCTGGATCTGTCGGCATCAGTTCCTTCCATAGCGTGCGTTGCCCGGTGCGGACGTCGAGTCGAATCACGCGCGCCGGCAGTTCGCCCGGCTGATAGATATACAGCGAGGCGCCATCCGTGCTGAACGTTACCGGTTGTTCGCCCGGATTCAGTCCCGCCAGAGGACGCGGATCACCGCCGCCCACCGGATAAAGATATCCCTTCTGATCTGGACCGATCCCTGCCACCCACTGCGAATCGGGAGAAATTACGAACGACGTGCCGCTCACGCCTTCGGGCGAGATGGCATCAGTTTTTCCCGAAGCAATATCGCGCACATAAAAGCGGACGCCCTTGCCCGGCTCGTTCCCGGTAAACAAAATTCGTTTCCCATCCGGAAACCAGTGCGACCACGAATGATTGATGTTATCCTTGGTCAGTTCTTTCGCTTCGCCCGCGCCCGTGGTCAGCAACCGCAGCTGCGATGGCGAATCCTGCGTCTGCGCAATCACCGACTTTCCATCCGGAGAAAGCGCAACCGCTCCACCTTCGCCGAGCAGCACCGCGGGCGATCCGTCGGTCTTCCGGATATAAACCGCGTACGATAATCCCCCCGACTTTGAGTAATCGAGTGAACCGCCGCCGCCTTCCTCGTCAAACAGCAGAGTCTTGCCGTCGGGCGATAGATCGGCCGGATACGTGTAATCAAGCCACGAAAGATCGTGCTGCTTGCTATCGTCGGGAGTGATCCCCACCAACTCGCGGCGCCAACTGGCGCGCATCAACAACACGCGCCCATCCTTGAAGATGTCGAAGATCATCACCGCGCCTGGCAGCCGCAGCACCATGCGCTCTTTGCCGTCGAGCGTTACTGCATACAGCGTCCGGTCCACACCCGATTTGCTCGCCGTGAACCAGATCTCTTTGCCATCCGGAGACCACGCCACGCCTTGAATCGTGAACCACTGGCCAGACAAGGTCTTCATCTTCCCAGCCAGATCGACGACGGCGAGCGACCCGCTGTCGTCACCCTGCACCGGATGGTCGATAAACGCGATCAGGTCTCCTTTCGGAGAAACGCGCGGATGCCCAATCCATCCTCCCGTTTCGTAAAGCGGTTTGCCGATCGGAAATTCCAGCCGGTTCCGCCCGCCCATGTCCCGCACCACAGCCAGACTCGTCCCGTCTGCCGACCAGTCCGCCCACTGCACCTGCTCCAGCACTTCTCGCGGAGCGCCGCCGACCAGCGGAGCCCGCGCCAGCGTCCCCATATTCACCCACGTCCCGATGGCTTTGCTGTTCAGCAATACCGCCATCTCCGACGCCGAAGATACCGATACCAGCTGCGTACGGCTCAGGCCCATCGATCGCGCTTCCGGAGCTTCCGGGCGAGCCGTAAACACATCCACCGGACCACCCTGCCATGCCGCACTGTAAAGAATCGTTTGTCCATCCGGAGCGAACCGCGCCGAACGAATGCTGCCCCGCCGGAAAGTAAGTTGCCGGTAAACCGGCGGCGGAGGCGGAGCCGAGGAGAAAAATTGTTTGCCGCCATAGACCCCAGCAGCCAACGCGACCAGCGTACAGCCCGCAAGAACCCAGCGGGACACTGAGCCGTTGCCACTCGAAACCGGTGCAGCCACCACCGCAGACGACGAGGACGACGATGATGACGGCGACGCTACACCACCCGACGCCGACTCACCCTGCGAAGCTTCCGCTACCACCGAGGTACGCGAAGAATCGATCGAACGCTGGATCCGCTTTAGGTCGGCCCGCAGTTCACCGGCCGTCTGACAGCGGAGATCGCGATCCTTCTCTAAAGCTTTGCTGATCGTTTCTTCGAGCTTCACTGGAAGCGCCGGCCGCAGTCGCGTCGCCGTCGTTGGCGTCCGATTCAGAATCGCTTCCGTAATGACCGCCGATGTCTCTCCTCGAAATGGCACCATCCCCGTCGCCATTTCGTAGAGCACAACTCCAAACGAAAACAGGTCCGTGCGCCCGTCCAGTTCCTTGCCGCGAAGCTGCTCCGGTGACATATAGGCCACCGTTCCAACCGCTGTCCCCGGACTCGTTAGGTCGAGAGCGCTGGCATCGCCGCGTGTCTGCGATTCATCCAGCGAAGACTTGCTGGTGCGCGCAATCTTCGCCAGCCCAAAGTCGAGCACCTTGGCGTGTCCGCGATCGGTGACAAAAATGTTGGCGGGCTTGATGTCGCGATGAACAATGCCTTTGCTGTGCGCTGCCTCGAGCGCATCGGCCACTTCGATGCCGATGCCGAGCAGCGTATCCATTTCCATCGGCTTGCCCTGGATCAGGTGTTTCAGCGTCTGCCCCGTGAGGCACTCCATCACGATGAACAGCCGTCCATCGTGCTGCCCAATCTCATGGATCGTACAAATATTCGGATGATTCAGAGAAGAAGCGGCCCGCGCCTCTCGCCGGAAGCGCTCCAGCGCTTGCGGATCCTGCGAAGCTTCCTCGGGCAGAAACTTCAGGGCAACAAAACGCCCCAGCGCAGTGTCTTCCGCTTTATAGACAACTCCCATCCCACCGCCGCCCAGCAATTCCACAATCCGGTAGTGGGAAACTGTTGTTCCAATCATCGTTTGGCGTCTGGACGCAGGCTTTTCGGGGGAACCTGAGCGCAGCCATCTTAGGGGACATCGGCGGTGCCGTCAATGCTCCGTCCGTGTACCTGGAAAAGTCGGCAATACTTTCACGCCGCAGCCACCGGTGATTGTGCGGATTGCGCTTGCGGCTTTTTTCGCAGGATCGCTGCCGAGATCAGTGTGATGACCAGTCCGACCGGAAAAGGCTCAATGAAAGTCATCGCCGCGTTGACAAATGGATTCGCGTACATCTCTTTGTACTCTTTCACTTGCTGAAGTTGCTTCGCGATGGCCGCATCTCCCGCGCCCGACGCCCTCAGCTTTTCTACCGCGTGCGCGCCAAAGTGGTCCCAGAACCCCGGCAGGAAGTTGTAATAGAGAACTTCCCAACACACCACATAGAAAACGCAGGAGATTAAAGTGATGCCGAGGCCGACGCCAAACCCCCTGGTAAAGCTGATCTGCCCGTTGCCAACGTTGTCGCGATAAGAACGGATGCCGAAGTAAACCAGCAGGAACGACAGCACAATGGCCGTATAACCGACGACGAGGCCGCGATCATAGCCGATCTCGTTGAAAAACAGCATCGTCGACACCATCATGAGTGACGAGATGCCGCCAGAAATCAGTCCGAAAGTGAGAATGGTCTTCTTCATATCGATCTCCCTGAAATGCGAATCGTTCTGAATGCAAATCGTGCTGAATTTAATAGCGAACGACCGCACCATATCGTATCCAGCCCGGTCTCTGTCGTCATTCTTTCGGGTGATTTTTGACCGAGGAAGAGAAAATCACCCGTTTGCATGAGTCCACCACCTGATTTCGCCCCAAAAATCCGTTATCCTTATCCCAGCACTATGACTCTGCTGGACGCACAGACCTACGACTTCGCCAAGGCCCGCCGTCGCAAGATCACTATCGCCATCACGATCGTCGGCGTTCTCGTCCTGGCCGGGCTCGCTTGGATGTACCGCAACTGGCCCGAGGAACACACTGTCGACAAGTTCTTCGCCGCGCTCCAGCAGAAGGACTACGAAAACGCCTACGGAATTTACTTCAACGATCCCACCTGGCGCGACCACCAGAAAAAGTATCAGCAATACACCTACGCCGATTTTTATCGCGATTGGGGACCGGGCGGCGAGTGGGGCCTGATCAAAACCCACCGCATTTACGGATCGGCCAATACGAAAGCTTTCGGCGGCGGAGGTGTTGTCGTCGAAGTGATCGTCAACGAGCGCTCGGAACACGCAAGAATGTTCGTGCAGAAGTCGGATAAGACGCTGACCGTCTATCCGTATTAGTTTCCTGCCGCGTCGAGAATCCTCACTCGAGGACTCTCACGCCGCCGCCGCAACTTGGGCCAGCGTCTTCTGCAATGACGCTTCGTCGCCTACCGTCAGACACGTTTTCGAGCGGTCGATCTGCCGCATCAGGCCCCACAGAACTTTTCCCGGGCCGACTTCCACAAATAAGCTCGCGCCCTTGTCGATCAGCACGCGCACCGACGGCTCCCATCGCACCGCGCCCGTAACCTGGCGAATCAAAGCATCGCGCGCGGCCTCCGCCGACGTGACCTCTACGGCATCGACGTTGCAAACCACCGGACATGAGGGGCTCTGAAAATTCAGCGCGCTCAAATCACCCGCCAGACGGTCCTGTGCCGGTTGCATCAGCGCGCAATGGAAAGGCGCGCTGACCGGAAGGCTCACGGCCTTCTTCGCTCCGCGTTCGGTCGCCAGTTGGATGGCGCGCTCCACCGCCGCCGCGTTTCCAGAGATCACAATCTGCTCCGGCGAATTAATGTTCGCGGCCTGGCAGACTTCGCCTTGCGCCGCATCGCGGGCAACTTCGACGACCTTCTCAAGAGGCATCCCAAGAATCGCCGCCATCGCCCCAACCCCCACCGGCACAGCTTCCTGCATGTACTTGCCGCGATTACGGACCGTTCGCACCGCGTCGACAAACGTCAAAGTGCCTGCCGCTACATGGGCCGAATATTCGCCAAGACTGTGTCCAGCGACAAAATCGGGTCGCAACCCTTTTTCCTGAAGCACGCTCCACGCCGCGATCGAGGCCGTCAGAATCGCCGGCTGCGTGATTTCGGTGAGCTTCAGTTTTTCTTCCGGACCCTCAAAGCAAAGCTGCGACAACTTGTATCCGAGCGCCTCGTCAGCTTCCTCAAAAGTTCGACGAGCGACTTCGTGATTGTCGGCGAGTTCCTTGCCCATGCCCACAGCTTGGGAGCCCTGACCGGGAAAGAGAAACGCAATAGAGAAAATTGAATTTGTCATTTAGCCGACACGAAGCTCCGGTGAATACGCTCGGAGGAGGGTAAGGATCGCCGCCGATTCCGAGGTTGGTGGATCGGGGTGGGTATCCGCCTTTTTTCGGTCCATTAGAATAATGGGGATTTTACAACAGTCATCTCTTCCATCGGTCCCGGTTACGCTTGTAATGCTGTAGGCAAAGTGGAATAAATCTATAGTGTGAAGCATGGGACCCGTAGCAGACAGGATTGTCGTTGCTCTGATTTTGGGCGGGCTTGCCGCGTGGGTAGCTTGGGGATGGCGCAGTTGGACGAGGTGCCGTCCAGAAGAGTTGAGCGTGGGCATGAAATGTTCGCTTGCAGGATTCGCCTTAGCCTCCGTTTCTGCAGCGCTGGAGATCGGATCAGGGACCTACGCGCAGTTCAGAACCTTTCCTTTTGAGGACCCTGTTCTTCTTCGCATTTATAGGTGGGGGTTCCTTCTGGCAGTCTTGGCTTTAGCAACCGGACTATTCGGAATCGGCAAAAAGACACCACTTCGATGGAAAGCGCCAGCTCTTTCGGCCGTCCTGTTGCTGCTATGGATAGGGCAAATGATGGGCGAGTGACGTTGTAGCGATCAGACGCTTCGTTCGCACTCCACCGCTGACGAGAACAGGACGATTGCCGAGCGACCCCCGGCGCAGTCTACGATAGCCGTGAGAAGCTCACGTCGCGGCCGCCACGCTCAGCGCTGCTAACTCCCGCTCAATCGTTTCGTTTACTTTTCCTTCCGCGAATTCCTTTGCTACCCGCAGTGCGTTCTTGATCGCATTGGCGTTCGAAGACCCATGGGTGATGATGCACACACCCTTGATCCCGAGCAACGGCGCGCCGCCATACTCTGTGTGATCCAGGCGCTTTTTGAAATCCGAGAACGCATTGCGCGACAGATAGGCGCCGACCTGGGAAGTGATCGTTGACTTCAAAGTTTCCTTCAGCACAGCGCGCACCAACCGCGCCACGCCTTCCGACGTCTTCAGCGCTACATTGCCGACAAATCCATCGGCGACGATCACGTCGACGTGACCGTTGTACAAATCACGGCCTTCGACGTTTCCGACGAAGTTGATCGGCAGGCGCTTCAACAGCTGAAAAGCTTCGCGGGTGAGATCGTTGCCCTTGCCTTCTTCTTCGCCAATCGAAAGCAGTCCCACGCGAGGATGTTTCATCCCGAAGATTGAGCGGCAATAAATATCGCCCATGATGGCGAACTGTTCGAGATTGACTGCGGTGCAATCGGTATTCGCGCCAACGTCCAGCAAAACCGCCGCTGTGTTGTTCACCGTAGGGAATGCGGCCGCCAACGCCGGACGATCGACACCCGGAAGCGCACCCAGAACCACCTTGGCCGCGGCCATCGCGGCGCCGGTGTTGCCAGCCGTGACAAAGCCCACAGCTTGGCCTTCGCGCACCAGCCGCAGTCCCACGCGGATCGACGAATCGCGCTTGGCGCGAATCGCATCGACCTTGTCTTCCATGGTGATGACTTCGCTCGCGTGGACGACTTCAATCGGCAGTCGCGCCGCGCCGGGATACCGCGCCAGGTCCGCTTTCAGCTGCGTCTCCGGCCCGATCAAAAGGATGCGCGCGCCGTGATGGCGCGCCGCCTGCAAAGCGCCTTCGATCTCAGGCTTCGGCGCCTTGTCGGACCCCATCGCATCGAGTGCGATTACGCTAGGCATGGAAGATGAGGAAAGAACCTACGACTTCTCTTCGACCGCCAGCACTTCGCGCCCCTTGTAGGTCCCACACTTCGGGCAAGCGCGATGCGGCATCTTCCGCTCGTGGCAGTTCGGACACTCCGACAACGAGTGCTTGGAAAGCGAGTCATGGGCACGCCGCGTTGCGGTGCGCTTCTGCGAATGTCTTCGTTTTGGATTAGGCATGTTTTTTTAGTTGCCAGTTCCCAGTTCTCAGTTCTCAGTAAAAGCGGGTCACTGAGAACTGAGAACTGGGAACTGAGAACTCTCCTTTTACTGATTCAACTTATCTCGAATTCCCTTCAGAGCCGCCCAGCGCGGATCCTCAACATCGTCCACGCAGTCGCACTGGGTTTCGTTCAAATTCTTGCCACACAGCGGACATAAACCTTTGCAGTCCTCGCGGCAAATGGACTTCAACGGCAACGCCAGCAGTACTTGTTCGCGGAGAGTGTCTTCGAGCAACAACCCCGTGCCTTCGTAATACCCGATCTCGGCCTCGGCGTCGGTGACCGACAACTCAGCATGTCCAGAATCAATGCCGAGCGGCCGGTAGAGGAGATCGAAACTGCGATCTACCGGATGCACAACCGGATCGAGACAACGCGCACAAGCCACTTCAAGGCTTGTATCCAGCTTGCCCTTGATCCGAATGTCCTGCACTACTTCGTGCTTACCGTGTTGCTCTTCGACCAGATCCGCTCGCCCCTCGGCGCGCAACGGCGAAAGTTGCCGAACGTCCTCACCGAGATCGATCACGCCCGGGCCATACTCCTCCCGGAAATCGACGGGATGAATCTCCAGATCCTTTAGTTCGATGAACATTGGAACGTGGAACCTCCGCCGCCCCCAATCAAATTACCGCAAAGGCCTGCGGAAGTGCACAGAGAGACGAAAGTCTCTCAGGGAGCAATAAGCAAGAATAAAGGGCTGAAAACGCGGTGTCAAGGAAGGGGAACAACTTTTTGCCTTGGGAGGTGCTAGACTATCCCTATGCCAACCCTATACGTAGAAAACGTCCCCAAAGACCTCTACGAGGCTCTGCGCGCCCGCGCCCGCAAGAACCGCAGTTCAGTGGCGGCAGAGGTGATTGCTCTATTGCAGCAGTTCGTTCCCACTGCCGAGGAATTGAAGCGTCGAAAGCGTGCGTTCGAATACCTGCTGAGCGTGCAAGCCTCAACTCCGCCCGGACCAGGACCCTTCCCGAGCACCGAGGAAATGGTTCGAGAAGATCGAGAACGGTGACGACCTACGTCGTCGATACCAATGTTGCCGCCAAGTGGCTTCTCCCCGCGGCTGGCGAATTGCTCCTCGAGCAAGCGAACCATCTACTCGCGCGACATGTGGGACGGGATGCGCTGCTGGTGGCGCCTCACCTGATCGAGGCCGAAATCGGCGATGTCCTGTGGAAGGCCGTGCGGCGCAACCGAATCAGCCGTTCGGAAGCGGAGAATTCGTTGCGGCGGTTCGCCTCTCTGGCAATCCAGATTCTGCCCACCTCTGACTTGTTGGATAAGGCGCTACAGATCGCCGTCGCTTACGATCGCAGTTTCTACGACAGCCTCTACGTCGCACTGGCAGTGGCTAGCAACACAGAGCTCGTCACTGCTGACGAACGCCTGGTCAACGCGCTGGGCAGCCGATTCCCAGTCCGCTGGCTGGGAGCTTTTCAACCCTAGACTCTGCCTCGACTTCTCGCGCACCGTGGTCATCTGCGCTCTCCGAACGCCCTACGCTATACTGATTTTGTTGGCGATGGAGTTCGCCGTATAACCGCCCTTTCGGCTGATAACTCCTACAGAACTCTTGCAGGAGGACTCCGCCTTGAACCATCTCCCCAGCTATCTCTCCAACTACATCTGGATCGCGCTCGGTGCCAGCATCGGAGCCAGCGCCCGTTATTTCCTGAGCGTGCTCATCGCCCGCGACTTCGCATCCGCCTTCCCTTACGGCACATTGTTGATCAACATCACCGGGAGCCTTATTCTCGGATTCTTTCTCGTCTTTTCCACTGAACGCGCACTCCTCGATCCGAAGTGGCGTTTGCTGGTTGCGGTGGGCTTTTGCGGTTCCTACACCACGTTTTCAAGCTATGCGTTCGAGAGTTTCGCCTTGATGGAACAGGGACAGTGGTTGCTCAGCGGAATCAATATTGTGGGTAGCAACGCGCTCTGTCTCGCCGCGGTCTTGGGCGGCGCGGCGCTCGCTCGCGCACTCTAGAAGTAGAATAGGAGACGCAAGAATGGCAGAAGGTGTCGTTATGGCCGTTCAGGTCACGATTTATCTCACCGAAGGCGATTCCTGGCATCATCGTCCGCTACACCTGGAAATCCTGAAATATCTCCGCGAAGAGAATGTCTTTGGCGCCGTCGCCTTCCACGCCGTCGCCGGCTTCCTCGGCCGCGGCAAAGTCCGCACTGCACACCTGGTCGAAGCTGGAGGCGACTTGCCCGTTGTCATTTCCTTCGTCGACACCGACGAACACGTAAGCCGAGCCTTGCCTAAACTCCGCGAAATGGCCGTGCACCGTCTCATCGTGCGCGAAAACGTGGTGATTGAGCAGGGCAGTTTGGACTGATCTACTTCATCCCCAACGCTTTCATCCCCCCGCTTTCATCCCCAATGCCCGCAGCACCGCGTCGTCCGGCACGGTCTTCCCATCTTTTTTCACCACGACGCCAAACGATCCCGAATAGTCCCACATCGCCCACCCGATCCCGTTCTTTTCGAATGCGGTCCGCGCGTCGTGCAGCCATGCCGCCCGATCCGCGGGATCGGAATAATCCCGAAACACGCCGAACTCGTTGCACACCAGCGGCACTCCTCGCCGTCGCGCCCAATCTCCTGCCTGCTTCACCTCCACCTCAATGCGCGCCGCGTCCCAGTGATCGTACCCGTAGCGGATCACGTGCAACCGATCCACTTCGTCCGGTACCAGCGCCGCCGCGCGCTCCACCGACTCCACACTCGACGGATATCTCAAACCGCGCAGCCAATGAAAGTAGTAGGCACTCCATGTCGCACCCTGATGCGTGAAGACGTGCGGCTCGTAGAAATGAAAGTTGTAGATGATGTTCGCATCGTGCAGCGGTTCCTGAAAAATCAGGTCATCGTCATCCGACCAGCGCGCCCCCGCCGCGATAATCGTAAGCTCCGGAGCGCCTTCGCGAATCGCCGCCGCCAATTTCGCCTGCACCCCCATCCAGCGATAAGGATCGCTGAATTCCGGCTCATTCATCACTTCCAGAAACACCCGATCCGCGTCCCACGCCGAATAATGCGCAGCCAGCGTCCGCCAGAAATCGGCAAAGCGCTCGACGTAGTCATCATCTCTCGCGAGTCGCGCTTTAAGCTCGCCCTCCGGATGCATGTCGATCACGACCGCCAGCCCATGGTCGAGAATCATCTTCACGGCCGCATCGAGAGAGCCGAGATATTCCGCCGGAATCTTGTTGGGCTCGCGCGGATCGAACAGATTGTTAGACATGTTGCCGGACAGCGGCGGTTGAGGATTCACGCTCAACCGCACGTGGTCGAACCCCATCGACTTGATCAGCGCGATGTCCTCAGCCGTGGTCCAGGCCTGAAAATGTTCTGCAGTGTAACCGCGCTTGTCATAGACCTGCGCGAACCACTCGCTGGCGTTGATACCCCGTTTCAATTTCGCGGCCCGCGCGAAAGCTAAGGCGGAACTACAGTGACATGGAATGAAAGCGGACCCGCTGCCGCCCGCAACTCCCGTCTGTGCCTCCGAATTCAGAGCGAGCGCGCCCAACAGGAAAATCAAAATAAGGGCGCTCTTCATTTCCCGAAACTTTCCTCGCATCATCGGTGCCTTCCTGCGTGTCTTCCAGTTCATGAGTCCTCCGCGTTGCCTCTCTCGTCAAATGATTGTTACAGACGATTGTTACACTGGAAGCCGACAGACCAGCCCATGCTCCCCGGCCAGCGCCATCTCTTCGATATCCCCGACGACGTCGCTTACCTGAACTGTGCCTACATGTCTCCGCTGATGAAACCCGCGCAGGAGGCTGGGAACGCCGGGCTGGCGCGCAAAACCCATCCGTGGGAAATAACCTCGGACAAGTTCTTTACCGGAGCCGAGGACTTTCGCTCCGTGGCCGCGCATTTTTTCAACTGCTCCGCGGACTGCATCGCCATCGTGCCCTCGGCCAGCTACGGCCTCGCGACCGCCGCCCATAATTTGCCGCTGAAGCGTGGAGAGAGCATTCTCGTTCTAGCCGAGCAGTTTCCCTCCAACTACTATTCCTGGCAAAGGCTGGCGGACGAACGCGGCGCGCGGCTGAAAGTCGTCGCCTGGCCCGAAGACCATGACTGGACCGCGGCCGTTCTCCATGCGCTGACCCCCGACGTAACCATTGCCGCTCTCCCAAATGTCCACTGGACAAGCGGCGGTCATCTCGATCTCGTCCGCATCGGCGAAGCTTGTCGCAAGCTCGGAGCCGCGCTGGCCCTCGATCTGACGCAGTCCCTCGGCGCACTCCCCTTTAGCGTGCACGATGTCCAACCTGATTTCGCCGTCGCCGCGAACTATAAGTGGCTGCTCGGTCCCTACTCGGTCGGCGTGCTTTACGTTGCGCCAAAGTGGCATCAGGGCGTGCCCATCGAAGAGAATTGGATTGTCCGCGAGAATGCGCGAGATTTCGCAAGCCTGATTCTATACACGCCCGAATACGAGACGGGTGCGCGCCGTTTCGACATGGGCGAACGTTCGAACTTCGCGCTGCTTCCCGCCGCCGAGCGCGCCATGAAGCAATTGCTGGCATGGAAAGTCGATCAGGTTTCGAAGACTCTCGGCGCTTACAATCGCGACCTCGCTGCGGCCGCGGCGGAAGTCGGGCTGACGTCTCCCCCTGAACAATTACGCGCACCGCACTATCTTTGTCTGCGCCGCGAGTCAGCCATTCCCCGGGAGTTGCCAGAAATTCTCGCTCGCGAAAAGGTCTTCGTCAGCGTCCGCGGCAGTTCGATTCGCGTCACGCCGCACCTCTACAATTCGCCGCTCGATGCCCAGCGGCTGATCTCGTGCCTCCAGCAGACCATCGGCGTCACCCGCTGATTCGAACTGGATTCCGCGATGGCGGATGCCACAAAAACCACCCGCCAGATGACCAAAGGGCTAGCACGGCTCGACGATACTTTCGGCAGCTTTCCCGCTCCTGTCCGCCTCGCTACAGTGTCTTCAACCCGGCGTCCGATTGCGCCGGAGCTTGGGGGCAGCCTGCGATTAAACCTCATCCAGTGGTTCGGCCAGCACGCCCTTTCGTTCACCTTGATCCTGGCCTACGTGCCGTTGATTGCGACGGTTGTGACCACCGTCGTCAGTCTGATTTTGGCGCGGGCGACGCTTCGCTATACGGAATCGAGCGATCGTAGTTTAGCGCTGGCGCGCGAGCAGTTCGAGCGCGAATGGGCTCCCGAACTGCACATCAAACTGGAACGGACATCCTCGCGCGACGCCAGAATCATGGCCACGAACTTAGCCAAGATTTCCGTACTGATGCAGATGGTCCAATTACGCAAGCTGTCGATGGCGGTTCCGTCGTTGCGATACTTCCTCAACGAGCCGCTCGTCGGAGGCATGACTTGGAGCGAGGACCTGGGCAAGCGTTTCTTCGGATGTACCGGCGACGACTTCGAGGGGCAGGTCGGCTGTTTCGATCACGTTCTACGCGGCTGGCCGAATGTACCGTACGGATTGGTTCCGCTTTCAGGTCCAGGTGCACAACGGCTCGCTGCAAAAACTCGAGCCCGTCAACATCGCCGCGCGCCGCGTCCGTGTGCTCGAGAGTCGTAAAGGCGTCCACAGTACTCCGCCCGAAATGGTCAGAGACGTTGTCATGGAGACAGTCAAGTCTGGAGAGCACGCGAAAGCCGCTGCTGCCTCGCAGGGAAGCTGAAGCTCAAGCTGAAGCCGAACCTACTTCAATGCCGCCGACTTGCGCTGCGCCAGAGATGCGGCTTCACTGGACGGGTTGTCCTTCGCGATCTCAGCGTAGATCTTCTTCGCTTCGGCCGAATTCTGTTGCGACTCGTAGTAGTCGGCAAGTTCCATCTGCGCCGTCGCCTTGCTCACGACGATCGTGGGCTTGGCGATAATCTGGTTATAGAGATCGACCGCCTGCGAACCCTTGTTTTCGCTGCGATACACCGATGCCAGCGCAAACTTGCCCAACGAGGCCAGATCGCCGTTCGAAGACTTTGCAGCCTCTTGCAGGCTGCGCTCTGCCGCCGCATTGTCGTTGAGTTGGGCCGAAGCTAATCCTACGAAATAGCGCGCCATATCCGCAGTCTTCGTGTGCGGATACTTATCGACAATCGCCTGAAACTGTTTGCGTGCCTCGGTGCCGCGCTCTTGCGGCGAAGCAAAGCTGTCTTGTCCAGGCTGCGCGGGCACGCCCGCTGGACGCACAGGAGTCTCAAGCGTACGGACAGCGGTCGAAAGCTCGCCGCTCGCCTTCTCGTCCTGGGCGTCAATGTAATACCACCCGCCAAATCCAATCGCAGCGAGCACGACGAGCGCAACGGCCGCCACGATGACTTTGGACTTATGTTCGACCGTCCAGTGGGCAGCGTTGCCAGCCGCCTCGAATGTGACCTGGCTGAGGCGGTCGGTTTTCAGTTGATGCCGGGTTTCTGCGCGCACGGATTCCTTCTTCGCCTAAAGGTAGGATGACAATTGATTAGTCTAACAGGCGCGTTTCCAGAGCGTCAAAGCAGGACCTTCACGAACCATCCTCACAAACCCGATGTTCGTCGATCACTGCAGCCATCCACCCGACTGTGGCAGAACTATGAACTGCATCCCGAGAATTCCATGCCGACGATGCCGGAGGCCGAGGCCGCTGTGTTCCGAAGGGACAACCCCTGACGCTGAGGGTGCAATGTCCCGGTGGGACAACCCATCACGCCGAGGCCGCAATGTCGCGGAGCGACAACCGAAAATAGCCCGGCGCTTCAGCGCCGGGTTCAGAGCCAGAAGGAGTAAGCCCCGGAGGGGCGACTGAACCTCATGTCTGTTCTTCTCCGGGAAGGTCCGCTGATGATTTTCAGCCGTCCCTCCGGGACTGCCTCGGTTTTCTCGATGTTGTCGCGGCGCTGAAGCGCCGGGCTACTCAGTTGCCCCTGCCGGGGCCCTACTTCGGATCCGTCCGATAACTCCAAACCCCCGCCATCTTGTCCTGCAAAACGTGAAACGACCCCTGCTCGATTTCCGGAACCGTCCCCGCCGCCGCGTCCTCCCGCACCGCATCTTCAATCACCCGATGCATAGGCGCCAGCTCGCACACCGGATCCGTCGCGCCCGCATCGCCGGTCAGCAAGAAATGCCTGGCAACGGCATCCGCCGAAATCTTCTTCACGGCGGTCGCAGGAACGACAAGGTTCCGGCATCCACTCTTCGCCGCGAAATTTACGGAATGCGGCCGAGTTCTGCCAGATCCAATCGAGCGAGTGCTCGCGAACGCTATCAAAGCTCAGCCCCGGAATCACGCCCGCAGCGTGGCACGGCAGCGCGCGCCCCGCGGGATCGATCAGCAGAAGCTGGCGTCCCCAGCCTCCCATGCACGCTTTCGGGAATCGGGCGTGGTAGTCGGGGATCACCATGTCGATACGAACCTTGCCGCGCATGCGCTCTTCGGCGACTTTCACCACCGATACCGCGCGATCCAGTTGCGCGCGCGTCGGCAACAATGCCGAACGGTTCTTGAGCGCCCAGCCGTAGTACTGCGCGTGCGCGATTTCCATTCGATCCGGATGAAGCGCTTCGAGCGCTCCGATCATTGCTTCCAGGTGATCGATGTTCTGTCGATGGACGACGAGATTGGTGGTGAATGCGACCCGATGCTCGCGAATCCATCCCGCCACTTCGAGTTTGTGGGCGTGCGCACGCGTGCCGGCGATCCAGTTGGCTTCGGCCTCGGTCGAATCCTGAAAGCTGAGTTGGATGTGATCCAATCCCGCGTCGACGAGCCCCGCCAGGCGCTCGCGCGTCAGCCCGATGCCTGACGTGATCAGGTTGGTATAGAGCCGCGTATGGCGCGCTCCGGCAATCAACTCGGTGATGTCCGGGCGCGCCAGCGGCTCGCCCCCGGTGAGGTGAAGATGCAGAACTCCAAGCGCCGCCGCCTCGCCGAAAACGCGCAGCCAGTCGGCTGTTGCGAGTTCCGCCTGGCGGGAAGTCAGCTCCAGCGGATTCGAACAGTACACGCAATGCAGCGGACAGCGATGCGTGACCTCGGCAATCAGTGCCAGCGGATGCGACATCAGGAGTTCATTTTTTCACAAGTCGCGGCAGGCGTCTGCACAAGGAGCGAAACCAGCGGCCGAAACCAGTCGCCGAAACCGCGCGTCGCAACCATTCGTTCAGACGCAACAATGCCCGTGATTCTTTCGAATCACGGGCATCTTGTTAGAACTTAGAGAGCGTCGTTACTTAGATAGCAGTAACGTTCTCCGCTTGCCAGCCTTTCGGGCCCTTGGTCACGTCGAACTGCACGGTTTGGCCTTCTTGCAGGCTCTTGAAGCCGCCAGCTTGAATAGCGGAGAAATGCACGAAAACGTCTTCGCCATTCTGACGGCTGATGAAGCCGTAGCCCTTGGCGTCGTTAAACCACTTCACTGTTCCTTGTTCTGCCATTGATGTTCCTTTTTCTTGTTTCTTGAAATGTGCTGAGAAGATTCGCTGCGGTGAAGGGGGTGACGCTGGTTGGCGGTACCGGCCTGCAACTGACTGCGGGTCTAACTTAGCGACTTTTAGTGTAGCACGGGCAGTGGAAAAACGCTCCGAATATTGTGCGGTCAGGTTCGAGAGATTCGCGATATCCTTTAAACCATTGTGGAGCAATGATTTAAGATCGCTTGGGACCACGGCAATTTGCAGAAGCCTGCCCCGACCCTGGACCGCTGATGATCGCTTTCCTTACCCTCGAACTTCGAATCGAAGCTGCGCAGTCGCTCAAAGACAAGCGCCAGGTGACGCGCAGCCTCAAGGACCGCCTGCGGTCGTCGTTTAATGTCGCGGTCGCCGAACTTGATCCGGGACCGCTCTGGAATCAGGCCACGATTGGGGTGGTCAGCGTGTCGCACTCGCGCGACTATCTTGATGGGCTGATGAAAAACGTCGAGCGCGCGGCCATGCGCATCGCGAACAATGCCGGAGCGGAAGTTACCGACTCGTTTGTTGAGTTCTTGTGATCTCTGAATGTGGAGTTCTTGAGAATCGCCCGTCTTTGGTCAGGCCTTGGTCTGGGTGTGATCCGAGAACGAGAAGATGACCAACGGAGTTAAAAGCGGTATCAGTGTCGGAATGATAGCGCACCACAACTGAGGCTTTGCGATCAGGAAGGCAGCAGCAGCGTCGATGGCCGCCACCAAAGTAATAAGAATAGCCATTCTTATCGCGCAGGAACGAACCGGCCGAATCTCCATTGAAGTCCCCTTTCGTACCAAGCACCCAGGCGCACATAGAATACCGCGATTCTACTGGGAGTGGTAGCGACAAGTTACAACGACTCCCGGTGCCCTTTGAGCCGTCGTTAGCGCCCTCCTTTCTGATATTCTTACGAGTTTTCCCTTGATTCGAGGTGTCCCTTGGAGCATCGCGGCCGAAAATATCATCGTGGGCGACTGAGTGAGGCCATCCGCGAGGAGATCGAGACCATCCTCGAAGGCGAACTCGCCGATCCTCGGATCGGACTGGCCAGCGTCAGCGCCGTCCTGATGGCGCAGGACGCGCGGTCGGCCCGCATCATGGTCACCGTCGCTGGCGACGAGGCGGAGGCCGAACGCACACTCGAAGGGCTGACCGCAGCCAAGAACTATGTCCGGCACGAACTGGCGGAACGGCTGCGGCTGCGGAAGCCTCCGGAACTCTACTTCCAGATCGATCGCGCCGATGAGTTGGAGAGCCGCGTGGACGAGTTACTCACGCGCGAGAAGAAGCGCAAGAAGAAGGGCAAAGAGCCGAGCCCCGAAAAGTAGTTCTCGGTTCCCAGTTCTCAGTTCTCAGTCAAGTCCAAAAGGTGTTGGTTTTACTAAGAACTTAGAACTGAGAACTCTGAATCGGTTTTACTGAGGAACTGAGAACTGGCAACTGAGAACTGAATCATGCTTGACCGCGTTCTACAAGAAATTCGGGCTCGTCGTCGCATCGTCGTGACCTCGCACGCCCGGCCCGACGGAGACGGCATCGGCTCCGCGCTCGCTTGCGGTCAGATTCTGCGCGTGATGGGCAAAGATGCGGACGTTGTCATGCACGATGGCGTCCCGCGCATTTATCAGAACCTTCCGTTTGCCGATCGCGTCATTCAGTCCGATAACGTCCCCGAGAATGATGCGGTCATCCTGCTCGAATGTGACAGCACCCGACGCGCGTTGCTCGATGGCCTGGAACGGTGTTTTCTAATCAATATCGATCACCACGCCAGCGGACGCCATTTCGCGCACATCAATTGGATCGATTCCTCGGTGATGGCAACCGCGGAGCTGGTCTATCGGCTCGCGCGCCTCGCATGTGTCCCGGTAGATCGCGACATTGCGACCTGTCTTTATACGGCGCTGATGACCGACACCGGATCATTCATGTTCGAAGGCACGAACGAACATACCTTTACGGTCGCGCGTGAACTTGTGCTGGCCGGAGCAGATCCAGCCCGCTGTGCGCGTCCCATTTATTTCGGGCATTCGACCGCCAAACTCCGCCTGCTCGGAGCCGCGCTTTCGAATCTCCATCGCCGAGGAGCGCTCGCCTGGATCTGGGTCACGCAACAACAGATGCAAGACTTCGGCGCGCGCGAAGAAGACTGCGAGGGCCTGGTCAACTACGCGCTCTCCATTGCGGATGTACAAGTGGCCTGTTTTTTTCGTGAACTCCCAGATGGGCGCTATCGCATCAGCCTGCGCAGCAAAGGCGAAGTGAGTGTCTCAACCGTGGCCGAGCATTTCGGCGGCGGCGGACATAAATGCGCCAGCGGGTGTTCGGTCGATGGCCCGTTGCAAGCCGCAGTCGATCGAATCGTAGATCGAATTGCTGATCAACTGCGGGCGGAAGGTGTGGCGCTCGATGCAAAATGACTCGACGCAAACTGACTCGACGCAATCTGATTTCGGCCTGGATTCCTGAATGAATGAAACGCCGGCGAACCCGCGAACGCGCGCCGACCTCTGGCTGCTGCTGGCCTTCTGTGGCTTCCTCTTCTTTTACGGCCTCGGTGCCTTCGGATTGCTCGGCGCTGACGAACCTCGTTACGCGCAAGTCGCCCGTGAAATGCTGGAGCGCTCGGACTGGGTCACACCCACACTGCTGGGCAAGCCATGGCTCGAAAAGCCAGTGCTCTACTACTGGGAAGCCATGCTGTCGTTTCGTGCCGTTGGTGTTTCCGACTGGGCCGCCAGAGTCCCCTCCGCTGTCGATGCCGCTATGCTCATCGTCGCGGTCTATTTCTTTCTGCGCCGGTTTCGTCCAGGAAGCGAACTTGATGGCGCGCTGATCGCCGCCAGTTGCGCGGGTGTAGTCGGATTTGCGCGCGCTGCCGCCACCGATATGCCGCTCGCTGCTTGCTTCTCCATCGCGTTGCTCGCCTGGTATGCGTGGCGCGAAAGCGGTTCGCGAATCTATCTGGCTGCGTTTTACGTCTTCCTGGCACTCGCAACTCTCGCGAAGGGGCCGGTTGCCCCCGCTTTGTCCGGAGTGATCATTCTCCTCTTCATCGGACTAAAGCGGGATTGGCGAGCCATTCTAGGCACGCTCTGGATTCCCGGCACTCTGCTTTATTTCCTGGTCATGTTGCCGTGGTACGTTGCAGTCCAGTTGCGCAACCCTGAATTTTTTCGCGTTTTCATCCTCGAACATAACCTCGCGCGCTTCTCACAGGATGCTTATCACCATCGCCAGCCATTCTGGTTTTATCTGCCTGTGTTCTTGCTTGCCATGATGCCGTGGGCGGTCGTTTTCCTCGCAGCCGCTGCCGAACGTGCCCGCTTGATCTGGTCTGAGGGTAAAGAAGTCTACTCTGGCGCTGATACTGACGACTCCTGGGCGCTGTTCCTCCTGATCTGGACCTTCGTGCCCGTGCTGTTTTTCAGCGCGTCGCAGTCGAAGCTCCCCGGATACATCTTGCCCGCGGTTCCGGCAGGGGCGCTGTTAGTCGCAGACTATCTGTCGAGCCGCTCGCGCTGGCCCTCGCGGTGGCCCTCGCGAAGAGAATCGTGCCAACGAACACAGCAGTTTTTCCCTGCTCTTCGCCGCCGCTCACGGAATTCTTTGCGGACTGCTGCTTTTTGGTGCGCTCTCCGCTCCGTCAATTGTCTTGAATCATCGGCTGCTGTGGGGGAAGGGAACTTACGTCGCCGCTGCGGTCGGCCTTTTGTTTGCCCTGGCCATGGCCGCTGCTTTGCTGTCGCGCTTGGGCCTACGGTTGCTTCGCCCGGCAACCATGCTGGCCGTGGTCGTGAGTGTTGGCATAGTAATTCGTTTCGCTGGACCGGCGATCGACGACGCCCAGTCGGCGCGCCCGATTGCCGAGAGTATTCTGGGTCTTTCCCATGAACCGGTTCCGATCGCGCTCTACCACCTGAATCGTTTGAAGGAATATGGCTTGGAATTTTATTTGAATCGTGCCGCACAGTCCTACGAAAATGGTCCCATTCCCGAGGAAGCTCATGTGGTAGTCGCGCCCCAGAATGCGCAACCCCAGGTTGCCGCAATGGTTTCCGGCCGCCGGGTATCATATCTAACGACCATCGCCGCCCAGAAGGTGGATTTGTATTGGGTAGGAAAGTAAAAAGAAAGGTCTCAGGTGTTAGGTCTCAGGTCTCAGGAACCCCCGCTCGACCCGTGGCCAGAGTTGTCCGCGGTTTTCCTGACGCCTGACACCTGAGACCGGGGTTTTTGGTTTTCCTGAGACCTGACACCTGAGACCTGACACCTGAGACCTGACACCTGGTTTTTTATGGAGATTCTCGATCTACGACACTTCACCTCCGCCGATCTTCGTCCTTTGCTGGACGATGAGGTCGCAATGTGGGGGCGCCTGCTGTCGTGGGACTACGCTACTTCCGCCGAGATGATCCTGCGCTACATGGATGCAAAGATTCTCCCAGGCTACGCCGCCATCGAGCGCGGCAGCATCTTCGGGTACTCGTTTTTTGTCTACGAGCAAAACAAGGGAGTGGTTGGTGATTTGTTTGTCCGCGACAACGGGCAGAGTCCGGGGCAGAGTTCCGGCCGAACTCCCGATCGACACGAGGTTGAAGAAAAGCTGCTGACCCACGTCATCGAGACTTTGCAACAGTCTCCCGGCATCCATCGCGTTGAGGCGCAGTTATTGGCCCATAACACGGGAGAAGTCTCGCGGCCTTTTCTACAGCAGGGGTTCAGCCGCCATCCGCGTGTATTTATGAAGTACGAAATC
Organism: uncultured Acidobacteriaceae bacterium; assembly: GCA_963726095.1. Lineage (GTDB taxonomy): Bacteria > Acidobacteriota > Terriglobia > Terriglobales > Acidobacteriaceae > Acidiflorens. The sequence goes on from CAVSBD010000004.1 coordinate 1,376,752, forward strand.
GGCGAGCATGCGCCCCAAAATGCGCCCCCGATTCCCCCAGAGTTTGAACTTCGTCCGTGGTCTGAGCAGGAGTATCAGTCGGCCGCCGCCTTAATCACCGCCGCCTATCGCGGACATGTCGATTCCGAGATCAACGATCAGTACCGGACGCTGACCGGGTCCCTGCGCTTCCTCAATAATATTGTGCGTTTCCCCGGCTGCGGGACGTTCGATCCGCAGGCGTCGTTCTGCGTGTTCCAGCGCCGCACGGGAACGCTGGTCGGGTTGATCCTGTGCTCGCAAGTGCGTCCCGATGTTGGTCACATCACGCAGGTCTGCGTGCTTCCTGAGTATCGCTCCGCCGGACTTGGCGAGGCAATGCTCGCGGCCACGACCAGGAAACTTCGCGGACGTGGCTTCCGATTTATTTCACTCACCGTCACCGAAGCCAACGATCGGGCCATCGCACTCTATCAGCGTATCGGGTTCGAGTCGGCCCGTGTCTTCGACGCATTTGTTTGGGAGGGGTGAGACTGCACGGGAGAGTCTGAGGAGAGCAAAAAACACCTCTGCGTCATCCTTCCCCGTGACGACGCAGAGGATTTAAATGGAAACCGGAGTCTCGATGCAATACCGTCGCGAGCCACGGACCCGCCCGATTAGACACAAGCACATCGCCGAGGGGGGCAGGCTTTGAGTCCAATTCGAGTTGGCTTCCACTCTTGTAGAACGAAAATTGAGGGCATTCCCCTTCAGAAAGCTGAGGAAAATTCGGGCGTTTCCTGCCCGGCAAACCCTGACTCACTACGCGATGCTGGTCTATCCCGCTGATTTCAAGCATCTTATCGGCGCATCAGATTCTTGGCGATGAAGAGCACGTTGGCTGGTCGCTCGGCCAGACGCCGCATGAAGTAGGGGTACCACTCGCTGCCGAAAGGGATGTAGACCCGGACTCCCCAACCGTCTTTCACCAGGCTCTGCTGTAGATCGCGGCGAATTCCGTGGAGCATCTGGAATTCAAAAGCACTGCGCGGAATATTTTCGCGGATGGCGAAAGCCTTCGCCTCTTTGATGATGGCCTCGTCATGCGTCGCTAGTCCGTGAAAAACGCGGCTCTTCATTAATACCTTCATCAGCTTGACGTAGTTGGCGTCGACTTCTGCCTTCTGCTGGAAGGCGATGTCTTCCGCCTCTTTGTACGCGCCTTTGCAGAGTCGTATGCGGATGCGCTCCGAGAGCAGTTTCTCAGTGTCGGCCCCGGCGCTGCGCATGTAGGACTGGATGACCGCGCCGACGCACCCTTCGTTCCCAGGAACCCGATGGAGTTCGTGAACGAAATCCAGAGTGCGGCGCGTATAGGGAGAGCCTTCCATATCGACGCGCACAAAATTCTTTGGCGACATGCCGGCGGCTTTCGCGACCAGTCCGCGGACGATGTCGTAGGCCATCTTTTCGTCGACGTCGAGGCCCATGTGCGTGAGCTTGAGGCTGACGTTGGCGTTCAATTTATTTACGGCAATTTGATCGAGCAGGTCGTGGTAAAGCTGTGCGCTGGTGCGGGCTTCGTCGGCGTTAGTAACGTTCTCGCCGAGGTTGTCGATGGAGACGGCAGCTCCGAATTGATTGACAGTCGCGGCGGCGCGAATGGCGTCGGCCACTTCTTTGCCGGCAACAAAACGGGCGCTGGTGCGCTGCCCAAAGCTGGAACGTTCGGCGATTCCGCGCAGAAAACGGCTTTCGGAGAGAGCGATGAAGAATGCTCTCAGCATGCGGTGCCTGATTTTCGCGGGTTTGGGCTGCCAGAGGCGATCATTTGATCTTGCGTGATCTTGCGCGGCATTACAGTATTTTTTACCACATTTCTTGCAGCGCGACGCATTAAGGGGCGACTCAGCGCGTCATCGGGCCTCTTGATTTTGTGTTATGTTGACTAGTCATCTGACTAGTCAGTAGAATATTCTTGTCGGAGGTGAAACTTGTCTTCGTGGCAGGTACAGGACGCCAAAGCGCGATTCAGTGAGTTCCTGGACGCGACCATCAAGAAGGGGCCGCAAGTCGTCACACGCCGTGGAATTGAGACCGCCGTTCTGGTTCCGATTGAGGAATGGAACCGGCTCCAAGCCGCCGCCCGCCCCAGCCTGAAAGCCCTGTTGCTCGGCCCGGGCCCGCGCTTCGAGAATCTGGTCCCTCCTCGGGGCAAACTGCGTCGCCGCCCCATCGTGGAGTTTGAGTGACCGGATATCTCCTCGACACCAACGTCATATCCGAGGTTCGGCTGCGACGTCCCCACGGCGCACTGCTGGCATGGATCGGTGCTCAGCAAGAGCAGCAACTCTTTCTTTCTGCCGTATCGCTCGGTGAACTGCAAGCCGGCGTCGAAGCGACGCGCCGTCAAGACTCCGCCAAGGCGAACGAGATCGAGGTCTGGATCGAACAACTCGCAGCTAGTTATCAAGTGCTTCCGATGGATACAGCGTGTTTTCGCGAATGGGCCCGTCTGATGGATCGGAGGCCAGATCGACTGTCAGAAGACGCGATGATTGCGGCCACCGCGCGCGTGAACGGTCTAGTCGTCGCAACGCGCAATGAACGGGATTTCACCCATTTCGGCGTCCGAATTCTTAACCCTTTCAAGAACTAGCCACGACGCGGCGATCCAATCGACGATCGAACCGGAAGCATGCCAGCGCTCGGTTCAAGCCCGACCCCAGTGGTCGTGTAGAATAGCCGTTTGTATATGGACTTATCCGCCATTCAGCAGGCTCTGCGCGACCGCAATATTGACGCCTGGCTTTTCTACGATCACCACCATCGCGATCCGATTTCCTACCGCGTTCTCGGCCTGCCCCAGGGGCTCATGGTTACGCGGCGCTGGTATTACCTCATTCCCGCCAAGGGCGAGCCGGTCAAGTTGGTCCATAAAATCGAGTCCGGACATCTGGACACCTTGCCCGGGACAAAAAAACAGTACGCCAGTTGGCAGGAACTGTTTGATGGCTTGAAGCAGATGCTGGCGGCGCATCGCGATGTGGCGATGCAGTACTCGCCGAACAATATCGTCTTCACCATTTCGATGGTCGACGCGGGTACGGCGGACATGATCCGCGGGCTCGGCAAAAATATCGTCAGCGCCGCCGATTTGATTGCGCAGTTTGAAGCGACTCTCAGCGCCGACCAGATCCAATCCCATTTCGCCGCGCGCGATGTGATTGACGCGGTCACGGCCGAGGCTTTCAAGGAAATTGGAAGGCGAGTGCGTGGTGGTGGCGCCCGTGAGCATGAGATCCAGCAGTTTTTTATGGAGGCGTTTGCGCGCGAGAACATGGTGACCGACGATCCGCCCATTGTCGCGGTCAACGCCAACAGCGGGAATCCGCATTACGAGCCGAGTGCCAGCCGTCCGGTGCCGATTCGCGAAGGCGATTTTGTGCTGCTCGATGTCTGGGCCAAGAAGAATACTCCCGGCGCTGTTTTTTACGACATCACATGGGTAGGAGTTGTAGGCTCGGCCCCAACCGACCGGCAGCAGGAAATTTTTAAGATTGTCCGCGAGGCGCGCGATCTGGGCGTGAAGACGGTGCAGGACGCAGTCAAGGAAACGCGACCGATCGCAGGATGGGAAGTGGATCACGCCGTCCGTGGACACATCAAGAAGGCCAAGTTCGGAGACAACTTCATTCATCGCACCGGCCACTCGATCGGCACCGAAGTGCATTCGAACGGCGCAAACATGGATGATCTGGAAATTCACGATGAGCGGCGAATTCTTCCTAATTCTCTTTTCTCCATCGAGCCCGGCATCTACCTGCCGGAATTTGGCGTCCGCCTGGAAGTGAATGTGCTCGTCCGGGCAGGCAGCGCCGAAGTCACTGGTAGAATTCAAGAAGAGATCGTGACCATCTGAATGGCTAAGCCAACATCGGATTTGAATAGAGATAAAAAGAGTGCGGCGACCCCTGAGCCGGAGTATCCGCTGACCACCATGGCGGTGGTTGCGCCGATTGTCGGATGGCTGATTCCGGGCGGCGGACACATCCTCCTGAAACGCTATGTACGTGGCATTCTGCTGATGGTATCGGTCGTAGCCATGTTTGCGATTGGCCTCGGAATGCAAGGCAGGATCTACAAGCCAAATGGCGGAGACATCCTCGACATCCTGGGCTTTGTCGGCGACGTGGGCTCAGGAGCGCTCTATTTTCTGGCCCGCATCATGGACTGGGGCGATGCCCTAGCCGCCAACGCTGTCGCCGATTACGGCAAAACGTTTGTGATCGTAGCCGGCCTTTTGAACTTTATCGCGGCAGCCGATGCGCACCACATTGCCCTGGGGAAGAAACCGTGAGCGTCAACCTATCCCATTTCTCCGCGGCAGTCGTCTTCGCGTTGTTCGCGTCGATCGTCTTCGGCATCACCCAGCGCAATTCCACAACCGAGATGGTGAAGTACGGACTCTACTGTTTCGCCCTCTTCGTCGGCGGAGTATTTCTCGCCGGATGGGTCATGGCGCTGATTCGGCGCTGATCCGGCGCCAACGAAGCAATCATCTCGTCACTGCCATACCACTGAATTCTATTCCGGCGGAGCTTGCATTCCATCCCCAGGCGCCAGCGGCAGCCGCGAGGCTCCGCGCAGCAGTCCGCGTTCCTGTGGAGAGAACGCGTTCTGAAATTGTGGCGAGTCGATCAGGCTTTCGCGCTGTGCAGGCGTCAGACCGCGCATGCTGCGGATGGCGCCGTTCAGAGCCTGGCGTCGGTTGGGTGGAAGCTGTTTGAACTGCTGAAACACCTGGCGCGCCTGCTGCTTCTGCTCCGGGGTCATGTGTTCCCAGACTTCCATGCGGCGCAGCACGCGCTCCTGCTGTTGCGGAGGCAGACTGGAGAAATGCTGTAGCCTTCTCTGCAACTGCGCTTGCCGTTGCGGATTAAGCCTGCGAAACTGCGGATCGTTTTGGAGCGCGCGCCGCTGTTGCGCCGGGGGCATGTCTTTATAATGGCGCAGCCAGTTTCCGGCGTGACCAGGCTGATTTTGCGGGTGCGGCGCATTGCCGCCGTTTGGCGCGTTCTCAAAATGGTGCCATTGCCCGTCAGCGTTTGCGGGCGGCGTCGAATGCCTCTCCTGGGCATACGAGCGCTGGGCGAAGCAGGGCGTCAGCAGCAACGCCGCCACACAGCCCGCAAGTTTCGCCCGTTCCAACAACGCCCGTTCCGACAAAATCTTCTCCCCCGCCCGCCACTCCGTGCATTCGCAATTACGGATTCGCGGTTACGTCGTCCTGTACCTGCAGTTGGTCGAGCACATCAAAATCGGCGTAGAGTTCATCGTTTCTTTCGAGTGCTTGTAGATCGCCGACTGCGGTCCCGGGCTGCACTGGCAGGCCGGGAGTGGGGGGATTGGTCGAGATCGCTCCAGTCTCCTCAAAGTAAGACTTGTTGCCAATGCCAATGCCAATCGTCAATGCCCCGGCAAATAACACAGCCCCGAGCGACATCGCCCACGCCGGGCGATGCAGCCAGGCCAGCCATGTTGCAGCCCCATGCGGACGCGCCGTTTCTTCCGCCACAACTTCACGCAGCCGCGCCTGCATGCGGGTATCGAAGTACGCCGACGGTTCAGGGGCTTGCCACTCATCCAGCAGCGCCATCGTTTTCTGAAAGTCACGCAGATGGGCAGCACAGCCGTCACAGGATGCGATGTGTTGCTTGACCTCCGGCTCCATCGTCGATGCGTCCATGCCAGCGGCCAGGTCCGGCAAAAGCTCGCGAATTTGATTGCAGTTCATACAGCTACCCTCTACTTCCCCGAAACGAATGGTTTCAGCTGCTCGCGCAACGTTTCGTATGCGCGAAACAGCAGCGACTTGGTGGCGGACTCGCTCAGTTTCAGCACTCCCGCGATTTCCCGGTAATCCATCTGCTGATACTTGTGCATGATAACGGCGACGCGCTGGCGCTCAGGCAACGCGTTCACCACGTTGCGGATCGCGGCCAGCCGCTCCTGCTTCAAAATCTGATCTTCGGCGCTCAACGTATCGTCGGCCAGATCGGGAGTCGTGCCCGTCTCCTGGTCCGGTTCGTCCAGACGCACCGTATTTTCCGCGCGCTCGTGCCGCGTGTCGCGCGCGTGATTGACGGCCAGGTTGGTCGCGATGCGATAGAGCCACGTCGTAAACTTCGCGCTCGGCTCGTAACTCGTGCGCGAGCGATACACACGCAAAAAAACTTCCTGCGCCAGTTCTTCCGCAGTCGAAGGATTGTGGCACAGCCGGTACATAAACCCGACCATCGGCCGCCGATATTTCTGCACCAGGTATGAGAAAGCAGACTCGTCGCCCGTCTTTACCCGCAGCATCACGTCGACGTCAGAAACGCCTTCAGCAGAACCGGCATTTGCCATATTCAGCGGCACATTGGCAGACGGTTGCCCGCCTGCCCGATTCGGAAGCCCGCGCCCCAGAAGTCCACGATCGACGCCGAGCACTCCGCCGTCAATAGCTACACTGCTCACATTGTTAGAAACCCCGTCAGCAGCAGAAAGTTGCGCTTCTTCGGAGCCGTGTTTGGGCCCTGAAGTGGTTTCCCGTGAATCAGTTACGGGCCGGATCTCGGGAGTGTCAGGCGTGGCCATGAAAGGCAGTGAAATCAGGCTATCGGGAGACCGAAAAGCGGTCAAGAGGTTGAGTCGACACTGAAACCCGTACTGCATATTTGTCTCAATTACAAAACCGCAAGTCATGGGGCATATCACGACCAACTGATACGGAGGTCACTGTCACCGGAGAAATAGAGGAGTACAGGTACAGATGGCAGACTGCTTGACCTCTCTGTGGGCCTCTCTCTCTGCGAAATCTACCCCAGGAGAAAGACATGCGACCACGATTGATCTACCTGTTTATCTTAGTGCTCACGTCCGTTATCGGCGTTCAAGCCGCAACTTATCAAACACTTTACAACTTCGCCGCTTCCGGCGACGGCGCCTCGCCAATCGCGGGTCTCACGTTCGACAAAGCTGGCAACCTCTTCGGAGTGGCCGCTGATGACGGCGCGTATTACACAGACGGAGTGGTTTTTAAACTCTCTCCGTCCCAGGGCCGGTGGAATTACGAGGTCGTGCACAGCTTTTTAGATTTTGACCCTGCGGGAGGAGAACCGATCGGCGGTGTCGTTATCGATGATGCTGGCGTCATCTACGGGACCACCAGCTACAGCGATGACGATTGGGAATGTGGTACGGTTTTCGAGTCGGCACCAGATGGATGGGGCCCGCTCCATACCTTCACGGGGCTGGACGGTTGCGCGCCGTGGTCAAATCTGCGCTTGAGCAATGGCTGGTTGGTTGGGACCACATCGGGAGGAGGTGCAAGCGGTCAAGGTACGGTCTTTTTCGTAGACACTTTGACAGGGACCTTTTCTTCGTCTTCGTTTCAGAAGACAGCCGGCGCCAGTCCGAGCGGTGGATTGAACATTTTCTCTTACGGCGCCACTCGATTCGGAGGAGAGCTGGGTCAAGGCAACATCTATCGGCTAGGCCCCCACGGTCTGATTAACACATTCAGCTTCTCATCAACTCGCCAAGCCGGCTACGCGTCGTGGGGTGACTTGTTGACAGCCTATGTCAACGGCGTACGAACGATGTATGGCACTAATTCGGCCGGAGGCAAAGGCGCCGCGGGTACGGTTTACAGCCTGAGCGAAAACCAAGAAAAGCCCGAACACTGGCAGTTGAAGGTGTTGCACTCGTTCTCGGGGGCCGATGGCCGGAGCCCGATGGCAGGCCTCGCCTCGGATGCGAAGGGCAATCTTTACGGTACAACTTGGGAAGGTGGAGAATTTAACTGCGGTACCGTTTTCAAGCTTTCTCCGAGACTGAACAACTGGTGGAAGTTCAGCGTTGTTTACAGCTTCAATCAATACAACCCGGATACTGGAGGGGACGGTTGCAACCCAAGTAGCAGTGTTGTGCTGGATGCTGCCGGCAATATCTACGGCACGACGGAATACGGGGGCTGGTGGGCCTCGGGCACGGTCTACGAGATCACGCCGTGAACTAGCAGGAAGCGCCGGCCCTACAGCACATAGAGTCGCAGCATCCACCACACCAGGAATATTGCAACAATGGCTCCCGCAATATGGACGATCCAGTCGCCACCGGTTTTCGGATTACCCAGATTGAACACAACGGAATCGTAGCACGCGCCTGGAAGCACGGAAGCCGGCGCGGTCCGGTCGCGATAGCGAACCCGGACCGCCAGCTACTATCGTTTAAGCGGCAACTCGTTCCGTAGTCCGGGCCTTATGCGGTGCGCCCACGTAAGGGAATTCCGCGAGCAGGTCTTTGTGGGGCCCTACGTTGTCTCCCTTCACCTTTCCGTTGGTGAGAATAGGCATGAAGAAAGCCACGACGTCGTCGGTGAGCGCCCGGCCATTGTCGGGGAAGGATGCCGGCCGCGTTGAATCATAGTGGAGGACGTCCGGCAGCAAGGTGGCTGCGGCGCGCGTGGCTTCCTCCGGCGTATATCCACCGGCGTGCTCGAGGGCGTGCGCGAAGACGGGGATGAAACGGGCGTCGTCCGCCGGCTCTGCCCCGAGATAGGCGGCGTTCTGCTCGCCTGACAGGAAGGGAGTTTGTTGCGGGCGCGCGCCGCGATCCGCCTGAACCCACTTTCCGCTCGAGCCGTCGATGGTGCGAGCCCATATGCCGACCTTTTTATTGCCGAGCGCCGAGTTCGGCAGTTCCAGCACGATGCTGCATATGTCCGCATCGGCGAAGTAGTCGTCACCAGTGAATTGCAGGTTGTTCAGTGCTCCATTTACATCGAAGAAAAATGGATCGCTGCGCCAGCCGGCGAAGAAGCGGAGGTCGCCGGCGTCTGCAACGTGCGCCTCCGCCAGGGTCGAGACCGGCACTGCGTCGGCAATGATCTGCCCATCAATGATCTGCCCATCGTCCCCGATCCCTGCGGCCTGCGCGCCTTCAACCCGGCGAAGCGTGGCCGTCTGCGTCCCGTCCTTGGCGGACGTCACGCGCACCCGGTATGCGATATCGGCGATGTTGTCGCCGTTCGTGTCAATCCTAAGTTCATAAATCGCCTCGGTCGAAAAGGCGTCGTCGCGGGTCGCTCCCGGCGGGTTGGCGCCTGCGGACGGATGCACGTTCATAATCAGGATCGACTTGCTGGCATCCCCAGGTTTCGGGAAAGCATACAGATCGGTGAAGTCCAGGCGGGCATCCCCGTGGGGGAACCCAAAGTCGGGGCCGGAATAATGGTGGGACATGGTTTTCCTCGCTTGAGTTGAGATTTAAGAGGGCTGAATTCTAGATGAGCTGAGATTCAGATTAGACCCAGAATTTCCGATTCAGACTCTGGTCTGCGGATCATACGCTTCCCCGGACCCCTCTGCCATGTCGCCGCCGCAACCCTACAGGGTTCACAGGATAGTGTTCACTCCAGCAAAGAGTAGTCTCAAGTCTCGCATCCGCACGCAAAGGAGAAAGACCATGAACAAGGATCAGATCGCAGGCAAGACGGACCAGGTCGTCGGCAAGGTCGAACAAAATGTTGGACAGGCCGTCGGCAACCAGAAATTAGCCAATAAGGGCGTGGCCGAACAAGCCAAAGGAGCCGCCAAGGAAACTCTCGGCAACGCCAAGGATGCTGCGCATCAGATCGCCGAGTCTCATAAAGAAGCAGCTTCCCAGACTGCTGACCAGGCCCGGTCCAGCGTCAGTGAGTCGATTGATCATGCCAAAGACAAAATGAAACAGAAAATCGACGATTTCAAAGAGCGTCACTCCGCATAGTTCCGCATAATGTGGCAACGCCCAGTCCCAATCCGTCCATCCGTTCTTTTACAGGAGGTTCATGGTGAAAGGTATTGCCGTCGTGGGTATCTTGCTCCTCGTGCTCGGATTATTAGCCTTCGTGGTGCCAGTCCCTCACAGCGAAAACCATGGTGTCAAAATCGGAGACACGAAGATCGGTGTCCAAACTCAGACAAGCGAGAAACTACCACCGGCTGTCGGCGTCGTTCTCCTAGTCGGCGGCGTGCTAGCCCTCGTCCTTGGCAGCCGTTCAAACTAACTGCGACGTGTTGTTCTTCCACTCCGTTCTCTGTATTTTTGGGACCTGGCGTCAGCTGTGAAGTAGCTGGCCATCCAAGAAGGTGCCGGAGAATTTTGTGAGGCTTCAAACCATACTCATTGCCCTGGTTTTGCTGCTGGCGAGGAAATCACCTGCTCAGCAGGTCTTCGACAGCCATGTCCATCTTTGGGAAGGCGAGAAGTCACTCCGCCAGTACGAGGCCGCGGCGAAAACAGCAGGAATCGATCTGGTAGGTTTTGCTGGCATGTGGTTCGGCGGACCAAACCAGGCTTTGAGCGGGCATCCCGACCAGATCAGAGCAAGCAACGACGCCCATCTCGCCCTTGCCAAGAAGCACCCGGAGATGCTCCCCATTGCGACGGTCCATCCCTATGACGGGGAAGCCGCGATCCAAGAGGTCGCGCGCGTCGCCGCGCTTGGCTTCAAAGTACTCAAACTGCACCCGCACACGCAGAAGTTCGACCCCTCCGATCCACGCGTGCTGGCCGTCGTCACTCGTGCCGGTGATCTGGGCATGATCGTGCTGATGGACAACTTCAACATCATCCCCGGAGACAGCGAGAAGCTGTTTAATCTCGCGCTTGCGGCCCCGAAAACCAGGTTCATCTATGCCCATCTGGGCGGCATGAACTTTCGCTTCTGGAATGTGATACGGGCAGCTCGAACGGCGAAGGGCTTGTATGCAGACAACATCTACTTCGACATTGCCGGAACGACCGTTTTGCTCAAGGACTCGCCGATCCGTGACGAATTCGTCTGGACGATCCGCGGTGTAGGTGTAGACCACGTCCTGCTCGGTTCAGACTTTCCTCAATTCACCCTAGCGGAGACACTCTCTGCCTTCGAGGAACTCAATCTCACGCCAGAGGAAAAGAGGAAAATTCGCTATCAAAATGCACAAACCCTGTTCGGCAAAACGCCCTGACATTCGGAGATGCTAGTTCGGTCGCCGCATCGCCTCTCCGTAACTCGTCAATCGCCGATCGCGATTACATCGCTCGGAATCGAAAACTCACCGCTGCAGTGTGCCGCTGACCACCGTGTCCGGGTCCGTCTCAATGGCGAGCATTTCATTCCCGCCGTCCACAACCACGAGCCTGAAGTGCATTTCCGGCTGCCCCTGCGGCGTTATCGTGGCCCTGCCCCGGCAGTCCTTGCCGATGCTGTAAGAACCGGTGACAGGCTCGGACGCGAGAAACGTGCCATCCTCGCTACTGCTTAGGCGTCCGCTGATCACTCCTTCTCCGGAAGCGTTGACCGTTAATTTCAACTCACCGATGAACGCCGCCGCTCCCGTTCCCAGGAAGGCGCCGGTTGTTTCAAACCCAAACCTCCCCTTGACTCCAGCATTGGTACAGGTCGGGGAGCCTTGCTTCACGGCGAATCCCTCCGAAAAAAGGTGTAGGGCCAAAAACCCGTTTGACGTAGCCACAATTGAAAAGGGGTTTCCCGCCGCGGGCGTACCTGTGCCAGTGCAGTTCGAGGCGATTGCGTATGTTCCGCCTAGAGGCGCGACGGCAATCACGCCGTCATGGGATGCCACGGTCTCTCCAGTAAACGTGCCGGTGGTTGAATCAAACGTGATCTGGGTCACGGCGGCGGTGAAAGGGGTGCCGTTGCTATCGGTGCCGTCGTGCAGAAACCCGTAGGTACCACTGAGAGAGGCATTTGAACAATTCGCCGCCCAGGCAACGGAACTAAGTGCAAAGCTGGCAAGAACAATCATTCGTGCGATGCGAAACCGTTTGGAAGTCATGTTGCTCTCCTCATTCTTGTTTCTTGCTTGCGTTCGTCATCTAGCCCCGGGAACTTACTTCTGGGCCCCAAAACGGCTGAAATTGTCCTCTCAATCCCTGTTCGCGTCAATGTGAAGCAGTTTGTACTCTTGCCCAAGTTGACGCTGCAATTCTGCATCTGTATAAAAGAAAAGGACGTTCTGTCCCACGATCGAAGGGCGCATAACTCAGCGGTAGAGTGCCATCCTCACACGGTGGAAGTCGTAGGTTCAAATCCTACTGCGCCCACCAAATTTTCTGTCCCGTCCAGAATCTCGATACATCCTTCTCAGCGCATCCGTCCCTAACCCATTCACTTCGTTGCCCTTGCCCTCAAGCGGCCGATTCCCCGACGTAATCTGGTAACTCTTACCCGAAAACGGGAAACTTTAAGCTGGGCGGAGGGTTTGAAAGTCCAGGCGAAGACAGACGCAAGCTTGATTTGCCAACGGTTTAGCGGGTTTGGCAATCACGCTGCTCAGGTCGTTGTGGCCATCGGTGGTCGCATCAGCGCTGTTTGTCATCCAAGCTTGGGATAAAACGACTTTCGCTTTTACAAGAATGCTCGCACTCCTAAAATCCGTCGCCCGCCGCACTCGAGTTGCCTCACTACTCGGAAGGCTGTGCCTCGCCTCGCTTTTTTGCTTGACCAGCATGCCGCTCGCACACGGCGCAGCGACGCTGCTTCTCGAAGAGCCTTATAGCTACGATGGCGCGTTCGCCGGCACCGGACACGTCGCGGTTTATCTGAGCAATGTTTGTTCTGTGTCGCCAGTCGAGTTGCGGCGCTGTAAAGCGGGCGAAACCGGTGTGGTGTTGAGCCGCTATGACGGCATCGATGGATACGACTGGATTGCGATTCCGCTGCTCCCATATTTGTATGCGGTCGATCGCGAGGAAGCGATTCCGCTATTTGCCGATGCCAAGCTTGTTTCTTTTCTGCGAGACCAGTATCGCCGCGATCATCTGGAGACTCTCGCTCCCGATCGTCCCGACGGTTCGACGCCCGTGGGGAACTGGTACGAGATGGTCGGATCGTCCTATGACCGCACGATTTATGCCTTTGAGATCGAAACCAGTCCCGATCAGGATGCGCGGCTGATCGACCATCTCAACAGCCACCCCAATCGCGAGCGCTACAACTTCGTGAAGAGAAACTGCGCTGATTTTGTGCGCGAGGTGGTGAATTTTTATTACCCGCACGCCCTGCATCGCAGCATTGTTGGCGACTTGGGAGTTACGACACCGAAGCAAATTGCGAAAATGCTAGCGAAATATAGCCAGCATCATCCCGAATTAAAGAGCGCGGATTTTCTCGTACCCCAGGTGCCGGGCGCGGTGCGCCGGAGCAAGCCGGTGCATGGAGTGCTTGAGTCGGTATTGGCGGCCAAAAAATATATGGTGCCGCTGGTCGTGCTCCATCCCTACATCGGCGGCGGCTTGCTGGTCGAATATTTTGGCCATCGACGCTTCGATCCCTCCCGCAATGACCCGGTCATGGATGCGCGTCTGCAACTGGACACGCCCATCACACGCGACCAGCGCCGGACCTACCAAAGTCGATTGGATGAAATGGCGGTGAGTGCTCCCGTGCCCGATTCAGTCAACACCACCTCGAGTGGTGAAGCAAAGGAAAAAGGAAAAGACAAAGAAGGTAGCAGAGAAGGGACAAAGACATGAAGGCCTGGGAGCGTGTGCAGGCGAGCGGCCTGATCGCACTCGACGCGTCCCGGCAGCCCGTTCTCACGTTCGATAACGACGGCGAAACCGAGGTTGTCGGTCTCTCCCGCTCCAACATACTGAGCGGGTCCTCAAACCCGGAATTTGCCGCTGCGCTTATGGAAGCACGGCTCCGGCAGGAATTGCGCCCGGCCACGGCGCGCAAGACTGCGCATGGCGACGTGGAAAAAGATCTGGCTCTGTACCGTCAACTGCGCGTTCCTGCACGTGATCATGCCCGCGACGAGGTTGCGGCGTCGTCTGCGGCGATTGCCAATCCCACCCCGGTCGACGCACCGCTCCAGTAATTCTCCCATCTATCTCTTTGCCTTATCTCTTCGCAACGATTCGCTCACGAATCATCGATTCCACCTGCGTCCAGACCCTGGGATCGCATTCGATTTCGATGTGCGATTTCATCACCAGACGCGTCCACCACGGATATTGATCGCAGCGGATCGGATTTGCGGAATATTCAAAACGATAATTTCCGATGATGTGTGTGCGCGCCGGGTCGGCCGCGCGAATCGTCGGTTCGCCGTGAAAAAAGCCGTTCGGCTGATAGAAATTTACCGCCTCAGCGACGTTCGCGGGGATGACCTTGTCGTCCTCACCCAGCTTCTCGACGCTATCCACCTGAACCGTCAGCAGCACCGGAATGCTCTCCCGCTCGAGCTGTCGCGCCAGGGTCACAGTCTCGGAGGCGCCCCAACTGTGTCCGTAGAGGATGATGCGGGCATTTTTCTTTTCCTCTTCCGACAGGCGTCCGTCGTGGTCGAGGTCGAGCAAGCGAATAATTTCAGCGTGCGCGTCTTCGCGTCGTCGATTCTCGAAAGCCTCCACATGTACGCCGGTTGGAAAATCGCGGCGCAGATGGGCTGCAACCTGGACGACGCTGTGCACCATGTCGCCATGATTCACAAATCCGCCGACGAAACCGATCACAATCACAGGCGCGGTTTGCGGATCGCTAAGAACACTGGGATCGCTGGGAACGCCGAGAGTGTGCGCCGAACCCGGGCGGACGGCGGCGTGCAGGATACAAAGAAGCAGGGAAAGACTGCGGATTGACTTGTGAATGTAGTGACGCACGGCCCGACCCATCATAGCAACACGGCGGGTCTCGGCGCCCATTCTCTCGCCCGTTCTCTAATGCTAAGATTTCGGGAATGCCTCCGCCGGCCAAACGCAAAAAACCCGCGCACACCCCCGCTCACAAGACAGGGAAGTTGGCGCGCGGGCGTAAGGGCGAACCCCACGCCAAGTCCGAACTCGTCGTCATCACTGGCATGAGCGGGTCGGGAAAGGCGTCAGCTCTGAAGGCCTTCGAAGATCTGGGTTATTACTGCGTCGACAACCTGCCGGTCGAACTGATTCCGCGCTTTGCCGAACTGGCGCTGCAATCGGGAGAAATCCCGCGTACAGCGCTCGTAGTCGATGTGCGCGAGGGCTCACAACTGGAAAAGTTGCCGGCCATCCTGAAGTCGGTGAAACGGACGATTCCGACGCGGGTGATTTTTCTCGAAGCCACGGATGCCGCGCTGCTCAGGCGTTTCAGTGAGACGCGCCGCCCCCATCCTCTCGGCAAGGGGACCACCGTACGAGCGTCGCTCGGAGCCGAGCGCAAGCATTTGCGCGCGATTCGCAAGCTCGCCGATCTCGTCATCGACACTTCGAAGTTCAATGTTCATGAACTGCGCGCGCATTTGACCGACCGCTTTAAACAGCAGTCAGGGCAACAACAGGGCCTGCTGGTTTCGTGCGTGAGCTTTGGATACAAGCATGGCGTGCCCGACGATGCCGATCTGGTGTTTGACGTCCGCTTTCTGCCGAATCCGCATTTTGTGCCCGAGTTTCGCGCGCTCACCGGACGCCATCCCCGCGTCGCGAAGTACATTCGTTCCTTCCCTCAGACACAGGAATTCATCAACCGCATTTCCGAACTGCTGATTTATCTTCTTCCCCACTATATTCACGAAGGGAAGAGCTACCTGACCATCAGCTTCGGATGCACCGGCGGACAGCACCGCTCCGTGATGATTGCCGAGGATGTGAACAAGCGGCTGCGCAAGGCCGGCTACAAGGTCAAGGTCGTCCATCGCGATAGTCCGAAGTAAATAGTCCAAGGTAAATCGCGGCGAGCTACGTCTCTGCGGGACATGTAGAATTGGCATCTACGAATGGCAACCTCAGCAGCGGCGGGCGCTCACGATCACGATCAACGAACTCCGGCGAAGTTCCCGGAGACGACCCGTCCTATCGCTCGCCTTTTGCGCTACGTCCTGCCCTATTGGTGGCCTGTTTTGGCTTCCGTCACTCTGATGATGCTGGTGGGCTTGCTCGACGCTGGCAGAGTTCTTCTTATCGGGCCGATTTTTGACCGCGTTCTGAACCCCGCATCCCAGGGACGAACGCTCCAGCTTTTCAAAGTGCCGTTCACCGATCGCTTTCTCAACCTTCAACAACTGGTGCCCTCTCACTTTCAGAATCCGTGGACCGTGGTCGCTTTCGCTCTGGTGGCTGCGACCGTGTTGAAGGGAATCTTCGATTACGCCGGAACCTATCTCGTGAACTATGCCGGCTTCGGCATGATCACCGATCTGCGCGACGATCTGTATAACGCTTTCCTGCGCAGCTCGGCGGCGTTCTTTACCAAGCACACGACCGGGACGCTGCTCTCGACCATCATCAACGATGTCGAAAAAGTGCAGTTCGCAATGTCGACCGTGTTGTCGGAATTCCTCCAGCAGTTTTTCACTCTGATCTTTACCGCAGCTGTGGTCGTGCTGCTCGGAGGAAAGCTGGCCTGGGTGCTTCTGCTGTTCGTTCCCATCATTCTGTACTCCTCTCGCAAAATCGGTCGGCAGGTGCGGACCACGACGCGGGGCGGGCAAGACAAGCTGGCCGAAATCCAGAACATCCTGCACGAAACCATCACCGGCAATCGGATCGTCAAAGCCTTCGGCATGGAAAACTGGGAACTGCAACGCTTTCGCGGAGCGGCGCGGCGGCTGTTCCGGGCAAACCTCCGGCTGGTCGCGGCGTTTGCCATCAGCTCTCCGCTGATGGATATCCTCGGATCGATTGCCATCGCTCTTCTGCTCCTGATGGGCCGTGACCGCATCAACCGGCACATGTTTACAGCTGGAACATTTCTAGCGTTCATCGTCGCCGTATTCAAGCTCTACGATCCGGTGCGCAAGTTCGCCATGTTCAACAACAGTTTTCAGCAGGCGATCGGCGCTTCGTCCGAGATTTTCCGTTTCATGGACATCGAAGACGAAGTCCGCGAGAAACCGGGCGCGAAGCGTATGGGTAAGTTCGCGCGTTCCATCCAGTTTGCCGACGTTTCGTTTTCCTATAAGAATGTCGCCGACTCGCCGGTCGTTCTGCACGGCATTCAACTCGAAGTGAAGGCCGGCGAAGTGCTCGCGGTCGTCGGATCGAGCGGTGCAGGCAAGAGTACGCTCGTGCACCTTATCCCGCGGTTCTTCGACGTGAGCGGTGGGCAGATCTTGATCGACGGTAAAGATGTCAGGGACATCACGCTCGATTCGCTGCGCTCGCAGATCGGCATCGTCACCCAGGAGACGGTGCTCTTCAACGACACGGTGAGAAACAATATTGCCTACGGTCAGCCCCACGTTTCGATGAAACAGGTCGAAGAAGCGGCGCGGGCGGCGCGAGCCTACGAATTTATTCGCGGACTTCCCGAGGGCTACAACACGATGATCGGGGAGCGCGGAGTGCGGCTTTCCGGCGGCGAGCGCCAGCGGATTGCGATTGCGCGGGCGATCCTGAAGAATGCGCCGATTCTGATTTTGGACGAGGCTACGTCCGCCCTCGACAGCGAGTCTGAGTCACTTGTGCAGTCGGCGCTGCAGAATTTGATGACTGGGCGTACTGTGTTCGTAATTGCGCACCGCCTGTCAACCGTGCGCCGCGCCGATCGAATCGTGGTTCTAGAAAACGGCACCATCGCCGACATTGGCGCGCACGAAGAGTTGATGCAAAAGCTGGGCACGTACCGCCGGTTGTATGAGCTCCAGTTCGCCGAAGCCGATGCACACAAAATCAGTGGTTAGTGAGCTGGTGACTAGTGATTAGTAAATTCCAGATTACTGCGACTAATCACTAATCGCCCACCACTGAACCACAGGTCCTAAAAATGCCGATACGCTCCATGACGGGATTCGCGCAGGTGAAAGGCCAGGTCAACGGCCAGTTGGCATTCGCGCTGTCGCTGAAGTCGGTCAATCATCGCTTCCTGGATCTCCACTTCCGCCTCCCTTCCGACACGGATGCCCTGGAAATGAAGCTGCGGCGGATCTTGAAGGAGAAGATGGCTCGCGGCCACGTCGAAGTCATCCTTAGCCTCGACCGTTCGGCCACCAACGGAGTCGCCATCAACCGCCAACTCATTGCCAGCTATGTGCAGGCATTCCGCGCCGCAGCCGATGAATTTGAAGTGGAAGGCGAGCCTGATCTGAATGTCGTCCTCCGAATGCCGGGTGCGATGGACGCTGCGGCCGAGCAGTCCGGAGAGGAACTGGAAGCCGCAGTGATGGCAATCGCTGAAGAGGCGATTGCGCGCCTGAACGACATGCGCGAACAGGAAGGACGAACCGTCGACACTGAATTGCGCGCTCGCATGTCCAGCCTTGAAAAAGCCGCCGCTGGCGTCGAGGCCCATCGCAGTCTGATCCTGCGCAGCTACGCCGATCGCTTGCAGTCGCGCATTTCGGAGTTGCTGGGCGCACAGGTGGAGAAGGAACGAGTCGTCCAGGAAGTCGCTGTTCTGGTTGACCGCAGCGACATCCAGGAGGAACTGGTGCGGCTTAATGCTCACGTGAAACACTTTCGAGGATTGTTCGATGAGGGCGGCGAGGTCGGTAAGAAGATGGATTTCCTGTTGCAGGAAATGAACCGTGAGGCGAACACACTACTGTCGAAAACCTCGGGTCTGGCGGGCGATGCGTTGAAGATTACCGAGATGGGCTTGCTCATGAAGTCGGAAATCGAAAAATCGCGGGAGCAGGTGCAAAACCTGGAATGAGCATCGTTTACATAGTCTCCGCCCCGTCGGGTTCAGGGAAATCCACGCTCGTCAACGCACTGTTCAAACGGGTTCACAATCTCGACTTTTCCATTTCGTACACCACGCGTCCGCCGCGCGGCAGCGAACAGAATGGCAAGGAATATTTCTTCGTCACGCAGCAGGAGTTTGAAACCATGATCGCGGCCGATGAATTTCTGGAATATGCGACCGTTTTCGGAAACTATTACGGCACCGCGCGCCGATTTCTGCGCGAGGCGGAAAACCGAAGTAACGACCTGCTACTGGACATCGATGTGCAGGGTGCGAGTAAGATCAAGAAGAAGATTCCGGATGCGGTCAGTATCTTTATACTTCCGCCCGACCGGAAGACTCTGGAAGAGCGGTTGCGCAAACGGGGAGAGGATTCCGACCCTGTGATCCGCCGCCGCCTCGATACAGCCCGGCGTGAGATTGAGAATTACGAGAAATACGACTACATTTTAGTCAACTATTTGCTGGAGCCATCCGCCGACCAGTTGCGGGCGATTGTGCTGGCGAAGCGGTTGCAGCGAAACGGGACGCAACTTGCCGACGAGTCCGAGGACGACAAGCGGTGGGTTGCCATGGCAGAGGCTTGCGAACTGGATCGGGCCCGCGCGCGGGTGAAACCGATTCTGGATTCGTTCGAAGACAATCATTAGGAAGACAATCATTAGACAGTAAAGTTAGCCGAGGTCGGGGGAGAGAGCTATGAAGCTGATTGAAGGGTTCGACAGCAATTACCGCTACATTCTCGTAGCGGCGCGGCGGGCACGGCAACTGCAAGGCGGCGCTCCTCCGGTGATTGATACCGGATCGCGCAAACCCTGCCGCATTGCCCAGGATGAAATCAAAGCTGGCAAGGTGAAGTGGCTGATTCCAGAGCTTCCGAAATTGGCCATCGAAGCCGCCAGCGAGAACATGAATAAGGTCTTCGCCGAAGACGCGTAGAGATTCGAAAGTGGAAGGGCACGGCTTTAGCCGTGCCGCTAACAGCCGCAGAAATGCGGGCTTTAGCCCCTGAGGCCCTGACGCTATCATTGCTGAGCGTGAACCCGTGCGTCGGCCGAGAGCATCAATTCTGTAGACGCGGCCAGTTCCTGAAACTGTGACCGCTCTCTTCCTCCTATGAAAATCGCTCTG
Organism: uncultured Acidobacteriaceae bacterium; assembly: GCA_963726095.1. Taxonomy (GTDB): domain Bacteria; phylum Acidobacteriota; class Terriglobia; order Terriglobales; family Acidobacteriaceae; genus Acidiflorens. The sequence goes on from CAVSBD010000004.1 coordinate 1,396,544, forward strand.
GGCGTGTCCGGTGGCGTGGCGGCATATAAGGCGGCGGAAATCGTCCGTCTCTTGCAAGACCGCGGCATTCGCGTGCAAGTCGTGATGACCGCCGGAGCTCAGGAATTTATTCGCCCCCTGACTTTCGCCGCGCTCTCCGGAGAAAAAGTTATCACTGGACTCTTCGCGCCAGAATCTGGCGATGGGCAGGCCAACGTCGATTCGGCGATCGAGCATATCGCCGTCGCCCAGTCGATCGATGCGCTGCTGGTAGCTCCCGCCACCGCCGATGTGCTGGCGCGCTTCGCACAGGGAATTGCCAACGATTTTCTTTCCACCCTCTATCTCGCGACGACCGCTCCGGTTGTCGTGGCTCCCGCCATGAACGTCAACATGTGGAATCATCCCGCAACCCAGGCGAATCTCGAGATCCTCCGCAAGCGGGGAGTTCGCATCGTTGAGCCCAGCGAAGGATATCTCGCCTGCGGAATGACCGGCTCCGGGCGATTGGCGGAGAACGAAAAGATTGTCGCGGCAGCGATGGAAGCGCTGGGTGCGTCGCAGGATCTGGCCGGTGAGACCGTGCTGGTGACCGCAGGCCCCACGCGCGAAAAGATCGATCCAGTGCGCTATTTGACGAACCGCTCCAGCGGGCGCATGGGTTACGCCATCGCCGAAGCCGCGCTGCGCCGTGGAGCCCGGGTGCTGCTGGTGAGCGGACCGACCGCCATTGCCGCTCCCGGTGCGGCGGAAGTTACGCGAGTAGAAACCGCCGACGAGATGCAGGCCGCTGTCTTGAAAATGCTGCCCGAGAGCACCATCGTCATCAAGACCGCAGCCGTCGCAGACTTTCGTCCGAAAGCCGCGGCAACTCAGAAAATCAAACGCAAAAACAACGATAACGACAACGACAAAGCCGGAATGACTCTCGAGCTGGAACCGACCGTGGATATTCTGGCCGAAGTAGCGCGGCAGAAGACTTCCCAGATTGTCGTCGGATTTGCGGCCGAGACCGAGAATGTCCTCGAAAACGCGCGCAAGAAACTAGCCTCAAAATCGCTCGACGCGATCGTGGTCAACGACGTGTCGCGCGAGGGAGTCGGTTTCGATTCCGATCGCAACGCCGTCACCATCATTTCTCAGCATGAGGTTGTCGAGGTTCCCGAGACCTCGAAATGGGAAGTCGCCCACCGCGTCCTCGACCAGGTAGTGAAGTTGCGCTAGGGCAGCGGCGTGACTGTCCGCTAACAACCTACTCACCACAAAGACACAGGAACAAAGCGACGGGAGCAACGCCTTGAAACTCGGAGACCAGGTCAGACTCGTTGGCATTCCACCGGACGCCCACGATGACGGAGAATTGGTAACTCGGACCTTGTTTGAGAAATGCCTAGGAAGGACATTCACCATTGCCGGATTCGAAACAGCGGAGGGCCTGCCGTACCGACTTGTGCAACTCGATGTGGGACACATACTCGGGCAAGATCCTTGCCTTCAAACGATTTGGGTCGAACCCGAATATCTACAGCTCGAAACATCCAAGTAAATCAAAACGGCCCGCTAGCGTTCTCCGTGCCTTCGTGTCTCCGTGGTAAAAAGTTGCTATCCTTATCCGCAATGCCCCGCACACTTGATCCTGAACTCCGCCGTGCAATCGGTGCGCGCCTTCGCTACTACAACGAAATGGGAATCTACGATTTCTACCGCCGCCCCGCGTCACAGGTCCAGGTCGCCGATGGAGTCTCCGCGGGTGTCAGGGTGTATGAGGATGGGCATCAGGAAGCGGACGCGCCAGAAGCCGCTATCGCTATTTCCATATTCGATTCAGGAGACGAAATGACTCCACGCAAGGCCTCTGCGGTCACGGCGCAGGTGATTGACACAGTGACCAGCGAAGTCGAAGAGATTACAACGAAGCCCGAGCAGAGTGTCAGCGATCCCGTGAAGGCGTTGAAGATCATCCGCGAAGATCTGGGAGACTGCAAGCGTTGCCCGCTGCACAAACAGGGACGCAAGCAGATCGTATTCGGTGTCGGCAATCCAACCGCGGAATTGATGTTTGTCGGCGAGGGCCCGGGCGCGGATGAAGACGAAAAAGGCGAGCCCTTCGTCGGCCGCGCCGGGCAGTTGCTCAACAACATGATCAAGGCGATGGGCATCACGCGCGAAAGCGTCTACATCGCAAACATCGTGAAGTGCCGCCCTCCCGGAAATCGCCAGCCCGAGCGCGAAGAATGCGACACCTGCTCTCCTTTTCTCATGCGCCAGATCGCGGTGGTCAAGCCCAAGGTGATCGTGGCGCTCGGCGCGACCGCTGCCAAGACGCTGCTGGCGATGAATTCGTCGATGATGCAACTGCGCGGCCGTTTCTACGATTTCAAACCCAAAGGCGCGCGCAGCAGCGATCCCACTTGGCACGGATGCAAGCTAGCCGTCACCTACCATCCAGCATTTTTGCTGCGCGACCCCCGGCAAAAAGGCGAAGCGTGGAAAGATTTGCAGATGGTAATGAAGGAGCTGGGGATGAAGGCGCCGGAAAAGATCACATAGCGACGGACGCCATGTGCGCTTGTTGGGCTCAGGTAGAAATTCTTCTTTTGTGTAGCAAGCGATCAATAGCCCGGCCAATCCCGTAGTACCATGCCGTGATTAAGAGTGGTAGCGCAATCATGAAACACGGAATTTCGTTCACGCCATGATGTCCAATAAAACGCACAAACGGTACCCCAAGCAGGAATGCAGGAAGAGCCGACAAGATTAGTATTGCAGTGAGAGGGCCAGGATAGTTCTCAACTACGATTGGCGTCCAACCGCAATCCTCTACTTCTTGTTTGCAGGACGACATGGCATGTGAGCCCTGGTCTACCTGATGAGTGTCAAGCAAGATTGGCCCCCACGCGAGATACCGACCGTGCTCCTTTTCATATTGCAGCCCTTTGGCAGATTCGAAGGTCACACCGCCAAAGAGTGTTAAACCGATGGCAGGCAGAATTAGTTGCCAGCGTCTTCGCATACCTCTATTAGACACCGCGCGACCAGGTCACAGTCCACGCAAGTGTTAGCATTTTCTTCTGCCGGCGGGACAGTCGGCATTACCTTACATGCCCCTCTTCTGCGATGTCGCCCTCGCCGTCCCGCTCGACATGGCCTTCACCTACGCCATTCCTGAGGGAATGGAGCCGGTCGTTGGCGGGCGCGTCCTCGTCCCGTTCCGTCAACAGCGCATGACGGGGATTGTGATCGATCTTCATGATTCCCCTCCGCAGATCAAGAACGAAAAAGTTAAGACCAAAAAAGTCATTGAGGCCATCGACCTCGCGCCGTTGCTTGATGAGCATCTGCTGAAACTTGGGAAGTGGATCTCCGATTACTATCTCGCCCCGATCGGCGAGGTTTACCGCACCATGCTGCCGCTATCAGCAGAGTTCAAGCGGACGATTTCCTATCGCATCACCGACGCAGGCCGCATGGCGCTCCATCTGGCCGGACAATCGGGATCACCCGCCCGCTCTAAGCGCACTCCCGAGCAGCAACTCATCGAATTTCGCGCCCTCGACTACCTGGCCGAGCGCGACAACGTGGCCGAAGGCACTCTGCGCGCCGCCACGCGGATCTCCAGAGCGTTGCTCGCGGGCATGGCGCGAAAGAAATGGATCGCGCGCGAGGATGTGTCAGCCCCACGCGATGCAGCGCGATTGATAAAGATCGCGGTGTTACGTGGCGCGGAGGAGCCGAACGACGTTACTCCGAAGAAGGTCACCGCCAACCAGCGCACTTTGATCGATACGCTTGCCGCAGCCGGCGGGCGAGTGCCCGTCGAAGCCTTGCGCGAGCTCGACGTTCCGCAATCCACTCTCGGCACACTGGTAAGGCGCGGCTTAGTGGAACTGTTCGAAGAACCGCAGGATTTCACCGCTTCGAAACTCAAGCCCCGTCCATCTCCTTTCGAATTTGAATTCAGCGCGGCCCAGAAGAACGCACTCGCGAAAATCGGCGACGCCGTGGCCGCGCAAAAATTTGCCGGCCTCCTGCTCCACGGCATCACCGGTTCCGGAAAGACGGCCGTCTATCTCGCCTGCATGCGCCAGGTACTCGAACAGGGCCGCTCCTCAATCCTTCTCGTCCCCGAAATCGGCTTGACTCCGGCAGTCGCCGCCGATCTTCACCAGGTCTTCGGAGACGAAGTCGCCATTCTCCATTCCGGTCTCTCGAATGCCGAGCGCGCCGAGCAGTGGCATCGCATCAAACGCGGCGAAGCGCGAGTCGTCGCCGGGACGCGCTCTGCCGTCTTTGCTCCCGTCAGCGATCTCGCGCTCATTATTGTCGACGAGGAACAAGACTCCTCTTACAAACAAGAAGAAACGCCGCGCTATCACGCTCGCGATGTCGCGGTCATGCGGGCAAAAATGACGGGAGCGGCAGTCGTCCTCGGGTCGGCGACGCCGTCGCTCGAGTCTTATTACAACGCCAAGAAAAATAAATATGCGCTGGTTGAGTTGCCCGACCGCGTCGAGAAGCGTCCTTTGCCCGAGGTCGAGATCGTCGATATGCGCCAGGAATTTCAGGAAACAGGCAAAGAGCAGGTCATCTCGCGCAAGCTGGCGGAAGAAATTCGTGAGCGCCTGGAGAAAAAAGAGCAGGTCATGGTCCTGCTCAATCGCCGCGGATATTCTCCCGTGGTCTTATGCCGCGCCTGCGGCAAGACCCTCCAGTGCCAGAACTGCGCCGTGTCGATGACTCATCACAAGCGCGAGCACAAAATGGAATGCCACTATTGCGGCCATCTCACGAAAATTCCCGACAAGTGTGCGGAATGCGGCAGCGAATACGTGCAATTTGTGGGGACGGGCTCCGAGAAGCTAGAAGAGTTGCTGCACGGCATGTTTCCGCAGGCGCGCATCGGCCGCCTCGATCGCGATACCGTCCGTGGACGCGAAGATTTCGAGCATGCGCTCAATGCGCTGAACGAAGGCGCGCTCGACATGCTGGTCGGCACCCAGATGATTGCCAAGGGTCACGACATCCATGGCGTCACGCTCGTCGGAGTCATCGGCGCAGATATGGCGCTGGGCCTGCCCGATTTTCGCGCTGCCGAAAGAACGTTTCAGCTGCTAACACAAGTCGCGGGACGCGCCGGGCGCGGCAATTCGCCTGGCAAAGTTATCTTGCAGACCTATTTTCAGGATCACTACGCCGTCCAGTTCGCGGCTCGCCACGATTTCGCCGGATTCTATGACAAAGAGCTCCAGTTTCGCGCGTGGATGCATTATCCGCCCTACAGCGCCATTGCCAATGTGCTGATTCGATCCGAGAAGCTCGATGAGGCTCTGACATGGTCCGGAGAACTAGGACGCTGGTTTGAGAAGACGAAGCATGAAGGGATCCGAGTGCTCGGACCGGCGGCCGCTCCGATCACTCGCCTCAAGCGCGATTACCGCTATCACTTTATTCTGAAGTCCCCGAGCCGCGAGAAGATGAACGCGCTACTGCGCGCCATGCTCGCCGAAGCCGCAGCGCGCAAGATTCCCCGCACGCAAGTGATTGTGGATGTGGATGCCGTGTGGCTGATGTGAGAGAGTCGCCGGTCGCTAGTCGTCAGTCGCTAGGAAAAGCAAACCCACACTGCAACGATTATCTGCGATGCAGCACATGCCGAACGCCATCGCGAAGATCGTGCAGCGATTCTCGGGCCCCCTCGCGAATCTCCGGCCACACTTCTCGTCCTGAACTATGCGCGAAGGGAGCGGGTGTAAAACTCAGCGCGAGAATCAGCGCCGCGCAAATCGCCACAACGCGACGGTTGCCCCTTACCTCCGGATACTTGGGCACCCGCGGATGCCGCATCGTCAAAGCCAGCAGCACCGACCAGAGGAGCCATCCCGTCCACATATATTTTCCCAGTGGCACAAGAGCGACGACGGTGAGAATCGAGATCGCACGATGGAACCGGGGCGAAATGGAATAGATGATATGCCCGCCGTCGAGTTGGCCTCCCGGCAGCAGGTTCAGCGCGGTCGCGAACATCCCAACCCAGGCAGCCGCAGCGATCGGATGAAGCGAGAGTGCCGACAGCGGCGTACCAACATGCAAGATACGCGCGGCGATATCGAAGACGAGGGGGAATCCCGCCTGGATGTCGGGCCCGGCAGAACCGGCCATGGGATGCGACAGTGACAGCCCAACGAACAGCGCGACGCACGCAGGGACGAATCCGGCGATGGGCCCGGCGATTCCGATGTCAAAGAGCGCGGCGCGCGAAGGAATCGGGCTCTTGATCCGAATGAACGCGCCCAGCGTCCCGATCAAGCTCGGAAAAGGCACGAAGAATGGCGGCGTCACGTACACGCGATAATGCCGCGCATAGAGGTAGTGCCCCATCTCATGCGCGAACAGAATGAACATCAGCGTGAACGAGAAAGGAACACCCAGCAGCAAGTTTCTGGGATTTTCAGCGATCCAGTGAATTGGAAATAAGGAAAGTGAGTCATCGTTCAGCGAAAACACGGACTGGCTGTGCTGGAAATTAAATTCCATCCGCGCCCCGACCACCATCGTGCTGAAAAATGTCAGCAACAGAAACAGCACATAAAGCCACCAGCGCTGGCGCGGCGGTGGTATGACCCAGACTCCGGGCTGGGGCGGCTGATCCCACTCGGGAACCGTTGGCAGATGGGATGTCGGTTCAGACATGACGGCAGGCCGGAGGTTAGAGGTCAAATTGCAGTAAGAACCGAAGCCCGCAGAGCAAAAGACTTAACTTCTGCAATCTGACCTCTGCCCTCTGCAATCCACCCTAGTCGATCGACTGCAATTCCTTGCCCGGTTTGAAGCGGACGGCTTTGCCCGGAGGAATGGAAACTTCGGCTCCGGTGCGCGGGTTGCGCCCAATCCCGGTCTTGCGCGGACGCACGTTGAACACGCCGAAGCCCCGCAGTTCGATGCGGTCTCCCGTCGAGAGCGCTTTCTTCATGCTCTCGAAGACGGTTTCGACGGCCAGTTCGGCTTTGGTCTTGGTGATGCCGGTGCGGTTGACCACTTCGTTGATGATGTCGAGCTTAATCATGGGTGTCCCCCGCCTCCTGAGGATTCGTACGCCTCAAGTTATTGATGCTAAGGGGGATAGTCCGGATTGTCAACCGGCCCTGTTGTCTCGTAAGATGACTGCACCAGCCTGCGCAAATTTGTAATTGGTGATTTGTAATTTGTGATTGAAAGTCCTGCGTTCAATCACCGCGCACAATTACCAATTACAAATTACCAATCACAAATTAAAAAGGGGTTTCATGAGCATCAAGAGTGACCGCTGGATCCGGCGCATGGCGCAGGAGCACGACATGATAAATCCGTACTCTGAAAAACAGGTGAGTGCGGGAGTGATTTCCTATGGCGTGTCGAGCTATGGATACGACTTGCGCGTGGCCGACGAGTTTAAGATTTTTACCAACGTCAACAGCACAGTGATCGACCCGAAGCATTTCGACGAGCGTTCGTTCATCTCCGTTAATTCCGATGTCGCCATCGTGCCGCCGAATTCGTTTGCCTTGGCACGGTCGGTCGAGTATTTCAAGATTCCGCGCGACGTGCTGACGATCTGCGTGGGCAAGTCGACCTATGCGCGCTGCGGCATCATCGTGAACGTCACTCCGTTTGAGCCGGAGTGGGAAGGCTTTGTCACGCTCGAGATCTCGAATACCACGCCGCTGCCCGCCAAGATCTATGCCAATGAAGGGCTGTGCCAGATTCTCTTCTTCCAGTCGGACGAAGTCTGCGAGATTAGCTACAAAGACCGCAAGGGAAAATATCAGTCGCAGAAGGGGATTGTGCTGCCGAAGCTGTAGGGGCAGCTCTCAGCTTTCAGTTCGAGCCTGCGTCATTGTGGCTTGGCGGTCGAAGAATGCTGGGCAAAAAATTCCAAAACTCTCCGTTCGAATTCTTCGGGCGCGGCCGAGTGAGCTCCAGTGTGCTCAGCACCGGGCACCTTCCACACCCTTACATCTGATGGGTTTTTCGCGGCGATTAAATCCGAATGGTATGGAGGAATATTGGTATCGTCGAGTCCGTGGATCAGCAGCACTGGAGTCTTGGCGCCGACGACCGCCAGCTCGGGCGACACCAATTCCATGTTCAAGCCGTAGTGAAACCGGATATAAAGAAATCCGACATCAGCAGCCGGCCGAAAAAATGTCCTTCCGAGCCATGGGCCGGCGCCAAACGGCTGGCCGAATCGCACATAAGCGATCTCGCGAAACGTAGCAAATGGCGATTCGGCTACGACCGCACAGAATCGCGGCTCCTTGGGCAAGGACTGCAGCAATTGTGCCGCACCCATCGACTCGCCGAGCCCAAACATGCAGCGTGGATGTTCGGCGGTCTCGATCCAATCCACCCAGCGGTGTATGTCGTCGGCTTCTTTCAGTCCATACGTCGCTAACTCGCCGCCACTCGCACCGTGTGCGCGCGCATCGGGCATCAGCACCATGTAATGATTTTGGACCAGCCACTTTCCGTATCCGTATGTGCCCAACCTGCTATCCGAGACACCGTGCAACAGGATGACTGCATCACCGTTTGTTTCTGACGGACGCATGAACCAGGCACGAAGGACAGTTCCATCCGGAGCCGTGAGTTCCACGTCGCGGAATTCAACATTGTCGTTCTGCGCAACCGCTCTCGCGTTACGCTCCTCGGCGGCTGTCACCGGATGACGATAGGGGTGAAGTGCGACCCAGCCGAGACCAATGCCGCCGAAGACAGTGCCCGCGATATAAAGAGCTGCCAAAATGTATAGAGCTGGCCTAAGGATCGACCGACGCCACAAGAAGTATTTTTCCACGAGAGCGGCCTGTGGAGGCATGGTGATGGTGATACGGGGATTTCGAGGAGAAAGTTTCAGAAACTGAGAGCTGACGGCTGAGAGCTGACAGCCTACTTCCGCCCGTTCTCACCCTCTTTAAACATGTACTTAATGGCCGGCTTGTAGATCATCAGATTCGCAGCCCCGTTTCGATTCAGCTTGATGCAGTGCTTGTCATACCACTCGATATAGCCGTGGACTTCCTCGCCGTCGCGCAACACGATGACCATCGGAGTCTTCGACTGCATCTGCTTCTGATAATAAAAATTTTCGGCGTTGGTCTGCTCGGTGGGAGCGGTTTTCTTGGCCGGGGCGGCTGAGCGCTCTCGATCCCTCTCGCGATTACTCTCTCTCCGCTCACCCCCCGGGTGGTTGGGCGCGTGGTTGTGACCGCCGTGTGCGTGATCGGAGCGCGTAAGGGTGGGGCGAATCAGTTTGCGATTCGCAAAGCCTTCCTGGTCGTTGCTGTGACCAGCGGATTGTTCGGCCGGTAAGGAGTCGACTGCATCTTTCAAATCGCACCACCTGCGCGCCGGGCGGGCAGAAATTTACCACAAGACTTGAGCCAGAATTGTGGGTCCAGAGGCGTGAACTGAGGCTTACGGTATCACAGCGGACAGGGGTTGACAATATTTTGTGCAGTGTTGGGTCCGGGTGTGCAACAGGCTACAAGCCTCGTACCACCGAGTGTTCGGGGGCCCCGAATTCTCAGGAAACGCGTTCCAGCGCGGTAGCGAAGGCATCAAGCGAGAGCGATCGCAGCAGGTTGCGTCGCATGCCGCGTTCCACTTCGGCTAGGCCCTCGGCCGCTCGTTGCAGCCAGCCAAAATCCGCGCTCTCCGACAGCTTCTTCAGCTCTCCAACAATGTCCGTATTGCGGACAAATTGCGGCGTGCCCGATTGCAGGAACATCAGGTCTTCAAGCAGCGAATAAAAGGTGCGAAGCAAAGCGTCGATCTTCGCGCGTCCTTCCGCCCCGGCGCGGTAGGTTTCAGTCGTCTTGAAGAGGTCCGTGTGATCGCTCCCGCTAAGAGCCGATTTCAGCAGGACGAGCGCGTGGCCGCGAGCCGCTGTGTACCCTTCGATGTCGAACGATAAAGCACGTCCGATGGCGCCTTCGCTCAAACGCGCGACCAGCGCGCGTTGCCGAGGATTCCATGTAGGCTGGAGACTGGCCAGCTGCTTCTCGATCTCCCCGGTATCAACCGCGCCGAGGTTAAATGTCATCGAGCGCGAACGGATCGTCGGCAGCAGTTCACCCGCGTTTTCCGTAAGCAGAAAGATAGTCGCGAACTCCGGCGGCTCCTCAAGAACTTTGAGCAGCGAGTTCGCCGCCTCCTTCATAAATGAAGACCCGGTGAAAATGTAAACGCGTTCGCGCGCCTCGCCGGGTCGGTAGTAAATCGTGTTGATGACGTGACGCACCTGATCGACCTTGATCATCATCTGCGGCGGGTCGGGCGGGATGACGAGAACATCGGGGTGAGTCTGGACGAATAGACGCGTTTCTTTTTTATCCGTTTCGCGGAGATTCTCGCGCGCCTCAACCGCTTCCGCGAACCTCGCGTCAAGGTCCGCCGACTGCGCGATGCGCGTGCAGCTCGAACACTCACCGCAAAAATCGGGCAGGCCGTCAATCTTAGGTTGGACCAGGCAGTTCATCGCGCGGGCCAACATCAGCGCCAACGTGTACTTGCCCGACCCTTCGGCGCCCGACAAGATAACCGCATGCGGAAACCGCTCACGCGCCAGCATCTCGCGAATGCGATGAATGGTTCCCGGGTTGCCGACGAAATCAGAAAAGGGCATAAGCAAAGCCGCGAGCCGCTAGCTTCTAGCTCGAGCTGATCTTCAACTTCTTGCGGACCAACTCCATAATAACGGCGTGAGTTTCGGCGGGAGTGCCGCGGGCGTTCACCAGATGAACGCGATGCGGTTCCCGTGCAGCAATCGCCAGGTAGGCGTGGCGAACCCGTCCAAAGAAAGCCCGATTTTCCTGCTCGAAGCGGTTCTCGTCTTTGCCGCTTTCTTTTGCTGAACGTCCGCCTGTGTGCTTTCGGTTGCGGCGGCGCGCTCGATCAACGCTGACGGCCACGTCGTTGTCGAGCAACAGCGTCAGATCAGGTCGCAGGTTGCCGCACAGAAGCGTGTGCAGTTGTAGCACCGGCTTTGTGCCCAACTTGCGGCCCCCGCCCTGGTAGGCCTCGGTCGAATCGGTGAAGCGATCACAAAGCACGATCTTGCCTTCGGCGAGAGCTGGCAAAATGGTCTCGTGGATGTGCTGCGCCCTGGCGGCGAACATCAGCGCCATCTCCGTTTGTGGAGACAGTCCCGAGGTCCCGGAATGCAGCAGAACTTCGCGAATTTTCTCGCCGGAGGTTGTGCCTCCCGGCTCGCGCGTCACAGTGACGGAAAGTCCATGCGCTCGCAGTGAACGCGCCAGCTTGTCGAGCTGTGTGCTCTTGCCGCTGCCGTCAAGGCCCTCGAAAGTGATGAATTTTCCGCGCACAGACACGATGGAAATGATAGCAGGCGCTTCGCTGTGTGCCGTCAGGACGACAATTTCATCAACCGAGCTTCATCAACTCGGCAGCTGGTTCCTCCAGCATGAAGGCCAGAACATCTTGCGGAATCGGCGCGCTCCACACCGGAGCAAACGACTGGCGGTGGAGCGGCGAGGGGCCGTGCTCGCGCAGCGCTGCAAGATGCCGCGCCGTGCAATATCCCTTATTCGAGGCGAGACCATACATAGGGAAGACCGGGTCCCAGGCGGAGATCATGCGGTCGCGCTCGACTTTCGCAATGATCGAAGCGGCGGCGATCGAGGCGGAGAGCGCGTCCCCATGAATGATGGCTTGCTGCGGCAGTTCGCAATCGAGTTTCAACGCGTCGACGAGAAGATGGTTTGCCGCGGGCGCCAGTTGCTGCACCGCACGCAGCATTGCCAGTCGCGAAGCGTGGTAAATATTGATCTGATCGATGCGGGCGGAATCGACCGCGGCGATCGCCCAGGCGATCGAATGCTGGCGGATCTGAATCGCCAGCGCCTCGCGCCTCTCCGCGGGGATGAGTTTCGAATCGCGCAGCCCGCGGATGCGATGGTTCGGATCGAGAATCACAGCCGCTGCGACGACTGGCCCGAAGAGTGATCCGCGGCCCACTTCGTCGACTCCGGCAACAAACTGCATCCCCGCCGCCCAGGCGCGCTTTTCAAATTTGAGAGTGCAGCGAAGGGATTTCAGCAGCCGCAATTTCGCCGCCGACGCAGAAATCTTATCTGCTTTGGAAGTCTTCGGACTGCGTAAGGACTTGGACACGGATGCTGAGCAGCATCTTCGCTCAAGAGGGGGCGCGAAGCAAGGCGCAACCCGTGCGGAGTGCCCAGTACTCAGCGTGGAAAAACTGGGTACTGGGTACTGGCAACTGGGTACTGCCCTTACTGCTGTTCGACTTCCTTCAGCCGTGCCGCCTTGCCCTTGAGTCCGCGCAGATAATAAAGCTTGGCGCGGCGGACTTTGGCGGAGCGAATCACGTCAATTTTGTCGATGACTTTCGAGTCGAGCGGGAAAATACGCTCCACGCCCTGGCCGAAACTGATCTTCCGGACGGTGAAACTCGGCTGCGCGCCGTGCTTCTGGGCAATGACAATTCCTTCGAACGCCTGCAACCGTTCTTTTTCGCCTTCGCGGATCTTGACCTGCACCTTGATCGTGTCGCCGGGAGCGAACTTCGGCAGGTCTGTGCGGCGGGTTTTCGCAAGCAGTTTTTCGATGATTGGGTTACGCATACGTTTTCCTTCCTGAATTCCTTCTCTAATCTTCCAGTACTTTGGCCCGCTTGATCTGGGCCAGCAATTCCTTGTCTTCCTTCGTCAGAGCCACCCGCTCCAGCAGATCGGGACGGTTGCGCAGCGTCTTCGCTAACGCCGTCTTCCGCCGCCAGGTCCGAATCTGGTCGTGGTTGCCGTTCACCAAAACCTCCGGCACCGCCATGCCGCGAAAATCCGCGGGCCGCGTGTAATGCGGATAATCGAGCAATCCGCCCGAACTGCACGTCGAACTCGGCTCATCCCCCAGCGTGGCGCGGGCGCCCTCGCCCGCGAACTCTGTGAACGATTCCTGCCGCGTCGAGTTCTGGTTGCCCACGGCGCCGGGTATCAGCCGTGTCACCGTGTCGATGATCACCGCGGCGCCCAGTTCGCCGCCGCTCAACACATAGTCGCCGATCGAAACTTCTCGATCCGCGAGATGCTCGCTGATGCGTTCGTCCACGCCTTCGTAGCGTCCGCAGATCAGTACAATCCGCTCAAGCTGCGAAAGTTCCGCAGCCATGGCCTGATCGAGTCTGCGTCCCTGCGCCGACAGCAAAATTACCGATTGCTTCGCGTCCGCAGCCGCGCGAACTTCACGCGATTCCAGGTTGCCGAACGACTCCAAACATTCAAAGATCGGTTCCGGCTTCAGGACCATGCCCTCGCCGCCGCCAAACGGGCGGTCATCCACGGTGCGATGCTTGTCTTTCGTAAACGCCCGCAGATCGTGAATGCTGACTTCCACCAGACCCGTTTCCCGCGCCCGGCGCAGAATCCCATAATCCAGTGGTCCGCGAAAGAAGTCGGGAAAGATCGTGAGAATGTCGATCTTCATGGGAAACCGTCGTTGGTCGCTGGTCGTTAGTCGTCGGCTGATTCTTCCGGCGAATGGCGAACGACTAACGACCATCGACTTCTTTGTCTTCTCCACCGGCTCGTTCACTTCCAGCAAACCTTCCGGCAACTTCATGCGGACTTGCCTGTGTTCCAGATCCAGCTTCTCCAGATACGCCTCGGCAAACGGGATCTCGTGGGGAAGCTTTGTCCCACTCTTCACAACCAGCAACGGCGCTTCTCCCGCGCCGAACTGCACATCTTCAATCTCGCCGACCTCGCGCTGCCCGTCGAACACCTTGCAGCCAACTAAATCGCTAAGGTAAGTCCAGCCCGGCTCCAACTTGGCCCGTTCCGCGCTCGGCAACTGGAGTTCAGCGCCCACCAGCGGCTCGGCATCGTTAATGCTGTCGATGCCCTCAAACTTCAGCACGAGAAGATTCTTATGCGGCCAGAGATCTTCTACCTTCACTTCGCGGCGCTGGCCGTTCTTCGCCAGCGCCCACAGCCGCATGTCTTGCTGGAAGCGGTCAGGAACGTCGGTATGCGACTCGACCGCGACTTCGCCACGCCGTCCCTGAGTCTTAATGACGACAGCCAGGGTAATCCAGTCGCCTCGATCTTCGCTTTGATGATCGCCTCGACCATCGCCTACGTCCGCGGACGCCATAGGCTGCCACTCATCGACTACTCACTAACCACCAACCACTAGCCACTGTTCTACTCAATAATCTCGAGCGCGTAGCGCTTATCCAGTTTCGATCCAGCAGCGCTCAGCACGTTGCGCAAGGCGCGAGCGACGCGACCTGAGCGTCCGATAATCTTGCCCAAATCGGCCTCGGCCACTTCGAGTTCGATGACGGTCTCGTCGCCGTCTTCGTACTCGTCAATGAAAACCTCGCCCTTGGCCTCGACAATGGCCTTGGCGATGTATTCAATCATGGCGCGCGGACTGGCGCTCGGCTCGATCATTTGAGGCTCCTGAAATGGCGGATGCTAAGAGGCTAGGCGACCGAAGCGGCCGCAGCCGGCGCGGGAGACTTGACCAACTTGCCAACGCGATCCGAAAGCTGGGCACCCTTCGAAACCCAGTAGTCGATGCGCTCACGCTTCAGATCGAAAGTGGCCGGATTGGTCCGCGGATTATACGTTCCCACGACTTCCACCGGGCGGCCATTGCGAGCCCGCTCCTTCTCAATCACCACCACACGATAATACGGTTGTTTGCGCGCACCAAAGCGCGCTAGACGAATCATTAACACAGACTTCGGTATCCTTTACCCGGAAGAGTCCGGCTGGTTTCACTTGCTGGTTTGGCTAGCTGGTTTGGCCAACTGGTTTGCCGAGCGAAGTAAAGACAAACCATTATTATGCCGGAGGATAGGGGTTTTCGCAAACCGAAACTCGCCCTGAGCCGTCTACTACTAAAGCCGCAACGGTTCGACGAGAATGGCGCGAAAGCAGTAGAAGACAGCCACGAAAACAGGAAACGGCATGAAAACAGAAGCCCTTGCGATTCCGCCCGCCAGTCCCGCAGGGCGCGCGTCTGAGGTTTGCGAGTTCGATCGCATTCTGTTCGACAGCGGATTGGTTCGCGTCGGCGCTTTCCGGGCCCATCCGAGTCATCCTTCGTTTCGCGAGTCGGGCCGCGCGCGGAATTTCTGTTTCGTGTTTCCGAGGACAGCGGTTGAGATTCAGCACGAGCACGAAGCCGCGTTTGTTGCCAATCCCAATGTCGTCACCTTTTACAACAAAGGCCAGGCCTACCTAAGGAGCGCCATCAGCGATGACGGAGATCGCTGTGATTGGTTCGGCGTTGACCGCGAAGTCGCTCGCGATGTGGTCCGCGCGTACGATGCAACTGCAGATTCGCATCCCGAGGCTCCCTTCCGTTGCACTCACGGTTGGTCCGACTCGCGGACTTATCTGTTGCAGCGGAAAATTTTCGAGCAACTCGCCAGCTCCAGCTTCGATGCCGTCGACCCCTTCGCAATCGAAGAAGCGGTAGTCTATCTGTTGGAGAGCGTGGTTGGTTTGTCCTATCGACTGTCGCCCCAGTTGCGGAAATTCGGCGCAAAGCAGCGCGAATCTGTTCGCCACATCGAATTCCTCCTCAGCTCCCGATTCGAAAGCTCGCCATTCGGGAGTTCGAGAATCGAGGGTTTGCGAATGGAAGACCGTCTGACGCTGGCCAATATTGCCGATGCAGTCGGGCTTTCTCCGTATTACATCTGCCGGATGTTTCGCCGCGCCACTGGCACAACGCTACACGCCTACCGGCAGCGGCTTCGCCTGCGCAGCTCACTCGAAAGCGTCGCCGGGTCCGGCAGGCCTCTGGTAGATCTCGCGCTGGAAGCTGGTTTTTCCAGCCACAGTCACTTCACGAGCGCTTTCCGGCGTGAGTTCGCGCGCACCCCGTCGGGTGTTCGCGAAGGCCAAGGCCGTTGACAACGCAGCCGCTGACATCGAAACGGCGGCAGTTGGTCATTGTTTCCCGGTCACTCATCACGAATAACCCGCGAGGGCAATATTCTGATAGCGCGAACCGGCCTGGATCAGTAAGACTGCCAATCTATGCTTAAGACAGCGTGCAATTTTCTCAGAGGTATCTTGCTCGGCTCAGCGCTGGCGGCGTTAGCCGCCGCCGGTTTTGCCCAGGCCTCGGCGCAGACTCCCGATCCCGCACTCGTTGCCGGGTATGCGCGCCTGATTGCCAATGACAATGCCGGCGCCGTCAAAATTCTGGAAGAGTTCACCAAGCGCAATCCCAACGACAAAGACGCCTCCGCCTGGCGCGTGCTCGCCGTGGCCTATCAGAATCTGAAGGACTTCGACCACGCGATCGCCGCCTTCCAGCATGCATTGGAGGTCGAGCCGTCGGTTCCGACTCCAATCTTCAATCTCGCCGTCGTCTATGCGCAGAAGGGGGATAAAGAGCAGGCCTTCGCGTGGCTTACAAAAGCCAGAGCATCCCGCAAGATTGACATGACGCAAATCGATTCCACCCCCGAGTTTGAATCGCTGAAAACCGACCCGCGCTTTGCGGCCTTGCTGCCCGTGCGCTCCGACTTCGACAATCCGTTCGTCGAGCCCGTGAAAATTATTCGCGAATGGGATGGCGAGGCAGCCCACGATCAATTCGGATGGATCGCGCGAAATATCGGAGATGTCGACGGCGATGGCGTGCCCGATGTGGTCACGTCGGCTCCAACCAACAGCGCGGGAGGCGCTAAGGCCGGGCGCATTTATGTCTATTCGACCAAAACCGGAAAATTGCTCTGGACTGCCGACGGCCATGCTGGCGACGAGCTGGGAACCGGTGTCGAAGCGGCCGGAGCCACGAATGGCGATGGCATTCCCGACGTGATCGCCAGCGCTCCCGGCGGAGGCTACGCCAAAGTCTATTCCGGACGAGACGGCCACGTACTGCTGACCCTGAAATCAGAGAACGCTACCGATGACTATGGGCGGCACGCGTCCGGCGTCGGCGATATAAATCACGATGGTTTTGCCGACGTCATTGTGGGGGCTCCAAACAACAATGCCGGCGGAGACAAAGCAGGCCGCGCTTATGTGTATTCAGGAAAAGATGGCAGCGTGCTCCTGACGCTGACAGGCGAGCACGCAGGCGATGGCTTTGGCAGCGCCGTGGCTGGCTACGCCGATAAGAATCGAATCCTGCTTTTGGTCGGAGCGCCGACGGCGGGACCGAAACAGACAGGACGAACCTATGTCTACGACTCGCTTTCCGTCAAACCAAAATTCATCATCGACTCAGATAAGACGGGTGGCGCTTTGGGAGGAATGTTCTTGTCGGTGCCCGGAGATGTCGATGGCGACGGCTTTCCCGATGTCTACGCGTCAGATTGGTCGAACTCGGCGAAGGGGCCTTCGACGGGCCGCGTTTACGTTTATTCCGGCAAAGACGGTCATCCTCTGATGACGCTGACCGGTGAAAAAGCGGGCGAGGGATTTGGCACCAGTCCGTCGGTCGCAGGCGACGTCGATGGCGACGGCCACAGCGACTTGATCGTGGGGGCTTGGCAATATCGAGGAGCCTCGATCAGCGGAGGCCGCGCCTATTTGTATTCCGGGAAAGACGGTCGCCTGATGAAGACCTACACCTGCCGAATTCCGGGCGACACTTTTGGATTCGACGCGGTCACCATGGGCGATGTGGACGGCGATGGCACGTCCGATTTTCTCATCACGTCGGGATGGAGCGGTGTGCACGGGTACCATTCCGGGCGGGTCTTCATTATTTCCAGCGGGGTGCAGCGGGCGAAGTGAGAACAGATGAAGTAAGAAGAAGTGAGCGAACCGGTTATTTGGGATAGCGGAAACATTCAACCACGTGGTCGTTCACCATTCCAGTAGCCTGCATAAAGGCGTAGCAGATGGTTGAGCCCACGAAGTTGAATCCCCGTTTTTTCAAATCTTTGCTCATCGCATCTGACTCGGGAGTAGTCGCCGGAATAGCTTTTCCCAGCCTGCGTGGATTCAGTCGTGGCTTGCCCCCGACGAATTGCCAGATGTAGCGATCGAAAGTATCGAATTCTTTTTGTATCCCGAGGAACGCCTTTGCGTTCTTGGTCGCTGAGGCTATCTTGAGGCGATTGCGGATGATGCTTTCATTTTTCAGCAATTGCTTCGCCTTGCGCGCGTCGTAGCCGGCGATCTTCCGAGGATCGAATCCATCAAAAGCGGCACGATAATTTTCGCGCTTGCGTAGGATCGTGTCCCAGCTCAGCCCCGCTTGCGCCCCTTCCAGAATCAAAAATTCAAACAAGACGCGGTCGTCGTGTTGTGGCACCCCCCATTCCCGGTCGTGATAGGCAGCCATCAGCCCCTCACTGGCCCAAGCGCACCGCACAATAATCTTGGTTTTCATTAGTCAGTGTAGTCAGTGCCCCAGGTTCGCGCCCGTTCTGTGGGCGCTAACCTGGGCCCAGTTCCAATAAATCATCCCGCCCTAAGTGCCGGCCAGCACGCCGTCAATCTTCTTCAGTTCTTCCGCCGAGAATTTCAAATTCTTCAGCGCCGCCACGTTATCATCGACTTGCGAGACTTTGCTCGCCCCGACCAACGCACTAGTGACGCGCGGATCCCGCAGCACCCACGCCACCGCCATCTCGGCCAGCGTCTGCCCCCGCTGTTTTGCAATTTCGTTCAACGCCCGAATCTTCGAGAGCTTGTCTTCCCCAATGTCAGTCTTCTTCAGAAAAAAATCGCGCGCCGCTCGCGAATCGCTCGGAATCCCGTTGAGATAACGATCCGAAAGCAACCCCTGCGCAAGCGGGCTAAAGACGATCGACCCCACGCCTTCTTTCCCGAGAACGTCGAACAGTCCCTTTTCCGGTTCCCGCACAAACATCGAATACTTCGGTTGATGAATCAGGCAGGGAGTTCCAAGCGAGCGAAGAATTTTCACGGCTTCAGCCGTCTGCTTCGCATCGTAAGCGGAAATGCCGGCGTAAAGCGCCCGCCCCGAGCGCACGGCGGTGTCGAGCGCGCCCATCGATTCTTCCATCGGAGTGTCGGGATCGGGCCGGTGATGATAAAAAATGTCGACGTATTCCAGGCCCATGCGTTTCAGACTTTGGTCGAGGCTGGCCAGCATATATTTGCGTGAGCCAAAGTCACCGTACGGGCCGGGCCACATATCCCATCCAGCTTTCGTCGAGATGATTAGTTCGTCGCGATACGTCAGGAAATCTTTCTTCAGAATCTGCCCAAAGGTCTCTTCCGCCGATCCATAGGGCGGCCCATAATTATTGGCCAGATCGAAATGCGTGATGCCGAGATCAAACGCGCGGCGCAGCATGGCCCGGGAATTTTCAAAGTTGTCGACCCCGCCAAAGTTGTGCCACAGTCCAAGCGAGATCGCAGGGAGGTTAATACCGCTGCGTCCAGAGCGGCGGTATTGCATGGAGTCATAACGCTGGCTATCGGCGACGTACATGATTGATGTTCCTCGAAATGTTCGCTTGTGTCCGCAGTTCTAGGGGAACCAGTCTAACTGAGAACTGAGAACTGGCAACCGAGAACTGGGTTCTGGATACTGGATACTGGATACTGGCAACTGGGTACTGTCCTCAGTCGTACTTTTCGTACCGGATCGACTTCCGATCCCATCCAAGACTCTTCAGCAATTCGCGGTTCGCCTTGACCATCTTGTCGAGTCCGCAAATGTAAGCGTGCATGTCGGTCCGCATGCCGACGATTTCGCCCAGATGTTGCTGCACGTATCCTCTCAATCCCTGCCAGTTGTCAGTCGCGCGGCTCAGCGTCGGCAAAAAATGGAAATTGGCGTGAGCGGACGCCAGTCTCTCGAATTCCTCGCGATAGTAGATGTCCGACTCGTGCCGAGCGCCAAAAAGCAGCCAGAATTCTCGATCCCGATCTCGATCCTGATGACGTTCTTTTTCCGCGAGCAACCAGTGCAGCATAGAGCGGAACGGCGCGACGCCGGTTCCAGTGGCGATGAACACGGTGTCGCGCAGCGGCGGACGCAGCGTGAAATCCCCGAACGGCCCTTGAAAGGAAATCGTCTCGCCTGCCTTCGCATCGCAGAGATGGTTCGACATAAATCCATCCTGCACGCGGTTGAGACAAAACGCGACGCTTCCGTTTTCCGATGGAGGCGAGGCGATCGAATAGGCGCGCGTGATTTCTTCTCCCTCGGGTGTGTCGACTTTCACCGAGAGCCATTGTCCGGGAACGAATCCGAAACGCGACACATCTTTCACTTCGAGTTCGAGGTGCCTGGTGAATTCCGAAAGCGCAATGGACCGGACGACTTGTGCTTCGAATGTCTTGAACTGGGCCATCACAGATGTAGATGATAAGGAAGCGGTCCGGGATTAGCGAAATCTCGACTGGCGAAATCTGGGTTATCGAAATCTCGATGAGTCCCGTTTGACAGCGCGCCACGACTCGTCATATCGTTTCGCCAAATCGCTAGCCCGCTTGGGGAAAATCTCTTCTACTTCTCTTTTTTCGAAAGGACGATCTTATGGCCGAGGATACCAACAAAGAAGTCTCGCGGCGCGGATTCTTAGGAATTGGGGTCGGCGGCGATCGCCGCTGCCGGAGTGCTCTCCGCGGCCGATGCCGTGGCGCAAGAGCAACATCCCTACCCGACCAAAGGTGATCGCAGCTCCAGCGCTCCCGGCCCCGGCAATCCCCCGATCGATGCCCAAAATCCCGACTCCTTCCTGCCGCCCCCAACCGATGCCGGCGGCGTCGCGACATTTAAGTATCCCTTTGGCCTTTCCCACAAGCGCATGCAAGAGGGTGGATGGTCGCGCGAAGTCACCGTGCGCGAGCCCCCCGTTTCGAAGACCATCGCCGGCGTCGACATGCGCCTGACCGCCGGCGGAGTCCGCGAACTGCACTGGCACACTGCGGCCGAGTGGGCGATCATGCTCTACGGCACCGCGCGCATCACCGCCGTCGACATCGAGGGCAAGAGCTTCGTCGACGACGTAGGCGAAGGCGATCTCTGGTTCTTTCCTCCCGGCATCCCGCATTCCATTCAGGGCCTCGCTCCCGACGGCGCCGAATTTCTGCTCGTGTTCGACGATGGCAACTTCTCCGAATACGAAACCGTTCTGCTCACCGATTGGATGGCCCACACCCCGCACGACGTTCTCGCGGCGAACTTCGGCGTCAGCAAAGAGGCGCTCGACAAACTCGTACGCCGCGAAAAATTTATTTTTCAGGCCGCCGCGCCGCCCTCTCTAGCGGAGGACAAGAAAGTCGCCGCCGGCTCGCTCGGTCTGTCGTCGCAGGATTTTTCTTTCCGCAAATCCCAGATGCCGATCTCCAAGCGCACCAAGGGTGGCGAGGTTCAGATCATCGATTCCAGCCGGTTCAAAGTGTCCACGACGGCTTCCGCCATCGTCACCGTCCACCCCGGCGGAGTGCGCGAACTCCACTGGCATCCCAATGCCGACGAGTGGCAGTACTACATCAGCGGCTCCGGAAAAATGACCGTCTTCGCCACCGGGGGCCGCGCCCGCACCATGGACTTTCAAGCCGGGGACGTTGGTTACGTCCTGAAGACTCTCCCCCACTACGTGCAGAACACGGGCGACACCGACCTGAAATTCCTCGAGATGTTCAAAACCAACACCTATCAGGATCTGTCGCTCTCCGAATGGTTGACCCACACTCCCCCCGAGCTAGTGCTGGCGCACTTAGGTATCGACAAAGCCACGCTCGACGCCATGCCAAAAGATAACTCGGCCAACATGCCGAGATAACGGGAGCGAGTTGGCCGCGTAAACACTGTCGCGCCGGGCAGGGAGCGCGAGTATCTGGGACGATATGACCATGGTACAATGACCATGATCGCAGGGTGAGAAGATTGGAGGTCCGGCATGAAAACCATGGCGGCTGGCACTTTCAAGGCACGCTGTCTCGCGGTGATGGACGAAGTTCAGGCCAAGCGCGAGACCGTGGTCATCACAAAACGCGGCAAGCCGGTAGCGAAGCTGGTTCCGGCAGATGCGGAGAAGGATGATATTTATGGCTTTCTCAAGGGCAAGGGCAAAATCACGGGCGACGTTGTCTCGCCCGCGCTAACGCCGGAGGAGTGGGGCGACCTGTATTGATCCTCGTCGACACCCATATCGTTCTTTGGCTGGCATTTGAACCAGAAAAGATTTCGAAGAGAGCTCATGTCGTAATGGATGAGGCTCGGGGGGGCGGGGCTGGCCTGGCAATCTCCGCAATGACCCTGGTGGAAATCGCCACTCTCTTCGGCAGGCGGCGCTTTCAACTCGCAATGAGTCTTGAATCCTTCCTGCACGAACTAGAGCGCAAATTTGTGGTGGTGCCGATCAACGCGCGGACATGCGCACGTATGTTGTCATTGCCCGCGGGCTACCCAAAAGATCCGGCGGACAGGGTGATTGGCGCGACGGCGCTGGTGGAGGGGATGGACTTAATCACAGCAGACCGCGAGATACGGCAGGCGAAAGTGGTAAGGACGATCTGGTAGCAGGGCCGATATCGAGCTCGTGCGCCTCCCTACTCCACCGTCACCGACTTAGCCAGATTCCGCGGCTGATCCACATCGCACCCACGCCTCACGGCAATGTGATACGCCAGCAGTTGCAGAGGCACAATCTCCAGAATCGCCGACAATTCTTCCGGAGCCGGCGGAACGAAGAGCACGTGATCGGCTTCCTCGGTGATTTCTTTGTCGCCTGTCGTCGCCAGCGCGATGACGATGCCTGAGCGGGCTTTCACTTCCTTCAGGTTCGACATCGTCTTCTCATATCGCGTCATCGACTGCGGGCTGTTTACGTCCCGCGTAGCGATGATCACGACCGGAAGATTTTCGTCGATCAGGGCATTCGGACCGTGCTTCATTTCTCCCGCCGGATACCCCTCGGCATGAATGTAAGAAATTTCTTTAAGCTTCAAAGCACCTTCGAGCGCGATGGGATAGTGAATGCCGCGCCCGAGAAACAGAAAATCCTGCGCGCGAAGATAAGTTTTCGCCAACTCGTTGCAGGCGTCATCGTGCGTCAGAATCTGTTCCAGCTTGCCCGGGATGTGCGTCAGTTCCTGCACCGCTGCCTTGGCTTGCTCGGGAGTCATCGTGCCGCGAACCTGGGCGAGATACAACGCAAATAAATAGAGCGCCGTGAGTTGGCCGGTGAAGGCCTTCGTTGACGCCACGCCGATCTCGGGCCCCGCATGTGTGTAAACCGTTCCCGCCGCTTCGCGCGTGATCATCGATCCCACCACGTTGCAGATCGCCAGCGTCTTCGACCCTTTGCTTTTTGCTTCCCGCTGCGCCGCGATGGTGTCGGCCGTTTCTCCCGATTGCGAAATCAAGAGCGTCATCGTATCCGGCCCAAGGATCGGGTCCCGATACCGCCATTCGCTGGCGTAATCCACTTCGACCGGAACCCGCGCGAAGTTCTCGATCATGAATTTGCCCGCTAGTCCCGCGTGCCAACTGGTGCCGCAGGCGGCGATATTAATTTTCTTCAGCGCCTTGAATTCCGCTTCCGTTACCTTCATTTCGTCGAGAAAGATCGCGCCCGTATCCTGCGAGACGCGCCCCAGCGTGGTGTCTCGGACCGTTCGCGGCTGCTCATAAATTTCCTTGAGCATGAAGTGCTTGAAGCCGCCCTTCTCCGCCATGATCGGGTCCCACGTGATCCGCTGCGCTTTGCGCTCCAGGGGATTGCCGTCGAAGTCGCTCACTTTCACGCCGTCTTGCGTGATCACCGCCAGATCGCCGTCGGCCATAAAGAAGAGATCGCGCGTGTGATCCAAGAGCGCAGGCACATCCGAAGCCACGAAATACTCGTCTTTGCCCAGGCCAATCACCGCCGGCGGCCCGTTGCGCGCCGCGACGATCTTATTCGGCTCGTCAATCGCAATCACCACCAGCGCAAATACGCCCGTGAGTTCCTTCACTGCTTTTCGTACCGCATCTTCAAGCAACGGCCGGGTGCCGTTGCCGCTTTTCAGGTAATACTTCTCGATCAGGTGCGCGATGATTTCCGTGTCCGTCTCGGTCGTAAATTTGTGGCCTTCTTCGATCAGCTTGCGCTTCAGCGAAAGATAATTTTCCACGATCCCGTTGTGCACAACCACGATCGTGCCGCTGCAATCCCTGTGCGGATGCGCGTTTTCTTCCGTCGGCCGCCCGTGCGTCGCCCAGCGTGTGTGTCCGATCCCGTAGGTCCCGTCGAGCGGCTTATTCCGGATCACTTCTTCCAGGTTGCGCAGCTTGCCTTCCGCCCGCCGGATTTGCAGCCCCGCCCCATTCCCCGAGACCGCGATCCCCGCCGAGTCATACCCGCGGTACTCCAACTTTCGCAGACCCTCGATAATGACCGGCACCACCTGCTTCTTACCTACGTATCCCACGATTCCGCACATGGATGTTGGCTCCTCGGTTAGTTCGACGATTGGTTCGGTGGGGGACCTTCGATGTTGAACCTTCGAAGTTAGATCTTCGATGTTCGCTCGCCCCTACCAGGGCGCGCGATGACCACTACTCTTCGAGGGAGAAACGAAATTCTTCGATGACCGGGTTCGTCAGGACTTCGCGCGCCATTTTCTCCACCTCGGCCTTCGCCTCGTCTTTCGAGATTCCGCCGTTCAACGTAATTTCGAAATACTTGCCTTGCCTTACATCACGCAGGCTCTTGTAGCCAATCTTCGTAAGCGCGCCGTGGATGGTCTTTCCCTGCGGATCCAGAACGCTCTTCTTCAGCGAGACGTAAACGTAAGCTTTCATCAGCACCCCGATTATACGTGAGTAGGCTCTAGACCGGACCTAGGTTTTGCTTATAGGCGCTATGCCGCTAGGCGAGTCACTTTGGTTTCGCCGTGCCCGTATCTTCTTCAAAAAACGCCAGTTGCTTATTTATTTCAGCCAGCGATTCTGTCAGAATCTGCCGATGGCGCGGGTTCACCGCAGTTCGCAGCTGTTGTGTAAGGCGTTCGCGCGATAGCAGAAGTCCGTCGCGCTTCCGGCCCCGCTCCTGTTCCTTGGCCGAAAGCGGAGCCCGCATCGGCCCGCGCGAAGCCGCTCGTTCTTCTTGCTGCTGCTCGACCGACTTACTCTCCCAGCCCCGCGCCATTGTCGCAATTTTACTCCGCGCAGCCCCAAAGTCTTACGAGGAGGGATAGAAGAAACAACTTGCGTGTGACTCATGGACGGAGTATCAATGTTTCGTCCGGAAGCACTACCGGACGCCGCGTTGCAACCTGAGGGGGACTCCCCAATCTGGGGAGACAAAAGATCGGTTTCCGATTTAAGAAACCGGCGCCTGCAACGCAATGTTGAACTGCTGTCCCGCGGCTCGGCAAGCTGCGACGACCCCCAGTTCCTGCTCAAAATTAGTAGCCGCTTCCTTTTTATTCAGCGCTTGGCGGCAGCAGGAGAGGTACGCATGCCCGAAAGCCAATCTGCGCCCGAGGAACGCTCGTCCGAGCACCGGCGCTATCGCCTTCTTCTCCAGATCACTGACCTGGTGGCGCGGACCGAACATCTGCCCGACGCCTTCAACGAAATCGCGCCGCCCGTTCTCGAGCTGACCCAAAGCGACCTGCTCAACCTTTCCCTCCACGACCCTCTGCGAAATCGCATCCTGACCCGCTATTGGAAGAAAAACCGCGACCGAGGAGAGTTCGATTCCTTGCCCGTGGACCAGGCGGTCACCGTCTGGGCGTCGGCACAACAACGGCCCATCATCATCCCCGATCTCGAGCGCGACCGGCGTCTGCCTTCAACCGCAACGCTCCTCAATCATGGGGTCCGTTCCTACGCGGTCTTTCCCATAAGCCCGCCCTCCAGTCGCTTGGGAGCGGTGGGCGTGGGCAAAGGCGTCCCCGTTGCTTTGCCCGGGGAAGATGTCGAATTCATGTCGCGGGTTGCGCTCATGACGGCTCTCGCGCTTGAAAAAGACGCAGCCCGGCGCTCCGCCGAGGAACAGGAAAGCCTGCTCGCCATCAGCCGCTTGCTCGCTTCCAATCTCCAGCTCGACAAACTTCTGCCTTCAATTCTTGCCAGCATTCGCGGCATCCCACGCTATCAACAAGCAATCCTCAGCCTGCTCGATGAGGACGGCAAATTCGTCCGCCGCTATTGGGAAAACATGAAACGAGTCGAGCGCTTCGAAGACGCGGTCCCGCTTGAGCAATCCATCCTGGCCCGCGCCGTCCAGACGCGCGCCGCCGTTCTCTTCTCCGCGTCAGATTTGCGTGAAGTGAAACTGCGGGGCATCGGTCTGCCGGAGATGAATGCAAAAACCACCACTTCAACGAACGTAGATTCAAACATCGATCCAAAGATCGATCCAAATATCGCCGATTCCAAGCCCACAGATTCAAAGAGCACAAATTCGAGTGCGTCCGCCGTCTCCCCCACCCCCGTGTCGAACGGCACTGACGTTCTCTCCACCTTGAGCGTCCCCTTGATCGCCGGCAATCGCGTATGGGGAGTGCTGCATTCGACGAGCACCGAAGAAAACACATTCGGCCCCCGGGAGATCGAATATCTCGAACAAGTCGGCAACCACATCGCCGCCGCCTTGCAAAACTCGCATATCACTCGCGAGGTCGCGAAAGAGAAAGTCCGCATCGCTCATGAGAAACGCTACTTTGAGCACGAACTCCGCGCCGTACTTGAGAATGGCGAGATTGTCGGTTCCACTACCGCCCTCAAGCGCGTGCTCGACGACGCCGCCATCGTCGCCAATACCGACGCCACGGTGCTCATCACCGGCGAAACCGGCACCGGCAAAGAGCGGATCGCGCGCTTGATTCACACCATGAGCCACCGCAAAGACCGTAGCTTTATCAAGCTCAATTGCGCTGCCATCCCGACCGGCCTGCTTGAAAGTGAGCTCTTCGGGCACGAAAAAGGAGCCTTTACCGGCGCCGTCAGCCAAAAGATCGGACGCCTCGAACTCGCCGACAAGGGAACCCTCTTGCTCGACGAGGTCGGAGAAATTCCCCTCGAGCTTCAGCCCAAGTTGCTGCGCGTTCTACAGGATCAGGAGTTCGAGCGTCTCGGAGGAACTAAGACCATCCGCGTCGACGTTCGCCTGATTTCCGCCACCAATCGCGATCTGGCCCGTGCCGTCGAAGAGAAGCAATTTCGCGGCGATTTGTTTTATCGTCTCCATGTGTTTCCGCTGCACCTGCCCGCCTTGCGCGACCGCCGCGAAGACATTCCAGCGCTCATCCATCATTTTGTCGAAAAGTGTTCAGCACGGCTGCGCAAACAGATCGATGTGATTCCCGACGAAGCCGTCCACGCGATGGTGCGCTGGTCGTGGCCGGGCAACATCCGCGAGCTTGAGAACTTTATCGAGCGCTCGGTGATTCTCTCCGACGGCAACCGGCTGCGTGCGCCGCTCGGCGAGTTGCGCGAGGAGTCGCTCCGCCTGCCCTCCGACCCCCGGGCTTCCGAGCCCACGACCACGCTGGCCGACCGCGAGCGCGAACACATCATCGAAATTCTGCGCCAGACCCGCGGTGCACTGTCAGGTCCGGGCGGAGCGGCGGAGCGGCTGGGAGTGAAGCGCACGACCTTGCAGTACAAGATGCAGCGCCTGGGAATTTCCCGCACCGATTACTTGTCCTAGAGATCCCCTGATTAAGTCGAATCATGAACGCTTTGAAAGGGCACGGCTTCACAGCCTGCGGAAAAATCGCGCCTTGATCTTGCTTTGAAAGGGTGCGGCTTCCAGCCGCACCGCAACTGTCGCCGCATCAATAGCGGCTTCTAGCCGCTGGGGGCCCCGCATTCAGAGCTTCCCCCTCGCCCTGAAGGATCTAAACAGAATTTCCCTAGCCGCGCTGGTACCTGGTTTTCCCCAAGACACTGCATTTTCCCGCCTTTGCTAGAATCAGAGTTCAGCAATCAAGCTCAGCAATGACGCCCGCTAGAATCGCCGAAATCCTGTATCAGATGATCGCTTTCCTCTTTGCGATCAGCGTGCACGAGTCCGCCCACGCGTGGACCGCGTCGCGCTGCGGCGATCCGACGGCGCGGATGTTGGGCCGGGTCTCGCTGAATCCGATCCGCCATATCGATTTGTTTGGAACCATCATCATGCCGTTGGTTGCCGCCTTCACTGGAATCCCGCTGCTCGGTTGGGCGAAACCCACGCCGGTTGATCCCCGCAATTTTCGCCGTCCGGTATTGGACGATATTTTGACGTCAGTGGCCGGCCCGGTGAGCAACTTCATCGTCGCCACCGGCGCGCTCTTGCTACTTGGCGCGATATCGATCTCGTCAGCCTCCGGGCATGCCGCCATCACCGATCTGTTGGATGGCGGCAATGTCGGTGGTTCGAATTCCGCGCTCGCCTTCGCGGCTACGCTCTTATTTGAACTGATGTTCATCAACATCGTCCTGGCGGTCTTCAATTTGATCCCCGTACCGCCGCTGGATGGCAGCCACGTGCTGCGCCATTTCTTGTCCGAGCCTGTTCGCGCCATCTACGACCGCATTGGCATCTTCGGGCTGCTGGCGCTCGTCTACCTCGGCGGAGGACTGCTGACCAGCTTGATCCGTCCGTTTGTTGGCTTCTACTACGGGATGCTGGCCAAATTCTGAAATGACAACTCCAACCAAGAAACGCGTACTGAGCGGTATGCGCTCGACCGGCAAACTGCACCTGGGCAATTACGTTGGCGCGCTCGAAAACTGGGTGCGCATGCAGAACGAATACGACTGCTTCTTTTTCATCGCCGACTGGCATGCGCTCACCACCGACTACGCCGACACTTCACGGTTGAAAGAAAATTCCGTCGACGTCCTGCTCGATTGGCTCGCCGCCGGCCTTGATCCCGAAAAATGCGTGATGTTCATCCAGTCGCATGTGCCCGCGCACGCCGAGTTGCATTTGCTCTTGTCGATGATCACGCCGCTCGGCTGGCTCGAGCGCGTTCCAACCTACAAAGAGCAGAAAGAAAATATCAAAGAGAAAGACCTCGGCACCTACGGGTTTCTCGGATATCCGGTCCTGCAATCGGCCGACATCCTGATTTACAAGGCGGATGTCGTGCCCGTTGGCGAAGATCAGGTCGCGCACGTTGAACTGACACGCGAGATCGCGCGGCGGTTTAACGGTTTCTACGCCGGGAAACGTGCAATATGTTTTCCCCGAGCCCGCCGCATTGCTCACCCCCGCCGCCCGCCTCCCCGGCACCGACGGCCGCAAGATGTCGAAGTCTTACGGCAATGCCGATCATGCTCACCGATCCCGAACCAGTGGTCCGGCAGAAATTGAAGACAATGGTCACCGATCCCGCGCGCGTCCGTCGCAGCGATCCCGGCAATCCCGATGTCTGCCCCGTCGGCGATCTGCACAAAATATTCAGCTCCAAAGAGACCATGGCCAAGGTCTATGAAGGGTGCCGTTCTGCCGGCATCGGCTGCATCGAATGCAAAGGTTGGGCCGCCGACGCGCTCGTCAAGATCCTGAACCCATGCAGGAGCGCCGCAAGAAATATGAGGACAATCCCCGCCTCGCCTGGGATATTCTGAATGCAGGCTCGGCCCGCGCCCGCGAAGTAGCCGGCGCGACCATGGACGAAGTACGCCGCTCCATGGGCCTGAACTACGAAGGCTCGGATTATGACCCCGTGAAGGAACCCTCGAAGTGACCGATTTGTCCCAACCGGTATCAGAACAGGCTCGAACGGAAACCACCGTTCGTGGCGTTGTCGTGCCCATCTCGGCGGGCAAATCGAACGCGGGCAAATCCAACACGAATAGTAATAATAAAAAAGACGACGCCAGCGATTTTCCGTTCGCCATCGAACTCGGCGAAATCTACGAAGGTCCGCTCGACCTGCTGCTCGACCTCATTCGCAAGCAGGACATCAATATTTACGATATCCCCATCGCCCGCATCACCGCGCAATATCTCACCTACGTCGAGCGCATCAAAGAACTCGATGTGAACGTCGCCTCCGAGTTCATCTACATGGCAGCCGTGCTGATTCATATCAAGTCAAAGATGCTGCTGCCGCGCGATCCGCTGGCATCTGCCGATACAGAAGACGATCCTCGCAACGAATTAGTCAACCGTCTGCTCGAGCACGAGAAATTTAAATCGGCCGCGCAAATGCTTCTCCAGAAGCAGCAGCTTGAAGATGCCGTCCTGAGCAACCCGGCGATCCGCGAATTCATGGATGCGGAGGGCACCGAACCCGAACTCGCCGCCGACGTCATCGACCTGGTCAAGACTTTCCAGCAGATATTGGATCGCGCTCGCAATCGCCCCATGCTGCAAGTGGACGAAGAAACGGTCACCGTCGGACAGATGATCCAGTTTCTCCACCGCAGGCTCGCGCTCGAAGATCGCCCGCTCCGCCTGAAGCAGATTCTCCGCAACGTGCCGTCGCGCCAGGCGCTGGTCTGCATGTTTCTCGCGATGCTCGAACTGGTCCGCTTGCAGGCAATTCAAGTCCGCCAAGACCACGTTTTCGGCGAAGTGCTGGTGCGCAAGCACTCCCACTTTGAAGAAGTAATGACCGAACAGGCCGCAGTGCGAGACGATTGGAAGTAAGGCAAGTCGTTGGTCGCCAGTGAATGCTGGAGTGACCCCCGGCGCGAAACGGCGAACGACGAGCCGCGAACGACCAACGACGAACGACCAACGACGATTTATGCCTCTTAAACCCCAACTCGAAGCCATCATCTACGCGGCGGAAACGCCGATTTCTCTGGACCAGATTCTCGGCCTGGTGAAGGAATCGCTGCTCGCGGAGTCTCCCGAGATCGACGCGGCCGAAATGAAGTCGCGCATCCGCGCCACGCTCGAAGAACTGATTGCCGATTACGCCGGCGCTGCTCACGGAATCGAAATCCGCCAGGTCGCCGGCGGATACCGCATGTCCACCAAGCCCGACCAGCATGACGTGGTCCGCGCCTTTGCCAAGAGCCTCAAGCCGCCGTTTCGCCTCTCGCTCCCGGCGCTCGAAACCCTGGCCGTCATCGCCTACAAGCAGCCCGTCACCGTGCCCGAGATCAGCGAAATTCGCGGCGTCGATTCCGGAGGAGTCATCGCCACACTCCTCGATCGCAAGCTCATCACGACCGCAGGCCGAAAAGCTGTGATCGGACGTCCCATTCTCTACAAGACCAGCAAAGAATTCCTGCTGCGCTTCGGACTGAAAGACGTCAACGAACTGCCGAGCATGGAAGAATTTGAAAAATTGCTGGCCGAATCGTTTCAGAGCGATTTGCCTCTGGCCGAGAACACTTCGACCGCCCAAAGCGCCGAGACCGGCGAGCACGAAGCCGCACCAAACGAAGAAGAACGCGAACCATCAGTCAGCCGTCAATCGGAGTAGCCTCCATGCCAGCCGAACGCCTCCAGAAAATTATCGCGGCCGCGGGAATCGCCTCCCGCCGCAAAGCCGAAGACCTGATCACGTCCGGCCGCGTGCTCGTCAATGGACAAGTCGTCACCGAGCTTGGCACCAAGGCAGACTCCGAGACCGACCACATCCGCGTCGATGGCAAACTGCTCCAGGGCCCCGAGCGCTTCACGTACGTCATGCTCAACAAGCCCAAGGGCTACGTCACCACCGTGAGCGATGACAAGAAGCGCCCCACCGTGATGGACCTGCTGCAAAACGCGAAAGGGCAGAAAGTGAAAGGCCGTGTCTATCCCGTCGGCCGTTTGGATTGGGCCAGCGAAGGCCTCCTGCTCATGACCAACGACGGAGCGCTCGCCAACGGCTTGATGAAAGCCGCTTCCAACGTAGCCAAAGTTTACGTCGTTAAAGTCGCCGGCCAGCCCGACGAAACCAAGCTCGACAAACTGCGCCGCGGAGTTTCAATCGCCGAAAAAGGCGGACGCCGCGTTCGCACGGCTCCGGCAAAAATTCGCCTGATTCGTGAAGGCGACAATCCCTGGCTGGAAGTGACCATTATTGAAGGCCGCAACCGCCAGGTCCGCAAAATGTTTGAAGAAGTAGGCCACCACGTGGAGAAAATCCGCCGCGTGCAATATGGCCCGCTCGCGCTCGATGTTCCGCCCGGAGATTTTCGCAATCTGACGCTACTCGAAGTAGCCAAACTAAAGACGGCAGCCTCAGGAGCGTGGGTCGCGAGTCCGCCCAGCCCGCCCATACAACTGCGTCCACCGAAACCGGTCGTTCATGCGAAGCTGAAGCCGCAGCGCAGGCCAGAACCGCTAAGTTCCTTGAACGCGCCGAGGACGGCACCCACGAACGCGCCGAGGAGCGCGACAAGGAACGGAGAACGTAGCGCGTCCAGTTTTTCCAAAACCCGTCGGCCGCCGCGACCGGGCGCGTCGGCGTCCCGTGGTGAAAAGCCTGCCTTCGGTGCGCGGCCGTCGCGGCCGTCGTCAACCTCAAGGCCCGCGTCAAGGCCCGCACACGCTTCTAACCGCTCGACTCGCGCCCCGTTCCGCGGACCACGACGCAAACCCGATTAACGCTCGATCTCAAGCTTTCTTCTGAATCTTTACTTCGTTTCAATCATCGGCAGCCGCGCCGCGCCGTACAATCCGGCGTCGCTCCCTAACAGCGCGCGCGTGATGATGGTCTTGTGCCCCGGGCCGGATTCCACTCGTGCCGCCGCACCGTGATTGCTGGCCGCGGGGTCATGCGGCGCCGTCGCCGCGTATACCATCGACCGCGCTCGCAGCTCCTCGAAGATCGCCGGCGCAAACGCATCCCACGCGCTCGACGCTCCCCCACCGATCACGTAGATGGGCAGGTTCAGCGCATTCACCATGTTCGAAAGCACCATGCCGATGCAGCGCCCTACGTAGCGAAAAATACGCCGCGCGTCTTCGTCGCCTTGAATGGCAAGGTTGTAAATGGACTTGGCGCTGAACTCCGGATCGGAACTTGCCGCGTTCGCCAGCGCCGACGAACCGTTCTTCGCGATCGCTTCCTTAGCCTGTCGCACAATCGCCGTCGCCGAGGCGTATGCCTCCAGGCATCCGCGATTCCCGCATCCACATTGATATCCGTCCGGCTCGACGGTCGTGTGGCCAAACTCGCCACCCATGCCGTTGACGCCGCGCCAGATTGAGCCGCCAAGTACGAGTCCGCCGCCTACGCCTGTTCCCAGCGTCAGCATCGCCATGTCGTTAAAATCTTTGGCTGCGCCCAGCCACTTTTCTCCGAGCGCGGCGACGTTGGCATCGTTTTCAAGAATCACCACCGCCTTCAACCGCTGCTCGATCACAGCGCGCGCTGGATAGTCGACCCAGTCCGGCAGATTCGGCGATTCGCGCACCAGGCCAGTCTGCATGTCGATGATGCCGGGCACGCCAATGCCGATGCCGAGCAGCGGTGCCGTATCTTTGAATTTCTCGGCCATGCGCTGGATGGCGTCGCACATGTCGGCGATCACGTGGTCGCGGCCCCGCGAAACCCGGGTTCCGAGTGTGACCTTCTCGACGAGTTTGCCTTGCTCATCCACGGCTGCGATGCGCAGGTTCGTGCCGCCGAGGTCCACTCCGATTGAAAATTTGTTCATAGATCGATTTGTTGGGACGGGTTGCACACCGGTCGCATGCCGGGTTGCAGTTGTCGGTCAGCCCTGACCTTTTTTACAGTGCGGTTGCGTATCCGTCAATATTAAATCGTTGTATTAGCGCTATTTTTGGCAATTTTGGCAGTAGTGGCTGCTGCGGCCACCCAGCACGACTCGCCGGATCGGTGTCTTGCACACCAGGCACGGCTCGCTCTCCCGCCCATAAACACGGTGCTGCAGCTGAAAGAATCCCTCTTCTCCATCGGCGTCGACGTAATCGGAAATCGAAGAGCCGCCAAGCGCAATCGCTTCCCGCAGCACTTCCTGAACGGCCCGGTGAAGCTTGCGCAGTTCCTCGCGGCTGAGCGATGCCGCCCGCCGCCTCGGCCGGATGCCCGCGCGAAACAGGGATTCATCGGCGTAGATATTTCCCACCCCTCGCAACATTTTCTGATTCAGCAGCGCGCTTTTGATGGGAGTCTTGCGCCCGCGAAAAAGCTCGACGAACTGCTCCTCGGTCACCGCAAGCGGTTCAATCCCACCAGGATCGAATCCACCAGCATGAACGCTCAGCTTGCCAAACATGCGCGGATCGATAAAACGCAGCTCGCGCCCCGAGGCCAGCTTCGCAATCAGGTGGGTGTGCTTGATGACTTCAGCGCCAGCGTCGCTCACGACCATGCGCCCCGTCATGCCGAGATGGACGATCCACTGTGCGCTGTCTGAAGTTGTGGGTGGCGATGAGGCTCGCGCGTTCCGGTTGCGAGATTTCTCACCCCGCAATTTTGCTGCGTTTCCTTCCGCGTTCCCTTGAAGGTCAAACACAATATGTTTGCCCGCACGATGCACCCTTGCAATGCGTTTCCCTTCGAGCGTCGCCGCAATCGCGGCCGCCGTCGATTTGAGTGGCTGCTTCTTCGAACCGATCCAGACCGAATCGATGGCATCTCCCGCGACGCGCGAATGCAGTCCTCGCGTAATAGTCTCGACCTCAGGAAGTTCCGGCACGCTGTCAGCATACAAGATCAGCCGAATACGATCAGCCGAAGTCGAACCTTAGGGTTTGAACTGAGAACTGATAGCTGACGGCTGACAGCTGCCTCCCTTGCTCCTCCACCGCTCGATTCGGTATGCTAGAGCGTACACGCCAAGCACCGCCGATCTTCCCAGCTTTCCAGTCTATTCAGCAGCAACGGCGCGGCCAGTGTGTGCGACCCTGGGGTGGCCTGTCGGGCCGCGCAATCTTCCAAACGGAGTGGGCATTTTGACGAGAAGTAGGAGCAGCAGTACGGGTCGAGGTAGGACTGCGGTCATTGTAGGCGCGCAGTGGGGTGATGAAGGAAAGGGCAAGATCGTCGACGTCCTCACCCAGACGTTTGAAGTCGTCGCCCGCTATGCCGGCGGACATAACGCCGGCCACACCGTCATCATCAACGGAAAAAAATTCGTCCTGCAACTCGTTCCCGGCGGAGTTCTGCGGCCCGAATGCACCAGCGTCGTCGGCAATGGCGTGGTCATCGATCCTCTCGCGTTCCTCAAAGAAGTCGCCTCGCTGCGCACCGCCGGTGTGAAGGTCGACGGCAATCTCTTCGTCTCCAATCGCGCCCAGGTCATTCTTCCTTACCATCGCATGATGGAGCTCGGCTCCGAGAACGCCCCCGGACGCGTAAAGATCGGAACCACCTCCCGCGGCATCGGACCCGCATACGAAGACAAAATGGGCCGCCGCGGATTGCGCGTGGCCGACCTCCTCGATACGCCATTGCTGCGCACTCACGTCGAGAACGCCTGCCGCGAAAAAAACATGATCGCGCACGCGCTTTTCAACTCCGACCCGCTCGATGCCGACAAAATGTTTCGTGAATACGCCGACGCGGCCGAGCAACTCCGCCCCTTCGTCTGCGACACAGCGTTGCTGCTCAATCGCGCATTAGAGAATGGCAAGTCGATCGTCTTCGAAGGCGCGCAAGGCACCATGCTCGACATCGATCACGGCACCTATCCGTTCGTGACCTCGTCGAGCGCAACCTCGGGCGGCGCCGCTACCGGAACCGGCGTGCCCCCAACCGCGATTGACACGGTAATCGGCATCACCAAGGCTTACTGCACTCGCGTCGGCAGTGGCCCGTTCCCGACCGAACTGCTCGACGCCCAAGGAGATGAACTGCGCAAACGCGGCAACGAATTCGGCGCCGTCACCGGACGTCCGCGCCGCACCGGATGGCTCGATTTGCCTCTGCTGCGCTACGCTGGCATGATTAACGGGATATCCTGGCTCGTGGTCACGAAGTTAGATGTGCTCGACCACTTGACCGAGATTCCAGTTTGCGTGGGCTACAAGGTGAACGGCAAAAACCACCGAAGAAATTCCGGCGCAGGCTTCCGGCTACGAAAAGATCGAATGCGTCTACCGCAATATGCCCGGGTGGGCGACTCCGACACAATCGATTCGTACAGTGGAAGGATTGCCGAAGGCAGCGCGCGAGTACATGGATTTCATCGAGAATGAAACCGAAGCGCGTGTCGGAATGATTTCCACGGGCCCCGATCGCGAACAGACAATTTTGATCCCCGACTTTGTGAGTGCGCTGGGCCTTAAGATAAAGAGCCCGACTACTCAAAGCTAATTTGACGAGCCTGACTTAACCCAGAGAGAGAGAACGGAGCGAAGGATGGTGGTGTTGGCCGTAACCTGGATGGCAAAAGTTGGACGCGAGTCCGAAGTGGTCGCGATCTTCGAAAAACTAACCGCCGAATCGCGCAAGGAACCGGGCTGCGTCATGTATCAGGTCCACAAGCACAAGACCGATCCGCGCCGGTTCTTTATCTACGAACAATACAAGGACGACGCAGCGCTCGAAGCGCACCGCGCCTCCACGCACTTCCTCCAGTTCGCCAAAAAGGATCTCCCCAAACTCGGCGACCGTACGGAAGGGCACCTGTTCGAGCCGCTGGGTTAACTATCAATCAATTGTCATCCTGGGCGCAGCGAAGGACCTCACGTCACTGTGCATCTGCAGTCTATTCGACTGTCGGCCCATTTACGTCTTGTCCGCCATCAGAACCCCGCCCGAAGCGTAGCTTTCTCGTGACACTTCGACAAAAGTAACGACAACCGCTTCGCGACGCGCGCCAGCTTCTTCCACCATCGCGTCGGTAATGCGCTGCGCAATCTTCCGCTTCTGATCGGCAGTCCGGCCTTGCAGCATCGTGATTTGAACAAGGGGCATTGATTTCTCGGCTCCGCGGTTCTTAGCGCTCCGTTCCCAGCCCCGTCCGCCAGTTGAACTCACTGAGAACTGAGAACTGGCAACTGAGAACTGTTATTTAGCCAATTCGTATCCCGCAAAAAAGAAGCTCAACTCGAAACGCGCCGTCTCGTCCGCGTCGGAGCCGTGGATCGCGTTGTGTTCGATATTGCTCGCCCACTTCTTGCGGATCGTGCCTTCCTCAGCGCTTGCCGGATTTGTCGCGCCCATCAGTTTGCGCAAATCGGCGATGGCATTTTCTTTCTCAAGCGCCAAAGCCACAATCGGTCCGCTCGACATGAAGGCCGTCAGCGAGTGGTAAAACGGCCGGCTGGCGTGGACGGCATAGAACTGCTCCGCTTGATGCTGCGAGATTTCCAGCATCTTCATGGCCAGAATATGGAAGCCGTTCTTCTCAAATTGTTCGATGATGTCTCCGACCGCATTTTTCTTTACCGCGTCGGGTTTGACGATGGTCAGTGTGCGTTCCAGTGTTTTCATAGATCGAGTTCCGGTTCGCTTAGCTCTCAGTCAAATCAGTCAAATCGAAATGCTTCTACAGTTCGTAAGCAGCTCGCGGCTAAACTTTTACTCCAATGGCCGCCGCCAGCGTCTCTCCAATATCAGCCGGTGATTTTGCAACTTTAATGCCGGCTTTCTCCATGGCAGCGATCTTTTCGGCTGCCGTGCCTTTGCCTCCGGAGATAATTGCGCCGGCGTGGCCCATGCGGCGTCCGGGAGGCGCGGTCTGTCCGGCAATAAATCCCACCACCGGTTTCTTCATATGCGTCTTGATGAAATCCGCCGCCGTCTCTTCCGCGTTGCCGCCGATTTCGCCGATCATGATCACGGCTTCGGTTTCCGGATCGCGATTAAAGAGATCGAGCGCGTCGACAAAATTTGTGCCGATGATCGGATCTCCGCCGATGCCGATCGCCGTCGACTGTCCAATGCCGCGCTGCGTCAGTTGATGCACCGCTTCGTAGGTCAGCGTTCCTGAGCGCGAGACGATTCCGACGTTCCTTCTTTGTGAATCGACGCCGGCATAATTCCAATCTTTGCATTTGCCGGGAGAAATGATGCCCGGGCAGTTCGGTCCGATCAATCGCGAACGGCGGTTCTGCAGAAATTCCCACGCCCGGACCATGTCCAGCGTCGGGATGCCTTCGGTGATGCAGACGATCAGTTCGATCTCGGCGTCGGCCGCCTCCATGATTGCGTCCGCCGCAAACGGAGGCGGTACGAAAATCACGGTGACATTGGCGCCCGTCTTATCGGCCGCTTCCTGCACGCGTATTGAAGATCGGCCATCCCTCGTGGGTCGTGCCGCCTTTGCCCGGAGTCACACCGCCGACCACTTGCGTTCCATAAGCGGCGCAGGCTTTCGCGTGAAAAGTGCCTTCGCGTCCGGTCAGTCCCTGCACGATCAATCGCGTTTTCTTATCGACTAGGATTGCCATAATGCTCACTCTCAAAACGACTCGCTCTCAAAATTTCCGCACGATACTAAATTTCGCCACTCTCTACCGCGCCGCAGCCACTACTTTATCCGCCGCATCCTTCATCGTCTCGGCAACGATGAAGTTCAGGCCTGACTCCATCAATATCTTCTTGCCTTCCTGAACGTTCGTGCCTTCCAGTCGCAGCACCACCGGCAATTGCAGGTTTGTTTTCTTCGCCGCCTCGACCACCCCGGCAGCCAAAGTATCCACCCGCAGGATGCCACCAAAAATATTGATCAGCACGGCGCGCACGCTCTTATCGCTCAGCAGAATTTCAAACGCGTGCGCGACCTGCTCGGCATTGGCTCCGCCACCTACGTCCAGAAAATTCGCCGGCATGCCGCCGGCATATTTGATGATGTCCATCGTTGCCATCGCCAGGCCGGCGCCATTCACCATGCACCCGACACTTCCGTCGAGCTTGATGTAGTTAAGACTGTATTTCGAAGCCTCGACTTCGAGCGGATCTTCTTCGCTGACATCCCGCAGTTCGCGCAGGTCCGGATGCCGGAACAGTGCGTTATCGTCAAACGTCACCTTGGCATCGAGTGCGAAGAGGCGCCCGTCCGTGCACGTGATGAAAGGGTTGATCTCGATCAGCGAGCCGTCGGTCTCCAGGAACGCGCGATAAAGCCCCGTCAAAAATTGAACCGCCGGATTGATCTGCGCCGGCTTCAGTCCCAGCATGAATGCAATCTTTCGCGCCTGAAACGGCTCGAGCCCCATGCCCGGATCAATGTACTGCTTCATGATCGCGTCCGGTGTTTCGGCCGCCACCTGCTCAATGTCCATGCCGCCCGCCGCCGACGCCATAAAAACCGGCTTGCCCTCGCCGCGATCCACCAGAATGCCAAGATAGAGTTCTTTCTCGATCGGCAGAGTCTCTTCGACCAGCAACCGCCGGACGACGCGTCCTTCGGGCCCCGTCTGATGCGTGATCAGCGTCATCCCCAGCATCTTGCCCGCGATTTCGCCGGCTTCGGCCACCGATTTCGCGATCTTTACCCCGCCGCCCTTGCCGCGCCCGCCCGCGTGGATCTGCGCTTTGACGACGACTCCGCTCGCCCCCGAACTCAGCAACTCTTTCGCCGCCGCTTCGGCTTCTTCGCGCGTCGCCGCCATCGAACCTCGCGGCACCGCCACACCATACTTCTTCAGGATTCCTTTGGCCTGATACTCATGAATTTTCATAATGATTCCAAAACCGCGTCCTGACTAGATTTCGATCGCCTTGATTTCGACCAGGAAGAGCTCTGCTTGCGGCTTGCCCTGCAGTCCAGCAAACTCTTGATTCTATAAGACGACAGCGCAATCGGCAAAGCAGACGCCAACTTGGTACTGTCCCAATTTGGTTTTCCAACACGGAGACACCGGAGACGGAGAGGAACCCAACTGCTAGGCAGGGCCCTTCGCTTCTGGTTTTTACAGGTTCAAGGTTTTCTCCGTGTCCCCGTGCCTCCGTGGTGAAGAAAACTGAATGAGGACACTACTGCATGTTTAGGGTGCAACTTTAACCTGCATCGTTTCAAAGTCCGTCATCGTCAGATACACAGATGAAGCTCGTTTCCCTGAACGTCGGCCTGCCGCGCCTCCTCACCTGGCAAGGCGAAACATTCGAAACCGGAATCTTCAAAGATCCCGTCAATGGACGAGTTATGCTCCGCTCGACCAACCTAGACGGCGACCGTCAGGCCGACCTCACCGTTCACGGCGGCCCCAACAAAGCCGTCTACGCTTATCCTTCCGAACACTACGCTCCGTGGAAGGCTGAGTTGCATAAACCCGATCTCACTTGGGGAGCCTTCGGCGAAAACTTCGCCACCAGCGGCCTGCTGGAAACAACCGTATCCATCGGCGACCACTATCGAGTCGGTTCGGCCGTGATCGCAGTGACCACCCCGCGGCTCCCTTGTTTCAAACTCGCCGCCAAATTCAAGAGTGAGAGGCTGATTGCACAGTTCCTCCGTAGCGGTCGCTCCGGCTTTTATTTTGCGGTGGTCAAAGAGGGCGAAGTTGGCGCAGGTGACGATTTCGAACTCCTTGAACGTGAAGATCCGACCCTGACCGTCGCCGAAGTCAACGGAATCTACTCCGATAAATCGCCCGACCGCGAAACGTTGCAACGCTCCCTGACCGTCAAGAGTCTCCCCTTAAGCTGGCGTTATCGTTTTGAGGAACGGCTGAACGACGTTGACAATGAGGTTGACCGTCAACCTCGCTGACGCCGCGAAATCAGTTTGAAACCTCCCTCGTTCGTACTGTAGCTTGGATTCTGTGATTCTCAACGCCCTCCATCGTGTTGCCAACCATCGCCAGTCGCTCTCTCGCGACGAGGCGCGCACCGTGATGACCGAGGTCCTCACCGGCCAGTGCACAGACGCGCAGATTGCCGGTCTGCTTGTCGCCCTGCACATGAAGGGCGAGACCGTCGAAGAAATTGTCGGATTTGCCGAAGCCATCCGCGCCGCCGCCGTTCCTCTCCCACTTCCCACCGGCTCCGTGCTCGACACGAGCGGCACCGGACGCGATGCCCTGGTCGATACCTGCGGCACCGGCGGCGATGCCAGTGGCACATTTAACATTTCAACCGCGACGGCCTTTGTCGTCGCCGGCGCTAGCGTTCGCGTCGCCAAGCACGGCAACCGCAGCGTCACCTCAAAATGCGGCTCCGCCGATGTCATGGAGGCCCTCGGCGTGAACATCGAACTGCCCGCCGCGCAAGTCGCTGCCTGCCTCGATCAGGTTGGGGTCGCGTTTCTCTTCGCTCCGGCGATGCACTCTGCAATGAAGCACGTCCAGACCGCCCGCCGCGAGCTGCGTCTGCGCACGATTTTCAATTTGCTCGGCCCGCTTACGAATCCCGCGCGAGCCACTTGCCAGGTGGTGGGCGTTTACTCCGCCGATCTCGTCGAAAAACTAGCCGAAGCGCTCAGCATGTTGGGACTGCACCGCGCCCTTGTCGTCCACGGCAGCGACGGTCTCGACGAAATCACAATCAGCGGCCCCACCCGCGTCGCCGAGGTGCACGAGGGACAAGTCCACACCTACGAAGTCACGCCCGAAGAATTCGGCCTGAAGCGAGCGACGCTCGAAGACATTTCCGGCGGAGACGCGCAGTTCAACGCGAAGTTGATCCGTGGAGTTTTAGGCGGAGAGAAATCAGCCCGCCGCGATGTTGTCGTCCTAAACGCCGCCGCAGCTCTCGTCGCAGCAGGACGAGCCGATCATCTGCGAGATGCCGTGCCGCTGGCGGCCGAATCGATCGATTCCGGCTCGGCGCTCGCGAAGTTGGAAAAGCTGATCGCCTTCACGGTCGCGAGCGTCAGCAAAAGTTAGGGTCAAAAATTAGCAGCAAAGAATTACGGTCCAGCCTCCGTCTCCGAAATCTCAAACACATTATTCGCCAGATCGCTCTCCGGAACGCTGCCGTCATTCACGCGAACCTGACGCGGGATCCCCGGCACCTGCACTCGCGTCGTCGCCGTAGCCTTCCCTCGTAGTTCGATCCGTTGGCGTATCTCACCACCATCAAATGTCACGATGAACGGAACTTCGGCTCCCGCGTCGCCAAGATTTTCCAGCGTAATCGTCAGGAACTGTTCACCCTTTTCTGTTTTCCACGGATGCACCATCTGCACACGAAAATCCGGCAGCCCGCGATCGAAATAGACCCAGTCGTCGAAAAACCACCCGAGATCCCGTTTCGACGTAGCTTCGATCAACTGCTCCACATACTTCGGATCTTTGTCGTCGGCCGCGCGGTATTTCGCAATCGCCTGTTGCAGCGCTTCGTCGCCGACCGTGTCGCGCAGCATCCACCACACATACGCCGCCTTGCTGCGATAGTAGGTTTC
This sequence comes from uncultured Acidobacteriaceae bacterium, assembly GCA_963726095.1. Lineage (GTDB taxonomy): Bacteria > Acidobacteriota > Terriglobia > Terriglobales > Acidobacteriaceae > Acidiflorens. The sequence continues at coordinate 1,438,643 of CAVSBD010000004.1, forward strand.
GTCGAACGTCGTGGCGAGCGGTTGGCCCAGCTGCCTCTCGCCAGGAATTTTCTCTCCGGCATTTTTCCCCAACTTCGCCGACACTTCTTTTTCCGAATCCAGGAATGCCGCGCGATGCAGCCCGAGAAAATCAAGCGCCGCCTGCCGCCCTCCCTGTTGCTGGCGATACATGGCCTCGGCGAAATGGGCCAGGCCTTCGTAGACCCACGGCCTCGACGATGGCAACGCCGAATGAACCAGTTCGTGGACCAGGTTGATGCCCGCCAGTTTCGCGTCTCCCGCAGCGAGCGATGCCATCAGCAGCCTGCCGCTTTCAAAAGGAGCTGAATTCGGGTCGCCTAGATCCGCGACCGCGATGGGAGCAGTCGGCGGCCCAAACCAGCCAGTGACAAATTTCATCGCAGGCTCAAGCGCATACGAATAAGTTGCGGCGCCCGACTCGTGTCCCGCGAAAGAGTAAAGACTCAGCGGTGGCTTTGATAGCGTCACATACCGTCCCGCGACGAACGTCGGAGCGACCGTGCCGAGTCGCTCTTCATGGCACATTGCCGGCACATATTTGATCTCCGCCGCCTGAATCCCCGTCCGCACGCCACCGTCGCACAGAACGGTCTGCGATTCTTCACCTCCGGTGACTTCAAACTTGGCTCTGAATTCACTACCCTCTTCGCGTGCCTTCCATCGATCCGCGACTTCAAACAAACTGTTTCCCTCTGAAAAATCCGCCGACTCCGTCGTGATCGGATACCACGCTACGTATCCAGCGCCGCGCACCGCCGTGAACGTCGGTCCGATCTGGTCCCAGCTTGAATGCTTGGCAACTCCCTCAGGCACTCCGACACGAGCCAGCCGCGTCGCATCGAGCGGCACCACTCCTTCGTAGCCCACTTCGAGTTCAACCGAATCTTTGGGCTTGATTTCGACCGGCAGGGTAACGATGGCCTCGGAAACTGCCCCGGTATGGTCAATGTCGGTGGCGTAAGGCTGTGAGACGAACTGAACCGCTTTGGCCTCCACGCGAATGGACCGCCAGTTCAGAGAAGACGAAATTTGCAGGGCGACGATTTTTTGCGGCTGCGCCGAATCGTTGCGCAACGTGATCTTGCCGCGCGCGCCCAGCCGCTGCTGCTCCGGCTCCAGGCGCACTTCGAGATCGTATTTCGTAACGGTGAAAGCCTCACGGTCAAGGGCGGCTGCGGAAAAACTTAAACCCCCGACGAGACAGAAGACCAGACCGAGGGCACAGAGGAATCGCATGATTCGAAGACTCACGCTTACTTCGATGCGCCCAATCGCCTCTGGCGCACAACTTCATACAGCACGACGCCCGCCGCTACCGACACATTCAACGATGGCACCTGGCCCAGCATCGGAATCGATACCACAAAATCACAGTGCCGTCGTACCAGTTCATGGACGCCCTTGCCTTCGGCGCCGAGCACGATCGCGCAATGCATCTTGTAATCAATCGCGTCATAGGTTTGCTCGCCGCGTTCGTCGAGGCCCACAACCCAAATATCTTTCTCTTTCAACTCTTCAAGCGTCCGCGAAATGTTGGTGACTTTGGCAATCGGGAGGTGTTCGCTCGCTCCCGCCGAAACTTTTGCCACCGCCGCCGTCACCGCCGCCGATCGGCGTTCAGGAATGACGACGCCATCGGCGCCAGCCGCATCGGCAGTGCGCAGAATCGCGCCGAGATTATGCGGATCCTCGATTCCATCCAGCACGACAACCAGCGAATGCTCTCCTCGGCGCGAAGCCACCAGATCGTCGAGATCGCTGTATTGTTTCGCCGAAGTGGCAGCCACGAGTCCTTGATGCGCAGCATTGCCCGCCAGTTCGTCCAACTCCTGACGCGATAAAACTCGCACCGGAACACCAATCTTGCGGCACTCATCGATCACGCGCTTCAGGCGAATGTCCTTGCGCTCCTTGGCGACACCAACCCACTCGAAGTTCCGCCCGCGCGCCTTCAGCGCCTCGGTAACGGTATTAACTCCATAGAGAATATTCACGAAGAGTAGTGTAACGCGTGCGAGCTTTGACCGAGAGCTGACAGCTGATAGCTGAGAGCCTTAAGCTACCACCGTCTTTTTGCGCCGATTTGTCGAATGCTAGACTCAAATGCTAAGTGAATAACGTCTACATCGTCTCCGCAGTCCGCACGCCGATCGGAAAATTTGGCGGCTCGCTCGCATCACTCTCCGCCGCCGACATGGGCGTGGTCGCCGCCAAAGCCGCACTCGAACGCGCCGCAGTCGATCCGCGACAGATCGAAGAAACCATCTTCGGCAACGCGCGCCAGGCTGGAGGCGGTCCAAATCCCGCACGTCAAATCTCCATTCGTACCGGTGTTCCGCAGGAAGTTTCGGCCTACACAGTGAATAAGGCCTGTGCGTCCGGCATCCAGTCGATTGCTCTGGCTTTCCAGGAAATTGCCACTGGCAATCTGGAGTGCGTGCTGGCCGGCGGCACTGAATCCATGTCCCGCCTTCCTTATTATCTTGAAGGCGCGCGCTGGGGATATCGTCTCGGCAATCAGGAACTCGTCGATGGCATGTATCGCGACGGATTTTTCTGCCCCATGGCCAAGATGCTGATGGGCGAGACCGCCGAAGTTCTTGCCGAGCAATACAACATCTCGCGCGATGAGCAGGATCAGTTCGCGCTAGTCTCGCAGAAACGCGCAGCCGCTGCGCAATCCAGCGGACGCTTCGACGCCGAGATTGTTCCAGTCACGATCGAGGGCAAGAAGGGTACGACCGTCTTCGCGCGCGATGAACACCTGTTTCCCGACGCGAACATGGAGAAACTAGCTAAGCTGGCTCCGGTCTTCTCGAAACCTGGCACGATGACCGGCACAATCTCCGCTGGAAATTCTTCCGGAATTACAGACGGCGCCGCGGCGACGGTCTTAGCGAGCGAGAGCTTCGTCAAGCAAAACCATCTCAAGCCGCTGGCGCGAATTCTCGCCGCCACCTCTGCCGGAGTCGATCCGCGCGTCATGGGGATCGGCCCGGTGCCCGCGATTCGCAAGCTCGAACAAAAACACGGTCTCAAACTCAGCGACTTCGATCTCGTCGAACTCAACGAAGCATTCGCAGCCCAGGTATTAGCTTGCGATCGCGAGCTTCATTTTGATCGCGAAAAACTCAACGTCAACGGCGGCGCCATTGCGCTCGGTCATCCCATCGGCTGCACCGGGACGCGCATCACCGTAACGCTGCTTCACGAAATGCTCAGGCGAAAAGCGCGCCGCGGCCTGGCCACTCTCTGCGTCAGCGGCGGAATGGGCATGACGCTCGCCATCGAAAATGCCTCCTGATTCCCAACCAGATTTTCGCCTCGCGACCCCAGCCGATGCCGACCTTCTGCTCGACTTCATGCGCGATTACTACGCCTTCGACGGCCATCACTACGATCGCGAGCCAGCGCGGGCCGCACTTCTCGGACTGTTAAATAACCCAGCCTTCGGTTCCGTTTGGCTGATCCTTGACTCTGACTGCCCGGTCGGCTACGTCGTCCTCTGCCACGGCTACAGCCTCGAATTCTTAGGCCGCGATGCCTTCATCGACGAGCTCTATCTAGTCGAGTCCTATCGCGGTCGCGGCTGGGGAAAACGGACCATGCAGTTCGTTCAAGAAGAAGCCGAGCGTCAGGGCATTCGCGCCATCCACCTCGAAGTCGTCCGGCGCAACACCGCCGCCTTGAAGTTCTATCTCAAACTCGGCTTCGAAGATCACGATCACCACCTTATGACCCTGCGCTTGCCCGAGAAAACACGAAGGCATAATTAAGATGATCCCATCGTCCTTGCAGCCGCCCGCCGCTGCCGCCGAGCCCCTTGCGAGTTATACTCGACAAGGCAGACGCTTTCCTGAAGCGATGAGTCCTACTTCACTCTCCGCGGTCATCGTCGACGATGAACAGCTCGCGCGCGACGAACTCGCCTATCTTCTCAAGAACCTGAATGATGTGAACGTGGTCGCCCAAGGCAAGAACGGCCTCGAAGCCGTCAGCTTGATCAAGGAACACAATCCTGATCTGGTCTTTCTCGATGTTCAAATGCCGGGGCTCGACGGCTTTGGAGTGATCAAGAAACTGCTTGACCGCAAAGTGCCCCTGCCGAAGATCGTTTTCGCCACCGCTTTCGATCAATACGCGGTCAAGGCTTTTGAAGTGAACGCGGTCGATTACATTCTGAAGCCCTTCGACAAGAAGCGCGTCGCTCTCTCGATCGAGAAGGCGCGCACAAAAATCGATGCGGGCGGCAAGCCCGACGAAAAACTTGAGACGTTAGTACGGATGCTGGAATCGCAGAAACCGCAAACACAGACCGCCAAAATATTGATCAAGGCCGCCGGACGTCTATTCCTGACCGATCCGAAAGATATCTGCTACGCGACCATTGAAGATGGCGTCATCACGGTTGCGACCACAGGCCACGCGGGTATGGAAGGTCAGTCCAATTGCCGGACGCTTGAAGAGTTGTTCGAAAATCTCGATCCCAACCTGTTCTGGCGCGCACACCGCTCGTTTCTCGTGAACATCAATCACATCCGCGAAGTCGTGCCCTGGTTCAAGAGTTCTTACCAGTTGCGCATGGATGACAAGAAGCAAACCGAGATTCCGGTATCCCGAGCCCAGACCCGCCGCCTGCGCGAACTCTTCAATATGTAGGTACGACGACAAAGCCCGTTGAGAGCCATCAAGGCGATCTGCTGGCGCAGGGCTTTCATGGGAACGCTGTCGCCGACGATTGCGCTCTTCGATTGGAGTTGCTTGCGCAGGTCGAGGTTGCGCTTTGAAAGAGCGCGGCTTTACAGCCTGCGGAAAAACTCGGCCCTTGATCTTGCTTTGAAAGGGTGCGGCTTCCAGCCGCACCGCAACTCGCCAAAAATCAACGCGGCTTTTAGCCGCCGAGGGAACGCTCTTCGCCTGGAAACGACTTTTTCCGCAGCCCGTTCAGCCGTGCCGCCAAAGCCCGCTACAGACGCGGCTTTAGCCCCTGGGGGACTCGCGCTGAGGGCCCCCGCCTCGCGCGGCGGCACTCAATCAGATTTAAAAAAAAGGGGCGGACGCGGAGACCGCTTCGTCCGCCCGGGGAGGGAATCTCATGCCGCGATCGCTTGCAGCGCGATCCGGTTCGGGATCACCAGCGTAGTACCTTCCACGCGAATCAAATCCTTCCGCTTCATATCGCTCAAAAGGCGAGTCACCGTCTCGCGAGACGACCCGATCATTTGCGCAATCTCTTCGTGCGTGAATTCCGTGAACACTCGCAGCTCCCGATTGCGAGGCTCGCCCGCGACCCATGACAGCAACAGCCGCGCCAGCTTCTCCGTCGAACTGCGCGCCAGCAACAACTCGTGAACATCCTCGAACGAACTCTGGACTTCCTCGGCGAGCATCTTGGCGCAAGCCATCGCCGCATGAGCACTCTTTTCAATCAGCTCCAGAAAGGCATCGCGCTCCACGAACTTAATCTGGCAGAGTTCGATGGTCGTAACCGTCACCGGAGAAGGTTGTCCCAACAGAACGGCGCTCAGCCCGAGTACCTGACGGTCGCCTGCAATTTTAAGGATGATGGTTTTGCCATCGCGAGCCGCGATCGCCAGTTTCGCCCGGCCCGAGCAAGCAATAAAAACGCCGCGGGGCATCTGACCCTCCGTCAACAAGGTTGCGTGAGACGGATACAGCGTCACATGCCCGGTAGCGTTGAACGCTGCCATTAAAGGATGAGGCAAGTTGCAAAAGTCACTGCTTTGCCTCAAGGTGCAGGTCAGGCAGTCGTTCGGTATCGCGAATCGACGCGGCACACCCATTGGAGACCCACACCTCTATCGCAGCGCTGCCGAGTTGTTCGCCCGAGGGAGACGAATCACGCCAGCGTTGTCAACGTATGCACAATAGTTGCCATCGCATTGCCGCCCGTAAAACGCTGTATGGCAAGTGCTTAAGAGGGTAATGGCGAGGGGAGGAGCGAAACGCTATGCCGAACCACTGGCCGAGTGCCGAAATTTCGGCCCATGCTGAAGCGCACATTGAAGCGACGACAACGTTGAAGTCGCGGACTTAGTTCCCGGCCCGCGCCGGAGAGACAATCAGCGGCCCCGTGCCGCGCTTCTTGCTATCGGTGCCTTTGTCGTGCTGATAGAGCAGCGAAAGCGCGCCGTCTGCCGTCGTCGTGGCGCTTGCCAGCTCCGCCGCTAACCCCTGATACGAACGGCCAATTTCGTGGTTCCCCTGCGCTGCTACCGGACTCCCTTTATCAATCGCCGGTCCAATCACCTGGAAGTTGTTGGGCACTTTCCAGAGCACCTTGCAATTGGTAGCTTTTTCCACGTCTTCGTCGGTGAACCCTGGGATTTTCTTATAACGGTTCAGCACGATCCGCAGCCGATCGCGACCGGCCCCTTCTTGCAAGAATCCCTGAATCCGCCCCGCGCTCCACAGCGACACAACGTCGGTCTGCGCCACCATCAGCACTGCGTTCGAGAGGTCGCAGATCATCTGTACCGTGCTATCCATCCTGCCCGAGCAATCGAGGACCACGAAGTGATACTGGTTCACCAGCAGGTCGAAAAGGCGCGCCAATTCTGACGCAGTCGGCACCGAACTGTGTGGCTGCTGCGCCCCCGCCAGCAAATGAAGCCCGTTGCGATACGGAGTCATCAGCCCATCCAGCAGCGAACCATCCATGCGATGCAGATTCTGCAACGCATCGATGATGGTGAATTGCGGCCGCAGGTTGAGCTGCAGAGCGGCGTGTCCGATCGGCGCGAAATCAACAAGCACCACGCGCCCGTGGGCTTCCTGCAAAGCGACCGCGGTATTCACCGCCGTGGTGGTCGCTCCAGCGCCGCCCTTGGCGTTCAGAAATGTTAGAACCCGCGCCTTGCTCGCGCTGCGTTGCGCGCGGCTCAATGTCGCCGAGAATCGCGTGAAAGCTTCGACCAGAGCTTCGCGGCTGGCGCCATGATCCAGAAATTCGCGCGCCCCGGCGCGCATCGCCGAAACGATGTTCGCGGGCTGACTCATTTCGCCCACCGCAAAAATCGTAATCTCCGGAATACTCGAATGGATCAGTTCAATGGCGCGAATCGCGCGCGCCGGATTCTGCGGATCGATGCTCACCAGCACCACTTCAGCGCGTTGGTCCTGCAATTGGCGCAGAATCGCGTCGCTCGGACCCAGCGGAAACCCGACATGGCTCAACACGGTTCGAGCCAGGTTGGTGCTCTCGACGCGACTATTCGACACGACAGATTGTTCGCGATCTTCGGACAACAGGGCGACAGAGATCCCGGGCATGACTCGATTCTCAGTGTTCATTGCCATGCTACGAACTTCCGGCTTCGGGGCCAAATGACCTTCGTAATCGAAGGGACAACAGACGAGGCGGCGGGTGCCGGCGGGTTTGATCAGCCAAAACTCCCGCCAAGCTGCTGGTTCAAACGATTGTAAGGCAAACGACGGCCGTTGAAAAGATGCAACCCGCTCAGCGCGGCGCAGGCCCTGTCGTCGCTGGGGTGGCGACGCTTACCCGCACAAATTGCGAGACCGCACTATCCTGCGGCAGGAACTCGTAAGAATCCAGTTGCACCGCAATCCCGCGATGCTCGCCGCTCTGCGGATCCGAGGCCCGCAAAACGCGGCCGCGGCAGCGCACGGGCATGCTTTCAGCCAGCGTAATTTCCGAGGGCATGGTAAACGTCAGGTGGATCACCACTCCTTCGGGCAAAGCCGTTTCAGCATAAAAAAATATCCCACGCCCGCTCAGATCCTGTACGAACCCCGGCACACTCCGCCCCTCGAACTCAACCGACACCGGCATGTGCACCGCGAAACGTTGCGCACCACGACGCTCCAGCCGATTCAGTTCTGCGTTCATCGTTTTATCCTTCCTGAACCGGAGGTCACTGATTTTCGATTCCTGGATCTGGATCCGCGAATCCCAGATCTTGCGGGACGTTCGAAGCTAACTCTAACTCGAATCGAACCGCTGGGGAAGTTCTAAGTCAGTCACGTGTAGTCAGCCTGTGGAAATCGGGATTTTTTCGTGGCGAGTTGCCGTCGTTCTGAAGATGTGAAAAAGTTCTAACAGAGTGTCAGAACCGTCAAATTCTCCGACAACTGAAGCAACAAACATCAAGAACCTGTCTACGCCAAAATGGGCCACCACCCTCCGTGCCCTGCGCCACCGTAATTTTCAACTCTTCTTCGGCGGCCAGATCATTTCTTTAACCGGCACCTGGATGCAAAGCGTCGCCCAAGCCTGGCTCGTTTACAGCATCACGAAATCCGCGCTACTGCTCGGCTCGGTCGGCTTCGCCAGCCAGATCCCCGTTTTCCTGGTCGCCCCCCTCGGAGGCATCACTGCCGACCGCCGCAATCGCCAGCGCCTCGTAATCGCAACACAGACCTGCTCCATGATTCTCGCCGGGATCCTCGCCTGGCTCACCTTGAGTGGACGCGTCCAGGTCTGGCACATTTTCGTTCTCGCCGCACTCCTCGGAGTGGTGAATGCCTTCGACATTCCCGGCCGCCAATCTTTTCTCATCGACATGGTCGGCAAAGAAGATTTGATGAACGCGATCGCCCTCAATTCCTCCATGTTCAACGGCGCTCGTGTCATCGGTCCCGCCGTAGCCGGAATTCTCGTCGCCAGAATCGGCGAAGGCTGGTGCTTTGCCGCCAACGCCATCAGCTACATCGCCGTGATCATCGGATTGTTGTTAATGAACGTCCATTGCGCTCCGCGCATCTCCAGCCATTCTCCGATCGAAGACATCGTTGAAGGATTTCGCTGGGTCAACCAGACGCAGATTATAAAATCGCTGCTTTTGCTGGTCGGTCTGGTAAGCCTCGTGGGGATGCCCTACACCGTGCTCATGCCCGTCTTCGCCGACCAGATTTTGCATGGCGGCGCGCAGGGCCTCGGCATTCTAATGGGCGCAACCGGCGTAGGCGCTTTGTTCGGAGCCCTCACGCTCGCCGCCAAGACCGGAGGCGTCAAAGGCCTGGGCCGCTGGGTCGCCATCACCTGTGCCGGCCTTGGGGTCAGTCTGTTTCTTTTTTCCTTTTCGACTTCATTTTGGCTCTCGTGCGCGCTGCTCTTGCCCGCGGGATATTCCATGATGCTGCAAATGGCCTGTTCAAACACTCTGATTCAAACCATGGTCCCCGATCAACTGCGCGGCCGCGTCATGTCCCTTTATTCCATGATGTTCATGGGCATGGCTCCCTTCGGAGCTTTCTTCGGAGGAGCTCTAGCTCACCGCATAGGCGCGCCGATTACAGTCGCCGCCGGCGGCGTAGCCTGCGTCCTCGGAGCGATCTGGTTCTGGCGCGCCCTCCCCGCCCTCCGCATCGAAGCCCGCCGCCTCATCATCGCCCAGGGATTGGTACCCGGCGAACCCGAGCAGGAATTAAACGCCCAGCCCGTGCAAGAGTAGACCTGCCCCCTCCCAATCCTGTCATCCGGAGCGCAGCGAAGGACCTCCTTCTCTCCACCTCTGTCATCCTGAGGCGGGCGGCCCACCCTTCTTCCGTACTCGGTGTTTTTTCGTGTCCAAAATTGAAAGAGGGTGGGTGGCAGCCCACCCGCCTATCGGTCGAGCGCAATTGCCACCCCGTAAGGGGGTAGGTCGACGGAGTCTGCCCACTTGCCGTCGAGCAAGAGTTTCATGGACCGAGGTAGAGCCACGCGCCGGTTCTCCTGTGCAAAGTTGATGAGTATGAATATCTGTTTCCCGGCGCCCACGCGGCGGCTAACTTCTACACCATCGGGCACAGGGCCGAACACGGGCGTAACGCCAGATTTGTGCGTCATCCATTCGGCCGCGGAAGCCATGAGTTTGTCATCCAGAACAGCGCCGATGTAGGTAATTCTTCCTTTGCCGAAGGCGTGCGTGATGACGGAGGGTTGCTCGTCGAGCCATCCATTGCTCTTGCCATATTTCAGAAGAACTTCGTCGCCGGAATCCTGACTTTTCAGTTGCTCAGCCCAGATGCTTGCTTGTCCATTGCCCCATGCGCCGGAGACCGGGAAATTCTTTTCGAGCGCGTAGTACTGCTCGACGCGTGCGCCCAGGGCGTCGACTAGAAATCCGGGCTGCCGCTGCGGCAACAGCGCGTTGAATTCATCCTTCATGCCGGAACGTGGACCGAGGACGAGGTGGCCGCCATTGCGCACGTATTCAAGTAAGTGATCCGCGAGATCCTTCGGCAACACATTCAGACTGGGCGCGGCAACTAGCTTGTATGCCCCCAGTGGTGCGTAGGCGCTGACCACATCGACCGATTGTGAAAGCTGACGCAGTGCGTGGTAGTAGCTTGTCAGCAACTTGATGTCGTCATACTTTTCGGTGTGTTTCTGAAACTGTATGGCCCAGTGACTGTCGTAGGAGTAGAGCAACGCCACCTCGGATGCAGGCTCAGTGTCGCGGAAAGCCCCTTCGACCTTCGCGAATTCCTGCGCCGTTTGTGCCGCTTCGTTGTAGAAAGGCACGGGAGTGCCGTCGGAGCCGACGAGCACGCCGTGAATCTCCTCCTGTCCGTTCAGAGCGCTGCGCCATTGCCAGTAGTTGACATCGTCAGCACCGTGGCCGATCGCCTGCCAAGCCATGGCACGTGCCTCGCCGCGATTCAGAAAATTGTTAAGCGAAGACCAATTCACCGCTCCAGGTTGCGTCTCCATCACCCAGAAATTCTGCCGTCTGAAGCCGCGGGTCAGGTCGTGGGCAAGGCCGTTCGAGGCTGGGTCAACGTGGCCCGTGCCGACATAGTCGTCCCAGGACGCGAAGGTGAGCGGATCGGTGATGGAGTAGTGATCGAATCCGTCGAAGAAGCCCATGAGATTCCCGGTGATGAACTGCTGCGGATCGGCGTGGTCGCGGATCGCGTCGATCTGATTCTGCTGGTAGGAAGTCCAGGTGTAGGTGATGAAGCGCTTCCAATCGAGCATCAACCCGGGGTTGTGCTCGCCCACCGGAATCGGGATTTCTTCCCAGTTGTCGTAGGTCTGACTCCAGTACGAGGTCGACCAGTGTGTGTTCAGGTGGTCGAGAGTTTTATATTTTGCCTTCAGCCAACCCTGAAATTGCTGGCGCGTAATCTCGTCGTAGGACATGTGGGCGTAGCCGTATTCGTTGTCGATCTGCCAGCCCACGACATTGGGATTGTGTCCGAAGCGAATAGCCATCTGCTCGGCAATGCGGTGACAGAATTCGCGATAACGCGGGGAACTGGATGAGGCGTGCGCGCGGTTGCCATGCGCAACGCGCTGGCCATTTGGTTCCACTCGTAGCGTGTCAGGATACTTTTGCGTAAGCCAGGCGGGCGGTGTCGCGGTGGGCGTGCCGAGAACCGAAACGAGGTGGTGCTTGGAGGCGAGGCCGATGGCGCGCTCCAGCCAGTCGAAATCATAGTGGCCCTCCGAGGGCTCCATGCGGCTCCAGGCAAACTCAGCAATGCGGACCACTTTCAAATTCGCCGCTTCCATGAGTCGTAAATCTTCTTCCCAGCGCGACTCCGGCCACTGCTCGGGATACCACGCCACTCCCATCAAGATTGCGTTTTGCCCCGGGATCTGCGTGGGAAGGGGCTTGTTCCGAAGGCGCACGGGAGTTTCAGCCGGGGCTGCGGCGAAAAAAAACAACAAGAAATACAAGACAGCACGGAAGAAAGATGATGACGGCACGGACGCCTCCTGAACTCGTCTGAACTGGGGAATCACGGTTATGTGATGTCTACGATACTCCACGGCGGGTGGGCCACTTCTCCGAACGTCGCCCATAATAACTGGGGGGTGACGGGTGGCCCACCCTTACTACGGATGGATGCCTACGCAGCACGCCTCGCCGCCTCACGAATCGCCGCTGGCGGCACGACGATCTCAACCAGTCCGGTCTCGACGTCATAGACGAGGCCGGAGATAAGCCACTCTCCCGGCAATGCCGGAATCGTCCGTAGCAAAGCAACATCGACTGCAACCGCCGCTCGGGGATCGTTCGCGGCTTTTTTCTTGAGCTCCCCTTCCGGTATTTGAAAATAGCCCGTCAGCATGGCGGTCTCGTCGGCGAGGTAAGTGATGCCGCAATTGGTGTGTTGCAGGACGATGAGATGAAACTCTCCGCCGCCTCCAGGAATCGCTCCAGCAACCGCGCCGATTCGCCCGAGCATCCCCAACTGCTCCAACAGTCCCGGCGTGATTCGCCCCCCGATGTTCCGCATCACGACGGCTTCGCCAGGTCTAATGCCAAGGACATGAGCCGGGTCCACACGCATATCAGCGCAACCGATAACGATTGCCTTCACATTCGGCAGAGCACGAGGCATAAGTTCTCGCGCCGCAGCCTGGCTGGTAGCAAAATCTTTATTACGTTCCAACATGGAGTCGAGAGTGGTCATATTCGTTGTCCTCCTTCTCAAGGGATTCTAGGAGCGGATTCTAGGATTCACGATTTCGGTCGCAACAGCGGCCCACCCTTCTTCCGTCCTCAGTGTTTTTTTTCGTGTCCAAAATTGAAAGATCACACGTACCCGCCCAAAAAAAGAGGACTCTGCAGCGCAGCGAGTAACCAGCAGTTTCTCCTTCGCGCCGCGTGGGAACGTTCGTCGCGCTTTAAAACATCCTGTTTCGACAGCCATTCTCGTCTTCTATTCGAGGAACATCATGGGCAGGTTGATGAGCCCCCGCATTTGCCGGAGCTTTAGCCACTGGAACGCGGATTCGCGCTGAACTGAGTGTGTTGAGGCGAAATTGCACTCTACAGTACTTACCGGATAGAAATTGGCAAATGACTCGAACTACAATTTTTGAAATTGAGTCCCATCTTCACTAATCCTGGCCTCACCGCTTTAAGAGGCATTGCGGCTACAAGCCAAGATCTGTGGCGGATGGTGCGGGGTCGCGGTTAACGGATTGAGAAGTCCTGCTGGCCAGACAGTCCTCCCTAAATAAACCTAATAATAGTCAACCTTTCGACTTTGTTGCTGCTGTCGCAGCCCTACGCCAAAGGTTGCAAAAGATGTCGCTGCGCTCCAGGCTAATAAGCCTTCTTTGCGCAGGGTTAAGGAGAAACGAGCATGTATTTAGTCATGGGTATCACTGGAAAAGTTGGAGGCGCCACCGCGCGGCATCTGCTGAAGCAAGGCAAACGGGTGCGGGCACTTGTGCGCAATCGCGAGAAAGCGGCGCAGTGGGCAGAACAAGGCGTGGAGTTGGTGGACGGAGACTGGAACGACTCGACAGCCATAGCGACGGCGCTCAAAGGTGTTGAGGGCGCGTTTGTCATGTTGCCGACTGTATGGGCGCCCTCGCCTGATTTCAAAGAAGCAAACGACATGATTGCGAACTACGTCAAAGCGCTTACCAAGGTAGCGCCCCCTCGGGTAGTAGCGCTTTCATCGATGGGGGCGGACAGAACCAACGGGCTGGGGGTGATCACCGCCTTATCACTTTTTGAGCAAGGTCTTCGCAGCCTGCCATCTCCGGTCGCATCCGTACGCGCAGGCGGCTTTTTCGAAAACTTTCTTTTCGGCTTGCAGGCCGCCCAAGGCGGAACCCTACCGGTCTTCTACAATCCTACAAACCGGAAATCAACAATGGTTGCGACAAACGACATCGGCGCAGAGGTAGCAAAGCTTCTGACCGGGCCGGCGTGGTCAGGGCATCGCGTTATCGAGCTCGGTTCGATGGTTAGCGCGGATGAAGTGGCAGAACAATTGGGTCAAGTCCTAAAACGCGATGTAAAAGCGTTTGCCGTGCCGCGTGCAGGGTGGGCGGAAGCGTTCGAGCAGTTCGGCGTCCCGAAGGGTCACACTGGACCTGCCGAGGAAATGTGTGAGGCCGTGAACGCGGGATGGATGGCGCTCGGAATCACGGGTGCGGAGCACGTAGCGGGTACGACGTCCGCACGCGATGTTTTCGCGGCTGCTCACAAATCCGTCGAGGCGAAAGCGGCCTGAGCCCGTTCCGCGAGGGCAGCCTGCTGACCGTCGCAACAGGCTGCCCCGGTTACGGCGATGACGCGCAACTGAGTGCGCCGTCTGGTTTGCGTCAGCGCCCTGGGGGTCGAGGACAGCCGTGGCCGCGGCTTCGTGTTCGACGGCTGCTCCTGCCTTTGCCGAGAAAAGCCAAATGAGACGATTCGGGAAATGGTTTCTCATTGCATTGGGTTCGTTGATGGTCCTGTTGGGTATCATCATCACTTTGACCATCGGGTGGAGTCCGTTTTTCGGCCCCAAGGCGCGTGCTCTCACGAACCGCACATTCGAGCGTACGCCGCAACGGCTCGAGAGAGGCCGCTATATCGCGACGGGCTTGAGCAGTTGCCTCTATTGTCACAGCCCGCATGATTGGACCAGCCGGGGCACACCCATGGTGGCTGGCAAAGAAGCTTCCGGCGACGTGCTGCCATACGTCGGTCTGCCGGGACGCATCGTGGCCCCGAACCTTACGCCCGATCGGGAAACCGGGGCGGGCAGCTGGACCGATGATGAACTAGCCCGCGCCATACGCGAAGGCGTCGGCCACGATGGCCGCGCTCTTTTTCCCATCATGCCCTACCAACACTACCGAAATATGTCAGATGAAGATTTGGCATCGGTTGTGGTCTACCTGCGGTCCCTACCTGCTGTCCACAACCAGCTTCCAGCCACCGAAATCAGTTTTCCCGTAAAGTACCTGATCCGCAGCGCTCCCGAGCCGATTGCAGCGCCGGTCGCTGACGTTGTCTCCTCCGACCAGCTCAAATACGGAACCCATCTTGCCGACCAGGCCGGTTGTAGCGACTGCCATACTCCTCAAGTACGGGGACAAGACGTCCCTGGTATGGACTTCGCCGGAGGCTTCTCCTTCACTGGCCCCTGGGGCTCTGTCGCCAGTGCGAATATCACGCCCGATCCATCCGGAATCCCATATTACGACGAGGCTCTTTTCTTGAACGTGATGCGCACCGGACAGGTCGGAGCCCGCGAGCTTAGCCCGATCATGCCCGTGATGGTTTATAAGAATCTAACCGATGACGACCTCAAGGCGATCTTCGCCTTCCTTCGCACAACAAAACCTGTGAAGCATCGCGTAGACAACTCGGAGGCGCCGACCGAATGCAAGCTCTGCAAACAGAAACACGGCGGCGGTAGCGAAAACTAGACTGATACTTAACCTGGGAAAATGCGGCGACAGATCAGTGTTCACCGATAAACCGATCCTTTGACGAACCTGAAGCAGTACAACTACGACACGAAAACAATTTTGATCAGCATTACCGACGCGAATAGCTGTACTCCGACCGATAACTGGTTTCATCACCATCCACCCGTACCGCCGTCTCAGACACACCCCACAATTAGTGCAACACTCGAAATGAATTATGCCCGCCTCCTGAGGCGGACATCGCAACCCCCCTTCTTTGGACAACGCGAAATTCCAAACATCGGTGGCAAAAAGCCCGTCAAAATCCCGCCAAATCGATGATCCATTCCTTTAAATCCTTTAGTTTGAGGGTCGTGTGAGTAACTAGTTGTGAAATGAACAAGTTAAGCAAAAAATGGGGGGGGGGATACAAAACCATTGCACCGCTCATCAAGAATTTAGTTAATCAATCTGCGCTGCTTCAGAAATTCGAGCACAACTTCCGTCGGATCGCGATGCTGTCCATCGACCGCATAATTCAACTTCCGCATATCATCATCGGAGATCGCTCCCGCCAGCCGATCCAGCGCCACTCCAACTTCTGGATGTTGTTTCAACATTTCCCCGCGCATCACTGCCACCGCTTCATACGGAGGAAAGTAATGGTGATCATCCTCCAGCACAAAAAAGTCCAGCGCTCGGATCAGTCCATCGGTGTTGTTCCCGGCGATCATGTCGACCTGATGGTCTCTGAGCGCCCGCGTGAGCAGTCCCAGATCCATGATGCGCGGCGCTTCGGCGAAGCGCAGCCCGTAACTGGCGACCAGCCCCTTGTAGCCGTCAGGGCGCTCCATGAATTCGTATCCAAAACCTGCGCGCCACTGCGGTGTGTACCGGGCCGCCTCCGACAGGGTCTTGAGATGCAAGCGCCGCGCATCGTCTCCGCGGATCATCATTGCGAAAGTATCGTCGAAGCCGAGCGGCGGCCCGATGGTGAGGCCAAATTTGCTTTCGTAGCCCTGCTTCACGCGTTGAAACACATCGTGCTTGTCTCCGCTCGGTTGCTGTTTCAACACCGCAGTCAGCGCGGTTCCCGTGTATTCAGGGTAAAGGTCGATTCGTCCCGCCAGGATCGCTTGCTGGCAGATGAAAGTGCCCGCGAGATAAAAACGGCGTTCCACCAGCAAGTGAGTTCGAGCCTCGATAAGCTGAGCGAACATCTCGCCGAGGATGAGTTGCTCGGTAAAGTTCTTCGAGCCGACAACGATGCGGTCCGCGTGCCTTTCGCAGCCCGCGATTGGCAGCAGAAGCAGAAGGGACAACAGGATGCCGACTCTACGGAATTGTCGAATGGATGATTTCATCGTCGCTTCGCGCTCACCATCTCGCTGTTCACGATCTGTGCCGCAAAGTCGACAGTCGCCGTTCGAGCCGTCCAAGCGCAAAGTCGGCGAGAAGCGCCAGCAACGCGGCGGGAATTGCTCCTGCCAGAATGACTTGGTTATTGACCATCGCCAAGCCTCGGAAAATGAACTCTCCGAGTCCGCCGGCTCCGATTGCGGCCGCAATCGTCGCCAGGCCGATGGAGAGAACTGCCGCGATTCGCACTCCGGCGACGATGATTCCCGATGCGAGCGGCAATTCGACCTGGTAGAGAAGTTGCCAGTTGGTCAGGCCCATCGCGCGCCCGGCTTCGACCACACCAGGATCGACGCCGCGAATGCCCGCATGGGTGTTGCGAATCAGCGGCAGCAGACCGTAGAGCGCAAGCGCCAGAATCGCCAGGCGCCCTGCCCGTTCCCCAATCCACGGGGCAGGGAGCAAAAAACCGAACAAGGCAAGGCTCGGAATCGTCTGGATGATATTTGCGCCGCCGATCACCGGTTTGCTGAGTTGAGGAATGCGTGTGATCAGAATGCCAAGCGGAATTCCGACCAGCGCAGCGAGCAGTGTCGCCACGCCCGCAAGCGTGATGTGCTCGAGTGTCAGGTCGAGCACCTGTTGACGGTTCGTCATGATGAAGTGCAGAAAATCCATACTGATCACCTGTTCACTTCTCACCGCTCACTTCGCGACTGGCACTGTG
Source organism: uncultured Acidobacteriaceae bacterium (assembly GCA_963726095.1). GTDB lineage: Bacteria > Acidobacteriota > Terriglobia > Terriglobales > Acidobacteriaceae > Acidiflorens. Next base: position 1,455,871 of record CAVSBD010000004.1, read on the forward strand.
GAGAATGCTTCCATGTAGGCGCGCACCATTGGATCTTGCGAGTGCGGAAACTCGTTCACCGGAAGATTGACGATCAGCCGTCCATCCTCGAGCAGAGCGATGCGATCCGCCAGCAGCAGAGCCTCCCGCAAATCGTGCGTGACAAAGACGACCGTCTTTTGCAACCGTCTCTGAAGAACGCGAAACTCCTTCTGCATCTCCGATCGCGTGATCGGGTCGAGAGCGCTGAATGCCTCGTCAAGGATCAGAATTGGCGGATCAGCCGCAAGCGCTCGCGCCACTCCAACGCGCTGCCGCTGACCGCCGGAAAGTTGGCTAGGATAGCGATCGCCCAATTCCTCGTTGAGCCCGACCGCGCCGAGAAGTTCGCGCACGCGTGCCGCGATTCGCGCCTTCGGCCAGTTCTCAATCTGTGGTACCAACGCGATGTTGCGCTCGACGGTGAAGTGAGGAAACAGCCCACCATCCTGAATGACGTATCCGATGCCGCGCCGCAAACGGATCGGATCCCAGTCGGTGGTTGCGCGCCCGTTCACACGGACTTCGCCGGAAGTTGGCAGCAGCAGGCGATTGATCAGTTTCAGCGTAGTCGTTTTGCCCGACCCGCTTCGGCCGAGCAGAACCATAGTCTCGCCCTGTCTTACGGAGAGAACCAGATCTTGCAGCAGCGGTCGTCCGTCGAGGCAGAACGAAGCCCGGTCAAATTCAATGGCAGATTCGACGTTTGGGAGATCGCTGGACGGAACAGTCATGTTTCATGGCGCGCCAGAATCGTTTTGTACGCAGCGTCAGGCAATCCAGTGATGCGAATTCCGCCGTGACCTTTGTGCTTTATGTTGAGGCCGATCAGCAGAGCGGTAATTTGCTCGACGATCCGCGCATTCTCCAGTTTGCCGCCGTCGATGGCCCGCACGTTCTTGATCTTCGTAGCCAGTTCCATCGCGATTCGGGTTGCGTTCGGATCGTCACTACAGACAATGACGTCGCAATCCACATCTTCATCACTATCACTGCCCATCACGTCGGCGGAAACGTTCTGGAATGCGGCCGCGACCGAAACGCCCTTGGGAACCAATTCAGCCGTTTGTTGCGCCGCCGAGCCTTGCCACACGCCAATGGTGCGGCTAGCGCGTCCACCGACGCTCGCTGCCAAAGGAACCGTCGCATCAATCACGATGCTGCCCGCCCGGATCGCAGGCTTCAACTGCTTCAACAGCGCGGCTTGCCCTTCGAAGGGTACGGTCAACACCAAAAGGTCTGTGGCCGCGCAAGCAGCCGAATTCTCCAGTCCAGAGATTTTGGCAGCTGCTCCGACTCGCTTTCGGATCGATTCAGCCGCTTTCTCGGCGCGGTCAGCGTCGCGCGAGCCGATGATGACGGTTTCTCCGGCGCGTGCCCATCGGAGCGCGAGGCCCATGCCCGCCGGCCCAGTGCCGCCGATGACTGCAATCGTTCGGCTCACGCATACTCCGGAGACAGCGCGTCTTCAACCTCGGAGCTCGCCTCAAAAGACAATGATTCTGCCGGAAGCTTAATCTGCATTCGCGAATACTTTGTGTTGCGCTCGGCTGGGACGCGTCCGATTCCGAGAATCAGTGCCTGAAAATCTTCAGGGCTCGTGTATTGTCCCGCGGTTGCTCCGGCTTCGCGCGAGATGTTTTCCTCCATCAGCGTGCCGCCGTAGTCGTTAGCACCAGCGTGGAGGCAAAGCTGTGAAAGCTTCCGGTTGAGTTTGACCCACGAGACTTGAATGTTATCGATCGATCCGGCGAGCAGAATTCTCGACAGCGCGTGGATTTTGAGATGTTCGGCGAGCGTGGGTCCGGTGCGCGCTAATCCTTGTTGAAACAAGAGCGTGTTCTGGTGGACAAAACCGAGCGGCACAAACTCCGTGAAGCCTCCGGTCTCGTCCTGTATCTCGCGGAACAACGAAAGTTGGCGGACCCAATGGCCGGGCGTTTCCATGTGGCCATACATCAGAGTCGATGTGGTCGGAATTCCGCACGTGTGCGCGGTGCGGATCACGTCCTGCCATTGCGCCGACGAAAGCTTGTTGCGCGAGAGAACGTGCCGCACTTCATCGTCGAGAATTTCAGCCGCGGTGCCGGGCAATGTATCCAGCCCGTTATCGCGCAGCATCGACAGGTAGTCGCGCAGCGTCATCCCAGTCAGTTCCACGCCATAGACAATCTCCATCGGAGAAAACGCATGGATATGCATTCCGGGAACGGCGTCCTTGATAGCGCGCAGAATGTCGCGATAGTAAAACGGTGTCAGACCATGCGGCAGGCCGCCTTGGATGCAGACTTCGGTCGCCCCCAGTTCCCACGCTTCTTTACTTTTGCGCGCCATGTCTTCGAGCGAGTGAAAATAGGCGTCCGCTTCGCGCGGTCCCCGGCTGAAGGCGCAGAATTTGCAACCCACGAAACAGATATTCGTGAAATTGATGTTGCGGTTCACCACGTAGCTGACGATGTTGCCGACAAGGTCGCGGCGCAGTGTGTCGGCCGCGACGAGCAGGGCGAGCAAATCCGTTCCATCGCTGTTTGCGAGAGCATAGCGCTCTTCGTCGGTCAGGCACGCTCCGTCTTGTGTTTCGAGTACTCTTTCCAGGGCAGCGCGGATTGGCGTTGAAGCTTGCGCCGCGATCTCATCCCAGGTCAAGTCGGGGAACTGCTCGAGTTGTGAAGCGGTTGCTGACATATCTTCCTTGTGTAACGCTATCCTAATAACGCTCATCGAAAAAGGTCGTTCTTCGCCGGCCTGATCAATTCCTGCGCCGATCCTTTTCCCGGTTGATACCGATAGCCGCGAATGATACACGCGGGAGTGTTCGCCAGTTTGCCACAGACGAGGCCGGCGGCGCACGCCAGTTCGTCGGCCACGGCGTCGATGGTTGCATGTAGCGAGTAGCCATGGGGATCGCGGCGTCCGCGATAGTCGATGAGAGGCCGCATGCCGGCCACGCCAATCGCAACTTCCGTCAAACCTTCGCGCCACGGACGTCCGAAACTGTCGCTGACGATGACGGCCACGTCGATTTTGAGATGCCGCTTGATCTCTCGCCGGAGTCGCGCCGCCGATTGGTCGGGATTCTTCGGCAGCAGTACCGCGTGCCGGCCTCCGTCTACGTTTGACACATCGACGCCGCTGTTGGCGCAGATAAATCCGTGCTTGGTTTCGCTGATCATCACACCGCGCTTTCGCCGTACCACGCGTTTGCTCTCACGCACCGCCAACTCACTCACCCGCGCGTCGAGCCCATACCGTCGGGCCCAGACTTTTGACGCTTTTGACGGCTCGATACTATCGATAGCGACCATCGCGCCTTCTGCTTTCGACACGACTTTGTGCTTCACGATCAGGATGTCGCCTTCTTCGAATTGCACCCTCGACTGCTGCGCTGCGGTAAAGATCGTCGAACTTAGAGAATCTCCGGCTCGGACTTCTCCCTGGACCGTGATCGGGAGAATACGAATCTCCCCAACTGTGGGCCGGCGAATCTTGGACTTCATGCCCCGGCTTCTCCGCGCGGCTACTGCCGCATCCTTGCGTTGGCCGTCTGTGATGCGCCCGCAGCCACGCCGGGATACGAATCGCCCGCTGCGAGATTCCAGCTGCGCACCAGCTTCTGTGACCTGCGATCGCCGCGGGCCGCGGCCAGTTCGTGGAGATCCTCAGGACGATCGACATCGCGGGCAATCCCCGGCAATTCGAGAACAACGCAGGGCAGGCCAGTTGCCTTGGCCGACGCCAGATGTGGCAGAAAGCTGTCGTTCCCAAAGCGGAGCGGGAATAAATCCGCCGGAGACCTCCAGGCCGCGTTTGTGCCGCGTCCCGCCGCATCCGGCACGAGAACCGCGCCACCTTGTCTTTCAGACACTTGACCTCCTAACACAGCAGCAGAATCAACGATCCGCTGTAGTTCCGAGCACTCGATCAGCGGAATATCCGCGGGAATGACCAGAGTCGCGTTCGCTCCGTGGGACTTGCACACGGCTGTCGCCATTTCGATCGCGCTGGTTTCTCCGCTGTTGTCGTCCACGATCACTTCGAAATCGAACAGCATCGCCAGGTCTCGCGCCAACGGGTCGTTGGTTACGACGGCAACGGGTGGGCGGCTGCGCCAGTGTGCGAGAGTTTGCAGCACGTCCTCGCACATGGCTTGCGCCAGCTCGAAACGCTGCTCCGGGCTCAGGATTGACGCGAGCCGCTGCTTGGCGTCAGTTAGGTTTTTTATTGGAACCAGAATCATGCTCGCTCCACCTCGACGGGCGTCGACGGAGGTTGCATCGCTGCTTCGAGGACGCTCTGAGCCAGCGCGACCCTGTCTTCACTCTTGCGCATGATGGTTGGCGTGCAGTGAACGCGCATCCCGGTCTTCCTCAATTCTTCGACGCTCGGCGCGTCTTCGGAATCGACCACCAGCAGGTCGAGGAAATCGTGGTAGCAGTCAGCAACGCCCGCAATCGATACCGCGTAGCCTTCCGCTGCCATCAGGATGCCGGCGGGCCCGTTGACGGCTTTGCCGGCGACAATCGGACTGACGGCTGCAATGCGGGCACGGCTTTCGCGCAGAGCTTCGCGAATTCCCGGCACGGCGAGAATCGGCCCGATGCTCGTGATGGGATTACTCGGCGCGAGCAACACAAGGTCCGCCGCCCGGATCGCTTCGATCACTCCGGGCGCAGGCTCGGCGTCAGACGCGCCGGCGAAGCGTACCGATTCCACCGGATCCTGATACCACCGCTGGACGAAATATTCCTCAAAGCTGATATCTCCGATCGGCGTCAATACGCGGGTCTCGACGCGCGAATTGCTCATGGGCAAAACTCGTGTCTTGATGCCGAGCGCGGTCGCGATCTCCACCGTGGCTTCGCTCAGCGTCTTGCCCTCGGCGAGCAACTTCGACCGCAGAATGTGCGTGGCCAAATCGCGATCACCGGCGTGAAACCAGATCGGCTGTCCCAATTGCCCCATGGTGCTCAGGCAGAAAAAAGTATCGCCCTTCACCCCCCAGCCCCGCTCCTGGCTGAGTTTGCCGGCGAGCATGTAAATGATCGAATCGACGTCAGGGGAAACGTAGAGCCCCCACCACATCAGGTCGTCGCCGGTGTTCACGATGATCGTCAGATCTTCCGGATGAACGATCTGGCGCAGTCCGTCCACGAACTTGGCGCCACCGGTGCCGCCAGTCAGAACCGTGATCATGCCGCCCTCATTGTTTGAGCGTAGCCCGTCGGCGTCTGACGCCGAGGCTTGAGCCGCTGCGACAGCAGTTCGCTGTGGGCTGCTGCTTGTTCCGTAAATTCGGGATACACCGGCAATCTCTGTCGCAACTCGAATCCTTTCGACTCAGTTCGCTGACGTAATTGTTCCAGATGCGGCCAGGGCTTCTCTGGATTGATGAAATCCGGCGTCAAGGGCGAAACTCCACCCCAGTCGTTGATGCCGCCGTCGAGCAGATCGGCATAGTGCGGATCGGAAAGATTTGGCGGCGCCTGGATATTCATCGCAGGCATCAGAAGGCGTGCGACAGCCAACGTGCGGAGCATATCCTCGCGGCTGGGCTCGGGCCAATTTGCCATCGGGGTTCCGGCTTTCGCGCGGAAATTTTGCACGATCACTTCCTGAATGTGTCCATACTTTTCGTGCAGGTCGCGGATTGCGATGAGTGAATCGACGCGCTCTTCAAGAGTCTCGCCGATTCCGATGAGGATTCCCGTAGTAAACGGAATTTTCTGTTTGCCCGCGTCTTCGATCACGCGCAACCGTTTCGCCGGTTCTTTGTCAGGAGCGTTATCGTGAGCCGCGTTCTTTGCCAGCAGCCGATTGCTCGTTGTTTCAAGCATCAGCCCCATGCTGGGAGCGACGCCCGACAGCCGATGCAGCCATTCCGCGCTCATCAATCCCGGATTCGGATGCGGAAGCAGGCTCGATTCGCGCAGCACTTTGTCGCACATGGCTTCCAGATAATGCAGCGTCGACCGGTAGCCGAGGTAGCGCAGTGTGTCGCGCATCGCGGGGAAAAGCTGTTCGGGCTTGTCTCCGAGACTGAATAAGGCCTCGGTGCATCCCATATTTTCGCCGTCGTGGACGACTTGCATAACCTCGTCGGGCGTCATGGTATGCGCGCCGGGTTCACCTGGATCGCGACGGAAGGTGCAGTATCCGCAATAGTCGCGGCAAAGATTGGTCAACGGCAGGAACACTTTCCGCGAATAGGTGATGACGTTCGGCTTGAATTTCGCGCGGACGCGTCGTGCGGCAGAAAGCCACAAGACTAGCGAGTCTTCGTCGGCCTGTAGAATCTGACACGCCGTTTCACGAGAGATCGGCGTCTCTGCCGTTGCGTAATCGGCTGCCGTCTTCAGCGCCTCTGAACATGTCGTCATATGCTTCTGCTTCGCGAACTTGTCAGATCCGGCCACGGGAAATCTGCTGCCCGGATTCATTAAGCGTAGACAGCAAACATAATACTGTCCGATCCGAGGCAATGATCATAGTAGAAGCGCTGATTCTGCGTAACCTGTTCTGCGTAACCCATAATGATCGGCCGTGGTAGCGTTATGGCATGGTGGTTGCGCCGAGCGATTTCCGGCAGGCAATGGGTTGCTTTGCGACCGGGGTCACGGTGATTACCGTCGACCAGGACGGCGAGGTCCACGGCATGACGGCGAACGCCTTTACCGCGGTTTCGCTCGATCCCGTGCTGGTTCTGGTTTGTGTCGACCATCGCGCGCGCACCCACGCTCATTTACACGCTCGCAAGCGCTTTGGCGTGAACGTCCTGCGCAGGGACCAGCACGCGATCTCGGAATACTACGCCCGCGCCGCCGAAACCCATCAGCATCCGGAAACGTCGGGCGCGCGTTTTGATCGCACCGCGCAGGGCACGCCCGTGTTGCAGGGCGCTCTGGCCTATCTTGAATGCCGCTTACACTCCACGCAGCCTGCCGGCGACCACACCATCTTCATCGCCGAGGTAGAAGAAGTCGTCGTCCGGGACGGAGAGCCGTTGTTGTATTTCCGCAGCCAGTATCGCGACATTGAGTCCATAAAAGACGCGCCGGTAAAAAAGTGAGCCAGCATGACGGGGCGTGACGAAGCGATTAAGTTTTCCGGCGAGTTCGACGTTAAGACCGATCGCGAAAACGTTTTCGACTTTCTCACCGACCCAGGCAGGTTCGCGGTTCTGCTCAAGGATCCGCGCGATCTCACCGTGCACGACAGCCAGCATTTCAAGGTCAAATTGAAATTGGGAATTCTCTTCATCAAAGGCACGGCTGATGTGGAGATGGAACTGGCAGCCGCCGAGCGTCCGAAGGGCGCGATTTATAAAGGAAACGGCGTCATGGCCGGAGAAACGGTCACTATGGTCGGAGGTTTTGAGTTAACTCCGATGGGAGACGAAAGCATGGCCGAAAGAAGTCTGGCGCCAACCAGAGTGAAGTGGCGAGCCGAAATCCAACTCGCCGGCACGGGCTCGATCGCTGATGATCTGCTCGATCCACTGGGCAAAAATCTAATTCCGAAATGGATCGAGAGCCTGCAAAGGGCAATCGAGCGCTAAGGCTTGCTTCGAAGCTTACTTCGACATCAACAGCTTTGCGATGGTCGCCAGCTGCATGTTCGAGGTGCCTTCATAGATCTTGCCGATCTTCGCGTCGCGCCAGTATTTTTCCACCGGATAGTCTTTGGTAAAGCCGTAGCCTCCGTAGACTTCGATGCAGAGTGAAGTGACGCGTTCGGCCACCTGCGAGGCGAAGAGCTTGGTCATGGCGGCTTCTTTGACGAAATTCACGCCGGCATCTTTCATGCGGGCAGCGTTGTAGACCATCAGGCGAGCGGCTTCGATCTCTGTCGCCATCTGCGCGATCTGGAACTGGATTCCTTGAAATTCCGAAATCGCCTTTCCAAACTGTGTGCGCTCTTGGGCATATTTCGCCGCATACTCCCACGCGCCGCGCGCTACGCCCAGCATCTGGGCGCCGATTCCGATGCGGCCTTCATTGAGCGTTTCGATCGCGATTTTGTACCCTTTGCCGACTTCGCCCAGCACGTTTTGCTTCGGCACACGGCAATCCTCAAGAATTAGCTCGCAGGTTGAGGACGCGCGGATTCCGAGTTTGTCTTCCTTCTTACCCACCGTGAATCCTGGAAAATCCTTCTCGATCAGGAACGCCGTGATGCCCTTATATCCCTTCGCCGGATCGACCGTGGCAAACAGAATAAACAGGCCAGCCTCTTTGCCATTTGTGATCCAGAGCTTGCGCCCGTTGAGAACGAAGTCGTTGCCCCTGAGTTCCGCCTTGGTCTGAAGCGCAAATGCGTCCGATCCCGATCCGGCTTCGCTCAACGCATAGGCGCCGAGCGTGTCGGCCGCCATCTTCGGTAAGTAGCGTTTCTTTTGATCTTCGTTCGCCCAGCGCAGGACCGCATTGGCCACAAGCGTGTTCTGCACATCTACGATTACCCCGGCGGAAGCGTCGGCGCGTGAAAATTCCTCCACCGCTAGAATCGCTTCAAAAAACTTGCCGCCTACGCCGCCGTATTCTTCCGGGATCTCGATCCCCATCAAGCCCAATTCGAAAAACTGGTCAAGGAGGCCGTGATCGAAAACCGCCTTTTCGTCCATTTCCTTGGCCAGAGGGCGGATCTTCTCATCCGCAAACCGACGGACGTTGTCGCGAAACAAAACCTCGTCTTCCGAAAGGGTGGTGAGCGGCGCGGGATTTGAAAGCTGCAAAGTTTCCGGCATGGAAGACCTCTTGATCGGGACGTACTGATAGTGACTCGACAACGACGAACACAAAATTGTAGCAGCTGAATATGGCCGACGATCGACCGCTTGGTCGGTGCGCCGTGCCCTTGTGGGTTGGCGGGACAAATCGGATCGGGCAACCCCGCGTGGGTCAGCTATAATCTCTTCACAGAGTAGCCATCCGGGCTAGCCAGCCGTCGTGGTCCCGGATCCCGCCTTTTGGGGGCACCATCGGAACTTGGAGTTGGCTAGAGCGCAACTTGGAGCGAGATGGATTCCCAGGATCACAAGACAAGCCTTTTGAGACTTTTGCTCGAACATGACCCTGCCAGTCCGGAATTCCGGAACGGGGTTCGTGCGGCCTTGCGCACCGAGAAATCTCCGGTCGAGACTAAGCTCGAGACCAAAGCCGAGACCGAGGACGACACGAACAGCGGCACCGCCGAGTTCAACCTCTGGAGCGACGTTTTTGTCGAGCGACCGTTGCCTTGGCGACGATTCCTGCAATCTGCGGCTTTGCATCTGGGCGCGGTTGCGCTGATCTGGACGCTCTCTCTCTCCTGGATCCGGCAGCAGAAGATTCTTGATCGCGCTGCCTTTGACCGCTCGTCGCTGGTGACGTATACGCCGCAAGAGTATCTACCAGCGCTTGACACCGGGCGTCCCAAGGCCCACAAAGCCCAAAAGGGAGACCCGGTTTACGCCAAGCAGCCGATCCTCTCGGTCCCGCAAGAGGCGGATAACCGTGCGCAAACCATCGTCGTGCCGCCCGATATCAAGCTCAACCACGATGTCCCGATGCCGAATATCGTGGCCTCGGGGTCGATTCTTCCTCAGGTGCCGCTGGATGCGACGCGGCCCTCGAGGAACCGTCTGGTCGCGCCTGAAACGCAAGTCGTGGCTCCTGCGCCCGAGGTACAGTTTTCTCCAGATCGCGTGGTTCGAACCGCGATGAAGACCGATGTTGTCGCGCCGCCTCCAGATCTGACGCAGCGGCAATCCCGAGGACTGGCTGCGCCAGACACGGCAGTCGTTGCTCCTCCGCCCGAACTCAAGTCGACGCACGGACACGTCGGAATGATGAACATTGGCCCGAGCCAGGTGGTGGCGCCGGCTCCTCAACTCACACTTGACGAACAACACGCTCGCACGGCACGGGGCACGGGACGTCTGCCCGGTGGTGGCGTGCAGCCAGTGGCTCCGCCGCCGAGCCTCGCTGCTGGTGGCAATGCGGGCGGGCGAATGGTTGCTCTGGGCATTCATCCTGCATCCGCGTCCGGCCCAGTGGCCGTTCCAGCCGGAAATCGGCGAGGAACATTCTCAGCCACGCCGCAGGGTAAGATCGGTGCCGCAGGCACGCCTGATCTCGCCGAGTCGAAATCCGACGCCAAGGGTGTGACGGGCCGCAACGGCAGCTCTCTGCCCTCCGGTTTGCACGTGGGTGCAGGCAAAACTGGAGATGGCACGCGCGAAGTGGCTAGCGTTGCGCCGCCAGGAAATCCCAGTGCACATTCCAAAGGCCGCGTGGCGTCTCCCGTCTCGGACGACAAAATCACCGATGTGGATCGCCAGGTCTTTGGCGGCAAGCGCCCTTACTCAATGTCGCTGAACCTGCCGAATCTGAACTCCTCTTCCGGTAGCTGGGAGATACGCTTCGCCGAGCTTTCCGGCGGCCGCAAAGACGGGGAGTTGCTGGCTCCGCTGGCCACCGAGCAATCCGATCCAGGCTATCCGCTGGAGTTGATGAAGGCCAACGTGCACGGCACCGTTACCCTTTACGCCGTCATTCAAGCAGACGGCAGAGTAGGCGAGATACGAGTCCTCAATAGCCCTGACGAACGTCTGGATGGCTATGCAGCCAAGGCTCTGTCGCGATGGAAATTCATGCCCGCCGAGCGAGCCGGCAAACCGGTGGCATTGGAAGCGGTCGTGAAGATTCCGTTCCGAGTGCATCATAATTTCTAAATTTTGAGGAAACTGCGCTAGCGGGATGCGGGCGCCGACCTATCTCCCGGCAAGGCGGCGTAGATAGCGGGATTGGCGCAGACTTCGTAGTAGTAACGGTCGGTCCACTGCAAGATCGAGAGATCGCGGACATCAACCTGGGCGATTCGGCTCTTTCGGATAGCAATCTTGCGGAAAATTCCGTTGGCGATGGGAACGGTGCCTAGAAAGAACTCGCACTCTCCATCCACCCACGGTCCGTTGAATCCGCGTGCGTCTGAACTTGCCGTCCAGGGCGCCAGCGAGATTTCCTGCTGCAATTTGAGGAAAGCCTCTTCCGTCATACAGATTCCGCCGACGTTGTAATTGACCCGCATTTCATCTGCGTTTACGCCTTCGCCGCTGCCGCCGATCAGAACCGAGTACACCTGAAATGCCCCAGCGTCGGGGGCGAGCTTTTTGCGGATGCCCTTGTGGCACGAAGAGAGCCGGTCGCTGACATTGATCGCATCGGAAATCATGATGCGATGTTCGCCGTCCATCAGATAAAGCGGTGCCGAGTCCTGGTAGGCGATGCCCAACCCCACTTCCATCGGTGGCAACCCTGACCGCTCCAGCAGTTCGTTGTACTCGCGCAGCAGGCTGACGATTTCCCATGCCAGAACGCAGGTGCGGCCAACGCCAAGCATGGCCTCGCCCTCGCGCTCTAACAGCGCAACGATAATCGCGTCGCCTTCCAGAAAGACTTTGGTCGCGCCGTATTTCGCCAGCAGCTTATTAACGGGATCGTAAAAATTAAGGCTGAAGTACGAGGCGGCGTTCATGCCTTTTTCCATCAACGAGCGTGTCAGGCGCGAAGAATCGCGCACATCCGCCTTCAAGATGACGTGGTGCACCACGCGATCCTCCGCCGGTTTCTGGTCTTCTGGAGGCAGGAACTCGTAGAGCATCCCGTTGAGCGTGGAGAGTTCGCGGACTTTGTCATCCGTCACCAGGTTTATGCTGTCAAAACCGGCGCTCAGTGCTTCCAGTCCGCGCAGGTCGCGATGATAACAAAATAGGTCATGGAGTAAACGGGCGGCGAAGCGATTGCGCTCGGAACCGCGGCAGGATGCAACCCGTCCGATGGCGGCAAACAGGCGGTCAGAATTCAGCCGGCTTTCGGCAATTATTTTCTCGACGCGCGCGGCTTCTTCGCGGAACATCAGCGCATTCTTGAGCTGCTGCGGATTCACCCGCGGCGCATATTCGGCGAGCAGCGGGACGGCTTCATACGATGCCACGACATGGGCAAGAACGCCTTCGCGCTGCAGTAAGCGGGCCCAGACGTCGAGGCGGTCCTTTCGGTTGCGGTCTTCCGCCGTCGAATCCTCGCCGTTGCCGGTGCCGACAAGCGTGTCGGCGTTTTCAGGAACGTTGAGTGCCTGCTCCAGATGCTCGTCGTCAACCGCTTCTCCGTATCCTAGTTCGCGCAGAAAGTTCAAAGCAAACTGGCGGAGACTCGGGAAACGGTCTGGATCTTTGTCGAAATTGCCGAACATGTAGTAGTGCTCGGCACAGAGATAGTCGTCGCGTCCGTCATCGGTCAGAATCAACGGATTGAGGAAGAGGCGGTAAGTGTCGGCTGGCAATTCGCCAAGCAAGGAGCGGCGTGTACGGGCCAGCGTCTCCTTTTCAATCTCGCGCAGCAATCGGAACATCTCCTGACCCGCGCGTCGGAGAATGATTTTCTTCTTTATCTGAAACGATGAGACCAATTCCTGCGTCTGCATCATTTTTATCTGCCGCACGTTCTCGAGCGACTTCGACTTCATGCGGCATTGTTCGAGGATGCGCGAGAACTGCGCTTGCAGTTCGACCCGTATGAACTTGAGCACAGCAAGACGGCCCAGCAGGTCGAGCGACGGATTGCCCTCGGCCTTGGCACGATTCAGGATCGCCAGATGAATCGAAACCAGCAGAGATTTCAGATCAGCCGGCCCCGGCTTTTTCAGTTGCTTGTTAGCTTCGGCGGCGCGAATGAATTTGGTCTGGGTTGCGGAGGGGACGTCCATCTCAAGCAACGACTCGACCTCGCCAAAGCGACAGATGTAACGCGCGATATGGAAACTCAGGTCTGCACTGATTCGCGGGCTAAGAAAAACATCGTAGCGAAGATTGTCGACGCCCAGTTTCAAGTCGCTGAACGCCAGCGTGATCCCGTAGTACTGCAGGTCGGGACGGCTGGGCGGTTCAGAGTTACGCAAGCGAAAAATCGGGAGCTTGGGCATGGCGCGACGACTCGTGTGCTATTGCCGCTATTTGCTTGCAACTTGCTGAAACGGCAATAGTAAGCAGCAGGTTAGCATGCCCGCTTCGGGCTCGAAAGTTACGCTGGTGTGTTTAGAAGTAAGGGCAGCCTTTACTATTGGCTTGCCAGGCGCGCTTTTTCGAATTCGTCGCCTTTTTTCCAGCCCACAGGATGCGCCTGATCCGCCGCTTCCCAGCCCAGAGCGAAGCCAAACCGTGCCATCGCTGCGTCGGAGGTGTAATCCATGCCCGGTTTGTACTTGTCGCTTGGCTGGTGGTAGTGGTTCTTTGTGTAGTCCTCATCCTGGGCTAGACCCCAGGCTTCGTCGTGGCCCTTGAACTTGATTCCTTCGTTTATCGAGAAAGATGGTATGCCCACGCGTGCCAGGCTGAAGTGATCGGAGCGGTAGTAATGTCCGGCTTCGGGATGGGCGTCGGGACGAATCTTGAAGTGGAAGTCCTGCGCCGTCGCCAGCACTGAGGGATAGAAGTTGGTTCGTTCCGCTCCCGAAACCTCAACTTCTTCGGCGGCGCCGAGCGGCCTGACATCGTCGTAGTTGAGGTCGAGCGAAATCCTGCCCGCCGGAATCGGCGGATGCTTGCCCAGATATTCTGAGCCAAGCAGACCTTGTTCTTCAGCAGTGACCGACACAAAGTAGATGGAACGATGCGGTTTTTGCATCGCGCCGGCAAAGACGCGCGCGATTTCCATCAGGATTCCGCAGCCCGTGGCGTTGTCCATAGCGCCGTTGTAGATGTTGTCGCCGGGCATATCGGGACGGATACCGAGGTGATCGTAGTGTGCCGTATACAGCACCGCCTCGTCTTTCAAGGCTGGGTTCGATCCCGGCAGCACCGCGATCACATTGTTCGATGCGAAGGGGCGGATCTTGCTCGTCATGTGAGCAGAGAGCCGGGCATGAAGCGGCACTGGCTTGAAGTCTCGGGAGTTCGCAGCAGCCATCATTTTATCGAGATCGAGACCGGAGGCCGCGAATAGGTTGCGCGCCACGCCCAGTTGGATCCATGCAGCCGACTTCAATACGGGGGCGCTTTCGAGTTTCAGGTAAGACTTCTCGCCAGAGTTGGAATTGCGCACAACTTCCCAGCCATAACTCGCCATCTCGGTTTGATGGATCAGGATTGCGCCGACTGCGCCCTTGCGCGCGGCTTCTTCGTACTTGTACATCCAGCGGCCGTAATAGGTCAGTGCCTTGCCGGTGAAAAACTTGGGATCGTCCGAAGGCGGCTCATTCACAAGCATCAGCAGCACTTTGCCTTTTACGTCCACTCCTTTGTAGTCGTCCCAGTTGTACTCGGGAGCCTCGATGCCATAGCCGACGTAGACGATCTCCGCATCCACGTTCGATTCCGGCTGCTGCGTCTGATCGTAGGCGACGTATTCGTCGAGCGGCTTAAGGTCCATTTTCTGGCCCTTGGCAGGAACCAGCGTGAAGCGCGTGTCGGAGCCGGGTGTAATTCCTACCAGCGGCACCTTCTGTAAATACGATCCGTTGTCTCCGGCAGGTTTCAGTCCGTAGAGGGCAAACTGGGCGGCGATATATTGAGCGGCTATATCGCCTCCGCGCTGGCCGGTGCCCCGGCCTTCGAGGAGATCGTCGGAAAGGAAACGGACATGCGTCTCGATGTTGTCAGGACGTATGCTCTGCAGCGCGGCAATCGCAGCCGGAGGAAGATGCGAGCCAAAGCGCGTTTCGGCGCGGGCTTTCGGAGGTTTCTGTTGCGCCGGTGCAAGGGCTATCGAGAAGATGACAGCGGCGAGCACGGCAATCCGGCGAATGTTCACGCGAGGCCTCTAACTGAGTTATTTAGGGATACACCGGAATTGTAAACGCAAACACGAAGCCGGACCGCACTCATACGAACATCGTCCTGCGGTAACTAAAGCTCTCGCTGGCTTCTGACGAAGCCCTTTCCCGAACGCTTATTCCCGCGACCGCGGGATCAGTTTTTCGACCCTCACCCAGCCTTGAACGGGCGGACATCTTCTCCGGGCTTGAAAATTTCCGGGAGCGGGGTTTGCTGAGCCTCGGCCAGTTTGCGATTGATCTCTTCTATCTCCGGTTTCACCCATCCCACGCTGGTGATTTCGATTTGGCCGTCCTGTCCGATCAGGAACAGGCTCGGGACGTTGGTCAGTCCGTAGGCGTTCGACACGGCGTAGCCATTGGGATCGTCGAGCAAAACCGGGAAAGTGACACCGTATTCTTTGAGAAACGCCGCGGTGTCGCGCTGGTTATTCTGCGAAATGCCGACGATCGTAATTTTGTTGTCGCCATGGGCTTGATGGAGACGCTCCAGAAAGGGGAACGTGTATTGACAGGTCGGACAAGATACTTTGAAGAAAGCGGCGAGCACCGGGCCTTTTTTCAACTCCGGCTGCAATGAAAATTTGCCCGCATCGTTTGCAATGGGCCCAGCGACGGACCTGACAACGGGTAAGCTGAAGTCGGGCGCTTTCGTCCCGGCCGGCAATGCAACCATTTCTTTGTTTCCTCCAAACAGTCGATCAAGCAACTTCATAAGGATCGCTCTCCATCATTTTAGATGATGCTGTCGGCCTTCAGGATTTTCCGCGTCAGTCCAGTCAATGGGAGAAGCGGAATGCGATCGATTGCGATCCACTTGCCTTTCGCCAGAGACGAAGACGGACCACCGGGCAGTCGCGTATTTCGTAGGACATGAACCGTGTATTCGGTGACCGTGACCGAATGCCGAAACGTGCGCCAGCGCGCCGAATCCGGCAATGGCTGTGGCGGTTCGAACGATTGCGGCAATTCCCACATGCCGGCCATCAGCGATACGTGTTTCGGACGTTGTATGAGGCGGATCTTGTCGGCCTTCGCTCCGCGATAGCTCTTGCTGCTCCGATCGACCGAACACCACACCTGTGCCTTCTTCAGCCGGGAAGGTCTTTGCGCACGCGGATGTTCCCCTCGCGTAGCGCACCATTTTCGGACAGGGCACGCCGCGCAGTGGGGCTGACGCGGCACGCACACCATCGCGCCCAGTTCCATGAGCGCCTGATTCGAGTCTCCAGCGCGCGAGGGGGTTAGAAGCGATTGCGCTTGCTGCCAGTTCTGAGCCGCACTGAGTGCGACGCCCGTCAACCTTTGCAAGACACGTTCGACGTTGCCGTCAACCACGGCCACCGGCTCGTCGAATGCGATGCTGGCGATGGCCGCGGCAGTGTACCTCCCGATACCAGGAAGAGCCTCGAGATCTTTGGCGCTTTGCGGGAATCTGTTGGCGTGAATCTGCACGATGTGTCCCGCGCACTGGTGCAACATGCGAGCGCGCCGGTAGTATCCAAGGCCGCTCCAGGCAGCGAGGACGGCGTCTTCAGAAGCCGCCGCCAAGCTTGCGATATCCGGAAATCTCTCCAGGAAAGTCCGATAATGCTCGAGCACGGCGGCGACGCGCGTTTGTTGCAGCATGACTTCGCTCAGCCAGATGCGGTACGGATCGCGGGTTTTCCGCCACGGGAGGTCGCGGCCGTTCTCGTCGTACCAACGCAGCAGTGCGCCGCGCAGCCCTGGGAAACTCTTGCCGCCTAGCAGCCCCGGAGCGGCGCCCAACCGCGCCTCCACTGAAGTTTTCACCCTATCCGGCTTTGTGGTCATTACGGAGTATTCGTAGAAACGCTGTGCGCGATCACGACCCATCCCATTTTCTGCTGTTGCCACACGGTCATCATGTGTTGCGGCGCGGACGGCAGCGGCTGCCCTCCGGCGGTCCCTTTGAGCGTGATGGTAAAGGTCACGACGATGGTCGAACCGTTCAACTCGGTTTTCAGATCTCCGATCGAAAAGTCTTTCAACTGCCAGCTCCGATATTGATCGAGCGCGGCGGAGCGATCGAGCGTGCCTCCGGGTGTCTCGCCCTCGTAATTCGAAGCGAGCGCGCGTTCCACTTCGACCCAATTTGCTGTCTGGATATTTTTCCAGAACACGCGCTCCATGCTCTCGCCCCCCGTGGCTTCGGCCATCGAGCGCGCGGGATGCTCTCCATAAAACGTACACGCCGACGTGAGAGCGAGCAGGAATACGAATGCGAACATCGAGGCGAACATCCGGAGAGATAAAGATGAAGGTGCTCCGACGGCAATCCGCAATTGCATGGCGTGATTGTACCGTGACCGAGCCAGTCTGTGGCACCGCTTCAGATCGAACCAGAAAGCCAACCGAGGAGCCCGCCCCGCGCCTCGAGATGTCGCTGGCGCGGAGCGGGGTGTGAGAGGACGAACGACAAACGGGAGTATCAGCGACGGGGAACAATGTTCAGAGTCACTTGCTCCCCGGCCGGTCCTCTGTTCATTTTCGTTGAGGTTGCCATTGTTCTTGCCGTTTCCACCTCAACCGGCGACTTGACCAGTTGCCGTCCGATGTCATTTCCCGTCTCCCAGATCTGAGTCAGGAAATACGAATCGTCATAGCGATTGAAGATCAACTTGGTGCTACTCGGAGGTTGCCTGGCTTGTACGGAATCGGTTTCGATGTTGATGAGGCCCCGGCCTCTTTCGTTTTCAAGGAGGGTAGTGTGTTGCAGCAACGGTTTGAGGGTGTATTCGCCGGCCGTGAACTTCTGCGCTCCTATGCTGAAGTTGAACGGAATGTTGACTCTGACGTTTTGAGCATGTCCCGTGCTGACCGCGAACACGACCACTATGCCCAGCATCATCGTGCACAGAATGCGACCCGTTTTCATTGTTGCACCTCATTCGGGAGTATTTCTTCACCCCCGAATCCTTAGCCTGATCGGCACCTCCGTGCAGAACTTTAGGATATATTTTTTCCCGCTTTGGACTTGGTCTAGGCCCCTGCAAACAAAGCTCTTGCCGGAAGTCCAGAAACTGACATTAGGAGCCGCCCGCGATTTCCTGCGCCGACGCCCTCGCTCGGGAAATCCTTCTGCAATTGACCGTCCGAACACGGCCCACGATAATGGGAGAGCCTGGTAACCGCGATACTCGCGTGACAACGGACACGAACCGGCAGGATGCCTATGACCGAATTCGATCGCAAAGTCGAAGAAGCTTCCGCGCGGTTCAATCGCTCGGTGGCGAATATTGCCAACTCTCTGGAAAAAGATACAGCGGATCTTGTGAACTACCTGAACGACGAGGTCGTACCGGCGGTGCGCTCGCACTCCTCGAAGGCGCTGCGAACCGCGGCAGGGAAGTTACACGAGTTCGCCGACTTTCTCGAAACGCAGCGCAAGAGTTCTTGAATCGACCTACTTCCATCGGCGCAGCGAAGTGCATCGACGCGGCGAAGTGTGCGCTGCCGCAACCCCAGGCTGCGATGCGGATCTCCTGCGCTCTTTTTCTCTTGTTGCTAGCCACCGCATGTTTGAGCGGTTGCGGACATAAGGCGACGCAGGCGCAGATCCCTCCGGCACCATCCCTGCCCTCGCCGCAGCACAAGCCGGCCACAGCTCCGGCGACCGGAGAAACCACCGGCCAGCTTGAGAAGATCGAGGTTCCCGCAGGCGCGAAGCCGATCTTCGAAGAAACCGGGATGGCGAGCTGGTACGGCGCTCCGTATCACAACCGTCGTGGATCGAATGGCGAAGTTTACGACATGAATGCCATGACAGCGGCACATCTCACGCTGCCGCTCGGTTCGATCGCGCGCATCACCAATGTAAAAACCGGGCATTCGGCGGTGGTGCGGATTACTGATCGTGGGCCCTTTGTCGAAGGCCGCATCGTGGATCTATCACTCGCCGCCGCGAAGGCGCTGGATGTCTACTTGCCGGGCGTGGCGAAAGTTCGTCTGGAAGTGTTACAGGCTCCGGCGCCGCTCGATACCGGCGGACGCTGGGCGGTGCAAATCGGCTCCATCGCCAATAAGAAGACGGCGTCCGACCTAGCGGAGCACTTACAGCGACGTTACCAGAGCGCCAAAGTCATCAAGTTTGAGAGTCCCGCCGGAGGCTGGTGGGTACGTGCACGAGTGCTGGATGACGACCGCCAGCGCGCCAATGACATGGCCCATGAGACCGAGACGGCGGAGGGAGCGGTGTTTGTGGTTCGCCTCGATTGACAAAAATCCACAGAACGTGCCCGGTTCTGGTGGTATTGTCTTTCGGAAGCTACCCAACAACTTAGGTCGAGTTACTCGCCGGGTGATGGCAAAGTCCAGGCGAGAAGGAGGTTCTCTTATGGCGGACTGTTTATTCTGCCGGATTATTCGTGGCGAAGTGCCCTCTAAGAAAGTCTTTGAAGACGAACACACGTTTGCTTTTGAAGATCTGAATCCGCAAGGCCCGACGCACGTGCTGGTCATCCCGAAAAAACACATTACCGGCCTCAAAGAGGCCTCTGCCGAAGACGCGGAGCTGGTAGGGCGCTGCCACCTGGTGGCGGCAAAAATTGCGCGCGACCGGTCGATCGAGGACGGTTATCGCACTGTGCTCAACGTGGGACCACGCGCGGGACAATCGGTTTTTCATCTGCACGTTCACCTGATCGGCGGACGCTCGTTGACCTGGCCGCCGGGTTAGAACAATCGGGTCATTGAGTGACTGAGTCATCGGATCATTGAAAGTCAAAAGCTCTTCTAATCGCGAAATCTCTCAATGTCTCAATGAACCGATGATTCAATGCCTCAATCCCTCTCCGATTTCTGGCTTACAATCTCCCCATGGCGAACCTGACATTGGTGTACGGTCTGCGCCTGCTGCCTTCCGATGAACTGGAGGCGGTGAGCGAGGCCACGATCAAACTCAAGAACGGGCGGGATGCGCACGTCACCATGCACACCCTCGAAGGCTCGAAAGAGGACATTGAGAAGCAACTCCAGACGAGCCTTGAGGCGTTTTTCGATTTTTATCCTGAAATATAAAACGCGTGCGCCGCGTCCTATAATCGAGCACCGAATCGAATAAACGAGATGCGATTGGTCTCTTTGGAACTCGAGAGCAAGCTGCGCGACCGGGGGTTGTGGCCGCAGAGCTGGACTGCGTGGGGTGCGATTTATGTGGTCGCGCTCGACGTGGTCCTGTTCGTCGCGCAGTGGCTGACGCGCCGGGCCAGCCCGGCAATCTCGGCGAGCCTTGCGGGCTGGGTAGCTTTTCTCACCGTGGTCGCGATCGTGTTGTGTACCCTCGCCGGATATCGCTGGCTCCGTGCCCAGCTGTTGTGGCGGCTCCGCAACCGGTTGATCGTCACCTACGTTTTCATCGGTGTGATCCCGGTTTTTCTGCTGGTCGTGATCTCGTTTATCACGCTGTATCTTTTTGCCGGCCAGTTTGCCAGCTTCGTGGTCACGTCTGACATCTCCGCGCACCTTCGCAGCATGGAGGCCGCGAATCGAGCGATCTGCCGTCACCTCGAGAGTCACCTCGCAGTTGGTGACAAGCTCGACGATGAACTCGTCAGCAAGGCGAGACCGCGCCGTGCGGAATGGTCGCGGCGACAGGTTTGTGCCTGGTATCGGAACGAGCCTCAGCCTTCCTGTTCGGGTCCGAAAGGCGCCCTCAGCTTCGACTCTCCCTCGTTTATCAAAGGAGATTTCCGCGACATCGTGAGCGATCACGGCAAGCTCTATCTGCGGGCAGTCACCGTGGCCGCCGTGAATCCCGAGTTGTCCTCGTCCTCCTCCTCGTCTTCGTCCCCCTCGCTGCGCGTGATGGTGAGCGAGCCGCTCGATTCGGAGTTTATCGAGCAGATCGCCGGCGACCTCGGGCGGATCGGCGTCTACGGAAACTCGGTGCATCCGGCCTCCACCACTTCTGCGGCAGGCAATAGCTCGAACACAATCCCCATCTTTCAAAATCCGCAGGAGCTGCGCCAGCAGGATTTCTCTTCCGGCAAGGTTCCCCCGGCGCTCAACTCGTTCGATCACCAGATCACCTTCCCGATCCCGCTGCCGGTAGTCGACTGGGCGACCGGGGAACGCAGTCGCGCCGGAGCCCTGGCCGAAGTTGAGACCCGGCCGTCGGTGCTCTATGCGCGGCTTTTTGAGGCGCTTGGCGACTACGCCAAAGGAATCGAACTGATTCTTTGGTCGATTGCGGTTGTGTTCCTGATCATCGAATTTCTGGCCTTGTTCGTAGGCATCAAGCTCACTCGCACCATCACGGCGGCCGTCGGCCAGCTCTATGACGCGACCAAGCACATCAATCGCGCCGATTTCAGTCATCGCATCGCCGTCCGGTCCAGCGACCAGCTGGCGACGTTGTCGAACTCCTTCAATTCGATGACCACGTCGATCGAAAGACTGGTGCTTGAGCAGAAAGAAAAGCAGCGTCTCGAAGGCGAACTCGCGATTGCGCAGGAAGTGCAGGCGCAACTCTACCCGAAGTTGATCACGCAGCTCGACACGCTCGAAGTGCATGGATTTTGCCGTCCTGCGCGAACGGTCAGCGGAGACTACTACGATTTCCTGGCTCTCAATTCTGACAAGATGATCTTGGCGGTTGGCGACATCAGTGGCAAAGGAATCTCAGCCGCGCTCCTAATGGCAACCATCCACTCGGCGGTCCGAGCTTACAGCTTTGAAGATGCGCCATCCTTGCGCGAGCCCGTTGCCATCACCGCCGGCGGCTCAGGACTGATGTTGGCGCCAGATGCGGAATCACGCAGAGATGTATCTCCGGCGGCGCTGCTGACGCTGCTGAACCATCAGCTTTATGAAAGCACGCCTGACGCCAAATACGCGACGTTGCTCGTGGCCATGTATGACGGAGCGACACGCGGGTTTACGTATGCGAACGGCGGTCATTTACCGCCAATTCTGATTTCAGATGATGGGTCGTCGCATCTGCTCGACTGCGGCGGGACGGTCGTTGGGCTTTTCGACAATTTGAGTTTCCCGGAAGCGACCGTACACCTTCGCCCCGGCGATTTGCTGGTGGCCTATAGCGACGGAGTGACCGAACCGGAAAATGACTATGGCGAATTTGGCGAAGAGCGGCTGATCCAGTTAGTGCGGGCGAACCGGCATTTGCCGCTCGAACGGATCACCGAAATCGTTGCCGGCGCCGTCAACGACTGGATTGGAGAAGAAGAGCAACCGGACGACATCACGCTCGTACTGGCGCGGGCGCGATGACAAGATGAAATGATTTACTGCCAGTGCGCCGGTTTCACTACCGTGACTTTCGCCGTTACTTGCTGGCCTTTTTCCATCCCTCCAACCATGAGCAGGCCGCGCCGTGAAACCAGCAGACCGCGGTGATCCATGGTGGGTTCGGGTGTGTTTTCCGTGATCGTTTCCCACGTCCTGGCGCGGGCGTTAAACGCGAACGTGACCGGTGAAGGTTCGGCGGGCTGGCCGTTGTAGCCGATGCCGTTGAAGTTGTAGGGATTATCGGTGCCCCCGGAGAAATAGATTCTCTCCGATTTCTTGTCCAATGGTCCGGCGCCGGCGGCGATGCGGTAGCGCGCCTTCCCGGGATGCGCGGTCAGTTGCGTCCAGCGAATTTTGGTGATGTCGGCCTTCTTCGCATTCGGAATCTTGCCCATCCAGCATTCGTCGGATGCGACATATTTCGGACTCGGGCCAGCTGGATTCTTGTGGGCACCGTCAACGTAGACGATGGTATCGCCGACGATCGCGCCCGCATGGCCGAACACAGGAGTGCCGGGAATGGGTGTGCCTTCCATCCAGACATCTCGGTCGCTGTCGTAGATCTGGACGTTGCTGACCGCGTCACCAGTGGTCGTGGACCATCCGCCAATCAGGAAAATGTAGCGGTCGCGAAAAACGCCAACTACTGCGTCATCGACGGGTACAGGAATATCTTTCCCGCGATAGTAACGGTTTTCCACGGGAACAAAAACGTTCAAGTCAGAGACGGTGTGCTCGCCGCCGTCAGCGTCGACGACATAGCCTCCGAAAATGAAGACCTGATCGTGAAGAGCGATCGCCGACGCTGCCAGGCGTCCTGCCACTCCGGGGACGGGACGCCTTTCTTCCCATTTCCCGACGCTCGGGTCCATCTCGTAGGTTGCGGTCGTGATCGAGTCCCAGGTTTTCTTCGGTCCAATGCCCATGAAGGAGAAGATGCGCGGTCCGCCTTCGTCATGCGAAATGGCAACGGCATTGTTCGACACCGCGGCGGGCAGCGGACTGAGTTTCGGCTCCTCGGCCGCCTTCAGCGTGGACCCTGGCAAGAGACTCAAGAGTAAGAGGAAGAAGAGTACGACGAGGATTTTTGTCGGCGCTGCTTTCATCGCTGAAATGATAGCAGCCACATGGCCCATCGAGTCACACGACCCTGAGCTTAGAACCTGCTCCTCAGAACCAGGTGTGTTTTCGATATTCCCGATAGGCATCGCCGAAAGTCGCTTCGAGCACGGCGGCTTCGCGGTGGGCGCGAATGATCTGCATTGGAATCAGGATCACCAGGATCCCGAGGAACGCTGGACGCCTCATCATGAGGATAGCTCCGCCGATAACAAACATTCCGGAAACGTAAATTGGATTCCGGATCCGCGAGTAGATTCCGTTCGTCACCAACGCTGTCGCTTTGGCAGTGATGGAGAAGGATCGGCCTAGGGTGTAGCGGGAGATGATCACTCCCGCTAAGCCGATCAGTGCTACTACTAATCCGGCGATGGACATCCACCCGCGCGGGGCGGGGACGGATAGAAACAAGGCGCCCAGGACGAACAGACCAAGGCCCAGCGGCAGCCAGACTCGAAAGATTGATCCACGATCCATGGTGAGTAATCTACACGACGCAAGGCGGCTTCACAGGGCTCAGTCTTTTTCACTGAACACTTGAAGGAACCTTGCCCCCATATAAACATTTGTCATCCCGAACAAAGTGAGGGATCTGCAGTTTGCCCGTCTACTCCACCAGACCCTGACGTATGGCGTGGATAAAGTCCGTGGACGCCGGAGTCAAGCCGGCAGCGCGCATTTGCAATGCGACTTGTCCGCGATGGTAGGCCGAGTGAAAGAGCACGTGCATCAAGATATCTTCAACGCGGCTGGACCAAGCCTCGCCCTTCGTGTTGCGGTATTCGATTTCCGCGTCGAGGGCCGTGGGCGTTAGACCGGCCAGATACTTGCCCCACGCCGAGAACGTCTCTTCCGACAACTCTGCGCATTCGTCGACGGTCAGAGTCGGCCAGACAGGCATGCTCTGAGGGCGGCCGAGAAGGCGTTCCAGCCAGAGTTTCTGCGCCGAGAGAATGTGAGCCATGCGTCCGATGATGTCGGCGGAGACGGAGTCTGCGGCGCGAATCGCGGCGATGCATTCGCGATTCGCCCAGTGATCGTAACTGAACATACGAAGAAAGTTAGACGCATCCATGATGATTCCCGTGAAGGCTCCCTTCTGCGAGAAACTCGGCGATCCGCTGCATTGCGGCTGGCTGAGCTAAGAAGATACGATGGCTCCAGCGATGCTAAACGATCCGATGGTTGGAATAAAGGCGGTGGGAAGCAAGGTGCAACCCCGGCGGCTCGAATCCGAGTCGTCGCAATGGAGTCACCGCAGCATTAAAGGAATCCGGAGCCCGAAATCAAATTCACGGTTCTTGCAGCGGTTTGCTGCCGTCGCGGTTATCGCCGGAGCACTCTGTCTGATCTGCGCGCCAACCGCTGCGCAGGAGCGAACCCTCACCCAGGCCCAGACTCGGAACAAACTCCTCAACGAATTGCAATCCGGACAATTGCGGGAGGCAGTTTTGCTCGGTCAGCAGGCCGTGTCGCGCTGGCCACACGATGCGAAATTACGACACTACCTCGGCATTGCGTATTTTAAAAGCGGAGACTCAAAGCAGGCGAAGGAGCAACTCTCGAGGGCGCGGGACTTGGATCCGAAAGATTCGTCGACGCATTTCGACCTGGCGCTGGTCTCGCTGAGCACAGAGAATTACGCGGCTGCGGCCGACGAACTCGAAGCGGCGATCAAGCTTGATCCTTCGAACGCGCAGGCGCATATCTTGCTCGGACGAGCATATCTGAACTCGAATCGCAGCCTCCAGGCGATCGACGAATTTAAGACCAGCTTGAAGCTCGACTCTTCGATCAAGCTGGGCCACTATCACTTGGGGTTTGCTTATTTCAGCCTCGGACGCAACGACGAAGCCATCGCCGAATATAAAGAAGAGTTACGGCGGTCGGGCGAGAGCCCCGCGACGGTTTATGAGTTGGGACGCGCCCTGCTCGGTGGTGGCAAATACGACGCGGCTGTGACCTATCTGCAGCGTGGGGCGCAGTTGGACGCGGCGAATCCAGATGTCTGGTATAACCTCGGCAAGGCGCAGGCGTTGGCCGGGCAGGCAGCGCCGGCCGAGTCGTCATTGCGCAAGGCGATCGATCTCAATCCGAAGGATCCGAGCCCGCATTATCAACTGGCCCGCGTTCTGGAGAAACTTGGAAAGGCGGAAGACGCCAGGCACGAACGCGAAACCTTCGCGGAATTAAAAAAAGCTCAGCCGGCCGCTGCGGGCATGGCGACCGGGCGCGACCAGTGATGTCCATCGACACCATAAAAGTAAATAGGCTGTTGCTCGCGGTCACAGTTTTGCCCCTGTCGATACTTCTGGGCAATGCCCAGACGACCGTTCCGACGCGTCAAGCTTCGAGAACGGGCGCTCCAGTGGCCGGTGGCCAAAGCTCTACACAAAGACCTGACGCCAAGTCTCCTGCAAAACCTTCAGCCGATCCGCCGCTATTTGTAGATGTGACTCGGGCGGCCGGGATTGACTTTCACCTCACCTGCGGCAGCCTCGAGAAGCTCTACATCCTGGAGACGCAGTGCGGCGGCGCGGCTGCTTTCGACTACGACAACGACGGGTGGATGGACATTCTTCTCGTCGATGGTTCAACGATTGCCGATTACCGCGCCGGCAAATGCCATCCGCCGCGCCTTTATCACAACAATCATGATGGAACCTTCACCGATGTCTCTGCGAAGTCGGGACTGAAATTTTGCGGTTGGGGCTACGGCGTCGCCATCGGCGATTTCGACAACGACGGCTGGGAAGACGTGTATATCACCG
Organism: uncultured Acidobacteriaceae bacterium; assembly: GCA_963726095.1. GTDB lineage: Bacteria > Acidobacteriota > Terriglobia > Terriglobales > Acidobacteriaceae > Acidiflorens. The sequence continues at coordinate 1,481,856 of CAVSBD010000004.1, forward strand.
GCTTCCACGGTTCAGCGCTCTACCACAATAATCACGACGGAACCTTTACCGATGTCACCGCCAAGGCAGGCGTTGCCAATGCCGATCGCTGGGGAACCAGCGCAGCTTTCGGAGATTACGACAACGACGGCAACCTCGACCTATACGTCGCGAACTACGTCGACGTCGATATCAACAACCTGCCGCAATTCGGTAGCGGCGTGTTCTGCCAGTATCGCGGCATCCCCGTGAACTGCGGGCCGCGCGGACTCAAAGGCGCGCGCGACCGGCTGTATCACAACAACGGCGACGGAACTTTTACCGACGTCACCGACAAACTCGGGATCGATCCCGATAGCTACTATGGACTCGGCGTACTGTGGCTCGATTACGACAAGGATGGCTGCCTCGATCTCTATGTGGCCAACGATTCTTCCCCGAGCCTGCTGTATCACAACAACTGCAAGGGCGGCTTCACCGAAGTGGGGGCCGAGGCGGGCCTGGCCTACAGCTCCGACGGACACGAGCAGGCCGGGATGGGCATCGACTCCGCCGACTACGATCGCGACGGCTGGCCCGATATCGTCAAGACAAATTTTTCCGACGACGACAACAACCTCTATCACAACGATCACAACGGCGAGTTCACCGACCTGGCGGGAGCCGCTGGCATTGGCGCCATCAGCAATCCCTATCTCGGATTTGGTGCGAAGTTTCTCGACTATGACAACGATGGCTGGCCCGATATTTTCATCGCGAACGGCCACGTCGATCCTCAAGTCGAGGGACAGTCGTTTGGAGTGGGCTACGCAGAGCGCCCCTTTCTTTTTCACAATCTTAAAAAACGGAAAATTCGAAGAGCTCGGCGAGAAAGCCGGCGGCGCGCTCGCGAAAAAATACGTCGGCCGTGCCGCGTTGACCGCCGACTTCTGGAATCGCGGCCGGCAGGACTTGCTGATGACCAACCTGGACGGCTCCCCCGTACTGCTCCGGAACGAAGTTCCATCGGTAGGTCATTGGCTGCGAATCAAGACCATCGGCAGCAAGTCAAATCGCGACGGCTACAACGCCAAAGTCGAGATCACCGCGGAAGGCATCACTCGCCACGCTGAAGTGCGCGCCGGCGGCAGTTTCGAGAGTTCGAGCGATCCCGCGGGTTCATTTCGGCCTGGGTGCGGCGATGAGAGTCGAGTCAATCACCGTCCGCTGGCCGAGCGGACAGGTCGACAAGCTGGGTCCAGAAGCCGCGGATCAGGAGATTGTGATCGGCGAGGGACGCGGAGTTGTGGCCAGAGAACTCTGCGCGGAGATAACTGCCCGATCGAGTGTCGAGAGTACCAATTCCGCTCACCCCGACCAGTGACCTCGGCAGTTCGAGAGTCCAGGCGCATACCAAATTCGGTATTCTCCCTAATCTTAACATATTGTTATTCATAGTTTGGAAGCTTATTACTATCGTAAGTCATTGAAACGATCGGCAAGCTATAGTTTGGCTTCCCAAGTGCCTCTCTACCCCGAAAGTACTAGTGTTTGTGTTTGACGGGAGTGGCTGTCTGCTGTCTAGGATGCCCCGGCAAGGTTTCGCAACAAGCGTCCCGTGCATAACGACAACAACCAACGTGCCAAAGTTCTCAGGGGGTAGGTCAATGAAGAGATTGCAGTTCTGCCTTGTAGTCCTCGCCGTGCTGGCTCTAGCGTTCAGCGCATTCGCCCAGGTGCAATATGGCCAGTTTACCGGTACCGTGACCGATCCGACCGGTGCCGCCATCGCAAACGCCAAGATTACGGTCCGTAACCTCGCGACCGACCTGAGCGTATTCGCCACGACAAACTCCAGCGGCAACTACTCCGTAAAGGAACTCCCGCCCGGCACCTATAAGATCTCGGTCGAAGCCGCCGGCTTTAAGGCTGTACCGACAATGGCGTGGCGATCAACGCCGGCACGATTTCGCACGTCGATTTCAAGCTGCAGATCGGTAAAGCGTCAGAAGTCATCGAGGTCACCGGCGCAGCGTCCGACGTCAATACGGAAGATTCCAAGCTGGCGACCACCGTAAGTTCGACGCAGATCAACAACCTGCCTCTGAACGGCCGCAACGTGTTCGACTTGATGCAGTTGAGCGCGGGCGCCGTGAACGTGATGGGTGTTGACTTTGAAAACGGCCACAACACGGTGGTCAATGGCTTGCGCGAGGACTTCAACGGCTTCCTCATCAACGGCGTATCAAACAAAGGCTTGAGCGGCGGCGTGGTGAACATGCCGATTCAGGACTCGGTCGAGGAATTCCAGCAGTTGACGTTGAACATGTCCGCGCAGTATGGCAACAGCGCGGGCAGCACCGTCAACCTGGTGACCAAGTCCGGCACCAACGCCTGGCACGGCAGCGGGTGGGAATACATCCGCAACAACGCCTGTCGATGCCAACGAGTTCTTCTTGAATCAGAGCTGGAACGCCGCAACCTCCCCTGCATTTCAATCAGTTCGGGGTTACTGTGGGCGGTCCGATCATTAAGGACAAGCTGTTCTTCTTCCTCGTCCTTGCAGGGGGACCGCTTCAAGACGACAGGCACGCCGCAGACGTCTTGCAGGAAACTCCGGCGTGGGAGCAGGCGGTGATAGCCGCCAATCGACGACCACTGGTTCGTTGAACTCGACGGCCGCGCTGCTGTACAGCAACTTCGCACCGAACAACCCGGGCACTCCCGTCACCTCACCGCGGATGTTACGTCTGGACAGCGTCACGTAACCAAATTGCAATGCCGGTCACTCCGGATTACAGCATGCCTGCTGGTCTCGTGAGAACGGATTAACTGGCTGGCCGTCAGGCCTACACGCGCGCTGCAGCACGCAGAAGCTGGGCTGACATATTTGGCGTTACAGCGCCGGACTTGACAAACATGGCGCATGACTGGCTGCGCTAACAACCCCGCGCTTGCAACCACCGGCAACTGATCGGTCGCGATCGTCCCAATTCAGGAAACCAGCGTGGCCACTTTCGGTACCCAGACGCAGACCCTCGGCAATCTGTTCAACGGCAACGAGGGGTCGCTCCGCCTGGATTACAACTGGAACACCAACAACCGCATCTACATCAACTACAACTACGACCGTGAAACCGACTCGTTTGGTCCCTGCAACATCGCCTGCACGCGTGGCTTCAGCAATCCGAACCGCGATCTTTTCCCGCAGGCTCGTCTGAGCTGGGTGCATACCTTCAGCCCCACCATTCTGAATGAGTTCCGCGCCGGCTACGCTGCAGAACAACACGATGATCACAGTCAAGCACGGTGGCGTGCCCGCAGATTGGCTTCTCCGATACCAGTCGGCTGGGGTTCGGTTCCTACAACGGCTATCCGCAGAGCATTCAAGGAGAACATTTACACCTACTCCGACATGGTTTCGATCGGCCACGGAAACCACAACATGAAAGTCGGCGTGGATTTCCGGCGCAACATCGAAAACAGCGAATTCAACGTCGGGCGCCCGTCCTACTACTTCTACGACCAGGTCTTCTTTGCCGCGGACGCGCCGTACTATCAGGCCGCTGGCGTGGATCCCGGAATCTGCAAGGCTCCGTGCCCGGTCGTCTTCATACAATCCAGCTCCCGCAGGCCGTACTCAGCGACAACCTCCGGCACTGCCGGAATATGGAGTTTGGCGCTTACTTCCAGGATGACTGGAAGGTCACCAAGCGCCTGACCTTGAATCTCGGCATCCGCTACGACCTCTTCCAGCGCCACCACGAAGAAGCCAACGTCGCCACCACATTCATCCTGGGCGACAGCACTGCCGAATCCGTTCATCCTTGGGCCGAGCAACGGACTGCTCAACCGGCTGTATAACGCCAACAATCCCGCCACCTGCGTTGCCGACGGCGGCAATCTGGCACTGGCACAGTTGGCGGGCGGGTGCGGGCCGGGCAGTGGTGGCTTCGCTCCGTCTGCCACTCTGGGTGCGGGCGACCACAACAACTTCGGTCCGCGCGTCGGTTTTGCCTGGGATGTGTTTGGCGACGGCAAGACCTCATTGCGTGGCGGCTTCGGCGTGGCCTACGAGGGCACACTCTACAACCCGCTCTCGAACTCGCGCTGGAACCTGCCCTACTATTCGTTCAATGAGGCCATGTGGCGGCATAAGACCAGCCCGCCGGAGCGGACGTCGTTTATGGCCCGATCCATTTGCCCCGGTGGCGGACATCGTCTGCACCCAGGATCCCGACGATCGTGCCCACCTTCAGCTGGACCCGGCACGAACCCTGGAAACATGGGTCCTCCGTCACAGGCCCAGAACCAGGCAACATCAAGGGCTGGGATCCGGGCAACCCGAACCTGGCGCAACCTGACCGGAATTGTCTTCCCGACAGGGCGTCCGCGATCCTTATGTTTACAACTTCTACCTGGACATTCAGCGCGAAATCATGCCCAAGACTGTCCTTGACGTGAAGTACGTCGGCACGGCCGGACACAAGCTGTTCCGCGCCGAAGACATCAACCGGCAGCCCGGCTCACTGCTTGCCGGCATCGCGTTCACTACGGTTGTCGACAATTTCGGCCGGACATTGACTGGCTTGGGTGGTCGCCTGAACCAGAACTACGGCAAGTCTGCGTGACTTGGGAAAACTCCGGTCAACTCCAACTACAACTCATTCCAGGGTTCGTTGAAACGCCAGATGACTCACGGGTTGCTTTTCAACTTGGACTACACCTATAGCCACTCGATTGACAACGGGTCAACCTGGCACAGCGGCGCCACCACTGCCAACGGCGCCGCCGGCTGGCGAAGGTTACACCACCGATCAGACGCTGCCAGGCTTGGATCGGGGCAACTCGATCTATGACATCCGTCACCGGCTGGTCTTCAACTACGTCTGGCAGTTGCCCGGGCAGAGCTTGAAGGGCGCAATGGGCGCGATTGCCGGTGGATGGTCCTGAACGGTATCTGGGCGTTCCAGAGCGGCGCGCACTGGGAGCCCTTCACTTCCGCCCAGCGAATCTCGTGGGGACAGGTGGCTTGGCGGTGTCTGCAGCAACGCTGATATCGCTGGCTGGAGACCTGCTTCAACCTCGGTGGCGACTTCAACCTGGACGGCGGCAGGAACGACCGGCCGAATTCCGGCGGTCAAAGGGATCTGCGTGGTGTGAGCCAAGCGCTTGGGCAACGGACGGAAACTATGCAGCCGGATACGACTACGCTTACTACCCGGCATACGTTCTCGACGCCATGCCTGGCCTGCGCCGGGAACCTGGGTCGTAACAGTTCGTCGGCCCGGGAAACTGGTTTGCGGATATGACCCTGTCCAAGACCTTCAAGATCACGGAAAGGGTCAACATGAAGTTCGATGCGAATGGTTCAACGTGTTCAACCGCGCGAACTTCATCCTGGCAACCGCCGGCGGAGGAGCGAACAACAAGTACGACGCTTGCATCGTTCGAATATCTGGAACCTCTGCTTAGCCCGTAGGCAATTTTGGTCAGGCTGCCGGCACGCTGAATCCTCGCGAACTGCAGTTCGGCGTGAAGTTCAGCTTCTAGACCGAAACTGCTCTGCTTTCAAGGGCTTGTTGCCGATTTTCGGGCAGCAAGCCCTTTTTCTTTCCGGTGTAGCATCTTTGTCAGGGGTGCGCTATGGACAGAAGATCCGTCATATTCTGTGCATGGTCCGCGCTTCTGGCCTTCTCTCATTTCCAACTCACTTTGTGCCCAGCAAAACCAATTGGGAAAATAATCGGCAGCAGTTCGAGTGCTGAGGGGCGATTTTCCTGCGCACCCAGTACTGGTTACGCTGGAAATGCGCGGGGCTCCCATTGCCAGCGCCTACTGCGATGATCAGGGGCGCTTCGGCTTCTACAGTCTGGTCGCCAACGAGTACCGAGTCACGGTCAATGACGATGGTTACGAACCGGTCAGCGAAACGACGGATGTGAACCCCGCATCCGTCGACCACCAACATCGTGAATATCCGCTGGTGCCGCGCGCCAACCGCCAAGAAAGATCCACTGCCCGGCCGCGTCGAGGGCAGCAACCCATACCTCGTCGATCCCGCCGAATACAACCGGCAATTTCCCAAGAAGACTCTGAAGGAGTTCGAAAAAGGCGTGGAGGCGGACCATCAAGGCAAGACCGACGAAGCCATCGAGCACTACCAGAAGGCTCTGAGTTATTCGCCGAATTACTATCCGGCCCACAACAATCTGGGCTCGGCGTATCTGACGCCGCCAGAATTTCGATGCAGCAGAGGCCCAGTTTGAAGCCGCGCTCAAGGCAAATCAGAACGATGTCGAAGCCTACTTCAATCTCGCCAACGTGCTTGCTGCTCACGCAGCGCTATCCGATGCTGAACACGAAATCGAAGAAGGGTTGCAGCGGCGGCCCGATTCCGCTTTCGGTCATTTCCTGCAAGGATTGCTCTATTCGCGCACCGGCCGTCCCGAACTGGCCGAGAAGAGCCTGCAAAGCGCGCTGCAGCTCGATCCCAAGATGTCGCAAGCCTATCTGCAGCTGGTCAATCTGTATCTGCAACAAAAGCGCACGCCGGAAGCGATCAGGCAGCTCGAAGCCTATCTCAAGGCTTTCCCGGATTCTCCCTATTCTCCAAAGGCGCGCGAAACTTTGAAGCGACTGCAGGGGAACACGGGTGCGCCGTGCGACTTGAGCGATACTGCGTCCACCTCCGCAGCGTCCGCAGCGGTTTGCCTAGCTCCGATCCGGCCGCGACTGCTTGCGATGATAAACTTTTCCTACCCTATGCGTTTCCTGCGCCGTCTGCTGTGCTTTCTCTGCTTGGTCGCATGCGCAGCTGGCACGGTCACCCTTTGCCTGCCAAATCCGCGCACCACAGACAACCGCCCAACGTCATCCTGATCACGCTCGACACGACGCGTGCCGACCGCATGGGCTTTCTCGGCTCCAAACGCGGACTTGACCCCGAACCTCGACGCGCTGGCCCGGCAGTCGGTGGTTTTCACTCACGCCTACTCGCAGGTTCCGCTGACCACGGCTTCGCATGCGACCATTCTTACCGGAACCTATCCCCAGTTTCATCAGGTCAACGATTTTGGCGTGCCGCTGGCCGAAGACTTGCCTTACGCTCCTGACATTTTTCGCGGCAACGGATATCACACGGCGGCGTTTGTCGGTTCCCTTGTTCTCGATCCGCGAAACGCGCTCGGCGCCCGGTTTTGAACGCGGATTCGATACCTACGACGCCGGCTTCCACCGCCGCCGGCCGGACGAAGACCGCTACCAGTCGATCGAACGCCGCGGCGGCGAAGTCATCGGCGCACGCTTGACTGGCTCACCGAGCATCACGACGGCCCATTTTTCATCTGGATTCATCTCTACGACGCGCACGATCCTTACGATCCTCCGGAGCCATACAAAACGCGCTATGCTTCGACACCCTACGACGGCGAGATTGCCTACGACGATGCAGCCGCTCGGCAAGTTCTTCAAATGGCTGCGCCTTCGCGGACTGTTACGACGGCGCCCTGATCGCCGTCATGGCCGATCACGGCGAAGGCCTCGGAGACCATGGCGAAACCACGCACGGAATTTTTCTCTACGACGAGACCATCCATGTGCCGCTGCTTTTCAAGTTGCCACGCGGGCGCTCGGCCGGAGCCCGCGTAGACAAACGCGCCGAGTTGGTCGATGTTTTGCCGACGATGCTTACCGCTGCCGGAATTGAAGTGCCGAAACAGGTCCAGGGGGAGTCCCTGCTCACGCTGATCCGGCCTGTGCCCTCGAAGACAAAGCCGGGCGCAAAACCCGTGCCGGCTGCGCCTTCTCATCATAATGATCGTCCGGCATACGCCGAGAGCGATTATCCGCACCGCACGTTCGGGTGGAGTTCGCTGCGGTCGCTGCGGACGGGGAAATATCTTTTCGTGGACGCTCCGCGGAAGGAACTCTACGACCAGAGCGCGGACCCGAATGCCATCCACAATCTGTCGCCTTCTTCTGTCGCGGTGACCAACACGCTCGCCAGCCAACTCGACGCCTTCCGCCAGAAGACCAGCACGACGAAGGAAGCCCCCAAAGTGGCCGCTGATCCCGGGCTGCAGGAGAGACTCAACGCCTTGGGATACGTGGCCACCGACAGCACTTCTGTCGGCATGCCCGGAATCAAGGACACGGGCGCCGACCCCAAGGATAAAGTCGAAGTCGTGAACCTGTTGCACCGCGCCGAAATGGCCAAAGAAGAAATGCATTTTCAGGAAGCCGTCCCGCTGCTGGAGAAGGTCATCGAACTCGAGCCTTCGCTGCCGATCACCTACCTGCAACTTGGCACGGCTTTGACGTCGATGCATGAGTATGAGAAAGCGCTGCCCATCCTGCAAAAGGCGGTTGAGATGCGGCCCGACCTGACCGTTCCGCGATATCAGTTGGGCTCGGCGCTGTTTGAGACAGGAGATTTTGCCGGAGCGGCGGTGCAGTTTGAAACTACAGTGGCGCGCTCCCCCAATTGGCCGGAAGCGCATCTATCGCTGGCGACCGCCTATGCGCGGTTAGATCGTCTGACGGATGCGATTCCGGAGTACGAGAAGGTGATTGCGCTGCGGCCCAAGCACTATAGCGCGCATTTACTGTTGGGGCGGGCGTTGGCGTTATCGGGAAATCCGGCTGCCGCGATCCCGAACCTTTTGGTGGCGGCCGAGTTGCAGCCCAAATCGCCCGAGCCGCACCGCTTCCTGGCTGACGCCTACCTGCAACTGGGGCAACAGGCCGATGCCGACCGGGAGCAAGCCACTGCTCAGCGTCTCCTCGGTAGCCGCGGCCAGTAACTCACTTCGCAGGAACAAATTTGCAGAATGATCCGTCAAGCTTACAGGCTGTTTTATATTCGTCGCCCGCGGCTTTCGATTGGTGAAGCAGTTGGTAGGCGAAGGCGAGGTTGAGGTGAGCCTCGGCTAGTTCCGGATCCACTTCAATCGCGCGGCGAAATTCGTGAACCGCTTTCGGCGTTCGATTCGTGTGGTTGTAGCAAATTCCCAGGTAATTGTGCAGGCGCGCATCTTCGAGCCCGAGCGCGATCGTCTTCTCCAGGTGAAGCGCCGCGGCAGCGTAGTTCTTTTGTTGAAACAGAAGCATTCCCAATTCGCGTTGGCCCGCTGAAAAGTTTGGCTGAATGGCGACCGTCTTCTCATACGCAGCTTGGGCTGCGGCTGGATTGTCGCCTGCATCGAGCAAGCCAGTTTGATACCACGCGCGGTAATTCTGCGGATTACTCTGCAGCGCTTTCTTAAGCCAGCCTCTCGCTTCCTCCGCGCGTCCGAGTTTTGCCAGCGCGCGTGCCAGTCCTGTCATGGCATTGTCAAAATTAGGATTCAGTCCGAGGCAGCGGTTTAATTCGTCGGCTGCCTTGGTCCAGTCCTGCCGTCGCAGAGCAGACTCACCCAGCAGAAAAGGGATCACGTAGATCTGCGGATCTTTTTGCTGGATGTCGGTCAAGAGCGCTTCCGCTCTGTCGTCTTCGCCGCGCTGAAAAGAGTCCTCCGCTTTCAGAATGGTGTTGAACTCCCACAGCTTATCCTTCGGATCAGCAAGGCCCTGTTTGAGCGACTCGGGAGAGACGGCCGCGCGAAATCCGAAGTAGCCGAGAGCGCGCAGTTTGTCTTGCGCGTCCGGGCTCAAATTCCCTGTGCTTGGGTCTGCGTGCGCGAACGGATTGTGTGCGAGTAGAGCTTGCATCTTCTCTTCCAATACCGCAACGGTAGCGGGTTGGTCGGCGATTATGTTTCTAGTTTCTCCGGGATCGGCGTCGAGGTCATAAAGTTCGGGTTTGGGCGCCTGGATATAGTGAAAGCGCTCGCTTTCAAGCGCGTGCAGCGGACTCCAGCCGAAGGAACTGAAGGGGTAGAAGGTCTCGCTGTAGGCTGGTTTTGAGTAGGTTGTTTCCGATTGGCTTTGTACTGGGCCCTCTGATTTGGCGTCCACCTTCGCACGCAACAGGGCCTGCGATTGAAACTGTTTCTCAATTGGATCCTGCACTCCCGCCAGATGCAGGAGCGTTGGGCCCACCGCCGTCGTTTCGACCGGCTCGCGCCGGCGTCCGGCGGTAATGCCGCTTGTAACAGGCGGCTTCACGATCAACGGCACGTGCGCGGTCGAGTTGTAAATGAAGAATCCGTGCTCGTCCTCCCCGTGTTCGCCAAGCGACTCACCGTGATCGCTGAGCGCGACAATCAGCGATGAGTCATAGAGGTGATTTTGTTTGAGCCAGACCATCACGCGGCCGAGTTCGTGATCGGCGTAGGCGATTTCGCCGTCGTAGAGGTGGCTGGCGTATTCGGTGCGGTATGGTTCCGGAGGATCGTACGGGCTGTGCGGGTCGTACAGATGAAGCCAGAGAAAAAACGGACGCCGTGGATTCTTTTTCAGCCAATCAAGCGCGTGGGAAACGCTCTCACCGGCGCGGCGGTCCACGAGTCCGGCATCCTTCTTTTCGAAGGTCTCCGCCGCGAACGCATCGTCATAAAAATCGAAGCCCCGCGCCAATCCCCAGCTACGGTCGAGAACGAAGGCGCTGACGATTGCCCCAGTGCTGTAGCCTGCCTTCTGAAAAGCCTGCGCCACCGAGCGGAACTGGGGCCCAAGCGGCTCGCCGGTGAAATCCTGCACGCCATTCTGAAAAGGATAAGTACCCGTCAGAATCACCGCATGCGAGGGCCATGTCAAAGGAACCTGAGAGAGTGCTCTCTCAAAAACGACACCGTCGTGCGCCAGCGCATCCAGCGTTGGAGTCTTCACCGTTTGTGCTCCGTAGCAACCGACGTGATCGGCGCGCAGCGTATCGATCGTGATCAAGATGACGCTTGGCCTCGCCGTGCTCGACCGCGGCATCGCTTTCGCTGCTCGGTTGGCGGATGAACCGGCAGATGCCTCAGCCGCGACCGCTGTGGCCGAGATCAAGAGAGTGGCTACGCCCAGAACCAGACCGGTCAACCAATTTGAGTGCGTGACCATGCGGCTATTGCGGGGCCAGCTGATGCGCGCGCCGCGTCTCCTCGTCCGCCTCTGCTCCCAGACCTTTGGCCCTCAGCGCCTTGGCCAAAGACTCGTGCATTGCGGGCTCTTGCGGCGCCAATTCCACCGCGTGCCGCAACTCGACCAACGCCTCATCGACCTGGTTCATGTAGAGCAGAGTCTCGCCCAGCGCGCGATGCCCGCGCGCCAGCTCCGGATAAATCGTGACCGATTGACGGAAGGCGTCGGCGGCGAGATCGAGTTCTTGTTTCTTCAGGAATGCAACTCCCAGATTGAATGCGGCCTCGAAGTTCGTGCCGTCCAGTTGCAGAGCACGTTGCAGCGTTGCGATGGCTGCGTCGATCTGGCCCGCATGCGCCTGCGCCATGCCGAGATTAAAAACTGCGAGCGCATAGTTGGGGCTGAGCTGCACCGTTGTTTGCAATTCTTCAATTGCTTCCGAAAACATCTGGAGACGATAAAAATCCAGACCTTGCAGATAATGCGCAGGGACCAAGTTGGGTTCAGTCTTGGACGCGACCTTCAGTTTGTCGATCGCCTCCCGATACCGGCCGTGCTGGCTGTCGGCGATGGCGTCTGAGATTAGTTCGTAGGTCGCGACACGATCCTTAGGATCGGGGAGATCGCGGCTGCTGATAGTTGGATCCCCACCGCCGGAAAATGCCGCGTAGCCCAGGGCCTTCAATCGCTCCATGAGCGCGGGATCCAGGCCGGTCTTTTCCGCCATTTCTTTACCAGCGCTGTAATCGCGAATCAGATCGACCAACTTGCCGCGCATCGCTTCGGCGACTGCCTTCTTTTCGGCGATGAGATTGTGTGTTTCGCCCGGATCATTCGTCAAGTCGTACAGTTCCGGCTTGGGAGCGTCGATGAAATGATACTTAGCGCTCTCCGATCCACGCAGCTCACTCCAGTTGAAGTGGATTCGCGGCAGGTAAGTTTCTCCGTAGAGAACGCGGTCTCGAGCGGCCGCGGCAGATTGATCGCGACCGTCGCTCCGGTCTGTCTGGTCGTGCAGTTCGGCGAGCAGGCTGTGACCTTGCACCTGCCCCGGGACCTCAAGGCCGGCGGCCAACAAAACAGTTGGCATCAAATCGACGAGCGAAACTGGATCTGCGACCACGCGTGGCGTGCTATTTTCGGGCAGCCGGATAATCAGCGGGACATGCATTGTGGCGTTGTAGATGAAAAAGCCGTGCGTCTTTTCGCCGTGCTCTCCGAGACTTTCGCCGTGGTCTCCGCAGAGCACGATCACCGTGTTTCTATAGATCCCCTTTTCTTTCAAGAATCGTAAAAGACGGCCAACTTGTTCATCCGCGAAAGCGATCTCACCGTCGTACGGTCGCGCCGCATACTCCGACTTGTACGGCTCCGGCGGATTGTAAGGCGCGTGTGGATCGTAGAGATGCATCCACAGAAAAAACTTCTTGTCTGAATTCTTCGCCAGCCAGTCGAGCGCTACATCGGCGACGACGTTTCCCGGACGCTCCATTTCGTCGAGATTTGCTTCGTCGAGACGGCTGAAATCGAAGTGATCATAATAGAAATCGAATCCCTGATTCAGGCCGAAACGCGAATCGAGCACTGCGGCTGCGATCACCGCCCCTGTCCGATAGCCAGCCTGTTTTAGAACCGATGCCATCGTGGGTTGCTGAGGGCTGAGCTTATTGGCACTGAAGTCGTGCATGCCGCTCAACATCGGATAAGTCCCAGTCAGCATCGAGCTATGCGAGGGAAGAGTTACGGGAACAACCGCGAAGGCTCGCTCGAAGCGAGCACCATCCGCCGCCAGGCCGTCAATGTTCGGAGTCTTGATCTGTTTATATCCGTACGCGCCAACGTGGTCCGCGCGCAGTGTATCGATCGTGATGAGCACCACGTTCGGCTGCGGCCTGAGAGGCGGTTGAGCCATCGCTTCGAGCGCGCCGGCAAAGAAACACAGCACCACCCAGCAGCGGAAAGAGAGGAACATTGGTGCAATCAGTTTATCTCAGCGGTCGCGCTCAGGGCCAACAGGGATGCGGTTTCTGTCGCTGGAGGAAACAAAAATCCGGCTGAATGGCTGTGATAGGCTGACATTTATGCGACTGCGGCCGATGCTCGTGGGAGTGACCATCTTCGTCCAGATACTGGCTGGGATCTCCACATTTCAAAACGCCGCGCTGGGCCAGTCTACAAAAAGCGTGCCGCCAGACGTTTACCTCATCACGATCGACACGCTGCGCGCTGATCACGTCGGCTGCTACGGATACAAACAAGTCGAAACCCCCGCGCTCGACGCCCTGGCTGGCGACGGTGTTCGCTTTTCGCAGGCTTTCACGCACAGCCCGATCACCAACACCTCGCATATCACGATTCTCACCGGCCTTCTGCCGAGCGTGCATGGCGTCACTGATTTTGCCGTCCCACTCTCCCCCCAGCACGTCACGGCCGCTGAATTGTTGAAAAAACATGGCTACCAGACCGCGGCTTTTATTGGAGCTGTAATTCTCGACAGCAACACCCTCGCTCCCGGCCTCGATCGCGGCTTCGATTTTTACGACAACTTTCCTAAAGGCGATGGCAAGGATGCTGACGGCAAAAATGCCGACGGCAAGAATAAGGAGCGCTGGGGCCGCGTCGAACGCCGCGGCATGGAAGTCGTCAGTCATGCCGAGGCTTGGTTTGAGAAACACCGCACGGGACCGCACTTTGTATGGGTGCATCTCTATGATCCCCACGATCCCTACGAACCGCCCGCGCCTTTTTCCGAAAAATACAAAGACCATCTTTATGACGGCGAAATCGCCTACGCCGATTCCGCGGTCGCGCACTGGATTGCATTCCTGAAAAAAGCCGGTGTCTACGATCAACGCAATCATCATCGTCACCGGCGATCACGGCGAGGGCCTCGGCGAGCACGGAGAAGATACCCACGGACTTTTTCTTTACGACTCGACGCTGCACATTCCGATGATCGTGAAGACCGCCGGCGGCGCACATCGCGGCACCGTGATCGATGCGCAAGTGCGCACCACCGACATTCTGCCGACGATTCTTTCGGCCACCGGCATAGCGGCGCCAGCGGAATTGAACGGCGAATCACTGCTTCCGCTCCTTGATCAGTCGCCGGCTCCTGGTCGCGAGCTTTTCGGCGAGACCGACTATCCGCTGCGCTGGGGATGGGCTCCGCTGCGGGCATTGCGCACCGAAAACACAAAGTGGATCGAGGCTCCGCGGCCGGAACTCTACGACCTGCATGCCGATCCCAAAGAACTGAAGAATCTCTACACGGCTGATGGCGCTTCAGTGAAATCGATGCAGGGCGAAATGGCGAAGTGGAAAGCCAAATTGCCGGAGCAGGCGAACGCCAAGCCGGCAGACAATTTGCCCGATCCCAAAGACAAAGTCGCTGTCCAGAATGAGCTGCACAACGCCATGCTGGCTGCCGACGATAATCGGACGAGCGATGCCCGGCAGTTTTTGGAAAAGGCGCTGCAACTCGATCCGAATTCGCCGACCGCGCTTCGACAATTGGGCGAGTTGGAATTCGCCTCTGGCGACTACGCGAAAGCAGCCGTGCATTTGAAGCGGGCCTGCGAATTGCGGCCTGACGACTCCACAGCCGCGTTTGAATTGGGCGAAGCCATGCAGAAGTCAGGCGATTGGGCGGGAGCGCGCGATGCGCTTGAATCGAGCTTGAAGCTAGCTCCCAGCCAGATGCCGGCCCGGCTCATGCTCGGCCATGTTTATCTGCAACTGAAGGATGCGAAAAATGCGGCCGACCAGTTCGAGGCCGCTCTGCTAGTCGACTCGAACAACAGCGATGGTCGACTCGGACTCGCCCAGGCCCAGATTGAGCAGTCGGATTTTGCCGGCGCCTCGCCCGATCTCGAAGCCTTCACCAAATCTGATTCGCGAAACGCCGGAGCTTGGCGATTGCTGGCACGAGCCTATCGTGGCCTGGGGAAAGAAGCCGACGCGAAACGAGCGGAAGCACAGGTGTTGGCCCTAGAGAAGACGGCCCCGGATAAAAAGTGAGTGGCGTCTATCCGCAATGGACGCCTTCGATGGCCACAATCCGTCGCCGGTCATTTACATTCCTTTCACATTTGCGATCTATGCTAATTTTCTAGCAGCTGCTGAGTTCCTTAATACGTGGTTTTCCATGACCTCAAAGACCCCAAAAAATTCTCCGCGAGCAAAGCGCCGCAAGACGCCCGCGCGGTCCCGAACTGCGCCCGCAGCTCCGCGCCCAGTTGGTGCTGGCAACGAAGATTTCGCCGGAGATGAACTGACCGCTCTGGTCGTTCACGGATGCCTGATCGCGCGCGACGCGGTTTTCAATGTTAAAGACTTTCTGTCCGATGGTTCGCGCCTCGCCTTCCTGGCCATCAAGGATTGCGAAAAGGAACTCGATCAGATCGAGCGCAAAATCGATGAGCAGCTTCCCGAAGCCATCACTCGGGTCGGCGAAGCCAAGGCTCGTGAGTTACTCGCTTGCCTGAAATTTATTACCGACCTTGAACGTATTGGGGATCTGGCCTACAGCGCGGTCATGCAACTACAGGCGCGCCGCGAACAATTGCCGGCGGCCGATTCACGCCAGTTGGTCGAGATGGCTTCGCTGCTTTGTGAAATGCTGGAGCAGGTGCATCAGGGATTTGTGAAGCGGGATGTTTCGCACGCGCAGACCGTCTTGCAGTCCGATCCAGATGTCGACCGGCTGTGCCATTCCCTGTTTCACCGGCATCTGGCCGAACCGAACAGTCCGAGCGGGCAAAAGAATTTCGATATCCTTCTCGCCGCGCAGGCGCTGGAACGAATCGGCGATCACGCCAAGAATCTCGCCGAAGAACTCTATGGATTGTCCGAGGGACGATCGCTGCGTCACAATGCCAGGAAGCTTTCGACGGCCGATGCGTAACTTTAATGAAAATCGTGCGACGTGGTTTCCGCGTGCGTAATGTTCAGCGGAGAAACTTTCTCCGCCCTGACGTGAATCACATTGTCCTGATTCTGCAGAATTCCTTCGATCATCAGGAAGCGCTCGGAAATCAGCAACACGCGATTTTTTTGCAGCAAATCGGGAGCGAATATCGCATTCGCGATTCCGGTTTCATCTTCCAGGCTCATGAACATCATTCCCTTGGCTGTGCCCGGACGTTGACGTGCGATGACACATCCGCCAATTCGTAATCGCCGTCCGTCTGGCAGATGCGCCAGATCGGCAGCACGATAAATTCCCATGCGCTTCATTTCTTCGCGGCGATACTGCATCGGATGCGGGCCCACGGTCACTCCGGTCGCACGGTAATCCGCCACCAGGCGTTCTTCTTGAGTCATGGCGGCGAGTGGAGATTCGCCATCCACCTCCGGCAACTCATCCAGCAACGGTCCCGACCAGCGCACCGATCGTTCCACTTGCCAGAGCGCGTCGCGGCGATGAAGTTTGCGATTTTCACTGGCAACTGAATTCAGCGCTCCAATTTCAGCCAGTGTCGTCAATTCATCCTTACGCAACTCGGGCACGCGTCGAGCCAGGTCTTGAATGGAAGTAAACGGACTCAGGCTGCGTTCACGAACTAACGCCTGCGCCGCCGGCTCGCGCAACCCACGCGCATAATTCAGTCCCAGGCGCACTGCGGGTGTAGTGCTGATCGCTGCCTGTTCCAGCGTGCATTTCCAATCCGATCGCGTCACATCCATGGGAAGCATTTTCAATCCATGGCGCTGCGCGTCTTTCACGAGAGTCGATGGATGATAAAAGCCCATCGGCTGATTATTGAGCAGAGCCGCCGTGAATGCAGCCAGGTAATGGCATTTCAGGTAGGCACTGGCGTAGGCAATCAGGGCGAAACTCGCGGCATGGGACTCCGGGAATCCGTAAAGAGCGAACGAAGTGATCGACTGGATGATCTGCTCCTGTGTTTCTCCCAGTATCCCGTTGCGCGTCATGCCAGCGCGCAGTTTTTCTTCGATCACTTTCATTCTGGCCTCGGAACGCTTGAAGCCCATAGCGCGGCGTAATTCTTCGGCTTCGCCCCCGGTGAAGTTAGCGGTGATCATGGCCATACGCAGCAGTTGCTCCTGAAACAGCGGCACGCCGAGCGTCCGTCCGAGCACGGTTTCTAGCGAGGGATGCGGGTAGGTCACTTCCTCTCGGCCCTGTCTGCGCTTGAGAAATGGATTGACCATGTTGCCCACGATTGGTCCCGGGCGGATAATCGCGACCTGCACGACGATGTCATAAAACTTCTTTGGCCGCAGGCGTGGCAGGCATGACATCTGCGCGCGGCTTTCGACCTGGAACATTCCCACGGTGTCGGCTTTTTGTAGCGCGGAATATACTGCGGGATCGTCAGCCGGCAGATGCGCGATATCGACTTCTTCGTGGTAATGATCGTGGATCAGTTCTAAAGAATCTTTCAGCGCCGCCATCATCCCCAGGCCCAGCAGATCGACTTTGATAATGCGCATGTCAGCGCAGTCTTCTTTATCCCACTGCACCACCACGCGGCCGGGCATGGATGCGGGCTCGAGCGGGACCACCGAATCAAGTCGCCCTTCACAAATCACCATGCCCCCTGAGTGCTGACCCAAATGGCGCGGCAGGTCTTGCACGGCCAGGCACAGCTCGAAGTATTTCCGGATCCGCGGATGTCTCAGATCGAGGCCGGCATCGCACAGACGGCGGTCGAGCGCATCGTTCTCATCTTTGAATTCCCAGGTCGCCACGGCCGCCGAAATTCGTTTCAGCGTGTCCGCGTCGAATCCGAGAGCCTTGCCCATTTCGCGCGCCGCCATGCGGTTTCGATACGTGATCACGTTGGCGGTCATGGCCGCGCCGCGTTGCCCGTAGCGTCCGTAAACATATTGGATCACTCGTTCGCGCTCGTCGCCGCTCGGCAGATCGAGATCGATGTCGGGCCACTCGCCACGCTCTTCTGAGAGAAAGCGCTCGAAGAGCAGTTCCATGCCAATGGGGTCGACGGCGGTGATGCCGAGCGAGTAGCAGACCGCACTATTCGCAGCCGATCCCCGGCCCTGTGCCAGAATGTTTTGTTCGCGGCAGTAGCGGACAAGGTCCCAGACAATCAGAAAGTATCCGGCAAGCTTCAGATGTTCGATCAGACCCAGTTCGCGCTCGATTTGCCGCTTTGCCCGTTTCTTTAACTCTGCCTCTGCGCGGCCATAGCGTTGCTGCATGCCTTCGCGCGTGCGCTCCCGCAGAAACGACATCATGGTTTCACCCTCGGGTACGGGGAATCGTGGGAATTCGTATCCCAGATCGTTCAACGTGAATTCAAGCCGCGAAGATAGGTCGATTGTGTTGGCGATGGCCTCAGGGTGGTCCGCAAAAAGTGCTCGCATGGCCGCGGGAGACTTCAGATATCGCTCGGCATTCCGGGCCAGCAAACGTCCGGCGGTAGCGAGCGTGCGGTGATGCTGCAACGCGGTGAATGCGTCTGCCAACTCGCGCTCGCGAGCCGCGGCATAATTCACACCATTGGTCGCGAGCAGGGGCAGGTGCAGAGATTCCGCGATTTCGATGGCGACCCGGTTACGATATTCTTCGTCGCGATGGAAATGCCGTTGCACTTCGACGTAAACGTTGCGCTCACCGAAAATTTCCGTGAGGCGCTTTACCGATTCCAGAGCCGCTCGCGGACCTTCTTGCGCGAGCGCCGCTGCCAGTGGACCTTCGGGCCCGCCGGTTAGGCAAATCAGCCCGACGGAATGTTCGATTAGATCCGCATCCGTCGCTACGGCTCCTTCTTTGCGCCCCACGCGTAACTTCATCGTGGTGATCAAGCGGCAGAGATTTTGATATCCCGCGCGCGAGGCGACAAGCAAAGACAGATGCGATTCACCACGAGGGCACGGAGACGCGCCGGATGAAAGCGCAGTCGATGTGATCTCCGCGCCTATATGCGCCTGAAGCTTTTCTTTTTTCGCCGCGAGATGGAAGCGCGGCGAGCCATAGACTCCATCGCGATCGAGCAATGCCATGGCCGGCATTCCAAGATTGGCGCATACCGCGATCAGTTCCTCGGGAGTCGAAGCTCCTTCCAGGAAACTGAAAGCGGAGCGGGCGTGCAGTTCGACATACATAATTCTCAGTCAGTTCTCATTAGTGCCAATACGGTTTTACAGAGAACTGAGAACTGAGAACTGAGAACTGGGAACTGACAACTGTCTCTAGTCATACGTTCCCTCCAGAAACCAGCTCCCGGTCAATTTGTCCTGCACTAAGCGATACAGCGCGAGGCCAGATTCTACGGACACCGCGATGTCCCATTCTTCGCGCGACCAGCCGTCGTCTTCGGACCAGTCACCCGAAGAGCGCCACGGGCCGGCGGTCCAGACGATAGCGCCGGCGATGGTTCCATTTATCGACTGCGGACATTGCATGCGCACCGGCTTCGCTTCTCGAACCGTTACCACTGCCGCGAGCGGCGGACGAAACAGGCGCAGGGCGATTACGGCGCTCATTTTTTGTTGTGCCTCGTCTTCTGCCTTGTCTTCTGCGTCGTCTTTGGGAGTAAAGTGGTGCACTGCAAATGCTCCTTCGCGATGCGAATCCAATAATTCCACCGAACCCGCTCTCCCCTCGCCGACGACTCCGGCGATGCGGGCCAGCGTCAACTCAAGTTTTTCAGCTTCGGGAAAAAGCGGTTGAAATAATCCGCTCTGCAAAGCGCGCGGACGCGCCGGCTGCACAGCCAAATGGATCTTGACGATCGGTGCTCCCGGCGGATGAGCCTGCAAATCGAGTTGCAGCAGTTTAAGAAACACTTTCGCGTCGAGCATGGGGACAGGCAACTGCACGCTACGGATGAATTTTCGGGTGTCTCGGTCCCCACTGCGAATGAAAGCAGCGTCGCCATCATCCGGCGTGGCTGCGAGTTCAAATTGCAGCTTCAGTTCCTGCGCGGCGAGCGCATGCGCGCTTAAGCGTGTACAAATTTGCTCCAGCATGCGATGCAGCACAAAAGCCAGCGGTTCGAGCAACACGATGGGAAATTCCAGTTCCACGTTCTCGACAAAAATTGCCGGCGGCTCTAATACCCGCAACTTGCGCCTCACCTCGCCTCGCGCCAGTTTTTGCAGACCGATCCCGGCCTGGCCCAGGCGCTCACTGACTGGAACTTCGGGAAGGGTGCCGAGCGACCGCAGCTTGCGAATACCCCAGCGATCGAACGTTTCAACCCAACGCGCGGCCTCTTCCATATCGGAAGAAAAAGTTTCCAGCAAGACGTCGACTGCCAGATCTCCCAGCCGCTCCCCCTCGTGGCCCTCGGGGATCAAAGTGATTCCGGCAAAGCCGCGTGCCGCTAGCTGCGCAGCATCCGGGTTCGCGGCTACAGCGATGTTTGCTTCCAGCCCCAACTGAATAACGCGGCGCGCCAGATCACCGGCAATCTTTGGGAGAGAGCCCAGCAACGGCTTCAGTCCGGCGAGGTCTAGAAGCACGATGCCCGGAGCTGTGTCCTCGATCTCCGGAGAAAACGATTGCGCACAATCGAGCAACGCCGCGTGGGCGGTTTGTTCGTGTCCTTCCGAGCGCGCGCGCAGCGTCAGGTTTCCCCATGCTTCCAGTTGCGATTTGGTCGCTCCTATTTCAACGCCTGCTCGGCGCGCATTCTCGTTCAAGGACATTACTTTTTCCAGAGGAGGACGTCCGCTGAGAACGGCAACGGCGACGGCGTCCGCGCGCAACCCCGGCTCAAGGCGAAGGATTGCTTGCGTGGAGAAGTCGGGGATGAAGACGGCGGCAAACATGGAAAAACAGCTCTCAGCTTTCAGTTCTCGTACTACGCCCAGACGGCTCGACTCTTGAAACTTGCGGTTGTTGATTGCACCGGCTTTCGATCCGTTGTTTGTTCCAGACGCGATCGCAATAACTCGGCCGTGATTTCGAATTGATCCAACAATTCCGAGTGCGGCAACTCCGAGTGCGACAGATGCACTGGAGGGTTGGCTGACAGCTGACAGCTGACGGCTGACAACCCTTTCCCAGAATGCTGGGATTTGGCGCCTGAGATTTTTAGCAGCACCGACGAACAACTCCCTGCGATCGGCTGTTGTTCCAAAACCAGCATCGCCGTCGGCGTATGCTCAATGGCGCGGCGGAAACGGAACCATGAGGCCAACGGAATTCGCCGCGCACTTTCCACGGGGACATCACCGAGATCCAGAGCGATCATTCCGAAACCACTGCTGTGCAGCAGCAGGTCGGTGACTTTCAGCATCTGCGCGAGTCGCAACTTCCAGTGGCGAAAGCCCGACCTGTTCCCCGCGCCTTGCGCGATGCCTGAAGCCATACCCTGAAGCGAAGGGTTTTTCCCGCAGCGTACCCAGAGCAAGCGACTCATCTCCATGCCGGCCGCCGCTGCCGATGCGGGATCGAAGGCATCGCAAGGATCGACTAACGCGCAAACTTCTCCGCGCTGCGTGGCGCGGGCCAGCGCGAAAAGCAGCACGCTCGTTCGTCCCGACGAACCCATCCCGCATATTTCCGTGAGGCACCCACGCGGAATGCCGCCCGTGAGCGCATCCAGTTGCGGAATTCCGCTTGGAATCATTTCTGGTGCGGCCCGCACCTCGAGTCGTGAAGCGGGAACGACCGCAGCCAGTTTTGCGCTCGCGCCAAGGTGGAGGAGGGCCAAGATCTCCGCCGTTTTATTGATCTTCACTCCCGGTTTTATCGGCGCAGAGGATGGTAAAGATGCCGACAAAGATGACGGAGCAATTCGCAGCGAGGGTAAAGAAAAAATAAAAGGGCGGCTCACGGCCGCCGATGAAACAATCGGAGAGGCAGACATACGTTCTCGCAGTTTTTCAGGGAACTAAGTGGGCAGGATCGCCCGGGCGAAACTAGTTATTTTCGCTTTTTATTCGCCTATGAAAGTATCGCTCGGTAGCCATCCGTTGTCAAGGTGACAGCGGGCAATCGGGCGATGATTGTGGCCAGGAACGCAACTTGCAGATTCACAATGCCTTGCGAGCGGTGCCTTGCGACCAGCGTTCGTTCATTTAGCATTTGCGAGACCTGCAACGAATCCTGCGCCGGATTTGAGCAGCCAAGATTTTGTTATAATCAAAATTCGTTGTCATCCACCCGAGGGGCGCTATCGTCTAGGGGTTAGGACGGAAGATTCTCAATCTTCAAACCCGGGTTCGATTCCCGGTAGCGCTACCAACAAGTCTGCAGTGCCGAGAAATCCGCCCGGATGGCTCTGGAAATTGCAGGAAACGGCGGAATTTCGCGATTCTCGCTCTCAAATCGGACTGGAGACAGCGTCCTTCCAATTGCTACGGACCAGCTTGGCAGCCTTTTCTCCAGAGGGCATCTGAGCAGTCCGGTTTCAAAGACTCCAAGTGGCGAATGCGGTGTCGCCGCTGCGCGCGAGGGCCAGCGATATACCTTGCCAACCTCGGGACAGCGCGCGGTTGAGTTTATATTGATGTGTACATTCGATCCTCTAGCGCTACCGTAAGTTTGTCGGAGGCGTCTAACATAACGAATTGAAATTGGAGATCATGGCCAAAGTTTTTAAGATCCTGGGATCTATTTCACTGTTGTCCGCCCTCATACTTGCGGGATGCGGAGACAGCGCCAGCTCCGCGCAGGCATCGCGCGGCAGCGGAGCGATCGAGAGGCCGCGCGACACCACCGCTGTGCCGGTCACGGTCGCCCAAGTCGAACGCAGCACGATTCCGGTGCAATTACATGCCATTGGCGCGGGCCAGGCCTTCAAGACCGTCTCGATAGAGTCGCAGGTTGCCGGCATCGTCAAGGAAGTGAATTACAAGCAAGGTCAGTTCGTCCGCCAAGGAGCTCTGCTGCTCACCCTCGACGACAGGCCTTTTCTCGCCGCCCTCGATCAATCCAACGCGGCGCTCGCCAGGGACAAGGCCCAGGGCCAGCTCGCTCAGGCGGAACTTGAACGCTATGAGGGGCTCTACAAACAAGGTATTGTCTCGAAAGAGCAGTTCGACCAATATCGGGCAACGTCAACGGCCGCCGCAGCCACTGTCAATGTCGATGAGGCCGCCATCCAGACCGCCAAAATTCAGCTTTCCTATTGCTCCATCTACGCCCCTATTAGCGGTGTCACCGGAGCTCAGCTTGTCTATCCGGGGGCAGCAGTAAAGGCCAATGACGTTCCGGTGCTGGTGGTGATCAACCAGGTTTCGCCGATCTACGTTAATTTTTCCGTTCCGCAGCAGTACCTCGAATCGGTCAAGCGGCTCATGACGCGCTCGAGTCTGCCCGTTCAAGCCACCCCGACGGGCGATTCCGAACCAGAAACCGGAACTCTGGCATTCGTCGATAACACCGTCGATCCGACCACGGGCACCATCGCTCTCAGGGCTTCATTTCCCAACAATGACCAGCATCTTTGGCCAGGCCAGTTTTCCAATGTCCTGCTACGGCTGGGCGAGCAACAGAACGTGCTGGTCGTGCCCTCGCAAGCGGTCCAGGCCGGGCAGCAGGGTGATTATGTCTTCGTTACAAAACCGGATATGACCGTTGACGTCAGGCAAGTGAATGTTGGGCAAACGGTGAATAATCAAACTGAAGTGTTGCAAGGACTTTCACCCGGCGAAACCGTCGTCACCGACGGCCAAGTGCGTCTAATTCCAGGGACAAAAGTATATTTCACCAAGGGACTCTGACTGGGCTGGAATCAATCCGATGAATATCTGCGAACCTTTCATTCGTCGCCCGGTCATGACCAGCCTCTTGATGCTGGCCATTCTTCTCTTTGGCATTCTCGGCTATCGCGACCTGGCCGTCAGTGATCTGCCCAATGTTGATTTCCCGACGATTCAGGTGTACGCCGGCCTTCCGGGCGCCAGTCCGGAAACGATGGCTTCCTCGGTAGCAACCCCGCTTGAAAAACAGTTCACTACCATTGCCGGTCTGGATTCGATGACGTCGACCAGTTCGCTCGGCGGCATCCAAATTACCCTCCAGTTCAATCTGAGCCGTAACATAGATTCCGCCGCACTCGATGTCCAGAGCGCGATCTCGGCAGCCGCCAATCAACTTCCGCCCAACCTGCCGTCGCCGCCGACGTTTCGCAAGGTGAATCCCGCGGATCAGGCCATCTTCCTGCTGGCTGTTACCTCGCCCACACTGCCGCTCTATGAAGTCGACAAATATGCGGAAAATCTGATAGCCGAGCAGATTTCGATGGTGCCCGGCGTCGCCCAGGTCAGCGTCAACGGTTCGGCCAAATACGCGGTGCGCGTGCAATTAAACCCGGAAGCTCTTGCCAGCCGGCAGATCGGTATCAACGAAGCAGAGCAGGCGATTCAAAATGCCAACGTCAACATGCCGATGGGCACGCTGAATGGCGCTCACAAGACTTATAACGTCGAATCTAACGGGCAGCTTTCCGACGCCGCGGTCTACCGCCCGCTGATAGTGGCGTACCGCAACGGAGCTCCGGTGCGGCTCGACCAGATCGCTTCGGTCAACGACGGGATTCAAGATCTGTACGTCGCAGACTGGATCAACAACGTCCCAGGAATCATGCTGGCCGTCCAGCGCCAGCCCGGCACCAACACGATCGAGATCGTCAACAACATTCGCAAGCTCATCCCACACTTCTACGCGCTTGTGCCTCCGGCCATCAACCTGTCGGTTGAATACGATCACTCGGTCCCGATCCGCGATTCGGTGAATGACGTCAAATTCACTCTTCTGCTGGCAATTTTTCTAGTTATTCTTGTCATCTTTCTTTTTCTACGCAACGCATCGGCCACCATCATCCCGAGCCTGGCTCTTCCGATGTCGATCATGGGCACGTTCGCCGTCATGTACCTGCTCGGCTACACGGTGGACAACTTATCGCTGTTGGCGCTGACGCTCTCGGTCGGCTTCGTCGTCGATGACGCCATCGTTATGCTCGAAAACATCGTGCGCCACCAGGAGATGGACAAAGGCGTGTTCGAGGCCGCGCTCGACGGCTCGCGCGAAGTCAGCTTCACGATTCTCTCGATGACTTTGTCGCTCGCCGCTGTTTTTCTGCCGGTCTTCTTCATGTCCGGCGTCCTGGGCCGCTTGCTCCACGAATTTGCGGTCGTCATCATTTCCGCCGTTCTGGTTTCCGGCTTCGTCTCCGTCACCCTCACCCCGATGCTCTGCAGATACTACCTGCGCCCCGAACACGAAAGTGAGCACGGATGGATTTATCGCATGCTGGAAAACATCCTCGATACGTCGCTCCGCTGGTATGGATGGAGCCTTCGCCGGGCGATGCGGCATCGCGTCCTGGTGATGATTTTCGGTTTTCTCATCGTGCTGGGAACGGCCTGGGAATTTTGGGTGATCCCGAAAGGCTTCCTGCCGCAAGAGGATACCGCGCAGATTTCCGTCTCAACCGAAGCCAATCAAGGCATTTCCTTCGACGCAATGAAAGCTCACCAGGAAGCCATCAATCGTATACTCCAGGCCGACCCGAATGTCGTTCAGTTCTATTCGGGCATCTCCGATTCGAATGGCTCTGGTCTCAACAATGGCTACGCTTTCCTCCATTTGAAGAATCGTCCCGACCGTCCCTGGACCGAGAGTCGGGATTACGATCGCTTGCTTGCCCGCTATGGTCATGCTTCTATCGCTGCGACTGCGCTCCACTACGTTCGTCCGCTTTTCGAACGTCACATGACTATCGACGATGTGATTCACGGGCTGCAACCGAAGCTGGACAGAGTCCCTGGGATGCGAGTCTTTCTGCAGAATCCGCCCGCAATCCGCATCGGCGGCCTATCCACTAAGAGCCTCTATCAATTCACACTGTCGAGTCCGGCAACGGATCAGCTCTACAAGTACGCGCAGTTGCTCGAAATAAAAATGAAGACCCTGCCGAGTGTGGCCGACGTCGCCAGCGATCTCCAGATCAAGAATCCGCAGGCGAATGTCGTGGTCGACCGAGACAAAGCTTCTGCTCTGGGAGTGACACCGCAGCAGGTTGAAGACGCACTGTACAGCGCTTACGGCCAACGCCTGGTTTCGCCCATCTACACTTCGAATAACGAATACTGGGTCGTTCTCCAGGTACAGGATCGGTTCCAGAGCGATCCCGACATGCTCTCGGAGCTTTATATCCGCTCTTCCTCTGGCCAACTCGTTCCTCTCGCGGCCGTCTCGAAATTTATCACTGGCGTCGGTCCCCTCACCATCAACCACACCGGGCAACTTCCGTCAGTCACGATCTCATTCGACCTGGCGCCCGGAGTGGCTCTTGGCCAAGCGGTGGGTGACGTGCAGAAATTGGCCAATTCCATGCTGCCCATTTCCATCAACACCAGCTTCCAAGGCAACGCCCATGCATTCCAGCAATCGATTGCGGGCCAGGGCATTCTACTGATCATGACAGTGGTGGTCATTTATATACTCCTGGGCATTCTCTACGAGAGCTACATTCACCCCATCACAATTCTGACGGGGTTACCGGCTGCGGCCTTCGGCGGTCTAGTCACACTCTCTCTATTCCACGAGCAGCTCGATATCTACGGCCTCGTCGGTTTGATCATGCTCATCGGCATCGTCAAGAAGAACGCGATTATGATGGTCGATTTCGCTTTGGAGCTTGAACGCAAGGGGGATTACACAGCCAGCGAATCGGCCTACCAGGGGTCAATGATTCGTTTCCGCCCGATCATGATGACCAGCGCGTGCACGATTATCGGCACGCTACCCATCGCCATCGGTTTTGGCGCTGACGCCGACGCTCGCCGTCCACTCGGTCTTTGCGTGGTCGGCGGTTTGCTCTTCGCGCAAGTTGTAACGCTTTACATTACGCCGGTCTTCTACACTTACATGGATGCTTTCTTGAAGTGGCGTACGCATAAGCGCCGGGAAACTCTTGAAACTTCCGTCGAGCCCCTTGCTCGCACGTGATCTCACGTCAGAGTCTGTGCATCGTCCTGATGTGCAGTCACCCGAAACAGAGCTAGTTGCCAAATCCAAGATGATTGTGGGTCTGCTGTCAACCGAGAAAACTATCCAGAGATGATTTTTCTTGCCGGCCAGTTGCAGAGGATGTGTCGATTCCTGGCCCTTTGGTAGACACGCCAGTCTTTGCTAACCGTTTTCAAGTGAGGGAAATCCACACGATGCAATCGAAACAGTCCAGCCTCTCGACGTCTTCATCTATACACCCGTCGCCCGAGGTTGCTGGAGGCTGAGCCAAGGCGAAAGGACCGAGCAAAGCACTTCCCGAACACGCAATTCCCGCTACGTCGTTCGGACGCGCTTATTCTCACGCATCTACTGTGTGATAGAGACGATAGCTTTCGTCGCGCACAGCCGAGAAAGGTCGAAGGGTCAGCGAGCGGGCGCCGCCGCGAACCACCCAATCTTGCGAAGCTTGAGAAGCAGAGGTCGCCGTCAGCAACTGGAGTCGAGTCAAATGGGCCGGCGTATCGCCGATCGCAAACAGGGCGAGTGGCCCGCGAACAAGAGCTACGGTATCGGCATTTTGCGGATCGACCGCCTCCAGCCGCAGCGGCATTCCGATTTCGTATTCGATACGATCGCCAGCGTTCCAGCGCCGACGAAGGGATAAGAACCTACCGGGCACGACTTCAGCATCCACTCGTTTGCCGTTAATCGACACCCGAGTCTTTGCATCCGCCCAGGCTGGGACTCGCAGGTAGACTGCAAACTCCTCTGGACGCGCCAGATCAAATTCAAGTTCAGTAGTGTTCGACGTGGGATAGCTGGTGTGCTGAGTCACCGTGCACCGGGTTTTGTTCGGCGCCCATTGGATCTGGGATGGAATGAATAAGTTGACGAAAATGCCATCTGCGCTCCGATAGTAGGCACTGATTCCGTAATCGGCGGTCAACTGCGGAAACGTCCCGGAGCAGCATGGCCACTTGTCTCTGTAGTAAACCTTTTTCCCCCGATCGTTGTTGTAATCGGAATAGTAGAACGAAGTGCCGTCTGGAAGAATGGGCTTGGCGCCTGCGATCGTGTTATATAACACCCGTTCCATGCTGTCGCCATAGCGGGAGTCGCCGGTAACTCGCAGTAAGTAGCGAGTAATCTTGAATTGGCCGTATGCTCCACACGGCGTTTCGAAACTGGCGCGCGTTGACTTGAGGCTGTCGGCCAGCAACCCTTTGCCGGGTTCCACGAACCCTTCATTCGGCCCCCAGCCTCCGGTTGCGTAGCTTTGTTCCTGCACCATGCGCAGCCCATTTGCAGCGGCGCGAAGATAATGTTCATCTCCCAAAACCAGATAAGCCTGCATGGCGGAGCTTAACGTGTTCACGTGACTATAAGCATGTTTGCCGGGCAGGGCGTTGTGGTTCGCGGCAAGCGCATCGTAGTACTCGTGGTAAATGAAGCGCTTGGCCAGTTCCAGATAGCGTTTGTCACCGCTGCGTCCGTACGCGAGAAACAGATTTTCCGACAGAGTATAGGTCTCATCCCATGTGAATGCGATGCTTCTGTGCGGCCGCGCTTCCTGCTCGACACGGCTCAAGGCCTTTTCCGGCAGGTGAGGAAGCACCGCGTCGGTACTGCGTTTGAGCACGTCGAGTGCGATCGGATCCCCGGCAAATTCGTGAGCGTCAATTAAGCCGCAGCACGTCTTATCGAATGTGTAGCCAGGCAGACGGTAGTCAACGTAAAACTTTCCCGTCGGTTCCACCGTTTCAGCATAAGCGCGAACCAGGCGTTGCACCTTGGCCTGCGTCGGTTTCGAGCCCGTGATGGCATAAGCTCTGGCCAGGCCCGATACATACTGGCCGAAGGAGTGCCCGGGAATGAAGCCGTGGAAGTTATTCGCGGGATCGAAATCGTCGCTGTTGTCGTACCAGCCGCCGAGGTCAGGACCGGGAGCAGCCATTCCCTGACGCTGCCGGAAGGGTTTGAGGAGGCCGTCTTCATCGAGATTCAGGAAAACTTTGTGATTGTTTTCAAACTGCTCGCGAAGCAGTCCGTCGAGCAGTTGGACTTGCGAATAGTCGAACACCGATAGGGGACGCGCAACCGCCAGATCGACCGCTGGCTGGTGGACTGCTGCCCGCGCCCATGCCGGCAGCGTACGCGTGGCCAGGGCCGTGCTCGCGGCGATGGCAGCTGATTTCAGAAAATAACGCCGGGATGTGGTCTTCATGGCAAATCCCCTGCAATTCACAGGAAACGTTTTCTTCTCGCTCCGCGAAATTCACCGCTCTCGATCGAGTGGCTACCGGGTGGAGAAACTGTAGACGGTTATGGTGTGATACCGCTGTCCGGGCTTCAACTCGGTGGACGGAAAATCAGGATGATTCGGCGAGTCCGGGAAATGTTGCGTTTCCAGGCACAGGGCCGCGTGCAACACGTCAGGCTTTCCGCCTTTGCCTTTGATCGAACCATCCAGAAAGTTTCCGCTATAAAACTGGATTCCCGGCTGATCCGTCAATACTTTCAAGACGCGCCCACTGGCCGGATCATAAAGTTCGGCAGCTTCCACCAATTTTCCACCGCCGCTATCCAGCACCCAGTTATGGTCATAACCTCGTCCCAGATGAAGTTGCGCATCGTTGCCGTTGATCCGCGCTCCCACCGCGGTCGCCTTGCGAAAATCAAACGGAGTCGACTCTACAGCCTTCAGCTCACCTGTCGGGATCAGCCCAGCGTCCACTGGTGTAAAACGGGAGGCGTGCAGAGTCAGTTGATGATTCAGAATGTCGCCCTCCCCGGCGAGATTGAAGTATGAGTGATTGGTCAAGTTAACGACTGTGTCTTTATCGGTGTCGGCCGAATACTCAATCCGCAGATCGCCTTTCACCAATGTGTACCGAACCGTCGCCGTGAGATTACCGGGATATCCAGCCTCGCCGTCCTTGCTCAGATAGCTAAGTTCCACTCCGTCCGCGATCGGCTTCGCCTTCCAAACGACATTGTTGAATCCGTGTGGGCCGCCGTGCAGGGTGTTCGCGCCGTTATTCAACGGCAGCGAATACTTGTGGCCATCGAGCGAAAAGCTGCCGTGCGCAATTCGATTGGCATAACGGCCAATGAGCGCTCCGAAGTAGGCGTCAGCCGGACCGTTGAAGTTGGCCACATATCCGTCGAGGTCATCGAAACCGAGTACCACATCCGCTGTTTTGCCATTGCGGTCGGGGCACTTCAGCGAAACCACGACTCCGCCATAGGTCATGATGCGAGCCTCGAATGCACCATCGCTCAGTGTATAAATTTCCACCGGAGTGCCATCCGGCAGCTTTCCAAACGGCTGGCTTGTCACTGTCGTCTTGGCCTCCGCGCTTGTGCTCACCGCTGCGAACACTACCGCGCCAACTGCGATCCTCTTGAGGATGTCCCGAACTTCCATCATTGCTCCTTCGGTTCTAGGCTATCGATGCAGTCGACTGGCGTGCGGCCGCCGCCTCTGCCACCGCGATCAAAGTTGGCAACACATCACCCAGGCCCTGGGCATTCGCCGGCTGCCCCAGACTGAAATACAGGCGGCTATATAAAGGATAGAGGTCTTCGTAAGTGTGTTGCGCCTGTCTGTCCGGGCTGAACGTCCGGTGTCCCGGGCAAATCTTATCCTGCGCTTCTTCGATCGTCCCAAAAGTCCCGGCGGCCATAAATGCAAAGATTGCCGAGCCAAGACTGACTACGCTCTTGCTCGGCACAAGCACTGGACGGCCGAGCACGTTGGCGTAGACCTGGTTAAGCACGTCATTCTTTTGGGGAATGCCGCCAGCGTTGATCACGCGCCGTATGCTCACGCCATTCGCGGCCATGCGATCGAGAATCACGCGGGTATGAAACGCCGTCCCTTCGATGGCGGCAAACAATTCGTCTTTACTTGTACTCTGCAGATTCCATCCCAGTGTCACGCCGCGCAGGTTCGGATTAACGAGGACCGTGCGATCGCCATTGTCCCAGGTCATACGCAGCAAGCCAGTCTGCCCGGCGACATAATTTTCCAGGCCCGCGCTCAGCGCCGCCACGTTCGTTCCGGCCCGCAAAGCAATGGCGCTGAAGATGTCTCCCACGGCCGAAAGCCCGGCTTCGATCCCCGTGCGCTGCGGATGAACGCTACCCTGAACGACGCCGCAAACCCCCGGCACCAGATTGACCGATGGAGTAATCCCGATGATGCAGGTCGAGGTGCCGATCACGTTTACCATGTCATCGGTGCGACACCCTGCGCCGATCGCGTCCCAATGCGCGTCGAAGGCTCCCACGGGAATCGGAATGCCCGGCTTCAATCCCAGTTGCTCAGCCCAGAATGGGGACAGCGCCCCAGCAATCTGATCGGACGTCGCATACTCGCCATCCAGTTTGTCGCGAACGCCGTGGAACAAGGGATCGACCTTGACTAGGAAACTTTCCGGCGGAAGGCCGCCGAGTTGCCGGTTCCAGAGCCACTTGTGTCCCATCGCGCAAACGCTGCGCCTGGCTTTTTTGGGATCGGTGACGCCACAGAGCGTGGCCGCCACCATGTCGCAATGTTCGAAAGCCGAAGCGAATTCTGTCCGCTTGTCTGGATTATGACGCAGCCAGTGCAGCAGCTTTGAAAATCCCCACTCTGACGAATACACGCCGCCGCACCATTGAATCGCTTCGAGCTTTTCATGATGAGCCGATTCCGTAATCTCCGCCGCTTCGCCCTTGGCGCGATGATCGCACCACAGATAGTATTCGCCCAGCGGTTGCATCTTCTTGTCGACGGGAACGACCGACGAGCCGGTCGTGTCGAGAGCAATCGCCTCTACCTGATCGCCGGAGATACCTGCCTTGCCTACCGCTTCGCGCGTAGCCGCGGCGAGAGCGCGCATGTGATCTTCGTGGGATTGAGTCGCGTATTCCAGATCTTCGCGCTTGCGATGTAGCGGGTATTCCTGCACGGCGGACGCCAGCAGGCCACGTTCGCTGTCGACTACCGATACGCGCACACTGAGTGTTCCAAAATCCACTCCGGCCACAATCGCCATCAGCAGGCTCCGTTGTCGCTCCCGTGCCAATACATATCCCAACCCAGATAGCGCGTCGCAGCTTCGTGAACAGCCGCCGCCCAGATCGATGACTTCGCCGAGAGATTAGCGGCTACGTGATGTTCGAAGCCATTTTCACAGATGTAGCGCAGCAGCTTCTGCATGTCCACGATCTCCACAACGCCCGCGCCGCCAAAGGTGTTCAGCGGATCGTCAGTAAATCGCCCTTTGCCGACGTAACCGCGCATCTTGCCCGCGGTGTCGTCAGTCGAGAAGCGGGCGAAGCTCATCTCTTCCGGCTTGATCAAACCGACGCAGGTTCCGTAGGTATTTTCCTTGCCCACCGTGCCGGCAATGATCTGCTGAAAATCCATCTTCACGGAGCGGAAGAAATGTTTAGGCAAATTGGAACAATGGAAACAGACTGCTTTGTTCGGATCCGATCCATAGTTGTTATTCCAATCGAGCAGCGCGGAAGGACTTCCGGAGGCAAGCTGGAGAGCGTGCATCCCCAGCACTCCACAGATATCGACTTCGCAGGCGCTCGAGAGCAGTTCATTGCTCATCATGCTCATGATGGTGCAGGGCACGACGCCCAGATTTTCTTCAATCGACGTCCAGCACTGGACCGCGCTGATCGTCACCTCGGTCGCCGCCATCCACTGGTCGACGACCGCTCCCAATTTCGCCATTTTCATTAATGCCGGTGCCGGCACGCTGCTTGCGTCCACGTATTTGTTGATCGCCGCCAACTTTGACTGCGCATGCTCGTCATTGTCTTTCATGCGATCGATGCGCCCGAGCACTTCTGAAAGATCGAGCGTCTCGATCGAGATGCCCTGCGCTTCCAGAATCTTCTCGCTGTAGCGCACCGTATTGAACGCCGCGGGACGCGCGCCGATCGCACCCACTCGCAGGTTGCGAAATCCCTTAACCACGCGGCACACGGCTGCGAACCATTCCAGATCTTTGGCAAACTCCGCAGAATCGAGACCTTCCGTGTGTAACGACGTGATCGAATACGGTATCCCGTATTGCCGCAGATTATTGCAAGCCGACATTTTTCCGCAGAAGCTGTCGCGGCGAGACGCAATCGTCATCTTGGTCGGATCGTCCGGGGTCGCTTGAATCAGCACTGGCACACGCAGATCGGCCAGGCGCAAGGTATCGGCGATGGCTCGCTCCTCGCCGAAGTTCGGCAACGTGACGATGATTCCATCGATGCGCTCGCGGTTGCGCTTGAACAATTCCGCGCAGCGCCGCGATTCCTCCCGCGTCTCAACCGCCCCGTACTTGCTCTCCTCGGGAGTTAGCGCGACTGCCTCGATGTCGGCCGCCGCTAGAACACGCAGGATCTCTTCCCGCCCGCTCTTGGCCAGGTGATCGGGGAAAAATCCCCGGTTGCCGACGATGACTCCTAAAACCATTTTTTTACGATTCACTGACTCGTTACTCCCTATCACGCCTCACGCTTTGCCCTTCGGCGCGAAGCATGCACAATATATAAGACCGAACACCGTCAACCCGTACACGAGCCTGGTCAATTCGCTATCCGCCATCGCTTCGTTACCAGACTCACCAGCACCGTCACCGTCACGCAAACCACATCAACGGGAGAAAGATGTACCAGTTAAGTTGGCACCCCGATCGCTAATCGTGTCGTCATCGCGCGTCCCTGGCCTTAGTTATTTCTTATCTTTGTCCCGAGCCTGCCCATAATAGGCGTTCTTGCCATGCTTTCGAAGGTAGTGCTTCTCGTGGAGCGCGCTGCCCACGGTTTGTGCGGCCGCATTAATACCGAGCGTGAAATATGCCATTCGTGCAATCGATTCGAGAATGGCGGCATTGTGAACGGCCGCTAGAACATCTGAACCCCAGGCAAACGGCCCGTGGTTGGCAACCAGGATGCCTGGCGTCGCGATCGGATCTGTTGTCTGCAAAGCGCGAACGATAACGTCGCCGGTCTGCTTTTCGTAGTCGTTTGCAATCTCGGAGTCGGTCATTTCCGGGGTCACTGGCACGTCGCCATGGAAATAATCGGCATGGGTTGTGCCGAAACAGGGAATGGGCTTGCGCGCTTGTGCCCAGGCTGTGGCATATTCGGAATGGCTGTGCGCGACCCCGCCGATTGCTGGAAACTTATTATAAAGAACCAAATGAGTAGGCAGATCGGACGAAGGCTTCAAGTGGCCATCCACCGTTTTGCCCTCCAGGTCGGTAACGACCAGGTGTTCCGGCCTCATGTCCTTGTAGGGAACGCCGCTCGGTTTGATTACCACCAAGCCTTCTTCCCGGGAGATGCCGCTGGCATTGCCAAACGTATAGAGGACAAGGCCTCGTCGCACCAGCTCGAGGTTGGCTTCCAGCACCTGTTCACGCAAACGCTGCAGCATAGATGGGTATTGCCGCTCCTCTGGAGGTAGCGAATAAGTAATCGTTTACTCAAACTAGCAAAATCTAGATCCCGATGCCGGTTGTCAATTACTTTCACTAGGTAGAACTGGCCTTCGCGCGGCCAGCGTCAAGCCATAGCGCTCGCTATCCTACATCGCTCTACGTGGTTTCGGCGCCGCCAGATTTCCGGCCCGCGCCAGGGCTGTGGAACGCCGCAACACGAGGCTGGTGCTGAGATTATACTCGCTGCGCTCGGTCGACGGCGATTCGCGTTGCACCTCGTTCAATAAGGCGTGAAACGCCGTTTTCGCCAACTCCATCTGCGACATCTGCACAGTCGTCAAGGGAGGAATAGTGAATTCGGCCAGACGTATATCGTCGAACCCGATGACCGAAAGGTCGTCCGGTATCTTAATGTCCTGATCATAGGCCTCTCTCAGCACGCCAATTGCGGTCATATCGTTGGAACACAAGACTGCGGTTGGCCGCGCGCGCAATTTGTCAAATTCCATCAAGGCTCGCATCCCGCCGTCCATCCGATGGTTTCCTTCCACCATCAGGTCCGAAGGGAGTCCGATTTCGGCCATCGCCGTTTGAAAGGCGGATCGCCTTGATATCGCCGACTTTAAGTTCGTGGGACCGGTAACGAACGCGATGTTTTTATGCCTGAGCGCAGCCAAATGCTGTACCGCGTGGCGAATTCCATTCAAATAGTTGATACGAATATTGATGATTCCGGGAGCGTTCGGCCCGACATCGACGAACACCAGAGGAACCTTGCGGAATCGCAGATGGTTCAACAGCGTGTCTTCCATGCCGAAAGTCAGAATCGCGACTCCATCGACTCGGCGCTCAATCATGCGCCGGACCGATGATTCCATCCGCTTTGGATCGTGTACGGTTGAGGTGAGCAGAATTTCGTAGTTGTTCTCGACCGCGAGATTCTCGAATGTTTGCACGATCTCGGGAAAGAATGGGTTGGTAATCTCAGAAACGATAAGTCCGAAGATCCGGCTCCTTCCCGAGACCAGCGCCCGCGCCTGAGTATTCGGAAAGTAGCCGAGTTCGTCGACAATCTTCCACACCCGCTTGGCGAGTTGAGGATCGACCGTCGGAACATGATTGATGGCGCGAGATACGGTAGCGGTGGAGACCTTCGCTCGGCGCGCGATTTCGCGAATGTCCATGCGCTCGGACCAGGAATTAGTCAGCATCTTACCATAGGCCAATTAACCTATATAAAGCAAACGTTTGCCCATACTCCCAAGGAGCGCTACCTGGCCTCGCCCACCCCTCCCAACTCGGTTGACGTCCCGCCATAGTCAGCCACACTAGCAAATTCACGCACCGATTCACATCTACTACCCGGACTCCAATCATCTTCTTCTGGAAGGCTTATACGCGACTTACGGCCTCTTCGGCGCGGAGCAATCGCGACACAATTCCCCAGTTACTCCCTTGCCCTCGGTCACGGTAAAAATCCGGTCCACCGAAGACAGCTTAATCTGTTCTACCGCCGCACTCGGCCAATGAATCAGGAAGTTCGGTGTGGAATCGTTGGCGACAACCAGATCTTTCTCGGTTCTGACACGCTCCGAGTAAACGCTATCTCAACGGCACGGGAAAGATACTTGATTTCAGTTAGCCCCAAGAAATTCTTCAATCCTTGTCAATGTATCAATCGGCCTTAGTCGCAGTCTCGAGTCAGGCGCCCAGCGCTAAGCTCAAAAGCCCATTGCAGCAGGCCAGGAGACGCGTCGCAATTCCATGCGAAAATCGCCGAGCGGTGGAGAGCACCCGGAATCTGCTTTAGAATGCCCAAACCACGACAGCCTCAGTTTTCCACGCCACCGCCAAACTCTGATCTGCTCTCTATCTCCGTTGCTGTCGAGGATTCCGCAATCGCAGGAACAACTTCAGCCCGGCGAGGCACACTCCAGCCAGTAAATGCAGATCGCTAACTTCCTTGTGAACAGCCTATAGGCGGATTAAACCACGCTGCAGCGGCGATTCCAAAGAAACCGCCAATTCATGAGTGCCCGGCTCGACGACAACAACGCGCGTCTGTGTCGCAGCAGGCTCGTTGTCGGGCCCGAACACCGTTGCTTGCGCAGTCAGGCGCTCGCTCTTTTTGAATCGGCTATCGAGGAAGATGCCGTCCTCGATGGTCGCTGATTTCTCGTGAACTTGGCTTCGGATTCGTTGCCGATCAATTTCGATCGGCCCTGACAGCGTTAGCCAAACGTCGCGGACGATCCCGCCGTAGTCCCACCAGTCCTACTAAGTCTCTTTGTTACCAGATCCTCGCATGGCATAACCCGGAATGGTTGCCTCACCGGCACGGTTGTCGATCTCAACCGCCAGATAATTTGTAGTGCGGAGATAGGGCGTAATGTCCAGTGCGTAAGCGGTATACCCGCCCTCATGTTCTCCCACGTCGCTTCCGTTCAGCCACACTTTCGCCGAACAAAAGGTGGCTCCGAAATGGAGCTTCACATGAAGGCTGGTCGTTTGGACCGGCATCTCAAAGGTTCGGAAATACCAGGCCTTGCCCACATAGTTGTCGTGCTTACCGATGTTCCAGGTATGCGGAAGGTTTACCGATTCGGTGTCTCTGGGGAGTTTCTTTTGCCATTCGCCAGCAGTACCGATTTGATTTGGATCGGTACGGAAAAGCCAGTCGCGATTCAAGTCAACCGACGTCGCGGCAAAAGCAGGGACGCAAACGACCAGAAAAAGAGCTGCGCCCAGAAAAACATTTTCATGAAGCCTCTGAAAACCGCGAATGACAGTCGAGAGATGAGAACCCTTTGATTCCAGCGAATTCCCAGAAATCTTACACTCTCGAAGATGCTTACGAATCCGACAAAAGTAGGATTTGCACGGACAGGAGTGCAACAATCAGGATCGACAAATGCAGCTCTCACATCCCGCATCCGGACATCAGTCGTGAAGACACTCCAGGTGATGCCAGAGTATGGGCAATACCATCGTCCAATTGCGCGGCCTGTTTTGTTGTGGCCGAATCAACCCAATGCCTCAGAGGCGCGATCACGACGACAACGCGCTTTCAAGCGGACACTCGGCCGTTATTACGGAGCGCGCAGTCGGTAGTTCGGGAGGCACGGATTCCGAGGACGAAGTCGTGACCAACGCTGGGGCGGCAGTAATCAACAAGCTCCCGACGGAGATCAAATGATTCAGATGGTAATGGAAGCGGGATCGGCCATTCGGGAAAGGAAAAGATAAGTGACCGAGTCAATTCTACGATCGATAGACTCACCCGGGCGGCGAGCCGAGGCCTTCCCTGTCCTAACCCCCAGCCAGATCGACCGTATCCGTCCGTACGGCACGGTGAGAACAGTTCGGGCTGGAGAGATCCTGTTCGAAGCTGGGGATCGTTTGCCTCTCTTTGTTTTGCTTTCCGGAAAGCTCGATATCGTAATAACGAGGCTCTCTGGCGAGCACGTATTTGCGACTCATCGTCCGGGCGGTTTTTCCGGAGACATGGTCTTGATCTCTGGGACCGGCTCCATGGCCCGTGGACGTGTGGCCGAGTCGGGAGAATTTCTTGAAGTTAGCTCCGGTGCCTTGCGCTCGCTCATCGCGAAAGATGCCGAACTCAGCGATATCTTCATGCGCGCTTTTATCCAGCGACGCCTCGCGCTCATCGCGGGCGGCATGGGTAACGTCATTATTCTGGGATCGCGTCACTCGGCTAATACGCTGCGGTTGCGCGAGTTTCTCACCCGCAACGGACACCCACACGCATATATCGACCTTGACAGTGACACGACCGCTCAGGAGTTGCTCGATCGTTTTAATGTGAAGATCGACGAAATACCGATTGTGATTTGCAGCGGAAAGGCCGTCCAGCGTAACCCCACGACGCAAGAGTTGGCTCAATGCCTCGGGCTCTCGGGCAAAGTCGATGAATCGCACATTCTCGATGTCGCCATTGTGGGCGCTGGTCCGGCCGGGTTGGCGGCGGCGGTTTATGCAGCCTCAGAAGGCTTAGACACTGTCGTGATCGAGGCTGACTTTCCCGGCGGACAGGCAGGCTCGAGTTCAAAGATTGAGAACTACCTTGGCTTCCCCACCGGCGTCTCCGGTCTGGAACTCACGCGCCGTGGCGTTGTTCAGGCGGAAAAATTCGGCGCACAGATGATGGTGGGACAGCGAGTGGTCAAGTTCGCATGCGATCAGAGGCCATATCGGCTCTCGCTGGAGAATGGCGATATTCTGCAGGCTCGAAGCGTCATCATCGCCACAGGAGCGCAATACAATACGCCGA
Organism: uncultured Acidobacteriaceae bacterium; assembly: GCA_963726095.1. Taxonomy (GTDB): domain Bacteria; phylum Acidobacteriota; class Terriglobia; order Terriglobales; family Acidobacteriaceae; genus Acidiflorens. The sequence continues at coordinate 1,520,452 of CAVSBD010000004.1, forward strand.
ACGTCGCCAACCTAAAGAAGTTCGAAGGAAATGGAATCTATTACGCGGCCACATTCATGGAATCACAGCTCTGCGGGGGTGATCAGGTCGTCGTCATCGGCGGAGGAAACTCGGCCGGCCAGGCAGCCATTTTCCTGGCGGAAACTGCCCAGAAGGTCTATATGCTGGTTCGTGGAAAAACGCTTTCGGAGACGATGTCCCGCTATCTGACTCAGAGGATCACAAAGCATCCGGTGATTGAGCTGCATCTGGAGACCGAACTGGTGTCATTAGAGGGCGAATCGCACCTCGAACGGGTCACCTGGCTCGACCGGTCGTCAGGGGAGCGGATGACTCGCGATATCCGTCACGTTTTCGTGATGACGGGTGCGTCACCTCGAAGCGACTGGTTGCGTGGCTGCGTCGTCCTTGATCAGCAGGGCTTCATCCTTACAGGGCGGGACCTGGATCCAGTTCTGGCAAGCGCTCCACAAGAATGGCCTCTTAGCCGGTCGCCGCAGATGCTTGAGACAAGCTTGCCAGCCGTTTTTGCAGTTGGAGACATCCGCTCCGGAAACGTGAAGCGGGTTGCATCAGCCGTTGGCGAGGGTGCGATCTCGATCCATCTCGTGCATGGCGCACTGGCGGAAATGTAGGGTCGATGAGCAAGGATCAACTTGACTGCGACTGTTGAACCGTTTGGGTGCCACGATGTCCCGCAAGCGCCAACTTCTTATTTTCACGGGCTCTTTCTGAAACGTGAACCTTGCTCCACGCCCATGGGCGCGTGGTCCCCGGAACGCCCGTAGCGCAGGTACAGATGCTCAGCCCTTTGCTTGACGCTGAGCAGTTGGAACCCAGGAGAACGGTCCGGCATGAATTCGATCCCTTCCACAAGACCGGGCCGAATTGTGTCCCCCTTACGGCCGGCGATTTTCGGTGACAGCGTTAGAAAGAGTTCGTCTACGGCTTCCGCCTCTAGAAATTGTCCGAAGAGTGTAGGCCCGCCTTCGTGAAGGAGCCTCCGTACCCCAAGCGCATACAGCAATCGCAGCATCGCCATCGGAGCCATTGTTCCAGACTTCCCATCCAGAGCGTGAATCTGAACGGAGGGCAATTTCATTGCGCCCGCGGCCGCCAGTACATCGCTCCCGGCGGAGGTTGTGATCACCGCTGTGCGCACTCCGGGCGTTCGGAAAATTGCTCTCTCCAACTCCAATCTGCCACTGCCGCTGACGACGACGAGGAGCGGGTATTCGGGTTTATGAAGCACGTTTACCCGGTATTCTCTGAACAAAAGTTTCGCATCGGGGTAGGTGTATTCAGGAATCCAAAGACCCTCGGGGCTCGCGTCGTGGACGGTACGAGCGCCGACGATAATTGCATCGGCAGAAGCTCGCAACAGTCCCATGATGAAACCATCCGCAGTGTCAGAACCACTTACAGCCGAGCCACCAGCGTGGCCCTTAATCTCGTAGCTCACAACCCCGTCAAGAGTGGAAACGAAATTTGCAATCACAAAGGGCCGCTCCAGCGGTGATTCACGGAAACGCAGATCCCCATCGTAAAGCTCTCGCAAACCCGGCGGCAGCGGAGGTCCAAAGTGATCCTGGTCGCGGTCAGTGAGGGTCTGTACGAGTGCCATCTGCCTTCCCTAAGCTGCGAACAATAAGCCACAGTGGCCTCTGCGATGAGGCCACCGTGGCACGTGCGAGGGGAGATTGCAATCGACTCCCTGAATGATCCCAGCCGGCTTACGCTGCGCGCGTTGCTTCAGTCGAAGGCTCGTAGCTGTCGATTTGATCGGCGCCTGAGGTCTTCAGCACGTCGCGCGCTTTCGCTACTTCCTCGGCGGTTCCATGTGCGACAAGGACAAACTTGCCCGCTTTGATCGACGTCTCATATTTAACGATGCTGTTTTTCGGAATGCCGAGGCTGAAGAGCCCCGCGCCGAGGGCACTGACCCCTCCCACGACGACTGCTCCCTCCAGCGCCGCGATGATCCAGTCGACAACGGAGCCGGCAGCAACAACGGGCCCGACGCCTGGGACGATCAAGAACGCCGCACCGACGAGCATGCCCCAGAGCCCGCCCCAGAATGCGCCCCATTTGCCCCAGTATTTGATCCTGTCGCCTGTGTTGTAGAAGCCGACCACATCCTCTTCTGTCTGATAGTCGCGGCCGACGACGGCCAGTTTCTTGATGTCAAACCCACTACCCTTCAATCGTTTGATGGCATCTTCTGCTGCAGAGTGTTGGCTGTAAACTGCAACTACTGAATTTTCGTCCTTTCTTGGCGTGTTCTTCATTGTTCGTCTCCTTATTCTCGATTCGCACTGGTTAAGGTTTGCTTGCCGGACTCCAGTCATCTGAAGCCTCGTGGGGGTTGTTCCACCAACTTCAAATTCGTGAGGTCGAAGATCGTTCCGTCGTAAACCGTTCCAAAGACTGCTCCGAAATTAAAGCGTCCCTGCGCGGTTCAACGCTTCTGGTACGGGTGAAAGATGTAGTCCTTCGCCTTTACCGGCGTATGGCACGCGAATCCGCAGTCTGACGGGCTTTTGGCGTCGGGCGTGAACTTATCGGATGCGGGGTCGTAGTTGAACACCGCGTATCCCCATCCGCCGCTCTTCGCAAATCTCTTGCTGTCCTTTTCCATCACGAAAGCCTGGGAAAAGACGTCTGGCACTTCCACGGGGAAAGGGGCCTCCGTGCTCTTCTTTAACTTCCACTGGAGCTTGACGATCCGGGACCCCTCCGGGAACGCCTGGCCGTTGCCAGGGACGCCGGATTTATACGCGTTGATCATCGTGGGATTCGCGACGATTACCTTGAGTATTTCGGTGGTTCGGGCGGAGGAGACGTCAGCCCAGTCCTCGTATCCCCTGAAGTCGGAGAACGCGATTCCGCCCGGCGATACCAGCGAGTACTTGTCTTTACCCTTGTCTTGGCCCTGAGCGAAAAGCGCCGCGGCGCCGAGAAGGGCGAGCGTCGCCATGGCTGTCGCAATGAGGGCAAAGCCAGCGATGCGCGCCACGGCAGTGCGTGTTTCTATCTTGTGTGCTTGTCGCTCTTGCGCCACAGATTTCGTCGCAAATTCAAACATTTGTATTTCCCTTCACAGAAAAATTTGTGAGCTGACCAACGTGCATCTCGGGTGTTCGCAATTAAGCCAGAGTGCAGGGAGCAAGACAATTGGACAATGGTATCGGCGATACTTTCGTATCGGTTGGGAAAGTCAGTCTCCTTTACTGATCGACCTTCAGGACTAGCTGCATGAAGAGGAGGTTTCGAAAGGTGTGAGTAGACCTCGAGGTTATTTAGTGCGAAACAACACACCGATTCTGGTTCTCAACGCGGCTCGTCCCCGCTGGATTTCGGCATTCCGCCCACTTCAGCACATCCCAGATCTCGCCCTGCAAGTAAAAGCCTGACGCAATGCAAGGGGCTATCACCCCTTCGCTGACAGCATCATGAACCAGTTCATACGCTGCCTCGTAACCCGGGATCTGCACTCGTTTGGCGAGTTCGATCAGTTCCTGCAGCGGAAGTTCCCGTTTAGCAATCATCGCGAGCAGCAACATAAGCCCGTCCGGCCCCGCGAACCGGTCAAGAGCTAATCCCTCTACGATGCCCTGGTTCTTTCTGAATTCGTCTCGCGGATTGTACCGACATCTGTACGGCTCAGGCGAGCTCGCGCTGGTGTTGCCATGGTGCACCAACCGTAAACCGCTTACTCTTGTTTTTCCCCTGGCGTCCTCGCTCGCAATCCACTCCACCCAGCCTGCCTGCAGATCGGGCACAAGTTGTCCGCAACTATCACATCGCCAACCGTATCGAATGGATTCACCTCTCGCCATGACTCTCACAGACATCCTTCCACGCGAACTGGCGTGAGGCGCTTCGACAAACGAGTTGAGCCTCACCTCACGATGCGTTCAACGAGTCACCGCTTTCTTTTGAGGATGAATGCCCAGTTCGTGCCACGACGTTTCCGCGAGGTTCACGTCGTAGTAGCTTGCAGCTTTCTCGATGTTGGCAAAGGCCAAAGCGCGATCGGCATCGGAAACGTCGATGACTTGATCGAAACGCGCGACCGCATTTCGGACATGTTGTGCGTCGGTCAGTGGTTCTTTACGCTGCCTCGAAAACGCGTAGACGCTGTCGGGCAAGTCGCTCTGCGTAGTGAGTCGTCCATGTTTCTCGTGAGGCTTCCAAGTTGCTTCTGGCATGTCTACCGTCCTTTCTCTCCTGACAGGCGAGCGCACGGCCGAGCGGGTCTCAGAGTCGCTATTCCGACCGTACCGCCTGCGATGCAGCAATTACACCCGAGGTGCTGCGGCGAATCAATTGGACGATGGTATGGGCGATACCTTTGTATTGGACCCGAGAAATCTATTGAAACCGATATCCTGGTTTCGCCGCGCAGCGGTAGACGCGTGGTTTGTCGGGCTTGGTTTCTGCATCGCAGGTGGCCCAGCTCAGAAAAAGCGCTGGTCCAAGCGGGAAAATAATGGTCTGCCCGTCGAGCTCCGCCTCGATGCTTTCGCTTCCGGCCGTGGAAGGCAGGGTGAAACTCAGGCCTTGTCCGAAGATGACCGGATACGACCAGTACTCCTTTTGCGTCACCATGTGTCGAAACACCTCAGCTTCCAGCAGAAACGTGGCTGTGTCAGACCATGCGCGAGCCAATACCGAGATCGTTTGTCCCCCAGCGGAGAAGTGATCCGCATCAATCTTGGTAAACGGGCAGGGACCGGCAATGCACGAAACGCTGGCGTCGCGAAATTCGTTGTCAGCGCCAGCGTCCAGCGAAGCTGAGCCCACAGTGGCTTTCCATCGTCCATCTGGCGAACAGGGAGGTTGTCCCTTACAGGGAACGTTGCCTTTATTCTCGACCTCGAAAGTTTTTACGGCGCTCCCAATGTTTTGCTGCGTCATCGACCTTAACGTATACCGGACGCGGACATTGCCTATCTTCACCTCCGGTTGGTGGTTTGGGCTGGGCAGCGGACTGAGATGGACAATGTAAAGATCACTGCCGACAACAGTATTTAGATCGAAGGGGTGATATTCGGGATGACGGAATTGAATATCAATGTGTTGTCCCTTGCGGATTAATTTCGGCAGCTTCAGAGAAAAGTAGCCGGCCGTGTTCGAGGTGGATTCTGAACCCGCCAGATCGGCAGCGGTAATTGTTACTCCCGCGATCGGCAGCTGTTTTCGCGGATCAGCATCCTGAACGATGACCGCTCCCTTGAGTGAGATCGGTTTCTGTTTCTGCCAAACGATAAGCGCTAGCAGTCCCGCAAAAAGAACGGCGGCGGCGAACAACGAAATCCAAATCTTCAGATTGTGGTTAGGAGTCATCCCAACGGGTTCCCGGTAATCATGAGATGACAATTCGTCATCCAAAGTTTTCGCGATTGCAGCAACACAATCAGTACCTTGTGCATCTCTTGACTCTTGTACTGAAGTTCACAGACACTCAGACACACTACTTTTATTCATTCTCAAACATTATTATGCCGAGGTGTCTCTTGTCTGCTCCTGAAGCGGGCTGAAAATGAAGCAGGCCGAAAACAGATCGTTCCCCACTGGAGATCTCGACGACAAATCCAATACAGTCTCGCGACGCGAAGTCTTGCGCCAGATTGTAGGCGCTGGAGTCTGCCTCCCCTTTGCCGAAGCTCTATCTACCTGGGCCGCTGATGCCCCGAATAACGCCGCCCGGTCCAATCCTTCATCCGCAGCAACCGCCCCAGCCGCGGTTCTGTCGCCGGAAGACGATCAGTTTCTGGACCAGCTGGAGCGCGCCAGCTTCCTTTTTTTCTGGGAACAGGGCGATCCCAAAACCGGCATGGTCAAGGATCGCTGCAATGTCCACATCGACGATCGAGGAGTTGTCGCCAGCATCGCCGCCACAGGCTTCGGTCTCACCGCTCTCTGTATCGCAGACCACCGCGGGTTCATCTCCAGAGAAGCCGCACTGGAGCGCGTATTCGCCGCCCTGCGATTTCTCTGGAAGAAGTTACCCAACCATCGCGGATTTTTCTACCACTTTGCCAATGCCGACACCGGTGAGCGCATGTACGATTCCGAAGTCTCGTCAGTAGACACGACGATTCTGCTATGCGGTATTCTGACCTGCCGCGAACACTTCCGTCATCCCGTGGTCGCCGAACTCGCCAATTTAATTCTCAACCGCGTCGATTGGAGTTGGCTCTCTGAAGACACCAGCGTGCTGACGCAGGGCTGGACTCCGGAAGTCGGGTTCCTGCCTTCGCGATGGGATTACTACAGTGAGCTGATGATGATGTATTTGCTCGGTATGGGATCGTCAACCAATCCCCTGAAGAAGGAAACCTGGGACGCCTGGAAGCGTTTGACGTTCGAATATGACGGCATGCGATATATCGGTTCGTTCGCGCCGCTGTTTGTTCACCAATATTCGCAGGCGTGGTTTGATTTCCGCGGCCGCCGTGACAAATACGCTGACTATTTCCAGAACTCTGCAACTGCCACCGAGGTTCATCGCCGTTTCTGTCTCGAGTTGAGCAAGCAGTTCCCCGACTACAGCGAAGATTTGTGGGGGATTACCGCCTCCGACTCCGAACATGGCTACGTGGTGTGGGGCGGTCCTCCGACCATCGGCCCAATCGATGGCACCGTCGTTCCGAGTGCGGCTGGCGGATCATTGCCATTTCTGCCCGACGCCACGATGCGGGTGCTCAAGACGATCCGGAGTCGCTACCCGCTGGCTTGGACTAAGTACGGCTTCGTGAACGCCTTTAATCCCCTGAAGAAATGGTATGACACCGACGTGCTTGGAATCGATACCGGTGTCACCATGTTGATGGCCGAGAATCTGCGCACCGGTTTTGTCTGGCAGACCTTTATGAAGTCGCCCGAAGCGCAGCGCGGAATGGAACGGGCCGGACTCAACAAATACTAGCCACATCTCACCCAAGGTCCCTTTCAGATTTTTCGTCGCCGCCCAACCGCCACCGCGGTTTTTTCATCCAACACGCTGCCTGGGAAAGACGCGAAATTGAGAATGAGGGATAATAAAGCGATCTGGCCTCGTTCACCCGGAAATGGTTCGGTTACGGTGAATAACCGCCACCACCGCTGACGCATTGATATCGATTACGACTGCGCTCTCGCGGACAAACCGGGATAAATTCCTGTCTCGCGCGATGCCTCTATGAGTTCAGTCGACACCGGCAATTCGGAGTTCCGCGGCGGATGGCGGGAAAGACTCGCCGCTCTCCGTAATTTGCCCATCGTCCTCCGGATTGTGTGGGAGTCAGGGCGCTTGGTCGTCGTTTTGGGTCTCGCGTTCCGGGTTGTAGCCTCGTTTCTGCCTCTGGCCCTGTTTTGGGTGTCCAAGCTCATCATCGATAGCATCTACCGCAGCCTGACCCTGCATCAGCCCGCGGGTTCCAGGTTATGGTGGCTCGTCGCGGCCGAATTTTCGCTGGCCGTCGCCGCCAGCGTTCTAGGCCGGGCCATCGACTATCTTGACGCTCTTCTCGCCGGCAAATACACCCGCCATGTCAGCGTCCGAGTGATGGAGCACGCCGCCACCCTCGACCTCCTCGCCTACGAAGATCCCGTTTTTTACGACCGGCTCGATCGTGCACGGGTTCAAGCCACCGACCGCCTGTTCATGATCCAGGCCATGGGACGTCTGGTGCAGCAGGTGATCACTGCCGTCTCGTTGTCCATCTCGATCATGGTGTTTTCGCCCTGGCTCCTTCTGCTTCTCATCGTAGGTGTCTTGCCCGCATTCGTCGGAGAGACACATTTTGCATTCTTGGGGTATGCCAAGAATTTTCGTCAGACGCCTATTCGGCGGGAGCTCGAGTATCTTCGCATTCTCGGCGGCAGCAAAGAAGCCGCCAAAGAACTCAAGCTTTTTGGTCTCAAAGACTTTCTCACGGGCAAGTTTGTAAGGCTCTCCGATCACGTCTACGAGGAAGACATTTCCCTGGCACGCCGCAAGTTAGTGGCAGGGACGCTGCTCTCCGCGATCGGAACCGGCGGCTACTACTCCGCCTACGTCTTTGCCGTCTGGCGGACAGTGGCGGGCGTTTTCTCTTTCGGCACCTTGAGTTTGTTGGCGAACGCCATCCGCGAGGCCAGTTCAAATCTTCAGCAGACATTTTCCACCTTGTCCACGATCGCCGACCAGGCGTTGTTCCTTACCGACCTCGTCGCTTTTTTCGAGATGCGCCCTACCATCTCGTCCAAGCCGAATGCGCTGCCGGCGCCCCGTCCAATTCGTCGCGGATTTCAATTCCGAAATGTTTCCTTTCGCTATCCGGGGGCCTCGCGCCTGGTGCTCAAGAACCTGAACTTCCATTTGCGTCCGGGCGAAAGGGTCGCGCTCATCGGCGAAAACGGCGAAGGCAAGACCACCATCGTCAAGCTCTTAACCCGCCTGTACGAACCCCTGGAGGGGCAAGTGCTCCTCGATGGCGTGGACCTGCGCGAGTACAGCCTCGAAGATCTTTACCGCGAGATCGGTGTCATCTTTCAAGACTTCATGCGTTATGAGATGACAGCTCGCGAAAACATCGCCGTTGGCCGTATCGAACAGATCGACAATCTTGAAATGCTCCGGCACTCCGCCGAAAAGAGTTTGGCCGACGACGTGGTCGACCGCCTTCCCCGCGGCTACGAGCAGATGCTGGGCCGCCGATTCGACGGCGGCCTCGACCTCTCCGGCGGCGAATGGCAGAAAGTTGCTCTGGCTCGGGCTTACTTGCGTGATGCCCAAGTCCTCATTCTCGACGAGCCTACCTCGGCGTTGGATGCTCGCAGCGAGTACGAAGTCTTCCAGCGATTTGCCGAGCTGACAGCAGGGAAGATGGCCCTGTTCATTTCGCATCGATTCTCTACCGTGCGAATGGCGGACCGAATCGTAGTTCTGCAGAACGGATCCATTGCCGAAGAAGGAGACCACGACGCGTTGACGCGACTCGGCGGTCGCTACGCAGAAATGTTTGAACTGCAGGCAGCCAGTTACCGCTAGAGCTGGAGCTGGAGCTAGAGGAAGAAGAGAAGAGGAAATCGCAAGCATGGACTTCGTAGGCTCGATCCCGAACGCCCAGACCGATGCCAAGGTCGATGCCAAGGTCGATGCAAAGGTCGATGCAAAGACCGACGGCGTTCTTCATAAAGAGGACACGCAGTCCTCGGTCCTTGCGAGCGAGGCAGTCATTCGGACGATGCGCACTGCGGGCTTGGAAAGTGCCGACAAACTCGGTTGGGTGCCAGGAGTCGCTTCATCAGACACGTTCGCGCGACGCTGCCGCGAAGTGGCGGCTGTCTTTAAACGCGTATTCGCGCAATGCGATGCGACCCGCGCAAAAGTCTCCGATTCCGACGGTCTTCGTTCCATCGATTTTCGCTGGCTGCGTGACAACCAGCAGCAACTTTCATCGGCACTGCGTAATGTGACGATCGACCTCGCCCCACTCGCCAACCTTCCTCACGTAGCCGCCGGGGACAAAGTCGAACCGCGCGTGCTGGCGATCGCCGAGGCTTTCTTCGCCGATACCGGCAGCGCTTTTTCCGAAAAAAAGTTCACCGAGTTTGTAGCGGCATTCGAGGAAAAATCGCCTCTCGAATTTCGTGAAATTGAGCCGCTTGTGCCTGTTCTGGAACTCGTCTTGTTGGAACGAATCGCCGCCCAAGGTCTCTGTCTCATAACCAATTCGGGCAACGAAGTATCGACCACATCTTGCGGAATCGTTGCCACCTGCATTCGGAGCCTCCGAGAGGTTTTGCGAACCCAGTGGAAAGATGTATTGGAGCCGCTCGTTACCTTCGACAAAACTTTGCGGCAAGATCCCGTCGGCGCATACGCCGCCATGGATCCGGAGTCGCGGAGTCTATACCAAAAAAGAGTGGCCACGATCGCGCAGCGTTCCGATCGAACAGAGGCAGAAGTCGCCGAAGAGGCACTGGCGCTCGCCCGTCAGGCTTGCACTGAAAAATCCGCCGACCCGAGGATCGGACTACGAAAATCCCACATCGGCTACTATCTTCTCGGCGAAGGCACCCGGCTGCTCCGCCAGCGAGTTGGTTGCCATCCCACTTTTGCCAACCGCGTCCGAAAACTGCTGCGAAGCCATCCCGATGAATACCTGATTTTCGGAATTGTCGCATTGACTCTCGTCATCACCACTACGACGGTGACTTTATTGACGCCTGCCACCACTTCACTTTGGCTGGTGCTGATTTCGATTCTGATTCTATTGCTGCCGAGTTCTCAAGCGGCGGTTCAGGTAATGAACTACCTGACCACCAGTCTGCTGCCAGCGACTGCCCTCCCCAAGCTGGATTTCTCTGACCGCATTCCCGACGACTGCGTGACTTTGGTTGCGATTCCCACTCTTCTCCTCAACGAAAAACAAGTCCACACTCTTGTCGAAAACCTGGAGGTACGCTTCCTCGGCAACCATGATCCCAATCTTTACTTCGCTCTCGCATCCGACCTCCCCGATTCAGACCGGCCGGCGAGCGAAGATAGCTCACTTGTGGCATTGTGCTCGAAATTGATTGCCGGCCTGAACGAACGCTATTCCGAGGACGACAGGAGCCCCTTTCTGTTTCTTCATCGCCACCGCGTCTACAATCCCCGCGAAAGAGGTTGGATTGGCTGGGAGCGGAAGCGCGGAAAGCTCCTCGACCTGAATCGGTTGCTGCGAGGACAATACGACAGCTTCCCGGTGAAGGTTGGAGATCTTTCGATCCTACCCACGGTTCGCTTCGTGATTACGCTCGACTCCGATACCGAACTTCCACGCGGTTCGGCCCATCGCATGGTGGGAACGATTGCCCATCCTCTCAATCAGGCGATCATCGATCCCGTCAAGAACATCGTCGTGTCCGGATACGGCATACTCCAGCCTCGCGTCGGTGTGAGTGTGCAGTCCACTTCGCGTTCGCGCCTGGCCGCCATTTTCGCTGGCGAAACCGGTACTGATCCCTATACGCAGGCGATCTCTGACGTCTATCAGGATTTGTATGGCGAGGGAAGTTTTGTGGGCAAGGGAATTTATGAAGTCGACACCATGGTCAGTGTTCTTTCGCGTCGCTTCCCCCGCAATTACTTGTTGAGCCATGACCTGATCGAAGGCGCATACGCACGTGCAGGACTCGTCACCGACGTCATTGTGATCGAAGACTATCCCTCGCACTACAGCGCCTACAGTCGGCGAAAGCATCGCTGGCTTCGTGGCGACTGGCAAATTGTCGACTGGCTTACGGACTGGGTGCCCAACGAGTCCGGCGCACGGGTTCGGAATCCGATCTCTCTCGTTTCGCGTTGGAAAATCCTCGATAACCTTCGCCGTAGCCTCGTCGAGCCGGCGACGTTTGCGCTTCTCCTGTATGGCTGGTTTGTCATGGGCCATCCAGTTTTGTGGACGCTCGCGACGATCTGCCTCTTGTTTGTTCCAGCGTGGGTCGAACTGGTCTTCGGACTGATTCGTTCGCTAGCGTCGCGCCAGCCTCGCATCGCTCGTGACGCGTTCGGCACCCTCTTTGCTCCCAACTTTACCGTCTTGCTCTCGTTGACCCTGCTGGCGCATCAGATGCTCTTGTCGATTGACGCAGTCGTGCGCGCGCTGGTCCGCCATCTTGTGACGCGTGAACGGCTGCTCGAGTGGGAAACCGCTGCCGAGTCGGAACTAGAGTCGGAACTAAAGAACCGCCGGACTCCAGTCGATCGGTATATCGAATGGATGCCCGTCTTAGCGACCTGCTTGGGTCTGTTGCTTTGGGCCCTAAGGCCACAATCGCTGCCCGCGGCAATTCCCATACTCGCATTGTGGGCCGGCAGCCAGCTTGTGGTTCGTTGGCTCAACGGCTCCCCCATCGAACAGGCGCCCGAAATCGTTCCCAGCGATGTTTCGTTCCTGCGCAAGTCGGCTCTCTACATCTGGCGCTACTTTGCCGAGTTCTCCACCCAGGAGCACAACTGGCTCGTGCCCGACAATATTCAGGACGATCCTCGGAAAGTGGCCGCTCGTATATCACCAACCAACGTCGGACTTCTTCTGAATGCGAGACAGGCTGCAGCCGAACTCGGCTATCTCACGCTTCCGGAGATGGTCGAACTGACGGGAAAAACCCTGAACACAATCGACCGTCTCGAGAAATACCACGGCCACCTCGTGAACTGGTATGACACCCGCTCCCTCGAACCGTTGCCGCCTTTAACCGTTTCCTCCGTCGATAGCGGCAATCTCGTGGCCTCGCTGTGGACGTTGAAGGAGGGATGTCTTGATCGCTTGCGCCAACCTCTCCTATCCGCGTCCCTGGCAGAAGGCTTACTCGATCATCTTCGAATTCTCGTCGACTCGCGGGCGTTCCCGAAGCGTACCCTGTCGCGATGCGTGGAGGAGTTCCACGCCCAGTCCCACGGCAAAGACTGGCTGACCGCAGTTCTGAATTGTTCAGCAAAAATAAAAATAGAGATCAGGAACATAGAGACGACGAACAAAGACAAATCTCCCACAGACATCGATTCCGACACCGTGTGGTTCCAGCAGCAAGCGCAGCTTCGAATCGAGAAACTCCGTGACACAGTCTTCGCCTTCATGCCCTGGCGGTTCCCGGAGTTCGCGCCACTCCGACAAAAAGTAGATGGACTGAGTCAAAATGACGACATACTCCTGCAGCAACTCCCCAATTTCATTTCGGAGACAGATGCGCGCCTCGCTAATACGCCTCGATCCGTTCTCAATGGAAACGGCGCGCTCGCGGAGCGGCTGCGAAGTCTGCTTCCAGCTGCGCGGCAGAATGCGCTGCGCTTGATCGCAGACCTTCGGGATATCAGCGAACGTGCGGATGAATTAGCCGACGCCATGCACTTCGGCTTCTTGCTCGATAAAAAGCGTCTGCATATGACGGTTGCCTTCGATACCCACTCCGAAGAAATACAACCGTATTTCTACGAGCTGTTGGCCACCGAGCCGCGCACCGCGGTCTTCATCGCTATCGCAAAAGGTGACATCGCGCAAGAAAGTTGGTTTCGCCTTAGCCGGCCTTATTCGACCGTTTCGGGCACCCCGGTTCTGCTCTCCTGGACCGGCACCATGTTCGAGTATCTGATGCCCTCGATCTGGATGCGCAGCTATCCCAGCACCTTGCTCGATCGAGCCGCCGCGGCTGCCGTGAAAGTGCAGATGGAATACGGAAGCAGGAAAGGCATTCCCTGGGGAATTTCCGAGTCTGCCTGCGCTAAGCAAAATGACGGAGGCGATTACCAATACGAAGCTTTCGGCGTGCCGAGCTTAGCGCTGAAGAAAAGCCAATCCGAGCCCATGGTCGTCTCGCCTTACTCGACTTTCCTGGCCTTGGCCGTCGAGCCGCAAGCCGCGCTTCGCAACCTCGATCGAATGTTTGCCCTAGGATGGTTCGGCTCCTACGGATTCGTTGAGGCGGCAGACTACAGTGATTCTCGCGGCAGCTCTGGCCGCGCTCGCTGCGTGCTCGTCAAAACCTGGATGGTTCACCACCAAGGCATGAGCCTGCTCTCACTGGCAAACGTTCTTTGCAACAATGCCGTCCAACGGTGGTTTCACTCCGACCGGCGAGTGCAGGCCACGGAACTCCTGCTGCACGAGAAATCAGTCGCCCACTTCGAGGCGGCCTGATTGCCGCTGTGACCGCGAGTGCAATCGCGAGTGCGTCACGATTACTTGCCCACGGTCGCGGCAGCTTCCTCGATGAGAGCGGCGACTGCATCTGGCCGCGAAACATAGACTGCGTGACTGGCGCCAGGAGCCTCTACAATGCGCTTGCTCTTGGCGCGCGTCGCATACCATCGCTCCAGGTCAGGATTAATCGCCTTGTCCGCCCCAGCCACCAGCATCCAACTCGGTTTGCTTCGCCACGCCGGATTCATGATGACCGCTCTAAAATTCTCGCCCTTGTTCAGCACCTGCGAATGAGCCATAAGCCCGGCTTGCTCCTCCGAAAGATCGGCCGCGAAATATTGCCGAAACTGCGCCGGATCCAGATACGTAAAACCGTCCGCCGTTTGCTTGATCGCATTTGATTTGGCGAGGTCACTCGGAATTCGCTTTCCATCCTCCGACTCACTCTCCCCAGCATCCGGCATGTGCGCCGCGATGTACACCAGGCCGACCACCGACGGATCCGTTCCCGCTTCCGTGATCACTGCACCGCCGTAGCTATGACCAACCAGAATGCAATCTCCGCCCTGCAAGGCAAGAATGCGCTTCGTTGCCGTGACGTCGTCCTGAAAAGAAGTTTCCGGCTCTTGGACGATGCTTACGTGATAACCGTCCTTGACCAGAATGTCGTACACACCCTTCCACCCCGATCCATCCGCCCATGCACCATGAACCAACACAATATTGTGGACCGGCCGCTTGCCGTTCTGCGCCAGAACGGGCCAGCAAGCCAGCAACATCAGAGCGCAAAGAAACTCGAGTCTTCCCCAGACACCGTATGCACGTGCCATGGCATCCTCCTCCTCATGAATTCGATTCTTGTGAAATGCCGTACATGATTGATGCTCTGGCAAGCCTGTAGATGGCAAGATTTTTATTGTTCTCTAGTGCCGGCAAGTGGCGCAGTACCCTCCGACCTCTAGGCGCGCCACCACGATTTGAAAACGGCAATCGCGCTGCAATTGGCTCTTCAACGATTCGAAGGTCTTGCTGACAAATTCGGTGATCTTCCCACATCGCAGACATGCCATGTGAATATGATCGCGCCCCAATTTGCGCTCGTAGAAGTGACCCTCGCCATTAAGATGCATCAGGTCGAGCTCGTCGATCAATCCCTGCCGCTTGAGCAGGTCGAGGGTCCGGTAGACCGTGCTGCGATCGACGGACGAATCCAACAGGCGGGCTTTGCGCAGAATCTGGCTGGCGTCCAGGTGCTTGTTTGCGGTTTCAATCACGCTGAGAATCGCGCGCCGCGGAGCGGTCATGCGAATCCCGCGTTCGGCCAGCTGCGTCTGCAAGCGGCCCGGAATTTCGGTTTGAGGAAGCGGCATAGTTTTCTCCCAGGATCAATTTGTGTTCTCCAGTTGCGACCGGGTTGCAAATAGTCTGCGACGAAATCTTCAAGCAGTCGATTGACAGCCCACGTCGCTCACCATAGGCTTGCAGTGTACTTCTTCTTGCGACTAGGTCGCAAGAAGAACTATCGCCAATAGGGGAGTCAATCGTGCGCTTCGTCACTTGTGGAAGCCGCCTGTCGAAGGCGTCTGTCCCCATTTTCATTTTCATCGTCCTGTCGGTCGCGACCGTCTTTTGCCCCGCGTCGTCGCTTTGGGCGCAGGAGAGTCCTTACATCGTGACTTACGATCATTACCTCGAAGAGCCAGGCAGCCTCGAGGTGGAGTATTTTTCTACCTTTGGCACCCAGCGCGGCGGCAACGACTTCCATGCCTTCTGGGCCGAGTTTGAATATGGCGCGACTGCGTGGTGGACGAGCGAGCTCTATGTCTCCGGGCAGACCACCTTCAACGACAGTACAATTTTCACCGGCACCCGTTGGGAGAACCGATTCCGCCTCCTCCAGCACGAACACATCGTCAATCCGGTGCTCTACATCGAGTTCGAAAACACCAACGGAGCAGACAAGATTCTGAAAGAAGTCGAAGGGCACGACGTTGAGTCCGACTTCGCGGAGTCCAATGGCGTCTTGCGCCAGGAACACGACCACGAGTTGGAAATGAAACTGCTGCTTTCGAGCACATTCAAAGGTTGGAACGTCGCGGTGAATCCGATCGTCACCAAGAACCTGTTGCCCAGCGAGCCGTGGGAATTCGCTTACGCGATCGGCGCGAGCCGTCCGCTCGGTCTCAAGGCTTCTCCTAAGCACTGCAGTTTCTGTCCTGAGAATTTCATCGCTGGCTTGGAAATGTACGGAGGACTCGGCGACGCCCAGAGCCCGGGCCTGCACGAGACCTCTCATTATCTGGCGCCCGTGATCGCTTGGAATCTCCCCTCGGACTGGACCTTCCGTCTCTCAACCGGCTTCGGCCTGAACGATAACAGCCACCGCCTCCTTTTGCGCTGGGGAGTCTCGCGCGAGTTTTCCGGCTTTGGCGCGGCAGTCAAGCGGCTATTCGGAGGGCGTCTATGAAAACACTACCGATGTTTGACCGTGCCATGTGCATCCGTTGCGCCCGCTTCCTGACTGCACTTTTCGGAATGTGTGCCCTCGGTGCCAGTCTGCTTTTGCTCCACATGTTTTTGCTACACAACGAAGCCAGCGCTCGACCTAAGAAGGAAGACTCGCCCTATGCAGTGCTCGCGACCGCTCCTGAAAAAGCGAGGGAGCGCAAGAATCCTCTCGCTGCCGATCCCGATGCCATTCCCGCAGGCAGAAAGCTTTTTGAACAACATTGCGTCGAGTGTCACGGCCAAACAGCCGGGGGCACCATGCGCGGCGCAAATCTGACGCGGGAAGAAGTGCAGCAGGCGACTCCCGGCACGCTGTTCTGGGTGTTGACCAACGGAATCGTACGCCGAGGCATGCCGGTCTGGTCCAAGTTGCCCGAACCGCAGCGCTGGCAGATTGTCACCTACTTGAAGTCGCTCAACATTCGACCGTCGCAGTCGCACTCGCCATCGAGCAGTTCAGCCACGCAATATGCGGTGTCCCATTGATCCTCCTAGCCTCATGATCCTGCTAAGCTCACCTGCGTGAGTCAGAACTACGATGTCATCATTCTCGGAGCCGGTGCCGCCGGTCTGATGTGCGCCATCGAGGCCGGCAAGCGCCGGCGGCGCGTTCTCGTCCTCGAGCGCGCCGATCGCATCGGCAAGAAAATCCTGATCTCCGGCGGTGGCCGATGCAATTTCACAAACTTGCATACGGGCCCCGAGAATTTTCTCAGCGCCAATCCCCATTTCGCGAAGTCGGCGCTCGCTCGCTACACTCCCGCGGACTTTATTAAACTCGTTGAGAAGCACCGCATCGCCTATCACGAAAAAAAGCTTGGGCAGCTGTTCTGTGATCGGGCTGCCAGCGATATTACTGCCATGCTCGAGCGGGAATGCCTCGACACCGGAGTCGAGATCCGGCTCAACACCAACATCGTCTCGGCCGAAAAAGATGAGGCGCAGCCGCAGGCCGGCGAATTCGGCATACAGGCCGAGGACGCAAACTTCGCCGCTCCACGCCTCGTCGTCGCGACCGGGGGCCTATCCATTGCCAAAATCGGCGCGACTTCGTTTGGCTACGACCTGGCACGGCAATTTGGATTGAACATCGTGCCGCCACGCCCCGCACTGGTTCCACTCGTCTTTAGCGAACGAGATCGTAAGCGCTGGGCCGACCTGGCGGGACTCTCGACTGCCGTAGTTGCCTCCACTCGCGCGACCAGGCAGGTGTTCAGCGAGAACCTGCTCTTTACGCATCGCGGGTTGAGCGGCCCGGCGATTCTTCAGATATCTACCTATTGGTCGGGCGAAGCACCCATTCAAATCGATCTTGCCCCCGGCCGCGACTTGCTTGCCGATCTTCGATCTCGTGGCCATCGCGATCAGTCGACGTGGAAGTTGTTGCTGCGGGAAGTGCTACCTCGGCGTTTCGCCGATCGCTGGCTCGAGACTTATCCTCTCAGCGGGAACTCCGACTCGGAATTTGCCGATGCCGAGCGCCGCTTGCATCATTGGGAAGTCACGCCGGTCGAGACCGAAGGCTACGGCAAGGCGGAGGTCACGGCGGGCGGAGTCGACACCGACGAGCTCTCTGCCAAGACGATGGAGTCCCGAAAAATTCCTGGCTTGTTCTTTATTGGAGAAGTGGTTGACGTCACCGGTCAACTGGGCGGGTTCAACTTTCAATGGGCGTGGGCATCAGGATTTTCCGCCGGACAAGCGGTTTAAAGGACGTTATCCAAAGACCTGCAGCGCAATGCCGTTCCTATATCTCTGCGCCTTCTTGCATAAACGGCATGCGCGCGATCACTTCAACCGCCTTCTCCAGTTGCTTCATGTCTTCGGCAGAAAAATCCGTGCCCGCGAGAGAAGAATCGAGCCCCTTGCGCGATACTTGCACCACTCCGATCACGTTGCCCTCCGGAGACGTCACGGGAACCGACATGATTTTCTGGATCGGCATTTGCTCCAGGCTGCGATCTTCGGCCCCGGCACCAAGCTTGACCGCTTCAAAAAGACTGACATGCTTTACCCGCATGAAGTTGTTAGAGAGCAGCGGAGTCTTCGTGGATGCCGTCCGGGCCGCAACCGCCGAGCCACTCAGCGGCAGAACCCCTGCCGAGCGCAGTTCAGGCGGGAAAATAAATCGCAGGCTGCCTTTTTCCAGCCGCAGCAACGCCACTTCGTTCCGGCGAACATTCAGAACCTGCGCCAGTTTCGAGCAAGCGCGATCCGAACTTGGAGATTCCGAAACCATGCTCTCCAGTTCGCTAAGGTTCGCTTTGGCGGCCTTCGCTGCCGCGCCCTGATTGCCGGTGGATGACATAAATATCGCTTAAGGCTTTCCCCATACATCCTCACGCCCGGCATTACCCTTTCACAAGTTACTAGAGTACTCACTTGCCCCAGCCTGACTGCCCATCGCCGTGCCCAGTCCGCACAAAAGAGTGACTTTTTTTATACTACGCAGCGGTTTTTTCACTAGCCTGTCACGAAGTTCCACAAGCCTTCGCGTTATTATTTGGATATAACATTCCTAGAATGTTTTCGCGGTTTCGCAAATTAACTTTGTAGTTTGGTAAGTGTGAGGAGTACAAATGGCTCGCAAAAGCACAGCAGGTAGCACCACTAGTCGCAGCAAGAAAAACGGAACCACAACACCATCCGCTCCAGTTGAGGCAGCAGCCCTGACGGATCAACCGACAGTTAAACCGGTCCGCAAGAGCGCCAGCAAGACTGCGGTTGTCACCCCAAATCTGCCCGTAGATTTTGACATCGAAGAGGCAATACGCCACCGTGCCTACGAGTTGTACCTTGAGCGCGCAATGGCCGGTGGGCAGGGCGGCAATGAGGGGCAGGATTGGCTGATCGCCGAACGCGAAGTCCGTTCCCGGGTGGAAGGCCAGATTCGGAAGCCGTCCTCGTTTGCGGCGAGAGTAGGCGCGAGCTCTTAAGCGGCAAATCTTCGAACCAGCATTACCCTAGTGACTCTCCGCCGGACGCGGCGTCGTTGAAGGCCGGGGTTGGGAGCGAACCTCTGTGGGCCGGCGTCTGAGCCACAGCCGCGCGCGATCGATATAGATATAGACCACCGGAGTGGTGAATAGCGTCAGCATCTGGCTCACGATCAGTCCGCCGACGATGGTGATGCCGAGCGGCCGGCGCAGTTCCGATCCCGTGCCTGTACCGAGCGCCAGAGGCAATCCTCCGAGCAATGCCGCCATCGTCGTCATCATGATGGGTCGGAAACGCAACAGGCAAGCCTCGCGAATGGCTTCCGTCGAAGACTTCCCGTGCTCGCGCTCAGTGTAAAGCGCAAAGTCGATCATCATGATCGCATTCTTCTTGACGATCCCGATCAGCAGGATGATTCCAATCATTCCAATGACATTCAGCTCGTTCTTCGAGATCAGCAACGCCAGAATTGCGCCTACTCCCGCCGACGGCAGCGTGGAAAGAATCGTGATCGGGTGCGCCAGGCTTTCGTAGAGAATCCCCAGCACGATATAGACGGTGAACAGCGCCAGTACAATCAGCAGCCACTCTGTCGACAGCGAGTCCCGAAACGCAGCCGCTGTGCCCTGAAAGCTCGCGTGGATCGTTGCCGGGAAGCCGATGCTGCGCTCCGCCTCTTCGATCACTTTCGTCGCGTCGCCAAGCGAAATTCCCGGCGCCAGATTGAACGACAGCGTCACCGACGGATACTGCCCCTGGTGGTTGACCGCGAGCGAAGTGTTCGAGGGTCCGAAATGTGCGAGCGACGACAACGGCACCGCCGTCCCATTTTTCGCGCGGACGTAGATGCTCTTGAGTGCGTCCGTACTATTGGCAAACTCGGGCGCGACTTCCATCACCACGTGATATTGGTTGAGCGGCTTGTACATGATCGAAACCTGCCGCTGGCCAAATGCGTCGTACAGCGCGCTATCGATGTCGGAAGCCGCCACTCCCAGCCGGGCAGCCGTGTCGCGATCGATAATTACGCTCGCTTGCAGTCCTTTATCCTGCTGATCCGTGTTGGCGTCGCGCAGTTGCGGCAGCGTGCGAAACTTCTGCAGCAATCGCGGCGCCCACTCGTTCATCTCGTTCAGGTCTTCTCCCTGCAAGGTGTATTGATATTGCGCCTGGCTCTGGCGGCCGCCGATGGTCAGATCCTGCGCTGACTGCATATATAAGGTTGCGCCCGGAACCACCGCAAGTTTCGATCGCAAGCGCCCAATGATTTGATCCGCCGTCATCTTGCGCTGCGCAAGCGGCTTCAGCGTGATGAACATTCGTCCGGTATTGTAGGTGGTGTTGCCGCCGGCAAAACCCACAATCGTGTTCACCGCCGGGTCCTTCATCACAATGTTCACGAATTGATTCATCTTCACGCTCATGGCGGCAAATGAAATGTCCTGCGCCGCCTGCACCGCGCCCATGATTCTGCCTGTGTCCTGCTGCGGGAAAAAGCCTTTCGGCACCAGAATGTAGAGGTACACGCTCAGGCAGGCCGTGGCAATCGTCACCCCCAGAGTCAACGGCTGGCGTGCTAGCACCCAATCGAGGGCTCGGCGATACCCGTTGAGCAATTTCTCGAACGCCCACTCACTCCCGCGATACCACAGGCCGTGTTTTGATTCGTTGAGCGGCCGCAGAAATTTCGCGCACATCATCGGCGTCACGGTCAAAGAAATGATCAGTGACATGCCGATGGCGATACTCAGTACGACCGCAAATTCGCGGAACAGCCTGCCCACGATTCCACCCATCAGCAGAATCGGAATGAATACGGCCACGAGCGACGTGCTCATCGACAACACGGTGAATCCAATTTCACGCGCTCCGCGAAATGCGGCTTGGATCGGCGTCATATCTTGTTCGATAAAACGAGTGATGTTTTCCAACACGACGATCGCGTCGTCCACCACAAATCCGGTCGAGATTGCCAGAGCCATCAGTGACAGGTTGTCGAGACTGTAGCCGAGGATATACATCACTCCGAAGGTCCCAATCAACGAGAGCGGCACGGCAATGCTAGGAATCAGCGTTGCCCGCAAGGTGCGCAGGAACGCGAAGACAACGAGGATGACAAGTATGACGGAAATAATCAGCGTCAGTTCAATGTCGTGGACGGATGCTCGCACCGTCGTCGTTCGGTCGAGCACCACGCTGGTTTGTATCGCGGGAGAGATCGACGCCTCCAGCTGCGGCAGCGCGGCATAGATGCGATCGACAGTGGCGATGATGTTGGCGCCCGGCTGGCGCGAAATGATGATCAGCACTCCGGGCTTGCCGTTGGCCAGTCCGATGTTATGAATGTCTTCGACGGCGTCATGTACCTCGGCAACATCCGCCAGTCGAACCGGCGCTCCGTTGTTGTAGGAGACGATCAGGTTGCGATACTGGTCCGAGCGGTAAATCTGATCGTTGTCGCGAATCGTCCACGAGTTCGTCGCGTCGCTCACTTCTCCCTTCGGACTGTTGGCATTCGCGGCCGTCAGTGCCGTGCGAACCGTATCCAGTCCGACGCCCAGTTTATTTAAAAGCATGGGATTGACTTCGGCGCGGACCGCGGGCTTCGCGCCTCCACCAACGTAGACCTGCCCTACGCCATCAACCTGCGCGAGTTTCTGCGAGAGGATCGAGTCCGCCGCGTCGTAAATCTTCGGCAGCGGGATGGTGTCCGAGGTGAGCGCCAGAATCATGATCGGCGCGTCCGCAGGATTCACCTTGCGATACGTCGGATTGCCCGGAAGATACGACGGCAGTTGGCTGCGCGCCGCATTGATCGCTGCCTGCACATCTCGCCCAGCGGCATTAATGTTCCGGCTGAGATCGAATTGCAGCACGATGTTCGTCGAACCCAGTTGGCTCGTCGAAGTCATCTGGTTGACGCCCGCGATACGCCCGAACTGCCGTTCCAGCGGAGTCGCCACAGCCGACGCCATCGTTTCCGGGCTGGCTCCCGGCAAGCTCGCACTCACCGAGATGACAGGGAACTCTACCTGCGGCAGCGGGGCCACCGGCAGAAAGTTGAAGGCCAGCACTCCCGAAAGCAGCAGCGCCGCAGCCAACAACGACGTTCCTACCGGACGCTTGATGAAAGGCGCGGAAATATTCATGACGTCAGTCTCCGGCAGCCTCAGGTGCGGGCTCTTCCATCGGATTGCCGATCTTGTAACGCGCGAATCTCTGTGCCAGCCGGTCAAACCACAAATAAACCACCGGAGTCGTATAGAGCGTCAGCGCCTGGCTCACGAGCAATCCGCCCACGATCGTAATTCCGAGCGGATGCCGCAGCTCAGATCCCGTGCCCCTGCCGAGTGCGAGCGGCAATCCGCCTAGCAGCGCTGCCATCGTCGTCATCATGATCGGGCGGAAGCGCAACAGGCAGGCTTGATAAATGGCCTCTTCCGGCTCTTTGTGCTCCGCGCGTTCGGCTTCAAGCGCGAAGTCGATCATCATAATCGCGTTTTTCTTCACGATGCCAATCAACAGGATGATGCCGATCAGAGCGACCACGCTGAGATCGTTGCCCGTGATCAGCAGGGCCAGAATCGCTCCCACGCCCGCCGACGGCAGCGTGGAAAGAATCGTAATGGGATGAATGTAGCTCTCATAAAGAACTCCCAACACGATGTACACGGTGATGATCGCAGCCAGAATCAGCCACGGCTCGCTCGAAAGCGAATTATGAAATGCCGCCGCCGTTCCCTGAAACCCGGTATTGATGCTCTTTGGAAGGTTGATCTCAGCTTCCGCCTGCTCAATCGCTTTCGTCGCGTCGCCCAGCGAAACTCCCGGAGCGAGATTGAACGACAGGTTGACGACAGGGAATTGTCCCTGATGGTTGATCGCCAGCGGCGCATTCTGCATTTCGATATGAGTGAATGCAGAAAGTGGGACCTGTGAGCTGTTGCCCGTCGCCGCCGTGCTCGTTGAGGTGCCGGCCGTGTTCGCGCTCGTCGGCGTTGCGTTCCCCGTCGTTCCCACTGCGGATGTGCCCGCCGCCGTTACACCAGTCGACGACTTGACGTAAATATCCTTGAGCGCGTCTGGCGTCAGCTTGAACTGCGGACTCACTTCCAGCACGACGTGATACTGGTTCAGCTGCGTGAACATCGTCGAGACCTGGCGCTGACCGAAGGCGTCATAGAGCGTGTCATCGATCGCCTGCGGCAGAATCCCTAGACGCGAGGCAGTGTCACGGTCGATGACCAGGTTTGCCTGTAGTCCATTATTCTGCTGGTCGCTGGCCACGTCCCGCAGCTGTGGGATGCCTTGCAGTTTCTGCAGCAGTTGCTGCGACCATGTCGCCAGTTCGGTCGCGTCGGCGTCTTCCATCGAGTACTGATATTGTGTCCGGCTCACGCGGCTTTCCACCGTCAAATCCTGCACCGGCTGCATGAAAAGCGTGATGCCCTCGACCTTCGCCAACGATGGCTGCAGGTCGCGAATGATCTGTGACGCCGTCTCTTTGCGCTGGTTCCGCGGCTTCAGGTTGATCTGGATGCGGCCGCTATTGGGCGTCACGTTGGTTCCATCCACTCCAATGAACGACGACAGATTATCGACGTTGCTGTTCTGCAGAATCACTTTCACCAATTCCTGCTGCTTCTGTGACATCGCCGCGAACGATGTATTCTCCGCGGCTTCCGAGATCCCCATGATCACGCCCGTGTCCTGCACCGGGAAAAATCCTTTGGGGACGTAAACATACAGAAGCAACGTAGCGACCAGCGTTGCGACCGTGACCAGCAAAGTAGTCGGCTGATGTCGCAGGACGACCTTCAGCGTGCGGCCATAGAACGCAATCACGCGGTTGAACAAATCCTCGGTGACCCGATAAAACCAGGTCTCCTGCCCCGGATGCTTCTGCTTCAGAAGCTTGGCGCACATCATCGGCGTCAGAGTCAGCGACACGGCGGCCGAGACCAGAATCGTAACCGCCAGCGTGACCGCAAATTCGCGGAACAGCCGCCCGACGATGTCTCCCATAAACAGCAGCGGGATCAGCACCGCGATCAGCGATACCGTCAGCGATACGATGGTGAAACCGATTTGGCCAGCGCCCTTGAGCGCCGCGTCCAGCGGAGAATCGCCTTCTTCGAGATAGCGATCGATGTTTTCGATCATCACGATGGCGTCGTCCACCACGAAGCCGGTCGAAATGGTGAGCGCCATCAGTGTCAAATTGTTGAGGCTGTATCCAAGCAGGTACATCACGCCAAAGGTGCCCACCAGCGACAAAGGGACCGCGACGCTCGGAATGACGGTAGCCGCAAGATTCCGAAGAAACAGAAAGATGACCATGACCACTAGCCCCACGGTCAACATCAATTCGAACTGCACATCGTCAACCGAGGCCCGAATCGTCTGCGTGCGGTCGATCAGGATTTGCGCCTTGATCGCCGCCGGCATCGAAGCCTGCAATTGCGGCAGGATTTTCTTGATGCGGTCAGCAACGTCGATAATGTTGGCGCCGGGCTGCCGCTGAATGTTGAGTAGCACCGCCGGAGTGGTATTCACCCACGCCGCTTGCTTTACGTTTTCGGCAGCGTCGATCGCCGTCGCCACGTCCGACAATCGCACCGGGGCGCCGTTGCGGTAGGCAACGATGACACCGTTATATTGCGAACTCGACAATAATTGATCGTTGTCGCCGATGGTGAACGATTGCCGCGGGCCATCGATCACTCCCTTGGCCTGGTCCACATTGGCGGCGGCCAGAGCGGCGCGCACATCCTCGAGGCTCAGTTGATAAGAAGCCAGCGCCGTCGGATTGGCCTGCACACGAACCGCCGGCTTCTGCCCCCCGCCGATCGACACCAGCCCCACTCCCGGAAGTTGCGAGATTTTCTGCGCCAGAGCCGTCTCCGCCAGATCCTCGATCTTCGACAGCGGCATCGTGTCCGACGTCAAAGCAATAGTCAGAATCGGCGCATCCGCGGGATTGACCTTGTTATAAATCGGAGGGTTCGGAAGATTCGCCGGCAGGTAGGTCGAACTGGCATTGATCGCCGCTTGCACCTGTTGCTCTTCGACGTCGATGTTCTGGTCGAGCGCAAACTGGAGTGTGATCAGCGAACTGCCAAATGAACTCGTCGAGGTCATCTGGTTCAGTCCTGGCACCTCTCCGAATTGCCGCTCCAGGGGCGCGGTAACCGAAGACGCCATCACATCGGGAGACGCACCCGGATAAAACGTAGTGACCTGAATCGTCGGGTAGTCCACCTCGGGCAGGGCCGAAACCGGCAGTTGCCGGTAAGCCACGAATCCCACCAGCATCACCGCCACCATCAGCAGCGAAGTCGCGACTGGTCGCAGAATGAAAAGCCGTGACGGGTTCATGACCTCGGCGCTGCACCGTTCTGCGGAGTGGCGTTCCGCGGACTGGCATTCTGCGGAGTAACCGATTGCGAGGTCCTGGTGCCACCCGTGCCGCGAGTGTCAACCGTGGCGCCATTTTTTAGTTTGTCCTGGCCGTCAGTGACTACGATCTCGCCAACCTGAAGACCGCTCGAGATCGCGCTCTGATTCGATTGTGTAAGCGCAACCGTCACGGTGCGGGCCTCCACCGTCTTATCAGCCTTTACGACGTAGACAAAGCTTCCCTGCGGACCACTCTGTACCGCCGCACTGGGAATAATGGTGCTGTCCTTGCGCACATCGAGCAGCAGCCTGATGTTGACGAATTGGTTCGGGAACAGCGCATTGTCCTTGTTGTCGAATGTCGCCTTCAGCCGGTCGGTGCCCGTCGTTTGATCGATCTGATTGTCGAGCGTCAGTAGCGTGCCGGTCGCGAGCTTGATTTTGTTGTCGCGATCGTAGGCGTCGACCGTCAACGTTCCCTGGTGCATCCGTTTGACGACGACTTGCAGACTATCCTCAGGCAGCGTGAAGATCACCGAGATCGGTTGCAATTGCGTGATCACCAGCATCGGATTCGTGTCGGTGGCGTGGACGATGTTTCCGACATCCACCAGACGCAAGCCGATTCGGCCGCTGACGGGCGCAGTGATGCGGCTATAAACCAGCTGAAGTTTGGCGCTGTCAATCGCCGCCTGGTCGCCCCTCACGGCGCCCTCTAACGTATCCGCCGTCGCTTTTTGCGTGTCCACTTGCTGTTGCGACATCGCGCCCGAATCTTGCAGCAGATCTTTGAAGCGCTGGTAGTTGAGCTGCGCGTCGCGCAACGAAGCCTGATCCTTGAATAACTGCGCTTGCGCCGACTCCAGCTGCACCTGATAAGGGCGCGGGTCGATTTGGATGAGGAGATCGCCCTTATTGACCTGCTGCCCTTCCTTGAAATTCACTTGGACGAGTTCGCCATCCACTCGACTCTTCACGCTCACCGTGTTGAAGGCTGTCACGGAACCGAGTCCCGTCAGGTAGACGGGCATATCTTGTTTGATCGCGGTCGCAACCGCTACCGGAACCGGACGCACCGTCGCTGCCAGAGCCTGTTGCGTCTTCGAAGAGCCACTCTGACAACCGCCAAGAGCGACCAGCACGATCGCTATCCCGCCCAGTTGTATCCACTGCCATTTCAGGTTCTTATTCATAGAAGAGCTGTTGAGCCACGGTCCTTAATAGAAGTAGAGGGGTAGACCTTTTGATTCTCTCGGGAATTCACCCAAAAATCATTAGACGATCATACTCCCCTAAAGTGATGGTTTTGTGAACGCCAAAGATGGTAAAAGTTTGTAAATCATAGGGTTGCAGGAGAGCCTCCAGCCTATTCAAACCCCGCGCCCCGAGCGAAGTTGTTGCACGACGACCTTGCCGCGCAGTCCGCTCCCTGTCAATCCGGTTACTGCTGTATCGCTTGAACCAGCGTCGGTTTTACCTGTTCGTGCTCTATTTCGGATGCCTCCCACGATCCGCCCAGAGCTTTGACCAGCGCAACCGAAGTAACCATCTGCTGGCCGAGCAGCTGCGTAGCCAGACGCTCGTTGCTCAAGAGCGTCGACTGCGCAGTAATCACATCGAGGTAAGTGGTGAGGCCGCCTACGTAGCGGTTGTTGGCAATTTCCAGTGCTCTTCGTGAATCGTCAACCGCTGTTCTTTGCGTCTTCGCTGCTTGATCGAGCAGAGCCAGACCCGTGAGGCCGTCTTCCACCTGCTGAAACGCTTCCAGCACAGATTCACGATAGTTGGCGACCGATTCGTCATAAGCCGCGCGCGTCGACGCCAGATTGGCGCGATTGCGGCCGCCATTGAAGACGGGCTGTAAAATGTCGCCGCCGAGCGACCAGATCGCGCTCGGGGCGCTGATCAGACTCGTAATACTTTGGCTCTCATATCCTCCACTGCCACTAAGAGTGATATGCGGATAGAACGCGGTCATCGCAATTCCCACCTGCGCGTTCTCAAAGGCCATCTGGCGCTCGCTGGTTGCAACGTCAGGCCGCCGCTCGAGAATCCCCGACGGAAGCCCAGTTGGAATCGCCGGCGGCGCAACGTCAAACGACCCCTCAGTCACGCTGAAACCCGACGCCGCCTTGCCGACCAGAGCCGCCATGGCATGCTCGAATTGTGCGCGCTGTTGCAAGACGAGCGAAAGCTGCGTTGCCGTCGAATCGAGTAACGCCGCTTGCTGCGCCACTTCCAGTCCATTCGCCACTCCGCCTTCGTGGCGATGATTTACCAGATCCAATCCCTTTTTTTCGATCTCAACCGACTCGCGGACCACTCCCGCTTCACGATCCAGTTCGCGAAGGTTGAAATAGTCGGCGGCGAGTTCCGCCGTCAACACCAGCCGTACATTTTCCAAATCCGCGGCAGTCCCTTGCAGAGAAGCATTGGCGGCTTCCAGATTGCGCCGCACGCGGCCGAATAAATCGAGCTCATAGCTCGCGGAAAACGGGATCGTGAAATTATTCTGCGTAAACGGCGGCAGTTCGCCCCCGGCAAACGCTCGATTGCTTGAAACTTCCTGGCGCTGCCCGCCGGGATCGACCGTGACGTTCGGAAAATAAGCCGCCGTCGCGATTCGCGCTTGCGCGCGTGCCTGATATAACCGCTCCCGCGCCGCGACCAGAGACTGGTTCGCCTGGATCAGCTCCTGTTCGAGCTTGTCGAGTTCCGGGTCGTGAAATACCTGCCACCATGTGCCCTTGGGAATCCCATCCTTCGGCACCGCCGCTTGCCACGGTCCTTCGCCCTTCCACGTGTCCGGAACTTGAACCGCTGGGCGCTTATATTCCGGACCCACTGTGCACGCGACCGTCAAGGCCATCAATGCGGCGAGAAAACACCGTTGGATCATTCTCGTTGAAATGATTGACTTCACGAATGCGCAGCTCCCTGACCGGGCTGACCTTTATTTGGCTGAGCGAGATGCACTTCCTGCCCTTCTTCGAGCGAATCGGAGGGATTGATCACAATCTGATCGCTGGCGTCAACTCCACCCAGGATTTCAAGCGTGGCGCCGTAATCACGCCCAATTGCGATACTGTGCAGATGAACTTTGTTGTCTTTATCAACGACGGCGACCTGCGGGCCTTGCGCGCGGAAAAGCATGGTGTTCACCGGTAGAATTAAGCGTGGAAAGGCATTGCCGGTTGCGAAATGCACCTGGCCAAAAGAACCTGGCAGCAGCTTGCCGTCTTTATTGGGGACATCCACTTCGGTGTTCAGGGTTCGTGTCGTCGGATCGATAGCCTCGGCAGTGCGTGCCACAGTGCCGCTAAACTTCTGCCCAGGAAACTCCTGAAGCGTCACGTTCGCCTTCACTCCAACTTTCATCGCCGGCGCGTACGCCTGCGGAACACTGACGTAAACGCGCAGCGGATCGACGCGGGCGATGTTGAATAATTGGCTGCCAGCCGTTCCTGCTCCGGAGTTGATCAGCGCGCCCGGATCCACATTGCGCTTTGTCAGTACCCCAGAAAACGGTGCATACACGCTCTTGAAAGATTCCAGCTCCTCCAATCGGCGAACGTTGGCGTCCGATGCGGCCAGGTTCGCAATTGCTTGCTGGTAGCCGCTCGCTTGCTGATCAGCCTCTTGCTGAGAAACCGAATCCGTCTTACGTAAATTGGCCCACCGGTCGGCCGAGATTTTCGCGAGTCCCAGCGCCGCGTTGATCTGCTCGCGGCTGGCGCGCGCCTGGGAGAGTTGCTGATCGACTTCCGGTGTGTCGATGTCCGCCAGCAGGTCGCCTTTCTTTACCGGGCTTCCAATGTCCTTGTACCAGCGAAGAAGATAGCCGTTGGTTCGCGCAAAAATCGGCGACTCTTCGTAAGCCAGCAGATTTCCGGGCAACACCAGTTCGTCGTTTCCGGTCTGAGTCTGTGGCTGCACCACGCCGACGGTTGGAATGGCGTTCGCATCGGTCTCTTTCGCCAGCGCATCCGTTTCGCTCTTGCGTTCCAGGAGAGTGACGACTCCCGCAGTGAGCAGAACGAGCAGAACGGCGCCCACCAGAAGTTTGGCGCGACCGACCGGGGCGGGAGACACACTACGCGGACGTTCGCTCCCTACCTGATCGGCTTCAGGGCGCGTCGATTGAGTAGGGAGGTTCGTTTGTGTCGTGATCGGCGGCGGTTGTACTGACATAATGTCGGTCTCCAACGAGTTCTTTTCTAGTGACCCGATTGCTGCCGCGCTTGCCGGCGGCCGTGAATAATCGTAAATACACTGGGGACGAAAAATAAAGTGGCCACGGTCGCAAAAAGCAGCCCACCGATAACGGCGCGGCCCAACGGCGCGTTTTGTTCTCCGCCTTCTCCGAAGCCCAGAGCCATCGGAATCATGCCGATGATCATGGCCAGCGCTGTCATGAAGACAGGACGCATGCGCGTGTATCCTGCTTCCAGCGCGGCTTGCAGCGCAGGCACTCCGGCATCCATGCGATCACGAGCAAACGAAACCATCAGAATCGAATTTGCGGTCGCCACTCCCATGCACATCACCGCCCCGGTAAGAGACGGAACACTAAGCGTGGTTCGCGTGATCAGCAGCATCCAGCAGATTCCCGCGAGCGCTCCCGGCAATGCGGTAATAATGATGAACGGATCGAGCCACGACTGGAAGTTGACCACAATAAGCAGATAGACGAGCACGATCGCTCCGAGCAAGCCGACTCCCAGACCGAAGAACGAAGAATTCATGGTCTGGACTTGCCCGCGAACCACGATTTGCGTACCGCGCGGCAGAGTTTTCGGATCCTGGAATGGCTTAAGGGCCTTCATGATGTCAGACGCAACTCCGCCCAGATCGCGGCCCTGCGCGCTCGCGTAAACGTCAATCACCGGCTGTACGTTGTAATGATTCACTACCGCGGGGCGCGCGATCGGCGTGAGTTGGACCAGGTTGCCCAAGATCTGCGGCTGGGCGTTGACGTTGGCGCTCGCCACGGGCGTGTTCATCAGATCCTGCAACGACGTCAGGTGATACTGCGGGGTTTGAATGGCAATGTTGTAGGTGACGCCGTTCTTCGGATTCAGCCAGAAATTGGGAGCGGTTTGAAAACTTCCGCTTAGGCTGATCAGCACACTCTGCGCCACATTCTGGGCGGTGAGTCCGACTTGGTTGATGCGCGTACGATCCATGTCGAGATAAAGAGTGGGCAGGCTCATCATCTGTTGCACGTGGACGTCAACGGCGCCGGGGATCTGGCGCAATCGATTCGCGATTTTTTGGCCGATTTCGTAGTTGGTATGGATGTCGGCGCCCATAATCTGGATGTCGACGGGTGCGGGCAATCCGAAATTGAGAATCTGCGAAACGATGTCCGCGGGCTGGAAAAAAAACTCGACGCCCGGGAAACGCGCCGGCAGTTCGCGCCGCAATCTTTTTACGTACCCCGCGGTGGCATGATGGTGTTCTGCGTTGAGTCGCGACCAGGATTTCCGCGTCGCTACTCCCGATGACTCCCGAGTTGCATAGGAGAGGTTGATCCCCGAGTAGGGGACGCCAATGTTGTCGAGCACGGTCTCCAACTCATTTTTCGGAATCTCGCTGCGCAATACCGCCTCTACTTCATCGCACAAACGCGCGGTCTCTTCCACGCGCAAGCCGGGCCGGGAGCGGAAATGTAGACGAATCAGCCCCGCATCCACCTGGGGAAAAAAGTCGCGGCCGAGAAAGAAAACGAGCCCGAGCGACAAGACGCAAAAGGCCACAAAGCAAATCGAAAACAATCCTCGATTCTCAAGCGCCGTTTCCAGCAGTTGCTGGTAGCTGCCCCGGAAGTTTTCGAATCCGCGTTCGAATTTTCGTTGGAACTTTACCAGCGGATTATTGCTTTCGGCGGCGCGATGCTCGTGCCCGCGCATGATGAACATCACCATCGTCGGGATGAGCGTTCGCGACAATAGATAAGACGCGAGCATCGCGAACGAAACCGCTTCCGCCAGCGGCACGAAAAGATACCTTGCGACTCCGGTGAGGAAGAACATCGGCACGAACACGATGCAGATGCAGAGTGTGGAGACGAACGCGGGCACGGCAATCTGCTGCGCGCCGTCCAGAATGGCCTGCTTCATCTCCTTGCCCATGGCCAGATTGCGCTCGATGTTTTCGATTTCCACCGTGGCATCGTCGACCAATATTCCGACGGCCAACGCCAATCCGCCGAGGGTCATGATGTTGATCGTCTCCCCCAGCGCGCTCAACAGAATCACCGAAACAAAAATGGACAACGGAATCGAGGTCGCGATGATGATGGTTGGACGCCAGTCGCCGAGGAAGAGCAGGATCATCGCGGCAGTAAGGCAGGCCGCGATCAGGCCTTCTCGCAAAACCCCGTTAATCGAAGCGCGCACGAAGAGTGACTGATCGAATAGCGCTTTAATCGTGAGCTGCGGGCTCAGGTCCGGCGGCAGAAAATGCGGGGCGTTCTCAACTACGCTCTTTACATCTTTGACGACCGTCAGGGTCGAAGCTCCACCCAGCTTGAACATCGACATCAATGCGCCGCGCGCGCCATCCTGGCGGACAATATTGGTTTGCGGGCCGAATCCGTCACGGACATGTGCCACATCCCTCATGTAGAGCGTGGACGAATTCGTCGTTTTTACCGGCAGATCGTTCAGAGCGGCGATGGTTTGAGGCGTGCCGTTCATCTCCACGCTGTATTCGGTCGGCCCTATTTTGGCCGTGCCTGACGGGAGAATCAGATTTTGCGCCGCCACCGCGTTGACGATGTCCGCAGGCGCCAGGCCATAGGCTTGCAGCTTCGCGGAGTCAAGATCGACTTGTATCTGCCTCGGCTTGCCGCCGAAGGGATAGGGAGTGCCTGCACCCTGCACCGTGCTTAACTGCGTCCTCAGAAAGTTTTGCCCCAGGTCGAACAACTGCTGTTCGGGCAGCGTCTTGCTGCTTAGGCCCAATTGCACGATCGGAGTCGACGATGCGCTGTAAGTGATAACCAGCGGCGGAGTCGTGCCGGGGGGCAATCCGCGAAGCACCGTCTGGCAGATCGCGGTGACCTGCGTGACCGCCATCGCAATGTTGACATTAGGCCGGAAGAAAATCTTGATGACAGCGATGCCGCTTAACGATTGCGATTCCTGGTGCTCGATGTCGTTGACCGTGACCGTGAATCCGCGCTCGGAGTTCGTGACGATCCGGTCCGCCATGTCTTGCGGCGAGAACCCACTGTAGTTCCAGACCACACTAACGACAGGAATATTGATGTCGGGGAAGATATCGACCGGGGTGCGTGCAATCGTGATCGGCGTAAGTATGATGATGAGCAGAGCCATCACCACGAACGTGTAAGGGCGACGAAGCGCTAGAGCGACAATCCACATAAAAAAGAAGGTGGCAGAAGCTTAATCAATAATCGATCGCACTGTCCCAGCAAAGTTCCAGGCGGAGTCCAGACACAGTTCCTGAGGATGCTATCGGAAGCGCGCTCCACAGCCGCAAACTCTGCCGCCAGATTGTAACTAAGATTCAAAACACTACGTTTCGGATTTAAATTATATTAGACTTCTTCCATGGCTCAAAATAATCCCCACGTCGCGCATCCGCGAAACGGGGGCAACGGAACAATCGCAAAACGAGCGCCGGGCCGGCCTCGCAGCGAAGAGTCGCGACAAGCGATCCTGCGCAGCACCCTCAAATTGCTCGAACAAAATGGCGGATTTCCCGAGCTGAGGATCGAAGCGATTGCCGCCGACGCCAACGTCGGCAAGACCACTGTCTACCGCTGGTGGCCGACGAAAGCTGCTCTCGTGGCCGACGCGTTTTCCGCCAGTGCCGAACAGGAACTCCGCTTCCCAAACACCGGCTCCCTACAAAATGATATGCGCCTTCAGATGCGCGGCCTGATTCGCATTTTCCGTTCCAAGCGCGGCAAAGTTGTCGCCGCTCTCCTCGCCGGTGGCCAAACCGATCCCGAACTTCTTGAGGCCTATCGCGACCGCTTCCTCTGGCCCAGGCGCAGGCAGGCCTATCAAACTTTGCAGCGCGGCGTGGACCGCGGCGAACTGCCACCAGGCAAAAACTTCGACCTCATCCTCGACTCTCTCTACGGACCCATCTTGATGCGCTTTCTCATCCGTCACGTCGACCTGCAAGAAAGTTTTGCCGACGAGGTTTGCGAAATGGTGCTGCAAGGCGCGAGAGTCCAGGCCACCCCCTGAGCTGCCTTCCGCCAAGAGGTCCTTAACCCATTTGCCTGCCGAAACTTACCGTTCGGCGCGCTCCTCATGCCGTTGCCTGCTCGGCCTTGCGCGAATCGGTCATCATGACTAATATAGAAGTGCGACCGAAACAGTCGGGTTTGAATCCGACCATATCAGTCGGTATTGTCTCATGCTCAAGCTGACCAAAAAAGCGGACTACGGTCTCATGGCCATGAAGCATTTGGCGGAGCGCAGTGACCAGGGTGCCTGTAGCGCCAAAGATGTCGCCGACGCCTACGGCATTCCGCACGAAGCTCTGGCCAAGATTCTCCAGCGCCTGGCCAAAGTTGGATTGGTGCGATCGCAGCACGGCATGAACGGCGGTTATACCCTGACTCGGGATCCGAAAATGATTTCCGCCTTCGAAGTGATCAAGGCGATCGACGGCCCACTGTTTATCACTTCATGCGTAACCGTTCGTGGCGAGTGCGATCAGAGCAACCGCTGTACGATTCGCGAGCCCTTGCGCAAAGTGAACGAAAGCATCGAGCAGGTGCTAAGAAACATCAAAATTTCTCAGATGAAAGAAGAGCCGGAAGTTCTAGACGTGGAAAAAACAGAAAGTAAGAAGCCGGCGGAGCTGGTGACGATTACGTAAAGGGATCTGAAAGGGCACGGCTTTAGCCGTGCCGCCCAGGAACGGATAGTATTCGCGGCTTTAGCCGCAGCGGCATTGCCAAGGAGAAAGCAACATGAGCACCGAAACGGCGACCCCAGCCAGTCACACCCTAAGTCAAAACAACGGCCAGCACGCAAATCCCAATGGGATCAAGCTGCCGATTTACATGGACAATCACGCGACCACGCCGATGGATCCGCGCGTTCTCGAGGAAATGCTGCCCTACTTCATGGAGAAGTTTGGCAACTCCGCCAGCCGCAATCACCCCTTCGGATGGGCGGCCGAAGAAGCCGTCGAATTGTCGCGCGAGCGTATCGCCAAACTGATCGGCGCCACGCCGAAGGAAATCATCTTCACCTCGGGCGCAACCGAAAGCGACAACCTCGCGATTAAAGGCGTCGCCGAAATGTACCGCGAGAAGGGCAATCACATCATCACCGCGGTCACTGAACATAAAGCTGTCCTCGACACCTGCAAGCATCTGGAGAAGTTTGGCTTCCGCGTCACCTATCTGCCTGTTCAAAAGAGTGGCTTGATCGATCTCGACGACTTGAAGCGCGCCATTGACGACAAGACGATCCTCGTAACAATCATGGCCGCCAACAACGAGATTGGCGTACTGCAACCGATCGCCGAAATCGGCAAGATGTGCCGTGAACGCGGCGTCATCTTTCACACTGACGCCGTGCAGGCCATCGGCAAAGTGCCGGTCGACGTCAACAAGATGAATATCGACGTCGCTTCCATTACCGCGCACAAGCTCTACGGTCCGAAAGGTGCCGGAGCTCTCTA
Organism: uncultured Acidobacteriaceae bacterium; assembly: GCA_963726095.1. Taxonomy (GTDB): domain Bacteria; phylum Acidobacteriota; class Terriglobia; order Terriglobales; family Acidobacteriaceae; genus Acidiflorens. The sequence goes on from CAVSBD010000004.1 coordinate 1,555,635, forward strand.
CGTGCGCCGCAAAAATCCACGCGTGCAGATCGTGCCGCTGATTGACGGTGGCGGCCACGAGCGCGGTATGCGCTCCGGAACCTTGAACGTCCCCGGAATCGCCGGTCTCGGCAAGGCCTGCGACATCGCCCGCGAAGAAATGCCGCGGGAATCGGCCAGAATGTCAGCCATGCGCGACCGCTTGAAAGACAGCATCATGAGCCGTCTCGACGAGGTCTACATCAACGGCACCATGGAACACCATTTGCCCGGCAACCTGAATATCAGCTTCGCCTACGTGGAAGGTGAGTCCCTTTTGATGGGTATCAATGACATCGCGGTTTCGAGCGGGTCGGCCTGCACCTCCGCCACGCTTGAGCCATCTTATGTATTGAAGGCTCTGGGCACCGGAGACGATCTGGCCCACAGCTCGATCCGCTTCGGCATCGGACGCTTCAACACCGAAGCCGAAGTCGACTACGTTGCCGACCGCGTGGTTGAAACCGTGTTGCGCCTGCGCGAACTTTCTCCGCTCTACGAAATGGCGAAAGAAGGCGTGGACTTAAAGAGCGTGAAATGGGCGGCAGAAGCGCACTAGTGAAGATGAAGATCACTAGGGCTTGGAGCGAAGTCCCAGAGGCGCGCACCAGGGCTTGGAGCGAAAGTCCCGGAGGCGCGCACTAGGGTTTGGAGCGAAAGTCCCGGAGGGACGACCGAGACTAGCCCGGCGCTTCAGCGCCGGGTAGAGGGAACGTAATAACGAAGTCCCGTAGGGACGACTGAAATTCAGAGGCGGCAACGCAAAAGTTTCCAAGGAGATCCAAAATGTCATACAGCGATAAAGTAATCGACCACTACAACAATCCGCGCAACGTAGGCTCCATGGACAAAAAGGATGCCGACGTGGGCACCGGCCTGGTCGGCGCTCCCGAATGCGGCGACGTCATGAAACTCCAGATCAAGGTCAATCCGCAGACCAATGTGATCGAAGACGCCAAGTTCAAAACCTTCGGCTGCGGCTCTGCCATCGCTTCGTCTTCGCTCGCGACCGAATGGGTCAAGGGCAAGACCATCGACGAAGCTCTCGCGATCAAGAACACCGAGATCGTGAAAGAGTTGGCTCTGCCGCCAGTGAAGATTCACTGCTCCGTGCTCGCCGAAGACGCGATCCGCGCCGCCATCGGCGACTGGAAGAAGAAACAGGAAGCCGTGAAGCCGGTAGCCGCGCAGCTCGCGCAATAAGCGAGCTGACGGTGCCCCAGGTTCGCGCGTTTTGTGCGCTAACCTGGGCTCGGAGTACACCGCCATTTGAATTCGCTGGCTAGAAGCTAGCGGCTGGTAGCTAGAAGCTGACTCATGGAAGAAGCACTCAAAACCGTGGAACGACCTGCCCCGCCCAAGGCTCCGGCCAAAGGCATCCAGGTGACCGACAACGCGCTGAAGAAAATCCGTGTCGCGATGCTCAAAGAAAATGTCTCGCCCGAACAAGGCGGCCTTCGCCTCGGCGTGCAGGGCGGCGGATGCTCCGGCCTGAGCTACAACATTCGCTTCGACAGCCAGCCGCGCGAGCGTGATCGCGTATTTCAGTTCGAGGATGTCCGTGTTTTCGTCGATCCGAAGTCGTTCATCTATTTGAATGGCCTCATTCTCGATTACAGCGAAACGCTGATGCAGCAGGGATTCGCGTTCGTGAATCCGAACTCGACCAAGTCCTGCGGCTGCGGCAGTTCTTTCTCGTAGAAGAGATCGTGTGGTGACGGGGCTCCGCCCCGTCCCGACCGGCCAGAGGCCGGCCACCACATAACCAGTCGTATCGGTCAAGGGGCGGGCCGCGCGCTCGCCCAAAATTTTGTTATGGCAAATGTGGACTCCAATTCGTCGTTCGTCGTCACCGGGCAATCTCCCGAGACGACCGCGAGTTGCTGGTCGTGCGGCACGATGCGAGCCGCCCATTTCTGCAGTTCCTGCGGAAAGGTGCAGCCCCCGCTTCCAGCCGACTATTTCAGTTTCTTCGGATTTCCGCGCAAGCTGAATCTCGACACCGCCGTCCTCGAAAAAGAATTTTATGTGCTGAGCCGCCATCTTCATCCCGACGTATTCGGGCAAGCCGACGAACAGGAACGTGCCTGGAGCCTGGAACAAAGTTCCATGCTCAACGATGCCTACAGAACTTTGAAAGATCCGATAAAACGCACGGAATACCTGTTGCGCATCGAGGGCGTCGAACTCGAAGAGCAATCAAAACAGGCAACCGAAAAGGCGCGCGCTTCCGGAGAGCTGAAAAAGCAAGTCGTTCCTCCCGATCTTCTGGAAGAGGTCTTCGAACTGAACATGCATCTCGAAGAACTCCGTATGCAGAAGAAGACAGGCAAGAACGAAGACGATCCCGCGTTGCTCGAAGAAGTATGCGAAGCGAAGCGTTCGCTCGAAGAGAAACACGATGCGCTCCTGACCGAACTGAAGAACGAATGGAACCGCTGGGACGAACTTGTCGAGAATGCGAGCGAAGACGGCAGGCGCAAGGTCCTCGACCGAATGGTGGACGTACTAAACCGCAGAAACTACATTCGCAACCTCCTGCGGGACGTAAACGAGGCAATGGAAAGCTAGGTCAGAGGTAAGAAGTCAGATTGCAGAAGTGTAAGTCGTAGCGCCGTTTTAACCTCTGCAATCAGACCTCTGACCTCTGCAATGAATTTCAATGGCAACTGACTACATCGTCGGCATCGATCTCGGCACCACGAACTCGCTCGTCGCCTACATGCAGGGCGACGCTCCGATCGTCATTCCCGGAGAAGACGGGTTGAACCTCGTCCCTTCAGTTGTGGCGCTCACTGAAAACGAAAAAAACGAAAAGAACCAGATCATCGTCGGCAATGCCGCTCGCAAATATCTGATCGAAACGCCCGAGCGCGCCGTCTATTCGGTCAAGCGCCTGATGGGCCGCGGCGTCGAAGATATCCGCGACGAGTTGAAACTCTTCCCCTTCAAGTTGGCCGACGATCTCCAGGCGGGAGAAGTGCTGCGCATCAAAGTCGGCGACCGCACCTATACCCCGCCAGAGATTTCGGCGCTGGTGCTGCGCCAGCTCAAGCGCAATGCCGAACGCTTTTTCGGAGCGCCCGTCACCCAGGCCGTCATCACCGTCCCCGCATATTTCAACGACGCGCAGCGTCAGGCGACAAAAGATGCAGGCCGCATTGCCGGCCTCAACGTTCTGCGGCTCGTTAACGAACCGACCGCCGCCTCGCTGGCCTATGGTCTCGACAAAAAGAAGAACGGTATCGTCGCCGTTTACGACCTCGGCGGCGGCACGTTCGATGTCTCGATTCTCAAACTGCAAGACGGCATTTTCGAGGTCATCGCGACCAACGGCGACACGCACCTCGGCGGCGACGATATCGACAATCTGCTGATTGCGGTTGCCATCGACGACATTCAGCGGAGATCTCAAACTCGATGTCCGGCGCAACGGCGAAGCGGTTGCCCGCATCCGCAAAGCGGTCATCGAGGCCAAGATCGCTCTTTCTTCCGAAGCGTCGGCCAAACTCGATGTCGATTTGCCCGGTGGAAAAAGGTATCAGCGCGAAAATCTCGCGCGATGCTTTCGAGCAGATGATCCAGCCCATCATTGAGCGCACAATCGGGCCCTCGAAACAAGCGCTCAAAGATGCCGGCCTGAAACCGGAACAGATCGACGAGGTCGTGCTGGTCGGCGGATCGACGCGGATTCCCAAAGTACAGCGGTTGGTGCGCGACCTGTTTCAGCGTGAGCCCCATACCGATTTAAATCCCGACGAAGTCGTAGCTCTCGGCGCGGCAGTCCAGGCGAATATTCTTGGCGGCGGTTCCGCAATCACCAAAGACATGCTCCTGCTCGATGTGACGCCGCTGTCGCTCGGAATCGAAGTCGCCGGCGGCGTGACCGACAAGATCATTCTGCGCAACTCGACCATCCCCGCCTCGGCCACGCAGCACTACACAACCCAGGTCGATGGCCAAACCAACGTCGCCATCCACGTGCTCCAGGGAGAGCGCGAACTGGCGCGCGATTGCCGCTCGCTCGCGCGTTTCGATTTAAAGGGTATTCCTCCGATGACCGCCGGCATGCCGCGCATTGAAGTGAAATTCCTGATCGATGCCAACGGCATTCTGCGCGTTTCCGCGCGCGAGCAGCGCAGCGGCAAAGAAGCCGAAATCGATGTGCAGCCGACCTACGGTCTCACCGACGAGCAGGTCGAGAACATGCTCCTCGAATCCTACGACTACGCCGAAGAAGATTTTCGCGCAGCGCCAGGTCATCGAAGCCCGCCGCGAGGCCGACACGATTCTAACCGCCCTCGCCAAGGCGAAAAACAACCAGGCCTGGCGAGACCTTGCACCCGACGAACGCACCAGGGCCGAGTCGTTGGAGAAGGCTCTCATCGCGGTAAAAGATGGCGACGATTATCATGCCATCCGCAGTGGCATCGACGAATTGAATCAGGCCACCATGCGCCTGGCGGAATTGATGATGGATACAGCCGTCTCCACCGCGCTCAAAGGAAAGGCCATGGACGAAACCGATTTCGAAGAAGGCCCGCAGGCCGGGCATCCGATGGCGAAAGCAGAATTTAAATAAAGCAAGCGGATTTGAAAGGGCGCGGCTTCAGCCGCGCCGCCAACACAATTTCAAAAGTGGCTTTAGCCGCTGAGGCACTCCCAGGAGCAACGATGTCTGAAGAAAAAATGCAGGGAACTGGAACAACCACAATGGACGCTCCCGCCGAAAACGCCGCCAACACGGTCGAAGTCACCTTCCTGCCCGAAGGCAAGACGGTCACCTTCGAACACGGCAAGCTGCCCTACAAAGATCACGGCAAAGAAGAGTCGCTGCTCGACGTCGCCCTGAACTTCGGCATCAAGCTCGACCATGCCTGCGGAGGCAACTGCGCCTGCACCACCTGCCACGTCTGGGTAAAAGAGGGCGCCGACCTGATCTCCGAAATGGAAGACGACGAAGCCGACAAACTCGACATGGCCGCCGACCTTCAGTTAAACTCGCGCCTCGGATGCCAGACGGTAATCAAGAAGCCCGGCAAAGTGGTGGTAGAGATCCCGGCCTGGAACCGCAATTACGTTTCCGAAGAGCACTAAGAAGCGCTATTCGTGGGAGATTAATTTAAGCCTGTCATCCCAAATCCAAATTGCCACCCCAATCCAAATTTGTCGTCCTGAGCGGAGCGAAGGACCTATGTACTTTGCGATGCGCCGAGAATTCGTTCCAGCAGATTCCGGGACGGGCACGGCTCTTAAGGGCTACGGAAAAAGCGTATGCGACACCGCGTAAGCAGCACGTAATAAATGAGGGCTTTAGCCCCTGAGCTACCACAAGCAAAGGAGCAATCATCCATGCCGAAAGAACTGACCTGGAGCGACCCCGAAGACATCGGAATTCTGCTCTCCGAAGCGCATCCGGAAATCGACCCGCTTTCCGTCCGCTTCACCGACCTGCACAAATACGTAACCGCACTCCCAGACTTCAAAGACGATCCAGCGAAGTCGAACGAATCCAAATTGGAAGCAATTCAGATGGCCTGGCACGCCGAGGTTCTCGACCGAACCCAAGGATAGCGCCACCGTCCAGCGGGGGCCTGCCTACGTCCTACTAATCACTGTCAATGACTGGAATTGCCGGGTAATGTCAACAATCGGGTCCTCGGTGCCCCATGGGCAGGGTTAGCTCGGTGTATCATTCGGGACATTTGTTGGATGGCGTCGGAGGATTGCCTTTGAGGGAAAGAAGCATCATGTTTAAACGGGTAATCTCGACTCTGGTCGCGAGCCTGGGCATCAGCGGCTCAGTCGCTGCACAACAGCATTTTACGATTGCAAACAATGAAATAGGTGCTCCAGTAGGTTGGCACCAGGTCAGCAAGACAGAAGATAGGCTAGTCCTTCGCTCAACTGATCAGCATCAGCAGGCGACGATAAGTGTTCTTCGCTTAGGTTCTGATACGAGTTTCGAAGATTTTAGGAGGCTGTGCCAACATCGCATTGACGCCGAGCGAAAAGAACTGGGGGAAGGCTTCATCCAGCCAGACGACCCAAGACCGTCCAAAGATGGCGACACCTACCGTCTGTTTTACTCAGGTGGAGAAAAGAAGACCGGCCGTTTGTTTTCTGCCTATCTCTCGTTGGCACGGCGAGAGTTCCTTACAATCTACGTGGAAGGCGTCGGGGTTGCTCCACAAGTCCACTTGGACTCCTTCAAAGTGTTTGTCGACGGCCTGAAGAGGAATTGAGCGGAGCAAGTGTCACTCTTTTTCGCCTTCTTTTTCCTATATCGAGCTTCGGATTGTAATGAAATACCCGATTCTGGCGACAGCCCTACCGCACAGCCACTCCACTCGGCGCCCCCTCCTCCACACTAGCCTCTCTCAAAAACTTCGCCGCTTCTTCCGGCGGCGTCGGATTGATATAAAACCCCGTCCCCCACTCAAATCCCGCCGTCTTCGTCAGCTTCGGCATGAATTCAATATGCCAGTGATAGTACTCGTTCGTCGGATCCTGCACCGGCGAAGAGTGCACGACCAGGTTATAAGGAGGATTGTCGAGCACGCGGTCCGCTTTCATCAGCAGCAACTTGAGCGCCTTCGCCAGATTCTCGAACATGTGCGAAGACGAATTCTCGAACGCCGATTCATGCCGCTTCGGCAATATCCACGTTTCAAACGGAAACCGCGGAGCATACGGCGCAAGGGTGATAAAGTCTTCATTCTCCGCCACCACCCGAATCCCACTCTCGGTTTCCTGCCTGATCGCATCGCAAAAAACGCAGCGCTCTTTGTAGATGTAGTACTGCTTCGCTCCCTGAAGTTCTTCGGCCACGTAAATGGGCAGAATCGGCAACGCGATCAGCTGCGAATGCGAATGCTCCAGCGAAGCGCCCGCCGCTTCTCCGTGATTTTTGAAAAGCAAAATATATTTGAAACGCCGGTCTTTCTTCAGATCGAGAATGCGGTCGCGAAACGCCCAAAGAACGTCTTCGATTCTTTTCGAGGGCAGCGAGGCCAGAGTCGCGTTGTGGTCGGGAGTCTCGATCACCACTTCGTGCGCGCCGATGCCGTTCATCTTGTCAAACATGCCCTCGGCTTGCTTGTTCAAATTGCCTTCAATGCCAAGCGCCGGAAATTTATTCGAAACCACTCGCACCGTCCAGCCCGGGCCGTCTTTTTGCGGCGTCGCGCCATTGGCGCTCGGACGATACGCCAGAATTTCCGACGGAGTCTTACTCTCGTTGCCGTAACAGAATGGGCAGAATCCACCCTTGATCTTCACACCCTCGCGCACGAAATCTGTCGGCCGCTTGGCGCGGTCCGTGGAAATAATCACCCACCGGCCCACGATGGGGTCTTTTCTTAGTTCAGGCACCTACTAAATCCTTTCAGTAGCGGGGTTCGGAGCGACGACGTGGTTCAGAGCCACGATTGTACGACACGGGAAACGCATTCTGAAACATCTCGAACGACGGTTGGTCGTGACCGTGGTCATAGTATACGGCGAGGATGTCGAAGCGCCACTGGCACGATTGAGGCATCTGCCGAAGAAAGTCGCGCGCCACCAGAGACAGTTCTCTCTGCTTCTCCCGATCCACAGCCGCCTCGGCAGGCTTGACGTCGCGCGTGGTGCGGGTCTTTACTTCGACGAAACAAAGCACGTCCCGCTCCCACCCGACTAGGTCAAGCTCACCCCGATGATGCGGAGAGCGGTAGTTGCGCGCAATGATCGTGTACCCGCGCCGCCGGAGATAAAAGTACGCCTCGTCCTCACCCCGCCGTCCGGTGCGCAAGTGCGGCGCGACGTCCTCGGGCGCGAGCATTCTCGCGGCCAGCCAATCGAGAGCGCGCACTGTGGCCTGCGTCAGGCGTCCGGCGAACATGGCAACTCCAGCAACTCCGTATTCAACGTAACGTGGAAGCCGCCGCGCGAGATGTGATGACCATCACCTGACGATCGGTACAATCTTCTGGGACTTCCGGTTTTGAGAACGCCGGTTTCGAGAGCCCGACTTTCGAGAGCGGCAGATTCGAGAGTGCTGACGTCGTCTTCTCAATCAGCGTCTCTCCGTCCGATCTTCGCTTTCCCACCGTGTTCACAATCACAACACCGCCGAGAGCGATTGCTCCCCCAACCAGCGAGACCGGCCTCGGTACTTCACCCAGCCAGATCCAGGCGATGCCAATCGCGACAATTGGAATCACGTAGAGCAGTGTCGCCGTCCTCCCCGCGGTGCCGTGCGAAAGTACGTAAGACCACGCCACGTAGGCAAGCGCTCCCGGAAATATGCCGAGGTAAATGAACGCAAACGTCGACGGAACAGGCGCTGAGCGCAATGATTGCACGAGCCCCTTGCCAAACGGCAGCATCAACGCCGTCCCGAACCAGACCGAATACGCCGTGAATTCCAGCGCCGTGTATCGGCCCAGATAATGCTTTTGCAGAATCATGTAGAGCGCCGACGCGACCGCCGCGCCCAGAATAAACAACGCCTGCACCGAAAGGCGAATGCCTCCGCTCTCTCCGCCGGCAATCAACGCGACTCCAGCGAAGCTCACGAAAACTCCGCACCATCCAACGACCGTCAGTTTCTCGTGCAGCCAGATGCGCGCCGCGAGCGCAGTCCATATCGGAGTCGAAGCAATCAGCAGACTGGCCGCGCCCGCCGTCACCCGTGTTTCCCCGTAGTTCAGAGCAAGGTTGTAAAAAGAGATGCCGACGGCGCCCGTTAAAACCAGCCCGGGAATGTCGCGCAGTTCCGGTCGCCGGAAATGCGCGATGCCCGCATAAATCGCCAGTACAGCCGACGCGACCAGAAAACGCAGGATCGCGAGGTTCGCTGGCGAATATCCGCGCAGGCCAGCGCGAATGCCTGCGAATGCCGAGGCCCAAACCACCAGAGTGAATACAAGTGCCACAAGAGTGCGCGAGTTAAAACGAGGCATCGAGGGCCTCCTTCCATTAAGAATTGCGTTGATGATGATGATTTCTGCAGCGGCAGAATGGCCGCCCTCGTTCGCGCTCTACACTTTCCGTTTACGAGAGATTTTGGGAAGGGCATGGCTTCAGCCATGCCACCCGCAGCCAATAAATATGAGGGCGTTAGCCCCTGAGGGGCCTCGGCTCAACCCGGCGCGCAACCGCGCTCACCAGGTATCGCCGCCTCGTTCAGGAGGCCATGCGCCCGCCTGGCGGCGGAGCAACGCAATCTGGCCGACGTGGTAACTGTTGTGCGCGGCGATCTGCCACAACGTGACGCGCACCGAGGATTGGCGGGACTTCTTCATGACATCCACTTCACTCACAACTTTGTCGAGCGTCGCCGAATCCGCTTCGGCCAGCGTCGCGATTCGCGCCAGCAATCCGATGAAATGCTCGCGCACTGCGCTCCACTGCGCGTCGTTCGGATAACCCTCGCTCACATTTTCCAGATGCGGCCGCCAGCTTTCTATCGCCTTCTCCGGATACTTTGGAACTTCGCCCGCAATTTTTCTCAGCTCGAAGTCCATCCAATAATTCATGTGCTCCACGATCTGCCAGACCGAGTGAGGATAGCCCGCGAAGCTGCGAGCCGCCAGTTCCGCCGAAATATCTTCGACGCAAGCGACCGGATCCACATGAGCGCCCTTGCCATACACGAGTTCGCGCAAGGTGTTGTCGCCCATATGTCGCATCCTTTCTCCAAATCCTGTCTCCAGATCATCGAAGCCTTTTCGTTACGCTTTCTTTTCCGCCGCGACGAGCGCGATCGCATCTTCCAACACGTCCATCGCAACGTCCGCCTCGTCTTTCGTGACAATGAGCGCCGGCGCGATGCGCACCGTGCTCGGCCCGCAGCCCAGGAACAGAACTCCGCGCTCGAAAGCCAATTCCACGATGCGATCGCGATCGCTCGCGCCATATTCGCGCGTCTTCTGATCTTTCACGATCTCCACGCCGATCATCAGTCCCCGTCCGCGAACGTCGCCCACGATCTTGTGTTTCTTCGGCCACTCCGCCATACGATTCATCATGTGTTCGCCGACTTCCTGCGAGTTGCGCAGCAAGCCCTCTTTCTCAATCACATCAAGCGTCGCCAGCGCTGCCGCGATGCACACCGGGTTCCCGCCAAATGTCGAAGCATGCGATCCCGGAATCCAATCCATCACATCGGCCTTGCTCATGGTGACGCCGAGCGGCATGCCTGAGGCAATGCCCTTCGCGCTGCAAACGATGTCAGGATGCACGCCCGTGTGTTCCACCGCCCACCACTTGCCCGTACGGCCGATGCCACTCTGCACTTCGTCGACCACGAGCAGGATGCCGTGCTTATCGCAAATCCGCCGCAGTTCCTGCATGAAAATCGTCGGCGCCACCACGTATCCGCCCTCGCCCTGGATCGGCTCCACGAAAATCGCGGCCACTTCTTCCGGCGGAAGGATCGTCTTGAAAAGTTTGTCTTCAATGTAGCGCGCGCAACCGAGCGCAAATTTCTCCGCGTCCTGTGGTCCGCCTTCGCAACCGCGATAGACATCGGGATAACGCACGTGCGTCACTCCCGGCACGAGCGGCGAGAAACGCCGCTTCTGCTGTGGTTTCGAGCCAGTCAGCGAGAGTGCACCCATGGTCCGTCCGTGGAACGCGCCAAAAAACGCAATCACCTGTTGCCGCTTGGTGTGGTAGCGCGCCAGCTTCAACGCGCACTCCACCGCTTCAGCGCCAGAGTTTCCGTAATAGATCTTGTGCGGCCCCGGCATGGGCGCGAGCTTCGAAAGCCGCTCCGCCAGCGTGACCAGCGACTCGTAATAAAAATCCGTGCCCGACATGTGAATCAACTCGCCCGCTTGCTTCTGAATGGCGGCCACCACTTCCGGATGGCAATGCCCGGTAGAGGTCACCGCGATGCCAGCCGAAAAATCGAAGAACTCGTTGCCGTCCACGTCTTCAACCACAATGCCGCGGCCGCGCTTGGCGACCATCGGATAAGAGCGCGTATAAGAAGGCGAGATGTATTGCTCATCGCCAGCCAGCACCCGCTGGGCATTCGGTCCGGGCAGCGCAGTCTTTAGCTTGGGCCCGGCGGTCAGAGTTTTCGTGGTCATTGGAGTTCTCCTGAATCGGTTCTCAGTTGCTGGTTCTAAGTTCGAGTTTCACGGGTTTCAGGCCGGGTTCGCGCACTTTTCGCGGAGAGTGACTGGCCTTAGGACTAAAGGCCGGACTCCGGCATTTAGCAAAAACAAAAAAGAAGAGGACGAACGAGAATTAGTCGCCGCCGAAAAGGTTGGCGCGCATGTGCGACGGCAACACGGACAAGTACCGGCGAGGACAGGCGCGTCCTTCGATCCAGCAGGTCCGTAAAGGCAAAGACGAAGCCGAAATGTAGCCATTCAAGCGCATAGCAGCGATATTTAGATTATATCTGGAGTTTGACGGCGGCGTAACCCCCTGTCCTAACAGCCTCTCGTTCAATCAGAGGAGCCTCTGATTAAGTCGAATCGTGAACCGCTTTGAAAGAGCGCGGCTTCAGCCGTGCCGTCAAAGCCCTCTGCTGACGCGGCTTTACAGAGTGCTGAAAAACTCATATCGCGTGCACAGGGGAATGAGGTAAGAAACAAGCATGCGCGGAGACGATGAGCAGCAAGAGGGTGTGTTTAGTTATGTGAGCCTGGAGCAACGGGTGCCGAAGGATCATCCGTTGCGAGTGATTCGCAGGCTGGTGGATGAGGCCTTGGCGGGGTTGTCGGGGCGCTTCGATGAGCTGTATGGGAGGACGGGGCGGCCGTCGATTGCGCCGGAGAAGTTGCTGCGGGCACTGTTGCTGCAAGCGCTGTACGGCAAGCGGAGCGAGCGGTTGCTGATGGAGGAGTTGGACTACAGCCTGCTGTTTCGCTGGTTTGTGGGATTGGCGATCGACGACGAGGTTTGGGACGCGACGGTGTTTAGCAAGAACCGGGATCGGCTGATCGAAGGGGAGGTCGCGAGCGGGTTTTTTGCGGCGGTGCGCCAACAACTGGAACGATGGGGACTGTTGAGCGACGAGCATTTTACGGTGGACGGGACGATGCTGGAAGCGTGGGCGAATCGGCGGAGTTTTCGCGAGAAGGCCGATCCGCCGGAGCGGGGCAGCGGGCACGGCGGGAAGCGGTTGCTGCGCGATACGCATGAAAGCCGCACCGATCCGGAGGCGCGGCTGTATCGCAAGTGCAATGCGGGAGCGGCCGAGCCCAGCTATCTGGGACACGTGCTGGCCGAGAACAATCACGGACTGATTGTGGCGGCCTGCGTCACGGAGGCGGGAACCAAAGCGGAGCGGGAGGCGGCGCTGACTCTGCTCGATGAGCGCCGGAGCAGGAAGCGGCGCACGTTGGGCGCGGACAAGCAGTATCAGGAACGACAGTTTGTGGAAGCGCTGCGGGCCCGCAACGTGGTACCGCACGTGGCGGAATACGAACGCGGGAACCTGCAACGGAATAGCTTGCGCGCGGAAGAACGCAACAGCCCGGAGTTTGTGCAGAGCCAGAAGAAACGGAAACTGGTGGAGCAAAGTTTTGCCTGGATCAAACACTGGGCCGGGTTCCGGCAGGTGAAGTTACGGAGTCGGCGGCGAGTGGAGTGGCTGTTTCAAATTGCAGCCGCGGCCTACAACCTGGTCCGGATGACGCGCCTGCAAGCGGCACCAGCATGATCCCGATCCACGTTTCGGACCTGCGGTCAGGCCGAAACGGAAGACCAGAACGAACGCAGTAACAAGAAAAACTGACGTGGGACGTACTCTGCTCTGCAATCAGGGAGTTTTTCAGCAAACTGTTTAGCCGCTGGGGGAATCGCACTCAGGGCATTACGCCTCGCCCGGCAGGACTTAACCAGAGGTTCCCTGAAGAACACGGCACGGCCTGCGTCCGACAGTGCCGAGCCGGAGTCCCGAGGTGCGGCCTCGCTACCGAACAACTTCCGCTTCGAAAACAAAGCGATCACCGAGCAGGAAATTAACCAGTGAACAGACGACAATCCCAACTAAGTTCGCCGCCATGTAATTGAACTTCAGTTCCCCAACCAGCAACCACATCAGCCCGAGGTTCCCGGCAATCGATACCGCTCCGTTGCTTGCATTGAACTTGGCCAGCCGGACGAGCGAATGCGCCGCTCCCGAAGACCGCCTGTCTGCCCACGTAAACCGCTCATGCCACAAAAAGTTGTGGATCACGGCAATCTCGACCGCCAGCGCGGTAGCCAAAAGATAGTCGAACTTCATCCACGAACGAAAAAGCGCAAGCGCCCCGAGCTGCGCCCCGATGCCGATCAAGCCAACCGCATTGAACTTCACCCATCGCAGAAAGGTGTGCTTTTGGTTCACCTGAGAGCTGACAGCTGAGAGCTGAGAGCTATTCACAAAATCCTTTCCTCTCGATAAAGCCGCACAGTGTTCTTCACGCAAACCACGCCCAGCATCAGCACCATCACAGCCAGCCCAATCGCGCCGCCAATATCGAAGATCCGGTAGTGCCCATGCATCACCCAGACCCACCGCAACGAAGCCAGGTTGCCCACCGCCAGCAATATGCGCAACTCCGTCGGCCCAAAGCGCCACATCGAAAGATGAAACTCGCCAAGCGTGTAGGTCGCGAGATACGACTGAATGGAAAGCAGTAGAAACGCAACCAGCAGCCCAATCGCAATCACGGGATGCATGTATCCCGAAAGCGCTAACCCGCCCATCATCGCCACCGCGCCAATCGAATCGATCACGTGATCGACATAAAACCCATACCGCGGCCTTTGCCGCTGCCGCACCCGCGCCAGAGTTCCATCAAGCGAGTCGCCGAACCAGTTCACCGCGAGACAAATAACGCCCGCGACCAGCCAGCGCCGGTCATGAGCCGCGAGCGCATAGCAAACTCCAGTCGCAATCTGCGCCGCAAACCCGACGACCGTCAGATGGTCCGAATTGACCCAGGAAGGCATGCGCTCGGCCATCCAGACCAACGCCGGTTTCTCCACCGACGCCAGCAAGCTGCCATGCACCCGGATCGCCTGCCGAAAGTCAGCCCGCCGCGCCTCCGCCAAAGTCTTAGGATTAATCTGTTCCGCAAAATCCACCATCGAAATTGCCACAAGTGCCTCCGTTTGTGGCTATATGACGCGGGAAGGCCAGGAAGGACAATGCAGCGAAGGTAAAACGTAGATCAAGAGATATTCGGTTTGTTAACAATTGGATGGCGGGGGGCATCAACTCGAAAAGGAATGTGGCTGTTTTGTTGTTATTGGCGGTGAGGCGCAAAAGCAACGTGCCCCAGGTTCGCGCCCGTTCTTTGGGCGCTAACCTGGGCCTCGGAAATCATCAACTCGACAAGCGCCTCTTTCGCCGCGCGATGTAGTCGACCAACTCGGGTAACTCGATGTAGCCGAGCGACTCAGGATCAGTTGGCATCTCCGTCACCTCCGTGTGATGAATGTCCAGCGCGGCGGACCGTTCTCCAAGGCCTGTATCCAAAATGACCAAGACCGCACTGTGAGCCGTGTGTTTGTCCACGCCATCGAGTCCCGGAACGGCGATCCGGATGCCAAAATCACCAGGATGCGATTTGCTTTCCAGCGGCAAGAACCACATCTGCCGCGGATCGAATCGGGCCCCTTCATAAGTTGTCGTGAACCGAAAGTCTTGCGGAGGCTTCAAGGCAATGAAAGCCCATCCCTCAATGCTGGGAGCAAGACCGACCAGTTTCTCTACGATTGGGAACGAACTGACATGTCCTTGGGCAGTGACTACGAACTCTCGGGCAGGGTGGCTCTCGCGCGACAGTTCAAACCAGAGATACTCATCCACCTTCTTGATCTGTTCCAATGCGAGATCCCAAAAAGAATCATCCAACGTCAGTCTTGAAAACTCCAGTTTGTGTGCCAGAAACCACGCCCAGAAGTCTTCGATTCGATGTTTCTCGCTCGCCATCTAAATTCACTCTTACTGCTGCAGCAAGATCGACACAGTCCCATCGGTCAAATTCGCCACCGCAAGATCGAGCTTCCCATCGCCATTGAAATCTGCCGCCGCGATCTGATACGGGTACCGCCCTACCACATAAGGCGAACCTGCTGCCTGCGTGAAAGTCCCATCGCCATTTCCAAGAATGAGGGTGACTGTGGCATCTCCAGAGTTTGCGACCGCGAGGTCCAGCTTCCCATCGTTATTGAAATCCCCCGCTACGATCGCGTCCGGAGCATTTCCTACAGGGATGGTGGTCGGTGGCCTGAAGGTTCCATCGCCATTGCCGAGCAGGATGATCACTGCGTTGCCCGCGGAGTCGGTCACCGCGAGATCCAGCTTCCCATCCCCGTTAAAGTCCGCCGCCACCACTGCGGAGAGATTGCTTCCCACGGAAATCGGAGAACCACTTGCCAGCGTGAAAGTCCCGTCGCCGGTCCCAAGCCACACGGTTACTCCCGAACCCTGACCACCGCCGCTCGCAGAATCGCCGCTGTTTGCGACAATCACATCCAGCTTTCCGTCCCCGTTGAAATCCCCTGCTACCGCGCCCACAGAGAACCCCTGACTATCGGGGAGGAACCCCGCCGTGTTGAACGCCCCGTTCCCGTATCCCAGAGCCACAAGCGACTCATACCCGACTCCGTTTACAATCATAAGATCGAGATTACCGTCGGCATTGAAGTCCGCTGCGTCTAGCGCGTTTAGTGGCCAGGCGAACGCGTTGACGAACGATGCCGATGAAGGGGCGAAGGTTCCGTCCCCGTGTCCCAAAAGGATCACGGCGGCCTCGTTCGGCGATCAACCCCGTCGCCAAACCCAAATGACCACTGCGATTGAAGTCTGCAGTGGCGATCGCCCCAACATAGGGCGACGCGAAGTCGTCGTAAGGCGGGCTCGGCACTCGCAGGGGAGAGTTTTCCGCCGGCGCAAATGTGCCGTCGCCGTTGCCGAGGAATGCGAACAGCTTGACGTCCAGCTGCGATGGCAAGGTCCGGCTTTACCATCCTCATTGAAATCGCCAACCGTGATCCCAAACGGCTCATAAGTTTGAAATGGCGAGTTTGCCGCCGGCGCGAAATAGACTGACGTTTCGGGCGCGGCCACCTGGAAAAAGACCACGTTGGACTTGCCGCCGCCGGGCGGGGGATTGATAACTGAAACTGCCGCCGTACGTGCGGTCGTCACATTCGCGGCCGGAATCGTCACGCTGAGGTGCTCGCTGTCGACAAATGTCGCAGAGATCCCCGTGTTGTCAAAATCGATGCCCGCGCCGGGAACGAATCCTGTGCCGCTCAAGAGAAGGCTGAAGTTTGAGCTCCCCGGCGAAGCCGCCGCCGGTACCAGCGGCTGATTCAAAAATGGAACGGGATTCCCCGCCGCTCCAGTGGGCATGATCTGAATGCTTAAAAACCGTTGAACGCGGTCACACCGGTCGCGTCGGTTGCTGTCGCTTCGAAATACCATGTTCCGCCGCCGGTCGGCGTTCCGCTGATGGCGCCCGTCATCGGGTTCATCTGCAATCCGTCTGGCACCGCGCCACCCACCTCATATCCGGTTGCAATGGGTCCGTCGTAGACACTCCATTGAATCGGAGGGGTGCCGCCAGTAAGCGTGATCATCTGGCTGTAAGGCGTACCCACCGATCCGTTCGCAAGTGTCTGAATAATTGGAATCAGAGGGTAGCGGGTTCACGGTGATTTGCAGTGAAGCTGTCTTGGTCTGGTCGGCCGCCGATGTCGCCGTGACCGTCACCTGTTGCGCGCTGGTGATTTGAGTCGCCGGCGAGATGTAGGCAACCGATAGTCCCGCCGAACTGCTGAGCGATCCGGGGCCGGTCAACGTCCACGTTACCCCTTTGGAAGATGAGTCGTTCGTCACCGTCGCTGTAACTGTGACCGTCTGGCTGATATCAATTCCTTGCGGAGAAGAAGGGGATAAACTCACCGAGATCGGCGGCGACGAACTTCCACACCCGCCCATAACGCCGCGATCGTGAGGACGAGCAGCGCAACACCCCAAGAGCACAGTCTGGACATTGCTCCTCCAGCAGTATTTCTTAGGAGGCAAGTATCGCATAAGTCCTCTTACTCTGCTTCCCATCGCATCGTAAGTCAGACCGCCCGGACCATGATCCACATAACATCACAGTTACATTCGCGAACCCCACTCCGCATAGCCAGGTGCCCTAGAGCCTGCCCTGGGCTTGTCGAAGGGTTCGCGCCCGTTCTTTGGATGCTAACCTGGGCGTCAGCAATTAGGTACATTCATTAACCGCCGCCTTGATCTGCTCCACCGCCCACCCATTCTCTTCCGCCGAAATCACTGCCGGAGGCGCAATCAACAAATGGTCTCCCGCCACCCCATCGACGCATCCTTGCATCGGATACACCAGCAACCCGCGCCGCAAACACGCCTGCCCCACCATCCCGGCAAAATTCTTCTCCGGAGCAAACGGAGCCTTCGTCTCCTTATCCGCGACAAACTCCACGCCCCACAACAACCCCAGCCCGCGGACATCCCCCACTACATCCAGATCGCGCAGATTCTCCAAAGCAGCCTTCAAAGCCGAGCCTGCCGTCCCGTTGGAAGCTGAATTGGCTTGACCAGTGTTTGCGTCCAAATCGTTCTCGTCGAAAGTGCTGCCGTGGAAGGGCACGACTTTAGTCGTGCCCTTAGTCGTCTGAGAGGATGGGGCTTTTGCCCCTGACGGCACTCGCTCGGGATCAGAGCTCGCCGCTCGCACCAACTTCCGCTCCCGTATCCGCCGCAGCACCGCTCGCCCCGCCGCCACCGCCACCGGATGCGCGTTGTAAGTGAATCCGTGCAAGAATGCTCCCGAACCCGAGGCAATCTCATCCACCACACGCTTAGTCGCAATCACCGCCCCCAGCGGCGCGTATCCCGATGACAGTCCCTTGGCCGTAACTAAAATATCGGGTGCGATCTGCCAAGACGCAAAATTCCGCCCCGTACGCCCCATGCCCGTCATCACTTCATCCGCAATCAGCAGCACGCCATGCCGCCGGCAAATCTCCGCAATCGCCGGCAAATATCCCGGAGGTGGCGTCACCGCTCCCAGCGTCGCCCCACTCATCGGCTCAAAGATGAACCCGGCCACTTCGCCCCGCGCCGCTCGAATCGCGCGCTCCAACTCCGCCGCATACTGTTGTCCGCAGTCGTAGCAACTGTCAGTAGCAGTCAAACGCGCAGCGATAACAATAAGGAATGCCGATGTGCTCAAACTCCCGCACCATCGGCAGATAAATCTCACGCCTCTTCTTGTTGCCTGAAACGGCGAGCGCCCCGAGCGTCGACCCGTGATAACTCTGCTGCCGGCTCAGAATCTGGTGCCGTGTCTCCTGCCCGATCTCCACCTGATATTGCCGCGCCAGTTTGAGCGCCGTTTCGATCGACTCCGACCCTCCGCTGGTGAAGTAAACAGCGCCGCCCGCAAAATTCGGACCGGCAAACTCCAGCAACTCCCGCGCAAACTCCTCTGCCACCGGAGTCGTGAACTGGCTCGTATGGACAAACTCCAACTGCCGCGCCTGCTCCGCCATCGCGTCGCCAATTTCGCGCACGCCATGTCCAATAAAATTCACCGCCGCCGATCCCGAAAAATCGAGATAGCGCTTGCCGTCGCTGTCCCAAACATAGACACCCTCGCCGCGCACGGCCACTGGATACGGCTTGCGAAAAGATCGCCGCAGCACAGGCGTACGAAGTTGTTGCTGAGTCATGGTACAGGATTCGCTCACAGCGCGGATTATAGAAGGAACGTGTGGAGCGGACACTCCTGTCCGCGTGCCGCATTCTAAACAGAATCAATTTTGAGCGACGCAGTCAGGAAAAGCTCCGCTTTACTCGGTGACGCGGTGTCTTTTCGCTTAGGGCCAGCCGCCCTTGCCCTTCCCGATTCCATTCGACCGATAACTCTCCATCGTCCGCGAGATGCGTTACTCTGCCAGAGATGCGCCTTCTCCGCTTCTTTCGCCCGTCACACCAGCACACAGCCTTCTCGGCAACCCTGCTGTTGATGACGGCCATCACGCTCTCGCGCGTCATCGGATACATCCGCGAAGCCTACATCGCCTACGCTTTCGGTGCCGGCCAGCAAACCGACGCCTATGTCGCGGCCTTCACGCTCCCGGACTGGCTCAACTACATCGTCGCCGGCGGCACCGCGTCGATCACATTTATCTCTATCTATACGAGGTTTCTTGCGGAAAAGCGCGAGCCAGACGCGCAAAAAACTTTCTCCATCATCATTACCGTCATGACCTCCGTGCTCATCGTGGGCACGATCCTGGCCGAGATTTTCACGCCCCAGTTTGCCGGTTGGATGTTCCACGGTTTCACCCCCGCGCAGATGCAACTTTGCGTTCACCTCACGCGCATCCTCCTTCCCGCACAAATTTTCTTTTATGTTGGCGGAGTCATCTCCGCCGTACTGCTCTCGCACCGCCTCTTCCTTCTCCCCGCGTTCGGGCCGCTCATCTATAACGTCGCCATCATCGTCGGCGGAGTCGTCGCCGGCCGTCAGATGGGAATCGCGTCACTCGCTTTTGGTGCTCTTGTCGGCAGCATTGCCGGACCATTTCTGATTAACGCCATCGGAGCGGCAAAAATCGGCACCGGATACCGCCCCTCGTTCGACGTGAAGAATCCCGCCTTTCGCGAATGGGTCCGCCTTTCCATCCCCCTCATGCTCGGCGTTTCGCTCGTGACTGCCGACGATTGGATCCTGCGTTATTTCGCATCGAGTGGCGTCGGCGACATCGCGCGGCTCAATTACGCCAAGCGCCTCTTCGCTGTCCCCATCGCGATTTTAGGGCAGGCCGTCGGCCAGGCGTCGCTGCCATTTTTCTCCCGCCTGTTCGGAGAAAAAAAGTTCGATGAATTCGCCGCCACGGTCAATGCGTCCGTCTATCGCATCACGGCCGCGTCTCTGCTGATGACCGGATGGATGATGGCCATTTCCGTCCCGCTGATCGATCTCGTCTATCGCCGCGGCCATTTCACCTTCGCGGATTCCGAATCGACCGCTATGTATTTTTTCTGGTTCTCGCTTTCTCTCGCCCTGTGGTCGAGTCAGGCGCTCTACGCGCGCGCATTTTACGCGTCGGGCAACACGCTGACTCCCATGATCGCCACCACCCTCATTACTCTCGCTTCGTTACCGATTTACTCGTTACTCTTTCGAACTCTCTCCGTTGCGGGACTGGCAATAGCATCCGACATCGGCATCACCGCAAATGCCGTGGCCATCGCCGCTCTCCTGCATTTCCGAGGCATGGTCCCCCTCGGTGGCATGAATTGGAAAGAACTAATCAAGTCCGCCGTGGTGGGTATCGTTTCCGGCGCTTTGAGTTACGAAGTCATGCGCACCATACCGCTCGACGGCAGTCGGCGCGCCGATCTTTTCGCTCTGGCGCTCGGTTCGCTAACCTGGTTAGCTGCCGTAGCCGCAGGACTTTGGTTGTTGCGCTCTGATCTGCCCTCAGCCCTCCGCCGAAGAAGCTCTGTGACGCCCTCTCAAACAGCGGAAACGAGCATGGAACCGTTCTCCAAATAAAAATGGCATCCTCTTTCGAGGATGCCATTTCTCTCAGAAACTATCGCCGCCGCGAGTCTAGCTCTTACGCTCTCGCTGCAATCGCCGGTTCTGGCGCTGCCGCCGCAACACTCTTCGTCTCTTCGGATTT
The DNA here is from genome assembly GCA_963726095.1 of uncultured Acidobacteriaceae bacterium. Classification (GTDB taxonomy): domain Bacteria; phylum Acidobacteriota; class Terriglobia; order Terriglobales; family Acidobacteriaceae; genus Acidiflorens. The sequence goes on from CAVSBD010000004.1 coordinate 1,576,320, forward strand.
CGCGCCCGCCGATCCTGCCTTGCGGATGTCGATGCCGCCCTTGAAGAATGCGCCGTCTTCAATCGAGATGCGCGCCGCCACCACATCGCCCGTCAATGAGCCGTCACTGCGGATGTCCACGCGGTCGCTCGCGGTCAGGTTGCCGCGTACTTTGCCAAGAACGACAATTTCACGCGCGCTGATGTTCGCCGCCACCACCCCGTTCCGTCCGATGGTCACGCGATTACCCGCCAGGTTGATCGATCCCTCGACCCGGCCATCGATATATAGAGACTCAGATCCGGTCACTTCACCTTTGATGACCAGTGACTTGCCAATCGTGGCCTGGTCCGAGGTGGCAGAAGAAACTGGGCGAGGCACGGCGGGAGGTTCGCTGATGGCTGCCGGGGCCACGGGGGCCGCTGCGGAGCTCGGACGCTCCGGCTCCGCCGGCCGGCCGGGTGTTGCTGGTTGATTCGTGGGCTTCCACATGTTCGTCGAAATCCTTTCCTTTATTAGGGAATTCTCAAACACCGCCGCATTTTACGGGCCAAAACGATTGTACTCCCGGCCCCTCCCCACGTCTGTGGAAATCCAGCCTTCTTATTGATTTTCATAGTTCCATCGAGGGTTCCCCCGCCCCTCCGTTCCCAATCTTGCCCGACCATCATGTAACCTCTGCCATCGTTCGGTAATTCTTCTATCGCGATCACTGCCGCTATATGATGAACCGATACGCCTCCCGAAGTGCATCTCACATGAAATGTACGACTGATTGTCGAGATTAGGTCGAAACGCAGGAATCAGGAACGTTGAGAGGACTCTATGAATCCGACCGCCACAGTGACTAACATCAGCCGCCCCGAGGCCGGCGAGAACGCACCTTACTACGACCGCTACATCTCGCTTGTCCCCGGAAACGACGTGCTCGCCGCATTCGACGAGCAGCGCCGCCAGATGCTCCTGCTGCTTTCCGGACGCCCCGAATCCGACGGGGACCTCCGCTACGCCCCCGACAAGTGGACCCTGAAAGAAGTACTCGGCCACCTCAACGACACCGAACGCATCATGACCTACCGCGCCTTGCGTATTTCCCGCGGAGACAAAACTCCCATCGAAGGCTACGAGCAGGACGATTATGTTCGCATCAGTCCTCTCAGCCGGCGTCCCCTGTCCGACTTGATCGAGGATTACATCGCCGTCCGAAGGGCCACCATTTCTTTATTCCGCAATCTCGACGACGAATCCTGGACCCGCCGCGGCACCGCGAACAAGTACGAAATCACCGTGCGAGCGCTCGCCTATCTCATCGCCGGACACGAACTGCATCACAGGAAAATCCTGGAAGAAAAATATCTCCGCTAGAGTTCACGGCTCCAACTTCCGAGAAACTGAGCCAGACTGAGAACTGAAAACTGGGAACTGAAACCCGATTCTTATCCTGAGACCTGACACCTGACACCTGATACCTTGTTTTTGTGCTTTCCGATTCCGCCATCCTTCGCCACATCGCCCGCCAGCCGAAACAAACGGCGAGTCACAAGCAATTGCTCCGCGAACTCGGCGCGAAAGCCTCGAATCGCCGCGAACTGACCGACCGCCTCTACGCGCTCGTCAGCAAAGGCGAACTGCTGCACGTTGAAGGCGAACGCTACGCCATCCCACACGCAGCCAAGGGACGCAACCTCCTGGTCGGTCGTCTCACCATGCACCGCGACGGCTACGGCTTCGTGATTCCAGAAGCCACTTCGCTCGATCCGAGCCTCAAGGCGCGCCTGTCCGGCGACGTTTTCATCCCTCCCCACGCCGTCGGCTCTTCGATGCACGGCGACCGCGTGCTGGTCGAAGTCTCCGCCGTCAAGACCGACGGCCGCGCCGAAGGTCGAATCATCCGCTCCATGTCGCGCGCTCATCCCACCGTCGTCGGCATCTTCCACTACGGAAAGCGCCACAACTACGTCAAGCCCATCGACGAAAAGGTTACGCAGGAGATCGTGATTCCCCCAGGGATGGAATACCCGCCCTCCACCGTAACCTCCGAGGCCGCCCCCGACGGCCCAAAGACGAAGACGGCAAAGCCAAAGACATCCCGCGATCGAGTCATCGGCGACCAAGCCGCTGTCCATACCGATTTCCGTGGAACCGATCATGAAGGAAACGCCTCGCAGGATCTCGACGGCGTCGTCGTCGACGTAGAAATTACCGACTGGCCCAGCGCTACCCAGAAGCCCCGCGGCCGCGTCATCGAAATTCTCGGCCAGGAAAGTGATTTCGGCGTCGACGTCGAAATCATGATCCGCAAATTTCACCTGACTCACCGTTTCCCACCCGAAGTCATCGAAGAGGCGCAGCAGATCGAGAACATAATTCCCACCACTGAACTGCGCCGCCGCCGCGATTATCGCGACCTCCCCATCGTCACCATCGACGGAGAAACGGCGCGTGATTTCGACGACGCCGTCCACGTGCGCCAGCTTCCCAATGGAAATTACGAATTGCAGGTCCACATCGCCGACGTCGCCCAATACGTAACGCCCGCATTCGCCGCTCGATCAGGAGGCGCGCCTGCGCGGCACCAGCGTCTATTTTCCCGACCGCGCCGTCCCCATGCTGCCGCTCGAACTCTCGACCGATATTTGCAGCCTGCGTCCGCAAGTCGACCGCCTCGTCCTCTCCTGCACCATGGAAATCGACCACCAGGGCGAAATCGCCGGCTACGAAATCAACGAAGGCGTGATCCGCTCCGCCGAAAGCATGACCTACACCGCCGTGAATGCCGTGATCGAACAGGACGCATGCCGCGCGTACCCGACTACGCCGCTCAGGTCGCTCATTTCGAACGCATGCGCGATCTCGCCGAAATCCTCAACCGCAAGCGCAAGCGCCGCGGATCGATCGACTTCGATCTCCCCGAAGCCGTCATCGAGTTCGACGAATTCGGCATGATGAAGAGCATCACCCGCTCCGAGCGCAACGTCGCCCACCGTCTGATCGAAGAGTTCATGCTCTCGGCCAACGAATGCGTCGCCCACTATCTCGAAAATAAACGCATCGCCTCCCTCTATCGCATCCACGAAAAACCAGACGCCAAGCGCGTCTACGATTTCGAAGTGATCGCCGCCACCTTCGGATACTCGCTCGGAGTCGGCGCGTTGCCCATCCAGCGCGTGCAGCTAAAAGCCGACCGCCGCGATGCCCGCGGTACCGGCAAACGCGTTCGCGAAATCGAGGTCCCCAAAGAAGTTCACATCACCCCGCGCATGTATCAGAAGCTCACCGAGAAAATCGCGGGCAAGCCCGAAGAAAGAATTCTGAGCTTCCTGATGCTGCGCTCGCTAAAGCAAGCCCGCTACTCCGAAGAAAATCGCGGACACTTCGCCCTGGCCGCCACCGACCTACACCCATTTCACCTCCCCGATCCGCCGCTATCCCGACCTGATCGTCCACCGCATTCTGAAAGAAGTCCTGCGCGACTCGCCCGAAAAATGGATGGCGAAGTGCCGGTCGGAACATCCCAAGCCCCACAAGATCGTCATCCTGAGCGAAGCGAAGGACCTCCTTCTCATCCGCATCCGAACAAAGGGGAGAACCAATCTCCACCTTCCCCCTGGTCCAAACGCCGCGACCACGACGCTCACCAGCACTCTCTCGATCCCCTCACCGGCCCCATCCCCATCGAAGAACTCCACAACATCGCCGACGAGTCCAGCCAATCCGAACGCCGCGCCGACGAAGCCGAACGCGGCCTGATGGAATGGAAAAAAATGAAATTCATGGAACGCCGCATCGGAGAGGACTTCGACGGCCTCATCATCAGCGTCACCAAATTCGGATTCTTCGTGGAACTCACCGATCTCTTCGTCGAAGGCCTGGTCCCCCTGAACACCCTCGACAGCTGGGACCAAAACGACCGCTACATTTACCACGAAGATACCCGCCAGATCATCGCCCAGCGCTCCCGCAAAACCTACAGCCTGGGAGACCGCGTCCGCGTCCTGGTAGACCGCATCGATCCAGTCGAAAAGAAGATTCAGTTCGCCGTATTGGAGGAGGAGACAAAGCCAGTCGGGAAAAGACGCCGCAAATGAACCGCTGTAAAATATAGAAAAAGGGGCGAACCATCATGCCAGCACCGACCGACCCAAAGCCCGAGCAAAATCCAAACGAAGCCGCCGAGCACGTAGCCAGCGCCCACAAACTGCTAAAGGAACTTCAGCAGAAGTTAGGCAGCCATCCCGAACTAGGCGAAGCCATCACCAAACTGGAAATGGCGCTCAGCACTCTAGCCGTCCAGACCGGCGGCTTACTCTAAAGAGGCCCTGCCATCCTAAAAACGCTCTGACATCCTGAGCGACCAGCCTCGCCATCCCAAAAAAGCTCTGTCATCCTGAGCGACCAGGCTCGCCAGCAGCCCTCTTTTGCGCGCTCGGGTTCGGGAGTGAAGGACCTATGCAACTGTCTGGCCCGGTAGATGTCGCTCGTACCATCCCCCACTCAGATCTTTCCAAGCAGGATTCATCGCGACAATCAACCGAATCTTCCCGATGCGAAGCCATCGTTTCGCCGTCCAGACCGGCGGCTTACTCTAGGAAAGCTCACCCTAAAAACGCTCTGTCATCCTGAGCGACCAGGCTCGCCAGCAGCCCTCTTTTGCGCGCTCGGGTTCGGGAGTGAAGGACCTATGCAACTGTCTGGCCCCGGTAGATGCCGCTCGTACCATCCCCACTCAGATCTTTCCACGCAGGATTCATCGCGACAATCAACCGAATCTTCCCGATGCGAAGCCATCGTTTCGCCGTCCAGACCGGCGGCTTACTCTAGGAAAGCTCACCCTAAAAACGCTCTGTCATCCTGAGCGACCAGGCTCGCCAGCAGCCCTCTTTTGCGCGCTCGGGTTCGGGAGTGAAGGACCTATGCAACTGTCTGGCCCGGTAGATGTCGCTCGTACCATCCCCCACTCAGATCTTTCCAAGCAGGATTCATCGCGACAATCAACCCTATCTTCCTGATGCGAACCCACCCTTTGATTCGCTTCTCGCGGCCAATCGCGTTGCGCACGTCTTCATAGGTCTCGTAGTAAACGAGCCGATCAATTTTGTATCGCTTACAAAAGGCAGACCCGCCCTGAAACTTGTGCTCCCAAACGCGCCGGCGAAGGTTGTTCGCTGCGCCAACATAGAGCGATTTGGAACGATTGGTCAGAATGTAAACGTAGTATCGGCGGTCGCCAGAATGCATAGGTCCATCGCTTCGCTGTGGTCGACAGCTTCTCGATTGTGCCAGCTAAAAAAGTGCTGGTCAGTGAGCGCCGAACATGTGCACGGTGATGATTTCTTCGAGCCCACCGAAACGGCCACGCCCGCCCGACCTGCTAAAATTCTCCCTTCACCATTCTTGGCGCCTGCCTGGGAAATCCTTTCCGAATGCCTGACAACTCCACCTCCCGCACCCGCGTAATCCGCGAACCGCAACGCGCTGTCTACGACCGCGAAACCATCAACCAGATTCTCGACGAAGCCGTTCTCTGCCATGTAGGCTTCACTGTCGACATCCAGCCCTACGTCATCCCAACCTCCTACGGCCGCGTCCAGGACACGCTCTACATCCACGGATCCGCCGCCAGCCGCATGTTGCGCAACCTCGACCAAGGCATCCCCGTCTGCATCACCGTCACCCTGCTCGATGGATTAGTCCTCGCTCGCTCGGTCTTTAATCACTCCATGAACTACCGATCGGTTGTAATTCTCGGCACCGCATCGCTGGTTGACGACCCGGCGGAAAAGCTCGCGGCTTTGCGCGCCCTGAGTGAGCACATTCTGCCCCAGCGCTGGGACGACTCCCGCCAGCCCGACGAAAAAGAATTGAAGGCCACGTCCGTCCTGCGCGTTCCGATTACCGAATTTTCCGCAAAAGTCCGCGTTGGCCCTCCCGTGGATGACGAAGAAGACTACGCGTTCCCCACGTGGGCAGGAGTCATTCCGCTCGAAATGACCGTCGGCTCGGCCATTCGCGACCAACGTTGTGATCGGGAATTCCCCGCGTATCTCAAGGATTACTCGCGCAAAAAAACGCCCAGGCCTTAAAATCGTTCAGCCTGATTTGTCGCGGCATTCCATCGCCGCGCACACAATCGATATATGACGCTCATCATCCGCCAGTCTCGCATTCACTCCTACGGCTGCTATGCCACGCGCCCCATTCGCAAGGGCACATTGATCGTCGAATACGTCGGTGAGCCCCTCACCAACGAACAGGCTGACGATCTCTACGATGATTTTCCGAACACCTATCTATTCGGTCTCGACGGCGGAAAGACCATCCTCGACGGCTTCGGCGTAGCCGCGTTTGTGAATCATTCCTGCCAGCCCAACTGTGAAACCGATCAGATCCGCGGAAAAATGTGGATCATCGCTCTCCGCGACATCCTGCCCGGCGAAGAACTCACCTACGACTACAATCTTTACGACGGCGAAGATGACGCTCCCTGTTTATGCGGGTCGGCGCGTTGCCGCGGAAGTTTGTATTCACGCACCCACTTGCGCAAGCAGGCAAAAAAACGCGCCAAGCTCGCCTCCGCCGCATAAGATTGCCGGTGCTACAATCTTCTCTTCCCTAACTAACCCCGATCTCCGGAGTCTTGCCTTTGAACCGCGCTTCGAACGGCCTCGAAAACATTGTTGCCGGCGCTCTGCGTCGCGCTCCCGCCGCCGAAAGCGCCGTCCTCGCGTGGCCGGTCGTCTGCGGTAGCGCCGTGGCCGATCGCACCAGCGCGCTGAGGTTCGCCGATGGAATTTTGTACGTCGAGGTTGCTGACGCTGGATGGCGGCGCGAACTTGCCAGTCTCGCTCCCCGATACCTGGCCGCGATCAATCGATACTCCGCCGTTTCGGTGAAGCGGATTGAATTCGTGCTGAAGGCATAGGGGCGCAAAGCAAAATGAAAGTTACCGAAAAAGACGTCGCCTACGTGACCGCCCTCGCGAATCTCGAATTGACCGAAGAAGAGCGCGCTCGCATGCTGCGCGATTTGAATTCCATTCTCGAATACGTCGGCCGCCTCACCGAACTCGATACCGACAAAGTCGTTCCCATGGCGCAGGTGTCTGACCGCTACGGCACCGCCGATTCGCAGATCGCCGAGTCACAGAACAACGACTCACAGCAGGGAAGCGACCGCTTCGCCTACGCCGTCCGCGACGACGTGAAGGAAGGCCTGCGAAAGTCTCTGCCGCATGACGTCGCGCTCAAAAATGCTCCCGATACAGACGGAACATTTTTTGAAGTGCCGAAAGTGATCGAGCGATAGTGATGAACGCAATCACAGCATCGACGATTGAAGATGTCAGAAATGCAATCGTCGAAGAAGAGACGACCGCGACCGCCCTCGCCCAGGACTTCTACACGCGCATCCGCCAGGCAGATCCCGAGATTGGCGCGTTTCTCACTCTCTGCGAAGACCGCGCCATGGCGCAGGCGAAAGTCATCGACCAGATGGCGGCGGAGGGCACTCCTTTGCCGCCCCTCGCCGGAGTCCCCATCGCCATCAAAGACGTACTGGTGACGAGTGGCGTCCGCACCACCGCCGGTTCAAAAATTCTCGACAATTTCATCCCGCCCTATGACTGCACGGCGGTCGCTCGGCTGGAGGCTGCCGGCGCGGTGATTTTGGGCAAACTCAACTGCGATGAATTTGCCATGGGCTCGTCGAATGAGAACTCGGCATTTCATGCCGTTCACAATCCGCGCGACAAAACCCGCGTTCCCGGCGGATCGTCCGGAGGCTCGGCAGCCGCCGTGGCCGCAGGCATGGCCGTGGCCACACTGGGCTCCGATACTGGAGGCTCGATTCGCCAGCCTGCGTCATTTTGTGGCGTCGTCGGCCTCAAGCCGACCTACGGACGCGTCTCGCGCTACGGCCTGATCGCGTTTGCGTCCTCGCTCGACCACATCGGCCCGTTCGCGAAGACGGTGAAAGAGGCGGCATTGCTGTTGCGCACAATCGCCGGCCGCGACCCCATGGACGCTACTTCCGCTGACTTACCGGTTCCCGACTACGTTGCGGAACTAGAAAAGCCCGTGAAGGGGTTGAGAATCGGCGTGGCCAAAGAATATTTCGGCGACGGCCTCGATCCCGAAGTTCGCGCCGCCGTCGAAGCCGCGATTCAGAAACTCGCCGAACTCGGATGTGAAGTCGTGCCCATAAGCCTGCCCCACACCGAATACGCGATTCCCGCGTACTACATCGTCGCAACGGCGGAAGCGTCGTCGAATCTCGCGCGCTTTGACGGTGTCCGCTACGGTTTCCGCGCCAAGGCCGGCACGCTTTCCGAAATGTACCGGCAAACCCGCGATGGCGGATTTGGCATGGAGGTCAAGCGTCGCATTATGCTCGGCACCTACGCGCTCAGTGCCGGATACTACGATGCCTACTATCTCAAAGCCCAGAAAGTCCGCACGCTGCTGACACGCGATTTCGATGAAGCGTTCAAGAAAGTCGATGTCATCGCCGCGCCCACCGCTCCAACTCCGGCCTTCAGGCTGGGCGAAAAAGCGAACGACCCGCTCGCCATGTATCTCGCCGACATCTACACCGTGACCGCGAACCTTGCCGGCATCCCAGGTATTTCCGTTCCGTGCGGTGAAAATCACGAAAAGCTTCCGATCGGCTTGCAGTTATTCGCGCGCCATTTCGATGAGTCGACACTCCTGAGAGTCGCGCATGCGTATCAGCAATCCAGTAAGAGAGAGGACCAGAAAGCCAGCCGAGCGAGCCTCTGATTAAGTCGAACGATGAACCGCTTTGAAAGGGCACGGCTTCAGCCGTGCCGCCAAGGCCCGCTACAGATGCGGCTTTTAGCCGCTGGGGGCGCGCGTTCAGGGCATCCCGCCCTCGCCCTGCAGGACTTATCAGAGTTTCTTTAGAACACCCGCCTCCGGCTGTCCGCGAGCGAAGCTCGCCGTCATCTATAAAACTTCGTAATACCGCTCCCCCGCGCACGCCTTACACAGAATCCGTCCGCCGCGGTCGACCTCGCGATGAAAATTAATCCCTTCTCCGCACTCGCCACACACGATGCGCTCGCCCTTGTATCCCGGAAACTCTTCCTCCCGAAGTTCGACTTTCACCCATTGCCTCGTAAATAAATCGTCCTCCGCCATCTCGCGATAGGCGAGCATCTGCTGCTGGTTCTTGTTTTCGATTTCAGGATGCATCGAACGCGCCAGCGCTTTCGACGATTCTTTGGCGGCGATGCGGATCGCTTTGCCCGTACTCACATCCACAAAGGTCGCCGCCATTTTGCCCCAGTCGCGAAATTTCAAGGCGCGCTTCCCGAGTCGGCATCCGGTGACGACCGCGATCGCGTCGGTCGCGCAGCGATCGATCTCGACGAACGTGACCAGACGCTTGCGGTCTTTACCGCGGGGGTCCTCAATGCCCAATCTCTCCAGCCCGACCATAGCCAGCCGCACGCCCAACACCTGTCCGGCACAAAGATGCCCGTGCGCTACTTCAGCTTCGCGGAGATATTCGTCGAGGGAAAGCATTTGTAATTGGCGATTTGTAATTTGTAATCTGAAAACCCTTGAGCCCGCCGATCAATCGCAAATTACAAATTACCAATTACAAATGCCCCCTACTTTCTACGCCACCGCACGCCGTCTTTCGTGTTCTCCACAATGATGCCAGCCGCCGTCAGTTCCGCCCGAAGCGCGTCCGATGTTTTGAAATTGCGCCCTTTCCGCGCCGCTTCCATCTCAGCGATCTTCTGATTGATTTGCTCATCCCCCAGTTGAGCTGTTCCCGCAATTTCCAGCAACTCAGCGCTGATGTCCTTTTCGAGTCCTTCCGCCCGCGCCCAATCGAGAATCATCTTCATCTTCACCTGGTCGTCATCCTTCAGCACGCCGAATATCTCATCAAATTTCTCGAGCGCTCCGAGCAGAGGCGTCACATCGTCTTGTCGCACTTCCCCGGCGTCGAGCGCCGTGTTCGCCTTTCGCAACATGTCGAAGATCCGAGCCTGCGCTTCGGCGGTATTCAAATCGTCGTCGAGCGCGCTCTTCATGCCCTTGATGGTCTCCTCCGCCAGTTGCGCCATCGCCGCAGTCGATCCGGTAGGGAACTGCGAACTGGTGAGACGAAAGCGGAAGTTCCGCAGCTTCTCCACCGAACTCGCCGCCGATTTCAATCCCTCGAACGTAAAGTTCAGCTGGTTCCGATAAGGTACCTGCGTCAGCAGCCATCGGATCGACGACGGCTTATGTCCGCGTAGCACCAGGTCCCGGATGGTGAAAAAATTCCCGAGACTCTTCGACATCTTCTGCCCTTCGACCAGCAAAAAGCGCGCATGGAACCAATACCGTGCAAACTGCTTCCCGGTCTTCGCCTCCGACTGCGCAATTTCGTTTTCATGGTGCGGAAAAATCAGGTCTTCGCCGCCCGCGTGCAAATCAAAACTCGGCCCCAATTCCTCCATCGACATCACCGAACACTCGATATGCCAGCCCGGGCGTCCCGGCCCAATCACAGTTTCCCATGAAGCCTCACCCGGCTTCGGAGCCTTCCACAGAGCGAAATCCCGCGCGCTGTCCTTTTCATATTCATCCACGTCGACCCGCGCGCCATCGGTCATCCCGGCAAAATCTTTTTTCGAAAGCTTGCCGTATTCAGGGAACTTCGCGATCCGAAAATAATAAGATCCGTCGTCTGTGCGGTAAGCGAATCCCGTCTTCACCAGTTCAGCGATGAACCGAGCCATCTCAGGGATGTGCTCGGTCGCCCTCACAAAAACCGGCTTCTCAATGCTCAACGTCGCCGAATCTTCCAGAAAAGCCTGAATATACTTCGCCGTATATTCCTGCACTCCGACGCCATCGCGAGCCGCGTTGCGAATAATCTTGTCGTCGACGTCCGTGATGTTCATGACATAACGCACGTCATATCCACTCTGCCGTAAAAAGCGATAAAGAAGATCGACCGCAATAAACGTACGAAAATTGCCGATGTGCCCGTAATCGTAAACCGTCGGTCCGCACGCATACATGCGGACGCGTTTGTCGTCGATCGGATGAAAATCTTCGATCTTGCCCGAGAGAGTGTTATAGAGGCGAAGTGCCATGAATGATTCTTGAGTCTAAGAACGCGAGCGTTGCGAATCATTCATTCTAGGGGCGTGGCCGAAAACCAGCAACCTGCGATGCGGTCGGGGTCATTTGGGTCGAATCGTCGCGCCTGCACCCGCCGACGCATCCGGAGTTCGTGTTCCGGTAGCTGCCATCAGTTCGGGAAGAATCCCGCCCTTTTCCGGAATCAGCGTGATCCGCGCCTTGCTGTCGATGATCTTCTGAATTTCAAGAATCTCGAACATCGACTCCTCCACGTCCGGATCAGCGGCAACTTTGTTCAGCGCTTCGCCCACAATCCGCGGACGCATCGCGGCCGCCTTGGCGAATTCGACCGCAGCCTGCCGTTCGGCGGTGCTCGTGATAATGCTTACCTGGTTCGCGCCATCTTGTTTGATCGACGAAGTGACCTGGCGCAACCGGTTTACGACTTTCTCCTGGATCTGTTCAATCATCTGCGCATCCCGAAAATGCACTTTGCGGATGTAAACCGATCCCAGCTTGTATCCCCATTCGTGCGATTGTGGCGAAACCTCGGCCCTCACCGTCTGACTCATGGAGTGCCGATTTTGCAGCAGGTCGGCGAGCTTCAGATTGCTTAGGCACCGGACAGTCGAGTTACTGACATTCGTAGCCAGTGATCCCCGTGGGTCGGCGTTCTTGAATAGAAATGCCACCGGATCGCTGATGAACATTTCATACCAGATCCCGATCCCCATCGGCGCGCCTTCCTCGGAGTTGACCGGCTGGCTGCGCAGATACTGCTGATCGATCCGCATGTCGAGGACATAGAGTCGCCCAAGCCAGCGCACAATCGGCGCTTTCAACCCCAGTTTGAAAAGAAGAATGTGCAGCCCGGGCTCGTCGATAACAGCAACCACCTTGCCAAACAAAACGTAAACGTAGCAGGTGCGCTCCTCGACGATCGCGTAGAAGCCGAAGAATCGCAGCAGCCAGAAAATTACCGGCACCAGGATGAAACAGGCAACAAACGTCGCAGCGGTGGCGATGATAAAAGTCATTGCTTGGTCTCCAGTACGACCTGCTGCGCATTGCCAAAGAGTCCTAGGCGCACGTTGCGCACATAAGCGCGCAACGCCCCATCACCCGTTCCTTTCAATGCCGTCAACTGGTCCGCCAGCGCAACCAGCGGCTGCACTTCCGCCTGAGCCTTGAGGGTTTCGATCTCGGCCGCGCGCTTTGATTGCTCGATCCGCTGATCGGCAGTCGCCTGCGCCAGGCTGACGTCGGAAGAAACCATGTTGTGCGCCGTATTGATCGCCGCCAGTGCCGACTCCACTTCCGGCGGCGGATCGATCCCCGTGATCAACGAAGCGTCAAGCACAATCCCGTAACGCGCGTCCGACGAACTACATTCCCTGTCCATATGTTCGTTGAGGTCGCGAAGATTTTTCCGCAGGTCATTGATCGAAATGCCGCTGCCCGCTGCGTCCGCCGCATCGGCCGTAGCCGGGGCAGCGAAGGTGGCAATCCGCTCGCGCAACACGGAGATGAAATAGCCCATCACATGCGCGATCGGGCGCTTCACCCCAAAAATGTTTGCATACAAATTCCGCTCCGAAATGCGGTAGCGGATCTGTCCCGTCAACCCCGTATTGAGCTGATCTTTCGTCACCGCCTCAACTACGGTGCCCGCTTGATTAGCGCTCGGCGTGTCGGGATCGAACGCCATATTGACCGTCTGCGTCGCAATCGAAACTTTGTAGATCTCCTGCCACGGCCATTTGAAATAAGGTCCGCCCGGCATAATCACCCGCACCTGCGGATACTGATACCGCTGCTTTTCCTCGTCGTCGAGGCTGGCCGAAATGGGATCGTTGAGCGTCGTGGCTCCAGGGATACGATCGGCGCGTCCGAAATTGGTTTTCACCGCTCTCTCGTTCTGGTCGACGGTATAAAACCCGCCCGCCAGATAGCGCAATAGAAACCAGATGGTAAAGCCGAGAAGAATTCCGGCAGGAATGTTCGGATCCATCGAGGTTGCTCCTCAGCGCCACCATACACGATGCAGCCGCGTGCTCCTGTTAAATTCGGACCGCGCCCGTTGAAACACAAGATTCCCCCCACGCACGAAGTAACTCTGACTAGGGAGCCTCTGACTAAGTCGAATCCCGAACCGCTCTGAAATTGCGCCTTGAAACGATATCCGCCGTGCCCCAGGTTCGCGCCCGTTTTTTGGGCGCTAACCTGGGCGAAGCCACGGCGTGCAGAGCCTAGCAAACGAAAAAGGGCCCTTTGAGAGGGCGCTTTGAAAGGGTACGGCTTTCGCCGCGGGAGACTTAATCAGAGTCTCCCTAGGAAGTAAGCGCGGGCGGCGCTGGTGCGCGCAGCCGGTGTGGCACCAGCAGCGCATAATGCACCGCCGAGAGGATAGTGAAAATAAAAGTGGCCTTCAAAAAGATGGTGCGCGCGATCCAGACCCATCGCACCGGTTCGATCAGTAGCAGCATCACAAAGAAAACCGCGGCCACCTGCGCGAACGTGTTCGCTTTCCCAAAAATGCTTGGCTGAAAATTTCGCAGGCCGGCAATCATGAACAGAACGCCGCTGATCAGCAATATCGAAATGTCGCGGCTAAAGACGACGACCGTATATTTCCAGGGAATCAGTTGTTCAATCGAGAGCACGAGAAACATAGTGCTCATCAGCAGCTTGTCGGCGATCGGATCCAGATATTGGCCGAGCAGCGTTTGCTGATGCAGGCGTCGCGCCAGCAGGCCGTCGAGTCCGTCGCTGAATCCCGCCAGAACGAACAGCGCCAACGCCCATTTGTAGTCGTGTTTTAGAAGATTGATAACAATGAACGGCAGAAAAATCATGCGCAGCAGCGTGAGCTGGTTGGGCGCTGTCAGAATCTGCCGAAAGTTCACCGCGGCTTGTCTCCGTCCGGGTGGCCCAGAAACTCGCTCACCAGAAGCGGCGCGGGATCCAGGCCCGTCTTTTGGGCGAAGCGTTGCGCGAGCGATTGAATGTTGCCTTCCGGAAGATCCATTTCCATACGCTCAACGCGATGCATGGGAAAAAAGACCACTCCGGAAGTAAATGGCTCGCCGCTCTTGATCTGCAAAGCCAGATTGTCGAACCCTGCAAGATCGACGCCACGCAGGCTGAGTCCTTCACCGGCGAGATGAAGAATTGCGCCCCAGAATTTTTCCCGCGGGTTGTTCAACGTGGCAATGACAAGCGCCCCCGGGCGGAAGGGGCTGACGGCTTGCGGCTCTTGATAAAAGCTGGTGCTGGGCACATTTGGATTGTCGTCTGTGAGGATCGGAATAGCAAATCGAACTTCAACGATAAATCTTAACGTTCCTCTTCATTCTTCACCGCCTTCAAATCAATCCCCACCTGCTCAGCCTTCTTATAAAGATGCGACCGCTCCAGCCCCAGCGCCCGCGCCGTGTTCGAAATCTGATGATGGTTCCGCTTCAGTTCAGCCAAAATAGTCTGCTTTTCAAACGCCCGCACCCGATCCGCTAACGGGCTGGCACCGGACGTTGCAAAATTACTTGCCAAGCTACTCGCGCCGGCGGAACCCGGAAGTGCCAACGCCACCGTTTCCGCTGTGACCTCGTTGGCAGGCGCCAGCAACATCAGTCGTTCGACAGCGTTCCTCAGTTCCCGCACGTTGCCCGGCCACGAATGCTCTTGCAACCCGGCCATCGCCTCTGCCGAAAAGCGCACCGGCTTCCATCCGTTGGTCGTCGTCACTTGTGAAGCGAAATGTTCGATCAGCGCTGGAATATCTTCCCGGCGCTCCCGCAGCGGCGGCAACCGCAGCGGAAACACGAAAACGCGGTGAAATAAATCCTGGCGGAATTTACCCTCGCGGACTTGCGCTTCAAGATCGCGGTGTGTCGCGACCACGACTCGCACATCCACCGTGATCGCCTTTTCGCCGCCGATGCGCTCCACTTCTCCCTCTTCCAGCACGCGCAGCAGCTTGGCTTGCATGACGACTGGCATGTCGCCGATTTCGTCGAGAAAAATCGTCCCGCGCTGCGCCTGCTCGAATTTTCCGAGATGGCGTCCTGCGGCTCCGGTAAAAGATCCCTTTTCGTGGCCGAACAATTCCGATTCGATCAACTCCGCCGGAACCGCCGCGCAATTCAGCGTCACAAACGGCCCACCCGCCCGGGGACTGCGCTCGTGCAGCGTCCGCGCCACCAGTTCCTTGCCCGTGCCCGTCTCGCCCAGAATGCATACCCGCGTCTCGCTCGCCGCAACGCGCTCCACCTGCGCCATCACGCGCTGCATGGTGTCGCCCTTCCAGATAATTTCGTGTTTCCCCAGGCGCCGCGAGAGGTCGCGATTCTCGCGCTCCAGTCGCCCAAGTTTTAACGCGTTGTCCACGGTGAGCAGCAGTTTTTCCGTCGAGATCGGTTTCTCTAGGAAGTCGAGCGCTCCAAGCCGCGTTGCTCGCACCGCCATTTCGATGTCTGCCTGTCCCGACATCATCACCACCGGAGTCGCCACGCCTTGTGTTTTCAGTTCTTCGAGAAGTGTCAATCCATTTTTGCCCGGCATCACGACGTCCGATAGGATCAAGTCAAACGGCTGCGACTTAGCCAGTTCCAGCGCCTTGTTCGCGTTATCGCAGACCACCGCTTCATGGCCTTCGAGACGAAACGCCCGCGACAGCGATGCCAGCGTGTTGGCCTCATCATCGACGATCAGTAAGTGCGCTTTTTGCGCCACGATACTCTCCTAATAAAGCTTATTAATTCTGCCCGCCGGACCACATGGAAGACTCGCGCGGCAATTCAATCCGAAACGTCGTGCCCTTGTCTTTCGCGCTCTCCACCGAAATCGTCCCCCCGTGATCGCTCACCACCGATTGCACAATTGCCAGCCCAAGTCCCGTTCCATGCACCTTGGTCGTGTAGTAGGGAGTGAACAATCGCCCGCACTCCTCCTCGGTCAAGCCCGAGCCGGTGTCCGACACCGAGACTTCAACACGTTCGCCGCTGCATGCCGTACGAATCGTAAGCTCTCCACCCTGCGGCATGGCATCGATGGCGTTGAGCGCTAGATTTTGTAGAGCGCGATGCAGCAGATCGGGATCGGCGGAAATTTCGGGTAAGGCCTCATCCAGCTCAGTGTGCACCGCGATCTGGTTTTTCTCCTGCAACTGCGCATGAAAAACCCGCAGCACGCTCCGCACCACGTCATTTACTTGTGTTGCCCGCCGCTGTGGCTGCGGCATCCGTGAAAATTCGCTGAAGCGCCCGATGATCGTCTTCAGATTGTTAATTTCCGCGAGCAGCGTGGCCGTCCCTTCCTGAAAAACTTCTTCGAACATCTCCGGTGACTTTTGTTTCGCCCGCATAAGATTCTCAACCGTGACCTGCAGCGGAAAAAGCGGATTTTTCAATTCGTGCGCCAAACGCCGCGCCAGTTCCCGCCATGCAGCAACCCTCTCCGCTTGCAGTGTCCGGTCTTTTTGCTGCACCAGATCTTCCGTCATGCGATTGAACGAACTCGCCAGCTCGCCGAGTTCGTCGCCCGATTCGATATCCACCTTCGCATTGAGATCGCCCGCCGCCACGCGCCGCGCCGCTTCGGCCAGCGACACCACCGGACGCGTCACGCGAGCCGCGAACCAGAGGCTCGCCAGCACCGCGACCAGAATTCCTCCTCCCCCGACCAGCATCGCCGTCGAGACTACCTGCCTCTGCAATTCAATCAGCGGGCGCCGCGAACTCCCAACCAACAACACCCCCATCAGTTGCTTCGCGCCCGGCCCCGTGAGCGGAATCGCATGAAAAACTTCCGCATCGGCCTCATTGGAAGTCCATCGCACCACGGCCTGCGTTTCCAGCCCAGTTTCGCGCACTCGCGCGATCAGCGGTGCGATCTTGTCCGCCCCCGCAGCCGGCCCGTTCAAATCGAGCAGCGATTTCTGGTTCCACTTCGCGTCGAGATTCTGATACAGCAGCACCCGAGTTCCATCCGGAATGTCGAGAGTCGAAAGAAATCCCTGATCAAGCCGCTCGCCGCCAATGACATACAAAGGTTGCTCGCCGACCCGTGCCGAGCGCACGGCGAAGAGGCCCAGCGTCGCGCCATTCTGCAGTTCCTCGCGTTTTAAGAACGCTTCTGCGGGAACGGCATTCACAGCGCCCGCGCCAGTCGAGTCCGCGAGCGCGGCCTCAGGGTATCCGAATTTCGCCTCCCACTGCGCTGAAGAAAGAATCGTCCCGCGACTGTCCACCAGTTCCAGGAAATCGAGTTGTTGCTGCCCCGCCAGCGAGTGCGCCTCGCTGACGTATTCGCCCGAGTCCGTCGCTCCTCGATTGATTTCGAGCGCGATATGCTGCACCGTCTCGCTCGCTGCCACCGACTCAACTTTGCGCGCAACCTCTTGCCCGCGCCGCTGGAACTCCGATCGGAATTGCGCCGCGACCGCGTTCGCCCGATCCTGATTGGCCTGTTCAAACGATTGCCGAATCGTGCCATACACCGACGCCGAAATCACCGCGACGCAAAGAAACACCGTCGCCGCAAACAACAGCAGAAGCTTTTTGCGAAAGCTCATCGCGCCGCCGCTCCAGGCATCCGTTCGGCCTGCGAGTCCCCAAGCCACGCATCCGCCAGAGAATGCCCCGGCTCGCTCCATTGCCCAAAGAGATCGGGCTGCCACCCGCGTACCCGCGCGCCAGCCGCGCTCGCCACCGGCAAATGGAAAAGCGGAATCACACCGTATCCATCGAGCAGCCCGCGCTCCGTTTGATACAGATCCTCGAGGTTGTTAAATCGCGGCGTCGCCGATCCACTCTGAGTCCCCGGTTGTGACAAACCCAGCTGCCGTGCCGCTTCGCCCAAAGAGATCGCCGGGTCCGGGCTCGGCAGCGCCACGCGCATCAGGCGAATGTCCGCCGTTCCCGACAATGACACCTGCACCGTGATCCCAACCTCGCGCGCGTTCAGTGCGATGCGTTCTGCAATCAACTGCGCCTGAGGATCGCGCGGATCGTAACTCAAATTCAGCGTTGGCTGCCGAGAATCGGCGAGCACACCCCGCGCCCGCTGCGGATTCGAAGGTTCCGAAAAAGCCGCTGCATAGCCCGTCATCCAGTTCGGAAGAATGGTCGCCGCCGGCTCTCCCGCTCCCTTCAACAGGACCGACTGAATCGGCTTGCGATCGATGGCGAGCGCCAGCGCTTGCCGAAGCCGCGGATCTTGCGTCTTCGAGTTCCCGGCGAAAACCAAAGCCATCAACTCCACCGGTAACGACGACGACACCTTCCGGCGCTGCGATCCGCTCGCCTGCGCGGCCGATTCGATGATGTCACTCTTGTCGAGTTCAAGCGCGATGGCCTGTTCCCGCAGCGACTTGCCGAATTCGATTTCAACCGCGTCAACGTAAGGGCGTCCTTGCCAGCTCTCCTCATTGGCCGCAAGCTTGAGCCGTTTCCCCGGCTGCCATTCCGCGACGACGAATGCACCCGTACCGATCAGCGTCCCGTTCTCGTTTTGTTTCAGAATCAGATTCCGCGGCAGCGCCAGTTCGGCGAGCAGCCCAGGCATCGCGGTTTCGCTGTCGATCAGCACTGAATCCGATTCAGTCGGTCTTGTTGAAGACGACGCTCGCACATTCCATGCCGAATGTTTCGCTCCAAGAATCTGTGCGACCGCCGCCGCCGTCGCCACGCTGCCGTCGTGAAACTTCACTCCGCGCCGTAACGTAAATTGCCAGTGCCGCGCCGTCGGATCGCTCAGCCAGGTCGTGGCGAGCCCAGGCTGAGGATGCCCGAGCGCATCGAGCTTCACCAGCGTGTCGCCGATCAGTGAAAGCGTCCGTGCATCATCCCAATAATCCGACACGCTGCCCGCCGCTGGTATCTGAAGCGCCTCCGGTGACGACTGCATCATCACGCGCAGAGTGCCGCCGTAATGCGGACGTGTCTCCGCACTGGCAATGACCGGGGCCTCAGATCATTGCCATGAGGCTAATTTCTATGAAGCTAATTGCCACAAGAAATCGATATACGATGCGCTTCATACCATCCCGTGTCTCTTCGTCTTACGATTGCCATGGCAAAATTACCGCTGCTGTCGGGCCACAACGCGGTGATCCGGCCGTCGAACTCCACCGCCGCACTGACCGCCGCCGGATCGCGGTCGGCAATCTCGTATGCCCCGAGCCCATCGCGCTCGGAGTCGCCGCTCTCCGTTGCCAGCACCTGCGTGCCCACGCCGCAATTCGACCGGACCGAAGCCAGATCGCTGCCCCACCTTGTCCCGCGCACCACCTGATCCGTGAACCCATCGACCATGTGCAGCGACCCATCGACCGCAACCACCGCCCACAGCGTGTACCCCGATCGCGGCACCGTCGTGGCCGAGTAGAACGAAGGGATGGTCGTGATTTTGCCGATGCCCGGAGAAAGCACTCCAGTAAAAAAATTTCGCGACGACGCGTAAAAAGCGCGTACGCCACTATCTTCGGCAGTCAGTGGCCAGGGATCGTCACTCGCTGTGCACGTGATCGACAGCGACATTGAGGACGATGGTGCCGTGCCCGACCGGCAGAATGTTCCCGGCAGATAGACATCGAATAGATGATCGCGCCGCAAGAACAGCCGCCCGCGCAAATCGCGCGGAAATGGCCTGGCACGCGTGATCGTAAGAGAAGTTTCGAGTTCCCACCGTCCAACCGAATTCCCCGCCGCCTGACGATAAACCGCAACAGCTTCGTCCCCGAGGACAATCAGCCGCGCACCTCCGGGCATGTCGACCACTGCCGCATCGAGAATTGTCCTTTCCTGCGCGAACAGAAGCGTCGTCTTAATCGCGATCGGCGACCCTGCAGCCAGCGGCGTTCCCGCCAAGGCTCGCGGCAACGAAACCAGAGCAACTTTTTTCTCATCCGACCCAATCACGATCTCCGCCGTCCAAACATATTCCCGTAGGCTTTCGGAGAGAACGACATTGACCGTGCCCGTTGCCTGTTCGGCCTTCGCATTGTGCACGCCGTCCGCTTGCAACTGCGCTTCGAGCGCACTTCGCACTTCCCCCACCGACTTGTCGTCGAGCGAAGATCGGTTGCTCACTTCCAGCGCGAATGTGCCCGGTCCCGAAGCCGCAGCGATTTGGTGCGCCAGTTGGCGTGCGGAGTCGGCAAGATTTGATCCGAATAACAAGGAAGGCAGAAAGACTGCCAGCAGTAATAACGGCAAAGTCAGCCAACCAGACCGCAGACCGCTGAACGTTCGCCCTGGCATGTGTGGATTGCCGTGATTATAGCGCGTGCTGGATGCCGCCCTGTTCATTGCGTAGCCCAAAGGGTTGTTAAAGAAAGTCCCCAGCTCCCAGCTCTAAGCGATCTCCCCCAACGAGGGGTTTCACTGAGAACTGAGAACTGGGAACTGAGAACTGTTTCGCTACTGCTTCGGCTCACCCGTCTCCACGTCCTCCGCCTGACTCACATGATTCGGCGCTCCCATGCCCCGCAGCACGTCGTTCGTAAAGAAAAACTTCCCGTCCGCCGGAACCATCATGATCTGCAATTTGTCGGAAAGCCGCTCCGCGACAATTTTGTTGATCAACAGTGGGTTCTGCTTCAGGATCGCGCCCTCGCTCGTCATCCGTTCCGCGTCGGCCGACGCTGTCAGCCGTATCCGTTCTGCCTCCGCTTGCGCCAGCATCTTACGGCGCTCCATCTCCGCCTTGCTGTCGATGATCTTCGCTTCGCCCGCAGCCTCCGCGTTCTTCACCGTCGCTTCCTTGCGCGCCGCGGCTTCCAGTTTCGACTGCTCAATCTGTTTCTGTTTCAGCGGTAGCGTATATTGCATCGCATCCGACTCACTCTTCGCCTGGAGCACTCTCACCGCTGCCTGTCCCTCCGCTTCCTTCACCTGCGCAACCTTGGTCGCGTCGGCATCGGCCTCCGCGATCTTTACCTGCTTCTGATGGATTTCCGTCTCCACGCCCATGCGGTCATTCTCTTGTTCCTTAAGCAGCAGCGACTCCAGTCCCTTGGCATATTCCTGCGGAAGTTCGATATCACGCAGCATCACCTCTTTCACGACTACGCCATCCACAGCCAGCCGCTTGCGAATCAATTCCGCCGAACGCTGTCGAACCTCTTCGCGTTTTGCCGAAAACACTTCGCGGACCGTATAACTCGGCACCAGTTCCCGCCACGCCGTCGCAACCACCGGCGGTACAATTTCCTTTTCCAGAGGCTGCGGCAGATTCGCCTCGATATAATCCAGCCGCTTTGGATCAAGCTGGTAACGCACCGTTATCGCAAGCCCGAGCGTCAACCCCTCTTTCGCTTGCACGTGTAACGGTTCGCCTTTGCTCCCGCCCTTCGCCAGTGAGTCCTCGCTGATTCCAGTCGTGAAGAGCTGATCGCGCGTATTAAACAGTTCCACTCGCTCCACCAGTGGCACCACAAAATGCACTCCCGGATACAGCGTCCCAGCGAGCGTGCCCTGGGTCTGGCTTACCCGCACGCCAGCCATTCCGCTCGGCACAATCACGATGCCCGCCGAAATCAGCAATGGCGCCCAAGCCAGCATCACCAGCGCTACCGATGTCCGCCACCGGATCGGAGGTGAAATTCCGAGCGCCCCGCCCTCAGCGTCCGGATGCAGCCGTTTTCTTTGCCAGGCAAATAAAAGATACGCGTCATACGCCAGAATTCCCGCGGCGATCACAAACATCGCGATCCCCGCACTCAGCAGCAAGTACTTCAGCAACAGCATGGTCGTGCTCCTCTCAATTGCAGCGTCTTTTTCAGTTCATTCGCCGGGCCGGCGTTGCGCCTGTCCGGTCGAGATTCTTGGAACTTGCTGGTGGGCGCGCGAATGCCACACGGACGATCTGTCCGAAAATGAGTTCTTCGATCAGCAGAGATGCAGCCAGCGAAAACGTCAGACCGCCGATGATGACTAAGCCTTGCAGCATAGTTTCCATAATTGCCTCCGACTCTCGCAGTCAGAAAAAGCAACCCAAAAGCCACCAAGCAGCCCATTGAAAACAATGAAGTTACAGATGCCTCGCATCGTCAAACCTGTGTCGCCCGCAGCGCGATCGTGTATCCGCTGACACAGTCGGCGGATCGAGCCGTTATGCCAACGACCATCGACGAACGACGAACGACGAACGACCGACGACGAACAGCGAACCACGGAGTTTGAAACTTCATCCCCGCCCGCGCATCCCATTCCATGCTAAGGTTCTGTTTCCCGAAGGACTGCTGACATCCGATGATCACTCGGCTCAAAGACAAAGAACTGAAACGCCTCAGTCGCCGCGAATTGCTCAAGGTTCTGCCCGTTGCCGCTTTGGGCGTGTTTGCCTTTCCCAAGCTGAGCGATCGACTGGTTGAGACCGGAGTCCACTTCAGCGACTGGGCGTCCGGCGCGCTCTTCCGCTCCCAACATCTCGCCCAGACCTTTTCCAATTCCCAGGTCGTCCCCTTCGAAAAGTTTCCCTACAACGGCTATGACGTGCTCGATCCCGAAGTCGATCTCGAAAATTGGACCCTCACCGTTGAAGGCGACGTGCAGCATCCCGGCGAGTACAAGCTCTCGCAGATTCAGGCCCTCCCCAAACTCAACCAGAACACCCGCCACATCTGCGTCGAAGGATGGGACGTAATCGGAGCTTTCGGCGGCACGCCGATTTCGAACTTTCTGACCCTCGCAGGAGCCAATACGACCGCGCGCTTCCTCGAAGTTGAGTGCGCCGACGATTACTACGAGTCGATCGACATGGCTTCCGCGCTGCATCCGCAATCGCTGCTCTGCTACGAAATGTACGGTCAGCCCCTTGACCGCAAACACGGCGCGCCCCTCCGCCTGCAAATGCCGACCAAACTCGGCTACAAACAAGCCAAGTACTTAGACACCATCCGGGTGACGAATGTCCTGAAACCCGGCAAGACCGGCTACTGGGAGGACCAGGGCTACAGCTGGTTCGGAGGACTGTGATGTCGACGCCCACCTCGAACGAAAACAACGAAAACGAAAATAAAAATAAAGAAGAGCGGCCCGCGTCGAGCCAGCCGACGCCTGCCGAATCAGGTCCGGTCATGCAGGGGAAGTCGGAGGCAACGCCAGAGGTGAAGCCGCCCGTAGCCGAACCCGAGGCGTCTGCGCCGCCTGTAAAGGCCGGTGCCGTAGCCGAACAGCCGGAACAGGAGCAGGAAAAAGAAGAAGAGCCGGAACTCGTCCGCGCCGCCTACGAGCATCCCTTGGCGATTCGTGTCACCCACTGGGTCAATGCCATCAGCTTATTTGTCATGGTCGGCAGCGGACTTCGCATCTTCCGTGCCTTCCCCAGCTTCGGCCCGAAGATCCCACAAAAAGTTCTGCTCGACATACCGAAGTCCCTCACCATCGGCGGATGGCTCGGTGGCGCCTTGCAGTGGCACTTCACTTTTATGTGGTTCTTCGCCGGCAGCGGAATTCTCTATATCGCCTATCAGCTCCTGAGTGGACACTACCGTACTGTTCTGTTCACGCCGCGTGACATGCCCGGAGTGTGGCCGATGGCGCGGCACTATTTTTTCTTCGGCCCCAAACCCCCAGCCAGCGGCCAATACAATCCCTTACAGAAGCTGGCCTACACTTCCAGCGTCGCATTCGGAGCCTTGTCTCTGCTCACCGGGGTCGTCCTCTATAAGCCCGCGCAGTTTTCGTGGCTGGCGTTTCTATTCGGAGGTTTCCATCTCACTCGCATCTGGCATTTTGCCGCCATGTGCGGATTCCTCGCCTTTATTCCCGGACACCTGATTATGGTTGTGTTGCACGGCTGGGCGAACTTCTTCTCCATGCTTTCAGGGTGGAAGCGCGAACCCGAATATCAAGAGTAGTTCAGCGCTGAATCGAAAAAGCCGGAATCGAAAAAAGGCCCTTCGACGATGGACTCGAAACCATGGACTCGAAAGGCCCTACTCGTACAAAATCCAAGCTGGGGGCGAGGCTGATGCTTAGTGCTTCATCCCGTCGTCTTTCTTCATATCGTCTTTCTTCATGTTGTCGTCCTTCGCCATGGCGTCTTTCTTGGCCTTTTTCGACTTCTTTTTCTTGGAATCCTTCGCCATGTCGTCTTTCTTCATCCCGTCGTCTTTTTTCATGCTGTCGTCGCTCTTCGTCTGGTCATTCTTCATGTTGTCCTGCTTCATGGCATCGCCCGATTGAGCAAAGGCCATAGCCCCAAACAACATGACGCCGAATAGCATGACCGCGGACATCAGTTTCACAAACGTACGTTTCATAGACATATCTCCTCTAATTGGTTTGCGATTGATTTCTGTGGCGATTCCGAGGCCCGAACCCTCCGGGCTCGCCCATGGGATGTGCCGGCTCCGACTAAGTTACGCCGGGCAAAAGAAAAAAGCCGCCATCAGATGCGGTCCGATGGCGGCGTCAAAGGAGAAACGAGGAGAAACAAAAAACGAAGCTAAACTCGAATTACTGAACCGGGGTTACCAGGTTCGAATAATGACGCTATCTCTAAATGCAATGGGAATGCCAATCGCCAAGCCAACAAAGCTATTGTTTACATCACTTAGAGGGAGTGAAGCTGCAGAAGTGAAAATCTTTGCAGTTGCCGAAAGCCCAGCGGAAGGGGCATTTCAGCCCGTTAGCAATTCCCATCCCAATGCGATCCCGTTTGCAACATGTTCGCGCGCCGATCCCTCCCCGACGTGCAAAGCCAGCATTCCGGCAAACGACCGCGGATTCGACTCAAACACCCGCATCGCGCGCCGCCGCAATCGCACATGTTTTGCCAGAAATAACATCATCCCAGCCATTGCCGCCGGACGCCGGCCAAGCGCGCTATGTTCTTTTTGATATCGAGCAAGGTTTCCGTCTGCCAGGCAGGCCGCGAGCACCGCTGCTTGCCGAAAGGTGAGGCAGAGCCCTTCTCCAGTAATTGCGTCCACTCCGCCCGATGCGTCCCCGACCAGCGACGTGCGGTCGCGATAGACTCGGCGCAACCGCCGCGTCACCGTGATCGCGCCCCGTTCTCTCGACGAGTAGCCCGCATTTCCGAGATGCGCCGAAAGCTCCGGAAATTCACCCAACGCATCATCCAACCTCAGCTGCGGGCTCGACGAAACCAACGCCACGCAGACTTCCTCGCCGCTCACCGGCGTCACATAAATCTGGCAGTTTCGTCCCCAATGCAGTTCCATGAAGTCCGTCCATGGACGCACCTGATAGTGCCGCCGAAATGCGAAACGAGGATTTCGGCCCGGCGATTTGCCGAACCATTTGCTCGATGATGTGAACAACGATGCGCCGACCTCGCGGTCGAGCCCCGCCCACCTGCGGACGCGCGAACCGGTCCCGTCCGCGCCCACAATCCATCGCGCCTGCACCATTTCTCCGGCAACCCTCACGCCTCCGGATTCCAAGCCGCTGACCGCCGTCCGCCAAAGAAGATGAACCCCGCAAGCTTCAGCGTGCTCGGTCATCACGCGATGCAAATGCGTCCGCCGAATTCCATATGCCGTGCCGCGTGGAAACCGAGCCTCCGCAGTCACGCCTTCGTTCACGAACCGAATGCCGCGAAACGGATACGCCTCGCTCACCGGCACGGCGATGCCGAGCGCCCGCAACGCTTCGACCCCATCGGGCATGAGGCCTTCGCCACACGACTTGTCGATCGGAGGGACGGCCCCGTCGGCAACCATCACCGTCAGTCCGTGTCGTCGCGCTGCGATTGCGGTGGCCAATCCAGCCGGCCCTCCGCCAACGACAAATACATCCACCGAATTTTTATAGGCGTTCGTCACAATTTCCGAGCGATTAATGACGAACGGCGAACGCCTAATCAACGACGAACGACGATCACCACTGCAACAGAACAAATTCCGAACAGAACCCCGGCCCCATCGCCGCCAGCAAACTCAGCGTGCCCGGCTCTGGCCGCCGATTCTTCATCACTTCTTCCAGCACCACCAGCACCGACGCCGATGACAGATTTCCCGTCCGCCGCAGGCAGTCCCAGGAAACATCGAGCTGGCCGTTCTTCAATTCCAGAGCGTCCGCCGTTGCCTCCAGAATCTTCGGGCCGCCCGTATGCAGAATCCAGCTTCCAATGTCTGCGCGAGTTAACCCGCGCTCCGCCAGGAAGTCGTCGAGATCACGCGCCAGATTCCCTCGCACCAGATCTGGAATGTCGCGCGAGAGAACGATGCGAAACCCTTTTTCCGAAACGTCCCAGCCCATCATCTCTTCGGTATTCGGATAGAACACCGAGCGCGTCGTTAGAATCTTCGGCCCCTTCAGCCCGCACTCTGCGCCCGCCACAACAACGGCCGCAGCTCCATCCCCAAACAGGCCCGCCGAAATAAGGTTGGCCATCGACACATCCTCGCGTTGCAGCGTCAGCGAACAAAGCTCCACCGACAGCACCACTGCCGTCTGATCCGGATACGCCCGCACATAATCCGCTGCCCGCGAGATGGCCGCCGCTCCTGCCACGCAGCCCAGTCCAAAAACCGGCACCCGCCGGATGTTGCGGCACAATCCCATCTGGTTGATCAGCAGCGCGTCGATCGAAGGACTGCTGATCCCGGTGACGGAAACAAAAAAGATTGCATTTAGATTTCGCGCGCTTACGCCCGCTTGCGCCAGTGCTCCCGAGACGGCCTTTTCCCCCAACTCTTTCGCCGTGCGAATCCAGTGCCGGTTGGCCTCGCCCCAGGTCCGCATCTTGACGTACTCCTCTTTGGGCAAGGCAAGGAACCGTCCATCCACACCGACGTGTCGATGCAAACGCCGCAGCACGTGCGGATTCTCAATTTGCTCGCCCCAGTATTCCTGGAGTGCCGCCAACAACATCTCCTGCGTGTAATAGTGCTGTGGGAACGCGCTCGCCGCTCCGACAATTTGCATTTCCGATATCTCCCTTGTTCTGGAGGCCCTGACCAGGCTCCTCCAGTTTCTGGGAAATTGTATGCTGAATATGCGAGTTTAGATGCAGCTTCTAGTGTTAAATTGTAAAAACTTCTAAATCGGGAAGGAACATATCGTGAAATTCTTCGTCGGACTGCTGCTCGGACTGGCCATTGTGCCCCTCGGGGCATACCTTTATTTCACCGGCGGCAGCGCGCCCGTCGCCACCACCGACTCTGATATGCCCTTCGAAAAATTCCTTGCGCGCCGGGCCCAGAACGCCCGCATCGACAAAGAAAAGCCGAAGACCGTTCCCATCCAGCCCACCGAGGCCAACTATCTAGCCGGTGCCGAGCTCTATAAACAGCATTGCGCCGTCTGCCATGGCCTGCCTCTGTTGCAAAAGACAGCAATCGCCAAAGGCATGTATCCCCGCCCTCCGCTCCTGCTCGAAGGCAAGGGCGTGACCGATGACGAACCAGCCGAGAGCTATTGGAAGATCTACAACGGCTTCCGCCTAACCGGCATGCCCGGCTTCAGCAAGTCTCTCTCCGAGACCCAGATGTGGCAGATCGCGCTCCTGATAGCCAACGCCGATAAGCTCCCCCAGTCTGCGAAAGCCCTTTTGGTCGCGCCGCCGCCGGCCATGCCTCCGGCAACCGGCACCCCGCCCGCGATCAACCCGCCAGCCTCGAACAGCCCCGCTCTCCCGCCGCCAAAATAAACAAAAGCAAAAAGCGAGGCGCTAACCCACAACCCCACTCCGGGCGTATCGTGTACTCATGAGCTTCGGTCGTCCCAAAAAGCTCTTCACCGAGCCCGAACTCTACGAATACGCCATCGGCGCGCTCGGCCGCCGCATGCGCTCCGTCGCCGAACTCAAGCGCCTGCTCCGCAATCGTGTCGAAGCCGACACCGAAATCGGCAAAACCCTCGTCGAACTCATCGTCGTTCGCCTCAAAGACCAGGGCTATCTCAACGACGCCAAATACGCCGCCGCTTTTTCCTCCTACCGCCGCGATAACGAAAAATTTGGCCGCTCCCGCGTCGTCCAAGACCTCAAGGCCAAAGGAGTCCACGGTGACGTCATCGACAAAGCCGTTTCCTCCGCCTACGAAGAAGTAAAAGAAGAGAGCCTCGCCCGCGACTACATTCGCCGCAAGCGCCTGAAGAAGCCAAAAGATCGAGACCAGAAGCAGGCGGCGCGCGTCTTCCGCAACCTCATGCGCGCTGGCTTCTCACCCAAAACCATCTTCGCCATCCTCAAAAAATGGGACGTCGATGAAGAAACCATCACTGAGCTCGAGAACGAATCCGCTGAAGTGTCGGGATGAGCGCCTTCACCCTGCTCGAAAAACCGCGCTCCGAGTTGCGCCCGCCATCCCGACTCTGATAAAACCTAGCCACCGGGAAACCCTAAATCCATTTGGAGGAAGTATGAATAAGTTCTGCCTGCTCATCGCATCCGCGTTGCTCGCCATGATCGCCGTTTCCTACGGACAGGCCGGCGACGATATGAAGAAAGCTGCCGACGACACCGGCCACGCCACTAAGACCGCTGCGGAAAAAACCGGCCACGCCACCAAGAAAGCCGCAGTCGCCACAGGCGATGCCACCAAAACCGCCGCCAAAGATACCGGCAAAGCAACCGAGAAAGCAGCCGATAAGACCGGTGACGCCACCAAGACCGCCGCCAAAGACACAGGTCATGGAGTGAAAAAAGGCGCCAAATCAGTCGGCCACGGTGTCAAGAAAGGCGCCGAAAAGACCGAAGACGTAGCGAAGTAATCGCGGCTGAATTGGCGAGCCTCTGATTAAGTCGAATCAGGAATCGCTTTGAAATCCTGCCTTAACACGATATCGGCCGTGCCCCAGGTTCGCGCCCGTTTTCTGGGCGCTAACCTGGGCGCAGCCTACAACACCCGGAGCCTCGCAACAAAAATCGACCAGCGTCAAGGGCGCTTTGAAAGGGCACGGCTTCAGAGCCTGCCCTGAGCGGCGCGGAAGGCTGCCGCCAAAGCCCTCTTTGGGCGCAGCCTTAGCCGCTGCAGGACGCCCCTCGTTCGGCACGACTTCAGAGCTTTCTTAACTTCCAGCCCGGTTCCGGAGCAAGTCCTCGACGTCTCCAATCTTGTCGCCGATCAGGTTGATCTTGTGCGCTAAGCCCTGGATCTCTGCTTCCGCGCGACGATTGACGTCGTAATCGAGTTCGCCCCGCAACCGGTCTTTTTTATCCTGCCGGTTTTGACTCATCATGATGATCGGCGCCTGAATCGCCGCCAGCATCGATAGAAACAGGTTGAGCAGGATAAACGGATACGGGTCCCACGATCGCGCCGCTAAACCAACGTTAATCACCACGTAAACCACCAGCACGATCATGAACGAAGTGATGAACGTCCACGATCCCCCGAAACTGGCGACCACGTCGGCAACTCGCTCACCCACAGTTTCCTTTTCCTCAATCACATCGTTTGGATTGCGCGCCGCCCGCACCCTCACCAGTTCCTGCGATGCGTGAAACTGTCGCCCCAGTACCGCCAGCATATCCATCCCGGCCATCGGCTTGCGTTGCAGCAGGATCTCAATATCGTGCCGGTCCACCTCGATGCACACCGTCTCTTCGAGCGCCGTCGCCCCCGAGTGATGGATCGTCTGGTCGAGCATCGATGCGAAGCCGAAAAACTCTCCCGCCCCCGGCTCGTCGATCACCACATCCTGATGATCTTCGTCCACCGTCGACACGCGGACTTTGCCTGAAACCACGATGTAAGCTCGCCCCCCCGGTTCGCCCATCTTGTAAATCCGCTGCCGCGCCGCGAACTGCTTGGCCTCAACCTGCCCCGCCAGCACCGCAGCCTCTTCGTCATCAAGCAAAGCAAACAGCGGAACCTGCCGCAAAACATCCGGATTGCAAGGCATATCATCTTCCTCCGTTAATTGTGGCGCTGCGGTCCAGGTCAAATGTAGAACGAGAAATAATAACCATAAAGCCAGTTCCTAGTTCTCAGAACGACCTCGACTGGTTCTAACTGAGAACTGAGAACTGGGAACTGAGAACTGAGAACTGTCTTTTGATTTAAACTTTACTTTCGCATGCTCACAGGCTCCGCAATTCGCCGCAAGTTCCTCGACTTCTTCATTCAGAAGGGACATCGCGAGGTGCATTCCTCGTCGCTCGTCCCCGCCAACGACCCGACGCTCCTTTTCACCAACGCCGGAATGAACCAGTTCAAGGACGTCTTTCTCGGCCTCGAAAAACGCGACTACAACCGCGCCACCACCTCCCAGAAATGCGTCCGCGCCGGAGGCAAGCACAACGACCTGGAAAACGTAGGCTTCACCAACCGCCATCACACGTTTTTCGAGATGCTCGGAAATTTCTCCTTCGGCGATTACTTCAAAAAAGACGCCATCGCCTACGCCTGGGAGCTGATCACCTCGCCCGAATGGTACGGCATCGACAAGAACAAACTCTACGTCACCGTCTTCAACGGCGAAGGCGGAGCCGCTCCGCGCGACGCCGAAGCCCACTCACTCTGGGTCAATCAGGGAGTGCCCCAAGAGCGCGTCTTCGAAATGGGCCTCAAAGACAATTTCTGGCAGATGGGAGACACCGGCCCCTGCGGTCCCTGTAGCGAAATTCACTACGACATGGGCCCCGTCGCCAGCGAACACGGACACACCGACTGTGCCTTCCCCTGCGATTGCGGCCGCTACGTCGAACTGTGGAATCTGGTCTTCATGCAATTCGACCGCGATGCGAGCGGCAAATTGAATCCGCTGCCGAAGCCCTCGATAGACACGGGCATGGGGTTGGAGCGGATAACGGCGGTGCTGCAAGGCGTTATCTCAAACTACGAAACGGACCTATTCACGCCGCTAATCAAACGCGCAGCACAGTTGACCAGCGCAGCCGCCACAGCACGTGTGGTGACGGGCGTCCCGCCCGTCCCAGCCGAGCAAAGCTCGGCAGGCTCGAAATCGGCCGCTTCCCTGCGAGTAATCGCCGACCACTCCCGCGCAGCAACCTTCCTGATTTCCGACGGAGTAATCCCGTCCAACGAAGGCCGAGGCTACGTCCTGCGCAAAATCATTCGCCGCGCCATCACCCACGGACGCTTGCTCGGCCAAACAAAGCCGTTCCTTAATGAGATGGTGTTTGCGGTTTGCGATTTAATGCAAGATGCATATCCGGAACTAAAGGAGTCGGCCGATCGCGTTTCCAGAACTGTGCTTTCTGAGGAAACGCGGTTTGCACACACAATTGATGTAGGTCTGAGCAAACTTGAAGAGTATGGGAAAAATGCAGGGCGGCCTTCGCCCGAAGTTCTTGCCAGAATCCTCTACGAAAACCTTACCGAAGATCTAGCTGACTTACCGTGGGTAGAAACCGAGAAACGCAGCAAGGCTCTGACTGCTGCTAGGGGCCTGCTCGCAGCAACGACGGATACAGAGATAGTTTCTACCCTAAGTGAACTCCTTGGCCGAAAAATACTTGATCGCGACGTTGCATGGGTCAGAGGGAAAATGGCAGGTCCCATCATTGCGGGAGAGGATGCATTCAAGCTTTATGACACCTTTGGCTTGCCGCTCGACTTCATAGAGGATGCTGCTCGTGATATGGGAGTTCTGTTGGATAACGATGGCTTTGCGGATGCGATGATAGCGCAGCGCGCTCGCGCTCGCGCCTCCTGGAAAGGCGCGGCCAAGCAGACCGCGAACCCCGCCTACCAGCAGCTTCCGAAATCAACCTTCGAAGGCTACCGCCAGACGCGCTCCGACAACTGCGAAGTGCTCGCCATCATCAAAGACGGCCAGGGCGCGCAGCAACTCAACCCCGGCGACAAAGGCGAGATCATTCTCGATCACACGCCCTTCTACGCCGAGTCCGGAGGCCAGGTCGGAGACCGCGGCTGGTTCTACTCAGACGATCACAACACGATAGTCGCCGAAGTCACCGGCACCTACTCCCCGATCCAGGGCGTGCGCGCGCATCAAGTCATCGCCAAGCAACCCATTCGCCTCGGCGAAAAAGTCGACGCCGTCGTCAATACCGAAATCCGCACCGCGACCATGCGCAACCACACCGCCACGCATCTCCTCCAGGCCGGATTGCGCGAAGTTCTAGGCAAGCACGTTAAGCAGGCGGGATCGCTAGTCGCCCCCAATCATCTGCGCTTCGATTTCTCCCACTTCACCGGAGTCGCCGAAGAAGAGCTCCAGGACATCGAAGATCTCATCAACAAAGAAGTGCTGCGCAACGAAAAAGTCCAAGTCATTGAGAACGTCCCCATCGACGTGGCCATCAACGAGTACCACGCCATGGCCCTCTTCGGAGAAAAATACGGCGACAAAGTCCGCGTCATCAAAATCGGAGACTTTTCCACCGAACTCTGCGGTGGCACCCACACCGCGCAGACCGGCGAGATCGGCCTCATCAAAATTCTAAAAGAGGGAAGCGTCTCCTCCGGCGTTCGCCGCATCGAAGCCGTCACCGGAGAAGGCTCTCTGCGCCACTTCCAGAAAGATCACGAACTCGAAGGCGTAGTGGCCACGCTCAGCAGTAAAGAAGCTGAATCTCCAGCCCTAGCGCTGCGCTCAGAACTGGAAAGGCGCGATACGGAAATCAAGCGTCTGACCCGCGAACTCGACCAGGCCCGCATGAAATCTGCCTCGTCATCCGTCGCGTCCATTAACGACAGTGACAAAGTAAAAGAAGTCCGCGGCATTAAAGTCCTCGCCCACCGCGTCGACAATCTCGAACGAGCACAACTCCGCACGCTCGTCGACCAGTTGCGAGACAAACTCGGTTCGGGCGTAGTGGTAGTAGGTTCAGCGACGGACGGAAGTGTTTCGCTGATCGCGGGCGTCACCAAAGATCTGACCAGCCGCATTCAAGCCGGAAAAGTCATCGGCCCCGTGGCCCAGAAAGTTGGCGGCAAAGGCGGCGGCCGTCCCGACCTCGCCGAAGCCGGAGGAAAAGATCCCGCCGCCCTCGATTCGGCTCTGGCCGCTGTGTACAACGTCGTCGAGTCGCTGCTAGTCTAGTTTGTTAGATCGAAAGCCGCATGAAAAATGAAGATCCCGTCCGATTCATCGAACACAAAGGCCAGCAGATTCTGCTGATCGATTTCTCGAACGCTAGCGCCCACCAGATGATGCTTCTGCTGGAAGACGTGCGGACCACCGTAGCCGAACACCCGCGCGATTCGCTACTCACACTGGCCGATTTCACGGGAGCCACCATCGACCACGCTGTCGCGATGAAGATCAAAGAAGTCCTCACCCTCGACCGCCCCTTCGTGAAAAAAGGAGTGTGGGTAGGCGCCGAACACATCCCCCACGCCTTCATGGAAAACTTCCACTCCTTTTCCCAACGCGAAATCGTAACCTTCAAAACCCGCGAAGAAGCACTGGACTGGCTGGTAAAAGACTAGTGGCTTCTGATTATTCGAATCACGAACCGCTTTGACAGGGCACGGCTTCAGCCGTGCCGCCAAAGCCCGCTACAGACGCGGCTTTAGCCGCTGGGGGAACTGGGTACTGCATTATTTTGACATAGCTATCTATAATGGCTATAATCGAAACATGGAATTCAGCGTGGCCGACGCCAAGAACAAGCTTCCGGAACTCATCAAAGCCGTCGAAGATGGAGAACAAGTGACCATCTGCCGCCGCGGTGTGCCGGTTGTCGACATTGTGCGCACTCAGAAACCCGACCGGCTAAAGCCAAAGTTCGGCACCTTGCGAGGAAAAATTCAGGTCATCGATCCCGACTGGTGGAAGCCGATGACGAATGATGAAATAGAAGATTTGCTCGGGAGTGAGTAAGTGCGAGTTCTGTTGGACACGTCCGTCTTGATTTTTTCCACTGAAACGCCCGAACGGCTGAGTAAGCGGGCTTATGAAACATTGCGGGATGCGCGAACCATTCGCGAGATCAGTGCGGTTTCACTGGCCGAAATTGCCGTCAAGAACACGCTCGGCAAACTGAAAATGCCGGCCGACGTCGTGCGCCTGGCAACGCACGAAATGCTCCTGCGCTTCCTGCCGTTTACCGCCGATCATGCCTATCGAATGTTTGAATTGCCGTTGCATCATCGCGATCCCTTCGATCGCCAGATTATTGCGCAGGCCCTACATGAGGAGATTCCGGTCATCACCCCTGATCGGACATTTCATTTGTATAAGGGCTTGAAGGTCATTTGGTGAGAGCACCAGGTAACTGAGAACTGCCCTTCAGCTTCTCCACTTCAACGTCACCGGCCCCGTCATCGGATGCCGAAACTCTCCACCGCCTTTCTTCACATCCAGCATCGCGTTCTTCAACCCGAAATACCATTTCGCCGGCCGGTCAGCATCGTCGATCAGCATCAGGTGCGGATTATGCTTCAACCCCTCCGACTGCAATTCCATCGTCCTCCGGTCCTGCTCAACGAACTTCGCAAACACGAACTTCAGCATCTCCGGCCCCAACGGAATCCAGCGAAACAAATTCCACGCCGCGACCACGTCGATCCGGCACTGGCTCCGCGTGATCGGAGTCACCGTCGTCAAACTCGAAAACCAGTATTTCCCCGCGCGAATCACTTCCGACCGCAAATTAGGCAGCACAAAATCGATGGTCGTCGTTATCGAATCCGCATCGGCATACAGCCGCAACAGCTTATACGGAGCGCTGTTTGAGCTCGGCGTGTGCGCGCTCATGCGAAATCCATACGGAATCGGTTCGAAGTTTTTCTTCTTCTCGTGAATCGAATGCTGGGTCCGCCACCACCACGCCTGATGTACAAACGGGCCGTGCGCAGGATCCATCAATCCGATAATCCCGTGATCCACCGAACAAGGCAGATCCGCAGTGAGATACGCCGTTTTGTAATGCTCGCTGAATTTCGGAATCTCAGGCGCCGCCGTCGGCGCCGCCGCAGCCTTCGTGAATCCCGCGCCCGCCGGCCTCGGGTCGGGAATGTAAACCCAGATAAAATTGTCGCGCTCTTCGCACGGATAACCTCCCGCATAGATGCGGTCGATTTTCAACGTCTGCTCGGCAACCAGCGACGGAATCAGCTGGCACTGCCCTGTGTGCGCCTCAAATCTCCAACCGTGATACGAACATTCGATCTGCTGTCCGTCAAAGTGTCCGCAGGAAAGCGGCATACCGCGATGCGGGCAAGCGTCACGCAGCGCGAAGGCCTTGCCACTTTTGTCCCGTCCAACCACCAGCGGCTGTTCCAGCAGCATCGCTTTGGCAAGCTGCCCGCGCCCGAGCTGGCGCGACGGCAACGCGCGGTACCAGAACCCAAACAGCATCAGCGCATCGGGAGTCTGGGATTGGAGTGGAAAATCGTCAGGCATCAGACAGGTGAGGATACCGCAGCGAAGCGAGGTTTCAAAGCTTGGTACTTCTGGTTTTACAGGTTCAAGGTTTTCTCCGTGACGCCGTGCCTCCGTGGTGAAGAAAGGCAAGCCAGGTCACCACTCAGAGTTTAGCGGCCCAATCTACCGCAGCCGCGCCCGCAGCAACCCACAAGTTTCGCGCGCCACTCCCGGAAGTTCGATATGAGTAAGGAAGAGTTTGCGCAGCGCCGCCGTCGTCAAGCGGCCTTCGAGGTAAGCGTCATATAGATCAGTTCCAATGAGGGATCCCAATTGCTGCGTGACATATTCATACTTGCGTCCACTAAACCTGGGAGCACCAGATACGGCGTCGGACTCACCGCCCACAGAAGCGTCACCCGCAGCACCAGCCATCCCACGATTTTGCATCAGAAAATCCAGCGCCTCAACCGCATCCCCGAAGGCAAGCGCCGTCTGCTGTTCCAGGTCTTCCCGCGTCACGTCAAACAACTCGGCCACATCGCCGTCGCGCAGCGCGGGCCGTGCCGGATGCAAAATCCGCGACCCAAAAAACGCCAACGCGTGTTCGAAGACCGTCACATAAAAAGCATCGTCCCAGTCCAACTCCGCGCCAGCCCCAGCCTGCGCCACTTTCCCCTGCGCCGCTCTGACCTGCACTAGATTCGGCAATCCGCGACAGGCCTGATGCAGAAAGCGAGTTGCATCCTCGGCCGACGACGTCATGTGAAACTGCCGCACATACACCGCATTGATCGGAGCCAGATACACGCTGCCCCGTTCCCGAACCTGCCGCAACAGCGACCGCCGTTGCTCCGCCGTAAATCCCTTGCGCGAAAGCAACCGGCGCAGCAGCGCGTCTGAGTTGCGCGAATATACCTCCGGCATCAAGTCCACCAGCAACCGCGGCTGCGTTGTATTGTGCGGCGAATACTGATTGATCCCAAGAAAACGCACCATCCCATCAATCAGGTTATAGAGCGTAGGGCCAAGATCAGGCGCGTCAGGCGCGCTGTCGTTATTGCTATCGTTATCGTCATCATCATTCCGCCGCCAGCGATCCAGGCAAAGCCGGTAGTTTTCGTACTTCTCAAGCGGCGTGGCGTTGAACACGCACAAAATATTGTTGCGGACCTGCACTGCCTCAACCTGATCCCCCACTTCGCCCGCGGCACGCCAATAAAGGTCGTCGACGTTTTGCAGCATTGTCAGCAGCCGCTCTTCCGGGAGCCTCTGCTGCACCAGCGCCGGCAGATGCTGCGGCGCAAGGTGCGACTCGCCAAATAGCACCATGATCAGCGCCTCCGGATGCCGCCGCCGCATTTCCGCAATTCCGTCAGCCGCGTGTCGGTCGCGGGCACCAATCTTTCGCAGGTCTTCGCGAGGCATGCAATCAAGCCCGTAAATTACCGCGTCCCGATCCCGCGCCGCCGCCAGCAGCTCATAAAACGGAGCCCACTCATATCCCCAGTCAAGATCGAAGCGAATCCGCTGCCTCAGTTCAGCTTCGTCAATCTCGCGCCGCGACCATTCGTCAAGAATATGCTGATCGCGGGAAAAAATGGTTTCCACTCCCAGCGCAATCGGCCGTTGTCGAAATTCGGAACGAAGCTCCGGACCACCCAATAGCGCAGCCACCGACCGCTGCGAGTTTGGCAGCGCGTGATAATCGCCAATCAGCACCGTGCCGGAGTTGGCGACGGCGCTCAGGACTTCAGAAGGACAGAGAACCTTCTCGTAGGAACGATATGCTTCACGAAAATCCCGAAGATATTTTCGTCCCCCGGCGTGATCATTGGCGCGAATCTCGCGCTCCACGCTGGCGATAGCGTGAAGTTGCGCCGCACTGCGCCGCGATCGTAAGATGCCGGTGCTCGCCATCGAATAATTTCTACGCACTAACCCCGCACTGAAAAAAGACGCTCCAAACTCCGCCCGCCGCCTTGACTTGCCTATCCCGCGTCCCTATCCTCAGCTTTCGAGGCCGCACCTTGGATGCCTCGTGGAGCCCGAACTTTGCCTCTCGTCCCCGAAAACCTGACCGTCGCCACCACCGGCGCCAGCGGGTCCTTATTCCTGAAACACTTCTTACTCGCCGTCGAACGCGACTCGCGCGTCAAAACCGTCAATTTCATCGCCTCCGACAGCGCCCTGCGTGTCATGGCCGAGGAACTTGCTATCGAAGGCCGTTCCGATCTTCTCCGTCAAATCATCGGCGCGCCTTCCGCAAAGATTCAGCAGCAGTCGAATACCGACATCGGTGCCAACGTGGCCAGCGGGTCGTATCCTTCCGACGCCATGGTCGTCATCCCGTGCAGCGTAGGCACCCTCGGACGCATCGCCAACGGCACCGCTTCTCGCCTCATCGAACGTGCCGCGGATGTCTCTCTCAAGGAGCGCCGTCCGCTGGTCCTCTGCATCCGCGAGACCCCGCTCAACAAAATCCACATCCGCAACATGTCCCTGGCCGCAGACGCAGGCGCAACCATCTTCCCCCTGATCCCAACCTTCTATAACCACCCGCAAACCGCCGACGCCATGGCCCACGAATTCGCCAACCGCGTCCTAGCGCACATAGGCCTGCCCCAAGAAAATGCTTACCAGTGGAAGGGATGAACCGCCCCATCCGTTTGCAAGCCTGTATTCAGTCTAGGTAACGCCCAGTAACGAAGGTAGGTATCAGCCGGGCATGTACCGGCGGGATTGCAGCTACAATCGCAGCATGCCCATTGCTCTTAAGTCCAGAGCCAGCCTGCTCGCTCTGATTATGTTCTCAGGCTGTAGCATCTGGACCCTGGCATCACCACAGACACTAACGCGTCAGCAGTTCACGAAGCGATTAGTTGCTGCAGCAATCGAGCGTACCAGTCATTCAGTCCGCTATGTTCCGGACTATGTGCGGATTCCTTATCCCAACGGTGATGTCCCAGCAGACACCGGAGTTTGTACCGACGAGATCATTCGGTCCTACCGTGCGGTGGGTGTTGACTTGCAGCGGGAAGTCCATGAAGACATGCTGCGGAATTTCTCCGCTTACCCGGACCAGAAACGCTGGCGGCTCGATCATCCCGATTCCAACATCGACCACCGTCGCGTTCCCAATCTCATGGTCTTCTTTCAGCGTAAAGGAGAGACTCTCCCGATTACGAATCAAGCGGCTGACTATGCTCCCGGTGATCTCGTCACCTGGGACTTAGGCGGCGGCGTGCCACATATTGGTATCGTTGTGGATCAGAAAGCTCGCTGGAGCGATCATTACATGATCGTGCACAACATTGGAGCTGGCCCCAAAATGGAGGACGTCCTCTTTAATTGGAAGATTACCGGCCACTACCGCTACTTCGGCCCGGCCGGTTCCCAATGAGCGATGCGGCGTGCGGACGAGCAGGAAATTAACGTCACGAAGATCAAGTGAGCTGGCAAAGTTCACCGGCACCAGAGGCGCCTCAATGCCTATGGCGTGACGACCTGTTTCACGTTGCCTTGGCTCAGCGTAAAGTTCGAATCACCCGGGTAGTGCACAATAATCGTGTGAGTTTTCGCCGAAAGAGACGATGTTGTGTAAGCAGCCACTCCGCTCGTCAATGGAACTGAAGCCAGCAACTTTTTGCCGTCAGAAAAGGTCACGAGTTCACCACTTGGAACGACGCCGAACTTCCCAACGACGGTTGCCGTGAAGGTGACCGGCTGTCCTACGTGCGACGGAGTATTAGAGGTCGTCACTGTGGTCTTGGTGGGGCTCACCACCTTTTCAGCGATTGCGAGAGAAGCGCTCGCAGTATTACTGCCATCGCCGGAATAGATCGCAGTTATTGTGTGGCTGCCGAAAGACCCGTATTTTGTACGGTACGTCGCTTGATTACCAGCGAGCGTCACGATGGCTACAGTCGCGGAGTCGTCCGTGAATGTTATAGTTCCTGCCGCGTTACCGCCATACTGGCTGGTAACCCTGCTCGTGTATGTCACCAGCTGGTTGACATTGACTGGGTCGAGCGACGACGTCAGCGAAGTTGCGGTGGTTGCCGCTTTCACGACCTCATTCAGCGCGGCAGAGTTGCTGATGTTGAATTGCCCCGACCCCTGATAGGCGGCGGTGATCGACTGGGTCCCGGCCCCGACGATGGAAATCGTGAGTGCGGCGCTTCCGCCTGACAGCGCAACTGTGCCCAGAGTGTTCGTGCCATCGTAGAAAATGACATTTCCCGTGGGTGTGCCTGCGGAAGAAGTTACCGTGGCCCGGAAAACAATTGTCTGTCCGTACACGGCAGGATTGAGCGAGGAAGTCACACTCGTCGAGGTGAGCGCTCTGGCGTTGGCAAGCAGCACGGCTACGGTGCCGGAATAAGTTGCGAGTGCGAGGTCAGGCGCGTGGTCGCCGTTCAAGTCGGCCACCGCGAGCGAAATAGCGCCAGGAGTTACTGGGAAAAATGCATTCGGAGAGAAAGTTCCATCGCCGTTGCCCAGCATTACCTGCACGCCGCCATCCACGACTGCGACGATGTCGAGTTTGCCGTCCCTGTCGGCGTCGAAGATCGCGACCGCAGGCGACGCCCCAGTCAGGTAAAGCACGGCCGGCTGGAAAGTTCCATCGCCGTTGCCCAGCAAAACGTCCACTGCGCCGTTGGCGCAAGCCCAAAAGGCACAACTTGCCATGACGACATCCCAATTGCCATCGCCATTCAGGTCTGCAACTGCCAGTCCAATCGTATTTGGGGCCCCGGCGTCGTAGACCACGGCGGATTGAAATGTTCCGTCGCCATTACCCAACAGAACGCCCAGTTGCCCGTTGGAGGGGCTAATGTCGCCATTTATATCGGCGACTAATATATCGGGGATGCCGTCGCCGTTCACGTCTACCACAACCGTCTCGCCTGTCTCGTATCCGTGCCCCCCGGAACTATAGGTCACCGCAGGTTCGAAGGTCCCATCGCCCTTGCCCAATAGGACGCCGACTCTATTGTTTCCATTGTTGCGGCTGTCGCAATTCACCGTAATTAAGTCGAGCTTGCCGTCCCGGTTTACGTCAGCGACCGTGACGGATGCAGTGCCCTCACCGCCGGCGTCGTAGAAGACGGGAGCCTGAAAGGTACCATCGCCATTCCCCAGAAGGACGCCCACCTGGCCATCCGCGGCGAGGGTGCCCCCGCACTGGTTATCACCGGCTGCGCATTGATTCTCGATAATCACATCGAGTTTGCCGTCGCCGTTGACATCTCCGAGGGCGATGGGACCATCCGAGGAGTGTCCTCCGCTATAAATTGAAACCGGTCCGAAAGTTCCGTCGCCGTTCCCGAGCAGAACACCGATGGCTGGCGTTCCCGCTGAAGTGGCGACTACAAGGTCGAGCTTACCGTCGCCGTTGACATCTCCAAAGGCAGTTGCTCCAGTGCTGGTACCGGCGGGGTAGCTTACCTGACTCAGAAAGAGAGGAGTCTCTATGTCCCCCGTGTAACGTCGGTTCTTGCCGCGCTCACCAATTGTTTTTCGAGTGGCGCCCATTGTGTCGATTGCAAGCTTTGCCGATGCAGAAGGAACGGCGCGCGACGTTGCAGCTTGATCATCTCGCCCAGCTGTGACGCCCGGCTTCAAAACTTGGGCATAGGCAGAGACGATTAGTAGACTTGTAAGCGAAAAACCAAAGGAAAGAGACTTCACTCTGAATCCGTAACTCATGGGTCCTCACTCCTGGGGAAGCTAGGGACTCAATTCGAGCCGGAATCTTCTTCTTGGCTCGACACGGGCCTGATCATACACTCACCTGGTGTTCCCCGATAGTCTGAAACTATTTTCACCAAACCGTAACAATGTGGAGCGGAAATAGGGAATCATAGCGGCCACGCGCTTTAGTCGGTTCCGCCCGCTTAGAGTAGTTATTGAACATTACCTTCATCGATGCGCCCTGACATCTAGCACCTGACACCTGGTCGTTGCCTCTCTCGGCACGCCTCCCCACTCCAATTTGACTCCGCCCCGCCTTTTTTTGTACTCTGCGCTTACACCGGAAAGGAGGTGGTCGGATGACAAGTTCTGATAGTCATAGTTGCAGTACCAGTACAAGACCAGGTGAGGTGGCTGAGTCTTAGGGCGGTTGCTCTAAGCGGAGTTCTCGACAAACCTTTGGTCGGGCGAATCGGGAACATTCTCTCGCAAACAATCCGTGAGTATGGGCTGAACCATAAGTTCTGATCCGCCGGATACGAGTTGTACGATACAAGTTGTACCCGGCACCGGAACCGCGAGGGGCCACGAGAGTGACCACCTCAGTCAATTCCAAACAGTCCACCGAGGCAGCCCGCAGGCGTCACAGCTTGCGGGCTGTTCTTATGTTAAGGTGTCAGTGCTAGATCGCAGGAATCAGAAAACGCCACTGCATTCGCGGTCCAAACGCTTTTCCTGAGACCTGACACCTAACACCTGAGACCCAAGCTATGGACGACAAGCACTACCTGGCCCGCATCACCAAACGCGCCGAATTCGCCTCCGATTTGTGGATGATTCGCGTCGCTCCTGCCGAAGAATTCAAATTTGCCCCCGGCCAATACGCCACGCTCGGCGCCGACCGCGACGGAAAAAGAGTCGAGCGTGCCTACTCCATCGTGTCGTCTCCCTATGAAAAGGAAATCGAGTTTTTTTTTGAACTCGTTCCCGAGGGCGCGCTCACCCCGCTCCTCTACAAGCTTCAAACCGGAGATGATGTCGTGATGCGCAAAGTCGCCAAGGGGCGTTTTACCCTCGACACTTCCCATCCCGAGCACACCAATCACCTTCTGATCAGCACCGTCACCGGAATCGCCCCCTACGTCAGCTACGTCCGCACTCTTTTTAAGGATTGGAAAGAGGGCCGCTTCACCGGCGACCAGAAATTATTCCTGCTCGATGGAGCCAGCCGTCCCTGGGAGTTCGCCTATCGCGAAGAGCTCGAAGCCTTCGCCAAGCAGGTCCCGTGGTTCCACTGCGTTTTCACCGCCAGCCGTCCCTGGGAAGATCCAACCTGGAGAGGTGAAGTCGGCCGCGTCGACGAACTCATCCGCAAATACGCCGATCAATGGGGATGCACCGGTGCCAACAGCGTCGGCTATCTCTGCGGACACCCCGACATGATCGAACACGGCAAAGGCATCTTGAAGCGCGCTGGCTTCAAGAAAGAAAATTTAAAAGAAGAAGTCTATTGGATCCCGTCCAAGACGCCCGAGCCCGCTTCAACCTAGGGACCCTCTGATTCAGTCGAATCATGAACCGCTTTGCAAGGGCGTCTTCAAAAACGTCCGTACAAGGGGTGCCTCGAAAACGTGCCTTGAAAGGGCACGGCTTCAGCCGTGCCGCCAAAGTCCGCTACAGACGCGGCTTTAGCCGCTGGGGGAAGCCCGCCCGCCTCACTGCCCGATCGCATCCAAAATCGCGTCGTTGATCGCGAAAGCAGTCCCATCGCTCCCAATCACCGTCGGCGTGTATGCCTCGCCGATCCCCGTTGAGAGCGTGATCACCTGCGTAAACGAATTCGACGTCAGATCCCATCGATAGAGTTTGCCGTCCTCGCTATTGGCGAGAATCGACTTGCTGATCGGGTCAACCGCCGCCGTATTGATGCACCATTCACGAACCGCTCCCGGAAACCCCGGAAACTCCGGGTCGGGCGTCACTCCGAGCTTTGTGATCACTTCTCTCATCACTTTCGTCGTCGGAATCACAGGATCCTTCTCGCTCGCATTCGGATCGAGCACCGCAATCTTGTTGTGCCCATCGCCCGTGCCGATTCCCGCATAGTTGTTGTATTTCGTCATCACCAGATACGTAGACTTCCCCTTGTAACTCGTAACGAGCGACGCCGGCACGATCGAAGCCGTATCATCCCAGCCGAAGCTCCCCGGAATCTTCGTCTTCGTCAGATCGCCGCTGTAATGCAACAGCCAGCCGCGGTCATTGTGGTTTGGAAACGGATTCTCCAGCACCCCGAAATAAACGTCGCCATCGGGGCCCACAGTCGGCGCGGCCGAACTCGCGTCGTAA
Source organism: uncultured Acidobacteriaceae bacterium (assembly GCA_963726095.1). Lineage (GTDB taxonomy): Bacteria > Acidobacteriota > Terriglobia > Terriglobales > Acidobacteriaceae > Acidiflorens. The sequence continues at coordinate 1,619,671 of CAVSBD010000004.1, forward strand.
ACCACCGCATCCATCCCCGACGACGGATCCTTCAACCGCACACGGTTCTCAAATGCCAGCGTCGTGCTGTTCAGTGCCAATAGATAACCATAGCTGCCGTTGTCCACCACCACATACAGAACGCTTCCATCCGCTGAAAGCGCAGGAGCTGCGCTGATCGATACTTCCGTGATCGCTGGGTCTCCGCTCGCCGTCGCCGCCGATACCCAAGTTCCCGTGCCATCAGCGGCAATCCGCGCCACCCCGCTCTGCAGACTGATCGGAGTCGCACCGAGCACAAGAAAACCAAAATAGAGATTGCCCGCCGCGTCCGTCGACAGCGGCGTGTCGATCTGGACATTGGCGGCGTAAACCGTCGGCGCCTTTCGATAATTCGCCGCACCGTAGAAGTAAAGCCGCGTCACCGCACCTTTCGCTAAATCGGGATTTTGCCGCACCAGCACTCGCCCCGCGACGTCTGGCACAAAAAGCTGGTTGCCCGAAATGGTCGGTCCGAGACCGGGCATGAAGTCCGCACTCGGCGCCTGATACCCAGTGTTCTGCGTCCAGATACGTTTGCCAGTGACTCCATTGTGTGCCTCAACCCGAAAACTATTTGATCCCGTTTTCACCGGCACCACCACCGTGTTCGCCGCCGTGACCAAAGGCGACCCGTAATGGATAAAAATTTCACCCTGCGGAGGACTCAGATCAACCGGAGTATGCCAATGAATCAGGCTGAGCGGCTGCGCTTCAACCGTAGAAAGCGCGCTGTGCTGCTCGTCGTGAGAGTGCGTCAACCACGCGCCGGTCTGAGCGCCGGAAATCGCCACGCAGGCGAATAAGCACGCAACCAGAAAAGCTAGCCGAGACTTTGTTGTGTTGTTAGATTTCGTCACGCTTTCATCCCCATACTCGTTCGGTCAGCCGTCCATACTCGTGTGAACGCGAATACCCTAGCAGGCGCACTCTTCGGAGTTGTCAACGGCGGGTAAAAATATAAAAAAGCAAACGTGGCAAAGGCAAAACTAAAGACGCGCTCCTGCCGACCGTCACTCCCTCTCGGCCGGCGCAAAGAACACCAGCACTTCCAACTCTTCCTCAATGTCGTAAAACCGATGTTCCGCCTCCGCCTCGACAAAAATGACGGATCCCGCATGCACCTCACTGTGCTCCGAGCCGATCTGCATCCGTCCCCGGACGACGAAATACATCTCGTCCTCGCGATGAGGCTTCTGCGGATCGCTCCCACCCCGAGGCAAAACATAGAGCCCCGCACTCATAGCCGGAACCCGAAGAAACTCAAAATAAAGTTTGTGAGAGTCAGCGCGCCGCAGATTTATGTCGTCAATATGAAAAAAACGCATCAGCCTTTTTTTCTGAGAACTGAGAACTGAGAACTGAGAACTAACAACTAACAACTAACAACTAACCACTGCCTTCCTACCCCACCGCCCCACGAAAAAATATCTCCGTAAACTGCACGACCAGCGCTTCGCCCGTCAACGCCCCGTCTGGCTTATACCACTGGTAAATCCAATTAATCATCCCGACCAGTGCCAGCGCCGCCGCCCGCGGAGTGACCGACGACTGCGACCCGCGCTTGCGCTGCGCATCATTGACCAGGTTCTCGACAAAGTGCAGATAATCTTTCTTGCGCCCGTTAATCTTCCGTCGCAGCGCCGGGGGCAACGGATGATTTTCATGCAGCATCACCGTAATCTCGCGATCCTCAGGACTCAGCACCACCTGAATGTGCAGCCGGATCAGCATGCGCAACCGTTCCTCGGCTCCGCCCGCGCTCGTCCCATCGATCCGCCGCACCACATTGATCACACGCTCTTCCGTAATATCCATCGCGTGCGACATGATGTGGAACAGGATTTCGTCTTTTGACTCGAAGTGGTGATACAACCCGCCCTTGGAGAGCTTAAGCGCGGCCGCCACATCGTTCATCGACGTGGCGTGGTATCCCCGCTGCTGAAACAAACGCGCGGCCGCGCGCAGAATTTCCTGCCGCGGCTCCGGTCGGTTTTCCGAACGATGTTCCGAACGATGTTCGAGCCGGGGTTCGATCGAGGCGTCGCGAAGCATCCCCAGATGGTATCGCGGAAATCGTTATCGCGGAAATGGCTTCCCGCTCTACTAGCGCATAGTACTAGCGCATCGCCGCGAATCGCACGCACTCGTCCGTCGTCGGAGGATTCGTACTGCCCTCCTTATTCGCGTCCAGTCGAATCACACTCTTCTCCGTCGAGCAGTATCGCCGCACGCCGGTCCTGTTATAAGACTCCGGCGCCGCTCCCGCGACGTAGCTCGTATTCGCACCGTTCACCAGATTGCCCGCGCTGATCGCGAAGTTGTATCCCGCCTTCGTTCCGCTGCTCAGCCCTTCGTCCAATAGGCATGCGCTTGTCGACGACTGCTGGCAAGACTCCGAGTCAGCCAGTACACTCAGCGATCCCGCATATCCCTCCGTTGGATAAGCCGCCTCATACGACGTCTGTGCCGTTTGAATCGCGCGGATCGATGCCAGAGCCGATGCCTCGTTCGCCCGAATCTTCATCGCGATCAGGCTCGGAATCGTGACCGCCGCAATAACAAGAATGATCGCCAGCACGATCACCAGTTCCATCAACGTGAGTCCCCTCTGAGGTCTCATCATGTCATCCCCTTAGCTGCCAATGCAGCAGGGAACGTCAACTAAAGAAAATCTTGCGGAAAGAAATCAGGCTCGAATCCAACTACTGAGAACTGAGAACTGAGAACTGATGGCTGAAAGCTGATAGCTGACAGCTGCCTGCCCCTACCCCTCCGCGCTCCACCGAAACCGCATCACCGCCACCGTGCCAAACAAAAGCGCGAATAGCAGCAGCACCGCAATCGGCGCGAGCGCTTCAGAAATCCCAAATCCCCGCCACGTCATGGCGTCCAGTCCATCCATCGCCCAGCGCGTCGGCACCACCACCGTAAGTTTCCGCAGCCACGGAGGGAACACAAACGTCGGTACCCAGGCTCCGCCAAGCATCACCATGATGAGCGTAGCCATCACCGAATACCCGCGCGTAGCCTCGACCGTCCCGCCCAGAGCTGCGATCATCAGCCCGAACGCCGCCGTCATCAAAGAGAACGCGATGCACACTCCCACAAACCCCACAAAGCTGCCCAGCACCCGAACTCCAAATACCACCCGGGCAAAAGTGAAGACCGCCGTCAAAATAAATCCCGCGATCAGCGCCGCGCTGACCGTCCTGCTTCCGAGCAGCATGCTTCGCGAAAGCGGCGCAGCACGCAGCCGCTGCCAGAGCCCTGTCTGGCGCAACAGCAATAACGCGATCCCAACATCCATCCCCATAAACAGGATGAACTGCACTCCCATCCCCGCGAACGCGTGAGCGTAGCCGTTATAGGCGACGTTGTTCCCCGAAGTCACAGCCTCTTCGTGCGTCTCGAACGGCAATGTCAATGTCAATCCGCCCGATAAACTCCCCTGCGCCGGCGTCGCTGTCTGCTCTTGCGCCCGCCGCTCATTCAGTTCCTTGACGCTCCCCAGCAGATCGCGCAGCACCTTGCGGTCGCCCACCGGAATCTCCGGATTCCCCTCCACCCGCGTCAGAGACTCATCCACGATTTCGCGTCCGCTGCTGCCGTTGAACATTTCTTTGCTCACCGTCTGCATCACCGCGCCGCTCAAAATCCCTTTCACCATCTCCAACTCCATCTTGTGCGATGGGTCATAGAGCAGGCCAATCTCAGGCTTGTTCGCGCCCGTAAAAAGCGCGCGCCCCGCATCCTGCCCAAAATTCTTGGGGATGACAATCGCGGCCGTCGCTTTTCCCTTGCGAACCGCCTCCTTCGCGCCGTCAATCGTCGACGGCTTCACGTCCAGATTCTTATCGCCCGCAAGCGAACTGACCAGGCCGCGTGAAATGTCGCTGCCGTCCTCATCAATCACCAGCACCGCCAGCTTGCTCGTCGCCGCATCCCCACCCTGCCCGCCGAACATGTAGCCGAAAAATGAAGCCAGCACAATAGGAACGACCAATCCAATGATCACCGCTTTGCGGTCGTTGAAGAATATCCGCAGATCTTTTCGCACCAGCGCCAGGAAGGGAATCATTTCGAGTCTCGCAAGCTCCTTCCCGTCAGAGTTAGAAAAACCGTTTCCAGGTCCGGCTGCTCGCTTGAAAAATGGTGGTAAGCGTGGCCATTCTCCGTCAACCAGCGCAGCACACCCGGCGCACCACCCGACAGATCATGCACTCCCACCCGCAACGTTCCGTCGCTCAACTCCGCCGACTTCACTTCCGGCAGTGCCAGCACCGCCTGCGGCGCGAAGCCATCGACTCGATCCAGTTCAATCGCGATCACGTTCGTGATCGGCAGCATCTTGTGGAGCCCCTGCAACGTGTCGTCGGCAATCACCCGCCCATGATCGACGATCACAATGCGATCACAAAGACGTTCCGCCTCTTCCATATAGTGCGTTGTATAGATCAGCGTCTTCCCGCGTTTCTGCAGCGCCTCGAGGTTGTCAAAGATCGCATTGCGGCTCTGCGGATCGACTCCAACCGTTGGCTCATCGAGCAGCAGAATCTCCGGATCATGCAGCAGAGCCGCCGCCAGATTCAGCCGTCGCTTCATGCCTCCGCTGAATGTCCCGACCTTATCGCCAGCCCGGTCTGCCAGTCCCACCAGATTCAAAGCATCATCGATGGCTTGTTTCGCCTTCGCCCCCGAGATCGAGTAAAGCGCCGCAAAGAACGTCAGGTTGTCGCGAGCGCTCAGCTGGTCGTAAAGCGCCATATCCTGCGGAACCAGCCCGATCTTCAGCTTCACCGGATCGGTATCGCTTTTCACTTGCATTCCATCGATCAGAACGTCGCCCGAATCAGCGCCCAGCAGTCCCGCAATAATCGAAACCGTCGTCGTCTTGCCCGCCCCATTCGGCCCCAGCAAGCCGATCGTCTCTCCCCGGTCCGCCCGAAAACTCACCCCGCTCACGGCGACCAACCCGCCATAGCTTTTCGTGAGACTCTTCACTTCCAGCATGGTTTTAGAGTCTAGCACCGCAATATTGGGATGTTGATGAAGGCAGGAATGAAGAGCGGCCGAATTATTGGGGAACTTTGTCTATAGTAGCAGCCGATTTCTTACTTTCCCGTGCCGGTGAGTTTTGACGTTTGCGGGCTGTTGCTTGCGCTATCGCTCACGCTCAGCTGGCCCGTCCTTGTGCCGGTTGCGGTCGGAGTGAAAGTCACGCTGATCGTGCACTTAGCCTTGGTGGCCAAGGTTGTGGTGCAAGTGGTCGCCGAGATCGCGAAGTCTCCAGTAGTCGAGACAGCGATGCTGGTCAGAGTTACGAGCTGGTTATTCGTTAGGGTGAATGTCTTCGCTGCGCTGGTCGTATGGACTGTCTGTTTTGGGTAAGAAGCACTCGCCGGGGTGAGTGTCGCTTGTGCGACTCCGGTGCCTGACAGAGGCACATCTTGCGGACTGTTAGCGGCGTTGTCGGTGAAGGTCAGCGTGCCTGTCGTCGCTCCGAGTGCGGTGGGTGTGAAGGTAATGCTCACCTTGCAGGTTTTGCCAGCGGCCAAAGTTGATCCGCAGGTATTGGCGGAGATCGCGAAGGCGCCACTTGGAGCGATGTTATTGATGGTCAACGCGATCGTGCCGGTGTTTTTCAAGGTCACGGTTTTGGCCTTGCTGGTTTCGTTGATGGCCTGTTTGCCGAAGCTGAGCGAAGCGGGCGTCAAAGTTACGGTGGTCGAAGCGTTTCCAACCGTCACGCTCACCGGCGCTGAGGGAATGCCGTTGGCGATGACGACTGCAGTACTGGCTCCGGTTTCCACAGACTCGGGCACGGTAAAGTTTGCGGAGACCGCGGTGCCGGGTGCGATCAAGCTGTTGCTCGCGCCCGTTGTCCGGGCGTAGAAGACGTGGCCGGTGCCGGAATTGGTGATCTGGACGATCGGGTAGTTGGTGGCCATTTGCGCATCGTCCCCGTAATAAGCGCCTTGCGACAGACCATTGAATTGGGTTCCGGAAATGGAATACGTCGTGCCCGCGCTGACGGAGGATGGGAAGGTAGAAATAACCGGAGCCCAACTAGAATTCGGAGATCCAATCGGCGTATAGAACTCAGGGACGCTACTGAAATCGGTGGAGAGGATCTGGCCCGAAGGGAGTACGAGGAAGTTGTAGTAGTAGGCGCCTGAGGAGCCAGCAAAGTCGATGGTGTCGGCAACCTGGGTGATGGCGTTGGCGCTGGTGAATTCAAAGAAATGGGTGGGCGAGTTGCCGTAGCCGGAGCTGGCGGCAAACAGAATGTTGCCATTAGGCAGCAGCGCTGCGGGAGCGTCGGCAAGGTCACAACTGGTTTTGCTGTTTGCACCGCAAACAGCGGGCACGTTGGGACCGCGGGTCCAGGTTCCGTTGCTGGAATTGTAGATCGCTGTAGGGTCTGCGAATGGGGCAACACAGCCGGTGTTTCCGCCGAAAGCGACCACGGTGCCGTCGGGGCGAACTACAGCGGGCCCAATTTCCCAGTTGCCGCACTTTGCCGGATCGGGCAGCGAAACTGGCATCTTGCCGGCGCTGGTCCAAGCGCCGGTTGAGGGATCGTATTGTTCGGCATTGGTAGCGCCGCCATTTGGATAGTTGGTCCAAACATCAATCGTCAACACATTGCCATTGGGCAACAGTTCGTAGCCTTGTTCATCCTGATAAAGCTGTCCGGCGTTCGGGGCTCCTGTGCTGGTCCAGGTCAAGTTCGTGGGATTGAAAAGGGCGTCGACAGCCGGGCTGCCGCAACAAGCGGCGAGCATGAAGGTGCCATCGGCCAGGACTGTGCTTTCGGCGTCGCCGATCGACGACCAAGCAGAACCGGCGGGTGCTGGCACCGCTGTCCAGGTATTCGCGACCGGATCGTAGATCGCTCCGAGATTGGTCCATACCTCGGTGTTGGAGCCGTTGTATTCTCCGCCCATGATGATGACGCGGCCGTCGGGTAGAACGGCCGAGGCATGATACTGCGGGGCATACTGCACGCCACCGATTACGGGCAGAGAAGCAATCGCTGACCACGTCCCGTTGACGTAGCTGCCGTGGATGTCGGGAGTCAACTTATACCAGGCCGGACTGTCGCAGGCTGCGCCGATCACGGTGCCGTCGGTGAGCAGGAGCGGATTGCATAATCCGTCAGGGCCAGGATTAGCGCCGACCTGCCAGGTGCCTCCGGCGGGAGGCAAAACGCGGGGATTGGTAGAGATCGACGCGCCTGTTGGATGCCGCGGCAACTGCGATAGGAATTGGCTTCTGGCAGCGGGATTGTTCTTAAAGAATTGTGCCTTGGGAACGGAAAGGGGTGGGCGAACTGGATCCGCAGTTTGCGCTTGGCTCGGGGATATATAAATGAGCGTTGCGACCAGGGCCAGAGTGAGATGAATGATTGCGGGCGAAAGTTTGCGTGAAGAAATTTTCATAGGAGATTGCCTTTCGGGAGCCGCGGGGGGACGGACAGGCGCAATTGTAGCCGGACTTGGGTGGAGATTTTCGTAGATGTCCGAATAAATTTGCAACTAGGCGCGGTCGTTTTTCGAAGCGCAGCGAAAAGATGAAGAATGCTGCAACTACGTGCAGCAAAAGACTCCAAAAGTTGCGTCTTCCAATTTCACTGCGAGGGCGGGAATCGACCATCTACATTGACATTCGCTTTACCTTCGCCTATGCTCGGCGCATGGCGATCACTCGGCGTCAACGCGAGCTTTACGATTTCATTTCGCGGTTTGTCGCGGAGAAGCAGTACTCCCCTTCGTTTGAAGAAATTAAGGAAGGGATGGGGCTGAGTTCTCTGGCGACGGTCCACAAACACGTTACGAACCTGGAGAAAAAAGGGCTGCTGACCCGCGACTACAACCGCAGCCGGTCGATTGACTTGTTGCCTCCCAAGGGAAAGTTGAAGCAGTCGATGGCGGTGAATACAGCGATGGTGCTGCCGCTGCTGGGGCGGATCGCGGCGGGGCGTCCGATTGAGGCGGTGCAGAGCAACGAGACGATCTCGCTGGCGGATTTTGTGCGGTCGAAAGAAGTGTTTGTGCTCGAGGTGCGCGGCGAGTCGATGCAGGACGAGGCGATTCTGGACGGCGACTATGTGCTGGTTGAAAAGACGAAGACGGCGCACAACGGGGATATTGTTGTCGCGTTGCTGGAGTCTTCAGACGCGACCTTGAAGCGATTCTTTCGCGAAGGCGACAACATCCGGTTGCAACCGTCGAACGCGGCGATGAAGCCGATTATTGTTCCGGCGGCTACGGTGGAGATTCAAGGGCGGGTGATTGGGGTGCTGCGGAAATACTGAATGGCGGCTGTCAGCTATCAGCTTTCAGTAAAGGCGCGGGCCCGCCCTGCGGACGGGGCTTGGGTCGACTGCAAACCACGTCGACCGCGAACCACTTGATCTGATTGACTGAAAGCTGACGGCTGAGAGCTGACAGCTCGCGCTTAGGTGATGTGGCGATCCAGCGCTTTTTGAATGTCGTCTTTTGAGCGGTAGCCTACCAGTTGTTCGACCACTTGTCCGTTCTTGAAAACCAACAGAGTGGGAATGCCGGTGACTTTGTAGCGCATGGGAGTGGCGCCGTTGCGGTCCACATCCATTTTGCCGACCTTGACTCGTCCCTGATATTCGCCGGCGAGTTCCTCGACGATGGGCGCGATCGCGCGGCAGGGGCCACACCAGGCGGCCCAGAAATCGATGAGCACGGGTTTATCGTGCTTCAATACATCAGAATCAAAATTTGCATCGGTGACTTCGGTGATGGCGTTGCTTGCCATTGATCCTCCAGAGTTAACTACTTCCCGCCAGGCGGTTATGTGTTCCGCTTTCCAGCGGGACATCTATCGTAGCACTCCGGATTAGATGCTCGGCAAGGGCGGAAGTCGCACAGGGGTGTGACGGCCGCCCTAGCCTTAGAATGGCATGCAGTCTATTGCGTTTGCTAGGGTTATGCGAATGGAATTTTCGAACTCATGACTAAAGGTCTGGACAATCTGCGGGTCGTGCTGGTGGCGACGCGAAATCCGCTGAATATTGGAGCGGCGGCGCGGGCTATGAGTAATTTTGGGGTGATGCGGCTGCGGGTGGTGAATCCGTATGAGAAGGCGTTTCGTGAGGCGCGGTCGGCGGTGGGCGCGGCGGAGCTGCTGGCGAAGGCGGAAAAATTTGACGACGTAGCCGAGGCGATCGCGGATTGCAAGCTGGTGGTGGGGACGACCGCGGCGGCGGTGTCTCGCGATTTGCAGCATAAGCTGGTGAGCCTTGAGGATGGGGCGCGCGCGATCAAGCGGCGACTGAACACCGGGCCGGTGGCGATACTGTTTGGCTCGGAGCGGTACGGGTTGTCGAATGAGGAGTTGAGTCATTGCCATTGGCTGATGCGGGCTCCGACGCGGGAAGAACACGGGTCGATGAATCTGGGGCAGGCGGTCGCGGTCTGCCTTTACGAATTAGTTCGGGGGCGGAAGACGGCTGCGGGAAAGACGTTGGGAAGGAGATCGGGAAAGACATCGGGAAAGAAAGAAATCCCGGCGGCGAATTCTGGGGAGATCGAGCGGCTGACGGGAAAATTCTTGGAAGTGCTGGTCACGAGCGGTTATGTGAAGCCGCAGGCGGTGGACGCGGCAGAGAAGTTGCGGAGATTGATCCGGCGGGCGAAGTTGAATTCGAACGACGCTGAAGTGCTGCTGGGGATGATGCGGCAGATTGCGTGGAAGATCGGGAAATAGCTGTCAGCTCTCAGCTGTCAGCTTTCAGTTAAACCTGGTTCTGAAGCTGACGGCTGAAAGCTTGTTTTCTTTCCGTCGGTAAAAATCCTATCAACACTGGTAATTCCGATACGACCCTTGGGTTCTCCTTGGGACGAATAGCACGCTAACGGTTGCTATCTTTTCGAGTCGAATGAGAGTGGCTGGGGTGTCGCTTTGCGGCGTCCTTATTTCTGACACTTGGCCGACTTGAGGGTGGCTTATGCGCATGATGCTTGATACCTTCGCGCAAACTTTACGGACACTTTGGGCGCATAAGCTGCGGTCGTTTCTGACCATGTTTGGGATTGCGTGGGGAGTGGGTTCGTTGCTTTTGCTGGCGGGCGTGGGGGAAGGGTTTCGCAACGGCAATCGCAAACAACTGGAAACGTTCGGCAAGAACATCATTTTCTTTTTTGGCGGGCATGCCCCGGCGGTCGAGGGGAGTTTAAGTTCGGCGAAGTGGTTCAACCTTACTTATGACGATTACCTTGCCATCAAGAGCGAGTCGAAGCTGGCGATCAATATTTCGCCGGTGATTGCGCGAGACGATATCCGGGCGGTGAGCGATTACACGAGCACGAACGGGCAGGTCTCGGGTGTGCCGGCGATTTATAGCCAGGTGCGGACGATTCCGCTGGCGGTGGGACGTTGGATCAATGACGACGACAACGATCAGCGGCGGCGCGTCTGCGTGCTGGGGCGGGAGATGACGCGGAACATGTTTCCGGGGCGTCCGGCGGTGGGCAACACGGTGCTGCTGAATGGGGTTCGGTTTGAGGTGATCGGCGTGCTCTCGATGATCGGGCATGAGGAGCATAACGCCACCAATATTCGAATTTTTATTCCGTTCAATACCATGCGCGAGTTGTTCCCGCTGACGGGCGACAATTCCAAAGAAGGCAATGCGATTTCGTTCATCAACTACCAGCCGCGCACTTTCGATGAGAACGAGGACGCCAAGGACGAGTTGCACCGGATTGTGGCGCGAAATCATGGCGGGTTCGATCCGAAGGGAGCCGATACCTGGGAAGAGTGGGACACGATCAAGAATCAGAAAACGATGGGCAAGATTTTTACGGCGATGGATTGGTTCCTGGGCGGAGTCGGGATGGTGACGCTGGCGCTCGGTGCGATTGGGATTGTGAACATCATGCTGGTGGCGGTGACGGAGCGGACGCGCGAGATCGGGTTGCGCAAGGCGCTCGGCGCGACTCACCGCAGCATCCTGTTTCAATTCTTTCTGGAGGGCGCGTTTCTAACGTTAATGAGCGGGGCGATTGGAGTGGGTGCGGCGATGCTCGTGATTCGTCTGCTGGCGGGAGTGCAGTTGCCGCAGGGGTTCGACACTCCGAGGATCGTTCCGGTGTCGGCGATTGGCGCGGTGTTGTCGTTGGCGCTGGCGGGGATTACGGCGGGACTGTATCCGGCGCGGAAGGCGGCGATGCTGGAGCCGGTGGAGGCTTTGCGGCAGGAATAGTGGGATTTGTAATTTGCGATTTGTAATTTGTAATTTAAAACCTGCGATCGTTCGGGGTTCCAATTACAAATTGCAAATTACCAATTACCGATCACAAATTTTATGACTAACGATCTGCTTCGAGAAGCTTATGGGGCGATGCGGCACAATCGACGCCGCACGACTTTGACCATGCTGGGGATGGCCTGGGGAATTGCTACGGTCGTCATCCTGCTGGCGTTTGGGTCGGGGTTTGAGCGGGCGATTGGGATGATTTTCAGTTCGTGGGGAACGGACGTGATCGGAGCGTTCCCGGGGCGGACGTCGTTGCAGGCGGGCGGGGCCAAGGCTGGAAGTGAAGTGCGGTTGAAGATCGCGGACGTGGACTACATCCGCAACGAAGTGCCGATGGTGAAGGGCGTGACGCCGGTTTTCGACAAGAACGGCGTGACGATCCAGCACGACACGCGCACGTTCACCAACCTTAATTTCACGGGCGTTTACCCGGTGTATCAGCGCATTCGAGGCTTCGACGTCGACAGCGGCCGCGCCATGGGCGACCAGGACGAGGTGGAGCATGCTCGTGTCGCCGTGATCGGCGACGAGGCGAAGCGGAAACTTTTCTCCGGCGAACAGGCTCTAGGGCAGAGCATTCGGATTGGGGGCATGAGCTTTCAGGTGATTGGAATTTATCAGCACAAAGTGCAGGGTGGCGACAACAACGACAACAGTATGGTGGTGATTCCGTTCAGCACGATGGGCGATCTTTACGACACGCAGTACATCACCGGCATTTTCATGGATTACGAAGGGCAGGATCATCAGCAACTGTCACGCGTGGTGCGGAATGTTCTGGCGGGGCACCATAATTTTCGTCCAGACGATCATCGCGCTGTGTTCATCGCCGATTTCAAGCAGGATTATGACGAGTTTGCGATTGTGACGACCGCGCTGAAGGTGTTGCTGGCGTTTATCGGGGCGTTGACGCTTGGGATCGGCGGCATCGGGTTGATGAACATCATGCTGGTTTCGGTGCAGCAGCGGACGCGCGAGATTGGCGTGGAGAAAGCGTTGGGCGCGCAGAAGAGTCATATCCTGTTGCAGTTTCTGGCGGAGGCGATGGCGATTACGTTTGCCGGCGGCGTGGCTGGGATTGGGATTGCGTATTTGATTTCGTGGTGCGTGGGCGCGCTGCCGCTGATGAGCGCGTTGGGCGAGAATTCGCACGCTGGCGATATCAATCTGCATATCAACGTCAGCAGCCTGATGGTGTCGACGCGCGATTTTGTGCGTCGTGGGCGTGTTGAGCGGGATGGTGCCTGCGATTCGGGCGGCGCGGTTGGATCCGATTGAGAGCTTGCGCTACGAGTAGATCAGTGGTTAGTGGTTGGTGATTAGTGACTCGGTGGCGCGACTGGCCGTCGACTTTACGGTCATTCTTTTTACTGTTTTACGATCGTTGTTTTGCGATCACGGTGCCGATTACTAACAAGATCATCAGGCTGATGATTCCTAGCGATATGGCGCAGTAGATGCACCAGACCCCCAGCACGAAGGCTTCTACGTCGGCCAGGTGGATGGCGAACGCGAAAGCGATGGTCACGAACGGCAGCATCCACGCATAGGCTCTGCGGAAGGCGAGAACTCCCAACAATAAATATCCTGCGATGCCGATTACGGCTACGGGGATTCCGTGGAGCAAGGCGTAGGGACTGTGATTGACGATGCCGCAGTCCCATTTTTCGTTGATGCTGCACGGGGACGCGTCGGTGCGGTAGTGCTCGCGCAGGGCAAGGGACGAGGCGACGATTCCTGCGAGTGCGAGGATAATCAACAGCCATTTCATGCGGGACTCCCTGTACATTTTATCTGAAGTCGCATCGGTGAATCAGGCGGCAACCGTGATGACCTCAGCGGCTAAACAGGTTGCGGCGAAATGCCATCGGTCGTGTTAAAACGACCACCGGGGCTAAAGCCCGGACACCTCTCAGGGCCGCTCTTCCACGGTAGTGCGAACATTCCGATCCCCCAGGCCCATCAATCGTGGTAGCGCTGCTCGCCGGCTGGGATCGGGACGGTCAGGCGATTCTGTGGCGGCGGAAGCGGGCAGGTTGCGTAGGGGGTGAAGGCGCACGGGGGATTCACCAGTTTGTTGAGATCGAGCCAGACTTCACCGGGTTGGGCGACGCCGTGGTCGGGGAGTTCGGTGTAGAGAAAGCGTCCGGCGCCGTAGGTTGTGGATTTGCTGGTGGCGTCGCGCATGATGAAGAAGAGATCGGTCGATTGCGGATCTTCGAGGACAGGTTCGACGCGGACGACTTTTCCGTCGATGGTGAATTCGGCGGCGCCGGGCGCGGGGAGATGGGTGGTGGTGCCGAGAACGGTGGGGATGTCGAGCATCTTCGGCGGATTGTAGGGAATCCAGCGAGCGTGGACGCGATAGGCGGCGTCGGGAGCGTACCAGCGTAATCCGTGGAACGCGGTGCGGGTCGGGGCTTCCAGGTCTTTGACGCGCAGAGCGAATTGGTCATCACGGTGGATCACGATGATGGTCAGGGTGCCGATCGAGAGTTTCGATGGATTCTCGGCGTCGTCGGCTATCAGAGCTTGTTCTTTCGCCGGCTGGCCGTCGAGAAGTAGATCTTTTGGAAAACCTCCGGCGGGGGCCAGGAGGCGCAGCGTGTTTTTTTCGAGACGCACGACGGCGATGTGGGCGGGGGCCTTGGCTGCGACTTGGACGCGGCTATCATCGGCGGATCCGAAGGTGTTGTCTCCTTCTTTGAGCCAGCCGAGCGCGACTAGCGAGAGCCAGCCTTCGGGAGCCTGGAGGGCGGTCGCACGTTTGGCGCGCCAAGCGAGGAGATCACGTTGCCAGGTTGACTGGTCGTCGGGGGCTTTGCTGTCGGCGGCAGCGGCGAATGTGGACGAGAGCAAGGCGATCAGAATGAGAGCGGGCGTTAATAGGGACGTCAAGAGAGATTTTGTTTTCATAGCGCGGAACCCGTTAGTCGGTGGTGACTCCTTTTAGAAAGATGTAATAGAAGTCGACGGCTTTGGCGAAGGCTGCTACTCCGATGCGCTCGTCTTTTCCGTGGGCGCGGATGTCGTCGCGGTCGTATTGCTCGCCGGAGATGCCGTAGGTCGGTATGCCGGCGGCGTTGGTATAGACGCCGTCGGAGGCTCCGGTGCTCATGTTCGGGAGCACGGGAACTCCGGGCCACATTTGTGCCGCGACTTTTTCCAGGGGATCGAAGACTTCTTTCCTGGGAGCGGGCGGCACGAAGCTGTGGCGGTCGGAGCCGTGATCCATGAGGACGTTGGTATTCTCGCGGAACTGAACTTTCACTTTGGGATCGGCGACTACTTCTGCGAGCTTCAGGCGGATTTCCTCGAGCGAATGTCCCGGCTCGATGCGGCAGTTTACGTTTGCCTGCGCCATTTGCGGGAGTGCGTTGTTGGCATGACCTCCGCTTAGACGTGTGGCGACGCAGGTGGTATGCAGAGTGGAGTTATCGGTGGGGTCTTTGGAGAGGCGCGCCACGGCGTCCATGTCGGGAGGATTGTTGAGCATCGCTTTCAGATCGGCGGCGCGGGCGGGCGGCGCCAATTTTATCTGGCGCTCGTAATAGACACGAGTGATGTTGTTGAGTTCGAAGGGGAACTGGTAGCGCTCGATTCGGGTCAGGGCGTTGGCGAGTTCGTAGATGGCGTTGTCGGGGCGAGGCAGCGAGCTGTGGCCGCCGGGGTTGGTCGCGGTGAGAACGAAATCGCCGTAGAGTTTTTCGGTGGCGTCGACTTCCACCAGCACCGGCTTGCCGTGGTCGGCGGGAACGCCGCCGCCATCGTGGTTGAGCACGAACTCGGCGTCGATCAACTCGCGATGGTTCTTGAGGAGCCAGTCCACTCCGTTTGAAGTGCCGCCTTCCTCATCGGCGGTCATCGCCAGAATGATGTCACGGTTGGGGACGTAGCCTTCTTTTTTCATGCGGATCAGCGTGGCGGACATGATGGCGTCGCCATCTTTCATGTCGCTCGTGCCGCGTCCGTAGTAGTAGCCATCTTTTTCGATGAATTGAAATGGGTCGGTGGTCCAGTCTTCGCGGCGCGCTTCGACTACATCGAGGTGGCCGATGAGAAGAACGGGCTTGTGTTTGCCGGATCCGTGGAGGCGGACGACGACATTTTTCTTGCGGTCATTTGGGCCGAGTACCTGGATGTCGCTGTCGGGAAATCCGGCGTCGCGAAAGCGTTTGGCCATGGCCTCGGCGGCGGCGGTCACGCTGCCTACGGAATCGGTGGTGTTGATCTCGATCAGCTGCTTGAAAATCTCGACGGCCATTTTGCGGGTGGCCTCATCTGACGAGGCCGAGGTCGAGGTCGAGGCCGAGGACGGCTGCTGGGCGTGAATCGATGACGCCAAAGATGATACACATAACAATAGACATGACAATATCCATAACCCAGGACCGATGAAGCGTTTGCTGAAAACCAAGCCCTACCTCCGGAACAAATTGCTGTGAGTTTGTTTGATGGCTGCTGAGGTTGAACGCTAACAGATTCGTTCGGCAAAAGCCAAGTGGGATTCCGCGCTGGCTCGGGCTCTTACTAACGCCACTCTTACCTCGATGTGCGGTCTACGATGTGCTTGCAATCTGGAAATCTGGACGCTACCTTCGGCAATGCTTATGGCGGGACGGTTTGGTAATCCGGTGAAGATCGCTGCGGCGAAAGTGCTGCTGCTGTTTGCGATTTTTTTTCTGATTGCTTGCGGGCTGGGTTATCCGGTGCTGAATCGATTTGATCCGCGGCAGACGCCGGGGCTGTCGGACGTGAAGATTTATGCGGCGATGGTGACTGGAGAGGCGGGTGCGGAGGCTGGGCACGTTCGCTTCCGCGTGCTCGTGCCATTTTTTGCGAAACCTTTTTACAGGTTGGCGCGGGGGAGACTTGCGAGTTGGGATCCGGTGATGTTTGGACTGCTGATGGCGGATTCTCTGTTTGTGGCGGGAGCGGCCGTGCTTATCGTTGTTTTGGGAAGTCGTCAGCTCGCGAATCCATCTGCGGGACTGGTTGGCAGTTTGTTGTATCTAGTTAATTTTGCGGTTCCGAACCTGCGGCTGGTGAGGGCTGGTGGATGCGGGCGAAGGATTTTTTCTGCTGGCGCTGATTTGGAGTTTGTCGGAGTTGGAGTTGTGGGCCTTGCCGGTGATTGCGGTGTTCGGAGCGCTGGCGAAGGAATCGTTTATTCCATTTAGTGTGGTGCTTTCGTTTGTCTGGTGGATTGTTGTTCGGCGGGACTTGCGAGATCGCGGAAAAGACAGAGCCTTCCCAGCCCTCGCGTGGATCGTGGGAAGCTGGTTGGTCGGGTTGATTGTGATGGTGGGATTGCAGTGGTCGGTCAGCGGGAGTTTCGAGAGTCCGCTGCGCTTTGGTCTCGATCTTCATCGCGGACACGACTACGCCGGGCACTTCATCGCGGTCGCTGTACGATCGCAATCTTTGGTATGTCTTTGTGTGGTTGTTGCCGACGGCGATTCCGAATCTGAAGAGACTGCCGAAATCGTGGGCTTGTTCCGGTGGGCGCGACGTTGCGTTTTGGCCTTTGTGTTGGACGCTTACTATGGCGGAGCGCCGGGGACGGTTGGCAGAGCGCTGTTCAGTGTGGCGGGGCCGGTGCTGTGTCTTTCGTCGGCGCTATTTTTGTTGCGGATTGCTGCCTGGGAAACGAATGTGTGACGCCGCGTCCGATGGACGCGCGTCATGCTGATTTATCTGTATGCCTCGACCAATTCGCGAGCAAATTCGGGTCAAGTTCTGGATTCCGTCGCTTGCTCCACAGGGGCGCGAGCGGGGATTTTACAACTTCGGACTCGGCGCGGACCCAGTCTTCGAGGGCCTGGCCTTCGACCTGGCCGCGCTCGTCGAAAAGCTGTTGCGCGCGCAGCCGGATCTTTCGCTCCAGCAGTTCCAACATCAATTTTTGCCGTTCACGATTTCTGGTAAGGCTGTCCAACTAACACTCCACTAGATCAGTTGTCTAGTACAAGTGTACTGGCGAACTGTTAAACGGTCATGAACGGCATGGTTACTAAAGTGATATGGCGATGCAGGCCATTGATTCTTCTAGTTTCTTCCCGTTTCCTATTAAGGACGGCCGCTGCCGGCCCAGCCACCTTTCCATCCGTTGCCCCAATTGCCGCCACCCCAGCCGGTGAATTGGGACCCATCGACGACGCTGCCTTCGGTGTATTCGAACATTTTTTCGTTTCCACGGGGACCGCGGGCCCAGATGCGCAGGGTCTTGACTACGCCTCGCGCGGGGTCGACGCCGAAGGTGCTGTTGCCCATGCGAAAGAAGGTGTTGCTGCGAGCCAGTTCGCGCAGACGTTGAGTCACGTCGACATTCCGGCCGGCGACGCCGTACCATGCGCCGAGGATCTGGTATTGGGCGTTGTTGCCCCAACCGCCGCCACCCCATCCGCTGAACTGCGAGCCATCGACGATGCTGCCTTCGCGGTATTCGAAGGTGCGAGAGCCTCCGCGGGGGCTGCTGGCGAAAATACGCAGCGTCTTTACCTGGCCGGGAGCGGGATCAACGCCGAAGGTGCTGTTGCCCATTCTGAAGGTTGCGTTGCTGCGCGCCAATTCGCGGAGTCGCTGGGTGACGTCGACACGTTGGCGGCCGATGCCGTAATCCGCTCTTTGAATCTGATATTGCTGGCCCAGAGCGCTGACGCCGAAAGCCGCGATAAGGATTAAGAATGACAGTGTCCGGGTTGTGAGTTGGTGAATGCGCATAGTGTTCCTTCCTTTCAGGGGGATGCTTTGGAGTAGACGGAGATTGTACTCCGAGGGCCTGAATGTAGGGGTCGGAGGGGCCAGAAATGCACTTCAAAAATGTGCAAAGAATTGCGGCTTGGGAGGGCGGGCAGTCCGCAAGCCGCGATTTCCACGCCGCTTAGGTTTGGTAAGGGGCTTGCTGTTAGTGAAGTGTGGGGAAACTGAGCAGCAGCCAGCATTCATAGGGCTGCGCAGCACTTTCTCCGCCAGGAGATGAGGCAATGAAGATGACCCTGTTTGTGCTTGTTCTACTCTCGGCCGCTGGGGCCTTTGCCCAGAGCGGTGTGGGCTCATTGAACAGCCAGATAAACATTCCATATGTGGCGAGCCATCCCGGCGCACGCCAGCTATGCGCCGATGGCCTCGGAACAGAGTGTGCTCGGTACGGCGGGCGTTTCCATGGCCCAGGGAGCACGGCCATTCTCCGATTTTCCGCAACCTGCCGAAATTTCGCTGGGGACGGCCGCGCGCGAATTGAAGAAGCGTGAGCCAGCGAAGAAGTCCGCTATTGTTTGGGTCAACCAGTAGTTCGTGGTTGGCTCGTTGTCGCGGCCGTTGGTGATGATCGCGTTGTACGAATCGTTGTACGAATCAGCGACTCCCCGATTCGCTGCCTTTCGTCGCCAGCACCAGTACCAGAATCCTGCCATCGGAGTGAAACTCGCCGCCGGTTGCCTTGTAGGGCGACTTCCACACGCGCAAAATGATTTCGCGACATCACGACGCGCACGGCTTCTCCGTGAGCGAAACTGTAATCCTGCGGACGTCCAAATAAATAAAGCGTACTCATCGGCATGGTGAGATAGTCCTTTTTCTCAAACGTGTCGAGCAGGCCGGTGATCACTGTGTCCTGCACAGACTTGTCGACCTTCATCCATTGCGCGGTGGTGAAGGCGTTCACCATTTCCTGTTTATTCGGATCGGAGGTCTGTAGGAAAAGAAATGTTACTCTATGAGAAATTCGATGGCCACAATCGCTGACCGCTTTTCAATGACCGTTTCGTACTGACATGACCGTGCTGATATGACCATTCTGATATTCACGGGCGTCGTCGCGATTGTGTCTTTCGCCGCGGGACTTCTCGGATCGCTCACCGGCCTTGGCGGTGGCGTGGTGCTCGTACCGCTGCTCACCATTTTTTTTCACGTCGATATTCGCTATGCCATTGGAGCGTCGCTGGTATCGGTGATCGCGACTTCTTCGGGCGCGGCGGCTTCGTATGTGAAAGAAGGATTCACCAACATTCGCATCGGGATGTTTTTGGAAATCGCGACGACGCTGGGGGCGCTGCTCGGCGCATTTCTGGCGACGTGGATGCCGACGAGCGCGTTGGCGGTCATCTTCGGAACCGTGCTGCTCTACTCGGCGTTTCTTTCGCGCAAGACGCGGACGCAGGCGCAGCGCAATTTGCCGCCCGATCCGCTGGCGACGCGGTTGCGGTTGAATGGCACTTTTCCGGATCTCGAGGGCATACGCAGTTACAACGTGCAGCGCGTGCCGGCTGGGTTCAGTCTGATGTTTGGCGCGGGCGCGCTTTCGGGATTGCTGGGCATTGGGTCGGGAGCGGTCAAGGTGCTGGCGATGGACCAGGCGATGCAGATTCCGTTTAAGGTTTCGACGACGACCAGCAACTTCATGATCGGAGTGACGGCGGCGGCGAGCGCGGGAGTTTACCTTAGCCGCGGATATGTCGATCCCGGACTCTCGATGCCGGTGATGCTGGGAGTGCTGGCGGGATCGTTGCTGGGCAGCCGCATTTTGATCAAGGCGGAAACGAAATCTTTGCGGCTTGTTTTCAGCGTCGTCATTCTTGTGCTTGGCTTGCAGATGCTCTACAAAGGGATCTGGGGGACGATCTGATGGCGACCGTTACGCCTTCCTCCTCTTCCCCCTCCTCTCCTTCTTCCTCTCACCCCGCGAGCCATTCTCATGAATTCAAGCCGCAGCCGTGGAGAGATCGGCGGCTGGCTTACATTCTGGGAAATTTGTTGCGAGCGGGCGTGATGCTGTCGGCGGCAGTCGTTCTCTGCGGGGCGGCGATTTATCTCTCGCGGCATGCACATGAGCCGGCGAATTATCGCGCGTTTCATGGCGAACCGTCGGAGTATCGAACCATCCCCGGAGTGGTGCACAGCGTTTTCAGAGATCAGGGCCGCGGGCGAGGGTTGATTCAGCTTGGGCTGTTGCTGCTGATCGCGACGCCGATCGTCCGCGTGGCATTGTCGATCGTGGGATTCGCGATTGAACGCGATCACTTGTATGTGGGATTTACGGTGGTGGTGCTGGCGATATTGCTTTATAGCTTGCTGGGGTCGGGGATCGGGTTGTGAGGCGACCGAGTCGTTGACTACTGATTGCTGCGATTATTGATTGTTGCCCGCGACGATTTTCGCCGTGGTGATGGCTTGGCCGACGTGCCGTTGCGTGTGATCGGCGACGTGGACGAGTAGGCCTCCGACGGTCGTCGGCAGTTGCTTCTTTCCTACCGTTCGCGGCTCTTCGAGATTCGCGGTTGCGAGTGCTCGGACTCTGGCTGCGCCATCTGTGAGTGCGGCGGCTAACTCCGCAAACAGTTCGTCGCGCTTGGCTCCGGGATCGAGTTCACTCCGCAGAGCGGCCAGTTGTGATTTATTCAGATTTCTGCCTTCGGCGTAGGTCAGCAGACGGTCGACGCTGCGCGCAATGTGGCGGATATGAAATGCAACCGGCGCAGTTCCCGCGGGCCTCGCGTTTAGAGGCTGCATCGGAAAGACTGGCGCACCACTTTCGCAGATCTTCACCGGCCAATTGCAGGGCGTGCAGGATGGCGCGGCCGACCGCTGGCACGTCCTGGTTGGTGCCGCGCAACCATGGCTCGACGGTTGGCTCGATTGATGCCTTTGCGTCTGGCGGGCTCATCTAGAGATGCTAGCGGGGCCAGAGCCAACCGAAGGTGCCGGCGGTGAGGAGGCCGTAGAGGAGTCCATCGAATACTTCTTTGAAGGTTGAGGACCAGGTCTGGCCTTTCCAGATGCCATTGCTCAGATTTCCAAGACCGTAGGCGAGGAAGGCGGCGGTGCCGACGACGCGAAACACGGCGGGATAGCTCGCGCCGGGCGGAACGGTGTGTCCGGTGAGATAGGCGACGAAGAATCCGATGACGAGACAGAAGGCGAACCACTGGCCCAGAAACTTTGCCATGACGGGCGGGCCACTGGGGAGGATGGTCATAAATCCGACGGGGCCGAGCTTCCGCTTTTCAGCGACGGCGGGGGAGTTCATGTCTTTGTGCGTGCAATAGGGGAAGACGTAGAGGCCGCGGGTGAGGGTCACCGTGCGGAGGACGCCGAGGATTTTGTCTTCGTCGGGGAGTTGCCGGTAGTCGCTGCGATGATAGGGCAGCAGCATGTGCATGACGGAGCTAGCGACGAAGACGATCACTGCCGAGAGCACGATCGGGAGCCAGAGCGCGGTGAGTGGAACAGAAACCATGGGCAGCCTCCTCGGGAGAACGCAAAAGAATGGCGTGAATTGAAGGCGAAGCCTACGCCAGGGGATGGGGAGCGGTCAAGGGGAGCGTCGGAGCTTTTCCCTCTAGGTCAGGATGGAGTCGTCGAGGCGCTTGCGGCGGAAGTCGGCTACGTGTTGGACGAAGGCCATGATGAGGGGGTGGGGGTGGTCTTCGCGAGACGAGAGTTGGGGCTGGAAGAGCGTGGCTACGAAGAACAGGTGGGAAGGGGATTCGATGGCGCGGCATTCTTCTTTTGATCCGCGAGCTACGACTGGGAAGCCGGCTTCCATGGCCATCCATTCGAATTCGGGATTCATCTCGTAGTTGCAGAAGAATTCTTCTTCGATGGTTTCTTTTCCGTAAAAGGCGGCTAGGTAGGAGCCGGGACGGAGGGTGATCTCATTCACTTTTCCGGAAAGCTTGGGCGCGTTCGGATCGCGGTTCGGGACGGCGCAGGCGACGGGATAGATGACGATGTTCTTAGCCTTCGGGTCTTCTTCGGCGGTGGTGGCGTCGGCGATGCCTAGGACGTTGCGGGCGCACTCGATGATGGTGTATTGGAAGCCTCCGCAGGTGCCCAGAAATGGGCGGTCGTGAACGCGGGCGAATTCGATGCCTTTGAGCATGCCGTCGAAACTTTTATAGGGGCTGCCGGGCGAGGCCCAGAGGCCATCGAAGGAATCGAGAACGGCGGGGGCTCCTGGTTCGAGGAGCGAAGGCGTCGGGAGCCAGGTCGATTGGACCTCGATCTGGAGCCTTCGAGCCGCGTGCTGAAGAGCGTCGTTGGTCGCGTGGTGGGAACGGAATTCGGGATCGAAGTCACCGAGAATGCCGATCCGAACGGGGTCGCTCACAAGGGACATTCTAAATTAGCGGTCCTCAGTTGTTATTGAGGAGTTAGTTACGGGGTGAGTCGGGGGTTGGCGTCCTCTTGAGTAACGGAGTTAGACGGGCTCGGCGGATTGATGCCGGTCAGTTTGATGGTCTGGGTCTTCGAGGCGCGTTTGTTGTTCAGCGAGTCGGGCGCGGGTCAGAGCGGCGGCGATCTTGGCCTGCTGGCTCATCTCCTGCGCGGAGGATGGCGCTGGGACGTTACTTGAAAGACGGATGATTTTTGGGGGCGTCGGCTCGGGCGGGTTGTGCGGTTGCGGCGCCGGCTGCGCGGTGGAGGGGAAATCGTCGGCAGGGGCGGTGGGCTGGGCTGGCGGCCGTTCGCGGCGCGCGAGGCGTTTCAGTCCAAGAAAACCTAGGTACAAGCCGGCGACGAGAGCAGCCGCCAAGAAAATCGTCGCCAACGGAATCATGAGCGGGATAAAGAATGCGTTCACGGGGTTTTCTACGGTGCGTCGGGGTGCTGTTTTTAGGATAAGAAAAGATTGCGAGAACGACACGGATAAAGCGCTGGGAGCGGCTTACGGAGGTAATGAAGTGAGGTTACTCGGTCGGCAGGAAAGGCTTATTTGCTGCGGAAAGAGTGTGTTCCCGGAGCGGCATTCCCCCCAGCGGCTAGAAGCCGCGTTGATTTTTAACGGTTTTGCGGTGCGGCTAAAAGCCGCACCCTTTCAAAGCAAGATCAAGACCGGAGGTTTTCCGCTGGCTGTGGGACTCGTGCCCTTCCCACCCCGCGCGCATCGGAGTTTTTCCTCAAGATGCTAGGAGACGGTGACGGTGCGGGATTTCAGAATTTCTACTATTGCCTGCATGGCGGCGTCGACTTCGGCGTCGGTGTTGTAGAAATGCGGGGAGAAGCGGACTCCGGCTCTGGGACGCCAGTCGACCATGATGTCGCGCGCCAGGAGTTCGCGGCTGACGGCCTGCGAATCGGGCATGTCGATGGAGACGGTGCCTCCGCGTTGCGCGGGATTGCGCGGGGTGTTGATACGCCAACCCTGGCGGTCGGCGAATTCGATGAGGCGCGCGGTCTGGCGTTGGGACTTCTCGCGAATCTTATCGATGCCAACTTCCTGAATGATTTTCAGGCCGGGTCTGGCGGCTTCGATCGCGGGGATGTGGGAGGTTCCGTTCATGAAGCGGTAGGGCGGATCGGCGTAGCGGGTGGGGCCGGTCGAGAATTCGAAGGAATTTTCGTGGGCGAACCATCCAGTGAATTTGGGCTCTAATTTCTTGCCGAGGTCGGGGCGGACGTAGAGATAGGCCATGCCGGGGCCTCCGCAGAGCCATTTGAGAACGCCTCCGCAGGCGAAGTCGGCGTTGAGCGCTTGAATGTCAACGGGCACGGTGCCGAGCGACTGGAAGGTGTCGAGTACGACGTGGGCTCCGACTTTGTGCGCTTTGTCGATGATGGCTTTGGCGTCGTTGATGTAGGAGCTGCGGAAGATTACGTGAGAGATGGGGACGATCAGAGTTTGTTCGTCGATGGCGTCGAGCAGGCGGTCGGTCGGGACGGTGATGCCGTCGTCCGTTTTGACCATGTGAACCTGGGCACCGTATTGCCGCTGGGCTTCCCAGAAATACATGACGGACGGGAAGTTCATGTCGCTGTAGACGACTTTGTTGCGGGGTCCGGTGAACTCGAAGCAGGAGGCGACGACGGCCTGGCAGGTCGTTACGTTCTGGTGAAGCGAGACGGAATCTTTCGGTGCGTTCATCAGGGAGCCGACCTCGTTGCCGACTTCGAGGGCCAGCATCCACCAGCGCTCTTCCCAGGCTCGGACGCCGCGAGTGGCCCACACATCGGCATAGGAGCGGAGTGCGTCGTAAACGGCGCGAGGCATGGCTCCGAGGGAATTCGAGATCATGTAGTTGGTGCGCTCGAGGATGGGAAACTCGGAGCGGTAGCTCAGCAGGTCGTCGGAGATGGTCATCGGGAATATTGTAGCCGCGTCGTCGAATAAAAAAGGGGCGAGCGGAAGCTCGCCCTCGGAAAGAGTTTCTTATGCAGCTAGTCAGCCGCGGAGGACTGCTTATTTCGACCGGTTCGAGACGACTGTGGTGCCGGTTTTCCGGTCAGTGCTCCTAAGAGTTGCGTTCCGTCGGGACTGCCGAGTCCGGTGCAGGGATCCCATCCTGTAGCCGCGCTGAAGTCGCCGTTGTTGCCATTTGTGATGTCATGGAAACCTGACGCCTCGACGGCTTGAGCGTAGATCAGCGGGTTGAGGAATCCGATCGCCTTTCCGGTGGATTGATTGATGCGCGTGATCAATGCGGCAAACAGAGGCGCAACCGCGCTGGTGCCTCCGAAGACAGCGCTCTCGCCATCGACGAGAACGTTGTAGCCAGTGCTCGGATCGGCATCGCCGGCGACGTCCGGAACGCCGCGTCCGCCGGCTTGACCGGAGGGCGAGGGAACATTGAATCCGTTCTGGTAGGTGGGAAGTGAGAAAACGTCGCTGACGCCGCCGCCGCCCGCTCCTCCTCCAGCCGACAGGTTGTTCCAGACCACCTCGTTGACGATCTGATCGTTGGACGCTTGCAGCGTGGTGCCGCCGCAACCGAGAACATAAGGATCGGACGCCGGGAAATCGACATGATCGTTGCCATCGTTGACTCCGTCGGAAGAGCCGTTATCACCGGAGGCGACGGTGACGCTGACTCCCAGGGCGGCGGCTGATTGGAAGGCGTCGTCGAAGTTGGTGAGGGCTTGTTGGGTCCAGTTCGACTCGGCCGAGCCCCAGCTGATGGAAATGACGGACGGCTGATTGATGGTGTCGTGGACCGCGGTCGTGATCGCGTCGAGAAATCCCTGATCGGTGTTGGGGGCGAAGTAGACGACGATCTTTGCCTTGGGGACGATTGCGCCGACCACCTCGATGTCGAGCATCACTTCGCCGTCCGCACTGTCAGGAGTGCTGGGGCTGTTGGTGCCGCCATCGACCGGGGACGAGATCACTTGCGGGACGTTGAGGTTGAGCGAAGTGAAGTATTTGGCGATGTCGTCGAGCTTGAACCCGCCGCCTAGTTCGATGATCCCGACGCATTGCCCGGTTCCGTCTCCGGCGGGGAAGTCGTAGATTTTGGCGACATCGTTTGGATCGTGGGAGGCGGTGGCGGTGTGAGCTTTGATTCCGGGAGTTTGGGCGAGGCGACGAAAATGCGGCTCGGCCTGGGGACGGTTGTCGAGTCCGAAGACGCCCTTGATGATGTCCGCATATTCGGTCGGTACGTGGATGTTGCCGACGCGGCCGCGGTAGTTCCCGTTGGGATGGCTGTACTCTTTCAGCTCAACGCCGAATGCTTTCTGGAGGTTGGCGACCGTTCCCGAAACCATCACGGTTCGGCGCGCGAGTTCGGCGCCGGTTTCGCGGACGTGCAAGCCGTACTCCTGAGCAAATTTCTTGATCTTTTCGACGTCGGCCGGATCGGCACCGTGCGTGTTTTCAAAGTCGGCGCGCGACATGTGTTTGAAGCCGGGCTTGGCCAACGCGGCCTTTAACTCTCCCGGTTTGGCGGTATCGGATTTTCGGCGAAGGCGGATGGAGACTTCGATGGTTTGGTCCGGATGCGAATTATGAATCAGGCGGGCACCGCGGACGGGCTGACGTTCACTGCCTGCAAGGACGGTAAATTTCTTGTTGGAATTCACTGACGCTCCTAGGTTTCGGGGGAACAGAACGGCTAAGGAACTTGTCGCGACAGGAGTCGCACAGGTAGGGAAGTCCAGGTTCGTCCCGCCGTTGAGATGGGACCCGAAACTAAGGTGAGCTTAGCGAAAAAGGTGGCAAGTTTCAATTGGGAATTGGGGGAGATTTAGTAGGAAGGGCGGGTGGGGGTTCCCGTTTTGGGAGCCTGGCGAGCGTTCCTTATTGTTGGCGCTTTTGACGGAGCCGCTTGATCGACGCATAGGCGATGGTGAGGCCGACTAGGAAGGTCACGCCAGCGATGAGGTTGATACGGGAATCCCACCAGGTTTTGCCTACGGATAGTAGGACGACGGTGAGGCCGATGATGGATCCCCATTGGCCGAGCGGGGAGCGGGCGGGGATTTGGGCGAGTTCGGACTTGGCGAGACGGCGGCGGAAGCTGATGTGGGCGGCGAGGGAGATGATCCAGGAGAGCATCATGCCGAAGAATGCGCCGCGAAGGATGTATTCGAAGGCTTTGGCGGGAGCCCAGCGTTCGAGGACCAGGGCTACGACGATTCCGTAGGACGAGGCCAGGAGGGCGAGGGTGGGGGTGCCGTTCTTGCTGAGACGGCCTAGCGCGGAGGGTGCCCATCCGGTGCGGGCCAGGGAGAAGAGCATGCGCGAGGAGATGTAGAGAGCGGCGTTGGCTCCGGAGAGAGCGGCGGTGAGGACTACGAAATTCATGAAATGCCCGGCGCCGGGGAAGTTGACGGAGCGGAAGACGGTGACGAAAGGGCTTTCGGTGACGCCGGCGCGGTTCCACGGCATGATGCCGACCAGGATGGAGATCGCTCCCAAATAAAGAAAGGTCAAGGTGAGGAAGGTCGTGCGGACGGCGGTCGCGATGGCTTTTGCGGAACTGGATTCGCCGGAGGCGACGGCTACGAATTCCACGCCTCCAAAGGTGTAGATGGCGAAGGTGAGGGCGAGCAGCGGTGCGGCGGGGCCAAGTGGGAAGAATCCGCCATGGCTTGTGTATTGCGGGACGGCTCGTCCGGTGAGTAGTAGTACGGCGCCGAGCACGATGAAAGTAGCGATGACCGCAACTTTGATCATGGCGAACCAGAATTCGAAGCGGCCGTAGCTCTTCACAGCCAGTAAGTTTATGGCCAACAGGAAAGCGGAAAAGACGACGACCCAGACGATGCCCGGGACTTCCGGAAACCAGAGCCGCATATAGGTTGCGGAGGCTACCATCTCGGCGCCGATGGAGACGGCGATGCTTAGCCAGTATCCAGCACGGGAGATGAATCCGGACCATTCGTTGAGGTAGAGGTCTCCGTAGACGCCAAAAGAACCGGCGGCGGGGTGGGAACTAGCTAGTTCTCCTAAGGCGAGGGCGACGGTCCAACTGATGAAGGCGGCGAGGATGAAGCTGAGGATGACGGCGGGACCGGCGAGTTCGATGGCGGCGGCGGTGCCGAGGAGGAGTCCGGTTCCGATGGAACCGCCGACGGCGACCATGGTGATTTGGCCGGCGGTGAGTTGGTGGCGGAGGCCGGACTCGGCGGTTTCGGAGGGAGTTGGCATTCGAGGGCTCGTACTCGTATATCAGAATGCGTGTCAGAATGCGCTGTTGCGTGATGGAATGACGGTGGCGGACACATTTGACGTTTTGGATAGGGAGCCCGGGTTAGCGCCCACAGAACGGGCGCGAACCCAGGGGCACTGTCACACTTTAGATGACCTTCGTAATCGGGTTGGAGGCGTTGCGCGTTGCTGGGGTTGGGGGCGAATCCTAGAATCAAGGCGGAACTCTCTGTCTGTAGAAATAGAACTACCCATGCCCGAAACTCCCAATCGTGCCGAGATCGCCCGCCGCGTCGAAAAAGCGGAGAAGCTATTGCAGAAGGGTAAGACGGCGGATGCGCTGGCGGAATACCTTCTCATCCTCGAGGCGGACCAGAATAACGACAATGTGCGGCAGATGGCGGCGGATTTGTGCCTCTCCGTAAATAAGGGGCCGCAGGCGGTGCGGTTGCTGGGGGAATTGTTTGAGCGACAGGTGGCGGCAACGGATGCTACACGGGCCAGCCTGACCTATAAGAAGCTGGCGCGCTATACCAATCCGACGTGGGAACAGAAGGTCCGGTTCGGGCAGTTGCTGGAGCATTCGAACAAGAAGCTGGCGATTGGGACCTACGAAAACGCTCTGGAAGACCTGCAACGACAAGGAAAGAAAGAAGAAGGATTGCTGGTGCTGCGGCGGATTGTGGCCCTGGACCCTTCGCAGCAGAACCATCTGCGGGTCGCGGAATTGTCGGCGGAGCTGGGCGAGCACGTGATGGCGTCGCAGTCTTTTCTGCAATTGGCGGAACTGGCGGAGAGCTCGGGCGGGAATGCCGGCAATTATTTTGAGCGCGCCTATACAGAAAATCCGACCGATCCGAAGACAGCCATGGCTTATGGCAAGAGTCTGCTCGGGCGCGGGGAAGCGGGCGCTGCGATATTTATTTTTGAGCCGTTGGTGCAATCCGGCGACGCATCGCTTGAACTGCGCGATCTGTATGCGCAGGCACTGTTGTCGGCAGACCGGTGTGTGGAAGCGGAGCCGCTGCTTTGGTCGATTTTTGAGCAGAATCCGGCGCGGATGCATCAGGTGGTGAGCCTGATCGGCAAGATGATCGACACTTCCCTGGATACGGAGGCAGTCGCGCTGGCGCGGAAGTTGGAGTCGTTTCAGCGGCGGCGCGGGGAGCGGCGATCGTTCATTACGACGATGCAGGAGTTGCTGGCATCGCACCGTCCATCGGCGGAGATGTTGGAATTTCTGGCGGAATTGTTCAACGCGTCGAACCGCGAGAGCGATTACGCGCAGGCGTTGGTGAAGCTCTTCGATCTCTACTGCACGAAGCATGATTATCAGAAGGCAGGAGAGTGTCTGGATCGCGCGGCGGAAGTGGATCCGTATGAGCCGGGGCATCAGAAGCGCCTGGAAACTTTGCGGGGAAAGATCGACGATCAGCGTTTCAATGTGATCGCCTCGCGATTTGCGACGGTCAAGAAGGAACAACAGGCGGCGGCAGTGAAGGCTCCAGAACCGACGCTTGGGGCGGCGGCGCTGCAAGACTTGATGTTGCAGGCTGAGATTCTGGTTCAGTACGGAATGCGTTCGAAGGCGATCGAGCGTTTGCAACGTATTCAGGAGCTGTTTCCGCGGGAGGAAGAGCGGAACCCGGATTTACAGAAGCTCTATATGTCGGCGGGAATCGAGCCGGCGTATGCGAAGTCGGCTGGTTCGGCGGCGGCGGCGAATCCTGCGCCGAGTGTTGAGCCGGCTGCGCCACCAACCGCGGCCGCGACAGCGGAAGCGAACCATGTGGCGGACGTCAGCAGTCTGGCGAAAGTCGCGGAGATTACGCGCAAGCTTTATCACCAGGGAAATGCAGAAGGAGTTTTGAAAGCGGCGGCGAACGAAATTGGAGCGAACTGGCGCACGGCGACGTTGTATTGCTGCGTTGCGCAAGCCTGGGCTGCCGCCATCGAGCGTGCAGGAATATCACATGGAGGGGCTGATCCCGGCGAGTTCGGCATCGCTCGTCAGTCTGGTCGAAGCGGTACAGGATCTGGCCGTGGCTCGCGGCACGGTGACGATTGGCGATGCCAAGAATGCTCCGGAGTTGATCGACGTCCGAGCGGCGATTGAAGAGCTGCAGGTGGAATCGCTGCTGGCGCTGCCGCTGACGGAAGGCAATGACCAGATCGGCGTGTTGATCCTGACGCAGAATACGGGCCGGGTATGGCAGGCGGCGGAAGTGCTGGTGATCCGGACACTGAGCGATCAGGTGCTGATCGCGCTCAACAACGCCGGACTGCGGCGGTTGGTCAAAAATCTTTCGGTGACGGACGAGAAGTCGGGACTACTGAAACGCGCTTCATATCTCGATCTTTTGCAGGCGGAGACGCGGCGAGGATTGCAGCAGGGGACGGCGGTGACCGTGCTGCTGATGCAGTTTGGGCGGCGAGGCGCGCTGATCAAGGAACATGGCGAGCAGGCAGTGACGGCGGTGATGGAGCAGATTGGGCAGCTGTTTTCGGCGAAACATCCGATCGAACGATCTCGCATTCCGCTACGAGACGACGACGGTTGCGCTGGTGCTGGGCGACACGGGAGAAAAAGAAGCGATTCTGGCGGTCGAGAAATTGCGGCGGTTGCTTGGCGAAGTGCGGTTTCCGGGTAAGGACAAGGCCGTCGAATTCTGCGCGGGCCTGGCGCAGGCGGTGATGCAGCAGCACTTTGATCCAGTGGATATTGTTACGGAAGTCGCGAACCGCGCCGATCACGCGCTGGAGCAGGCGTTGGCACAGGGCGGAGCCAGCGTGGTGACGCAGGCGCCACAGTTTGCTGCGTCGGCGGCTGTGGCGTAGGGGATGGCAGTGGCTAGTGATTAGTGGTTAGAAACCCTGCCTCACGCCCATCGCAGTTCACTAATCACTAATCACCAACCACTCCGGTTTCGCTAACTGATAAACTCACGAGTTGGCCTCGGCCGGCGCACTCTTCATATAAGCAGGACTCATGTTGAAACCTGGAGACATTGCGATTGTCAGTGGGGCGCGCACGCCCTTTGGGCGGTATTGCGGAAAAATTAAGGACTACACGGCGCAGGAATTGGGCGCGGTGGCGGCGGTGGCGGCGATGCAGCGGGCGGGGAGTCGATCCGAAGGATTTCGATCACGCGGTGTTTGGCAACGCGCAGCAGACTTCAGGCGACGCGATCTATGGAGCGCGGCACGCGGCGCTGCGGGCGGGATTGCCGATTGAGAGTCCGGCGCTGACGGTGAACCGGCTGTGCGGGTCGGGGATGCAGGCGATTATCAGCGCGGCGCAGATGATCCAGACAGAGGAAGCAAAAGTGGTGCTGGCGGGCGGGATGGAGTCGATGTCGCAGGCGCCGTTTTCGATCAGGGGGCGGGACGGGTTTACGCTGGCGCCGGGCGGGAAGCTCGAAGATTCGTTGATGGTGGCGCTGCTGGATTCGTACTGCGGGCTTTACATGGCGAACACGGCCGAGCTTTATGGCGAGCAGCAGGGGATTACGCGGCAGGCGCAGGATGAATTTGCGCTGCGCTCGCAGCGGAAGGCCGACGAGGCGTACAAGGCGGGACGCGTGCAGGAGGAGTTGACGCCAGTGCCGTTGCGGAATTCGAAAGGCGAAGCGACGGGTGAGCAGTTGACCGAGGACGATCATCGGCGTCCGCAGACGACGATGGAGGGACTGGCGAAGCTGCGGGCGGCGTTTGGAAAAAATGGGACGGTGACGGCCGGCAACGCGAGCGGCATTGTCGATGGCGGCGCGGCGGTGGTGGTGATGTCGCTGGAGCAGGCGCAGAAAAGGAATTTGACTCCGCTGGGGAGGATTGTGAATTGGGGCATTGCCGGGGTTGATCCGAAGATTATGGGGAGCGGTCCGGTGCCGGCGACGAAAATTGCGCTGCAGAGGGCTGGGCTGACTTTGGATTACATCGATCTGATCGAAGTGAACGAGGCGTTCGCGGCGCAGTATCTGGCGGTGGAAAAAGAACTGGGGCTTGATCGCGAAAAGGTGAATGTGAATGGCGGAGCGATCGCGCTGGGGCATCCACTGGGAGCGACTGGGACGCGGCTGGTGATCACGCTGCTCTACGAGTTGCGTCGGCGGAAGAAGAAATATGGGCTGGCGGCGGCTTGTATTGGGGGCGGGCAGGGGATTGCTATGGTGGTGGAGGGGTTTCAGTAGAGGCCATGTTTCACAAATGGCTGACTAGGTTGTGGGAAGGGCATGGCTTCAGCCGTGCCGCAAAGAGCTGCATAAATACCGGGCTTTGGCCCCCGGGGAAGTTGCGAGCTACTCGGGAGTCACCAATCGCCAACCGTCATCGTATTTCTCAAACTTGGCTACGTCGTTCTGCGAGAATTCCTTTTCTCCTTTAGGCATATGCGAAAACTCACGCCCTAGCCCCATTTCTGGGTCATCCCCCTCGGGAACGGTCTTCAGCGCAATGCCTAGCGGAGTGAGCTTCCATTTAACGGCGACGTCCGCTTTGGCGTGAATTCCCTCTTGTTGTATGCCCGTGACTTCAATTCCATCAAAGACAGCAACGGGTAGGCTAGACTGCCATGAATCGCAGTTTGTTTTTTGAGTATGCGCGTATGACTTTCCTTCGACAACCCGTTTCCCAGCCTCCGTGAACTCTACCTGCCACGCGTTGGATACGGGCGTTATGGTTATCATCCTCAGCTTAACCAGTGCCTTATAGTCCGGACTACTTGTGGGATTGTAACTTGCCGTATAAATATCGTAGCAATAACCCGACACCAAGCCCGTGCCAATTAATAACGTCTTGGGCCGAGGGACTACCTTGACAGCCTTGTTGATGGCCGTCTGTGCCTCCCTACGACCTAAGTTGCTTGAGCAACCAATCAAAAGGCTCGCTGGCAGGATGATAACCATGAAGAGGCCAAGTTGTTTCAACCGGAATCTCCTTTATTGCCGGCCCAAACCACGGCTCCAACTACCTCTCTCGTGCATCCCTCCCGATTCCAAATAGCTGCACAGTATACTACTGGAATGACGATTTTCGGCTCCCAGGTTATGCAAGAGAGACAGGTGCTTACAACGACCAGGCGTGATAGATCGCTGCCCCTTAACTTTCAACTCCAATACGATTATGCCGACATCGCGAAGCTCTCGGCGGAATACTTGACGACCCTCTACAAAGGCCGGAGGGCTGCCGATTGGGACCGGGAAATGGAGGAGGCTGGCAGGCGCATGGTCAACGGCGAAGTCACACGGGATAACGCGGAGACGGTGTATAAATGGAAATCGCCGCGTCGGATGGACCTCTTCGTCCAGAACACAAACGAGGAGATCGCCGAAGCCCTGACGCGTGCCATCGCCGCCGAGAATCCGACGGACGCAGTCGAGTCGCTGACAACCCTTGAAGGGGTCGGAGTCAAAATGGCGTCGGCTATTTTGACGGCGATGTTCCCCGAACTTTATACAGTGTGCGACTTCCGCGCTTCGGAGGCTCTCGGCGTAGAAGATGGGAATGACGTGGACTTCTATGTCGCTTATCTCGACGCATGCCGGAGAATGGCGAGCGAATACGGCGTAACGCTGCGCGACTTCGATCGCGCGAACTGGCAGTGGTCGAAGAAAAGAATGAAAAACAAGAAGAAACTCGACCGATGCTGCGGTGACCCGGCCCGGGGCGCGAATGACATGTCCTCGCCAAACGCTTGCCAGAGCGAATCCGACGCGTTAGCGTCGTAGGCATATGAACGATTTGCGAAGCCTGACCAATAGCCTGTCCGCGGCGGAGAAGGTGGAACTGCTGGATACCGTCTGGGAAAGCCCGGAAGCGAACGCGGCGTCGCTCCCGGATGCGCAACAGTCGGAGCTTGATTATCGGATCGCCCGGCATGAGCAAAACCCTTCCGATGTCATCGCTTGGGAGCAAGTCGGGGCGGGCCTCAGGCGCTGAAGCGCGGGTCCATTTAAGCCGCTTACGGCACGACTGAAGTCGTGCCCTTCCCAAAATTTGCTCCACGACATTATTCTTATTCTGCGTTATAGCCGTTCTGGTTAAAGAAGGCATTCCCATGGAAATCAAAAAAGTTGGTGTTCTCGGTTGTGGGTTGATGGGGTCTGGCATTGCGCAGGTGGCGGCGATGGCGGGCTTTGACGTTACTGTGCTTGAAGTTGAGCAGAAATATCTCGACAAGGGGTTTGCGGGGATTGAGAAGTCGCTCGGGAAGTTTGCGACGCGTTCCATTGAAAAGGGCGGGATCACGACGCAGCAGAAAGACGCGACGATGGCGCGGCTGAAGGGGACGACGAACAAGTCGGATCTCGCGGATTGCGACATCATTGTCGAGGCGATCATTGAGAACGTGGACGAGAAGAAGAAGATGTGGGCGTCGTTAGATCCTATAGTCAAAAGTGATGCGATCTTTGCCTCGAATACTTCTTCGATTTCGGTGACTGAGCTTTTGACGGCGGTGAAGCGGCCGGAGAGATTTGTTGGGCTGCACTTTTTTAATCCTGTGCCGCTGATGAAGTTGGTTGAGGTGGCGAAGACGATTGCGACTGCTCCGGAAGTTTTTGAGACGGTGTATGAGTTCGGGAAAAAGCTGGGCAAGGTTCCGGTGCGGACTTCGGACAAGACGGGATTTATCGTGAATCGGCTGCTGGTGCCGTACATGCTGGACGCGGTGCGGGCTTACGAAGAAGGCGTGGGATCGATTGAAGATATCGATAATGCGATGAAGCTTGGGTGCGGATATCCGATGGGTCCGTTTACGCTGCTCGATTTTGTGGGGCTCGATACGACTTACTACATCACGCATGTGATGTTTGACGAGTTTAAGGAGCGGCGGTTTGCGTCGCCTCCGCTGCTGAAGAGGCTGGTGATGGCGGGGTGGTATGGGCGGAAGACGGGCAGAGGGTTTTATGATTACTCGAACCCGGAGAAGCCGGTGGCGGGGAAATTCTAAATCCACCACGGAGGCGCGGAGACACGGAGAACCCCGAATTCATTTCTTCTGTTGTTCTCCGTGCCTCGGTGCCTCCGTGGTGGGTGTTGATTTGTGGGGTCGCGGAAGGAATCATGAGCTTCGAAAACATTCTCCTCGAAAAGAAAAACTCGATTGCCTACGTCACCATCAACCGGCCGAAGGTGCTGAATGCGTTGAATTCGGCGACGATCGAAGAGCTGCGGTCGGTTTTTCATGAAGTCAAAAGTGATGACAGCGTGCGTGTTGTCATTCTGACGGGTGCGGGTGAGAAGGCGTTCGTTGCCGGCGCCGATATTAATGAACTGGCGACGCAGGATGCGGTAAGCGGGAAAAAATATGCGCTACGTGGGCAGAACGTTTTTAACCTGATTGAGAATCTGGGCAAGCCGGTGATTGGGTGCATTAACGGATTTGCGCTTGGCGGAGGATGCGAATTGGCCCTGGCGTGCACGATGCGGCTGGCGAGCGAGAATGCGAAACTCGGGCAGCCGGAGGTGAAGCTGGGAATTCTTCCGGGCTACGGCGGCTCGCAGCGGCTGCCGCGGCTGGTGGGCAAGGGCGTGGCGATGCAGCATATTCTGACGGGAGAGATGATAACGGCGCAGGAAGCGCTCCGCATTGGCCTGGTGAATGAGGTGACGGCGGTGACCGATCTGATTCCGCGGGCGGAGGCAATCGCCGCGAAGATCATTGCGAATGGTCCGCTGGCTGTGCAGTATGCGATGGAGGCCGTGAATAAAGGTGTCGAGTTGACGCTGGCCGAAGGTTTGTTTCTGGAGGCGGCGCTATTTGGAGTTTGTTGTGCGACCGAGGATAAGAAGGAAGGAACGGCCGCGTTTCTGGAGAAGCGGGCTGCGAAGTTTAACGGCAAGTAAGAGGTCAGAGGGCAGATTGCGGAAGTGAAAACCTACCACGGAGACACCGAGGCACGGAGAAAAGCTACGAAACGGAACCTCAAAATCGAAAGTCCACCCGAACCGGTCATCCCTGCGATTGAGGGCGGTCTTAGCGCCGCTGGCAGGCGGTTTGCTGTCGTCGTATCTCGTTTTAATGCCTTTATTACTGAGCGGCTTTTTCAGAGCGCGTATGACGGTTTGTTGCGCTCGGGCGCTTCGAAAAAAGACATTGTTTTAGTTCGCGTGCCTGGCGCTTTTGAGATCCCTCTTGCCGCGCGCACGCTTGCCCAGACTAAGAAATACGACGCCGTGATTTGTATCGGCTGTCTCCTCCGCGGTGATACTGCGCACTATGACGTGATCGTGAACGAGGTTACTCGTGGCATCGGGCAATCGGCGCAGGAGACTGGAGTGCCTCATGCCTTCGGTGTGCTGACTTGTGAAAACCTGGAGCAGGCGATTGATCGGGCCGGGCTGAAGATGGGGAACAAGGGATTCGAAGCGGCGCTGGCGGCGGTGGAGATGGCGAATCTGAAGAAAGCTGTCGCTGGTCGTTCGTCGTTGGTCGTTGGCAAAAACAAAAGCAAAGGCAAAAGTGGCAAGCGGAAGCGTTGAACTCCTCGCGGTGTCGTCCAACCTTGTACACTGAAAACGAATCCCGAACGACTAACGACCAGCGACCACCGACCGACAACTTCATGGGCACTCGACGCAAATCCCGCGAACTGGTTTTACAGATGCTGTTTCAGGCTGATATGGGGAAACAGACGGCGGAGAACGTCCGGAAAACATTTTGGGCGGAGCGGAGCAACGTCGAGGAGGACGTCCGCGGATTTGCCGATGATCTGTTTCGCGTGGCGAGCGATCGAACGGAAGAGATTGACGGCTTGATCGGCAAGCATACCGAGCATTGGCGCATGGATCGGATGGCGACGGTGGATCGGAATGTGCTGCGGTCGGCGGTGGCGGAATTTCTGGCGTATCCGGCGACGCCGCGCGCGGTGGTGATTAACGAGGCGCTGGAGATTGCGCGGAAATTTTCTTCTCCGGAGTCGGTGCAGTTTATCAATGGCGTGCTGGACAGCGTGGGGAAAGAAGTAGGAACGTAGCTGTCGGCCACCCCAAGTGTTCCCCCAGGGCCGCACAAAACTCAATCTTGCACGAACCGCCCCTCTGATTGCGAATTCCAATCACTAACCACTAACCACTAATCACTAATCCCTGTCCCCAATCACTGCGGTCTAATTGCGATCATGTTCGGCAGACAGAGGGCACCGTTCGGGCCCTGGTTGTTGCACATGTTCATATTGTTGTTGTCGTTGATGTTGGCGTAGGGGACATCGAGATAGTCACCTTGCGGGAATTGCGTTTGGCTATTGGTGATGACGATATGCACGGACGCGGCCGCGCAGGGCTGAGATGGGTCGTTATTGGGGTAGGCATCGCAGACGGCCACGTAGACCTGGCTCCCATCGGTAGACGCGGAGGCAGCGAGCGGGTCGGGGGTGGTGCCAGTGAGAGTTATGGATGAGGTTGTGCCGTCGCTGACGTTGAACAAGAGTACGGAGGGGATATGGCGCCCAACGACGATCATCTCGTTGCCGGCGTCGACCAGCTGCGCGTAGACGGGGGTGAATGCGCCCAGTCCAAGGTTGTAGGAGTTGCCCCTGGTGAAACCATTTAACGGGAACATCGGGGGATTGCAGGTGTACTGACTTTGCATCGGCAGGAGCGGTGTGGGTGGCAGGGGAAGTTGTGCGAACTCCGCGGTCAGGAATTCGATGTTCGGCGGTTCGAGGGTAAGGAGGGTTTGGGTGGTCCAAAAGAAGCCGGATTGCTTGAAAGGCAGCGGTAGCACCGGAGACGGGAAGATCTCGACAGGCGTGCTCGAGGTTGGGACGGTCCCGTTCGTGATGTCCACGCTGCCAACGCCTGGCAGTGAGCAGGTCGAGTAAGAGGAGACCGAGCTTGCCGGGGCTCCGGCGATGTAGGCGAAGCTGCCGTCGGCGGAAAACTTGACGTCGGTGGCGGTGGTCGCAAGCGGTACCGAGGTGAGCGCGTCGACGGTCGAGTAGATGTACATGTGGCCGGTATCGGTGAGGAGGAAGAGCTTTAGCTGATCGGGAGAGAATGCTGCCGCGGTGACGGTGTCGTTGGGGATTACTAGATCGACTGGGGCCGTGGCGTTGCTGCCGCCGTTGTAGATGTAGACCTGATGCGGGATGGTCGTATTGTCGGCTACGGCGACCAGCGAGCCGTTGTTGGAGACCGCGAGAGCCTTGCCGCAGAGTGCAACGTTACAGGGCGTCGAAGAATTCGAGATCAGCGTGGCGCCGGGACTCGCGGCGGAAACGTCGACGTACATCAGTCCCTGATCGCTGCCGAAGTAGATGCGCGCCGATGTCGCATGGTTGACGAGCATGGAATTGGGAGTGCGAGGTAGAGCGACGATATTGCCGATAGGATCGGTTCCGGGGTTGGTGGGGCTCACCGAGAACAGAGCGGTTACACAGCCCGGCGCGTCGTTGCACTGATTGGTTGTCGCCCACGCGGTGTAAGTGGGAGTTTTGGTATTTGCGCTCTCGGTCACCTGCACGGAGATTGATCCGAAACCGGCCGACCCATTGGGTAGCGTTCCGTTGCTGGCGTAGATGGGTAGCCCGGGTACGGTCTGAGGCGGGGATGTTGGTGTGAGGCCCGGCAGCCCGATGTTGCAGGACGGCGGAGAGCAGGACGCGGTCAGGGTGGCTCCGCCGAGGTTGGCACGCGCAGCGGCGGTGTTGGTTCCGGTGGTGTTGGTGAGGGTGCCGAAGGCGATGACCTCGGGATTGGTGGTGCTCCAAGTGAGAGGAGGATCGGCCAGCGGGGCGTTGTCGCCGGGGGCGATGCCATAAAGAGTATCCACTGCTGTGGCGGTGACGATAACACTGCCCCCGTTGTTGACGATGACCGAATTTCCGGCCTGGGGCTGTCCATTGATCTGGAGATAGACGGCTTTGACCAGGCAAGTAGTAAATGGGAAGGGCTGGCTGGTGGCTCCGGAAACTGTTGCCGACAGCTGCGTGATCCCGGGAGATTTGCCGGTAGTCTGGATCTGGTTCGGAGGCAGGGAGGACGCGGTGGTGTTGATGGTGACGACGCCGTTGTTGCTCGATGACCAGTTGAAGGGACCGACGGTGTCGGTGATTTCGGTGTTGTTGCTGTACGCCTTGGCTTGGAACAGCGAGGCTTGTCCCTGGGTGAAACAATCGTAGAGTGGCGGCGTCGCGTCGGCCGAAGAGATCTGGACGCTATCGATGTGCTGGTGAACGTAAACCGTGGTGGGCGCGCTGCGGAAGCCGTTGGTGGTGGCAGTGACAATGGCGATTCCGGGAGTGCCGGCGGTGCAGATGGTGACGGTGATGTCCCAGGTGCCGGCGCACGCATTGCCGTTGCTTGCGATCGAGAGTGGAGCGGGATTGGTATCGCCGCTCTGCACGATGAATTGAATATCGAGGCCGAGGATGGTGCCACCGGTGGCGTTTCTCGCTGTCGCGGAGAAGACTTGTGTCGCGCCGGTATCGATCGAAATGAAGTTGCTGGGGCTCAGCGAGACGCTTTGTACGCCGCCACCACTGGGATTGGGGGTACTCTTGCCGAGGCAGCCGGCGAGGGCGAGAACGGATGCGATTGTCGCGATCGAAACAAAGACGGAACTACAACGCTGCATGAACCCTCCTCGCGTCCGTTTGCCAGACGCGAGCGAAATACTATGAATCGGAAAACTGTCAGTGTAGAAGGTTGGGCGCGAAGTTGGCAATCGAAGTCAGCAAATCGAAGTCGGCGAATCTTCGAAAGCGATTGGCTTATCGTCCTTCGGCGCTCTTTTCCTTCGATGCCTCCGAGAGTGGTTGACGATGTGCAGGGTAGTTGTTATTATCAAACAGTTCCGCGAGTTAAGTCTGGCTTGCCTGTACACGGTGGTCCCGTCGGATACGCAACCTGCGATCGAGATGGGCGCCGAAATTTGTTTGGCTGAGCTTTGAAGAAATACGTATCCGGTTGAAAGCTGGACCGGAAACGCCCTCGCTGAAACGCCTGCGAAAACCTTCGCGCCGTGGCTGAATGAAGAGGCCCGGATCACGCGAGGCTATGCAGGCGGAACGCAGACGAAACGGAGCGCCTCCGAACCTGAAGTCGAGGCAAGGCGTGGCGTCACCGTCGTCGGCAAATTAGTCTGAGCGGGAAATTGAACGAATTCTCACCGGCATTGTAATGCTGCGTGAAAACATGGCTGGGCGCGACAGCCTGTGCCAGAAACGTGGACGGGGAGAGTCCTGTCGGCGTTCAAGTGTGATCTGCGTGGCGAAATGTCGATAGTCGCCGGTCGCCGGTCGCCAGTCGCTCGCGGTTCCGGCCTGCTAACGACCAACGACGAACGACCGATGACGGTTGAGGAGCTTGAAGAGTGCCTACTTTTAATCAGCTGGTGAAATTCGGACGCGAGCGCACGATGTATAAGACGGCAAGTCCGGCTTTGCAGTCGTGTCCGCAGAAGCGCGGAGTTTGCACGCGCGTGTATACCCAGACGCCGAAGAAGCCGAACTCGGCACTGCGGAAAGTGGCGCGCGTTCGCTTGACCAATGGCATTGAAGTGACGACCTACATCCCAGGCGTTGGCCACAACCTGCAGGAGCACTCGATTGTGCTGATCCGCGGGGGCCGTGTGAAGGATTTGCCGGGAGTGCGTTATCACGTGGTGCGCGGAACGCTGGACGCGACGGGCGTTGCCGGCCGTAACCAGGGACGATCGAAGTATGGCACGAAGCGGGCGAAAAAAGCTTAAGCGGTCGTTAGTCGTTAGTCGATCGTCGTTAGTCGTTAGGAAGATTTCGAGTGGGAAGATTTTGAGATCAAGCTGAGAGCTGATAAGCATGCCAAGAAAAGGACACACCCCGAAGCGCACGGTTGATGCGGATCCGATCTATGGATCGGACCTGGTGACGAAATTCATCAACTCGATGATGTGGCAGGGCAAGAAGTCGACTGCCGAGGGAATTTTTTATAAGTCGCTCACCAAGTTGCAGGAAAAGGGCGGCGACGAGGCCTTGAAGCTGTTCACGAAGGCGGTCGAGAACGCGAAGCCGCTGCTCGAAGTGAAGACGCGGCGTGTCGGCGGCGCGAACTATCAGGTGCCGATCGAAGTTGCTCCGGACCGGAGAACGTCGCTTGCGATCCGCTGGCTGGTG
Source organism: uncultured Acidobacteriaceae bacterium (assembly GCA_963726095.1). Taxonomy (GTDB): domain Bacteria; phylum Acidobacteriota; class Terriglobia; order Terriglobales; family Acidobacteriaceae; genus Acidiflorens. The sequence continues at coordinate 1,660,451 of CAVSBD010000004.1, forward strand.
AGTTATGCGCGCGGCCGCGGCGAAAAAGGAATGATCGACAAGTTGACCAACGAATTGCTCGATGCCTCGAACGGCAAAGGCGCCGCCATTAAGAAAAAAGAAGATGTTCACAGAATGGCGGAAGCGAATAAGGCGTTTGCGCATTACCGGTGGTAGTTGGGACGGGGCAGAGCCCCGTCACCACACGAGCAGTGGCAAATTTTAAGTAGAGCCCCAGAAAGAATAGAGAAACACAGTGCCCAGAACAGTCCCACTAGAGCGTTGCAGGAACATCGGCATCATGGCCCACATCGATGCCGGGAAGACCACGACGACGGAGCGCATCCTGTTTTATACGGGAAAGACGCACCGCATCGGCGAGGTCCACGAAGGCACTGCGACCATGGACTGGATGGAGCAGGAGCAGGAGCGCGGCATTACGATTACGTCGGCTGCGACGACCTGCACCTGGCGCGACATCCGCATCAATATTATCGATACACCCGGCCACGTGGACTTTACGGCTGAGGTGGAGCGATCGCTGCGCGTGCTCGACGGCGCGGTGGCGGTGTTTGACGCGGTTCACGGCGTCCAGCCGCAGTCGGAAAAGGTCTGGCGGCAGGCCGATAAATACGGCGTCCCGCGTATTTGCTTTATTAATAAAATTGACAAGATGGGTGCCGATTTCGAGCATGCCATCGATACTCTCCGCAAGCGCCTCAACGCCAAGCCCGTCGCGATCCAAATTCCCATCGGACAAGAAGACAAGTTCAAAGGCGTCATCGATCTGATCGAGATGAGGGCGATCATCTGGAATGACGAGACCATGGGCGCGGAGTATGAGGTCGAGCCGATTCCTGCCGACCTGCAGAAGAAGGCGGAAGCGTTCCATACCCAGCTGGTCGAGACGGTAGCCGAGAACGACGACGAAATTCTGCACAAGTTTCTGGAAGGCGAAACGATTTCGGCCGAAGAGCTGAAGAAGTCGCTGCGCAAGTCGACGATCGGGCTGAAGCTGTTTCCGGTGGTGGTGGGAACGGCGTTCAAGAACAAAGGCGTGCAGCCGCTGCTGGATGCGGTGGTCGATTATCTGCCTTCGCCGCTCGATACCAAAGAGACGCACGGACTCGATCCGGACACCGGCAAAGAGATCACGCGCAAGGCCGACGACAAGGAGCCTTTTTCGGCGCCTGGCCTTCAAGATCATGGCCGACCCGTTCGTCGGACAGCTTACGTTTATCCGCGTTTACTCCGGACAATTGAAATCAGGCGAATCGGTGCTGAATTCGCGCACGCAGAAGACCGAGCGCATTGGGCGTCTGCTGAAGATGCATGCCAACAAGCGCGAAGACATTCAGGAAATTCTGGCGGGCGACATCTGCGCGGCGGTCGGTCTCAGAAACGTCAGCACCGGCGACACGATTTGCGACGAGAGGCATCCGATTACTCTCGAATCGATCACGTTTGCGGTGCCGGTCATTTCGGTTGCGGTGGAGCCGAAGACCAAGGCCGACCAGGAAAAAATGGGCATGGCGCTGGACCGGCTGGCGCAGGAAGATCCCACCTTCAAAGTTCACACCGATCCGGATAGCGGGCAGACGATCATCAGCGGCATGGGCGAATTGCATCTCGAAATCATCGTCGACCGCATGATGCGCGAATACAAAGTGGAAGCGAACGTCGGCAAGCCGCAGGTGGCGTATCGCGAGACGATTCGCAAGCACGCGGAAGCGGAAGGCAAGTACATCCGGCAGACCGGTGGCAAGGGCCAGTACGGTCACGCGAAAATTTATCTCGATCCGCAGCCGCCGGGCATGGGCTACGAATTCGTCAACGACGTCACGGGCGGATCGGTGCCGAAGGAATTTATCAAGCCGATCGATCAGGGCATCCGTGAAGCACTCGAAGGCGGCATTCTCGCCGGCTATCCGATGGTGGACGTGAAGGCGACGCTCTACGACGGCAGCTACCACGATGTCGATTCGAACGAAATGGCGTTCAAGATCGCGGGATCGATGGCGTTCAAGGAAGCGGCGCGCAAGGCTTCTCCGGTGCTGCTCGAGCCGGTGATGGCGGTCGAAGTCGTGACGCCGGAAGATTACGCCGGAACGATCATGGGCGATTTGAGTTCACGGCGTGGACGCATTGAAGGCATGGAGCATCGCGCCGGCTCGCAGGTGATCAAGGCCATCGTGCCGCTGGCGGAAATGTTCGGTTACGCGACGCACATGCGGTCTTCGACGCAGGGACGCGCCGAGTACTCGATGCATTTTGCGCGGTACGAGGAAGCCCCGAGGTCAGTGGCGGAAGAAATCATCGCCAAGACGCAGGGCGGTAAGCCGGCGCCGAAGTGACAGGACGGTCCGCGGTTCGTCGTCGATCGCAGGTTTTGGGCGGCGGATGGCAGGCGCGCTGATTTTGAGATGGTGTTTCGCGCGGGTGGCGTCTGGTCTCGAATTTTGTATGAGGCCGACGGTTATCTCGGGAACGAAATGTGGTGTGAGGATCCGGTACCTCGGCAGTATCGAGTGCGGGATTACTGGTCCTGGCACCGGAATTTCGAGATGTTTCGCTCGCAGTCGCAGATGGAAGTTGAGCGGTTTGAAAATTGGATTGTTTCCAGTGGTTTGATCGAGAAAGAGCAGTTCCTCGGTGCTTACTACGAGAAGTTTGACGACGGCGGCGACGAAGGTTTGGTTTTGAGCTAGAAGCTAAAGGCTAGGAGCTAAGAGCTGAGTTATGGCGAAAGAAAAATTTGAACGGAATAAGCCGCACTGCAACGTAGGGACGATTGGTCACATTGACCATGGCAAGACCACGTTGACGGCGGCGATCACGAAGGTTCTGTCAGAAGCACAATCCGAAGAACACGTTCCGGTCGTTCGATTCGATCGATAACGCTCCGGAAGAAAAGGCGCGCGGCATAACGATTGCGACGGCGCACGTGGAGTATGAGACGCCGAACCGGCACTACGCGCACGTCGATTGCCCGGGTCACGCCGATTACATCAAGAACATGATCACGGGCGCGGCGCAGATGGATGGCGCGATTCTGGTGGTGGCGGCGACGGATGGTCCGATGCCGCAGACGCGCGAGCACGTACTGCTGGCTCGCCAGGTGGGCGTGCCGTACATCGTTGTTGCGCTGAACAAGTGCGATGCGGTGGACGATCCCGAGTTGCTCGATCTGGTTGAACTCGAAGTGCGCGAGTTGTTGAAGGCCTATCAGTTTCCGGGCGACGATGTGCCAGTGGTGCGACTCTCGGCTCTTGGCGCTTTGAACGGCGAAGAAAAGTGGGAAAAGCAGATTGACGCGTTGATGGAGGCGGTCGACAAGAGCGTGCCGCAGCCGGTGCGCGATCTGGATAAGCCGTTCCTGATGCCGATCGAAGATATCTTTTCGATTCAGGGTCGCGGCACGGTGGTCACGGGCCGAATCGAGCGCGGCAAGGTGAAAGTCGGCGAAGAAGTCGGAAATTGTCGGCTTCCGCGAGACGCGCAAGACGGTGGTGACGGGCGTCGAAATGTTCAAGAAGCAATTGGACGAAGGCATGGCGGGCGACAACGCTGGACTGCTGCTGCGCGGCATTGCGAAAGAAGATGTCGAGCGCGGGATGGTGCTGGCGAAGGGCGGGTCCATCACTCCTCACACCAAATTCAAAGCTGAGGTCTACATCCTGACGAAAGAAGAAGGCGGACGTCATACGCCGTTCTTCAAGGGATATCGTCCGCAGTTTTATTTGCGTACGACGGACGTGACGGGAATTGCGGAGTTGCCGGCGGGCACGGAGATGGTGATGCCGGGAGACAACGTGAGCCTGGTGATCGAGTTGATCACGCCGGTGGCGATGGAGAAGGGCTTGCGCTTCGCCATTCGCGAAGGTGGCCACACGGTTGGAGCGGGAACGATCGCGGAGATTGTGGCGTAGGGGCAGGTCAGAGGTTAGAGGTCAGATTGCAGAAGTGAAAAGCTGACAAGCGGCTTGCAGCTTGCCGCCAGATCTTTCTTCCCGGATAGCCGGGAGGGGTAAAGAGAGTGACATAGTGACTGGAAAAGAAAGAATTCGCATCCGGTTGAAAGCTTACGACTATCGCATTCTGGATCAGTCGACGGGCGAGATCGTGGAGACGGCGAAACGAACGGGCGCGCAGATTGCGGGACCGATTCCGCTGCCCACGATGAAGAACAAATACTGCGTGCTGCGTTCGCCGCACGTGGATAAGAAGTCGCGGGAAGCGTTTGAGATCCGCACCCACAAGCGTCTGCTCGATATTCTCGAGCCGACGCAGCAGACGGTGGATGCGCTGATGAAGCTCGATCTGCCGGCGGGCGTGGATGTGGAGATCAAGGCGTTCGGTAAAGAACATAAGTAGCCGTGTGGCGGTCAGGGCTCTGCCCCGCTACGGACGGGGCGAAGCCCCGTCACGACACAACCTAAAAGATCGAAAGCTCCCAGCCAATAGCCGTCGCGGAAGTGAATCGGCGAGCCACGCTGGGAATGGAGAAGGAAATGGCAAGAGTCACAGGAATTTTGGGCAAGAAGGTCGGCATGACGCAGCTCTTCGATTCGAAGGGCGATGTGCGGCCGGCGACGGTGTTGCAGGCGGGGCCGTGCGTGATCACGCAGCACAAGACCAGACGCGCAAAGACGGCTACGAGTCGGCGCAGATCGGCCTGGTCGAGTTTGTGAAAGAAAAGAAGCTGACCAAGGCGATGCGCGGACACTTTGCCAAGCACAACCTGCCTCCGGTGAAATTCATGCGCGAGGTTGGAGTCGAAGTCGATGCTCCGGGCGAGACGACCGAGGGTGTGTCGAAGGTCGGGCGATCGCGTGCTGGTCGATATTTTCGAAGGCGAGCGGTTTGTCGATATCGATTGGGACGAGCAAGGGACACGGCTTTCAGGGCGTGGTCAAGCGCCATCACTTTGCGGGCGGCCCGAAGTCGCACGGTTCGATGTTTCAGATCACCGGTTCGATTGGTTCGTCGGCGTTCCCGTCGCGCGTGTTCAAGGGCATGCGGATGTCGGGTCACATGGGCGATGCGCGGATCACGACGCGCAACCTGCGGATTCTGGGCGTCGATAAAGAAGAGAATCTGCTGGTGGTCGAAGGCAGCGTGCCGGGTCCGAATGGCGGATACATCATGATCAACAAGGCGAAGAAGCCGCCACGAGAGCGCCGCGGATTTGCGGGTTCGGCGACGGTCGATCCGTTGAAGGCGGCGAAGAGAGCGGCGAAGAAGGGCTAAGTGCAGTTGCTCGAGTAGCGGCTAGTGGCCAGTGCCCAGAAGACGAGACAGATATGGCAACTATTGATGTTACACAATTTGAGCGGGGGCAAGGCGGGAACGCTGGAACTGGCCGATGAAGTTTTCGGCGCGGTCAACGAAGACTTGCTCTGGGAAGCGATCAAGCACTATCGCGCTTCGCCGCGCGGGCGGGCACGCATGCGACCAAGGAGCGCTGGCGGTTTCCGGATCGGGCAAGAAGCTGTGGAAGCAGAAGGGCACGGGGCGGGCGCGTATCGGCTCGATCCGGTCGCCACTGTGGCGGCACGGCGGCACGGTGCATGGACCGCAACCGCGCTCCTATGACTATGCCTTCCCGAAGAAGAAATTGCTGGGCGCGCTGCGTTCGGCGCTGGCTGCGAAGTTTGCCGACGGCAAGCTCATCGTGGTGCGATTCGTTCGAGGTGAAAGAGCCGAAGACCAAGGCTGTTTCGCGAGGCGCTCGACAAGCTGAAGGTCGAGGGCACGGTTCTGCTGGTCGAAGTTTCGGGCGCGGAGAACAGGAACCTGGAGCTGAGTTCGCGCAACATCGACGGGCTTGAACTGGTGCGCGGCGAATGAAGTGCATCCCTATCACCTGATGCGCTACACGCACGTGGTGTTCGCGCAGCCGGCGCTGGAGAAGTTGCAGGATTCGCTGAAGAAGTCGGCCTCGCGGCGCGATACGCACGAGGCGGAACCGGGCCAGGAAAAAGCCGAAGAAGAAGCCAGCCGGCGCGGCGGTTCGCGTGAAGGCGGAGGTGGCCTGATGAAATCCGCCTATCAGATTATTCAGCAAGCCGGTGATCACCGAAAAAGGGCTGGGGATTAAAGAGACGCAGAACACGCTGGTGTTCCAGGTGGCGCCGAAAGCGACCAAGACCGAGATCAAGGAAGCGGTGCAGGCGATTTTCAAGGTGAAAGTCGCTTCGGTGCGCACGGCGAATTATCCGGGAAAAGAGCGGCGGCGCGGGCAAGTTTGCCGGCTACCGTCCGGATTGGAAGAAGGCATACGTGCGGCTGAAGGTCGGGCGAGAAGATGCCGGAGTACGCACAGAATCTGTAGTACAGTCGTCAGCCATCGGTCGTTAGCCGTCAGTAAAACCGAATCGCAACGGCGAACGAGCTAACGACTGAAGAGCTGAGAAGCTGAGAGCTAGATATGGCCGATCAAAACTTACAGACCGACAACGCAGACGTTGCGCTACCGCACGCACGGTGACGACCGACGACATTACTTCGTCGAAGCCGCACAAGCCGCTGGTTGAGGGCAAGATTCGCTCGGGCGGACGCCGCAACTCGGGCGACACGACCATGCGCTTCCGGGGCGGCGGCAACAAGCGCATGCTGCGCACGATCGATTTCAAGCGCGACAAGCATGGGATTCCGGCGACGGTCGTGACCATCGAATACGATCCGGGCCGCTCGGCGCGCATTGCGCTGCTGAGCTATGCCGATGGCGAGAAGCGTTACATTGTGCAGCCCGACGGGCTGAAAGTCGGAGCAGAAGATTGTGAGCGGCCCCGAAGCCGACATTCTGGTCGGCAACGCGTTGCCGCTGCGGAATATTCCGCCCGGCACGACCATCCACAACATCGAACTGAAGCCCGGCAAGGGCGCGCAGATGGTGCGCTCGGCGGGCGGTTCGGCGCAGCTGGTGGCAAAAGAAGGCGACTACGGGCTGGTGAAGTTGCCTTCGGGCGAAACGCGCAAGGTGCTGCTCGACTGTCTGGCGACGATCGGGCAGGTGGGCAACACGGATCACGAGAACGTGACCTGGGGCAAGGCGGGACGCACGCGCTGGGTGGGAAAGCGTCCGCATAACCGCGGCGTTTCGATGAACCCGGTGGACCATCCGCACGGCGGCGGCGAAGGCAAGACCTCGGGCGGACGCCATCCGGTGACGCCGTGGGGCCAGCCGACGCGCGGCTACAAGACGCGCAACAACAAGCGGACGGATGCGTTTATCGTGAACCGCAGGAAGAAGAGTTAGAGTAGAGCCGGGGTTGCTCAGTCTCGCGTCAGCAGCAATGATCTGCCGTACGAGCTGAGAGCTGAAAGCTGAGAGCTGAGAGCTGACTTTATGGCACGTTCGACAAAAAAAGGACCGTTCGTGGATGCGCACCTGGCGACGAAAGTCGAGGCCATGAATGCGCGTAACGAGAAAAAAGTGCTGCGGACGTGGTCGCGGCGCTCGACGATTATCCCGGAGATGGTGGGACACACGATCGCCGTGCACAACGGAAGGAAATTTATTCCGGTGTATGTGACCGAGAACATGGTGGGGCACAAGCTGGGCGAGTTCAGCTTTACCCGCCAGTTCAAGGGACACTCGATGAAGGCGGCAACGGAAACGGCGGCAAAACCGGCCGGCGTACCGGGCGGTCCGGGCGCAATTACACCGTCGGCGCCGAAGGCGTAGAAGCAGCTACTGGCTGCTAGCTCCTAGCTAAGAGCTAATGGCCAGAGGCTAGAAGCTGAGAGATATAGAGTATGGAATTTCGAGCGGAAGCAAGATACATGCGGGTGTCGCCGCAGAAGGCGCGGCTGGTGCTGAACCTGATCAAGGGACGGCGCGTGGAAGAGGCGCGCAACACGCTGGCATTCACCAAGAAGCGGGTGGCGGCGACGGTCGGCAAATTGCTGCAGTCGGCGATCGACAACGCGAATTTCCTGAGCACCGAAAAAGGTCTGGACGTCGATCTCGACAACCTGTATGTGAAGCATGCGGTGGCGAACGACGGTCCGCGAATGAAGCGGATTCGCCCGGCTCCGATGGGACGCGCGTACCACTACGTGCGGCGCATCGCGCACCTGGAAATTGTGCTGGCGGAAAAAAACAGGAACGGCGCAGCGGTCGACAGCGGCGCTTCGGCGGGCGCGAAGACGGTGAAGACCGCTTCCGCAAAACCGAAGGCGAAAGCGACGACCAAGGCTCCGGCGAAGAAGAAGGCAGTCGCGAAGAAGGCGACGGCGAAGAAGTAAAGCGTCGTTGGTCGTTTGTCGTTAGTCGTTCGGGAAACCGGATCGCAAACGACCAAAGACTAACGACCAGTGACTGAGTTTTTAGGAGCAACGATGGGACAGAAGGTACATCCTTACGGATTCCGCCTCGGCTACACCAAGCCGTGGAAGTCGCGCTGGTTTGTCGAGAAGGACTACGACAAGCTGTTGCTTGAAGATTACAAGCTGAAAGCCGAGCTGAAGGAAAAGCTCAAGTCGGCGGGCATCAGCTCGGTCGAGATCGAGCGTCCGGGCAACAAGCTGCGCATCATCATGAAGACGGCGCGTCCGGGAATCATCATCGGGCGCAAGGGCGCGGAAATCGACAAGCTGAAACAGGACCTGCAGAAGCGCACGTCGCGCGAAGTGCATGTCGATATTCAGGAAGTGCACAAGCCGGAACTCGATGCGCAGCTGGTCTCGGAGTCGATTGCGCTGCAACTGGAAAAGCGGGTGGGTTTCCGGCGGGCGATGCGCAAGTCGGTGGACTCGGCTCTGCGTTTTGGATGCAAGGGGATCAAGGTCCGGGTAAGCGGGCGGTTGAACGGCAATGAAATCGCGCGTTCGGAATGGTATCTGCAGGGGCGGTTGCCGCTGCACACGTTGCGTGCCGATATCGACTACGGATTCACCGAGGCGCGGACGACGTATGGCGTGATTGGCGTGAAGACCTGGGTCTATAAAGGCGAAATTCTGCCGACGAAGAAGCGGGAAGCGACGCCGGCGCGTGAAGTGCCGACGACGGGTGCGTTCTAGGGAATTGCTGAGGTCTGAGGTCAGATTGCAGAGGTAAGGAGCCACAGGCTCTTACTTAGAGCTGAAAGCTGAGAGCTGATTTTTATGTTGATGCCAAAGAAGGTTAAGTACCGCAAGCAGCAGCGCGGTCGGATGACGGGAAAGGCCTGGCGCGGCAGCACGCTGGCGTTTGGGCAGTTCGGGCTGAAGGTGCTCGAGCCGGGATGGATTACCGACCGGCAGATCGAAGCGAGCCGCGTGGCGATGACGCGTTTTGTGAAGCGTGGCGGCAAGATCTGGATCCGGTTGTTTCCCGATAAGCCGGTCACGAAGAAGCCCGCCGAAACCCGTATGGGTAAGGGCAAGGGCGCGCCGGATCACTGGGTCGCAGTGGTGCGTCCGGGAAAGATCCTGTTCGAGATGGAAGGCGTGACGATCACGGACGCGAAAGAAGCGATGCGTCTGGCGTCGCACAAGCTCCCGCTGCGGACGACGTTTGTACGACGGGATGTGCTGTAGAGATTGCAGAGGCCAGAGGAATTGAGAACTGGCGACTGAGAACTAGCGACTGAAAACCAGGAACTGATTTTTATGGAAGCTGAAAAGATTCGCAACTTGACGGACGTCGAACTTCTGCACCAGGAGAAGGATTTGGCGGACCAGCTCTTCAAGCTGAAGTTCCAGATGAATATGGGACAGACGGAGAGCTTGAAGAAGATCCGCGGCCTGCGGCGGGACATTGCGCGGGTGCAGACGGTGCGGCGCGAGCAGGAAATTGCGGGCGCGAAGTCGACCGCCAAGTCCGCCGCGAAGCCGACAACGGCCGTAGCAGTGGCTACGGCGGTGAAGCCAGTTGCAAAGCCGGCGGCAAAGGCCGTAGCCAAGGCGACGAAGAGTGCGGCGAAGTCCGTAAGTAAGACGGAGAAAAAATAATGGCGGAAACTACAGGCCAGGCGGAAACGAAGAAGAAGCACCACAAAGAGCTGATCGGCATCGTCGTCTCGAACAAGATGCAGAAGACGATCGTGGTCGAAGTGACGCGCAAGAAGGCGCATCCGATGTACGGGCGGGTGATTGCGATCCGCAAGAAGTTCTATGCGCACGACGAAAAGAACGAGGCGCACACCGGAGACACAGTGAAGATCGAAGAGTCGCGGCCGTTGTCGAAGCTGAAGCGCTGGACGTTGAAGGAAATTGTCCGCAAGACGGCGCTGGTGCCGGAAGTGGCGGACGTGGACGCGACGGCAGTTGGGCGCTAGAAGCAGGCCGGTAGAGAGTCCGCTGAGATTCGAGAGCGGAGAGGGAGATTGACATGTCCTTAATGATGAGATCGATGATCGAGGTCGCCGATAACTCCGGCGCGCGCAAGCTGCAGATGATTATGCCGCTGGGCGGCTCGACCGGTCTGCATGCGAGCTTGGGTGACGTGATCACGGCGAGCGTGAAAGAAGCTGCGCCGGACGGTCAGGTGCAGAAGGGCAAAGTGGTGAAGGCGGTGATTGTCCGGACGAGGAAGGAATATCGCCGGCGCGACGGAACCTATATCCGCTTCGATCAGAATGCGGCGGTGCTGATCAACGAAACGGGCGAGCCGGTGGGTACGCGCGTGTTTGGTCCGGTAGCACGCGAATTGCGCGAGAAGAAGTTTTTGAAGATTGTGTCGCTGGCGCCAGAAGTACTGTAGGCAGGTGTCAGGTGTTAGGTCTCAGGTGCCAGGAAGACCTTATTAAGGATTGAGGGACGAGATGGGAACTGCTACTGCAAAGATTCATAAAAGAGTGGATATCCGGCGGAATGACACGGTGAAGGTCATGACCGGGCGGGATTCGGGAAAAGAAGGGCGTGTGTTGCGCGTGCTGCCGGACGAGGGCAAGGTTCTGGTGGAACACGTGATGACGGTGAAAAAGCACGTGCGACCGAATCCGCAGAAGAATGTGAAGGGCGGAATCGCCGAGCAGGAACGGGCGATCCAGTTGTCGAACGTGGCGCTGGTGTGTTCGACCTGCGGTCCGGTACGGATCGGGCATGAAGTGCGCGGCGAGCGCAAGGTTCGAGTTTGCAAGAAGTGCGGGACGACGCTGGATAAGGTGTAGTGCGAGCCTCTAGCTGCTGGCTTCTAGCGAACACGCTCGACGGACACGATGAACAGGCCACTGGCCGAAAGATTGGAAGGGGCTCACGAACCGGAAGGCTTCCCTGGCGGGAAGCTGGTCCGAAACCGTGAGAGAAGGTAGCAACGACAATGGCAGACGAACAGAAACCCGAAGTTCAGAAACCCGAAGTTCAGAAGCCCGAGGGTCAGAAAAAGGACGAGAAGCGTCCGCCCAAGGGCGAGAAGCGGCAGACTGCGCAGGCTGAGAAGCCGAGCCCGGAGGCCCCCCGGCATGCGGCGAAAGAACGTCCGCGGTTGCGGTCACGGTTTGAAAAAGAAGTCGCCGTGTCTTTGATGAAGGAATTGGAACTGAAGAATCCGATGGCTGTGCCGCGATTGCACAAGATCGTCGTGAACATGGGTGTGGGCGAAGCGACGCAGAACGCGAAATTGATCGATCCGGCCGTCAACGAACTGGGGCAGATCACCGGACAAAAGCCGGTGACGACGAAGGCAAAGAAATCGATTGCCGCATTTAAGGTCCGCGAAGGCATGCCGATCGGGGCAATGGTGACTTTGCGCGGCGATCGTATGTACGAGTTTTTCGATCGCCTGGTGAGTGTGGTTCTGCCGCGCGTGCGCGACTTCAAGGGTGTGTCGACCAAGTCTTTCGATGGGCGCGGCAACTACACGCTTGGACTGCACGATCAGCTGATCTTTCCGGAGATTGACTATTCGAAGGTCGACAAGCTGAAGGGCATGAATGTGACGATTGTGACGACGGCGCGTTCGGACGATCAGGCGCGGTCGTTGCTGAAAAGTTTGGGAATGCCGTTTAGGGCATGAGGTTAGAGGTAAGAGGTCAGATTTGCAGAAGTAGAACCGCAGAAGTAGAAGCGAAATTTGCAAGACAAGGGTTTGCTAGAAGCTAGCAGCCAGGAGCTAGAAGCTAAGTGGCAACTACAGCAAAACGAGTGAAGGACGCGAAGAAGCCGAAGTTCTCGTCGCGCAAGCACAACCGCTGCAAGATCTGCGGACGTCCGCGGGCCTATTTACGCAAGTTTGGCCTGTGCCGTCTGTGTTTCCGCGGTTTGGCGTTGCGCGGGGAGATCCCCGGAGTTTCGAAGTCGTCCTGGTAGAAGAGAACCGCTGTTGGCTGTTCGTCGTTCGCAGTTCGCGCGGTCCGGCGAAGGGCGAATGGCGAAGAGCGAACGACGAAAGTAGTTAAGCTGCTGACAGGTTCTCCGCGGCATCACGAATAACGGCGCGGAGCGAACGAGCGGCTTTAGGAGAAGCAAACAATGAGGTTGACCGATCCGGTCGCAGACATGCTGGCGCGCATTCGCAACGCGATTCGCGCACGGCACCAGAAAGTGGATATACCAGCTTCCAAGCTGAAGAACGAGATAGCCCGCATTTTGAAAGAAGAGGGCTACATCGCGAACTTCAAGCCGGCCGAAGAAGAGGGCCACAAGGTCCTGCGCGTGTATCTGAAGTACGGCAACAACAACGAGGCGGTGATCACGAATCTGGCGCGGGTGTCGCGTCCGGGCTGCCGCGTCTATGTGCGCCGCACGGAGATTCCGCGAGTGCTCGGCGGTATGGGCATCAACATCCTGACCACGCCGAAGGGCGTGATGACGGGACGCCAGGCGCGGCGCGAAGGCCTGGGCGGCGAATTGTTGTGCGAGATTTGGTAGAGATGCAGCCGTTAGCACTTAGCATTTAGCATTTAGCTAAAGCCCGGTGCCGACAGTGCAGTTACGAATTGCTAAGTGCTAATAGCTAGGTGCTGACTTTATGTCACGAATTGGAAAAAAACCGATCCCGATCCCGAAGGGCGTGACGGTGAAAATCGAAGGCAACACGGTGATGGTCCAGGGGCCGAAAGGCAAGCTGGATACACCGCTTCCGTCCGGCATCACGATGGAGCAGAAGGACGGCAACCTGGTGGCGATCCGCCCGGACGACGCGCACGCCGCGGTGCATGGACTGGCGCGGGCGCTGGTCAATAACGCGGTCGAAGGCGTGACCAAGGGCTGGACGCGCGACCTCGAAATCGTCGGCATCGGTTATCGCGCGGAGATGAAGGGCAAGGGCATGGTCGTATTCAGCCTTGGCTACTCGCACCCAATCGAATATCCGCTGCCGACAGGCGTGGATTGCGCGGTGGATGCGAAGCTGACCAAACTGACCTTGAACGGCATTGACCGGCAGAAGGTTGGGCAGGTCGCGGCGGAAATGCGATCATTGCGTCCGCCCGATCCCTACAAGAACAAGGGTGTGCGCTACGCCGGCGAGCGCTTGAAGAAGAAGGTTGGGAAAACAGGAGCGAAATAGGTCGTCGATGGTCGTTGGTTGATAGTCGTTCGCGCAGTATGGGCTCTGACTAACGACTAACGACCAGCGACCAACGACAGAGGGCTTTAGAAATGTTAAGAGTCAATTCAAAAAATCAAACGCGGCAACGGGTGCACGATCGGATCCGGAAGAAAGTTTTGGGTACGCCGGAGCGTCCTCGGTTGAATGTGTATCGTTCGCTGAACCATATTTACGTTCAACTGATCGACGACTTGAAGGGCGTAACGCTGGCGGCTGCCTCGACGGCCGACGAGCGCGAGAACAAGAACAAAGATTCGCGGGTCACCGGCGGCAACGTGGCGTCGGCGAAGACGGTCGGCAAGAAGATCGCCGAACTGGCCAAGGAAAAAGGCGTGACGAAAGTGGTATTCGATCGCGGCGGCTACATTTATCACGGGCGGGTCAAGGCCGTGGCGGATGCGGCGCGCGAAGCGGGATTGCAATTCTAAAAACAGTTCTCAGTTCTCAGTTCTCAGTTCTCAGTGAAAGCTGAAAACCGGGACCTCCGAATCTGACGACTAGAGAGTTACAGGATTCAGAATGGCTAGAGTCACAAAGAAACTCGATGCTGCATCGTTCCAATTGAAGGACCAGGTGGTCTCGATCAACCGGGTGACGAAGGTGGTCAAGGGCGGCAAGAACATGTCGTTCGCGGCGCTGGTGGTGGTGGGCGATCCTTCGGCGGCGGTGGTGGGATTTGGTTCGGGCAAAGCGAAAGAAGTGCCGCAGGCGATCCGCAAGGGGATTGAGTCGGCGAAGAAGAACCTGATCCGGATCAACCTGACGCAGACCTCGGTGCCGCACACGGTGCTCGGGCGGTTTGGCTCGGGGATGGTTCTGCTGAAGCCGGCGCCGGAAGGCACGGGCGTGATTGCGGGCGGAGCGGTGCGCGCGGTGATGACTTCGGCGGGCGTGCAGAACGTGCTGACCAAGTCGATTGGCACGAACAATCCGCACAACGTGATCAAGGCCACGTTTGAAGCGCTGAAGAAACTGAAGAACCGCGAAGACGTGGCCGCGCTGCGGGGCAAAGCGGTACAGGAACTGTAGAAGAGATCGTCATTAGTCGTTAGTCGTTAGGCAAAGCAGACCCGCGAACGACTAACGACCAGCGACTAACGACCAGAGGAAGTGAAATGACTACTAAGACATCAAAATCTACGCCGAGCGGGAAAATCCAGTTGAAATGGGTACGCTCGGCGATTTGCACTCCGGAAAAACAAAAGCTGGTCGTCAAGGGGCTGGGATTTACCCGTTTGAACCAGGTGATTGAGCGGCCGGACACGGCTGCCATTCGCGGCATGGTCAAGAAGATCCCGCATTTGGTTGAGGTCGTAGGGTAAGGTCTCAGGTGCTAGGTCTCAGGTCTCAGGGAGACCGGCAACGTTAGTATGTGCGCTTTTCCTGAGACCTTAGACCTAACACCTGACACCTAGGATTTTCTATGAATTTATCGACAATACGGGCACCGAAGAAGTCCACGGAAAAGAAGAAACGCGTCGGGCGCGGCATGGGGTCCGGCATGGGAAAGACCTCCACGCGCGGGCATAAAGGACAATGGTCCCGGTCGGGCGCGCGGCTGATCCGCGGATTTGAAGGCGGTCAGATGCCGCTGCATCGCCGCATTCCGAAGCGCGGATTCACCAACATTTTCCGCGAGGAATATGACGTGGTGAACGTCGAACGGCTGGCCGGGCTCGGCGAGACGGAAATCACTCCCGAAGTGCTGAAGAAGGCGGGCGTGGTCGATGGCCATGCTCCGATTAAGATTCTGGGCAATGGGGAACTGACGGCGGCCATCACGGTGCACGCGCACAAGTTCTCGAAGTCTGCACAGGAAAAGATCACCAAAGCGGGCGGCAAGTTTGAGGTCTTGCAGTAATGTTTTCCAAGCTGGCGAATATCTTCCGGATTCCCGACCTACGCAAGCGCGTGTTATTCACGATGGCCCTGCTGGCGGTGTATCGCATCGGCGGGCATATCCCGACGCCCGGAATCAACGGCGACCGGCTGGCGCAGTTTTTCGAGCAGAATAAAGGTTCGGTATTGGGTTTCGTCGATCTGTTCAGCGGCGGCAACTTGCGCCGTCTGACGATTTTTGCTCTTGGCATCATGCCGTACATTACGGCGTCGATCATTTTGCAGTTGCTGACAGTTGTGTATGAGCCGCTGGCCAAACTGCAAAAAGAAGGCGAGATGGGCCGCAAGAAGATCACCATGTGGACGCGTTATCTCACGGTGATTTTGAGCGCGGTGCAGTCGTTCGGCATTGCGATCAGCCTGCAGAAGGCCGGGGATTTTGTTACCACTCCAGGACCGGGTTTCATCCTGATGACCATGCTGACGCTGACCACGGGAAGCGCATACATCATGTGGCTGGGCGAGCAGATTACGGAACGCGGCATCGGCAACGGCATGTCGCTCCTGATTTTTGCCGGCATCGTGGTCGGCTTGCCGCATGGCGTGATCGATCTCTACCAGAAGGTCAGCACCTCGGCCTGGGGAGTGTTTACCGCTCCGGCGATTATCATGCTGCTGGTCTTAATGATCGCGGTGGTTGCGTTTATCGTCTACGTCGAGCGCAGCGAACGCAGGATTCCGGTGCAGTATGCGAAACGCGTTGTGGGACGAAAAGTAATGGGCGGCCAATCGACGCACTTGCCGTTGCGGGTCAACGCAGGCGGCGTGATGCCGGTGATTTTTGCGTCGTCGATTTTGGCGCTGCCGCAGATGTTGGGCGCGGCGTTCCACAACAATAAAGTGATTGGGCCTCTGCTTGATGCGATGCGTTGGGGAGAGCCGCTCTACACGCTGCTCTATTGTCTCGGCATTATTTTCTTCGCCTACTTCTATATCTCGATCGTGTTCAACCCGAACGAGGTAGCGGACAACATGCGGAAGTGGGGAGGATTTATCCCTGGGATTCGGCCCGGCAAGCGGACTTCGGATTTTATCAACGACGTGTTGACGCGAATCACGCTGGTGGGCGCGCTCTACCTGATTCTGATTTCGCTGATTCCGGAGTGGATGATCGCTGGCATCAAGCTCAACCATCTGCCGCTGCTGGGGCGAATGTTCGAGAATCTCCCTACGTGGGTCACGAACGGCTTGGGAGTGAATTTCTATTTTGGTGGAACCTCGCTGCTGATCGTTGTGGGCGTGGCCATGGATACGGTTACGCAGATCGAGGCGCAGCTGATCATGCGGCATTACGATGGCTTCACGCCGCAGCAGCGGACGGATTCGCGGACGGCGGACCTGGTAATGCGTTTGGAAAAGATTGCGTCGTGTGATCGAGGTCACACGCTGGGCGAGAGCCTGGTAGTAGAATCTTGCGGGCGCGGAGCACGACGGAATTTCCGCGGCGGAAAAAACGAGTAAGAGACGCCATTTCGATGGCCAACCAGACCGCGCGAAATATTGGGCCAGTGATTCTTCTGGGGCCTCCAGGGGCTGGGAAGGGCACACAGTCCAGACAGATTGTCGACCGTTACAAGGTATCCGCAGATATCGACGGGTGATCTGTTGCGGGATCACGTGGCGCGGGGGACGGCGCTTGGTATCGAGGCCAAGGGCATCATGGCGCGCGGCGAACTGGTGCCGGATGACTTGATGTACGGCATTGTGGCCACGAGGCTGCAGCGAGCCGGATTGCCAAAGCGGATTTGTACTGGACGGCTTTCCTCGGACAGCCGCACAGGCAGGATGGCTCGATGTCCTTCCTGAAAAAAGGGATCTTTGACAAATTGGGAGGCGTGTCCGCTGGTTGTGATCCAGTTGCTGGTGGATTATACTCAATTATTGCAGCGGCTTACCGGTCGGCGTTCGTGCCCCACCTGTGGACGGCTCTATAACATTCATTCTCAGCCACCTCACGCAGAAGGCGTGTGTGATTTGGACGGATCGAAGCTGGTGATCCGCGAGGACGACCGCGAAGAAGTCATTTCGGGACGGTTGGCGGCGTACGAGACGCAGACCAGCAAGGTCGCCGAGTATTACAAAGCGCAGGGACGGCTGGTGCCGATCAATGCGGATCGGCCGATGGCGGAAGTTACGGTGCAGATTTTCGCCGTGATCGAGAGCCAACGCCAAGGCGTCTGCCAGTAGCGGGACGCGGACAGAAATTCGTTATGAGTTTTGGAGAAGACCGCATCGTCCGCAAGTCGCCGGATGAGATCGAGAAGATGAAGCGGAGCGGGAAGATGGTCCGCCAGATTCTGAATCATCTGAAATCTGTGGTGGCGGCTGGCGTGACCACGATGGATCTGGAAAAGGCCGCCGAGAAAATGATTGCCGACCTCGGTGCGGCGCCGGCTTTTAAGGGATATTACGGTTATCCCTGTGTGTTGTGCACTTCGATCAACGAAGAGATTGTGCATGGCATTCCGTCGGAGAAGCGGACGCTGAAGACTGGCGATCTGGTTTCGATCGATTGTGGAGTGGTCTTCGAGGGTTATTACGGCGACGCGGCGATCACGGTGCCGGTCGGTGAACCGAAGACTGAGGAACTGAAGAAGCTGCTCGAAGTGACGGAGGCGTCACTTTACAAAGGGATCGAGCAGGTAAAGATTGGCAACACGGTTGGGCACGTTGGATCGGCGATCCAGAAGCATGTGGAAGCGAACGGGTTCAGCGTAGTCCGGGAATTTGTGGGACACGGGATTGGGACGAAGCTGCATGAAGCACCGCAGATCCCGAATTTCGGCAAGAAGGGCCAGGGCGCGGAGTTGACCGAAGGGATGGTCCTGGCGATCGAGCCGATGGTGAATTCGGGCGGTCCTGAAACGAAGGTTTTGAGCGATAAATGGACGGCCGTGACGCTCGACGGCAGTTGCAGCGCACACTTTGAGCATTGCGTGGCGGTAACGCGGCAAGGGCCGATGATTTTGACGCAGTGACGCTATTGGCTATTCGCCGCTCGCTCTTCGCGAAAAGCCAAAAGCTGAAAAGCGAAAAGCTTTTTAAGGAGTCAATGAGTAAAGAAGACGCGATTGAAGTGATGGCGACGGTCGTCGAGCCGTTGCCGAATGCCATGTTCAAGGTGGAACTGGAAAATAAACACCAGGTACTGGCACATGTTTCCGGCAAGATGCGGAAGAATTTCATACGCATTCTGCCGGGAGACAAGGTCGCAGTCGAACTTTCTCCTTACGATCTGAATCGCGGCAGAATCGTCTACCGCTATAAGTGACGGCGCTTTGCGGGCGTAATCGAAGTGGGAGTCCGCAGCCGTCATCCGAGCGAAGCGAGGGATCTGAAATGTTACGCAGTTGCAGTGAGTGAGAACTGGCAACTGAGAACTGAGAACTGGTTATGAAAGTAAGAGCATCGGTAAAGAAAATTTGTGACAAGTGCAAAGTCATCCACCGCAAGGGAGTAGTGCGGGTGATTTGCGAGACGGCGAAACACAAGCAGCGTCAGGGGTAGGAAAGCTACTGGCTATTAGTCTAGCAACGCTAAAACGGTGAAGGCTCGCTGGGGGCTAGTAGCTCGAAGCTAGTGGCTGGCAAGAGGCTTCAGAAGAACAAGGAGTCGTATGGCACGTATCGCAGGCGTCGATCTTCCGCGCAACAAGCGCACGAATATCGCGCTCACTTACATTTACGGGATTGGCGACTCACGCGCGGCGCGGATTTTGGACGCGGCGAATGTCGACCCGATGAAGAAGATTTCGGACCTTGGGGAAGACGAGGTCAACCGCATCCGCCAGGTGATCGAAGCGGAAGGCTCGGTGGAAGGCGATCTGCGCAAAGACGTTTCGATGAACATCAAGCGGCTCATCGAAATCGGGTCCTATCGTGGATTTCGTCATCGCCGGAACCTGCCGGTCCGCGGCCAGCGTACGCACACGAATGCCCGTACCCGCAAAGGTCCGCGCAAGGGAACGGTCGCGCAGAAGAAGAAGACGGCTAAGGCTTAAAACCGGCTGTCAGCTCTGAGCTATCAGTTCTCAATTACACCGGAGAACGATTTTACAGAGAACTGACAACTGAGAACTGAGAACTCTAAGACATGGCAAAACCAGCAGCAGCAGGCGGCGCCGCAGCGGCGCCCGACAAAAAGGGCAAGAAGAAGACTTTCAAGAAGAAAGAGCGCAAGCACGTTCCGCATGGACTGGTGCACGTGCAGGCTTCTTTCAACAACACGATTGTCACGATCACGGACATGTCCGGGCAACGTGCTGTCGTGGAAGAGTTCGGGCTCGCTCGGCTTCCGCGGGTCGCGTAAAGGGACTCCGTTTGCGGCGCAGCAGGCCGCGTCGAACGCCGCCAGATGGCGCGCGATCACGGCGTCCGCACGGTGGATGTGCGGGTGAGCGGTCCGGGATCGGGCCGTGAGTCGGCAGTGCGCGCACTGGCCTCGGCCGGGATTGAAGTGCGTTCGATTAAGGACACGACGCCGATTCCGCACAACGGGTGCCGGCCGCCGAAGACGACGCAGAGTGTAAAACCGTCGTTGGCCGTTTGTCGCTGGTCGTTAGGCAAAATTGAATGCCGGCGACCATAGCCAAACGACTAACGACCGATCGACTGAACGACTGATTTTCGTCCGGGACGAAGGGTGAAGCCAAACCTGTAAACCGGTCATCTAAGAAGGAGAACAACTTGGCACGTTATACGGATGCAGTGTGTCGTCTATGTCGCCGGGAGGGCATCAAGCTCTTCCTCAAAGGCACCAAGTGCTTCAGCGACAAATGTCCCAATTGAAAAGCGCAACTTCGCTCCCGGACAACACGGGAAAGACAAGAAGACCAAGGTCGTAGGCTACGGTCTGCAGTTGCGCGAAAAGCAGAAAGCCAAGCGCATTTACTTCACCCAGGAAGGCCAGTTCCGGAATTATTTCGAGAACGCGGCCCGGTCCAAGGGCGTGACGGGCGCGAAGCTGCTGGAATCGCTCGAACGCCGTCTCGACAACGTGGTTTTCCGTCTCGGCTTCGGTATTTCCCGCCGCCAGGCGCGCCAGTTGGTGCGTCACGGCCACGTGCAGGTGAATGGAAAGAAAGTTAACATTCCCTCGTACGAAGTAGCGGTTGGCGAAGAGATCCAGATTCGCGAGATCAGCCGCAAGGTTCCGATTCTCGAAATCGCAAGGGATTTCGCCAGTCATCAGCCGGCACCGGTGTGGTTGGAGATCGATCGCGAGAATTACAAAGGCCGCGTCATTGCGCTGCCGCAACGCGAAGATATTCAGTTGCCGGTGAATGAGCAGCTGATTGTCGAACTTTACAGCAAATAGGTCGATAGTCGTTGGTCGTTCGTCGCTGGCAAAATCGCGAAGCTCGCGAACGACCATCGACAAACGACCAGCGACAGTTTTTTGGCCACCATTCGTGCCAGATCAGCCTTTCCGGCTTTGACCTGAGTTGGGCCAGCTCAGCGAGCCGCGATTGAGCCACATGGCCGAGAGGAGAAACACATGCTTTGGAGAGGTTTTCAAAAACCGAAACGTTTGGCGAGCGATACCAGTTCGCTCACCGATAAGTACGGGATGTTCTGGGCGCAGCCGTTCGAGCGCGGATTCGGCACCACCATCGGCAACGCGCTGCGGCGCGTGATGCTGAGTTCGATCGAAGGCGCGGCGGTTACCGCGGTGAAGATCGAAGGCGTGCTGCACGAGTTCCAGTCGATCCCCGGTGTTGTCGAAGACGCGACCGACATCATCCTGAACATGAAGCAGGTTCCGTTCAAGCTTGCGGGCGATGGTCCGAAGGCGATTTACCTGCGCGCCGATCAGCCAGGAGTTGTCACGAGCGGCATGATCGAAGCGGATGGCGATGTCGAGGTGCTCGACAAGGACATCTACATCGCGACGGTGAGCGAAGGTGGCAAGCTCGACATGGAGATGCGCCTGAAGCGCGGACGCGGTTATGTTTCCGCTGACAAGAACTTCGAAGACGATCTCGGCATCGGATTCATTCCCATCGATTCGGTCCACACGCCGGTGCGGAAGTGCAACTACACCGTCGAAGCGGCGCGTCTGGGACAGATCACCGATTACGACAAGCTGACGGTCGAAGTCTGGACGAACGGTTCGATTACTCCTGGCGATGCGCTCGGACTTTCGGCGAAGCTGATCAAAGATCACATGAACATCTTTATCAACTTCGAAGAAGAAATCGAAACCGCATCTTCGAGCGAAGAGCGCCGGCCAGAGATCAAGAACGAGAACCTGAACCGTTCGGTCGAGGAACTCGAGCTTTCCGTCCGCAGCTACAACTGCCTGAAGAATGCGAACATTCAGTCGATCGGCGAACTGGTGCAGAAGACCGAAGCCGAAATGCTGAAGACGAAAAACTTTGGCCGCAAGTCGCTGAACGAAATCAAGGAGATCCTGTCCTCGATGGGCCTGAGCCTGGGCATGAAGATCGACGAGCACGGCAATGCCGTCCCCGGACCGACTTCGAACCAGGTGCTGCCCGCTTCGGCGTACGGCGATAACGATCTGTAGAGAAAAAGTCGTTGGTCGTTGGTCGATAGTCGTTCGCTAACGACCAACGACTAGCGACCAACGACACGATTCAAGCGGAACTGAGAACCCAGGGGTTAAACATGCGTCACAAAGTTGCAGGCTACAAACTCGGACGGACCACTTCTCACCGCCGCGCGATGCTGCGCAATATGGTGACGTCGATCATCATGGAAGAGCGCATTGAGACGACCGTGATCAAGGCGAAGGCGGTGCGTCCGTCGGTCGAGAAGATGATTACGCTCGGCAAAAAGGGCGATCTGGCGGCGCGGCGGCAGGCGGCTTCATACCTGATGACGCCGGAAGCCGTTACGAAACTTTTCGACACCGTGGCGCCGCGTTTCGGCGACCGCAAAGGTGGATATACGCGCATCGTGCGCATCTCGTGGCGCAAAGGCGATGGCGCCGAAAAGGCGTTCATCGAACTGCTGGGCAGCGAGCAGGTTCTGGATGAGAAGCGGCAGAAGCGCGCCGAGATTCGAGCAAAGCGTGCGGAAGAGAACCGCAAGGCGATGGAGAGCGCCGACGCGCAGGCGGAGCAGGAAAAAGCTCTGGCGGCCGAGGCTGAGGACAGCAAGAAAGACAAAGAGTAACTTTTCTGCAGGCTCGAAGTTCAAAGAAAGGGCGTCCGAAAATCGGACGCCTTTTTCTTTTGTATGCTTGCCCGCTTCTATTGTCCGATTGTCTATTGCCCGACGGTCTATGGTCCGACGCTGCCGCTGGCGGTGCCAATGTAGCCCGTTTTGTTGTCGAGCACAGCCAGCCGGAGATTCTGACCGCCGGCAGGCAAATCCATGTCGATGGGAACCATCATGCCCTTGTCCAGCAGTTGCTGATAGGTGGCGGCGTCAAACGAGCGGTCAACTTTCGTGCTCCTGGTCCCCAGGTTCTTTCCATCCGCGCTGTAAAGGCTGGCGTAGAGGATGACGTTCATTTTCTTTCCGCCTCCGCTATCTTCAACGCTCAGGGTGTGGGCGTCGACCAGAAAGATAACACGCATCTTTCCGGGATCGGTGGGCTTGGCTTGGGCCATGAAAGAGACTTGAGTCGAGGGAGCTCCGAGTTCGAGCGCGGCGGCGACATCCGATTCGAAATTGCCTTTTTTGTCCTTGTCTTTCTCCTGCGACGGATCGACAGCGTAAAAACCCTTGCGATAACGCAACTGGGTGTCGCCTTGATCGACCTTTACTTTAAGGTTGCGGAACTTGCCATCCCATTTCTTATTGTCAGGATAGTAGCCGAGCGAATACGAGGCCTTCTCGTCCGATACGGCCAGGGTGATTCCGTCCTTGATATCGTTTTGGTTGATGTAGGCTTTGCCGCCCGTTTGGGCTGCTACTTCTTCCATCGTGCCTTGGCTCGACCGTTGCGCGGAGAGCGTGGAAATCGCGCGGTTGCTCACCGCGCTATCGTTGAAGACCGATCCTTGTTGCGTTGCGGAGCTCTCCATGCCGCTCATCAAGCCGGTGACGTCCACCGGATAAATCGCGATACTCGCATTTGCGAGTTGCGATTCGGCTTCCTTGATGTCTTGACCGTGCAGTTGCCGGGACTCGGCGGCGTAGGCTCCGGCCGCGTTCGTCGACACCGATCGTTGGCGGCCCTGGCCGGGCAGATCGGCGAGTAACTCAGCGTCACTCACGTTGCGGTCTTCCGGGATCAGGTCGAAGGGCAAAGATGCCGTCAGCCAAACGACATTCTTGCGGCCGGGCAATCCGCCGAGGATTCTGGCGAGAGCCTTCATCGCGTCGATGGTGATCAAGGTACGGCGTTCTAAATTGTAGCCAACCTGAAGATCGGCGAATTGTTGAGCGGCGGCTTGAGCGGAGGCAATCGCCGAGGCGCCGGCGTTACCACCGCCGCCGCCGCGACCGAGGTCGGCTGTCGCGATGCCGTGGGATTCCGGCACCGGTCCCGAGGACTGCAGGATCTGTTCCTGCGGGCGCAGGTTCTTGATTGCAGTCATCAATACCTGCGGATCGCTGGTAAATTGCTGCAGCACGCCGAGCCGGTCGGTCAGCGTGAGCACAGCCATCGAGTGGCCGCTCTTGCCTTGCTCCACAACGTATTTGAGCATCTGGGAACGGGCGTACGCCTGGTCCTTAAACGGGGAATTGCACGCGTCGAGAAGTAAAACCGTGGGAATGCCGGCTGGCCGCACGTTTTCCGGATGGTTTGAGAGAATGCCGGTTGGGGCTGGTGTAGGTTTCGGTCCAAGGTCGGTTCCCGGAGCGGCGAAAAGCGAAACTTTCTGCTTCTTTCCGTTTTCTTCAACCGTAAAATTCTCGGCCTTGAGCCCGGTTACCGGCTGCCCCTTCTTGTCGGTGACGACAACGTCCACGACGACAAGACGTGTATTGGTCCGGATGGTGATCGACGGTTCGTCGGCCGATGCCTGCTGGGCGCTGAGAATGACTGGTCCGGTGGCGAGATTCAGAATCAAGGCCAAGGCGATTGCGATCCGAAAGTGCAACTGGCGCAACATAAAACCTCCGCAGGCGGATACTAAGTCGGGAAACACTCGGAATGTACCGTGTTTGAGGACGCTTGGCAAACGAAACGGAGGGTGTTGGTCTTCGCATTTGCCCAATAGGTGACCGCTCCCTACAATAGAAGATCAATCCAAAACTTATGATCCATTTTCCAGTTCCCGAGGCCCTCACATTCGACGACGTTTTGCTGCTCCCGGCGCATTCCGGCGTCGTGCCGGCCAATACCAATACGCAGACACCGATTACGCGCAACATTCGGCTGAATATTCCCATCGTCAGCGCCGCCATGGATACGGTTACCGAGTCGCACATGGCGATCGCACTGGCGCAGCAGGGCGGACTCGGCATCATTCATCGGAATTTGACGATCGAGCAGCAGGCGAACGAAGTCGACAAGGTGAAACGGTCGGAGAGCGGGATGATCGTCGATCCGGTCACCATGTCGCCGGACGCCAAGGTTTCCGACGCGCTTGAGGTGATGCAGAAATACAAGATTTCCGGCGTTCCGATCACGCAGAAAGACGGCAAACTGGTTGGCATTCTGACCAACCGCGATCTGCGCTTCGAGACACGGTTCGACATTCCCATCAGCAAGGTGATGACGCAGAAAAATCTGATCACCGTACCGGTGGGAACGACGCTCGAGCAAGCGGAAGAAATCCTGCACGAACACCGCGTCGAAAAGCTCCTGGTGGTTGACGACAAATACAACCTGAAGGGCCTGATCACCGTTAAGGATATTCAGAAGAAATTGAAATATCCGGGCGCGGCGAAAGACGACAAGGGACGGCTGCGGGTGAGCGCGGCGATCGGTGCTACTGGCGATTTTCTCGAGCGCGCCCAGGAAATGGCCAAGGCGAAGGTCGATGTGCTGGCGATTGACAGCGCGCATGGACACTCCTCGCTGGTGCTGGAGGCGGTGAAGAGGGTGAAGGCGAAATTGCCGGAAGTGGATTTGATCGCCGGCAACGTGGCCACGTTCGACGGTGCCTGTGATCTGGTGCGCGCAGGAGTCGATGGAGTGAAAGTTGGCATCGGGCCGGGATCGATCTGCACCACGCGCATTGTCACGGGCGTCGGTGTTCCGCAGATTACGGCGATCGCCGAGGCGTCGCGGGCTGTCCGCGACTCTGGAGTTCCGATCATCGCCGATGGCGGCATCAAGTATTCGGGCGATATCAGCAAAGCTCTCGCGGCGGGTGCGTCGGCGGTGATGATTGGATCGATGTTTGCGGGGACCGACGAAAGTCCCGGCGAGTTGATTCTGTATCAAGGCCGGACGTTCAAGTCGTATCGCGGAATGGGATCGCTCGGAGCGATGGCACAAGGATCGAGCGAGCGTTACTTCCAGAACGCGGATGGGGATGCTTCGACGGCGGGTCCTGTGCTCGGAGAAGAGTCGAACCGGCTGGGCAAGCTGGTGCCGGAGGGCGTTGAAGGGCGCGTGCCCTATCGAGGTTCGGTGGCCATGATCGTCCACCAGATGGTGGGGGGATTGCGGTCGGGCATGGGCTACTGCGGATGCCAGACGATTGCCGACTTGCAACAGAAAGCGCGGTTCGTGCGCATCAGTTCCGCTGGCCTGCGCGAGAGCCACGTCCATGACGTCATGATCACGCGCGAAGCTCCGAACTACGCGGCGGAATAAGGGACGAGAACGATTTTGGCGAACGATTCGACTGCTTCTCGTCCTAACCTTCTTCGTGCCTGGTGGCCGGCGGCTACCTGGGTTGTTCTCATCACGTTCGAATCCACCGACTACTTCTCATCGGAGCACACGGGCAGCATGCTCTATATGGTGTTGACTCGTTTGTTCGGGGAAATCAATTTGCATGATTTCCTGATCTACCACCACTACCTGCGCAAGACTGGCCATGTCGTTGGCTACGGCATGTTGGGGCTGCTTCTGCTGCGCGGGTGGCGCGCGACCTTTGGCTGGACGAAGGCGATGTTGTGGCGCACGTCACTGCTGGCATGGCTGGGGACGGTTTTTGTCGCGTCGATGGACGAATGGCACCAGAGCTACATTCCATCGCGGACGGGGACGTGGAAGGATGCGGTGCTGGACAGCGTGGCGGGGTTGGTGTTTCTGGCGGTCGCGTATTGGTGGCTGCGAAGGCCGTCGAATAGTTCGCGCGTGGATGTCCCTTGAGCCGACACCAGTGCGACGATCAGTTCCCGTGCCCTGTCGGTTCCCGGCGGAGCCTCTGCATCACATATCCGGATGGAATCTGAAATAAGTTTGGATCGGGTTCCGTGAGCGAAAGGTTCACGAGTTGAAGAACCTGAGCGCCGATTCGCGGGTCGTTTCGAGTTACCTTCAAATTGATCTGTAGAGCCGGGGAATACCAAAAGTCTCGGGTGGTTACCAGCGTCCTGTCGTTTCCTATGGTGCCAGCGGCGATCTGAAGGGTCTCACGTGTGCCGGTCACTTCAACGCCGTCGATTTCGTCGTGGCCGATATTTTCCCGGGTGAGAAAACGCATCCCGTTGTCGAGCAAACCGTCTGGATTGAGTACGAATCGACTCGAAGCTCGATACCTAGTTACGGTGCATCGGCGCGTCTTCATCACGCACGTCGTCCTCGTGTGCTTCATGGGATCCAGGAGAACGATGTTGATGAATCGGGATTCCGCGTTCGAATTGAGAGGGACGAAACTGCGGAGCTCACGATGAATTCGTCCCTGGCCGTCTCTGGCGACGGTCGCATAAAGTTCGGTTTTGACCACGGTCCCGTCTTCGAGGGTGCGAGTCCACTCGATGTGGTCGCGAGCTGAGAAGGGTCTGTCCTTTGCGGGAAGCACTTGAATACCGTGGACACTAAAGTCTGTGCCGCGATCGGGTCCTCGCGACGGCTCGACTGGCTCTTGAGCGGCAAGAGCGCTCGCAAGAACTCCGAGGACTGCCAAGCGGAAAGAAGCACGTAGTCTCATCCGGCGCTCCCTGAGAAGCGAAATCATATCATTTGGCACAACGGTGTTCCACAGTTGGCTGCCGTTAGTTTGGTGCCGATGTTCGGCCCAAGGTTCGCGCCGGCGAATGGTAGGCTAAGAGCGCGATCGCCGAGACGATCGCGATTCCGGCGGAGAAATAGAAGGGCATCGCAGGGCCGTAGAGCTTCCACAATGCTCCAGTGATGACGCTCGAGAGCAGGGTGGTCACGCTGGTGAAAAACGAGAATATCCCGAGAGCACGGCCGCGGACTTCGCCATGCACACTTTCCACAATTAATGCTTTGAGTACGGCGTTGGTGAGGGCATAGAAGAGGCCGTAGAACGACATCGAGAGCCAGATTGCCAGGTGCGAAGGCGCGAGCGCGAAGACGAAATAGACGATGGCATACACCAGATATCCGGCGGCTGCGATGGTTGAGCGGGAGAAGCGGTCGCTGAACTTTCCGGCGGGCCATGAGAAGAGCGTGAACATGATGTTGAAGACGAGCCCGAGGAGCGGCGCTTGCGACGCGGGGATGCCGATGTTTCCGGCGCGAAGCACGAGAAACATGTCGCTGGAATTTCCGAGCGAGAAGAGCGTGACGATGACCAGAACGTAATAGAAGCCGAAGGGTAGCTTCGGGAACCATAGTTTCGGGAACCAGGGAGATTTTTCGGCGGCGCGGGACGAGTTTTGATCGGCTGTGACGGGAGACGGCGTCGTGGTCTCCGTTTTGGCGCTCCGGTGCACTTCGCGGATTCCTAGCCAGGCCACGATGACGCACAGCGCACCGGGGACCGCGGCGAATGCGAACACGCCACGCATTCCGAAGTGGCCAATGATTGCCAACGCCAGCAGCGGGCCGGCGATGGCGCCGGCGGAATCCATCGCTTGAATCAAGCCATAGGCCGAGCCCAGGGTGGAGGGATCCACCGAATCGGCGACCATCACGTCGCGCGCGGTTCCGCGGACGCCCTTCGCTAAACGATCGGAAAATCGGATTCCGAGAATCTGCCACCACGAAGAAACGAAGGCGAGCAGAGGCTTGACCGCGTTGGCCACGAAATATCCGCCGACCACGATCGGCTTGCGTTCCGAGGTCTTGTCGGAGATGTAGCCAGAGAAGAGCTTCGCGAAAGATGCGACGCTCTCGGCAATGCCTTCGATGATGCCGAGTTGAGCCGGTCCGGCGCCGAGCGACGCAAGAAATGCGGGCAATACCCAGTACGCCATTTCGCTGGCCGTGTCGTTGAGAAACGAAGTCACGCCAAAGGCGTAGATGTTTCGCGGAGTGGGCTGGGAGAGCTGTGGGGGCGGCGCGTCCATGGTTGGTCGATGGTTTGTCGACGGTTCGTCGATTGAAAATAACACGGGCTGCGAGACGACCCGCAGTTTGGCGAGGTCCGGGTGCGCTCAAACGACGAGCGCGAACCCGTTAACGTCCCTCAAGGGCAGGCCGCGGCACCGACCAAGCGTTTCCAGTAAGATAAAGGCATATGTCGGATCGCACCTTTTCTCTCGACGAAGCACAAATGCTTTTGCCGATTCTTGAATCTCTCTTAAAGCAGGCTATTAATGGCAAGAAGCTGATCGAAGACGTGGACAACGAGCTGCAAGAAACTGCTCACCGCGTTTTTCTGAATGGCGGCACACTGCTGAATGTAGTCCACCTGGCGCGGCGCAAGGCAGAGCGCGAGAAGGCGATTCGGCGCATTAAAGATGCGCTGGCCGAGATCGACGCGACCGGGGTTCAGGTGAAAGATATCGACACGGGGCTGCTGGATTTTCCCTGCAAGGTGGAGGGAGAAATTCTGTTGTTGTGCTGGAAGCTGGGCGAAACGCAGATTACCCATTGGCACGGGACCAACGAAGGTTTCGCCGGACGCAAGCCGATTAACGAACGCATTGCCAGGGCTGGGAAGAAGCGCACGTCATAAGCACGGCCGGACGACGAAACCGTGCAAGTTCCCTGCCGCACCGCGTTCCTGACTCTGAGAACTTTTGTTGAATCCCTATTAGTACGACCCAAGCCATGCACTATCGGGGATGGGGAGGGATCGAGCGTTCTGCTAAAATCACGCTATCTGAGGCGATCATTTATGTTTCGTGGCCGTATGTTTCGCGGGTTCAAACTGGCGGTGACGCTGGCATTTACGGGTCTGGTTGCCTTGGCTACCGGAATTAGCTGCCGTGGGTTCTTCCAGGCAGACACTCTAAGCGCGATTTCGCTCCAGCCGCCAACTCCGCAGATTCAAGTTGGTCAGTCGTCGACCATACAAGCTTGGGGAACGTACTCCCCTGACAACAACCGGTCTCAGATCAAAAGCGGCGTTGCATGGACGAGCAGTGACGAAACCGTGATCACGATCGACCCAAATACTGGCTTGGCTACGGCAGTCACAGGGGGGACCTCTACGATCACGGCTTCCGCGCAGGGGCTCAGCACCACAGGAACGGCGACGGCCTTTTTTGGCACAATCACTAATTTTCAGGTGTGCTTGGGAACATTTGGCGCCACCACTTCGTGCTCCACCGGTGCCACACCTCTGACCTGGAGTGTGGCTAGTGGGACCTCCATGAGTTTAATCGCCCAGGGGATGGCTACGAACGCACAGAATCAGCAGCAGACTTATGACCTGACTACTAGCTCGACATGGAATTCCGTGACGCCGACTCCGACCGGGGGGTCAATTTCATGCTCGAATAGCGGGGTTTCGCCGGAGACCTGCACTGTAGACCCCGGTACTCTTCCCTTGGGGAACTACACGTTTACTGTGGTATATGGCACGAATGCTGTGGCAACAGTGACAGTGGACGTGACCTCATAGTACAAGCTGCCGATTCGAAGGCTCCGCCCCACCGGACCCGATTTGCAAGCGTTAGCGCCACTCGCTTCGACGTCGCGATATAGTAGAAGTTCATCCGGTGAATTCCCTTCCTAAATCTTTGCTGCACCCAACGACCTTTGTGCTCTGCCTAGCCAGCGCGCTCTTGTTGGCGAGTTGTGGCCGCGGTCGTGGACGCGTGCTTGAGATAGCTTACGTTTCCAGCGTGCAGGCCAGCCTGCGTGATCATGTAGCTGCTGTCTACGAGAAGGCCGGGACGGTTAAGAATGGCGAGCGCGTCGAGGTGCTCGACCACGACCGGCATTTCGTCAAAGTGCGCGACGCTCGCGGCGAGACGGGGTGGATAGAGCAGCGCTACCTGGTTGGCCAGGATATCTACGACCAGATACAGAAGCTGACCGCGGATCATCGGAGCGATCCTGTGCAGGCGCCGGGCGTGACTCGCAACGACACGAATCTGCATGTTGAGCCGGGGCGCGATACCGAGCATCTTTATCAAATTTCTACCGGAGAGAAATTAGCGCTGCTGAAGCGCGCCACGGCGGAGAAGCCGGGAGCGGTTGCTGTGCCATCGCGTGCCGCTCGCGCAGCAGCCCAACGGGGCGGCAATTCGCCAGACCAAGACAAGGAAGACAAGAAGGAAGCAGTGCCGGTGCTCGAAGACTGGTGGCTGGTGCGGGATTCCAACCAACGTGTCGGATGGGTGCTGGCGCGCATGGTTGATATCGACGTCCCGCTTGACGTTGCGCAGTACGCCGAAGGGCAGCGCATCGTCGCAGTCTTTGTGCTGGATCAGGTGCAGGACAAAGACAAGGACAAAAAAGTTCCAGAATATCTGACCGCGGTCACAGAACCGAAGGACGGCCTTCCCTTCGACTTCAATCAGATTCGAGTGTTCACCTGGGACGTGAGGCATCATCGCTACGAAACCGCCTATCGCGAGCGCGTGGACGGCGTGCTGCCGGTGACGGTTGCGCAGGAAGACTTCGATAAGGAAGGCACTCTGCCAACGTTTGTGATTCGCACGCAGGATGAAGCCGGGAAAATCGTCGAGCGGAAGTACAGGTTGAAGACGCCGATTGTGCGTCGCGTGCTGGCTCCGGGAGAGGAGCCGGTCCACTCTGCGGGTAAGAGAGCCGTTCCTCGGCGGGCCAAGTCAAAACCTTAAACCACCGCAGACTCGTCAGCTATAGAACTCGGCGATACTCTCGACCACGCGCTCAATCTCCGCATCGGTTAACTCCGGGAACATCGGCAAGGCTAGAACATCGCGAGCTCCCTGCTCGGAGATGGGCAAGTCCCCTTCGTTCAGTCCGAGGTAAGAAAACACAGGCTGCCGGTGCAAAGGCAAGGGATAGTAAATCTCGGAGCCAATTTTTCGTGCAGCCAGAAATTTCCGGAGTTCGTCACGGTGCTCGGCGCGAATCACATATTGATGGAAGACGTGTTTAGCTAGCGGACTCCTGGCTAACGCGCGCACCGGCGCGGAAGAAGCGCGATTTGAAGTGAGTCCCGCGTCTTTGAGCAAGCGGTCGTAAGTCGCTGCATGCTGGCTGCGACTCTCGTTCCAATCCGCTATATGTTTCATCTTGACGCGCAAGACAGCCGCTTGAATGCCATCCATGCGTCCGTTCCAACCGAATTCGTTGTGGTAGTAGCGCTCGGGACTGCCATGATTCCGGAGCCGGCGCATGTGGTCGGCCATTTCAGGGCGCGTCGTCGTGACGATGCCGGCGTCTCCGTAGGCGCTCAGGTTCTTGGTGGGATAGAAACTGAAGGCGGCGGCCACGCCGAGGGAACCTGCGCCGCGTCCGTTCCATTCGGCGCCGATGGCTTGTGCGGCGTCTTCGACGATGGCGAGTCCGAATTCTTGCGCGATGCGGTTGAAGGCGTCGATATCGGCGCACTGACCGTAAAGATGTACCGGAAGAATGGCGCGCAGGTTCGCAGGGCGCTGATTACCGGGCCGAGGCCGAGGATTACGGATGCAACGCTCGACCAGCGCTGCGTCGAGATTCAAGGTGTCGGGGTCGACGTCGACAAAGACCGGAGTTGCGCCGGCGCGCACGATGGAACTGGCGGAGGCAAAGAAGCTGAACGGGGTCGTAATCACCGAGTCGCCGGGCTTCACGCCCGCGGCAATGAGCGCCAGCCAGAGCGCCTCAGTTCCGGAAGCGCAGCCGACGGCTTGCGTCGCTCCAGTGAAGGAAGAAATTTCGCGTTCGAGTGCCTCAACCTCGGGACCGAGAACAAAGCTCTGCGAATCGCAGATGCGCGCGATTGCGGCCAGCACCTCTTCGCGGATCTCATTATATTGGCGGCGCAGATCGAGGAGGGGGACGGACTCGACGGCCGCGCTTGGTTTCGCAGAAGCTTGTTTCGGAGAAGGCGGCGATGAAGATGAAAGAGTGGTCTTCACGGTGAAGGTAATTTTAGCAGGCGGAATCGGGGAGACGCCGATCCTCATTATTTAGTGGCGTCGCACATCTTCAGTCTAGCGGCGTCGCACGATCTTGGGCAGCGGCGGCGCGATTTCGGGCTGAATATTTTGCGAAGTACGCCCATCGACCGCGTGAGCTTTCAAATACTGACGCCATAGTCCCGACTCTGCGCGCAACCGGTCGAGGTCAAGATCGGGAAAAGAGTGTTCCGCGCCGCAAAGATTGCGGAGGGCGCGGTTCAGAACAGAGGAAGCGCCGACCGTGTTGCCAGTGGACTGGTGATGAAAGGCCACGGCTAGCTGAATCAACGCCTGAAGGTGGAGGCGGAGGTTCTCCGGTGAATCGCTTGGCCGGTCGACGGATCCGGGCTGGGACCTGGAGTCGGAATCGGACAGAGAGCGCCAGACGTCCTCCAGGGCTTCGTGGGCCTCGAAGAATTGGCTGCGGTTGAAAAGGTCAATGCCTCGGGAGAGATCGCCGTTGAGATCATCGAGGATGCCACCAACAGTCATCAGAAATTCCCTCGGGGACAATCCGGCAACCCCGTTTCAATGTATACGTGTTTTCATATGGAAAACGACTGTATCGATACTAAAAACTGTATTTCAATTGTGTCGCAAACGTAAACCATTGAAATATATGTACGTTATTCCATAACGTTTTGGAATGCTGATTGCACCTGTGACCTGTTCTGTTTTTATCGAGTTTCATGGGGCGTTGGTTTTGGTGTCGAGACGCCCATCACGCAATCAATGTAATCGATCGATGCAATCGCTTCACCGAATAAACAGGAGAAATCGAATGGAATCTGCATTCCGCAAGACTTGGATCTACGTCCTCACAGCAATCACTCTGGTTGCCCTTAGCGTTGGAGCTTTCGCGCAGGGCGGAATCGGCGAACTGACCGGCCAGGTTACGGATACCACCGGCGCGGTGGTTTCGGGCGTTCAGGTAAAGCTGACGAATACTGCGACGGGCGAGGTGCGTACAACGTGTGACCACCGCGGCTGGTACCTATCGGTTTCCGGCGTTGCCGATCGTGGGTTCGTACACCCTCGAAATTGCTAGCAAGGGCTTCAAATCCGTCAAAGTCGCAGAACATTGTCGCCAGCGTGGGCGTGGTAACCACGCGCGACGTGAAGTTGGAAGTGGGCGCTGCTTCGGAGCAGATAACAGTCGAGGCGGGAGCTCAGCTGGTGCAAACGGAAGACTCTTCGCTTTCGCAGAACGTCGACCGTCAGGTCTGGACGAACATGCCGCTGGAAACCCGCAGCCAGAACGAGTTTATGGGCTTGCTGCCGGGCGCAGAGCCTGCGGCTGAGGCTGGACTAGGGACTGACCGTGGCCCCGCGGTGAACGGTACCCGCAGCGGCAGCGGTAACTTCATGGTGGAAGGTTTTGACAACAACGACCAAGGGTTAGGCGGTGGTGGGGCATTGATTCGGTCCGGGAGGGGCAAACACCACGATCTCGCCTGACGCGATCGAGGAATACCGCGTCATTGAGGGTATGCCCCCCGCCGAGTATGGCAAGGCTGGCGGTTTTGTGACCGACACTGTGCTGAAGGGTGGTACGAATACGTGGCACGGTTCATTATTTGAATACAACCGGATTCAGGCGCTGGCCGCCAATAGCTGGTTCTCTAATAATTCAGGCTCCCAAGACCACCTGATTCGAAATCAGTTTGGCGGATCTGTGGGTGGACCGATCGTGAAGGACAAGACTTTCTTCTATTTCACCACGGAGTTTCACCGCTTGCGGACGGCCAACCCGCTGACCGAGAGTGCCTACACCGACCAGTTCGTGAATTTCGTTCAGAGCGGCGCATTTGAGACGTTCCAAGAGACCGATCCGGGCGGCGTCTGCAATCTCCTTACGGGGGCGTCATGCCCTGGTGCATTGCCCGGAAGTGCAGGCCTGGGCGCAGTCTATCAATCGATATCGGCTGCCCAACATCCCGCGCTGTGCGTGGTTGGTGCGGCTAATTGTTCCAACACGACAAACAACGCCGGCGGCCTCTATACCGGCTTGGTCGCAGGTGAGGTCTACCCATTTCCGGCATACGGAACCGTCACTGTCGGGCAAGGGCAGATCACCAACCAGGCCCGATACACGGTAAAATTTGACCACAAGCTCAGCGCGAAGGATCAATTAAACGTAGCTTTCCTGTATGACAACGCAGACACCACGGTGCCTTTCGCCGGTGGAGACAAATTCCTGGGCCCGACACTAGTAGATCACGGTCGCGCGATGAACGTCGGCGTGACTTGGACGCACACCTTTAGTCCCACTATCCTCAACCAGGCGCGTGTGGACTATGTGCGGCACACCGGTAACTTCCCGGGCGATTCAACGGTCACCAACATGCCTTCGGTATTCACCTACTTCGATAGTTCGCAAGTCTCGTTCGGCAACGCATCCAATCTGCCCCAGTTCTTTACCGAGAACGAGTTTATCTACAAAGACGACCTCTCGGTGACGCATGGCAAGCACAATTTCAAGTTTGGAGCAGAATATCGCCGCACTCGCAACGGCAGCAGCTTCGATACTGTTAAGAATGGGCTTGTTGCCCTGCAAGGTGTCGAGGACTTGCTTACCGACGGAACCTTTAGCAACGAGCTCGAAAATAATGTGCTGGGTGGCGGTTACGGGTATGGTTCTGTGACCTATTCCGAAGCCTCCTTGAATCCGACGACCGGTCAACTGCCGGTTTATTACCGTGGCTATCGTGCCAATGAAGTCGCCCTCTATGGTCAGGACGACTGGCGCGTGTCACCGCGCCTGACGGTGAACCTGGGTTTGCGCTGGGAGTATTTCGGGCCGCCGCAGAACTTCCAGCCGGGTATCGATGCTAACTTCTACCAGGGAACGCCGGTCACGCCGATTCCTGTAGCAACCGGCAATATTTTCTACCCGGTGAATAGCCCGTATGCTGCCTTATTCGCGACTGGAGCGGTGCAGCAGAGGAATCATGATCTCTGGAACAAAGATCTTAATAACTTTGGCCCCAGGTTGGGCTTCAGCTGGGACGCCCGCGGGAACCAGAAAGTAGTTATAAGAGGTGGATTCGGAATCAACTACGACCGCCTATATAACAACATTTTTGAGAATATCCGATTTAACCCACCATTTTTTGCCATCGGCCTCCTAGGATCTGCGGCAGGCGAGGCGCTGGTCACTCCCACGCAGACGGCGCAGTTGCTCACCTATCCGTTTACCGGCACATCGGTATTCGCGACTTCGCCTTTGACTCCTTCTATTCGCGCCATGGATCAGAACCTGGTGACGCCGTATTACGAACAGGCACACTTGGGCGTTCAATACCAGATCGCGAAGGACATGGTGATCGAGTCCAACTATGTGGGAACATTCGGTCACAAACTAACCGACATCACGGGTAGAAACGTTTTCGATGGTCGTCAGGCCACGGGCCAACCGCACGGCGGACTTAATCCAAACTATGGCACCATCGGATTCCGCACTAACTGCTGTGACTCGAATTACCACGGATTTCAGACCACACTGCGCAAACGCTTCTCGGGCGGCTTGCAGTTGAACGCCAACTACACATTCTCGAAGGCGATGGATGACGTCAGTGACACGTTCACCACCAAGAACGCTGGTGCGAACGCGTACCCAACAGACAGCTTTGACACGAAACTCGACTACGGTCCGGCTGATTTCAACGTCAAGCACCGGGGTGTGGGTAGCTTTGTGTATGACCTTCCGTTCATGAGGGCAAATCGCTGGTTGGGTGGCTGGAACATGTCCGGAATAGTGTCGGTGCAAAGCGGAGCCAATTTTTCGGTTAACAACAGCTCTGTCGATAGCAACAAAGACACTCAACGCAACGACCGGGCGGTTTATATCGGTCCCGGCAAAGTTACGAATGCTATCAATCACAACGTAAGCCCGGCAACGGCCTATTTGCCACTCAGCGCTACAGACGGGAGTAATACCAGCTTCGGAATGCTCGGAGGGCCTGCCTCTACCGATATCCCGTGTCCGGCGAGTGAAAATGGCGGGCTATGGTGCAACCAAGGCGAGATGCAGCGTAACTCGCTGGTTGGCCCAGGCTTCTTCAACATCGACATGGGGTTCGGCAAAACCTTCAAGATCACCGAGCGGATGGGTTTGAAGTTTGAAGCGAATTTCTTCAATATCCTCAACCATCCGAACTTCCTCGCACCAGACTCGAACCTGAACGATGGCAACCAGTTCGGAAAATCGCTCTCGACGTTCAGCAACCAGCAAACCGGAGGTCCGCGCATCACGCAGCTTGCGGTACGCTTCGACTTCTAGGACAAATCGGGAAAAAAGCAAAAGAACCAAAGGCCGACCGTGAGGTCGGCCTACTTTTATTGAAGCTCGAGACGAGTCATTCTGTAAAACGCGGACGCGGCGGCCTGCCAGAGTAGCCGACAGGTGTCGAGGGAGGCCTGTGCTAGACTTTTTTGAAAGTTCTATGCCAGTCGCCCTGAAAGTGTTCCTAGTTACGTTCATGATGTCCGTTGTGAGCACCGACATAACGAACGGACTACAGTCCAGCGTACATGCACCCGATATAGTCCTCATAACACTCGATACCACCCGAGCGGATCGGATGGGATTTCTGGGCTCGAAACGGGGCCTCACTCGGAACCTGGATGCATTGGCGCGCCAGAGCATAGTTTTTACGCGCGCCTATGCGCAAGTCCCTTTGACCACACCGTCACACGCTGCTCTGTTGACCGGTACTTACCCCCAGTTCAATCATGTTGAAGTTCTTCGAGACCCCCTGCGGGACGATCTTCCCTACGTGCCCGATTTGCTTCACCGGCACGGCTACAACACGGCTGCATTCGTCGGATCAATGATCCTTGATCCCGCGAGCGGAGCGCCGGGGTTCGACCGTGGTTTCGACGTGTACGATGCCGGATTCCACATAGCTAAGAACGGCGAGGACCGATATCACACGGTGGAACGCCGGGCCCAGGATGTGGCCGATCGGGGGTTGACATGGTTGAGTCGCAACCGCGAGGGGCCGTTCTTCATCTGGCTGCATTTTTTCGACCCCCACGATCCCTACGACCCACCAAAGGAATTCAAAGACCGGTACAAGACTAATCCTTACGACGGCGAGATCGCTTATACCGACTCCGTAATCGGCGCGGTCGTGGACTTCTTGAAGAGCAACGGGTTGTTCGAACAATCCTTGATCGCAGTTGCGGCGGATCACGGGGAAGCGTTTGGCGAACACGGCGAGAAACGGCACGGGCTGCTCTTGTACGACGAGACCATTCACGTTCCCTTGCTTTTGAAACTACCTGGACAGAAATTTGCTGGCACCCGGATAGATACGAGGGTAGCGCTCGCGGACGTTGCACCGACCCTGCTTCAAACTGCCGGAATTACCGTCCCATCGGATATGCAAGCCCGGTCGCTGTCTTCATTATTAGAGAGCACCGGCTCGCCGACTGGCGAGAAGGGCTCGGCGGAGACTGTCTATTCCGAAACGGATTACGCACATCGGACCCTGGGCTGGAGCGAATTGCGATCTTGGCGAGCGGGTAAATACCTTTACATACATGCTCCCAAAAAAGAGTTGTACGACGAGACTTCCGATCCCAAGGCTCTGAGAAACATAGCTCCGAGCGCCAAGGCGGTCGCTGAGACACTCGACGCACAACTCGCTGATTTCTGGCGGAAAACCGGCACGCTTTCAACGGAAGAAGCTAAACTCGATCCGGCCCAAGTCGAAGGGCTGCATGCTCTCGGGTATCTAGCTTCAGATGGCGGAAAAGAAAATCTCGTCGAAAAATCGGCGGTTGATCCGAAAGACAAAGTCGAGATTGCGAACCTGTTACAGGAGGCTATCGTCGCCTTAGAGGAAAACCGTTACGAGGACGCCATGGCAGCCTTTCACAGGGTGGTAAAGGATTCCGATGCCGACAACGCCTATTTGGAATTCGGTATCGACTTGGTGCGACATAAGCGGTATCACGACGCGGTTCCGCTCTTAAGGAAGGCAGTAGAAAAGTTGCCGGATTCCGCGTCCGCTCGTTACGAATTCGGGATCGCTCTGATTAATAGCGGCGAATGGGAAACAGCCCTCCCAGAAATACAGGCGGCCGTAAAGCTCAAACCTGATTCCGCGTCTTTGCACTTCACTCTCGCCGCGGTGAATATTCGACTGAATCGCGTTCAAGACGCGGAGGCGGAGTGCAAGAAGGCTCTGGAAATCGAACCGAACAATTTCGACGCAAACCTGACATACGGCAAGTTGCTTCTCAAGGAGCGACGTCCCGAGGCGGCTCTTTTGAACTTGAGTCATGCCGTTGAAATCAAGCCGGATTCAGCGGAAGCCCACTTTTTCATGGCTGAGGCTTATCACCAACTGGGTCGCGAGAGTGACGCGGAGGGGGAACGGGCCAAAGCGTCCGAGTTGAATCGGCGAGCGCGCGAGTAGTTCTCGGTTTTGTCGTTGCCGCAATCGAGTTTGACACCAGCCGCGAAATGCTACACTTTTGGAAACCGCATGTTGCGCAAGCTGCTACCTCTTTTGTTGTTGATCGATCTCGGCGTAGCTTTTGCCAAGGCTCCGAATATCATTTTGATCACGCTCGATACGACAAGAGCGGATCGCATGGGATTCCTTGGATCCCGTCGTGGAATTACGCCTAACCTGGACATTCTCGCAAAACAAAGCGTGGTCTTTACCAGAGCGTACGCCCAGGTTCCGCTCACCACTCCTTCGCATGCAGCCTTGTTGACCGGCACCTATCCTCAGTTCAGCCGAGTGGAGGATCTGGGCTCTCCCTTGAGAGTCGAGACGCCTTATTTGCCGGACTTGCTTCACCAGCATGGGTACCATACGGGAGCTTTCGTCGGAGCGTATATTCTCGACCCCGCATCAACGGCCAATGGATTTCAACGTGGATTCGACTTTTACGATGCCAATTTTCACCAGCGCAAACCGGGCGAGGATCGTTATAAGAGCGTCGAACGGCGGGCCGCGGATGTCGCTAACCGGGCATTGGGATGGCTGAGCCGGAATCAGCAAGGGCCGTTTTTCATGTGGTTGCACTTCTACGACGCTCACGATCCTTACGATCCGCCGGAACCGTTTAAGAGTCAATACTTGGCAGCTCCTTATGACGGCGAAATTGCCTATACCGACTCGGTAGTTGGCAGTGTGATGGATGTGCTACGACGTCACGGCCTGTTTCAAGGAACGGTGATCGCGATTGCCGCGGATCACGGCGAGGCTTTCGGTGAGCACGGCGAAGAAAGACACGGAGTATTTCTTTATGACGAAACCATTCATGTTCCGTTCTTGCTAAAACTTCCGATGGAGCGTTTCGCAGGTAAACGCATCGAAGAACGAGTCCCGTTAGCAAGCATCGCTCCCACCCTGCTTGCTGCAGCAGGCATTCCAGCCCCATCGACGATGCAAGCGCGTTCGCTCTTGCCGTTAATGGATTCAGCAAAGTCAAAAGACGGAGTGAAAGAGGACGACGCAGAAATGCCGGTCTACTCCGAGACGAATTATGGCCGTCGGACTTTTGGTTGGGCAGGACTGCGGTCCTGGAGATCCGGGAAATACCTCTACGTTCAAGCCCCAAAGCGAGAGCTGTACGATCAGTCCTCGGATCCCGATGCGCTGAAGAACGTGGCTCCGTCCGCGAAGGCCGTGGCCGATACCCTCGACTCGCAGCTGACCGGGTTTCGAGAGAAGACTAGCAGCGCGCAGACCGAAGCAACAAAGTTGGATCCTTCGCAGGCGGAAAAGCTGCGGGCGCTCGGCTATTTGGCGTCCGACAGTGCGGTCGCGAAGAGCAGCGACAAAGCTGTCGTAGATCCCAAGGACAAGATCGAAATCGCGAACAAGTTTCACCGGGCGCTCGTCGATCTTGAGGAGGACGACTATGAGGGCGCCGTGGCCAACCTGCGCGAGGTGGTGAGGCTTGAGCCCGACATGGCTAGCGCGTATCTCGAACTTGGGCGTGCGCTGGTCCATGGCGGGAAGTATGAGGAGGCGCTGCCGGTTCTTCGGACCGCGGCGGAGAAGAATCCGGAGTCTGGCATGGCGCATTATGAGCTGGGGTTGTCGCTCATCAAGACGGGGCAATGGGAGGCGGCGCTTCCTGAAATGAAGGCGGCGGTCGTGTGTACGCCGAATTCTGCGCAATTGCATTTCTATTTGGGGGCCGTGCATTTGCGTCTGAAACAGATTCCAGAGGCTACTGCCGAGTTTGAAAACAGTTTGAAGATCGATCCGGATCACTTTCTGGCGAATCTTAAGTATGGGGAGATGCTTTTCCGCATTGGCGATGCGGAGGGTGCTTTGCCGAAGTTGTTGCGGGCAGTGAAGGTGGATCCTACGTCGGCCGAAGGGCACACGTTTCTTGCCGATGTTTACCAGGAACTCGGACAGACGCAAAATTCCAGCCGGGAACGCGCCAAGGCCGCCGAGCTAAAGACTCAACCAGCGCAGTAATTCATTCTCTCGCTGACTTTCTCGCGCTCATTTCTGGACGGCTTTACTCTTCTCGCGTTTCGCGTCCTCGGCTCTGCCTAGATGATCGTAGGCTGTCGCTAGCGCAGCGTGCGCGGGAGCGAAGGCGGGGAGGCGCCCGGTGGCGATTTCCAGGTGGATGACGGCGGTCTTGTAGTCTGCGGTTTTGACCAAGGTGGCACCCATTTCGTAGTGTGCCCAGGCTGCGTCGGGTTGCAGTTCGATGGCTCGATGCAGATGCTTTGCGGCCTCGGCGTATTGGCCCTTCTGAGCGAGTGCCGTGCCGAGGGTGTATTCGGCGAGGTAGAGATTTGCATCGGCGGCGACGATTGGTCCCAGCGCGGCGATGGCTCGCTCGGGTTTCGATGGATCGCCGGCAGCGGCTTCGATGACTCTATTGGCGATGGCGATCTTGCCTTCGCTCTTGGGATCGGTTCCTGCAACCGGCGCAGCCGCGCACGATGTCTTGCTCAGTCCCGCGTAGCCGAGGGATGCCAATTTCTGCATCTCCGAGGAACTCAACTCGGCGCAACCCTTGCCGGCTTCGCCGCTAAAACGACGGTCAAAGTTGTCGAGCTGCGAGGCCATTTCGTTGAGGATGGCTTTCGAACTCTGTGACAGATCGTGGGCGGCGGAAGGATCGGCGGTGAGATCGTAGAGTTCGGGTTTCGGCGCGCGGACGTAAAGATATTTCCGGGCGCGCCAGGATTCGAGCGGGCTCCAGCCGAATCCGCGCTGGGGGAGATCGCTGCGCGAGTAGACGGGCTGATCGTTGCTCGCGCCGCTTGCAGACCTGGCGACGCGTAACAGCGATTGTCCGGACATTTGCGAAGGGACTGGAATCGCGGCGATTTCGAGGATAGTGGGAGCGATATCGACGAGGCGGACTTTACTCGCGACTCGGCCCGCGACGCGAATGGTTGACGGCTTGGTGGCGGCCTCGGTTTCGGGGAGCTTGATCAGCAGCGGGACGTGGATTGTCTCGTCGTAAAGGAAGATTCCGCTGCGCGTCTCGCCATGAGCGCCGAGGCTTTCGCCATGGCTACCGGCTACGATCACGGCCGTTTTTCCGTAGATTTTGTGTTGTTGCAGAGCGCGGATCAATTTGCCTATGGCGGCATCGCCCGCGCGCGCGTCGCTGATGTGGATCCAGAGAAAGAACTCTCCTTGTCCGTGTGTATCATGGTCGAGCCAGGCGATGGCACGCGCCGCGACTTGATCTCCCCGACGTTCGGTCACAGGAGGATGGAGATCACCCAGAATGACGGGACGAAATCCTGCGTCATACATTTCGAATCCGCGGTCGAAACCTTGTGCCAGGCCATTTTGCGGGTCGAGATTGATGGAGCTGACAAATGCGGCGGTGTGGTATCCCTGCGATTTGAGCAGGTCTGGCAAGTACGGTAGCGACGTGGTCAGCGTGCCTCCGATTTCGCTCATGCCTGTGCTCTGCGGATACGCTCCCGAGAGGATCGTCGCGTGCGACACGATCGTGCCAGGGGCTTGGGCATACGCGTGTTCGAAGACAATACTTTCAGCCTCCAGGCGGTCGAGGTTCGGCGTCGGGGAGGTCTTCGCCCCAGTTTTAGCGCCTAGGAAACCCATGCGGTCGGCGCGGGCTGAGTCGATCGTGATCAGCACGAGATTCGGCTTCTGGGCGGCTGCGAACGAATGGGCGGCGAAGGAAAGGCAAAGAAATAGATGGCCAACGATGGTTGTTAATCTTCGGGCGAACCGGATTCGGATCATCTCAGTCAGTGTAAAGGGGGTGGCGCGGTTCCTCAAAATTGACAAGGTATTGCGCCGAGCCGCGTCTTGAGCCTGCCTGCAAGTCCGCGTACAATTTCAGTGCTGCTCCTCGGGACCTCCAGTCTTGCAGTCTTGCGGCGATGCTGGGCTCACCGCCCGTTTTAATCAGGAATCTAGAGAGAACGTCAGCTTAGGAAGCTGGACCAATATTTGCCGACCATCAGTGAGCGCCAACCGGAAGTGACAGGGTCATTCAAGAAACGCCTGTGGAACGCGTGCCTGCTTGCGTTGTGTGGCGCGAGCTTGTGCCTGTTTGTTTCTTGCCAGCGAGCGAGAGCGTCGTCGTCGCGAAAAGTAATCATCCTGGGGATCGACGGGCTCGATCCTGACCTGCTGACCAAGTTCATGGCGGAGGGCAAGATGCCCAACTTCGCCAGACTGGCCGAGCAGGGATCGTTTCGGCGTTTGACTACCAGCATCCCGCCGCAGAGTCCGGTGGCCTGGTCGAACCTGATCACCGGGATGAATGCGGGCGGGCACGGAATCTTTGATTTCATTCATCGCGACCCAAAAACTTTTGAGCTTTATTTTTCTACGTCGAAGGTGGAAGGCCCGAAGCATAGTTTCCATGTTGGCAGTTGGGTAATTCCGCTTGGGAGCGGCTCGGCGGAGCAGTTGCGTCACGGCAAGGCCTTCTGGGAAATTCTCGACGAGAATCGAGTGCCGAATTATATTTACCGCATTCCCGCCAATTTTCCGCCCATTGCTGCGAAGGGCAAGACTCTTTCTGGCATGGGAACGCCCGATCTGCGCGGCACCTACGGCACGTTTACTTTTTATACGGACGATCCGACAGCCGCTATCGGAGCAGTCGAGGGGGGAGAAGTTGTGCAGGTCGAGGTGAAGAATAATCGAGTCGCAACGAATCTGATTGGGCCTGACAACACATTTCGCAAGAATTCTCCTCCGGCGACGGAGCCTTTTACGGTTGATGTGGATCCGCTGGAATCGGTGGCGCGCATCGGCGTGCAGGACCAGCAATTCGTTCTGAAAGAAGGCGAGTGGAGTGGCTGGGTGCCGGTGGAATTTCAGTTGATGCCGGTGATTGGGAACGTGAAGGGAATGTGCCGGTTTTATCTGAAGCAAACGCATCCGCGATTTCAGCTCTATGTGTCGCCGATCAATATCGATCCGAAAAATCCGGCGCTGCCGATTTCGACGCCGGCGAGTTACTCGAGCGATTTGGCGAAGCAGATTGGCGAGTATCACACGCAAGGGATTGCCGAAGACACCAAGGCGCTCACCGACGGTGTGCTTGACGACAAGGAATATCTCGAGCAAGCGCACACGGT
Source organism: uncultured Acidobacteriaceae bacterium (assembly GCA_963726095.1). Taxonomy (GTDB): domain Bacteria; phylum Acidobacteriota; class Terriglobia; order Terriglobales; family Acidobacteriaceae; genus Acidiflorens. The sequence continues at coordinate 1,704,666 of CAVSBD010000004.1, forward strand.
GCTGGCGGAGCATCGGCGGGCGTTTGATGCTGAGTTCCCGAAATTTCGCGACGGGCTTTTCTTCTTTTATTTTTCGAGCCTTGATTTGAATGCGCACATGATGTGGCGGCTGACGGACCCGCAGCATCCCGCGTATGACGCGGCGCTGGCCGCGCAGTATGGGACGGCGCTGGAAGAATTTTACGAACAGATTGATCAGGTGTTCGGCGAGGTGCTGCCGAGGGTCGACGAGAATACAACGCTGCTCGTCCTCTCCGACCATGGATTTGCTCCTTACCGGCATTCGTTCAATTTGAATACCTGGCTTTTGAACAATGGCTACATCACGCGCAAGGTGGGCGCGGGTGGCGATTCGAACGAGCCCTTTCCCGATGTTGATTGGAGTCACACACGAGCCTACGGCCTCGGATTGAACGGGCTCTATCTGAATATTCGGGGACGGGAACGCGAGGGCATCGTCGATCAGGCCGCAGGCGGAAGCGTTGCTGCAGGAGATCCGGCAAAAGCTGTTGGACGTGCGCGATCCGAAGGATGGGTCGCAGGTAATTACGCGGATCGATTTCGCGAGCGAAGTGTATCAGGGGCCGTATGCGCATTCGGGGCCGGATGCGCTGGTTGGTTATAACCGCGGGTATCGAGCGGGATGGAAGACGATTCTGGGGGCGTTTCCTGCAGAGGAGTTGGAAGACAACACGAATGCCTGGAGCGGCGATCATTGCATGGACTACACAAAGGTTCCGGGAGTGTTGTTGAGCAATCGCAAGATTGCTGCCGAGAATCCGGCGCTTACCGATATTGCTCCGACGATCTTGTCGGAGTTTGGCATTGCGAAGACGGCGGAGATGAAGGGCAATTCTGTGTTTGCAGGACGGTAGGGTTGCGCGGGCTTATCGGGGCCCAGGTTAGCGCCACAGAACGGCGCGAACCTGGGGCACCATCACTAAGTTGGTAGGGGGATGCATGTTTGGTTCGCATAAGGTGAAGATCGAGGGGGAGTTGCTGGAGAAGGTTAAGCAGTGCTCAGATGCGGCGGGATACGAATCGATCGACGAATTCGTCATCCACATGCTGGAAAAAGAGACGAAGAAAATCCTGCCGCCGACGAGAGCAGCACATCGAAAGAAGAAATACAGAAACGGCTGCGCGGGCTGGGGTACATCGAGTAGCGTGGGTGATCTTCTCACAATTCGATTGCCGGTCGTTTCGCAGCCCGTCTCGGCGGTGAATTTGTCACTGTTCACAAGCCCCCTCGCGATTGTGATCTGGGTGTCGCTGGTGGTTGGACTGGTGATGGTTGTGCTATTTGGATATACGTCCGATCAGAAGGCCATCGGCATTGCCAAGGATCAACTGAAAGCTCATCTGCTGGCGGTGCGTCTCTATCGCGATCAAATCCCGGTGGTGATGGGTTCTTACGGGAAGATTTTGCGGGGCACCGGGCGCTATTTGAAGCTCGCGTTCATGCCTCTTCTATACGTCATCATTCCGATCACGTTGCTGATGGTGCAGATCGATCGTTATCTGGGGCAGACGCCGATCGCTGTGAATACTCCGTTTCTGCTCACGGTTAAGCTGGCAGGAAACGATGGACTGAACGACGTTGCTCTCGAATTGCCAGCGGAGATCGCGCTGACTGCGCCTGCTGTGCACATCGCAGATACGAGCGAGATCGTTTGGCGGTTGGCGGGTGCGAAAGACGGGAAGTATGAAGTGAAGATTAACGCTGCTGGACAGAGTGCGACCAAGGCGGTTTGTATCGGCAGCGACCTGCCGCGGATATCGACGGTTCGCTTGCGCGGCCGATTCTGGGAACGCCTGTTTTCGTCGGCCGAACCGGCCTTGCCAGACAACAGTCCCATCGAATTTGTTTCGATCAACTACCCGGATCGCGACATTGAAATCGCGGGTTATGGGATGAACTGGATTTGGATGTTTTTCATCTTGTCGATGATGGCGGGATTTATTTTTAAAGAATTGTTGGGGATCAAGATATGAAGCGACTGTGTGGAGCGGACACTCTTGTCCGCTTGCTGGGATCGAGTATAAAGCGTCGTTTGCGCGTTCCGTTTGCGGACAAGGCGGACAAGAATGTCCGCTCCACACGTTTCTTGCTGATTGCCGTCGTTCTGTTTCCTGCGCTGGCTCATGCGTATGCTGGTCCCGGAGCTGGATTTGCTGTCCTGTCTTCTTTCTGGGCGATCTTTGTTGCTTTTCTTTATTCGTTCTACGCGCTGATGACTTGGCCGTTCCGGCAGCTATTTCGATTTGTCCGGCGGCGAAATGCTTATGGCAAGGCTACGTTTGATCGCGCGGTGATTTTGGGATTTGACGGGATGGATCCCGAACTGGCCGATCGATTTATGAAAGAAGGACGGCTGCCGAATCTGTCGAAGCTGCGCGACAAGGGGACGTTCAGCAAACTGCGCACCACGTTTCCCGCGATCTCGCCGGTGGCATGGTCGACGTTCATGACGGGTGTGAATCCGGGGAAGCACAACATCTACGATTTTCTGGCGTGCGATCGGAATAGCTATCTGCCTTATCTTTCGTCGGCTGAGATCAAAGGGCCGAAACGGCATATCAAGATCGGCAAATATTCGATTCCGTTTGGCAAGACGGAAATCAAGGCGATGCGCAAGGGGACACCTTTCTGGCATTGGCTCGGCGACGCGGGAATTTTTAGTTCGGTGATTCGAGTTCCCGTCACTTTTCCGCCGGAGAAATTTCAGGGCGTGCTGCTTTCCGGGATGTGCGTGCCCGATCTCAAGGGCAGTCAGGGGACGTTTTGCTTGTGCACGACGCGGATGTCGAGCGATAAGTTTCGCGAAGGCGGAGTGCGAGTTCCCATTGTTCGACAGAATGATGACCGTAAAAACGGCGTTTGCCGGGCGTACGTTCCGGGGCCCGACAATCCTTTGAAAGAAAACGCCGGCGAAGTGCGCATGGAGTACGAAATTCGTCCCGATGCGGGAGCGCAGTCGGCGCGGTTCACCGTCGGCTCGGAAAAGTTCACGTTGAAGGTCGGCGAATACTCCGAGTGGATCACGGCCGAATTCAAGGCGGGGATGGGTTTTACGGCACACGGCATCTGCCGCTTCTATCTCAAGGAAGTTTCGCCAGAGGTTGAGGTTTATGTGACGCCGGTGAATATCGATCCGGGGCATCCCGATCTGCCGATCTCGCACCCGGTGACCTATTCGATTTATTTGGCCAAGCTCTTCGGACCGTATGCGACGCTTGGTCTTGCCGAAGATACCTGGGCGTTGAACGAGCACGTGCTCGATGACGACGCTTTTCTGGCGCAGGCTTACGGCAATCATGAAGATCGCGAACGCATGTTGTTTGACGCGCTCGACAAGACCAAGCAAGGTCTCTGCACGTGCGTCTTCGATACGACGGACCGCATTCAGCACATGTTCTGGCGCTATTTGGATGAAGACCATCCGGCGGCGCGCGATGTGCCGCATAGCGAGCATCCGCAGGTGATTCAGGATCTGTACCAGCGCATGGATCGGCTGATCGGCCGCGTCATGGAAAAGATCGATGACGACACGCTGCTGATGGTGATCTCCGATCATGGTTTCAAGTCGTTTGCGCGCTGCATGAATCTGAATGCCTGGCTGCATCAGAACGGATATCTCGCGCTCAAAGAGGGCAAGACCGAAAGCGGCGACTGGTTCGAAGATGTGGATTGGTCGCGCACCCGCGCCTACACCATGGGCCTCAACGGTCTTTATCTGAATATCAAAGGCCGCGAGAAGCAGGGGATCGTCGATCCATCGGAAGAAGACGCGCTGAAAAAAGAGATTCAGGAAAAGTTGAATGGATTGGTCGATCCCGCCTCAGGCGCGGTTGGAATCACCGGCGTATTTATCGCTGACAACGTTTATCGCGGACCCTATACCGAAAATTCTCCCGACCTGATCGTCGGTTATGGCGCGGGCTATCGCGCGTCGTGGGATTCGGTGATGGGCAAAGTGACCGCGCAGATTTTCGAAGACAACATGAAAGCCTGGAGCGGCGACCACTGCATCGATCCGCGGCTGGTGCCGGGAGTTTTATTTTCGAGCCACAAGTTTATTGAAGAGAAGCCTGCGATTGTGGATGTGGCGCCGACGATACTGAAGTTATTTGGGCTGGCGCTGCCTGCGCATTTTGACGGCAAGCCTTGGACGCTGGCGGCGAAGGCGCATTGACGGGTTCGAGTGTAAGCCCTGTTAACAACGATTGACCTTTTCGCGTAGGATGCAAGCGACAGGGATACCAAATGAATCGCCTTCACGCTACGTTCGAACAGACGGGACGGCTTGTAACGCTCCTTGTTGCTTTCTCCCTGCTGTCCGCTATTGGCATTCAGGCTGAGCTTCCCGAACCAAGGCGCATCTTCCATCAAGACTTGCATCCTTTCGGATTCGTCACGGAGGGGCACGGTCGCACAATCGGCAGTTTCACCGATATCAATTTTCTATCCAACGACCTTCTTTTGGTCACTGTGAACACGCGAACGTACTGGCCTGTTGAGCGATCTTTTTCGGACCAGCCAGTTTCAAAACTCCTTCTATTCGACATATCGCAAGGACGATTGATCAGGTCCACGCAAATGCCCGTCGAGAAGGCTGAGGGTTCAGTCAGGGCCACACGTGACGGCCAATTTGTTCTACTGAATGAATCAGGGCTGCACCTCTGTTCAGTTGAGCTTGAGTGCGGTTCGCCATTTCTTACTAGGGGTCCACTGTTCTCGTCTCCACAAGGAACAAGGATTGTCGTGGGGGGCAATGCTAAGACGCCGCAAAAGCTTTTAGACGGTGACCTGAAGGAATTAGCTCAATTCCCTTGGCGCAACCCGAGTGTTGTTCCGGGAGACAGCGGCTTGCTAATTCGACAAGACGGCAAACTGTACGCAAGGTTCGATGGTCGGTCTGACCAGCTACTTTCATTCGGCGGAGGCGGAATCTGGCCAGAGGCCCGCTTTCTTAATCAAGGGATCATCTCGGATTTCGAGTCTGATAAAACACTCACGGTTGCGAGAGTCGATGGCACCGTACTGTTCCGAGTACCTGTGACCGCAAGGTGGCAGCTTGCAGAGGTAACTACAGCAGGTTCTGGGGATCGGTTTTGCCTACATCAAGCGGGATATACAAGCCTAAATTCGGTTGTCAATTTTCTCGACTTCGACAATGGGCGGCCGTTCAATTTAGAGAGTGTCAGTGTCATATCCGTTGATACCGGGAAAATCCTGATGGAAAAACGCTGGGACCCACGTCCTTACGTCGGACTCCTAGCTGCACCCGCACTTTCGCCAAATGGTCGAAAGCTCGCCATTATCCGGAAAGGATTTCTGGAAGTTTATGATGCCCATTAGCGACTAAAGCGCCGCCTCAATGTTAGCTTGAAACATCGCTCGACTTACGGTTCTGTTGTTCTGAGACGCGCCGCGAGCCAGCCAACACACCCCAGCATTCCACACCAGCCCAGGAAGTTGACGACAGCGCCGATCCTTGTGTCGTAGGCCAAGACTCCAAGGCTTTCGAAGATCGTGTTCCAATCGTGCTCGATGTAATCGGAGTCTCCGCCTCCTGCCGACACCAGAGGCAAGACCATGGCTCGGGCGTCGGCCATGTAGGTCGCGGTGTAGAGCCAGTTTTCAAAGAAGAAAAATAAGCAAAATACAAAGGCCGCGGTTTGGCGTTCGTGGAAGAAATAAGCCGCGAGCAGCAGGGGAACTAGCCACTGGAGAATCGTCCCTCCCCAGAGGCCGATCGTCCTACCGAACCAACCGAAGAGCAGGTGGCCGCCTTCGTGGACCACGAGGTTGGCAGAGTCGATAAACAGGTAGCCTCCGTGCATGCGGAAGGCGTAGAGCAGAAATAGGGCGTAGAAGGCGAGCCACGCGAGAATGGCGGCGCGAGAGATGGGACGCCAGTCTTCATTTGCGCATGACCACTCGATGATTGCGCCCAGAAGTTCACGCATACGCCTCAATTGTAGGGAGCGTGGACGGCTTGGGCGAGATTACGCTCGTGCGCTCGGATCTACAGTTACGGGCACCATGGGTCGGACGGTTGGAAATCGAGGACGAAGTTCGGTTACGGGGCCCAGGTTAGCGCCCAAAGGACGGGCGCGAACCTGGGGCACGACAAAAAAGGTTACTTTCCGAACATGGGGTAGTGGCTGGCGACGCCCATCAGGAACAGCAGTGGGAATGAGAGCACGAAGCTGGCTCTCGAAGTCAGAAACGCCTGGCGTGCCAGGTATTTTGTTTTGTCGGGCATCGGAGTGCCGTTGGCAGCGTTATCGGCGGTCCACTTGATGATCTTTTTCTGTATTCGCCAGATTACTCCCCAGACGTTGAGCATCATCATCCAGCCGATGCCGCCACCGATGCCGATGGCTAGCAGGCGATTGCTCTCCCATCCATGACTGTTGAGGCGCAAGAAGAGACAGGACGCGGCGAGGACGATCACCGTGTAAATTACGGCGAGTACCGGGGCTTTATCGAGCGCGCCTTTGCCGGGGATCAGGCAGGCATACATCAGCGCCCAAGCGACGGTCCAGATGCCGAAGAAACTGCCCATGGGAACGCCGGACGATCCGCCGCCGTTCGACGCGTCAGAAGCTACGATGCTGCCCCAGTAGGCGAGTCCCATGAGTACGGTCAGCACCGATGCCCAGCGAAACCACCAAAGAGCGCGGGTCATGAGGCTGGGCAGGACTTTGCCTCTGGTGGTGGGGTCGAGTTCCTTCATGAACGGGACATTAACTAAGTTAAAGAAATACAACAGGCCGATCCAAGTTATGCCGCCGATAAAATGCAACCAACGAAATAGCATCAGCAGGTTTGTCTGGAGATCGGTGGGGACGTTGATTTCGGTCACTTTCGAGGCTCCTATTCGGTGTTTGGCTAGCGAACTGACGATTGTAGGTTAGTTAGAACGTGGTACACAACCAGTGGCGGCGGGCCGGTGAAGATGGGCCGTGGGGCGCGGCGGGTGGGCCGTTTGACTCGTCGAAATATTGTTGGGGCGGAAGTTGAAAAGAGAGGGCTGAGGCCGTATTGTAGGAGCCGACAGAAATCGAGCTGCGGCCAATTGCCCTCCCTAAAGCTCATGGCGCGGCATCGAAACGGAAAAAGGAGATCGGCAAATGGAAGCTAAGCCGGCGCAACAGAACATTCAGGATTCCTTCCTCAACACAGCGCGAAAGGAACGGCATAACATTACGATCTATCTGGTCAGCGGGGTGAAGCTGACGGGCCGCATCCGATCGTTCGACAAATACTCGGTCGTTCTCGAGACCAGCAATCAGGAGCAACTCATATTCAAGCACGCCATTTCGACGGTGGTGATCGCACGCGGGGGACATAGTCACGGCGATGCTAGGCCGACGGCGGTGGCGTCACACGGCGAGGCGGCGACGATGCCAAGTCCCGCTTCCGGTACAGAAGGATAGAATTGAGTTTGCTTGCACCCAGATGACTCCAAATTAAGCAGGCGCGGCTCGTCGCGGAAAGCGCCCAAAGTGGTGCTGAATCCATCGGAGCAGCAGGAACGGGCGTTCCTGGTGGGGGTGGAGTTTCGCACGCGCGGGCGCGCGAGTGCGGGCGGCAAGAAAAAGATGGGCGTGCCGGCGATGTCGATGACTCCGGGCGCGCAAGCGGCACGCGATCACGCTACTAGCGTGGGTGGTACTTCTCCGAAGTTGCCCGGAGATTCTCCTGACTTCAGTTCCGAAGAATCGCTCGATGAATTGCGGACGCTGGCAACGAGCGCCGGAGCGCAGATCGTTGGGGAGTTTAGGCAAAGCCGCGACCGGCCCGAACCGGCGACGTTGATCGGTAAAGGAAAGCTCGAGGAGATTGCGGGCGCTGCGGCTTCGGTTTCTGCCGACGTGATTCTATTCGATCACGATCTCTCGCCTTCGCAACAACGAAATATTGAGAGTCTGCTGCACACGCGGGTCATCGATCGGACCCAACTCATTCTGGACATCTTCGCGCGCCACGCGCGCACTCGCGAAGGTCAATTGCAGGTAGAGCTGGCGCAGCTGGAATACATGCTGCCGCGATTAGCTGGACGCGGAATTGAGATGTCGCAGCTCGGCGGCGGCATTGGCACTCGTGGACCGGGCGAAACTCAGCTGGAAACGGATCGAAGAAAAATCTACAGGCGAGTTCGCCATGTGAAAGAGCAGATTGAAAGCGTGCGACGCATTCGAGCGCAGCAGCGGCAGCGGCGCGAATCGGTGCCTGTCCCTCTCGTTGCCTTGGTCGGCTACACCAACGCCGGCAAGTCTACGCTATTCAATGTCCTTACTAAGTCGAAGGTGTTGGAATCGTCGCGTATGTTTGCGACGCTCGATCCGACAATTCGCGGAGCGGAACTTCCATCGAAGCGAAAGATTCTCTTTTCCGATACGGTTGGATTTATCCGGCATCTGCCGCATACGCTGGTGTCGGCGTTCCGCGCCACACTTGAAGAAGTGCAACGGGCAACGCTGATTATTCAGGTGTCAGATGGCAGTAGTCCGGTGTCTGCCGAGCAGGACGCGCAAGTCGAAAGCGTTCTCAAAGAACTCGAGGCCGATAAGAAGCCGCGGCTGCGCGTGATGAATAAGATCGATCTGCTGCTGCCGAAACAGCGGGAATCGCTGCGCGATAGCGATCTCGGCGATAAGGATCCGACCGTCCATGTCTCGGCGGCAAAGGGAACTGGAATCAGCACTCTGCTCGATCGTGTCGACGCGCTGCTTGATGAAGACCGGCCGCAACGCGTGCGGTTGAGCGTTCCGCAAAAGGAAGGAAAGATGCTCGCGCAGCTGCAGGCAGGCGCCCGCATTTATTCACGGCAGTATCAGGATGGCGTGGTGCTTCTGGATGCGGAAGCTCCAGCGTCGTTGTTGCGCCGGGCGCGGGATTGGGTCGTGGACTAAGTTCGTCGATGGAGTTCGCTGACTAAGTTCGACGACTCAGTTCGACGACTCAGTTCGCCGACTGAGTTCGCGGGTAGTTACATAAGGCACTTGTCTTGAGGGACGCGCTCGGTGTCCCATAGAACCCATGGGGATCCGGATGGCATCGAGGCTCGCGCTCTGCGTGCTTCTTCTGAGTACGATTCGCGTGGCTGCGCAGGAGAACGCCGCTGCAGCAGCCGAGGTGCGCAAGCTTGAGGAGAAATGGGCGGAAGCGTATAAGGAGCGGCAAATTGATATCCTGTCGACGCTGCTGACCGAGGAGTTCGTGATCACGGTCGAGGACGGAAACGTCTACAGTAAGGCCGGGTACATCACGCACAGCGCCGATCCTGCGACGAAAGTCGAAGTAGCCGAACTTTCGGATCTGCGGGTGAGAGTGCGGGGTGGCAATATTGCGGTTGTGACCGGGGCTTATCACGAAACCGGGCGCACCAACGGCAAGCCTTACGAATACCACGACCGGCTGACCGATGTTTGGGTGCGAGTTGGGAACGGATGGCGGGTGTTGTCTTCGCACTACAGCGTGCCGCTGAAATAGTAACGCCGAAGTTGCGAACGAAGCTGAGCTTCACGCTTTTCCGAACGGGTCCTCGAGAGACGGGCTTTGCGGCGTGAGCAATTCCGCACCCCTGTCCGTGATGTGCATGTCATCTTCCAGTCGGATTCCGAATTCTCCGCGGATATAAATTCCCGGCTCATCGCTAAAAGTCATCTCTGGCTGTAGCTTCGTTCCATTGCCGCGGACAAGGTAGGGCCACTCGTGGCCGTCCATGCCCATGCCGTGACCGAGGCGGTGCGTGAAGTATTTGTAGTCCGGGCCGTAGCCGGCGTCGGCGATTACCTTTCTTGCTGCGGCGTCAACTGAACCAGCCTCTGCGCCGGGTTTCGCGACGGCCAGCGCCGCGCTTTGGGCCTGATGCACGATGTCGAAGACCTGTTTCATCTTGTCGCTGGCTTTGCCGAGAACATAGGTGCGGGTGATATCGGACTGATAGCCTTCGACGGTGCAGCCGCCATCCATCATGACGATTGTGCTCTCGCGAATGACCTGGGGCGCGACCGAGCCGTGGGGAAAAGCAGAAAACTCTCCGACTTGCACATCGGCGTCACCTTCGAATCCCAGTTGCTGATGCGCCGCTTCCACCATTGCTTCGACATCTTTCTGTGTCATACCGACCTTGATTGAGCGATAGGTTGCCTCGTAGGCAGCGAGCGTGATTTTCGAAGCCAGACGCATCAGTTCAATTTCGTGGCGGCTCTTGATCATGCGGCATCCAGCGGTGACGTGTGTCGCGCTGTTGAAAGTGGCGCCGGGAGCAGCTTTTCGCAGACTGTCGAGGAAAACAAATTTCGTCGTTTCCTCAACACCGATGGTTCCGGATGCAATTCCACGATCGGTGAGCCCTTGTGCCACTCGGGCGTACGGGCTTTCGTCTTCCTGCCAGACGCGGAGGTCGGGCTTGGTGCCTTCGGGAGACTCGGCGATCTGTTCGCGGGCACGGCCTTCTTCAAATGCCGGAGCTACGTAAAATGCCTCGCCTTTCGCAGGAAGGACCATGGCGAAGAGGCGCTCGCCACCTTCCCATCGAATGCCGGTGAAATAGCGAAGGGAGGTGCCCTGGGGCAGGAGGATTGCGGAGAGGCTATTCTCGCGCATCAAGCGACGGGCTTTTTCCTGACGATCGGCGCGCTCTTCTTTGGTGATGGGTGTTGCTTCTGCGCGGCGCGATTGAAGGGCGGAGATGGCGGGCGCGAGGGGATTCTGGTGCTCTTTTTCTGCTTCTGCTGTATGTGCGAGAGCGGGCAGGGTGATGCCGATGCCCGCAGCGAGCGTACCGGTTGTCAGGAAACGGCGTCGCGATGGCATGAGACCTCCGGGAAGAATCGCCATTATAGCGAGTTGCGGACGGCGGGCCGCAGCTTTACTTTATGCACCTACTTTATGCGTCCACTTCATGCATCGGGCGAAAGCGGCTGAATTACAATGAGGGTTCGCAAGAGCGATTGCTTTCCAGGAGGAGCAAGAGCAATGTCCAACTTTCCCCCCACTGGCGTCACGGGACGAATGGTCGCCCATCACATGGTGACCACGCAGTTTGAACTCGACGGATATCGCGTGGTGCGTACACTCGGGGTGGTACGCGGTATTACGGTGCGGTCGCGTTCGATCTTTGGAAATATCGGGGCGAGTTTGCAGACTCTTGTAGGCGGCAACATCACGCTGCTGACGAACCTGTGTGAGCGGGCTCGCGCGGAGGCTTTCGACTTGATGTTGCAACATGCCGCGGAAATCGGTGGGAATGCGGTCGTCGGTGCGCGCTATGACGCGACTGAGGTCATGCAGGGAGTCACGGAAGTTCTTGCCTACGGAACAGCTGTTGTCGTAGAGCCGACAAAGTAGAGCCTACAACATAGATTACTGAAAGACCGCTCTTTGCCGTAGCAAGGTCGTTGTACCGAGGTAACGGCGGGCACTCTAGCGATTCGCGTTGGAGCCCCTTAGAATCTCCTCTGATCAAGCACCCAGTTCTCAACTCAGAATTCCATCAACCGAGTAACTATTTTTGCCAATCGGCGAGGAGACAGAATTCCATGAAGGTTTTCCGAAGTGTAGCGTTGGTTGTTTTTGTGGCTGCCGTCTGCGCCAGCTTCAGTCTGGCGGGCGAACCAGGACGCCATCCCGCGTATCTGCACGCGCTGTCGGATCTGCGCGATGCGCGCGCCCATCTTGAACAAATGACGCCGTCGGGCCGCATGGATCGGGAAGAGGAACATGCCATTCGGGAAATCGACGCGGCCATCGACGAAATTAAGAGGGCCGCGATTGACGACGGCAAAAACATTCACGAGCACATGCCGGTCGACGCGCATATGGATCGTGTCGGGCGTTTTCATAGAGCGCTGGAATTGCTCGACAAAGCCCATAACGATGTTGCGCGCGAAGAGGACGATGGTTTTGCTCACGGACTGCGGAATCGGGCTGTGCAACACATCGACGAAGCGCATCGCATTGTGGGTCGCATCATCGAGCAGCGTTCACGCGATTAGCTGGCGAGTTTCTTACGACTGGGGCACACCGAATCCTGGAAACGGTTTTTCAGGAGTCGGCTGTGCCCTTCGTCATTTTGGCTCTACTCCTGTTGTCTCTATTCCTTGTAGATGAAGCCAGCGACGATGGCGGCCAGAATCGAGCCGATCCAGAGATCGAGCATCCATCCGAGGGGAAGCATGCGCGGGACCGGTGACCAGGCCGCCTGCCCAAAGTTTGCGGGCACACCCGCGCAAAATCCGACGATCATTCCAATTTTGGCGGCAGTCTTAATTCCGGGGCCGGCGGTGGCGCGAGCCCAGGCGTAGAGGTGTGCGATCAGGATCGACATCACGAAGATCAGCAAGATCCAAAGCGGTGCGAAGAGCGAATAGCGCGCTTCCTTCAGAAACAGCCCCTGCTTTTGCATGGCCGTGTAGAGCGGAGCCTGGCGGATTCCGATGAAAAAGCTCCAGGCTGTCCAGACGACGCCGCCGGCAATGCCTCCCATCCATATGCGAGCCGTGTTCAGCTTCATGGTGTCCCCCTCGTGGGTTGGCTTAAGTTCGCCGCAAGTTTACTCCGGCTGGTCGATGACGAGGAGTCTCAGATTCGGTGCACCCCAGGCTTGCGCGGGCAGGATCACGAGAGGCCGAGGGCTTAGTGACCCCAATTTTCCAAGCAGCGAAAAATTGAGGTACCCAGCCCTCGCCGGCGCAGGGGAACGGCTTACTGGCCTTCGCAGGTCACATGATTGTTCCAGTCGACGAATGCGCCTTCGGGGTTGTTGCGCCAAGCCCAGACATGCAATTCGAAGAAATCGGCCAGATTAAAACGGTTTGGCGCGGGGACGAACTGAAAATCCTGGCCATCGAGCGACGGAGGTGTGTTGTTATTATTCTTCAGCCATGTGGCTGCGTCCACGATGTACTCGACGCCTACCAGCTTGCGCTTCTCTCCCACCGGTTCGTAGATCAGGGCTTCTGGGTGCGCGACGTCGATCAGGCCGTCAGCGACAAGGGGGCCGTTGACGTAATGTATGCCCATGGCTCCGTGGTCGGGACCGCTGACGCATCCAAACGCCGGCCCATAGCCGGCCTGGACGGCGGCATTGACATCGAGGAATTGCATGGTCGCCTCGCGAACATCCTGGATGAGCTTGGCTGTCGGGGCATGAGTCGCGTGTTCGGATTCCTGCGCGAACAGCGGCGAGCTGCTCATTAATATTAACGAGGCGGACATGAAAGTGACGAGCAGCGCTAAGGGCAGAATCGTTCTGGGTGTGCGGATCGCATCGATGATTCGTGCAGCGATGATTCGTGACATGGTTTTGTTCTCCTGTGTTTGAGTTTTTCGTCCTCGATTCGATTGAGGACACTTGCACGGCCCTGGCAAGGCTTATTGCCCTGCCGACTTTCGTGATATTGGTCACGTGATTCGCGGCGCTAGAGCCGCGCCGCAATGACCGAGACGGGTACTCCGTTGGTCAGGGAATCGAACACTGGAGAGTGTCCCGTCCCCAACGCAACAATCTCCTGTAACTGTTCGTCGGGTACGTCGGCCTTGATTTTGAAGTTGACTCGAATTCCCTGATATCCGTTGCGTACCTTTTCGTCTAGATCTAGAAATCCGTGCAGGTCCAGATCGCCCTCGAAAGAAGACTCGACTTCGTCGATGGTGATGCCGCGCGCCGCCGCGTGATAGACCATGGACGTCGTTATGCACGAAGCCAGAGCGTGGAGGAGATGTTCAACGGGGTTCGCGGCTCGGTCGTTGCCCAGCAGGATGGCAGGCTCGTCTGCGTCCAGGACGAACGACTGCGAGCGGGATTGCTCCTGCCCGGCGCCGAAGAACTCGTTCACTGTGGAGCGGTTTTGACTGGCTCCCTGCCACCGGTTGCGAATGCGAAATCTGAATTTCGCGATCGCCGGCGTGGCCTTGATGGCGTCAATCGTCGTGAATAGATCGATCACGTTGACTCCGTTGATCGTCTTCGAAACTTCTTGCGCTGTTGCCATTTGTCTCCTCAGTCCTCTATTTCTCGGCTGTTTGGTCTTCTGTTTTTTCGAACCAGTCGCATTCGATGAGCAAAAATAGCCGCAAAACCGGCTTGCCACAAGATGGCAGATATGCCATTGTAGGTAGGCTATTAGGCCATCGATGATTTTCCGACGATTCCGAGGTGCCCATGCGAGAGATCACTGTCCTTCTTCTTGACCAGATGTTTTCTTCGACTGCGATTGGGCCGATGGAGGTTTTTCGCCATGCAGGTTCGTTGTGGAACATTCTGACGGGAACGCAGCTCGCTACCAGTTTCCACGTGACCACGGCGTCCGCCGATGGACGTCCCGTACGCTGCGATGGCGACATTCAGATTCGGCCCGAACGTTGCCCTTAAGGATGTGGGCAAGACCGATCTCATTTTTGTTCCAACCACGGGACTGAGCGTTGACGATGTCGTCGAGCGCAACGCGGCGATTGTGCCCTGGCTGAAGCGCCGGAGCACGAACGGCGTTGCGGTGGCGAGCGTTTGCTCGGGGGTGGGCCTGGTCGCAGCTGCAGGGTTGCTCGACGGCAAGCGCGCAACCACGCACTGGGGGCTGGCGGAGCGCTTCCGCGAGAAGTATCCGCTGGTGAAGTGGATGCCTGAGTTCATGGTGACAGAGGACCATGGTTTCTACTGCGGCGGCGGAGTGAACGCGTCGCTCGATCTGAGCATCTACCTGGTGGAAAAATTCTGTGGACACGATATCGCGATGCAGACAGCGAAAGCCTTGCTCATCGAGACGCCGCGTGCCTGGCAATCTGGATTCGCCATCGTTCCCCTGAAAACCGATCACACGGATGACACCATTTCGAGCGCGCAGGAGTGGATGCACAAGAATTTTTCCAGAACTTTTTCGCTCGAAGATCCGGCGCGACGCGTGGGCATGAGCGTGCGCAATTTCGTGCGTCGCTTTAAGGCCGCGACTGGGGATAGTCCGCTGATCTACTTGCAGAAGTTGCGAATCGCTGCCGCCAAGCGCCTGTTAGAGAGCAATCATCGTACGATGCAGGAGATCGGTGATGCGGTCGGATATCAGGACGTAGCCTTTTTTCGCTCGCTCTTTCAGCGGCACACAGGCGTTTCGCCGAGCGCCTATCGCGAACGCTTTGGGATGTAGTCAGGATTGCTGTAGTTAGGATTGTAGAAAAAACTTATTTCGCTATTCAGACGACTTTCAGAGGATTTATGGACAAGGCTGTCACGGATGTCAGATCGCTACAGAAACCGTTGAAGGAGCAGTATCGTCGAGACCCGAAAAGTTCGCGGATTACGCTGACGGCCAAGGGTAGCGAGACATCCACGCCGCTGTCGTGTTCGGTCGATATCGGCCGCGCCATCTACCAGGCGGAGGCTCACAAGGGCGTTGGGGGCACAGGCTCATCGGCGTGCTCGGGCGATCTTCTGCTGGGAGCGCTGGCCGCTTGCGCGCAGCTCACCTGTCAACTGGTGGCCACGGCGATGGGAATCCAAACCCGGCATATCGAAGTCACCGTAAACGGCGATATGGATCTGGCAGGAACGTTGGGCATCTCGAAAGAAGTGCCGGTAGGTTTCGAATCCATTCGCGTGCAATTCAATATCGACGCGCCCGGAGCAAATCCAGATCAATTGCGTTTGCTCGAGGAAAAAACAGAGCAGTACTGCGTCGTGCTACAGACCTTGTTGCACCCGCCAAAAATTGAGTCGGAGTGGATCGCGGCCACTCCAAGCCCGGCTATTTGAAACTCGGCCAGTTCAAACCCTGCAGAACTCGCCTGAACGGGGCGCAACGGTCAAGAAATTTGCGATGAAGTTGATGGCTCCCGCTCGACTGCGGTGGGTGTTTCGCCACCGATTCCGCCAGAATTCGTAGGCCCACCTCAAACACAAGCGGAAGATTCACAAATCCTCGCGTCCGCGAACCACTTCCATAAACACAAGTTCTAGTGGTCATCTTTCTGGTTAACCGCAAGATGTCGCGCTTCGCGGATGGCGTCCAGCACTGAGGTCTCAACCTGAAACTTTCTTATTGACAACAAACCATTTAGGCGTAGGATGTGGACAAAAGTGGTAAGAAGTGGACCAAACATTAGAGGTCGTGGGTAATAACGCTAACTTTCGAGGGGCCAGTGGTTTCCGAGACTGACACCGACAAAAACGAGCCCAACGAACCCGAATCCACTTCATTTGCGACTGCTTCTAACTCCCTCGTGCTGATGGCTGTGGTAGTGGCCATGAAGAACAAACGAACCCGCAACGAGCAGGGCACATGTTTCGCGGAAATCATCCAACGCGCGTCGACGAAAAGGGACGGTTAAAGGTCCCAGCGGAATTCAAGCGCGTGATCGACGAGAAATATGCCCAGAAATTTTACATCACGAGCGTCGACGGAGCGGTTGCTCAAGTGTATCCCTTCGAGGAATGGGAGCGGATCGAGCAGAAGCTGGCGGCGCTATCGACCTACAACCCGACCAAGAAAAAGTTTTTGACGCGCACGAATTACTACGGACAGGTCGTAGAGATGGACGGGCAGGGGCGCCTGCTGGTTCCGCAGATACTGCGCGAGGCAGCGCAGATTCGCGGGGAAGTGGCAGTGCTCGGCAATCTGACTTATCTGGAAGTCCGGAATATGGAAGCGCTCGATAAAGAGATCAAAGAGCCATTCACGGATGACGACACGAAGACGCTCGACGAATTGGGCATCTAGCGGTGACGGATTCAGATTTAATAAACACCCCCGAGCGGGGTGGGCATGGGGTAGGTTGGCCATGTCCCGGTTCTTTTAAAAGAAGCGATCGATTTTCTAGCCGTAAAGCGTGGCGGAACTTATCTGGATGCTACGGTGGGCCTGGGCGGGCACAGTTACGAAATCGCAAAACGCCTCGGCGCACCGGGACATTTGATTGGCTTCGATAAGGATCCGGCGGCGCTCGGAAAAGCAGCCGTCAGCCTTCAGCCATCAGCTGTCAGTGAAGGCGATTGGCCGACGGTGACGTTGCTGCATGGGTCATTTGCCGAACTTGCGAACGACCAACGACCAGCGACTATCGACGGCATCCTGGCAGATCTTGGAGTGAGCAGCCTGCAGTTGGGGGACGCCAGGCGCGGATTTAGTTTTCAGGCGGAAGGACCGCTGGACATGCGGATGAACCCGATGTCCGGCGAGACCGCCGAACAAGTGGTAAACCACATCGACGAGCGCGAGCTGGCCGATGTGATTTACGAATTCGGTGAGGAAAGGAGGTCGCGGAGAATCGCCAGAGCCATTGTCCGGTCGCGGCCGATACGCACGACGAGGCAACTTAGTCGAAGTCGTATCGGCCGCGGCCCGGTCAATGAAACATGAGCGCATTCATCCGGCGACCAGAACTTTTCAGGCTCTCCGAATATTCGTAAACCGTGAACTGGACGATCTGAAAGCGCTGCTGGAAGCGGCGCCCCGGGTACTGAAGCCGGGCGGAAGGCTGGTGGTGATCAGCTTTCATTCGCTCGAAGACAGGATCGTCAAAGATGCGATGCGCGAGGGTGCCAGGGTCGGACACTTTCGATTGCTGACGAAGAAGCCGCTGATGGCAGCTGAGGAAGAGATTGAGAGCAACCCGCGATCGCGCAGCGCGAAGATGCGCGCAGCGGAGCGGTTGTGAAAAGAGATTGAGGTTAGCCCCGGAGAAACTGCCGGGCTCCCGGTGCGGTGATAGTACGGCGTGCCGGGTAAAGACTTTAGGAAAAGCTGTGGTGGAGTTTTCGCGGAGCGGCCAAGAAAAAAAGAATAAGGCCGTGTCCGCAAAGAAAAGCTGGAAAGAGCAAATGAAATTTAGCGGCACCCTGATTGAGGAACTGATGGCAACGGTCGAGCGCGCGGAACGTCGAGCGCAGAGGGATGAACTCTTGCTCGAAGAAACATCGCTGGCAGAAGCATCGTGTGACGAACCACTGTTTGCGATGTCTGTTGCTATTGAGCCCTGGATTGCTTCCGTGCACGAGTACCCAGATTTCGATACGAATGCTCTTGATACGAATCTTGTTGGAGTGACATAAATTATGAGCGCCGCGGCCATCCAAATCGCAGCACCTTCTATCCGGCGCAAGTCCTGCTGGCTGGGGACACCGGAAATTTATTTTCGCAAGACCATCGACAACTCGCGCCTGGTGAAGGTCGAGGATCCGCGCCGCGCGCGGGAAATGCGGTCTTTCGGAGTCGCGCTGTGTTTCCTGTTCCTGCTGGTGATGGGCTACGCCCTCCAGCATTTCCGCGCGATTGAATATGGGTACAAGATTGAGACGCTGCGGGTGCAGCGTGACGGACTGGTGGAAATGAACCGCGCTCTGCGCCTGGAAGAAGCCTCATTGCGCGATCCCGAGCGCATCGATCTGATGGCGCGCAAGCTCGGCATGCAATCGCCGCAGCCCGGACAAGTGCAGCGCATGGATGCTGCGACGGACACGACAGGGCCGGTGATGGCTAGCGTTGCTCCCGTCGGCGTTGTGTCTGAGCAGTGATCGGTTCTCAGTTCCCAGTTTTCAGTTCTCAGTGATGGCCATGGGGTTTTAACTGGGAAGTGAGAACTGAGAACTGGGAACTGAAATGGCAGCGAGTACTTCTTCTTCGACCAGCGCAAGGACTCGGCTCTACGTCTTGTCTGGATTCTTGTGCCTCTGGCTGCTGGCGATCTGCCTGCGCCTCGTCTATCTGCAAATTTTCTGCTATGGCGACTTTGAACGCCGCGCCCAACACCAGCAGCAACGCAGCTTTGATCTCTCGGCGAAACGCGGAGTTATCTACGACCGCGCGGGGCGCGAACTCGCGATGTCGATTCAGGTGGACTCGGCGTTCGTTGTCCCTTCGGAGGCTCCCGATCTTCCGAACACGATCAGCCTGATCTCGCGTATCACGAAAGACGATCCTCGCGTTGTGCTGGCCGATTGTCGCGCGCACAAGTTTTGTTGGGTGGCACGCAAGGCAGATGCCGAAGTCATCGAACGTATCCAGGCGCTGAACCTGCAAGGCATCCATTTCCAGAAAGAGCCCAAGCGATTTTATCCCAAGCGCGAATTGGCGGCGCAGGTTCTGGGCTATGTTGGCACCGACGATCAAGGACTGAGCGGACTGGAGCGGCAATACAATCAGCAACTCCAGGGTAAGCCGGGCAAACTGATGATTTCGGTCGATGCCCGCAAACATTGGTTTTCGAGCGTTGAAAAAGAGCCGGAATCCGGCAGCAGTCTGGTCCTCACGATAGATCAGAACATTCAGTACATCGCTGAGCGCGAACTCGAGCGCGCGATGGAAGAAACCAAAGCCATCGCCGGCACCGTCGTTGTTGAGAATCCGCATACCGGCGAGATCCTCGCGCTCACGAACCGGCCGACATTCAATCCCAACAATCGCAAAGAAATCCGTCCAGAGACGCTGAAGAATCACGCTGTCAGCGACGTCTATGAGCCGGGGTCGACCTTCAAGGTGGTCACAATCTCCGCTGGATTGGAAGAGAAGGTGACTCGGCCCGACGAGATGTTCGATTGCCAGATGGGATCGATCGTCATCAACGGCACGCGGATTCATGACAGCAAGCCGCATGGCTTGTTGTCGGTTTCCGACATCATCGCCGAATCAAGCGATGTCGGCACCATCAAAGTGGCGATGCGGCTCGGGAACGAACGCTTCTACAAATATATTCGCGCCTTTGGGTTTGGCCAGCAGACCGGCATTGAACTTCCCGGCGAAACTCGCGGACTGGCGAAACCGGTGGATCGCTGGTCGAAGATCTCGTTTGCATCGATCTCCATGGGACAGGAGGTAGGAGTCTCAGCCGTGCAACTGTCGACGCTGATCTCGACAATCGCAAATGATGGAGTGCGTGTTCCACCGCGCATCGTCGTGGGCATAAAGTCGGGCACAACGCAGCCGCAGAATTCACCGCAAACCGTCGCTTTTCACCCGGCGGAAGGCACGCGTGTCATCTCGCCGCTCACCGCCGCCGAGATGAAGCAAATGCTGCAAGGCGTGGTCTTGCATGGCACGGGTCCCAAAGCGATTCTCGAGGGTTATACCTCCGCAGGCAAAACCGGAACGGCCCAGAAGTTCGATCCTGCCATCGGCAAGTACTCGAAGAAGAATTACTATGCGTCGTTTGCCGGCTTCGCGCCGATTAACGATCCGCAAATCGCGGTGGTGGTGGTTCTGGATTCCGCGGTTGGGCTGCATCAGGGCGGCCAGGTTTCGGCGCCGGTCTTCCAACGGATCTCGCAGCAGGTGCTCGAGTATCTTCACGTTCCGCATGATGTTCAGCTTCCAGCGAGCCGGCAGGTGTTGCTGGCGCGGCGCGATGTGCCGGCGGCGAGCCTCGATGAGGGCGCGCCCGATCATCTAGGTGCGAGCCTCGATATCGCCGATGTGAGCGAGACGCCGGCGACTACTCCGGTATCGCCCAAGAACGATACAAAGAACGCTCCGATTGCAGCGCAGGTCGTCACGGCCGCTCAGCTGACAGAGGAGTCGGCCAGACCGCCATCCTCTGCGGGGCAGTCGATACCGAATACGCTGACGGCGAGAACAGCGAGCTTGCCCGCCCCGGATTCGGCGGCGCTGGAATCCGCGAAAGCATCTGGACAGAAATTGCCTTCTGGCGGAACGGTGGTGCTCGATGTTGAAGAGGGTGGGATCGAAGTCCCATCATTCCTCGGCAAGACCTTGAGGGTCGCGATCGAGGCAGCGCAGGATTCCGGACTCGAACTTGACGCTGTGGGCAGCGGGGTCGCGCGGGAGCAATCTCCATCGCCCGGCACGCATGTCGCGACCGGGTCGCGCGTGATAGTGCGCTTCGCATGGAAGATTAGCTAGAGTATTCGATTGAAAGAATATGCGCGTCGTCTTATGCATTGCCATCATGGAGTTTCCGTGATGTCTTCCAGTGCAGAGTCGAAGGATTTCTACTCGCATAGCGACCGGCATGCGCGCCGATTCACATCCGGGGCCATTACGAACGTACATGCCTGAAGGAGATTTCAGTAAGTAGCGCACTGGAATTGAACGTAGACTCTGATCTCGCCTATTTATAATCACTGCAATGACCTTCCAACAACTCCTGCAAGGCGCCGAAGTTCTTTCGCAGAGCGGGAATGCGGCCATTACCGGGGTGGAGTACGATTCGCGCCGGGTGCGCCCGGGAACGCTGTTTGTCGCGATGAAGGGCGAGTCGAGCGACGGCAATCGGTTCATCGATCAGGCCATTGCCTCGGGGGCGGTTGCGATTGTGACCGACTCGGCAACGGAAGTGCCGCGCCCCGGAGTCGCCTGGGCGCAGGTGGTGCATGGACGCCGCGCTCTCGCCCGCCTGAGCGCGAATTTCTATAAGCGTCCCGGTGAGCGTATTGCGAATACTGGAATCACCGGCACCAACGGGAAAAGTACAACTGCATTCCTGATCGAATCGATACTGCAAGCGGCGGGGCGCAAAACGGCTCTGGTCGGGACGATTGAATATCACGTCGCGGGAAAAGTCCTTCCCGCTCCGCATACGACTCCTGAAGCGCTGGAGTTGAATCGGCTTCTCGCCGAAGGGCTCGGCCTGGGCGTGACCGAGGCAGTGATGGAAGTTTCCTCGCACGCGCTCGAGCAGCAGCGCGTGTTTGGGATTCCGTTTGATGTGGCCGTCTTCACCAATCTCACGCGCGATCACCTCGATTACCACCACACGATGGACGAATATTTCCGCGCCAAGCAGGTGCTTTTCGAGGGCTGCGGGACGGAACCGCCGCGTGCCGCAGTGATCAACATTGACGACGAATATGGGCGCGAATTATTGGGCATCGCGAAGAAGAAGAGCGCGGAAGTGTTTTCTTACGGCCTCGCGTCCGGTGACTTTCATGCGGAGTCGGTTGAGATCACGCCGCGGGGGACGCGCTTTCAAATGGTGACGCCTTCAGGGAAGATCGCGATGTGGTCTCCACTGATCGGCAATATCAACGTGTATAACGTGCTGGCTGCCTCGGCGGCTGGTTTTGCACGCGACTGTTCTGCTGAGGCGATTGCGAAGGGAATTTTCGATCTTGCCAGCGTGCCGGGCCGCTTCGAGCGCGTCGATTGTGGACAGCCATTTACTGTCGTAGTGGATTATGCGCATACGGATGACGCGCTCCGCAATCTGACGGGGTTGGCCCGCGATTTTGTGGAGCATGCTGGACTCAAGGGCAAAGTCATCACGCTCTTTGGTTGCGGCGGTGATCGCGACCGCGCGAAGCGTCCGCTGATGGGCGAGGCGGCGGGCAGAGGGAGCGATTTCGTGGTGCTGACTTCGGATAATCCCCGGTCTGAAGATCCGCTGGCGATCATCAACGACGCGTTGGTGGGCTTGCAGAAGTCTGGAGTGAAATATGCGATGGAGCCTGATCGCCGCAAGGCCATCGGCTTCGCGATTCGTCAGGCTGCTCCGGGCGACATCGTGCTGCTGGCGGGCAAGGGACACGAAAAAGTGCAGGTCACACGCGAGGGGACGATTCCCTTCGACGATGTCGAGGTCGCGCGCGAAACGCTGAGGGCCATCGGCTACGAATGCAAGAATGCGGCGACGGCGGGAGGCGCAGGGAAACCGGCATGAAGCTTCCTCTATTTCGTATCGCCGAGTTTATTTCCGCCGACGGCGGCCGTTCAGATGGCGGCATGATGGCGCAGGGGTATTCCATCGACTCGCGGACGGTGCAACCTGGAGAACTTTTCTTTGCGGTCAAGGGTGAACGGCTCGACGGCCACGACTTTGTTGGGCAAGCGCTTGAACGCGGGGCCATTGCGGCGGTAGTTGAGAAGCGGCAACTGGCGCGATATTCCGGCACAGCACCCCTGCTTGGGGTGGATGACACGCTAGTTGCTCTGCAGACATTGGCGACGGCGGTCCGCAAGATCTGGGGCAAGACTGCGATTGGCGTCACCGGTTCGATGGGGAAGACGACGACCAAAGAGGCGATGGCGCATCTGCTGTCGATCAGGCATCGGGTGCATCGGACCAAGGGAAATTTCAATAATCATTTTGGCCTGCCGCTTGGACTGCTGACGCTGGAGCCGGAATACGATCTCGCGGTGGTCGAGATGGGGATGTCGCACGCGGGCGAAATCGCGGCGTTAGCGCGAATTGCTCTACCGAACCAGGCTGTGATCACGAATGTTGCTCCGGTACATCTGGAGAGTTTCGATTCGATCGCAGGAATCGCACGTGCAAAATATGAATTGATCGAAGCTCTTCCGCATGGAGGCGCTGCTGTGCTGAATGCGGACGATGAATATGTCAGCCAGTTTGGCCGCGACTTCAAAGGCAAAGTGGTCTTCTTTGGAATGAGGTCGACTGCGGACGTGCGCGCGGAAAACATCGAAGCTCTGGGACCTGCGGGCACGCGTTTCGATCTCGTCGCCCACGAATTGAGACAGCCGGTGCAGAGTCCGCTGCTCGGGACGCACAACGTTTATAACGTGCTGGCCGCGGCTGCGATCGCGATCGAGCATGGCATTACGCCATCGGAGATCGCGGCAGAGTTGCCTTCTCTTCAGCCCGCCGATAAGCGCGGGCAAGTCGTCCAACTGGGTAACATTACAGTGCTGTACGATTGCTACAATTCAAGTCCGAAGGCGTTGATGGCGGCGGTGGATACTCTGGCAGAAATGCCTTCGCGGCGGCGAATTGTGGTCGCAGGCGAGATGTTGGAACTGGGCCCGACGGGTGAGCAGTTGCATCGCGAATGCGGACAGTACATTGCAGAAAAGAAGTTGGATTTCCTGCTGGGTGTGCGGGGATTGGCGAAGCCGATGGTAGAAGCGGCCAGCGCAGCGGGGATGACAGCGGAATTTGTTGCTACTCCCGAGGAAGCAGGCGAGTGGCTGGCGCGTGAAACTCGCGAGGGTGATGCAGTCCTGCTGAAAGCGTCGCGCGGCGTGAAGCTGGAAAAGGCGCTCGAGACCTGGAAGCAAAAAAGCGGTATCGCCGGCGTGACGGGCGCCTAGAGTTAAAAGCTGGGAATTAAAAACTGAGAGCTGACAGCTGAGAGCTGACAGCTGCTGTCGGAGGCGGATTGCTCTACTGGCTGCTCTACACGAAGCTCTACCATTATTTCCCGCCCTTCCGTATTTTCCGCTACCTGACTTTTCGGACTGCATTTGCCAGCCTGACCGCTCTCTTCACCGGCCTGATCGTAGGACCCATCGTGATTCGGCGGTTGCGCGATTTTCAGATTGGGCAATACATCCGCGAAGAAGGTCCGCAGGCGCATCAAAAGAAGGCGGGTACGCCGACGATGGGCGGCTTGCTGATCGCGATTGCGATTCTGGTTCCGACTTTGCTGTGGGCCGATCTGGGGAATCCGTTTGTCTGGATCGCCGTGTTTTCGACGGTGGCTTTCGGGGCGATCGGCTTTGCCGACGACTACCTCAAGGTTGTTCATCGCCGCAATCTCGGCCTCACGGCGCGGGCCAAACTGGGCTATCAAATTGCGGCGAGCTTCGTGATTGCGATCGCATTGATCGTCTTGCAGCATCGCGGAGAATATTCGACGCGGCTGCTGGTGCCGTTCTTCAAGCAGTTCCACCCGGACCTGGTGATCGAACGTTGGGTGGCTCATCCGCAATATTGGCCGCTGGCTTTTTTGCCGTTCATCGCTTTCGTGGTATTCGTGATCGTCGCTTCGACCAATGCGGTCAATCTTACGGATGGCCTCGATGGTCTCGCGATCGGCTGCACGGTGATCGCGGCGGGAGCGCTTGCGGTTCTTACCTACCTCAGCGGCCACGCCACTTTCGCGACGTATCTTGAGCTACAGCGCATGCCGCAGATCGGCGAGTTGACAATCTTTTGCGGAGCCATGGTCGGTTCATCGATTGGATTCCTCTGGTACAACGCGCATCCGGCCGAAGTTTTCATGGGCGATGTCGGCTCGTTGGCGCTCGGCGGCGCGATTGGGACAGTCGCGGTCATGATCAAGCAGGAACTGCTTCTGCCGTTTATCGGCGGGATCTTCGTGATCGAGGCCTTGTCTGTGATTCTGCAAGTCGGCTCGTACAAGCTGCGCAAGAAACGAATTTTCAAGATGGCTCCCATTCACCATCACTTCGAATTGCTGGGCTGGTCGGAGTCGAAAGTGATCGTGCGGTTCTGGATCGCATCGCTGGTGTTTGCACTTTTTGCGCTGACTACGCTGAAACTGCGATAAGAGAGGCATTTGTAATTGGCGATTTGTAATTGGTAATTTGAAAAACTCAGGACCACATCGGGTCGGGACCAGTTGTAGATTACAAATCACAAATTGCAAATTACCAATCGAACTTTATGGATCTCAGCAATAAACGCGTGCTGGTGGTCGGGCTGGGCAAGTCTGGCGTGGCTTCGGCGCTGTTCATGAAATCGCGGGGAGCGCGCGTCACGGTGTCCGATTCGAAGCCAGAGGCTGAATTGCGCGATGAAATCCTGCTTCTGCTGGAGCATGGGATTACGATCGAGACCGGCGGCCATGGCGACCGCACCTTTCGTGGACAAGACCTGATCGTCGTGAGTCCGGGCGTTCCTTTCGATGCTCCGCAACTGGTGCAGGCGCGCAGCCTTGGCGAGCCGGTGATTGGTGAGATCGAACTGGCGGCGCAGTTCCTGGCCGGGCAAATCGTCGCGATCACAGGCGCGAACGGCAAAACCACGACAACTTCTCTGGCCGGCGAAATACTTGCGGCGGGAAATTTGCCAGTGCTGGTCGGTGGCAATATCGGGACGCCGGCCATCAGTTTCGTCGACCAGGCGGGGCCTTCGACCTGGACGGTGCTCGAGGTATCGAGCTTTCAACTGGAAACGATCGCGACATTTCGTCCGCGGATCGCAGTGATTCTCAACATCACTCCAGATCATCTCGATCGCCACAAGACGTTCGAGAATTACGTGAAGGCGAAAGCACGTGTTTTCGAGAACCAGCGAGCCGAGGATTTTACCGTGCTGAACGCGGATGACCGGACGACGGCGGAATTGTCGAAACGGACCGCTGGGCAGGTGTTCTGGTTCAGTCATAAGAATGCAATCGAGAGAGGCGCGTTTGCCCGCGAAGCACACATTTACTTTCGCGATGGGCACTTTGAGCGCGAGATTATGCCGCTCTCGGAAATTCCACTGAAGGGCGCGCACAATCTGGAGAATGTCCTGGCCGGTGTCGCGGTCGGTGCTCTTGCGGGCTGCGAACCGGAACAGATTCGGCAGGCGGTTCGCAATTTCAAAGCGGTTGAGCATCGGCTGGAATTTGTGGCACGGATTGCGGGAGTGGATTTCTACAACGACTCGAAAGCCACGAATGTCGATGCGACTATCAAGGCGCTGGAATCTTTTCCGGGGAATATTCACCTGATTCTCGGCGGCAAGGACAAGGGCAGCGACTACACCTTACTGAATAATTTGTTGCGGGAGCGGGTGAAGCGCGTCTATACGATTGGTGCCGCCGCAGCCAAGATCGAGTCGCAGATTCAGAACTCTACAGTCGTTGATCACGCGGAGACTCTGGAAAACGCGATTCGACGGGCCAGCGAGTCGGCGGCGCCGGGTGACGTTGTGCTCTTGGCGCCGGCTTGCTCGAGCTTTGATCAGTTTAAGAGTTATGAGCATCGCGGGCGCGTATTCAAGGATGCGGTGCATTCGCTGGCGATGGCTAAGGCGACTCCCTGATACGAACCTCTGGCTGCGCTTTCGCGTCGGAACCAATTCAGTTATCCCCTGTCACGCAAATCTCCTGCTGAAAATTTCTTTCCCCGCGGAACTCCGTGGTGAAATGAAGGCTTATGGCCAAACGCGTTAGTGTCGATCGCTGGATGTTTACGGTGACGACGATTCTGGTTTTCATGGGGTTGGTCATGATCTTCAGCGCCTCGGCGGTGATGGCCAAAGAGCGGTTCGGGTCTGCTTATGAATTTCTGCTGAGGCAGTTGGTGTGGGCGGTGGCCGGTCTTCTGGTGATGGTGGTGGCGATGAAGATCGATTACAAACATCTCCAGCACCCAGCGCTGGTTTTTTCCTTGCTCGGATTTACCACCTTGCTGCTGATTTCCGTTTTTTTTCTTGACCGCGCGCACGGAACGCATCGGTGGTTTCACGTCGGTCCGATTTCGCTGCAACCTTCGGAACTGGCCAAGCCTGCGCTCATCCTGTTTCTCGCATGGTTTCTTGAAAACAAGACCAAGGCGATGGACGACTGGCGCAATACTTTGATTCCAGCGGTCCTGCCGACTACGGCGTTTCTGGGACTCATTGTGTTTCAGCCCGATCTCGGTACAGCGATCGCCTGCGCGGGGATTACGGCCTGCGTTCTGTTTGTGGCGGGGATCCGGCTGCGGTATTTTGGCTATGCTTTTGCCGCGGCTCTGCTGCCGCTCTATTTTCTGATCTTCCATGTGGCCTATCGCAGAGACCGCATTCTGGCGTTTTTGAATCCGTATGCCGATCCCAAGGGATTTGGCTTTCATATCATTCAGTCGCTGATTGCAGTTTCGACCGGTGGTATCACGGGCCTCGGCTTGATGGAGGGTAAGCAAAAATTGTTTTATCTTCCCGAGCCGCACACGGATTTCATCTTTGCGGTCACTGCCGAAGAGTTGGGATTGGTCGGAGCGATGGCGGTCATTATTCTGTTTGGGATTTTCCTATGGCGTGGAACCCGGACAGCGTTGCGTACACAGGATAATTTTGGGCGCTTCCTGGCGGTCGGAATCACCAGCATGATCGTCTTGCAGGCTTTCATCAATATCAGTGTGGTGCTGGGGTTGATGCCCACGAAGGGAATCCCGCTGCCGTTTGTTTCTTATGGCGGATCGTCGCTGTTTGTGACTCTGATGTGCGTTGGAGTGCTGCTGAATATCACGAAGCAAGCGGAATAAGGGCTCGCTTGTCTCCAGAAGCGCGTCTTAGAAGGCCAATGCGCTGGGGTGGTACTGATGCGGCGAAGGTTCTGCTACGATTGTTTCGTTGAGGACCTTATGCCCGAATACGTGATTGAACGTGAAATCCCCGGCGCGGGGAATTTGTCGGATGCGGAAATACGGGAGATCGCCAAGACATCGGTTGGCGTTCTGAAGGAAATGGGTCCAGAGATCCGGTGGCTCCATAGCTACGTTACCGGGGACAAAGTTTATTGCGTGTACCTGGCGCCCGACGAGGAAACGGTTCGGGAACATGCGCGTCGCGGAGGTTTCCCTGCGAATCGCGTTTCTGCGGTTCGGCGCATGATGGATCCCAGCCTCGGAAGTTGAACAAAAACTTGCCTTGATCAGTTGTTCAGCGCTTCCTTGACGGCCTGTTCGAAGGGCATCTCCCACCCCTCCATCCACGCCGTCAACCCTGCAGCATCGCCCAGTGAGCGGCGTGCGAAATCCAAGGCCTTCTCCAGGCGGGGTAGCTCGGCCGCATGGAGCGGTGTGCCTAAGCGATGGCGAAGGGCGGCAGCGGCTCCGGCTACGTGGAGAGAAAGCTCGGCGTTCGACTGCGCCGCGGCGCTTACCGCGAGGTCTTCGAGCACTCTCGCCATGCCGCGGCGATGACCGAGTCCCTGGAAAATCCTGATGCTCTCGCCATAGAGACGGAGGGCTTCGGCATTGCGGCCTTGATCGCAGCTCAGACTTGCCAAGTCGGAGAGCACGCTTGCAATGCCCCAATCATCCCGGAGGAGTCGAAACGCAGCAAGACTCTGTTCGCAATAGGAACGCGCTGCGGTGAGGTCCGCTCTTTCTCGAGCGACGTCGCCCAGGTAGTTCAGGGTCCATGCGGCTCCGGCTTGGTCTCCGGCTTTACGGAACAACACGAGGCACTCATCATAAAGAGCCGACGCGCGCGCATATTCGCCTTTCAATTTCATCACGTTGGCAAGATTGCTGAGAGCGCGGGCTATATCGGCGGTGTCGCCAAGGTCCTTCCAGATCGCAACGCATCGCTCGAAGAGCAAAGACGTCAGGTTGAGGTCGCCTCGATCGCGCGCGCTGACCGCCAGCGCGTTGAGGGCGACAGCGACACCGCGGTTGTCGTCGAGTTCAAGACAGATGTCGAGACTTTCCTCAAACAGCCTCTGGGCTGCAGGGTAGTCGCCCTGCTCGCCGGCCAGAACCGCGGCCGCGAACAGCAGGCGTGCACGCACTTTCGGAAATGCCCGACCTTCTTCCAACGCAAGCAGCCGGTTGATTGCTTCGCGCCCCTCGGTAAGATATTCGCGAGTTTCCCAGAAGCGAAACAGGGCGACGCCGAGACGGAGACCCCAGGAGGCATCTCTTGTCCTGGTCAGATAATCGAGCGCCTGGCGGAAGTTGTCATGCTCGACATCAAAACGGTCGAACCATTCAGGATGCGCAACCAGGTCCTCGGCACCTTCTTCGGCGAGCACGAGGTAATAGGCGGCGTGGGCCCGGCGAGTAGAGGATTCATCTGCACTCTCTTTGAGTCGTTCGAGAGCATACTCCCGTATGGTGGAAAGCATGAAGAAGCGCGTTTCCGCTTCCGATTGCTCCACGTGTTGCGCCAGGCTTTTGTCCACCATCGACGCCATGCCGTCGAGCGCGTCGAGGCTCAGATCGCCCCTGGTGTCGCACACGGCTTCTGCAGCTTCCAAGCTGCAGCCTCCCGAAAACACAGAAAGCCTGCGGAACAGAGTTTGCTCGGCCGAGTTGAGAAGGCCGTAACTCCAGTCGACGGTTCCGCGGAGGGTTTGTTGCCGGGTCGGCAGATCGAGGGCACCTCCTGTCAAGAGGTTCAATCGGCTTTCCAGACGCGCGAGCATGGCCGACGGAGAGAGCAGTTTGATTCTCGCCGCCGCAAGCTCGATGGCAAGAGGCAGGCCGTCGAGGCGGGCACAAATGGCCGCCACCGAAGTCGCGTTCTCTTTCGTAAGCGCAAATTCGTGCTTCACCGCCTGCGCACGTTCCACGAAGAGCGCGACCGCCGGAATACGGGACAGCACATCCAGGGCTGGGATGGATTTTGGATTGGGCAGAGCGAGCGGAGGCACAGGGAATTCGTGTTCGCCGTAGATGTGGAGCGGCGCCTGACTGGTAATGATGATCTTTAGTTTTGGCCCGGCACCGAGCAGTTGCGCGACCAGCGGCGCGGAAACGACGAGATGCTCGAAATTATCGAGCAGCAGGAGCAGGGGCTGGTCGAGCCCGCCCAGGTACTCTTTCAATCTCTCCTGCGGCGTCTGATTGCCGCTTTCGTGGACGCCTACCGCTTGCGCGATGGCGGAAGCGATCAGCCCGCCGTCACGGACGGACGACAAAGCGACAAAACACACACCGCCCGGAAACTGATCGGCGATCTTTTGCGCCACCTGTAAGGCGAGGCGCGTCTTCCCGATACCGCCCGGGCCGGTGAGAGTCGCCAGCCTCACATCTGGGCGGCTTAAGAGCTGAGTGAGGGTACTCTCTTCGTGTTCGCGCGCGACAAAGGCGGTCCGCTGCACGGGGAGGTTACTGGGGCGAGTATCCGAGAAGCGGCCGGGCACATCGCCAAGGTGGTCCCGGACGGCAGCCAAGTCGCGAGCCAATTCGCGGGTGGTGGTGTAGCGCTGCTTCGATTCTTTCGAGAGGCAACGTTCGACGATCCAGACGAACGGTGCGGGCGCCTGTAGCAATTTGGCTGCGAGGCGTTCTGGATTATCGCGAAGGATCGCGGCGGTTGTCTCCGCGTGCGTTTTCTTCTGGAATGCAGGAACCCCGGTGACCATTTCGTAGAGGATCGCTCCCAGCGAAAACTGGTCGGAACGAAAATCCAGTTCGCCGCCCACCATTTGTTCGGGAGACATGTAGCCGACCGTACCCATGACCGTGCCTTCCCGGGTGATGGTGGTGGATGCATCCGAATCTCGAGCACTCTTGGCCTCAGGTAGTTTTGCGAGACCGAAGTCCAGGACCTTGGCCGTTCCGTCACCGGTAACCATCAGGTTCTCCGGCTTCAAATCGCGGTGAACGACGCCGATTTCGTGGGCCTTGGCGAGAGCGTCGGCGACCTGCGCGGCGATGACAACCGCCTGGCGAAACGGAATCGGCCCGTTTGCAAGCAGCGTCTCGCACGGTCTCGCCCTCGACCAACTCCATGGCGATGTAATGCGTGCCGTTCGCGTGCCCAAGTTCATAGATGGTGACGATGTTTGGGTGACTGAGCGCGCACGCCGAACGGGCTTCACGCTCAAAGCGCGCCAAGGCCTCCGGCTGAGAATAGTGGTCCGGCGAAATCGTCTTGATTGCGACATCACGGTCGAGGCGTGTGTCTTTTGCGCGGAAAACCTCGCCCATGCCCCCAGCGCCTAATCGTTCCAGAATCTCGTAATTTCCCAGGCGCGTACCCGGCGAAAGAGCCGGTGCGTCGGAACGGGATGAGGGTAGGGTTCATTGAACTAGGAACTCGCTAGTGCAGTGTCGCATGCTATTGCGGGCCGCCGAATGCGCAATTCGGTCGGGTTATGATACCCCAGAATTCAGGCCCGTGACGCAGGCGGGCGTCGCTTTCGCAGTACCCACGTGGTCATGCAGCGATAGTCCTGGACGATCGTTGTCTTCAGAGGATCGACGAGGATCGCATTCAATTCCTCGGTGAGTTCCAGAAGCATCCTCTCGTCGACCAGGAACCAGACCGAACCGTCTCCGATCACATAGCGGCCGCCGCCGGCGGACTCGAATTCCATTCCAATTCTCGAACCCAGGCGGCAGAAGAGCATTCCACCGGGTCTTAAGACGCGCCACATCTCCGCCAGCATTTTCTTGAAGTGAGCCTCATCTCGCGCGAAGTGGAGGACGGAGTTGCAGAGCACAACGTCAACAGACGAGTCTGGGAAAGGCATCTGGTCGATGTGGCCAACCTGGAAGTTTTCGGCGGGAAGTCCGGTTTCGAGAGAGGCAGACAGCTTCCGGACGTGCCCGATCGCGTCGCGGTCTTCATCGAGCGCAAATATCTCGCAACCTTCTCGCAGCAGATGGACCAGATTGCGCCCGTATCCTGACCCGGCATCGAGTACGCGCATTCCGGCTTCGATATTGCCGCGAAGAATCTGATCGAAGACGTAGATGTCGATCTGGCCGAATTGTTCCTGAATGCTCAGGGGCATGCCTGAGCATACAGGGTAGGGCGGCTCAAAATCTCCGATCCCGGCGCCGCTTATTTTTTCCCGTCCTATTTTTCCATCGCCAGCAACTGCTCTTTGCGCTCGATGCCCCAGCGATAGCCGCCGAGATCGCCGTCTTCGCGGATCACTCGGTGGCAGGGGATCGCTACCGCGACGGGGTTCGTGGCGCAGGCCCTGGCTACGGCGCGCGTGGCTTTTGGCATGCCGATTTTCCTGGCTACGGCGCTGTAGGAGCGGGTTTCTCCCCGGGGGATTTTTTGCAGGGTTTCCCAGACTCGGCGTTGAAATGCGGTGGCGCGGATGTCCAGGGGAAGCGAGGGATTCGCTTCGCGCCCTGCCATCAGGCGGGTTAGATTGACTCGCCATTCGTCCATGGCGGCATCGTCGCGGCGCCGGGTGGCGAAGGGGAACTCGCGCATCAGGCCTTGCTGAAGTTGGCCATCATTGTCGGCGAACTGGATGGAGCAGATGCCTTTGTCGGTGGCGGCGATCAACATGCGTCCCAGGGGCGAACTGGCGATGGTGTAGCGGACGACGGCTGCGACTGCGCCTCTCCGGTATTTTTCCGGAGTCATTCCCAGTTGAGTGGCGGTGCGCTCGTAGAGGCGGCTGCTGGAGCCGTATCCGGCGGCATAGAGGGCGGTCGTCACGTCGTGCCCGGCCTGGAGATCGGTTTTTACCTGGCGCAGGCGGACGGCGTCGATGTAGGCCTTGGGCGAGACTCCCAAGACTGACTTGAAGGTGCGCTGCAAGTGAAATGGACTCAGGCGGAATTCCTTCGCCAGCAGAGCCAGCGTAACGCGCTCTTCAATATGCTGCTCGATGTAGCGGCACATCGCTCGTACCAGCGCGGATTGCGGGTTTCCGTCGATGGCTTTGGGGCGGCAGCGGAGGCAGGCGCGATAGCCGGATTTTTCGGCTAGAAGGGCGTTGTCGAAGAAAGCGACGTTTTCGCGGCGCGCTCGTTTCGCCGGGCATGACGGACGGCAGAAGACGCCGGTGCTGGAAACGGCGAAAACGAAGGCGCCGTCCTGGGATGCGTCGCGGTCGATGACGGCTTGCCAGCGGCCGTCTGTGATTCGTTCCGATTGTTGTGGAATTGACTTCATTGCCTCTTCTGGAAGTATCGCATTGGTGGCCATGCAGGCAACATAGGGCGGTTCGGGCCGCACGGACTATCCAGATGTTGCGGTCAAACCAACTTTCGTCGCGGAGCATTGGCGGATCAAGACTGATCCAATTGTGATCTGAATCACATCCGGAGCGCGGGCCACTCATGTAACATGGCGAATCCGTTGATGCGTTTAAATCTGAGAAATCGCGAAGAGGACCTTGATGAATTGCAATCGTACGAAGATATGGTGGGTGGTGGTGGCGGCTCTGGTGGCACAGGCGAGCGCGCAAATCCTTACGGCGGACCAGGTGAAAAAGCTTTCGCCGACGAGCTATTACTTTGCCGGCCAGAGCGCGTCGGTGCAGTCGCGAAATACCGCGGGAGTCAAAAATTCGGCGGGCAAGATTGTGCTGGCCGGGTTGGTCGATACGTCGGGATATTCGACGGCTGTGCAGGAGAAATACCAGGGATTTCTGATCACCGAAACCAAACTCACTTTTGATGGAGCGACGCTTGATCCGGGCCAGTACGGATTTGGGTTCAAGGATGGAAAATTTGTGGTGATGAATGTGGCTTCGACCGATCTCGTGTCGGTCGCCAGCCAGAACGACGACAAAGTCCAACATCCGGTCCCGCTGAAAATTGAGAAGGATGGCGACGGGTACAGGCTGTATGCGGGGCGGAAGTACGTCGTGTTGAAGGCTGATTAGTTCGGTCGATCAACCGAGAAAAGATTAAAAGCCGCGAAGGTCGTCGAGGGCAAGTACACGCCGGAAGCCTTGACCATCGCGGCTTTTGGGCGTTTTGTGCGCGTGCCGGCTCTTTTCAACTTACCCCGGTAACGCTTCCCTCGTTACTCATAAAGTGCAGATGCTTGCATCCCTGACTTTCCGGGACCGGCCCTTGTAGTCGCTAACTCTATTCGCGAGAAATACTTACGCTTCCCCTTTTATATGGTTTCACGGGTGCACTATACCACTGCGAAGCCCCGAAGATACGGGGCGAGCCGGGGGACACCAAGTGACCGTGATCTATAGCGCCGAATGCGTTTCTGTTCAGAAGGCTTCGAAGCCGACCGCCGTACTTCCCCTGCTGGTCATTCTGTTCGTCGTCTCCTATGTCATTTTGACCATGCTGGTGTTTGAGCAAGGACAGACCATCGAATCGCAGCGCGGCTTGATCAAAGAAATGATGAAAGACAGCACGACACTGGCTGCCCTCAAAGAGAAGATCGCGCGCGAAGAAGGCAAGCGCGTCAGCGACAAAGCTGCGGTTCCGACTGAGCGCAAAGACAAAGACAAAGATCCGAATGCCGGCCTGGCCGTGGTAGGCCCGAAAACAGCGGATAAAGACGTGAAGAAGCCCGGTAAATCGGCTCATGTTACCCGGCAGATCCCGAGCAAGCCGGAAGCGGATCTGGATGATGTGCGCCGCTCGACTCAGGTGATCTAGTCAGACCGGTTCCGAAATCGGCGACGTTACTGTAACGCTCCAAAGACGCGGCTACTGTGGGCTGCGAAGCAAGTGAGACCCTAGCAATGAAGACCCTGGCCCTCGCTCTGATTTTGTCGCTTCCCGTCCCCAGGTTTGCGCCACAGGTTCAGCCCACCCCCACCCCCAGCCAACAACCGGCCAAGAAAAAAGGTGGGCAGTGGTACTTCGCCGCCAACGGCCACGCCGTCTACTGTTACGGACCGGTGATGACCATGCCCCAGGCGCCCGGCCGGTTGATGAAAGTTGCGACCTTCTGTCGCGGCGATCGGACCATGGTTCCGCTCAAAGACTAACGACTGCTCAAAGACTAACGACTGAGCCTGGCTGTTTTTAGGGCTACCTGCCACCGTCCCATTGTCCGCTCCAGCGGTCGTTGCCGTTGCCCCAGTCACCCCGACCCCATCCGCGGTACTGCGAGCCGTCTACATAGCTGCCCTCTACATATTCGAACACGCGTTCGCGGCCATTTGGACCGCGCGCGTAGATTCGCAGCGTCTTTACGACTCCACGGTCCGGGTCCACGCCAAACGTGCTGTTGCCCATGCGGAATGTCAGGCCGGCGCGTGCCAACTCTCTGAGGCGCGGAGTGACGTCGACGTGGTTGCGCCGAGTTCCGTATTGCGCGCTTAAAATCACGTATTGGCCCGCATCGCCGGGTGTGCCGGGTCCATTCGGTCCGCCCCCGCCATTCCAGTTGCCGCTCCAGCCGCCGTTGCCCCAGTTGCCGCCGCCCCAGCCGGTGAACTGCGAACCGTCAACGTAGCTGCCTTCGGTGTATTCGAACATGCGTTCGTTGCCATTAGGACCGCGGGCAAAAATGCGCAGCGTCTTTACGACTCCACGGTCCGGGTCCACGCCGAAGGTGCTGTTGCCCATGCGAAAAGTCATGTCGGTGCGAGCCAGCTGTTTCAGCCGCTGCGTGACGTCGACGTGATTGCGGTCCGTGCCATATTGAGCGCTCAGGATCATGTATTGGCCGGCATCGCCGCCTCCGCCTCCGTTCCAGTTGCCGCTCCAGCCCCCATTACCCCAGTTGCCGCCTCCCCAGCTGCGGAATTGCGCGCCGTCAACGACGCTGCCTTCACGGTATTCGAACATGCGTTCCCGGCCGTCCGGGCCGCGCGCAAAAATTCGCAGCACCTTGACCACTCCGGGATCCGGATCTACGCCGAAGGTGCTGTTGCCCATGCGGAAAGGCTGGTCGGCGCGCGCGATTTCTTTCAGACGATTGGTGACGTCGACGTGATTGCGCTCGGTGCCGTATTGAGCGCTCAGGATCACGTATTGTCCGACGTCGGCCGAGGCCGTGCGCGGAAGGAACGAAAGCGCGAGCGTCAGGAAGATCGAAAACCGCATGTGAAACATGAGTTTCCTCCTCGTATGATTGGAGTGTGATGATCGGTATCTATAGTTGAGAGGCGGTCTCATTGTATACTCGCCCGGAAAGATCGCAGCCTTGTTGATGGTTTTGTCCCGTTTTCTTGGGATTTGGCTACTATCAATGGTAGTACAGCCGCTGCGGTAAAATCGGGGAGACACGGCGGATCGGCACGTTGGCGATCAGGGTTAAGGGACTCGACAACCACGCTGGCAAGCGCTAGGTCTTAGCCTGTCTTCGCTGTAAGGGGCTGTAAGGGCCCGTAGCTCAAGCGGATAGAGCATCGGATTTCTAATCCGAGGGTTGGGGGTTCGATTCCCTCCGGGCCCACCATTTGCCCAGCGGACGGCACCGGCCATTTGGTTACCATTTTCCACAGGGGACCACCCGTTCGTGCCATTCCCAGACTAAGGGAGACAACGTAGAGTTGTCCTTGAGCAGACTTCGGGGGAGGGCTGTTCGACGAGCGTCCGATGACTCTTAACTGAGTCCGGGCGCTTTCGTTTTGGGGGCAGATTTTGGCTTCGGCTTCATCATTCCCCACTCTTCTTCGGTTAGCTCCCGTCCCAGGGCTGTGAACTCGCCGGCTCCTTGCAGCCATTCGCCGCCATCCATGGTGATTACGTCTCCGTTGATGTAGCCGGAACCGTCGCTGATGAGAAATGTCGCGAGGTTGGCGAATTCTTCCATGGTGCCGAAGCGGCCGAGAGGAACGCGTTTCTTGGCTGCTCCTTCCAATTCTGGACGCGGCAGCAGACGCGAGAACGCGCCTTCGGTTTTGATTGGGCCGGGGGCGATCGCGTTCATGCGAATGCCGCGATTGCCCCACTCGACGGCGAGGCTGCGGGTGAGGGCGTGGACTCCGGCTTTGGATACGGCCGAGGGCACAACATAGGCTGACCCGGTCGTCGTGTAGGTGGTGGTGATGTTGAGGACGACCGCGTGATGTTCAGCGGCTAGCCAGCGGCGTCCGCAGGCCATCGTCGTGTGCAGGGTCCCCATCAAAACGATGCCGATCACCGATTGAAATGCTCCGAGCGAAAGCTCTTCGGTGCGGGCGAGGAAATTTCCGGCGGCGTTGTTCATGAGTGCGTCGAGCGGCCCGGCGGACCAGATGGATTCGATCATCGCCTCGACAGCGGCTGCGTCGCGGACATCGCAGGGATGGGTATGGATCTTGCCGCCGGTGCCGGCGTGGAGTTCGTGTGCGGCGGCGGTGAGGACATCTTCGCGGCGTCCGCAGATGTAGACTTCGGCGCCCAGTTCGAGAAAGCGGTGCGCGGTGGCCTTGCCGAGGCCGGTGCCTCCGCCGGTGATCAGGATGCGTTTGTTGTGGAGAAGATCATTGCGGAACATGGGGAGGATTGTAGCTGGTTGGGGGCGTGGAGGGGCGGGATGGATGGCTGACGAAAGTCAGCTCTAGAGATGGACCTGCGCTGTTACTGGAATCGCCTGGTACAACAGTAATCTTGTGTCGCTTCTACTCGACTCTCATAATCGGCTCTAAACGAGGCGCTCAGCAGGTCGGGAGATAATGTGTATGCGCAAGACGGGCGGGGTGTTCGGTGCCGTCATATGCCTGTTGGCTGCGCTCTGCGCGACGGTCCAAACGGCGGCGGGTACGCGCAGAATAGTTCTGCCGAATCCTCAATTGATCCATTGCCGCTCAGCGAACTGCTCGCAATTGTGGAAACAAGATTCGGATGATGGCGGTGTGGTTTATCCCGCGCAGGTTCTCACAGACTTCGTCAATGGTGAGGTTGTCGGACTCACCGCCGTTTATGACAAGTCCGTCTCCGCGGAGGAACTCCGGGCCGCGATCTCCAAGCTCTACGGAGAGCGGTTTCTTACAGTTCATAGCGACGCGATGTCAGTATGGCGAATCGAATCGGAGCAGTTAGCCATCTCGGAGAGTGATGGTATCGACGGGGCAAGAGAAGTGATCTACTTGAAATTTGCGACGTACGCTGGAACTCCAGGGATGTACCCTTCTCTTGTGCCCTCGGCGCACATCGATTGCCGGGAAAAGAAGCCGTGGTGGCGTATCTGGTAGATCACGCGCGACATGGAGGGCAAATGTTCGAAGTCAATTGGCGAAAAATTCCCATTCTACTCATCCGCTTCCATCCCAACTGTTGCCGATCCCGTTCATACACGCAGTGAGCCAGGTTCCTACTTGAGTTGGTGCATCGCCCACTTGGCATGCTCGGCGACGACTGCGTCTTCGTCCTCGGCGAGTTTCGTGAGTGTAGGGGCGAATTTTTGGTCGCCGCTGTTTCCCATTGCGATCACTGCGTTTCTCCGCAGGCCGGAGAGCTTGGTGCGTTTGATGGGAGATCCGCGGAAGGTCTTGCTGAATTCTTCCTGCTTCATTTCGGCTAGCCAGTCGAGCGCGGGATTGACTAACCCTTCGCGCGGCTCGAATTCATGGGTGGAGGTGATTGGGGCTTTGCGGTTCCAGGGGCAGACGTCCTGGCAGATGTCGCAGCCGAAGACGTGGCGGCCCATGGCTTGGAGGAGGTCTTCCGGAATTTCGCCGCGTTTCTCGATGGTTAGATAGGAGATACAGAGGCGGGCATCGAGTTCGCCGGGCGCGGTGATGGCTTGCGTGGGACAGGCGGTGATGCAGCGGGTGCAGGTTCCGCAACGGTCGGGTGCGGGCGAATCGGCGCGAAGAGCATTTTCGTCGGGACCGGTTTCTCCAGTGAGACTTTCCGTGATCTCCTCCGTGATCCTCTCTTCGATCCCCAGCGACGTGAGAATTACGCCCAGGAAAAGCCACGATCCCAGTTGCTGATTGATGATGCAGGTGTTTTTGCCGATCCATCCTATGCCGGCGTACTTGGCGTAGATGCGCTCGACTAGCGGCCCGGTGTCTACGTAGGAACGGAAGAGGCAGTTCTCAGTTCCCAGTTCTCGGTCCTCAGTTCGTGCAACTGCATCTTGCACGTCTTCTTCTACTTTTCTTAGGCGGCGCAGGACTGCGTCGTGGTAATCCTCTTTGGCCCAGGCGTAGCGGGAGATCCAGCCGCGGCTGGCATTCTCCGTGTCTTTTAGTTCTTCGATCGAGTAGGGATGGGCGGTGTTGTAATTGATGGCGCAGACGATGACGCTGCGCGCCCAGGGGGCGACTCGGGGCAGGGAGGCGCGCTTGAGTTCTCCGGAGTCGTCGCGGGCTTCAAGGTATTTCATTTCGCCTTGCTTGCCGTCGGCGATCCATGCGGGAAAAACGCTTAGCTCGGCGAAGTCGCGGACGGGGGCGATGCCGCAGAGATCGAATCCCACGTCGCGGGCGAATCGCTTGATGCGGGTTGAGAGATCGGGGAGCAACGGCGTCGCTTCTTTGTGTTGAGAACGATCTTAACCGCAAAGGAGGCGAAAGCCGACTATAACCGCAGAGGGTGCGAGGGTACTACTTTGCGGCTTTGGCACGGGTGGCGAGCTTGCGCTTGGCTGGCTCGGGTGCGAAATGTTCGACACGGTTGCGGCCCTTTTCTTTGGCTTGGTAGAGGCCTGCGTCGGCGTGATTCAACAGGGATTCGAGCTTGTTTTCACCATCGCAGTCGGAAACTGCGACTCCCATGCTCATGGTCACCGCGCGCTCCACGCCGGACCAGGAAACGGGTTCGCGGGCGATGAATTCGCGCAAGCCATCGGCGCGCAAAATGGCATTCGGCAGATCGCAGTTGGGGAGAATCATCAGAAATTCTTCTCCGCCGTAGCGGCCGACGCCATCGTAGACGCGGAGTTGCGCACGGAGCCGGCGACTGATTTCGCGGAGCGCTTCGTCGCCGAAGAGATGGCCGAGGGTGTCGTTGACGTTTTTGAAATGGTCGATGTCGCCGAGGATCACGCCGACGGACTGGCGCTCGCGGCGCGCGCGCTCCAATTCGCGCTTGAGCATGGCGATGATTTCTCCGCGGTTCATCAATCCCGTGAGACTGTCGTGGGTGGCGGCGTGACGCATGGACTCGCGGGCGGCGACCAGTTCCTCCTGCAAATCGAGAATTCGTTTCCCGACGAGGAGGTGGGCTTTTAATTCCATCTCGTCGAAGGGCTTGACCAGATAGTCGTCGGAGCCGGCCTCCATGGCTTCGAGCATGTTCTGGCGGCCTTCTTTGCTCGTCAGGAGAATGACGTAGGTGTAACTTCCGGAGGACTCGCCGGCTTGGCGGATGCGCTGGCACAGTTCGATGCCATCGATATCGGGCAGAACCCAATCGAGCAGGACCAGCCTCGGGGTATCCGGCTGCCGGAGAATGGACCAACCCTCCGCGCCAGTTTCCGCCAGGGTGACACCAAAACCCCAACTGCGTAGATGATCGCCAATCAGTTTCCGATAGATGGCCGAATCGTCGACGACCAGAGCTTGCATGAACCTGAGACCTCCAAAGTTCGCTTCGCGGAGTCTGGTCGCGCCCAACCTCGTGCCAAAAAACGCGAGACCGTTTAGCGGCGTACCAGTGTATTCAGAGATACATCAGGAGAAATCGACAAAAAGAGCGGTGGACTTTAGGCGGGTCTGCGACGGGCGTAACACAGGGGCGTAAGGCAGAGAGCAATCGATCGCCAATTTGCGCAGAAAAGAAGCGCGCCGGAAAACGAAGGCCCGGGCAAGTGCAAAGATGCACTCACCCGGGCCTCGCGGTTTAGAGAACAACTTAGCTGTTGACTAGTGAGGGTTCACCGTCACGGTAATCGGCGGCTCTTGCGAGGACGAATCACTGGCCATGTGATTGGCGTCTCCCGTGTAGCCCGCGATCACGGTTCTGGTGCCGAGGGTGGTGAACGTGAGTTTGCAGGTACCGTTTCCAGTGAGCGCACTGGGCGTTCCCGAGCAGACTTCACCGGTGCTGGCGGTGAGGGTGACGGCGCCCAAGGGCTTGTAGGACGTCACGTTGAAGTGGAGGGTTGCGGATGCGACTCCCACCGAATTCAATTTCACGATCGCACTCGGCGAAGTGATGGTGGTCGTGGTGGCAGTCTGAGCCACTGACAAAACCACCGTGGCGGTCGCAGGACTGTAGTTGGTATTGGTGGGTTTGAAGCTCGCCTTCAGCGTGTCATTGCCCGCATTCTCATACGCTCCGAGCAACGGCGTGTAGGTAAAGGTGCCCTCCACGTTCGCGCCGGCGTTGAGTTGCGTGCCACTCAGTGCCGTTCCGTAGGTGATGGGATCGGGAGTCGGCCACGTAATCGTCGACGTGGCTTTGGTTGCGACCGTCGAAACTTTCAAACTAGCAGCCGCATAGTCGTTGTCGGCTGCCCATTTCGCGGTGAAGATGCATGAGCCTCCGCCGCCCTTCACGATGGTCAGTGTAGCCGGAGAAGACGATCCCGAAAGCGAGCAGGCCGTCGCATTGGTTCCAGTGATTACGGCCGCGGCGCTGGAATTGGTCGTAGCGATCAGGGTGTAGGTATTGCCGTAAATTGCGTTGGCGGGAACTCCCGTTAACGATACTGACGGCGTGGCTAATTCGGCGAGCGTGATGGAGGCGATTGGGTTTGCAGCTTGATAGTTGGAGTCACCCGGCTGACTTACTCTGACGTTGCATTCTCCGACGCCGCTAGACATCGTGTAGAGGCCCGCGACGTTGGTGCAGGATCCTCCGT
This sequence comes from uncultured Acidobacteriaceae bacterium, assembly GCA_963726095.1. Lineage (GTDB taxonomy): Bacteria > Acidobacteriota > Terriglobia > Terriglobales > Acidobacteriaceae > Acidiflorens. The sequence goes on from CAVSBD010000004.1 coordinate 1,746,391, forward strand.
TGGCGTAGACCGGAGTCAAGCCAGAACTGGTGGACGCCCCGACCGTGAACGAAGTGCCGAAGATGGCGGTCGCGGGAGCCGGCACCGTGAAGGAGAGCGTCTGGGGTGCCTTGTTGACGATGACGGTTTGCGAAACCACTGCAGGCGCGTAGTCGGTGTTTCCGCTTTGGCTGGCGCTTACGGTGACCGTTCCGGCTCCCGTGATCGTCAACACGTTACCGAGAAGCGTTGCGGGGCCAGTCGCAGAGAAAACGATCGGCCAGCCGGAGGTTGCGCTCGCCGACAACGTGATGGGCCCAACGCCGTAGGTCTGTGTGCCAACTGCAGGGAACGTGATCGTCTGGGTCTGTCGTTCCGCACCAGGTGCGGGCGGAATGAAAGCGACGCCGCGGTAGGCTTGCTGGTTCCCTGAGTTCTGAATGGTCACGAACTGCTCGCTCGCAGGCAGAGTTGTGGCGGCCAGCGAGTCGGTGATACCGACGAGAGAAGTGGGGTCAGGCTCGCCACCAGAAATCGTGCTGTATTGCGAGGTGATGGCATAGATGGTGACGGAACCGTCGCCATTGACCGAGCCCGTCATGTTGCGAATTCCGGTTGGATAGGTCGGGACGGGGTAATTGTTGATGGTCTGCGGTTGATCCAGGTTCAGTCCGTTCTGGATGGTGTAGAGCAGCGTCCAGCTACCGTTCACCAGACTCCATTTTTCGAGACCAGCCAAGGGATCGGCGATCAGGTTTCCGTTTACATCGAGATTGGCGTAACCCTCGTCCGCGACATACAGCGTTGTTGGGTTGGCGAACCAGAAACCAAAAGGCGTGTAGGGCGACGCGTTTCCGCTGGGGTCGGTGGCGGGAGCGCTGAAGATTGGGACGATGGTGTTGCTCGTGCCGGTGGGCAGTCCCGGGCCGGTGCCGTTCTGCACCCAGAAGACGCCATCATCGCCATTGCCGCCGCTGCCTTTGGAAACGAACAAGTCCTGGTCGGTGCCGTCTGCGTCTGGATAAATACCAATACCGCGCCAGTTGTTATCTTTCACGTGCTGCTTCGCCGACTCATCGGTACGATCGGCGGCGACGTAGATACCTAATTGCAAGGAGAGGTCGGGAGGGGTTTCGGTATTCAAGAGGCCGTCATAGCGCACTCCGATGGTAGTGCCTGGACCGAATGTGCCAGAGGTCTGGCCACAAACTGGCTTTGAAACCGTAGCGGTGTACTCGGTGGAATCGGAGTTGCCCGCCATGTAGAACTCGTTTCCATCCGCTGTGATCGAGGCTCGTGGATTGTCGCCACTGAAGGCGTTTTCTTCCGGGAATAAGCTGAAAGTTCCGTCTCCCGCAATCAGAGCAACCTCGCGCTCGTAGTTTGGCGGCGTGTTGGGGTTGAGTTGGGCGGGGCAATAGTCCGAATAAGAATTCGAAACACCGACCACTTCGTCGCCACCCTGATAGCCCATGTAGGTCAGGTAATTGCCGCTGGCGGCCAACATGAGAGCGCCTTCCGACTTCGAGCTGAAACTCGTCGTGATGTAGCTCTGTCCGGTCGCAGGTAAAGGCAGCGTTCCCGCGGATGCGGCCGCCGGAACCGACGAGAATTGGTCGATCCAGATGCTGCCCTGGATTCCGGGAACGTTCGGATCGTTGAAGACGTAGGGAAAGGTGTTGTTCATTCCGTCATTGACGGTGTTACCGTCGTACTGCACTCGGCTCACCTGGACGCTTCCGGGTGCGAGTGGCGTGGGAGTTTGCGCGAATGCGCCGCCTGCAAAGCCGGTGGCGAGAAGAAGAATGCAAACGAACAACTTGGTGATTGCTTTAGACACGTGGCGACTCCTTGAAACAGGATCGAGACTGGATTTCAAATGCGCGCAATTATCTCTGACCGCCCGCGCTCTCAAAATGAACTGATTGTGAATTTCAGCGACGTTAATCGAGAAACGGCAATGAATTGCACACCAAAACGTAAGTTTGGTAAGTGCTGCCTGAAGCTCGAGAGATGGCGTGGCGAAGCCGTTCGGAGGGCGAAAGCAGTGAAGGGTGGCCGCGCCTGAGGCCGAGTCTTTAGTTCTACGCGGAAGCATCCCGCCGCATCTGATTCCGGGAAAAATCAGATGCGGCGGTTGCGGTTTCTATGCAGGCGACATGATCGTCAAAACGGGGCATCTCGCTTCTGAGATCACGCCGTGGACAGCGGACCATGGTAGGTGAGCCGCCATTCTGGCGGAGCCCGTTCCGTGCGCTCCCATGACGATGAGATCGACGTTGTGTTGATCTGCGGCGTTCATGATTCCGCGCGGCAGAAAATCAGTCTGAACCTCGAATTCCGGTTCGAACGCAAGGTCCGCGTCGGGCGGAATCATTGCTCTCAGTTTTTTCGCGCTCTTTTCCCGTTCCTCGGCTTCCCACTTCATCACGTCTTGTGCAGTGTAATACGCCGGACAATAAAGACCGGGGCCAATATCCGACACTGGAATGCGAGGAATTGCGTGCAGCACGATGAGCTTCGACCGGTATTCCTCCGCGAGAGACAGTGCGTACCCCAGAGACCTTTCGGCGGAGGGACCACAGTCGGTGGAAAAAAGGATGCGCGAGAAGTGCAAAGTCGATGCGTCGATTTGCGGCGCGTTGCGGCCGATGGTGAGCACGGGGCAGGTGACCGTCCGCAGTAACTGCTCGGCGACTGACCCCAGGGCGACTTTGCTGAGTCCACTGCGGCCGCGCGTGCCCAATACCAGCAGGTCGATATTCTCCTCCGCAATAATCGAAGAGATCACCTCCCAGACTGGACCTCGCTGCAATCGAGAGTGCGCAACGACTCGCTCTTCGAGCAAGGTGTACACCAGTTGTTGCATCGCGCGTTCGGCCGACAGCCGGTCGCGATCGAGTTCCTTCGGCAACTCGTCCATGGGGACGAACCCACGGACTTGCGGAGCGACGGCGTGGCCAAGAAAGACTTCCGATCCGTAGTGCCGCGCGAGAGCAACCGCCCACCGCGTGGCCTTAGACGATGCATCCGACAGATCTGTGGCTAGCAAAATTCGCTTTAACGCGAGAGCTCGCTGCCGAGTTCGTGTTTCTTCCATTACTGGAGTTGGCATAAGAGCCTCCTCAACTAATGCCAAGATACCGCGCCATGGAACGGAATGAGGTGACGCTATATGCCATCGAATGTGATGGGCATCACACTGGTGGCGGAGGCACAAAGCCTTTGCCACAACAGGCTTACGAACAGGTCGGTTTTCTAGCGTGCAATTACGTTGAGTTTGGTCTCAATCAAATCCGCGGAATTGCCGCCGACCATGATTTTGAAGCTGCCGGGTTCCACGACGCGATGCATTTCGCGATTCAGGAACGAAAGTTCGTCTGGCACGAGCGTGAACTTGACCGTCTCTGTTTTGCCGGGATCGAGAACAATACGGTGAAAGCCTCGTAGTTCCTTGACCGGACGCGTGACTGAACTCACTTCATCGCGGATATAAAGTTGAACGACTTCCGCGCCACTGATTTTTCCGGTGTTGGTGACATCTACGGACACAGATGTTTCGCCCTCGGGGCCGATTCCGTCGGGACTCACGTGCAGGTTGCCGTATTTGAACTGTGTATAACTCAGGCCCCAGCCAAACGGGAAAAGAGGCTTGACGGACGCATCCACGAAGCCGCGCTTCGCGGAAGGCTTCTGGTAGTAGTAGTCGGGTAGTTGCCCAACCGAGCGTGGTACGGTGATCGGCAGTTTCCCGCCTGGGTTGTAATCGCCGAAGAGTACGTCGGCGATGGCGGTTCCACCTTCCTGACCGAGATACCAGCCATCGAGAATCGCGGGAACGTTTTCGGCAATGTAGTTGATGGAGTTCGGACGGCCGTGCTGGAGGTAGACAATCGTCGGCTTGCCGGTGGCAAGGATGGCTTTCACCAGGTCGTCCTGATTGCCGAGTAGATCGAGACTGTCGCGATCTCCAAGATGGTTGGTCGCCCATTCTTCGCGCGAGGTCTGTTCATTCTCGCCGAGCGCGAGGATGACGATGTCGGCCTTTCTGGCAACTGCGGCGGCGTCCTGAATGCGTTTGGCATTCAACGCCGGGTCGCCGAGCACAACTTTGTCGGCGTCCCAGTCGGGGGGTGTCTCGGTTATCTTGCATCCCTCGGAGTAAAGCACTTCAGAGGACGAACCGACCTTATCTTTCACCGCCTGCAACAGGCTGATGCCGCGCCCCGGTTTGTTGCTGTAGCCGCCAAGATGCAGGTCGGCGGCGTTAGGGCCGATCACGGCGATGCGCTTGTACTTCGACTTATCGAGCGGCAGCAGGCTGTTTTGATTCTTCAAGAGGATGATGGCTTCGTGCGCTGCCTTCAATGCCAATTTCTGGTGGTCGGCGTTGTTGACTAATTTCTCCACAGCGTCGGGATCGACGTACGGATTCTCGAAGAGCCCGGCTTCGAACTTCGCGCGCAGCAGATGGGTGACGGCGCGGTCGATCGTTGCCTCGGAAACCTTCCCCTGATGGACCTGATCGATCAGGCTCGGATACGCCGCCTCGAAGGGAAGTTCGATCTCGACGCCCGCCTCGACAGCCATTTTTCCCGCTTCTTCTTTGGTCGCTACTACGTGGTGGAGATTGACGAGATCGGTGATGCCGAAATAGTCGGAGACGATCGTTCCGTCGAAACCCCATTCGTGGCGCAAGATGTCGTCGAGCAAATGCTTGTTGCTATGCGAGGGAATGCCGTCGATCTCGTTGTAAGAGGCCATGACGGTTCGCACCTGTCCCTGCTTGACGGCGACTTCGAAGGGCTTGAGAAAATATTCGCGGATGACGCGTTCCGAATAATTGCCAGTCGAAACATTGGTGCCGCCTTCGGGCTGGCCGTGAACAGCGAAATGCTTGGCCGTGGCCATGACGTGTTTGTTGTCGATGGGGCCGGTCCCCTGAAAGCCGCGAATCGCAGCCAGACCGATGTGCGAAACGAGATACGGATCTTCGCCGTAGGTTTCTTCTGTACGACCCCAGCGCGGATCGCGAGCCAGATCAAGCACGGGAGCAAGACAATGGTGAACCCCGCTGGAGCGCACTTCGGCGGCGGTGGCAGTGAAAACATCCTCTACGAGAGCGGGATCCCACGTCGAGGACAAGGCGATGGCCTGCGGATAGGACGTGGCTTTTGGCGCGACATGCCCGTGCAGGCACTCGTCATGAAAGAGAACGGGGATTCCGAGGCGTGTGTTTTCTTTGAACCACTTTTGCACCGTGTTGGTGTAATCCGCCATTTGGCGAGGGTCGCGATTCTCATTCGGACGAGAGATTTCTCCCAGACCGTTCTTGATGAGGACGGCGGCACGATCAGGAAGGAACTTACCGTTGGCATCGACGAAGAGTCCATTCGGATCTTTGATCTGATCGCGGTTTTCCCAAGCGCCTTCCATCTGGGCCACTTTCTCTTCGAGCGTCATGCGCGAGAGGAGGTCGGCCACGCGCTGGTCAACGGGGATCTTTGGATCCTGATAGGGAAGAGTGCCTTGGGCAAGAGCGGCAGCGCATGCGAGCAAGGAAACGATCGAGCAGCGGAAAATTGCGGGCAAGGTATGAAAAATCGAGCGGGGAGATTCCATAGGAAATTCGTCATCCTGTCGGGCGCCTTCAAAATTAAAAACGAGGCGGCATATGAGCTGGTTGAACGGTGAAGTATAACGCGGGCGAAACGGGTTCGGCGGGAGTAAATGAATGGGGAGTGCCCAGAATGGAAAATCGCCTGTCGGCTGCTTCGGCGGGCCGCTCCCAGAAGCCCGTTGGCTTGACGGGATAGTGTGTAGCGCATGCGCACATGTACACACCTCTTTTTCGCACCGACGCTATCGCCAATGTTCATGCAGTTTCCGGATGCACGACATGTGTTTTCGACCGCGCCAGCTGCGGAGTTGAGTGATGACCGAAGGGACGTTTGGGCAAGCAGTGTGGGTGCTAAGGGATCGTCGAGACACTGGTGGCAACATTGCGGCTCGCCGGACCGCTACCAAATGTTCTTAACAATGATTTTGGCCGTTCATGGGATGGTGGATCAGCGGAACGAGATCTGGTCTCCCCTGAGCGGCAGCCGACGACTGATCTTTCGCGGACTGCCCAGTTGCCAGAGCCGCCAGCAGTACTAATCCCAAGATCGTCTCACCGGTTTTCATAACCTTAGAGCGTCGTTTTTCTAAGCCTGCACAATTTCGAAATCCAATTGAGGCCGCTGATTCCTCGGCTAAAGTTGGTGGAATTTCTTGAATATTGCAAACACCTGGTCTAAGGCTCCCGCCATAACAATCTCATCCCTGAACTCTTCAAAGTCGCTCATCTCGTCCCAGTAATCCTCATTTTCCTTGAAACCGTCCAGAATAAGCGTCTTTATCCGGTCCAATGGAATCGTAGAGGGATTTTCGGGTGCGAATGTGAACTCAACCCGCAAGCTCGGATTCCCCGCAAGCAGCCCGAGCAGACTGCCAAAGCTAAAATTGAACAAGGAACGAATCTGCCGCGCACTCTCGACATGAAAACTACAGCCACTGGAATCGACTACTAACAGATGCTTGTAGGATTGGCTCTTAAAAGCTTTCCGCGATGATCGACTGAGATCATCCATCGACCCCAGCATGTAGATCCATCCATTGTTAAAACCTAGGGCCGGAAATTTTATTGATTGCGAGCTTTCTTCGACCACAGTTAGTCCCCCAATAAAGACCCAAGGCATCTTTGGTCACTGACCTGGGTCAAATCGTGTCGCCCCTCTCATAAGCGAATTCGTCAACAAAACCTTTGCCCAACTCTTTCGCAACGGCAAGGTGAGGGGTGTGTACATGTGCGCACGCGCCACACACTATCCCGTCCGTTGGCTTGACCGCAACTCCACCCGCGGCCTACCATAGCCGCCGACGGGGTTGAGGCCTTTGGAATGATCGGCCAGACAGTCTCCCACTATCGCATCGTTGGCAAACTTGGCGGTGGTGGCATGGGCGTGGTGTATGAGGCGGAAGACACGCGCCTGTCCCGGCACGTGGCCCTGAAGTTCATCCCTGTCGAAATGGTCCACGACAAAAAGTCGCTGGATCGCTTCGTGCGCGAGGCTCGCGCCGCTTCTCAGCTAAACCATCCTGGCATCTGTACCATCCACGACATCGACGATAACGGCGGGCATCCCTTCATTGTCATGGAGAAGCTCGAAGGGGTCAGCTTGAAGGAGCGGATCCGCGGGAAGGCGATGGAGTTCGACGAGGTGCTCGACATCGGCATACAGGTGGCGGATGCGTTGGCGAGTTCGCATGCCAAGGGGATCATTCATCGCGACATCAAGCCGGCCAATATTTTTGTTTCCCCGACGGGGCAGACCAAGATTCTCGATTTTGGATTGGCGAAGTCGATCCCCGAGCCGGGATCGAGCGAGGCGGCGCTGGAAGACTCGCTGACCGCTGTCGGCGTGATTCCGGGGACGGCGGTTTATATGTCTCCGGAGCAGGCGCGGGGCGAAGAGTTGGATCCGCGCAGCGATTTGTTTTCGCTGGGCGTCGTGCTCTACGAAATGGCGACCGGTAAGAAGCCGTTTGCCACGGGGAACGTGATTACCACGCTCGACGCCGTCTTGAATCAGAAGCCGGTTTCGCCGCTGCAACTCAATCCCAAGTTGCCGCCGGATATTGAAGGCATCATCGGGCGCGCGATGGAGAAGGATCGCGGCCATCGCTATCCGAATGCGCTGGCGATGAAGGGGGACTTGCAGTCGTTAAAGAAGGAGACGGAATCGGGGCTGACGAAGACTGGGGCGCGGCGTCCGGCGCTGCCGTATCGGATCGCAACGACCACGTTTCAGGCGACCAGTAAAGTTTCAAGCTATGTGCTGCTCGGCATGGCTGCGTTGCTGGTCACGGTTCTGGTCGCGGTGGGAGCGTGGTGGTTCAAGCAGCGGGGGATGGTTGGCGGAGGCGCTCCGAAGAATACGATTGCCGTGCTGCCGCTGCAGAATATGAATGGCGACATCAGCGTGGAGTTCCTTCGGACGGCGCTGGCCGATGAAATTTCGAACACGCTGACCTATACGCGGACACTCGACGTGCGGCCATCGGCGATGACGCGGAAGTTCGTCGGTAACGACGTGGATCCGCAAGCGGCGGGCAAGGAAATGCACGTCGCCAACGTGATTACAGGGCACTTCTTGAAACAGGGAGACCGGCTGCTGATTACGCTCGAGGCGATCCAGGTTGAGGGCAACAAGCTTTTGTGGCAAACCAACGTGACCGCTCCGGCTCAGGATCTGATCGCGTTGCAGGCGCAGATCTCGGCCCAGATGCGGCAAGGGCTTTTGCCTGCGCTTGGAGCTACGGGAGGTTATCTCGATACCGGCACGCGCCCGACGAGTCCCGAGGCCTACGACCTTTATCTTCACAGTCTCGCGCTGCCGCACGATGCTGCGCCCGAATAAGGACGCGATTGCGGTTCTGGAGCATGTGGTCGAAGTCGATCCCACCTACGCGCCCGCCTGGGAACAACTCGGATTGCGGTGCTATTACGACGCCGACTATTCGGACGGCGGCGAGCCAATGTTCCAGCGGTCGATCAAGGCTTGTTCCAAGGCTGTCGAGCTTGATCCAAACCGGCTGGTGGCGGCGGGACAGTTGGTCAGCAACAGCGTGGAGCGTGGGGAATTGGGCAAGGCTTATCAGGCGGCACAGGCGTTGGTGAAGCGGCGTCCGGATAGCGCGCAGACCCACATGACGATGGCCTATGTGTATCGCTATGCCGGAATGCTGGAACAGTCAGCGAACGAGTGCAACACGGCCTTGTCGCTTGACCCCGGTAACTACACGTTCCGTTCGTGCGCATGGGCGTTCATGGAGATGGGGAACACGGAGCGCGCGGCGGACTTTATTCGCCTGGACGCAGGGTCGGAGTGGGCGTCATACGCGACTGCCATCGTTGTTGCTGCGCCAGGGCAAGGTTGCGGAGGCGCGGGAAGCGGTAAAGCGTATGCCGACGGCTCCGCGGTATCGGCGTGATCTGCTGGAGGCTTGTTTGGGTCTGCGTCCGGCGTCGGATTTGGACCGTCTGGCGCAGGAGGCGGAAACCAGCGTGCCGACCGAGTCTGACGCCGAGATGTGGTACTACGAAGGATCGCTGTTTGCCTACTGCGGGAAGAAGCAGGCGGCGCTTCATCTGCTGCAAAGCGCTGTCGGACAGAATTATTGCGCCCACAGCAATCTGCTTATGGATCCCCTGCTGGCGAAGCTGCGGTCTGATCCGGAGTTCGACAAGGTGCTGACGGCCTCGGGCTCTTGCCAAGAGGCTATGCGTGCGGTGGCGGCCACGCCGCCTCCGAGTCAGTAATCAATCCCATCCGGCCGGTTTGAGGACGCGCCCTTTTTGCTTGCCAACCGGACGGTCGGTCGGTTACCATTTTCCTGACTGCCGATCCCACCGGCCATAGTCGATGGCACGGTGGGTTTGTTTTTTCCCGAGCTTTTTGCAGAGAGGCTTTATGACGGATCGGAACGCTACGCCAGCCCCGGACGCGACATCACACGACGCGACATCACCCAAGCCTTCGAATAAGACTTCGAAAAAAACTATGACTGGGGCGGGAATTCTTTGGGAGTGCCTGGAGCGCGAGGGCGTGAAGCAGGTATTCGGCTACCCTGGCGGGGCCATTTTGCCGGCCTATGACGCGCTGAAGCATAGCAAGATCCATCACATTCTGGTGCGGCACGAACAGGGCGCAACCCACATGGCCGATGGCTACGCGCGCGCCTGCGGAGACGTTGGCGTCGCAGTAGCGACATCCGGACCGGGCGCGACGAACATGGTTACAGGGATTGCCACGGCCATGCTCGATTCGTCCCCGATCGTCTGTATTACGGGGCAAGTCGGCAGCAAGTTGATCGGGTCGGATGCATTTCAGGAGACGGATATCACGGGCGTGACGCTTCCGATCACCAAGCACAACTATCTGGTCACGCACGCGAGCGAAGTGGCGCGCACGGTGCGGGAGGCTTTCTACGTGGCGCGATCGGGGCGGCCGGGGCCGGTGCTGATCGATATCACGAAGGATGCTCAGCAGAGCACGTGCGAGTTTGACTGGGAAGCGGCTCGGCCGCAATTGCCGGGTTATCGGCCTGATTTGTCGCCCGCTCCCGAGGAATACGCGCAGGCGCTGGAGTTGATTCAGAATTCGAAGCGGCCAGTGATACTGGCTGGGCACGGGATCATTATTTCCGGGGCCATGCGCGAGGTGCGCGATTTTGCCGAGCGCACGGGCATTCCGGTAGCGATGACGCTGCTGGGACTGGGCGCGTTTCCGGCGTCGCACCCGCTGAATCTCGGGATGATGGGGATGCACGGCGAGGCGTGGGTGAATCACATGATCCAGGAAGCCGATCTTTTGCTGGCTTTCGGCATGCGGTTCGACGATCGCGTTACCGGCAGCTTGAAGACATACGCGGTCAACGCCAAGAAGATTCACATCGAGATCGATCCTGCGGAGATTAATAAGAACGTCAAGGTCGATGTGCCGCTGGTCGGCGACTTGCGCGAAGTTTTATTGGAGCTGACGCCGCATGTTGAATCCGGTGATCGATCCGTGATCGCGAGTGGCTCGATCATATCGACCAGTTGAAGGGCGATTCGGCGGTGCGGGATATTCAGAATCTGCCCGACAGCGGACATCTTTATGCGGCGCACGTCATCAACGATCTGTGGCGGCAGACGCGGGACGGCAACACGATTGTCGTTACCGACGTAGGCCAGCACCAGATGTGGGAAGCACAGTATTACAAGCATGAGCGTCCGCGCTCGCTGATCACTTCCGGCGGACTGGGAACGATGGGCTTTGCGCTGCCGGCGGCGATTGGCGCAAAGGTGGCTTGTCCCGACGCCGAGGTATGGGTGATTGTGGGCGATGGCGGATTCCAGATGACGATGTGCGAGCTGGCGACGATTGTCCAGGAGAATTTGAAGATCAACATCGCCATCATCAACAACGGATTTCTTGGCATGGTGCGGCAGTGGCAGGAATTTTTTTATGACCGCAACTATGCGGCGACTCCGTTGCTGAACCCGGATTTTGCGCGGCTGGCGGAAGCCTACGGGATTCGCAGCGCCACCGTGTCGAAGCGTTCGGATGTTGTGCCCACAGTGGAAGCGGCGCGGCAGCATAACGGGCCGATGCTGATCAATTTTCAGGTGGAGCAGGAAGACACGGTGTATCCAATGGTCGCGGCGGGCGCAGCGCTGAACGATATGATCCGGCGGCCGAGTCCGATTGTGGAGACGGCGCAAGACGAGTAAACGAGCTGCTAGCTACTAGCTAGAAGCTAGAGGCCAGCGACCGACGACCGACGACCAACGACCAACGACCCGAGGCTACGAGCAAGAGCTAACTTATGCTGAATACCTTCATGGTGTATGTCGAAAACAAGCCGGGCGTGCTTACGCGGGTGGCTTCGCTGTTTCGCCGGCGCGCTTTCAATATCGATTCGCTGACGGTGGGGCGCACGGAGAAGCCGGAAGTCTCGCGCATGACGATTACTGTCGATGCTGACCACGATCAGGCGCGCCGGATCGAAGCGAATCTGTACAAGCTGGTGAACGTGCTGCTGGTCGAGAACATTACGAATGAACCGGCCATTGTCCGGGATCTGGCGATGATCCGCGTGGCAGCGGCGCATGAGGCGCGGTCGCACGTCCTGGAACTGGCGAACGTATTTCGTGCGCGTGTCGTGGATGTGGCTCCGGAGTCTTTGACGATCGAGATTACGGGCGCGGAAGAGAAGATCGACGGCCTGCTCGAGTTGCTGCGCCCTTACGGGATTTTGGAGATGGTGCGGACCGGCATTGTCGCCATGCGGCGAGGGAGCCGGTCGCCGCAGGCTCCCACTCGTGACGTCACGGTGCACGACGCAGCGGCCGACAATGTTTCTTACTCGGTGTGAGGCGGGGTCGGGGTCCGAACCCGTCGATGAGTGTAATCGCGATTTTGCAACAACTATCAAACTGGCCGATAATTCGGACATGGCCGACCCATATTCCGACCCGCCAGAAACACTGGACGACGCAGCCGAAAAGTTGAAGGTGTTTCTATCGGTTCAACACTGGCCCGAGACGATTCGCTGGCTGACACGCGACAACGTTTTGGTAGATAGGCAAGGCCAGTTCTGGGTTCAGGAGCGCGGAACGTTAGCGTTTGACCATGCGAAGCTGCGATACTCCGAGGGCCTTGAGCGCAACCTTGGCGTAGCTCTTGCTGCGGTATGCGCTACAGACACAGAGACTTTCGTGTCCGTGTTCGTCCCCGCGGACGACCTCGACAGGCAGTATCACCTGATGGGACGTGTGTTGAAGCTCTCCGTCCCCACCTTAAGAAAGCCGGCTTTGATGGTTAGGAATCCTCTCAGATGGTGGATTCTTCAGCTGCGAAATAAGAGGCACAGCAAAGCGTTGGAGCTGTGAAGCGCCGGTAGTTAGTGTAACCGCGATTTTACGACAGCTACGTGAGGTACAGATTGTTTCAGCCCGCACTCATCGGAGCCTTACGATGTTGATAACACCAACGAAGAGAGATGCCACGATCGCAAATCCGATGCACGTTTTCAGGGCTGGATATTCGTGTTGGATTTCTGGATGGAAACGGACTCCAACACCGAAATGGTACGCGGTTAACGATATAGCTAAGAACAACGGCAGAGACAGGAAGAAGCTGCCCGCAAGAATCCGAAGTTTCGACCGCGGTTGATTCTGCACAGGAAGCATTCTAGTACCAACAGACTGCTGTAAACAGGCGATTTCATTAACTACGGGCGAACTGATCTAATCAGCGATACCAGTCATCGACCATCATTATCCCTTGTTAATTCGTCATTTTTGCCACGTGCACGGCGAAGCCGGTCTTTGGCAGAAGCGATCTTAGTTCGAATACTTTGAAGCCGTCCCCGGTGATTTCGGATTGGCGATAGAGCCCGGGTTCGGTTTCGGCGGTTTCGTGGCGGCCTTCGAGATCCTCCAGAAACTTCAACGCATCTTTGCTGCTGACTTCTCCGCCTTTTGCGCGCGTGATGACCGCCTCGGTGGCATAGGAACGCGATAGTTTCGGCCAGTATTTCTGCAGCAGCTGGGTGCTCGCGAAGATATCGGCCCAGACAATTTCTCCGTTGACGGCGACGACCACGCCCACGGCGTTTTTGTCTCGCAGTTGATGGATGACACTTTCGTAGTCGCGCTCGATGGGTTCGGCGACGGCGTCGACTTTCTTCTGCACTGCTTTGTTATCCATCACGCGGGAATAGGAGGAGGTCGTATTGATTTCCGCCGCCTCCGCTTCCACAACGACCGTCTGCATGGCGTGCTTCGATCTGCCGACGCTATCCCAGACCTGTTGCTGGTTTCCGGCGGCCATCGCGGGAGCGCGGACGCTCGGAGCGGCGAAGGTGTTGAGGCTGTTCCGTCCGCTGCCGAAAGTGTTTTTGCCGTTCGTCGCCACCCAGCGGCCGGGCTCCACGCAAAAGACGCTCAGGTCGACTGGATCGCTCTCCGCCGGAACGATGCGGTCTTTGCCGATGACGCGGTCCTGCTTGCCTCCGGTGACGATTTCGCCGGCGAGGAGTAACAGCGGGCGCTTGGAGTTATTGACCAGCACCAGCCGATTGACTTCCGCATCGCGTACGGGATGGATGATCCCGGGATCGCTCGGGCGGCGACGGATCATGCCTTGAGCCTGGCCTGCTTCGGTAACGACTACATCGCCGCTGCGGAGGCCTTCATCGAGGGTAAGAAATTCCATTGTGTCATAAGATTTTGTGGCTACCACGGGAAAGACGGTCAGGTTGCCGCTTCGAATTGGGTTGAGAAGAGAATATCCCGACGCCGACGGCACTTCGCCCGCACGCAAAAGGCACGGAACTACGACGGCTGCGATTACCAACAGAGCAATTCCACTGACTACGACGATCCACCGCATAAACGGCCTCCCCGTAGCGTGCAAACGTAGCTTGCAAACACTCGTATCTCGCCGCTACCCTCGGCGCGCCCGATCCCCTTCAAAGAACGGGCGCGCCGAGGGGGCTCACTTGCGAGGCTTCCAGGAGTGTCTTTCTCTGCTCGCTGAGCGGAGAACGTACGATTTTCCGATCCTTGCGTCTAAAAAATTGCTAGCATCAAATGTCAGAGCCTTGAAATCGCTCGATCTCAATGCCCAACCCCATCCAATCTGGCCAGGAGTCGCTGATCGCGGCGACGACCGCGGTGACGACGGGGACGACCGTTGCGGCGACCTTCGCAGCGACTTATGCCGCGACCTATTACGAGCGCAGCGGGGCGGCTGCATATGGCATGAGCGTAGAGCAGTTCGCGGGCGTCCTCGACGATGTTCTGCGCAAGCATGTTCCGGCGAAAGCGGCTTCCAGTTCCAGTTCCAATTCCAATTCCAAATCCAATGACGCGACGGCCGAAACCGATGCATTCTGCGCAGCGCTGAAACTTGAGGAGCTGGCGTTGGCGCGAGGGTGCGCGGCCGGGAATGAGCGGGCGTGGCAGGATTTCATCGACCGCTACCGCCAGAAATTGCACCGCATGGCGCTGCATATTACGCGCGACGGCGCCTACGCGGCGGAGTTGGCCGATTCCTTGTTTGCCGATCTCTATGGCGTGAACGCGCGGGACGGAGTTCGCAATTCGAAGCTTTTGTCTTACACCGGCCGCGGATCGCTCGAGGGCTGGTTGCGCACGGTGATGGCGCAGGAGTTTATCAACCGCTATCGCAAACAGAAGCGCACGGTGAGTCTCGAAGAGCAAACGGAAGAAGGCGTGCAGTTTGCGGCGTCGGCTCCGGAGCCTGTGAGTGGGGCCGATACGCGGCTGGAAGCGGCGACCGATCAGGCTCTGGCGGAACTTTCGCCGGAGGACCGGTTTACCCTCGCGGCGTACTATTTGGACGGGCGGACGCTCGCCGATATTGCGCGCGCGCTCGGGCTGCACGAATCGAGTGTGAGCCGGCGGCTCGACCGTCTTTCGACCGGGCTCAGGAAGCGTATTCTGGCGGGGTTGCGGGCGCAGGGGATGAGCCATGCGCAGGCGGCCGAGGCTTTGGAGACTGACGTGCGCGACATGGGGCTGAATTTACGGTCCCGGTTGACGCAAGATTCGGGGTCGAAAACGTTCCCCGATAGTAAGCTCCCAGCGCAGGATGCAAGCGACGGGGACGTCGGCTGAAACGCCGGGTGAAGTTACACAAATGACAGAAGTTCCAAAAATCGTGCATGAGCGCCTGCGGGCTGCGGCGGTCCAACCCGAGCCGGGGCAGAATGCGGCTGAACTCAAGCATCCTGATGCGGACCTGCTGACGGCTTTTGCGGAACAATCGCTAGCGGCGAGTGAACGCGAGTCGCTGCTCGAACACCTGGCAGGCTGTGGCGATTGCCGTGAAGTCGTGATGCTGGCGCTGCCGGATGCGGATGCGATCGTTCTGGTCACAGCCGAGACCGAAGCCGAACGGACGACGGCAGTCCCGATAAAAGCGAGCGGAGGGTGGCTGAGATCAGGCGCATTTTCCTGGACAAATCTCTGGGCGAATCCAGGGTGGGCCACACTCGCGGTGGCGGTCATTGTGATCGCTGCGGCGCTGGCGCTGCGTCCGGGTAGTCACAGTGACAATAAGAATGAGACGAAGTTGACTCCGGCAGTCGCTCCGCCGCCGGCTTTCGCGCCCGCCGATAGCCAGCGTCAGATCGCAATGGCAACCCCGCCCCAAGACTTGCCTAAACAAGATTTGTCCAAAGAAGATTCGAGTGAAGCAGATCTCGCTCAGGCGGATCGAGCGACGTCCGTTCCGCAATCTCGTTCGACGTTGAAGGCCGAGAACAAGCGGTTCGGGTCGAATCTAGACCTGAAGGCGAATCAAGACTCGAGCCCCGCGGCCAAACAAGCTCTGTCTCCCGCGCCACCGCCCGCACCGAATGCGGAGTACGGCATGCTTCTCGCGGGCTCCTTGAACGGCCGAAAGAAAGATTCGGAGCGAGCAGACAGGCCCGCAACGTCGGGGGCGTCCTTTGCGGCCGGGGCGTCGACCGGCCGGAACACTGAAACGCTCGAGGTCGAGTCGGCTGCGGCAACGGTCCCTCCCGAAACGTCCGTTGTCGGCGGTCTGAAGGAGCGGGAAGAAGTAGCGGCGGTGGAAAAGGCAAAGCCCGCGACCCAAGAACTCGACGCGAACGCGACGGCGAGTAATGAAGTGCAGAAGACGCCAATGACGGATGTTCCCAAGGCCCCCACGCACACCGCCGGGGACTTCGCCTATCGGAGCGCGACTCTCTCTAGCGCTGGTCTCGCGAAGGCGGCGGCCACACTGCCAAAAGCAACTTGGGCGATCACTGCCGGCGTGCTCCAGCGGTCGCTCGATGGAGGCCGAACCTGGCAGAGTGCTTTGCAGGCAGATCATCCCTTGCAGTGCTACGCAGCTTCCGGCCGGGATGTGTGGGCTGGGGGACAGGCAGGTACGCTTTTGCATTCGACGGATGGCGGCGCGACGTGGACGAAGGTGCATCCGTCGTTCAAGGAGCAGACTCTGGCTTCGGACGTAACCCATATCGATGCTCCCGCGGCGGGGAAGATTACGGTCTCAGCCGGAGGCAATGAGATTGAGATATGGAGCAGCGCTGACGGCGGGCTGACCTGGGAAAAGAAATAGCCCGGTCATTGCGCGAGATCGGGCGCAAGATAACGTTACTTTCGTACATGCCCCGCGGTGCCCAATCGGAAAGTTGACATTACGTAAGTGACATTTACAGTGCGTCCACATGGACATAGGATGGGCACGTGGTTTGGCAGTTCTGGGGGAGGGCTGCCGAAGGCGTCCTGAGCTAACGCTCAGGGCGTTTTTTTTGCGCTCAAGTGTCGCCAACTCAGGTGGTGACTGGTGCGGCCGCTGCGGCGATGGATGCGCTGCCAAAAACCGAATTCACTGTCCCAACGATCTGATCCATGGCTCCTTCGATATCAAAGGTGAAGCGAGCGAGATCCATATTTGCGAGTTCGGGATAAGTCCGAACCAAGGTTCGCCAGGCCTCGTCACTGCCCAGGTCGACGCCGATCGACTCTTCATAGCCGTAGTCGAGGTAGCTGACGCGGCAGAGCAGGTCGCTCAAGTGAACCAGACAGGCTAAGGGCCCAGCGGACGACAGAAGGGCGATGTCGTGATGGGCTCGCGTCGCTTCCACCAATTCCTGCGGCAATCCCCACTGCTCCGAGAGCATGGGCCCGGTGTCATTGTGAGTGAAGCCTAGGACCTGAGCTTCAACGACATGGAGAGGCACGTGTTGCTCACTGGCCAGGCGCAGGCATTCGCGGAATTCGCGGTTATACAGGACTGAATTTACCAGCACTCCGATGTCGTGCAGCAATCCGGCAAGGTAGGCCTTTTCCGGGTCGGGATACCCGATTTTCTTCGCCATCCGCTGGGTCACCAGAGCGCAGCCGAGCGAGTGACGCCAGAACGCATCGGGAGGGATGACCCACTTGTCCTTTGGGATGACGCGGTTTACACACAGCCCCAGCAATATCGAGCGCACGCGTTCGAGACCGAGAGCCATGACGGCGCCGCGGACGGTTTCAATCTGGCTTCTTCCGAATAATGGAGAATTCGCCATGCGAAGACACTGGGCCGCGATGGTTCCGTCATAGGAGACGAGTTCGACTACTTTTTCGAGCCTGATTCTGTCGGACGGCAAGCGCAGCATGTCGAGGAGCGGCGTCAAAATCGCCGGGGCAGTGGAGATCGAGTTCAGTTTCTTGATCTGGCCGGTTAGCTTCGCTTTGATTTCGGCGTTCATTTCTTGCCTCCGTCGGCCGGCAGGCCCGTGGCTTTCCAATAGGCCGTGGTGCCGGGGAAATGCACCAGCCGGAAGGTTTCGTTGACCTGAAACAAAGATTCGGCGTGCCCTAGAAAAAGGTAGCCGCCGGGCACCAGGTTCGAATAAAAGTGCTGCACCACGCGGCGTTTCGAGGGAACATCAAAGTAGATGAGCACGTTGCAGCAGAAAATGACGTCCATGCCTTTCTGAAATAACATCTTGGTGTCATCGCTGAGATTGACGCGGTCAAAGCGGATCTGGGACCGCAGCAGATCATTGGCCTGCAGCTTCTTGTCGCCGATGTCAGTGAAATATTTCCGGCGCAGGTGTTCCGAGGTGTTACGCAGGGCATACTCGCCGTAGATGCCGGCGCGTGCCGCTTCGAGCGAGTTGTCGTTCAGGTCGGTGGCTAGGATTTCGAAGCTACAGTCGGCAAGCAGCTTCTGCTTTTGTTCCAGCAGAAACATTGCCAGGGTGTGGGGTTCTTCACCGGTCGAGCAGCCCGCGCACCAGAAACGAATACGTTTCGACCCGATGACACCCTTGGTTTGCAGAATCTGAGGAAGGATCAGGTTGCGCAGTGCGTCGAGATGCGCCGGGTGGCGGAACATGTAAGTTTCGCCGATGGTGATTTCGTTGAGCAGCAGACGCAATTCGGCGCTGCCCCCGGAGCGGATCGTCAGACGTCCCAGATACTCCGTTGGGCTGGCCGCGTCGAGAGCGATCATTCGACGAGTACAACGCGAAATCAGAAGATAGAGTTTTTCCTCGGTGTGGTAGATGCCGGAACTCTGATAGATGAGATCGCGGATCTTCAGGAAGGCGGGATCGCTCGGCGCTGAGTCCGAACTTGCGGCGGGCCTGCTCTTTGCGATCTCTACAGCCATGGGTTTAGCTCTTCAGTTTTGTTCCTTCGCCGGCGACCTGCACATCCCGGTTATGGGTGCGCCGCCATTGCCAACGGTCGTCGCATCGAAACCCGGCGTACTAATTCAGCGCCAATTCCGTCGAGCGGATAAACGCGATCAGCGAGGTTCGCGGCGACCACGCTTCCGGGCATACCCCAGACCACAGAGGAGGATTCATCCTGGACGATCACTTGTCCTCCGGCGCCGTGTATGTCGGACGCACCGCGCGTGCCGTCGGCACCCATGCCGGTGAGCACCACGGCCAGAACATTCGGACCATAACTTTGCGCCACCGAGCGGAACAGCACGTCCACGGCAGGGCGGCAGGAATTCTCTGGCGCGCTGTCGTTCAGTCCCAGCACGAACTCGCTCCCTTTGCGAGTAACTGTCATGTGATGGTCGCCGGGGGCAATCCAAATCTGGCCGCGTTGCAGCGGCTGTCCTTGCTTGCCTTCCTTCACTTCGAGCTGGGAAAGCATGTTGAGGCGCTCCGCCAGCAAACGTGTGAAGAGCGGCGGCATGTGCTGCACGATCACCACGGGCACGGGAAAAGCTAGGGGCAGGTGAGGAATGAGTGCGCCAAGTGCGCTCGGTCCGCCGGTTGACGACCCAATCGCGACGACGTCGACTCGCGATTGCGGCCGGATGGCAGATGCGGCGGGCGCGGGCACGGGCCGGGGTTGCGGCGACGGCACAGGGCACAGGGACTTAATCTTCCGAATAAGATCTTCGCGCACTCGCTCCATGGCGCCTTCTACGTCTTGATGGGAAGGTTTGGTGACGTAGTCGCTGGCGCCGCGGGTCAACGCCTCGAGAGTAACGGTGGCACCGCGTTCGGTAAGTGAACTGAACATAATCACCGGTAGCTTCCAATAGATTTTGCGAATCTCGACAAGCGCTTGCAGGCCGTCCATTCCAGGCATTTCAACATCGAGCGTCACTAGATCGGGTCGAATCTCGCGAATTCGTTCGAGCGCCTGATTGCCATTCGCCGCCGTCCCCGCCAGAACAATCTCTGGATCTGAGGCAAACAGGTCGCCGAGCAACTTGCGCGACACCGCAGAATCGTCGACGACCAATACTCGAATCTGGTGCATTTTGCCTGTTCCGAAGAGCGCCTGCTGTGCAGGCTCTATGTTGATCTCAGCGCCCACCCGCCGCGGCCGACCGCACCGCTGCAATGGAAGGTACCTGGTCCGCTTTACGACGCCGATCGCCGACCTTGAAGCGACCGACGAGGTCGCGCAACTGGTTCGCCATCCGCGCCAGATGTTCGGTGGCCGTCTGCGCCTCGCCAACGTTGCTCGAGGTGTTCTGCGCCGCTTCCGCAACTCCCTGAATGTTGGTCGAGATGGTGGCCGCTCCGCGAGCCGCTTCGGTTACGTTGCGCGACATTTCGCTGGTGGTGGCGCTCTGCTCCTCGACTGCGGTCGCGATGACAGTGGAAATATGACTGATCTTGTCGATCACTTGCTGGATCGCCCCGATAGCCGATACCGCTCCGTCGGTCGTGGTTCGAATTGCCGTGATCTTGCGCTTGATCTCTTCTGTCGCCTTCGCGGTCTGCTTCGCCAGTTCTTTCACTTCGTTGGCGACGACGGCGAAGCCCTTGCCGGCTTCTCCGGCGCGCGCCGCTTCGATGGTTGCGTTCAGCGCCAGCAGGTTGGTCTGCTGCGCGATGGAAGTGATCACTTCGATGACCTTCCCAATCTCAACACTCGATTCGCCGAGCAGCGAGACGGTCTGATTCGCCGACTGTGCGGCCGTGACCGCTTCTTTCGCGATCTGCGCGGCCTGGGTCGCATTGTGCGCAATTTCACCGATGGTAGATTTCATTTCTTCGGCGCCCGTGGCCAGCGTCTGCAAATTCGTGTTGACCTGTCCTCCGGCGTCGGAAACGACTTTGGCCTGCGCGGTGGTTTCTTCGGAATTGGCCGTGATCTGCTGTCCCGTGGCGGAGAGTTCTTCGCTCGATGCCGCCAGCTGCTCGGCCGTATCGGCAATTGACCGGACGAGCTGATGCAGGTTGTGCTTCATGCCATTGAGGGCGGTTCCAGCCGCACCGACTTCGTCTTGCGAACTGATTTCCATGTCGTCGGCCACCAGATTGTTGGCCGCGATCTCCTGAATCAGCGTCAGCATGCGGGCGAGCACCACGGAGATGGAGCGTGTGATCAGAACGGTTACAACCAGGCCCACGAGCACCCCCGCGAGAGCCAGCCCCCAGATGCGAATCCGCAGCGATTTCTCAAATGCGGCCTGGTCCTTTTGGGCCTTTTCGATGAGCTGGTCTTGAAAGCTCATCAGGGAGGCGGTTTCCTTCCGCAATCGGCTTCGTACTTCCGCTGTCTCCGGGCTGAACATCAGCTCGACCGCTTCTTTGTTTTTACCGGCGCGCCGCAACTGAATTTCGCGGTCGAGCGACGCACGAAACTGGGTTGAGTCACGTTGAATTTCGCCGAACAATGCCCGGCCGTGCTCATAGATCAGCAGTTTGTCGATGCTGCTCATGTTTTCTGAAAATTCCTGCTTACCCTCGTCGCCGTGGGCCAGCAGGTCTTCTTTGCCGTTCAACAAAAAACCGCGCACAGCGGTGGACTGTTTTTCGATTCCGGCTTCGATCTGCGACACCATGTCTTTCTTTTCCAGATTGTGTGCGACGCCGGTGGAGATTTCCGCCAGCCGATCGACAGCCTGATAC
This sequence comes from uncultured Acidobacteriaceae bacterium, assembly GCA_963726095.1. Classification (GTDB taxonomy): domain Bacteria; phylum Acidobacteriota; class Terriglobia; order Terriglobales; family Acidobacteriaceae; genus Acidiflorens. The sequence goes on from CAVSBD010000004.1 coordinate 1,767,850, forward strand.
GCCACGAACCCCATGGCGAGGAGGACCACCAGCAAGCTGCCGAAGCCGATACCTAACTTCATTTTCAAACTCAGACGGTTCATCACTATTCCTCAGAAGATCATCATTAGTTCCGGTCGACGCTCATGCCTGACCGGTCCCGACACCGGGAATCTCGCAAGCCCGGTCGGTATCGAGCACGTGCATCAATTCGTGTTCGAGTTTGTGCACGCCTCGGATCACGGATCGCAGCCGGCGCGACAGCGTCTCGGGCGACGGCTCGAAAGTCCGATCCTCGACGTCGACCACACTGCCGACTTCGTCAGCCAGCAGACACACGGTGCCGCCCGGGGCGCTCACGACCAGGCAGACTGGAGATTGGTCCGAGGCGCGGTCTGGCATTTCCAGTTGACGCCTCAGTTCAAGCGCGACCACCACTTGCCCGCGCAGGTTCATCAATCCACTGACGGCCGCGGGAGCCAGTGGAACCGGGCGCAACGAACGGTAGTTGACTACCTCTTGAATCTTCTGCGACTCGACGCCAAAGAGGAGCCGATCGAGATAGAAGGTGCAAAATTGGCGAGTATCGTTCATGAGTTGGTTCTTTCGCGCTCCAGGTTTGTTTCTCATCGTTCAAACTGCTCCGGCTGCTCCGCTCGCACCAACGACAACCGGTTCATGTGCTTCGCCCGCGAGCAGAATGGCGGGTACGTCGAGCAATTCGGTGACCCGCTCCTCGATGACCGAGGAATGAAGTACGCCGGCCCGGGTTGGCGGAGACTCGGCTCCCATGGCGCTCTCCACGATGTCGAGAATCTTGTGGACCACCAGGCCGACCGACTGGCCTCCGCTTTCGAGTACCAGCACCTGCAAGGTTTCTTCGGTGGGGAATGTCATGATGCCCTCGGCCGATGCCGGTTGACGCCGCTCTTCGAGCGCGTGGCTGATGCGGATGAGGGGAAGAATGTGTCCGCGGTACTGGGTCACCCACTGATTGCCGGAACGTTCGACCATCGCGCCGGGAATGATCTCGAGACGCGCCAGCATATCGAGTGGCACTGCGATCCTCGATCCGGCGCGGCCAGTGAATAGAACCAGCTTTTCTTTCTGTTCCGAACCCGCCGAGCCGCTTTCCACCTCTTCCTCGCGGACCGTTTCGTTGCCCTCGGCCAGGATTCCCGAAGCATGCGCCAACCCGAGCACGTCCAGAATCAGGGCCACGGTGCCGTCGCCCATGATTGCGGCTCCGGCATAGACGCCGATGTGTTTCAGGTGGCTGCTCAGCGGCTTCACGACGATTTCTTCGGTATCGTTGATCGCATCGACCACCAGGCCGAATTGGTGTCCATCGGCTTGGAGGACCGCGATGTTGGCCTGGCGCGGCACGGCTTCGGTGTCGACCGCTTGAGATTTCAGAGTGGCTGGGCCCGATCGCGGTTCCAGTTCGCGCTTCAGTTCGCGGTTCAGATAGACGAGTGGCAAAAGGCGGCCGCGCAGCCGATAGACGGGTGCGCCATGGATCATCTCGATTCCTTTTTGTCCATCCGCGCCGTCAATCCGCACGAGTTCGAGCAGACTCACTTGCGGAACCGCGTAGCGCTCGCCGTCACCGGTCACAATGAGCGCGGGAATAATGGCCAGAGTCAAAGGGATCTTCATTCGAACGAGCACGCCCTGGCCCGGCTTCGACTGCAGGTCAACGGTCCCGCCAATTTTTTCGATGTGGGTCTTGACCACATCCATGCCCACGCCGCGCCCGGAGACGTTCGTCACTTTTTCGGCGGTGGAGAAGCCGGGCAGGAAGACAAGGTTTACGATTTCGCGATCGCTGAAACGTGCGGCCTGCTCGGCCGAGATCAAACCCTTTTGCTGTGCCTTGCTGCGAATCCGGTTCTGATCGAGTCCCGCTCCGTCGTCAGAGATGTCGATGTTGACTTGTCCACCCTCGTGAAAAGCGCGCAGCGTCAGCAAACCTTCTGGATTTTTGCCGGCTGCTTTGCGGACCTCCGGAAGCTCGATGCCGTGGTCCACCGAATTTCTTACAAGGTGGGTGAGAGGATCTTTGATGGCCTCGATAAGGGTCTTGTCGAGTTCGGTCTCCTTGCCCTCCATCACCACCCGCACCTGCTTGCCGCAGCTCAGTGCAAGATCGCGGACGGTGCGCGGAAACTTGTCCCAGATGTTGCCAATCGGTTGCATCCGGGTCTTCATGACTCCCTCCTGCAATTCGGAGGTGATCAGGTTCAGGCGCTGGCTGGCAGCGACCAGCGCGCTGTCTTCGGTGCCGTTTGCGAATTGCAGAATCTGGTTTCGCGCGAGCACAAGCTCGCCCACCTGATTCATCAACTGGTCGAGCAGGCCGACATCCAGTCGGATAGTGCTGTCGCTGGCGGTCTGCGCGCGCGCGGTCTGTTGCACGCGCAGTGCGTCGAGCACATCGTGCGGGCGGACTGACCCTTGCTCGAGCAGAATCTCGCCCATGGGGCGCTGGTCGCCTTCTTTTTGCTTTTGGGCCGCCCGTTGGATCTCGGCCGGCGCGACTCCGGCGCGGTCCATCAGAATGTCGCCGATTGAGAGCGACGCGGAGATTGGCGATGGTGCGAGGGGATTTTCCGATGCCCCGAGAGTCGTATTTGCGAAGGGCGCTGCGGGGATCGCCTGCAAGGTCGTCAACCGCGAAATCAGCTGGCTATCGTCGCGGTCACCTTCCACTCCAGCCCCGTCGATGTTCGCGAGCATCTGCCGCACGGCGTCGACCATCGCCAGCAGGCCGCTTGTAATGTCCCGATCCAGGGTGAGTTGGCCATCGCGCAACCGCCCAAGAAGGTTTTCTCCCACGTGAGCCACAGCGCCCAATTTATTGAAGGCGAGAAAACCGGACGTGCCCTTAATGGTATGAATGGTGCGAAATACGCTGGCCAGAATCTCGCGATCCTGCGGATTTTTCTCGAGCACGATCAAGTCCCGGTCTAAGCGGTCGAGGTTCTCGTAGCTCTCAACGAGGAACTCCTTAACGATGTTGTCGGAATCGTTCATGGCGATTACCCACTTCATCGGCGCGGTGTGGCTGTGGCTTGAGGGTAGAAATGGTGTGGAGACGTGCGTCCCCGGTGTATCCGGAGGCCCTGGAGGAGGGAATAATGCGGATTTCGCTGCTTTAGTGCGGCCGATTGGGCAGCGTCGAAGAGGAAGCGGCCAATCCCTTAAGTACGACATCGGCGGCGTCGTAAGCTAGGTTCAGCGCGGGCAATTCGTCGCGACCGAACCAGAGAACATCGGCCGCGTCGCTTCCGGCTCTGAGATCGCCGCCGATCGCCTCGCACAAGAAGTCGACGAGCACATAGTGATAGCGAACGCGCTGGGCGTCGTCGCGGATCACGCGTTCATAGACGCCGAGCATGTCTCTGGTCTCGACGAGAAGGCCGGTTTCTTCCTGCGCTTCGCGGGCAACTGCCTCGCGCAGCGTCTCTCCACATTCGAGGACGCCGCCGGGTAGGGACCACTCTCCGAGCAGTGGAGGCTGGCCGCGACGGATGAGCAGGACGCGATCGTCTTGCACGATGACGGCTCCGACGCCGACGAGCGGAGACTCGGGGTATTCACGTTTTGGCATTTAAGAAAACCCGGGCGGGCGGGGTCGCCCGCCCCCACACTGTTTTGCAAACTACAGTATGTAGCGCGACAGATCCTGATCTTTCACGATCTCGCTGAGCATCTTCTGCACGTAGGCGGAATCGACCACGAACTGCTGGCCCTTTTTCTCGGGGGCCTCGAAACTGATTTCGTCGAGCACGCGCTCCATGATGGTGTGCAGACGGCGAGCCCCGATGTTTTCGGTGCCTTCATTGACGCGGAAGGCGAAGCGGGCAACTTCTTCGAGCGCATCGGGAGTGAACTCGAGCTTGACGCCTTCGGTTTCGAGCAACGCGATGTATTGCCGTGTCAGCGATGATTTCGGTTCGGTCAGGATGCGGACGAAGTCTTCCATGGTGAGCGACTGCAACTCAACACGGATGGGAAAGCGGCCTTGCAGTTCGGGAATCAGGTCGCTTGGTTTCGAAACGTGAAAAGCGCCCGCGGCCACGAACAGAATGTGGTCGGTGCGGACCATGCCGTAACGAGTGCTGACGGTCGTCCCTTCGACGATGGGCAGGATGTCGCGCTGCACGCCTTCGCGTGAAACGTCGGGTCCGTGGCCGCTTTCGCGGCCGGCAATTTTATCGATTTCGTCGAGGAAAATGATGCCGGAGTTTTCGACCCGGTCGATGGCGACGCGGGTGACCTGTTCCATGTCGATGAGGCGCTGTTCCTCTTCCTGGATCAGGTACTCGAAAGCTTCGTTGACCTTCATCTTCCGCTTCTTGGTGCGCTGGCCGAAGATGTTGGGCAACATGTCCTTGAGATTGACGTCCATCTCCTCGACGCCCTGGTTGGAGATGATTTCGAACGACGGAAAATTGCGCTCGCGGGTTTCGATCTCAACGGTGCGGTCGTCGAGTTTGCCTTCGCGCAGTTGCTGGCGAAGTTTTTCGCGCGTGCGGCTGGAGGACTCGGTCAGCGTCGTGTTGGCGTCGATAACCACGCCTCCGGTTGAAGTGGCGCTCGAATCAGACGGACGCGGCGTGACCGGCGGCAACAGGATATCGAGCAGGCGCTCTTCGGCGTTCAGCTCAGCTTTGTCGGCGACGTCTTCAAGCCGTTCTTCGCGGATCATTTCGATCGCGATTTCAACCAGGTCGCGGATCATCGATTCGACATCGCGCCCCACGTAGCCGACTTCGGTGAACTTGGAGGCTTCGACTTTGAGAAATGGCGAATTGGCGAGCTTGGCAAGGCGGCGGGCGATTTCGGTTTTGCCGACGCCCGTGGGGCCGATCATGAGAATGTTTTTCGGCATGACCTCTTCGGCCATTTCAGGGGCGAGTTTCTGCCGGCGCATGCGATTGCGCAGCGCGATGGAGACGGCGCGCTTGGCGTCCTTTTGTCCGACAACGTACTTGTCGAGCTCGGTGACGATTTCGCGCGGCGTCAATTCGTCGAGAGTGACTTGTTCTTCTTCAGCGGTTCCAGGTAAGTAGATAGCCATAAATGCGTCGTTGGTCGCCAGTCGTTGGTCGTTAGGAAAAGTCGCAATCATTCGCAAATCGCGAACGACTATCGACTAACGACCATCGACCATCGACCTCTTCCTACAACTCCTCGACCGTAATCTTCTCATTGGTATAGATGCACATGCGGCTGGCAATCTTCATGGCTTCTTCGGCAATTTCGCGGGCCGAGAGCTTGGTGTGATCTGCGAGGGCCTGCGCCGCAGCCTGCGCAAATGGGCCTCCGGAGCCGATGGCTGCGATGCCGGTGTCGGGCTCAATCACGTCTCCCTGACCACTGAGAAGGAACGTCGCTTCTTTGTCAGCGACCAGCAGCAGAGCTTCGAGATGGCGAAGGAACTTGTCGGTGCGCCAGTCTTTTGCCAATTCGACAGCGGACCGGCCGAGGTTGCCGTGATACTGCTCCAGCTTGTTCTCGAAGCGGCTGAACAGAGTAAAGGCGTCGGCCGTCGAGCCGGCAAATCCGGCAAGAATCTTGTCCTGGTAAAGGCGGCGGATCTTCTTTGCGCCGTGTTTGATAACGGACTCGCCCAGCGTGACCTGGCCGTCCCCGGCCATGACAACTTTGTCGTCGCGGCGGACGCAGAGAACGGTAGTGGAGCGGATCAGGCGGCGAGTGGCTGATACTGATTGGTTCTTTCTCATGAGCGCAATTCTTAATTATACAGCCCGTCCGAGAGTAACCACCGGCCGTGTGGGGCGGGCATTTCTGCCCGCCCTCAACTCCCTTCAAGCCAGAGCCACTCATACTCTTCCGGCCTCTTCGCGAGTCCTCCGCGAACCGGATTCTGACGAATGTATTCGAGCTTTTGGTCGAAGCTTTCATTGGAACGGAGAACATGATCGAAAGACTCGTCCTGCCATAGCGCTCCGGAGCTCATGTTGAGCACATTGACACTTCGAGCTGCGGGACCCTTTATCAGTTTGAGAATGTGGTTGAGAGGGAACGGCCAGCCCTCTGCATTCCGTGTCGGCGTCAACAACAAATGGACATGGTCTGGCATGATCACGACGGCATGAAGGTGCATCGTGCGATTATTTCCTCTGAGACAATGCTGGAGCACTAGCGAACGGGCCGCAGGCGAGAGTGGTTCTCTGGTGCGCTTACGAAACGTCACGAACAAGGCACGATCGAACTTCTGATAGTGGGGCAGTCTGCGGCGGTAATCGTAAGGATTCGACCTCTCGGGGATCACAGAGAGTATCTTGACTTCTTCAGCCAAAGGCTTCGGTGATAGCGGAACATCGGGTTTGTGATGATTCTGGGCGGGCAGGAATGCCCGCCCCACACGTGTAAAATTTGGTTGCGATTTTGGAATCGCTACTCTTTTGTCGTTCTTAGACAAACTGACCCCGCAACCACGCGAGGGCCGTCGAAGCCACCGAGGTATAAGATCCGCGCCTTAAAGGATTTGCGTGTCGAGCATGGCAATGAACTGAATTCCCGGTATGATTTTCCCGGCAAGACTTTTGTCGTTCGTCAAGAAGAGATCAGTGCCAGCCTGGGCCGCACTCGCCAGATGAATAGCGTCCGCAGGAGTGGTGCCGAGCGTGCCGCGAATTCGCGCGTACTGTTCTGCCGTTTCGACAGTAAACGGGACAATTTCCGCAACTACACTTCCCAACAGCGCGCGAAACTGATCTGCGAGTTCTGGGCGTCCTTTGCGGTAGGTTCCAGCGAGCACCTCCCCAAATGTAAATGCGCCGGTGATGAGTCGATCCTGCCGCTGCTTCATCCGCGAATGAATTGCATCAACTTGCTTTGCATACTGCGGATGATCCTCAAGCCAATAGATAAACAGCATGCTGTCCCAATACACTCGACTCATTCGCGCTCCGTAGGTGCGTAAAACTTGCTCCGCTCAGCTTGAAGATAAGCCTCGCCTCCTCCCAGTTCGGCGAAAACCTCCTTCAGGGCTCCGCGCAGACGTGACCAAGCGTCCACGCTGAGCTCTGCCGGACGATCTGGATCAAGAAATTCGTAGGTGTATACGACGGTCGTGCTCAATCCAGATCTGGGTCCGGTCGCGTCGACCAATCTCAGGTGGTTGGTCGTCTGGAATTCTTCCGTCTTAAGGGCGCTGCAGACATTAGCCACGCTCCGATACAGTCTCAGCTCGCGGACGACGTCCCCGACCTTGATCGAGAATCTTTTTTGGCCCCGCTGCCGAGCCGGCAGGACAAAAGTCCGTGCGGTGTAATCCCGTATCTCATTCGCCCCAATTTTCCTGGCATGTCCGATCACACTGTTCATCGGCCCCCCTTCTTCTGAAAGTAGAGTACATAGTTTAGAATAGAGTGTCAAGAATGAACTAGAATGCATATGTAAGTATATGATTATAAAGATATATATCGCGGGAATATATGATCATAAGAGGGGCCACACTCGAGATCTACGCCGAAGTGTAGGTATGGCTAGGCATTGCAGCGAGCGAAATACTCATGCTGTAAAATCTCTCTAGCGCATCCCGGAGCCTTCCTCTTTTGTCGTTCCTAGACGAACTGAATCCGCAACAACGCGAAGCCGTTGAAACTACCGAAGGTCCTGTCCTGATTCTGGCCGGGGCGGGTAGCGGGAAGACGCGCGTCATTACCTTTCGCATCGCTTATCTCATCGAGAAAATGGGGGTCATGCCAGAGGCCATTCTGGCCATGACTTTCACCAACAAGGCCGCCTCTGAAATGGCCGAACGTGTCGACAAACTTGTCGGCGGGCTCAGCATTGCCAAGCCGGTGATTTCTACGTTCCATTCTTTTTGCGTACGCGTGCTGCGGCGGGATGTTGAGGCTTTGCGGATTCCGTCTTCCGTGCCCGGACAGCCGCCGATCGGGCTCACGAAGAATTTTGTGATTTACGACGAGAGCGATCAGCAATCGGTGGTCAAGGGCATCATGCGGCGACTCGGTCTGGATGACAAGCAACTGACGCCGCGCAATGTGCTTTCGCGGATTTCGTGGGCTAAGAATCACATGCTTGATCCGCAGGAAATTTACTTGCAATCGGCGGATCCTAAGTCGGAGAAGATCGCCCATATCTTTGAGGAGTACCGCAAAGAACTTCTCAAGGCGAACGCCATGGACTTCGACGATTTGTTGCTCGAGGCGGCGCGGTTGCTCAAGTCGGTCGCAGCGGTGCGCGAGTATTACAACCAGCGATTTCAGTATTTGTTGATTGATGAATATCAGGACACGAACCGCCCGCAATATGAATTGATGCGGCTGCTGGCGGGTGATCGCCACAACGTCTGCGCGGTGGGCGATGAGGATCAGTCGATCTACTCGTGGCGCGGCGCCGACATTCGCAACATTCTGGAATTCGAGCGCGACTTTCCGGAAGCGAAGATCGTGCGACTGGAGCAGAACTATCGCTCGACGCAGAACATTCTGGAAGCGGCATCGGTCGTGGTTGCGAACAACGTCCGGCGCAAGGGCAAGAATCTGTGGACGTCGCGACAGGGTGGCGCGAAGCTCGGGTATTACGAGGCTCCCGACGGCGAAAACGAGGCGCTGTTTGCGGCTGACACCATCAATAAATATGTGCGGCAGGCCGGCGAAAACGGCGAGACTCCGCGCGCGGCTGTGCTCTATCGGACAAATTCGCAATCGCGGTTGTTTGAAGAGGCGATGCGGCGCTATGGGTTGAAATATCACGTCGTCGGCGGATTTTCTTTCTATGAGCGGGCCGAGATCAAGGATCTGATTTCGTATTTGAAGGTGATTCAGAATCCGGATGATTCGGTTTCGCTGCTGCGCGTGATCAATACGCCGGTGCGCGGAATCGGAAAGACGACGATCGAGATGATCGAGCGGTTGGCGCTCGAGACCGGATTGTCGATGTGGGGCGCGCTGGGGGAAGCGATTCGGCGGCAGCTGTTGCCGGCGAGGGCGCTCGCGGCTCTCCAGGCCTTCCGCGATCTGATCGACGATGGGCGAGCGATGCTCGCGGGGACATTTGTGGAGCGGGTTGCGGGATCGTCGGTTACGACGTCCGGCGAGTTTGCGGAGTTACGCTCCGGTAGGACGGGCGAGACGCCCGTCCCCACACAACCATCACCGCCTGCGGACGATACGGATTTTGATCCCGGCAACTTCAGTTTTGATTTTGGTCCGGACGTGGACGACGCACTTGCCGCAGACCCAGTGGCCGTGGACGCCGTTGCCGCAGAGACGACTGCGTCCGCCGGTGAACCGCAGGCTGAAGCTGTGGAAGGTTTTCGCGCGCCTGGTGCCGCTGCGAACACGGCCGAGATTCTCAAGTTCCTGATTGATCGCACGGGCTACATCAAGCAACTGGAAGAAGAGGACACACCCGAAGCTGTCTCGCGTATAGAGAATCTGCGCGAATTGGTGAACGCGGCGATGGATTCGCGCGACCGCGGAGAGTCGCTGGATGAATTTCTCGATCATGCCGCGCTGGTGAGTGATGCGGATCAGTATGACGAGCACGCGCAGATCACGCTGATGACGCTGCACGCCGCGAAAGGACTGGAGTTTCCGCTGGTCGTTCTCGCTGGGATGGAAGAGGGCCTCTTTCCGCATTCGCGAACCATGCTGGAGCCGGATGCGATCGAAGAAGAGCGGCGGCTATGTTACGTCGGCATGACGCGCGCCATGGATACGCTGGTCTTGTCGCGAGCCGTGTATCGTCGGCGATACGGAACTGATATGCCTGAGGCGAGCGTGCCGTCGCGCTTTTTGGAGGAAGTTCCGCCGCAGTTGGTGGAAGAGCTTGGCGGATCGCGGCGGAGGGTTTCTTCCTCTTCTTCTTCTTCTTCTTACGCTGCCTCTTCCGCTTCCGGCAGTTCGCGGACAAGAGTGTCCGCGCCACACGGGGAAAGCACGCACTATTCCTACGAAGACGAAGACCAGAGCGCTGCCTGGAATCCGGAACGGATCAAGCCGAAACCATCGACTCCAGTGCGAAATTACAACTCCATCGACAACATCGCCGAGTTCTTTGCCTCTCGAGGCAAGAAATTCAGCGTCCCCAAGCTGCAACCTGAGGAGCCTACGGGCAGGCGAGGATTCCGGCCGGGGCAGAAGGTGAAGCATCCAAAATATGGCGAGGGGACGGTCTATCAACGCGAAGGGGATGGGGAAGATGCCAAGATTACGGTACAATTCCCTCGCTTCGGTTTGAAGAAGTTAGTGGAGCGGTATGCGCAGCTGGAGAAGGCTTAGGCTAAGACACTAAGGCTAAGACGAAGACAGCTTTGAGCTGCGAGCAAACTTAGATTCCGCGGCGGCCAATTTGTGCCTGGAATTCAAATTCAAGAAACAAAAAAGGACGAGAAACGCATTCATGGCAAATACAACCAAACTCAGCAAAGATGAACGCAAGAAGAGCAAGCGAGCGAGCCGCAAGAAGAGCAAAGCGGAAAAGCCGAAGAAGCCCCGTGATTACGCGCGCGGATCGAAGAAACCGAAAGTGAAGAAATTGGCGCGCGGTCAGGCGAAGCGTTAAACGGCAGCTAGTTGCTGGCGACCAGTTTGCAGTGATTGACGAAGGCGCGAGCGCCTTTGCTCGTGCCTTCGAGTCCATCTTTCATTTTCATGCTTTCACATTCACGTTCGATCTGAGGAGACGACGAACTCTTGCCGCCATCACCCACTGAGCCAGCCAGCGCGGTCATCCGCACATCGAATCGGCAGGCGTTCTGCTGTAAATCGATCGACAAACTGATCGCGGAGTCCGAGGACCCGGAGCATCGGCTCAGCAAGAGTCTAGGCCCGTGGTCGCTGACCGCGCTTGGTATCGGCGCGATCATCGGCTCTGGAATTTTTGTGCTGACCGGCACCGCTGCGGCGGGAGAATATTTTCAGGCGCCGTCGATCCTGCATGCGCAGGCGCTCGATCTGATCGTGAATTTCCTGCGCACCGGCACGACTGCCGGAGCGCTCATGCATGGCCGCCCGCCGGCAGGGCCATCGATTGCCATTTCGTTTTTGCTCGTGGCCATCGCTTGCAGCTTTGCCGGATTGTGCTATGCCGAGTTGGCGTCGATGATCCCGATCGCGGGCAGCGCTTATACGTATTCGTATGCGACGCTCGGTGAAATTTTTGCCTGGATCATCGGCTGGGATCTGATTCTTGAATATGTAGTCAGTAACGTCGCCGTCGCGGTGGGCTTTGCGGGATATACCAAGGCACAACTGGCTGCGTTTGGCCTCAACTTGCCCGACAAATGGGCCAGTCCCGTCTGGGCGGGTGGGCAGTGGACGGGTGCCTACTTCAACATGCCCGGCTTCCTGATTGTTTTTATTCTCACGTTGCTGCTCGTGCGAGGAGTAAAAGAGTCGGCCGGGACGAACAACATTATGGTGGCGGTGAAGATCGGCGCCATTCTGACTTTTCTCGTGGTCGGCGGAATGCTGGTGAAGCCGGCAAACTGGTCTCCGTTCGCGCCATCTGGCTTCGCAGGGATCGTTACCGGCGGGGCGATCGTCTTCTTTACCTATATCGGATTCGATTCGGTTTCGACGGCGGCTGAAGAATCGCGGAATCCGCAAAAGGATCTTCCCTTCGGCATCATCATGTCGTTGATCGTCTGCACGATTCTCTATATCGGCGTCGCAGTCGTGTTGCTCGGCATGATGAAGTACACGACCTTCGTTTCCGGAGAAGCCGCCGACGCTCCGGTTGCTTACGCGATGAAGTATCTCGGTGTGCATCCGTTCTTCCGGTCGGTCATCGTGATTGGCGCGCTGACCGGAATGATTTCTTCGTTGCTGGTGTTTCAGTATGGGCAGGCGCGTATTTGGTACGCCATGTCGCGTGATGGCTTGCTGCCGAAGTTGTTTTCCGTGGTGCATCCGAAATACAAGACGCCGTACTGGTCGACGTGGATCGCGTGCTTCGCTGTCGGAATTCCGGCCGGTCTCGTCGATATTGGCGATGCCGCCGATCTCGCCAACATTGGGACGCTCTTCGCCTTCGTCCTGGTCTCGCTCGGCGTCATCTTCCTGCGACGCAAACAACCTGACCGTAAGCGGTCGTTCCGCGTGCCGTTTGTGCCGTGGTTCCCGATCATCTCCGTGATTCTGTGCGGCGGACTGATGTTTGGACTGACGCTGATTACCTGGCTGCGCTTTGTCATCTGGCTTGCGATTGGCCTCGGGATCTACTACTTCTTCAGCCGGCATCATAGCGAGTTCTGCAAAGAGAAAAAGATCGGCTGATCGAGGCGGCGTAATCTTGACCAAGATTCGCTCCCTCGCGGTTATTCGCCTTCCCAGCTTAAAACGCCGCAAAGAAAGCGACGTTTAGGCTTGGCCATCCCCCGGAACACACTGACCGTCAGCTATAACCCGCCTTGAAAATTTTCTCCCAGCCCATGACGAGTTCTTCGCCGGTTTTGCGCTGTTATAGATAGACGCGGCTCTTTGAGCAGTCTTGGGTCTTCAATCGTCTTGGTCCCAAGCTAGCCGCAGCCCAATGGAGAGAACCGTATGATCAAGAACCTAATTTATTCGCTGTTGATTCTGGCGTTAGCACTGGTGGCGGGCCAGGCTCAACTGATGGCGCAGTCGGCTGCCGATGTGAGCGAGAGCGTTTCGCCGATTTCCCCCCATTTTAGCGAGTCGCTTCGAGCTTCCGCGCGCGCCCGCGCCGCGGCCGGAACGGTGAAACCAGCCGCAGCAGAGGCTGTCGAATCAGGTCTGGCAAAAGTGAAGACTTATATTTTCACGACTCTCGATTATCCCGGCGCGGATGGATCGATTGCTTCCGACTTCAACGACGGAATCGCGGTGGGCAGTTTTTACAACGTAGACACGGAAACCGGTCTTCTTTTTTACTCGAACTCCTATCATGAGTTCAGCGTCCCCGGCGCTTTGACCACCGAGGTTACGGGTATTAACGCCACGGGTGTCATCGTTGGCGACTATCAACTAAGCGGCAAAATTTACGGCGGGTTCGTTTTCAACGGGAAGGTTATTCTCGGCGTCGGCCCGGCGGGCGCGAAGGATACCTTCCCTGCATCGATCAACGACTCAGGGGAGATCGTGGGTCAATACTATGATCAGAGCTTCAACCAGCACGGTTTTCTATACAGGAACAAGGTGTACACCACCATCGACTATCCTGGAGCGAAAGCAACCGTCGTTGCTGGCATCAATAAAGACGGAACGATCGTCGGCACCTACACTGATTCCGCTAATCTCATTCACGGTTTCCAGCTTGAGAAGGGCCAGTTCCAGTCTTTCGATTTCCCTCTTGCGCATTACACGGTAGCGGAAAGCATCAATGACGCCGGAGACATCGCGGGCTATTTCGCTGACGCCCAGAACGCATACCATGGCTTCGTTAAGAACCATGACACGTTCAGCCAGGTCGATATACCCAACGCTTATGCCACCTTACTGCTCCACATCGAGAACACCGGTCATATTCTCGGCTATTACGAGGATGACAACGGCGAAATCCACGGCATTATGGGCCGGTAGCGAGTGAGAACCAGCGAGTGAGAACCTCCCGACGGCGGCGGCCCCTTGTAAAATCGTAGGATGACTTCGTCACCTCCCCGTTTTGTTCTTGCGCTGCCGAAGGCTGAGCTACATTTGCATCTTGAGGGCTCGGTCGAACCCTCTACTCTTTTGGAATTGCGGCAGAGGCACGCGATGCCCGGCGCTTCGCTCGCCGAAGTCGAGCAGCTTTATAACTACAAAGACTTCGCCGGATTTCTCTCGGCATTCAAAGATGTGACTGGGCACCTGCGGACTCCTGAAGACTACGAACTCATCGCTTATCGGCTGATGGAGCGGTCGAAAGCGCAGAGTGTTCTGCATGCGGAAGTGATTGTCTCGGTGGGGGTCTGCTTGTGGCGCAAGCAGGATTTCGCGGCGATTTTCGAGGGGCTGGAGTGCGGGCGCGAGCGCGGACTGAAAGACTTCGGCGTTTCGCTGTTGTGGATTTTCGACGCGGTGCGACAGTTTGGGGCGGAGAAGGCGCAGCCGGTGGTCGATCTGGCAATTCAGTTTCGTGATCGCAATGTGGTGGCGTTTGGCATCGGTGGTGATGAGAAGGCGGGGCCAGCCGAGTTGTTTGAGGGAGTCTACCGGCGTGCCGCCGAACACGGCCTACATCTCACGGCGCACGCGGGCGAAAACGCAGGCCCGGAATCGATCTGGGGTGCGCTGAACCTCAAGGCGGAACGGATTGGGCACGGACTGACGGCTGGCCAGGATCCGGAATTGATCGAAGAACTGGCGGAGCGGCAGGTTCCGATTGAAATTTGCGTGACCAGCAATCTGCGGACGGGCGTGTGTGCGGAACTGGCGCAACATCCGGTGCGGCGGTATTTCGATCAGGGATTGATGCTCACGCTGAATAGCGACGATCCGGCGATGTTTCAAACGTCGCTGGTTGAGGAGTATGCGCTGGTGCAGGAGGCGTTCGGCTTCACCGATGAGCATCTGCGCGAGTTGGCGCGTAATTCGTTTGAAGCGTCGTTTCTGCCTGCAGAAAAGAAAATTGAATTTCTGAATCTGTTGGACGCCGCGGCCACGCGGGCGTAGCACGCTGTTCGCTGTCCGTCCTTCGCGGTTCAAAAGCCCGAGCGAAGCGCGAACCGCGTGGAGCGAATAGCGACCAGCGACCGACGAAGCGCGACCCCGCCTATAATGTCTCCCATGAAACTCGAAGACAAGATTGTGGAGCTCAAGAAGCGCGACCAGCTTGCCGAAGAGGGTGGCGGAGCGAAGCGGCGAGAGCGCGAACACAAGGCGGGCAAGATGACGGCTCGCGAGCGCATCGACTTTCTGCTCGACGAAGGCACCTTCGAAGAAACCGACAAACTCGTCACGCACCGCTGTAACGATTTCGGCATGACCGAACAGAAGTATTACGGTGACGGATTTATCACCGGTTATGGCCGAGTGGAAGGCCGCCTGGTTTTTGTTTTCGCGCAGGATTTTACCGTGTTTGGCGGGTCGCTCTCGGAAACCAACGCGGGGAAGATCGTCAAGATCATGGACCTTGCCGCGAAGATGGGCGCTCCCGTGATTGGACTGAACGATTCGGGCGGGGCGCGCATCCAGGAAGGCGTGATGTCTCTCGCCGGCTACGCCGATATTTTTCTGCGCAACACGATTTATAGCGGAGTCGTGCCCCAGATCTCGGCGATTATGGGCCCATGTGCGGGCGGAGCGGTTTATTCTCCCGCGATTACTGATTTTATTTTGATGGTCGATCAGACTTCTTACATGTTTATCACCGGGCCCGACGTGATCAGGACCGTCACCCATGAAGAGGTCACGAAAGACCAGCTGGGCGGAGCGCACACGCACAACGAAACCTCTGGCGTCGCTCATTTCATGTGCCGCGACGATGCGGAGTGTTTGTCGATGGTGCGCGAGCTGCTGAGTTTTATTCCTTCGAACAATCTGGAAGACCCACCGCGGAAAGCTTGCAGCGATCCAATCGATCGGCTTGATGAGAAGCTCGACACACTGGTCCCCGATCAATCGAACATGCCGTATGAGATGAAGGACGTGATTCATACGGTCGTCGATGACGGGTATTTTTTTGAAGTTCACGAGCACTACGCCAAGAACATCGTCGTCGGATTCGCCCGGCTCGACGGCAAGCCTGTCGGGATCGTGGCCAATCAACCGGCGATGCTGGCCGGAACGCTCGATATCAACGCGTCGGTCAAGGGAGCGCGCTTTGTGCGCTTCTGCGATTGCTTCAACATTCCGCTGGTGACCTTTGAAGATGTTCCGGGATTTTTGCCGGGCACGCAGCAGGAATACGGCGGGATTATCCGGCATGGGGCGAAGTTGCTCTATGCGTTCGCGGAGGCGACCGTGCCGAAAGTGACCGTCATCACGCGCAAAGCCTACGGCGGAGCGTATTGCGTGATGGCGTCAAAGCATATCCGGACCGACGTGAATTATGCCTGGCCAAGCGCGGAAATTGCAGTGATGGGCCCGGAGGGCGCGGTGGATATCGTCTACAAGCGCGAACTCGATGGGGCGGAAAATCGCGACGAAGTCCGCGCACAGAAGATCGAAGAATTTCGCGAGCGATTTGCGAATCCCTATGTGGCGGCAGATCGCGGATTTGTCGATGCCGTAATTCAGCCGCGCGAGACGCGGAAGAAACTGATTCAGGCGCTGGCGATGCTTGAGACGAAGCGAGACAAGAATCCGGCGAAGAAGCACGGGAATATTCCGCTGTAGATCGGTCGATGGTCGCTTGTCGTTAGGTCGATGGGATTATGCGGATGATGATAGTAAGAACCGCTTGACCAAAATGCGGGTTGGTACCCCCCGGATCGGGCGAGCAACGCGCTCCGGATACTCATCCAGAAAGAGCCGAGTGTATCGCTTGGGCTGAGGAGTTTGGGAAGGGATTTCAGCCTTCGGCGCTTGCGGTGGGGTGATGTTGAGTTGGATATGGGGCCGCCGAGCTTTGCTCGGCTTGGACGGGCGAGGCGCCCGTCCCCACACAATCAAAACAACCAAGAAAAGATGCTGCAAAAATAGAGAGTCCCGAGGTGATGTTGAGCTCATTCGTCTCGGCCAGTAGCTCGCGTTAGACCCTTGCTGACCTTATTCTCACAACTCCCTTGCGGGTGCATTGCAAGCCGATCTTGCTCGGGCTCCGGGCTCACCGCCAACCGGATAAACCAGTTCAACGCCTCGGGACTCTATCCTGCCTTCGTCAGTGGCTCTTGTTCTTCTCGACCAGCGCTTAGCTATAGACCCTTGCTCGCCCTCCCAGACTCACCTCGCGGTTGTCTGGGTGACTACGCTTGAGCCCCGGACGCTGCACCAACCGGAAAAACTTCAGAACGTGTCAAAGAACGATTATGGTTTTAACATAGCCATTTTTTACGTCAATGAAATTAACGCGCCTATAACTTCTTATTCATCAATCGAGTGCAGCCCGTGCACAGGCGGGTGACACAGGAATTGTGCAATCGGCCCTTCCGGCGTGAGGAATCGCCAATATCCATGCGGTTTCTCGCGGGCCCGGAGCAGAGCAATTTTGATCGTCACATCGGAATGTGACTGTGCAAATCAGAGTAACAGCCGCTTGGATGCTGTTCTTTTCCCAGTTCGACGCGTTGCCAGATCGCAGCCTCTTTATCAATATCGATCAGGTCGGTCAAATCTAGGCCGGTCTACCATTAAATCTTCTACAATGCTGATCTCTTTATATGGAGGCGTTGGCTTGATCCGAAGCATTCGTGCCGCGGTAACTCTTTGCTGCTTGACCATCTTCTGCTGGGTGCAGACTTCGCCGGCGCAGACTCCTGAAGAGAAGACTGCGAAGTATATGGAGTCCGTCGCGGCATCAGCCGGGCCTGCTGTTGGCGTTTCTCCGGGAGATGCCGAAGGGCGGCGACCTGCATGTCCACCTGAGCGGGGCGATTTATGCGGAGAGTTTCATCGACTGGGCGTCGGAGAATGCGCTGTGTGTTGACCGCACGACGTCGAAGCTGATCCACGCGGCGTGCGACAGCTGCGAGTCTTACCAGAACAAACCGTCGGTGCGCTGCGCCTACCAGGACCATATTCTTTACGACCAGTTGATTGATGCCTGGTCGATGCGCAACTGGCACCGCGAAGAGGAATCGGGGCACGATCATTTTTTCGCGACGTTCGACAAGTTTGGTCCGGCGATGGATAACCACACCGGCGACGCTTTCGCCGAGGTCGCGTCGCGGGCGGCGGAGGACCATCTGCGATATGTCGAAGTGATGCATACGGCAGATGGAAGCTTGTCGCGCGATTTAGGGAAGCGGATTGGATGGGACGACGACTTCGCCAAATTGCGCGACCAGATGCTCGCCGGGGGGATGGCGGATGTAGTGGCGTCGACTCGAAGCAAGTTGAACGCCGATGAGGCGCGCGAGAAAGAGTTGCTGCGCTGCGCGACCGCCGGGGCGAAACCGGGATGCGAAGTGAAGATTCGTTACTTATATCAGGTGCTTCGCGGATTTCCGCGGGAGCAGGTGTTTGCGCAGATTCTGCTCGGCTTTGAGCTGGCGAAGGCGGATCCGCGCTTTGTCGGATTCAATCTCGTGATGCCGGAAGACTATTACGTTCCCATGCATGACTTTGATCTGCACATGAAGATCATCGAGGCACTGCATAAGTTTTATCCGACGACCCATGTTTCGCTGCATGCTGACGAGTTGGTCATGGGGCTGGTGCCTCCGGAGGGTTTGCACTTTCATATTCGCGAATCGATTGAACGCGCCGGGGCGGAACGCATTGGACACGGCGTGGCTGTGATGAACGAGGACGATGCCACTGGATTGCTGCGCGAGATGGCTAAGAAAAAGGTGTTGGTCGAGATATGCCTGACGTCGAACGATGTGATTCTCGGCGTGAGCGGCGACCGGCATCCGTTGCCGATTTACATGAAGTACGGAGTGCCGGTGGCGCTTGC
Source organism: uncultured Acidobacteriaceae bacterium (assembly GCA_963726095.1). Lineage (GTDB taxonomy): Bacteria > Acidobacteriota > Terriglobia > Terriglobales > Acidobacteriaceae > Acidiflorens. Next base: position 1,786,339 of record CAVSBD010000004.1, read on the forward strand.
CACCGACGACGAGGGCGTTTCGCGCAGCGACATCACGCATGAGTATCTGCGTGCGGTCGAAACTTACGGCTTGTCCTATGCCGAGCTGAAACAGATGGCGCGCGCGAGCCTGGAACATAGCTTCTTGCCGGGCGATAGCCTTTGGGGGCACACGTCAGGTGAGGGAAACGTCGTGCAGTGCGTCAACTCCCTGAGGACATCGGACAAACCCACCCGAGCCTGTGAACCCTTGATCGCTCAGGGCGAGCGATCCAACATGCAATGGCAGCTGGAAAAAGCATTGGCTGAGTTTGAGAAGAGGTTCTGAGGACTTGTCAAACTTCCTAGGGTCTTGTCATCCCGAGCGAAGCGAGGGATCTGCAACTCGCCGCAAGATGCAGATCCCTCGCTTCGCTCGGGATGACAAGACATTATCATGATGACGGTTCATTCCAAACTCTGATAAATGACTCCCGACCTCTTTACTCGCGCCGAATCGGCTGCCGCTTTCATTCTTTCGCAAACCAAACTGCGCCCGCAGATCGGCCTCGTGCTGGGCTCGGGTCTGGGATCGTTTGCCGATGACCTCACCGATCCAGTGCGCATTCCTTACGGCGACATTCCCGGATTTCCGCGCTCGACCGCGGTGGGTCACGCTGGGCAACTTGTGATCGGCAAGTCCGGCGACATACCTGTCGCGGTGATGCAGGGGCGCGTGCATCTTTACGAAGGCTATTCGGCTGCCGAGGTCGCGTTTCCTACGCGGGTGCTGGGGCGGGCGGGCGTCCGCGGCCTGATTCTTACCAATGCTGCGGGCGGCATTAACGTCGAGTATGGACAGGGTGCGCTCGTCATCCTGCGCGATCACATTAATCTGCAAGGGCAGAATCCGCTGACGGGGGCGAATGACGAACGCTTTGGGCCGCGGTTTCCTGACATGACTTACACGTATGCGAAGCGTTATCGCGAGATTGCACTCGAGGAGGCGAAGAAGCTTTCCATTCCTCCGTGGGAGGGCGTCTATGCGGCGCTGGCAGGGCCGAGTTATGAGACTCCAGCGGAGATTCGCTACCTGCGGACGATTGGCGCCGATCTCGTCGGGATGTCGACCGTTCCCGAGGCGATTGCGGCGCGGCATATGGGGATGAACGTTCTGGCGATTTCATGCGTAACCAATATGGCGGCGGGGATTCTGGATCGCGCGCTCGTGCACGAAGAGGTGCTTGAAGTCGGGCGCAGGGTGATGGAGCAGTTTGTTGCGCTGCTGCGGGCGGTACTGCCTCGAATTGCAGAGGAGTTGCACGCCGCTGGCTGAAACTACTGTGTGGTGACGGGGCTCTGCCCCGTCAAGCGGGGCGAAAGCCCCCACACCACACGGACAAAGGCAGATCAGTTGGCCTTGCGGGGGATAAATATTGGCTGCGGCGGGTCTATTTTGTATGCCGCTGCAAAGCTGGCTTGATTGAGAGCGAAGCTGGCTCGTCCTCGCGAGTCGATGTAGAGCAATGGATGCTTGAGCGGCACATCGCTGAACGTCCTGACGAAGGGCATTTCGATTTCGTGTCGGGCGATGGTGACCTTCACTTTATCGCCGCGCTGATAGCCGAGCTTCACAAAATCCTCGGCGCTGATGTTGGTCACGAGATTGCCGAAGGGCCCGTCGAGCGCGATCACTTCTCCGGTTAGACCTTTGTCGTCCACGGTTGCGGGCTTTAGATCGAGGCGGACTAATTGGGTGACCGCGGGGCCGACCTGGGTCCAGTCGTCGCCGCGCGCGACATGCGCGCCCACGGGCGAGAAGATATCGCGGCCGTGGAAGGTGGAGGAAATTTTCGCGCCTACCATCCAATCCGGGTTGGTGATCTCGCGGATACTTTCGATGCCGTCGCGATCCTCGACCATAGTCATCAGGCCGTTGTCGGGGAGGACGAAAAATTGTCCACGCTTCGATTTCACCACAACGGCTTTGCGCGAACTGCCTACGGTCGGATCGATCACGACTACGAATACGGTTCCGGCGGGGAAGTAGGGCGAAGCGCCAAAGAGAAAGCGCGCGCCATCTCGAATCGAAAACGCAGTTACTTCGTGGGTGAGATCGACAATGCGGAGGTTGGGCGCGATGCCGTACATGACTCCTTTGCAGAGGGCGACTGAGTCATCGATCACGCCGAAATCGGTCATGAATACCACCGTCGGCGGTTGCGCGGCTGGTTGCTGCGCCAGAAGCGGGCTGGCAACTACCGATAGGAACATCAGCGACAGGAAGACCGCCGAGAGTAAGGTGAAGGGTCTGAAAGACTTTCGGGCCAATCTTCGTGCCGGGGTGCATGTCATGTGATCTGTCGTCGACCTCGCGGGAAAGAGTATTATTCTACGGTCAACGGCGCGCCAGCGGGAAGAGAATTTAGCCGCCATGTGGAGACGGTCGCTGGCATCTATAATCGGTGACGAAAAACCCTCAATTGCGATAAATCAAACAGGAGAAAGTCAGCATGTCCAACATTCCTGAAAAATATCTCGATCTTTTCCAGAAGCGCGCATTCGCCAGCCTGGGCACGATCATGCCAGACGGGAGGCCGCAGGTGACTCCGGTGTGGTGCGACTTCGATGGTCAGCATGTGATCTTCAACTCGGCGCGCGGACGGCAGAAGGATCGCAACGTGCGCCGCGATCCCCATGTGGCGCTGGCGATTATCGATCCCGATAATCCTTACCGCTATCTGGAGATTCGGGGCACAGTGGTCGAAATCACTGAAGACGGCGCCGGCCAGCACATCGACAAGATGGCGAAAAAATACATGGGGGTCGATAAGTATCCATACGCCAAGCCGGGGGAAGTGCGTGTGATCTACAAGATCCGGCCCGAACACACGAATGTGATGGGCTGATAACGTTTTCCTGCGCTACGAGTCCAACTCAACCAGGGAACTTCTGTCGCATGTCTTCCGTATTGCGTATTAGAAGACACGAGCGGTCGGGGAGGGGTCTATGGAAGTTGGGAAGAGCAACGGGAAAGCTCTGCACGCGGATGGTCTGCACACCGATGGTCTACACGCCGACGGTCTCCACGCGATCGATCTGCAAACGAATAGCGTTTCCGCGCAGCAGGTGGTGAAGGCGGCGCATGAGGAACTCCTCCAGCTGATGCGGCAACGGGCCGAGGTGATGAAACGCATCGGTACGGTGAAACAAACGATTGCCGGGTTGGCCAATCTTTTTGGCGACGAAGTGCTGGGCGACGATTTGCTGGAATTGATTGACCGCAAACCCAATGGCCGCCAGCCGGGATTCACCAAGGCCTGCCGGCGCGTTTTGATGGAAGTAAGGCGACCACTCGGAGCGCGGGAGATTTGCGGGGAATTGGAGCGCTACGCTCCGGCGATTCTGGCGCGGCACAAGGATCCACTTGCCTCAGTCACGACCGTTTTGAATCGGTTGGTGGATTATGGCGAGGCGCGCAGCCTGAGCAATGATCGCGGACGGCGGGTTTGGGAGTGGATTAGTGAGGGTGAGGCCGAGATTCCGGCAAGACGGACGGCGTAAGCTCGACACTCACGGCGCGGCCAACGCCGCGCCCCTTCAAATCGTTATTTCTTTCGCCGGCGCATCCTCTACGCGGGCAGTAATCTTCCTTTTTCCAGATGCCTGGTGACGTGGGCGTAGCTGGCGGCGTGAGGGTCGTGAGTTACCATCACGATCGTTTTGTGGAAGCTTTCGTTTAGCCTTTTCAAAATTTCCAGAATATCCGTGGCTGAATTGCTGTCGAGGTCGCCGGTTGGTTCGTCGGCTAAGATCAGCGTCGGATCGCTGACGATGGCGCGGGCGATAGCTACGCGCTGTTCTTGTCCACCGGAGAGCTGCTTCGGCAGGTGGTGGACGCGTTCTTCGAGTCCCACCAGTTTGAGGGCCGTCATGACGTGGTCGCGGCGCTGTTGCGGCGTCATCTTGGTCAGGAGCAGCGGCAGCTCTACGTTTTCAAATGCGGTGAGAACCGGGATCAGGTTGAACGTCTGGAATACGTAGCCGACATGTGTGTTGCGCCAGCTGGCAGACTGGCCGTCATTCAAGCGAAAAATATTTTCGTCCATCACCAGCAGTTCGCCAGACGTGGGGCGATCGATGGCGGCGATCATATTCAGCAGGGTGGTCTTGCCCGATCCGGAGGGTCCCATCAGCGCCAGAAATTCACCGGCGGCGATGTCGATCGAGACGTTGTCGAGCGCGGTGACTTGGAAAGCATCGCGCTTGAAAATCTTGCTCACGCCTCTGGCCTGAACAACGTTGCTGCCAACAGCGGGTTGGGTCGGTGATTGCGTTGAAGCTGGAATTGCGCTCATGATTGCCCCTTAATGCGAATCTTTTGCCCGTCCTGTAGATCTGCGGGTCCTGCCGTGATTACGTTTTCGCCGCCGACTAGCGAGTCCACCAGATAACCTCCCGAACGCTGGCCTTGCACGTGAACATCGCGGCGGAGAGCCTTGCCGTTGAAGGCGAGCAGCACAAACTTCTTGCCGTCTTTGTCGCGCAGCGCGGCGGTGGGGACGAAAACGTAATTCGGTCTCGCCGCGGCGTTCTTGTCCGTGTTTTCCGTTGCCTTGAACTGCACGGTCGCATTCATCTCCGGACGCAGGTAGGAATCGGGCTGAAGGATCTGAACTTTGACCTGGACCGTTGCCTTCTGCCGATTCGCTTCCGGCGACATTTCGGCGATCACGCCCTTATAGGAGCGGTCTTTGAAGGCGTCGAGAGTGACGATGCCTTCCTGTTTGGGAGAGAGCTTGGCGAAGTCGTCCTGAGCGATGTCGAGTTCGACCTGAATGTCGTTCAGATCGGCGAGGGCGACGACCGATCCGCGCGGACCACCCTCGGCGCCACTGGCAAATTGCGCGGTGACCAGTTCGCCTTTTTCGGCAGTACGTTCGAGGATCGTGCCGGTTACAGGCGCGCGAATCACCGTGGCATCGAGTTGAGACTTCGCGTAGGCCATTGAGCCTTCCGCCTGGATCAGATCGCCCTTGGCGCGCGTCGATTTCTTCGACGCGCGGTCCGAGCTTGCACAACTTGGAAGGACTGCTCGAGCGAATTCATGCGCTGCTGCGGAAGCTTCGTATTTTGCAGTGGCGTCGTCGAGATTCTGCTTCGAGGCCACGCCCTGCGGCGAATAGATCGCGGGTGCGGTCGAGATTGATTTTGTCGTTGACGGCGGTGGCGCGCGCTTCGGCAGAGATTGTGATCGGCTTGCTTGAATTTCTTCCGGACGCGATCCGTTCTGCGCTTCGAGCAGGCGGGCCTTGGCGCTTTCGACGGCGCCGCGGGCTTGTTCGTATTGTGCGCGGAATTCCTCGTCTTCCAGACGGACCAGGACTTGTCCTTCTTTTACTTTGTCGCCTTTTTCGACGCCGATCCAGGCCACGCGTCCGGTCACTTTTGAATTCACGCTGATTTTGTGGTGGGCGACGATGTATCCGCTGGCGGAGAGGACAGTGCTGCCGGCGACATCGCTGCCTTCGGCGGTGGCGCGGGCGACTTCCACCTCGGGGGTGTCTCCCGCGAATGCGCGGTAGGCGAGGGCGACGATGCCGAAAAGCACGACACACTGCGATACCGCCCAGGATGATGCGGCGCGACCAGCGTGGGCGCTTCTCCGCCGTCACGCAGCGAATGATCGATGCGCAGGCTGCGCAGGTCTTCGTGTTTGGTGTCAGTATGTTCGGTTTCCGTTGGCATTTGCTTTTGCTATCGCTAAGGATCTGCCTTCAAATCTTACACAAACAATTGTACGAATCCTGGCATCAACAAAGTTCTCGCTGGGCTCGCATAACCAGGCTCGCACAACTACGCCCGCAGCGAGGTCAGAATGTCCTGCCGTGCTGCTTGCCAGGCGGGCGCGAAGCCGCCGATCAGGCCCATGATTAAAGCGAAACAGACGGCCGTCAGCACCACCGCCCACGTCAGGTGAAGACTGAAAACGGTTTCGCTGAAAGTCAGGGAGTTGCCGATGCCGGTGCTCATGCCGTTGAAGGGCAGGATCAAGAGGATACCAACGATGGCTCCCAGCAACGAAAGCAGCAACGCTTCAATTACAAACGATGTGAGAATGCTCGGACGAGAAAATCCGATGATGCGCAGGGTTGCGATTTCGCGCGAGCGGTAGGCTACGGCCGCATACATCGTATTCATGGCGGCGAAACTGGAGCCGATGGCCATGATGATGGCGACGAAAGTTCCGATAAATTTGATGGCTCCGCCGGAACTGGTTTGCTTTTCGTAGTAATCGGTTTCGAGCGTGCCTTCGAGTTTCAGACGCTGATCGTCGCTGACGCGGTTTTTCAGGGCGTCGGCTGCGACCGGATCGGTCGCGCGCAGATAGGCGGACGCGTATCCTCCCTGGCGATCGAAATCGACGGCAATCTGGTTTACGTCGCCCCAGATTTCGGAATCGTAGGCGGTGCCCCCATCGTCGAACACGCCGACGACTTTCCATTTGCCCTTAGCGAAGTCGAGCGTGTCGCCGACGTTCGCGCCCGAGAAACGGTCGTGAATCGAGTGGCCGACGACCACCTCACGCTGGCCGGTAGTGAACCAGCGGCCTTCGGTCAACTTTAATTTAGGCTTGTCCGTGAGCATCGGTGTCTTCGAGACGGAGCGTGATGCCGGCGGGCATCAGTCCGCGCACGGAAACGTTCACGTCGCCCGTGCCATCCTTGCGCGGAAGCACGACCACGACGACCCATTCACCGGACGCGAGTGGCTGCCCGCTGCTGTCTTGCTTGATGCCGGGGAGAGTTTTCAGCGTTGGGAAAAGATTGGCGTCGAAGCCTCCAGAGAGTTCGGCGGTCGAGCCTTTGCGCATGACGAGCACATTCGTGGCGCTGCCGCTCGACTGAAGGCTTTCTGCAATCCGGCGAGCAGCGCCATCAGGAAGACCGCCGTGGTGACGGTGAGTGCGATGCCGAGGGCGGTCATGATGGTGAGGCCCTTGCGGAGTTTCAGGTTGCGGATGTTATAGCTGATCGGAATCGCCATGATTCTTCGCGCTTGCCCTCGGGGGCTAAAGCCCCGTTATCTGATACGACTTGCGCGGCCCTGAAGGGCCGCTCTTCCACGGTGGCCGTCCCGCGGTTTCCGTTATCCGATGTAGCGCAGCCCCTCCACGATATCTAATTTCGCCGCGTGATAGGCGGGCAGAATGGCGCTCAGGAATCCGACCATTCCGGCGATGAAGACGGCCAGCAAAAAAGTCGGAATCGTCACTTTCATTCCCGTCAGAAACAAGCCCATGCCCGGGGCGTGCGACATGACCGAAGACGAGCAACGGCGCGATCAGGCACCCGAGAATCCCGCCGGTCAAGGCGACAACGACACGGCTTCGCCTATGTACAACCTCAAAATCGATGGGCGGGTAAAGCCAAGCGTTTTCAGTACTGCGACTTCGCGCGTCCGCTCGCGGATCGACATCGCCATCGTCGTCGCAGATACGAGCAGCGTGGCGAAGATGACGGCGAAACAGATGCTCAGAATAAACGCCTTCACGTTGCCGATGCTGTTGATGAAGCTGAGCTGAAATGCCTTTTCACTCTCGGTTTTTGTGGGCTCAGGAGAATTGCGGAACATGTCATCGACCGTCGCTGCGACCTTGGCGACGTCAGCGGGAGAGTCCGCGAGAATATTGAACGTGCCCGCCTGGCCTTTGGCGAACGAAACCGCCTCCTCCACATACTTCTGATTGAAGTAGACGGAATTCGTCGCGATCGGGCGCCGTATAGATGCCGCGAATCGTGAGTTCCAGATTCACGGGATAGATGGTTCCCTGGAGCGTGATTCGATCGCCCAGCTTCCAGCCGAATTTCTTGGCGAGCTGCTCGTCGACGATGACCCCGGCGCGGTCGCGCTGCCATGCCACCAGCTGGTCGTCGGGTATTTTGAAGTCGGTGAAGATCTTCATGATTTCGTCGGGGTCGGTGCCGAACTGGGCAAAGAAATTCTCCGGCTTTTGATCTTTATATATGCCGCCAAACCAGTTGTTGGGAGCGACAGCGACCACGCCGGGGATGGCTCGAATCTTCTCCCGGTAGAACGCCGGCATCGCCTGAGTAAGGGAGACGCGATGGCGCGTGATCAGGCGCTGGGCCGATTCGGCGCTGCCTTTGTCGATATAAAAGGCGTTCCAAATCGTGATCATCAGCGTCAGCAACAGCAGCGAAAAGGCGATGCTGAGCACGGTCAGAATGCTGCGGCGCTTATTGCGGAATGCGCTCTTGGTCACGAAGCGGGTTAGGGTCATGCGACTCCAGAGTGCAAAATGAAGTGGCGAACAGGTTGATGAGAGAAAATACCGACCTGCCGAATCAGCCCCAATGCGTTGTCCATGAGGATAAAGCAGCGGTCGCCATCTGGACAACTGCGAAACAAATCGATTTTGCTGGGCCGCATCCTCGCATCGCCTTGGCGGCTCTCAATATTCAGTCTCAACCCTGTACCTGCGTACAAGGTCAAGAGGTTGAGTGAGCAGTCATTGCGCTGTTATGTCTATTCGTTTGATTCTCGAGTCCGAAAGCCCTCTGTATAGACGTCGAAGATCGGGTGCCGAGATCGACATGGCTCGGTAGTTTTTCTTACGCTTTGTAGCCGGGGGAAGTTCCCAAGTCTCGCTCGGAGGCAGGGCCGCCACTGACGAGCGACCAGCGACTAACGACCAACGACTAACGACGAACGACCGGGGGGTCGTTTCGCTACGTTTTTCCCGATCGTTGGACTAATTCTCGTAGGCGCGTGACTCAAGGCCCTGGGGCGGCGAGGGTATCATTTTGCTATTTGATGAATTTGTGCTCTCTGTTCATCAAATGGAACTCCCTCTAATACACCCTTCTTGAGCGTAGCAACCACGAGATCGTTAAAATCAATATTCGCAACCTCTTGCTTGTGGGGCTCGGGTGAAAGACCATACCAGACCCAGAGGTTGACGTGGAATTTGTGTGTGGTAGGAATGAAGTCAGGCGAATTATTTTCTAACGTGAACAGGAACGTATGGCGGGATGTTTGTTTGCCCGGAAGCAGTATCGGGCTGAAGTTCAGCGCTTTTGAAATCTCATACCCAACGACCCCATCTGCACCCGTGATTCTTGGCAAGTCGTCCACCATTTTAAACGGGGCGAAGAGCCAAGTGGTGCCATCATCGGACACCAGTTCAACAACCATTGCGCTGATGTTGCCAATTTGGGCCCCGTTGTTCGAGAAGACACAGTTGCCAATCATAAGGAAAGAACTGTGGGCCCTAACTGCCTGTATGCCATTACCCATCGGTACAGTTAAGTCGGTATCCCTCTGTTGTAATTGAAATTCGGGACTGATGAGCATTACGTTCATGTCCGCTGGCGCGAGCGCGTTGATATACAAAGCAAAAAAGGCGATTAGGATTGAGCCTAGTGAAAAAATTCTAGCCATCCAATCCGCGCCGCTCGGGGCTGCATAAGTCTTCGTCTTGCTCATCGCTACCCCTTTCTCTGAATGATACGCTCTGCCGCGTGGACTCCTACGTGGCCCACCTGTGCTAATTTGTGCTAGTGGCCCGTCAATCTTGTCCCTTCAGTCCCTTCAGTCACTTTTGGATTCTGTAACCCACGTATTTTCAAAAGCCCTTCGGGTACCTTCGTAACTCTCAGTTGGGCCGTCAGTGGCGGTATTCTAGCTTTGATTCTCCCCTGCTGTACGCCATTCCATATTCAGGAAGTGCTGCGGCTTGAGGCCGCAAGGACGATTCGCAAATGGCAACGATGTTTGGCCGGTTTGAAGTTCAGAGTGAGCTTTCGAAGTCTGACACCGCCTCGATTTATAAGGCGATGGACACGGAATCCAACCAGGTTGTAGCGCTCAAGACGCAGAGTCTGGAGCCGCTCGGCGACCGCGCCGAAGCGTTTGTGGACATGTTGATTGCCGAGGGCGAGAACTCGCGCGATCTGGCGGGCCAGAACATTGTGCTCGTCTACGGAGCCGGTGAAATTGACGGCCAGTTCTGCGCGTCGATGGAGTACGTCCAGGGCAATAGCATCGCCACCATGGTGGCGCGCAAAGAAGGTTTTTCGATCTGGGACCTGCTCGACATTACGCGGCAGATATGTGCTGGGCTTGAACACGCGGCGTCGAAGAATGTGGTTCACCACTCGCTGGAACCGGCGAAGATCCTGGTGCAGTGGGATGGGTTGGTCAAGATTCTTGGTTACGGCATTTCCTACATGAGCCTGATCGAGGCGGAAAGCGGAAAAGGCTTGGGACGGCTGATGCCGTACTGCTCTCCTGAGCAAATTCGCGGAGAGGCGATCGACGGGCGCTCGAATATTTTCACCCTGGGCACGATTCTCTACGAGATGGTCGTGGGACGGCAGGCGTTCGATGCGGCCGACCCAGTCACCTTGCTCAGCCGGATTGAGAATGAGATGCCGGCGGTTCCGACGTCGGTGAACGCCAAGATTCACCCGGCGGTCAGCGAACTCATCATGAAGTCGCTGGCGAAGGATCCGGCCGAGCGTTACCAGAACACGCGGGAATTGGTCGAAGATCTTGAGAAATGCAAAGAAACAGGCAAGAAGGCTGCGCCCGCTGTGAAGAAGCCAGCCGCGGCGGCGAACCTGACGGTTGACGCTGCAGCGCGCGCGGCGGCTGCCAGCAAATTTGTGAACCCAGGAGCCGTAGCCGCGGTTGCATCCGCGCCCGCAGCCAAGGTTCCGGCGCGTCCGGTTGAGCAGAAACAAGAGCCGAGACAAGAGCAGAAACCCGCAGTTCAGGCGACCCCGCGCCCGGCGCCGCCCGTGCCGGCGAGGCCTGTGTCTCCGCCAGCAGTTTCACGGCCCGCAGTTGCGAGGAGTGCGCCGCCTGCCCAACCGCCCACAGAGACGAAAGCGGCAGCTGCGGCAGCAGGTGCGGTTGCTGGCGGTGCGAGCCGCTTTTCTGACACCGGCTCTGGCGCTGCCTTGAATGATGGCTTTGAAGCCGGCTTTAGCTCCGGGGGCAATGCGAACTCCGACGCCGCGGCTTATTCCGATGCAGGCGCCCAACTCATCAGCGATTATGAAGTTCCGGCTCCCGAAGCGCACGCTGCGCCGAACGCGGTCATGTCGGCTGCGGTGGAAGAAGCAGAAGCAGAACCCGAGACGGAACAGGAAACGCCGCACATTGCCATTGATCCTTCAATGGATCCTTCGATGGCAGAGCCGGCCGTAGCTGGAAGTTCGGCGCCCAAGAGCTTTTCCGATCTGGACGAACTGCCTCCGCTCAAGGCGCCCGTCTATACGCCCGCTCCCGAGCCCGAACCCGAACCGGTGCAGCAGAGCCGGAGCCAGACCCAGATTTACCCGAAGAGCAGAGCTCAGGCGGAAGACAAGCCCAGGATCCAGCCGCGAGAAGTCGCGCAGAAGGCATTCCAGGAAGTCTCTACCGTTCCACCGCGGTTGATGTTGTTCTCGATCCTCGGTGCCGTCGGATTGATCCTGATCATCGCCATCGCATTGTTCTTCCACGTGCGGTCAGAGGATGATGGTTCGACAGCGGCTCCGCAGCCGGTCAAGGTCGAAAAAGCAGCTCCGGCCGTGGCTGAAGCGCCCAGCCCAAAGCCGGCTCCGCCCGTGCCGCAGGTTCTGGATGCGCAGCCGGATCTGACTGTGCGCCAGGTTCCGCGGCAAAGGAACGCTCGGCGGCCAACTCCCGCTCCAGCTCCAGTCGTAGTCCCAGGGCAGGCTTTGATCGACTCCAACCCACAGGGAGCGCAGTTTTTGGTTGACGGAAAGAGCGATCCCTCGTGGGTGACTCCGTTCACGGTCGCCAGTCTGCTGCCGGGCAAGCACATCATTTCGGTCAGCAAGGCGGGTTATTCGTCAGAGGTGCGATCGGTTGATGTCGCGGCTGCCAGCAAATCTACTTTGACGCTGCATCTGGCTCCGGTGAACGCGTTGCTCGTCGTTAACAGCACGCCGCCGGGCGCAGAAGTGGTGATTGACGGGAAGTCCACGGGACGAGTGACCCCTGTGCAGTTTGCGATTGAAAGGGGAAGTCATACCGTTCTTCTGCGCAAGCAGGGATATCTCGAGGAAACCGCGACCGCCGACCTTGGACCAGGGCAGAATTTCCAATATTCGCCGGCTCTCAGGGCGCTTGGCAACGTCGAGGATATGAAGACCGTTGGCAAGTTTAACAAGCTGTTTGGCCATGGCAGCGAAGGCACGGCAGGCATGGGAACGATCAGCATTCACACCCAGCCCAAAGGCGCGCAGATTGCCATCAACCAGCGGATGTTAGATAAGCTCTCGCCAGTTGACGTCATGCTCGGGCCTGGGAACTATGTCGTGGATATAACCCTGACGGGCTTCAAGGCGGTCCACAAAGTGGTGAGCGTCGATAAAGGCGGGAAGGTTGCCATCGACGAGATCATGGTGCGGGAATAGGGTTCGGACGCACGCTTCTCTTACCTGCGCTGGGGCTAAATTCCTACTTCTCACCTACCCGGGCTCACGCCTTGCGTTATGGGCCGCGCGCTTTCCGGGTTTCATATCACCAAGAGACGTGACGGGCGTCACTGCCCGTTGTTTCCGCCGAGAGCAGGATGGCAGCCGACGAGAGTAGGTGAGACGTGTCGGCGCAGGCTCCGCTCGGCCCATTGAGTTCCGATTTGTTAGCGGCCCTTCGTGGAATAAAAACAACACGGCTGTTTGCAAAAGGCGCCGGGTTGTTTCAGACTGGCTCGACGGTCGCGGGCGTTTATCTGGTGGAAAGCGGCGAGGTGCGGCTCCTGCTGACGACAGCGCCGGGACAGAAGCAGTTATTGCAGGTCGCCGGGCCGGGAACCCTGCTCGGCCTCAGCGAGAGCATGACCGGAGGCGAACACCGCGTGACTGCCGAAGCCTGCGAGCCGACGACGGTTTCCTTCATTCGGCGTGAAGATTTCCTCGGTTTCCTCCGCGAGCACTGCAACTTCTCGATGGAGATCTCACGGTTGCTGAGCGAAGATTTGCACGGAATCTACCACAAGTTTCGCAACATCAGCGCCCATCCGGGGCGGCCGCGCCAGCGGCTTTTGAATGAGGAGCTGAACTAGCAGTCAGCACGCAGACTCGACATCTTATGTTGATGTTTTTTGGCTGAAAGCTGAGAGCTGAGAGCTGATAGCCGAGCGCTGAATGCTGAGTGCTGAAGCTAGTCTGCTTTGAAGTTAACCGTGACCTGGGTCTGGACTTCTACTGGATTGCCATCGAGATAGTAGGGCTTATACCTCCACTGCCGAACCGCTTCCACGGCGGCGCGCGACAGGATGGGGTCTCCGCTAATGACCTTCACGTTGGTGACCGCGCCCTCTTTGTTGATCGTCGCTTCAATCTGTACTGCGCCTTGCGCATGAGCCGCGAGCGCCATTGGCGGATACTTCGGCTGCACGCGTTTGAGCACCATTCCCTGCGTCACGCCCTGGGAAAGCCTTACGGTGGCCAACGTGGGCTTCGCAATACTTGACTCGGCCGGCATCAGGCCGCTCAACTTGCTTTCGTTCGGCGTCGCTTCCGTGAGTTGGCTGGTCAAGACTGGAGCAGAGTCATCACCCTGACCCTGCGCTTGAGCAGGTTTCTTGGCAGACGTGGCCGATTTCGCGACCCCATTCTTCACGATCATCGCGGGTGCTTCGGGCTTCTTGACTGCGGGTTCAGGACTTGCGTCCAGCCGAATCACCGGAACTTTGCCTGCTGCCGCCGACCGATCGGCAATCGCTGCGCTCGTCGTTGCGGGCGTGGTGTTGGGTACGGACTGGGAAGAATCCGCCGCCTCCAGATTGCTGCCAGAGGATCCGGTTACTGGTTCGGGTGAGGCAGCAGTCGCGGTTGCGGCCGGGCGCGCGGCGATGGAACGAGGCGCCACAGCGGACGCGCTGGACTTGTTGGCAAGCATTCCATAGGCGAAGTATCCGACGACGGCGATCAGCGCGATCGCGGCCACTGCGATCAATATTTTCTTTTTGGCGCCAGATTCCTCGGCGTCTCCGCTCAGCGCGGAGAATGAAGGAGCGCTCGAGGTCATGCTGGAGCCGAACGTGGGTCCGGAGCCGAACGTGGGTGCGGAAAGCGACGGGCTTAACGGCTCGAGTTCAGCAACCTTGCTCCGCATCTCGGAGTGCGTGGTTACTTCTTTTGCAGGGGCGGTCGCCGCAGCAGATCCTGAAGAAGCGGAAGCAGCGGGAGTTGACGATCCGTGTCCGGCAAACATTTCGCTCGGAAAGCCGTTTAGTACGGGCCGGACCGGATCGCCATTCTTAACGATTTCACCGATGGCTCCGGGTCTGACAGGAGCTGTGACAGCTGGCGGTGCTTCCGCACCGCGCTCCGCGGTTCCTGCAAGATCGGTGTGCGATGCTGGCGCGGCGCTAAACGCTGGCGATTCGTTCAAGTGCGCCGATGCCGACATTGAGCTAACTTCGGAGTGACCTTCAGTATGAACTTCAGCCGGAATCTCGATTGGTGCCGGAGTCGTGAGCGGCGCTTCGAACTCATTGAAGTCGGCGTGCATGGACTCGCGAAGCTCGGACCTCTCCGGTATCGCCGCCCGCGCTTCGTTTTGCATCGTGACCGGCGATGAACTAGACGAACTATCGCTGGCCGCGACCGCTGCTTTTGCGGGCGGGGCTGACGCCGGAGAACTCGCGGCATCGGAATTCTTCCGCAAAAGTCCTCGCGCCACTCGCAGCGTGCCTTTCGCTTGCTCAACATTGATGGGCTTGGTGAGTACGAGGTTCGCTCCGATGCGGTAGGCCTTGGCGACTCCAGCTTGTCCTTCGACTACGGCGATGGCGAGTGCACTCTGATTGGAATTGGAATTTCTTGCGCTCTTGAAGAGCAGGGAAGCATTCTGTTCGTTTTCGCAGTCGACGACGAAGGCGTCGAAACGTTGAGTCATCAACTTCTTGACCGCGGCAAACGGCTCCCGGACCGTCTCAAGACTGAAGTCGAGCTCCGTGAACACCTGACTGACGACGCGCGCCAGTTTTTCGTCCGGACAGAAAAGAAGAGCTTGGTAACCCATGGTGAGCTCATCGTAGGTAATCTGGCGGGTAACCAGCAAGTTACGGGGGTAATTTGGGGAAGGCAGTCGATAGTCGTTAGCTGATAGTCGTCAGATGACGCTTTTGACGGTAGCTCTGATTTTAGGGAATGCCGATCATTCCGCGGCGAAGACGAACGACCAACGACGAACGACCAGCGACCGTCCCTTACGGCCGCTGAAAGTCCATAATCACAACCGTCTGGAATGGCTGCGCTCGGCCATCGCGCATGTAAGGGCGATACCGCCATTGCTTCACGGCTTTGATCGCGGCGTTTGCCAGGGCAGGATCGCCTTCGACCAGTTTTACACCGGCAACCTTTCCATTCTCGTCCACCACTTCTTTTAGGACGAGCGTGCCCTGCGCTCCTCCGCTCACTGCGCCCGCGGGATACTTTGCCCGAACGCTGTGGGCCAGGCGCTTCTCAGCGCCCTTTGACGACAGAATGATCGCGGTGCTCTCGCCCGGCAGCGGAGCGTCACCGGCTGCGTTCTTCATGTTCGCTGCGCTGCTGTCATTCTTCAGCTCGACAACTTTCGCTGCCGGTGCTGCAACTGGCTTGGCTGCGACCGGAGTCGCCGTCGCCGTCGCCGTCGTTGAGGAAGCCGGTGCGGTCGCCGGAACTGATGTTGGCAATGTTGGTGTCACCTGAGCCGAGGTGCCCGCCACCGGCGCAGCTGCGGAATCCGCGGCCCCGGGTGCTGACGCTGATGCCGTCTGATTCGGAGTCGCGGCCACAGGCGCAGCCGTAGCTGCCACACCCGGCCGAGGCGCGGCATTCGTCGGACGGGGTGATGGAGAAGCCAGCGGCGCCTGATACACCGGCCCCATTCCCGCCAGCGCCAGGACGCGATTGATCTGTGGTCCAGCGATTTCCTTGAACCCGGGCTGGTACATCCAGACGCCGTAGAATCCGGCAGCTGCAACAGTTAGACCCAGGACGCCGACCAACGCTCCGCGAGGCTTTGTGCTGTGCTGATAAGACGAGAAGACGGGAGCGTGCTCCGCAGGGGCCGATTGCCGTTTCGCGGGCTTCTCCGCGTCTGCGGCCTTCAATTTCGACTGCGGCTTCGGCTGCGGCTCCTGGGGCTCCAACTCCCCGAGTTCCGTTTGCTCAATCTCCGCGAGCACGGGATCATCCGACGGAACACTGGGGCGCGCGGCCTTCTGTGCAGCGGCGGTGCGTTCCTTGAAAGATTCAGCGAAAGACGGTATTGCGGCCGCGGCAGCCGATTTCAATCTCGAGACGGCGGGCGATGCCGTTGCCGTTGACTCAAGCGGAGCGGCTTTTACCGGCGAAGCAGCCTTTGCGGGCGCAGCAGCTTTCGCCGGCGTAGCAGCGACAGGCTCAACCGCGGACTGCGCTTTTGCCGTAAGGCCTGGCGCGATCTTAGAATCGCCCTCAGACTCACCCTCAGCGTCGACATTTTGTTTCACCTGAACACTGGAAACAAAACTTGTCGCGTCGTCAGCGTAGCTTGTCAGCTGCGGTGTCTCAGATCCAGCACCAGCGCCAGCAGCAGCTGCCAAAGCGCGTTCTAACGGAGTCCCGGCCGCTTGGGCCGATCTAGCAATAACCGGCGTGAAATCCGCTTCGCCGGGTGCGTCTTTAAAATTATCCTTGCGAACACGGCCCACAGCGGTGCGGATCGTAGTCCGCGCCTGATCTTTCGCGACTGGCTTGGTCAGGATCAACTCTGCGCCGAGCCGAAAGGCAGTCGGCAAACCAGCGCGCCCGTCGACAATGGCGATTGGCACTGGAGTGTTGCCGTCTTTACCGCGTCGGCAAACGTCAAATATCAACTTGGCGGCTGGAAGGTTTTCGCAATCGACCAGGACCAAATCAAAGCTCTGCGAATTCAGTTTTTGGGCGGCGGAAAGTCCATCGAGGGGACGTTCACAGGTGACGGACAATTCTTCGAGGACGCCGGTGATGGCGCTGACGGCCTGATCATCCGGCGACAACAGCAGAGCATGAGGCATGGCTCTCCCATGCTAGGAACCAGCGTGCAAAGCCGCAAGTTACGGGGGTAAGGGGCGCGTCCCCTATAGTTTGGAGAAAGTTTCCGAAAAAGCTTCCGGGGAAGTTCCGGCCGAACTAACGCTCGCCTAAGCCCGACTCCGGCGGAGGATAGACGATCGAGCCACGCAGGGCCGTCTTTTCGGCGGCAGGATAGTCAGGGAAGGGCAGGGTTCGCTGATCACGCCATTGTTGCACTTGCTGCTCGGCGGCAGCCGCCTTCTCGGGGTTAATCGCCAGATCGCGGGCGAAATATACGGGATACGCGAACGTGCTGCCCGAGTTCGTAACGATCTCCATGATGCGCAGCAGCAGGTCTTCGCGGATCCCTGTAAATTCGGCGAAATCGCGGGTGAGCACGTAGCTGAAGATTTCGATCGAAAGCGCGCTGGCGTCGAAGTTGGCGAGGCGCACACGGGCGGTGTCGCTCTCGACTTTCGGGTGTTGATACAACAAGCGCCGAACCTCCGCGAGCAAATATCGCAGTTGGTCGGCCGAGGTCTCGTAACGAATTCCAAATGTTGGATTGAACAGGATCTTGTCGCGCCGCGTAAGGTTCTCCAGGTTCATGGTAGCGAGAGCGCCATTCGGAATCGAAAGCTCTGTCCGTTCGTTGGTGCGAATGCGCGTCGAACGCAGACTGATGTCTTCGACCGTTCCGACGCGGTCGCCGAAGCGGCAGCTGTCGCCAACACGGATGACCTCGTCGGCCAGAACGGAGACGCCGCCGAAGAGATTTTCGAGCGTCTTTTGCGCCGCGAAGGCGATGGCGATGCCACCGATGCCAAGGCCGGCGAGCAGGGTCGTCAGATTGAAGCCGAGGATGGCGAGCGCAGCCAGTGCGGCGATGATCAGTATGAACGCTTTCAGCAGCCGCTCACCGAGAACCATCAGCGTGCCGGTTCCGGTGCGGCCCGAACTGACTGCCCGGATGCGCAGCCGCTGCATGGTGAGCCCGGTCACGCGCATCACGAACCAGAAAAAGCTAATCACGATGATGACGCCGATGGTCCGGTAATAATAAAGACGGGGAAGCAGGGGCAGGCCGAAGTAGCCGGTGATGATGCGGTGAGCCAGGGCGCTGAATGTCACGAGCAGCGAACGGGAAAGCTGCCGATAGGACTGAAGGTTCGGACGTTTCTTAAATTTCAGCCAGAGACTGCGCGGGATCGCCAGCAACAGAACGATCAGCCAGCCGATTCCGAACGCGACAGGAACCGCAGCCAGCAAAGCCAGCCACTGCCATGCGGGCATTCCAAGAAAGGAATTGCGGACCAAGCCTTGCGGCAGTTTGCTCTCGACCTGGTGCGCTTCGAGATTGTCGTAGAGTTCGGGGACTTTGCTCAGCGTCTCGGCGGAGAAGAGCCAGATCTTTCCATAGGTCGGATCGGAGACGCGTACCAGCACGACAGGGACATCGGTATCGCCGTATGAGAAAACGCCAACCGTCTGCTGATCGGCGGTGCCCGATTCCGGACTGCCTTCAGGGCTGGTGCTGATGCGCCGGATGCTGCCGACGAAGCTGCGGTCCATGAGAATTTTAAGATGGTCGGCGACCTCGGCTCCTTGCGACTGGCGATGAGCGGCGCTCATTTGTAGATAGTCGGCGGCGGCCTTAGGAGTTGCAGACTGCGCGACCTGAAGAAAACCAAGGACGGTTCCAGAAGGAGTGTCGCGGCCTAAAGGATCAGTGGATGCGGGCTTGGCGGAAGGAGAATTCGTTGCGGCGTTCAGGACACTGGAGACGGACTGAGCCGCCGCGTCTGGGACAGCCAGGCTAGCGCCGATGCTCACAACGAAAATCAGTAGGGCGAGTTTCTTCATGAATGCTTCGACAGATCGCGAGCGGCGCGCGGTTCTATTTCCTTCTATCTCTTCGGACGATAGATGTCGGTGGCCTGGCCGTAGAATACTTCCGCCGATTCCATCATCGTTTCCGAGAGCGTCGGGTGCGGATGGATCGTCATACCTACATCGGCGGCCAACGCGCACATTTCGATGGCGAGCACGCCTTCGGCAATCAGTTCGCCCGCACCCGCGCCCACGATCCCGACGCCGAGCACGCGCTCTGTCTTCGGATCGATCAGCAGCTTGGTGAGCCCTTCAGGGCGATCGATGGTGATGGCGCGTCCCGATGCAGCCCACGGAAATTTGGCTACGCTGATTTCGCGGCCTTGTTCTTTCGCTTGCGTTTCCGTCAGGCCGGCCCAGGCGATTTCGGGATCGGTGAACACGACGGCGGGAATTGCGTTCGGTTCGAAGGCGACTTTGTGTCCGGCAATGGCTTCGACGGCAGTGCGGCCTTCGTGCATCGCTTTGTGAGCGAGCATCGGTTCGCCGGCCACATCGCCGATGGCGTAGATCGTGGGGTCGGCAGTTTGGCGTTGCCCGTTGATTTCGATGAAGCCTTTCTTGTCGACCTTTACGCTGGTTTTGTCGAGGCCGGGGATTTCGGAATTGGGCCGTCGTCCGACCGACATCAGAACGCGATCGAAGACTTGTTCTTTTTCTTTGACGTCGGGACCGTCGAGAGTCACGCGAATGCCGTTCTTCTCTTCTTTGAGGGATTTGACGGTCGTGTTGAGCAGGATTGAGGAGAAGAGTTTCTCCAGGCGCTTGTGCAGAGGCAGCACCAGGTCGCGGTCGGCTCCGGGCAGCAATCCAGACATCATTTCGACGCAGGTCACCTTGGTGCCGAGCGTGGCGTAGACCGAGCCGAGTTCGAGTCCGATGTATCCGCCGCCGATCACGAGCAGTGTGCCGGGGACGTCGGGCAGGTCGAGCGCGCCTGTCGAATCCATGAGGCGCGGGCTGTCGAGTTTCAGGCTGGGGACGACAGTCGGACGCGATCCGGTCGCGATGATGATGCGGTCGAAAGTAAGGTTCTCTTTCGCGCCTCCGGCCTTGGTGACTTCGAGGGTGGTCGAGTTCACGAAGCCCGCTTTGCCTTGGACGAACTGGACCTTGCGCACTTTCGCAATCTGTCCAAGTCCGCCGGTGAGCTTGGTGACGACGCCGGATTTCCAATCGCGAAGCTTCTTGAGATCGATTTTTGGATCGGCGAATTCGATGCCCCAGGCCTTGGCCTGCTCAGCTTCTTCGAGCAACTTGGCGACGTGCAGCAGCGCCTTCGAAGGAATGCAGCCGCGGTAGAGGCAGACGCCTCCCGGGTTAACTTCGGGGTCGATCAGCGTAACTTTCATGCCGAGATCGGCGGCTAGAAATGCAGCGGCATATCCGCCGGGGCCACCGCCGATTACTGCGATACGGAGATTTGGAGTGTCTGACATTTCGTTATTTATCCTCAATTCCTTGCAATCTTTGCCCGTCTGGCCGAGAGCCTTAACCGCCGAGATCGCGGAGAAGCGAATTATGCTCTTATGGTCTCAGCCTCGCGGAAGGCTGGAACGATAGTCTCTCGGAGCACTTTGATTCTTCTCTCCACATCGACAGCGTTTTCCAGCGTTGCTGGCATATAAAGCGGGATCACATCTTTCGACGAGCGGCCCTGCTTTGCCAGCTCTATCCACTTGCACACTTCCTCGATATAGCCCTCCAATGCTTGCGATGGAGTCTTGCATGAATCGGTCACCAGGTACGCTGGGGACACATCGCAGGAGATAACCCATAGCCATTCATCTACATCAGGACGTGCGGGCTCAATGTGAAAGAGGAACACAGCCGCAACGCCGCCATAGCCATCGCCGAAGTAGGCGTCTTGAATGCGTTCGCACCAAGAAAAAGAACGAATATAGTTCTCAGCGCCCGAAGCCATCACCCGCAGAAGTCTTATGTCTTCCTCGTCATCCCCGGTCATTTGATCGAGTGGAACGACGCCGCGAACCGGTATCCTGTTTTGGCTTTTGTCGCTCATACATCTCTCGCCATACTCGGCGGTCAAAGAATCTATCCCTGCACCGAAATAAGAACGCTACTGAAATTTGTTGACTTAACCCGCGCCTCGTCCGACGATAGAACTCTATTGGGGCAATTTCGAGGCGCGTCCTTCAACCAGGACCAGCCTCGAAGCTGCCCCCAAAACCATTTTCAGCGCTCTTAGACAACCTAAGTCCTTTGTTCTCAAAGACTCTATAGGTAAGTCCTTTAGATTCAAAGACTGAAGCAAAAATTCCCCGCTAACCCCATGATTTCATTAAATAGAGGGGGGAGGGGGTGGGGGTACCAACCAGTAAACATTCTCCCAAACCGGGAAATCGGCGTTCGTTCTCGTGTGCGGCATTTATCCCTGCACCGACAGCAAAAACGGCTGCTCAAACGCTTCCGCGATCCAGCGCAGAAAGCGCGCGGCGTCGGCTCCGTCGATCAACCGGTGATCGTACGAGAGCGAGAGCGGCAGAATCAAGCGCGGCTCGAATTTATTGCTATCGCTCACCCATTCCGGCTCCATGCGCGAGCGCGACAGGCCGAGAATCGCAACCTCGGGATGATTCACGATCGGCGAAAATCCGGTGCCTCCGATTCCGCCCAGATTCGTGATCGTGAAGGTGCCGCCTTCCATCTCGTCGGGAGTTAGCTTGCGGTCGCGCGCTTTCTTCGACAGCTGCGTCATTCCGCCGCCAGTTCGACAATATTTTTCTTGTCCACGTCGCGAATGACCGGCACCAGCAGTCCGCGATCCGTGTCCACGGCTACGCCGATGCTGATGTACTGCTTGTAGATGATTTCTTCTTTCCCCATATCGATCGATGCATTGAACTGGGGGAAGACTTTCAGCGCAGATGCGCAGACTTTCAGCGCGATGGCGGTCACGGTCATCTTGCCGCCCGCTTCTTCGGCGCGCGGAGCAAAGTTGGCGCGGAGCTGTTCGAGTTCGGTGATGTCGGCGCGGTCTTGCTGCGTGACGTGCGGAATCGTGTTCCAGGCCTGGCGAAGATGCTCGGCAGTCTTGCGCCGCACGCCGCGCATGGAGACGCGTTCGGTCTTGCCCCACTTGGCGAAGTCGGGCAGCTCCGGTTCGACGAAAGCTCCGCGCGGAGACTGTGCCGCCGCCGTCGCTGCGGCGCAGGGCATTCTTAGCGGACAGCTTTACGTCATCTTCGCTGATGCGGCCGCCGGGCCCGCTGCCCTTGACGCTGTGAATGTCGACTCCGATTTCGCGCGCTAGCCGGCGCACGTGCGGCGCGGCGGGTACCGGATCGCGATGTTCGGTGCCTGCAACCTTGCCCAGCTGCACCGGCATGCTGAACGCGAAGCTGCGGACGGTTGCGGTTGATCGGGAGGCAGCGCCTGTTCTTCCGTTTTGCCCTCGGCCTGCATGGCCAACTGGAATGCGAGCCGCGCGCGCCTGCTGTCCGGAAATGTGCTCGACCGGCTCGTGTCTGGCGAGGCGCTTCGGCGGCAGCGGATCGCGCCGCCTTCGAGCGTGAAGATGACCTGCCCGACTTTTACTTTCTGGCCTTCTTTGACTTTGACCTCGCGCACCACGCCGCTCACCGAGGAAGGAACTTCGACGACGGCTTTATCGGTTTCGAGTTCCATAACCGGTTGGCCTTCGGCGACGCGTAGCGCCGGGCGAGATCATCAGCCGCACGAGGTCGCCGGAGTCGATGTTCTCCCCAAGTTCGGGGAGTTTGAATTCAGCTGGCGGCAGCGCTGGCGCGGCGGTCGGGCGTGGACGCGGGCGGAGGTGCGGAAGCCGATGGCTGCGGGACTCGGGGCGGGGTTCGCAGCTACGTTCGAAGATAGAGGCAGCGGGAACGGCCGGTAGACGCTGCCGATTTGCTCCGGCTTCGCGGACCGGAGCGGTTCTGGCTCCGTTCTCGACGGTGAAGATGACCTGCCCAACGCGCAGCTTGTCGCCTTCTTTCACGCGAATTTCGCCGACGGTGCCGGTTACCGACGAGGGCACTTCAATGACGGCCTTGTCGGTCTCGAGTTCCATGACCGGTTGGCCTTCGGCGATCGTGCCGCCGGGTTTGATCATGAGGCGGACGAGGTCGCCGCTCTCGATATTCTCGCCCAGTTCGGGCAGCTTAAATTCCGTTGCCATTCTTTTCGTTCCTTCCTCAGCGACTGAAAGCGCTCTTGCTCCACTCTTCGTTCGGAATCTATTCGACCTTAACACTGCGCGCCGCGTTAGCTGGTTGCCGGGTTTCGCTTTTCGGGATCGATGCCCAGATCGCGGACGGCCTTCTCCAGAAGCTTGGCATCGACGCCTTCACCGGCAAGCGCGTGCAGCGTTGCCAGCACGATGTGCTTCGCGTCGACCTCGAAGAAATCCCGAAGCGATGCGCGATTTTCGCTGCGTCCGAAACCGTCTGTGCCAAGCGATACCAGCTTGCCCGGAACCCACTGTGCAGATGCTCTCCGGCAATACCTTCATGTAATCCGATGCTGCGATGAATGGACCGGCTGCGCCCTTGAGCGTCTGCGTGACATACGGCACTTTCGGCTTCTCGGTTGGGTGCAGCATGTTCCAGCGCGCGCAGTCGTTGGCCGTCGCGATAGAGCTCTTTGTAGCTGGTCACGCTCCAGACATCGGCGGCGACGCCGTATTCTTTTTCGAGAATCTCCTGCGCCTTGAGCACTTCGAACATGATGGCTCCGCTGCCAAGCAACTGTGCTCGCAGTTTCGCATCTTTCTTTTCCGATGTCTTGAAGCGATACAGGCCCTTGAGAATGCCTTCGCGAATGCCTGGCTGGTTCGGCATCTCTGGCATGGGCAATGGTTCATTGCCGACGGTCAGGTAATAGAAGATAGATTCGCCGTCAACATACATGCGCTTGATGCCGTCCTGAATGATGATCGCGATCTCATAGGCGAACGCGGGATCGTACGCCATCAGGTTCGGCACCGGCAGCGCGAGCACGTGGCTGTGGCCATCCTGATGCTGCAGGCCTTCGCCGGCGAGGGTCGTTCGTCCGGCTGTGCCTCCGAGGAGGAAACCGCGGCAGCGCATATCGGCGGCGAGCCCAGATCAGGTCGCCGATGCGCTGCAATCCGAACATGGAGTAATAAATAAAGAAGGGAATCGTGTTGATGCCGTGGTTGGCATAGGCAGTGCCAGCGGCGATGAAGGAGCACACCGACCCGGCTTCGGTGATGCCTTCTTCCAGAATCTGGCCGTTCTTTGCCTCCTTGTAATAAAGGAGAGTATCCATGTCGACCGGTTCGTAGAGCTGGCCGACGCTGGAATAGATGCCAACCTGGCGGAAGAGCGCTTCCATGCCGAAGGTGCGGGCTTCATCGGGAACGACTGGCACGATGAGCGGTCCAACTTCGGGATCGCGCAGCAGCTTCGAGAGCATGCGGACGAAGACCATGGTAGTCGACGCTTCGCGGCCCTCGGTGCCTTTGTAGAACTCTTCGAAGAGCGCTTCGGGAATCGGCTTCAGCGGAGTGGCGCGCACTTTTCGCGCCGGCATGTAGCCGCCCAGTTGTTTGCGGCGCTCCTGCATGTATTTGATTTCGGCGCTGTCGTCAGCGGGACGATAGAACGGCGCGTTATGCAATTCGGCGTCGGGAATGGGAATGCCGAAGCGCGAGCGGAAAACCTGGAGTTCGTCGTCGTTGAGCTTCTTCTGCTGGTGGGTAATGTTCTTGCCTTCGCCGGCTTCGCCGAGTCCGTAACCTTTAATCGTCTTGGCGAGGATGATGGTGGGCGATCCCTTGTGATCGACGGCCGCGCGATACGCGGCATGGACCTTGATCGGGTCGTGGCCGCCGAGGCGCATGCGGGCCAGTTGCTCGTCCGAAAGATGCTCGACCATCTTCAGCAGGCGCGGATCGGTGCCAAAGAAGCTCTGGCGGAAGTAAGCGCCGCTCTCGACGAAATATTTCTGATACTGTCCGTCGGTGATCTCGCCCATGCGCCGGACGAGCAAGCCATCGCGATCGGCCTGAATGAGCGGATCCCAATCGCCGCCCCAGATCACTTTGATCACGTTCCATCCGGCGCCGCGGAAGATGGCTTCCAATTCTTGAATGATCTTGCCGTTGCCGCGGACGGGGCCGTCGAGGCGCTGCAGGTTGCAGTTGACGACGAAAATCAGGTTGTCGAGACGCTCGCGCGAAGCGAGGGTGATCGAGCCCAGAGATTCGGGTTCGTCCATTTCGCCATCGCCGAGGAACGCCCAGACCTTGCCGCCGGTCGAGGTCTTCAGGCCACGATTTTCGAGATACTTGATGAAGCGGGCGTGATAGATCGCCTGGATCGGGCCCAGCCCCATCGACACAGTAGGAAATTCCCAGAAGTCGGGCATGAGCCACGGATGCGGGTAGGACGAGAGTCCGCCGCCGGGTTTCAGCTCGCGGCGGAAGTTTTCAAGTTTTTCTTTGGAGATGCGGCCTTCGAGGTATGCGCGCGCGTACATTCCCGGCGCAGCGTGTCCCTGGAAATAGACGAGGTCGCGGTCGCCGGATTCGGTGGCGGCGTGAAAAAAGTGGTTGAAAGCAACTTCGTAGAGCGTAGCCGCAGAGGCGAAAGTGGAGATGTGTCCGCCGATGCCTTCCTGGAGTTTGTTGGCGCGGACGACCATAGCCATGGCGTTCCAGCGCACCAGGCTCTTGATGCGGCGCTCCATTTCCTGGCTTCCGGGAAATGGTGGCTGCTGCTTGGCGGGGATCGTGTTCTGGTAGGGAGTGGTCGCGGTGAAGGGCAGATTGATGCCGGCTTCGCTGCGGGCGTGGAGCGCGAGTTGCTGCAAGAGCCGGCCGGCGCGGTCGGCCCCTCCGCGGGAGAGCACATAATCGAGCGAGTCCAGCCACTCGCGGGTTTCGAGGACTTCGATGCCGTTTGTCTGTTGCGTTTCTGCCACTAGGACCTCACAGAGTAAGAGTGCGATGTCTTCATCATAAAGAATCGGCAGGAATTTTGCTGGGGGGAGCTGGTCGCTGGTCGTTCGTCGATGGTCGTTAGTCAATCGTCGCGGGTCGTTCGCAAACTATTCTTTGCCGAAAGTTGACTGGCGTCGACTGGAGACCAGCGACGGTCTTATTCCAGGGTCACGGCTTTCACCAGATTCCGCGGCCGGTCCACATCCAGTCCGCGCTTTAGCGCGACGTAGTAAGCGAAGAGCTGGAGGGGAACGATCTCCAGAATCGGCGAGAGCAATTCCGGAGCAGCGGGAATAAAAATGGTCTGGTCGGCCACTCTCGGAATGACAGTGTCGCCTTCGGTCGCCAGTGCAATTACGGTTGCGCCTTGCTTCTTGAAACCTTCCATATTGCTGACGTTCTTCTCGTAGCGCAGTACGGAACCCCGATCGTTGCGGTCGCAGGTCGCGATCATGACCAGCGGCAAGCGGAAATCGATAAGGGCATTCGGGCCGTGTTTGGCTTCTCCGGTGGGATAGCCTTCGGCGTGGATGTAGGAAACTTCTTTTAGTTTGAGCGCGCCATCCATGGCGATGGGGTAATGGATAGCGCGTCCGAGGAACATGAAATCGTCGACGCGATAATAAAGCTCGGCCAGTTTCTCGACCTGATCGGCTGCATCGAGGATCGTCTGGGTCTTTTGCGGCAAGGCGAGAAGCTCGGCGATGTAATGCTGCGCGAGTTCCTTTGAAACTTTGCCTTTGATTTCGCCCAGATAGAGCGCGAACAGAAAGAGGCATGCCATCTGGCCTGTGAACGCCTTTGTGGAAGCGATGCTGATTTCCGGGCCAGCGTTGATCGAAATGAATCCGTCGGCCTCTCGCTCGATGGTCGAGCCCTCGACATTGGAAATGGCGATGGTGCGCGATCCTTTCTGGCGGGCTTCACGCTGGGAGGCGGTGGTGTCGGCGGTTTCGCCCGACTGTGTAATAAAGATACTGAGTTCGCCATGGCCGATCATCGGATTGCGGTATTCGAATTCGCTCGCGTAGTCGACATCGACCGGGACGGCGGCGAGTTCCTGCATCATGTACTGGCCCGTCATGCCTGCATGACGGCTCGTGCCGGAAGCGACGATATTGATTCGGCGCAGAGCGCGCAGTTCCTCGCGCGAAATACGGACTTCGACGAGTTGAACCGATCCGTCGGCGAGCAAGACGCGGGGCTCGATGGTGCGGCGCAACGCGTCGGGTTGCTCAAATATCTCTCGTATTAAATGATGCGGAAACTTGCGCATCTCAGTCATCGCTCTCCTTAAATAGTGTTGTGTCAGCAAATGCTGTGTCAGATTCAAGCTGGCTATGCTTCGCATTCCACGCCGCCGACAAAAGTTCGCAGCACTTCTCCTTGCGGAGTCAGGACCACAAAGTCGGCGTGTGCTCCAGCCTTGAGAACTCCTTTGTCAGCAATCTGCGCGACCCGCGCCGGATTGCCGGTCGCGGCTGCAATGGCTTGTTCGAGGTCCCACTCGGCAAAGCGTGCTAGATTACGCACGGCCCGGTCCATGGTTAAGACACTTCCTGCCAGGCTGCCATTGGACATGCACTTGCCATCGTGAACTTCGACCGTCAAAGACCCAAGATGATAGGTGCCATCGGGCATGCCCGTGGCTGCAGTCGCATCGCTGATGAGCACCGTTTGCTCGTGACCCTTCGCCATGGCGAACAGTTTCACGATGGCAGGGTCGAGGTGCACACCGTCGGCGATGATGTCGGCGGTCACGCGGCGGTCGGTGAGCACTGCGCCCAGAATGCCAGGATTGCGATGATCGAGCGGACGCATCGCGTTAAAAGTGTGAGTTGCGTGCCGCGCTCCAGCTGCGATTCCGCGTTCGGTGGCCGCAAAATCGGCGTCCGAATGCCCGAGGCTCACGCAAACCCCGCGGCGCGCGGCCTCGGCAATTACTTCAGGCGCGTTTTCCAGTTCGGGAGCAATCGTCAGCATACGAATGTGGCCGCGCGCCGCCTGCCAGAATTTTTCAAACAGAGCCAGCGTCGGGGTCAGCAGATCGGCCGGCGGATGAACTCCGCGCCGCAAGTGGCTGATGAACGGCCCTTCAATGTGGATTCCCAGGGGGACGGCCCGCCTCTTGTTGTCGGCCTTCCCGTGCTCGCGTTTTTCGATTGCCTCGGCCAGTCGCTCGAGGGCGCGAAACGTTGTATCAAGAGGAGCGGTGACGGTGGTGGGGAAGTAGCTCGTGACCCCGTGCCGCGCCAGCATGTGTTCGATCGTCGGAAGCGCTTCTGGAGCAGCGTCCATGACGTCATAGCCGGCATTGCCGTGGATGTGCAGGTCGAGATAGCCGGGCGCGATGACGGCATCGTCGAAGTCGATCGGCGAAACGCCGGTCGGAACGTGGTGGCTGCCGGCGGCGACGATATCGACCACGCGGCCCTCGTCAACATCGATGAGCACGAGAGGACGGTCAATGCCGTCCAAAGGAGTCAAGAGCCGAGCAGCGGTAAAAGCCAGCATAGAATCGTTTTAATAGAGGCAAAATGACGGCTGTGACCAAGATTGTAACAGCCCGGACACGAGGGAGCTGAGAGCATGTTGGCAGCTTGATCGCCCCCCCCGAGTTGAGGCCTTCGTTTCTTGCGGGGCAATAGACTTCGGCGGATCGGGGCCCGATCGAGACTGCGGATCGGGGCCCGATCGAGACTAAAGACCGACTCTCTCCAGCAAATCACCCGCCCGCAGAATGCTATACTGTCTGAGTTCGAGCCGCTACGCCGTTCCGCGTCGGCCGCCACAAAGTATCGCCAGGAGTTTCATACGTCGGGGAGTGGCTCAGCCTGGTAGAGCACCTGGTTCGGGACCAGGGGGTCGGAGGTTCAAATCCTCTCTCCCCGACCAATAAATCAAGCCCTTCCTCTAGGCCTTCCTGTATCAGTTCTACTGGTTCAGTTGCGACCTTCCGCTGGTTCCGTGTCATCTTCATCCACGCATCATGATAGAGATTCCGGTCGATTTTGGGGCAGGTTTGTCCCTAGACAAAAGAAATGAAAAGATATAAAAAGAAATACTTCGAAAGTATATATCTTTAATGGTGCGGCGGTTTTTCGCGTGGATGTAGCCGGATACGGAGAAGGGCACGGTTCGATGCAACGTAGAGACTTTCTAAAAAGTAGTCTCGCATTGGCAGTAACCGCGGAAATCGGAACCGGCAAGGCGCGGGGGCTTGTTAGCGCTCACAACTGGTCGAACTATGATTTTGGCTCCGGTCCGCCCATGACCGACCGGCTCAATCAAGGGCCCTTTCCTCAATATCCGCCGGATGCAGTCATTCCTACTGACGATGTGGTGATGACCACAACTGCTTCAGAAGACGTGGTGCCCAATTTTGGCAAGGGATTGATCACCTACATCACGGCCGATAGTGGCACGGAGGAAATTAAATCGGACAACATTCCCCTGGCCATCGAAGAACTCGTTCGATTCCCCCTGGGCCAGCAGCTCTACCTGCGGCCGACCTGGCGCGAAGTCCAACCGCGACCTGGGCGCCTCGAGTTGCCTGACTATGTGAAGCTCGTCTTTGATCTCGCGAAGAAAAACAACAAGCGAGTCGGGCTTCGCATCCAGATGAGTGCTCCCGACTATAAACATCAACCGGCGCTGCCGGATTTCGTGCTCGACAAGGTACCGACCGTCGAACTCATTCCTGATGAGAAGGAAAAGAAGGAGGCGGTGCGATTTATGGAAAATCAATATTCGCGCTATCAGCCACGGTTCGACCATCCTTTTTTTCAGCAGTCATTCGCGGAACTGGTGGGCCTTCTCGCGGCGGAGTTTAATGGAAGCCCTGCCGTTGAGTTCATCGACACCTTCATGTACGGGTTCTGGGGCGAGGGTCACACGTGGCCTTTCGTCAATACGCCTTTTCCCGATTACCAGACCGCCGAGCGGACCTGGATCAAGATGATGGAAGTGCAATTGGAGCACTTCACAAAGACTCCGCTCATGACGAACACGCAGCCCGACTATAGCCGCGTCGGCAATTCGGAGCTTCTCGATCTCACGGTTCGTAGCAATAACTGGATTCGCAGTGACACCATCTTCATTGAAAACGAGCAGATCGAAACCTTGAGCAATCGCCCGCCATGGATCGCTGCGGCGCTCGAACAAGGGATTCCAGCGAAGAGTCCGGATGCGAACGGCTCGGACGATGGAGTATCCCCGACTGAAAACATGATCGCTCATGTGATCGACGTGGGAGCGAACTACTGGTCGCTTTGGAACTTCCATGCCATCAGCGCCAGGAATCTGCTGGCGTACTACCAGGCGTTTCCCAAAGCGTTTGACCAGATCAATCGTCGAATCGGCTACCGTGTCAGACCTTCGATGATTTGGAGCTACGAAGACAGCGGCTATCTCGGACTCATCGTCGCCTTTGCCAACGACGGCGTCGCCGGCGTTCCAGGCGTGTTGCGAGTGACGGTAGAAAGCGAGGACGGGAAAATGCTGAACAGTGGTTGCCTCGATCCCGGGTATCCGTTGCCGGGAAAGCTGCGGCAGGCGCAATTTGTGCTTCCACAGGGAACGAAGTTTTCCGGATTGAAACTCAGGGCAGAAATCGAGGTCAAAGGCATGCGCTACCCGGTGCGATGGGCTTGTCGTCAGAAGCCGAATGAAGATGGCTCGCTCACATTGCGTCCTAACCTGCATCACAGCTTCTAAGGCAACCCATGAAAACGCTATCTCTCTTAATCGTGTTTGCGACCCTCTCGTTGGGCCAGTCTCCGGCACGGCCCGATGGTGCCGCGCCGCAGTCTACAAGCGTGGCAACCGACTCGCCGGAAATTCAGAGCCCCAGTCTTCGCATCGAGTTCGACAAGAACATGCGCAGCCGCGTGGTCGCGCGCTTCAAGGGAAAAGATGTTTTCCTCGGCCCGTTCTCTGCCTCCGAGACGGTGAAAGGCTCCGAGCGCTCATGGTCTAATTTTGCGTTGGCCTCGAGCGCGCAGGAGCGCGTCGCCGATGTTTATGGTGCCGGAGAAAAACTCACCCTCATCGGCACGTCCGGCGAACTGCGTAAGAATGTTTCTGTCGTCATCTATGACGAATTTCCCAATCTCGCAGTCTTCGATGTCACCTACACGAATATCGGGAAGTCGCAGCTGAAGGTTCTCGAGTGGAACAACAATCACTACACAATCGACGCGCAGAGCGGTCCTCAACATATACCGTTCTGGTCGTTTCAAAGCGGCTCCTACGAGCGGCGTCCGAATTGGATCGTCCCACTGGACGCCGGATTTTCGCAGCAGAATTATCTCGGCATGAACGCGAGCGACTACGGCGGCGGCACTCCGATTGTCGACGTATGGCGCAAAGACGTGGGAATCGCCGTCGGCGATGTCGAACCCCGGCCTCGGCTGATTTCACTGCCAGTGTCCATGCCCAATGCGCGCCAGGCCCGGTTCAGTGTGCAGTACCGTCACGATCAAACCTTGAAACCCGGTGGAAGCTTCCACACTTTTCGCACGTTCGTTGCTGTTCACGAGGGAGACTACTTCGAGACGCTGCTCACCTATCGTCGCTTCATGCTGAAACAAGGGTTCGAGATGGCCAAGGCTCCCGACGACGCCTTCGGAGCCATCTGGTGCGCCTGGGGATACGGGCGCAACTTCAAGCCTCAGCAGGTCTATGACACGCTGCCCACGGTCAAGCGAATGGGATTTACGTGGGTCACGATCGACGATGGCTGGCAGAACAATTATGGCGACTGGCAGTTAGATCCGAAGAAATTCCCGCACGGCGATGCCGATATCAAAGCGATGGTCGACCGAATTCACCAGGAGGGATTCAAGGCGCAACTCTGGTGGTCGCCCCTCAGTGCGGTTCCTGAGTCGAAGTTACTCACCGACGAACCTGAATTGGCTTTGCTGAATCGCGACGGTTCGCGGCGCAAGATTTCGTGGTGGAATTCCGATTATCTTTGCCCGGCCAACGCGCGTGTTGTCGAGTATCACAAAGAACTCGTGCGTAAGATTTTGGTCGATTGGGGATTTGACGGTCTCAAACTCGACGGCCAGCACATGAACGGTGTCCCGGAGTGTTACAACCCGGCCCACCACCACAAGAGCCCGGAGGATTCGGTTGAGGCCCTGCCGGAGTTTTTCCGCGCGATCTATGACGCGGCACAAAAAGCTAAACCTGGCGCGCTGGTGGAATTCTGCCCATGCGGCACGGCCTATTCTTTTTTCACGATGCCGCATTTCAACATGTCGGTCGCTTCGGATCCAAGCAGTTCTTTTCAGGTGCGCACCAAGGGCAAGACGCTCAAAGGCCTGATGGGCGACGATGTCCCCTACTTCGGTGATCATGTCGAACTGAGCGACAATCATGATGATTTCGCTTCGACCCTCGGCATCGGAGGAGTGGTGGGTACACAGTTCGTTCTGCCTTCTCTCGTCGAGAAGCATGGGCGCTTTGATCTCACGCCCGACCACGAAAAGAGTTTCCAAAAGTGGCTGGAGCTTTACCGGGACAAGGGACTTTCCCGTGGCCAATATTTGGGGACGCTCTACGACATCGGCTTTGATGTGCCCGAGACCCACGTGATCCGCAAGGACAAAAAAATGTACTACGCATTCTTCGCTCGCAATTGGAAGGGGACTCTGGAGTTGCGCGGCTTGGATGATCGCGCCTATCACGTCGTCGATTATGTCGACGGAAAAGACTTTGGAATCGTCCATGGCCCAGTCGCGCGGGTGCCGGCAGACTTTTCGAAACATCTTTTGCTCGAAGCGACTCCGCAATAGGGAAGCTAGAAACAGAAAGGCGAACGAATGAAACGTCGCTCATTCTTGAAGACAGTCGGCGTCGCTGGCATGGCAGCCAGCGTCACGCCAGCGTGGAGTGTGCCTTTCGCTGCGAGCTTGCAGGATCCGCATCCCGGAGCGTCCGCCGCCGCTACGAAAGCTGCGGAGGCAGCTTCGCCCGAAACGATACTGTTGAAAGACTACCGGCCCAGATCCCTCTACAAGATTCCTGTTACAGAAGTTCCCAAGGCAAAATTCCCAATCGTCGATATGCATTCTCACGCATACGCGAAGACTTCCGAGGAAATCGCCGAGTGGGTTCGCAATATGGACGAGGTCGGAGTTGCGAAGACCGTCATTCTTTCGGGAGCGAGCGGGACAGAGTTTGACGACATCTACAGGAAATATTCTGCCTATCCCGATCGTTTCGAGCTCTGGTGTGGTTTTGACTACACAGGTTTTGACCAACCGGGGTTCAGTCAAAAAGCGATCGCCGCGCTCGAAAAGTGCCACCGGGCAGGCGCGCGTGGAGTCGGCGAACTTCATGATAAAGGGAAGGGCCTCACATCCGATAAGGTGAATGCCTTTGGCATGCACCCGGACGATGCACGGATGGATTCCGTGTTTGAACGATGCGGCCAGTTAGAAATGCCGGTGAATATTCATGTCGCGGATCCGATCTGGATGTACGCGGCCATGGACAACACGAACGACGGCCTGATGAACGCTTTCGAATGGCGGCTAGACAATCAGCCGGGCATTGTTGGCCATTCGGGAATGATCGACATCCTCGAACGTACGGTGAAGAAACACTCGAACACAACCTTTATCGCCTGCCACTTTGCAAATCTCGATTATGACTTGACGCGATTGGGGCAAATACTGGAAAGGCACGGCAATCTATATGCCGACATTGCGGCCCGGTACGCGGAAACAGCTCCGATCCCACGCTTTACCTCGGCGTTTTATGCCAAGTACGCGGACCGTTTGCTCTACGGCACCGACATGGGATTCGATAAGGACATGTATCGAGTCACTTTCAGAATTCTTGAGACGTTGGACGAGCATTTCTACGAGATCGATATGTTCAGTTACCACTGGAGCCTGAATGGCTTCGGGCTGCCCGACGAAATATTGCAGAAAATCTATCGCACCAATGCGTTGAAGATTTTGAATTCACGAGGAACGCGAGGAATACTGGGAACGCGAAATTCTTGCTCCACCTCATTTGGACGTTGAAGACGTGGTCAGGTAATTCGCAGGATTCACAGCCAGCCACAAAAGCGCTCCCAGCGCGCACAACCCCGCTGCTACCAGAAATGACGCGGTCCATCCAAAGTGGGACGCGATTATTGGCGTGAGCGACGCCGTGGTCATGCCTCCGAGTTGCGCCCCCATGTTCATGAATCCCGAGACCGAACCAGAAGACGAGCCCGCCAGCCCCGCGGCGACCGACCAGAACGAACTCTGCGCCAGGTAAAGCGCACCTGCGCCCCCGGCCAGCATGACACTCGCGAGCCGCGCATTTGCAGCTTGCGATCCGACAACAAGAAAAACTGCGGCCAGGGCGATCGAAACTCCCGCCACCCCACACCGCCCCAAACGCGGCCCGTGCGATATCGTAAGCCGGTCGCTGAGAATTCCTCCGAGGGGACAAGCCACCGCCATGGCGAGGAACGGCAACATCGCGTAGAAGGCGCTCGCCTTCAAATTCAAACCCCTGATGGTTGCGAGATAAATGTAGAACCAACTGAAAAATATCCACGCCACATAGCCGTAGCAAAAATAGCTGATCGTGACAGCCCACACGTCTATACTTTGCAGAACTTTCACCCACGAGACTAAAGCCACCTTGGACGCGACGGGATTTAAGGTGGTGCCCCCAGCCGGACGAGCAAGACCCTTTCGAATGTGATCGAGTTCTGACGGCGATACGAGGGGATGTTTCTCCGGAGTATCTCGGGCCGCCAGAAACCAGATTGATCCCGCAACGATTCCGATGACTGCGCAAACCCAGAACGACATGCGCCAGCCGTAATGCAGCATAACGAATGTGATCAATGGGGGCGAGAGTCCGGCACCTACACCAACTCCTGCAAAAATTATTCCGTTGGCAACGCCTCGCTCTTGCGGAGGAATCCACTGTGAAACGAACTGATTGGATGCCGGGTAGACGACCGCTTCACCCGCGCCCAGGAGAAAACGGATAGACAGCAAGAGAAATACCGCGCGGCCGATTCCCGCCGGCACGACCGCGCTCAACGCAGTAAAAATTCCCCACCACAGGACGCCACCCGCCAGGACTCGTCGGGATCCCAGCCGGTCTGCTAGTCGCCCTCCAACAGTTTGAAACAAGGAGTAGCCTGCGAGGAAAGCGCTAAACACATATCCCAGCTGCGTGTTACTCAATCCATAGGCTTCAGCAATCGAGCTGCCGGCAATCGAGATGTTCACCCGATCAAGAAACGCGACCGCACTCAGGAGAAACAGCAGGAAGACCAGCGCCCAGCGCACGCGACTCACTTTGTTGTCAGGCATTCATTCTCGGCTTGAGGGATTAAAGACGGCCAAATTGCTTGACTGCTTCCTGTATCGATTTAAATCTCTCAATCACCGGATACATGGAGTGCTCTTTGAAGTCCATCTGTTCTGCCAAGGCCAGGACTTCAGCGGCCCGAGCGCGGGGCACGACGGCTACTCCGTCGCTGTCCGCAACCACGATATCTCCCGGATTCACCACGACACCGTCGCACTGAATCGGAATTTGCCCTCCCGCGAAGCGATAGTGATGGACTGATGTGGATGGCACGATTCCGGTCGCATAAACAGGAAATCCAATCTTCCGCAAGTAAGCGACATCGCGCACACCACCATCGATGACCGCGCCAGAATATCCGCGAGCCGCCATCGCCGTGCCCATCAAGCCGCCCATGCCGGCGATGTCGGTGCCGTCTTCGACGGCCATGACGTACACCGAGTTCGCCGCGCCGTCATCAATGGCCGCGAGCATCCCTGTCAGCGCGGCTGGATCGTTGTTGCCTTCATCTTTTTTCAATTGCACCGTGCGCGCGATTCCGGCGAACTTCGTCGTGAAAATCGGCGTCATGCGATGGCTCATGTACATTTTTTTCCCCGCAAGTTGTTCCATTGCATCGGACACCGAAGCCACTTCGACTTTGCGGAAAGCCGCGACGAGTGAACTCTCGTCTGAGGTCGTGAGACGGGCGGGCGCTGGCCGTGCCACCAGGAACCATGTTCCCGCGCACGCCGTTACTAGGACGATGGTCAGGACAGGCGTCCATTTTGAACGGGGGGTGTACATGCAGCCTCCTCCAGCACGAGTTTCGTATGCTTTCGCTTACGAGTGATATGTTTCCATTTTCAAATCCTTTCGCGGAATGTACCATTGTTCGCGGTTCGATGAAAAGGGCTAAATTCACTCCACCCCAAAAAAGGACAATCAGCAATGAAAACGCTACGACGACACTTTCCAGCCACCTTCGCCGCACTACTAGTGTTCGTAATGACGCTCGCCGCCAGCACGAACTGTTATGCCGAGAAGCATAAATCCATCAATCTTTCCGGCGGCAAGGGCCTTCCGTTTAGCGACGGCGTGGTAGCGGGGAAGACGCTGTTTGTGGCGGGACAGGAAGGAGCGGATGAGAAAGGGAAACTGGTGGCCGGTGGAATTGCCGCTGAAACAAAGGCCGCTCTTGAAAATATTCAGAAAGTGGTTAAAGCGGCGGGATTTGAAATGTCAGACATCGTTTCTGTGACGGTGTATCTGGCGGATATCCAGGAATTCGGGGACATGAACAAGGTGTACAAAGAAAACATGCCCGATCCGAAGCCAGCGCGTGCCACGATTCAGGCGGCGGCCCTGGTCAACAATGCGCGCATCGAAATCGCCGCAATCGCCGTCAAACAGTAGTCAGGAATGGATCGAATCTGGACGCTACCAAATTATTACGAAAAGTTGCGAAAGATTTCGATTGACAACCCACAAAAGCGCGGTGTATCAGGATTAACCATCATTATTTGACGTTTTTCGCGCGTTCTGGTGTGCTCTAGAACGTCGATTCGAGGAAACTCGTGGCGGTTTCACCTGTCTTCGGATTGACGCCGATGGGCTTGCCAAAAATAGCAGTTCAGAGATAAAGCCAATCGGTCGAAACGAGAGATCTCAGGGATATGAAGTTTTCATCGATGTGCGGCTCGTGCTTTGCGCTGATCCCCCTGCTGCTGATCAATTCCGCGGCCCAGGAGTCCTCTCAAAATTGGACCCACACCGTACGCATCGGTGCCTACGGATTGGAACGCAACCATAACGATGCGGTTCAGATCGTGCGCCAGGCGACGGACGATCACGTCTATGGCATCGAAGTCGACAACGATATTCCCGGCCGCTACGAAAGCTTCCTCGACCCCACGGCCAAACTTGAAGCCATCCATAAAGTCGCGGAGCAAGCGCACAAGGCGAACAATAAGGTTTTTGTCTACATCGCCGGCACCGAGTGCATCACCGCCCACGCCGACAAATCGCCGCATACCGTGCTGAAAGATCACCCGGACTGGATACAGAGGAAGATTACTGGGGAGCCTGCCGTGTTTACCGGCGGTGCGGCCTTCTGGATCAGGCAGGACGATGAGGATGTGTGGGTGACGCCATACGCGAAAGAGTGGCGCAAACAGTACATGCAGCGCGTGCGTCAAATTGCAGCCACAGGCATCGATGGAATTTATGTGGACATCCCTTACTGGATGACCCATTTCGACGGCTGGGAGCAGACCTGGGCAAGTTTCGACATTTACACGGTTGCAGCGTTTAAAGACAAGACTGGGCTGGATGCGAAGAAGGATCTGAAATTAGGTGATTTCACCGACACCAATTTTCGCAAATGGGTTGATTTTCGAATTGAGACCATGACCGATTTCGTTCGTGAAATTCGCGAGGCGGCTCGCACGGTCAATCCCCAGATCATGGTGATTCCCGAGATCTATCCAGGAATTGAAGAAGAAGCGCCTCGAGTCGGCGCGGATGTTTACGAAATGTATAACGCGGTCGACGTCATCGCGCACGAATATGAGTTTGGTAACGGCGAGCATATGGCGGCGATGCGCTCGCAAGTCGACTGGTTCCTCTATCAGGCGGGCATGCTGTCGTTCCGGGCCTTTGCGCAGGGCAAGGCGACCTGGATTCTGAACTACTCGTGGGATGGGCAGAAAGATGTTACCGCTCCAGAGCCAATGAAGAATCTGGCCAACTCGATCGTGATGGCGGGAGCAAATTTCTGGGATGCCCCGGGACATTCGATGGCAGGCTCAAATGATCTGGCCACACGCCGGCAGATTTTCGAGTGGATCGAAAAGAATGAGAGGGAACTCTATTCACCGCGAACGCCAATCCCCTCAGTAGGAGTCTACTTTTCTCCGAAGAGCCGTGACTATGCAGGGAAGGTATTTCTTCCCTCTTATCGTGGAGCCCTGGTATTCCTCATCCAGCAGCACCGGCCCTTCCAGGTAGTTACGCCAAGGACTTTGGCGGGGTTTCATGGCGAGACTCTGATGCTGCCGAGTGTAAGTGTCTTGAACGAAACCGAGCGGCGAAACATCAAGGAATTTGTCGATCACGGCGGACGACTGGTTGTGTCGGGCGAGGATGCTTCCGGTGTTCCGCAATCACCGCAAAAGACGGTGTTTCCGTCCGATCCGGCGCGCGCGTACTTCGATGCCCTTCAGAATGAATTCGCGAAGGGTTCGGCGAACCCTCCCGCCGATTTGTTGAATGCCCTCGGCAAAAACGATCGCATTCAACTCGATGCACCGACGACTGTGGCGGCAAATTTCGCCACAGTGAACGGAACGCTTCACATCTACCTCGCAAATTTCGGCGGGGTGGTCCCTGGCAAGGTCGTGGTCGCGACCCCTGTCAATAACATCCGCGTGCGGGTTCCAGCAGCCATGGGAGATTTTCTGGCGTACCTCCCGTTTCTCGGCGAAAAACAAATTGTGAGGGGAGTAGAGCAAAGAGAGTTTGTCGAATTCACACTGCCGCCACTGGAGCGAGGAGCGGTGGCGTGGGTCACGGGAAAGCAATGAAGGCCAAGCTTGGCCTTTTGCTGAAAGTGACCGGAATTGTAGTTGTGTCACTATGCTGCGCTGCTGTCTGTCAGGTTTCAAAAGTGCAAGGTTCTCTCCCCCAAGTCGCGAACGCCGAAGGCAAGAATCTCTTTGAGTCTTCCTGTGCTGTATGCCATGGACTTGACGGCGGTGGTGGCGAGCATGCGCCGAATATTGGCCGCGCCTCCTCCGCCAAGTCCAAAGCGGACGCGGCGCTTGCTCGGACTCTCCGCGATGGAATTCCAGGCAAGGGAATGCCCTCCTTTAATAAGTTCAGCGACCTCGAGTTGCAATCAGTTCTGTCGTACTTACGTTTTCTGCAAGGGAAAAGTGAGGCTCGATCGGATGTTGGAAATCCCGTTCAGGGCGAACAGCTTTTCTTTGGCAAAGCGGGATGTGCCGAGTGTCACGCCATGCACGGCGAGGGACATTTCCTTTCGACGGACCTGAGCGATTATGCCGACGATCATGACGCGAACGACATACGCGATGCCATTGTCAGTCCACGGCAACAAGAAAACGAGCCCCATAGCTTTGCCCACGTCACGAGCAATTCGGGCCGGGTATTGGCAGGAGTCATTCGCAACGAAAACAATTCTTCGCTTCAAATCCAGGACGCAGACGGACAATTCGACTTATTCATGAAATCCGACTTGCGATCTGTCGAGCGTTCGCCCGCTCCTTCCATGCCTGTCGACTACGAACAGAAATTAAGTGCCGCCGAAATTGATGATCTTGTGAGTTATATCGTTCACCAAGCAGTCTCGCGAACTGGAGTCTCTCAACCCGTTAACCACAAAAATGGAGGCTACTGAGTACCGTTATGGCAAATTTCAGCCGGCGCAATTTCATCCGATACGCGGCAGCCGCCCCGATGCTCGGTCAGATCATGGCAAAGAGCGCATTCGCAACCGCAGCCTCCGCGATTGGCAAACCCACTCACCAAAATGTCTACTCGCGACTCGGAGTAAAGACGGTCATCAATTGTCGCGGAACCTGGACGTATCTGAGCGGATCCTTGGAATTTCCCGAAGTGAAGGCGGCCCAGCGAGAAGCTTCGGAACACTTCGTGAACATGTTCGAACTGCAACATGCAGCCAGCCGGCGGCTGGCGGAATTGACCGGGGCCGAAGCCGGCATGGTGACTTCCGGTGCCGCAGGAGCGATGGCATCGGCTACTGCGGCGTGCGTGGCTGGCAGTGATCCGAAAAATATCTGGCAGCTTCCGGATACGACCGGAATGAAAAATGAAGTGGTCATGGTGGGCGGAAGAAGCGCCTTCGACAACGCCATTCGGCTGACGGGAGCGAAACTTGTTCTCGCGGAAGGTCCAGACGAATTAGGAGCGGCGATTCACCCCGAGACAGCGATGATTTACACGACACACCTTGGGGAAGACCTGGAAAAAGAAAATGCCATCGCGAAAAAGGCTCGCGTCCCCCTGCTGCTAGATGATGCTGCGGGAATCCCGCCCATCGACAATATCAAGCTCTACGCAAAGATGGGATTGGACCTGTATACATTTTCAGGTGGCAAGGGACTGCGCGGCCCGCAGTGCAGCGGCTTGCTGTTGGGGAGAAAAGATCTGATCGAGGCGGCGATGCTGAACACAAGTCCGTGGGAGGGAGCCGTGTGCCGCGCCATGAAAGTCGGGAAGGAGGAAATCATCGGAGTTCTAACGGCTGTTGAAACCTGGTTCAAAACGGATCTGAACGCGCTCAATCGCGAATGGAATGCACGCGTCGAACGCATCGCCAGGCTGGTAAAAACCGTTCCTGGAGTCGAGACCGAGATTTCGATTCCAACCGACGGCAATCGCTATCCGACGCTTTATATTTCCTGGGATCAAAAGAAGTGGGGCTACACGATAAAGGACTGCGTCCAAGCCCTACGCATGGGTGATCCGGTCATCGAAGTGGCGGGCGCGGATAATCCCAGCATTGTGCCGGCGGTTCGCGAAGGCAATCCAAATCCGAAGAGCAAGGCAGCGGTGTCGAGGCCAGGCAGGCTGGAACTCGTTTCTTCGACCATTCAGCCGAACGAAGTCCTCATTGTGGGGCAGCGTCTTCGAAAACTTCTGAGTGCCGCGCAAAAAGCACAGGCCGCGGCATAGTGAGTTTGCGTTGCTTCGAGTACCGAGCGCCAAGGAGAGCTGGTCACATGCGTCACCTCTTTTTCGGGATTGCTTTGCTGATTGCGGCTGTCGCTCTCGGGCAAGTGTCTCCGGTTGCCTCCCAGTGCTCGTCGGCGGTCGAGGCGGGTGGTTATGTTTATCTGCCAGGCCAAACTGCGAATCGTCCGGACGGTGCGGTTCCCGCGAGCTTTCCGGAACGGGCGGCCCAGGCTCTTGAAAGTGTAAAAGCAATAGTCAACGCATCAGGCCTGACGATGGACCACATTGTCTATGTTCAGGTTTATCTCGAAAACATAAACGACTATCCGTTGTTCGAAAGCGTATTCAAGAAGTATTTCCCTCTCGTCCCTCCCGCTGGCGCTGTGCTCGGAGTGGCAAAACTGCCCTCGCCGGGCATTCAGATCAATGCGGTCGCGGTGCGTGATACGAATGGACGCAAAGCGGTCATCCCCCCGAACTATAAATGGGACGGACCGTTCTCTCCTGGAATCTTGACGCACGATCTGCTGTTCGTTTCAGCCATGCAAGGAAGGGACCCCCAAAGCGGTAAGCTCGCCGATGAACCCGGTTTGCAGACAGACCTCGCCCTGGATGGCTTGAATGCGGTTGTTGGGTCGGCTGGGCTGACGATGAAACACTTCGTCTTTGTGAATCCCTACTTAACCGGTAAGATCCCCTCGAAGGTGATGAATGAACGCTACGCCCGCCGCTTTGAATTCGGGAATACGCCGGCACGAGCGACTATCGAGGTGACTGCTTTGCCTTTGCAAGCGCAAATCGAATATACCGGTGTGGCAGTGCGTGACCTGAGTCTCCGCCGCGCGGTCCGCCCCAAGAACATGCCACCAAGTCCCACAGCCAGCCCGTGCGTCTTTGCCGGTGAGACTTTATATTGTTCCGCGAAAAGCGGATTCATCCCCGGTCCCCACGGCGGGGTATTTAGCAACTCAACCGCGGCCCAACTCCGGCAAACCATGCGCAATCAACTCGACAACCTGCAAGAAGCTGACATGGATTTCAACCAGGTCGTGAGCACAGCCGTTTATCTGGACGACATTTCAGATTCCGGCGCGTTCAACAAAGTCTATGCGGAGTATTTTCCCGATGCTCCGCCCGCGCGAACGATCGTGCAACAACTTCCCCCCGCGGATCGTTCTCCGGATGCGGAGGGGCACTATCCGGACCTGGAGCAGATGTCGCTCATAGCGGTAAGGACTCCCAAGACAGCCGTCGACAAATTGTGCAAATGATCAATCGCGCGACACATAAGTTGGCACACAGGTTCCTCAGATTATTGCTGATCTTGTCTTTGGGGATATTTCACCAAGTGGGAGCCCTGGCACAACAGCCGCCGGCCACTTGCAAAGTGGAAGCCGTGAATTACAAAGGCTGGCAAGCCCAGCAGGTTTCCAACAAATGGGAGAAACTGATTTTTGTGCCGCAGAACGGTGGGCGGCTCATGCAAGTCATTTTTGATGAACATCCATTCTTGTTTGTGAACCCGACCTATGCCGGGAAATATCTCCCGCCTTCGAACACGCAATGGTTTAACTATGGCGGCGATAAGTTGTGGGTGCTTCCCGAAGGAAACGACGACGAGCAACACTGGGTGGGCAATTCCGACGTATTGGATGATAGTCCGTTTGTTTTTCGAGTTGTTTCCGAAGGGCCGGTTTGTCAAGTATCGCTGGCAGGACCGCCAGACCCACTTACGGGTCTCCAATTTACTCGTACCATACGCGTCGATTCGGACTCTCCCCGCATCCGTTTCCACGCGACGTTTGCAAATGCGAGCGGACACCCGATCGAATGGTCCGTGCAATCGGTAACGCAATACGACACGTCCGATGCGCGGGACCCGTCGCACGATAATCCGGTGCACCATAACAAAGATATCTGGGGATTCAGCAGCGCGAATCCGACAAGCGCCTACCTTGATCGCTACCACGTAAAGTTTGGACCGGCCGAGAACACTGCCGCCAGGATTAGGCCAGACGGCATCTTTTCGCTGCACTACGTGCCTCTGGCGGCGGAATTGTGGCTGGATTCGAAGGATGGATGGTTGGCAGTGGTCGACGGCGCCAGCCAATATGCCATGGTCGAGCGATTCCGTTACGACGAGACAAAGCAGTATCCCGGCAAGGCGTCGGTCATTTTTTGGACGAACGGCCCGGAACTTCGGCAGGCGGCGGACGGAACCGCGACCTTTGGACGTCCGGATAAGGAACCGCCTCCTTATTATATGGAGGCAGAGTTGAATTCCCCGCTGGTGCGGCTCTATCCTGGAGAATCCTACAGTTTCGATACGGAGTGGTTTCCCACGCGCGGTGAAAGCGGATTTCAGGCGGTTAAAGATCCGGGGTTGGTGGTCAGGCCTTTGCGCGCGGTTGAAGCCGCCGACAAAAAGATCGATGTCAGCGGAACTTTCGGCGTCTTTTTTCCCGGCCAACTTGTCGCCTATTTCTACAGCGCCACGGGGCCCGCAATGGGCACCCAGCCAGTCACCGCTGTAGATCCCGCAAGAGTCGTCCGTCTCGAGAGTTCGGTAAAGTTCAACGGCCATCCCGGACGCGTTTCCCTTCATCTCGTCGATACCAATGGTTTAGACCGCGGATCGCTCGGAGAAGTGTCGATCGAAGGTTCCGGCCGGCCTCAATGAAAATCAACGTGCGGTCGAAGGCGGCTGGAGGTCTGGCGATATTGCTTTGCGTGATTGTCGCGCCGTTGGAAGCGCAACAATCTGCACCGAAGGCAAACGGAAGCGTAAACGTAAACAAGGCGCCTACGCCAGAGAATGTTGCGGCCAGTCCGAACGGAAAAAACTGGACGTCGTACAACGGGGACTACTCCGGGCAAAGATACAGCAGCCTAAGCGATATCAACACAAGCAATGTTTTGCACCTGCGGGCTGCGTGGATATTCCACGCCGAAAACACTTCGAAACTGGAAGTTACGCCCGTGGTCTACAACGGTGTGATGTATGTCACGGCTGCGAATACTGTGTCTGCCCTGGATGCGCGCACGGGGCGGGAGTTGTGGAGGCACGAACGTGCGGTCAGCAGCGGTCTTATCGATGACGCCGCCGCGCATAAGAATCGCGGTGTGGGACTCTGGAAAAACCGCGTTTACATGCAGACC
Source organism: uncultured Acidobacteriaceae bacterium (assembly GCA_963726095.1). Lineage (GTDB taxonomy): Bacteria > Acidobacteriota > Terriglobia > Terriglobales > Acidobacteriaceae > Acidiflorens. Next base: position 1,830,397 of record CAVSBD010000004.1, read on the forward strand.
GATAACGCGCACTTACTCTGCATCGACGCACGCTCGGGTCGCGTGCTTTGGGATGTAACCTACGCAGATTCTGCTAAAGGCTACGGATCCACCGGCGCCCCCCTGGTAGCAAAAGATCAAATCATCGTTGGTACTTCTGGCGGTGATAGCGGAGTGCGCGGTTTCCTCGCGTCATACGACGCCGAATCCGGCGAGTTGCGCTGGAAGTTTTGGACGATACCGGCTCCGGGAGAACCCGGTTCCTCAAGCTGGCCGGGCGATGCTTACCTGCATGGTGGCGGCACGACGTGGATGCCGGGTACGTACGATCCCGAGCTGAACATCCTGTACTGGACAACAAGCAATCCAGCGCCAGACTTCGCCGGGAAGCCGCGTCCCGGCGATGATTTATACACGGATTGTGTTTTGGCGCTGGACGCCGACACTGGAACGTTGAAATGGCATTTTCAATTTACTCCACACGATTTGTACGACTATGACGCAAATGAAACGCCGATCCTCATCGATGTGGATGAGCAATCAGAGAAGCGCAAGTTGATCGTGCAAGCCAACCGCAACGGCTTTCTCTACATCCTCGATCGAACGAACGGAAAGCTTGTAAAGGCAACGCGCTTTCTAAAAGAAGTGACTTGGGCCACGGGGATTGATCAAGCTGGCCGCCCGATTCTTTCAGGACTTATTCCAACAGCAGACGGCACACGCATCTGTCCCGGCATAGACGGCGGCACAAATTGGTACTCCCCTTCTTATGACCCTGTAACTCGGATGCTCTATTTCCTTGCACTGGAAGGTTGCAGCATGTTTGTTTCAGAGCCTTCGGAGTATAAAGAGGGGGCGACGTATTACTCCACCGGGACGAAAAAAATCCCCACCGAAGGCCAACAAAAGATCCTACTCGCTTACTCCGTCCCTGATGGAACGCTGGCGTGGCGCTACTCGCAGGTAGGGCAAGGAACTTCGTGGGGAGGGACGATGACCACCGCCGGTGGGTTGGTATTTTTCGGAGATGATTCCGGATCGATGGCAGCAGTTGATGCGCGCAGCGGTCACCCGCTCTGGGAATTCAATACCGGACAAACGATCCGCGCCTCGCCCATGAGTTATGACGTAGACGGAGTGCAATATGTGGCGATTGCTGCCGGAAGCGACGTCCTATCTTTTTCGCTCGATCTTCATTAGTGCTCGCGGGTTATCATCCGATCCCGACATCGATCGCTCTTATTGATTCTGATAACAGCCGATGTCGATTTTCTCGGATTTAACTCTCGCAAAGCCATCAAGATCCAGTTCTCCGACCGGCACGCTGTCTTTGGTGCCGGTTCCCAGCGCGGGCGAATCTGATCGCAGGCGGAAGTCGTTCTTGGCTGGATCAACGAAGCGCGGGTCGGCAAAGAGCGAATGACGGTCGTTCCCGCTGCTCTCAACATATTTGTCGAATCCTGTTACGGTGGCGGAAGCTCCAGCCCATGTACTCGCTTGCGCACCGGAGGCACAATAGTAAATGTTGTGATCGATCATGGCCGGTGGCTTGTTTTTGTCGACCTGAGATCGGTTCAACATGATCAGACAGCGTGGACTTGCGACCACGATGTTGTTTTGAAAAATGTTGTCAGCCATGTTCCACTGCATCTGGAACTCTCCAGAACCAGTCGCCGACGTATCATTTTCATAGAGAGTGTTATTGATCACGACGCTGTGATCAGTGTGTCCGCGTTCGGGCGCATAGCCTCCGATGGAAACCCCTGCGGTGTGGCAGTGATAGATCAGATTGTTCCGTGCCGTGATGTAACTGGTGGCGCGATCCTTGTGTTCACTCGCCAGTTCGATCCCGAAATCCACATCGTGAATCACGTTCTGTTCGATCAGTATCCTGGTGCCGCCGTCCACGTAAATCCCGTCGGAAGACTCATCGTTACCGTATGCCGGATTGCCCCGCGACGTAATGTTGTACACCAGGTTGCCACTCACCACTCCGTCGCGCGCCTGGTCAACGGCAGGGTCGTGTGCCGTGCGCTCAAAACCGATGACGTCGATTCCGATGTTGTTGTTGTCGTGGACGACGTTGTGCGTGATGCGAAAATTCGTGACGTTCCCGTTCACCACCAGCGACTCGCTTGAGCCCGTCTTAAGGTGATGCACTTCATTGCCATCGATGATCAGGTCAGTAATCGGCGTGGTGGCGTCGGTTCCATAGACCGCAATGCCAAAGCCATTGCCGCCGCTTCCCGGAGCATCGCGGCCCGGAAATGTTTGCTCGATGTGATGGACGTTGTTCTTTAGAAGTTCGATATGGGAGCCAGCCCCGGAAATGTCGATTCCCAAAGGCGCCAGCCGATGTTCTGCGGTCCGGAAGTTCCGAATTTCGAAGCCCTCAATCCTTATATAACTCTGGTTGTGAATGGTGAGTATGCCCTGCCTGTCAGCGGGAGTGAAATGCGCAGCGTCGAGAATCGCCGTTTCGCCGGGATAGCTTCGCAAAGTGACGTATCCGTCACTCGCGTTTCCGGAGACGTTGATTTTCACCAGTTCTTCGTAGACTCCTCCCCGCACGTTGACGGTGCTGCCGGCTCGCGCGGCATCGGCCGCATGTTGAACTGTCCGCCACGGTTTGCTTTGGGTGCCGGGATTCGAATCCTCCCCCGCCGTCGACACGTAGAAGAAAGAATTCGGCTGGCCAAACGATGCGGAGACACAAACAAACAGCAGAAGACAAATTGAAAACTTCAAAGTCGATCACTCCTGTGAAAACGTTCCCATGAAAATCGGGAACAGCACTACTGCCGATGGTTGAATATGTCGAATACCAGGCCGGTGTTTGCGGTATCAAGGATGAGGACGTAGCTGTCGCCGAGTGGATTCCCGGAAGCGTCAAGGGCCCGGATTTGGTAGCTCATCTTTCCGGCGCCTCCGAGTCCGGCCGTGTCAAAGTTGGCCGTCCAGACGTGTGCATCCAGAGCATCCAATTGCGCTCTGGCGGAGACTTCTTTCCAACTCCAATCGGCTCCCGATCCCGTGTAGCGCAGCAACTGCGCACCGCTCGTGTCGCCGTGCAGCATATACTCCGCGCCGATGGCGAGCCCTCCGCCGTCATAGCCGGTTTTGGCGTTTCGATCCGTGTCGAAAAATACCTGCCACTCCGTCCCGACTGCTGAACTCCAGCGGACCGACACCCGACCCGGCTTTCGCAGCCCGTTCCAATCGTATGAATCCGGCCATGCCGTCGCAAACGGAGCCTGCACTGCCTGTTGCGCCACCCGCGATGACTCGGCTCTCCAATAAGCGGGCGGACCCGCATATGGGTTCCCCGTTTCTTCTGTGAAGTACACCCACCCTGCGTTGCGCTGCTTCGCCAGTTCGAACGCCTCGGTCAATTGGTCCGCGGGCATTCCATACACGATGTGCCAGAAGCGATCGGGCGGATACTTGTGCACCCACGCATACTCCACATAGTTGTCACGGTAGTTCCCAAGACCCTGGTCTTCCCAGTTCATCAGGATGTTCGTGATGCCCATCCAGCAGTCGCTCGGGCTGTAGGTGCCCGGATTGAGCACGGTGATGCGTGCGCCGACTTTCTCGCGCACGTAATTCGTCAGCTCCTGGTAATAGAGAAACGCGGTCGGGAAGTAAGGGTTGGTTGCGTTGCAGTCGGTCGGAGTTTCATCAAAGAAAATGCCATCCAGCAGGTAATTCTTGTAGACGGCATCAATCTTGCTTCGAATAACTTTCGGGTCGCGCGCCCCGTAGCCGGTGTAGGTGTAACCGATGACGAAAATCCCTTTTGCACGCGTTGCTTTGATTGCCCGATCCACGCTGCCGTAGAAGCGACCGTCATCCCCGTTGTCGAGGTTGACGATCATGATCCCCGGAGCCTGCGGTCCGGGTTTTTCCCAGCCTGACCACTCTGGCGAGCCCGGGTCCTGATACGAAGGCGCGCCCAGCCGAACTTGCCCATGCAGCAACGTCACAAACAGGGCCGAAAAGAGGCCCACGATGAAGCACCGCGACCGACCAGACATTTCCGCCTCCGTCTAGAACTCGAACCTGACACCGAACTGGAACGTCCGCGGCATATATCCCGGTGCATCAGCGTTATTGCCAGGAATCGTCCCGAACAGCGAATCTCCAACGTTCGAATTCGGCTGCCCGAAGCGCGGATGATTAAAGAAGTTGAACATTTCCGCGCGCACTTCGACTTTCGTTCCTTCCTTGGGTACAAACGATTTATAGAGATTCAGGTCCACATTGTGAATGCCGTCGACGCGCAGGTTAGAGAAATATCGTGGAGCATTGCCGGGAGTCTGATCGCCTGGATTCCCAAAGCAGTTCGGGTTAAAAAACGAGGCCGGCGTCGCACTCGCGTAAGTCATGGCTACGTCGTTCATGCTGAGCCCAGTCCTCAGTTGGTTGCACAAGATTTCGGGGCGCTGGCTGCCATTTGCCAGCTGCGGACTGGAGAGAGAGATCGCCATTGGTTGACCCGATTGTGCCGTGATCAACGTCGCAATCGACCAGCCTCCAACCACGGCGTCGAGGGCGCGGTTCATGTCGCCGCCGATCCATTGATTGCGGCCGATCGGCATGTCGACCACCACGGCGAGCGCGAGACGCTGCGGAGTATCGTTGGCGCTGATCGCGTGTTCCAGGTTTAAGCGGTCCAATTGCTGCGGCTGCCCGCTGCCCAGCGTTCCTACCCAGTTATTCCTGCCGGCTGAGGAATCGTCAGTCGACTTCGAGACTGTGTAGCTGCCTTCAAAACTGATGTGGTGCGTGGTGCGTTTCTGGAAGCGAACTTGGAGCGCGTGATACCAGGAACTGGCTTCCTCCAGCGCCAAGCCCTCGAAGTCTCCGCTGAACTGGGGGTATTTGTTAAGCAGGTTTCCCAGGGGGAGGGTCGATTGGCCATAATTTGAGTTGGGCTCGTTGAAGCAGGGGTTGGATGGGGTAGGACTACAAGGGGAGTTGAAAAAAGGCGCGAACGGGTTCGCGACTTGCGTTTGAAGCAGGTTGCTCACGCAACTATCGTTGTCGCAATTTGAATCGCCGCTATGGGCGGCGCTGGAGATCTGGGCCAGTAGAGTCGAAGGGATATAGTCCTGATTATTGGTGCCGGACCACGGCAGATGGGTGCTCCGGTTTGCAGAGTAATCCACGCCTAAGACGATCTGGCTCGGCAATTCCCGCTGGATTCCCAGATTCCACTGATAGATATTAGCGTCTCGTGCCGCACTCGTGCCCAGGTCGTTATTGTTGCCATATCCCCAGTTGGCGAGCTGGCCGTACTGCGTACCCTGCGGACCTGTAAAACCGGACGGGAACGGGTTTTCCAAAGTTGCCGATTGCGACTGAAAATTGTCATTGGTAAAAAACATGGTGGCTGTCTTGCGGAAGGCGGTACCGGGATATTGGAAGTTGGTAGCGGGGCTCATTCCGAAATAAATTCCGGCGCCACCGCGCACTACGGTCTTCGAATCGAGCGCATAGGCGAAGCCTAGTCTTGGTCCAACATCTTTGCGGTAGACCGGGACACTCCTGCGGCCTGAAGTCGGGAACTGAGTTGTTCCGAACAATTCCACCGAGGAAGGAATATTCACCCCGATCTGCTGCTGCAGAAGGGCTTGAGCGCTGGTCAGATCGAGGTTGACGCCAGTGTCGGTCGTGAAGTTGCTGAATTCGATTCGATTGTGGCGCTCGTTATAGGGAGTGCTCCACTGATAGCGCACGCCGAGATTTATCGTGAGTTTCGAATTCACCTTCCAATCGTCCTGGAAATAAAATCCCGTTTCTGCCGACTTGTTGGCTACCGACGGAAGGACAGTCAGCGCCGTCGGTTCCTGCGAAAACGGATTCACGTTATCGGCATATCCAAATAGAAGGCTGGCAAACGGATTCCCGGTGGCGACGCAGTTATCCGGCGGAGAGTTTGGGTCACAGTTGCTATTCGGAGTCGGCGAGGTGACGTAATCGGAGAAATTGAAGCCGCCTGTCGGATTCGACGGCTGAAAGAAGTTGTTGTAGAAAAGTCTCTGCTCTCCCCCGAACTTCATCAGGTGCGAGCCTTTCGAAATCACGAACTGCGACGAATAACTGTACAGGGTATGCGCAAAGGTCGTGTTTGTGCAGCACTGATCGAAGAGATTGCTCCAGGATGAAGCCCCATTCATAAAGAACGAGGGCAACCGGTCGACTCCGTTGGCCTGCTGGAGCAGGGCGGGTAATCCCTGAGCGCCAGCTGGTAACGAAGCGTTGAGGCTGGAAATCGTGGGGCCGCCGGGTGTTTCAAGTTCATGCACGCGGTCGATCGCCGCGTGATTTGTCCAGATCACCCGTGGACTGATCGTCCAGGTGTATTCGAACGAGCCGTTTTGCGCCACGACTGCATCGCCGTTGATTCCGTCATTGTCGAATCCGTCTCCCAGAATAAAAGGAGTTGAATAGTTGGATGATCCTCGGCTGTAGCGAGCGTTGATGCCCTGACTCTCGTTGATCTTATGGTCGATCTTTATATCGAACTGGTAATCCGGCGAATGCGCCGGAGTGGTGAACTGGAAGTTATTAAATTCACCCGCCCCTGCCACGTTCGGCTGCGGGTACAAGTTCAGGACCGCGAGTCCGATAGGGTCAGTTTCGGCTCCCGGTATCATGTTTTGCGGAACCTGCGGCCGGCACTGACCTGTTGCCGGCGGAGTGCAAGCGACCAAAGGTAATGTCGGATCGAAAATATTATTCGCCGTCTCTGAGAAATCGCCAGTACGCTCCCCCACGGTGGGTACCGACGCGAAACTGCTTGTGGCTGAGTCGCTGCGGACTTTTTCAAAGTCGGCAAAGAAAAACGTCCGGTCCTTCTGGATAGGTCCGCCGATCGAAAAGCCGCCCTGATCGCGCTTGCTATCTGGCTTGGGGTTGGGTTCGGGATTGAAGAAATCGCGGGCGTCCATTTGTGGACGTTGCAGGAAATACCATCCCGTTCCATGAAAGGCGTTTGTCCCGCTCTTCATGACCATGTTGACGACAGTGCCGCCGTTGTTGCCGAACTCCGCCGAGAAGCTATTGTTCTCGACCTTGAATTCCTGGACGCTCTCGACCAGCGGCTCGTAGTAAACGTTCGAGTTCCCGCCTTCGCCCTGTTCGGGCGCGCTGATCAAAGCGCCATCGAGTCGCACCTCGGCGGTCGCATTGCGTTGTCCGTTCGAAACGAAATTGGTCCCCGAAGGGTAATTGTCGCTGGTGCCGGACCCGGCGACCTCGGTCACGCCAGCCGACAAAAACGTCATGCCAAAAAAATTGCGATTAGCCAGTGGAAGTTCTTTCACATATTCACTGGTAATGTCCGTTCCTAGCGTCGCGTTGTCCGTATCGAGCAACGGAGCGGTGGTCGTCACGTTTACGGTTGCGAGCGTGCCCACAACTTCCATTTGGAAGCTCAGCGAGGATTCCTGGTCTACGGCCAGAACCACCCCGGTTTTCTCGGCCGATCGGAAGCCGGTTGCCTCCACGGTTACGTCGTAGGTGGAGGGGCGCAAGCCGGTGAAGAAAAACGACCCCTTCCCGTCCGTGCGAGCCGAACTGGCAATGTTCGTGCCCACATCCTTGATCGTGACCGTTGCGTTCGGAACAAGCGCCCCGCTCGCATCGGTGACAACACCGCGCAATTGCGCGCGATAGTTGCCTTGCGCTACCGCCAAGGTTGCCCAGGTGACAAACAACGCCGCCAAAGGAAGAAGCCGTCCAGTCAGTCGCATAGAGCCCCTCGATGCAGATGTGTTTCGTTTGGTTACGATTAATTGCGGTAGCCATCTTTGAACAGCAGGGCTCTGGGTGTCAAGGCAAATGTTGCGCTGGGGGTATGATCAACAGGCTGAAAATGACGCCTGCGCGGGGCTGGCCGATTTGGGCGGCGGTGGTCGCCTCATCTCAGGTTAGCTCTGGATTCATCTGGCCAGATGGTTTCGAGTGGTTGTAGTATGTTTCCATATGTTTCGTTCCAATCCGCACCGGTCAAGTCGAGGACGGAAAGAAACAGTCCCGTTTGGGACCACGATCTTTGGTACAAGGATTTAAGGAGGATACTTGCAGAATCCGCTGCAGGCTCTATTGGAGTTGGCTGACGAGGAGAAGGACGTGCGCGGACTGCGCTACACGCCGCGCGAAATCTCGCAGCAACCCGACAGTTGGCAGGCTACCTATCAAAAGTGCCGAGGCCAGCAAGTGGAAATCAGCTCCTTTCTGAAGAGCTCCGGAATTGGGCGCACTCCCGGGTCAAAGGAAGCCGCGGCTCCAACCGTCTACCTGGTTGGTGCGGGCACGTCCGACTACATCGGGCGCGCCGTAGCCGACGTGTTGCGCCTGCGCTGGTCTTGCCCGGTGTGGGCCATTCCCAGCACCGATTTGCTTACAAACCTGGACAACCTTGTCCTCGAAGGCCGCGACTACCTCTGGATTTCTTTCTCCCGGTCCGGCGATAGCTCTGAGGGCGTTGCTGTCCTGGAAAAGGCGCTGGCAGCCTATCCCCACGTACGGCATCTTGTCGTCACTTGCAATCAGGCTGGACGAATGGCTCAACTCTGTTCTCAGAATCCAAAGCAGATGCTCGCTCTCGTCCTCGACGACGCCGTCAACGACCGCGGTCTCGCGATGACCAGTTCCTTCAGCAACATGGTGATTGGAGGCCAGTGCATCGCTCACCTCGACGACATGGATCGATATGGGGATATTCTGGCGAGCTTACAAGCCATGGGGAGCAAGTTCCTATACGACGCAGTGGAAATTGCTTCCTCCATAGCCGGGATGAATTTCTCGAAAGCTTGTTTTGTCGGCATTGGGCCGCTCGCTGCCGTTGCGAACGAGTCTGCGTTAAAGCTGCTCGAACTTACAGCCGGCAAGATTCACACCATGTCGGAATCGGTATTGGGGTTTCGGCACGGTCCCATGTCAGCGCTGGATAAGAACACGCTGTTCGCGCAATTTGTCTCCAACGATTCTCGACGGCAAAAATACGAACTGGATCTGTTGCGCGAAATACGCGATAAGCGTTTGGCGGGAATCACGGTCGCGATTGCACCGCAGCATCTTCCGGGCCTGGAGTCTTTGGCGGATTACGTGATTTCTCTGGACGCTCCAACGACTCTCAAGGACGAGTACCGTCCGCCTGTCGATGTGATGTTTGCTCAGTTGCTGGGATTGTTCTCATCGCTCAATGCCGGCCTCCGCCCTGATCACCCCAGTCCAAGCGGCGCGATCAACCGAGTGGTTGCGCATCTCCAAATCTACTTCTAGTCAGCCGGCCACTCAGACCAGAGTCACTTCAATGCCGGCATTCTTCAAGGCCAGAAGGTCGGGCTTGCGGATGCCCTTGTCGGTGATGACGTGTTGTAGCGAACTGGGAGGTGCGATTAGAGACAGACTGCGCCGCCCGAACTTACTGGAATCGCACACGACGACTGTGCGTTTCGCAATTTCTGTCATGATCCGGTTGACCTTGGCTTCCAGAAGGTTGGGTGTGCTGAGGCCATAGCGGACGTCGAATCCATCGACGCCAAGGAATAGTATGTCGGCGTTGAGCCGGCCCAACGCCTCTTCTGCGATAGGACCGACCAGAGAGAAAGAATTCTTCCGCATCGCGCCCCCGGTCAGGATGACGTCGATGGCGGAGTTAGCCAGCTCAGCGGCAACATTCACGCCGTTGGTGATCACAGTGAGATTCCGCATGTCGCGCAACGCGCGGGCAATCTCGGTTGTCGTCGTGCCGGAATCGAGAATCACGACCTGCCCCTCGGACACGAGGCGCGCCGCCGCCGCTGCAATGCGAAGTTTCTCCTTCCGGTGCAAGCGTCCCTTTTCACGCAGCGTCGGATCTTCCAGCGCACTATCGTGCGTAGGCAGCGCGCCGCCGTGCGTGCGTTTGACCATGCCAAGCAAATGGAGCGCTTCAAGGTCTTTCCGGATGGTTACTTGCGAAGTTTGAAACTGCTTCGCGAGATCTGTTACCAACACTCGCTTTTCGCGCTGCAGGAGGCCAAGGATCGCCCGGCGACGTTCCTCGTTGAGCAGGTTGTTTTTTTCGGCAGAGGGCATCTTGGCGTCTCGCGTCGTGCTACGTCGCACAGGGGCCATTCTTTATATCGTATCTTCTCCGCATCAGCAAGAAGCGAGGCATATGAAGGGATGTTATGCCCGTGGTTGGCACCCCTGTTCAAATCGGAAAAGGATGTCTAATTAATTTGCTGGTCCTTGGGCAGTCCGGCGTTGATGTCTTTCAGGGTTTGGAATCCATCTTTGACCACGGTTGTCTTGATGTTGTCCCTGGTCACGGCGATCGGTTGCAGCATGATTGTGGGAACTTTAATCTTGCCGTTGTTAATCATTGCGTTCGTCTCAGGTTTCTCGCCTTTGGCTAACTGAACGGCTGCCTCCGCGGCCTTTGCCGCTTGCTGTTTGATCGATTTGTACACCGTCATCGTTTGCGTGCCCTGCGCGATGCAGATAATCGCGGCTAGGTCGGCGTCTTGTCCCGAGACCGGCACTTTGCCCGCGAGGTTGTGTTCGCGGAGAGCTTGAATAGCGCCTCCAGCCATCCCGTCGTTCGAAGCCAGCACGGCCGCGATGTTCCCCTGGGAGGAATCAATCGCCTTGAGCATATGAAGATATGCCTCGGAGGGTAGCCAGTCTTTCATGTATCCATCGGCGATCACTTTGATGTCGCCGCGATCGATGTAGGGGCGCAGTACCTTCATCTGTTCGTCATGCAGGATTTTGGCGCCTTCGTCGCTAGGAGAGCCGGCGATGAGAACGTAATTTCCGCGGGGCGCGAGTTTCACCAGAGCTTCGGCTTGCATCTTGCCGATCTTGATCCGGTCAAAACTGACATAGAGATCGACATCGCTATTCTCGGCGAGGCGGTCGTAACTGATGACTTTCACGCCGGCCGATTTTGCGACGTCGACCATCCGGCCAGCCCGTGCGGTTTCGTGCGGCAACAAGACGAGGACTTTGATTCCGGTCTTGACCATGTCCTTGACCTGCTGGAGTTGAAGATCGTCGTTTCCGTCGGCGTCGCTGGTGATGACTTCGGCTCCCAATTGCTGTGCCCGCGCCTTGAAGGAATCCACGTCGGTCTGCCAACGCTCGCCTTTCATCGCTTCGGCGGAAAAGCCAATTTTCAGCTTGTCGCCACCCTGTGCTTGCGCGAGGGGGCCGCAGGGAACAAATCCGAGAGCGAAGAGAACCGTCAGCATTCGTAGGGATTTCACGATGTCTCCTTGACGTTGCCGAGCGTAGTATAGCGCTCCGTCAAGAGGCGGATGCATAGCGAAACAGAGTCCCGGGACACCGAAGAGTCTGGTCAAGTGTTCTGACCTGGCACCCCTGAAGATCGCCGCGACATGGCCGCGAGCCGCGTGGGGAGCATCGCCATCGTTACGGTTGTAACCGTGCCTGATCATTGCCAGCACTTATAATTTGTGACAGAATTCGCAGCCGTAGCAACGAAGTCGGGACCCGGGCCCCACACGAAATGGACAAATTAAATGTAGTTGTTGCTCTCACCACACGAGACAACGATTACCAGGCGGAACAGGCAGTCGCCGTGGCTGACATGGCCGCGCGACTAGGCGTCAAGATCCAGATCATCTACGCGGACAACGACGCCGTCAATCAGACTCAACAACTCATCAAAATCATCCAGGACCCCGCGCAGCGGCCGAACGCCATTTTGGTCGAGCCGGTGGGCACCGGCATGCCTCAGGTCGCAAAGGCGGCCGTTGCAGCAAAGATCGGCTGGGGCATCGTCAACAGTCATCCTGACTACATCCCCGAACTTCGCCGCGGTGGCACGGTTCCGGTTTTCTCGGTCAGCACCGATCAGTCTGAAGTGGGGAAAATTCAGGGCAAACAACTCGGCGTCCTGGTTCCCAAAGGCAATGTTCTGTATATCGAAGGTCCGTTCAGCAGCATGGCGACGCAAATGCGTACGAAAGGAATGCTTTCCACCAAGCCATCTTTGGTCGAATTAAAAATGCTGAAAGGCGATTGGACGGAGCGCAGCGCCAACCGAGCCATGAAATCCTGGTTGTCACTCGGGTCATCACGCCAGCTTGAGATTCGAGCGGTGATTTGCCAGAACGATGCCATGGCAATGGGAGCCCGAAAAGCTCTCGACGATCTCACGGAAAAGGATCGCGAGCACTGGGCGAATACTCCCTTCACCGGTTGCGATGGCGTGACCAAGACGGGGCAGGACTGGGTGCGCCGCGGCTTGCTGAAAGCCACCATTATCACCGCGGCGGCGGCGGGAACGGCTTTGGAAATTCTGGTGAAAGCCGCGAATGCCGGTTCTCAGCCCCCAGAGTCGACGCTCATTCCGCCGAAATCTTTTCCCGCGATCGAAGAGTTGCGGGGGCGCGGGTAAAACTAATCGCGGCTTCACAAATTCTGCTGGATGTATTTTTCGCTGTCGAATTTCTTGCCCGTACTCGCGCCCGACATATAACGAACCAGTCCGAAGATGGGGCGATCGAACCACGGGCGATCGAACTTGCCCACAATTGACCATGCGACTCCGGCATAGCCGTTCGGGTCGCGTCCATCTAATTCGTATTTATCGTTGAGGCGCACAGCGATCAGGTAGGCCTGGGCGGGCGATGGACTCCACTCCAGAATTTTCTTGGCCCAATACATCCGCAGATAGTTGTGCATCCAGCCGGTCGTAACCATCTGCTTTTGCGCGGCGTTCCAGAGTTGATCGTGGGTCTCGGCCTGCTCCAATTGAGCTTCGGTGTAGAGCACCGGTCGATTGTCTTTTGCATGACTCGCCAGGGTGCGATGCGCCCATGGTTCGGCGCATTCGAAATTGTCATAATTGGGATTGAAGCGTACAAGATTGACCGCCAACTCACGCCAGGTGATGAGTTGGTCAAGGAAAGCTTCTTTGTCGGCAATAGGGGCACCGGCTTTTTGTATGGCGAGCGCGACGGTGAGAGGACCGATATGCCCGAAGTGCAGATAGGGCGACAGGCGGCTGGTGCCGGCTAGCTCTGGTTTGTTGCGGTTGGTGTGATACCCCTGCAATCCGCGCTTGGTGAAGTCGCCGAGCAGTTTGAGAGCTACGCTTGGGCCGCCGCGAAAACTGGAAACAGGACCGACCGTCCGATCCAGGGGCCAGCCGTCGGTGATGTCGCAATTTGGATCAAGCGAATGCAGCGCTTCGGGTCTGGGCGAAGACGAAGACGAAGACGAAGACGAAGACGAAGACCATGCCACTCGTGCGCTGGGATTTTTCGGAGCCACGAGAAATTGCTGGAAGTGCGCCTGTAGTCTCGGACGGATGATGCGCGCGGCGTATTGCTCTTTCAACAGAAGCTTCGATGGGACGATCACATCGGCATCGACCGTCCAGAATGCGACGTTCAGTTTCCTGGCTGCGCTGCGACGCCACGCCTCAGGCTCGCGCATGGGATTTTCGTCACCCACGACCAGCGCCGCTTTCACCTCCGCGCAGAACTTCAGCAGGCTGTGGTCCGGGAACCGCCGCAACACGAATCCGATGTGGCGCTTCTGTAGAGACGAAGCGATGTCGGGGATTCCTTCGGTCAGGAAGCGATAGTGCCGCAGGTTGGCGTGCGGATAGAAAGGAACGGGCGCGAAGAATACGACCACTGGCTTTTGCAGGGCGTTGGCGGCCTCGACAGCTACATCAAGAGCTGGATTGTCCGAGCCGCGTTGCGCCCGCTGCATCCAGTACACAACGCATTTGCCGTCGGGATCGGGCGGCCCCGGACGCTTTACGGTTAAACGCGGATCACGGGTCAGCTCAGCGAGAACATCCATTGTGGGATCAGTGGCTCTCAGTCTATAACTCTAGAGCATATGAATGAGCCAGATCACGCGGCGATGCTGGCGGTTGCGTTGGCCGAGGCGCGCAAAGGACTGGCGGAGGGCGGTATTCCGATCGGCGCGGCCATCTTCGACGCGGAAGGCCGACTGATTGGGTCGGGTCACAACCGCCGCGTACAGAACGGCGATGCTTCAATGCACGGCGAGACGGATGCCTTCCGCAACGCCGGACGGCAGCGAAGCTATCGCAACCTCACCATGGTGACTACGCTCGCGCCTTGTTGGTATTGCAGCGGGCTCGTCCGGCAGTTTGGTTTTGGCTCGCTCGTGGTGGGAGAAAGCCGCAACTTCCAGGGCGGAGTTGAATGGCTGCGCTCGCTCGGCGTCCGAGTGGTGGACCTCGATTCTTCGGAGTGCGCTACCTTGCTGGGCGATTACATCCGCAACAATCCAGCGGTGTGGCACGAGGACATCGGGGAAGAATGACAACTTAGTGACGAAGAGCGCTACCAATCCCTCCTTAAGTAGTAAATGCCAGCTCAGCTGCAAGCGGAGAAAAACAAATTGATCGAGCGCTACTTTAAACTCGCGGAAAACCAAACCACCATTAAGCGGGAGATGCTGGGCGGGCTGACGACGTTCGTCACCATGGCTTACGTGATCGTCGTGAATCCACGCATCCTGGCGGACGCGGGGATGCCCGTCGACGGCGTGGTCTTTGCGACGTGCATCTCGGCGGCGGTGGCCACGCTGGTGATGGGCCTCTACGCCAACTATCCGATTGCCCTCGCGCCCGGAATGTCGCTGAACGCTTATTTTACTTACGCTGTCTGTCTCGGCATGCACGTTCCGTGGCAGACGGCACTGGCCGTGGTCTTCTTTTCTGGTGTCTTGTTCCTGCTTCTGACCGTGACTCGAGTTCGCGAGCAGATCGTGAACGGCATACCCAATTGCCTGAAGCACTCGACTGCGACCGGCATTGGAATGTTTATCGCGTTCCTTGGCCTGCGCAATGCGAAACTCGTGGTCGCAAACCCGGCGACTTTTGTCGGCCTCGGCAACTTCTCCGATAAGGAACTGCAAACGGCCTGCTTCGGTCTCGCTCTTACCATTGTGCTGATGGTGCGTCAGGTTAAAGGCGGAATCCTGATCGGCATCTTCGGAACGACACTGCTCGGAATGCTTCGTCACATTTCGCATTGGCCGACAGCGATCCTGGCGCTTCCGCATCCTTCGTCTACGTTTCTCAAACTCGATTTTCGCGGGGCGATGCATCTTGGCCTGCTGGAGATACTGTTCGCATTTCTGTTCGTCGACCTCTTCGACAATGTGGGCACGCTGGTCGGAGTCTGCGAGCAGGGGGGATTCATCAAGGATGGCAAGATTCCGCGCGTGGGCCGCGTGCTTGTCGCCGATGGTGTGGGCACGGTTTTAGGCTCTCTCACAGGGACATCGACCGTCACCAGCTATATCGAAAGCGTGGCTGGAGTCGCAGCCGGAGCCCGCACCGGGTTGAGTAACGTTGCCGTCGCCGGCCTTTTTCTGCTCGCCACGTTTTGCTCGCCAGTGGCGGCCGCCATTCCCGCTTATGCCACTGCGCCAGCGCTGATACTGGTGGGAGCGCTGATGACACAGTCCATATCACTGATTGAGTGGAGCGATTTCAGTGAGGCGGTGCCGGCCTTTATCACCATGCTCGCAACACCCCTGACCTTCAGTATCGCCACTGGTCTGAGCCTCGGGCTGATCGCATACACCGTGGTGAAAATCGCTGCCGCAAAATTCCGCGAAATCACCATCCTTATATGGATTCTCACGGCACTCTTCGTTCTGCGCTACGTCTATCTGGCGACAGCTTAATCAGCCATTTTCCGACTGCAGGATCATCGTCTCGATGACCCTCTCGATGATCATTTCAAAAATCGTCTCAAAGAGAGATTGACTCGCATTGGTCACAAAGCCGGGTGCAGTCCATCGCCGATCCCCGCTTTCGCCAGCCGCTAAATACCCCGCGGTTCGAAGTGTGCCCGGCATTGGAGCCGGAGACGAAAACGGCCGGCGGCCTGGTTGCGGTTCGCAGTGAAAGCGGATCCGATTCACCGAATATTCAACAAATTGTCACCAATTATTAACAAACGGAGGACTAGGCTTGACGTTCGCCAAAAAGGGAAACTTGAGACTGATGGATTTCCCGTCCCGCTGTCTGCTGTCTAGAAACATTTATTTCTAAGGAGATGGAACAATGAAACGAATGATGGCTATGGTGTTGTCGATGACGCTCCTAGGGAGCGGGGTCGCGGCGCGGGCCCAGAATGCCCCTGCGGCAACAACAACGAAAAGTGCGCGCAAGAAGGCGGCTCCCAAGCCGGCCGGGCCGACGGTCTCGTCGCAACTGAGCGAGATGAAACAGGCGATCGAGGCCCAACAGGCGCAGATCAAGCAGTTGAGCGATTTGATCCAGAGCCGCGATCAAAAGATCGAGCGACTGGAGCAGCGGCTCGATCAGAACCAGGCCGTCGCGGCCCAGGCGCAGACCAAGGCCGATACCGCAGTCGCGCAATCGACCGATCAGCAGCAGACGGTTATCGCACTCAAGAGCGACGTCACTGACCTGAAGTCCAACGCGACGAACACAGCGATGACTTTGCAGGAGACGCAGAAACGGATCGGAGGACTTGAGAGTCCGCTGGCGATTCACTACAAGGGAATCACGATTACTCCGGGCGGCTTCCTGGTGGGTGAAACCGTGTATCGCAATCGCGCCCTGGGAGCGGAGGCGACTCCCTTCAACAGCCTTAACTATCCCGGTAGCGGACAGAATACGATTTCCGAATTCTACGGCTCCGGCCGGCAGTCACGAATCTCGATGCTGGCGGAAGGCAAGATTGGGGTCGCCAAACTCTCGGGCTACTACGAGGCTGACTTTCTCGGCGTAGGCACAACATCCAATCCAAATCAGACCAACAGCTACGTGCTGCGGCAACGGCAGGCCTGGGGTAAGGCCGAGTTCGGCAGCGGTTGGAGCGTCACGGGCGGACAGATGTGGACGCTGGTGACCGAAACCAAAAAAGGACTGGACAACCGGACCGAAGCAACGCCGATGACGATCGACCCGAACTACAACGTTGGTTTCAGCTTCGCGCGGCAGTACGGTTTTCGTGTCGTGAAGAATTTCGACAATAAATTCTGGCTCGGTGCATCGTTGGAAAATCCGCAGACCATTTTCGCCGCCGGTGGCAATAAGAACAACTTTGCCTTCGGCGGATCTGGCGTCGGCGGCGGTTTATATAACGCGACTGCCAGCTACTCGTTCAATGCGACGCCGGACGTTGTCGTGAAGGCTGCATTGGAGCCGGGCTTCGGCCACTTCGAAGTGTTCGGCATTTTGAGCCGGTTCCGCGATCGCGTTTATCCTTGCGTAGACTTCCCGGCTGGTTCTCCGCTCTGTACCGCCGCTGGCGCGAATGCGGTGACCGGCGCCTTCAACTCCTCGAAGAACGGCGGCGGAGTCGGAGCGAACGGACGTATTACTGCTTTCAACAAGCACGTGGATTTCGGTCTCCATGCTCTGTACGGCAACGGTGTTGGCCGTTACAGCGCATCCGGTTTGCCGGATTCGACGATCAACCCAGATGGCACGCTGGGGCTGTTGCGAACCTATCAAGGACTGGCCACATTGGAATTCCACTACCCTCGGTTTGACTTCTACCTCAACGGTGGCGAGGATTATGTGGGTCGTCACTATTCGGCTGACGCGAACCAGGCTGGCACACCCAACGTAGGATATGGAGCGCCGACCTTCCTGGATACTGGCTGCTACACCGAGACTGCACCCGGTTCCGGCGGCTTCGCTTTCGGTGGCCTTACCAATTGCAGTGGCAACACGCAACGCGTGATAGAAGGCACCATGGGATTCTGGATTAAGCCATACAACGGCCCAAAGGGGAGATTGCAGTTCGGTCCGCAATACTCCTACATAAGCCGGGATGCATGGACGGGTACCGGACCAGCCACTGGCACGTTTGTCGCTCCGCACGCCATCGACAACGTGATCTACACGTCGTTCCGTTACTACCTGCCATAAAGTATTCGAAAACCTCACAGACGCTCCAGTGCGTAAACCCCCGCATTGGAGCGTTTTTCTTTGTGCCCGGCTTGTTGGCTAATCGCCGAAAAAATGACAGATTCGGGTCCAGGCAACCACCGCCTGTCCTCCTGCAACTAAAGAATTAGTTACCTTTCGCAGGCTACCGCGTCTAATGGGTGAGGGAGTTCTTCATGCCGCCACGACAATCGGGAACCTTGACCGAAGCCGAGCTGCGGATCATGAACGTTCTCTGGGTTAGAGGATCGGGTACGGTCCAGCAAGTTCTTGATTCTATTACCGAAAAGCCAGTTCTAGCGTACAACTCGGTGCTCACCACAATCCGTGTTTTGGAACGAAAAGGCTATCTACAGCACTTAAAGGATGGGCGGGCGCACGTTTATTCGCCGCTGGTCGGCAAAACCGAGGCGACGCGCTCGGAAATCCGCCACCTGGTTGGTCGTTTTTTCAAGAATTCTCATGAACAACTTGTATTGAATGTCCTTGAGGACCAAGGCATTGGGACGGAAGAATTGGCCCGCCTGCGGGAGATGCTGGATCGCAACGACCCTGATCGGAGCCCCAGTCGGAGCGAACCCAAATGACCTGGCTCCCGATGGAGAATGTCGCGCAGATTTCGGCCGAGCGTCTTCTCAATGCGCTGCCCGAAGGGTTGCTCATAGCGACCTTTGCCTGGGCTCTTCTGCATGTTTTGCGTCGGCAGAATTCCGGGACTCGGTTTGCCGTCTGGTTTGTGGCATTGCTAAGTGTTGCGGCCCTGCCCGTAGTTGGCGGGTTCAAGGTCGCGAGCGCAATTCTCGCGTCGCCCGCGTCGTGGGGACATCTGCGGCCCGCGATCACCATTCCCGATTACTGGGCGTCGTTTGTGTTTCTCGCATGGGCGGTCGGAGCGACCGTCGGAATGATCCGTTTAGCGGTTGGACTGTGGCGGCTGCGGCAGTTGCGCCTTAGCTGCACCCCGATCATGACGGAAGATTCAGATCTTGATCCGGCCTTGCGACAGATGCTTAAGACGATCTGCGGCTCTTCCGGGGTCGCGATCACAATTGCGACCTCTGAGAGATTGCGCGTGCCATCGGCGATTGGGTTTTGGGAGCGAACAGTCGTGCTTCCGGGGTGGACGCTACGAGAGCTTTCTCCGAGCGATCTGAGCGTGATCCTTCTGCACGAAATCGCGCATCTGCGGCGTTGGGACGACTGGACGAATTTGATTCAGAAGGTCGTACGCGCCCTGTTCTTCTTCCATCCCGCAGTCTGGTGGATTGAAGGCCGTCTTTCCGAGGAGCGCGAGATGGCTTGTGACGATGCGGTGCTGGCTGCGACGGAGAATCCGCACGGGTACGCCAGTTGCCTAGTGTCGCTCCTGGAGAAAAGCGCGGCGCATCGTTTGACGAATCGGCCATGGTCGATGGCGCAGGCGGCAGTGAACCGCGCGCGCGAAGCCTCGTTGAGACTGGCGCGGATTCTCGACAAGAACCGTCCCATGGCGACGCGTGTGTGGACGCCGGCGCTTGCTATGGCTGGCGTATTTTCCGTCGTCTGCCTGATGGCGCTTGCGCACGGTCCGCAACTTGTTGCTTTCGATCGAAACAGTGTGGGATCTCAGTCAGAGCGGGCGTATTCCCCTGCGGTCGAAAATGTATCCGCCCGGCCGACGATGCACTCCCCGGCGATTATTCCCGCCGCATTTCATGTTGGCGACACGGTCGCTTCTGGTGGGGCGAGAGCATTTATGAAGATTGGATCCTCCGAAGTTGGATCGTCCAATAGTGTCCCAGCGCACGCAATTCCTAAGCGCTCAGTTCCTCGTTCAAACGTAGCGGTCGCTCGAATGAACGCGTCGTTTCCGCAAGTTATTGCGGTGAATGCGGCGCTAACTGCGAACGAGGATCGGGACATCGCGCCGGAATTTCAAACTTTGGTCTTCATCGAAACCACACAGTTCGTCATCTCTGACGCGTCGGTCTGGAGAGTTCAGGTGTGGCGCGTCACTCTATTGGGGACGACGATGGGGCCAACCCGCAAGTCGATCGGAGTCGTGCCTGTGGCGCATTCGATTTAGCGGGCAAAAAATTTTTTGTCGACAGCAACTACATAATTAGTTGTAAAGGAGAAAGGGAAATGAAGATGTGGATGGAACGTTTCAAGTCAGCAACCAGCAAGCGTTTTGCAGCAGCTTTCCTCGCCGTTGTGGTGGTTGGGTCAGTCGCGATGTTGAGCTTTACAAATTCAGTCAAGGCGGCTCCGGCCCCGGCGGCAGCAGCGCTCGACGACAACAGCGTCGCGGCGTTGCTCACACTCGATCGCGCGATGGAAACTCTCGCGGCTCGAGTCACTCCGGCGGTCGTGAACGTCACAGTCGCTTCTAAACCAAATCAACAGCAGGCGGGTCAGGACGGCTTGCCCGACATGCAGCAGTTCTTTGGTCCGGGGGGTCCGGGCGGCCAGGGCGGTCCTTTCGGGCGCCAATTTAATTTTCCGCAGCAGCCGCAGAATCGTATGGAACATGGCCTGGGCAGCGGCGTGATTATTTCTCCCGACGGCTACATCGTCACCAATAATCACGTGATCGATGGAGCGGTTGATATCCGCGTGACCATGAGCAATCGCGAAGTACATGCCGGCGAAGCTGATCGGCGCCGATCCGCTGACCGACCTTGCGGTCATTAAAGTGGAAGGGCAAGAACTTGCCAAGCGTGCCGTGGGGCAAGTCGGCCGACCTGCATCCCGGACAGACGGTGCTCGCATTCGGCAATCCGTATGGCTACCGGTTTACGGTAACCCGCGGCATTATCAGCGCGCTCAATCGTCCGAATCCCGATGCGAGCGACCGGCGCAAGCCGGGCGAGTTCATTCAGACCGATGCAGCGATCAATCCGGGCAACTCCGGTGGAGCGCTGGTGGATGCCCGCGGCGAACTCATCGGCATCAACACGTTTCTGATTTCGTCTTCCGGATCGTTCTCGGGGATGGGATTTGCCATTCCAACCCAGATCGTCCAGCCCACAGTCGAGACGCTGATTCGCGATGGCAAAGATTACGCACGCGTTCATCGGAATCCAGATCGCCGACGTGACGCCCGACAATGCCAAGTTCTTCCAGATGAATAAGGCTGAGGGAGCGCTGGTCAGCGACGTGCAAGCCGACGCGCCGGGTGCGAAAGCGGGCCTGAAAACCGGAGACGTCATCACCGAACTCGACGGCAAACAAGTGCTCGATGCCGGACAGTTGCAGATGCTGGTCGGACAAAAACGCCCAGGAGAGACGATCCATCTACAGGTAATGCGCGACAGCAAGAGCGTGAGCGTACCCGTGACGCTTGAAGCACTGGGCGGCGACAAGAACAGTGAAGTTGCCGGCAACGAACACGGCAAGGGACGCTGGGGATTGCGCCTCGCTGACTTGACTCCAGAGGTGCGGAACGAACTGCAAACTCCGGCGCAAGAATCGGTACATGGCGCGGTGGTCGAAGATGTGCTGCCCGGCAGTCCCGCCGATAACGCGGGCTTGCAGCGCGGCGACGTGATCATGGAAGTCAACCGGCGCGCGGTGAAGTCGGCGTCTGAAGTAGCGACGGCTTTGTCGGGCGTGCCGAGCGGCCAGGACGCATTGGTTCTGGTGTGGTCAAACGGAGGCAGCACGTTCCGCGTGTTGCATCCGGCACAGGGCTAACACAGCGGCAAGCCAAGTAAAACGAGGGGTGCCTCATCCTAACGTCGCAGCAGTCAAAACGCTTGCGACGTCAGGGTGGGAACGCCCGGTCGACAGGAGGCCGTCACCAGCGGTTCTCGACCAGTGGTCGAATTTTCTCGTCGTAGATGCGGCGCACGGAGCGCATCGCCTCGTCGGTCAGGGGAGGTAAGTCCGAAGCGCGGCAGTTGTCAGCAACTTGATCCGGTCGTTTGCCGCCAGGAATCGCGCAGGTCACTGCGTCAAACATGAGAATCCAGCGCAGAGCGAACTGGCTCATCGAAACGCCGGCCGGCAGGAGCGACCGCATTTGATCGACGGCATCGAGTCCGACGCTATAGTCGACGCCAGAAAACGTCTCGCCTACGTCAAAGGCCTCTCCACGGGGATTGAAATTGCGATGGTCGTCGGCAGCGAAGGCCGAATCGCGGCGCAATTTTCCCGTCAGCAGGCCGGTTGCAAGCGGCACACGAGCCAGGATGCCGACGCGCTTTTCTTTGGCGCGCGCGAAGAATTGATCCGCCGGACGCTGACGAAAACAATTGAAAATAATCTGCACGGTTTGTACGTTCGGAAAATTAATTGCTTTGAGAGCTTCATCGATTTTCTCGACGCTTACTCCGTAATGGCGAATCTTGCCTGCGCCCACCAGATCGTCGAGGATTCCAAAAACTTCAGGGCCGTGAAACACCGCACTCGGCGGACAGTGAAGTTGCAACAGATCGAGGCAGTCAGTGGAAAGATTTCGCAAGCTGTCCTCGATCCACTTTGTCAGGTTCTGGCGGTTGTATCCTTCCACGGTTTGGCGAGGCAGGCGGCGGCCTGCTTTTGTCGCGACCACAATTTCATCTTTGCGACTCTTCTTGAGCTGAGCGATCAGGCGTTCGCTGCGGCCATCTCCGTATACATCGGCGGTATCGATAAAATTGACGCCGCTGTCGATCGCCTGATTCAGCGCGGCAAGAGATTCGTCGTCGGAGACATTTCCCCACGAGCCGCCAATCGCCCATGCGCCGAAGCTGATGTCCGAAACTTTCCACTGGGTGCGTCCAAGTTGACGATAATGCATGACGGAGTGCATGGCTGTGAGTATAAGGTCGGCGCGGAAGCGAGCTACGGCTCGTGGTGGTGATCCGTGGTATGAAGAAATCGAATTGGACTTGAGATCGTGCCCGCACTAGAGTTTTAAAATGGACGAGGTGTGCGACACGATGCTTCGGTAAAATCATTATGAAGGCGCGTAGCACGGTAGTAATCAATGAATCCGCGCTGGGAGTGGAGGAGTTTGGTTTTCAGCCGATAGAATGGCTCATGGGGATATCGTTCTAGTTATTCTCGGTGTTGTGGAACACAAAGGCGCGAGTCGTGAGCGCCGGACCCGCAAGGGTTGAAACGGAGAAGTGATTTGGACAGTTCGAACGAGTTAGTGCAAGAGCAAGACCACGCTGCGAGTTCTCTCGACGCCAGCTTCGTGCTGACCTGGGAAGAGATTGCCAGCCTGGCGGCCGAGCCCGGCAAGCCGGCCGAGACTCTGATGAACGTGGTCGCGCTGATTGCCAGACGGTTTGGCACGGATGTTTGTTCCGCGTACCTGCTGGAGCCGGATCGCGCCAACCTTGTGCTGGCTGCGACGCTTGGGCTGCGTCGCGAATGTATTGGCAAGCTACGCATGGCCGTGAACGAAGGACTGGCCGGCCTGGTCGCCGAGCAGGTACGTCCCGTTGCGGTCGAGCAGGTCAGAAATCATCCGCGCTTCAAGTATTTCAGCGAAGCGGGTGAAGATGCGTATCAATCCTTCTTGGGAGTTCCGCTGATCGATCGCGGCGTGTTGCAGGGTGTTCTGGTCGTGCAGACCGTTGAACCGCGCCTGTTTCCGGAAAATGAAATTCGTTTGCTGACCGAAGCTGCGAACCGGGTGGCGCATGTTGTCAGCGAAGCGCGCACGCTCGACCGGTTCATTGCGCCTGCGCAAGAACGTTTGTGGGCTCTGGCCCGCAATATGTGGTGGAGTTGGGATCACGATTCCTCCGGTCTTTTTCGGGAGATTGACCCCCAGCGCTGGAGTCAGCTCAACCACAGTCCGGTGTCGCTGTTGAACGAATTTCCGCTGGCGAAACTCGAAAAGCGCGCCGCTGAACTCGCGCTGCACAGCCGCATCAACTATGCCTATCGCCGCCTCTGCGAATATCAGGACGCGGAGCGCACCTGGGGCGCGCGACACGCCGGAATTCTGCGGCCTCGTCCGGTCGCTTATTTTTCCGCTGAGTTTGGCGTGCACGAGTCACTACCTATTTATTCCGGCGGACTCGGCGTGCTCGCCGGCGACCACATCAAGAGCGCGTCCGATCTTGGTATCCCGCTGGTCGGCATTGGCTTGTTCTATGGTCAGGGATATTTTCGTCAGCGTCTCGATCGCAACGGCTGGCAACATGAAGAATATCTCGAGACCGACGTCACTCAGCTTCCGATGGAAACGGCGATCGGCAAGAACGGTCGCCCGGTCATGGTGCAGGTCGATACCCGCCACGGACCGATCTATGCCAAAGTGTGGCGCGTCAAAGTCGGACGCTGCGATTTATTTCTTCTCGACTCCGATGTCGAAGGCAACACTCCTGAGGATCGTGACATGACGTCGCGCTTATATGGTGGCGACGGGCGCGTGCGTGTGCACCAGGAATTGCTGCTCGGAGTGGGCGGATTACGAGCTCTGAAAGCCATGGGAATCACGCCCGGCGTTCTGCACTTGAACGAGGGCCACAGCGGATTTGCCGTGCTTGAAGCCATTCGCCAGCGGATGGAAGAAGAAGGAATCGGTTTTGAGAAGGCAGCGCCGCGCGTAGCGCGCGAAGTCGTCTTCACAACCCACACACCTGTGCCCGCAGGGCATGATCGTTTTGACGCTGACCTGGTCGAGGAACATCTCGGCCCTCTGCGTGAAGCGCTCGGCTTGTCCAAAGACGGCTTCATGGCGCTCGGACGCGAATTCCCTGAGAGCGACGAACGCTTCTGCATGACTGTGCTCGGCTTGCGTCTGTCGCGGCGCGCCAATGCTGTTTCCTCTTTGCACGGCGAAGTTTCTCGCGCCATGTGGACCGGACTCTCGCAGGGCAAGCCCGAAGACGCGGTTCCGATCGGACACATCACCAATGGGGTCCACGTTCCAAGCTGGCTCGCCCCGCAGATGTTTAGGCTCTACGACAGACATCTCGGTACGGGATGGCACCTGCGCAGCAGCGAAGCGAAAATTTGGGATGGCATCGAAAACGTCGACGACAGCGAGCTGTGGGAGACGCACTTTAGCCTGAAGTCACGGATGATCGAATTTGTCCGTCGCCGCGCCGTCAAACAGGCGGCCCGGCGCGACGAACCGCGCGATGTCTTGCAGCAACTCGAACGCGTGCTCAGTCCCGACGCGCTGACCATCGGCTTCGCGAGGCGCTTTGCCACCTACAAACGTGCCAATCTGATTCTGGCCGACATCGAGAAGATTGCGAGCATGGTCAACGACCCGAAACGTCCGGTGCAGTTCGTGTTTGCGGGCAAGGCGCATCCGCTCGACGAACCAGGCAAGCGCGTACTACAGCAGATTGCGCAGTTGATGCGCGATCCGAAGTTCTCCGACAAATTTGTTTTCGTCGAAGACTACGACATTAACGTGGGCCGACATTTGACGCAGGGTGTCGATGTTTGGCTGAATAATCCACGGCGTCCCCTCGAAGCTTCGGGAACCAGCGGCCAGAAAGTCGTTCTGAATGGCGGATTGAACCTCTCGGTGCTCGATGGCTGGTGGGCGGAGGCGTACGACGGCCTGAACGGCTTCGCCATCGGCAATGGCCGAACGCATACCGACATGAACGTGCACGACACCCGCGATGGCGACGACCTGATGCGCGTACTGCGCGAAGAAGTGATTCCTCTCTACTACCAGCGCGACCGCGACGGTCTGCCGCGTGGCTGGATCAAACGCATGAAGCGCACCATCCGCACCCTGGGCTGGCGCTTCAACGCCGATCGCATGGTGATGGACTACACGCTGAATTGTTATGTTCCAGCAGCGGGCGGAACGTCGAGCGACCTGCGTCTGGGATTCTAGAAACGTCTCTTTCAACCTGTCTTTCTGAGCGAAGTCGAAGAGCCTGCCCTGAGGCGAATCCGAAGGGACCCCGCCCGAGCCCGAATTCCGATGATGTTTTTCTTGGTGTTTACCCTTGACACCGTGGCGCAACCATTTACACTAGATGAATATTTATGCATTATAGTGGATAAATATGCTTAAAAGGCGAATTTGACTCGAGATTTTGCGGCGGGAGCGATCGGTTAAACTCGGAGAAAACGTAATGGCGGCCAGACTTAAACCCGCAGTGCTCGGCGCGACCGGCTATTCCGGGCTCGAACTCGCGCGGCTACTCGATCGCCATCCCCGCACCGATGCGCCCTTGCTTTTGCGGCGCAGTGCGGAAACCGACGAGAGTGGAGCTGGGTTGCCGCACGCTGGCAACGGCAATGGCCATCTGGGTTCTGCTGTGCTGCCGTTCTCGTGGGCCGCACTGGAAGATCAAGGAGCACAGCTGCTGTTTCTGGCCACGCCGCACGCCGTTTCTCGCGAGCTCGTGCCTGAGGCCATCGCGCGCGGTCTGCGAGTGGTCGATCTGAGCGGTGCCTGGCGTTTGAAGCAGGATGAAAATCGCGCGGTGTACGGCTTCAAAGACGCAGATGCCGCGACCGCTGCCGAACTCACGGAACGAGCCGTCTACGGATTGCCGGAACTGAACGCCGGTCAGATCGCGTCGGCCGCGCTGATCGCGAACCCGGGCTGCTATGCGACGTCGGTCATTCTTGCACTCGCGCCTTTGCTCGGAGCGCGGATTGTCGATTGCGATCGAGGCATCATCTCCGATTCGAAATCCGGAGTGTCGGGCGCAGGTAAGGAGCCGACTGCGCGGACTCATTTTGTCTCGGTCGCGGACAATTTCTCTGCGTACTCGGTTTTTGGCCATCGTCATACCGGGGAAATCCTTGAGCAATTGAAACTCGGATCTGGCCAGCTGATTTTTGCTCCGCATCTCTTGCCCATTCCACGAGGCATACTCTCGACGATTTATGTGCAGCTGAAGCGTGAAATGAAGGCGGAAGAAATCCAGACTGTATTTCGCGATTTCTACAAAAACAAGCGGTGGGTGCGCGTTTTCCCCGCATCGAGTCTACCTGAGGTCCAGTTCTCGGTTCACACCAACTACTGCGACCTTGGTTTTTGCCTGGCAAGTGATGGCCGCCGGCTCATCGTTGTTTCATGCCTCGATAATCTGCTGAAGGGCGCGGCGGGGCAGGCTGTGCAGAACATGAATCTGATGTACGGATGGGATGAAGCGGAGGGCTTGCAGTGAAAATTGTCGTCAAAATCGGCGGCGCAGCGCTCGAAGACAAAGCGTCGTTGCAGAAATGCGCGAAAGCCATCGTGCAGTTGTCGCATGATGGACACCAAGTCGCCGTGGTACACGGTGGTGGCAGCGCGCTGACCCGCACGCTCAAACTTCTCGGCAAGGAAAGCGATTTCGTACATGGGCTACGTGTTACCGATGCCGAGACGCGCGACGTCGCGTTGATGGTGCTTGCTGGAATCGTGAATAAGAGTCTGGTCGCGGCAATTGCAGCCGCCGGGCAGCCTGCCATTGGGCTTTGTGGCGGCGATGGAGGAGTGTTTCGTGCCCGCAAGAAGCAGGACGCAGATTACGATCTGGGATTTGTCGGCGAGATTTGTTTTTCGGAACCGCGCTGGCTGCGGGCGATCTGGGCCGAAGGTGGGATTCCCGTGCTCTCCTCGGTGGCGCTCGGTGGAGACGGCCAATATTACAACGTGAACGCCGACCAGATGGCGGCGGCGTGCGCGATTGCGTGCGAGGCCGACGCGCTGATTTTTCTAACCGACGTCCCCGGCGTGAAGCAGGCCGACGGTTCAGTCATGACGCGGCTCGATACCAAGCAGGTTGCCGGACTGATTGACGAATCCGTAATCAGCGGCGGAATGATGCCGAAGCTCGAAGCGTGTACGCAAGCGCTCAAGAGCGGAGTTGGAAGAGTGCGCATTCTGCCCGCCGCGCAGGTCGATATGCTCCCTCTGTTTTATTTCACGAAGCTGGAATGTGGCACCGAGGTCTTGCGGGCATGAGCCTCGCATCCGTTTCGCGCATGGAAGCGAAGCTCCTGCTTCCGACCTACGAGCGTCAGCCAATTCTTTTTGTTCGCGGGCGTGGCGTGTATCTCTGGGATTCCGAGGGTAAAAAGTATCTCGATTTTCTGAGCGGGATCGGAGTGAACGCGCTTGGACACAATCATCCGCGCATTCAATCGACGATCAAGCGGCAGGCTGCACGCCTGATCCACATCTCGAATTTGTTTTTCCATGAATACCAGGCCGAGTTGGCCGAACTGCTGACCAAAATGTCAGGCCTCGATCGCGCGTTCTTTTGTAATAGTGGAACCGAGGCGTGGGAAGGCGCGCTGAAAGTGGCTCGCGCTTTTGCGCAGGCGAATAACAAGAACGGCGGCGAGCCGAAGACCCATATTCTGGCGATGGACAATTCGTTTCACGGGCGCACGTTTGGCGCGCTCGCGACGACCGGCCAGCCCAAATATCGTGCCCCGTTTGTTCCTCTGGTGCCCGGGGTGACGTTCGTCAAGTTCAACGACCTCGACGACCTGCAACGCAAGTTTGATCCCAGCGTTTGCGCCGTGTGTATCGAGACGATTCAAGGGGAAGGCGGAGTCTGTCCCGCCACTCCCGAGTTTCTCGAACTTGCTTCGCGCTTGACGAAGCAAAGCGGCGCATTGCTGTTGCTCGACGAAATCCAATGTGGCCTCGGTCGCACCGGACGTCACTTCGCCTACCAGCACTACGGAATCACTCCCGACGTGGTTACGGTTGCCAAACCGTTGGCGTCTGGCCTGCCGCTCGGCGCGTTCCTTACTACAGATCGGGTTGCGAGTTGCATTCATCCGGGAATGCACGGCACGACATTTGGTGGAGGGCCTCTGGCCTGTGCGGTGGCCATCGCGTTTTTGCGCGAAGAGAAAAAATTGCTCAAGCATGTGCGCGACATGGGCGAATATTTCCATGCCGGGCTCACAGCTTTGGACAGTCACCACAAATCGATTCTTGACGTTCGCGGTGTCGGATTGATGCAGGCCCTCGAACTGGACTCTCCGGAGTTGGCGAAAGCGGTGGCTAAGCAACTGTTGGACGAAGGAATTATCATCAATCGAACGCATGACACCGTGCTGCGCTTTCTGCCGCCCTATGTGATCCAGAAAAAGCATGTGGATCAGGTGGTCAAAGCGCTGGACGGGGCGTTGCATAAAAATGCAGAGTCCACGCAAAAGGAAAGCAACCCCGTCTCGGCGCGGCGCCAGGCAACAAATGCGCGTGCGTGAGGCAGTGCTGCCCGATGCGGAGCAGATCCATGCTCTGATCTCGGCGTACTCGGGCGATGGCACTCTGCTGCCGCGCACGCTGGCGGAAATCTGCGAGAACGTGCGCGACTTTGTCGTGCTCGAACATAACAGTCGCATCATTGGATGCGGCGCTCTTCATCTCTATGGCGTGCATCTGGCCGAGATTCGTTCGATCACGGTCGATCCCGCAAGCCAGAGCGGCGGTGGTGGACGACGACTGGTGAAAGCTCTGCTTGCGCAGGCGGAGAAGCACAACGTCTCCTGCGTATGCCTGTTCACACGTATTCCTGATTTTTTTTCGCGTCTGGGATTCACGGTTGCGGCGCATCAAGATCTCCCCGACAAGATTCACAAAGACTGCTATAAGTGTCCGCGTCTCTATCGTTGTGATGAAGTGGCCATGGTGCGCGGACAAGTGCCCTCGTTTGCCATCTTGCCGCCGCCGAAGAACTGGTTGAAAATCCAAGCATGACCTCGTTGCAGCGATCGCCCGAGCCAATTCTTTTGCCCGGAGGGTTTTCCTTCTCCGCCGTTGCTGCCGGAATTAAAGTCAGCGGACGGCCAGACCTGGCGCTGGTTGAAGCGATCGCGGGGACGATCGCGGCGGCATTATTCACCACGAATCGCGTGGTCGCGGCCCCCGTTGTGGTGGGCCGGGCCGCGCTGCGTGCGAGTGCAGGGCACGTGCGAGCCGTCATTGTGAACTCCGGAAATGCAAATTGCGCCACCGGACGCGCGGGAATTCGAGCATGTGAAGATGTGTGCCGCGATGCTGGCAAGCTGTTTGGAGTCCGAGCGGCTGAAGTGTTTCCGTCCTCGACCGGCATCATCGGAGTTCCATTGCCGGCGGAGAAAATTCACGCGAGGTTGCCCGAGTTAGCCGGAGCGCGATCAGCCAGCAAGAGCGGCGTCGAGGCGTTTGCGCGCGCAATCATGACGACCGACACGCGCGAAAAGATCGCGGCGGCGCGTATTCGAATCGGCGGCAAAGAAGTCACCATCCTGGGGATTGCCAAGGGCGCGGGAATGATCCATCCGCAACTGGCGACGATGCTGGTGTATTTGTTTACCGATGTGAAAGCAACCGCACGCGAATTGCAGTCCTTTCTGCGTGTGGCTTGCGACGATTCGCTGAACTGTCTGTCGATCGATGGCGACACTTCGACGAACGATACGGTGCTGCTGCTGGCGAGTGGCGCGAGTGGGGTTCGATTGAAAGACGCTGCTGCGCGAAAGAAGTTTTCCTCCGCGCTGGCCGCGGCATGCCAGTCTCTTGCCGAGCAAATTATCAGTGATGGTGAAGGCGTGCAGCATGTGATTCGCCTCTTTGTGGAGCAGGCGCGCAGCAGGGAAGAGGCGCTGCAAGTGGCACGGACCATCGCTCACTCCATGCTGGTGAAGACGGCGTGGGCTGGGGCTGACCCGAATTGGGGGCGCATTCTCGCGGCGGTTGGACGCAGCGGCGTGACCGTGGATCCGTCACGCGTGCAGATATTCATTGGCAGGCAGAAGGTTTGTCGCGATGGTGTTTCCTGCCCGTTCGATGAACGGCAAGCGCATAACGATCTCGCCGAGCCCGAGTGCGATATCCGCGTGCTGCTCGGACGCGGCAAGCAATCGGTGCGATTTCTCACTACCGATCTGACCGCAGAGTATGTGCGGATCAATGCCGATTATTCGACATAGTGCGTCAACCCAGCCCGCAGACCCAGCCGCAGCGCGCAAAACTAGAAGCTGAACGACGCCTGCAATTCGATTTTTCGGTTTGCGGCGGCACTTGAGAACGGGCCTCCGGCAAGAGCGATCGACTGCCCGAAAGACAATGAGGTCAAGGTGCCAATCGGCGTGGCTGCGTTCACCTTGTTCAGTACGTTGCGCGCGTTTACGCTGAAGGTCAGGCTGTAGCGCCGAGTGGTAGCCGCACCGAGTCCTCCGCCGCCGGGGCCGCGTCCTCCAAAACCGCCGCCGCCCCCTCCACCACCGCCGTGTGCTCCGGCCGTGTGGCCGCCGCCCGCACCGCCTCCCTGTTGTTGCCCGTTGTTTTTCGCAGCCTCCGGTCCGAAGCCGAAAGTTTTTGCCAGGCGCAGGTTGAGCGTGAAGTGGTTGGGGCCGGTCAGATAGTTAATGGGAATTAGGGTGCTGGAAGCTGTGGGGATGACGTAGCTCAGGCAGGCCGCGGGTGTCGGAAACGGACACGAGCCTGGAGGATTGGTGCCAAAGGCTGGACGATCGTTATAAATCTGATCGAAATTCAAATCTCGTCCCGTGGTGACGTTATAAGGCGAGCCAGAATTGAAGATCATGAACGGACTCAATCGAAAGCCTTTGGGCAGTCCGACGGTGCCTCCAAAAAACACCCGATGCCGCGTATCGAACGAGGCTCGGCCATAGTCGGCAGCTACGTTGTACGAATCCGAGGCAAAGCCGGAAGCGCCGGAGGTATCGCTGTTCGCATAATTCAGCGCGTAGTAACCGAACAAAGAGAGCTTTGACCCGGCGCGGACGTTGAAATTTGTGATCAGCTGGTTCTGCCGGAAAACTCCGTCCGAAACATATTGATAGATGGGGCCACGGCTCGGGTCGGGAAGAGCCCCCGATGAACCCGGTGTTCCCGGCGGCGGGGCGTTCGCATTCAAAGAAAGAAGCTGATGCACTCCGCGGGCATTGAGGTAGGTGACAGTAAGATTCGCGATCTTGGTCAGCTGACGCTCCATGCTAAATGCGGTCTGCATGATGTAGGGGGAGCGCAGTTCGGTATTGATCTGGTAGATCGACTGCATGTTTGAGGAGAAGCTGCTTGGCGGCGGTGTGGTCGGGAAAAACGTTGGTGATTCCGCAATCCCCTGTTGCTGTACGACGCCGTTCTGGCGATCTGCATTTAGGATCAGGTCTTCCGAGAAGCGGTCGTAAAACAGACCGAACCCGCCGCGCAGCACGGTTTTCGGTGCGTTCTTTCCGCTTCCGCCCAAGCCCCAGGCGAACCCGAGTCGCGGCGCCCAATCCGCATGATCGTGGATTCCACTTTGCGTTTCGAAACGTAGCCCACCGCTCAGCGTGAAGTTCGGGCGCACTTTCCAATCGTCTTGTATGTACAATCCCGCGTCGACCATGGTGACGGGAACGCTCGCCGCCGTGCCGCTTGCTGTACCACTAATCGAATACTGAAGCGGAGTGCCGTTCGTCAGGCCTTGTAGAGCGTTCGCGTAAGTCGTGAGATCCAGGAAAGTGTAATTGCCATTGAATCCGGCACTGGAGATGTTGGTTTCGTGAATGGCTCGCAGGCGTCCGCCGAATTTTACAAAATGTTTTCCTGCCGAAACCGAAGTGTAATTCTGAAATTCGTAGTGATCCTGATGGTCGGTCTGCGTACCTGAACTGCTGCCGCCACCGGTAAACTCTCCCGGTACGCTAATGCCTAAGGCTGTGCTCAACGGAGTCTGGCCGCTATTTTCGCGCAGGTACTGGAAGTGAATTTCGTTTACGACTTTTGTTCCCAGGATTTGAGTATCGCTGATCTGTACCGTATGTTCGGTGGAATTGGTGTCATCGCCAGCCTCCGGTAGCACCAGGCCGCCGACACCGGCGTTCTGCTGGGTGTCGCGGTAGAACTGGTAGCGCGCAGTGAGCGTGTTGTTGGCGCTGACCTGATAGTCGAGGCGCGTCCCGATGTTGGTTCGCGTATGCGGGTTCGGCACGCTCTTCTGGAACGGCGTCGGCAGGAAAGTTTGCAAATCGAGCACTTTGGCATTGACGACGGCGATCTCGTCGATGTTGCGCCGCTGCACGTCGAAGAAGAAGGACGACTTCTTGTTGATGGGGCCGCCGAAGTTTCCCTGGTAGATCACGGAGTCATAGGGTTGTTGCTCGGCGTCTCCGAGAAAGGGATTGCGTGTGTTCAGGCCTGAGCTGTTTCCGACGACGGAGAACTGGCCGTGGTATTTGTCGGTGCCGGGCTTGGTGAAGATTTCGATTCTTCCGTAGCCGAGTTTGTCGTATTCGGCGGAAAACGGATTGGAATTGATGCGAATTTCGCGGATGGAACTTTTGGGCGGAAGCTCGCCAGCGGTAAATCCGTCGATGTAAAGTTGCCCGCCGTTGGGGCCGGCCGATGGTCCGGCGAGAGCTTGCAGATCGGCCAGCAGTTCATCGGGATCGTCGGGAAGCGCCTCGAGATCTTTGTCTTTCAGTACGATCGCGCTGGCATTGTTTGCGGGATTGACGTCGAGCGTCGGCCCCTCGCCGTTCACGTTGACCTTCTCCTGTTCAACGTTGATATCGAGCGCGATGTTGAATTGCGCAACTTGGCCGGCAGCGACATCGATGCCGTCCTGTACAAACACGGCGAATCCCTGCGCATTGGCCGTGACCGTATATTTTCCGGGCGCGAGGTTTCCAATTTCATACGCGCCCGTGCGAGTGGTCGTGGCGGTGTGCGTTGCTCCCCCTGGAACCAGGATCCCGATCGTGGCGTTGGGCACTACGGCGCCCGAGGGATCTGTGACTTGCCCGCGCAGCGTGCCGGTCGCGGTCGCCGCTTGTGCGACGGCGGGCGTAGCCTGCCCGATCAGTAGCGCCAACCAACAAATGGCCAGAGTGGAGACTGATAGATACTTCAACAAACACCTTTTCTTTCCAGGCAGATCAGATCGATTCAAAAACAGTGAAGACTCGTTTACTACTGCGCGGCTTCGCCTTCTCCACCGCCGGCATTCAGAGACCACGGCGAAAGCAATGACGCACTGCGGTCTGGTGCGGCCCTCAGGATGGCATCGACTCCGGCGAGCAACGTGATCGCCGTCACGGCATCGGCCGCGCCGTCGACGGTCGAAACGATCATCACGGCGTCGTCCTTTTGCAAATCCGTCAACTTGCTATTGGGCAGGCGGCTCAGCAGTCGCTGGAAGTCTGGCGGACCATTTCCACCTGTGCCGAACGTCTGGCGACCGCCTTGTGTCTCTGACCCTGACTTCGCAGCGCCCGCGGAACCTTGGCCTTGCCCATTCGCGGCATGGCCGTTGCCATCCGGTTGCTCTCCGCTCGCGCCGCTTGCCCTGCTCTTCAGTCGCATCGCGATGCGCTGTGCCATCTCCGGCGGAAGTTTCTTCACCTGCGAGTCGGAAGAAATTTTGACCACGACCGCAGCTTTGCTGATCGCATCCTGCACGGTTATCGTGTTACCGGTCGCGTCGATCGTTTTGATGGTTCCGGCGATGTTGCGGAACGATCCCGAAACAATTTCTTCCGCTGCCAACTCGCTGCCATCGGGGTTACGAACTCCTCGGGCGCGCAGTTGATCGCCCACTTTGACTTGATCGATAGGAGCAGGTTTTGCATCGTCGAAGTTCACGGACCCGGGCGCGTAGCGGCGCAGGACGGTATTCTTGGCAACCCGCACTGCGATGCTCTTGGTTCCGGCGATTCCGGTCGATGAGGATGAGACGGTAATTATGCCGGCGGTCGCGTCGACTTTGGTTACGAGCCCGCCCACACCGCGCTTCTGCCAGTCGTCACGGTCGTGCTGCTGCTTGGCTGCAACATCAGCCTGCTTCATCACAACCACTGATAGCGCCGTGATCGTGTGGCTATCGTCATTCGCCGATGCCTGCCCGCGCACCAGCACGCGATCGCCAGGCTGCAGATCTTGTGCCTGCAAAGGAGTGGCGTTCTTTAGATCTTTTTCTCCGGGAGGGATGCGAACGATCTTCGTTGTAGCTGTAAGTTTCGCCGTGACGTCGCCACTGGATTCGGCCGCGACGACGAGGGAATCTGCCTGAATGCTCTTGATTGTCCCGACTGCTTTGGCTACTTGCCCATTTCCACCAGGGCTGGCCGGTTTGTCTTGCGCAGTCATGTGGATGGGTGCCAGGATCAGCGCAGCCGTTGCGAGGGTGATGATCGCCGTGAGCCGGAACCTCATCGTCGACCCTGTCTCGCAGGCCCGCGCCAAACCGCAGTCAATCCATCGGTCCCATCGCATACTTAACTTTAGCATCGAGAAACGCCCCTATATTTCGTCTTTACGAACATTTACCTGACGTTGACCTGGTTATTACACAGTTGCTGCAACGGCACCGGCTCCGCGGGCATCCACTCTTATAAGGGTCTACAGGTCTGGGAGTTGGGCTTGTGAAAACGAGCCGGATAAAACTATGCTTGCATGGATGCCAACGTCGGCTAACACGTCCGCTGGAAATAAAACAGGCCCACGATTCGCGACCCGATTTCTGTGCCAGTTGGCTCATGTCGCGAGCGTGTTTCGCGCCATGCTTCGCGAGATCTTTGACGAATCCGCCTATGACCGATTTTTGACTCGGAACCGAGTGCAGTCCTCTACGGACGCCTACGCCGCCTTCCGGCGGGAAAACGACCAATCGAAATCTCGAAGACCCAGATGCTGCTGAAAAACGACGCTGCTGAGAGCGTGCTGTCTGAAGCCAAAGAACCGGCTCAAGGCTGACAACGGAGGGCTGGCGGCGCCCTGCTACACTTTCCTCATGCGGGTCCTCGGCATCGACTGCGGTACGGAATATACGGGATACGGCGTGGTCGATCTCGTCTCCGATCCTCGCAGCAGCGATCGCCTGATCTGTATTGTCTGTGGCGCGATTAAGGTTTCCCCTCGCGATCCGATGCCTACGCGGCTTTCGAATATCTCGATCGGTCTGCGGGAGCTGATTTCGAATCATCGACCTGACCGCGTCGCCATCGAAGACGTCTTCTACGCGACCAACGTGAAATCAGCCCTGAAACTCGGCCAGGTCCGCGGAGTTGCCATGCTGGCCGCCGCTTCCGCCGGACTCGCTGTTGCCGAATACTCGCCTCTCTCCATCAAGTCGGCAGTCGTGGGATATGGCCGTGCCGAGAAACATCAGGTGCAGCAGATGGTGACGCGACTCCTGAATCTCGACGAAATTCCCGAACCCGCTGACGCTGCCGACGCCCTGGCCATCGCCATTTGTCATCTCCACACCGCCGCGACGAAAGAGCGCCAGAGTCACGCAGCGACGGAACGACGCAAAATCAAATCAACTGTCATCCTAAGCTAAGCATCTCGCCTCACCGGCATCGCAACGCATTCTCCCCGCGCTGCCAAGTTACCTTCGCCCTTGTCCAGAAAACAGCGGGCAACATGTCGCCGGGCAGTGCAGCAACCACCTCTTCCTGCCGATCCTGAAGACATCCAGAACTTGCACCATCTAGACAGAGGAGCCGATTCCATGGGTGTTCGCCACTGCATACGCGTCATCGTCGTTGTTGTCGTCGCACTTTTCCTGCACGCAGCCGTACTCCACGCTGGCGAGGTGGCCTCCTGCACTTTCGACACATTCTCCGCGCCGGGCGGATACTCCTTCACGCAGATTGAAGGCATCAGCGACGATGGCACCGTCGTCGGCCAGGTGGTCGAGAACCAGACGCAGCACTGGCTGGCCTTCTCGCGTTCCGCCGGCGGAGTCTTCACGATGCACGACGCGCCGGGCTCGTCGAGCACATGGCTCTACGGACGCAACGGTGTCGGGGACGATACCGGCTTCTATCAGGACAGGATTCATCCCGAACGCGTACACGGATTCGTTCTGCAGGGCGCGAAATTCACGCCTATCGATCATCCGAGAGCTGCCAACACTTGGCTTTTCGCCATGAACCAGCTCGGAGCGGCTGTCGGCAGCTACAGTGCCAGTGCCTCGGTGGTTAAAGGTTTTATGTTGCTGAACGGGGAGTACACCACGATCGGTGCTCCGGAAGCGCAAGTCACATACGCGCTGGGGATCAACGACAACAGCGATGTCGTCGGAACCTACGCCAGCGGCCCGGTCAGCAACGGATTTCTGTGGAAGAGCGGAGACTTCACCACCATCAACTATCCGAATTCCAAGTATGGTACGGTTCTGGCCGCGATCAACAACTCGGGGGTGATCGTTGGCAACCATCTCTCCAAGAATAAAGATTCGGGATTCATTTACGAGAACGGCATGTTCAAAGACATCGTCTATCCCGATGCCCAATACACAACCGTCGGCGGTATTAACAACAACGGAGTGATTTCCGGTCAGATCTATCTGCTGGGCAGTACGACGCTGGGATATACAGCAGTTTGTAGGTAGGAGTTCGTTGCCGACTTTCGATTAGCATCGGACAACAACCGTGGTCGATCCGCAAGGGATCTAACGCCATGCTCCGCCATCCCCTTGACACTCTTCGTCGCATCCCCAATGATTAAAAAGGCCCATGCCTCGTCGATTTCAGCTTGCCGTCTTCCTGATCTGCGCCACGCTTCTGACGTATTCCCAAACTCAAAGCCCAGCCACCGTTACTTTCACGATCGATTTCCCTGGCTCTCAACCCGAACATTACTCGATCCGGATTTCATCCGATGGCACGGGACACTACCAATCCAGTGGACGCCTATCGGCAAATTCCGACGAAACTGACAGCTTTGATTTGGATTTCAACACCACGGCGGAGACGCGCCAGAAGATATTCGAACTCGCCGCCAAGGCCGGCTATTTCAAGAAAGACGTCGACTCTCATCACAAAGGTCTGGCTTTTACGGGCAAGAAGGTGCTCGCATACCAGGACGCGCAGCGCAACGGCGAGTCAACCTTCAACTATTCAACCGTTCCCGCGGTGCAGGACTTGACGAACCTGATGCAGAGTCTTTCCATGACGCTCGAATTCGGGCATCGCCTGCGGTACGACCAGCAATATCAGAAGCTGGCACTCGACGATGAACTGAAACAGATGGAGGCTTTGGCCGGCACAAATCAACTTGTCGAGGTCGCGGCCATTCAATCGATTCTCAACCGGATCGTCGCTGACCCCGGCGTGATCAACGTCACCCGCGCCCGGGCCCAGCGCCTGCTGGAGCGCGCCCCGGCGCACTAACAAGATCTTCCCACCCAAAACAGTTCTACTCAACGACCATCCCCGCGTATCCCACCACCGCCGCGTAATCGCCCGAGACCTCGCCCGACGTCGCGTACTTGATCAGCGCAGCCGCATGGGCGCCGAGTAGCTTGGCAGCGGTGAGCATCGTGACGGTGGGCCCGAAACCGCACATGCTGATTTCTTCATTCGTGACGACCTCCCAGAGTCCGCGCGCGTCGAGAGCCAGCACACGGTCGATCGCTTTGCGGTCTTTGACGCGGGTGATCGCGTCAGACTCATAATGATTCATGTCACTGGAAGCGACGATCAGAACCTTCTTGCCTCGCTCTTCTTCCACGTCGGCAATGAGGCCCGCTAATGCCTCGCCTAGTCCGCGAAGGTCGTCGAAATTGCTGGTTCCAACGGCGATGGGAACGATGCTCAGCTTCGGCTGTAGCGTCTGTAAGAAAGGCAGCTGCACTTCGATGGCATGTTCGGAGCGATGTGCGGCACTGTCTTCGCGAAGCGCGGGAAAACTGCGCAGTAGCCGCGTGGCCAGATCCGCATCCGCAGCGATCTCACCGAGCGGAGTCTGCCACGTCGTATTAGCCATAATCGCCAGAGGGACCCCTTTGCCGGTGTGGTTGGGGCAGAGAATCACGCAGCGTTCGGGAATTTCTATTTGCGCATAGACAGCCCCCGCGACGCCGCCAGAATAGATGTATCCAGCGTGGGGAGCGACGCAGCCGATCGCGGCAATCCGGGTGGCCGCTGCCGGAGAAGTGTACTTCTGAACATCGCGCAACAGTTCGTCCGAGCTCGGCCCGGATAGAACCGGCCAGCCACGGCGGGAGTGCGCAATCCGGAAGTCATTTGCTGTCAGTGCGCGTGGTACCAGTGCGTGTGGAATCGGTGCGCGAGCTACGAATTGCCGTTCTGGAGCGCACGAAACAACGCTGCGGTCCTCTCGATCGGGAGCGCCTCTGCTCGAATTGCAGGCTTCACGCCGCTCTTCGCCAACGCTGCCCGCAACAAGTCTTCATCGTAGGACGTTTTCAGATTGTTCCAAAGCGTCTTTCGCTTCTGCCCAAAGCACAATTTCAGGAACGCAATAAACTCCACCTCGGGGACGCGCAGCGCCTCCAGTTGAGGCTTGATCGTAATACGGATCACGCTGGAATGTACTTTCGGCGGCGGAACAAATGCTGTGGGCGGAAGCGTGAACAGCTGCTCGACGCGACCGTAAAGCTGCGCCGTGGCCGAGAGCAGGCCATAGTCGCGGGTTCCGGCCGAAGCAGCCAGGCGATCGGCAACTTCTTTCTGAACCATGATGACGATGGTCGAAAAATAGCGGTGATATTCGAACAGCCGCAACAGAATGTCAGACGTAATGTAATAGGGCAGATTGCCGATCACACGCGCCGGCTCGGGAGCAAAACTCAGTCCGGTGTGCAGCATCCCCGGCTTCAAGCCAAACACCGTATCCAGTTCGATCGTGAGGATGTCGCCTTCGATGATTTCAACATTCGGATGCATGTTGAATTTCATGCGCAGCTGCGCCGACAGCACGCGATCCAGTTCCACTGCAATCAACCGCCGCGCCCGGCGCGCCAGCAAGTCAGTGATGGCGCCGCGTCCTGGGCCAATCTCAAGCACCGTTGCGTCGGATACATCGCCCAGCACCTCCACAATACGCAGTGCCGCACCATCGCTCGCGAGAAAATGTTGACCCAGCTTCGGCTTGCGTGGACTTGCGTTTACGGTAGCGCCCTTGGGCACGTTGACCCTCTCTGTCTTCGGCTTTAGACTGGCGGAGCTTCTTTTGCCGACCCTAATCATAACGTGAGCGAGGCATATCGAGTTCTCAGCACAGGAGGCTTCCCCGCAATGCATATCGCTTTCGCCGCATCGGAGTGTGTCCCATTTTCGAAGACTGGCGGCCTGGCCGATGTGGTGGGTGCGCTGCCGCGCGCACTGGCCGCTCTCGGCCATCAGGTCAGCGTCTATGTGCCGCGCTATCGACAGACCAAGCTCGAGGATCCGCAAACGGTCGTCAGAAGCGTGACGGTTCCTTTCGATGACAAATATCGCTTCTGCTCGGTTGTCACGGCCGGCACAAGTTCAGGAGTGCGTTTTTATTTTGTGGAATATCCTCCGTACTTCGATCGCGAGGCGATTTACGGAACCCCAGCGGGCGACTATCCCGACAATGCCGAGCGCTTTGCGCTATTTTGTCGCGCGGTGATCGAGGCTTCAAAGATTCTAGGCGTGCCCCACGTTTTTCATTGCCACGATTGGCAGGCAGCGCTGGTACCGGTGATGCTGAGAACGCTCTATGCTGAAGACCCAGCGTTCCGCGAAGTCGCCACCGTTTTCACCATCCACAACATGGGATACCAGGGCCTGTTTCCGCCCGACACTCTGCCCCTGCTGACCTTACCCTGGGATTTGCTCACCATTTCGAAGATGGAGTTCTTTGGACAAGTGAATTTCCTGAAGGGTGCGCTGGTGATGTCGGACTATGTCACCACGGTAAGCAAAAAATACAGCCAGGAGATTCAGACGACCGAGTACGGATTTGGCCTCGAAGGCGTGCTGCGCAACCGCGCCGCGACCGTGACGGGAATTCTGAACGGCGTCGATTACGAAGAATGGAGTCCGCAGACCGACAAATTCATCGTGGCAAAATATTCGGCGCAGGATCTCGCGGCGAAGCAGAAATGCAAACAAGACTTACTCGCCGCTTTTGGCATAAAGAATGCCGATACAAAAATACCGGTAATTGGCATCGTCTCCAGATTTGCGGCTCAGAAAGGTTTTGACTTGATCGCCCAGATTATCGATCGCCTGGCGCGCGAAGGGATGATCATGGTCATCCTCGGGTCAGGCGACAAGCTTTACGAGGAAGCGTTCCAGCGTTTGAACAAGCAGTTTCCGAGCAAGATCGCGATCAAGGTCGCATTCGACAACGCCATCGCCCACAAGATTGAAGCGGGTGCCGATATGTTTCTGATGCCCTCCAGATATGAGCCCTGCGGCCTGAACCAGATTTACAGCCTGAAATATGGCACGGTTCCGATCGTCCGCGCCACCGGCGGTCTCGACGATACGATCGAGCCTTGGGATGCGCGCACCGGCAAAGGGACGGGGTTCAAGTTCACCGATTACACCGGAGAAGCGCTACTCGCGACCATCAAGCAGGCGCTGGTCGCGTATCAGGACCCATCGTCATGGCAAACGCTGATGCGCAATGGGATGGTCCGGGATTTTTCCTGGGGAGCCTCCGCGCGTGAATATGGAAAGGTCTACGAGCGAGCACGGCAGGCCCGGGCCAGCGCCGAGTCGTTGGCGACAGCGGAAATGAAGTCGGAACTTAAGAAAGAGTCGGTACTCGGGTAGTTTTCCGCTCGTTTCTTCTCAGCGAATTCCCGCGGTACACTGCTCGAAGGCCCGGCTCCGATGAATTCACTGCGCACCATCTTTCACGTCGACATGGACGCCTTCTTTGTGTCGGTCGAAGAACTCTTCGATCCGTCATTGAAAGGCAAGCCTGTCGTTGTAGGCGGACAGCGCGATGAACGCGGCGTGGTTTCGGCCGCGTCATACGCGGCGCGGAAATTCGGCGTTCATTCGGCTATGCCGCTGCGGACCGCAGCGAAGCTTTGTCCGCAGGCAATTTTTGTCAACGGACATCCCGAACGCTATCGTCAGTACTCGCACAAAGTGCATGAAGTGCTCGGACATTTTTCTCCGTTGGTCGAGATGGCTTCGGTGGACGAGGCCTACATCGACATGACGGGCACGGAGCGGCTCCACGGGAAGCCGCTGCGGTCGGCGCACCAACTCCACGCGGCAATGAAGTCGACCACACAGCTGAATTGCTCGATCGGGATCGGAACCTCGCGGCTGATCGCAAAAGTTTCTTCTGCCAAAGCCAAGCCAAACGGAGTGCTCTGGGTGCTTCCCGGGCAAGAGGCGAAATTTCTCGCCCCACTTGAGGTCGGTGACATACCAGGCGTCGGAAAAGTGATGGAGCAAAAGTTACACGCCATCGGCATTCAGAAAATTGGGGATCTGGCGCGTCTCGAGGATCACGACCTTGAACATCGCTTCGGAAAATGGGGACTCGCGCTGGCGGGGAAGTCGCGCGGCGAAGACGCTGGAGGATGGTTCGACAATGAAGTGGGCGAAAATGTCGACGCGAAGTCGATCAGCCACGAGCACACGTTCAACGAAGACACAGGCGATGCCGAGCGCCTGCAATCCACGCTGATGCGGCTCAGCGAGATGGTTGGGAGGCGGCTCCGCGAGGGCGGACACTTCGCGCGCACCATTCAGCTCAAATTGCGCTACAAGGATTTCACCACGATCACGCGGGCCCATTCTCTGGAACAGCCGACACAGATGGACAATCAGATTTTCGACCAAGCGCGCCGTTTATTTTTCGACAACTGGAAAGCGGGTGCGCCGGTGAGATTATTGGGCGTGCAAGCTTCCAATTTCGAATCGTTCCAAGGTCAGCTCGATTTGCTTGAACCAGCGCGCGACCAACGCTGGAAGAACGCTCTGGCCGCCGCGGATCATCTCCGCGACAAGTTTGGAGAATCGGCAATCGGACTCGCCCGTGGTATGAAAGGGGGATTCCGTGAGCGCGTCCATGAAAATCCGGCGGCGCTGCCGGGCAAGAAACCCAGAAGCGAATGAGGCGAAGGCTCCCTCAACCAGCTACGGAAGTCGGTAGCCCGCGAGAAAATCCCACACGTCGTGGTTGATGCTGTCGGAGATTTCGTAATAGTTGTGGCTGTGGCCGGAAATTTCTTTGTAGTGCACCGGGAAGCCGGACTTCCGCAATAAGTCTCTCGTTTTTCTCACCTGCGCAAGCGACACCATCTGGTCGCGGTCGCCGATAGAAATATCAAAAGGAATTTTGCGGGTGGCGCGCTGCACTATCTCTGCATACTCGTCGTCAATTCCCATGGCGTGGATGGCGGCTGCGGCAAAATACTCCGAGTCGAGCAGCGCGCCGTCGTATGCCAAATAGCCTCCCATGGAGTAGCCGAAGAGATAGACGCGATGCGGGTCCAGACTGGCCTGCTTGCGCAGGTCGTCCACGAGGCAGGGAAGCATCTTCGGTATCAGAGGCTCGAGCGTCTTGTCTCGGGGAAGTTGCGGGGCGATCAGGACGATTTGTTTTTTCCTGGCTAGCGACACCCACGCTTTGGCGAAATTCTCGGCTTGATCGCCTGCGCCATGCAGCAAAACCAGAACTGGCAGAGGGGCCGCGGTCACGGACGGGATGTACGCAACATACTGCATGTCGCGTTCTGCGCAGCGGATCGTGTGAGGCCTCAAGTCGCTGCCAGTTGCCGGCGAAACTGCCGTGAGCGTGCAGAGCAGAATGGCTACAAGCGTCCCAGTCTTCGGCACCGGTCTCCTCGCCACAAGCATGAGTGGCTATTGAGCGGGCAAGGAATGCCCGTTCCCACTCGATCAGTCAGGGTCTACGAAATATATTCGCGAATATAGTCGTCGCGCGAAGCGGCCAGTTGCTGTGCGTCGCCGTCGAAGATCACTTTGCCGTCTTTCAAAATCAGGAAACTCATCGGTACCTCGCAGCGCACGCCTTTGGGGTAGGCGACCATTTGGTTCTTCGCGGTGTCGAAATAGTGGGTCGCCATGGTGAAGGCATCCTGCAGGCGGTGCGTCACCATGAGCGCGCTAGTTTTGTACACGTCGCGCTGTTTCACGATGAGTTCGACGATCGTGTTCGAGGTCACGGGATCGAGTCCGCCGGTGGGTGAATCGTAGAGCAGGACCTCGGGCTGCGTGATGATGGCGCGCGCAATGGCAACGCGCCGGCGCATGCCACCGGAAAGTTCCGAGGGGAACATGTCATAGGTCCGCTCCAACTCCACGAAACGCAAGACCTCGCGGACGCGTCGCTCGATCTCCTCAGGCGGAGTTTTCTCCTCGGCCAAGCGGAACCCGACGTTTTCGTAAACTCTGAGCGAATCGAAGAGGGCGCTTTCCTGAAAGACGATGCCGACACGCCGCCGCAGCTCAAACAATTCCGCTTCCGACATGCGCGTCACTTCTTCGCCAAGAACGAAAATGCGTCCGCTGTCGGGCGGCATGAGTCCTATTGCGAGCTTGAGCAGAGTGCT
Organism: uncultured Acidobacteriaceae bacterium; assembly: GCA_963726095.1. GTDB lineage: Bacteria > Acidobacteriota > Terriglobia > Terriglobales > Acidobacteriaceae > Acidiflorens. The sequence goes on from CAVSBD010000004.1 coordinate 1,874,497, forward strand.
CTTGCCCGAACCAGCGACGCCGAAGAGCGCCTTGGTTTCCCCGTGAGGCAACTGGAATGAGATGCCGTCGAGGACGACGTTCTCGTCGAAAGCGATCGAAACGTTGTCGAACTCGATGGCGTACTTGGAGGGATTGGCCACCGCTGCGACCGGATTTTCGATGGGCAGTGTGGGAGTCGACATGGCTTACCGGTAACCAAAGAATGCGAAGATGAGCTTGGTGACAAAGAAGTCCACGACCAGAATCAAAACCGAGGCGGCGACCACGGCCTGGGTCGTCGAGCGGCCCACGCCTTGCGTACCTCCTCGTGTCGACATGCCGTAATAGCAGCCGACGGTCGAGATGATGAACCCAAATAGCACGGGCTTGATGAGGCCTGTAAATACGTCGCGAAAAACGAGGATCTGCCAGACAGAGGTCCAGTATTGCCGCGAGTCCAAGCCGAAGATGAGATGAGCCACCGCCCATCCGCCGCAAAGTCCGAGAAGGTCGGCGATGATGGTCAGGAAAAACAGCATGAACGCTGTGGCCCCAACCCGCGGTGTGACCAATTTTTTCGTGGGGTCAGTGCCAAGAGCGCGCATGGCGTCGATCTGCTCAGTCACGATCATCGAGCCGAGTTCGCTGGCCATACCGGAGGCGTTGCGCCCCGCGACCATGAGTCCAGTGATCAGCGGGCCGAGTTCGGTAACCATGCCGAGCGAGACGAGCTGGCCGATGAGGGTGATCCCGCCGAAACGCTGTAGGGTGCTGGCGGCGTTCAAAGCCAGCAAAGCGCCTACGGACAGACCTGTAAGGATCACGATGGGCAGCGAGCCAAAGCCGATCAGGTCAGCTTGCTGCAGCATGTCTCCCATGTAGAGCGGGCGGCGAAAAAAATTCGCCACCGATCGCGCCGCCAGCAGGGTGTATTCCTGCACCGCCAGCGCGATATCCTTGGCGACATCGAAGGGCGAGATGAGTTCGATTTCCAGCGCCATGTAGGGTGCGAAACTGCTCAAGGAACTATAGCAGACAGAAAAGCGCACCGGGCCATCGTGTCACTTGAATATCAGGATCAGCGCGAGGGGGCTTTTAGAGGGACCCACTCACCCAGTGACTCGATGCTCTTCCCGGCTTTTCTTGCGGATTTCGATGGCCAGGCGCTTGATCTTTTGATTCAGGGTCGAGAGCGGGACGTGGAAACGTTCGGCGGCCTCGGTTTGGTTCCAGCTGCATTTTTCCAGCATGTCGATGATGATCCGGCGCTCGCAGTCTTCCATGATGGTGAAGAGCGTGGCTCCCGAATTCGGTTCCAACACTGGGACCGAGGTGCCGCGGCCCACAATGTGGTCGGGGAGAAGTTCCAGGCCTATGTCACTGTCGGACGACAACACGACGGCGCGTTCGATCGTATTTTCCAGTTCTCGAACGTTGCCGGGCCAGGAATAACTCATCAGTGGGCGCAAGGCCTCGGTGGTGATGTGGCGTTTCGGCCGTTCATTTTCCTCGGAATATTTCTGGAGGAAATGCTGTACCAGCAGCGGAATATCTTCGCGGCGCTGCCGCAGAGGCGGCAGATCGAGACTGATGACGTTAAGGCGGTAGAAAAGGTCTTCGCGGAATTTGCCTTCGCGGACCATCTGACGCAGATCTACGTTGGTGGCGGCGATGATGCGAACATCAACCTGAATCTCCTGCACTCCGCCCAGATGCATGAACTTGCGATCCTGCAACACGCGCAGGATCTTGCTCTGGGTGTCCATGGTCATGGTGCCGATTTCGTCGAGGAAAAGGGTGCCGCGGTCGGCTACCTCAAACAGGCCTTTCTTCGATGTGACGGCGCTGGTGAAGGCGCCTTTTACATGGCCAAAGAGCGTGGATTCGAGCAGGTCAGGCGGCGTGGATCCGGAGTTGACGGGAACGAACGACCGGTCGCGCCGCGTGGAATTCAAATGAATCGCTTTGGCGATCAGCTCTTTGCCGGTGCCGCTTTCGCCTTGCAGCAGGACGGTTGACCGGCTGGGTGCAACCTGGGCGACTAAATCGAAAATCTTCAACATGGGCTCGCTCTTGCCCACGATGTGTTCAAAGTTGTAGCGCTGCTTAAGAGCGCGCTTCAGCTGGATGTTTTCTTCTTCTGCCTTCTGGCGGGCTACAGCCGCTCGCACATCGGCGAGCAATTTCTCGTTGTCCCAGGGTTTCTGGATGAAGTTGGTGGCGCCAAACTGCATGGCTCGCACGGCGTTCTCAACCGTGCCGTAAGCTGTGATCATGATGACGGCCTGCTCAGGATGCAACAAGCGAATTTCCGAAAGGACGTCCATCCCGTTCTTGTCGGGAAGCGCAAGGTCAAGCAAGACGACGTCGAAGTTGCGCTCGCCGATCTGCATCAGACCTTCTTTGCCGCTGCCTGCGACCACGACGGTGTAACCCTCCATCTGAAGAAGAGTCTCCAGCGACTCGCGGATCTCGGCTTCGTCGTCGATGATGAGAATTCTGCCGGCGCTCTGTGGCTGCGTGCTCTCGGGAGAGCTGCGCCGCGGGACGGTCGTGAGTTCAGACACTGCTAGTTCAGACATGGACTGCCTTCCTGGTCGATATCAATGGAAAATCCAGAGTAAAAGTCGTGCCCTCGCCTGGGCGGCTCTCCACGCGGATGCTGCCTGCGTGTTCCTGGATGATGCCGTAGGTGACAGAGAGTCCAAGACCGGTGCCGCGAGATTGACCCTCGGCGGGAGCAGTCTTGGTGGTGAAAAATGGATCATAAATACGTTGAATGTTCTCCTGTGCAATGCCCGAGCCGGTGTCGGTGACGCGCACGCTGACGAATTCACCGTTGCTGGTCGCGACGTTGAGCACTCCACCGCGGCCCGACGTTGCCATTGCGTCCTTGGCATTTAAAAACAAATTCAGAAACACCTGTTGCAGCCGCCCAGCGTTGCCCTGGATCAACGGTAAGTTCTCGTAAAGGTCGGGCTGCACCTGAATCTGCGCCACGCGGAACTGGTGCTCGAGCAACGCCAACGTATCCGAGATGACCTTGTTCAGGCTGACTTCGGTCAATTCCGCGCCGGTTGTGCGGGAGAAGTTGAGCAGGTTGTTCACGATCTCCGATGCGCGGAAGGTCTGCTTCGTAATCTTGTCGAGGACGCCGGCTTTTTGCGGGTCCGATTGCAGCTGCTTCGCGAGCATTTGGGTGTAGGAAGAAATGACCGCCAGCGGTGTGTTGACTTCGTGAGCCACACCCGCGGCCAGCAGCCCAATCGACGAGAGTTTGTCAGCCTGCGTTAGCTGGACTTCGAGGTCAACCCTCTCCGTGATGTCGTCGATGATGACCAGACGGCCGACAACGTTGAATTTGCGGCTGACCAGCGGCGCGATCGCGACATTGACGATGCGCGATTCACCCGTCGGAGTCCCGAGGCGGAATTTGTAGAGATTGTGAATCCCAGGGTTTTGGCGAACCCGGTAAAACTCCTCGACAAAAGAAGTTGGAAAAACTTCGCTCAAGGAGCGCCCGACCACCTGCCAACGCGGCTGGGCGTACATGACTTCCATCTGCGAGTTCCAGGATTCGATGCGGTCTTGCAGATCGACCGCCATTACGCCGACGTTGATGGATTCAACGATATTCTCGTTGAAGTCTTTGAGCCGCTCGTATTCGGTGACCTTCTGTTCGAGTGACGCATAGAGGCGGCCGTTTTGGATCGCGATGCCGATATATCCGGCGAGCGCCTCGAGCAATTCGACATCTTCGCTGGAGAGGAAATCGCCTTCCCTGGTTTTGCCAAGCCCGAGGAATGCGATCGTCTTCTGCCGGGCGTGGCAGGGAATGTAGTAATTCAGGTCGAGGCGTCCGATGGCTTCCTGAGCCAGGGCGTTCTCGCGTGGCAACTGGTGCGTATTTTCGAAGAAAATGTGTCCGGCTGCGTCTTCCGCGCGCGGTTTCGCCAGGAAGGCCAGGTCAAGACCGCTGACGTGGGCGATTCCAAATGACTTTGACAGCTCGAAGCGCGTCGAGTCGCTGTTTCCCAGGAAAATTGCGATGCGATCCACCAGCAGTGTGCGCGCGAGCCGGTCGACGAGCGACGAAAGCATCTTGTCGAGGTCGGTTTCCGAACTCAAGTCGCGGCCGAACTCGATTAGAGTTCGGCGATAGTCATAGCCAGTTCGGAAGAAATATTGATCCAGTTTTTCCTGAATCCACTTACGCACCGGATCAAACAGCAGAGCCGTAACCACGACCGCAACCATCAATCCCCAAGGCCCGGTACTCGGTACTCGCATGTGCACGAGTTCCGCGATGGCGGCGACGCCGGCAAAGTAGGCCCCCACAATCGCAGCCGCCGCCAACGTGTAGGCCATGCCGCGCTTGAAGATCAGGTCCACGTCCATCAGGCGGTAGCGGAAAATGGCGTAGCCGAAAGTGAGTGGCAGCAGGCCGAGCGAAAGCACCGACACCTTCATGGTGGGCGAAGGCATCACTCCGAGCAGATACGGCAGAACGTAGAAAAGGGTGAAGGGCGTGATCGCGAGGATGGTGCCACGCGTAATCCACTTCATCTGCTGGCGCAGGATCGGAGTCGTCGCCTGCTGATAGTTACGCCAGAGAACTGCCGCTGCCGACACGAAGAAGATGGTCAGGTAAGCCCAGTGAATGCGGTTCAGTTCAAACAGGAGCCCGGCGCTGGCCTTCAAGAGCTGAAAGGCAAGGACTTGGCCAGCGAGCAAAACGAGTCCTGGCAGGTAGAGCAACGGAATCGACCAGCGATTCTTGTTAACGAAAGGCCGACGTTCCGGGAAGGTCAGGACGAAGTGCAGGAATAGAGCCGGTTGCAGCAGCCATGCAAGTTCGTTTGCCCAGAGGACGATCCAGTCAAAAGCATTGAACTTGCCGGTGTAGTGCAGCGAGTAAAAGACGAACGATACCAGACAGAAAATGAAGAAATGGGTTGAACCGACGGCCGTCCAGCGCCGCAGCAACACATAAAGCCCAATGCCGAGGTAAATGAGGGCGATGAGGCGGAGCCAGTCGTCCGTCGAACGTTCGGCCGGAACCAGCACCACTTCGACGTCCAGCGGAACGGAGCCTCGGGTCAGCGAGTAGGTGGTCTTTGACCAGACTCCGGAATAGTAGAGCTGTCGCGTCACGGCCGCCGCCGTGCTGACTTCGCGACCGTTGATGCTGACGACTTCGTCTCCGCGCCGAATACCCGCTCGTTCTGCCGGACCCCCCGGTTCCAGCCGATCCGCCATCAGGCGGCCGTTGTGCTCGATCCACCACGCCCCGTCGTCTGGAATCGCTGATTGGTGCTCGATCTTGTAGTTGAAACCGGCGAACAGTATTGCGGCCACTGTGAGGAGAGTCAGCAGGATGGCGGTAAACCGGGCCTCGAATTCTCGGTTCATGATCTGGGACGGCTGCGGGGCGGCGCGGCCAGACATTCGTCGCCACTTCGGCATAAGCAACTTCACTGCCACCTTCCAATTCTCTTGACCGCCGCTAAGTGTCTTATGCAGAGCGACTTCCGTAATTATAGAGGCGATTCGGAATTGCGGCTATGAAATATAGTAGGTGGTTTCTGCTTTTCGGGATGCCACAAGTGAGCGGGAACAGGGTCCGGGTGGAGGTAAGCCTGAGGGAGTGAATGCGGATGTTGTGAATGGCGTGTGACTGAGATGCGGTTAAGATGACGTGCCCAGACCCTTCTATCAGTTATCTGAGGGGTTCGAGAGCCCTTCCCCAAGTTCCCCGAACCCCTCGTTTACTGGCCCACCACCCGGTTAGGAGCGATGAGCAAATCCCGTTACTGAGTGTGATATTGCGCCCGCTTCGAAAAAAGGTCCATGGAGACGGTCTGAAGCCGTCTGAATTGATCTGAAGAACTTGATCTCTGCCGTAAGTCGGGATACCGCGAAGAAAATTCACGCCTCGGCGCTTGACAGGGCAGGCTGGGCAGACCAAAATTTCTGAAATCCATTTGTGCCCCGAATCGCCGCCGCTTAAGTCTCCTAGGAGTTTGTCTTGGCTGGTAAGAGAATCCGTTTCGACGATTTCGAACTCGACTACACCCGATTTCAGCTCAGCCGAACCGGTCGCCCGATCCGGCTAGAAGGGCTGCCGCTTCAGTTGCTCATGTTCCTTGTCGAAAAAAGAGGGGAACTGGTTACGCGCGAGCAAATCTCCGCGCAGCTCTGGAGCAAGGACGTTTTCGTCGACGTGGAGCAGGGAATCAACACCGCCATCCGCAAAATCCGCCGCGCTCTGGCAGACGACGTCGACGAGCCGCGCTATCTGCAAACGGTAGTTGGGCGAGGTTACCGCTTCGTTTCGCCGACCGCGGAAGAAGACGCCGACAGCCCAGCGCCTGGAGCGTTTGCAGTTTCCGCCGAAGAACTGGGCCGCGCCATCATGACCGCTGCCGGATTGGATCCCGACGATCCCAAAGGCACGAAACTTTCGTGAGCAAACAGCTGAAGCTGGTCTCTACGCGAATTTCTGGCACAATTTAGGCATGTCTCACCTCGAGCAAATTGCCGATCTCGAAAAACACTTCCTTCTTCCCACCTATAACCGCTATCCGGTCGCATTCGAGCGCGGCAAGGGCGTGTTTCTATACGACTTCGAAGGTAAGAAGTATCTCGACTTTGTGGCGGGACTCGGCGTCAATGCCCTGGGCCACGCTCATCCGCGCGTCGTCAAGGCGATCCGCGAGCAGGCTTCCCGTGCGATTCATCTGTCGAATCTTTACTACAACGAATATCAGGGACAACTGGCCGAGCGTCTGTGCCAGCTTTCGGGCCTGGATCGAGTGTTCTTCTCCAACAGCGGGACGGAAGCGATGGAAGGCGCCATTAAGCTGGCGCGTCTAGCCGGGCACAAGGCGGGCGGCGACGCAAAATCAAACCTGGTGGCTCTGCAAGGTTCGTACCACGGACGAACCTTCGGAGCGATGTCACTCACCGGTCAGGAAAAGTATCGCAAGGGTTTTGAGCCGATGCTTGACGACGTGACTTTTGTCGCGCAGAACGACGTCGCAGGGCTGCACACATCGGTGAATGCCAACACATGCGCGATCGTTCTGGAACCCATCTTTGGCGAAGGTGGAATCCTCGAATGTTCGGAAGAATTTCTGCTCGCATGCCGCACGCTCGCCGATCATCATCACGCTGCGCTCATCTTCGATGAAATCCAATGCGGATTGGGACGCACTGGGAAAATTTTCGCCTTCCAAAGTTTTGGTGTGACTCCCGACATCGTGACGATCGCCAAACCGATCGCCGCCGGAGTTCCGCTCGGCGCATTTCTCTCCAAGGAGCAATTCGCCTCCGCGATTTCGCCCGGGCAACACGGCACGACGTTCGGAGGTGGTCCGCTTGCTTGTCGCGTTGGGCTCGAATACCTTGCCATCCTTGAAGAAGAACGGCTGCTGGAAAACGTTTTGAAGGTGGGCGGCTATCTCCATGAACAACTATCTGGCCTGGTTGACAAGTATGCCGCGGCAATCGAAGCGCGCGGACGAGGATTGATTCAAGGCCTGGTGCTCGACATTCCGGCGCGGCCGATTGTCGAGCAAGGGCTGGCGGAAGGAGTACTTTTCAATGTCACCCAGGATAAAGTTCTCCGCTTCCTGCCGCCGTTTCTGTTGGAAGAAAAACATGTGGACAAGGGAATCCGCGTGTTGAAAAAATTGCTTGGCAGGAAACGCAGAAAAGGGGTCGAGGCAGAAACGAATTTAGCGGCGGCAAGGTAAAACGAATCGGCTGAGGATGGGGAATGCACAAAAATTAAACGGGCGTCCGAATTCTTGCGAATCCAGGACGCCCGGGCAGCCCTCCCCCAGAACTGCTCACGACCAATCTACGGCTAAGCGGAAAATCTGAGAATGGCACGCGGGTGCTAAAACTCTTCCACCAAAGTGCCACGGTGTAAGTTGAAGATTACAAATCGAAATATCGATTTTTCAACTTCTCCGGCAGGATACTTTGGATCTCCGGTCAAGGCTTGTCTTGCCGCGTCTCGGCGTTCGTCTTGCGAGGCCCAGGCCAAGCTCAGGGAAGAGAGGGCCAGCCGCGTTCTTACTGCGAAAGGACCATCTTGCCGGGGGCCGCAATTGTCGAAAATGGCGAGCCCGCAATTGCTGTGAGCGCTCCGGTAGAGGAATTGTAGGTGTAGCCGGCGATACTGGTGCCACTCCCACCGCCAATGTAGTAGAAGTTCCCGCTCGGATCGACGATCGAGAATAGTCCTCCCCCGACCACACTGAACGGCGAGTTGATGGCCGACGTCAGGCCGCCATCCTGGTTAATTGTGAAGCACCAGACTGCGAAGCTCGAACCCGCCGTGGCCGCATAAACAAATTTCCCAGTGGGATCCACCGTGATTGTGCTGGGTCCGCTGCCGTTGTTGGCGGCAAACGGCGAGCCTGTGACGAGTGACAACGTACCGGTGTTTTGGTCGATATTGAACGCCGAAACATTCCCCTTCGTTGTCGTGTTCGGCGGAGGGTTCGGAGCCGAGAGATTCGCAACATAGAGGTGCTGCTCGCTTGCATCCACGGCCAAACCGGTAGCTCCCGCACCCGAGAAATATGGAGATGTGGGCACAGGCGTGAGCACGCCGCCCGAAAAAGTGAAAGCGCTGACCATGCCGATGTTTTGATTGGTCACGTAAACAAACCGGCCGGAAGGTGTAATCAAAATCTCGGTCGGATTCGAACTAACGAAATAAGGTGACCCTGCGGCCTCCGTCAAAGCCCCCGTTCCGGGGTCGATCGAATAGACAGAAAGAAATCCCAGTCCCTGCACAGTCGAAAACGTTTTCGTCACTAACAAATATTGTCCCGAAGGATCGACGACAGCACGGTTAGGACCAAAGCCGACAAAAGTCGCCGGCCCGGTGAGGTTGAGCGTGCCATCACTGGCAACCGCGAAGATTGAGATTGAGTAGGCGGTGAGACCGGAATTTACGGCGTAGAGAAATTTTCTCGACGGCAGCAGCGCAATCCCCGTTGGCGCTGCATTTTGCACCTGCGGTGTCTCCGCGGCTTGGGTCATCACACCGGTGGACCCGTCGATATGGAGAAGCAGCACGGAGCCACGGGCCGGCAACGTCACGTAGGCGTTGTGGTTAGGGCCAGTCGGGCTGTAACTGCTGCCGCAGGAAAGGCAGAGCAGGGAGAGCATTACCGCAACAACTATCAGAATTTGTGGGAAGCCACTCCGATTCGTTTTGGCCGGTGTCGCCGTGCGCGCGGCGCACGCCGCCCCTAAAAAGCTCATTTGCAAACCTGCTCCTAAGTAACCTGAGGTCAGAACGAAAAGGTCGTGCTCACTATCGTGCATGAGAAGGCGCGAATCGCGCAACTGCGCGCCCTGCGAAAAGCGTATCTCAACTGTTCCGGTTGGATGCGGTGGTCGCGACCTGGGCTGTGCGTTCCGAGAGATGAGTTGGGCTTTCTAACGATGTGTTCTAATTGATCGGAAGCTACTCGTGTGATCGACATCCATTGCCATGTGCTGCCCGAGGTTGACGACGGCCCAAAATCCTGGGACGGGGCCGTCGAGATGTGCCGCATGGCGGCAGCGGACGGAATCACCCACATCGTCGCGACTCCGCATGCCAACGACCGTTACGCCTATGACCGCGCCTATCTTTTGGGATTGCTTGACCAGTTGCGCGCAAAGGTCGATCCGGCGCTGGCATTGCAGTTCAGCCTGGGCTGCGATTTTCATCTCTCGTTCGAGAATCTGGAGCGCGTCCTCGAGCAGCCCCACACGTACACGATCGGCGAGACCAATTATCTGCTGGTCGAACTCAGCAATTTCAGCGTCCCGACGCGTCTCGGCGACTGCTTTTTCCGCCTGGGAGATCGGGGAATCATGCCGATCCTGACCCATCCCGAGCGCAACCCGATCCTCCAGCAATCGCCGCAGCGCATCCTGGAGTGGGCGGAGCAGGGGTGCTTGATCCAGGTCACCGGATCGGCGCTGACAGGGCTATGGGGCGAGCGTCCCGAGATCGTTTCGCGCTGGCTGTTGGACCGGGCCGCCGTACACATTCTTGCTTCGGACGCTCACGATACCCGGCGGCGCGTTCCGAATCTTTCCTCGGCTCGCGCCGCGGCTGAGAAAATTGTGGGAGCCGAATACGCCGATGCGCTCGTGCAGGGCAATCCTGGGGCGATCGTGAACGGGGCGCCGATACCCTTCAGCCCACGACCAGTCATGGATTAGACGGCGATTAGACAGTTTTACATAGAAATCATTAAGGGCAGGCGTCCCGAACCGCCGATAAAAACAGGAGACATCATGGCTCAGAATCACTACAGCACGAAACGGAAACGACGTCCGAAGAATAGCAACCGCAAAGACCCGGCAGCGGCCACGATGGCAGCGTTGCGGGAGCGGGCGGCAGCGGAGAAGACGAAGAAGTAAGACGGTAACGGCGCGGCAATTGCCGACGCTTCATTTCTTGGGAAGGTTCTGATCTGTCGCGGGCTTTGCCGCAGCCTTTGCATCAGCTGTCGCTGGGTCGGTGGTCATGGCGCTCTCGGGATTGAGCAGATGCTCAGAACTCGGGCCGAGGCCGAGTTTGATCAGCGCCCGGGAATCAGGCGTGGTCTTCGATTGCCATCCATGGTCCGCTTGATATTTCTGCATCGCGGTTTGCGTGGTTGCATCCCATTTTCCCGAAGGTTCACCTTGCAGGTAATGTTCGCGGATCAGCGCTGTCTGAATCTCGGTGGCGCGGCTCGCGTCGATCACCTGTTGCCCGTGTTTCTTGCCTCTCTTGCTCCGGGAGCTCTTTTTCTTGGTCCTCGATGAGGTGTGCTGGGCGGTAGGGTGATGCGGTGTCCCCGGGCTCGCTACGGGGGTCGCAATGTGAGTCGCCGCAGGAGCCGACGGTGCTGGCGTAGCAGGCGCATTGGCCTGAGAGCTCGCACCCGCGCACACCAGTAGGCAGAACAGGCCGCAAAAGCCCGCTTGCCGCCAGCGTCGAATTAGGATCTCGAATGGCATAAAAAGAGCATAAAAAACCGGCGAGACTGTCCCACTCTTATCGTCCCTGAAATGGGGACGGAGTGCCAGTCTCGCCGGAGTATATACCGGTTACGGAAGTGTCCCGGCCAGGAAGATGGTTCCCTCCTGCGCCCTGCGAACCACGCGGACGGACGAGGAACACGATATCCTGCCCGCTCTTGAGCGACGACTCGATCTTGGAGAAGTCCTCAGGATTATTGACGGGCTGCTTGTTCACTTCAAGGATCACGTCGCCGCGATTCAGGCCGACATCTTCGGCGAACGATCCCTGCTTCACGTCCTGATACCACTACGCCTTTGCCCGGCGGCAATGCTCAGGCGGTCGGCCAGGTCGGGCGTGATGCTGCGCACCGAGTCACGCCAAACTTGCTGGCTTTCGGTGCTTCCTCGCTTCTGGTTCTCGTCGTCTTCGCCAAGACGCGAAGCGAAGAGCTTCGAGCGGTCTGCGATGGTGACGGTCGTATCCTGCTTCTTGCCGTTGCGGACAAAAGTAAGCTTGGCCTTTGATCCGGGTTTGCGGGAGGCAATGTCCGCCACCAGATCGTCGCCACTCTTGACGTCGCTTGCCATCGACGGCGGTGATCGTGTCGCCGATTTTCAAGCCCGCATCGATCCGCGGGGCTGCCGGAAACAACATTTGAAACCGTGACGCCCGATCCGTAACATGCGCGCATCGCCGGGTTCGGCTGCGCGGAAAACTCGATGCCAATGGAGCCGCGCGCAACCCGGTGGTCCGGTCCGATCAACTGGTTATAGACCTGGGTGACGGTGTTCGAAGGCATCGCAAATCCCACGCCCGCGTAGGAACTGGTCTCGGTGAGAATCGCGGTGTTGATCCCGATCACTTCGCCCGCCATGTTGACCAGCGGACCACCAGAGTTGCCGGGGTTAATCGCGGCATCCGTCTGAATGAAGGATTGGAACTGGCGGTTGGGAACGATGTTGCGTCCCTTGGCCGAGACGATGCCGGCAGTCACGGTTTCCTGCAAGTCCAAAAGGACTGCCGATGGCGAGCACCCAGTCGCCGACTTGCATGCCATCGGAGTTGCCGAGTTTAGCCGCGGGCAGCGGACGATCGATATCAATCTTGATCACTGCCAGATCGGTTTCCTGATCCATGCCGATCAACTTTGGCGTCGTGCCCCGGAGAAGCCGGATTTTCATCCTGCAACTTCACCCGAATGCGATCGGCTTTTTCGACCACGTGGCGGTTGGTGACGATGTATCCCTTGCGAATCGACAATCACGCCGGAACCGAGCGAGCGCTGGCGAATCGTGCCGGGATCGGGGCCGCCACCTTGACCACCCTGACCGCCAAAGAACTTGTCGAAGAAATCCTGGAACTGGTTGCTGTCATCGCCTCCCTGATCGTCCTGATCGGGATCGGGCCGCGTGGAGCGGCCACGGCGGTGAGGATTCTTGATCGTGGATTCGGTGTTGATGTTAACGACGCTCGGCTCGAGCTGCTTCGAGATCTGGGAGAACGCGTTCGAGAGTTGCTGCGGGGCGGGGATGGTCAGCGGAGTCGCATCGGAAGACTTCTGGCCTTCCTTGCCCTTGACTCCATAGGAAACGACGGTGCCGATCAGAATTCCAACCGCCAGCGTCGCCAAAATCGTAAAAGTATAGGCCCAACGGTTGGCCTTGAGGCGCGCCCAAAAAGCGCTCTCTCGTGAATCCATGAATTTCCTCCTAAAACTGCCCAACTGACTATTATACCTTCGCCCAGGCAGGGGTCGGCGCGAAGGGTACTGCTGGTTAGACGCAAAAAGAGAGGCTGAGGATAGGGCTGCTGGAAATCTGCCTACGGATTTAGCGTCAGCAACGCCAGAAACAGTCCCGTGTAGCCCGCGATGACGAGCAAGACCAGCAGCGTCGCGAAACTCAGGACGTTGAATAGCCCCAGCGGCTTCTGCACGGCGCCGAGGGCAAGCTTCCACAATCCGAAGCTGCTGGCGACGGCGCACAGCGGCACCACGAACGCTCCGACGATCCGACCGTAGGGCACGCGGGGAAAGATAATCAGGAAAGTTACCGCGGGCAGAAACGCCAGGGCCGGGAGAATCGCCAGCGGAGCGCCGATCAGATATGCGCGTTCTCGCTCTTTGAAAGACATCACAACCCGGCCTCAGATCATCCGATGATTCAATCGAGGTTGATCCAACTAGGATGATTCAACGAGATGGACCGATCACTTGGCTTCGTAAACAGTTTTTCCGCCGACGACCGTGCGCAAAACCTTCGTGTTCTCGATCTTCGGGGGAAGCGCTGCGGTGATGTCCTGATCGAGTTCGACAAAATCGGCGAGCATCCCCGGTGCGAGCTTGCCTTTTTGCTTTTCTTCGAACTCGGCGAAAGCAGCGCCCGTCGTGTAGGCAGCGATTACCTGTTCGATGTTCAGCTTCTGCTCGGGATAGTAAGTTTTCTTCCCGTCTTCGCTGGTGCGTGTGAGAGCCGAATAAATTCCGCGAAATGGCGTCACGGGTTCGACGGGATAGTCGGTGCCGAAGGCAACTACAACTCCTTTGCGCAAAAACTCGGCCCAAGCATAGGAATGTTCAGCACGCTTCGGCCCCAGGCGCGACTCTGCCCAACCCATATCCGTGAGCAAATGGTTCGGCTGCATCGACGCGATAACTTTCAGTTCCTTAAAACGCACGATCTGCTGGGGCGTCGTGACTTGAGCGTGCTCGATCCGGAGCCGGTAGTCGGTGCCTCCGTCGGCAGCTGGCACTTTGGCATCTTTCGCCGCTTTCTCGGCCTCAGCAAAAGCGTCGAGCGCCATCTGGACGCCTTTGTCGCCGATGGCATGGAAGCCGATCTGATACCCGGCGAGCACGCGCTCCTTGGTCATCGCATTGAGCTTGGCGGGGTCGTATTGCGGGATACCACTGTTTTTCGGGTCGTCGCTGTAGGGCTCAAGCAACACAGCCGTTTTCGAGCCGAGCGAACCGTCCATGAAACCCTTCAACATGCCAGTGTGAAGCATGTTGTCGGTTGCGGGATGCGATCTGCGTTCGCTGTTCAGTATTTCCATCGGATCGTCAAACGTAAGCCACTCGGAGAGCCGAACGGTCAGCTTTCCCTCGCGCTCGAGTTCCTCATAGACTGGAAAATTTTCCCAGCCGGAAAAGTCCTGGGCAGAGGTGATGCCATGGCTGGCCAGATCGGCGAGAGCGAGTTCGATGGCCTGCTTCCGTTTGTCATGCGAGGGCTTTGGAATCGCCGCTTGCACGGCCTCTTGTGCTTTCTCGCGCAACATGCCCGTGGGTGTGCCGCCCTCGTCGCGATCGATTTTTCCTCCGTCAGGATCGCGCGTCGCGACCGTGATGCTGGCCAGTTGCAGGGCCTTTGTGTTCGCGACTCCAATATGTCCGTCGACTCTTTCGAGATAGACGGGATGCTGGCCGCTGACTTCATCCAGATCCCAGCGCGTGGGCAAAACTTTCACCGGCCAAAGCGTTTCGTCCCAGCCTTCCCCGACGACCCAATCCCCGGGTTCGGCAGTTTCGCATCGGGCGCGCAAGCGGTCGCGGAACTCGTCGAGCGTTTTGGCGCCGACGAGATTGACGTTCATTTTTTCAAACCCTGCGCTCGCCAGGTGAAGGTGAGCGTCGTTAAATCCCGGCATCACGAAATGCCCGTCCAGATCGACGATCTTGGTGTCCGGCCCCTTAAACTTGAGGATCTCATCGCGGGAACCAACCGCTAGGATTTTGTCGCCAAGAATGGCGAGGGCTTGCCCGCGGGTGCCTTCCCCGAGCGATGCGGTCACGTCGACCACCCCGGTATAGATATTCGCGTGGGTGAAGATCACGTCCGCTTTGGGCTTTGAGGGCGCGGCGGGCGGCGCAACTTGTGCCCATGCGGCGCAAACCGCGGCGCACAACAAAATCGGAGCGATTCGCTTCCTCATTCCCCAACTCCAGACAGTGCCAACATTGTAAGCAGAATGCGCCTTAGCCCGAGCTCTCGTCCATTGGAGTCGAACCATTCTTGCAACGTGTGCGCGCCGCCGCCGGAGCCTCCTCCGCCGATCGCGATCGCTTCGCGCCCAAGTGAAAGTGGGATGTTTGCATCGGTAGATGCGCGCTGCACCTGCGCCGTGTTGCCCAGTTGCGCATCGACGGCGCGAATCACTTTCAGCAAGCGCGCGTCTGACGCCAGTTCGCCAGCGGGACGATTGCCGATCTCAACGACTTCACTCTGCACAACCTGCGGCTTTCGCGTCTTCGGTTGCGCGACGGCCTGATTCTCCGCCGCCACTCCTTGCTTCAAAGCTTCGCGCATTGCGCGTTCCAGCCGGTCGATCTCCGCCATAGACGTGGAGCGCAAATCGACCCGCATGCTTGCCGACTCCGGAATCGAATTCACGGACGTGCCGCCGCGGATCACACCCACGTTGAAAGTAGTTTTCGGCGAGGCCGGAACCGGCGTGCGGCTAAGAACCTCAATCGCGCGCGCGAGAGCGATGATGGGATTGGGTGCGCCGAAGTCGCTCCAGGAATGGCCGCCCGGCCCGCGCACGATGACCTCAAAGCGGCGGCTGCCTAGAGCCTCGGCCACAACCGTATCGGCACCAGCGCCATCGACCACCACGCTGTAAGCGATCGTGTCGCGCCAGCGCGGTGTCGCGAAGACATGCCTCATGCCGCGGAGATCGCCTTCGCCTTCTTCACCGACATTGCCGATAAAAACAAAAGGCGACCCGTGCGAGACGCTTGTGCGCGCCAGCACGCTCGCCACGGCCAGCATCGCGGCTATGCCAGCGCCATTGTCGGAAACTCCCGGACCATACAATCGGTTCCCTTGTTGCCGGATGTTCAGCGGCGTAGCGGCTGGGAACACGGTGTCGATGTGAGCGCTGAGGGCGACGAAACGGTTGCCGTATCCGGCACGAACGCCAAATACGTTACCCACCTCGTCCGTGTGAACGTCGGCGAGTCCGAGATCGCGGAAGCGATCGGCCAGCCAGGCTCCCCGCGCCGCCTCGCCGAACGGAGGCGCCGCCACGCGAGTTACTTCCATTTGCCACAGGGCAAACTGCGATTCCTGCAAGCGGAAGTGGTCAAACGCCGCGCGCACTTCCGGCAGCCCCGCCAGACGTGCCACTTCCTCCTGCACGGGCGGATACCTCTCCGGCACTGCCACTTGGGGGGAGCGATCCATGGCTTTCGCTTATCTTATATCGGGAGCGGCTCCTGGGAGCAGGGAACGTTAGCGGCGGACGGCACCAGAGTACAGTTGACCGCGCAGTTCACGGGTACAGTTCCGCCCAGGCCCGTTTGGCTCAGTTTTGATAAACTGTCCACGATTCCGGAACGCGCCCCGCCTGCAGGAGGTACCGCTGTGAAACCCATCGTAAAAATCGTTGCTATTGTTGTTGCCGTTCTTCTCGTCATCGTAATCGCGATCCCGTTTCTGGTGAACGTCAACAGTTTCCGCCCGCAGATTGAGTCGAATCTCACTACCGCCCTCGGACGGCAAGTGAAAGTCGGCGACCTGAGTCTCAGCATTCTTTCTGGCAGGGTTCGCGCCGACCAGCTGTCGATCGCGGACGATCCCAAGTTCAGCGACAAGCCGTTCATTCAGGCGAAATCATTGCAAGTCGGCGTCGAATTGATGCCGCTCATTTTCAGCAAACAGCTCAACGTCACCCATTTGACCATCGAACAACCGCAGATATTCCTGCTGCGTGATCGCGATGGAGTCTGGAATTTTTCTTCTCTTGGAAATCAGTCAGCACAAACCGCGAAGCCCGCGGAAAAAACATCCAGCTCTCCGGCGAACGTGAGTGTGGCCAAACTCGACCTGACTGACGGGACGATCACCGTCGGGTCGAGCACGGGCAAACGCAAGCCGATTAGTTACGACAAGCTCGATATCGCTGTCCGTGATTTTTCTTTCACCACCGCGTTTCCGGTGACGGTTTCGGCCAGGCTCCCGGGCGGCGGCAGCTTGAAACTCGATGGCACCGCCGGCCCCATCAATCCAACCGACACCACTTTGACGCCCGTCCAGGCCAAAGTGAACCTCACCAAACTCGATCTGGCTCAGTCGGCAATTGTCGATCCCGCACTCGGCATAACCGGCTCGGCAGACTTCGACGGCACATTGGCATCCGACGGCCACATCGCCAAGGCTAGCGGTACTTTGAAAGCCACGTCTCTGAAGCTCGTCCCGAAGGGGTCGCCGGCCGCAGTGCCCGTTCAATTCGTTTTCGCGGTCGAGCACGATCTTAAGACTGAGACGGGAAAAATTGCGCAAGGCGACGCAAGTATCGGCAAGGCTCTGGTGAAGGTCACCGGCACCTACAACATGCACGGGGAGACGACGTCGATCGATACCAAGCTGAGCGGACAAGGCATGCCCGTGGACGACCTCGAAGCCATGCTTCCGGCGGTGGGTGTGATTCTCCCGACCGGATCGAAGCTCAAAGGGGGCACGCTTTCCTTGGAAGTCAACTCCGCGGGTCCGCTCGACAAATTGGTTTCAACTGGCTGGGTCAAGATGAGCAACGCCGCACTTGCTGGTTTCAGCGTTGCGTCCAAGCTTTCGGCGATCCCTGGCATGGGCGGCAAGGGTGGCAGCGACACCGTGATCGAGAACCTCAGTTCCGATGTGCGCAACGCGCCCGATGGCACGCGCCTCGACAAAATTAACGTCGTCATTCCGTCGCTCGGGACCGTAACCGGTGCCGGCACCATCAGCCCGAACAATGAACTGAACTTCAAGATGCTGGCCAACCTCGCGGGCATTGGCGGCGGACTCACCAAGGCCGTCGGCGGCGGATCCGGTATTCCGGTGAGCGTTGGAGGTACGACCTCGAACCCGACATTCACTCCAGACATGAAGGCTCTGGCCGGCAACGAAGTAAAAGGACTGCTGAAGGGCGTCGGCGCCGACAAGACGAACCCGGTCAGCGGACTGGGCGGGCTATTTGGGAAGAAGAAACCACAGTAATAGTAACGACAAAAGCAGCGCCGTTTTGAGATAGTGATTCGGCTTCAGCGCACGCCGCGCAGCGCCGTCTCGACTGCGGCAGAGTCAACCGCTGACGACTCGAGCGCGTGCATGCCGCTTAGGATCATGCTAATCACGTTCTCGTCTCCGACGACCGTGTTTAGCATTTGGTGATAGAGGCTGCGCGTCGGCCAGTCGGCGTTGAAGTAGTGTTTGATGTAGGCGATCCGCTCCTTGTCTACATTCTCGACCAGATCCTCAGCTTCTTCACGGCTCTTGCCCATCGCCAGCACTCGACGAATTTTTTCGTCGTGCGGAGCGTAGGTAAACACCCGGAAAGTATCTTCACGCTCGCGCAGAAAAAACGGCGCACCACGTCCCACGATCACGGCATTTCCTTCGTTGGCAATCGTGGTCATGACCTCTTCCACCATGGCCATCATGCTATCCGTATCAAAGGCGTGAGATGCGGATAGGGGCATGCCGCGTTCATAGCTGCCGCGCCAGAAGGTTTTTGCCAGGCGGTAAAGACGGCTATCGACGCGCTCGTCGCAGAGGGCCACTGCCGATTCCGAAACCTTTGCGCGCTTGGCGATCTCGCTTGTCAGTTGCTGGTCCCACAACTTCCAGCCCAACCGGCGGGCCAGTTCGCAGGCAATTCCTCCACCACCGCTGCCAAATTCTCGTTCCAGAGTAACGATGCGAAACATGGGCACGCCTCGATCCCAATTCGTCCGCCGGGCGGGGATGCCCGGTTCTCCACGCCATTATTGTACGACGATTTTTGCAGGACCGGCGAGCGGCGGATAAACATCGAATCTACCTCTAGTGGACGACAACCTCGCCGCCCTTTTTTGCCTTTTTGATCAGGAAAACGAATGGGATCAGGCAGGCGATAACCACTCCGAGCACCCAGAAATTGTCAATGTAGGCCAGCATGGTCGACTGCCGGATGATGTTCGCCTGGATCATGGCATACGCGTGCTGCTCGGCCGTTCCGGGCCCAGCGCCACCGCCTGAAAACGTGTTCGTCAACGCGCGAAGGGTTGCTTGAAATTGCGGATTCGATGGCACTCAGATTCGCCGTCAGCCGCGACTGATGAAACTGTGCGCGCTGAGCGAGGCCCGTGGTGACAAGCGAAATTCCGACACTGCCGCCGATATTTCTGCGCGAGGTTCATCAGTCCGGAGGCAGCGTTATTTTTCTCGCGCGGTAGAGCGGAGTACGCCGCCGTATTGATGGGCACAAAGAGGAAGGCCAATCCCATCGCCTGATAGACGCGCGCCATCATCACAGTGTGGAAGTCCACGTTCAAATCGAAATTCGTCATATGGAACAGCGAAAACGACAGCATGCACAAGCCGAACATCATCAGCTAGCGTGGACTATAGCGCGATAGCAGAAACCCGACGATCGGCATGATCATCATGATCGTGAAGCCGCCTGGCATCAGCGCCAGTCCGGAGCGTTCGGCGGTATAGCCGAGCAGCGTCTGCATGAAGAGCGGCAACATCAGGGTGCTGCCGAGCAGGGCGAAGCCGAGCATGAACATCAGAAAATTCGAAGCGGCAAAACTCCGCTCACGAAACAGGTGCAGATCGATGATGGGATCCTTGTGGTGCCACTCCCAGATGACGACAAAGATCAGCGATGCCACCGAGATCACCGTGAGCCACAGGATGAACGTGCGATTCGAACCAGTCGTCGCGCTGCCCTTTGTCGAGGACCACCTGCAGCGTTCCGAGACCGAGCGCGACGAAACCAAGCCCGGTGTAGTCGATGCGAGTCTCACTCAGCTTGCGGCGCCTAAAGTAGGGAGGATCCTGAATCAGACGCGACGTGAGCAGGAGCGAGAGAATCCCGACGGGGACGTTGATGAAGAAAATCCAGCGCCAGGTGAAATTGTCGGTGATCCAGCCGCCGAGCGTCGGCCCGATGGCCGGCGCCATGACAACCGCAATGCCATACACGGCAAATGCCATGCCCCGCTTCGCAGGTTCAAACGTGTCCGCAAGGATGGCCTGTTCGCTCGGCTGCAAGCCTCCTCCGCCCGCCCCCTGAAGAATGCGGAAGATGATCAGCATAGGGAGATTAGGGGCGAACCCGCACAGGCACGAGCTGATTGTGAACAGCGCCACGCAGCCCATGTAGAAATGTTTGCGGCCTATGATCGAAGAGAGCCATCCGCTCAGCGGCAGGACGATGGCGTTCGAGACGAGATACGACGTCAGCACCCACGTGCTTTCGTCCTGTCCCGCGGAAAGGCTGCCGGCGATATGCGGCAGCGCCACGTTGGCGATGCTCGTGTCGAGCACCTCCATGAATGTGGCCAGCGTTACCGTGAGTGCGATGATCCACGGATTGACCGCCGGACGCCATTCGTCGGCAGCGTTCATGGTGATGGCGGCAGCGCCCATTATTTAATCCAGACCTTCGGCACCACCGACATCCCCGGACGCAGTTCGTGCCCTTTGTTTTCTCCGGCTTCGAAAACGATCTTCACCGGGATGCGCTGCACGACTTTTACGTAAGTTGCCCGTGGCGTTTTCGGGAGGCAGCAGGCTGAAGCGCTCACCGCTGGCTCCGGCGATCGAATCGACGTGACCCTTGTAGGTTTTGCCGGTAGCGTCAACCGCGATCTCGGCCTGCTGGCCGGGCTTAATGTTCTTGAGTTGCGTTTCTTTGAAGTTGGCCGTCACCCAGATGTTCGCTTCGTCGAGCGGGATGATCTTCATCATCTCCTGGCCGGGTTGCACGTTCTGCCCGACTTCGACCGTGCGGTTGCTGACTGCGCCGCTGACCGGCGCGATCACTTTCGTGTAGAGAAGGTTCAATTCGGCCTGGTCGAGTTCCGCCTTCTTTTGATCGGCAATGGCTTGCGCCGAAAGCGCGCGCGCGCGAGTCACCCGCATCGCCTGCGGCGCGGTGTCGGCAGTTCGCAGATCGGCGTTGGCCTGTTGCAGCCTGCTCTGCGACTGTTCGAGTTGCGCGGCATAGGAGTCTGCGCTCGCGCGTGCCGCCTGCACAGTAGCAGCGGCTGACTTGGCGCTGGCAACGGCCTGGTCATACTGCTGCTGCGAGATTTCCTGCTTATCGATCAGTTGCTTGTAGCGGACGAGATCGCTCTGCGCTTTGACATTGTTCGCCTCGGCCTCGGCGATTTGCGATTTGGCTGCTTCGAACTGCTGGCGGGCAGCGGCGATTCCAGCCTTTGCGCCAGTCACTCCCGCCTCGGCGCCGCTCACCTGGCTTGAAGTGTTGACATCGGTGATCGGCACATTGATGCCTGCGGCCGAAGCCTGCGCCTCAGCATCGGCATATTCCGCGCGCGCTTTGGCAACAGCAACTTCATAGTCCGCGGGATCGATCTCCACCAGCACCGTTCCCTTTTCGACGTACTGGTTGTCCTGCACGTTTAGACTGATCACATGTCCGCTCACGCGCGCGCTGACGGAGTTCACGTGGCCATCGATTTGGGCGTCATCCGTGGATTCGTAGCTTCCAAAGTAGCGCCACAAAAAGAAAATGGCGGCCAGAATCACCAGGCCAGCGAAAATCAAGCCAAACCTCGTTCGCGGATTACTCAGGAATTCCTTCCGGCGGTGGTACCTCGCTTCGCTGTCAGGAGGAGTTTGCGGCGTCGGTGTCGCCTGCTGTGCCCGCGGCTCGGTGGCTACGTTGGTGTTTTGGTCCATAGTCTACTTTCCCTTCAGATATTCGCGAACGCCCTGTTCGGCGCGTCCCAGGGCGCGGGCATACGAAACTTTCGCTAAATTGTGCATATAGAGGCTTGAGATCAAGTTCTCGTGAGCGGTCGCGACCGCTTCTTGCGCTTGCACCACTTCGAGATTGTCAGTGACACCGGCAGAGAAGCGATCCTGCGATTGGGTGAGCGCCTGGTCCGCGAGGTTCACCGAACTCTGCGCAACCTCAACCTGGTCGGCGGAAGATTTCAGGTCGAGCAGCGCGTTGCGGATGTCCTGATCGATTCTGGCGCGTACATCGGCCATTTGGGCTTGCGCCTGCCGCAAACTTGCGTCGGCTTTCAGAATATCGCTATGAACTTTGCCACCCTGAAAGATCGGAATGTTTACCGTGCCCGTGACCATGTAAGTCGGCAGCACGGTGCTGGGAGTCTCGCCGATTTCGCCGAAGTTGGCCGCCAGATCGATGGTTGGAAAATATCCAGCGGTCGCGGCGCTGCGTTCAAGTTGCGCAGCCACGAGACGGTCTCGTGCTGCTTTATAGTCAGACCGAGAAGAATATGCGCGTTGCAGGCTGGTCTCGAGATCCGGCTGCGGAAACGCCCGGTATGGAGACTTGTCGGCGAGATCAAATTCCTGTCCGGGCGCGAACCCAATTACACGTGCCAGCGAAAGTTTTTGTTTGGCAAAGTCGTTTGTGGCTGCGATCAATTGCTGCTGGCGCGTCTGATATTGCACCTGCGCGCGAAGTGTGTCGATCGCCGGCGCAACCCCGGCCTGCTGCTGCGCGACTGCCTTGTCGTAGAGCGCCTTCGCGGTTTCGACCTGCGCCTGCGCGGTTTCGACGCGAGCCGCTCCCGCAATCGCGACGAGATAAGCGTTGCCCGTGGCGAGTACCACCAGGTCGCGTGCGTCCTGAAGATCGAACTGTGCCACACCTTCACTAACGGCTGCCGAGCGGTATTTCTGGATCGCCTTCCAGTCGAACAGGCGCTGAGTCGCTGCGGCACGCACATCAAAATAACCAAAGGGACCAATCACCTTGGGCACTCCTGCGAACGCGCCCCCGCCGCCAAATTTCTCAAATCCGAGCGCGGCCAGGCTCTGCTTCTGTGCCACTTCTTGCACGTCCGCGTTGACGTTCGGGAGCAGATCGCTGAGTTGCTCCCATTTTTTCCCGCGGGCTTCAATCGTGTTGTACTGCGACAAGAGGCCGGCCAGGTTCTGGCGCAACGCCCGTTCAATCGCATCGCTGAACGTGAGCGAGATAACTCCCGGAGTCACCTTTGCCTCGGGCACGCTCCCGAACACGGGATTCTGGGCCGAGGTTTGAACCTGGTTGGGCACGCCCGCAGAGGGACTTGAATCTTGGCCGAAAAGGTTCGCCTGAGCAGCAATGGTCGTCACCACACACAAAGCCACCCGCAACGGCAGCCCCCGGGCAGAGAAACGTGGGGTGGAAGAATCGGCAGAAACCATGGAACCTGAGTGACTCCTTAATCCAAGACAGAATCAAGACCAGAATAATAAGTCTTTTGGACTCTCTTGGATGCACCATCGATGCAAATTGTTGAGGCGGTTGCCCTAAAAGCCATGCGCAGGGAAGGGCAATGGCTCTTTCGCTTTGTTTCGAAGTGACTTTGGTCATCTTGTGTCACCTCCCCGGTGCGTTCAATCTATGGTCAGCCAGGCACCTCCGTGCATCGGGAATTTTCGCCTGCGGGGACATTCGCGCCTATGAACGACAACACAAAAACGGCGCCCAAGGGATCGGACTGGACGCGCCTGTTAACCGATCCCGACCTGGTCAGCCACCTTGGGAAACTGCTTCAAACCTATCGTGAAGTGCCGCCCGAGCAGCGCGAATCTGCGCTGCTGACCGCGATGCGGGAGATCAAAGACGCGGCCGTGAAAGCTCGCGAAGCGCGCGCCACTGGTGTCGCTGCCGCAACTGCGGTACCCGCGCAGCCCGCTGTGCTGCATCATCCCGAACCCGTCAATGAAGCTGAAGCGCCGCCGTTTGAGCCGGATTTGTTTGTGGCGCAGTCGGAATCGGATCGACGGCGCTTTCACCGGATCAAGTGTTACGTGGCCGTGGAAATTCGCGTGGAAGGCGTCCACGAGCCGGTCTGGGGCAACCTGGCGAATGTGGGTCGCGGTGGATGTCTGGTCGAAACCGCCACTCCCGTGCCTCCGGACAAGGCTCTCGAAATCGGGTTGTGGGTGGCCAGCGGAAAGATCTGGGTGAAGGGCGTCATTATCAGCGGCGTCGCCACCCGCAGCGCTCCATCGTTTGGCGTCAGGGTAAAATTCTCCGAAGCCGAGCTTTCCGAGAAAGAGCACCTGCGAGAGTTCCTCAAGTTCGTCGAAAGCACCGCTCGCAAGTCACAGAGCGGAAAAGCTTATGTTGCGAAATTGAAGGGCTGAGTTTCGCCTCCAGACCGGCTCTTCCGAGCTTGATTCCGAGCAACTTTTCCTGTGGTCCGGGTTCATTCTTAACGAGGCCCATCAGCATGCCCATGCCCTCGCGCGGTCACCGATTATCGGTGGCGTCTGTTTTGCTCACAACGGCGATTTTCACGACGCCGTTTGCCCTCGCGCGTAAGAAAGACAAGCCCGCCCAGTCAGCCTCAGCGCCTGCCTCAGCGACAACGATGGACGAGCAGAAACGCACCGTCCACGCTCTCAACCGTCTCACCTTCGGTCCGCGTCCGGGTGACGTGGAACGCGTCGGCCAGATGGGAGTCGATAAGTGGATCGAGGTCCAACTGCATCCTGACAAGATTGACGATTCGGCGCTCGATGCGCGGCTGGCGCCCTTTCGAACGCTGCGCATGGGCACAAAAGAGATCGTCGAGAATTTTCCCTCCAATCAGATGATCAAACAGATCGCCGATGGAAAAGCCTCAATGCCGCGCGATCCGACCAAGCGTGCGGTCTACGAAGCGCAACTCGAACGCTACGAAAACAAGCAGGAACGCAAGGAAGAATCGGCCAAGGTTTCGGCGACCTCCGATGCCCAGAATGCTGACAAAGACACCGCAAAGACTGGAATCGTCGAATCCGACCCCGACGAAATGCGCCGTCGCGAGGAACGGCGAGCCGCGAATGTACGGACGCAGGAACTACTCGATCTGCCTCCCGACGAGCGCATGCGAGAGATCCTGCGAATGTCGCCCGATGACCGTCGCGCCATCACCGGCAACAACAAAGGCCTGAAGGCAGACGCCGTGATGGAGGGAATGAGCGCCCAGCAAAAAGAAACCATGATGGCGCTCAAAAATCCCGAACAGGTTGTCGTCGACGAATTGATGCAAGCGAAACTTGTTCACGCTATCTACAGCGAGCGGCAACTCGACGAAGTCCTGACCGATTTCTGGCTGAACCATTTCAACGTATTCATCAACAAGGGCGCGGACCGCTACCTCCTGACGAGCTACGAACGCGATGTGATCCGTCCGCATGTGCTCGGAAAATTCGAAGACCTGCTGGTCGCGACCGCGAAAAGCCCGGCGATGATGTTCTATCTCGACAACTGGCTAAGCGTTGGACCCAACTCGATGGTTGCGCTCGGAATCGACCCGCACCACCCGCTACATAAGGAAAAAAGGCAAGCAGGCCGGCGGCCTGAACGAAAACTACGGCCGCGAGTTGATGGAACTGCACACGCTGAGCGTCAATGGCGGCTACACGCAAAAGGATGTCACTGAAGTTGCCAAGGTCTTCACCGGCTGGACGCTCGATCAGCCGAAAAAAGGCGGCGACTTCCGCTTTGAGCCGCGCATGCACGAGCCCGGAGACAAGGTCGTCCTCGGCCATCGCATCAAGCAGAACGGCGAAAAAGAAGGAATGGAAGTGCTGCGCTTGCTGGCGCGCAATCCCCAGACCGCACATTTCATTTCGCAAAAACTGGCAATGCGTTTTGTCGCTGACGACCCTCCGCCGGCACTGGTCGCCCGCATGACCAAAACCTACTTGAAGAAAAACGGCGACATTCGAGAAGTGTTGCGCACCATGTTCCAGTCACCCGAGTTCTGGTCGCAAGACACCTATCGTGCAAAAGTGAAAACCCCGATCGAGTTCGTGGTCTCAGCCGTCCGTGCCAGTGGCGCCGACGTGGAAGATGCGCGCGCGCTCGTTGGCACACTCAACAATATGGGCATGATGCCCTATGGCATGATGCCTCCGACTGGCTATTCGATGAAAGCCGATACCTGGGTAAATTCATCAGCATTGCTGGGACGAATGAATTTCGCGTTGGGATTGGCGGCGGGAAAGATTCGCGGAGTAAAGATTGAATCGGTCCCGGCGCCGAACTCAGGGACGCAGGCGATCGATGCACAACGTGCGCTTCTGAACGAGGAAAGTTCGCTGCTGTCTGGCGACGTCTCCCAGCAGACGCACGACACGATCAGCAAGCAACTCGAAGATCCGAAGATCAGCCAGCGGCGGCTCGATGATCCAAAGCGCCCGCCGAATGTAGCTATGATTACGGGATTGATTTTAGGATCGCCAGAGTTTCAAAAAAGATAGTAAACAGCTGTCAGCTCTCAGCCATCAGCTTTCGGTTTTGTGCGCTGACAGCTGAACGCTGAAAGCTGAAAGCTGAAAGCTGAAAGCGAGGTTGTCATGTCAATCACTCGTCGAGTTTTCCTTCGCAACGGCGCTTTGGCCGCTGTCGGCACCACGGCGCTCCCGGGTTTCTTGACTCGCGCCGCCTTCGGTGGGGTTGATCCGGGCATTCGCAACAAGCGACTGGTCGTGATCTTCCAGCGCGGAGCGGCCGACGGCCTCAACATCGTCGTTCCTCACGGCGAAGCGAGCTACTACGCGATGCGTCCGACGATCAATATTCCGAAGAAATCGGTGCTCGACCTCGACGGCTTTTTCGGTCTGCATCCGGCCATGGCGTCTTTCGAGCCGCTCTGGAAGCAGAAGCATCTCGCCATCGTCCACGCCGCCGGATCGCCCGATCCCACGCGCTCGCATTTCGATGCGCAGGACTTTATGGAATCCGGCACGCCGGGCGTGAAAGTCACCGATGACGGATGGCTCAACCGCGCGCTCCACGAGTTGCCCGTCGTATCCGAGAAAGATAAGTCAGCATTTCGCGCCATTGCGCTCGGGCCGTCGTTGCCGCGCATTCTATCCGGCAAAGAGCCGGCGGTTGCAATCAACAACCTGAACGACTTTTCCGTCGGCGGAAAAAATCCTAATGCCGCGCCGATCTCCAACACCTTCGAAGCCATGTATGACCACTCGGTCGACAGCGTGTTGCACGGAACCGGCCAGGAAACATTCGACGCCGTCAAGGCGCTGAAAGTGGCCGATCCCTCGCGCTACACTCCCGCGGCCAATGCAAATTATCCGAAAGGCCGTTTCGGCGACAGCCTGAAACAGCTCGCGCAACTCATCAAAGCGAACCTCGGAGTACAAGTTGCCTTCGCCGACATCGGCGGATGGGACCACCACGTCAATGAAGGCAGCACGCAGGGCCAGATCGCAAACGTCCTAGGCGATTTCTCGCAATCGATATCTGCCTTCTGGACCGATCTAGGCGATCTCGGGGAAGACACCGTCGTCGTCACCATGTCGGAATTCGGCCGCACCGCCCGCGAAAACGGCAACCGCGGCACCGACCATGGTCACGCCAATGTAATGTTCGTCCTCGGCGGCCCGGTGAAGGGCGGCAGAGTCTACGGCCGCTGGCCGGGGCTCGATCAGTCTCATTTGTACGAGGGACGCGATCTGGCCGTAACCACGGATTTCAGAATGGTGCTGAGCGAGGTCATCTCGCAATATCAGGGGAACAAAGATTTGAAGACGGTGTTTCCTGGATTTGAAGGGCAGTCAACCCAGTTTCTGAAATTCCTGGGATAGTAGATTGTTTGGTGTGGGGACGGGCGTCTCGCCCGTCCAAGCCGAGCACAGCTCGGCAGCTTCGTAGACGCGATTACAACTCGATCAACACATCCCCGTTTTCAATCTTCAACGGGTAAACAGCCAGCCTCTCGCTCCCCATATCCGTCGCGCCAGTTTTCGGGTCCCAAGCCCATCCATGCCAGGGACACACCACCTTGCCACCTTCGATCATGCCCTCACCAAGCGGCCCTCCGCGATGCAGACAGACGTTGTCCATCGCGCTGATCTCGCCACTGACATTTGCGACGCAGATTGTTTTGTCTCCGCAGGGGAATTCTTTAGCGTGATCGATCGAGGGGAGTTCGGATTGTGTTGTCAGCTTCGTAAACATGGCGATAGGGTTAGATCATAAATCAAAACGCGGCCCGTACCCCGTACCGGTGACGGGAGGCTATCTAACCAATCCCGACGCGACTACGCTGACAATCTCTAAGGTTTGGACGCCATCAGCAATAACGCGCCGATGCGTTTGAACGCCTTCAGATCGTCGAGCGAATGGAACGATGTTGTCTGATAGTTGTCCGGTGTCGGCGTCTCATCCGGAATCAGGGCGTACTCGACGTGTTTGAACCCGTGCCGTTGCAGCAGTTCGACATACTCCGCTGCCGAGCGAATGTGCACCGGCACTTTCAACTTCGGCACCCATTGCAGCGAATACTGGTTATCCTTGTAGAGGTTAATCAAAATGAAAAGGCGTCCCTGTGGCGCCATGACGCGAAACAGCTCGGCCAGTGCGACGTCCTGATCGGGATAGTAGTAAAACGACTCGACCGACAACACTCTATCGAATAAGTCATCGTCGCAAGGAATGTGGGCCGCGGATCCTTCGGTAAATTCCAGGTTGTGAAACTCTTTCGAAGCGGCTCGCGCCTGCCGGATCATTTCGTCCGAAATATCGACGCCGACCACATGCCCAGCGGCCTGTGAACCCTCCGCCACCTTGATCTTGCGCGCCAGCATGCGCGTCGCCCAACCGGATCCGCAACCGAGATCGAGAATGCGCTGGCCAGGGCGCAGATCCATGCGCCGCAGCGTTTTCTCGGTGATGTCGAGGTGATGGCGCTCCATCTTCGCGCCTTCGCCCTCATCGGCCCAGCGGTTGAATTCTTGTTGCAGCCGGTCGTCGGGAGAGATGTTCTTTTCTGACATTGCAAGAAGGTCTCTTTGACTAGGTTATTCGGCGCTCCATGGATTCACAACCTGAATCCCGCAGTCGCTGAAATCTTGCTCGTTTCTTGTCGCCAACATTGCACCTCGCACGCGAGCAATCGCCGCAATCTGCGCGTCGGCATCGCCGATTGGACGGCCAAGTCTCCGACGCAGCGCAACGATTTTGGAAAAGGTCCGTGCGGCCTCGCCCTCGAAACCAAAGATGCGACCGATCAGGGCTTCTCCAAATAACCGGTCAGCCGCCCCCATTAATGTATCTTTGCGTTTTCCTGGAGCAAGAAACTCGATTCCAGATAAGATCTCCGCTTCGCAAATCGAAGTCGTGAACAACTCGGATACCGCCGGTCTCGCCACCCAACTCAACACACGAGGATCGGGGGCGGACCTCATCAGCTCCGAAAGCACGTTAGTGTCGAGGATGATCATTCCTCAAACGTCGGAACTGGACGGATGGAATCGCGCGGTGGCAATTCCAGTTCGACGCCACCGAGTGGCGCAAACAGCCGACGAACCTTCTCCGCAAAATTCTCGTTCGCTGGCGACGAACGTGCTAACGCCGAGCGCAGAATCTCCCGTGCCTCCTCCTCCATGGAACGTCCATGATGCGCGGCTCGGATCCGCAGCCTCGATTTCGTCGCTTCGTCCAATTTTCGGATTGTGATCGCTGCCATGCTGTCAATGATAGCATTGATGGCAACGATAGCAAACGAATGTAAATCATTGTGTTGCAGTTAGTTAGCGGTGGCGATGCTTTCGAGATCCTCAAAAAAAGTCGGATATGAGACGCCCGCCGCCTCGGCGCCGTGCATGGTCGTCTCGCCCTCCGCTCTGAGCGCCGCCACGGCAAAAGCCATCGCAATCCGGTGATCGCCAAACGAATCGAGTTTCGCTCCGTGCAACTGCTGGCCACCGGGAATCTTCATCCCGTCGGGGCGCTCTTCGATTTCAGCGCCCATTTTTCGCAGATTGGTCGCCACCGCCGCGATGCGGTCGGATTCCTTCACCCGCAATTCCTTGCCATCGCGGACTTCAAGCCCGCTTTCGGAATAGGGCGCAATGGCCGCCAACACCGGGATCTCGTCAATTAGTGCCGCCGTGTCTGCACCCGCGATGAGCCCACCCTTCCATACTGCTCCGCGGGCCTCAATCGAACCGACCAGTTCGCCCTGATGTTCCTCGATGTGCGTGATCGTGACCTTCAAGCCCATCTGCATGAGAATATCGAGCAATCGCGCCCGTGTCGGATTCATCAGAATTCCGGGGAGAGTGATCTGCGATCCGGGAAACAACGCCGCCGCGCAAAGGAAGAAAGCAGCGCTCGATAGATCGCCGGGCACGTGCGCCTCCATCGCGCGCAGCCGCTGACCGCCGGCAATTCGCGACGCGTTCCCGCTCCGCTCGACTTCCGCCCCAAATGCCCGCAGGGCAATTTCGCCGTGGTCGCGGGTGCGGATGGGCTCCTCGACCACTGTTTCACCACTGGCAAATAATCCCGCGAAAAGCACGCACGACTTCACCTGCGCGCTTGCCACTTCCGGTTTGTAGTGGATCGCTTTCAGCAGCCCACCATGAATCTTAAGCGGCGGCCTTCCACCATCGGTCGACTCGATCCTGGCTCCCATCTCTGAGAGGGGCTTCATGATGCGCGCCATCGGCCGACGCGAAAGCGATTCGTCTCCAAACAACTCGCTCAGGAACGGCTGCCCAGCCAGAATTCCGCTTAACATGCGCATGGTCGAGCCTGAGTTCCCGCAGTCGAGCGCTTCTTTGGGAGCGTTCAGACGCGGCCCTATGCCTAGCACCTCAATCGCCCCATCGTCTGATTTCTTCCATCCGCTGCCGAGCTTCCGAACGCAGTCGAGCGTGCTGAAGCAATCGCGTGCCGCTGAAAAATTGTGGAAGCGGCTCATGCCCTCGGCAATCGCCGACAGCATGGCGTAACGATGCGAAACGGACTTGTCTCCCGGAATGCGCACGACGCCATGCACGGCGCGTGCAGGGCGGATGATCACGCTCGAATCGTCAGTCTTCGATCGGTCAGTCTTCGATTCACTAGTCTTTGAATTATTGCTCCTTGAATCAAGAGGCATGAATTTAATGATAACGGAGTTTGCGCAATGAGCTCGGACGAGCCCATTTTCCTACGGCTCGATTTCTACGGCTCGACTCCGAGGCGCTTTGCCATCTCCTCGTAGAGAAACCCTTCGCCGACGCGGTACGGTTGAACCCATTCGCCATCAATCACAAACTGCGGGATGGCGCGTTTGCCCGTCCGCTTCACGACCTCTTCGGCAGCTCCTGGCGTTGTCTCGATGTTGATATCGGTGTAGGGAAGACCGTGCTGGTCGAGGAATCGTTTGGCGAGGCGGCAATCGGGACACCAGGGCGCAGAGTAGACGGTGATTTCCATGCTGCGGAGTAGATGCGCGCAAAGTGCGATTGGTCGCAGAGCCGATTTTCGTCGTTACGTTGGCGAAACGCTGGCAAACTAGACTCGAGACAGCTCGTGGAGGGTCATTTCGTTTTCCACATTGCCAGTGTTCAGGGTCGAAACTGGCTCGAAGAGCATGACCCAACACTCGTTTTCCGCGACGGGGCGGTGTTCGACTCCGCGCGGCACTACGATGAATTCGCCTTCCTCGATCCACTCGTGGTGGTCGCTGAATTCCATGCGGAAACGGCCTTTGACGACCATAAACATTTCGTCTTCGTGATCGTGATGGTGGAATACGAACGGACGGTCGAATTTGACCAGTTTCACATATTGCCCATTGAGTTCGCCTGCGATCGCAGGCTTGTAGCTTTCGGTGATCTTGCCAAACTTCTCAGCGATGTTGACTTTGGACATGAGAACCTCGGAAGCGAGAATCGGTCAGCCATTTTGATCGCTCGATCGCGAGATCGGTCGCAAAGAAAAGAAGAAAAAGCCGCCAGCACGTGCTGACGGCCCGATGTTAAGTGCAAACGCCGAGTGTTAAATGTTTAGAATCCGGACGCTCCCACTCCCGGATGCCCGCCGCGCAACATCGTCCTCACGCCGCGTTGGGTGTTGATGCGAGTCGTCGTGCTCCAGTCGACTTCGTCGGTGCTGACCACGCCGCTGCCGCCGCTGGCAAGTTCGTAGCTGATGCGGCCGTCCTGATAGGTGTAATTGCCCACCTCGAGAATCATGCCCGACTTCAGCGCGAATACCGGAACTCCCGGCGCCGCGCTGCCGACCGTGCTCTTCGTCAGATTGCCGGTCACACTGGTGGTCACATAGCTGGCGTAGGCGACTTGCGGCATCTGCTCAGGCATTGCCTGTTCAGCACGAGCCTGTTCCGGTTGTTCGCTCGGTCGTTCGCTGGAGGTCACGCTAACCTGGCGAACTGCCAACTGTGGAACGGCGTTGCCTTCTTGACCTGTAGCTGGCGCCTTCATACGAGCCCTGATATGGACGCTGATAATAATTGTCTTTCTGCAGTTCCGGACGCCCGAAGAAATGCCAATCGGGACCGTTCGCGGCCGAGACCTGCGGGATCAGGACATCATCCATCAAGCGCAGCTCGAGTTGACTCTCGCCCTTCAGCGTTGGGCGCGGACCGCGCGCGGGTAACATGATGATCTTCCAGGGCCAGAGCGGCGGAATCATCCACTCGACGATATCGCGCGTGGCGTGGCCTTTGCCGCGGATGTCGCCATCTTTATTGACTTTGTAGCCGCGTGTCGCGATCACTTTCGCGTCGAGCGGCATGTCGCCGTTCGGCAATCCGATGCGGTCGAAGACCAGCTTCATATTGCCTTTGCCCCAGAAGTGTCCGGGATCCTGGGACGATTCGAGATGTCCGACGAGATAGGCTCCACGAGGAAAAGTTTGCTGGCCAAATTCGGTTACGGAATGCAGATGACAGAGCACAGGGTCTCCGACCGCGACGGTTGCAGAGGAGAAGTTCGGCTCGTTCATCGTGCATTTGAGAAGAGTACCGGCGGGCAGGACAGTCTCCCGAGCGCCAGCATTAACGGTTAGGAATAACGAGAAAGTTAGAAGGGAAACGGCAAATACTGCAGCAGAGCTGGGTTTCACTACACACCTCGGTCTCACGCCCCGGAATTTTTACAGCAAGTTCCGTTACCAAATTGCGATGAGCCAGCCCCGATTTACGAACCATACACAAATTGACAGAGGCGGTCAATCGAACGGTAGGAATCAGAATGTGTCTTTCTTGCAACGGACAACTTTGGGCTCTGATTCTTTCAGTTTGCTGTTCAGCACTGCCAGATGGGCGAGAGATTCGTATGCGCTCCCCATCTGGCTGATCGAGGGGTGTTAACCTACTTGTTACCCCACCCCCCTCCCCCCTGTCTAATGGAATCATTGGGTTAGGGGGAGATTTTTGGTGTGGTCTTTGATTCTAAAGGGTTTACATATAGAGTCTTTGAAAACAAGGCACTTAGATGTCAAAGAGCCATGACAACCGACTTTGGGAGTGCATTTTAGCTCCGTTTTGGGAAACGGTCGCGCCCGCTACTCCGCACCGCTCGGCGCATCATCGCAGAGAGCGGGAGTGGGTGTCTGTGCCGGCGATCACAGGCTGATTGTGATGAAAAAAGTCGCGGGCTTTTTAAGCGACCGGCTTGCAGCGACTTCAGGCAAACTCTGATTGAGTCCTGCGGGGCGAGGCTGGATGCCCTGTATGCAATTCCCTCAGCGGCTAAAAGCCGCGTTGATTTTTGACGAGTTGCGGTGCGGCTAGAAGCCGCACCCTTTCAAAGCAAGATCAAGGCCGGAGTTTTTCCGCAGGCTGTAAAGCCGCGTCTGTAGAGGGCTTTGCCGGCACCTTCGGCTCCGCTCACGGCAGGCTCTGCAGCAGCGCCCTTTCAAAGCGGCTCATGATTCGACTTAATCAGAGGTTCCTGGGGACAGCGACCTAGATTCGCGCGAATGCGCGTACCGGAAATGTGCCGAATCCTTTTACTTTCACGGGCACGGCGAAGAACCTGAAATCGGACGGTGGCAGCGCTTCAAGGTTTGTCATGTGCTCGACGATTGGAATTTCCCTTCCGAGAAGAATCGTATGCACCGGCCTCCGCAAGTCCTGGACATCGTCGATGTTGTGCGAATCGATGCCGACCAGCGCTACCGCAGAGTCGGCTAAGAACTGCGCTGCGTCTTCGGTGAGAAACGGATGCCCCTCGAAATACCGTGGCGTGTTCCAGTGCTGCGACCAGTTGGTTTCGATGAGAACGGCTTTGCCCGCCAAATCTTCGCCACGCGGAAAACATGAGACGTCGATCGCCTGTTTGTGTTGGGCCGGAATTTTAATCGCGGAAAGGTCGGCGAGCTTTCGGAGTTCCAGTTCCGAGAGGTCCTTGCCGTCGGCATACCGGTGAAAAGGGGAGTCGAGGTATGTCCCGGTGTTGGCGACCATCTCAATCTTGCCGATCTGGAACTCGGTTCCCGGGGCATAGAATTTTCGCGACGCTTCGCGGCTCAAGTAGTCGCAGATGATGGGAGCGGGCAGCCCTTTGTAGGTCACCAGGCCGTGGGTGACGGTGTGGGAGAGGTCGATGAGCGTGTGTGGGGAAGCCATCAAGGTCCCAAACATTCTGCCACAGACCGACTAAGTGGCTGATTTGACATTTCAGTGTGATATATACCACAATATATACCATGCCAAATACGTCGCCCAACAAACCAAGGACCGCCAAACTCTTCCGCAACGGACGCAGCCAGGCGGTGCGCTTGCCCTCCGAATATCGATTTGAGGGCTCGGAGGTCTTTGTCAGGCGCGACCCTTCGACGGGCGACGTGATCCTGTCACGGCGTCCGGAATCGTGGGAGGACTTCTTCGCTTTCCTGAAGACGGTTGACGTGCCGGAAGACTTTCTTTCGGATCGCAAGGATGCACCTCCGCAAGAGCGCGACCTGTTCTGAATGGCTGTCCGTTATCTTCTCGACACCAACACCGCCAGCTACGTAATCAAGGGAAACTTTCCTCGCGTGCGAGAGCGGTTGCTGAAAATCCCTATGGCGGAGGTTGGAATTTCGGTTGCCACCGAGGCGGAATTGCGCTTTGGAGTGGCGAGGCTTCCGGAGGCTACAACGCTGAAGAGTGTGGTTGAGGAATTTCTGCTGCGGGTGGAAGTGCTGCCTTGGAATTCAGAGGCCGCGCGGGGGTATGCGCGCATCCGAGCGATTCTTGAGAAAGAAGGTTCGCCGATGGGAAATCTCGACTTGATGATCGCAGCGCAGGCCGTGGCGGCGGAAGTGGTGCTGGTTACGCATGATCATGTTTTTCGGCGGGTGGAGGGATTGAAGGTCGAGGACTGGAGCAGGTGACCGCCGTTATGCGACGAACCCACACATTCGGTCAATTTGTGAAATGGTGATTTTTCGCCCACTGTTAACTTGCGGTTGCGGCGCCAGGTTCAACGTGGGGCCAGTTCCTTGGCCAAAACGGAAGCTTGGATGCCGCCTATGCGACGTGCGATGAAATTGAAACACAAAACCAGGGCCGCCCCCGTGAGCCAACCAGTGGCCGCATAGCAAGCAGCCGCAAACAGCACGAGCAGCGAGGCTGACAAGATGTGTGTCGGATGCTGTATGTCGAAATTGATGTTGACGTAAAAAAATGGGGCCGCTATTATGCCGAGCGGAATCCGAAGATAATCGGCTTTGGACAGTGCCATAAGAATGAGCAGGAATGGGCTAAACACGCCATAGATGATAGCGAATATGCGTGCGATTGGGCTGACCCTCAATGACATGATTCGTATTTGATTTGTTTCGGCCGGCGTTGTCGCGCCTCTATTTTGCCGGTCAACGGTTGCAATCAGGGGTGCGGGCGGACGAAGTGCAGCACTGCATTTCGCGCAGAAGATTAGTCCAACATCAGCAACAGTGCCGCATTGGGCACAGATTGTTTCGTCGTCCATCAAAAAAGTATCATACGCTCCGCCGGGCGTAGTTGCTGAGATCAGGCGATTTCAGGAGCTTGCGCCGTCTGTCCGCCATTTTCTGGGTACCGAAGGTAATGCGCCTTATCAGCAACTAACGACACGGATGGCGCCGCGAGTCTTCTGTTCAAGAACTTCCCAATAAACTCCTGCCTCGTCATAAATCGCGACCAGATCCCACTTCCCGATTATTAAGCCCATCCATGAAACTTTAACCTCTCTCGCGGATATTCTGTGTGGACGCTCAATGATTGAGTTTGAAGCACTCTACCAACAATACGCACGCGACGTTTTTCGCTTTGCGCTGTTTCTTAGCGGAAATCGAGAAGACGCGGAAGATATCACTTCGGAGACGTTCATACGCGCCTGGGGTGCGCCGGGAGAGATCCGGCAGTCGACCCTCAAGGCGTTCCTGTTGGTGATCGCGCGCAACTGCTACTTGCAGGGGTTGCGACGGAGAAAACGGCAAGAGCCTCTCGCGGAAGACTATGCCGATCCACGGCAAGCGCCGCTGGATTCCGCGGAACAGCGGGCCGAACTTGGGTGGGTGATGCGCGAAATGCAACAGCTGCCGGAAATCGATCGCGCGGCGTTGTTGATGTCGGCGGCAGAGGAGATGTCGTATGAGCAAATCTCGGAGACGCTCGGCCTGTCGCTCGGTGCAGTAAAGACGAAGATTCATCGGGCCCGACTCAAACTGGAGCTGGCCCGCAGCAAACGGAGGTGAAGTATGGAACTGCCACGCAACATCGTTCTAGATCTGCTCCCGCTCTACTTGGCGGGAGAAGTATGCGAGGAAACTCGCGCGGCGTTGGAGGAGTCTTTGTCGCGCGATGCAGCGCTGGCCGCGGAGGTTGAGCGGCTGAAGTCAGATTCTCTCAAACAGATACTTTCAGGAGGAAGTCCCGTGACATTACCGCAGGATCATAGTGTTCAAACCATGGCTCGCACGCGCAGTGCGATTGCCCATCGCAGCTGGACGCTCGGGCTGGCGATCGCCTTTACCTTGTTTCCGCTGTCGTTCACATTCGACAAAGGGCATTTCGAATGGATCCTCTTTCGGAGCAATCCGAGTCTCGCGATGGCCTCATGGGCGGCGGCGCTCGGCTTCTGGATCGGCTTCGCGATCCACTCCCGTCGTTTGCGGTCCTCGGGAGTCTAACGGCCGGAGTTGTGGACCAGGGCACGACTAAAGTCGTGTCTTCCACTCATATCCGTCTACAAAAACAAAAGCCGCCAGCTTTTGCTGGCGGCTTAGAACACTGCCGAGCTTCGCTCGGCTTGGACTGGCGAGACGCCCGTCCCCACGCAAACACAAGCACATCACATCTAGCTTTCGTACAGCAGCACGCCTTCGGTCTTCTCGGCGTCTACTGGACGGTAGTACAGTTTGTTGGCTTCGAGGAAGACTTCGATGAACGCCGGCCTCGTCGTGATCGTGCCCTGGATCAAGCGCTTCCGACAGCGGGTCTTCGATGTATTTCTGCAGAGCGCGGCGCAGAGGACGTGCTCCGTAGCTGCGGTCGGTTAGCGTTTGGTTCAGGATCCACTTCTTGGCTTCGTCGGCCACGGTGACTGTGATCGAGCGCTGGGCCAGGTTCTGGTTCAGCTGGTTGACCATCAGTTCGAGAATCTGGATCAGGTCGCTCTCGCTGAGCGCCATGAAGAGGATGATCTCGTCTACGCGGTTCAGGAATTCCGGATTGAAGGTGCGTTTGACTTCGCTCTTCACCAGATCCTCGACCTTCTCGGAGACCATCTCGTCCTTCGAATGCTGAAAGCCGAGACCTTCGCGCTTCATCAGGTGACGCGCGCCGATGTTCGAGGTCATGATGATGATCGTGTTCTTGAAATCGACGGTGTTGCCGAGTCCGTCGGTCAGCTGGCCGTCTTCGAAAACCTGCAACAGGATGTTGAATACATCCGGATGCGCTTTTTCGATTTCGTCGAGCAGCACGACAGAATACGGAGCGCGCTTGACGCGTTCGGTGAGCTGTCCGCCTTCTTCATAGCCGACGTATCCCGGAGGCGAACCGATCAGCTTCGATACGGAGTGCTTCTCCATGAACTCCGACATATCGAAGCGGACGAGAGCCTTGTCGCTGCCGAACATGAAGTGAGCCAGGGTGCGCGCGACTTCGGTCTTGCCGACGCCGGTCGGTCCGAGGAACAGGAACGAACCGATCGGACGGTTCGGGCTCTTCAAGTCCGGCACGGCTGCGCCGAATCGCGCGAGCCAGGGCGCTGATCGCTTTTTCCTGCGAGATGATGCGCTTGTGCAGCTCTTCTTCAATGCGCAGCAGCTTCTGCGTTTCTTCTTCTTTAATCGAAGTGATCGGCACGCCGGTCCAGCGGCTGACCACGTCCTCGATGTCCTCCCGACCGACGACGCCGGTGGAGGATTCATCGAGGTGGTATTTTTCGCGAAGGGCGCGCAGGTTCTCGCGCTCCTTGCGTTCTTCGTCCGAGTAGAAGCGCGCCTTCTCGAACTCGTGGTTCGCGATGGCGTTCTCCATACGATGGACGATGAACTTGATCCGCTTCTGGACTTCGGTCAACTCCTCGGGCAGCGTGGTCTGGCGCAGCTTGACGCGCGCGCCGGCTTCGTCGATCAGGTCGATGGCCTTATCTGGCAAGAAAGCGGTCGGGAATATAGCGGTTCGAATGCGAGACGGAAAAATTGATGGCGTCGTCGGTGTAGGTGACGGCGTGGAACTTCTCGTAACGCTCTTTGATGCCGAAGAGAATCTTGATCGCGTCCGTCTCGTTTGGAGGCGGAACCTTGACGGCCTGGAAGCGGCGTTCGAGCGAGCGATCTTTTTCGATCGACTTGCGATATTCGGCGGGCGTGGTTGCGCCGATGCACTGAATCTCGCCGCGAGAAAGAGCCGGCTTCAGAATGTTGGCGGCGTCGAGCGAGCCTTCCGCCGAGCCTGCGCCTACGAGCGTGTGGAGTTCGTCGATGAAGATGATGGAATTCTGCGACTCCATCAGCTCTTTCATGATGGTCTTGAGGCGCTCTTCAAATTGTCCGCGATATTTCGTGCCGGCAACGATCAGAGAAAGATCGAGAGCCAGAATGCGTTTGTCGGCGAGGAATGAAGGAACTTCGCCGTCAGCGATGCGCTGGGCGAGGCCTTCGACGATGGCGGTCTTGCCCACGCCGGGCTCGCCAATGAGAACAGGATTATTTTTGGTGCGGCGGCATAGAATCTGCACGACGCGCTCGACTTCGCCATCGCGGCCGACCAGCGGATCAAGTTGGCTGTCCATGGCCGACTGCGTCAGGTCGCGGGAAAACTCGCTGAGTAATGAAGATTCGCGCTGCCCGCGTTGCGGAGCCGCTTTTTCCTGGCTGGTACGGGCCAGTTCTTCGCGAATGGTCGAAAGGCGCAAGCCGCGCTCGTGCAGAATCTCGGCGGCAAAGCATTTTTCTTCGCGCAGCAGTCCCAACAGCAGATGCTCGGTTCCAATGTGCTTGTGCGACAGGCGTTCCGCCTCTTCGGCCGCGTACGCGAGCACGCGCTTGCATTCGTTGCTCAGGGGCAAGATCGACCGAAGTGGAAACCTTTTCCCGGATGGTCGTGTGTCCTTCGATCTGTTTACGGATCGATTCCACCGACGCGTGCGAGCGCAGGAAACGATTGGTCAGGGCCTTATCTTCGCGCAGCAGTCCGAGCAGCAGATGTTCGGTCTCAATATAAGGAGAGCCGAACTGGCTGGCCTCGTACCGCGCAAAGAAGATGACGCGCCTGGCTTTCTCCGTGTAGCGTTCAAACATAAAACCATTCCCCCCGAGTTCCCGCGGACCGCCCCGCTCTCCGCCGAACCCCTGACCTTACATCCTTGATTATGCATTCATATCGCTCAATCTTTCAAGCGATATCCACCCTGCAGTAACCGCTAAGCCTTACTCCGGTACCGCGAGTTTTGTTGTATGAGCTCAAGTTCCACTCTTAATCGTGCTTCTTTTCTGCCTCTCGTTTCACTCTACCTCTACACTTTGCGGCTACGCCGGAAGCGATTCCGGCGCCACTTCTTCCATTTTGCCCTGATCCAGCCGTAAAACGCGATGGCACCGACGTGCAAACGCCAGGTTGTGGGTGGCAATCAGCGAAGTCAACTGATGCTCGCGATGCAGACGCGCAACCAGCTCAAAAACCATTTCGCCCGTGCGTCCGTCAAGATCGCCGGTCGGCTCATCGGCCAGCAGAATTTGCGGCTGCGTGATCAGCGCTCGCGCCAATGCCAGCCGCTGCTGTTCGCCGCCAGAAAGTTCTCCTGAACGATGATGGCCGCGGGCTTCGAGTCCCACTTCGCGCAACCACCGCGAAGCCTCCTGTCTCGGCGAGAGCCAGAGCTTGCCCGCGAGTCAGCAGAGGCATGGCGACATTTTCCAGCGCGGTGAATTCCGGCAGCAGGTAGTGGAACTGCCAGACATAGCCGATTTCGCGATTGCGAAATTCGGCGGCGTCATCCTCGGAAAGCGAGTTCACCTGGGAGTTGGCGCAGTATACGGCACCCGACGAGGGACGATCAAGCGCCGCGAGGATGTGCAACAAGGTACTCTTTCCGGCACCTGATTGCCCGACGATCGCGACCATCGTTCCCTTTGCGACCTGAAAAGACAGATTCTCAAAGAGCACCAGCTCCGCTTCGCCTGAGCGAAACCTCTTACCTAAACCTTCGACCCTCAACAGAGGATCTTCAGCTCTTAGATGCAAACGGCCCCTCCTAAGTATCAAGACCAGTGGGCCGCGGGCCAGTGCAACATCAGTCCAAGGTCAATACGACGTCAGTACAACACCGGAGAAGCGGCTCTGATCCCATTAGATCACGAGGAGAAACCGGATGTTCCCGCGATTCCGAGTTCGGAAACAGCCTATGCGAAAGACTGTATACCTCTGGAAAACAATTGCAATGTGACCGTGGTCACAGGCGGTGGGGGACCATCCCAATCTGCTGTTGCTGGGTCGAACCGACTCCGGCGAGTTTAAGCTACTCGTACCGCAGCGCTTCCGCCGGCAAGATTCGCGCGGCCGACCATGACGGATAAATCGTGGCCACAAACGAAATTCCGACCGAAACCAGCGCGACGATCAGCCCATCCATCAGCCGCGGAGCGAACGGCACATAATCGATCGAATACACCTCGGCCGAAAGCGAAATGAAGTGGTAGTGTCCGCCAGCGTATGAAATCGCGTAGCCGATGACGAGGCCGATCGCCGTCCCAATCACGCCGATCAGCACGCCCTGCGCGATGAAGACGCGGCGGATCTGTGCCTTCTTGGTTCCGAGCGACATGAGCACGGCGATGTCTTTGGTCTTCTCCATCACCATCATGATCAGCGAGATCAGAATGTTGAGCGCCGCGACGAACACAATCAGCCCGATCGTAATGAACGTCACGACGCGCTCCAATCGCAGGGCGCGAAACAGGGGCTTGTTCTGTTCCATCCAGTTGGTGGTCATGAACCCCTGGCTTCCGGAAGCAAGATCTGCGGCCTGTTCGAGCGCGTGCCCCACTTCTCCAGCCAGGTAGATGTCGTCAATTTTGAATTGAATGACCGAGATCACATCGCCCAAACCGAAGAGCGATTGCGCGTCCGAAAGACGGATGAAAGCCCACGACGAGTCGTAGTCAAAGAATCCGGAGTTGAAGATTCCCGCCACGCGGAACCGAATATATTTCGGCACCATGCCAAACGGAGTCAGCTCCCCTTGCGGAGACGTCACCAGCACTACCGACCCCACCGTCGCGCCGATGTCCGCAGCCATGTCTGTGCCAAGAATGATGGGAGGCATAGCGGCCACGCGCTGCTTCACCCCAGCAAGATCGTCTGGCGACTCCGCTGGAGGATTATTTGTGCCTGAGCTGGTTCTGTGGGGACGGGGCTCCGCCCCGTCCAAGCCGGGTCGAAGACCCGGCACCACACGAGCATCGCTCTCATCGAGCGCCGCTGCCGATCCTAGATTGACCGAGTTCAGCAGATCGCTTACCCGCCGCTCATACTGCGGAAGCATCCCCTTAAGCACTGCACCTCGCGCTCGTGGACCGCGCGAAATCAGCACCTGCTCATAAATCGCTGGAGCCGCAGCCACCACGTGTGGCTCCTTCGACAACTTCTCGAGCAGCGGACGCCAATCGCGAATCCCGTCACTTTCCACGCGCAGCAAACTGATGTGCGACGTCGACCCGAGCAGTCGAGCCTGCAAGTCTTGCCGGAATCCGTTATTGACGGCCAAAGCCACGATCAAAGAAGCCACACCCGCCGCCACTCCGAGCACAGAAATTCCGGTGATGATGCCGATAAACGCCTGCCGGCGTTTGGCGCGAAGATAGCGGGTTGCTACGAAGAGTTCGAAGCGCATGGGAGCGGTCGTTGGTCGTTGGTCGCTAGTCGTTCGTCGTCCGCGACTGGATGAATTATACGGTTGGCGGGAAGGCTAACCGCATCGCGTTCACTTCCACTAGCGGATTCACTGGCAACTGGGTACTGGGTACTGCTTCCTGCTATCCTCTTTCCTCATGTCCCCCATCCTGACAAGCGTGCTGCTGGGGCTAACCGCGGCGGCGGCGAATGTCTTTGGCGGTGCAATTATCGTCCAAAGAAATTGGGAGCGCTCCTACCTCCGCTACTTCGTCGCCCTGGGGGCGGGCTTCATGCTGGCGACGGCTCTGGTCGAGATGGTGCCGGAGAGCGTCAAGTTGCGCGGTCCTTATGCTGGGTTTCTGATTCTTGCGGGATACCTGCTGGTTCATTTCTTCGAGCACACGGTCACTCCGCATTTTCACTTCGGAGAAGAGACCCACGCCGACCAATTCGTCCACGCGCACAAGGGATATTCGGTTCTGATCGGCTTGCTGATTCATACTTTTTTCGATGGGATCGCGATTGCATCGGGATTTCTGGTTTCTCCGGCGCTGGGCTGGATCATTTTCGTCGCGATTTTTCTCCACAAGATTCCGGAAGGCTTCACGATCTCGTCGGTGATGCTGGCCAGCGGCAGAAGCCGCGCCTTCGCCTGGGGAGCCTCCGTGTTGCTGGGCATCGCCACTGTGGCCGGCGTGATGACAATGGCAGTCTTCCGCTACGAAGTGAGCTTTGGCTTGCCGCTAGCGGCGGGGGTGACGATCTACGTGGCCGCGTCGGATCTGATTCCAGAGGTGAACAAAGAGCCAGGGGTGAAGATGGCTCTACTGGTCTTCGTAGGGACCGCGTTCATGTTCTTGCTCGATCGGGTGTTTCATGTGCATTGAAAATGCCACCCTGTTGTCATCCTGAGCGAAGCGAAGGACCTATGCATTTCCCCTGCTAGCAAATACATAGGTCCTTCGCTTCGCTCAGGATGACAAATTGCTTTGACGATTGATCGCTCCAATCACCCGCTATGCCTGATATGCATCACGTCCCCATCCTGCACAATGTAATCTTTGCCTTCCAATCGCAGCGTGCCCTTGGCTCTAGCGTTCGCTTCCGACCCCGCCTCCAGCAATTGATCCCAGCGAATCGTCTCCGCGCGGATAAAATGCTTTTCCAAATCGGAGTGAATCGCTCCAGCGGCATTTTGTGCGCGGGTGTTTACGGGGATTGTCCAGGCGCGGCATTCGTCTTCGCCGGCGGTGAAGAATGAGATCAGCCCCAGCAGGTGATAGCTCTTGCGGATCAGCCTTGAAAGCCCGCTGTCGGTGAGGCCGTAGCTGCCGAGAAATTCGGCTGCGTCTTCGTCGGACATCTCGGCTAGTTCCGCTTCGACTTTGCCGCAGATTGCGCTCGCTCCTGCATTCGGGCGGCCCGCCACTTCGCTCAAGTTGTATTTTGCAACTGCGGCGTCGAGGTCTTTGCCGAGTTGCGTGCTCTCGCCGATGTTGAGGACGTAGAGAATCGGCTTCTCGCTCAGAAACATGAAGCCGCGAATGCGCTTCTTGTCGTCGGCCGACATTTCCATTTCGCGCAGCGGCTTTTCGGTTTCGAGAAAAGCTTTGGCCTTGATCAGCAACTCGTTTTCGCGCTCCAGCTCTGGAGTCTTCATCTTCTTTAAATCTTTTTCCAGCCGCTCCAGCCGCTTTTCGATCTGGCCCAGATCGCTCACCATCAAGTCGAAATCGACATTCTTGATGTCGCGCAGCGGATCGATGGGACCAACATGCGGGATCGCATCGTTTTCAAACGCGCGCAGCACGTGGATCAGCGCGTCCACCTGCCGCAAGTGCCCGATGTAGGCCGTCTCTTTCAGCGCGTCTTGCCCGATGGCGCCGACGTCCACATACTCGACGGACGCGTGGGTCAATTTCTTCGGATGGTAGAGCGCGGCCAGCTTGTCGAGCCGCTCGTCCGGAACCTTGGCCACGCCGATGTGCGCTTCGCGCGGGTTCGAATAGGCCTGCTCCGAAAGATGTACTTTCGTCAAAATTCCAAACAGCGATGTCTTGCCGACATGCGGCAGACCGATGATGCCAGTTTTCATGATTCAGGTCTCAGGTGTTAGGTCTCAGGTGTCAAGAAAAGCGAAAACAGGAACTATCAGAATAAATCATTCGTTCATTCGTGTGGTCAACGGAGCGCTTGCGCCGTTGTGTAGACGGCCACCAGCCCTAGCAAGAGTATGGCTTCCTCAAGTTTCTCGGACCACACGTGCAGGCGGTCGAATTCGCGGCGCAGGGGATTGTCGAGCGGCACGTTGTCAATGACGCCCACCTCGGCGCGGATGGCATGCATCTTTGGAGAGACACCGAACTGCGAGATCAAGGTGAGGGCCAGCATGAGGACGATGAGCACATGACGAGCCGCCACTGGACGGGCGTTGCCGGTCGACATCCGGCTGTAGAGCATCGATGAAGCCAGATAAATAATTCCCGAAGCGATCGCCATGTAGTGCAGCAGGTCGAGCGATCGCCCGACGATCGATCCGGCCATGTGGCGGGTCGGCAGAAGTCCTGGCGAGAAGACGGTCGGAGCCAGTACGAACGCGAAGAAAATCAACCCGCCGATCCAAACCACGAGCGACAACAGCATCAGA
Organism: uncultured Acidobacteriaceae bacterium; assembly: GCA_963726095.1. Taxonomy (GTDB): domain Bacteria; phylum Acidobacteriota; class Terriglobia; order Terriglobales; family Acidobacteriaceae; genus Acidiflorens. The sequence continues at coordinate 1,919,240 of CAVSBD010000004.1, forward strand.
AAGCGCAGAACGGACATGAGCGGAATTATAGGTTGAGTTCTCAGTTCTCGGTTCTCAGTTCTCAGTGAACGCGGGCCAAGGTTTCAACTGACACCCGGCGACAGCATTTTATCCACAGGCTGGAACCACTCCCGTCACTTACCGATGGGAGCGCAACTCGGTACCCTCAACCTTCCCCATTTGGTCCGAAAGGGAATCACCCACATGCAACGTTCCATGACGGTGGCCGACGTTAATTTCGTTTCTCTGCAGTCGGCGTTATTTTGCGTGCAGTGTGAATTGCTCAGTGACAACAACACGCCGCGGTGTCTGGCGTGTGGCAGTCTGGCGGTGCTCAATCTTTCGCGCTTGCTCGGCGGATCGCTCCGCGGGCAGCAGACCGCGCATCTCATTGCTGACGCGGAACTCGACCGTCTGGTGCGTTCGCTTCTCACCACGGTTCCGACCTTTCTGCCCCAGAGCAGGGATGGCGAAAATGAGGACAACGTCAGTATCGAAGACCGCATCCACCTCGCCGTCGGAACAGATTTTTCTCAGCGCCATCGTCGCCGGCAGCGTCATCACAAGCCCGCGCCGTCACTCCTCAACGCCGGAGAATTAGATCTCGAACCTGGCATCAGCATCATCGCTGAAAAAGCACAGTCGTTGACCGGCGCTACAGGGGCTGCCATTGCGCTCCGCCGCGGCAGCGAAATCATCTGCCGCGCCCGCACCGGACGCACCGCTCCCGATGTCGGCGTGCGCCTGCAATCCGATAGCGGTTTGTCTGCTGAATGTTTGCGCTCCGGCGAAGTGTTGCTCTGCAATGACGCGGAATCAAACCCGCGCGTCGATTGGGCAAGTTGCCGCCGCATGGGAGTGCGCTCGATCCTGGTCGCTCCTCTGCGCCATTACCGGCGGACTCTCGGAGTCTTCGAAGTGTTATCGTCCACGCCTCACGCGTTCGATAATAACGACGTCGCGACCATGCAGTTCCTCTCGGGAATGATGGTGGCCACGATCTCGCGACTGTCGAGTTTGCAGCCGGGACCCAGTTCTCAGTTCCCAGTTGCAAGCTCTCAGTAGGCAGCGGCGAGGCGACTGCCTGCAACGCGGTGAAGCGTCTGGAAGGCCTCCGCGATCTTTATTCTTATCCTTATTCTTATCGATTGCAGTGAGAATGAGAACTAGACGGGAACCGGCACGCTCTCCACAATCTCACGCAAGACTTGCTCGGCTTGCTCCGATTTTTTCAGTGTCGAGGCGTAGAGCGAGCTCACAACAACGCGGTGGGCAAAAACTGAAACGACCAGCGGCTTGAGATCTTCGGGAACACAATAATCGCGCCCTTCAAGAAATGCCATGGCCTGCGCTGCGCGATACAGCATCTGCGAACCGCGCGGAGACACTCCAAGCGAGAGATATTCAGACTCGCGAGTGCGGTTCACGATGTTGAGCAGGTACGTGATCAGCGATTCGTCGACGTGGACCTGGGCGACCGCCTGTTGTATTTCGATGACATCGGCGGCGCTGAGCACGGGACGCAGATTTTCAAGTTGCGCGACTCCGGCCTCGGCGCGCAGAATCTGGCGCTCGGCATTGCCCTCGGGATATCCCATGCGCACACGCATCAGGAAGCGATCGAGTTGCGACTCGGGCAAAGGATAGGTTCCGTGATGCTCGATGGGGTTCTGCGTGGCAATCACCAGGAACGGCTGCGGCAGCTGATAGGAATGCGAGTCGATCGTGACTTGGCCCTCGTTCATCGCCTCAAGCAGCGCCGACTGCGTCTTCGGAGTGGTGCGGTTGATCTCGTCGGCCAACAGTACGTTGGCAAAAACCGGACCCCGCTTAAATTCAAATTTCTGTTCGATGGCGGAGTAGATCGAGATGCCGAGGACGTCTGACGGCAGCATGTCACTGGTGAACTGGATCCGCTGAAAGGTGCAGTCGATGGCGCGCGCCAGGGCTTGGCCGAGGGTAGTTTTGCCGACTCCTGGAACGCCCTCGATCAACAGGTGCCCTTTGGCGAAAATCGACACCAGGGCAAGGCGCAGCACCTCGTCTTTGCCGCGAATCACGCGGCGCAGACTGGTTTCGAGTTCGGCCGCGCGGCGGGCCGTGGCGGTCGCGGTCTCAGGGGACATCGAGTTGGATTCTACTATGTAGGTCGGGCGGTCCTGCGGTTACGAATGTCACTCGACCAGCGTTCAGTTCCCAGTTGCCGGTAGGGAACTTTACTTTTATTTGCCGAAATCGGCCGGACGCCCCGTGAGGCGCTCGATTCTCTTTGCCGTCGGAGGATGGGTCGAGAACAGGCTGCCGAAACTTCCGGCTCCGAGGAACGGCGCAATAATGAAAAGATGCGCGGTCGATGGACTCGCCACCAACGGCAGCCGCTGCGAGTACGCTTCGATCTTTGACAACGCGCTGGCGAGAGCATAGGGATTGCCAGTCCAGTGTGCTCCGGTGTCGTCGGCTCCGTATTCGCGCGAACGCGAAACAGCGAGCTGAATCAACATGGCGGCAAAGGGAGCAAGGAAGATCATCGCAATCGCGGCGATGCCGCCGCCTCCGCGGTCGTCGCGATCGCTGCCGCGCATGCCGCCAAAAATCATGCCCCACTTCGCAATCGAAGCAAGATAGGTAATGGCCCCGGCGAGTGTGGCCGCGATCGAGCTGATCAGGATGTCGCGATTACGCACGTGGCCCAGTTCGTGTGCGATCACGCCTTCGAGTTCTTCATCGTTCAGCAGTCCTAGAATCCCTTGCGTCACCGCAACCGATGCGTGATTCGGATTCCGTCCGGTCGCGAACGCGTTGGGCGAATCGGTTGGGATCAAATAGACTTTCGGCATCGGCAGGCCGACTTTTTGCGCCAGCCGCTCGACAATGTTGTAAACCCGTGGCAAATCTTCGCGGGTGACCGGCTGCGCACGATAGGTCGCCAGGGCAATTTTGTCGGAAAAGAAGTAGGAAACGAAATTCAGCACCGCCGCGAAAGCGAGTGCCATCACCATGCCGCGCTGGCCGCCAAGCGCGCGCCCCGCCACCATCAGCAGGAGGGTCATGGCCGTCAGCAAAAGCGTCGTCTTAAATACGTTGCTCATAACTGTCACCCTAGAATCATTAGATGTGAAACCGGGCCCGTGGGCTCAGGACTAAGGCTTACCCTTGCCGTTTCAGGGCCCTGTCGAGCGTCTGATCGAGCGCGGCTCGCGCCGCGGCGTATTCCGTCTCTGTGATCTTTCCTTGCTTGCGTTCCACCTCAAGCTGGAACAGCTCTTCTTTCAAAGCTTCGAGCAGCATTGAAGACTTCGCAGCGGCAGGCACCGATGTCGTTGCGACGGCGGACTCTACCGGAGCGTTGTAGGCTGCCGTTCCAGCCTTTGTGGGAGGAACGGCCACGGCAGACTGCGCCGCGCCCGCGCTCGGTCCGGGCTGCCGTTTCGTCACTACCCATCCGCCAATCGCGAGCAGCACGGCGAATCCGCCCAGGATCGGCCAGCGATATTTCTGCAAAGCGTCGGGAGCGTCGATCGGCACGCCCAGTCCTCCGCCCGGACGATTGTCGCGCGCTTGCGCTTGGCCTTGGCTTTGTCCTGCCGGTTGCTGATCTTGTTGCTGCGCCGCGCCTGATGCGGTGTCGCTGGGTGATTCGTTGATCAGGCCTGTCCCCTTCAGCGTGAACCCCAGTGCCTGCCCGACTTTCGTATTCTGCGCGACTTCTACCGCAGCGTCTCCCTGCGGCGGGTTTTGTACGTTCTGGAAGCTCGCGGGCACGGCCGCGTTGAACTTCATCGTCTTCGGCAACACTACGACCAGATGTTCTGTCGGATACAACGGCTTGGGATCAATCTTGATCTCGCCTTTATAGGGCAGCGTGAACTCTATCTGAAACTGCGTCTCGCCAGGGCGCAGCGGGAAGTTCAAGGCGTAGCGATTCTTCTCCGCCTGCGGCGCGGCATCGGTTGAGATGGGCTGCCCGTTCGGAGCGCGCGCTTGCGCCTGGACGATCTTCGCTCCCGGAGGCAGAAAAAATTCGAAGTTGTGATCGTTCATCTGGGTGACGGCGGGAGAAGAAGTATTGTTGACGACAAACAGGCGGACGCCCTGCATCGACGTGTCGTCGGCCTGAAAGCGCATTACGTCGGCGGTCACGCTGAGCGCCGACACTTTGGTCGCGACGTCATACACCTGCACGTCCACCGAACTGACGCCGGGAGGAGCCATCTGGTGATAATTCACTCCCTGATGGACGGCGCGAATCAGATGCGGCCCGGCGCCGCCGGTGAGAGTAAAACTGAATTTCCCGCTGCTGTCGGCCTTGGTGTTGGCGGCGACTTCCATGCCGCTCGTGAGGTTGATCAGGATGACCTCGTCGCCGACGGCGGGCTTGCCGGTGGTGGCGTTGGTGACGGTGCCGGAGAGGGTCTGGGCGACAGAGGATAGGGTTAGGGAAATGATTGCAGCTTGTAACGCGAGCTTTGCTAGTTTGGTCAAATGAACTCCCTGCCTGAGGCCAGGTTACGAAATCAGCGTTTCATAAGACTTATGATCGCCAATCCAAAACCAGAAATAGCCTTCGTTTCGTTTGATTGCAAGAGCGCGATAGTTCAGCGTTACGCGGGCGGACCAGATTTCACGTCCTCGGCGCTCTCCCACTTTCTTGAATTGTAATGAAGGATGCTGCGGGTTCGCTTTCAATAAGGAAAATTGTTTATCGGCGCGGAGTCGGATTTCTGGCGGCAGCGCCTCATAATGCTGCCAGAAACCGGAAGGGGCAAGATGCTGCATTGATCGTTAGAGCGACCGCGTACCGCCGCGCTTTTCGTCGTCTAGCGCACGCTCAATAGCGGAATCGAGGTGGCCAGCAGTAAGGTCAGATTCGATGCGAGCATCGAACGGGTGGGGATAATGTCGCTCCAGCCACACGTAGAGCTCTTCAATCTCATTCCGCGAGAGACTACCGATTGCGCGTTCAATGTCTTGGACTTTGGTGAGTGGCATGAATCCCTTACTCATTTTAGCTGCGCTACGGCAAATAGCTAAGCGAAAACTGCAGATCGCGAGCTTTGTGCGGGATGGCACCAAGAATGGGTCATTTTTTGCTGGGTCCCACATCAAACTTGGGGCCGAGTTCTTCGCCGACCAACTTGTCTGCCTTCAGCTTAGCATTAGACCGAGCGATCTTTCCGGGTTTCACCCTCACCTTTGCAGCAGTGGGTGTAAAAGCCGTCCCCGAAACGAATACGTCATAGAAACCAGCTGGGACGCTTACCGAATATTTGCCGTTCGAATCCGTTATTGCAGTGACATCTTGCTTGATACCAATGTTGTCAGATAAACCGGTAGAACTTCCCGCTGGATCCCAATGTGTTAGGACACGTGCATTTCGAATTGCGGCGCCTTCCGAATCGCTGACTTGGCCCGAAATTGCAGACTGGGCGTTTGCGAACAGCGAATACGCAGTGATGAAAACAGACAGGATTAGGACTCGTTTCATAAGAAACTTTTCCCACTGCACGAGACGTATCACACGGCTTGTCCGGCAAGCTCCAGCCGCCCAATCTCTGCCATGATCGCTGCTGCTTCTTCTTCGAGCGATCCGCGCATCGATTGATAATCGGCGTCGCCCACCTTGCCGGCCTTGTATTCAAAATTCAGGTCGCGGAGATTTTCATAGACTGCTTCCTTGCGCTCGCGGAGGTAGCCAAGCCGCGTTTTTTCCTCTCCGGCATAGACTTCGCCCGGGAAAAAGAAGACGTAGTAGAGCGCGGCGACGGTGAATACGGTGCAGACAAACACAATCATAGGTCGGTCTCCCTCCGGGCCTTCAGGCGGAGTTCGTCGAGTTCATTTCCCTGCGGAATTGCAATACCATCCGCCAAGGCTGGCGCTGCTCGATGTTTCCAGGAGCGCACGACGTAGCCGACGAAGACAATGCCAAGCGCCAACATCGCGAAGGGCATGATCCAGGCGACGCGATTGAAGCCAGTTGCGGTCGGCGCGGCAATCACCGTGGGGCCGTAGTCTTGAACGAAGCCCTGCAAGATCAGATCGTCGTTGTTGCCCTTATCGATCGCCGCCGAAAGTTGATCGCGCATCTTGTCGGAGTAGGTGCAGCCGACGTGATTGCATTCGAGCAGGATCTGGCTGCATCCACAGGCGCACATCATGCGGTGGCCAAGGTCTTTGAACCGGGCGTCAGTGTCGCCCGCGCCCATGAAGAGGAAGATGGCAGCGATGAGCACGAGGGCGTGCAGGATGCGGCGGAACGCCGGGGCTGAAGCCCGCGGTGATTTACGACCAACGTGGCCCTGAAGGGCCGCTCTTCCACGGCGATGCAAACGGTCCAGGAGATGCGAGCGCTCCAGAAAATTCAAACGTGCGTGATTGCCGATGAGTTTTTCGTTGCGCGTCATCTCAGTCCCCCGCTCCGACTTGCGCCGGCGTTCGGACCTGAGCTGGCACTGTGACGCGAACCGGTGATGCATTCGGCACCAAAGCCACGATCGTCCCAAAGACCATGATGATCAGGCCGATCCAAATCCAGGGCACCAGCGGATTCAGATGCGCCTTGATAATTGGCCGTCCGGTGGTTTCGTTCTTGCCTTCATAGACGAGATAAACGTCGGTTACCAGGAACAAATCTTCGCGGAAGCTGGGATAAATCCGCGGCAAAGTTTGGGGCTGCTCGCTGGCTTTGTAAAACCTGCGCTCGGGATACATCGTCGTGACTTGCTTGCCGTCGCGAAACACATTGATGATTGCCCACTCGTTGCCGTAGTTCGGATTGTCGTCCTGCGTATAGGACTGGCAGACCAGCGTGTAAGGGCCGATGTTGATCTTGTCGCCAAAGCCCATCTCTTTTTCAACTTCTTTGTTGAAAGGCGTGCCGAGAATTCCGATGAAAACCAGAGCCACGCCGAAGTGGACGATATATCCGCCGTAGCGGCGCGTATTTCGGTGGGCCAGTTGCAGCCATGGCGGCGAAAAGATTCTGTCCGCTCTTGCCGGCGATGACGCGACCTCCGCGCAGGAACTCGGAGATGACGCGTGAAGATCACAAGAGCTGCGAGCACTGCGGCCATCGTGGCGTAGAAATAAGAAGGATCTTCCCAGGGATGCACGCCGAATAGAATCATCATCCCGCCGACGGCCAGCGCGCCGATCATGCGGATAGAGGAAATTCCGCCTCAGGCTTTCGAGAGAAGTCTTACGCCAGGCGAGCAACGGACCGATTGCCGTTAGCAACAACAGAAGCAGCGCCACCGGCACGGCGACGCGATTGAAAAACGGAGGCCCGACCGTGACTTTGTGTCCCTGCACGAATTCGGAAATGATCGGGAAAAATGTCCCCCACAGAATCGTGAAGCAGACCGCCAGCGAGCAGAACGTTGTTAAACAGGAAACTCGACTCGCGCGAGACCATCGACTCCAGCTTGTGCTCGCTCTTGAGATGGGACTGGTTCTTGATCAGGAAGAATACGCAGACGGCCAGCGTCAGCCCGATGAAGACGAGGAACCAGGTTCCAATCGAAGACTGCGCGAAGGCATGGACCGAACTGATCACGCCCGAGCGGGTAAGAAATGTTCCGAGCATCGACAGCAGGAAGGTCGCGAAGATCAGCGACATGTTCCAGACTTTCAACATGCCGCGTTTTTCCTGCATCATCACCGAGTGCAGAAACGCCGTGCCGGTGAGCCACGGCATCAGCGAAGCGTTTTCGACGGGATCCCAGCCCCAATAGCCGCCCCATCCGAGGACTGCATACGCCCAGTGCGCGCCGAGAAAAACGCCGATGGTCAGGAAGCACCAGGTGACCATGGTCCAACGGCGCGTGATCTGGATCCACTTTTCGCCGGGATACTTCATGATGAGCGCGCCGAGCGCAAAAGCGAAGGGCACGGTGAAGCCGACATATCCGAGATAAAGCATCGGCGGATGAATCACCATCTCGGGATATTGCAGCAGCGGGTTGAGCCCAGTTGCCATCGACGCGGAGTGCCGCCCTGCATCACGGCAAACGGATGCGCCGCGAAATTCAGAATCAGCAAAAAGAAAACCTGCACCGACGCGATCACGACCGACGCATACGCGAACAGCCGCTGATCGGTCTTGTAGCGGAGGCGCAGAACGAATCCGTAGCCAGCCAGCAACAGCGACCAGAACAGCAGCGACCCTTCTTGCCCCGACCACAGCACGGCGAACTTGTAGGCCGCCGGCAAGTCGCGATTGCTGTGATGGAAAATATAGGCGATCGAGAAATCGTCGTTGAATGCGGCCGCCACGAGAACGATGCCCGCCAGCAGCACCGCTCCGAAGCTGGCGATCCCGGCGCGGCGAGCAGTTTCTCCAAGGCGAGCCGAAGCGGCGTCCTTGTTGAACAGAGCCAGGAGGCCGGCGAGGAAAGAGTACGCGCTCAGGCCGAGCGCCAGCATCAGCGCGAAGCTACCGATTTGAGACATGTTGGGGGACCCCAATCAATTGCAGATCATTTTTTCAGAGAAGCCAGCGTCATGCAAACCACCGGAGGTGTCTCCGCGGCGAATTGGCGTCCTACTTCTCCAGCGGATATCCCTTTTCCCGCCAATCGCGGATGCCGCCGTCCATGGAAATGACGTTGGTATAGCCCATTTTCTGGAGATTGTCGGCAGCCAGCGCCGAACGGAACCCGCCGCCACAATAAAGGACGAGTTCGGTATTCAAGTCCGGATACTTGCCCTCGATGTCGCGCTCGATGATGCCTCGTCCCAGGTGGACGGCTCCGGGCAAATGGTCGGCTCCAAATTCGCGGTCTTCGCGAACGTCGACCAGAACGAACTTGTCGTGGCGATCCATACGTGCTTTCACTTCGTCGACATTTGTCTCGCGGACGCGCTGCTTGGCGTCCTCAACAATTTTCAAGAAACGCGGAGGATGCTGATGAGCCATAGGTTTTGTCTCTCCTGAGCCCCAAAGGGGGCGTCGCTACGGGATCAACAGAATCTTTCCCGTAGTCTTTCGCCCTTCCAGATCGCGGTGTGCCTTTGGCGCCTCATCCAGAGGATATATGTGCTCGATCCGCAGCTTAAGCTTCTTGTCGCGAATCATGCCAAAGACCGCTGCCGCGCGCTGCTGCAACTCTTCTGAGCTGATGATGTAGTGGCCGAGCGACGGCCGTGTCAAAAAGAGCGACCCTTTCTGCGTCAGCACAAGCGGATCCAGTGGCGCCACGGCTCCGCTCGAACCACCAAAGAGCACCATCATCCCCCGCGGATGCAGCAGGTTCAGCCCCTTGTCGAACGTAGTCTTGCCGACCGAGTCGTAGACGACGTCGATGCCCTTGCCGCCGGTCAATTTCTTTGTCTCTGCCTCAAAATCGACTTCTGTATAAAGGATGATGTCGTCGGCGCCGGCGGCGCGCGCTAGGTCCGCTTTCGCCTGGGTCGAAACCGTGGCAATGACGCGCGCGCCGATGTTGTGCGCCATCTGGACCAGCAACAACCCGACCCCGCCGGCGGCCGCGTGAATCAGCACCGTTTCCCCGCTTTTCAACGGATGGGTGTCATAGGCCAGATACTGGGCCGTCATACCCTGCAACATGGCCGCAGCTGCCTCGCGCTCGGTCACTCCCGCTGGGATCTTCACCAGCCTGTCCGCCGGCACGGCGGCATACTGCGCGTAGCTGCCGAGCACCGAGGTGTAAGCGACCCGATCCCCCACCGCCACATCGCGGACGCCTGACCCCACGGCCGAGACCAGCCCCGCTCCCTCTTGCCCCAGCACCAGGGGCAGCGGAGCTTTGTAACGGCCCTCACGGTTATAGACGTCAATGAAGTTGACGCCCGCCGCCGCGATCTTGACCACGGCTTCATTCGGTTTTGGCTCGGGAACCGGCAAGTCTGCCAGTTCCATCACCTCGGGACCACCGGTATGCTTAATCTCAATCGCTTTCATAATGGCTTTCATACCTGCTATCGATGCTCCCAGATTCGTAACGGCTGCGAACTCCGCTTTGTCGCCTGTTGCCATCTCGATCTGGCGTAGGGTAACATCGCCCACCGGTTCCAGAAGTAACCGGAGGTAATGGGTCTAATGTGGCGTTGACCCAACGAATTTTGCGATAGTACCATCTCAGTAGCGAGGGGATCACTGTCGCTCGGAGGCGATTTCGTAAGTTTGTGAAAATATGGGGTTTTCTTCCAACTCGAATCGCGCTTCGTTCCGTGCTTTGACCCGTCCAATCGGCTTCTTAGCCGCGTTGGCCGCAACTCTTGCCACGCTCGGCTGCCAGGGAGTGCAGAAGGCATCCTTTGCGCCCCCAGCTCAGGCCCAAGCCCCGGCGCTCGTGGCGAGCAATGTCGCGGCCAGCAATCCGCCCGAGCAAGGGACGGCGAAGTCGAAGTCCCAGCCCGCCGACGCGCCCCAGCCGAAACTGCAGGTTGCGCAGGCGCTCCAGGTCGACCCCATCGGAGACCTGATCGCCCGCGTCGAGAAGGAATACCAGACCGGCCAGGACAACTATAAGGATGGCCACCTCGAAGCCGCCAAGCAGAATTTCGACAACGCCTTCAACCAGCTTCTCGGCAGCGGATTTGACCTGAAAGCCGACGACCGGCTTCAGCACGAACTCGACCGCCTGCTCGACGGAGTCAACAACCTGGAACTCGCCGCCTTGCAGCAAGGCGACGGATTCGCCGAACAGAAGTCCGAGCCCGCTCCGATCGACGAAGCGAACGAACTCAACCCGACCGCGGATGCCAACGTCAAAGCCAAGGCCGAAGCCGAGATCAGGTCCACGCACTCCGATCTGCCGCTGGTGATGACCGATCAGGTCGCCGGATTCATCAACTACTTCTCCGGCCGTGGCCGCGGCACGCTCGAACGTGGCCTGGCCCGTTCCGGGCGCTACGACGACATGATCCGCCGCGTGCTCCGTGAAGAAGGTGTTCCGGAGGAACTCATCTACCTGGCTCAGGCCGAATCCGGATTCCATCCTTTAGCTGTGTCTCGCGCCGGAGCCCGCGGCATGTGGCAGTTCATGGGCAGCCGTGCCAAAGGCTATGGACTCGAACGCAGCTGGTGGGTCGATGAACGCCAGGATCCGGAAAAAGCCACCCGCGCCGCCGCCCATCACCTGCACGATCTTTACAACGAATTCGGCGACTGGTACTTGGCGATGGCCGCCTACAACTCCGGCCCCGGAACTGTGCAGAGCGCGGTCAAGCGCACGGGCTACGTCGATTTCTGGGAACTCTACAACCGCAACGTGTTGCCGAAAGAAACGCGCAACTATGTTCCGATCATTCTGGCCGTCACCATTATGGCCAAGAATCCCGCGCAGTATGGCTTGACGTCGGTCGTCAAAGACAAGCCGGTTCCCTACGACACCGTAAAGATCGACTACCCGATCGATCTGCGTTTAGCCGCTGAGTGTGTCGATGCCACTGCCGAAGACTTGTCTGATCTGAATCCGAGTTTGCTGCGTCTGACGACTCCGAAAGTTACAGAGAAAGACCGTGGATTCGATCTCCACCTGCCCGCCGGAACCGCCGACAAGTTCCAGGCCGCAGTCGCTTCGATCCCCGCCGACAAACGTGTCTGGTGGCGTTATCACAAGGTGCAAGACGGAGAGACTCTCGCCGCCGTCGCGAAGACCTATCACACCACGCCGAAAGCGATTGCGGAAGCGAATGACTTGGATAGCGACAACGCGTCAAGCAGGGAAGCGCTCGAGCCCGAAAGCCGCCTGATCATCCCGATCGCCGCCGGTAAACAATCCGACACTAGCACCTACGCGCACGCGACAACTCACTACAAGATTCGCAAAGGCGATACGGTCGAAACCGTAGCCGAAAATTTCGGAGTCTCGCCAAAGATGATTCGCGTCTGGAACCACATCAAAGGCGATAGCCTCGCCGGACGCAGGATCTTATATCTCCACCTGCCAGTGACGAGAAGCTCAGAGACGCAAGTGGCGAGCCACCATTCCACGAAATCAAAACACAATCATTCGGGTGCGTCGTCCACCACCGAGACGGCAGCCAACACCGTCCTGCATCACAAAGTGAAGCGCGGGGAGACTCTCTACTCGATTGCAACGAACTATAAGACCACGGTCCAAGCCCTGAAACAGGACAACCGCAATATCGCCTCGCTGCGGCCGGGGATGATTCTCATCGTTCGCGACGCGCGCTAACCACTCGTTCCGCACAAGATCGTGCCCCAGGTTCGCGCCCGTTTTGTGGGCGCTAACCTGGGCGCCCTATCCACGAAAGAAGACTTTTCTCCGAAGATCAGCCTGATGTAGTGTGAGGCCATGCCCACCGGTCTGCGGCGCTTTCAAGAATCGGGCCAGACACACTTCGTTACGTTCAGTTGCCGCAAGCGAAGGCCGTATTTCGCGAGCGCTGCACTCTATAATCTCTTCGTGCAGTGCCTGGAAGACATGCGATGCCGCTTCGACATGTGCCTCTATGGGTTTGTGGTCATGCCAGAGCATGTTCATCTGCTCTTGAGCGAACCGGCTGCGGTTAAGTTGGCTGAGGCTATGCACTATTTGAAACTGTCATTCTCCAAACGGGTTCCTGGGTTGCCGTCTCGGGCCCAGGTTAGCGCCCACAAACCGGGCGCGAACCTGGGGCACGGAGGATCGTTTTGGGAGAAACGGTACTATGACCACAATGTGCGGGACTATCGCGAGTTCACGCTGACGCTGCGGTATCTGCATCGCAATCCCGTGGCGCGTGGACTGGTTGTCGCTCCTGAGGAGTGGCAGTGGAGCAGTTATCGACATTACGCGCTGCGTGAGGTTGGAGTGGTGGAAATCGAATCGGAATGGACCGCCGGGGATCGCGAACGCAAGGCATGTGGTGGATCGCCTCGAGTGTTTCTGCGGTTGGGTTAGCTGCTCTTGGTTAAAGTGGACCCAGGTTAGCGCCCCACAGAACGGGGCGCGAACCTGGGGCACGGAACTGGATCGTTTTGGGAGAAACGGTACTATGACCGCAATGTGCGGGATTATCGCGAGTTCACGCTGACGCTGCGATATCTGCATCGCAATCCCGTCGCGCGTGGGTTGGCTGTCGCTCCTGAGGAATGGCAGTGGAGCAGTTATTGACATTACAAGCTGCGTGAGGTTGGAGTGGTGGAAATCGAATCGGAATGGACAGCCGCTGATCGCGAACGCAAGGCATGTGGTGGATCGCCTCGAGTGTTTCCGCGGTTGGGTTAGCTGCTTTTGGTCGGAGCGCCCAGGTTAGCGCCCCACAGAACGGGGCGCGAACCTGGGGCACGGTCTCTCAATACATCTCTCAGCCCATCAGCAAGCCGCCATTTACGTTGAGCACGTGGCCGGTGATATATCCGGCTTGCTCTGACGCTAAAAAGCAGACGGCGCTGGCTACGTCTTCGGGAGAACCTACTCTCCCTAGCGGAATTTGTTTCACGGCAGTTTGTTTGAATTCTTCGCTCAGGACTGCGGTCATGCTGGTTTCGATAAATCCGGGAGCGACCGCATTGCAGGTGATGTTTCGCGAAGCTACTTCGCGGGCCATGGCCATGGTCAGCCCGATCAATCCGGCTTTGGACGCGGCGTAGTTCGCCTGGCCGGCTTGTCCCATTTGTCCGAACACGCTAGAGACGTTGATGATTCTTCCCCAGCGCTGCTTGAGCATCGAGCCAATCACTTGCTGGATGCACAAATAGGCGGACGTCAGATTCGTGTTCAGAACCGAATCCCAATCGGCGCGCTTCATGCGCATGAGCAGTTGATCGCGCGTGATGCCGGCATTATTGACGAGGATATCGATCTTGCCAAAGTGCGCGAGCGCTGCTTTGATTCCGGCCTTGACCTGCTCTTCGTCGGCGACGTCCATGACGAAGGCGGCGGCTTTGCCTCCGGCGGATGTGATCTCGGCGACGAGCGCGTCGAGTTTTTCGTGATTGCGGGCGGCGACGGCGATGGACGCTCCCTCTTGTGCCAGCGCCAGCGCGCACGCATGGCCGATCCCTTGCGATGCTCCCGTGACCAGCGCCACTCGTCCTGCAAGCTTCATTCGTGCTCCCTCAACAGAATTAAAGAGACATAAAGAGAAATAGAGCCCTGACTTCAGGCTCGAACCCGAGAACGGAGGATTATAAACGCCGCGCCAAACTTGCGCGCCAAGGTTGGGCGGTAACGTTGCGCGGTAAAGTCTCGTTCCACGATGCCGATGTTCAGAGCGACGCAGGGACTGGTGTCTTGCTTCGTTCTCGGCGCGAATCATTGTTGGCATCGATCATGGTCTTATTCACTCCGCATTCGCCGGTTACCTACAAGGTGAAGGTCTTGATTGCCGACGACAGCGCCTTCATGCGTGCGTCTTTGTCGCGGATGGTGCAATCCGACGACTCGCTCTGCGTCATTGGGACTGCGGAAAATGGACTCGAAGCTCTGGCTAAGATTTCGGAGCTTCATCCCGATGTGGTGACTCTTGACCTCGATATGCCGGGAATCGACGGCATGGAAACTCTCCGCCGCATCATGGAGCAGTCGCCGGTTCCAGTGATCATCGTGAGTTCGCTGGCTCGCAAAGGAGCAGCGGCGACGCTGGAAGCGCTGAGCCTTGGAGCCTTCGATTGCGTAGCCAAGGAACTCAGCTACGCGACGGAAGACGTCTTGAAAGTTCAGGCGGAACTGGTCAGCAAGATCAAAGCGGCTGCGGGGCCGCTGTTGCGGCCTTCGCGGCTGGCCAAGCTCCAACGACCAGCGCCGCCTACCAGTGCGCGCTCTCTTTTGGCCGACGAGCCTATTCCGGCGATCGTTGCCATCGCCAGTTCGACGGGAGGCCCCAAGGCCTTGCAGGAACTCTTCGCGGCTCTTCCTGGGGACTTGCCCGTTGGTATCGTTGTGGTGCAGCACATGCCGATGGGATTCGTGGGGCCGCTGGCAGAGCGATTGAACGATTTCGGCGGATTGCGAGTGCAGGAAGCAACTAACAACGATCTCATCAAGCGCGGGCGCGTTTACCTTGCGCCCGCAGGTCAGCACATGACGGTTCGCCGCCGGTCGGCTTCTGAAGTTGTGCTGCGTATCTCGCCCGCGACAGGCAAGTCGATTCACGTGCCCTCGGCAGATGTAATGATGTCGTCGGTCGCCGAGGCCTTTAGCTCGTCTGCGATGGGGATCGTCCTCACGGGAATGGGGAATGACGGCGCGCTTGGGATGCGCGCCATCTTTCAACAGGGGGGAATTACTCTCGGCCAGGATCAGGGCACATGCGTTGTTTACGGAATGCCGCGCGCTTGTGCCGAACTCGGAGTGTTGAGCGATGTTCTGCCACTCGGGGAAATTCCCGGCCGAATCCTGAGCGCGCTGCGGTATCGCAAGCCCAAGAAGAGCGCGAAAGCCGGCGCAAGCTGACGATGCCGCTATACCTCGCTATACCTAGAACACATGACGATCAGGCGACCCATTTTCGCGCGTTGCAGCTGGCGTGGGTTGTGCTCCTTGGGTGTTCGCTCCTTGGATGTGCGCTGGCCGCGGGACAGGCGGCTCCGAGTCAACCTCCCCAGAGCCGGCCGACCGCCGTTCCCGGCGCCGAGTATTCGGGCATGTACAGCTTTCTGCGCGATGGGGAGTTTGTTCAGGTGACGGTTGAGCAAGGGCGAGTCACCGGATTTGTCTCGCGCTACGGCGATTCGGAGAACGATCGCGGCGATTTTCTCGATCATTTTTTCAAGTCCGGGAAACTCGACGGCAATCAACTCGTCTTTTCGACCGAAGTGGTGCACGGCATTTCGTTCGAATTTCATGGGACGATTGAGCGCGGCGAAGGCAAGAGCCGGGGCGATGAGGCGTTTTACGTTTTGAAGGGAACGCTGACTGAGAACTCGATGGACGCTGCGAAGAAGATATCCGCGCACGCGCGCGAGGTCGCGCTCAAGAGCTTTCCGCTGAGTATGGATTCTCCGGAGCCGGGAAACAAATAGACCCATATCGCTACGCGGCGGCTGCGCGGTTCGCCGCCAATTGCATTTTCGCTATATACTGACGCTGCTTTGTTTCGCGGGCCCTTCGTCTACCCCTCATCCCAATATTCCAGGAGCGCTTTATGAAAAATGTTTTGCCTTTGGTCCTCATGCTTCTCTGCGCCATGCCTTTAGTCGCGCAGGAGAAAGAAAACGAACGTATCAACGATGCCGCAGCCGTGATCAGCGAGATTCTCGGCATGCCTGACGGTATTCCCAAAGATTTTCTCAACAAGGCGGAGTGCCTGCTGATCTATCCCTCGGTAAAGAAAGCTGCATTTGTCGTCGGCGGCAGTTATGGCAGGGGAGTGATCGTGTGCCGCAAGGGGCAGGATTTCTCCGGCCCATGGGGAGCGCCTGCGATGTATGCGCTCGAAGGCGGCAGCTTCGGGTTCCAGATCGGAGCGCAGGCCACGGACTTTGTGCTTCTGGTAATGAACGAGTCGGGAGCGAAGTCTGTGCTGTCGAGCAAGGTGAAACTGGGCGCGGACGCGTCGGTAGCGGCTGGGCCGGTGGGGCGCGCGGCGTCGGCAGAAACTGACATCGTCTTGAAGGCCGAGATTTTGTCCTATTCGCGATCGAAAGGATTGTTCGCGGGAATTTCGCTGGAAGGTTCGACGATGAGATCTGACGACGGCGCTAACAAAGCTTTATATGGAAAGGAACTCAGCGCCACAGAAATCGTGCGCGAGGGGAAAGTGGCGCCCCCGGCGTCGGCGCGCCGTCTCTTGAGGGAACTACGAAAGGCTTCGCCGAAGCACGTAGTGCATTAGACAGTATCGGTCTGGGTGGTGGCCCGGTTGAAAAACTGAGCCACCACCGGACTATTCGTAGCGAACTACTTTGAAATTTGAGACTCTTGGCCCTCTGGGAAGTCGACAAACAGCGGAAGGCGGAAAGAGCAGCATGATTTACTTTAGGTGCACCGTTGCAGGATTTCTGGCTGTACTTGCCGCAGCCATCCTAACGGTCATCGTTGTTATGGTCGGCCTTTTGATTGCGTCTCGGTCAACGGAGACCGGGGCGATAGGATGGGATCCGATCTCCCTTGCGAGGCCGTTCACATGGTTGGTGATCGTCTTAGGGATCTTCTTGTCCGGCTTCTTTTGGGAGTTTTTCCGAGTTCGTTCAAAGTAGACCACTACTGGACGATTCGAGCACTTGACATCCGTCGCCAACCGCAGCAAAATATCGCCAAATCGCCACAAACCGTCGATCCCATCGAGATGAACCGCCAGCGAGTTTATGCCGCCTAGCCAGCCTTCGCCGTCTCCCAAGAAAAAGGCCGCTCCGGAACCGTGCAAACATCCGCGGGTACAGATAGTTTCGCGCGACGAAGAAACCGAATACGTGGAATGCCAGGAATGCCGCGAGGTTTTCGAGTCGAGCGAGTTCAAAGATATGGCGATCGAGGAGAAGAAGGAACCGGAAGAAGAGTAGACTGCCGGTTCTGTCACCTGATCTGAATTCACTTGATCTTGATTCACCTGACCTTAATTAAGAGATTTCCCGGTCGATCCACCCAAAACTTCTCTTTCGGCGGAATCACGGTGGTTGCGCTGTATTCCGTGATCACCGCTGGCCCTCGCATGATTTGATCCGGGACGAGATCAGCGCGTTCAAAGACCGGAGTCGCCACGGCTTTCGCCTGAAAAACTACAGACGCACGCTCGACCGGGGAAATGCGCTTCGCTATTTTGCGCGGCATGACTTGGGCGACGAACTTCGGTCCGAACTTCAGCTGAGGCGTTCGCAAGCGCGCTCGCAGACGAAGTGTGACCAACTCAATTTCTCGCGTCGCATGGTGATATCCGTAACGGCGCTGATGTTCGCGATGGAACTCGCTCACGATGTCGCCTTTGGAGGCGATGTTGATTTCGTAGCCCTGGCCTCGATATCGCAGATCAAGGCTGCGCTCGAAAATCAATGTGCCTCGCCACTGTTCCGCGCGGAATTCTTTTTGCGCCTGCGCTTCCAGCTTGCGGAATTCGTCCTTTAGTTGAGTCCCCGGCACTCGCTTTGCGATCCGCCAGAGCACGGTGCGCGAATAATCTTTGACCACATCGCTCGCGAGGATGCCGAAAGCGGAGAGCGCCCCTGGCCGCGCTGGGATGATCACGGTTGGTATCGCCAGAGCTTCGGCCAGTTCGCACGCGTGCAGGCCTCCTGCGCCGCCGAACGCCACCAGCGCAAATTCGCGCGGATCGTAACCGCGCTCGATGGAGACAAGGCGCAGTGCACGTTCCATATTCGCGTTCACCACGCGCACAACGCCGGCTGAGAATGTTTCCGGGCTTAGCAGCGACCTATTTTTCTTCAGCCATTCGGAGGTGATGCGTCGCGTTCTTTCCAAATCGAGCGCGAATTCTCCGCCGAGAAACCGATCAGGACGAAGTCGCCCCATCAGCAGATTCGCGTCGGTGACGGTGGGCTCGGTTCCGCGGCCGTAGCAGATCGGACCCGGGTCTGCGCCGGCGGACTCAGGCCCCACTCGTAGCGCGCCGCCAGCGTCGAAACGCGCCAGCGATCCTCCGCCTGCGCCGACGGTGTGAATGTCGAGCATCGGAACTCCGACCGGCAGTCCGGCTACTTCCGACTGCGCGCTGGTGTGAACTGCACCTTGCACTAACGCAACGTCGGTCGAAGTTCCTCCCATATCGAAGGAAATGATTTTTTCGAAGCCGCTGCGGCCGGCCATGGCCGCGGCCCCGACCAATCCGCCGGCAGGTCCTGAGAGAACGGTGCGCACCGGTTCGCGCGCCGCCGACTCCAGAGCGGTGATGCCTCCGCTCGATTGCATGACGAAAATTCGGGGACGAGACTGGCGGTGGTGTCGTGCAGAGATCGAAAGTTTTCGCGCGGAGCTCGAAACCTCCGGGGCGTTCAGGGCGCGCAGCGACAGATTCTCCATGTAGCTTTGCATCAGCGGCTGGAGGTAGGCATTGACCACGATTGTGCTGGTGCGTTCGAACTCGCGGAACTCCGGCAGGATGCGGTGCGATACCGACAGAGGCTTGCCAAGATTCGCCAAGGCTGAGGCGACGGCAGATTCGTGGCGTGGGTTCGCAAACGAAAATAGAAAACAAATGGCGATTGCTTCCGGATCGGCGCGGCGAACGGCCTCGTGTACGACGTGTCAACTCCGCTTGCGACAGTGGTTCGAGGATGCGGCCCTCGGAATCCATTCGTCTCGTTGACGCCGAATCTGAGTTCGCGACTGACCAGCGGTTCCACACGATCGAAGAAAAAGTCATAGAGCTTCGGTCGCGCCTGGCGTCCGATTTCAATCACGTCTTCAAATCCGGCGGTGGTAACGAGGGCGACCCGTGCGCCTTTTCGTTGCAGCAGGGCATTGGTTCCGACGGTGGTTCCGTGCAACAGCGTGAGCGGGCGCGCGGAGCCGGAATCTCCCATCGCCTCGCCAATTTTTCCGAGAGCCTGGGCA
Organism: uncultured Acidobacteriaceae bacterium; assembly: GCA_963726095.1. Classification (GTDB taxonomy): domain Bacteria; phylum Acidobacteriota; class Terriglobia; order Terriglobales; family Acidobacteriaceae; genus Acidiflorens. The sequence continues at coordinate 1,938,661 of CAVSBD010000004.1, forward strand.
ATGGCGCGCGATGGGTCGTCAGGCGTGGAAAACACTTTCAAAGTCCTGAGTTCGCCGCCCTGCATCCATACGCAGTCGGTGAACGTGCCTCCGGTGTCGATGGCGATGCGAAGGTCGGATTGCGGTGAAGCTGCCATTGTTTGTTCGGAATATGAACAGGGAAGATTATCATCACCACCCTCGCCCATGGCGCCTCTGACACGCACGGCGTGATTCTGATCTTCCTCGGCAAAATGCCGGGCGTCTGAGCAGAAAAATCTGGCTCGCCAGTTCCCGAAAACATAACCGCATCTCTATGCCGCCTTGCCAGCTTGCCGTATTCTGGAGGAGTGAACGGGAGGATCTGGAAAGCGTGGCTCATGCCCGGCGGCTTGCTATTGGCGCTGGCGGCGGCGCTCGTCAATAGTTCTTTGTTCGCGCAGGTCGGCCTCGTCTCTCGGCTTCTACTACTTTGCAGTCGTTTGCAGCCGGATTGGTTCTGGCCTGGCGCTTCAATTCGAGCCGAGTTTTGTTTTCGTTGCTGGTTTTACTGCTCGCTCACAAAGCAGTGGTGTTTTTTTCTTCCGGCCAGCCATTGGCCGGACCTGGCCGCACGGCGGTCGTCCTGGCTGCGTTTTTGATCCCGCTGAATTTCGTCGCGTTCGCCCAGATGCGCGAACGAGGCCTGATCTTTGCCGGAATCGCACCCCGTTTCGGGCTGCTCTTCCTGGAATCCGTGGTCTTCGCGGTATGGTGCCGCCCGGAGAATAGTCCGGCGAAAAGCATGACGAATCCGCACGCTTCTGGCCCGAGCGTGATCGCGGTCTGGATCTTCGTAAGTTTTGTGGTTGCGATTGGGCTTCCTCGGATGGCGCTTCTTTCAAACCCGCAAGCCGATCGAACCCGGATTTGTGTGGTCGGTGGTGGCTGTTTTTCTCTGGCTCGAGTTCGCCCCGATCGGGAAAGCGTCTGACGCCTATGTGGCCACTGCCGCCCTCATTCTTGCGGCCTCGCTGATCGAGACTTCTTACGTGCTCGCCTATCACGACGAACTCACAGGCATCCGCGGACGCCGCGCGTTTAACGAGTCGCTGCTTTCGCTCGACCAGCAGTACGCCATTGCTATCGTCGATATCGACCACTTCAAGAAATTCAACGACACCTACGGACACGACGTAGGAGATCAGGTACTGTGCATGGTGGCCTCGCGGCTCACCGAGGTTGGAGGAGGGGGTCAGGCTTTCCGCTGCGGCGGGGAAGAGTTTGCCATTGTCTTTCGCGACGCATCGGCGAAAGACGCTTTTGAGCATCTCGAGGCGTTGCGCGACACCATCGAGAAATCGACCTTTCAAATGCGCGGAGCGGAGAGAAGAGCCGAGCGGAAAGCCGAGACAGAAAACGACCGGCGCGCGATCCAGTCCGATCGCAGAAAGTCAGGGTCGCCGAAAAAGAAGACGGTCCCGGCCGCGCTCCCCGCGGCGCAATCGACGGATCGTCTGTCCGTTACGGTCAGCATGGGTGTAGCCGAACCCGGCACTCGCAACCGCCAGCCCGAGCAAGTCATCCAAGCTGCCGACCAGGCTCTCTACCGCGCGAAGCAAAAAGGAAGAAACCGCGTGGAACTGGCGTCTACAGCACCGCTTCGCGTCGCTGGGGGCAAAAAGGCGAGAGCGTCGCGTCTCTGAATCGAATCTCTTCTCACCACTCGAAAAGGTGAACCAGTAATAAAGCGACCGTTCCGCCAAGCGGCAGAAACAGCGCAGCCCGCAAGCTCCCAGTGGAATGCGAAATGAAGCCAACCATCCAGGGGACGATCGCGGGTCCAAGTGACGCCAGGGAAAACATCACCGCGCCGATGTTGCGAGCGGCGACGCCGTAGTGCTCGGAGAGCCTGGCGACAGTGATCGGATACATTGTCGCGAAGCTCAGCCCTGTGATGAGCGCTCCGGGAATCACTCCTGCCAGGGTCGGCACCCAGATCATGAGCGCGATTCCTGCGGTGGCTGCCGCGAATCCGACGCGCAAAACGCGACTCTCTGAGAAGTGGCGCAAGAACGCAGTGCCCAAGCCACGGCCCACGGTCAGTGCCGACCAAAAGAACGCCGGCATCAGCGAAGCCATGGCGAGCCCGTGGTCCCCCAGTCGGGAAACGTAAGAACCAATCCATCCACCGACTGCCGTTTCCACTCCCGGATAAAGAAAGAAGACCGCCGCAAAAAGCCAAATCGTCGGCGTCTTCGCCAGCCCGCGCCACGAGGGTGATGACTCGGCGGACTTCGCCGTTGCCGCCGGAAAGGGCAGATTGCGAATCGCGAAGGCCAGCAGCACCAGGAACAGTGCGACGGAAACGAGAAACATGGGCAGCAACTTATGTGCCTCCGTCCACGCCACCATCAGCGAGCAGAAGACCGCGCCTACGCCCCAGAAGAAATTCAACAAGCTCACCGCGCCCGAGCTCGAACCGGGATTTGGCCCGGCGCTGATTTCCGCAATCAATAAATTGTCGGTTGGGATGATGAGCCCGAGGCCGAGACCAAAGGTTGCGACCGAGGCGAGTCCCAGCCACAACGATCCGAGGTAGATCGTCGCGATTCCGCAAGCCATCAGCAGCAGGCCAGAGAGAAATGCGGGACGATATCCAACGCGCGACAGAAGAAGTCCAGAGAGCTGCACGCCCGCAAGCATGGCCAGGAACTGCACCAGAAAAAGGTTGCCGGCCTGGGTGTCGTTCATCGCCCAGCGCGCAATCAGAATGGGCAGCATGGGGCCGAGCAGCGTGGTCAGGACGCCAGTAGGAAGGAAAGCCAGCTGACCGGCGAGGACGAGCTTTCGGTTCGACGATGTTGGCTCAGGAGTGACCTGAATGGCTGCCATGCTAAAGAGGATTCCTCAATTGAGAAGAGCCTCTCCAGCATAACGCAGTCAATTAGCAGACCGATAACGCCGGTCAGGGCTTGGGCCGACTGATCAACGATTCCTCGCTCGTCTCCTAACCTTTCGCACCAAGTTCATCCCAAATGCGGTGGCCGTGGGTTTCCTTCAGCAGCAGGCTTCCCACGATAAACGTGAGGCCGGCTACGATCATCGGGTAGTAGAGGCCGGCATAAATATTGCCCGTGGCCGCAACCGACGAGAGTCCGATCAACGGCAGCAATCCGCCAAACACGCCGTTGCCTATGTGATAGGGCAGAGAAAGCGACGTGTAGCGGATCTTCGCCGGGAAAGCCTCGATCAGATAAGCGGCGATCGGCCCGTAGATCAGACATACGTACAGAACCTGCACGAAGACCAGAAGGACCAACATGGTGCGTATTCGGATTCGGCGGCTTCTTTGGCAGGAACCAACGTTCCGGTGGCGTCCGTGGTCATCGAGGTGAGCGAGATCTGCGCCGGTAACTTTGTTGCGCGTGGATTTCACAGTGACGACGTTGTTCCCGGCGGCGCGCTCCATGGCCTTGTAGATCGGAATGTAGGTAGAGCACGCCGAGAAGACAGCCGGCCATCATGAGTTTCTTCCGTGCCGATGCGGTCAGAAAGCGCACCGACAACCGTGAAGAACGGCATCCCCAGCAGCAGAGCGATCGCGACCACAATGTTGGCGGTTTTCACATTCACTTTCAGAATAGTCTGCATATAGAACAGCGCGTAGAACTGCCCCGTATACCAGATCACGCCCTGCCCCGCCGTTGCGCCGAAAAGCGAAATCAGGACATTCTTCAGATTCGGCCACTTGGTGAAGGCATCCTTCAGACGGCTGCGCGGAGGTCATGCCCGTGGCCTTGAGCTCCGCGAAGATGGGCGACTCTTTCATCTTCAGGCGAATGTAGAGCGAGATCATCACCAGGATGATGGAGATCAGGAACGGAATGCGCCAGCCATAGGCGGCGAAATCGTCTTTCGACATCGAGTTCTGCGTCACCAGAATCACGATCAGCGAAACGAAAAGGCCCAGCGTGGCCGTGATCTGGATGAAGCTGGTGTAGAAGCCGCGCTTGTTGTCGGGAACATGCTCGCCGACATAAACTGCCGCGCCGCCGTATTCTCCGCCCAGCGCCAGTCCTTGCAGGACGCGGATCAGAAGCAGCACGATCGGCGCAAACCATCCGGCGGTGCCGATACGACGGCAGCAAGCCGATGGCAAAGGTCGAAAAACCCATGATCGAAAGCGTGACCAGAAAGGCATATTTGCCTGCCGACCAGATCGCCGATGCGGCCAAAGAACAGCGCGCCAAAAGGCCGCACCAGAAAGCCGACCGCGAAGGTGGCCAGGTAGGCAATGTAGGCGAACGTGTCGTTGCCGGGTGGATAAAACTTAGGGCCAGGATGGCCGCCAGACTGCCGAAAATGTAGAAGTCGTACCACTCGATCATGGTGCCGACAGACGAAGCCATGATCACGCGCCAGATGCTGTATCCACCCGCGGCTTCCATTGCTCCGATCGTTTGAGACTGCGTCGACATGGTCAGGTCCCTCGTTGCTTTTTGCGCTGCTTTTTGTGGTGAAAATCTCGCTTGGCAGAATCGGCAGCGGTCAGGCTACGACGCTGTTAAAATCCAGCCGTTTCCCGTCCCGAGCGCGGGGCGTGCGGATTTTCATCGTGACCGCAATGGGGCGGAATTGTAGCACGCTTCGGTTTTCCCGTGAACGGAGTTGCCGACCGCGATACAAACTGGCTGTCTACGATGGTGTGGTGTAAAATCTCTTTGCGATTGTTTCTTTGCCGCAAACGCCGCAGCAAGAGGTCCCACCAAATGCCGCGAGTCCACAAGGCAAAGCGCCACTAGTATTGGCGAGCAGAGTGCAATGTTTGGTTCTACACGCCGGAGAGGTGGCCGAGAGGCTGAAGGCGGCGGTTTGCTAAACCGTTATACGGGCTAACACCTGTATCGAGGGTTCGAATCCCTCCCTCTCCGCCAGTACTTTAGTTATCTAGTACTTGCAAGCCGGTGATACCTATACTGATACCAGAATCAGGAAGGTATCACCGATGGCCAACCGAGAAGTAAATCTCACCAAAAGAGTCCAAACACCGCATGGATGGCGGTATTGCACGCGTCGTCCTCTCCGCCAATGGTCGGGTCAAGCCAGATCTAGTCATCGTCAACGGACAAGCAGGAAGGCCATAAGGAAGGCGCCTACTACCTGGAGTGGCGTGAGGGCGTGAAGCGAGTACGGTTGTCGGTCGGCAAGGACGCCAGCCGACGCCAGTGCTCGACGCCAGCGCAAGGAAGCCGAACTGAACGCGGTGAACAACGGCGTCACAGTCGTGCCTGACATGGCCAGAACGGGAACAGGTCAGTCGCGGCGGCCGTCGCGGAGTTCCTGGACGAAACCAAGCTCACGAAGAAGCCGAAGACGCTGGCCGCATACTCGACCGCCCTGTCGTACTTCGCAGAATCCTGCCACAAGCTCAATCTCGAAGAAATCGACCGGAAAGACCTGCTGAAGTTCTCCGCGTTCCTGCGGGACGAGAAGGAACAGGCGCCCCGCAGCGTGTACAACAAGTTTGAGAACGTGATGACGTTCCTGAAGGCGACAAGGGATTCGTGGGCTGGTCGGCAAGAACGACTGGCCGCGCTACACCGAAGAGGAACCGGAGATTTACGAGCAGGAAGAACTCGACAAGCTGTTCGCGGCCTGTGATGCAGAAGAGCGGCTCTGGTATGAGTTTTTCCTGATGACCGGGATGCGTGAGCAGGAAGTCATGTACACGTACTGGTCGGACGTCAACCTCACCGCATCACACCGTTCGCGTCAGCCACAAGCCAGACCGTGGATGGACACCGAAGGCATACAAGGAACGCGAGATTCCAATTCCTTCAAAGCTGGTGAAGAGCCTGAAGGCGTGGAAGGCAAAGTCAGACAAGACCTGCACTCTGGTCTTCCCAACTGCTGGGTGCAACCCGAAGCTCGATTTTCTCGACGGCCTGAAAGCCGTGGCCGAGCGTGCGAAGCTCGATAAAGAGAACTTCTGGCTGCACAAGTTCAGAGCGACGTTCGCGACGTGGTCGTCTGTGGGCTGGCGTCGATCTGCGCACCGTTCAGCAGTGGCTCGGTCACTCCGACATGGAGAGCACGATGCGCTACCTGAAGCCGTCACGCAGCCAGCATGTGCGGGAGAAGGTGAATGAGATTTTCGCTTAGAGATTCCTCCTCGCGGTCTTCTGGAGCGCTTCACATGGGTTGTGAATAATAAAGGTGGATCACACCTCGATCTTGCAGGCGCAAGGCGCTTGCGACCGCATGAATATTGACGATGTCACAACGTTGACTTCGCGCCAATTCATCTGGGTCTCTGGCAGTGAAACATTGCCCAGGTTGGGCATCGGGAACTCTCGCGATGGTCCATCGTCGATGCGATCGGACAGCCGAAAACAAAGAATCTGTTTGGGAGATCGAACATGAGCAAGGAAAGGAGCGGGAAAATATTTCGCGGCGGGGTTTCATGGGCACTGCAATCGGTGGTGCTGGACTGGTGCTCGCGAATGAAATCTTCGGCCGAGAGGCTCTCAATGCAGCCGAGACGAGCGCGGCGCGAACGATGATCGGTGTTCCGTTCGAGGCAAAGGAGCACGTGCGGCTGGGCATTATCGGCGTGGGCGGACGGGGCACGAGCCTATTGGGAGAACTGCTCGCTGTGGAAAACGTCGAGGTGAAGGCGATCTGCGATCTGGTCCCGGTGAAAGTAGAGCATGCACAGAAGATGGTCACTGATGCGGGACAAGCCAAACCTGCCGGCTTCGGCAAGAGCGATTGGGATTTCAAAAATCTGAATCAGCTCGATCTCGACATCATCTATGTCGCGACGCCATGGAACTGGCACGTTCCGATGGCGATCGATGCGATGAAGAATGGCAAGCATGCCGCCGTTGAGGCGCCGGCCGCCACGATGCTCGAGGAATGCTGGAATCTGGTGAATACGTCGGAGTCGACACGCAAGCACTGCGTAATTCTCGAGAACTGCTGTTACGGGGCAAACGAGATGATGGTGCTGGGAATGGTTCGAGACGGCTTTTTCGGTGAGATTACGCACGGCGAGGCGGCCTATCTCCACGACCTGCGCGGCATCGTGACGGCGAACGAAGGGGAAGGCTTGTGGCGGCGGGTTCCGCATAGGCAGCGCAACGGCAATCTTTATCCGACTCATGGATTGGGGCCGGTGGCACATTACATGGATATCCATCGGGGCGACCGGTTCGACTACATAGTGTCGGTGAGTTCCAAGGAAGCCTCCCGAAGTGCATACGTGAAGGCACACTTTCCTGACGGCGATCCGAAGCGGAGCGAGAAATACGTGTGCGGCGACATGAATACAAGCATCATCAAGACGGTGAAAGGGCGGTCGATCCTGTTGCAGCATGATGTAGTGAATCCACGGCCGTACAGCCGCCTGAACATGATTGAGGGCACGAAGGGAATCTTTGCCGATTATCCACCGCGCGTGTTTATCGATGGATAAAAGGATGACGATTGGCAAAAGATCGATGCGTTTCAGGCGAAGTATGAGCATCCGCTGTGGAAGACGACGGGAGACTTGGCGCGAAAGATGGGCGGCCACGGTGGAATGGATTACGGGACCAATTACCGGCTGATGGACTGCGTGAAGCCAGGCCTGGCTCCGGATATCGATGTGTACGATGCCGCCGCATGGAGCGCTCCTACGCCCCTGAGCCAGAAGTCGGTGGCGGAGAATGGTACCTCGCAGAAGCTTCCGGACTTTACCCGTGGTCAGTGGCCACGTTTGGACTCCGGACTGTTTGCCGGTTAGTGGTCGTGCCGCTTTTGTTTGACTCGTTGTGGCGGGAGGACGCTTCGATGCTAGAGAGTGCACAACTGGAAACCCGGGAGTTGACGGCCGTCGTGAAAGAGTCAATTGGAAAGTCGAATGCGAGTCGCGTGATCTCGCTGGACGTGCTGCGCGGGTTCGTGATGGTGCTGATGCTGAACGAGGCAACGCATCTTCACACGGTGGCGGTGTCGTTTCCGCACAGCTGGTTGTGGAGCGTGATCGGTTTAACACCGAGCACGTGCCGTGGCAGGGTCGCTCGCTGGACGTCTGATTCAGCCGGCGTTTTCATTCCTCGTGGGCGCGGGACTTCCGTTTTCCATCGCCAGCCGGAAGACGAAGGGCGAGAATTTTGGGAAAATGGTCCGACATGCGGGCTGGCGCGCGTTTGTGAATCGCTCTCGGAATCTTTCTGCGCTCGCAGTGGTCCCATCAAACCTATTTCACGTTTGAGGACACACTGACGCAGATCGGAATGGGGGACGTTTCCTGTTCTTGCTGGGATTTACGCGCGTGCGAACTCAGGTGATTGTGTTTCTGCTGATCGTGATCTGCTTCTGGGCGGCATTCGTGATGTATCCCGCGCCGGGCGCGAACTTTGACTACGCGCGGTGGGAGTTCCGCAGAACTGGGAGTACAACTACACGGGATTTCTGTCTCACTTTAATAAGAATTCCAATCTGTCCTGGGCGTTCGATGTCTGGTTCCTGAACCTGTTCCCGCGAGAGCACCCTTTTGTCTTCAACGAGGGCGGTGGTCGACTCTCAGCTTTATTCCGACGCTGGCGACGATGATTCTCGGGCTACTCACCGGGGAGTGGCTCAAGGGGGTTAGGTCGAAGGAACAAAAAATTCGCGGGCTCGTAATCGCCGGTGCGGGGCTCGTGCTGCTGGGATTGATATGCCAGCGGGCGGGGATTTGTCCCATCGTGAAGCGCGTGTGGACATCGGCGTACACGCTTTACAGCGGGGGATTGGTGGTTCTGATGTTGGCGGGATTTTATGCGCTCATTGAATGGAAGGGCTGGCGGACGTGGGCGTTTCCGCTGATCGTGGTCGGGATGAACTCGATTGCGATTTATGTGATGAGCTGGACGATGGAGCCGTTCTTTTTTAGGTCGTTACAGATCCACATGGGGTGGCTATTCAATCGAATGGCAGGGCCGACGTTTCAGCCGGTGGTGTACGGCTTTGGAATTATGCTGAGCTTTTGGGTGATTCTGTTCTGGATGTACCGACGGAAACTTTTCCTGAGAGTCTGAAGTTCAGACTAGAAGGCTGATCTCCGAGCCCCGACCAATTCCGGAACGGTCTGTGCGCGGGCTGAAATGCAACTCGCTATGCGGCGCGCGCAGGTCCCAATCCCATGGCTCCGACAGCAAACTCCCGAGTAACGGGCAAACCGGAAGGTATTCCGGGCCAGAAGTCGGCTTGTAAGAAGCTCTGCCGAGTCGCGCGCTCATAGTTGAGGTAAAACAGGCTTCGAACATTGACCTGGGACGGGGTGCCCGCCAATTCTCTCTTAGATTCGCCTGCGGCCACCAAGGTCGCTCCCACCCTGCCGCGTCCATCACTAGATCTCGTTGGACAATAACGCCCGTGCGATCTTCTGAATATCTTCTTTCGCCCCGCGAAAGGCCCAAAGTTGCGAGCGATCTTCTGTCTGATGCAGACCGTAGTGTTTCTGCCAATGGCGGGAACATGATATTCCATTTCGCTGAACTCTCCCCAGCGGCTGTTTACGCTACACGCTTGCGTGGAATAGCCTCGATCGTCAGGTTCGGTCCACGGCACGTCGGCATACTCGCCTGAAGGGTCCACGTAGAAATTTCGCACGATGAGCGCATGCCGGTTGCCCGTTGGATACAGATAGCCAATACGTCCGGTGGTAAGTGCTGCGCGCACTCCAATCTTGTGTTCGCCGGCCGCCCGCATCTTGAAGCGCACCAAACGATCGCTCATGGCAAGCTCGTCGGCAGGCGTATCGACCAGGCCAAAGTAAATTCTGGGCTCGGCTTTGGCATAGGTCGGAATAAAGAGTTCTCCTTGATGCGGCATCTGGGTCAGACTCCAGAGGCCAACCAGGGGAGCGCCTTCTGGTTTTGGATCGAGGAGGTTGAGCGAAGTCAGCAGGGTGTGCCCCGCATATTCCACTAGACCGGTTCGAATCGCAGGGTCATAACGTAAAGGATTCGGTACTCGCCGCCACCGATTTTGTGATCTCCAGTTCCACTCGCTTCTTCGATCGAAAGGCGTCGATCTTCAAACGGTTGGTGAGTTTGACCTCGCGGCTCGTCTTCGCGAGTTCATAGTTGCCAGGGTCAAGACTGCGCGGTTGCCAATATCCGGCAATATCGATGTCTGGGAACTTCGGGAAAGAAGAGTTCTACTTCCGGTGCGAGCCAGGTTCGGTCGCCTCCAGAGTTTTGCCAATCATCACTCGCGTAGTAGGCGCGAGCCGTTTCCGCATTCTTCAGCACGGAATTCGTCCACAGGAAATTTTCCTCGCTGCCGGGGGCGAAAACCCCGAGGATCCTGCCTCCATAAGGCAAAATCAGCAGCCGCGTGCCGTCGTTGGTTTGATGAAGTTCGGTTTGTTTGCCGACTGCTTTCAGGGTTGCGATGAGATCCTGCAGCATTTCTTTGCCACCTAGACGCCTGGGATGTAACCTCTGCCGAAGGTGTTCGTCGACTCTTTTCTGAAATCGGAGACCAGAGACATGAGCGCCGTAGTTCCGCCGTCGGCGACCATGGTTTGACCGACAATGAACGACGCGTCATCGGAACACAAGAATGCCGCCAGCTTGGCAATGTCCAGTGGTTCTCCGCAACGTGCCACCGGAATGGCTTTATAGCCTGTTTCTGCCGCAATTTCCTTGGTGAAGCCGGGGATGCACTTGAAGTAGTTTTCCACCGTGACCCATCCCGGCGCGATCGCATTGACGCGAATGCCTCGATGAGCCAGTTCCACGGCTAGAGACCTCGTATAGGAAATGATCGCGCCCTTGGTTGCCGCATACACCGTATGTTCCGGCACGCCTTGCAATCCATGGACGGAGGACATGTTGCAAATGACGCCCCCTCCCCGCTGCAGCATGTCTTCCACGACGCGCTGGGTGAGGAAGTACTGACCTCGAAAGTTGATGTGAAACAGCTTGTCGAATTGTTCTGGCGTTACTTTGAGGAAGGGCCGATTCATGGTGACCCCGGCGTTGTTGACCAGGCAATTGACGCCGCCGAGAAACTCGCTGGCCTGATCGGCGAGACGAGTCACCTGTTCCAGTGCGTCAAAGTCCGCTTGAAATGCCGCAGCCTTGCGCCCCATCGACTGTACTTCCTCAACCGCCGCCTTGACTCCGGTATCGCTTTGCACGTAGTGAAACACGACATCGGCGCCCTGCCGCGCAAATTCGAGACCGATCTCATGTCCGATCCCTGTGTCGGAGCCGGTGACCAGCGTTTTTTTTCCCTGTAGTCTGAGTTCCCGAGGCATAGAAGACCGCCAACCAACGAATTTTGATAGGAGTACTCAGAAAGCGTTTGCCTGGACGGCAACCAGCTTTCCGCTGCATTACGATAACACCATAAAAAACTTGCCGAAGGCCCGCCACACTCTACGGCTCAGGTGTCGCTAGTGTCAACAATAATGTCAACTATCGGAGCACCAGAAAACTGAGTCATCCCGCAAATCGCGGCTCGTCGATGCCGGGGACGCCCACTTTCAGGCGGAATAGATCGCCCGACTGCGGGTACTTTTCCTTCTCGCTCCCGCTCAGTCCCAGATTGGCAGAGGTGACATAGAGTTCGTCCATGTGTTCGCCGCCGAACGCACAACTTGTAGGATTGGCGACAGGGAACCGGTATTCGCAGTCCACCTTGCCCTCCGGGTTATATCGGACCACTCTCCAGCCTCCGCAATACGCACTCCACACGAATCCTTCGCTGTCCACCGTCAGCCCATCGGGTATGCCGCCCTCCGGAGCCGTCTGCACGAACGTCCGGCGATTGGAAATCGTTCCGGTTGCGGCCGCATAGTCGTAGGCGTAAATGCTGTAGCGGAAAGAATCGGTAAAATACATGATTGTTCTGTCAGGACTCCAGCCAATTCCGTTGGCCACGGTAATGTTCTTATCCATCAACTGGCAAGAACCGCCGCCCTGAACGCGGAATAACTCACCGTCCGGCCCCTTGGGATTGGCATCATTGAGCGTACCCACCCAAAATCGGCCTTCGAAATCGGTGGCCGCATCGTTAAAACGAAACCCCGTCCGTCCGGCCAGCGGATCGCAAACCGGCTCGAACGTTTTGCGATCGGTGTCCCAGGTCGCAATTCCCTTGGCGGTAGCAGCCAGGAACCCTCCAGCCTTTCGAATCCCCAACGCCATGACCGGCATGGGCGTCGCAAACACATCGAGTTGCCGTGTTCGCGGTGAGAAGCGCAGAATTTGAAACTCCCCGATGAAGTTCACCCAGTAAAGAAATCCCTCCTGAGAATGCCAGATGGGTCCTTCCCCGATCACATTATGAATTTCGAGAATATGCTCGACTTCCGCCATGGTAGGGCTTGCTCCTTGACTCCTTGGTACATTGGAACAGTGGAGTGAGTACACCGCTTTGTCGTCGAAAGCTCCGCTTGCACAATTATCAGTCAGGCCGGAAATTGTCAACAATGATGTTGACTGTAGAAGATGGGTTCAGCGATAATTTCGAGTCACATCCCGTCGTTCCTCATCATGAAAATTACTGCTGTCGAGACCATCTACCTGCAACGTGGAATTACCGTTCACGCCGGCGCCATTACCTATCTTTGGGTTCGCATCCACACCGACGAAGGTCTCATCGGTTTAGGAGAGAGCTATCCCAACGCCGAGGCGGAAGCAGCCATCGTACATTCGCGTCTGGCCGCTGTCTTGTTGGGCAAGGATCCGAGCGCTATCGATCGGCTCTGGGCTGACATGTTTCTCGCGGTTTCCTATAGCGGTTGGGGTGGAGCCGAAATGCGGGCTCTCAGTGCGGTCGACATCGCGCTCTGGGATTTGCTGGGCAAAGTTACCGGACAGCCGATCTATAAGTTGCTCGGCGGCGCATCGCGGCAGTCCATACGCATTTACAACACCTGCTATGACCGGCTTGATTTCAATCAAGAACCGGCTCGATTGGCTGGCGAACTTCTGAAGAGCAACATCAAGGCCATGAAGATCTGGCCGTTTGATGGAATCGCGAAAGAAAACAGCGGCAACCACATCACGGCGGAGCAGGTACGGCGTGGGGCCGAACCATTGCGGCTGATTCGTGAGGAATTTGGCGATGCCATCGACGTCGCTATCGAGTTCCACGGCTTCTGGAATCTGCCGTCTGCCGTCAAGATCGCTGCCGCTCTCGAGCCTTACAAGCCGATGTGGCTGGAAGAAATGCTGCCCCAGGACAATCTGGCTGCTTACGCTGAGCTGGCACGTTCTACGACGATACCGCTTTGTTTGAGCGAGAGACTCTTGACTCGTTGGGGATTTCGCGAGCTCCTGGAAAATCGTGCCGCGAGCATCATCATGCCCGATATTTCCTGGTGCGGAGGGATTTCCGAAGGCAAGAAGATCGCAACCATGGCCGAGACGTACTATCTCCCCATTGCGCCGCATAACTGCGGTGGTCCCATACTGCACTTCGCGACAGCTCATCTCTCCGCGAACGTCACCAACCTCTTCATTATGGAAAGCGTACGGCGGCACTATGGCGAAGAATATGACGGCTTGGTTACGAAAAAGCTCGTGGCTGGAACGAGTGGCGAGCTGCCCTTGCCTCCAGGGCCTGGCTTGGGAGTGGAGCTTAGCGCCGATGTGCTCAGCCGCAAGGACGCAATCGTAAGGCGATCGTCTCTTTAGAACGGCCCACCGATGGGCAGTGTTCATGCCCCTTTGGCCGCTCTTGAGGAGAAGCGCCTAGATCACGCCCTCAGTCGCAGAATCGCCACTTCCGACGTAACGGGGTGCGGCAAGAAAATCTTGATCCCGTTCGAAAGCAAATCGGCGCCGCCCGCTCGCATAGTCGGACCCCCATTCGCGAACGTGATCTCATAGCTGCCGTTGGCCCGGAGGCCACGCAACGGAATTCGCACGGTATCCTGGGAACTGGCCGCCTTGAACCCCAGCACCACTGCCTCCTCCGCCGATGGCGAGACGAACTGGATGGCCTGATACTGGCCCGCCGCGGCGCCCGCCGGCAGCAGGTGGTAAGAATCGTTTTGCAAAAGATGGCGGTACCGCTTGTAGACTTCGATGTTTCGTCGCGCCGCCGCCAGGACGGGCTCTGGAAACAACGAGATCCGCTCCTTTAGCAGCCCGAGAATGGTACCGAAGCCAAACAAGCCGAGCATGCGGCTGCGGAAGATCGTGTCGAGCATCGCGGGATCGTTCACGCTCTCGGTGAGAGCTTTGTCCTCCGACACGACCCAGGCGCCATTGTCAGCGCTCGGGTAGATATAGCCCGCAACCGTGGCGTTCTGACGAACGAGGTCTGACGCCGAACTCGAATCGCTCAGCCAGTTGGAGCGGATCGTCCTCGCCAAACCATAGTCGAGGCGGCTGCCATAGCCACACTGTTCGAGGACCAGATCGGGGAAGGTACGGTGAAGGTGGGCAAAGATCTCGTACTGACCGATGAGCGCTGCATAGCTCGCGTCGCCAAGTTGATGCCCGTGGTCGGTGCGGTCGCAGTTGGCCGGAAGACGCGGAATTCCCGAGTTGTCCCACTTCAGCCAATTCAGATCAAGTTCGCGAACGATACGAGTCAACTTATCTTTGACGAAATCGATGTATTCACGGCATCCCAGACATACTTGAGTTGCGGAGCTTTCCCAGCCATCTGGATGTAGTGTCAGATCCTTTCCTTCGATTTGTGCAGTCCACTGCTTGGGAATCGTTGTGCCGACCAGGCGGCTGTCCACGATATTCGGACCAACCCACAGCCCGAATTTCATTCCAGCGCCGTGCACCTTCCGCGAAATTGCGGCGAGACCCAGGGGAAACTTCTCCCGGTCCTCCGTGTAGTTGCCGAGGCCGCAACCCCAATCGCCGGTCCCTTTTCTGGAGGATCCCGAATACCACGAGGCGTCGTGCACAAAAACATCCGCATCGAGCTTGGCTGCGAAATCGATTTCATGCAGTAGAGCATCCTGCACGCCCTCGGCATCCGTAGCCCAAAAGTCATAGACAACCCATGGCCAGTTCGGGAGACTCTGCGGGAAGACGTGCGCTTGCATGTAATGACGTGCGGTGAGGAAAGCTTGCTCACGATCACCCTGCGCCAGACCAAGAAATACACGCGGGGCGGCAAGTCTTTCGCCGGCTGACATATCGTGCGTCAAGTCCTCTAGATCCACGCTGAGCCACGTGCCCTTTGCGTCTTTCTCTTTGTCTTTCTCAATGCGGAATTGCCAGCCGCGCTCCCACTCGATTCCGACTACAAGGAACTCGTCTTTGCCCTCCGCCTCGAGGAGTAGCAGCCCGCAGTATTCAGGCGCGTTCCATCGACCTCCAGAGAGGGCAAGCTCGCCAGTGATCGTTTTTGTTTCCAGTGCATACGTGTCGCGCCGAACCGCGTGTATACACAGCGGGCCGATATCATCACGCAGAGCGAAGCGAAAAGGTCCGAATGCCGTCACAGCTTTGAGCGGAGTCTTGCCGGTGTTTTGAAACGCCGATTGAAACTCGACTATGGGCGCGTCGCTGAAGCCTTGCAGGATGGCGCTCATCGTGACGTCCACTGCATTGCTTCGAGACGTGTACTCAAAACGGTTGCCCGCAGCTGTTGGTTCCTGCGCGCTCCGCAGGACTGTCCAGTCCCGCACTGCCTGTCCCGCGGTCGTTAACACGGGAACCATCGTGGTCCGCGTGCGCACCCACTCAAAATTTGTTTTGGGGTTGCGAAGCGAGTGCAGTACAGCGTCACCCCCATGTGCGACTTCTACTTGGAACGTCAAGCAGTCGGATGTAAAGGTCGCGACCTCAGTGGTTGCTCCGAGCGATGTTCGGGTCGTGAGAACCGAGAGCAGCAGGCCGCCTGCGACGCGTTCAAGAAACTCGCGACGGTCGATGCCGGTCTGTTTCATGCCAGCCTGCTTCGGAGAAGTCATTCTAAGATTGTCCAACGGCTCCTGTGAGATTACGGCGCTATCGATGGCTCTCCGCCGGAATCAATACGAGTCGGGCGAAGAGACCGGTTGTATCACCGGAATTCGATTTGTCTTTTCCGTAGCCCACGGCAAAGGTTACGGTGTCGCCGGCTTTCAATTCAACCTGCCCTGAGTAGCTCGCCGTCGGGCTTGCCCCTTCCACCTTGTGGAAGGCTGTGTCGCCGCCATAGCCATCGATATCGGCGTCGAACAAAGGCGTAGCATTGTGCAGCACATGCACGTCGGTGGTCGACAATCCGTAGTGGATGCCCTCAAATTGGGCGCTTACCTTGTAGGTTCCGACAACGGGGGCCACAAACCGCACCAAGCTGTATTGGCCGGGAATGCTGGCTTCCATGGCGACTTCGCCGGGCTTCACGGCCCATCCTTTACAGCCCACCTGCGACTGCTTGGTAGTGTTGTAGGCAATATACGGATAATAGCCGGGGCCGGGCCCCTTGTTCTTTGCCGGATGCCAGAAGCCAATCGAACCAGTTGGGTCACATTGCATGTCGATTCGATCAGATTGGGTGTCGACTCGAAACTGGTCCGGCGCTAAAGAATTCGTTTCAGAATACCCGTACTGCCAGACCTTGTTGGGATTGTCGCGAAAAGAGAAGTCAGCCGATAAATCGTAGGTCGTCTGCGCCTGCCCAAGCAGGCTAACGAAAAAGGCAAAGAAAATAACAGCCATTTTCCCCATACAGGCTCACCTTTTCTGTTTAAACAAATTCCAGTTAAACCAAACGGCACCGTTGATACAGCCATCCCGTTGTTCGTCGACCGTCACGGCGTGCGATTGTTCTTGATCGCTCAGGGCTGGCTTGCCTGGACCACTAGCTAGGCTCGTCAGTCAACTCTGCGAGCAGGGTGCCGACTGGCACCTTGAGCCCGAGTTCCACCTGGATCGCTCCGAGGTAGCCCTTTCCCATAGACTCAACTTCCATTTCGATCTTGTCGGTTTCCACGATAAACAAAGCTTCGCCCTTCTCGACATACTCACCTGGCTTTTTCAGCCAACTGGTTACGGACCCCTCCTCCATGGTGAGACCGAGCTGCGGCATAACAATTTTGTACGCCATCTCTAACACTTTCTCCTTGGTTGTTTCATCATGTCGTGAACTTCTCTGACAATTCGATCGACCGACGGAATCATTTGGTTTTCGAGGATCGGACTGAATGGATTCGGGACCGGTAACGAGCAAATGCGCTTGGGAGTTACTTGCAGTTCTTCGAAGCAATCCTCCGTCGCTATGGCCAGAAGCTCTCCCGCAAAACCGCAGAACGCAGGCGACTCGTCGACCACCACAAGTCGGCCCGTCTTTTTGATAGATTGTGTGATTTTATGCCGATCAAAGGGAACGATACTTCTGGGGTCAATCACTTCGGCCGAAACGCCCTGCGTCGCCAACTGCGTTGCCGCCTTTGCCGCCAGATCCACCATGCGGGACATGGCCACAATCGTCAGGTCCTTACCCTCGCGGACGATGCGTGCGTCTCCGAAGGGAATCAGATACTCCTCTTCCGGTACCACGTCCTTGGTGTTGTACAGCGACTTATGCTCGATCACGGCCACCGGCCCCGGATCTCGCAGCGCGGTTTTGAAGAGTCCCTTCAGATCGTAAGCCGTCGCGGGGATTACAACCTTCAATCCCGGTGTGTTCGCGAACCAGTTATAAAATGTGTGCGAATGGTGTGCTCCTGCGCTGCGCACAGATCCCATAGCGCCTCGAATTACCACCGGCGCCTTGATCTTTCCATTCGACATGTAGGAAATGTTGGCAGCCTGCTGCACAATTTGAGTAATCGCTTCGAGAGCGAAGTCGAGGAAGACTTCGTCCACCACGGTGCGCGTGCCCGCCATGGCGGCGCCAATCGCTGCACCCGTGGCTCCGAGCTCGCAGATGCCCGTGTCCCGCAGCCGCTCTTCCCCGAATTCTTTCCACAGTCCGCGGGTCTGCCGAAAGTTTCCGCCACGCG
Organism: uncultured Acidobacteriaceae bacterium; assembly: GCA_963726095.1. GTDB lineage: Bacteria > Acidobacteriota > Terriglobia > Terriglobales > Acidobacteriaceae > Acidiflorens. Next base: position 1,956,572 of record CAVSBD010000004.1, read on the forward strand.
GCCCAATGCCTTGCCCGATATAAACAATGCTTGCGTCTCTGCGCATCTCCTCGCGCAGAGCTTCGACTCCCGCATCCGCGTACGTGATGACACGGCCTTGCTCTGACATACGTTCTCCCTCTTTCAAAGCCACTGCTTTAAAACACGTGATCGTTTACCGATTCCGCCAAGGGTTCGGGGCTCTTCTCGGCGAATTCCACTGCATCGTCGATCAGCCGCTCGACTTCAAGATCGGCCGCCTGCAATGTGCTTTCTGTCATACCCGACTCGATCAACCGCGCTCTGGCGATTTTCACGGCATCTCTCTTTTTCCACTGTTGGACTTCCTCACGGGTTCGATAATCGGTGCCCGGATCGCCCTCGTGGTGGCCGACATAACGATAGGTCTTGCACTCGATCAGCGTTGGGCCTCCGTCGTTGCGAGCGCGTTCAATCGCCGCTTGTGCAACATCGTGGACCGCGACTACATCCTGCCCATCCACTTCGACTCCCAGCATTCCGTAGGCTGCGGCCCGGCTTGCAACATTCGTGTTCTTCGTGGCGCGCACGAAGGCCATCTCCGTCGCATATAAATTGTTCTCGCAGACGTAGACAATCGGCAGATTCCAAACGGCGCCGAGATTCACCGACTCGTGAAATGATCCGCTGTTGACCGCGCCATCGCCGAAGAAGCAGACGACAACGTTCGATTCCTTCTTCAGCTTCGCGCTCAAGGCAGCTCCGGTAGCCAGCGGGATCGGAGCGCCCACAATTCCATTCGTGCCCATGAACCCGTATTCAGGCGCGTACATGTGCATGCTGCCGCCGCGTCCGCCCGAGCTTCCCGTCTGCTTGCCCCAGAGCTCGGCCAATACGGCGCGTGCCGGCACGCCCTTTGCCAGCGCGTGACCATGGCCGCGATGTGTGCTGAAGACAAGGTCCGGCATTTCGAGATGCGAACACACGCCGACCGCGACCGCTTCTTCTCCTACATACAAGTGAACAAATCCCGGAAGCCTGCCGTTGCGATACAGTTCCTGAACTTTGAGCTCGAACAGTCTTAGTTCAAGCACCTTCTTGTAATAGTTAAAAAGCAGTTCCTGCGAGATTTGCTCCGCCAGAACTCGTTCCGACATGTTGAAAGCCTCCCGAACTTATTGCGACAACGGCAATTTCTGCGGCGCATGCTCACGCTGCGACCGGTAAACGGCAGTGAAGAGCTCCACCACGCGGCGTCCCGCCTCAGCATCCACCATGTGATCTCTGTCTTTCGACACAGCATCGAGAAAGTCGCCCAGTTGCACCTGATGGTAGTGAGTCATCACATTCCAGGGGCGCGAGCGATCTTCGCGATTCCAGATCTCGAGGTTTTTCTCTTCCCCCGGGATAGTCCAAATATCGTTAAATGGAGGGTCCATTTTCTCCGTGACGCCGGAGATGAACGGGGAACCGCTGTCTGTCTCTGCGCCGACCGACGCTCCCGAAGATCCGTGTATGTGAATCTTTCCCCACAGTCCGGGGCGCTGCGAATTACTTAGGACGATCGATCCCATCCCGCCATTCTTAAAGCGGACCGAAGCAATGACCGTATCGTCGACTTCGATGCCAGGATGGTTATAGGTATCCCAGTAACCGTGCAATTCCACGGCAGGTCCCATGAACCAGCTCAGCAGATCGAGATAGTGTGGCGCCTGGCTAACGACGACTCCGCCACCCTCGCCTGCCCAGGTTCCGCGCCAGGGGTCGGAACGGTAGTACGCGGGTTCTCGCCAGCCGAGCATGGTTACAATCGCGAGCACCGGCTTGCCGAGTTTGCCGGCGTCGATCGCTTCTTTCATTCGCAAGACTGGCTCGTACCAACGCCTTTGACTGATCACGCCTAGCTTGATTCCGGCGGCGTTGGCGGCAGCGATCGCGCGGTCGCAGGAAGGGAGATCGATTGCCAGCGGCTTCTCTGAAATTGCGTGGACACCTAAGGCCGCCGCTATCTCAACCGCAGCGGGATGCTGCGTGTGCTGCGTGCAGATGGAGAGCACATCCACCTTTTCTCGCTTCAACATCTCTGCTAGATCGGTGTAGGCGTTCACTTGAAATTGTTTGGCGAAGGCCTCTGCTCGCTCGGGAGCAACGTCGCACACCGCTACCAGTTCTGAGTTCGGCAGCGTCTGGTACGCGAGCGCGTGGGTTCCGGCAACCTTGCCGCATCCAACGATGGCAGTCCTCAGGCGATTTGTACTTGTGCTGTGCATGACCTTTACTTCGAGACCCTTAGGAAATGGAAGTGCCGTCCGATTCGCCGGGCCGGTGTCGCAACTCCACGAGAAATCCGAGTAATTTCTGCGTATTCATCAGCGCCCATCGGGTACCGGGACGAATTCCTGTTCCGGACTGAAGCACGCTTACTCCCGACTTCGCCAGTTCGTCGATTACCGGATCGATATCTTTCACCTCGAAGAGCACGTGGTGAATTCCACCGCCGGTTTGATCGAGAAAGTCCTGGTATCCGCTGCGGCCTGCGACAGGCTGGATGATTTCCACCTCGACGTCTCCCAATTGGACGAATGCCTGCATGATGCGAATCTTCTCTTCTACGCCGTGATAGTAGTACTTGGATTCGACCCGATCCGGCCACTCCACGTATCGAAAAGGTCCAATCCCGAACAGTGACGTGAGCAACTGCGTCGTCCGGTCGCGGTCAGGCACGACAATTCCAATCTGCACCAAGCGTTGAAGCTTGACCGCGGGTGGAAGCGCAGAGGACAAGCTCGATATCAGACTGTCTTTCAAAGTCATCGAGCGAGATAGCCTCCGTCTACGGGAAGAATCACGCCGGTCACCATGGAAGAAGCGTCGGACGCCAAGAATAACGCCGGCCCAACGATCTCTTCCGGTTCGCCCACGCGGCCTAGCGGAATGTTCGAGACCCAGGTTTGCATCAGCTTATTGGGATCGAATTGCGGCTCGGACATAACATCTTTCAGCCCCGGTGTCATGAACTGGCAGGGAGCAATGGCGTTGACGCGAATGCCGCGATCGGCCCATTCGAGAGCCAACTGTTTGGTCATGGCATTCACGCCGCCCTTGCTGGCGCAATACGCATTGGCACCGCGGCCAACGCCAACCACACCGGCGATCGACGAGAAATTGAGGATCACCCCAGAGCCCTTCTTGAGCATGACCCGCGCTGCCGCCTGGCAACACAGGAACGTGCCGCGCAGGTTAATGTCGAGCACGCGGTCCCACGTCTCGAGCGGAGTTGACTCCGCCGGATCGTGCTGCGGGATGCCGGCACAATTCACCAGAATGTCCACGCCGCCGAGTTGGCTGACGGTTGCCTCGACCATGGCCGTGATGTCTCCAGGAACCGCGACGTTCGCTTGCAGCGCGATCGCTCGCCTTCCCAATTTGCGTACTTGCTCCGCGGTGCGCTGTGGGTTCTCGATATTGAGATCGCATGCAGCAATGTCGCAGCCATATTCCGCGAAGCCAAGAGCGATCGCTTCACCGAAGCCGACTCCGGCTCCGGTGATCAGCGCCACGCGCCCGCTGAGATCAAACAGGTTTCGATTTGCTATCTTTTTCATATCCATGATTCAAGTCTCAAAACTGGTCACTGACTGTCGATCACCGATTGCCGATCAATTGCTTTTCGCGTTCACGGACGTACTCTCGAATAACAACATTTCCGATGTGCCCGCGGTTTCCAGCCGGACAAGAATGCCCTCGGTCATCAGCTGAAAACCAGACACCTCGACGGTCTCGCCACGGTTTTCAAATGTGACTTTGTATCTCGCGGAAACATCCAGGCCTCGCGGCACGAAATGGTAGACGGAGTCTTCGTAGTTGGAAGTTCGAAACAGTGTCGCGACATCGCGTTTCTTGTCTGTGCTGCCGTATTCCAGAACAACCCATGGCGACTGGCTCGCGTAGGAAGTCATCGGCGTGTGGTGGTAGACCACGCTGTCTCGCAAAATTGGGCGCAACTCACTTTTATAGAGGCCGACTCCAGTCCGGATCTTGGCTCGTAGAGTGGGGTTCAATTCAGCCAGCGACGGCGCAATGCCGCGGAAGATCGGCAACGACATCTGCACCTGGCGCAGCTGGGAATCGACATCACCGTCGCCGGGCTAAATCGGCACTTCTGTGCCGAAGGTGCGCAGAAGGATTTCAGGCGGCAATACCCACGTCATGCCGTTCAGAATTTTCACGCCACGAGGTTCGCGCATCCAGTCGGACAATTCTAAATTGTCAAAGCGTAGAAGAATGCCCCAATCAAGCCGTCCGCCGCCCCCGGCACAATTCTGAAAGATCACTTTCGGAAACTGTTGGCGCAGGTGGTCGAACATGGCGTAGAGATTTTCGACATGCCGCCATCCCGCGTTCTCAACAAACCCGTCGCGCACGTGGTTGCCGTCTTCTTCGACTGACATGCTGTAGTCGATCCGGAAAGGTGGAGTTCGTATTTCTTAATGATCCGCGCCATCTCCGATTCCATCCACTTCGCAACCACTGGATTACCGACATCCAAATGCCGGCCATTGGCAAAGGGCTGCCCGTTCCGGGTGAGAATCCAGTCCCGATGTTCCTTGCGCAGCTTTGACGCTGCTCCCGCGGCCTCAATCTCAACCCAGAGACCGAAGCGCATCCCCTTCTTGCGCACGTATTCCCGGATGGGTCCGACGTCGTTCGGCAACCAATCGCCGGCATACCAATCGCCTGTGTTGTCGTACCAGTGATTCGGCTCGGTACCGTCCCCGCCAGCGTCGATAAAAAAACTTTCGGCGCCGATATCGGCAGCCAAGTCGATTTCACGATCAATCCCAGCCTCGGTTTCGTGATCCACAATATAGCCGCGATGATTTGCTTCCACATCGAAGACGTGTTCTGACGGCGGATGCGGCAGAACGTCGCGGCGCACGTGATTCGCCAGCGCCTGCGTTACGTGGTCTAGATCCGACTTCATGCAGAGAATATGAGTTTCCGGAGTCTTGACCACCTCGCCCGGCTCGACCACGCGCAAGACTGGATCCACAGAGCTCGGGCCCATCTCGAAGAACAGTCGAGCCTCATTGACCGGCCGGTCGATCGAATCCGAGCGATCCACTGGAGATTTCTCGACCTTGCTCGTAACCCGGATTTTCCAGTTCGCGCTCCAGCCCAGAGAGGCAGCGAACCATTCACCGGTGGCATTGTTACGAGCAAAAAAAAGTCGGGTGGAGCCAACCCGATTTGCCGCGTTCTCCCGATATGACTTTTGTCTCGTTGACGACTGGATCGAACCGCCACGCGCCTTCGTATCCCCACTTTTGGTATTGGGCATAGCCTACATCATGACGTCGTCCGAGTCTAGGCGCAAGTTTCTCGGCGTAATTGGGGGTATGCCAAAGTTGCCCCAGACCACGGAGACACGTTTCAAATGGCCGTCGGCCGTTGGCCGACATTAGTAACCTCCAACCATCGCACCATCACTGGGCCGCCGCTCAGCAGGGTGCGAATCTTCACGCGAACCGGGCGGACGCTGCTCTCCAGTTCCACAGTGACGAGCAATCCATCGGGATTCTTCACCTCTGATTGGTTGGCGGCAACCCACTTCCATGTTCCGGAAAGTTCCTGCCCTTCCATCTCCAGCTTGAATGCATCCACGGGGAAGGTGTCCATTTGCTGCCGCTCCCCGTCAATTTGAATGTCTGCGATAATCTGGCCACTCGAATCCCAGTAACGGCTTACCCAGCGGCCATTCCGCAGTTCTTCGTCGCAGACGGTGAGACCGGAACTCAAGCGAACACCCAGGAAACTGCCCTGTTCGGATGAACGCAAGCCGCGGCCCTCCGTCAGGCACCGCAGCAAAGACAGCTGGATGAAAAAGGAAGAACATGCAAATGGCCGCGCTGGTGGAGACGACGGATGCCCAGTGGCGACGAAGGTCTGGGGTGCGAACTACTTTGCCGGCGAACTGCATCGTTCCCCTCTACTCGCTTGCAATATTCCACCGTGGGTATGGTTCGCAGCTTTTTAGGAGGGGCAGGACACTGCACCATGTCCAGCTCTTCCGCGACCTTCCAAACACCACCCGCACAATACTAAACTTAAAACCCAATCGTCAACAGTTTTGTTAACAACCGAAGCTGCACTGCTGCAGGCGTGCCTAAAATCTAAGCGCATCTATATTTTGTTGCCGTCTTACCGTCGATCTACTCCGCCCAGGAATCTAGGCCCGGCCCGCATAACTCAGAATGGCGATTGCAACCACCAGAAAGCTGACTCCTAGAATCATCGTTCGAAGCGGACGCGTCCCGGTTCGTTTCCACTCGCCCGTCAGCACGCCGAACACCGTGCTAGCTACGACAATGGCCGCGAGAAACAGCGGCCAGCCAATCGACGTGCCGAGGTCCCCTAGTTTGACCGTCGAGATACTGTAGAGAATGATGCTGCCGAACCACAGAAATCCCATGCTGGCCCCGACCAACCAGTAGTACCAGGTGCCAGGCAAGGCAAGTTTGCTCGTATTGTGGTTCTTTCGCATCAGGACCAAACAGTAAATCGCGCCGGGTAAGAATCCGGCATAGAGGCAAGGCAACCAGACCGCATTCGACATCATGGCAAGGCTCGCACCATGTTGTTGCGCGGCACGCTGAATGCTGCCTCCAAATGCCAGTCCAAGATTCAACATGGATCCGAGAATGCCGGAAATAAAAGCCAGCAGGAGTCCGCCTACAAATCCGTGCCGCACAGTCGTGCTTTCCTGCTGGAAGGCGGCCTCTCTGCTCTTTCCTGCGAATCCGCACAGCGCGACCCCGAAGATAATGACCAGCACGCCGAGGAGGATAAATTTCTTCGCTTTGCCGGGTCATAACCAGATCGGAATGCTGAGCGATGAGCGGCGTGAGGCGCCCACTGCGGCTGATGTTCCCAGGCACACCGCGAAGGTGATGGCCAGCCCCAGGCGTGTGAGCGCGAGACCAAAGAGAAATAGCGACACGCCCCAACTGGCGCCAAACGCCACCATAGCGGCCAGCGTCCAATAGAAACTGCGGCGTAAGTCAGCCACAGCCCAGGGACGGTGAACACTGCAATTACAGTCGGAACTACAGCTACGCCCATGACGGAAAAAGCAAACCAGGAATGCTCCCACTCCCATTTCTTATTCAGTTTCATGGGGAGCGCATACGCAGCATTCATAATCGAAGCGCACAACACTAACAGGAGCGCCTGGACGGTGTTTGAGGTCATAAGATTTCTTGCGTGGCGTCGAGCGAGCGAACCCCATCAGAAAACGGAATACTTTCCGCAGCAATCGGGCGCATTCGGGCCGAGCCATTGAAGCACCAGCTCTCATCAATGTCAACAGAATTGATGACATGATATCCCGAGATTACGCAGGTGAACTTAGTGGGTGGGGAAATCACTCGTCCAATGGTCCGGGGCAAAGTCCGGGAAGGCCGTGCGCTGTTCGAAGGTCCGGGAATACAACCCTTCAAAGTACCGCTCCACCTCACCCTCGATCTTGTCCAGCGGAGTCTTCAGGAGCATCCGTACATACTGTTCGTGGCTTTCGCGGCGGGTTCCAGCGGTATGCGCGAGGAGTACGCGCGGGCGATGATGAAAATATAGGGATTCATCAGCAGATCGAGAGTCCGGTAGAGCAGCGGTTGGTTCGCGCCTTTCCAGATAGTGCGGTGCAGTTCCATGTCCGCGAGAAAAAAGTGTTCTTCGCTGTTGCTTAGCGGCCGCCGCCTTCAGCTTCTTAAGAGCTGCATTCAGCAGATCTGGAGCATCGATCGAAGGATTCTCCCGCATGTATCAAACGCGAAAGACCTTCGAGTTTGGCGCGCATTCGGAAGATTACACCGATTTCAGCCAGCGAAATATCCCGAATAAACGTGCCCCGGCGCGATGTCGTCACTACCAGGCCGTCGCGCTCTAGTCGCAGCAATGCCTCCCGGACAGGTCCGCGACTGAGCCTTCAATTCCTGCGCAAGGTCCTCTTCAATGATGCGCTGCCGTGGTCGCAGTTTGCCGGCGTGAATGGCCTTGCGTAGATAGGCTTTTTGCACTCGTTTACTTGCGGAAATTCCGCGCTCTGTTTTGGCAGAAGTTTTCGAAGGTTTCATGAATAGTAGGCGGTGCTTGTAAGTTCGCCTGGCGCAGGCCTTACGGACTGCTGGTGGCACAGTCTCTACACAGTACCAAAGCGGTTTTGCTTTCGATATCAAAGAACGCCGAATGATACCCGAAACTCTATCCTGTTGTCGACAATCCAAAGATGACCGAGTCGTCCAGGGCAGTTCCTGACCGGAAGCCGCATGAAGGGCCTCCCATCAGGGGTTTGCGCATTCTCCATTGACACCTACCATTTGTTGTAGACATTAGTGTTGACAATATTTCTCTTGACACTCGCCGAAACATAGGTTAACTTCCGCCACGGTCCATGAGAGCTTGCAGCGCCACGTCGCATCATCGCAATCGAGGGCACTTGCCACAATCTCCGTGTTCCCCCAGCCCCTACGCGGGGTTCGAATCCAGTTCGAGAGTGCAGTTGTTCAGGAGGCTCCACGATGAACTCCGCCGTATACCGTTTCTTAACGCTCATTGCCGTTCTTTCCCTGGTAAGCATTGGCACGTTGCACGGACAAACCGCGGTTACGGGAGCCATCACGGGCTATGTGAGCGACACCTCGGCCGCCGCCGTTTCCGACGCAACGGTGGAAGCTACCAATACTGCGGATAACGTGACGACCACGACGGTCACAAATAAAGACGGCTTGTATCGATTCCCCAGTCTGATCCCGGGAAGCTACAAGGTCACGATCAAGAAACAAGGGTTTGCAGAATTCATCAGAGAGGCGACTCGGCTCGACGCCGGTTTCGCTCTCCGCATTGACGCTTCGTTGCCAGTCGGTACTGTCACCACCAAGGTCGACGTCAGCGGTCAGGCTCCCACTCGTCCAAACCGACAGCGCAGAAGTCAATCAGACCATCGGAGCAAGCGAAGTAAAGGCCCTCCCGACCTTTGGCCGGAACATCACGCGGTTGTCGCTGTTGGCCCCCGGGGCGTTCATGGCTTCGGGTCAACTCGATCTGCATCCCGAGAACGCAGGCCGAGGCTTTAACCTCAACGTCAACGGAGGTCAGCCGAACAACAACAGTCACACGCTGGACGGAGTCGACAGATCGCGGAAAAAATCCAGGGATTGACCCTGATTGTGACTACGCAAGATTCCGTGCAGGAAGTCAAGATGACCACCAGCAACTATGACGCGGAATATGGCAAAGTTGACGGCGGACTTTTCCAGGTAACAACGAAGTCGGGCACTAACGCCTTCCACGGATCTTTGTTCGAGTATTACCGCAGCGCCGGCTTTTTTGCCGCCGATCAGTTCACTCAACATCTAAGCGGTGTGCCGGGAATCATTCGAAATCAGTTCGGTGGCAGCGTCGGCGGTCCAATCATCAAGGACAAGCTGTTTTTCTTCGGCGATTACAGGGGATGCGGAATAACCTCCACACTTCAGGTAATAACACAGTGCCCATCGATGCATTCAAAGATGGAGACTTCAGTTCCATCGCAGCTACTGACCCAATCTATGACCCAGAAACGGGAAACCCGGATGGGACCGGGAGGACGCAGTTTGACTGCGACGGCATCCTCAACAAAATTTGCCCGGACAGGATTAGCCAGGCAGCGACAAACCTGCTGGCGCTATTGCCGGAACCGACCATACCCGGGGTGTTCAGTTCGAACTATCAGGTCTCTCGGCCCGCCATTTTCAACCAGAACCAGTTCAATACCCGCGTCGACTACTTTGTGACCCCAAAGACGGTAGTGTTCGGGAAATTCAGTTATTTCAATGCCAAGTTCTTTACTGACAATGCCTATGGCCCTGTCGCCGGAGGTCCACCGCTAGGTGGCGCGGTGAACTAGGGAAATTCCTCCGATCACGACAAGAGCACCATGGTTGATTATCAACACACCTTCTCTCCATCGCTGCTGACCAACGCCCGGTTCGCCTTTTCGCGCATCAATATTTCGGAATTGCAACTGGATTCGAACTTGGATACTGCGACCACTGTGGGAATTCCGAATATCAATCTTGGCACTGTTTACACTACTTCAGTACCGCAATTCTCGATCTCAGATCCGGTGACCCCCTTCGCCATGGGGGATTTTGGATTGCCTTTCTTCGAGACCGAGTCTGACTTTCAGTTCTACAACAATTGGAGTAAGACGGTAGGTCGCCACTCCTTTAAGTTTGGCGGAGACGTGGAGAAATTCTTTGGCCGCCGGACTGACGTAAGTGGCCGAGGCGCTTTCAACTTTGCGCAAAGCCTGACCGGCCTCAATCAAACGTGCAATGCAGGACCTTGCCCCACCACCGGCTCGGGATTGGCGGCATTCGAACTCGGACTCAGCAGCAACTTCGGCAGAGATATAACCCTGGTTCAGCCGCAGGAAAAGCAATGGCGATGGGCTTTCTACGGTCAAGATAACTGGCGAGTAACGCCCAGGCTGACGTTGCTGCTGGGCCTTCGTTGGGACTATTCAACACCAATCTTCAGCCAGAACGGCAAAAACATAGGGAACTTGGACTTGAACACCGGTAACGTCCTGTTGACCAACTTAGCCGGCAAGTATGCTGGTGTCACTACTTCCAAAACCGAGTTTTCGCCGCGTGTCGGAATGTCATATCGGTTGATGAAGGACACAGTCATTCGTGGCGGATTTGGCCGTAGCTACTTCAACAATCCAGATGGCGCAGGCTTTGGCACACAAGGGTGTTGCTATCCTATTAAGGAAAGTCAGTCAGACGCGGGGCCCAACCCCTTTGCATCGGTTCCCTACACGCTGGATCAGGGTCCCGGCCTTCCCGCCCCACTTCCTCCTTATCCCGCGAACGGGCAACTCCCACTCGGCAATCTCAGCGATATCTTCCCGGGTGTTGGCCCCTATCCGCACAGTTACAACGACTCGTATAACGTGACGGTGGAGCATGCGTTTCCATACGAAATTACTATGTCGGTTGCTTATGTCGGCAACCACGGCCGCCACTTGTGGGATAACGTAGACGTAAACGCGCCCGTACCTGGGCCTAACGTCGGGGGCAGCTTCGATCCAAACCGGCCTTATTTTGCGAAGTTCGGATGGACTAATAGCGAAACCCAACGCAACAACCAGCTGGCTGGTTATCCCGAAATGAAAAGCAATTACAATTCACTACAGGCTAGAGTGGAGAAACGATTCCATGCTGGCCTGTACATAATGAGCAATTTCACCTGGGATAAGTCACTGGATCTAGGAACATTTGGCCCGCAGAATATATTCAACTTTGCTAGCAATTACGGAAATTCAGATGCCACCAGACCCTGGGCTTGGATCAGCGCGTTCAACTGGGAACTACCGTTTGGGCGCGGCAGGATGTTTGCAAATAGCATGAGCCGGGCCGCGGACGCCGCTATCGGGGGCTGGGCCTTTAGCGGAATTGTCAATCTCGAGGCCGGTCAATATTTCACGCCAACCTTGGCTGACGCCTCTTCTCTGAATTCCACCATCGGGCTAAGGCCCGATCGAATCGGGAGCGGAACTGTGCCGCACCCGAATCGATTCGAGTGGTTTAACCCGAATGACTTCACCGCCGTGCCTACTCCGTTCACCTATGGCAATTCCGGCCGCAACATCTTGGAAGAACCAGGCTTCGGATTTCTCTCGACCTGTCGTTGACGAAGACTTTCGCCATCACTGAGGGAGTTCATCTGGAATTCAAGTGGGATGCCTTTAACGCGCTCAACCATGAGAATCTGGGAAACCCGAATGCCAGCATCAGCCCTGGCGTCCCCAACAGTCCCGCCGGAACAATCACTGGCATCGTGGACTTCCGCCGCCGTATGCAGATTGGAGCCCACCTCACGTTCTAGAGTTCAATAGCTTCTGGTCAGGCGTGGCTCGGCACATCGCCGAGGCACGTCTGACCAGTTTTATTCAATCAAACGATTATCATCCTTCCGCAATGTAAACCTTCTGTTGCAGACTTTAAGAGCATTGAGGTTCATCTGATGAGAGCATTGCTGCTCACCGCCTGCCTTGTCATCTGTGTCGTATTCCCGGCAAGTGCTCAAGTGTCGATTACCAAGTCCGCCACCAGCTGGGAACTAACCAATGGACATATCCGCCTCGAACTAACTCAATCCTTAAATACAGTGCTGATGAAGTCTCTGCGCTCGGACGGCGGCGCGGAGTGGGCTGTGACCGGAACGCCGTTGGTTGCGAATCCCGACCGGTCCGGCAACGCATATCACTATTCGGAAGATGCCATTACCGATCTCGGCCAAGGTGGCAAGCAACTCACCCTGCGTTTTCAATCACAGAGCGGCGGTGTTCTTTCTCTGGAGTTGAAACTGTATCCGACGGGCGCGGTGATCCAGACTGCAGTACAGCTCGAGAACCGCAGCCAGCGTGACTTGCCGCTCGACCCTCATATCGATCCTCTATTTCTGACACTGAAGAATCCTGACGACGGACTCAAGCCCTATTCCTCGACTACGGGCCAGCACGGATTTCGTCCTGTCACGGGTGCGTTGCCAAAGCGCGCGTTTTCGGACTGGCTCGTGCTGGAGAATCGATCCGCCGGGGAATCCATGCTCATTGGAGGCGAGCCCGGCCTCGGTGTGCTGGGATGGCGAGCCGATGTCCTGTCCAGCGACGCCAGCACCGTAGTTCGCGCCGGAACCATCCTAATAAAGGATAAGAAGTCCGGCCCTGTCGCCACCTTTGAACTCGCCCCCGGGGCGAGCGTGGAGACTCCGATCAGTTTTTTTGCGCTGGCCAAGGGAGACACTGACAACGCCGGCAACGAGACTTTTCGTTATCTAAAGCAATATGTCTTTCAGGCTCCGTTGCCCGATTCACCGTTGGTCACTTATTGCATTTGGCTCACAGAAAAAAACAGCGAGGTTGAGCTACTCAAGGAACTGGAACTCGCCAAACGAGTGGGATTTGACGTCTTCTACCACGACGCAACCTGGTACGAAGGCGCATCGGTCGTCCCCGGTATGAACGATTGGGCTCTGGGACTCGGCAGCTATAGAGAAGATAAGGAAAAATTCCCACACGGACTAAAGTCCATGTCTGACTCGGTCCATAACGCGGGGTTGAAATTCGGCCTATGGATTGATCCGGGAAATGTGGATACCTCGCGGGTTGATTCGGCGAGATTCCGGTCGAGTGGATAGCGATGATTGACGGCAAGACGATCGGCACGACCCATCCTTCATTGACTCCGACCAGGCAACTTTGTCTCGGTGATCCGAAAGTTGTGGCGTGGGTCGAGCAGCAACTCGGTGACATTATCGAAAAGTGGTATCTCATTGGATCAAGTGGGACCCGTCTAGCACCGTCAGCTATGAATGCAATCGCACCGACCACGGCCACGGAAAGACCGACGGTGCTTATGCGGCCTATCGCGGTCGGAGGAGATCCTGCGCTATTTGCTTAAGCGCTTTCCCAATCTTTCCGGATTTGAGTGCGATCCCTCGCTTCAGTTCGCGCGTACCAACCCCGGCCCGCAATTGCTTCTTCCGGGCGGATATACCAACGAGTTCATCACCGGTCCGCTGCTCAGCCCGAATGTGTGGGGCTCGCTGGCAACCGCTGGACACGGTGATGCCGGCGGAGAACACCTCACGGCGCGCTGGTACAGCGCTTCTGCCCTCGACTATTATTTCCGCAAGCACTTCATGCATGGCGTGACATTCGGCAATATCAACGGCATGTCATCGCAGTTTCTGTCGGCGGCTCCCCCCGGATTTATTGAGGCGTTCGAACGGAATCTCATGTACTTTAAGCAATACCGCCATCTCTTACTGGAAGATGTTTACCATCCCAAGGTGGCAGCCACCGGTTGGAGTTCCGTCCAATATGTGAAGGAGGATGCGACCGAGTCGGTGGTCTATATTTTTCGGGACCAGTCGAACATCGCCGACACGACGATCAAATTGCGTGGACTGGACGCAAAGGCGAAATACAAAGTCACAAGTCTCAATGATCGGCCGGGCCGCGATCGAGTGATGACGGGTGATGCCCTGATGAACGGCGTCGCCACCCATCTGCCTAACCAATGGCTGGCCGTCGGCGATGGAGCACTCAACGAATTTTCCGACCAGCAGAATTATGGCTCAGATATTCTCTTGTTGCGACAGGTTCCCTAGCAGGCTGCGGAAAAACTCGGAGTTGCACTTGCTTTTGGGTGGCGCGGCGGTTTACCGCTGCGATAACTGCTCTGTTTTGAATGCGGCTTCAGCCGCTGCGGGAGCCCGCTAGCCCGGAACCGAGTTTTTCCGCAACCTCCCAGCTTGTCATCCGTTTGTCTAGCAGAAGCCTGGCAGATTTCTGGCAAAATATTGTAGCCTTGCCGGGAGCAGGGAAGTGAAAGCGAGGCCGGCCGTCCTCATGTCTACTCTCCAAACAGAAATCTCGTCCCGGGTCTTGAAGCGGCCGCGTGAGTGAACCCCTGAGCGCGGAGTCCACTTCTTCTACCAAACCGAGCTTGGCCCTAAACTCGGCTTATTCGACGCGACGATGCTGGTCATGGGTGGCATCGTCGGCGCGGGGATCTTCATGAATCCCTACGTCGTCGCGGAACAGGTGCATACGCCCGCGCTGATTCTTGGAGCATGGATTTTCGGTGGCATCATCGCAGTGGGTGGTGCGTTCATCTGGGCTGAGTTGGCTGCAATAATGCCGGAAGTGGGTGGCCAATACGCTTACCTGCGCGACGCGTATCACCCGATGGTCGCGTTTCTGTACGGTTGGGTATTGCTGCTCGTCATCCAGACCGGCGGAATGGCGGCGGTATCCATCACATTCGCGCGCTATTTTCTCGAACTTACTGGATTGCACGTGCAGGACTGGGTCGTAGCGATTGCCGCACTGGGCGTCCTTACGCTGATTAACTGTCTCGGTGTTAAGGCCGGCGGCCGAACGCAGAGTGCGTTCATGGTGATGAAGATTCTCGCGATTGCCGCATTGATAATCTGTGGTCTGGCTCTCGCAGAAAGACATGTGGCAACCTCCACCATAGCTGACCAGACGTGGTCGCTGTCATCGTTTGGCGCGGCTATGGTGCCGGTATTGTTCGCGTACGGCGGATGGCAGACGGCGAACTTCATCGCGGCTGAAGTGAAGGAGCCAAAAAAGAATCTGCCGCGAGGGTTACTGATCGGCGTGCTTGGGGTGGTAGTGCTCTATACCGCCGTGAACTGGGTTTGCCTGCGCGCCTTGGGCCCGCCGACGTTGGCGGCAACCACTACGCCGGCTACCGCCGTGATGAGGCTGGCATTGGGCCCGCAAGGCGCGAAGTTCATTGCGGCGGCGATCGCCGTCTCGACATTGGGGTTTCTCAGCCAGTCGATCCTGACGGCGCCCCGCGTGTATTTTGCAATGGCTGATGACGGTCTCTTCTTCCGCGGAGTAGCGTGGCTCGCTCCCCGCACGCGGGTGCCGGTAGTAGCCATTGTCCTGCAGAGCGTCTGGACGATTGTGATTGCACTCTCGGGGCGCTATGAGCAGATTCTGAATTATGTCATCGCGATGGACTTTCTGTTTTTCGGTCTGACTGCGACTACGATATTTGTCTTCCGGCGTCGCGCGGCGCGAGGAGCGATGAAGGCGAGCACTGGCTATCGCATGCCCGGCCACCCCGTGACAACAGCAGTGTTCGCAGTTATCTGTTGGTGGGTAGTGGGAAACACCATCTATCGTTATCCCCAGAACAGCCTCATAGGGTTTGGCTTTCTGCTGGCCGGCAGTCCCGCGTACTGGTTCTGGAGTCGCAGGTTCGACTTGATCGAAGCGAAGACTGATTTTTCAACGATAAGGAGAGCAAGACGTGAATGGTTTGCAGGCAGATGCAGCCTCGCGTTATATGGCGTGGGCCAAGCTGCATTCAAACGCGCGCTTCAATTTAGCGGTCAGCGGGCTCCTGGACTATCCCCTGGCAGAACTGCCGGTGCAAATTGAGGATCTGGAGATTGGGGGCACCGGCCCCTACGGCTACCAGCCCCTAATGGAGCGCCTGGCGATGAAAACGCGCGCTCCCGAGAATTGCATCGCTTATACGCTCGGCGCATCGATGGCAAACTACGTTGCGCTCACAGCCCTCGTGCATCGGGGAGATGAAGTGTTGATCGAGCGGCCCACCTACGACCCGCTGCTGGCGATCCTCGATCACCTGGGAGCGAAGATACGCCGCTTCGAACGCCGCGCAGATCAAGGATTTCGACTGGGACTGGAGGAGCTCGAACGGCGGCTCACGCCTGGCGTGCGCCTCGTGGTTCTCTGCAACTTGCACAATCCGAGCAGTACTCTCAGCGACGACACCACAATGCAGCAGGTGGGCGAGATGGCGGCTAAAGTTGGCGCGCGCGTCCTGGTGGACGAGGTCTACCTCGAGACCCTGTTCGACCAACCATGGCGTTCTGTATTTCACCTTGGGCCAAACTTCATCGCTACTGGCAGCCTGACAAAGGCGTATGGGCTGAGCGGCATCCGTTGTGGATGGATACTGGCGCAGCCGGAGCTGGTGCAGCGGATGTGGCAGATTGTCGACTTTACGTATGGAAGCCCGGTGCATCCAGCGGAGCGGCTTGGGGTGATCGCGCTCGACAACCTCGATCGCATTCGCAATCGCGCCCGCTCGTTGCTGGAGACCAATCGTTCGCTAGTCAATGCATTCCTTGCAGACCATCCGGAACTTGACTGCGAGCCGAGCCGGTTCGGCACAACTGTGTTTCCGAGGCTGAAAGCGGGCGGCGTAGCCGATTTTGTCACTATGCTTCGCGATCGGTTCGAAACGAGCGTGGTGCCCGGCAACTTTTTCGAGCAGCCGCAACATTTCCGCATTGGATTTTGCGGGACGACCGAAACAGTGCGCGGCGGACTGAGCGGATGAGCGCCGCCCTCGAATCGTTTCGCCCGATTCTACGGTGATTTCTGGTCATGCAGCACGGAAAGATGCCAGGCGTTAATCAGCAAGCGAGAGATGTGGTTTCTTAATTGTTGCCCGAGCCTTGAATCATGACAGACGGGTTCCACACTATGGGATCGGCGCGATTTTGGCCGTTGTGCTTCACGATAAATCGCAGCTTGTCGCCTGACGATACGCGAAGGCTCTGAATCTCGTAGGCAGTTGCTTTATCGTAGTCTGGGCGAACCTCCGCCCATCCCTCTGCCGGCCAGACCTGTTTCGAGTTGAGCAGGATCCGCACAAAGCATGAAGCCTGATTTTCCGCGCTGGGGTCTTTGCGGATACGCCGGAAGTGCTAGCCATGCCGGCCGCCGGCACGACGAAAGTCCGTGACAGGTCGTATTGCGCAGAAGGTTGCATCCAGATTCTTCCGATCCGGCCCAGGCCTGATCCCGTCCAGCGGCCTTCATAGCCTCCTTTGTCCCAAACCAAGTCCCGGTAGGAGCCATCCTCCGATGTCTCCTCGTAATTCCATTGTTGTCCGGATTGGGTGGGGGAAAAATCTCCCAAAGCTTCGTATTTTGTCGGTTCGCTCCGGCTTTTCTGCGCGGCCAGAGCCTGGACTGCGATTTCCGTCTCCATCCACGGCGATGACTTCAAAGACTGTATCCATGTCGTTGCGAGCAGAGTCGGAGTGATCGAAGAAGAAAGTTCCTATGGCGGCCTTTCCGATGAGCTTTCCATCCTTGAGGACCTCGTAGTAGGAAATCCAATTGTCATCATGGCTGGGCAGACCATGAAACTTCAATTCCTTGCACTCCAAGATTTGTTCCCAGCCGCTTCGTCACATTGGATGGCGAGCTGGGAGGGACATGGTCGGTTCCAGAACCGGGAAAGTCGGGAAGATTGAGAAATATCAGTTCTCCGGCGGCAATCTTGTCGAGAGTGATGCCATCCGACATCAGCTTGGAGCCCGTTTGCGAAGATGTAAGTCCGGAGACGCTCGCTTGCACCTCGTAGGTCTGCTGTCGGCAGGAGTCCGCGCGGATAAATGACCACTGGCTTGGCCGAGCATTCAAGATGAATCGGCTGGGCCAAACGGACATATTTGAATCCCATCGCGTCCGGATGGCGCTGGCTCATGTCAAGATCAGCAGTGGCGAGGACCTTGCCATCTTCAGCTCGCACCAGAGACAGCGTATAGGTCCCACGATTGTTTCCCGGGTCGAATTGGCCGAGTTCGGTGACCGTCATGGGCTCATCGAGCTGAAGCGCCATTCCGAAGAACTGGTCTTCACCCGCCGCTCCGCTCCAAGCTTGACAATCTTGGTGACAAGCGACTCGTCGGCGTGCCCGTCTGATACTTCACATTCAGTGGACCGAACGCCTGCCCGGGGACGCCATAAAAACGGAACGCTCCGTCGACCGGATCTTCATAAATTCCGGTCTCAAGACTGGCGCCGCAGCGTCGTCGTTACCGTGTTCATATCGCCCGCTCCGCCGAGATATCGGTCCGTTGATCGGTTGACTGTTTTGACAGCCGGCTGGTGACGAAATAGGTCGAGCCATGCTTTGCATGCTTGGTGAGAATGACACCCTTCGATCCATCCCGGTTCATCCGCTGGAAATACCAGATAGCGTCATCGTGATCGACCTTGGGACGAAACACATGACTCCAGCGGCCGGCTACGCCTTGCGCGACCAGATAGTGATAGATCTCCCAATCCTTGCGGATCGATTCCACATCCGGACCGTCGCCAGGATCCCGATACCACGTCGGATTCATTGCCAAATGTATGCGGTCACTCGCGGCCGTAATAGGTGTGATCGAAATCAACGACATTATGCAGTTTGTCAGGCGGCACGATCAGCGAAGTGTAGTAAGCGCTATAGGGTCCGACGCCTCCATCGGTATATTCGCCCGATTCCGCCAGGCGCGCGATGTCATAGCTGATCCAGCGTCCTCCTCCGTCACAGGCGTCGATTCCGCTTTGCGGATGATCGTTCTTGAAGCGCTCCAGCAGATTTCCGGAAATTTTGATCGGCGGCGAGAGCATCGGTATCGTTGGCACTGGCAGCCGGCGCGATGTCATAACGCCACTGAAAATCTCCCCACGCAGAGACACTGTCATCCAACAATCGGCTTTGCCAGTCCACTGTTCCCGGAATCGATTGTTCAAGCGTTTCCTGGCCCGCGGATCATCCAGTCAGGGTGTTGCTGCGCAACTTTGGACTCAGGCGTAGCCAGAGAAGGTCGGATACCACGAGCACCCAGCGCATATCATGCTTGCGCAAGTAATCGTTGGTGTGCCGCCAGTCAGGGCCATTCCAGGTGCCCCACTTGTCATACCATCCCGCGTCGTCCCATAAAATATCTGTGCCGGTTTCCCGGAGCAGATCGACATAGCGAAGATCGAGAGCCAATCGTCGTCCCCAATTATCGGCACTCGGCGTTCCTCCGTCGCCGACCCAGGGATCGGGCCAATCGACTGCCCAGCGGGTCTTGGCGAAATATTCTGGATTGGTGAATTCCCAGAAATAGGCGTATTGCCAGTCGAGCAGTTGATTTCCCAATTCATCGACTCCACCGGAAAACGTCGCCATAAAAGCTTTCGGCGTTTCAATCTGCGCGCCGGGGGCTAGATCTTTTTCGAAGCCAGCCAACTCCAGCCCATGTCCAGGGGCGGCACCTTCCTGTTGCCGATTTCGAACCGCCAGTGGCCAAGATAATCCCACCCCACGGCTACGCCTTCTGTGGTATTTCGATTGAGCAGAAAAACAAGCGGCAGGAAACCGCTGTAGCTGCCCGCTTGAACCCCTCCATTGGAATCAAGCATGCGCTGGTAAGTCGGGCTCATGGGCTCGGTTTTCAGCAGTTGGCTTCCGTTGTAGTTGCCGCCGCCAGTCAGGTAGTTGAATTGAAGATCCTGCGCAACAGAACCCGCACGCGGGTGTGCAGGAAATCGACGTGGCTTAATGCGAATGGTTTTGCGGAAGAGTTCTCGAGCGTCAGCCATTCGCGAATTACTGAAGTCCCCGGATAAATCACGTAGTGTTTCGTCACACGCATGGCTGCCGAGTCAAGCTCAATGTCGAGTTGAAGCTCGCCCTGCGCTCCGGGAGCGCATGCTCATTCCGCTGCTTCCAGTCCCAACCCGGCCCACTCGATCCTGGCCATTGGCGAAGAAACGGATCTCCCGCGGGGTGACTAGCATCGATATTCCCGGCCGGTCAATTTGTTGCGGAGCGAAACCAGATGAAGGTGTCCGTCCGTCAGTCGAACCGTTCTTTCGACCTGGAGGTGCCGAGAATCCATTCGTTGCCTTCACGGCGAACATACCCATCTCCGCTCTGAAGATTCGTCTGCGCATCCGAGCCGGCCGCACATAAAATTGAAAGGTGGGATAACGGTAGATCAAATTGGATGGAAAATCGGCGGTCAAATTACTGAGCGCTTTCAGATGCAGACTGTCTGGCAAATTTCAGCTTCAGCCTGGCCAATTGGCCAGCGGCCAGTGCGTCGACTCTTCGATTTCGAGCAAGCGGTTGTATTTTGCCAGACGTTCAGACTGCCGAATCGATCCGTTCTTAAATTGATCGGCTCGCCACCCACGGCTAAATCCGCCGCCCAGTTGTCTTCGGTTTCTCCACTCCGGACGCTAAGCGTGACCGACCAGCCAGCCGCCCGCGCCAATTGGTAGGCTTCAAGCGCTTCTGTAAGCGTTCCGATCTGATTGACCTTCAGCAGTAAAGCATCGCAGGCACTTGTTTCGATCGCGCGACTTATGCGGCCTGGGTTCGTACACAGCAGATCGTCTCCCAAGGTGAGCGCCCGTCCGGCTATGGCGCGGCGAAGCATTGGCCAGTTCTCCCAATCATCCTCGGCCAGCCCATCTTCAACGCATAGAATCGGGTAGCGATCGAGCCACTGCGCAATTGTTTGGATCATTCCGGCGCTGTCCAGGACTTGTCCATCGTTACTTATCGCCTTCGTAAAAGTGGGTGGCAGCAACGTCAATGCCGAAAAAAAAATCCTTGCCGGGAGAATACCCTGCCTGCTCGATGGCTTCCGCGGCGAAACCCAACATCTCTTCGGCCGACCGGCAAGGCGGCGCCAAGCCGCCTTCGTCCGCCGTGAGAAGACGCATCCCATACTTTCAGAATAAGGTCGGCGGCGGCCTGATAAACATCGGATGCGGAAACCAGAGACTCATCGATCGTGCGCGCGGACATCGGAATGATCAGGACATCCTGCACCGACACTTGCTGCCCCGCATGCTTTCCGCCACTGAAAAGATTAATGGTCAGACGAGGGAGAGCATTCGCAGTTGCGCCTAGCATGTCGGCGAAGTGTTGGTAGAGAGGAACCTTTCGAGACATCGCACAGGCGCGGGCGAAGGCGACAGAGACGGCCAGAATTGCATTCGCACCGATGCGTGACTTTGTGGCGCTTCCATCTAGCGCGATCATCGTTCGATCTAATTCAGACTGATCTCGAATGCCCGGCCAGAGAGGGTTGAGTTCTCCGCCAATATTCTGTGCGGCGCGACGGCAACCTAAGCCTCGATACCGCTTGCCCTCCCCATCCCGCAGTTCGAAAGCCTCACCCGATCCGGTCGATGCTCCAGAAGGGACGGACGCGGAAGCGCTGACTCCGCATTCCAGAACGCAGGTTGCGAGGACTGTCGGTCGGCCGCGGCTGTCGAGAATTTCGCGGCCGGAGAGTCGTTCAATTGTTGGCATAGGTTTCGATCTTAAGAAGAACTCATCGATCAAATCGGAAACGCTGGTCGGTGGCTTCGATATCAGGCGAGGACGGTTCCCCGTTGTCCCTCCTCTGCGCGGTGTCAAGTACTCCAGCGGCGATTTCCCCACAACACGCGCAAGCAGGCAGCCAAGAGTATGACGAACGACCCGCGGCTCCAATTCTTCGGCCCAGTCGAGCTGCCTAATCTCCTCGGATAGACCTGCCAAAACAACTCAGCTGCGCTGGCGAGACTGCCGTTCGCCTGCGGAGTGATGGGCTTTGCTCAGAAAGTGCGTCAGCGCAAACCCAACGTCAAAGGCGGGATCTCCGAAGTGAACCACTTCGTAATCGAGCAGAATCAGTTTGCCCTGGTAGATGAGTGTGTTCTTGGGACTGAAGTCGCCGTGAACAAGACAGTCTTTGTGGCGTAGCGTTTCCCGTGCCAGCGACTTCAGAAACTCGGTGGCCTCGGGAATCTTTGAGCAGTGTAAAGGTAATACGGTTCCAACCGGAGATTCTCGAAGTAAGTGGTGTCAGCGAATCACTTGGAGACTGCCGGTATACAATCCGACGACCGGCGGTGGATGGTTCCGAGGAGCAACCCGAATTGCTCGAAATGGATCGGAAACAATCCTCCCCGAAAGCAGAACGGATTTCCAATTTTCGTGTTCTTCAGGGACCGCCTCCATCCCCATCAGATTGCGCGAGTCTTCGAAGATGAAAGCCGGAGTGGTTCCCGGCGGGGCCAACGATTAAGATAGCGGAGAGCTTTGGCCTCGACCCCAATTCTTTCAGGACTGCTGAACCAGTCAACATTGACGCGTAACTTCCCAAGCGCCTGTTTCAGACCCATCCGTGGCCATCCGCCCATGCACCTTCACGGTTCGGTTCGAAACACCTCCGGCAAGCGTCTCCAAAGAGACCGTCTCGCCCGGCTTCTCATAGCCATGCTCCGCCAGGTAATCACGAAGGGCGTCAAAGTCCTCGATGTCAAATTCCATGATTGACCGGCCCGAAGTAGTCTACAATGTCAACAATAGTGTTGACAATATCGGATCGATCGACTAATCTTCGCGGGCGCGCGGTGATCCCACGCTGGCATAATTAAGAAGAGAAATGAGCGGAAGACTGGCGGGAAAGATCGCTTTGGTCACGGCGGCCGGGCAGGGTATTGGGCGAGCCACGGCCATTGCATTTGCGGACGAAGGTGCCCTGGTGTGGGCTACCGACGTCAACGAATCGTCGCTCGCGGCTCTCGGCCATGATCGGCCCGACATTCGAACCCGCCGGCTGGATGTCTCAACACAGGACATCGCGGATTGTGCCGCCGACCTCGGGACGGTTGATGTCCTGTTCAACTGTGCCGGCTATGTTCATCACGGAAGCATCCTCGATTGTTCGGAGAAAGACTGGGACTTCTCTTTCGATCTCAACGTCAAGTCGATGTATCGCACCTGCCGTGCTTTTCTGCCGGCATGCTGAAAGCCGGCAAGGGAAGCATCGTCAATATGTCGTCGGCCGTCTCCAGTATCAAGGCGCACCCAACCGGTTTGTCTACGGCAGTACAAAGGCCGCAGTGATTGGCCTCACAAAGGCAATCGCCGCCGATTTCATTCGCAGCGGCATTCGCTGCAATGCGATCTGTCCCGGAACGGTGCAGTCGCCTTCGCTGGAGCAGCGGATTGCTGCGCAAGGGTAACGTCGAGAAGGCTCGCTCCGAGTTCGTGGCTCGTCAGCCGATGGGACGAATCGGCCGCCCAGAAGAGATCGCGGCCCTGGCCGTCTATTGGCCTCGGATGAATCGAGTTACACCACGGGGCAGATCCACATCATTGATGGCGGATTTAGCCTTTAGCTAAAGGGTTCCTGGAGAAGGAATGAAATTGCTGCGCTATGGTCCACAAGGACAGGAAAAACCCGGCGTCTTGGCTGCGGATGGAAAAATCCACGATCTGTCAGGAATCGTCCCGACATTGCCGGGGAATTCTTGCTCCCCGAGTCGATCGGAAAACTGCGAAGCATCGACCTCTCGGCCCTCCGAACGTGCAAGGGAAGTCCACGAATCGGGCCTTGCGTGGGCGCGCGTCGGAAAGTTCATCTGTATCGGCTTGAACTATTCGGATCACGCGAATGAATCCGGTATGGCTTTCCAGCCGAGCCGGTCATATTCATGAAGGCGACATCGTCGATCAGCGGTCCAGACGACAATGTAGTCATCCCGCGCGGATCGAAGAAGACAGACTGGGAAGTTGAGCTCGGTGTAGTCATCGGCAAGCCGGCAAATATGTCGAAGAAGCGGACGCCCACTCCACGTTGCCGGCTATTGCGTATCAATGATATTTCCGAACGCGCGTTTCAGCTGGAGGGAACCGGCCAATGGGTGAAAGGCAAGAGCGCCGACACGTTTGGTCCCATCGGGCCGTGGCTGGTCACGCCGGAAGAAGTTCCTGACCCGCAGAACCTTGAGATGTGGCTCGACGTTGACGGTCACCGCTATCAGAATGGATCGACCAAGACGATGGTTTTCGGAGTGGCCCACCTGATCAGCTATGTCAGCCGATTCATGAGCCTGCGAACCGGAGATATCATTTCCACCGGCACGCCTCCCGGCGTGGGTATGGATGAGGCCACCGGTCTATTTGTGTCCGGGTAACCGCATGCAGTTGGGCATAACCGGCCTGGGAAACAGACCAGGAAGTCGTGGCCGACTAGTTAATTCTCTTGTAGATAAGGATCGCCGCTCCGCGCTCCTCTTTGATTTCCACATGGAGCCCTCGTTGCATCAATTCATTTCCGGAAATCGTGGTGGGGTTTTTAGAGTCGAGATCGGTAACTTCGTACTTCGCTGCCGGGTCGAGCCCACGTAAAGGTAGATTCTCTGAAGCCTCGTTGTTCTCATCGCGTACGAAAAGCCTGCACAATTCCATCGCTTCGTTCCGGGACGATTAAACTGCCATGCCGCCCACTCGAACGCGGCGCTGCGTTCTTTGCTCGGATCGGTCGCGCAATCGGAATTTTCACTACAGGGCAATAGAGGATAGTAGTCGCCGTAATAATAAGGACGAATAAGTTTCAATGCGCGACCATGGTGCGCATCAAGTCGAATGGAAAGTCGGCTGGAATAAAGTTACCGACCTATTCGGATAGCCCGCCACATTGAAAAGCGCAAAGGCCAGGCCCGGCGCCATCCCGCTACGGAAATGATAGGTATCGCGCGGCCGAACCTGAAGTAGTGTGCCGAAATGTGGCCTCCAGTACGCGAGTCCTTCGGTGCTGATCTGCGCTCCGATCGGATCGGCATCCGGCGAACCGGATAATCCGCGCGACTCAGATCGACCGCGCGAGAAATCGTCTCCAAATCGGCCCGCTGAACAATGTCGAGAATGAGCTGCGGATGCCTGCGCCTCAAGCCGTCCCAAAATTCCAGCAGACCTTCTGCGTAGCGGATTTGGGTCATGCCTTGGCGGTCGGTCTTATCGTCTGTTCCAGAAAGGAGTGAGCGCGAAATTGCAATCCTGCCGATAAACGTCAATACCTTCTTTGTCGATAAGGTTGGAGATGGAATCGATCATGAATTGCCGCGCCACCGGATTTCCGAAATCGAACATCCGAAACTTCACCAGCGGACGCTCGGTATTGCCTTCAAAATGTGTGGTCACTTCTCCGATAAACCAGTCGGGATGCTGGATGGTCAGTGGTGTTCCGACAACCGCCCGTTCCGGCTCGAACCACAACAGGAATTTCATTCCTTTGGCGTGCGCCGCGTCGCTGATTGGTCGTAAGCCTTTGCCATCCGGATGAGGAACTTCGTTAACCCTCCAATTTCCGGCGTGCAGGAACCAGTCTTCTTTACCGAAGATCTGAAATTCATCGACTGGACGGTCCGTTCCGTACCATCCGGCGTCCATCCAGAAATTTTCAAATCCGATATTTTCTTTCGTGATCTGGTCGATGAGTCGCAAACTCGTGGAAGTTTTCATTCCGCCCCAGCCGAGGTGAGAGACAGGCAGGACCACAGGTTTTCCGTCATATTGCGGAGTGTGATATTTCAAAACATGACGGCGCAAGACGTTATGTGCGTCGATGTCGTCGCCTTCCCACGGCAAAAGCAGAATCTCGGGAGTGCGAATCTCCTCGCCAGGGTGCAGCGAAAGATGTGTCCCTTCCATGCCCGCGCTGACGGCGATTGCCGCCTCGGTGGAACGCGAGAAGTTTATCGTCCACTTGCCCGGCCAGCCCAGCGCGCCGATCAAGCCGTGCTTCTCTGTCTTTATGTCGAAGAAGGGAATGGTCTCGACCGTCTTGCCCCCGCTCTCATTAGAAATCTGAAACGATTCGAGTTGATTCAACGACTTCTTCACTAGCGCATACGTGTCCATCACCCCACATCCCTTGGAGTAGAGGACTGTCGGAATGCCTTCGCCTTTGACCGCAAACGAAATGTCGAGCGCTTGTACATACTCGAGGACCGGAGCATCGGTCTTGCCCTCGTTCTTGAAATACGCCGTCCACTCGACCACATCGGAATTAGCAAACTGCAGGGCCTCAACCCGAAATTGCAACCCGCTTTTTGGATCTGTCCACGACACGACATATTCCGTGCTCATTCTGTCGAGTTCTTTGGTATCAATCTTCTTCGTCCACGTTTTTAACAGCGTCCCTGATCCCTGCCGGTCATAAACGAAAGAAACGGGCAGTTGCGCATGGTCGTTCAAGAGATGTTCTTTCAGCCACGGGTTATTTTGGCGTCCGGCGCTGTGCTGCCCCATCGATTTGTCCTGTGATTCGCCCTGGGCAGCAGCAAGGGCGCAACTTGTGAGGATGACGATTCCAACCCAGATCGCCAGGGGGCGACTGGTCCGTGCTTGAATCTTGTTTTCCGTATTTCCCATGGTCTTTAACCTGCCTCAATTTCGTCCCGCCACGTGTTCGCCCATCGTGAACCACATTAAATTGTGCGTGCAATCGAGCCTGACATATTCCAGCTCCATCTATATTGCCGGCAGCGCAGCGCCATATTATTCGCCGCTGGGTCGTAAGATGTCAACACTATTGTTGACAGAGCAAATCGTAAATCGGAAGGAATACACGGATGTCTGACGAAAAAAACGGAATGCGGATGCGAGGCACGGTGTCACTCTGGTGTCACGGTGTCACTCGGGTATGAAGTGAAGGATCGCAAACTGCTCGTCAATCCCGGAGAAGCGAAGTTGGTGAATCGCCTGTTTCGTCTTTACCTTGAACTTGGATGCGTCCGAAAGTTGAAGAAACAACTGTATCGAGAAGGCGAGACCACGAAGCTGAGAACGAGTGCGGTCGGTAATTGCACGGACGGTGCAGCTTTCGCACGAGGTGGCTGCTCCGAAAGGCTCGATAGCTGCGCGAAAGACAGCCGCGAGTGATTCCAAGGCCGGCGCGCGCAAGCCCCATAACCCTTCGTCGAAGAGCTCTCGCGCGGCCTGAACCGTCATGCCGCGCCTTTTCTCTTCATTTCTCATTCCTCTTATTCCGCTAGGGGTTCTCCTCGTCGTTCCGAGAGAACTCTCCTTGGCCCCGACCTTCCTCCGAGCGGCCCGTCTTAATAACATGACTGAAAGATGATCGAATTCTGAACCAAGATTGAGGCGCCAGCAAAGCAAGGTCGGTCGACCCAAAACACCTATCCCTGCCAGATTGAGTCCGACACAAGACCATGATCGAAATGGAGGTCACGTCAAAAATGAAATCCGCCGCTGCAGATCAGCACTTCACCGGTGACGTAGTCGGATAGCGGGGAGCAGAAAAACAGCACAGCGCCTGCTGCCTCCTCGGGGGTTCCAATGCGTCTAAGCGGACATGCGGCTGACACGGAATCGAGCATTGTAGTCTGGACGCCGATCGGAATATCCCTGCCTCTCACGTTGATTGTTCCCTCGGGTTTGAGCGGCTGCGTCATGCGCGTTTGGATCAGACCAAAGCCAACGGCATTCACATTGATGTTGTACCGGCCCCACTCTTTCGCGAGCGTCTTTGTGAGTCCAATGATTCCAGCCTTGCCTGCGGAATAGCCTACCTGGCCGGGATTGCCATCCGTTCCGGAAATGGAGGTGATATTCACAACCTTGCGCATCACGCGCTGGCCGCTCGCTATCTCGCGTTTCGCTGTTTCACGAAGATAATCGGAAGCGGCACGGAGTAAACGGAAGGGCGCCATCACGTGGATGTTTAACATTGCAAGGAACTGCTCGTCAGAGGTCTTCTGAATAACGCCGTCCCAACTAAAACCGGCACAGTTGACGATAATGTCCACGGAATGGAAGGCATCAAGTGCGGCCTTCACAACTTGGGCCGGAAACTCCGGTTCCATCAAGTCGCCGTGGGTGATGGCGACTCGGCCAGCGATACCGACCGAAGGCTGCATCTCGCGCAACGCTTCCTGATCCAAGTCGCAAGCGAGCACATTTGCACCCACCGATACAAGCCGTTGCACGATGGCCCTGCCGATGCCTCGTCCGCCTCCCGTCACGATCGCAGTTTTGCCGCTCAGCGTGAACGGAGGTTGTATTGATACGGAATCTTTCCCTGTCATACGTGCGCATACTCCCTGGTGAACAAGATTAGTTAAAAAAAAACTCAAAAATCCCTCTTCCAAAATGGAATGCTACTGATGCACAATGCCCTGCACAGGTTCCATTCGGACATAACAGTGTTCGATTCGGACAGGGGTCGTCACCATGGAACTGCCGCTTTGGAACGAAAAACGGTACGCGCCCTATAAACTGATAGCTCTCGTTGAAGTTCTCCATGAGCAGGGAATCCCGCCGAGAGAGAGCCTATCGGGTACCGGTCTGTCGTCGGAGAGTCTTGCAGATCCCGAAACTCGCACCTCGGTTCGCCAGTACATCACGGTGTGCCACAATGCTCTCCAGCTCTCGAAAACCCGAGAAACCCCGTTTCGTACAGGAAGCCGAATTCCATTGTCAGCCTATGGAATGTATGGATTCGCGTTGGTATGCAGCCCAACCATTCGCGAGTACTTTCAAGTGGCCGTTAAGTACCACCGTCTCGCAACGCCGCTTCTATCCATGTCGTGGCGCGAAGAAGGCGACTACGTGTCGTGGGTTCTCCCGATGAATTCGGCGGTGACGCATCCTGACTCGTTGATGCGATTTCTGATCGAGCAACAGTTCACCCAACTCAGCACTCATCTGCGAGCTGTCGTCGACCAGGGCTGTTGCTTGCCTGTTCGCGCGTCGCTTCCGTATTCGGCTCCGGCACACACACACCTCTATCCGCAGTACCTGGGTTGCCCAGTCCGCTTCAATCAACCGATTGCTGAACTCACCTATCCCAGATCAATTCTTTCCGCGAAGCCGCGCATGGCGCATCGGCTTACTTCCAAGATCATGCAGGATACCTGCGATCGTATTCTGGGCGAGGTCAAAACATCGACCGGCGTTGCTGGCGAGGTCTATCAGATCATCGCATCGACACCCGGACACTCACCCAGCATGGAAATTGTGGCCGGGCAACTCGCCACAACCGAGCGCACGCTCAATCGAAAGCTTAACGCTGAGGGCACATCTTTCACTCAAATTCTCGATGATGTCCGCTGTAACCTGGCGAAGGAGTATCTGCGTTCCACGAAACTCAGCATCGAAGACATCTCGGAGCTCGTCGGATTTAGTGAGGCCGCGAACTTTCGCCACGCGTTCCGCAGATGGACCGGCAGCACGCCGGCTCATTATCGGGAGTAAGGCGCTCTGTGACAGGTTGATTCGCGATCTGCCGACTCGTATGCCGAAGTTCAAAACTTTAATCACTGGACTGTCGTTTACCGAGTGCCCGCGTTGGCATGATGAGAGGTTGTACTTCTCGGACTTCTATACGCGACGCGTTTTCGCCGTCGCCCTGGATGGCGCGAAAGAGATTATCGCTGAAGTGCCCGGCCAGCCCTCGGGACTTGGATTCTTGCCCGATGGACGAATGCTAATTGTGTCCATGCGCGATCGCAAGATCATGCTTCGTGAACCGGATGCTTCTCTCGTGGAGTATGCCAATCTATCGGAGCTCGCCCCCTGGTATTTGAACGATATGCTTGTCGATTGCGAGGGACGGGCTTGGATAGGCAATTTTGGGTTCGATCTGATGGGGGGCGCCAAAGTTACTACTACGGACTTGATCCGTGTCGATCCGGGTGGTTGCGCGAAGGTCGCTGCCGGTGGACTTGGTTTTCCAAACGGCATGGCTCTTACTCCGGATGGCAAAACATTGATTGTTGCGGAAACAACGATGGATCGACTCACCGCCTTTGACTTGGATTCCGGTGTCCTGGCCAGACAGCGGACTTGGGCCGCTTTCGGCGACGCGCCCAGAACGACCGACTTCGGCGAGCTTTTCAGTCAGGCGAATGTTGTGCCCGATGGAATCTGTCTCGATGCGGAAGGAGCCATTTGGGTCGCCGATGCAAAAAACGGTCGTTGCATCCGGGTGGCGGAAGGTGGTGACATCCTTGAAGAACTCAAGACCGAAGGACTTGGCGCATTCGCCTGCATGCTCGGCGGAAGCAACGGGCGAACACTCTTCGTGTCTGTCGCACCGACGTTTCACGAGGCCGCGGCATCCGCGAACCACCGTGCCGAAATTTGGATGACAACTGTCGATGTTCCCCACGCCGGATTGCCTTAACCCTGCTGCCAGACACTCTTTTGTAACTGCGGTGTCGAAAACTGACATCAATTTGTCCGCTCCGAACCTGTCGTCTCCGGCGTTTGCTCTCCATGATCTCTCGGGCACTTGGCTACGAGGGGGACGATGGCAAGCAAGAATCGCAAGATCATTCTTAGCTGCGCGATCACTGGTTCGGTTCACACTCCGACGATGTCGGAGTATCTCCCTATCACTCCCCAGCAGATAGTTGACAGTGCTCTTGAGGCAGCCCATGCGGGGGCCGCAATTCTGCATCTCCACGCCAGAGACCCCCAAAACGGCAAGCCTTCAGCGGATGCCGAGCACTTTGACCAGATTTGTCCGGTACTGGCGAAACGCACGAACGCCATCCTGAACATCACGACGGGCGGCAGTAGTCGGATGACCATCGAAGAGCGGCTCGGCTATGCCCTGAAAATCAAACCGGAAATGTGTTCGCTGAACCTAGGATCGATGAACTTTTCGTTTCACCCGGTAGCGGAGCGGATCAGTGAGTGGCGCTACGACTGGGAGCAGGAGTACGTGGAAGGCAGTAAGAATGTCGTCTTCAAGAACACCTTCGCCGACATTGAATACATACTGCGGAATCTGGGAGAAGCGGGCACGCGTTTCGAACTCGAATGCTATGACGTGGGCCATCTTCACAACCTCGCGTATTTCATTGATCGCAAGATTATCAAGCCGCCCATATTTATTCAGGCGATTTTCGGAATCCTCGGCGGGCTCGGCCCGGATCCGGAAAATATTTTCGTGATGCGATCGACGGCGGATCGATTGTTCGGGCGGGAAAATTATCAATTTTCGATTTTGGGCGCAGGGCGCCACCAGATGTCGCTTCTCACGGTAGGCGCCATCATGGGCGGAAATGTGCGCGTGGGGTTGGAAGACAGCCTTTATCTCGGTCCCGGCGTTAAGGCGAAAAGCAACGCTGAACAGGTCAGGAAGATTCGACGCATCCTCGAAGAACTTGGTTTCGAGATTGCCACACCCGCTGAAGTCAGGGAAATGTTGCAGCTGAAGGGCGCGGAAAACGTTCGCTTCTCTTCTTCTGTTTCTGCACAGTCACTCAGCGGGACGAGGTCCAGCGGGAACTAGGATGGGCATGACTTCAAGTTTCAAAGACCGACTTTACCCTCCCCCGGGGCTTCGTGTCTTGGTGACCGCCGGGGCTTCTGGTATTGGAGCCGCCATTGCAACGGCATTCGCAGAAACCGGCGCCAAAATCCACATCTGCGATATCGACGATTCTGCGCTGGCTGCATTCCAGAAGTCCCTCCCTTGCTGTCAGACGAGCAATGCCGATGTGGCGGATGAAAAGCAAGTCGCATCGATTTTCGAAATTCAGCGCCAGAAATTTGGCGGTCTCGATGTCCTGATTAATTGTGCCGGCATAGCTGGACCGACGGCGGGGATAGATGCCATCACGGAAGAAGACTGGAGCCGCGCCATTGACGTAAACCTTAATGGCCAGTACCGCTGCCTGCATCATGCAGTACCGGTGTTGCGACAGTCGAAGCTCGCCAACATTATTTGCATTTCGTCCGTTGCCGGTCGTATGGGCGTGCAGTGGCGCACTCCGTACGTCGCGACGAAATGGGCGATCGTGGGAATCGTTAAGTCTCTTGCCATTGAACTTGGACCCAGCGACATCAGGGTTAATGCAGTGCTGCCAGGCATTGTCGAGGGACCGAGGATGGATGGCGTAATACGCGCGCGCGCCAAAGTCGAAGGGCTCGACGAGGTTGCGATGCGCGCGGAATACCTCAAGAAAATATCGCTGCGCCGTATGGTGACCGCAGACGACGTCGCACTTATGTGTCTGTTCCTGTGTTCACCGGCGGGTCGAAATGTCACGGGACAGGCCATCAGCGTAGATGGAAATGTGGAGGCGTCGTAGGTCGTAACTGCGGATCGCAACCGGGGTAACGGGGTGGGGATTGCCTCAAGGTTGAAAGCAAAACTAGATCGAACGATTTTAGGCAAGCGGCGTCGGTAAATGTCTGTTGCACGACCTGTCGCCTTTTGCAGTTGTTTGCCTAGGACACGCGAATTGTTTCAAAGGCCCACGAAGGCCAGATTCTAAGAGGAAAAAACCGATGCGCTATTCCCGACAAACCCAACCAGCTCGCAAACAAAGCGTCTCACCCTATCGCTGCGCATTCATGTCGTTCGTCTGCGTGCGCACTCTTTGCAGCTTGCAGTCTGCTGTGCGCGCAGACGAGTGGAACGGGCGCGATCAGCGGTGCGATCACGGACCTCTCGGCTGCAATGTTGGTGGATGCCCAGGTCAAGGTTACGGATATGGCCACGGGCTCCACGAGAATTTCACAGTCCAACGATCGCGGACTGTATCTCGTCTCCCTGCTTCCACCAGGACACTACACGCTCGAGGTGACGAAACCAGGGTTTAAGCTCGTCTCGTCGTCTGATGTACAGGTGATTGTGGCGGAGACGAGAGTACTGAACATTCGCATGGAGCCGGGCGCGGTGACCGAAACGATTTCCGTAACGGCTTCAGCTGTCGACCTGCAGACCGAATCCAGTGAATTGGGCCGCGTGACGGACGCCGAGATGCTTGAGAACCTGCCTTTGGTTTCGCGTAACTTCACCCAGGTTATCGGCTTGAATCCAGGCGTGTCACAGGAGGCCAACAACGCGAGCCAGATCGGAAGAGGCGGTGGCAGCCAGGAAGCGAATCCCGCGGGCGGAAGCATCATGAGCCAGGGAGCCACTTCGACTGACAATAACTTTCAA
Source organism: uncultured Acidobacteriaceae bacterium (assembly GCA_963726095.1). GTDB lineage: Bacteria > Acidobacteriota > Terriglobia > Terriglobales > Acidobacteriaceae > Acidiflorens. The sequence continues at coordinate 1,989,695 of CAVSBD010000004.1, forward strand.
ATCAACGGCCTGACCATCAACGACGTCCAGGGATCATGGATTTACTCGTCGGGAATTCCTGCTCCCAATCCTGACACCATCCAGGAATTTAAAGTGCAGACGACCATGTTTGATGCCACCACAGGGCGCAATGCCGGGGCCAACGTCGATGTCATTACGAAAGCGGGCACCAACGCTTTCCACGCGACCTTGTTCGAGTATTTCCGGAACGAAGATCTCAACGCCAATGACTGGTTTGCAAATCGTTCTGGCGTGTCGCGTGGCATTCTGCGTCAGAATCAATATGGTTTCACCGCCGGCGGTCCAGTGATCAAGAACAAGCTTCTGCTCTTTGGTTCCTTTCAGGGCACAAAGCAGTTCAATTCCACCGACGCGTCGAACCATAAATTCGTTTATCTCCCTCCCATTACGAACGACCGGTCAGCGGCAGGTTTGGGAGCGGCTTTCGCCGGCGATTACGGATACCTGGGCCCGTTATTCGGCACCATCCTGCCTGACGGCTCAAATATCTCTTCTCAGGCATTGGCGTTATTCCAGGCGAAGCTGCCCAATGGTCAATATGTAATACCCACGCCGCAAACTATCGACCCGTCGCGCCCACTCGAGACGCAGGGCAGCGCCTATCTGAATTCGCCCGGCTTTTTCCATGAAAACCAGTGGATGGTGAACGGCGACTACCTCGTGTCCGACCGCCACAAGATCGCGATGCGCTACTTCGGTGCGCAGAGCAACGTGGAGTGGACCACCCTATTCCAGACGCAAGGCTTTCCACTCTTTCAGCCGGAGGGCTTCGCTGTTGCCTCCGTCACCGACACCTACACCCTGAGCCCCACCCTGGTGAACCAATTCGTAGTCGGCTTCCATCGGTCGGTCTCGAACCAGAGCTACGGCAATGCGTTTACTTTTTCCAGCCTTGGCATGACGGTCCCGGCACAGGATGATGCCTTCCCCAATATCTGGATCGTAGACGATGGCTTCCAGACGGGGACGACTTCGGCGTTGAGATTTTTGCAGAATGAGTACCAGCTAGGCGACACCTTGTCCTGGGTCAAGGGAAAGCATCAGCTCACCTTCGGTGGCGGCTTCACGGCTGGCAGGGATAACATGTCGAAATTTGACTTCCAGGCCTATGTACTTCCGCTAACCTGGGCGGATTTTCTGCTGGGGCAGAGTTACTTGCCCTTTGGGGTTCCCTACAGCAATATTTACGAGACCTACGAGGGGATTGGGGACTTCCAGCGCGACTGGCGATACAAAGATGGCAACGCCTTCGTTCAAGACAACTACAAAATAGCGAATCGTCTCACGCTCAACCTGGGCCTGCGCTATGAGCGCATCGGCGATCTTGGGTCGGCCAATGGCGGGGGCAACGTGGATGTGTCCAAGATTGATCCCAATCCATCTTCCGACGGGCAGTCTCAACGGCTACATCGTTAACTCCAATTATCGCGGCCCCGCACCCCCCGCCGGAGTGATAAAGGGAAAGAATAACTTCGGGTTCAATGGCGACGGCCAGAATACATGGAATCCGCGTTTCGGTTTTGCGTGGGCCATTCCCGGCACGGAACGGTTCGTTCTCCGGGGAGGTATCGGCGTCTATCACACTACTACCGAAGGCCAGATGAATCTACTGTTGTGCGCGGAAGCTCCCACCGGTTTATGGAGTGTGCTGACCGGAACGTATAACGCAGCTTCAACCGTCGCCAATCCGTTCCCGGCTGCTCCGGCCTTCCCAGTATTTGCGCCTTACTCCCCATCAACCGATTTCACCCTGGCTGCGCTGGCTATGAACTGGCGCCCTCCAACCATCTATCACTCTAGCCTTGACCTTCAGACCAAACTCCCGGGCGGCGCCATCTTAGACGTCGGGTACTCCGGAGCACGCGACCTGCACGCAATTCTGGGCAGGACGATTAACCAGGCGCCTCTGGCCTCTCCGTCAGACCCGATTCGCGGCCAGACCACGAACACGGTTGCGAACATCCCGCTTCGCGCCCCCTATCTCGGGTGGACGGCGAACACGATGTATTACTTTGGAACGGATGGCCAGGCCTGGTACAACTCCTTGCAAGTATCGTTGACACAGAAATTCAGACATGGTTTTCAGTACCAGGCTGCTTACACTTGGCAGCGATTGTTGAGCCCCGTACCGGGTTTTACAACGGGGTCGAACGAATTCGGACCCATCGGCGAACAGACCAATCTCCGCACTCACAACCCTGGATACGGACCAGATTACAACGTCCGGCCGCAGCGCTTCGTACTGTCCGCGTACTATGCCATCCCGACTCCGATGAAATCGAATCGTTTCGTGGCAAGCGCCCTCGGCGGGTGGAGTGTTGCAACCGCTACCGTAGTTCAGGACGGCCAGCAGAGCAGCGTTCTCTACAACAACATCTACAACGCCTACGGCATCACCTCCGACCGGGCGAGCTACGCGCCGGGCTGCACAGCGAAAAACGTATCGACTTCCGGATCGATCAGCCATCGAGTGAACAACTACATCAACGCAGCTTGCTTCGCGCCCCCGGCGGTGATCGGTGACGACGGTGTTGCCACGGGGTTTGGGAACACCCCTAACGGCATCCTGCGAGAGCCCGACGAGGCTGTTATCGATTTGTCGCTCGCCAAGAGCCAAAAGTTGCCCTGGCCGAGGGAAGGCACCAGCGTGCAGTTCCGGGCTGACTTCTTCAACGCTCTTAACCACCCGAATTTCGCTGGTCCGGATAATACCTACACTTGCTCGGACCCGCCGACCTGTTCCCAGACGGGTGCGTTTGGGGACATCACTCAGATGAGCACCAATCCGAGAGTGATTCAACTCGCGTTAAGGTTTGCGTTCTGATGAACGCGACAGCATCCTCGTCGCTAGGTTGGATTGTGAGGATTTGGCCACCACGGGAATTCTCACGCGCTTCCTGGGTCGATGCGGATGCGGCGGCGAGTTCGATTACGAATTTGTTCGCGACCAAATATCGTGTGATCGCCTGTAACGCTGACGGCAAAGCCAGCGATCCCTCGGCGGAACACTAACGTGAGTGACCGCAGGCAGGAAGAGAAGTTTGCACAGGTCGCTTCAGCATCGAAAGCTGATGCCGCGACTCCCGGGCGACGTGCCTGGGTTGCGCTTGGGATGCTGTGGTTTGTCTATGTCCTGAACTTCCTGTCACGGCAGCTTCCGGCGATTCTTGCGAAGCCGATCCAGGATAGTCTGCACGTCTCCGACGGTAAGCTGGGCCTGGTCAGCGGTCTCTACTTTGCGCTCTTTTACTGCTTCATCTCGATTCCGGTCGGTTGGGTAGCCGACAAGACGAACAGGTCTAGGGTGTTGGCTGCGGCCTGCGCAATCTGGAGCGCAGCGACAATGGGCTGCGGCCTCGCCGCAACTTATCCGCAGCTGGTTATCGCCTATATGACGGTCGGCTTCGGCGAAGCCGGCGGTGTTCCGCCCTCTTACTCGATTATTTCGGACTATTTCCCGCCCGGTCGCCGGGGAACCGCGCTTGGTCTTTACAATCTTGGCCCAGCGTTCGGCGCGACGCTCGGGATCGCTTTTGGCGCTTCCATCGCCGCCGCCTTTAGTTGGCGTTATGCATTTCTTTTTCTTGGTAGCATCGGCCTGTTCGCAGCGATTGCAGTCCTCGTGTTTGTGCGCGAACCCCGGCGCGGTGGTTTGGATCGTGTCCCCAATCAGGTGGCAACGAGCGAGACAAGCTTCTGGCGAACTCTCGCGATGTTCTTTGCGCGGCCTTCTCTCCGGCTCGCCGCTTTCGCGGCCGGCGCTACACAGTTCATTACCTACGGTCTGCTCAACTTTGTGGTCCTCTTTCTTATGCGTGAGAAAGGGATGGTACTCAAACAAATCGCTCTGTACTACTCGTTGGTCGTTCTGGTCGGAGTGGGCGGTTCTATGTTCGTCTCAGGCCGGTTGATTGACCGGTTCGCGCGAACCTCGAAACAGGCCTACGCCCTGGTGCCCGCGATTTCGCTCGCTCTGGCCATCCCCTTCTATCTTGCTTTTGTCTGGGCGCGCTCGTGGCGTCTTGCTTTGCTTTTTCTTGTCGGTACGCAGTTTCTGAACTATTTCTATCTCTCGTCGATGGTGACGCTGGTTCAGGAGGAGGTACGGCCGGACCAGCGCGTCATGTCGGGCGCATTGCTTTTGCTGGTGATGAATTTCATCGGCCTCGGCCTCGGCCCGACTTACGTCGGAGCAGCCAGCGACTTTTTTCACGCAGCTCATCCTCATAACTCGTTACAGATTGCCCTCTATACTCTCGCGCCATTTTATGTCGTGGCCATTTTGCTTTTCCTGAGACTCGCGCGCGTGCTTTCACGCGAGAACAATAACCTGGGAGTTACGGTATGAGCCTGCGTCGTCACTCACTTATCTCGATCGCTGCGGTCGGCTGTCTTGCCGGCTGTCTTGCTACGACTCCTTTATATTGCGCTGAAGGGAAGACAGCCACGGCAGACCCATCTCCTGGCAGCTCGATTGTGAAGTCTCCCGCCGGCGAAGTAGAGGGCCTGATTGCAGGCAAGCTGCGTGTCTTCAAAGGCGTTCCGTTCGCCTTGCCTCCCGTCGGCCCGGCACGATGGAAACCGCCCATCCCCATGCCTGGCTGGAAGGGCGTCAGAAAAGCGACCGAGTTCGGGCCCGCATGTTTGCAGACCAGTCCGAAACTCTCGAACATCTATACCCGCGATCCGATGCCAATGAGTGAGGATTGCCTTACGCTGAATATTTGGGCCCCGATCGATGCCCGCAAGGCGCCGGTTTTCTTCTGGATCTACGGCGGAGCGCTAGTTGGGGGATCGAGCAGAGAGCCGATCTACGACGGCACACGGCTCGCAGAACAAAACATTGTCGTCGTTTCCATCAACTATCGATTGGGTGTGCTTGGCTGGCTCGCGCATCCCGAACTCAGCGCCGAGTCGCCAGCGGGAGTATCTGGCAATTATGGCCTGCTGGATCAGATCGAGGGGCTGCGCTGGGTTCAGCACAACATCGCCGCGTTCGGCGGCGATCCGTCCAACGTGACAATCGCCGGCGAATCCGCAGGGGCGCTGAGCGTGATGTACCTTATGGCAGCTCCTTCTGCTCGGGGTCTGTTCTCGAAAGCAATTGCAGAAAGCGCATACATGATCTCCGTGCCCGAGTTGAAGGAACCGAAGTTCGGCTCACCGTCTGCCGAGGAAAGTGGAACGAAGCTTGCTGCGGCCCTTAACGCCGCGAACCTCGCGGCTTTGCGCGCGATGGATGGAGGCAAACTGATCGAAGCCGCGCCCGCAACTGGATACGCCCCCTGGCCTACAATTGACGGTCACGTTCTGCCGCGCCAACTCGTCGATGTTTTCGACCGCGGAGAACAAGCGCCGGTGCCGATCCTCACTGGTTTCAACAGCGGCGAGATCCGCTCCTTAAGAATCCTTGCCCCGCCTCCTCCGGCGACTGCCTCCGAGTACGAAACCGCGATTCGCGAACGGTATCTTGATCTGGCGGATGAATTCCTGCGACTCTATCCGAGTTCCAACTTGCAGGAGAGTATCTGGGCCACGACGCGAGACGCGCTTTACGGTTGGACCGCGGAGCGACTGGTTAGAAAACAGGCCGCGATCGGGCAGCCGTCCTTCCTATACTTCTTTGATCACGGCTACCCATCCGAAGAAGCGGCGGGCCTTCACGCCTTCCACGCCAGCGAATTGCCCTACGTGTTTGGCACGTTCGGCGGCACACCACCGCTTTGGCCGAAAGTTCCAGCAACGCCAGGAGAGACGAAGCTTTCCGACGCGATGATTGGCTACTGGAGTTCATTTGCGCGCGCAGGCCGACCGCAAGCCGCAAATGAACCGGACTGGCCGGCGTTCGGATCTGCGGGCGCCTACATGACATTCACGGATGCTCCGCACCCGTTGGACCATCTCTTGCCCGGGATGTACCAACTCAATGAGGAAGTCGTTTGCAGGCGCCGAGCGAGCGGAGACCTCCCTTGGGGCTGGAACGTCGGCATCGTTTCACCTAAACTCCCTCCTCAGACGGCGCAGTGCAACCGCTGACATGAACGTGCGCCATCTGTTCGAACTGAAGGGCCGAGTTGCCATCGTCACCGGAGGATCGATCGGATTGGGGCGCCAAATAGGTCAAGGGCTGGGAGAGATGGGAGCGGATGCCGAGAACGCAGACCACACATCGTGTTGAACACTTGCCCTCACTCCAGCCCGAGGTTTCGGAGAACCAACTAATTTACAGAGATTTCTTTCGTGCTGCTGTTGCGGGCCGATAATGCTCTGCTGGCGATAAGGCCGAATCCCTTGCCGCGTGCAAGTTTCTCCAATGCAACGAGATCGGCTTGTGCCTCGACTGTCTGTCCTAGCTTCTTTTTCAGTTCCGCGAGGGCCAGCTGGGTTTTGAGTTCAATTCCTACCAGATGGTGTGCGCGGGCGCTTTGCAGTGTGCGCTGCAGAAGCGTATTTACGGATGCGGTATCGCCATCAGCCAACAGAACGCGCGCTGAGACCAGGTCGAATTGCAGCTCTAATAGCTGGTTGGTGCTCTTTGCGGCCAGAGCCTGACCGTCTTTTCTTTCTTTCTCTGCGGCCGCGAAATTGCCTTCGCTCAACCAGGTTTCCATTAAGCCTGCGATACTGTCGAGCTCATCGTCGGATTGATTTTCGTGATGAAACTGCTCGTGGCATTTTCGGATCACGGTTTCAGCGTCGGCGGCGTGTCCTTCCTCGATGGCCAACCTGGCAAGCGACAGTTCAGATTCAGCGGCGAACTGGAGTTCGCCCGTTTGCTTGCGCAGCGACAGAGCCTCTTCATAAGACTTACGCGCCGCCGCAAGATCGCCCCGGTCTACCGCAACGTCACCCAGACCTTGCATCACATAGGCGATCGCGGCCTTGTCGTCAATCTCTTGCGCGGTGGCCTTGGCCTGTTGATATGTGGTCGCGGCGGTTTGCAGGTTACCACTCTGGCGCAACAAATCCCCCAGGTTATTGAGAGACAACGCGACCCCCTCTTTATCGCCGACGGCCTGATATTCGATAATGGATTCGTCGATCAGTTTTTTCGCCCCGCTCAGGTCGCCCTCAGCAACCCGCGTACCGCCGAAATTGGCCAGCGAAGTAGCCATGCCTTCTTCGTTTCCGACTTGGCGGAACTCGGCAATGGCTTCGTGAAACATTTTTTCCGACCGCGCCAAATCGCCCATTTGAAAGTAAAGTGCGGCCAGATTGTTCCGCATTAACGCCGCTCCATTGATGTCTTTGGCGGCAAGCGCGCTTTGGAGCGCGTTGGCACATTCGCTAACGCCTTCCGAAGATGAGCCCAGACCCACGTCCTGTTGGCAAAGAAAAGCGTAGGTGCGCTCCACGATCACATGCGAACCCTGAGCACTGGCCTTATCGATGGCACGTTTTGCAGCCGCACGCGCCTTGGTGTCGTCCACGTTGATCCAGGCGGACGACTCTACCATGTCGATGCGCGCGTCCTCATTGGAAGGTGGAGGAAGGTTGCGAAGAAGTGCGAGCGTCCGCAGCGAGTCGCTGGGTTTAATCCCCATCTGGGCTGACGCTAGCATCAGTCCATAATCGAGGCTGTCGGGGAAGAGATGAAACAAGGACTGATAGGCTTCCACCACCCTCGGCGAATCGTGGAGAGTTCTTCGATACTGTCCCTCGACCAGCAAGCGCTGCTCTTGCGGCAGGTGAATGTCAAGTTCGCTGGCCCGATGCGCTTCGGCGCGAGCCTTAATCTCGAAGCCGAGATGCCACAACGCTTCGGACAGCGCGGCATGGGACAAAGGATAATTGGGGTCGGCGGCAATGGCTCTGACGAGCAAGTCGCGAGCGCCCAGAAAATCGTACGCCCACAATTTGGCGCGTCCTTGGGCGTAAAGCCGCGCAGCCTGCTCGTTGGACGGCAGCGCCGCTCGGGCGGCATTCGTTGCTTCCGGAGAAATCGAACTTACGCCTAGACTTTGTCGTAGACTCGCGCCCGCCTGACTTGCCAGTTCGAAGAGCTCATTTTCATTTCCTGTAATGGCCTGCTCTGCGATCGTCTCCCCGCGGAGCGTGTCTTGCAAACGAATATCAAGACGGATGCGATTCTCGCCGTTGCTGGGCAAGCGCGTGTAGGAGCCGAGCACCACGACGTCCGCGCCCGGACTCGTCCGCAGACGTTCCAGTGTGCCGCGAGCCAGGCTATCTTCATCCGTGAGCGGGAGTTCGCGTTTGGCGCGCGCCACGTCCTCCCCGGAAATCATGCGCAAACCGCCGCCAGCCCCAAGTTCCGTGTTCAGCATTTCCGAGAAGGCGGGGGAAAGCCAATCGTCCTCTGGCCTGCCCGGCAGATTCCTGAAACCGAGCACTGCGACCGAGCGCCGCGAGTGGATTGGCGGCACAAAACCAGCCTCCGCTTTAGTGGATGCGCGTCGAGGCATAGAACGAAAAGCATAGACAGCTGCCCCTACTAAGACGAGCACCAGTGCGGCAACGACCCCATACCGGAGGAGATGATCAGAATTCGCTCCGGCTGAGCTTGCATTATCCCTAGGCCCGACGAACGGCGGTGGTGTTACAACCTCGGCGGGAGGGGCTATGGCGTCAAAAGCCAGAACCGTGACTGGGGCCACGAAGCGGTATCCCCGCCGCGGAATGGTTTCCACATAGCGCGGTGCCTCGGTGTCATCGTTCAGGGCGTCGCGCACTTTCCGGATTGCCACGCCCAGGCTGTTATCGAACTCAACAAACGTGTTTTCCGGCCACAGACGTTGCCGGACTTCTTCCCGGGTGACAATCTCCCCGGGGCGTTCCACCAGCATCGCCAGCAGCCGGTAAGGAAGATCCTGAACTTTCACGCGGGTGCCATTCCGCGCCAGCGACTCCTCTCCGGTGTTCAGTTCGAACGGACCGAACCGGTAACGAGTCCCCTTTGGCGTCTGGTCCGGCATGCACTTCCCCCAAGTCGGAAAGATGGTAGCACACCAGCTCGCGGTAGAACTTCAGTTAATGTCAGCCCTTAAGTTGATGTCGGGTAAGCACTTTCTTGTTAAGGGACACTTAAAACCTAGTTTCATTGACCGCGCGGCGGATTTGAAGCACATTCGCGTTCGCCGGAGGGCCGGATGTCGCGTTCAGGAGGAAATTTCCAGGACGGGGAAAGACCGGTCGGCCTCTGGAACTTCCTCGATACCTGGTCAAGGAGAACAACGATGATCCGCCAAACTAGATTGAGAGAGAACTTAAGCCGCCTGTTTCAGGCCGCCTGCGCGTTCTGGCTTCTGATTTCGTTCGTCGCCGCGCCAGCTTTTGGGCAACAGATCCACCAACTTTCCTACAACGGCTCCACGTGGGCCGATCAAGATCTCAATGGTGCGCCAGCCGAGCAGTGGGCAATCACCGCGTTCTTCACGACTCCAAACGATCAGTTCCATGTCTTCTATGGCGCGCTGGAATCCAACGATCTTCATCAACTTTTCTACAACGGTTCGAATTGGGCCGATTTGGACCTCAACCAGGCGGTTGGCTTGTGTACATACTGCGGGATGGCCGGTTTTTCCGAAAACAATTTTCAGTACGTTTTCTACGTCGGCAGCGATGCTACCGTCCACCAAATGCTCTACAACAATGCTGGATGGGTGGACACCGATTTGACCATTGCCGCCGGCACCACCAATCTCCCAGAAAGCAACCTGGTGGCCTTCACCACTTCACCCGCCCTGCACGTCTATTACGTGAGTCAAGACTCCCACGTCCACCAGCTCTTTGCCACCAACGGTACCAATTGGCAGGACCAGGATCTGAGCGCAGCGGCCGGAGGCCCCTTCGCGTGCCAGTGCCTCAACATCACTGGATTCAACGTGGGCAACTTCCAATATGTCTATTACACGGACGCCGACACCAACCATGTTCACCAACTTTCTTACAACAATGTTTCGTGGTCCGATGAAGACCTTACCGCGCTGACCAAATCTGCGCCAGCTGATCCTTTGCCCGCCATCAGCGCCTTCCTGATTCCCGGCACCAAGAAGACGCGCGTTTACTACGTCTCCGGCAAAAACGGCCACATCATACAGCTCGCTTCGACGAACAATGGCAAGTGGAGCGGTGCTGACTTGACGAAGAAGGCGAACGCCTCCGTACCCCACCGGCAGGTGCTGGCCTTCCCGGACGCCACTGGCGGCAAAGTAAATGTCTACTACGTTGTCGATCACCACGTAAATCGCATCTATCAACCCACCGCGACAACATGGGCCAACGAGGACCTTACAGCCCTTACAAATGGTGGATCCGCTGACACCTTCGACGAGCTTGCCGGCTTCTCTTTGAACAACAATCTGTACCTCTATTACGTCGTCGATTGAAACCGGTCGGTCGAAAGGCGCTGGCTGTGGGCGGCGCCTTTTTGGCAATCCCTCTTTTATGTCGTTGAAGATTTGCGCTAGATCCTGAGGAGGCACTTATGACCCGCATAGTTATCTATCCAGGAACGGAACGTCGATTGTTTTTTGGATTATGTATCTTGTGGACTTTTCTTTCACTCGCCGCCCTGCCCGCCTATGGGCAGCACGTTCATCAACTTTCCTACAACGGCTCCACATGGGTAGACCAGAGTCTCGGCGGAGCACAAACGTATGTGTTCACGCAAATCTCTTCCATTCTGACTACGCCCAACAATCAGGAGCATGTCTATTACTTTGGGGGCAGCCCCTTCCATTTGCATCAACTTTTCTATAACGGCACAAACTGGGCTGATGAAGATCTGACGGCGGAGACCGGTGCCCCAGCGCCTAGCCAGTACGCGGTCTCCGCCTTCTCGGTTGGAAACTACCAGTACGTTTACTACATCGATCTTAACTACGACCTTCATCAAATGCTTTACAACAACAGTAATTGGACCGATACCGACCTGACGAAAATAGTCGGAGGGCCGCAAGCATTTGGGCAATTAGTAGCCTTCACCACGTCGCCCGCAATTCACGTCTTCTACGGAGACGTCAACAGCGGTCATGTTCACCAGATTTTTGAAACCAACGGCACAAACTGGCAGGACCAGGATCTCACGGTGATCACCGGCGGCGCTCCGGTCGGCGGAAATGGATTGTCCGGATTCAACATTGGCAACTTTCAATATCTTTACTTCTTCGATTTTTCCGGTCACGTTCATCAATATCTTTACAACAACCTCAAATGGTCCGACGAAGATCTGACGGCTCTAACCAACAGTGTTCCCTCAGTCTTCGGAAATAACCTCGGCGCGTTTGTAATACCTGGCACCAAGAAGTTGAGAGTCTATGTCCAGGATGAAAACAATCATATTTTGCAGCTGGCTTCCACGAACAACGTGAAGTGGATCAGCGCCGATCTGACCAAGAAAACAAAAACTCCGCCAGCCTTTCCGGGCACGTCCATGCAGGGGTTCAACAATGCGAACAATGGCCTCCAGGTCTTCTATATGTCGGCGCAAGCGCACGTTAATCAGTTTTTACTTCCCACCCATGCAACAGTTTGGCAAAACATCGACCTGACCGTCGAGAGCGGAGGCGCAGGCGTGACCCCGTATGGCGGAATCTCTGTGCTCTCTCTGCAGAACTTGCCGCAGGTGTTTTATCTGGGCGATTGAAGTCTGGTTTGCGAGCGGCGGCCGTTGACGATCGGTCACCATGCAAAGCCGCGAGATCACGCGAAACCAAGGAGAACATTATGAATTGCAAAGCCACCCGCAAAGACAGCCTGAACCGTCGGCTTCTCTGTGCCTTCGGGCTTCTGATCTTGCTTGCCGCCCTGCCCGCCCCTGGGCAGACAATCCATCAATTTTCCTACAACAACTCAAGCTGGGTAGACCAGGACCTCTTCGGAGCAGTGACCAATTCACAGACAGGAGTCGCCGCTTTTGTTACGACTCCGAACGACGGTCCGCACGCTTTCTATCTGGCGAGTGATGATCACGTCCGCCAGCTCTATAACAACGGAACCAGTTGGACCGATGAAGACCTGACTTCCGAAACGGGCGGGCCCGCCGGCCTCTTCGGCAGCGCGATCAGCGGTTTTTCGGTCGGAAACTTCCAATACGTCTACTACATCAGTGTCGATCTGCATCTGCACCAACTCCTCTACAACAATTCGATTTGGGCTGATTCGGACCTCACCGTCATAACCTCGGGGCCGCTCAGCAGCAATACGACGCAATTGGTTGCATTCACAACCGGGTCGCCCGCCGTGCACGTTTACTTCACTGCATCGAGTGGGCACGTTCATCAGACCTTCACCACCACAGGCACCAACTGGCAGGATCAGGACCTGACCTCCCTCACCGGCGGCACTTTCGGGGGTAGCGGGTGGATGGCTGGATTCAACATTGGGAACTTCCAATATGTCTATTTCATCGCCAATACGAAGCACGTTCACCAGTTCCTCTATAACAATGCGAACTGGAGCGATGAAGACCTAACCACCCTTTCCAATTCGACTCCGGCGGTCGGAGGAAGCGGAGTTGCTGCGCTGGTGATTCCTGGCACAAAAAAGCTGCGCGTCTATGTCATCGCCAACCACAATGACATCTTGCAGCTTGCCTCGGGCAACGGCAAGACGTGGACGAGTTCAGATTTGTGCAAACAAGCGAAAGCGCCTGCAGCCACGGCAGGGCCTGGGCTCGTCGCCTTTGCCACCACCCCTAACAACCAAATCCATGTTTTCTATAGCTCCAACAACGACCTGAATCAGCTTTTTCTGCCCACTCCCGCGACGAAGTGGCAATTCGAGAATCTGACCGCTGAGTATGGCGGCGGGTTGATGAATACGAACGCAGGCATGGCTGGTTACTCGCTCCAAAACCTCCAATACGTCTACTACGTGGCGAACTGAAGTGGAAGCGTGTTTGAGGAGCCGCCGTCTCCAGGCGGCGCGCTCCTCGGTACTCGATCTGGGCCGAAAAATGGAAAGTCAAATTTCGCAGGAGAATGTCATGCACAGCAGAGAAATGCGTTTCCGAAGTTTACTCTCACTGGTTCTTGCGTTGTTTATCCCCGCGCTCATGGCCGCGCAAAGCGAGGTCGTGTCTCCTTCCGCGGAATCCTCGCCAAACCACTCGCTCAAGCAACGCCTCGAGCAAATCGTGCAACATGTCAATCAGACAGCCCCGACGGAGTCACAATCGCAACCTGTACGCCTCGATACGCGCCCGCGCGACAACGCTCCTCGCACATCTCCGCTGCAAGCGGTCCGGTTGCCGGGTGCGCCTGTAACGGCCGAGAGATACGTCTTTGGCAGGCTGGATCTTGCTACCGGTGACAATCCAAACGCGGTCGCGGCTGGCGCGTTTCAAACCGGAGGCCCGCAAAGCATCGCCGTGGCCAACTATTACTCGTCGACGGTGTCCATCATGATCGCCAATCCCGACGGAACCTACCAGCCGCGCGTCGATTACGCCACCGGGGTCGAGCCGCTCGCCATCGCGGTGGGGGATTTTAACGGCGATCACAACTTGGATTTAGCAGTCGCGGATTGGGGCGGCGGTACGGTATCGATTCTTCTAGGCAACGGCGATGGCACATTCAAGGCCCATGTCGAGTACTCAGTAGGAGGCGGTTTCGTTGCCGCTGTTACTGTCGGTGATTTCAACCACGACAACAAACTGGATCTGGCCGTCACCAGCGAGGCCACTAGCTCCGTTGCCATTTTGCTAGGCAACGGCGATGGCACATTTCAACCGCAGGTTAGTTACGCAGTCGGCGATGATCCTCGCGGTGTAGTGACGGGAGACTTCAACGGAGACAATCAACTGGATCTGGCAGTGGTGGCCGGGTCGGAACAGGTGGAGATTCTTCTCGGCAATGGCGATGGTACTTTCAAACCTCCGGTCGCCTACCAATCCGGCGCTCTGTGTTGGTCGTTGGCGTTGGGCGACTTCAACGGGGACCACAAGCTCGATCTTGCCGTTGCCAGCGTGGACAGCGATGACGTTTCCATCCTGCTGGGCAATGGCGACGGTACTTTTAAGCCGCATGTCGATTACCCGGTAGGGAATGCTCCCTACGCGGTCGTTGTCGGCGACTTCAACGGCGACGGCGCGCTCGATGTGGCGACAGCGGACAGCTCGGACAACACGGTTTCTGTTTTGCTTGGAACGGGCAGTGGCACATTCAAACCACGCAAAATCTATGGGACGGGCTTGCAGCCGACGTGGCTTACAGCGGCGGATCTGAATGGAGACGGCAAGTTGGATTTGGCCGTGGCCAATGCAGGATCGAACACCGTTACCATTTTGGCGGGCGAAGGCACTCTCGGATTTCAATCTCATGCCCCAGTCGCCGTCGGAAAATCAACGGTGCCCTTTACTGTGCGCGCCGCGGACTTTAACGGCGACAATATTCCCGACTTAGCCGTCTCGGATTTCGGAACCAATACAGTGTCGATTTTGCTCGGCAAGGGTGCGGGCAAATTCAAGTCTCCAGTCGACTACACCACTGGATTCAGTCCAGTCGGTATAAGTATCGGAGATTTCAACGGGGACGGACTTCCAGACCTGGCAACGCCGACCGCCGGGTCGAACGCTGTTTCCGTCCTGCTGGATAAGAGCGACGGCACTTTCGAATCTGCTCCCCCAGTCGCGACAGGCCATTGGCCTCTGGGAATCGCAACCGCCGACTTTAACGGCGATGGAAACCTGGATTTGGTCACAACGAACGACGATGTCAACACGATTTCCGTCGCGCTCGGCAACGGGCAGGGCGGATTTTCATCTCACATCGACTATACCGTGGACTTCTTTCCATTAGCCGTGGTCGTGGCCGACTTTAACCTCGATGGCAAACTTGATGTGGCTACGTCAAACACCAACGATGACACCGTCAGTGTCTTGCTGGGCAACGGCGATGGCACACTTCAGCCGGCCTTGACCTTCGCTGCGGGCAATGTCGTTTTTCAAATGGTCGAGGGGGATTTTAATCATGACGGCAAGCCCGACCTGGCCCTTGCGAACAATGGAACAGATACAGTCTCGATTCTACTCGGGAATGGCGATGGCACATTTCAGCCAGGTGTCGATTATCCGATTAACAGCTTGGGTTTTGGCATAGTCAGCGGCGATTTCAATGGTGATGGAGTGCTGGACCTGGCTGTAACGAGCAACAACTGCAACACTCCGGCGTCCAACTGTCTGGGTACGATTTCTCTTCTTCTTGGAAACGGCGATGGCACGTTCGAACCGCGCATGGACTACCCAGGTGCGATGTATCCGACATTTCTCGCAGCGGCGGACTTGAACAACGACGGAGGAACCGATCTAGCCGTGCCCGATGCCTATTTAGGAAATGTTTCCATCATGCTCAATCTCCCGGTCATCGGAATCTTTCCCAACGCTCTGAATTTTGGCACGGAGAAAGTCGGGACGAAAAGCAATCCGCTAACCATCACCATCGGCAACCCCAGCGGCACGCCGATCACCGTCAAGAAGCCAGCGATCAGCGGAGCTGACGCTAAGGATTTTGCTCAAACCACCACCTGCCCGCTATCCCCCGCAACCCTCGGTCCCGGCTCTAGCTGTTCGCTCGTCGTCACCTTCACGCCAAAAACAACTGGCACCCGAGATGCGACGCTCAAGATTAGCGACAGCGTTCCTGGAAGCCCGCAGCTTGTGGGTTTGGGAGGAACGGGGCAGTGAATGGAGTCTCAGATCGCTGCAAACTGAAATTGAAGCAATGGACGCCTGAGCAAGGCTGAAGTTGTGAAGAGATCGCCGTCACGGACCGGGGAAGGCCGCGGCGGCGTGGGGAGTCTGCGGAACACGCAGACTCCCAGGACTTTAGAGAATCCCGTGCGCACGCAGTGATCGTGCACATACGCAAGCAAATTTGAAACCCGCGAAAAAAGGGGGGACTCCAACATGTACAGATTCTTGGCTCTTACGTTGCTAGCTCTCGCTACGATGTTCACCGCTGACGGCATTGCCCAATCATCGCAAGCGGGTTCGGAGCCGAAGGTTCGCACTTACTACGTGGCCGCCGACGAGGTCGAATGGGACTACGCTCCCGGCGGTGTCAACAAAATGATGGGCATGAAGTTCGATGGCTACTCGAAAGTATTTGTCGAGCGCGGCCCGCATCGCATTGGGAGTATCTATCGCAAGGCGCTGTATCGCGAATATACTGACGAAACCTTTGCCCACCTTAAACCGCGGCCGGCAGAGTGGGAGTCCTCCGGAATTCTCGGTCCGATTCTTCGGGCCGAGGTCGGCGATACCATCCGTGTGGTCTTCAAGAACAATGCCACGCACCCCTATAGCATGCATCCTCACGGCGTCTTCTATAAGAAAGATTCAGAGGGCGCGCTCTACGAGGATGGAACGTCCGGTGCGGACAAAGGCGATGATGCTGTACCACCCGGCAAAACTCACGTTTACATTTGGGAAGTACCGGAACGGGCCGGGCCTGGACCCAATGATCCTAGCTCGATCGTGTGGCTCTACCACTCGCATTCCTACGAAATGAGAGACGTCCACAGCGGACTGGTGGGCGCAATCATTATCTCGCGTCGCGGTGCCGCCGATGCCGCCGGCAAACCCAAAGATGTTGACAGGGAGTTTGTCTGCTTATTCATGCTGTTCGATGAAAACCAGAGCTGGTATCTCGACTACAACATTCAGACTTACACGAGCGATCCTAAGGGTGTGAATAAAAGTGAGTTCATTCCCGTCGACGCCGATGGAAATCTAGCTGCCGCCGGCAACGGATTTTCGGTTGCCAATGGAAAATTCGCGATTAACGGGTACATCTATGGAACCGGGCCGCTCATGACCATGAAAAAGGGTGAACGCGTTCGTTGGTATCTCGTAGGCCTCGGCGAGGGGTTTAGTCTTCACACCCCGCATTGGCACGGAAATGTCGTGCTGCAGGATGGCAAGCGTACCGACGTGGTTTCCCTTATGCAGGCGCAGATGGTCACAGTGGATATGGTCCCCGATGATCCGGGTACTTGGATGTTCCACTGCCATCTTGATGACCACATGGAAGCCGGGATGATGGCGTTCTACAAAGTCGAACCGTAGTCTACCCGTCTCGAAACTCAAAATTCCGGAGATTCGTTCAAAGGCCAAAAGGGACGACATTCGAATGACCAGATTCTCTAACTACCGCGTCCTCATTTCCGGTATTACTTCGCCCCCGGCCGCATTTCTGCTGTATGTGCTGGTTTATTCAACGCTGACCGCGATCAGCGCCGATCACGAAAAAGACTGGCTCTTTCGTCTCTCCTTGTCGACATTGGCGATGACCTTGCCGTTTTTCGTCACCTTGGCCCTCGCCGTAAAGGATCGTCGCCAGCATGCGCTTTCCCTATCCGCGAAAGCAGGTGTTGCCATCGCGATTCTCTCCCTCGGGCTCGCCTGGAAGCCTGTCAACGACGGTGTCCTCCGCTCGAAGCAGTCCCGAAATCAGGCGTTGCGGGACGTAGCCGCGCCCGCTTTTGACAGCCTCGACATTTTCGGAAAACGTCAGCGCCTGGCAGATCACAAGGGCGAGGTAGTGCTCGTGAGTCTTTGGGCAACGTGGTGTGGGCCGTGCCGGGCGGAGATGCCTCGCCTCGACACGCTGTATCGCGAGCAGAAAGATCAGGGATTAGTTGTGTTCGGCCTGTCGAATGAGGACGTCGATGTGCAACGAAAATATCTGGAACAGGTTGCGGTGACTTATCCCCTCTTGACCGTCAGTGCAGGTGTTCCCCAGTTGTATCGACAAATCGTGCGCTATCCGGCGATTTTTCTAATCGATCGTCAGGGACGATTGCAGCCGGCGCCGGGTCCGGACCAGCCTTTCGAGAAGGTCGCAGCAGCCGTCGATGTGCTGCTCAATAGCAATTCTTCTACTCGTGGACGGGAGCACGAAGAGAATGAAAAAGCAGAAAAGCCACTTCTACGCCCGTAGACAGGCACTGTGCGCCAGGAATGCCGAGTAGAAATATGAAACCTACAATAATTCTCGCAATCACGCTCGTCTTTTGTCTTGTGGCGCTCGTTGGCGGCAACACGAAACTCCTGACGGAGGACCCACTGACGAATCTTCCTCTCTATCCGGCCACGGATTCTCGACTCCATCTAGGTAACGAACCCACTCGTTTGCCTGAGTCGAACGTCTGCGGGAGCAAAATGCAAGCCGACTTCTATACCGTGTATGACTCCAAGGTGGACGCCACGCTAGGTTGGTACGGTGCTCGCCTCCCAGGCTTCAAGAGAACGCACGCTTACGCCGCCAACCGCTCGCAAGATACGTTCTACAACCCCGAAAGGAACTTGGCTATTTCTGTAACAGGAAGCTTAGGCAAAGCAGACGAGAACACTGAGACCTATTCAGTGGTCTACTCTCGTTTTCAGCCCGCCCTTACAGAGAAGGAGATAATCGGCCTCAATCAGCAAAAAGTGACCTGCCAGTGACCTTCCGTATTGCAGGATGTGGATCCAGAGTGCCCGCCCGCGAAGCTATCGCAGGCCACTGGTTGACGGGAATCTGACGAGCGCCAAGCAAGGCTGCGTGTACACCGATTCCGCGTGCGCTTTCGCGGCAATCCGAGACTGTTTCCTCTTACCTCGTGTTTCCCTTCACATGCTCGACAGAAGAAATTCTCCCGTCTTTAACCCATCCTCTCAAACCGGACCGGGCGAAGCTTCTTCTTCAATCTCCTTCTTCAACCCAAGGTCTCACGACGATCTGAGCTTCGATCCCTGTGACTACCAGGGCGGATAGATATCCCGCTCGGGTCGCGAATGCTGTCAGAAAAGAATCAGCCAGCCTGAAGGTCTCATCGCAAGTTGGGGATGACGTACCAGGATTTCCCAGTGCTATTGAAACATCGAACTCGTCAAGATTCGCTGAAAGACCCTTCCCATCAGCTTTTATGAAGGCCTCCTTGCAGGTCCAACAACGCAAGAACGCCTCATGCCTGAGGTCGGGGGGAAACGCCTGTATCTTTTCAACTTCTGGAGCGGTGAAGAAACGTCGCGCGAGATCATCGACGTCGAGGTCGCGGCGAATCCACTCAATATCGGCACCGATCGCGTGCGCGCGCGTGCAAGCGATGAGGGCATGTTCGTGTGAGCGACTCGCGTTGAAACGAAGGTCAGTTTGAGGCGCCGCCAATTCGGGCTTTCCATGCTCGGAATATCTGAATGCGAGTTGGCTTGGGTCGGCCTCCAGATATCGGGACAAAATCTTCCGCAGGCTCGCGCGTGCCGCGATGAACCTGGCTTTGTGCACCGGGAATCGAAACTGTTCGGCGCGCTGGCGTTCTTCGGAGCTGAGGAGTTGATAGTCGCCCGCCATGGTACTTTCGGAGTTCGCCAAATCGACAATCCAGACTTCAACGACATCGTGTTCGATTGACGCGGGAATGAATTTGGGCGCCATGGTCATCCGTCGCTACGCCGGAACTCGAGGGCTCGCGGGAATGTAAAGAATCGTTTCTACCATAGACCCCTAAAAGCAGCATTTCCCTAAAGCTCTGTAATAGTTATGTCGCAGTTCGGTCCCATGCACCATCGTGTTCTCGCAGATGGGGCTCATGCACTAATGAGTCTTTTTTCTCCTGCCCGCAGTCGATAAAATCCGAAAAACCAGCACAGAGGTAGATATTTTGTCGCGCGAGTAAACGCAGGAACCCCTGCAATGCTCGGGCGACATCAGGAGACAATCCGTGCTTAATTTTTTCGCGCAGAGCTTTCGATTGAATGCACTCATTCCAGCAATAGTAATCGTCGCCAGTTGCCAACTGAACGCTGCTGAGAATTCTCACGCGAATCTGCTCTACGAGGTGTCGCCGGCGGGACAGGTCATTGCTGACACGTTTGTCGGCACACACCTGAAGGGGGCAACCACGATCGCAGCCAGCGGCCAAAACGGATGGACTTTGATCGGCTTGGCTGATTTCAACAAGAATGCGAGCCCCGTCTACTATGACCGCACATCTGGGTTGCTTGTCGTCCTCTTCTTAGGCGGTCCCAATGGCACAGATGTGCGAGGCTACGGAGCTCTAGTGACGCCAGGCGAGGGCTGGACTCCTGTAGCCATCGCCGACCTTAATAATGATGGCCATCCGGATGTACTGTTCGTGAATGCTTCGAGCGGTCAGGTGGACGTCTTCTTTTATGGTGGCGCAGAAGGAACGACATTCCTGAGCCGCGAAACGATCAGCCCACTCTCAGTGACTGGATGGAATGTTGTCGGTGCTGCTGACCTGAATGGCAGCGGGCATTCTGGCCTGGTTCTGCAAAATCGTTCGACAGGTCAGGTTCTGGTCAATTCGCTCGGGGGAACAAACGGCACGACTATCACAGCTACGGAAGAACTGGTGGGTGCATTCGAGGGCTGGAGCGCGGCAGGACTTCAGGACATGAACGGCGACGGCCATGCCGATCTCATCCTGGTCAACGATGCGACTGGCCGAATCATGGTTCGCTATAACGGAGGAGCAGTTGGGTCGAACGCGTTGGAGACGGCTTACCTGGATACTCCTGTCTCTCCGGGTAGAACGCTTATGACTGCGAGCGGACAATCAGCCGCGAATCAACCAGCGCCGGACAGCGCTCAATTCGCGCCAATGGATGTGAGTCCTGCCGGCGAAAAGGCACAAGTCCATTCAGTTCCGATTCTGATTTTCAACGGGACGGGTACCAGTGCGACCGATGTAACCGCTATCGAAAACATCGTAAGCGCCGCCGGCTTTGCCTACAACACCGTGAATTCAGCCCAACTCGATGGCATGACGCAGGCGCAATTAGAGGCATACACCTTATTTATCATGCCCGGCGGGAACTCGATCAAGATCGGCGACAACCTGAAGGCGAGTGCGGCCTCAACCCTGCATAATGCTGTCGCAAATGGCTTGAATTACCTGGGGATATGCGCGGGCGGCTTCTATGGTGGGTTTTCGAAGTATAACGGTCTGAATCTGACCAGCGGTGTTTGGTTCGATTTCTTCGCCGACTACTACAAGGGCATCCACAAGGAAGCAGCGAGCATTTCATTTCCGGCACAGAACAATCTCGATATCTACTGGCAGGAAGGACCGGAACTCGCACAATGGGGATACGTAGTCGGCAAGTACAAGAACGGAACGCCCGCCCTTGCCGAAGGTCACTGGGGAAAGGGATTTGTATTGCTCTCTGGAGTGCACCCGGAAGCTCCTGCGTCCTGGCGGTCTGGCATGAAATTTGGTACGTCGTTGCAGGTCGATTTAGCGTATGCGACAACATTAGTGAAGAGCGCACTCAACGGGACCATGCTGCCGCACTACTGAAGCTGCGAGGTTAAAGCTGGTGCCGCATTCATGCCGGCAGGGCCGGTGTGATCTTCCACGTGCTCTCGATGTAGAAGTCTCCGTGCACGATTCTTCCGGGCTCAACCCGAAGCGTGGCACAACGCTGCTTGGTGTCGATTTCGCCCCCATTTTCTTCAATTGCCAAGTCCACGCGGTACAAACCTGGCACGACGGCGAGCATGGGGCAATGGAACTCAACAGCGCCCGCGCCGGGTTCGATATGCAATCCACCGCTCGATTCGGTTGTGAGTTGGGCACAGAGATAGCCGCTCGGCCAGTAGATTGAGATTCTGAAGACGACGTCGCGGAGGGGCTTTGAGGCCCGATAACCCAACCTTGCGGTCATCGAATGTCCGGTTCGAATTGTTCCGCCGGGTTCCGGCGAACAGAAAGAGATGCTGGTGCATTCGGCGAGTCGGGTCTCCTCCGATTGATCAAGGGCAGTGGCCTCATCCGCAAAGGCCAGCTGCTGGTACTGATCGACGATCTGTCGCGGAGAAGCATCCCCAATGATGCAGCCATGATTCAGCAGCAGAGCGCGGTTGCAGAGTTGTTGCACTGCAGCCAAATCATGCGAAATAAAGATGATTGTGCGGCCGTCTTTTCGTAGCTCGGCGATGCGATCGAGGCACTTCGCCTGAAAGGCGACATCGCCCACGGCCAGGACCTCGTCGAGCAGCAGGATATCGGGGTCGAGGTGCGCAGCAATCGCGAATCCCAACCGCACATACATGCCCGAGGAGTAGCGTTTCACGGGCACATTGATGTATTGGCCGACACCGGAGAAGTCGACAATGCTGTCCAGCTTCGCGCGTATGTCTGAGCGGCGCATGCCCAGCATCGCTCCGTGCAAATAGATATTTTCGATACCGGTAAGTTCGGGATGAAAACCGGAGCCTAACTCGACCAAGGCTACCAGTTTTCCACGAATTGTGATCTCGCCTGCCGTGGGTGCGGTGATACCTGAGAGGATTCGCAGGATTGTCGTCTTGCCTGCGCCGTTGTGCCCGACGATTCCGACCGCCTCTCCTTCTTTTACTTCAAAATTCACGTTGCGAAGCGCCCACATGTCTCCTGAGCGCCTCGCCCCCAGGCGACGGTACCACCGCTTCGGAGCATCGCCGTGGGCGCGGAGCTTGTACTGTTTCGAGACGTGATGGAAAGCGATATCAATCATCTAAATGTTGTCTGCCATGGTCGCTTCGGACGATTTGAAAAAGGCGTAGGCCAGCGCGAGGCAAGCAGTGCTCGTGGCTCCGCAAAAGACCAGAGTATGGAGATCAGGCGGCGTACGGTAAAGAATGAGTCTGCGGAAGGACTCGATCAAACCGGCCGCTGGATCGAGAAGATACGAGGTTCGAAAACGAACGGGCACCGACTGCAACGAATAGACGACCGGAACGGTAAACATCCAGATCTGCATCACGAACGGCATGGCGAGGCCAACATCGCGAAAGCGCACCTGAAGGGTCGAAAAGAACAGCGCGATGGCAGCTGCAAACACGGCGAGGATGAACATGATCAGGATGCCATACAGGAGATGCAATCCCATCGGAATCCGGTAGTAGACCAGCAGACAGGCCAGTAAAACGGAAGCAATGCAAAAATCCAACAATGAAGCGAGCAGGTACGATAAGGGAATGATCTCGCGCGGAAAATACATCTTGGTAAGCAGGTTGGGGTGCAGCACCAAGCCATTAACCGAGTTGGAGACGGTGCTCGAGAAAAAGATCCAAGGCAGCAATCCGCAGAAAACAAATATCGGATAGGGAACTCCACCAGTAGCCACCTTGGTCACGCGAGTGAAGATGATGGTGTAAATCGTCATCAGGGCAAGGGGCTGGAGCGCAGCCCAGGCCCAACCCAGAGCAGACTGCTTGTAGCGGACATTAAGGCGAAACACACTGAGGGTATAGAGGAGGTCCGAGTACTGGGCGAGAGTCGCCACTCCGCGAAAGACGGTCGCAATTGAGAAAGCAGGTGGATGGATGACCTTGATCGGGCGTGCCAGGGTGCTGGCCCCCCTGCCTGCGACTTCTGATGGCTCGTTCGCGAGTTCGACCGCGGGCACGGCGACCTGAGATTCCGCGATCGTTTCTGGACGAGTGCTCACTTGCGTCTTCCCATCCCTCTAGGCTGCCGGTGTTATGCACTCAGCATCATGCGGTGGAGCAGGTTGATTCCGTTGCGGAGAACCTGTTTCTCCACGCAAGGAATCGAGATGTTCGCTCATCATTTCGAGTCGCGAGCCCAGCACTTGGCCGGTAAGACGGACGTATGGCTCGCGCAACATTTCGACGTGCCCGCAATCAATCTCACAAATTTCCACGCCGCCCAGCGACCGATCACCCCAGCCCATCTTTGGATCGCGCACGTAAAAATACGGTTGGCGCGGCCGCTTGAAGAGAAGCACCGGGGCGTGAAAGCGTGGGGGCTGAAAGTCCTCGCCGGGCCAATAGCCATGTTTCCAGCCGCTGCCGCCGCCACCACTGCTGCGAAAGAACCAGCGCCCGAGGACTCGGCGGCCCACCGCGACTTTTTCAGATATTGGCAGAGAGTACATTCGCCGCAATCGGTGACGGTAGTAGTCAACCGCCCACAACCAGGGAATCTGAGAATTCTCCAGTACCCAGGTGTCGAAGATGGCGAATAATCCTACCTCTTCTCCCGCCAACTCCAACTGGAGGATTGCTTCCTGGGCGACCGGCACAGAGTCGCACATCGCTGCGAGACAGTAAGGGCCGTGTGGCTGAGCGGAACGTATTGCGTTTATGTACTCTTCCGCCAGGTCTTGCTTTTCTTGCTTATTAAGAGGACGCCCGGTTACCACGGGCGCGGCGGCTTGTACCTTGTAAACCGGATGTACCGGTGAAATATGGTCCGCCAGCAGTCTGAATCCGAATGAGTCCACGCCCGGAATTGCGAGAGTGAATAGCGGGAGCCGGGAATCTACTCCCAGGTTGAGTTTCACAATTGTAGAGTCGGGAACGGCAAAGGAGTCGTGGCGGAGCCAGCGTGCGAACGAGGAGACGGTGGGGGCGTGAAACACTGCTGAGACCGGAACTTTGCGGCCTATGACGCTCTGCACGTCCGCGATCAGGCTGGCCGCCAGGAGCGAGTGGCCGCCCACATCGAAGAAATTGTCGTGAATCGTGAGCCTGTCTAGTCGTAGGTTTTTTTTCCAGATGCCCAGCAATAAGTCTTCGTCGGCAGCAATTTTCGCGGGATGGTCCGCCTCTGAGGCGGGGCTTGGCGTTTTTGTTTGCTTGTTTCGAATTGCCCCGAGCGCAGGTCCGGTTAGACTGGCCGGGCAAATAGTCGCGAGCGAGTCGAGAATACGGATCTTTGGGTTTTGCAGGATCGCTTGAAGAAGCGAAAGGTAATCCTGCAACATCCGCTCGATACGCTGCTTGTGAAACAGGTCGGTATTGTAATCGAGCTGGACCCACCATTCCCCATCTGTGGCCTCAATGATGGTCATGAAGAGATCGAAGATCGCTGTGGTCGGGGTTACCGCATATGTATAAGCGGTCAGCTTTCCAAAGCTGTTCGACCGCACCGCTGACTTAATCATTGAGAACATGACCTGAAAGATCGGGTTGTAACTCAGGTTGCGTTCCGGGTTTACAGCTTCCACAACTTTCTCGAAGGGAACGTCGGAATTCGCAAATGCGGCCAGTGTAGTCTCGCGTACCTGCAACAACAAGTCTGCGAACATCGGATTTTCCGAGAGATCGTCTCGCAACACCAACGTGTTTACAAAAAAGCCGATCAGGCCCTCGGTTTCTACGCGATTTCGACCGGCCACGGGAACTCCCACAACCAGGTCGGGCTGCTCGCTGTATCTGTAGAGCAGAACCTTGAAAATGGCCAGCAGCACCATGAACGGGGTGGCCTGCCATTGCACCGCCAGTGTTTTCACGGCGCTTACGGTTTGGCTCAGTAAAGGAACCGTCTGACTGGCGCCTTTGAAAGTTGGTTCGGCGGGGCGGGGGTTATCCTCCTGAAATTCCAGAACTGCTGGGGCATTTTCGAGGCGGCGTTTCCAATAAGTCACCTGTTGTTGCACTTGCGCACTGTTAAGCCATATATGTTGCCACTCGGAATAGTCGCCGTAAGTGATAGGCAGATTCTGAGCGGGCCAGGTCTTGCCGGCAGACATTCCTTCATAGACGGCCGAGAGTTCACGCGCCAGAACCTGGATCGACCAGGAATCGGTGATGATGTGATGCATCGTACACAACAGAACATGATCCTCCGCGGTGACACGAAAGATCCGCGCGCGAAAAAGGGGCGCCTCGCGAAGATCGAAGGGTCTTTCCACTTCCTGGCAAGCCAACCGGTAGGCTTCGGCGATGGGCTCGGCCACACTTGTCAGATCGTCGACCCGAACGATTAAGGCGAGCTTGCGTTCAACCACCTGCCGCAATTGCTTGCCTTCCAGCCTGAACGAGGTGCGCAAGCTTTCATGGCGATTGACCATTTCCTGGAGGGCGCCGCGGAGAGCCTCTAAGTCGAGAGTCCCCCTCAGCCACAGCCCCAAGTGGACGTTGTAGGCGGCGCTGTCGCTATGTAGCTGATTGAGAAACCATAATCGTTGTTGCGCAAGCGAGGCGGGATAGACAACCGCCTGATCGCAAAGCAGATTGGCCAGCAATTCCTTCTTGTGTGCAACGTTGACAGCTAAGCTTTCTTCGCCGCGAAGCATGGATTAGGATCCTTACAACTCTGTTTTTATGATATTGACAGGAAAACGGAAAGAAGTCATCGTGAGAGGCGAATGGCAGGCTAGGCTTAAAGGAGGATCCGGCCCAGACACCTCAACTATGGCACGTGACGAGTGTGGCATTTCTACACGATGAAGTACAGCACAGCCAGCGTAACTAGGAAGTCAGATGCCGGGTAATCGCGGGCGGTTGTTTTCTGGCTAGCTGGTGTCTCGGTGAGCCTATGCCGACGCCAACCTTTCGGCTTTCAATCGGCATCGAACTACCTCAACCGACTGGCCGGCCCACAGGTTGGCACCACCGAACAGGACATCATGATATCGACGAAAAGCTTTCCCGCTTCCTTCGCGCAGCAAAGGTTGTGGTTTCTCGATCAACTTGAACCTGGCACCGCCGCATATAACCTGGTTCGAGCCTTTCTGGTCACTGGTCCACTCGATGTAAACGCTTTGACTTCAGCCGTCGAATCTATGGTTAGGCGGCACGAGTGTCTCCGCACGGTGTTCGATAGTGTGGATGGCGAGGCCAGACAGATCGTCTTGTCCGATGTTCATGTGCAGATTCCGATCCTAGACGTCACTCACCTTCCGAGAGTTGATCGGCAGCGCGAGGCGCTTCGCATAGCCCGGGAAGAAGGAAAGAAGCCCTTCGAGCTTACCCGGGGGCCGTTAGTGAGGGTCCTGCTGGTCCGGCTCGATTGGGATCAACATCTGCTCGTCCTGTCGATGCATCACATCGTTACCGATGGCTGGTCGATCTCAATTCTTTTCCGGGAACTGGCGCGCTGTTACGAAGCCCACATGAAGGGGCAGGAACCGCGACTTCCGGAACTCCCGCTGCAGTATGTGGAACACGCGCAATGGCAGCGAGAGTACATCTCGGGAGAGGTTCTCGCCAGCCAAGTTGACTACTGGAAGAACAAGCTGGCGGGAGCGCAAACCATTCTCGATTGGTCGCTCGATTGTCCACGGCCACCGGTTCACAGTGCGCATGGGGCGACGGAGGAGCTGATCTTCGAAAGGGCAATCCTGGCTGAGATGAACAAGCTCGCCCGGCAGGAAAATGCCACTCTATTCATGGTCACCATGGCCGCTTTCCAAGCCTTGCTGTGGCGGTATACCGGGCAAGAAAGCATTTTGGTGGGCACTCCGACGGCTGCCCGAGGCCATGTTGAAATCGAGAATCTGATCGGCTTCTTTGTTAATACGCTTGTTTTTCGGGCCGATTTCGATGGCAAGCTCAGTTTCCGCGATCTGCTGCGGCAGGTGCGCAGCTATGCCCTGGATGCCTATGCTCATCAGGATGTCCCCTTCGAGAGGTTGGTCGAAGAACTGGCGCCCGACCGCTCCATGGACACCACACCTATTTTCCAGGCGATGCTGACTTTCCAGAATATCCCGAAACAAATCTTTGAGATTTCCGGGCTCGAAATGAAGGAATTGGAATTCGAGACCGGAATTGCCAAGTTTGATTTGTCCGTCGAATTCTACGAGGACCACGACTTCCATTGCCGGTTCGAGTACAACACCGATGTTTTCAAGAGGGAAACTATCCTCCGCAAGCTGGCCCACTTCCGGAATTTGGTGCACGCGATTCTGCAAAACCCCGATCAGCGGGTGGCCGCAATTCCGCTCATGGATTCCGCGGAACGGGAACAGGTTATAGCCGGATGGAACAACACGGCAGCAGATTATCCAACCGGCCTTCGGATTGAATCGGTTTTCGAACGCCAAGCGGGCCAGGCACCGGATGCCAGGGCGCTTGTGTTTCACAAGACGGAAATTACCTATCGCCAACTGAATGATCGGGCGAATTCGCTCGCCCACCATCTGATCGGGAAGGGAGTTGCCCCCGGCACGTTCGTGGGAGTGTTTTTGAACCGCTCTCCGGAGATGGTGGTTTCGGTTCTCGCGGTCTTAAAGGCCGGCGCTGCTTACGTGCCTTTAGATCCAACTTATCCGGCTGATCGACTGGCATTCATGATCGACGACGCCGGCCTCAGCTGCGTAGTTACTCATAGCGCGCTGGGAGACATGCTCCCAGGCTCCACACGAAACGTGATCGTGATTGACAGCGAGCCTGAAGGTATCGGAAGCGGATCAGGCTGCAACCCGCCGATGAAGACGCCCGACGCGGCGGCGTATGTGATCTACACGTCGGGGACGAGCGGGAGGCCGAAGGGGGTGGAAGGGACGCATCGAGGAGCGCTGAATCGGTTCGGATGGATGTGGGAACGGTATCCGTTCGAGGCTGGGGAAGTGTGCTGTCAAAAGACGAATTTGAGTTTTGTGGATTCGATCTGGGAGATATTTGGACCGTTGCTGGCGGGGGTGCCGAGTGTGATCCTGCCGCAGGAGGTGGTGCTGGATCCGGAAGAGATGCTGGAGCATCTGGCGCGGCACGGGGTGACGCGGATAGTGCTGGTGCCGTCGTTGTTGCGGGCGCTGCTGGATCATGCGCCGAATCTGGGCGAGCGGGTGCCGGGGCTGAAGCTGTGGACGTCGAGTGGAGAGGTGCTGCCGGCGGAGTTGGGGCAGCGATTTCGGCGGGCGTGTCCGGAGGCGAAGCTGCTGAACATTTATGGGTCCTCGGAAGTGGCGGCGGATGTGACCTGCCATGAGGTGGGGGAGGAAGACAGAGTAACGGTGCCGATCGGCAAGCCGATCCACAACACGCAGGTGTATGTGTTGGATGGGGAGAGGAATGCGGTGCCGGTGGGAGTGCGGGGGGAGATTTACATTGGAGGAGAGGGGCTGGCGCTGGGGTACTGGAAGCGGGCGGAGTTGACTGGGGAACGGTTTGTGGAGAACGGGATCGCGCCGGAGCGGTCGAAGCGTCTGTATCGGACAGGAGATGTGGGGCGGTGGCGAGGGGATGGGGAGTTGGAGTATGTGGGGCGGGTGGACAGCGAAGTGAAGCTGCGAGGGATGCGGATCGAGTTGGGAGAGATCGAGGCGGTGCTGGTGGGGGAGGGAGGAGTGGGGGCGGCGGCGGTGGAGGTGGAAGGGAGTGGAGGGGACGAGAAGCTGGTGGCGTACGTGGAGTTGCGGGAGGGAGAGCGGCCGACGGCGAGCGAGTTGAGAAGGCGATTGCGGAAGAAGTTGCCGGAGCACATGGTGCCGGCGGGGTATGTGGTGGTGGAAGAGTTGCCGAAGCTGGCGAGCGGGAAGGTGAACCGGCGAGAGTTGGCGAAGGTGGAGGGGGAGCGATTACGGGAGCAGGGGAAGCAGCCGGCGCGGAGCGAGGCGGAGCGGAAGCTGGTGGAGATCTGGCAAGAGCTGCTGAAGGTGGAAGAGGTGGGAGTGGAAGAGAACTTTTTCGAGTTGGGGGGGCACTCGCTGCTGGGGTTGCAGGTGGTGGCGCGGGTGCGGCGAAGGTTCGAGGTGGAGTTGCCGGTGCGGGCGGTGTTTGAAGAACCGACGATCGCGGGACTGGCGAGGGCGATCGAGAAGGCGGAAGCGGAAGGACTGAAGACGCCGATGCCGGTGCTGAAGAGTCGCGCCCAATTCTCGCCTCCGGCCATCAACCGCGCCGCACTGCTCGCCGAACTCGACAAGCTTTCAGCCGACGACGTACAAAACTTGCTCAAACGCGTGCTGAGTGGAAAAGAAACGGACCCCATCGTTCGAGGGCCGCAATTGTAGTGAATCCGGGGGAGTAGCGGTATGTCAGGGAAATTTGTGCATGATCTGGTGAGTGAGCGGGCGAAGGCGACACCGGATGCAAGCGCAGTCGTCGCGGGCGATCAAAAGATCACATACCACGAACTCGATGCTCGCTCCAATCAGGTTGCGCACCTGGTGCTTTCGCGCGGCGCGGGGCCGGAAGCTCCAGTTGCTCTTTGCATGTCGCGATCCATTGAGTTAGCAGTCGCCGCTCTGGGCGTCCTTAAGGCGGGTCGGGCCTACCTTCCCCTGGATCCAAGTTATCCACCAGGTCGAATTGCGCTGATTCTGGAAGACGCGGGCGCGTCGCTAGTTATGACGCAACCATCGTCACGGCCTGCGGTTCCATCGGGCCGATGGACAACGGTCACTCTCGAACCACACGGTTTGGACAGCGCTCACTACTCCAGAGTGGTTCCTGCAAGAAGCACGAACCCGGATGATGTCGCTTACATCGTTTTTACCTCAGGCTCCAGCGGCCGTCCCAAGGGCGTGCAGGTGACGCATGCAAACCTGATGAATCTGGTTTCCTGGCACCAGAGAGCATTCAACGTAACGCGAGCCGACAAAGCGACGCTGCACGCGAGCCCAGGATTCGACGCTTCGGTCTGGGAATTGTGGCCCTACTTGACCGCGGGCGCTAGCGTGCACGTCGTCCCGGAGGAAATCCGATCGACTCCCGAGGTGCTCCGCGATTGGCTTGTGGCCAATGGAATCACGGTCAGCTTTTTTCCCACGGCACTCGCGGAGTGCGTTATCGGACTTTCGTGGCCACAAGAAACTTCGCTTCGATTTCTTCTGACCGGCGCCGATACCCTTCGCCGCCGGCCTCCCAAAGATCTGCCTTTTGTCCTGGTGAACAACTACGGGCCGACGGAATGCACCGTCGTGGCCAGCTCAGGGACAGTTCAGCCGGAGCAGGAGAATGCCGAACGGCCCTCGATTGGAAAAGCGATCGACGGCGTCGCAGTCTACATCGTTGATGAATGGTTGCGACCCGTGCCGCTGGGCGAGCCTGGAGAGATATTAATTGGCGGTGCGGGAGTTGCCCGTGGGTATCTGAATGCCCCTGACCTGACGGCAGAAAAATTCGTGTCCGATCCATCTATTCTCGATCCATCGGTCTTCGATCCGTCCGACAGTAGTTCGAGTAAGCGTCTCTACAGGACCGGCGACATTGCCCGGTATCTGCCCGATGGTGAAATCGAATTTCTGGGGCGAATGGACGATCAGCTGAAGATTAACGGATATCGTATCGAGCCCCAGGAAATCAGCACTGTGCTCGAACGGTGTCCCGGCGTAGCACAGAGCGCCGTAAGTTCATATAGAGATCACTTGGGCAATCAACGCCTGGTCGCGTATCTGGTGGCTGACAACGCGACTCGGACGAAGCCGAGCGAGATCCGGGCCTTTCTCACCGACTACCTGCCCGAATACATGGTGCCTTCGACATTTGTGGCGCTGCCAGCCCTGCCCATGTCAGCTCATGGCAAGGTGAATCGGGCGGCGCTCCCCGAGCCAACGCCGGACAACATTTTGGATGACGATGCGTTTGAGGCGCCGGAGTCTGCGATCGAGCAGCAGCTCGCCAGTTTCCTATCGGACCTGATCAGCGTTGGGCGCATCGGGCGGGACGACAACTTCTTTGCCCTGGGAGGGCACTCACTCATGGCAGCGCAACTGATCGCGAAGATCCGCCAGACCTTCGGCGTGGATCTTTCGCTGCGCAAACTGTTCGAGGCGCCTACCGTAAGAGAGATGTCCGCTCAAGTCGAGAAACTGATTTACGCGAAGATCGCCGCGATGGGCGAGGAGGAAGCACAGCGGCTGCTTGCCTCTTGAAGGGATCAGGATATGTCAGCAAGCACGAGCCCCAAGATCAAACGACAGAATGAGGATAGGGATCTCAGTCTGTTCCATCTGCTTGACCCTGGAGTATTGGCGAATCCTTATCCTCTTTATCACCGGCTCCGGAACGAAGACCCGGTGCATTGGGATACATTTCTACACGCTTGGGTCGTCACCCGATATCGCGATGTAGTTGAAGTGCTGCACAACTTCTCCGCGAATCGCACGCCTACTCCCGAACAATTGTCGGCGATGGGACTGGGCGCGCTGAGCCCGATTGCGCAGGTAATGGTCCGGCAGATGCTGTTTCTCGATCCGCCGGAACACACTCGTCTGCGCGCCCTCGCTTCAGCTGCTTTCTCGCCGCGCCGGGTGGAGCGCCTGCGCTCACATATTCAGGAAATTATGGAGGGCTTGCTCGATGCGGTGATCTGGCGGGGATGCATGGACGTAATCGCGGACTTTGCAGGCCCGGCTCCCGCCATCGTAACGGCGGAGATGCTGGGGGTTCCCGTTGAGGATCACGAACAACTGAAGGAGTGGTCCGCCGATTTTGCGGAGATGCTGGGGAACTTTCAACACAATCCGGACCGCTATCCACGTGTGCTGCGAAGCGTGGAAAATCTGTGCTCCTATTTCCGGTCGGCCATGCATGAGCAAAGCGTTCATCCGCGCGAGGGCCTGGTCAGCGCGATGATGGAGGCCGAAGTGCAGGGAGCACGGCTCACGGAAGAAGAAGTCATCGCTAATCTGATTGTGACCATGGTGGGAGGCCAGGAAACAACAACGAACCTGATCGGCAACGGACTGCTTACTCTGTTGCGCAATCCGCTGGAGATGGAACGGCTGCGCTCGAATCCTGCTCTAGTTGCAGTAGCGGTCGAGGAGTTGCTCCGCTATGAGAGTCCGAGTCAACACACTGCACGCCTGGCTCCGGCTGATGTCGAAATGGGCGGCAAACGGATTCGCAAACGCCAGGCCGTGATCGCGGTCATGGGCGCGGCCAATCGCGATCCCGAGCGATTCCCCGATCCCGACCGCCTGGACATCACGCGCACAGATAATCGTCACCTCGCGTTTGGATGGGCCGCTCACTTCTGTTTTGGCGCAGCGCTGGCGCGAATGGAAGGACAGATCGCCTTCGAAACGCTGTTGCGACGGCTGCCGAATGTGACGCTGGATACGACGGCTCCGCTAGTGTGGCGTGACAATCTGGGGCTCCGTGGATTAACTGCTTTACCCGTCTGCTTCACGAACTCGAAACCAATTTGCGCGAACGATTCTGGGCAAGTGGCGTGAGAAGGAAATGACTTCTGCGGACACAAAACGAGCACTGCTTGAAAAGTGTCTGCGTGGGCAGCTGAGTAGCAACGCCCCTGCTACGGAAATTCCTCGCCGGCAATCTGGCGAGTCCATTCCCCTTTCGCATGCTCAAGAACAAGTCTGGATGCACGCGCAGCTGATGCCAGACTTCCCGCTCTACAACGAGCCTGTCACGATTCATTACGCAGGTGATCTCGATCCGGCTGCCCTCGAATGTGCCTTCAACGAAATCTTGCGACGGCATGAAGCCTGGCGAACCTGTTTCCAGATCGTGGACGGACATCCCCAGCAAATTGTGCTACCGGAGCTTTCGGTTTCATTGCCGGTGATCGATCTTCGTTCCCTGTCTGAGCGGGATCGAGAGACGGCAGCCGTCAGGATCGCAAGTTCAGACGCAAGAAAGCCGATCGATCTGGCACGGGCTCCGCTGTTCCGAACGAGGCTATTTCGTTTGGCGGACCGGCAGTACCGCTTATATCTGGCGCTTAGCCACATCATTTTTGACGGAATCGCTATCTATCGGGTTTTTCTTCCCGAACTCGCGGCCTTGTATCAAGCACATGTTGACTGCACGCCATCCCCGTTGCGAGACCCGGTTATTCAGTATCCCGATTACAGTTGCTGGCAACGAAAATCGAATGCTGTCCCGCGTGAGCATATCGAATGGTGGAAGAGACAACTGGAAGGATTGCCGGTGCTCGACTTGCCCTCCGACCGCCGGCGTCCGCCCGTACAGACGTTTCGCGGCAGCATGTATGCCTTCAGGCTTGATCGGACTCTAACAGATGCCGTGCGCCGCGCCTGCCGCGAAGAGGGAGTTACCATCTTTCAAATGCTGCTGGCTTCTTTTACGGCATTGCTGGAAAGATATTCCGGCCAGGATGACTTTACGATTGGGAGCGTCACTGCCGGGCGAGATCGCCCTGAGACCGCAGGTCTTCTCGGTTATTTCCTTAATACTGTCGTTCTGCGAATGGATGCCAGCGGCGATCCTTCGTTCCGCGAGTTAGTAAGACGTGTTCGTAATGTCACTCTCGATGTCCTCGAGCACGATGGTGTTCCGTTTACGACTATCCTGCGCGAGGTGAACGCTCGTCCCGATCTCGGTCGTAACCCACTTTTTGACGTGATGTTTTCGCTTGAACCGCCGCTACCGCAAGTCGATCCCGCATGGCAACTGACGCAAATGGACATCGATACTGGCGCCACGAAGTACGATCTCTATCTGGAATTGGACGAGCGCCGCGCTGAGATCCTGGCGCGCTTTCACTACAGCACGGACATGTTCGATCCAGAGACTGTGTGCCGCATGTCGAGCCAATGGATGAGGCTGGTCGCGGCGGCGGCTGCTGATCGCGGACTTCGTGTTTCGCAGTTGCCCCTGATGTCGGAAGACGAAAAACGACAAGTTTTGGGGGACTGGAATCAGACGCGGGCGGAGATCGTTCCGAGCCGATCCATTCACCAACTGTTCGATTCTCGATGCCAGCAGACGCCAAACGCAGTGGCGCTATGGGAAGGAGAGAAGTCTCTTAGCTTCGGTGAATTGCAGCAGCAAAGTAATGAGATGGCACACCGCCTCTGGGAGATGGGTATTCGGCATGGCAACAGGGTCGCGCTCTGTGCCGACCGATCACTCGGCTTGATTGCAAGTCTGTTGGGGATCCTGAAAACTGGTGCGGCTTATGTGCCGGTGGATCCATCCTACCCTCCAGATCGCATTTCCTTTGTGTTGAAAGATGCCGAGGTCAGCGCGGTGATCGCGCAGGAGGAGATAGAGGCAAGACTGCATTCCAGCGGTGTTCCGATACTTACTCTCGTCGACGTGCCTCCCAACAACGCGCGTATCAACGACGTGCGGCACGGCGTTGGTGCGGAGAGTGCCGAGAATGTGTGTGCCGAAGTATCACGCGACGCGGCGGCGTATGTGATCTACACGTCGGGGACGAGCGGGAGGCCGAAGGGGGTGGAAGGGACGCATCGAGGAGCGGTGAATCGGTTCGGATGGATGTGGGAACGATATCCGTTCGAGGCTGGGGAAGTGTGCTGTCAAAAGACGAATTTGAGTTTTGTGGATTCGATCTGGGAGATATTTGGACCGTTGCTGGCGGGGGTGCCGAGTGTGATCCTGCCGCAGGAGGTGGTGCTGGATCCGGAAGAGATGCTGGAGCATCTGGCGCGGCACGGGGTGACGCGGATAGTGCTGGTGCCGTCGTTGTTGCGGGCGCTGCTGGATCATGCGCCGAATCTGGGCGAGCGGGTGCCGGGGCTGAAGCTGTGGACGTCGAGTGGAGAGGTGCTGCCGGCGGAGTTGGGGCAGCGATTTCGGCGGGCGTGTCCGGAGGCGAAACTGCTGAACATTTATGGGTCCTCGGAAGTGGCGGCGGATGTGACCTGCCATGAGGTGAGGGAGGAAGACAGGGTAACGGTGCCGATCGGCAAGCCGATCCACAACACGCAGGTGTACGTGTTGGATGGGGAGAGGAATGCGGTGCCGGTGGGAGTGCGGGGGGAGATCTACATTGGAGGAGAGGGGCTGGCGCTGGGGTACTGGAAGCGGGCGGAGTTGACTGGGGAACGGTTTGTGGAGAACGAGATCGCGCCGGAGCGGTCGAAGCGTTTGTATCGGACCGGAGATGTGGGGCGGTGGCGAGGGGATGGGGAGTTGGAGTATGTGGGGCGGGTGGACAGCGAAGTAAAGCTGCGAGGGATGCGGATCGAGTTGGGAGAGATCGAGGCGGTGCTGGTGGGGGAGGGAGGAGTGGGGGCGGCGGCGGTGGAGGTGGAAGGGGGCGGAGGGGACGAGAAGCTGGTGGCGTACGTGGAGTTGCGGGAGGGAGAGCGGCCGACGGCGAGCGAGTTGAGAAGGCGATTGCGGAAGAAGTTGCCGGAGCATATGGTGCCGGCGGGGTATGTGGTGGTGGAAGAGTTGCCGAAGCTGGCGAGCGGGAAGGTGAACCGGCGAGAGTTGGCGAAGGTGGAGGGGGAGCGATTACGGGAGCAGGGGAAGCAGCCGGCACGGAGCGAGGCGGAGCGGAAGCTGGTGGAGATCTGGCAAGAGCTGCTGAAGGTGGAGGAGGTGGGAGTGGAAGAGAACTTTTTCGAGTTGGGGGGACACTCGCTGCTGGGGTTGCAGGTAGTGGCGCGGGTGCGGCGAAGGTTCGAGGTGGAACTGCCGGTGCGGGCGGTGTTTGAAGAGCCGACGATTGCGGGACTGGCGAGGGCGATCGAGAAGGCGGAAGCGGAAGGACTGAAGACGCCGATGCCGGTGCTGAAGAGTCGCGCGCAATCCTCACCTCCGGCCATCAACCGCGCCGCACTGCTCGCCGAACTCGGTTCACTTCCAACGAACGATCTGCAAAAGCTGCTAGACAACGCACTCGACGAAAAACATGCTGAGGCCACGGGCGGAAAGTAGGCCTTCATTCCTTATGAACAGCATGTCGGCCCTGATTTACAGATCAAGGACTAGTAATTTGACCGACGGAGTCGTTTGGTTCCAAAGCGAAATCATTCCTGACCAGGGAAGAAGTGTTCGCAAACCTTTCAATACAACCCAGCCTCCTGGCCTCCCGACGCAAATGCGTTGTTGATAGACCACGCCGTATCCGGGACGATGCGTATGATTGAACTTCTCAAAGAAGATTCTCCAATTGAGAGTTATTATGCCTAACTCATGCAGCCGCCTCTATTTCAAGGAACTGAAGTCAGGAGTTTTCGAATGAAGCATGTCATCTTTTTTCTTTTCCTCGGCGGGGTCATCGCTGTGGCTCAGCCGAAGGCGCTGTTCTACATGACAGACAACCCCAACTCGGTGAAGTCCTTCGCCGAGCACGCGGACAAAATCGACATTCTTGTGCCGGCTTGGTATAGCGTCGATGGCAATGGACTTGTCTGGGGTGGGGCTAATCCGTATGTTCTTCAAACTGCGACGCAGCACCACGTCCCCGTGATGCCAATTGTTGCTTCCATGGTGCAAGCGGACCTGCACAAGCTTTTGACAACTCCAGCCGCGGGCAAGGCCTTCATCGACGCAATTCTTGGCGAGTGTAAGAAGAATGGATACAGCGGATTTCAAATCGACTTCGAGAATGTAATGTGGACGGACCGCGACTTGCTAACGGATCTGGTCGCGGAGACCGCAGCAGCTTTTCACAAGGACAGCTTACAGCTGACGATCGCGACCGTCCCGAACGCTCCGGGGGCCGCGGGAAGGAGTGCCTACGCTCGGTGGATCTATGCCAATTGGCGCGGTGCGTATGATCTGAAGGCATTAGCCAAGGTCGCCGACCTGATCTGCTTGATGACCTATGATCAGAACACGCGCTGGACTCAACCCGGGCCAGTTGCGGGCTATCCATGGACAGTAAAGCAGTTGGAATACGCGCTTCAAACCGTCCCGAGGGAAAAGTTGTCGCTGGGCATTCCGCTCTATGGGTACCACTGGTTTGCCGGTGACCCGGGCAAGGAGGAGAAACCGAATCCGAATGCCGAATCCATCGGGCAGCAGAAAATCGACACGTATCTCGAGGCCTATCACCCGCAACTGGAATGGGATTCGGTCGACCGCACGGCCTGGTTCTATTTCTACCAGGATGACAATCGTGAGTGGGTTTTCTACACCGACAGGCGTGGATTCCAGGAACGTCTGAAGTTAGTGAGCGACTACAGGTTGCAGGGCTTTTGTTCGTGGGTTCTCGGGACCGAGGATCCCGCAATCTGGGCTATTCTTACTTCTCACAAGTAATGAATAATTGATGAGCGTGCGAAACGGGAATCGATCGAGCTGGACCACGAGATTTCCTCTTTTTGATCGGACCGCGCCGCTGTCTAGACCGCAGAAAGAGATTCTTCATAGCTTCCGTCCAGCGTTCCGAGATTCAGGATCTCACCGTTCTGCCACAAGCAGCGCCGATTTCCTGTCACTCAGCCTCTGTAGATTCCCGCCTTGTGGAGCACCACGCGAATTGCGACGCCAGTAGAGCGGGGGAGGAAGATTTCACAAAGGAATACTAATAAAGCGTGAGAACGAGTCGCACTGCCGTCCAAGAATCTGAGCTATAATCCGTGGTCGGTACCATGGGCTTGATGGACCGTCTTCCGCTCGTTTCACGGTTGGAATGTTGGTCTGCCTTCCTCGCATCGACGTCATTCGTGGGTTCAGCAAATTCCAGGCGGTCCTCCGAATCGACGTGAAGATGGGTTCGACTTGGGACGCAAATGTCAGAAACCCCTCCAGAACGGCAGTTGGTCACGCGTCTTCTGAAAGAATGGGGCAACGGGAACAAAGACGCGCTTGACGAGTTGATGCCGGTTGTCTACCAACAGCTTCGCAAGCTGGCATCGATTTGCTTACGGTCGGAGCGCCCCGACCACACCCTGCGAGCCACCGCATTGGTTCATGAAGCCTACATCCGCTTGGTGGATGCGGATGTAGCATGGCAGGATCGGGTTCACTTCTTTGCCGTCTCCGCCCGCCTCTTGCGTCGCATTCTCGTCGACCATGCGAAGGCAAATAAACGGCAGAAACGCGGTGGCGGCGCGGATACGATTTCGCTGGACGAAGCCATCCTGGTCGGGCCTCAAACCACAGGCGGGATTGTGGAGCTGGACGCTGCTCTCCAACGCCTGGCTGCGCTCGATCAGCGCAAGAGCGAGATCATCGAACTGCTTTGCTTCGGCGGACTTACTTATGACGAGGCCGCTGCTGTGCTCAAAATTTCTCCGGCCACAGTTCACCGGGAATTGAAAATGGCCAAAGCCTGGCTGCACCGAGAACTCACGCAAGACTCAGCCTCCGCCTAGGAAGTCGGCAAATGGCATCCTCACCTCAATCCAATCGTTGGCTGCGCATCGAATACCTTTTCTATGCGGCTCTTGAATTGGAGGAGGGGCGGACTGCGTTTCTCGACGAAGCCTGCGGCGGTGATGCCGAATTGCGCAAGGAAGTGGATTCCCTGCTCCATTCTTCGGGAAAGACGATGGGATTCCTCCGGCAACCTGTGCTACAGGCAGCACAACAGATCACCGCCGAGGACGGCCTCTCCGGCAAACGTATTGGCGCTTACCGATTGTTACGGGTGATCGGCGAGGGTGGAATGGGAAAAGTCTATCTGGCGGCCCGCGCCGACGACCTTTACCAAAAAGAAGTGGCCATCAAGACGGTGCAGGGCGGGCTTGGACAAAACCGGGCAATGTTGCTGCGCTTTCGCAGCGAGCGGCAGATTCTTGCGAACCTGGATCATCCCAACATCGCGCGCCTTTTGGATGGCGGCATCACCGACGAGGGGCTGCCCTATCTGGTGATGGAGTACGTAAATGGCGTGCGGCTCGATGATTATTGCAGGGTTAACAAGCTCGGGACCGAACAGCGGTTACAACTTTTCTGCACGGTATGCGCGGCGGTGGAATACGCGCACAAAAATCTGGTGGTTCATCGCGACATCAAGCCGGCGAACATTCTGGTCACGGCGGAAGGCATTCCCAAGCTGTTGGATTTTGGCATCGCTAAGCTTCTCAATCCTGAGTCGGGCGACCTCGCGAAGACGCTGACCTCCGAGCGCATGATGACGCCGGAGTACGCCAGCCCCGAGCAGGTGCGTGGCGACCAGGTGACCACCTCCACTGACGTTTACGCGCTCGGAGTCCTGCTCTACGAATTGCTGGCGGGCAGGCGACCTTTCCGGCTGGATACGACGAGTCCTTTCGAGATGGCGAGGATCATCTGCGAGCAAGATCCGGAACCGCCGAGCGTCGTGAGCGCGGCGAATTCGGAATTGGCGCCTCCCGATGCCTCCCGAACACTGAGCGGCGATCTGGACAACATTGTGTTGATGGCGATGCGCAAGGAGCCAGTTCGCCGATATGTTTCGGTCGCTGCGCTCGCCAGCGACGTGAAAGCATATCTCGCCGGATACCCAGTCCATGCGCGCACAGCGACCTGGAAGTACCGCTCCGCCAAGTTTGTTCGCCGGCATAAAGCAGCGGCAGCGGCGGCAGCCATCGTAGCCCTGGCACTCATTGGCTTCAGTATTGGTATGGGCTTGCTGGCCAGGCGCGCTACACAGGAACGTCTCACCGCGCAGCGGGAGTCGCAATTTCTAGAAGGCATTTTTGAAGCGGCTACGCCTGACCAGGCTCGTGGACGGCAAATCACAGCGCGAGAGCTTCTGGATCAGGGCGCGAAACGCGTCGACCGCGAACTGGTTGGTGATCCCGCATTGCAGGGCACGATGCTACTCAACATCGGGCGCGCATACGTCGCCCTGGGAGCATATGATCAGGCCGAACCCTTGCTACAACGTGCCTACGTGCTGCGCAAGCAATCGCTCGGCAATGACAATACGGATGTCGCCGACGCTCTCATGGCATGGGCGCAGTGTTTGCGGCTGCTGGGAAATTACAAAGGAGCTGAACCTCTCTATCGGCAGACACTAGTCACTTACCAGAAGAAATCAGGCAATCATAACCCGGCGGTGTTAGAGAGCCTCGCTGCTATCGGAGAATGCCTTTATCTCGAAAATCGGGATACCGAAGCCGAGCCCTTGCTGCGAGAGGCGCTCGCTCTCGACCGCGAATTGAACAGCGATTCAGGGGCCAGAAACTATCTTGCTCTCTTACTCGAGCGGAAGGGTAGTTATCCCGAGTCTCTGCAATTGCTGCGAGAGACAGTCGAGTTTCAGCGGCGCACGGCTGGCGCGGATAGTCCGAGCTATGCCCTTAGCCTGCACAACCTCGCAGGTGCCCTGATTGATGCGGGTGATCTTGCCGGAGCAGAAACGACCGAACGCCACGCCCTTGACCTGCGCCGCAAATTACTCGGCGATCATCATCCCGATCTGTCTTACCCATTAAACAACCTGGGATTTTTGTTGCTCGAAGAAGGCAACTGGGTCGCCGCGGAACCTTTCCTACGAGAGAACCTCGAATTACTGCGTTCATCTCTGGGCGAAAAGAATGTCAGATTCGGAAGCGCTCTCAACAACTGGGCTCGTGTGCTCCAGGCAAAAGGCGATTACGATCAATCCGAGACAACCTTTAAGCAGGCACTGGAGACGATCACGCAGTCCAACGGGTCACAAAGCTGGACCGCCGCCAAAGTGACTGCAAATCTTGGGCTCCTGCAATTCGATCGAGGCGACTATGCTGGAGCCGAGCGTTACGCGCGCCAGGCTCTGGAGATAGTTCACAAGTTGGGTGGTGAGGAAAATCCCCAAGCCGCCTCTGTGCTCATCGATCTCGCCGAAGATCGGGCTTTCCAGGGTGATCCGGTAAGCGCCGAACCGCTCCTCCGCCAAGCGCTGGCGATTCGGAAGAAAGAGTTTTCACCTGGACACCCCAATGTCATCGCCACTGAGGTGCGTTTGGGTGAAGTCCTGACTGAGGAGGGAAAAGGCGCGGAAGCGGAGCCTATCTTGCGCGAGGCCCTCGCGTCCGCCCAATCCGCTCCGTTTCCCTTGCTTGCCTGGCAAATCGCGGAGGCCGAGAGCGCATTGGGCACTTGCCTGGTTGCGCTGCATCGCTTGCCCGAAGCGGAGCCACTGCTGAAAGCGAGCGCGCCGGATTTGGAGAAGGATCCTCGTCCCGCTTTTCGCCGGCCCAGGCACCTCTAAAACAAATGACTCCGGCATCATCGGCTTGAATTTTTCACTAAATAAAAATCGGCGGACGGTGATGCCGTCCGCCGATTAGGTAAACGAGCTGCTATTCAATAGTCTTCAAAAGAGCTCCTGCCGTGCTGTAGACCAAAATCGAGTTCCCGTTATAGTTGGACATGTAGACTCGACCGCGCGTGCTGTCGACCGCGATGCCGTAGGGTACGAAAGACAGATGGACGAAGGCGGACTCGGTATAGTGAGTCGTCGCAAGGTTTACTGAGCCATCGAGGTTGCCCATGTAGACGTCGCCAGCGGCATCTGTCGCCAACACGAAACCCGTGTCGTTCCCGTACGATCCGCCGCTCAGGGCGCCACTGATCAGCGCTGGAGTTGCAGCATACTGAGATACCCCCGTGTTACTGCCATACGAAAACACGCTATCTCCGACCGCGATGCCGTAGATAGGGAATGTGAGCGCAAGCGTTCTTACTATGGTCGTCGGGCTGGTAAACTCAAAGGTCGAGCCATACACCGTCACATTGACATTGTCATTCTGAACCCAGACATTGCCCAGCCCGTCGATAGCGATCGCTCCGGGACCCAGAATACCGTTAGTGATACTGGCGCTCGCGTTCTGCTTGCCATCGATGTATTCGCCAATGCTACCGTTGGCACCGCCATTACTGGTGCCGTAGTTGGCGACCCAAAGATTGCCCTGGGGGTCGAAGGCAACGCCCGTTGGATTGATGACGTTCTCCATAATCGTCTTGGACGGCACCTGATTGTAGCTAGGGTTGTAAACGAGAATGTCGTTGCCGCCGGAATTCGCAACATAGAGATTCCCCTTCGAGTCAACGGCAAGCCCGCGTGGGTAACTGATTGGCTTTTTGGCGGCGAAGCTGGCCGATGCGAAAGCGAAAAGGCACAGCAAGGTGGAAGCGATGCGAGCGAAGCTATTGGCAAATTTCATGGCGATTCTCCTCGGTTTTGTTTTTGAATTTGGTCTTTCTATATTTGTTGCTCACCACTAAGAGCGACATTTTGTCGGCGATCCCCTCACGAATCGGCGCGAGGGCTGATTTTTTCTTGTGTCTACATTGCGAAGAGGCAAATCGCACCCAGGAAAGTCCCTAAACTGCTGCCTCTTCACGAATGAAATCCTCCATCCAATAAATGAAGATATGAAAATGTGCCCACCCGGTGATGATTCGGTGGAACCTGGCAGTGAAAAAATAATTTAGGTGTGATGAGGGAATTTCTCGATGAACGTCGCTCTTAAGGGTGAGCAGTAAACCGAGCTCAAATCAGGAAGGAATTATTATGAAACTCAAGAGTTTAGCTCTTTGCCTTGGCGCGGCCGTGTTGCTTTGCATGTCGACTGCCTTTGCCCAAACCTATAACTTTAAGACCATCAATTATCCGGGTGACACATTCACCCAGTTACTAGGAATCAATAACTCGAACGAGATTGCCGGCTACCATGGTGCGTCCGTTAACATGGGATTCACCTACGTTGTGAAGACCAACAAGTTCACCAGCGAGAACTACCCGGGTTCGCAGCAGACCCAGGTTATTGGTATCAACAACAATCCTTTCAAGACTTCCGGGTTTTACATTTTGCACGGAAAGACCATAGGATTCACTGATTTCCAAGGCACTTTCACTAGCGTGGCCTATCCGAAGAAGCCGTTCAACCAACTCCTCAGCCAGAACGACTTTGGTCAAGCTGCCGGCTACTACAGCGGCAATGCAAGTGGCACCGACCCGGATGTCCCGTACGTCTATGATGAATTCGGCGGCGTTTTCGAAGTCTACAACATCGCCGCCGCCACCGGCGGAGCACAGGCCACCGGTATCAACAACTCCAGCAGCGTTTGCGGTTTCTACATCGACGCCAACGGCGTGAACCACGGCTGGCTCCAGATTCAAGGACATTTCACTGTCCTCGACTATCCAGGATCAAGCGGGACACAAGCACTCGGGCTGAACAACAAAGGCTTGGTGGTTGGTACATGGACCGACACCTCCGGTAACAGCCACGGCTTCGTCTACACCGTTTCCAGCGGCACATTCACGTCGGTCGACGATCCGGACGGGATCGGCACGACCATCGTGAACGGGATCAACGACAACGGTCTGCTGGTTGGGTTCTACGGCACATCGCCACTCAACTCTGGGTTCGTCGCGACCCCGGCGGAGTAATGTTGGATCGCAAAAAAGGGATATGGGAGTCTGAGAACCTGCAGACTCCCATATCCTAGGTGTTGAGGTGAGACGGACACTCCACCACTGAATGCCCCAGCGTACAGTCCACAATTCTCGAACAGTTCTTTGTTTGGTGGCGTTCATTGATGCAAGCTCGCGCTTCCGGAGTTTGCGCTCGCTGGTTCGGCATTGTCTGGCGCTGAATTTGTCGGCTCGGGCGAATCGGTTGATTGTGCCTCACTTGACTGTGTCGGTGTCTCGACCGCCTGGGCGTTATCCCACTGGAGAGGACAGGTCTGTATTCTTCAGGCTACCGATGCTACCGAGCATACCGTCCAGCTCCGAGCGCTCATGGACGCGCGCAACTCCAGTGATGCGTGGGATCTCCGCTGTCTGGTCCGGGAAGCGCTGATTGAATATCTGCGGCAGAACCACCCCGAGAGTCTGCCGCGTTATCGGGCAGAATGGGGGCATAGCGGCTCACGGCAGCGCGCCGATCCTGCCGAAGTGAATTCGCAAGCAGAGCCATGAGCCGGATTGAGTGCGCTCGAATATTCAGCGTGCAGTTGTCGCTGGCGACGGCCAGTACGGCTTGTCGGCATCCGCTAGTCGGCCATCGTTGTATCGGTCGTGGTGCCGGACCCAAGCCATGGGAAAATACAAACCATCTTCGTCCCTCCCCTTGGGCACGAAGTCGAGATAGTTGTAGGTGTTGACAACGTTTTCGGTGCCACGAGCATAGGCGGAATAGGTGTGGAAGACATCTCCGTTTTCGTCGTTGTAGAAGACACTGATTCCAGGAGCTTCTTC
Source organism: uncultured Acidobacteriaceae bacterium (assembly GCA_963726095.1). Lineage (GTDB taxonomy): Bacteria > Acidobacteriota > Terriglobia > Terriglobales > Acidobacteriaceae > Acidiflorens. Next base: position 2,034,176 of record CAVSBD010000004.1, read on the forward strand.
GCTCGGAAATTTATTCATGCCAAAGTTGTAAGCCACCTCGCCCTTGGCGAGTTCCTCTTTCGTGAACGCTACGTGATGGTCGCAGTTGAAATCGCTGCCGTTGGACGACACCCAGTTGAAGCGCCAGCCCATGCGTTTCTTGAAGGCGGCGATCTTGGGGTATGGTGCTCGTGAGATCGCCGCGAACGATACGTCGCGTTGCGCCAGATGCGGCAGTGCGCCGTCGGTGTGGTCCATGTTGAACGAGCAACTCGGACAGCCTTCCTGCCAATCGGGGCCAAACATGAAGTGGTAAATAATGAGCTGGCTCTTGCCGTCGAAAAGGCCGGCGAGCGTCACCTTCCCGTTCGGTCCGTCGAACTCGTAGCTTTTTTCGACCTTGACCCACGGAAGCCGGCGTCGTTCGGCGGCGAGTGCGTCACGCTCGTGCGTGAGCCGCTTCTCTTTGGCCAATAGTTGCTGTCGAGCCGCAACCCATTCCTCTCGCGACACTATCTTCCTGTCGTCAATCGTGTTTGTCGACATTTTGATCTTCTCCATTATGTGAAAAGTGGAATCTGAAAAGCGGGACTTCAGCTCGCTTTCGCTTCTTCCTCGCGTTTTCGAGCAGCTGCTTGAGGGTCGGTGATGATGTCGACCCACTTTGGATCAGGTGAGGCCTCGGCGTTGTAGTTGTCGTGCCAGTTCCACCACTTGTATGGCGGAGTTTGTGGGTAACCTTCCGGCGAGTTCTCCCAAGTCTCCTGACGGCCGAGTGGCGTGATGTCGAGATAGCTCCATGTGCTCCCCATCGCCTCGTCGCCACGGTTGTTGACGAAATATGTGCGGAACACCCGCTCTCCGTTGCGGAAAAACACGTTGTGGCCGTGCCATTCATCGACGCCGAAGTCTTTATCGAAGCTATCGGTGAGGGTGTACCAAGGCATCTCCCACTCCATCCGCGCTTTCAGTCGCGCAATGTCAGGCTTGCGGCGCGCGTGAGGCCCACGCAAGTGTGGTGTCGCGGGCGTTCAGATGAGCAAGGTGCGAGACCTGATCAGCGCCGAGGGAGCAGCCACGGCAGGCGTGATCGGGCCAGCCAAACACTCCAGGTTCGAAGAAGGCGCGATAGACGATCAGTTGCGGGCGGCCCTCGAACAAATCGAGCAGACTAACTTTGCCCTTGGGTCCGTCGAACACGTACTCCTTCTCCACCAGCATCCACGGCATCCGGCGACGCTCTGCGGCGAGCGCATCACGGGAACGGGTCAAGGCCTTCTCTTTCACGAGCAGTTGCTGGCGCGCAACTTCCCACTCCTGCTGCGACACGATCGGGGGTGTCTTGATCGCAATATTCGGCTTCTCATTCGTTCGGGTCGACATTTTGATTGTTCCTTTCGTCTGAGTTCGGCAAGACTTCTCCTGCTCGGTTCTTGCGAGACACTTTCACCGCCAACGCTGCCAGCCCGCCGGTAGAGATCGTACCGGCAACGACTAGTCCCACGGTCGCAAAGCAGAATGGACACATCGTTCGCCTCCCGGGCGGCCAAGCTTGACTGCTAAGCCGCCTCTACTCTGATGACGGGTAAGTCTGGTTGATTTCTACAAATTTCTACAAGAGGTAGAAAAAAATTAGCCACGTTTTTGCAGCAGGAACTCTCTGACTGCCGGGTCTTCGGCAAGTCCGATGGCCCGGTCGTAAGCGGCCAGGGCCTCACCTGTCTGTCCCAGCCGTCGCAGCAGGTGAGCGCGAACCGCCCAGTAGGGTTGATAAGCGGAGACATCGTCTGAGGGAATCGCGTCCAGTATTGCCAACGCCGCTTCAGGCCCATTCGTTTCGGCAATCGCCGCGGCGTATGCAGTTCGTGTGCCGAGCGTCGGCGAGATGCGGATCAGCTGCTCATAGAAGATGGCGATGGCCGACCAGTCAATCCGGCCGCTGCGCAGCCGCTCGGCGTGAACGGATTGAATCGCTGCTTCGATTTGAAACCGTCCGGAGCGGCCCTGCCGGAACGCCTCGGCGAGATGGTGCTCTGCCTCCTCTATCATAGGAAGCGACCAGAGTGCCGTGTCCTGCTTCGAAAGCGGAGTGTATTGGCCATCGGTCCCCCTGCGAGCACCCCGTCGCGCCTCACAATGCAGCATCAAAGCCAGCAGGCCTCGAACCTCGGCTTCGTCGGGCAGAAGGTGCAGGAGCACACGGGCGAGCCAGATTGCTTCTTCGGTCAGATCGCGGCCGGGTTGATCGACGCCCGCCATATCTTCCCAGCCGATGCCGAATGCGGCGTAAATGGCCTCAAGTACCGCGTCGAGCCGCTCCGGGAGTTCGCGGTCCTGTGGGACTTCGAACTGAATACCACCATCGCGTATCTTCGTCTTGGCGCGCACCAGACGCTGGCCCATGGTTTTCGGCGAGACAAGGAATGCGCCCGCGATGCGTGCCGCATCCAGGCCCAAAACGGTTTGCAGCATCAGCGGTGTATGCATGGCCGGATCGATGGCTGGATGCGCACACACGAACAGCAGTTTCAACCTGTCATCTGGAAATTCCCTCGACAAGGTCACCTCGCGCTCCTCTTGCAGAAGTAGGAGAGTCGGCTCACTTGCTGTGGCCACTTTTTGATGACGCGCAACATCGATGAACGAACGGCGCGCCGCCGTCAGCAGCCACGCCTCTGGATTTTGTGGCAGGCCGTCTCGCGGCCAAGTTGTCAGAGCTGCCACCAAGGCATTGCTGAGAGCGTCCTCGGCGGTCGCCACGTCGCGCGTATGCGAGCACAGATAGGCGACGAGACGGCCGTAGGACTCTCGCGCCACGCGCTCGATCGTCCTGTGAGTGCTCTCCTGACCGCTTCCATTCATCCATTCATCCAGTGATCCGATGCTTGGATGCAGGGGCCAGGAGACGGACCTCGACCGCACCACTCGAGGCGGAGGGGCATCGTGCTGCCCAATCGAGGGCAACGTCAAGCGAGGGCAATTCCATGATTATGAATCCCCCCAGTTGTTCTTTGGTATCCGCAAAGGGGCCGTCTTGCACGTGCCGCTTTCCATCCTTGACTCGCACAGTGGTACCAGTCTCGGGCACCTGAAGCGGATCGCCACCAATGTAGGCACCGGATTCGACGAGAGCTTTATGGTACGCCCGCCAAGCGCCGGTGTAGGGGTCGGTTCCGTCGCTGTTCCGCGCTGCAAACGCTTCCGGTGATTCGTAGATGAGCAAGGCAAATTGCATTCGATGTTCTCCTCCAAGAGCAAATTCTATGGGCCTTTGTGTCTCTGAACCCCTTCGTGTCTCTGACTAATGACGGATGAGCGGTGGACCGTTCGACAGCATTCAGGAAATATCCCTGAATCTTACGGGCCACCAACTAAACCATGGCGGCGGGAAATGGACCGTTCTCCTGCACCACAGCTGGAGTATCCTGCCGCCCAAACAAACTGTCGCGGCTGCCCTTCAGGAATCGCTGGTTCGCGCGAGCGTCTGACGACTGCTCTACGACTCCGTCCGTGCATAGCAACTCGACCATGTCTTCGACAGAGCAGAATTCAAAGACGTGATCCAGCTTCGTCAACTCCAGTACGAGTTCGACCTGGTTCATGACATTCATCAGCCGAAACCTGATCGCGTGAGAATAAGCCCACTCCCGTAGACCGAGCAAGACACCCAAACCCCCCGCGTCGATGCGGTCAACCTCAGCCAAGTCAAGCACCAGCGTCCTGTTATGTGTTTGTCGAAGCACCGCGTTGCGCAGGATCCGGTAGGCATCGCCGATTATGATTCGCCCCTGACACCGGACAACCGTACTGTCTCCCAATTTCTGTGCCGTCGCAATCAGCATGACTGCCTCCCTGGCTCATTCCTGAAGATTTTGGAATCGGAGCGGAGCCTCTGGCCGGCTCTCGACCGACTATTTTCGGGCTCTACTGATATGTCGAACGACGGTCGGCGAGTTCGACTGCTTCCGCATCTTTTTTATTGGGGAAGTAATTGCGCGGACGATGAAGAAATGCGAAGCGCAGAAATGGACACCTTGCATGAGGTGCCCGCCGCCCGGAGCCGGTGGTATGATCGCGGCTTCGGAGGCCAAATCGGAGGCTAAAAATGATCGATACGACCGAATCCAAACTGCCGCGCGCAGCCGTCGAACTCTACAACGATTTCATTCACGGCGAGATCAGTCGCCGCGATTTCATCGAGCGTGTGGAGCGCCTGGTGGGCGGGCTTGCGGCGTCGTCGGTGATCGCCGCCTTGATGCCGGACTACGCTCGAGGCCAGCAAGTCTCCCGCACCGATGACCGCATCAAGGCTACGTATCAGACCGTGCCCTCCCCAAAAGGCAATGGAAGCATCAAGGGATATCTCGTGCGGCCGATCAGCGCTGACACTCGCTCCGAGACGGTGACGAAGCTGCCCGGCGTGATCGTGGTCCACGAGAATCGCGGTCTGAACCCGCATATCGAGGACATCGCGCGCCGGTTTGCCCTCGCCAACTTCATGGCTTTTGCTCCGGACGGACTCACCTCTCTCGGCGGTTATCCTGGCGACGACTACAAGGGCGGCCAGATGTTCAACCAGATCGATAAGAACAAGATGTCCGAAGACATGGTCGCCGCGGCGATATGGTTGAAGTCAAGGCCTGACTGCACAGGAAAGATTGGCGCGACCGGCTTCTGCTACGGCGGTTCGACCGCCAACATGCTGGCGGTGCGCCTCGGCGCGGACCTGGCGGCTGCGGCGCCCTACTATGGCGGTCCTCCCGCCGCCGAGGATGTTCCGAAGATTAAGGCAGCAATCCTGGTGCATCACGGGGAACTCGACACGCGACTGGCGGCCACGTGGCCGGATTACGATAAGGCTCTAACCGCAGCCCACGTTCCGCACGAAGGCTACATCTATCCTGGCGCCGGTCACGGCTTCAATTGCGATGCGACGCCGGAACGCTATAACAAAGCCGCGGCCGACCTGGCCTGGCAACGAACCATCGATTGGTTTAATAAATACTTGCGTAGCTGATTTCGTGTTGCGGTCGTCGGTCGGATCGGGGGGCCGACCCTCATCGCAGGCGCCGAATAAACAGCGAGTGGCGTTCTGAACGATAGAAGCCGATCACGTAGATCACCGGTTTCGTTTTCGAAGAATAGATGACCTGCCGAATGCGGAGCAGCGGCGCACCGGCGCGCAAATTCAGCAATTGAGCCACACGGCCCTCGGCCACGGTCGCGTCGACCTCTTCGTCGGCGTAGGCCAGCTCCACGCCGAAGTCATTCTCCAGCGTCAGAAACAAAGATCCCCGTACCAGATTTGCGTCCGCGAGATCGGCGAACTCGTCGGCGGGAAGGTAGCAAATCTCCAGCGCAAACGGCTCTTCGCCGGTAATCCGCACGCGCTCGATTTTGACCATGCGGCTGGTCGCGCCCAATCCCAGGCGGGCGGCGATCTCCTGTTCGTCCTCGACTATCTTTGAAGTCAGCACTTTCGAGCTGGGGGCCAGGCCGCGGCTCGCCATCTGTTCGGTATAGCTCATCAACTTATTGAACTGGATGCGCGGCGGTGCCACGAAAGTGCCAGCACCGCGTCTGCGTTCCACGACGCCTTCCCGCTCTAGGCCAGCCAGGGCATGGCGCGCCGTCATCAGGCTTACGCCGTGGATGCGCGCCAGTTCACGCTCCGAGTGCACCGCATCGCCCGGCTTCATCTGCTTCGCCTCGATACGCGCGCGCAGGGCACGTTGGATCTTCTGGTAGGCCGGCATTCCGTTCCGGCGGCGTTCTGACATGGCTTTCATCCTATATGGAAGGGCGAATCTTCGCGAAACGGAACAAGTTCTAGCTCTGCTATATAGCTGACAGCGGCAAGAAAGTAAAGCGCGATGGTGAAATTTCGTCCGAAAGGTGCGATATAGCACCGTTTCGCCAGCTATATAGCTCTGCTTACATGCGGGAACCCGCCTCCGGGCCAACCAGGCTCGATTTCCCGCAAATCTCCTGTGGAAATCCATTTATTCATCATTTATTAACCGGCGAATCCAGATTTTGGTAGCGCGGCGCGCGGCCAGGAATGGCCAGCCAGCTATAGCACTGAAAATATTTTTAGCCGGATCGATATTTTTCTCTTGACGCGAGAAAAGCAACTGCTATATAGCATGTATGCATTAGTTATTGGAGTGAGACAAAGCTCTCTTCCGGAGGCCCCTGTGATGACAACAAGATCAACGTTCGCGTCGGCGCTGGCAGTAGTTGTTGCCCTGGCGCTGTTCAACGCGGCATTTCCGCTGCTGCACAGCCAGGAAATTACGGCCAACATCGTCGGCACGGTTACCGACTCGACTGGAGCGCCTATCAAAGGTGCGGTCGTAGTCGCGTCCGACGTCGATCGGGGAACGACTTGGAATCAAACGACGAACGATTCCGGCGCCTACAACATCCTGCGCTTGCCCATCGGCACTTACGTAGTAAAGATTTCGAGTCCAGGATTCCAGCCGGTGGAGCACGCCCCGTTCACGCTCGTTCTAAACCAGACGGCGCGAGTCGATGTGCAGATGCGGCCCGGCAAGGTCTCTGCCACGGTTGAAGTGGTGAGTACGACGCCCTTGCTCCAGACCGAGACCACCGAGGTCAGCACAGTCATTGACGCGAATACGAACGTGAGCCTGCCTTTGGCTGCGCGCAACTACCTTCAGCTCACTCTGCTTGCCCCCGGCGTAACCAACGTCGATCCGGACGGCATGAGACAAGCGAACAATATGCTCAACTCCGGGCGCCCCTATATCAACGGCAATCGTGAGCAGGCGAACGAATATCTGGTGGATGGCATCCTCAATAGTGAGGACAAGAATAACGAAACGGCCTATCAGCCAAACTCCGATGCGATTCAGGAATTCAACCTCATTACCCAGAATGCCTCCGCCGAATTTGGCAACTATCAAGGCGGCGTAGTCAGCGTCAGCACGAAATCGGGAACAAACGCTTTTCACGGTGTCGTGTATGAATTCTTGCGGAACGATGCGCTCGATGCCCATGAAGCGTCCGACGGATGGACGAAGGGCGTCGATAACGGCCTTCTTGGCTTCAACTCCAACGGAGAGTTAAACAAGGCTGAGTTGCGCTATAACAACTTCGGCGCCACTTTTGGTGGTCCAATCATCAAGAACAGACTCTTCTTCTTTGCCGATTATCAAGGCCAGCGCCAATTAAATGCCGGCGTCACCGGCGCACAATTTCTAACTACCAGTGCGCGTGCCGGGGACTTTAGTCAACTATGCAATACGTCTTTTGTATTGGGCATCTGCCAGGATACCGCGCTTGACGCCAACAATAACCCCTACTACGTCCATCAGTTGGTACTTCCTGGCACCGGTGCAGGCTATCCGTATTACGTCAATCCGATTCAGAATCCAGGGGTGCAACCCACTCCAATCCTTAACAATCAGATGTCTGGTTCTGGTCTATCCATCGATAGCGCGGCGGCAACAATATTTGCCTCCACTTACTACCCCACGCCCGCCGTCGACACTCTCTCCAGCAACAACGTCTTTTACAAGAGCGGCAACAACCTCAACAACAATCAGGGCGACCTGAAGATCGACTTCGTTGCTTCCGACAAAGACCACATTTTCGGGCGCTGGTCGCAAGGCGAACTCTACAATCCAACTTTTACTGGTTGTGTTTTGTGCTTCACGGGAGCTACCGAAGGAAGCGATGCCCCTGTCCGCAACGCAGTCGTGAACTGGACACACACTTTTCGCCCGAACCTGCTGAATGAGGCCCGTTTCGGCTTTAACGCCCTCAAGTTCACTTCCAACACTACGCCCAGTTCTTCTTTGGGAGATATCAGCCAGCAACTCGGTATTGCGGGGGCAAATGCACAAGGACCTGGAATGGTCGAAGTTGATGTCACAGGTAGCAATGGGGGAAACGCCAGTCTCGGGCTTCGCAATCTCGTCCAGCTCTTCCATACGACGCAGGGCCAGATCGAAGACAACCTGATATACACTCGGGGCCGCCATCAGTTCAAATTCGGCTTCCAGTATATTCGGGAACGGCAGGACTACATCTATCCCGGTAACAACGGCGCGCTCGGATACTTTGGCATCGGCACAGCAACCGGTTCGGGATTGGCTGACTTCTGGCTAGGTAACGTCGCGGGCGGGTCTGGTTCGCAGCGGGACACCGGCGGCGAACTAGAATCCCCAGCCCAACTTCGCGGTAACGTCTTTGCTGGCTTCGTGCAGGATGATTGGCGAGCCACACCCACTCTGACTGTCAATCTGGGTGTACGCTTCGAAGACCACACGCCTCTATATGAAACCAACGACCATGTTGTGAACTTCGGGCTCTACACCGGAACCATCTATACCCCCAACGGAGCCACTGGCACGACAAAGTTCAGCAACCAGGCCCTCTATAATAACTACCTTGGCATTGGCGACTGGCAGCCGAGAATCGGATTGGCCTGGTCCCCGGAGAAGTTCCACGGTAAGGCGGTATTCCGCGCTGGCTTCGGCATCTCCTCCTTTATGGAAGGCGGGGGAGGTAACGAAGAACTGACGCAGAATTTGCCCTTCGGTTTTCTCCAGCAACAAGCCGTAGGCGGAATCGGAACCCTCGCGAATGGCTTTCCCTCGACGACGGCCGCGCAGTGCCCAACTGGAATTAATCAAAGCTGCTACGACGGCGTGCGTATCCGCGTCTACGACCAAAACTTCAGACCTGCTACGGTGACGCAATGGAACTTGACGTTCCAGCAACAATTGACCAATTCTCTAACCTTCCAATTGGGTTATGTCGGTCAACGGGGCGCGCATTTACTCAACTTCGAAGACGTCGCCCAATCGGTTCCGCTCGATGCTGCGGGAAAAATTGCGGGAGCTGGCGACCCAATCGTGAGTCGCGAGCCCGGGCCATTCCTGGGCGGCGCTACCCCTGGATCGCTGTATCTCGCGGACAATCCTCAATTTAACGTTCCGGGCTGCGGAACCTCCGGCAACCCGGTCTGTGGCGTGGCAACCCTGGCTGGGACCAACATGTCGAATTCCGATCAGAAGTACGACGCGCTACAGGCCGTGCTGCAAAAGCGCATGAGCAATGGCCTAGAAGGACAGGTCTCCTACACCTGGTCGAAGTGCATGAGCAACTCCCCGGGATACTTCGGCACAGGATGGGGGAGCACCAACGCCACCAGTTCCGGAGGTCAGCCGGGCTGGGAGAACATATATAACCCCCGCCTGGATTGGGGGCCTTGTTACTACGATCAGACGCACATCCTCACCAGCTACGTCACCTATGCACTACCCCTGGGCCGCGGCAAGCAGTTCGGGCATGACATGAATCCCGCCCTCAACGCCGTGCTCGGCAACTGGGAGATCGGCGGCATCGTCACTCTGCATAGTGGCAACGCGCTTACGCTCAATAATTTCGGCGGATGGGGTGTTGGCGGCAATTCCGACAACACAAACGGCGTCGGGCCGCAGACGCTAGCCAACCTGCCCGATTGCAACGGAACAGTGAAGATTCTCAACCAGAAAGTTCTGGCTTCAGGCGGCGTCCCCGGCTATATCCAATACATCGATCCTTCGCCCTCGAACGTCAGCCCGGCGGCGCCAAACACGTTTGGTACCTGCGGAGTCGGCGACGTACGCGGTCCGGCTTATGCCAACTTCGACTTGAGCTTACACAAGGGCTTCCTCTTTACCGAGAGCAAGAAGCTTGAGTTCCGCTTCGAGGCCCTCAACGCCTTCAATCATCCGGTATGGACATTCTCGGGTGGCCCCGCCGGCGGCTCGTTTGACCCAGGCACCGCGGGTAGCAATCCGAACTTTGGCCGCATCACCGGAGCACAAGGAGCCCGAATCCTCCAACTCGCTTTGAAATTTTCCTTCTAGCGCGGCGGGGTAACGAACAAACGAGCAAACGAATAACCCGGGCAGGCACCTAAAACGTGCCTGCCTTTCTATCTTTTGTTCTTTCTTTGAAATGAGAATACCCTCCGCGGATGAATTCGAAACCGTGACTCTTCGGGAATATAATCGCCCCATGCTTCGCTCGGCTCCAGCGTTTCCTGGTTTTCTATTTTTCTTGATTTTCGTAGCCGTTCCGTTTCTCCAGGCACAAAAGGCGCAACCTGCGGGCAAGAACGCTCCAGCCGCGGGGACTGAAGCTCAAAAGGCGATCACCCTGGCTGAGGGTGGGAACTGTACCCAGGCGCTGCCTCTGTTGAAAAAAGCAATTCACGCGACCGCCGACAAGGATCTCAGAAAGCACATCGGGCTGGATGGTTTGCATTGCGCCATGACGCACAACGTGCCCTACGAGGCGCTGGATTTTCTCGCCGTTCTCAGCCGCGACTTCCCACGCGATCCTGACGTGCTTTACGCAGCCACTCACGCCTTTTCCGATCTCTCTATGCGCGCCTCGCAGGACCTGGCGCGCGAAGCGCCCTTCTCGTTTCAGGTTCATCTGTTGAACGCCGAAGCCCTCGAACTCCAGGGGAAATGGGATGAAGCTACCGTGGAGTATCGCAGAATCATCGAGATCGACCCGATGCAACCAGGAATCCACGCCCGCCTCGGACGCGCTCTGCTCTCGAAGCCACACCCTTCGCCCTCGGATGCCGAACAAGCGAAGAAAAACTTTCAGGAAGAGCTCGAGATTGATCCTCGAAATGCGGTTGCGGAGTACGTCCTCGGGCAGTTAGCTGCGGATGCGAACGATTCGGCGACAGCGATCACGCATTTCACGCGCGCTACAAAGCTCGATACTGGATTCAGCGAGGCCTTTCTGGGCCTTGGAACGGCGTTAAATTCGACGAAACAATTCGCTGACGCCATTCCTCCGCTTGAAGCATACGAAAAGATGGCGCCCGACAGTCCTACGGGCCACTATCAACTCGCCGTCGCCTACGCCGGAGCTGGACGCCGCGAAGATTCGAATCGCGAAGCTGCTCTTCAGCGGCAGTCGGCAGAAGCCCTCGAAGCCGTGAAACGAAAGGCTGCCATCGCGCAAGAGAAACAGTCCGCCACCGATTCGCCGGAGCAGAAATAGCGATGCCCGGTCTCTCCGGACTCTCCGGAATTAGGTCCGCAATTCAACCCGGGGTTGAACGCAGACAATTTCTCAAAGCCTTGGGTGCGACCTTTGGCAGCGCTGTTGCCGCTGCGGCATTGCCGCGCTTCGCGATGGCAGCGTCCGACACAGCCTATCCCTTCAGCGAGGTTCCGTCGTCCATCAGCGGCATCACCTGGCGTCACACCGCCGGTATTTCTCCTGAAAAATATCTACCTGAATCCACCGGAGCCGGTTGCGCTGTCTTCGATTACGACAACGACGGATGGATGGACATTTATCTGGTCAATAGCGGCAAGTGTGACATCTTCACTCCCGCCGAGCCCCTCCGCAACGCTCTCTACCATAACAATCGCGATGGCACCTTCACCGACGTGACCGAAAAAGCCGGCGTCGGCAGCGGAGGCTACGGCATGGGCGCGGCCGTGGGCGACTACAACGGCGACGGTTTCGCTGACCTATACGTGACCCAGTACGGGCGCAGTATTCTCTATCGCAACAACGGCGATGGCACCTTCACTGACGTTACCGAGCAGGCCGGAGTGGCCGCTCCGGGATGGGCATCGAGCGCCGTCTGGTTCGACTATGACAACGATGGACGGCTCGATCTTTTCGTCTGCCGCTTCGTCGAATTCAGCAAAGCCATTCACCACAACTGTGGAGCTCCCAATATACCCGCGTTGAAAGGGATGAACGAATATTGCTATCCCAAGGTGTATTCGCCAAGGGCAAGTTGGCTGTACCACAACAACGGCGACGGAACCTTTACTGACGTCAGCAGAAAAATGGGCATCGCCGATAACCCCGGCAAATCGTGGGGAGTTGTCGCCACCGACATTAATAACGATGGGTGGATGGATCTTTTCGTTTCCAACGATACCGAGGCCAATTTCCTTTTCAAAAATAATGCCGGCCGAAAGTTCGAGGAGATCGGCTTCACCTCCGGAGTCGCTTATGGCGAAGGCGGCAAGGCCCGCTCCGGCATGGGTGTTGACTCCGCCGATTTCAGACAGAGTGGGTGGATGGATTTGTTCGTCACGAATCTCAACCACGAATTCCACGGTTTTTACCAGAACCGGCGCGATGAAACGTTCGACGATATCGCCGCTCCAACGGGCATCGCGAACGCCACAAAGCTCGTGAGCGGGTGGGGAGTGAAATTCTTCGACTACGACAACGACGGCAGTCTGGATCTGATGATTGCCAACGGTCATCCCGACGACTTGATCGAGAAAATCTACGATAACGTTGGCTACCGGGAGCGGCTATTACTCTTCCACAACAACGGCGCCGGACTGACCGATGTCAGTGCCGCGAGTGGCCCTGCATTTTCAAGTCCCCATTCGGCCCGGGGCCTGGCGCTGGGCGATTTCGACAACGACGGAGCCGTCGACGTATTGATCTCCTGCAACAACGAGCCGCCGGTTTTGCTGCACAACAATGTTGGCAGCCGGCATCATTGGCTGGGGATTCGCCTCATCGGCAAGAAAGCGAATGTCGATGCTATCGGTGCGCGCGTTACCTATCAGGCCGGCAATCTGAAGCGGACGCGGATGAAAGTCGGCGGTGGCAGCTACCTTTCATCGCACGATCCGAGAATGGTTCTAGGCATAGGCGACCAGCGAAAACTTGACTGGCTGGAGATTCGCTGGCCGCAGCCCAGCGGAGCCGTCGAGCGCTTCACCGACCTCCCCGTCGATCGCTATATCACTATCGTCGAAGGCGAGAAAAAGTGGACCTGAAGTCTCCCGTCGTCTACGCCCGATCGTAGAAGCGGAAGAACAGCGACTGTTTGGCTACGGGTTGAGCTTTTTCTGTCAGCGCCGCCATCTGCTGGTGGCTGAGCGGCGTGAATTCGCGCGCCAGTTGTACGTTCTCTTCAAGCTGGGCGATGGAGTCGCAGCCGATAATCACGGTACTGACCGGCAGCGAGAGCGAATAGAACATTGCCTGCCGCATCATCAGCGTTCCGGCGGTGGGCGCTAGGACCATGCCTTCCCACATGTGTTTCTGTTCCTCGATCGGTGGCGGCGTCCAGGTGGATAGCAGTCGCCCGCGAGCAGGAACCTTCATCCCGATGATGCCCATTTGCTTTTCGACGGCCAGCGGTAGCAATTGTTCGGAGAAGCTGTAGTGGTGAGGATCGGCGGCATTCACGGCCATAAGGATCGTGTCGAAGTCGTGACGATGAATGGCTTCGATCAGTGCATCCGGGCGGTAGTGACCCGTGATGCCGAGGTAGCGCACGATCTTCTGGTCGCGAGCCGCGAGCAACGCCTCCATGGCGCCACCTTTGGCAAAAATCTCGTTGATATCGGTCATCGTCCCGATGTCGTGCAACTGCCAAAGATCGATATGATCGGTTTGCAGCAGCTTCAGTGAAGTCTCAAGCATCTGCATGGAGCCTTCGCGCGTCCGTTCTTTAGTCTTGGTCGCGAGAAAGGCCTGGTTGCGGCGATGCTTCATCACCTTGCCGACGTATTGCTCGCTCCAGCGCTCGGGTCCGCCATAGATCGAAGAGGTGTCAATGTAGTTCACGCCGAGGTCGAGAGACTTTTCGATAATCGGGACAGCAACATCAAAATTGTTCGCTTTCTCTAGCGCAGCCTGTCCGCCCAAACTGAAGATTCCAACTTTGTATCCAGTTTTTCCAAGGTTCCGGGTCGGCATTGCATCGCGCGCGACCGCGGGCGCAGGCGCCACACCTGTCTGGGCGCTCGCCACCTCTGGCAGAGCGGAGGTGATCGCGGCAGCGGTCATGATGCCGCTCGCTTTAAGAAAATTGCGGCGATTCTTATTAGCAGGCTGATTCTTGCTCATGATGAGGAGACCTCCACAACTGCTCGATGCCTCTACGATAGCGCCATTACCGGCCCAAATCCACGGTAAACTTTATCGGAACACTTTATCGGAGCGCTGTAAGACCCGACGCAGAACATGCTAATCCATCCAGACCGCCTGTTTCCCGCCGAACCCGCTACACGAAAAATAGCGAAGGCGCTGTTTGAACAGGTGCGAGGGTTGCCGATCGTCAGTCCTCACGGCCATACGCAAGCGGTTTGGTTTGCGGCCAACCAACCTTTTCCCGATCCTGCGCGGCTCCTGGTGCTGCCCGACCACTACATTTTGCGGATGCTCTACAGCCAGGGCGTTTCGTTCGACGATCTCGAGATCGGGGAGGCTGAAGTGGCCGAAATGAAAGATCCGCGAAGAGTTTGGCGCATTTTCGCGAGTCACTATTATCTGTTCCGCGGAACGCCGACGCGATTGTGGCTGGACTTCATCTTTCAGGAACTTTTCGGGTTGGTTGAGCGGCTCTCGGAAAAGACCGCGGATCCATACTTCGACGCGATCTCGGCGAAACTTCAGACGCCGGAGTTTCTGCCGCGTGCTCTTTACGATCGCTTCAATCTCGAAGTGCTGGCGACGACTGATTCTCCGCTCGATACACTCGCCGATCACAAGGCCATCCGCGAATCGAACTGGAAGGCGCGTGTATTGCCGACGTTCCGGCCCGACCCGGTTGTGGATCCTGACTTTGACGGATTCGCGGGAAATATCGAAAAGCTGGCGCAGATGACCGGCGAAGACTGTTCGTCATGGCTGGGTTATCTGAACGCTCTCCGCGTGACACGAGTCCGATTCCGCGAACTCGGATGCACCGCAACCGATCATGGGCATCCAACGGCGCGCACGGCTGATCTTTCTACGGCGGAGGCGGCGGAGCTATTCGGTCTTGTCATCAAACGCGCCGCCGATGCCCCGCAACGGGAGTTGTTCCGCGCGCAGATGCTCACCGAAATGGCGCGCATGAGTGTCGAAGACGGCCTCGTCATGCAGATTCACCCCGGCAGCGCGCGCAATCATAATGTCAAACTGTACAAGCGCTTTGGCCGCGATGTAGGTGCGGACATTCCAACGCCGACGAATTACGTTGACGCTCTTCGACCATTGCTCGATCAGTTCGGCAACGAACCGAATCTCACGATCATTCTCTTCACGCTTGACGAGTCGACGTACAGCCGTGAACTGGCTCCGCTGGCCGGCCACTATCCGTGTCTGCGTCTCGGGCCGCCGTGGTGGTTTCACGACAGTCCTCAGGGAATGACGCGCTTCCGCGAGCGAGTGACGGAGACGGCGGGCTTTTACAATACAGTTGGGTTCAACGACGATACCCGGGCTTTTCTTTCCATTCCGGCGCGGCATGATCTGGCCCGGCGAATGGACTGCGCGTTTCTGGCGAAGCTCGTCGTCGACCATCAACTGGAAGAAGCCGAAGCCGCGGAAGTGGCGCTCGAGCTGGCGTACAAGCTGGTGAAAAAGGCGTATCGGCTGTAGCGCGGCATTTAGGAATCAATATCGATATCAATATCAGTATCAATATCAATATCAACGAGTGATCCCATGAGTCTCTACAGCGCGACCGGAAGCGTTGACTCCGATTTGTCTCCGGTAGAGTTGCGCGATCTGCTTTCTGAGAGTCTGGCGAAACTCGGAGAGCGGAAGCGCGTTCTCGTCGTGCCGCCCGACCAGAGCCGCGCCCATTCCCGCGCCGGCGACCTGACACGCCACGCGTGGGAGTACTACGGCGACCGGCTCCAGGCGGTGCTGCCTGCTCTTGGCACGCATACTCCCATGGGCCCAGACCAACTCAAGCGCATGTTTGGAGCGATGCCGACCGAACTCTTCCATGTCCACAATTGGCGAACCGACGTCGAGACGCTCGGCGAAGTTCCAGCGGAGTTCATCGAAGAGCAATCGGAAGGGAAGTTGCACTACACCTGGCCGGCGCAAGTGAACCGCCTCATTTCGCGCGGAGCTTTCGATCTCATTCTCTCCATCGGTCAGGTCGTACCCCACGAAGTGATCGGCATGGCCAATTACAACAAAAACATCCTCGTCGGTACGGGAGGCCGCGACGGGATCAACCGCAGCCACTATCTGGGCGCGGTCTACGGCATGGAGCGCATCATGGGCCGCGCCGAGAATCCCGTACGCAACGTGCTCAATTATGCGTCCGATAAGTTCCTGCGACAGCTGCCCATCGTCTACGTCTTAACCGTTGTAGGAAGGACGCAATGATGGTCTTGCCGTGCGCGGACTTTTCATCGGCGATGACATCGAGTGTTTTCACCGCGCCGCGGCGCTCAGTTTGAAGGTGAATTTCGAGACGCTCGACGCGCCGATCCACAAGGCCGTCGTCTATCTCGATCCGCACGAATTTCACAGCACGTGGCTGGGCAATAAAGCTGTCTATCGCACACGCATGGCGTTGGCCGACGGCGCCGAGTTGATCATTCTCGCGCCCGGAGTAAAAGAATTTGGTGAAGATCGAGCTATCGATTTGTTGATTCGCAAATATGGCTATCGCGGAACACCGGCCACGCTCGCCGCCGTAAGCGCCAACGCCGACCTCGCTGGAGATCTAAGCGCGGCGGCGCACCTTATTCACGGGTCTTCCGAAGGCCGCTTCACCATCCGATGGTGCCCCGGTCACATCAGCAAGCCAGAAGTAGAAGGTGTTGGCTTCGAGTACGGCGATTTGGAGGAAATGGTCGCGCGCTACAATCCGCAGACGCTTTCTCAGGGATATAACCGCGTAAACGGCGAAGACGTTTTTTTCATCGGCAATCCGGGATTGGGATTGTGGGCCTATCGCGACAAGCTGGCGGGCGGTCAAGAAAAAGAAAGCCTGTCTACAACCGGAGCGTTGGAGCGATAGCCGCTTTTTCCTCGCCGCTTGATCAGCAGGTCCCGCGCACGCGTTTGGGAAGTTACTTTAATTTAGAGGCGACGCGGAGGGGTCGGTCAGAGCGATCAGTTTTCCTGGCGGGTACTCTTCTTCCGTGAGAGGCGTGCCCGGTTCAGGGTTGACGATCGTCAGCACTTCGCCGCTGAGAATTCCGCGTATGACGAGGTGGTCCCCTTCGATGGAGACGACCCGATACTGCTCGTCGAAGATGGATCTGTTTTCGGCCACGCATTGATTGGATGCTCAATATAACACCGGCGATGGCTGCTTTGACTGATTTGACTCAAGTCGTAACATCGTCGTAACGTTTTCGCCCAATCCATCACTATCTCTTTGGACGAACCGGATCGAACCATGCCCTCAGAGGCACTGCCCACGGTCGACCAGATTCTCGAAGAAGAAGCGCGGCAGGTCGAGACCTCGCGCAAACTAAGGCTCGGACCAGACGCCCTCCGCCCCGCCGCGCGCGATAGCCTGATCGGCCTCGCGTTTTCTGGCGGCGGTATCCGCAGCGCCACCTTTAATCTCGGCATACTACAGGCGTTAGCTCAGTCTCGTTTGCTGGGAGCTTTCGACTATCTCTCTACGGTCTCTGGCGGCGGCTATATCGGCGGATGGCTGATGGCGTGGATGCATCATCAGGGCATCGGAATCCAGGAAGTCGAAGAGAAGCTCTCGGCATTGCCCAATGCTCCGAAAGAAGCGGCGGATCCTCCCGAAATCCATTTCCTGCGCGACTACAGCAACTACCTCACGCCGCGAAAAGGACTACTGGGTGCGGATTTCTGGGCCTTCATGGCCAGCTACTTGAGGAACACCCTCCTCAATCAACTCATTCTTGTGTTGGCACTGCTCTCGTTGCTCCTCGTGCCGCGCAGCATCGTATTCCTGCTCGCCATGCTCGAGAGTGCCGAAGATGCGCTGCAAGTGTCGCTGCAAGGTACATTTTCTGAAACCTTCATCGACGTCTATGTCAGGAGTCAATACTTCGCCCTGGCCCTCGGTCTGATTCTTGCATTCGTGGCCGTGGTCGGAATCGGATTGAATCTAGTTTCGGTCGATCCACTCAAGAAGCGAATCGACTGCTGGATTACCAGTCAATGGGCGGTGCAGGCGTTGATCATCGTGCCCCTGTTTCTTTCGGCTTCTCTGTTTACCTACGGCCTGGGCCAGTTCTTTACTGAATGGCAGATCCTGCAATCCCCGCTGTACCGCGCGCCATTGTTGGGCATCGCCCTCTATTTCGGACTGTGGGCCTTTGCCCTTGCCGTGCGCTCGATTGTGCGCGTCTTTTTCAAAACGACGGGAGGCGGCGGACCCAAAGTATGGATTCTCCTGTTGACGGCGCTTGTCACCGGAGCGATCAGCGGCTATCTCTTCATCCCCTTCGCCGCCCTGCTGATTCAACCGGGTCCGGAAGCAATCCCGTACTCGAAGTGGCACATCATGACCTTCGGAACCCCCGTCGCCATGATCATGATGTTGACCGCAGGCGTCCTGCACATTGGGCTGATGGGGCGGCAGATGAGCGACGCACATCGCGAGTGGTGGGGTCGGCTTGGAGGATGGCTGCTCATCTATTCTTTCTGCTGGTTTGCCCTGTTCTTGATCTCGATCTACTTTCCGCCAGCGATGGGAAAACTGTTGTCGTGGGAGCAGAACGCCCACCCCAATCATCCGTTGACGTTCACCGGAGTTCTCGTTTGGATCGCATCCACCGCCTACGGAGTCGCCTTTGGCAAAGGCGACCGAAGTGGCGAACTACAGTTGGACCCGACAAAGAGTCAAAAGTTATGGCATTACCTGGCGAGGATAACTCCCTACATCTTTATTATCGGCCTGCTGCTGGGGCTCTCTTTGCTCGCCGCGACAATCTCCGATTGGCTCACAGGAGTCGAAGGTTCCTCGCTGGTGTTTCCGAGCGATCAGTATTCCCATCCTGGCGCGCCAATCGCGTATTTACTCTTATTCGTCGCAGCGGTCGTTTTGTCGTGGCGCGTCGACATCAACGAATTCTCCATCCATTATCTGTATCGCAACCGGCTCATCCGCTGCTATCTGGGTGCGTCCGTCCGAGATCGCCGCGCTCAGCCGTTCACCGGCTTCTCGGAAGCCGATAATTTCCCGCTCTCCAGTCTGAAAATTCCCGACAATTCGGAAGAGCGAAAAGATGCACGTCCCATCCCGATCGTGAACACGAGTCTGAATGTCGTGCGTGGAAAAGAATTGGCGTTGCAGACGCGCAAGGCCCGGTCCTTTGCCTTCACGCCGCTCTACGGAGGATTCACCCGTCAGCACCCGGAAGAGAGGGCGTGGGAATCATTCTTTGGACCGACAGAGCAAGCAGGCTGCTTGCTGCCCGGATACGAAAACGGAATTACCCTGGGAACAAGCATTGCGATCTCAGGCGCCGCCGCCAGCCCCAACATGGGATCGTATTCCGAGGCGCCACTGGCTTTTCTGATGACGCTTTTCGACGTAAGGCTCGGCTGGTGGATCGGCAATCCGGCGCACAAGAAATGGAAACACGGGAGCCCTGCGATTGGCTTCTATTGGCTGGTCGCCGAGTTGCTCGGATCGACCACTGACGACAGCAACTACGTTTACTTATCCGACGGAGGCCATTTTGAGAATCTGGCCGTTTATGAACTGGTGCGCCGCCGCTGCAAATTGATCGTGGCCTGCGATGCGTCGGGCGATTCGGATCACCGCTTCGGCGACTTGCATAACGCGATCGAACATTGCCGCACCGATTTCGGAGTAGAGATCACCATCGATGACCTCTCTCCGCTGAAGCCGCAAGCAGACCCTGCCGACGGCAGCCTGCGCTCGAAGGCTCATTTCGCCGTCGGCAAAATTCGCTATAACCCTGCGAAGCCCGATGAGGACGGCACGATTGTCTACATCAAACCGGCTCTTGTTGCCGGCGATCCCGATGACGTTCTGGCCTACGCCGTGACCAACCAGAATTTCCCCAATGACACAACCGCCAACCAGTGGTTCGACGAAGCGCATTTCGAAAACTACCGCGCTCTCGGCCAGGCTGCTGGCGCCGCAGCTGCGGAAGTAATCGACGCCGGGATCAGACGCGTGCTTCGCTAGCGGCGGGGCGAGGTCTTACAAGAAGTTGTGCCTACGCCTTTTTTCCGGAAGCAGCCATCTGGCGCAAGATATCGATAAATGCCGTCGTGGCACACGAAAGTGTGCGATCTCGCCGGTAAGCCAACCCCAGCTCACGGAAGAGCTCCACATCCTCGAGGTCAATCAGCTTGACCCTGCCTGACGCGACTTCGTCGCGCGCGAACGAAGCGCTGATCAGCGACACTCCAAGATCGGCTGCCACGAAGCTCTTAATCATGCCAATGCTCGGCAATTCCATCCGCACTTGCAATTCGTCGCGATACGGACGGAACAGTTTGTCGAGCAGCCTGCGAGTATGGCCCGTCTTTGGCAGAAGTATGGGCTGCTTCACGATATCTCGAACCGCGGCTGTCTTGTGCTTGGCCAGCGGATTGTTCGGACTGACCATCAGCATCAACTTGTCGCGGAAGATAGGCTCGATATCGAGACTCGCCGATTGAATCGGCAGGGTCAAAATTCCCACCTCGACCGATCCATTCTCAAGCTTCTCCGTGATCTTGTAGCTGAAATTCCGGTAAATATTGATCTGCACCGGCGGGTAGCGCCGGCAGTATTCAGCAAAAACCTCGGGCAGAACGTAAAGGCAGGTCGCCTCGTTCGCCCCCACACGCAGTGTGCCGCGGGGAGTGCGGCTGTGGTCCGCCACAGCCATCAGCGATTCGCCACGCAGCTTTGTCAGCCGCTCGGCGTAGTCATAGAGGACGAGGCCGGCAGGAGTCAGTTTCACAGTCTTGCCCGAGCGGTCTAGTAGACGATCGCCGTACTCCTGCTCCAACTGGCGAATCTGGGCGCTGACCGCCGATTGGGAGCGGAAAACCTTCTCTCCAGCGCGCGAAAAGCTGCCCTGTTTGGCCACTTCCAAAAACGTCGTGAGCTGATCGAAATCCATGTTTTTTGTCTGTGTGGACGGAATTATAGCGGACGGAGCAAGTCTAGCGGGAAATTAGAAGATCCCTTCTGTGAACCCTGTGTACCCCGTGGTTTACGGCTCTTTTGTGGCTAAGAACGTAGCTGAGAATCGGCCCACTCACACCTTTATTACTGTGGATGCCTCGAATTCCAATTTTGCATCCGTAACATCGAAATTCTGAATTGTACTTCACGCCCTTGAGGCGGTAAGTAAGAAGGTATAGAGGTGTGTTCCTGAGCCGAAGTATGCGACAGCATCGAGGCCTTTGCGGGCCCAACTCAAGAACAACAGCCCGGCAGGGCGGTAGAGTATCTGGCAAAGTCTGCCGCTTACTTTGCCGAAGAGAAGTCCATGACGACGCGTCTCAAGAATCCGAATGTTCCCCCGCCCGCTCAGGGTCTCTACCACCCTTCCCAGGAGCATGACGCCTGTGGCATTGGATTTGTGGCCAACGTCCGTGGCCGCAAAAGTCACGACATTGTAAGCAAGGGAATTCAGGTTCTGCTCAACCTGACGCATCGCGGAGCGTGCGGATGCGATCCCGAGACCGGCGACGGCGCCGGAATTCTACTCCAGATCCCACACCAGTTTTTCGCCCGCGAGTGCCCGAAGCTCGGCTTCGAGTTGCCTGAACCCGGAGCGTACGGAGTCGGGATGACGTTCTTGCCCGTCGAGAAACATGCCCGTCTGCAATGCGAAGGAATTCTCGAACGCATCGTTCGCGAAGAGGGGCTCACTGTTCTCGGCTGGCGCGACACGCCGTGTTTCGCATCGGCGATTGGCCGCGTCGCGCGAGGGTCACAGCCTTACATCCAGCAGATCTTCGTGGGATGTGGTGCGTTCACCGATGAAGATAAGTTTGAACGCAAGCTCTACGTCGTCCGCAAGCGCGCCGAGAGCGAGATGGCGGCGTCAGATATCGAAGATGCGAGTGTCTTTCACATTCCCTCGCTCTCGTGCCGCACCATTGTTTACAAGGGCCTGCTGCTCGCTCCGCAAATCACGAATTTCTACAAAGAGCTGTCCGATCCCGACGTCACCAGCGCGCTCTGCCTGGTGCACCAGCGCTTTTCGACGAACACATTTCCGAGCTGGCACCGTGCGCATCCCTATCGCTACATCGCGCACAATGGCGAAATCAACACGCTCAAAGGCAATGTCAACTGGATGCACGCGCGCCAATCGTTGCTCGCGTCTCCACTATTTGGCGATGACATTAAGAAGCTTTTCCCTATTATCGCGCCCGACGGCAGCGACTCGGCGAACTTCGATAACGCTGTCGAATTGCTGTTGCAATCCGGACGCAGCTTGCCGCACGCGATGGCCATGCTGATTCCTGAAGCGTGGTCAGGCAATCCGCACATGAAGCCAGAGAAACGCGCCTTCTACGAATATCACGCATGCCTCATGGAACCGTGGGACGGACCCGCCGCGATCGCCTTTACTGACGGCCGAGTGATCGGTGCGATCCTCGACCGCAACGGCCTGCGCCCCGGTCGCTACGTGGTTACGAACGACGACCTCGTCATCATGGCTTCGGAAGCGGGGGTCCTCGACATCGAGCCGGAACAGGTGAAGATGAAAGGTCGCCTGCAGCCGGGAAAGATGTTTCTCGTGGATACGGTCGAAGGCCGCATCGTCCCCGACAAAGAAATCAAGCATCGGCTCGTTTCGCGGCAGCCCTACGGGCAGTGGCTCAAAGACAACCAGATTACGATCGATCAGTTGCCTGCGCCCACGCGCATGCATCACCCCGACGCCGAAACCTTGCTTCGCCGCCAGCGCGCCTTCGGCTACAGCGATGAAGACCTGCGCATGATCCTTCGTCCCACGGCTTCGAACGGCCAGGAACCGGTTGGCTCGATGGGCACGGACACGCCGCTGGCCTGTCTTTCCGATCGTCCGCAATCGCTCTTCAACTATTTCAAGCAGCTCTTTGCGCAGGTCACGAATCCTCCGATCGATCCCATCCGCGAAGAGATCGTCATGTCACTGGCCAGCTATATCGGCAGCGAGCGCAACATTCTCTCGGAAGAGCCCGAGAACTGTCACATGTTGAAGCTCGCTCATCCGCTGCTGACCAATGTCGAACTCGAAAAGCTGCGCCGTGTTTCGACCGGAGACCTGCTCGCGATAACGCTGCCGGCCCTCTTCCGCGCCAGCGAAGGCGAAGCCGGATTGAAGCGCGGACTCGATGAACTGTGTCAGCGCGCATCGCTCGCCGGACGAGCCGGATACACGCTGCTCATTATTTCCGATCGCGGTGTGAACAAAGATTACGCGCCGATCCCGAGCCTGCTGGCGTTGGCCGCCGTTCACAACCTGCTGGTGCAAGAGGAGACTCGAACTCAGGTCGCGTTGATCACAGAATCGGGCGAGCCACGCGAAGTGATGCATTTCGCCCTGCTCAGCGGATACGGCGCCAGTGCCATCAATCCTTATCTCGCATTAGAAGGCGTTGAAAATCTCGCCCGTCGCGGGGAGTTGTCTGATGGCGTGACTCCCGAAATCGCAGTTAAGCACTTCATCAAGTCGGTGAATAAAGGGCTGCTCAAGACCTTCGCCAAGATGGGAATCTCGACTCTCCAGAGTTATCAGGGCGCACAAGTCTTTGAAGCCATCGGCCTGAACAAAGCGTTGATCGATTCGTACTTCTCGGGAACCGCGTCTCGCCTCGAAGGCGTCGGCCTTGACGTACTTGCGCGCGAAGCGCAGTTGAAGCACGACTACGCGTTTCGTCCGCTGACCGAGCACGAGACTGAGCTAGCCGTCGGAGGAACCTATCATCAGCGCGCGAACGGTGAATATCACCTGCTCAATCCGCAGACGATCAGCAAGCTGCAACAGGCCGTCAGGCAGGAAAGCTTCCAGACTTTTCAGGAGTACACCGATCTCATCGACGCGCAGAGCAGCAACCTGTCCACGCTCCGCAGCCTGATGAAGTTGAAGAAGAGCGACAAGCCCGTTCCTCTGGACGAAGTCGAGCCCGCCAAGGATATCGTGAAACGCTTCACGACCGGCGCCATGTCGTTCGGCTCCATCAGCAAAGAAGCGCACGAAACTCTGGCCATCGCGATGAATCGCATCGGCGGCAAGTCCAATACCGGTGAAGGTGGCGAAGACGAAGAACGCTTCAAGCCAGACGCGAACGGAGACCTGCGCCGCAGCGCCGTGAAACAAGTCGCATCGGCCCGCTTTGGCGTAACGACGAACTATCTCGTCAACGCCGACGAACTACAGATCAAAATGGCGCAGGGCGCCAAGCCCGGAGAAGGCGGCCAGCTCCCCGGCCACAAAGTCGACGAAGTGATCGCGCGCGTTCGTCATTCCATCCCCGGCGTCGGATTGATTTCGCCTCCGCCGCATCACGACATTTATTCCATCGAAGATCTGGCCCAGCTTATTTACGACCTCAAGAACGTGAATCCGCAGGCGCGTATTGCCGTGAAGTTGGTGGCCGAAGTTGGAGTCGGCACAGTGGCCGCGGGCGTCGCCAAAGCGCACGCCGATGTAGTCCTGATCAGCGGCGACAGTGGAGGCACCGGCGCTTCCCCGCTCAGTTCGATCAAACATGCGGGCATTCCGTGGGAGCTTGGCTTAGCCGAAACGCAACAGGTGCTCTTGTTGAATGATCTGCGCAGCCGGATCAAAGTGCAGACCGACGGCAAACTTCAAACCGGTCGCGACATCGTGGTAGCGGCGTTGCTCGGCGCTGAAGAATTTGGTTTCGCAACCACGCCCTTGATCGCGATGGGCTGCATCATGATGCGCAAATGTCATCTCAACACCTGCTCGGTCGGCATCGCGACGCAAGACCCCGTGCTGCGCCAGCGTTTTCAGGGCCAGCCCGAACACGTCATCAATTTCTTTTTCTACCTGGCCGAGCAGGTTCGCCAATATATGGCCGACCTCGGTTTCCGCCATATGGACGAAATGGTCGGCCGCGTCGACATGCTCGACGTCCAACCCGCCGTCGATCACTGGAAGGGCCGCGGCCTCGATCTTTCGGCGATTCTTTATAACCCGCCGGTGCCATCGCGTGTGGCGCGCCGCTCGGTGCAGGCGCAAGACCACGGACTCGAACAAGCTCTGGATCATCAGATTCTCGCCGAGTCTCAGCCAGCCATCGAATCCCTCACGCCGGTTGAAATCAAACTCCCGGTGCGCAATGTTCACCGCTCCGTCGGCACGATGCTGAGCGGAACGATCGCCCGCCGCTATGGTTCCGCCGGTCTGCCCGACGACACGATTCGCGTTCACCTCGATGGATCTGCCGGGCAAAGTCTGGGAGCGTTCCTCGCCAAGGGGGTTACGCTGACACTCGAAGGCGAAGCGAACGACTACGTTGGCAAAGGCCTGTCTGGCGGCCGATTGATCGTGTATCCGCCGCGAAAGTCAACCTTCGAGCCAGAAAAAAATATCCTGATCGGCAACGTTGCCCTCTACGGTGCGACCAGTGGCGAGGCGTTTTTCAATGGAGTCGCCGGCGAGCGTTTCGCCGTCCGCAATTCTGGAGCGACCGCCGTTGTCGAAGGCGTCGGCGACCACGGCTGCGAATACATGACTCGCGGCCTCGTCGTTGTGCTCGGAGCCTGCGGCAGAAATTTCGCCGCCGGCATGAGCGGCGGCGTCGCTTACGTATTTGATGAGCGCCGCGATTTTACCGTGAAGCGCTGCAATCTCGAATCCGTCGATCTGGAGCCAATTGTAGAAATACAGGACGCCAGTCTAGTCGAGGCAAAGTTTTTGGACGCGAACCTGGTCAAAGGCCTCGTCACGCGCCACCTGGAACTGACCCGCAGTCCGCGCGCAGCCTGGATTCTCGACAACTGGTCAGAGGCGCTGTCGCGTTTCATTAAAGTGTTTCCGCACGAACACAAGCGCGTGCTCGGAGTCGGCCGCCGTCGGCAGCCTTATATTCCGAGTTTGCCCATGGCGGTCCTGTCTTCGGGCCAGCAGGTGCAGCATGGGTAAGGACACGGGATTCCTCGAATTCACGCGTGAACACGCACCTCGGCGCCCGGTGACCGAGCGTGTCAACGACTGGTTCGAAATCTATCTCGACTTCCCCGAACAGAAGCTGCGCACTCAGGGTGCGCGCTGCATGGACTGCGGCGTCCCGTTTTGTCAGACCGGATGCCCGGTCAACAATCTCATTCCCGATTGGAACGACCTCGTCTATCACGGCCGCTGGAAAGAGGCGGTACGCCAATTGCACGCGACCAACAATTTTCCCGAATTCACCGGACGGATTTGTCCCGCGCCGTGCGAAGCGTCGTGCGTGCTGGGGATCAACCAGCCTCCCGTGACCATCAAGCAGATCGAAAAAAATATCGTGGAGCGCGGATTCGCCGAAGGCTGGATTCATCCCGAGCCACCAAAGGTTCGCACTGGCAAGAGAGTAGCCGTCGTGGGTTCTGGTCCGGCTGGACTGGCCGCCGCGCAGCAACTCTGCCGGGCGGGACACGCGGTCACGGTCTACGAAAAAGCAGATCGCATCGGCGGCCTGCTCCGTTACGGCATCCCCGAATTCAAAATGGAGAAGCACGTTATCGATCGCCGCCTGGAACAAATGTCCGCGGAGGGCGTTAAATTTGTCACCAATGCGGAAGTTGGAAAGAACGTCGCGGTCGAAGATCTGCGCCGTGATTTCGATGCCATCGTTCTCGCCGGCGGAGCGGAGTGGCCGCGTGATCTGAACGTCCCCGGACGCGAACTGAAGGGTATCCATTTCGCGATGGACTACTTGCCGCAGCAAAACCGCCGCTGCCACGGCGACACGATTGCTCGTCAAACAGACGACGCCGAAACAGAAATCCTCGCCACAGGCAAACGCGTCGTCATCATCGGAGGGGGCGACACCGGCGCCGATTGCCTCGGCACAAGCCATCGGCAAAAGCCGCTCTCCGTGCACCAGTTCGAGATCATGCCCAAGCCTCCAGACGATCGTTCGTCGTCAACTCCGTGGCCGCTCTGGCCGATGCAACTGCGCACCGAAGGAGCGCACGAGGAAGGCGGCATCCGTGATTGGAGCATCGCCACGACGAAATTCACTGGTTCGACCGACGGCCGTGTTCAGGAACTACACGCCGTCCGCGTCGGCCCAGCGCCAAAGTTCGAGCCGATCGCCGGCTCCGAGTTCACAATGGAAGCGGATCTCGTGCTGATTGCGATGGGTTTCGTCGGTCCCGTGCGGAACGGAATGATCGAGCAGTTGGGAGTGAAGCTTGATCCGCGAGGCAACGTCGCCACCGACCAGAACAATATGTCGTCGGTGCCCGGAGTGTTCGCAGCCGGCGACATGCGTCGCGGCCAGTCATTAGTCGTATGGGCAATCGCCGAAGGCAGAAAAACTGCCGCAAGCGTCGACACCTACCTGCGAACCCGGTCGATGTCGTCGCCCGTCCCCACCGAAAACTCAATTGCTTCGTAATCAGTGCCCCATGTTCGCGCACGTTCTTTGTGCGCTAACCTGGGTCCACGAACCTGAGTCCACTGACCCTGGGGCACCGTCCTACTCTAATTTTCGTGCCGCCGACTCGATCAGCGCTGCCTCGTCCTCCAGCGCCTTAGAGACGCGAACGATCTCCGTGTCCGCCTCGGCATACCGCTTCAACTCGATTCCCTCACGCACGCCCGGCACGGTCTTCACCCCATAACCCGAATAAACTCCCGGAGCGTACAGCAAGTGCTTATACCACGACCGCCGCGGCAATCCATCGTCGTTCGTCAGCTTGCGTTCGCTCGCGATCAGTTCGCGATTCAACGCCCCGAGTTTTGCCGCGAAGGCTTCGTCTCCCAAGCTCGCCTGCTTCTGCGACAGCGCCTGTTCGTAATGCTTGGCGCTGCGCGTCAGAGAGTCCACCGCGTTTTGCATCGGCGCGAAATTCAGGTGTGGAGGAACTTCTTCCTTCGCGGGAGCAAACGTCGGCCGCCGTGGATCGAACGTGGCCTTGAACATCCCTTCGTCGATTTCCTGGTTGCGCTCGCGAATTTCTTCCTGCTTATCGGCCAGCAGTTTTTCTAAATTCTTCGTGTAGGTCTCGACAGTGTCGACAAAATTCACGAAGTCAAACGGCAATACTTCCGCGTCCGCCAAACGCAACACCGATGTTCCCACCGTCTGCGCCAGGGCCCGTCCAAACACGAAATCCGTATCGGAGAAATGCGTGTACCAGTAAAAATCGTCGTAGATTGAGTGATAAATGCCTTGCTCGTCCTCGCCAGCGTATGAGAGATCAAGGGTCGCGACGCCGATGTGATCGAGGAACCCGGTGAAGTCCGTGCCCGAGCCCAGTGCTTCGATGCGCAGGTCAGCACGCTGCCGGAGTTCTTTCTTGTCGTCGGAGGATTTCGCGTGCGCAATCTTCGTCAGCTGCGCGCGCTGCCACACCGTCATTTTCGACTCGGGATCTTCGATGTCGCGCGCGACTCCATTAATGAAATGCTCTAGGCTGTGCGACCCGCCCATATTCAGAACGCCGCGATCGTTGCCATCGGTGTTGATATAGACGGCGGCGTGCTCGCGCAGTTCGTCCGCGTGGGCCTCAACCCATTCCGTCGACCCCAGCAGCATCGGCTCCTCGCCATCCCACGCGCAGTAAATGATCGTCCGGCGCGGTTTCCATCCCTGTTTCAGCAGCAGGCTCATCGACCGCGCTTCTTCAAGCAAGGAAACTTGCGCCGAAATCGGATCTTCCGCCCCATTCACCCACGCATCATGATGATTCCCGCGGATGATCCACTCATCGGGAGCGACGCTGCCCGGAATTTTCGCGATCACGTCATACACCGGCTTCGTGTCCCAATTGAAAGCGACCTTTAAATGAACCTGCGCTGGGCCCGGCCCCACGTGATAAGGAATGGGAAGCGTCCCGCGCCACTCGTCGGGAGCCATCGGTCCGTTTAGCGCCGCCAGCAAGGGCTGTGCGTCGCCGTAAGAAATTGGGAGCACCGGAATCTTCGTGATGCTCTTCGCTTCGCTGAGGGCCAGACGTTTCGCTCCGGGAGTCGCGCCCACCCCAGGGGTCAACGGATCGCCTGGGCTCGCGGAAGCAAAATCCATGACGCTGCCACGCTGCACTCCATCCGCGGGACGCATCGGTCCGGCCGGGAAAACATTGTCGCGCGTGTAGCCGTCGTCCTTGGGCTCGGAATAGATGAGGCAGCCGATCGCTCCGTGCTCGGCGGCAATTTTCGGCTTCACTCCGCGCCAACTCTGATAGTACTTCGCGATTACAATCGCGCCCTTCACCGAAATGCCCAGCCGGTCGAGCTTTTCGTAGTCTTCGGGCAAACCGTAATTCACAAACACGAGAGGACCGGTAACGTCGCCGTCGATCGAATAGGCGTTATAGGTGGGCAACTGCTCCGACTTTTGATTCGAAGTCGGATCGACAGCGAGCGCTGGCTCTTCGAGCTTCGCGGTGAATTTCGTTGGCGCAGTCATCTCGAGCAGACGGACTTTCGGCGTCGGAAACAGAACGTCAAACTGCTCGATGTGCGCGTCCAACCCCCACTCTTTGAAGTGAGCCAGAATCCACTCAGCGTTGTCTTTATCGTAGGGAGATCCCACGTGATGCGGTCGCGCACTCAAGCGCCGCATGTATTCACGCAGGTTGGCAGGGTCGGGGATGGCGCGGAACTTCGTTTCCCACTCACGCTCGCTTTGGCTAGAACGCGGAGAATAACCGGCCAACGGGGCGGGATTCGTGGCCGGTTGGTCAGCCGCAAAAGTTAAAGATGGAATCACCAGGGTGAAGATCAACACCATCGCCAAAAACGGTCGCATTGCAGCTCCTTAATTTGAGAGGCTGCAATTATAGCTGGGCTTCCTCCGCGAACCCGTGTTTTCACTTCACAAACGTCAGCCCATGCGGGATCAGATGAGAAAACACGTAGGCGTAGAGCATGACGATGATACCCACGATCGATCCGAGCGCCACCGAATGCCACACCACAAAGCGGAATATCGAGCCTTCATTCCCGACTTGTTCAGTCGCCGACGTTGCGATGGTGATCGATTGCGCGTCCACCATCTTCCCCATCACGCCGCCCGCGCTATTGGCCGCGACCATCAGCACCGGATCGATCCCAAGTTGCTGCGAAGTGATGCGCTGCAAACTTCCAAACAACGCGTTCGATGAAGTGTCGCTCCCGGTCAGCGCCACGCCGAGCCATCCGAGAAATGTTCCAAAGAAAGGATAGGCCCAACCCGTCCGCGTGAATGCCAACCCCAGCACGGCATCCAGCCCTGAATATCGCGTCACGAACCCGAGGCCGAGCATGAATGAAATCGCGACCACCGCCAGCCGCATGCGCACCAGAGTTCGCCAGAATGTTTTTGCCAGACGCCCCGGTCCCATGCCGAGCAGCAATCCCGAGATGATCGCTGCCAGGAAGCACGCAGTGCCGGTTGCCGAAAGCCAGTTGAAGTCATAGCGAGCCGCTTCCGCCGCAGGCTTCGCGACCACGGGTGCTGCGCGAAAGATCGCGTTGTGCAGGTAGGGAACATCCCAACCCGGCGGGCCGGGCCGCACTTTGCCGTCCGGCAGCATTACCTTAAACGCCGGAGTGGTGGCCTGATTGATCGCGAGTTTGATCTTGGGCAATCCCCAAAGCAACACCAGCACCGACAGAATCGCGAACGGCATCCACGCCTTCAGCACTTGGCCGGCCGAATACGAGATTCGCGTGGTTCGAACGTAGCCATCGAATTCCTTCGCCGTCCACTCTCCACCGGCTCGATCGGCGACCTGCGCCGTCGGAGGTGGAAGGACTTGTTCTTCTTGCTCGTAATCAAAACGCCAGATCTTCTTCGGTTTCCAAAGATGCAGAAAGGCGACCGTCGCAACAATCGACACCACGGCGCCCATGATGTCCACAAGATTGCTATCGACATAGTTCGACCAGAAGAACTGCGTGATGCCGAAAGAAAGACCGACCACGAGAATCGCGGGGAGCACTTCGATCGTCTCGCTCCATCCGACCATCGTTCGCACCAGCCAGAACGGCACAATGACCGCCGTGAAAGGGAGGATACGTCCGATCATCGCGTTCAAATCCGATTCCGGGAGCCCCGATACTGCAGCGAGCGTGTGCACCGGCGTGCCGATCGCTCCCCATGCCACCGGGGCGGTGTTGGCGATCAAGTTCAACGCCGCCGCGTGGAACGGCCGGAAGCCGAGCCCGATCATGAACGCTCCAGCGATGGCCACGGGTGCGCCGAATCCAGCTGCGCCCTCGATGAATGCGCCGAAGCAGAACGCCACCAGCAGCACCTGAAGACGCCGGTCCGCAGTGATGCCGGCGATCGATTCCTTCATGATCTCGAACTGCCCGGTCTCGACCGAAATGTCGTACAGATAAACTGCGGCGAGCACGATCCACGCAATCTTCAGCAGGCCAAACGCGACTCCGTAGGCAAAACTCGTGGCCGCAAGCGCCACCGGCATTTTAAAAAACACCACCGCAACCAGGGCCGCAGTGAAAGCTCCGGCAATCGCGCACAAGTGCGGTTTCACTTTGAGTCCGGCGAGCAGCCCGAAGAGAACAATGATCGGCAAGGCCGCGACCAGCGTTGAAAGCCACCAATGACCCAGCGGGTCATAAACTTGAGTCCAGTGCATGGCGCATCCTTCTAGACTTCAGGTAAAGACATCAGGTAGAGATTTCAGGCAAAGGCTTCCGGCAAATAACGCGCACAAGAATCCACCAGCCTAGATGTAAAAGCAAGCGGAAATTCAGCCGACATTCGCCGGCCGGGCGGCGGCCTTGTGCCCGAAGATGCTAAATTAAAGGGTTCATGTCTGCCCCTAATTCTCTCTTTATTCGCGCCGCCAAGGCTCAGCCCACCGAACGCACTCCGATCTGGCTCATGCGCCAGGCCGGGCGCTACATGGCGGAGTACCGCGCTATCCGCAAGCAATATTCGCTGATCGAGATCTGCAAAAAGCCGGAGGTCGCGGCGCAAGTGACGATCGAAGCCGCCGAGATTCTCAAAGTCGATTCGGCTATCATTTTTGCCGATCTCCTGCTCCCGCTCGAAGTGATGGGATTGCCGTTTCATTTCTCTGCCGGTGAGGGTCCACGGATCGAAAAGCCGATACGCACTCCCGACGATATTGCTCAACTGCGCACCGATCGCGCCGCCGATCTCGGCTACGTGGCGGAAGCGATCAAGCTGGTTGTCAAGCATTTCGGGAACAAGCTTCCCGTCATCGGATTCTGTGGCGCGCCGTTCACCCTCGCCAGCTACATGATCGAAGGCGGTGGCTCGCGCAACTACATTTTCACCAAGAAGATGATGTATTCCGAGCCCGCCGCTTGGAATGAGCTGATGAAAAAATTAGTCTCAGTCACGTCGGAATATTCCGCCGAGCAGGTGCGCGCTGGCGCCGACACCATCCAGATTTTTGACAGCTGGGTCGGTTGCCTGAGCGTCGAAGACTATCGCACCTATGTTTTGCCCCATGTCACCGATCTTGTGAAGCGGCTGCAAAAAACTGGAGTCCCAATCATTTATTTTGGAACCGACAGCGCCACGCTCTTGCCATCGATGCAGGAATCCGGAGCCGAGGTCATCGGCCTCGACTGGCGCATCCCGCTCGATACGGGATGGAAGAGCCTCGGCTACAAAGGCGCTGTGCAGGGCAATCTCGATCCCGTACTGCTCTTCGCCGACTGGAAGGAAATCAAATCGCGAGCCGAAGACATCCTGCGCCAGGCCGCCGGACGCCCCGGCCACATCTTCAATCTCGGCCACGGCATTCTTCCAGAAACTCCGGTCGACAACGTGAAAGCACTCTGCGATTTCGTCCGCGACCATTCAGCGGAGTACAAGAAGTGAATTTCGTGAAGAGTGTCAGAAGCCGGGTGCCCCATACATCGCGTACTTTGCGATGTGTCGGATTCCACATTGACGGGGAGCGATCGGGAGCGAGGTGCAGACCATGACTGAATCCCGCGCGAGCGACCGTCCAGTCACCTCGGCCTGCCCTCTTCAACTCGGCGCCTTGTGCTATTGCGCCCGCGGCGTGAGTTCTTTTCCCTCGTCGGGAGTATCCTCGGAACGATCCCCGGAACGACCCACCAAAACCACCAAAACCGCCGTCCTGCTCCTAGCCCACGGTACTCCCGACAACCCCGACCAGATTCCAGAGTATCTCCGTTACGTCACCGGGGGCCGTCCGCTCCCGCCGCAAGTTATCGAAGAAATCCGCCATCGCTATTCGCTGATCGGCTTCTCCCCGCTAGCCTGCTGGACTCTTCTCCAAGCCGACCAGCTTTCGCAAGAACTCCAGATGCCCGTCTTCGTCGGCATGCGCAACTGGAAGCCCTTCATCGCCGACACGGTCAAAGCCATCGCCGTCCAAAAATTCGAGCGCGTAATCGCCGTCTGCCTCGCCCCGCAAAATTCCCGCACCAGCGTAGGACTCTATCGCAGCGCCGTCACCGGCGAAGCCTCACTCCCATTTACTCTCGATTTCGTCGACGAGTGGCACGACCAGCCCCTCCTCGCCAAAGCCTTCGCCGAAAACCTGCGCGCCGCGTGGACCAAAGCCAACGCCGAATACGGCGGAACGTTGTCCGACACTCTGTCCGGCACTCTCTCCGGCACTCTGCCCATCATCTTCACCGCCCACAGCGTGCCCGCGCGCACCATCACCGAAGGCGATCCCTACGAAGCCCAGTCCAAAGAAACCGCCCAACTGGTAGCGAAGGCAGCCGGCCTCGAAGACGGACGCCCCGCCGACTCATGGACCTTCGCCTTCCAAAGCCAAGGCATGTCAGGTGGCCAGTGGATTGGGCCGACGGTAGAAGAAACAATTCTGAGCCTCAAAGCCAAAGGCCACCGCGGGGTGTTCATCCACCCCGTAGGCTTCCTCTGCGATCACGTAGAAGTGCTCTACGACATCGACATCTTCTTCAAACAGTTCGCAGAAAAAGAAGGCCTACGCCTATGGCGAGCCGAATCGCTTAACGGATCGAAGACGTTGACGGCGGCGCTAGCGGAGTTGGTTCGCAGCCGTGTGGCGGCAGTAAGCACTTAGTTGTGAGGGTGCGGAAATGATCGGTCGGGATAGCTACTGTAAGCACCTGATTTCGCCAACAATCGTCGGACGTGGAGGAAATCCTGCCATGCTTCGCATGCTTCTTGTTCTCTCAATCGCTTTCGCACTGTCGAACCTTAGCCAAGCGCAGAATGCTCATGAGATTTATTTGCGTGCGACGGTGGAAGCCATCGTCCCGTTTGCGGATTTCTCAGGGAGCACCATACCGGTTGACCCCGACCCGAGATTTGCCATGACACTACAAATCGAGTCAGTCAACCCGGTTGTCTCTAGTTTTCCTAGAGGCTCCGCTATCACATTCGCCATTCATAGCCCGTCGTTGCTTTTTGCCGGGGAGCCGACGACAGGCCGGGAGTACGACTTTTCGCTGGGCCGGAAGGTCGAGGACGGGAAGTCGATCTTTGCGGGTTTGACAGTGATCGCGTTGGTTCCCCTCGTCCCAGCCGTCCAAGACTGGCAGGACTGCAAGCCGGATGGCTCATATTCATTCACTGACCTGAAGCAATCTGTTCGAAGAGTTGTAACCTCCGGCGCAGAGTACGGATGGGATGACAAGGTATTCAGTAGGTCAGGCGACTTGGCGTCGGTTGCCGTTCTTCAGAATTTCGATGACAAGGAAATGACTGCACCTGGAGCGTTAGAAGGTGTGCTATTGGTCCTTCGCACCGCGTTTACATGCCCCCACCGCTGTGTCAACGCCAATGGCGACCAGCAGCCTCGGGTCACACTACTTCTGCTCGACCATTTAAGGAAAGTGGCGAGTCCCGCAATGCGTTCAAAGATCGACGAAGTAGAGAAATTCGTAGCGGAGCAAGCACGCGGGGAGGAATAGGCCAGCGCCCAGAAGGATGGCTGGCATTACCCAACAACGCTGATAAGCGGCCTGTTTATGCGACGATTAGGAGTCAAAGTCACAGACCGAAGCGGATCCAAGGGTTAAGCTAGTAGCTCAAAGCTAGTAGCTAGCATCTTCTCTATGCCACGAATCGCGATCATCGGCGGCGGAATCTCCGGCCTCTCGGCCGCGTTCACGCTTGAAGAGAAACGCCAGTCCGGCGCCCAGTCCGAGACAAAGATCGAATACGTCCTGTTCGAATCCTCCCCGCGTCTCGGCGGAGTTCTCGTCACCAAACACATCGATGGCTGCCTGATCGAGGGCGGAGCCGATTCTTTTCTCACCGAAAAGCCCTGGGCTTCGGATCTTTGCCGCAAGATCGGGCTCGGCGATCAACTCGTCGGTTCCAACGATTCCGAGCGTCGCACGTTTATCGTCTCCAAAAACAAACTGATCGAGATGCCCGACGGACTCATGTTCATGGTTCCGACC
The DNA here is from genome assembly GCA_963726095.1 of uncultured Acidobacteriaceae bacterium. Lineage (GTDB taxonomy): Bacteria > Acidobacteriota > Terriglobia > Terriglobales > Acidobacteriaceae > Acidiflorens. Next base: position 2,069,422 of record CAVSBD010000004.1, read on the forward strand.
AAGATCATCCCCACCGTGCGTTCGCCGCTTTTTTCCTGGAGCACCAAAATCCGCATGGCCGCCGAATGGTTCCATCCTCCGCACAAAGCTGAGGAGGACGAGACCGTGGCCCAAATGGTCAAGCGCCATTACGGCTCCGAAGTGGTCGACCTGCTTGCCGATCCTTTGCTCTGCGGCATCTATGGCGGCGACGCGTCCCAGTTGAGTGTGCGCGCCGTGCTGCCCCGCTTCGCCGACATGGAATCGAAGCACGGCAGTCTTGGCCGCGCTCTGCTCAAGGCGCGGTGGAAGATGCGGAATGCCCAAAAAACTCCTGCGCGCCCTCTCTTCACTTCGCTCAAAGATGGCATGCAGCAGATGGTGGATGCGCTCATCCGCTGCCTCGACCCCAAGTGTTTGCAGACCTCGGCGCCCGTGGAGTCCGTCATTCGCCAGGATAACGGCTGGACCGTTTGTGCCGGATACAAGACCGATCACTTCGACGCCGTGATCGTCGCGACCCCCGCTCGTGCCGGAGCGGCCGTCCTGGCAGCGACCGATGAAAATCTGGCCCGTGAGCTAAGAGAAATCAACTACAGCTCGTCGGTCACGGTCACGCTCGGCTACGACGAAAAGGTGCGTGCCAAGCTTCCGGGCTTCGGATTTCTCGTGCCGCGCACCGAAGGCCGCCGCATGCTGGCCGCAACCTTCGTCCACAACAAATTTCCCCACCGCGCTCCCGAAAATCGCTCCATCGTCCGCTGTTTTCTCGGCGGCGCGCGCGACGAGAAAATCTTGCAGGTGAGCGACAAAGATATTCTCAACATCGTTCACGAAGAATTGCGCCAGATCCTTGGGCTTGACGCGGAGCCTCTTTTCGCCAGCGTCTTCAAGTGGAAGTCCGCAATGGCACAGTACTCAGTGGGTCATCTCGAGCGTCTGCAGCGCATCGAAACGCTGCGCCAGAAATTTCCAGGCCTCGCCCTGGCCGGAAATGGCTTTTGCGGCATCGGAGTTCCCGATTGTGTCCGCTCTGGCACCGAAGCCGCCGGCAAAATCCTCGCCGAGATGGGAATGTGGTCAGAAGCGTAGGAAGCTGCGAGCGCACAATGCCGCCGGTCCACAATATTGTCATCCCGAGCGAAGCGAGGGATCCGCAGTTCTTGTGCCGGGGCAGACCGCCAGAATTACCGCAGTAACGTTCCTTCCAGTCCGCAGTTGCGCGAAACTATAACGAAACGAGCGGGTTTATTACAATTACCGCAGGAATTCGGGAGTCGCCATGAAGATTCTGTTGACCACGTCGTGCCTCACGCTGTGCCTTGCTGGAGCGCTCTGTTTCGCCCAACAAAATTCGTCGTCAGACATGAAAGACATGAAGGGCATGAACATGCCCGGTCACGACATGTCACAAATGGGGCAAGACTCCGGTTCCGACTCTGACGCCGGGGCCCATGCCATGCACGCCATGGAAGGTCACCACATGGAAATGGGCGCGCACATGAAGATGACCGCATTGCGCGCCGCACAGCCCGGCGATGCCGAGAAAGCTCAGAAAGTCGTCGAAGCAGCGCGCGGGGTCATGGAGAAATATAAGGATTACCACGTCGCCTTGAACGACGGCTTCAAGATTTTCCTGCCCAATATTCCGCAAAAGCAATATCACTTCACCAACTATCGTTATGGATTCGAAGCGCGCGGAAGTTTTAATCCCGATCACCCAACTTCGCTGCTCTACGAAAAGACAGGGGAAGATTACCGGCTCGTCGGCGTGATGTATACCGCACCCAAGAGTTTCACCGAAGACGACCTGAATCAACGCATCCCGCTCAGCATCGCGCAATGGCACGAGCATGTGAATTTCTGCCGCGCGCCTGAAGGCCACAAGATGGAAAATTTCGGCCCGAACGCGAAATTTGGCCTCAAGGGTTCGATCACAACCCAGGCCGAATGCGACGCCGCTGGTGGACAGTTTCTTCCCATCGTTTTCAATTGGATGGTCCATCTCTATCCGCTGGAGAAAGACTCGGCCCTGGTCTGGTCAGTCGAGCGTCAACACGCGGATTAGTCGCGCAGTCAAGTCGCGCAGTCAAGCCACGAAGCCCAGCCGCGACGCCCTACCCCTCAATCACTCCGTCCGCCCGTCCCTGTCTGATATTCTTGATTTTTCCCCCGCTCAACTCCCATGGACACTCCCGCTCCCGCGAGCCAATGGAAGATTATTGTTGCCTTCGCGCTGGTCTACGTTTTCTGGGGCTCAACCTACCTCGGCATCGGCATTGCGGTTGAGGAAATTCCTCCCGGCCTGATGTGTGCCGCCCGCTTTCTGATTGCCGGAATCACAATGCTCGCCTACTGCGCCATTACCGGACGCCGCGTTCGTTTTTCGCCGGTCCAACTCTGGCATCTGGCGGCTGTCGGCATTCTCCTGCTGATGGGTGGCAACCTGACGCTCGCCTATGCGGAACGCATCGTTCCCACAGGACTGGCCGCGCTGCTCATCGCCGTGACTCCGCTGTGGTTTCTCGTGCTCGATTCGCTCCTGCTCGGAGACCATCACATCTCGCGCCGCGGAAAAATAGGCCTCGGCATCGGTATCGCAGGTATCGTCGTACTGATTTGGCCCGACCTTCGCCACCCAACTTCCATCGGTCATCGCGAGCTCTGGTGGTCACTCGCGCTGTTGCTCGGCTCGTTCAGTTGGGCGTTTGGTTCCGTGCTGTCGAAAAAGTGGCAGACCGCCGCAGCCGATCCTTTCAGTGCCATTGCGTGGCAAGTCATCTTCGCCGGAATCGCCAATCTGCTTTTTTCATTGCTCTTCGAAAGATCAGCGTCCGTGCATTGGACCGCGCGTGGCGTGGGCGCGATTTTATATCTCGTAGTTTGCGGCTCCTGGATCGGATACACCGCCTACATTTGGCTGTTGCAACATGTCCCAACCTCCAAAGTTTCGACCTACGCCTACGTCAATCCTGTAGTCGCGGTTTTTCTCGGATGGCTCGTTCTCCACGAACGCGTCGATGGCTACATTCTGCTTGGCAGCGCAATCATTATTGCGTCCGTGGTGCTGGTGACGAGCGCGAAGATCTCGCATCGAGGGGTGACGGAAGCAGCGCCCGCGGTCGAAGTCTAGGTCGAATCTAGGCAGAAGCGTGCGCTACAACTATTCTTCCGGTTCTTCGGAGTCGTTGACCACATCGACCACGCGACTCCGAATGTTGAACACGAGTTTCTGATCGTCGTCCGGTTGGAACGTAACCCGCATCGGAGCGCGTTCCCAAACCGGCGGCGGACATTCCGAATCGGGATCGTCATCGCCTCCAGTTTCGCCTGCATCTTTTTTCAGGATTGGCTTGCGGCGTCCGAGTTGAGCGACGATGGCGTAGAGTTTCTTGCCATCTTCAGAAACGCCGCAATACGCGATATAGTCGCGATACCAGCTGGCCGTCGAATAAAAGGGATCGAACTCCGGCAAGTTCAGCTGCGAGACGCGTCCAGTCAGACGGTCGACCAGTAGCCAACCTCCGCGTTGCCATTGCCAGCGTGGCGCTGCGGCCGCCTCAGTCGGCAGCGTATCGTTGACGCGAAACGCGCGCCGCACCACAAACAAGCGGTCGGTGACTTCGTGCGGCGCTCCAGTCGTGTATTCCTTCAGTCGCGCGTCGATAAACAAGGCGCGCACTTTCAAGTCGAACAACTTCTGTCCCGTAGCGTTCGGCCATTTGGCCGAAACCCATTTCCCGAATGTGATGACATGCGGTTTCGTGACAGCAGAACATGTGGCGCATCCAATGCAGAGCGCAAGCAGGAGAAAAATAAATTTCCGCAGCATGGTGCCAGACTGGCATGAATCCTAGCCGCGCCGCTATGACGCCTGAACACTAGAGATGTTCGGTTTTCCTGACACCTGAGACCTGAGAACCTGACACCTGCCACCTGACACCTGCCTCTGCTACTGGCGCGCTTCGCGACGTTATGTGAAACTAAACCATGGGTTTCCCCCCGCGGCCTCGCCGCACAACCTTATCTCGGCCATCGAGTTCTTACTCCGGTATGGCCGATTTGCTGATCGGGCGCCGCAAGCAGTCGATTCTGGTGGTCGACGACAACCAGATGAATGCGGAACTGCTCAAGCAAATGCTCGCGAGCCGCGGTTATCACACGGTCGCGGTTCAGAACGCCGCTGACGCCGAGGCCGAGATCCGGCGTGAAGCCCCCGACCTCATCCTGCTCGACGTGATTATGCCCGGCAAAACCGGCTACGAGTTGTGCCGCGAACTCAAAGAAAATCCTCAGACGCGCTTGATACCGATCGTGATGATTACCGGCCTGAGCGCTCGCGAAGACCGGCGTGAAGGGAATCGAAGCCGGTGCCGACGATTTTCTCACCAAGCCGATCAGTGCCGAAGAACTCTACGCACGAGTGAGTTCGTTGCTCAAGTTGAAGGAGTTCACCGACGAATTGGAATCGGCCGATTCTGTGCTCTGCACCCTGGGCCTGAGCGTCGAGGCGCGCGATCCTTATACCGAAGGCCACTGCGAGCGGTTGGCCATGAACGCCATCGATCTCGGCGGCTTTCTCGGCGTGGACGAAGAAAGTATCGTGGCCCTGCGCCGCGGAGGCTACCTGCACGACCTCGGAAAGATCTCCGTGCCCGACGAAATCCTCAAGAAGGGAACCGACCTGACTCCCGCCGAGTGGGAGATCATGAAACGGCATCCCGCAACCGGTGAATCCATTTGCCGGCCCTTAAAGTCGTTGCGCCTCGTCCTGCCCATCATTCGCCATCACCACGAGCACTCCGACGGCAGCGGATATCCGGACGGTCTGCGGGCAGGCGAAATCCCGCTGTTGCCGCGCATCTTGCAGGTAGCGGACATCTACGATGCTCTCCGTACCGCGCGTCCCTATAAGCCTGCGCTTGGCCACGAACAGGCCGCAGTCACCATGCGTGCCGAAGCGAAGGCTGGCCTCTGGGACGAAGAGTTGGTCTCGGAGTTTTTCGCGATGCTCGACAAACGCGAACAAGTTGCGTGAGGCGATTGAATCATTGAGTGATTTAGTCATTTATATTGAGTCATTGAAAATCTAGTTGGCGCTCGACGAATAAATGATTTAATGCCTCAATGTCCCTGACCTACAGCTTCGTCATACCCGCCTATAACGAAAGCGCGCGCATCCGCCCGACGCTCGACGAAATTCTCCGTCACGTGCAGGAAAAGAACTGGGACGCGGAAATCGTCGTCGTGAGTGATGGCTCCAGCGACGACACGCCGCAAATCGTGCGCGAATACAGCAAAGTGCATCCGCATGTTGTACTGGTGGAAAATCCCGGCAACCGCGGCAAGGGTCACAGCGTGCGCAACGGAATGATGCATGCCCGCGGCGAGATCTGCCTGTTTACCGATGCGGATCTCTCCTCTCCGATCGGCGAAGCCCAGAAGCTGTTCGATGCGATCGGGCGGGGCGCCGATATCGCCATCGGTTCCCGCTGGCTTGACGCAAGCCTCCAGACCGAGCGGCAGCCGTTCTATCGTCAGGTTTTCGGGAGAATTTTCAACCTCGTGCTGCGCATCGTGCTCGGCTTGCATTTCGCAGACACGCAATGTGGATTCAAGGCTTTTCGCCGCGATGCGGCGCATGCGCATTTTTCCGTTGCAGAAAATCCAGGGCTGGGCATTCGATCCCGAAGTTTTATTTCTCGCCCGGCGCGCGGGGTTGCGCGTCGAAGAGGTCCCGGTTCTGTGGGCGCATGACGAGGGGACGCGGCTGCATCCTTTTCGCGACGGAATGCTGATGTTCGGCGAAGTGTTGCGGATCCGCTGGAATGCGATGACGGGCGCCTATACTTCGACTCCGGTGCCATCTCCAGAAAAATCGTAGCCGAGTCGTGCGTGGGGCACTTGCGTGTCTCACCGCACGAGCGAAGAAGCTGCCCGGCTGCCCGCGCCCGCCGCCAATCGTACAGACTCCACGATCTGCGCGCCCATCTCTTCGGTCGAAACCGTTCGCTCACCGGCGCGCGCCAGGTCGCGAGTCCGAAAGCCTCCCGACAGCGTCGATATCACGCCGGCCTCCACGCACTCCGCTTCTTTCGCCAGATGAAATGTGTGGCGCAACATCATCGCCACCGAAAGAATTGCGCCCAGCGGATTGGCGATGCCCTGACCTGCGATATCGGGAGCCGATCCGTGAACCGGTTCATAAAGTCCGACCCGCCCTCCAATGCTGGCCGAAGCCAGCAGACCGAGCGACCCCACCACTCCGCCCGCCTCGTCGGAAAGAATGTCGCCGAACATATTTTCGGTCAGCACCACGTCAAATTCCGTCGGCTTCAGCACCAGAGACATCGCGGCCGAGTCCACATACATGTGCGAGAGCTGTACGTCCGAATATTCGCGTCCAATGCGAGTGACCACTTCGCGCCACAACCGCGAACATTCGAGGACGTTCGCTTTGTCGACCGAGAGCAACTTCCCTTTCCGGCCACGCGCCAGTTCAAACGCGACGCGTGCAATGCGCTCGACCTCAGGCTCGCTGTAGCGCATGGTATTGAGCGCCGCCCGCTCGCCCGGCGCGTCCGCCGGCCGGTCCGATGGCCGGTCCGATGGGGCGTCCGATATCGAGCGCGGCTCGCCGAAGTAGAGTCCGCCGAGCAATTCGCGGACGATCAGAATGTCAGTCCCTTTGACAATCTCCGCACGCAACGGCGAACTGCTGGCCAGTGCGGGATAAAAGACAGCCGGCCGCAGATTGGCGAACGCGCCAAGCTCCTTGCGCAGCCGCAGAAGTCCAGCCTCAGGCCGCAGTTCTCGCGGGTTGCGGTCAAATGCCGGGCTGCCCACTGCTCCGAGCAACACTGCGTGTGAGCCAAGGCACGCCTGAATCGTCGCATCGGGCAGGGGATTGCCGAATTTTGCCAACGCGGCGCCGCCGATTTCTTTTTCGTTGAGTTCCAGATCGTGGCCAAAGCCGTCGGCGACTTCTTCCAATACACGAATGGCTTGTGAGGTAACTTCGGGGCCAATCCCGTCTCCGGGAAGGGAAGTGACGCGGAGTTGCATGAATTCTCGATTCGTTAAGGCTAGGTCAGAGCTTCGAGGTCAGATTGCAGAGGTCAGAACCACCCGAGGTTGGGCCTAACTTCTGCAATCTGACCTCGAACCTCTGACCTAGTTTACCTCTACACGCCCCAGAGATAATCTTCCTGTTCGCTGTGATGCTCGCCGAATGGGATGGACACCGTCGCCTGGCCCGCGCTGCCTGCGACGTGAGCAGAATGAGCGTCATGAGCATTTGCAACCGCTGCCGAAGCGCGAGGGTAAGCCAACGAGGCCGTGGCCGGCGGAAATTTCTTTCCTTGATTCGCAGCGTCGTTGCTGCTAACGCCGCTGATGCTGCCGTTGTTCACATCTTGAATCAGCTCCAGCAGATGGCTGTCCTGCACCTTCTTGATGCGATCCGCAAGCACGACAAATCGGCGATAGACTTCGTCCAACTCCCGGCGCTCAAACTGATGTCCCAACTGCTCGCAGCGCAAAGCGAGCGCATGACGGCCAGAATGCTTGCCGAGCACCAGCCGAGAATCGGGAACGCCCACCGATTGGGGAGTCATGATTTCGTAGGTCAGCGGATTCTTCAGCATTCCATCCTGGTGAATGCCGGCTTCGTGGGCGAATGCATTGCGTCCGGTGATCGCCTTGTTGGGCTGCACCGCCACGCGGGTGATCTCCGCGAGCATCTGGCTCGCCGGAAAAATCTGTTCCCCCGCCGCCGCCGTTTCGTATGGATAGCGATCAGGCCGCACCCGCATCGCCATCACAATTTCTTCGAGCGAAGCGTTGCCGGCGCGCTCGCCGATCCCATTGATCGTGCACTCCACCTGCCGCGCACCCTGCTGCACTCCGGCGAGTGAATTGGCCACCGCCAAGCCAAGGTCGTTGTGGCAGTGCGTGGAGATCGTAACCTTGTCGATGCCCGGCACTTTTTCAACCAGCGTCCGGATCAGTTGCCCGTATTCCTCCGGCATGCTGTACCCAACGGTATCGGGAATATTGACCGTCGTCGCACCGGCCGCGATGACCGCCTCGACCACCTGGCATAGAAACCCGACGTCCGTGCGCGTCGCGTCTTCAGGCGAAAATTCAACATCCGGACACAACGATTTGGCATGCGCGACGGCTTCCCGCGCCTGCTCCAGACACTGTTCGCGCGTGATCCGCAGCTTGTATTTCAGGTGAATGTCAGAAGTCGCCAGAAAAACGTGAATCCTCGGATGCGCCGCGCCCTGCAGAGCCTGCCATGCGCGATCAACGTCGCCCGTACACGCGCGAGCCAGAGCCGCAATGGCGGGCCGCCGCACTGAAGCCGCGATGCTCTGCACAGCTTCGAAGTCGCCATCGGATGCGATCGGGAACCCCGCTTCGATTACGTCCACGCCCAGGCGGTCGAGTTGCTGGGCCAGTCGCAGTTTTTCCTGCACGTTCATACTGCAGCCCGGCGACTGTTCGCCGTCACGAAGCGTCGTATCGAAAATGGTTATGCGCGCCCGATCCATGGATTCCGTTCCTCCAAGAAGTTACCTATCTACTGTATCGGCGGATGGGGGTGAAAGAAAAGATGATTATGTTTACAATAACATTAGATGGAATGATACTATTAGAAAAAGTTATGCAGCGTGAATGAATGTAAGAGGTGTCAGGTGTGAGGTCACAGGTCTCCGGAACCCCGCATTTCAACCGCGGGATCGTTTCGAGCGCCGAAGGCGAGATCCTGACACCTGACACCTGAGACCTGCCCTTATGGACCTGTCGCAACTCGAAGTCTTCCTCTCCGTGGCTCGCGAACGCCGTTTTTCCCGCGCGGCCGAAAAGCTGTTTCGCACCCAGTCGGCCGTCAGCCAGACCATCCGCAAACTGGAGATCGAAATCGGCGAGCCGCTATTCGACCGTTCCTCGCGCGACGGCGTGCTTACCGATGCCGGACGCGTCTTGCAGGAGTACGCCGAAAAATTGCTCAATCTCCGTCAGGATGCGCAAACCGCCCTGGTCGAGATGCGCGAACTGCAAAAGGGCAAGCTCACCATCGCCGCCAATGAATTTACCGCGCTCTACCTGTTGCCGGTGCTGGCAGAGTATCGCCGTCTGCACCCGACCATCAAGATCACGGTGCGGCGCTCGCTCGGCAGTCAGATTCCCGACGACCTGCTCAAGCACAACGTAGAACTCGGCGTCCTCTCCTTCGATCCGCAAGACCCGCAGTTGCGCTCGGCCGTCGTCTATATCGACCAACTCGCGTTTGTCGTGCCTCCCGGACATCCCCTGGCCTCGGCTGGCGAAGTCAGCGTCAAGCAACTGGGCGCGGAGTCATTCGTGGCTCACATCGTTGCGTCGCCCTATCGTGAAAAAGTGATCGAAGCCTTCCGCCGTCACAAAACTCCCTTACACATGGACGTGGAACTGCCCACTCTGCAAGCGATCAAGAAATTTGTCTGCATGGGTAACGGCGTGGCCTTGGTGCCAGAAATCAGTGTAGAAACCGAAATCAGCCGCGGCGATTTAGTCCGGGTGCCAGTCCATGATCTGCATTTTCAGCGCAAGCTGCGCCTGGTCTATCGCCAGGAATCCAGCCTGTCGCACGCTGGAAGAGCATTCCTGAAAGTGGCCGAGCAAGTGGCAAGAGATAAAGGAGGCAGATATCGCTTTCAAAGAGAAAAATAGAAAAGACAAAAATAGAAAAACGCGTCTGATTTCTAAATGCTAAATGCTAAATGCTGAGCCGTCCTACGCCGGCCGTATCTCTTCCTGCACCATCGCCGCCATCGCCTCCGGCACGCTGCCGTAAACGTCAAAGACGGAAACCAGATTTGTGACTTCAAAAAGGTGCCGGACCGATTTCCTGGGGCTGGCAAACTTCAGCGTGAACCCGGCCGCTTCGGCCCACATGTGCGTCAGCACCAGTTCGCCCAGTCCGCCGCTGTCCACCGAATCCACCCCCGCAAGATCCACTACCATGCGCCGCGCAGAAGGCAGCACCTCGGCCACCAGCGTCGACAGCGCTCGAGCCTCGCTGCGAAAAATCATCCGCCCCTGGCAATGGAGCACCACGGCGCTGCCGATATTCCCCGCCTCCAGGCTAAGCTTGAGTCGCTTGTCGCCGCGTAGGCCAGTCATGGACGGCGCAATCGAAGCATCCAATGCAGCGGCTGGATTTTGGGGTTTCACGGCTATAAGTTAGCTCTGGATCGAGTAACTTGGGTTGCGCCGAGATGAAAGTTCGATTAATTCGGAGCAGCGAATCGGTTTGGATTTTGACGCCCTATTTCGGATCTTTGCGTCTTGCGGAATCGGAGTGGGGAACAACCGTTCGCCGCAGCGGAACCATCGCGCCCTTCGCCGGATCGGCCGCCGCCGACGCCCGTGTCAACACTTCGTGCTGGATATACTGCACGAACTCCTGAATCTGGTGCTGCATTTCTTCCATCCGCTCGCGCATCTGCAGAATGATGGCCATGCCGCTGATGTTCACCCCAAGATCCCGCGCCAGCGACAAAATGAATTCCAGCCGCTGCAAATCCTCATCCGTATAGAGCCGCGTGTTGCCCTCAGTGCGGCTGGGCTTGAGCAGTCCTTCGCGCTCATAAAGCCGCAACGTCTGCGGATGAATCTCATACATCTCAGCCACCGCCGAGATCATGTACGCGCCCTTGGATTTACGCTTGCTCATATCTCAGAATACAGTTCCAGACCAGTCATGCGAGCAATTCGCACAAAGTCCCGGTCGAGCGTAAAAACGCTGGCGCCGTGTTCCAGCGCAATCGCTGCGATCAGGGTATCGATTGTGCTGGACGTGATCCCTTTTCCTCGTCCCGCTCGGTAAATCGCGGCCGCGCTGCGGAAGGTGTCAAATCCCTTCGGTTCCAGCATGTCCCACTGTGCCAGAAAACGCTCAATTACGCTGGCGTCACGCCTCAAACCCTGCAAAACCTCGGCGACGACGATCCCGGTCAGTGCGAAAGGCTCACTCTCCTCAATCATCCGCCGCAGTTCAGCCCCTCCGCGTCCCGGCGACGGACGAAAGAAATCGACCCAGACCGAGCTGTCGACCAGGATCACGCTCGATTTCTCCGTGAGGTCTTCAGATCGCCCTGCCAGATGCCGCTTCCGTAATACTTCAGGATTCCCTTGCGGCTTTCTGACCGCACCAGAAGATCCAGTGCTCGGTCGACAATCTGCCGCTTGGTCCGGAGGCGGGTGAGTTTACGCGCCTTCCGAATCAGGCTCTCATCGATCACAATGTTGGTTCTGCCCATACCTAGACTATACACCAACTTATCCAAAATTTGTGTACAAGACGCCCAACACCAACCGCAAGAGACCAGGTGCAAGAAAAGAAAAGCGGCAAGCACGCGTCTCAGTGAGGACAGGGTTGAATCCGTCGACGAAAGGTCCTGCCTCTTCCACCTATTGGATTTGAAACGCGCACTGCACGCTGGCCTGCACCGTGATCTTTTGAGGGTGAGGCGGAGGTGGTGGCGGAGGCGGGGCCATTTTCTTTTTCGCGAATAGTCCCCCTCCTCCACCGCCCCCTGCTGCTTCCACGTCGAGGGTTTCATAGGAAGCTGGAAGGTTCTGCAACTCAGCGACACCGAGCAGATGCTGTACGTCGAGGCTCATGTACCGGAGTCCTCCGAGTTTCTGCTTCTTCTGTTCAAGGGCGACAGTTGCACGTCCGATCGCGCGCCGCATCGCTTCCGCCACTGCCTCCTTCTTGGCGGATTCTTCGTCAGAAAGGGAATAAGTCAGCGATCGAAAGTCGGCAATACCATCATCGACAGACCCGTCCAGGATCGGACCGATATGGGAGAAGTCGCGCACTCGCAACACAATTTCTCCTTGTACGTAATATGAGCGAGCATGCTTCCTGCGGTCCCCTTCGTAGATTGGGGCCACCGTCAGCACTCCGGTTGAGATGTCTTCCCTCCTTAAACCATTACTGGTGGCCAAGGCGGAGACTCGCTGCATCGACTGGGTTGCAGCGTCGTAGGCTTTCTTGAGTTCCTTTTCCTGCGAAAAGATATGGAATGTCATGGTGGCAAGGTCGGGATCGGCCTCGTAGTTTCCCTCAGCCTGCACGACCAGGGTGTCGGCGATGAACTTCAACTCCGCATTTTGCGCATGGGCGAAACCGAGAAGAACCAGGAGCGCCATCGCGTTTGCAAGAACTCGCATATGTAACCTCCACTTCAGAGAGATGCTAGGCGGAACCGAACCCGTCATTTTAAATCAGCTTGCAGGGGTATAGAGATGGAACGAGTATCTTTCAGTTCCTTGCACATCTGGACCCGCAAAAGAAAAAAGACGCGGCCACCCGCGTCTCTAGTCCTCTGTAGTTAGAGCTTTTTCTACGCTGCCAACTCCGGCTTCGGCTCGGCTGCCGCCCAGCCCGCCGGCTTCAGCAGATGATTGATCGCATACACCACCACACCCGCACCGACAACGAGCAGCGCGAATGCAAACGAGCTCATCCCCAGCACTACTTCATGTTCGCTGCGAACGATGGCAAATCCCAGCAGCAGAATTGGAGGAATGCCCACGGCAATCGCTCCAAACAGCCCGCCCGGCACGCGGAACGGACGCTTCAATTCCGGCTCGCGAATTCGAAGGCAGATCAGCGCCACGAATTCGAGCGTCAGGCTTGCCCCATAAATCATGATGTCGAGCGTGACCAGACGTTCGAAGCCAAGATTCAGCGCTAGCCCCCAGCCAACTGCGAGAGCCAGAATCGCCACCCAAGGCGCGCGCGATTTTGGATGCAGTTTGCCAAACACTTTTGGCAGCATGCCATCCTGCGCCATGGCCAGCGGCAGCCGCGAGTAGCTCATCACTAGCGCGTTGAACATGCCAAAGCCGCTCATCATTCCGCCCGCGACCAGCGCGATCCGCAGCACCGGCCCGCCCATCAACTGAGCAATATCGGCCCAGGCGCCGGTTTCCCATGCGCTCGCCGGAAGACCGGTGATCCACATGGCAGCAAACGGCAGAACATAACTGATGCAGACAATGACGACCGCCGCCAGCATGGCCCGCGGGTAGGTCCGCTGCGGCCGCTCCACTTCAGTCGCAATCGTCGACGCGTTGTCCCATCCCATGTAGTTCCACATGCAGATCAGCAGCCCGCCGAGAATGTCGACATTCGAGGTCGTCGGTCTTGGTCACCGCATTCGCCAGCGCGTGAATCTTAAACGGAGCCAGCACAAAGATCGCCGCGAAGGGCGCCGAGAGGGCGAAGAACAGCCAGAGCGAAGTCGTCGACACGACCTTCACTCCCATAATATTGAGGGCCGCGCACGCGATCACCACGCCGAGTGCGACGACCACGCCGCGGTGGTTCTCCTGAAACCACGGGAACATGCGCGTGAGGTATGCGACAAACAGCGTCGGATAAATCGCCATATCGAAAATGGACGCTACCAGCGACAGCCACGCTTCCTGAAATCCCCAGAAATTTCCCATCGCGCGGCGCACCCATGCATAGTAGCCGCCTTCAAAAGGCAGAGCGCTCGAAAGCTCGCCGATCATGAACGCAGTCGGCAGGCTCCAGAGAAGCGGGGTCAGCAGCAGGATGAGGATCGCCTTGCCATAGCCGGCGCCGTGCACGATGTCTTCCGTGCCATAGGTTCCGCCCGAGACCATAAAGAAGGTCGCGGCGACTAGCGGCCACAGCGTGAGGCGTATGGACTTTTTCTTCGTCGGGGAAGCCGTCTGGTTGATCTGCGGGGTGACGGCAGAAGTGAAGTCAGGCTGCGAAAAGTGAGTGGGTCGGGTAGCTGTTGCCAATTTCTATGGCTTCCTCCTCAGGCGACTCACTCTCACCACCGCGTCTCCCTTGAAAATGTTGCTCGCGGCTCCCGGGAGTCAGCGATTTCCCGGGCATTTCGGTGAAGTTAGTTCGCAAGTGTGAGATTACGGGAAATTTCCACAGATGCAAGTTTTTTTTGAATATTTATGCAAATTTTTGTAAGCGAGCGGTGTGGTCCTGAGGTAACGAGAGACGTAACGCGAGAGGTAACGAGGGACGTGACGCGAGAGGCAATGCGAATCGCCCACTAACATCCGCACGGCCGTCACGTCTAAACGTCGACATGAAGCAAGTCGACATGAAGCAAATCGTGCTGGCGCTGTTCGCGCTGGTTTCAACCGTGTTCGCCGCCGATGTTCTTGCCTCCTCACCCAAGGGACAACTGGTCCGCCAATATCTCGACGCCTTCAATAGCGGCGAGCCGGCCATGCGCGCGTTTCTGGAACGAACACCATCCGCAATCGCGATGGAAGAGCGCATCGCGCGCTATCGCAGCATGAAATCGGACATCGGAAGCTTCATGCCGCTGCGGCTCCTAGCCGAAAATAACGACAGCCTCGAAGTCATCGTCCGGACGGCCGATGGGAGGGAGCTTTCCCTGAATGTGAAGTTTGCCGGCGACCCTCCGCACATTGCCGGAATGCGCCTTGAGCCGGTCGACGCCGACTCGGCGCCCAACGCCGGGGGTCCTCCGGCCGATGAGCGCACGGTGCTCCACCAGATTCAAAGTCAGTTCGAGGAAAAAGCAAGAGCAGGCGAATTCTCCGGGGCAATCCTCGTCGCTCGCGGCTCCGACGTGATATGGCATGGCGCGTTTGGCGAGGCCAACCAGTCCGCGCACATTCCAAACCAGATCGGTACCCGCTTCGATGTGGGTTCCATCGCGAAGTCCTTCACCGCGGTCGCCATCGGTCAACTCTTGGAACAGGGCAAACTCAAGCTCACCGACAAAGTGGGAGTCTACCTGCCGAACTATCCGAATCCAGCCGTTCGCGAACAGGTGACGATTGAGCAATTGCTCCAGATGAGTTCCGGAATCGGCGACTTCTTTGGAGAGAAATTTCAAAAAGCTCCAAAAGACAAAATCCGCACGCTCGCCGACTATCTTCCTTTCTTCGCCGCTGAGCCGCTCCAGTTTCCTCCGGGCTCAAACCGCAAGTATTCCAATGGCGGCTACCTTGTACTCGGATTAATCATCGAGGCGGCAACGGGAGAGAGCTACTACGACTACGTCAAGAAAAATGTATTTGAGCGCGCCGGAATGAAAGACACAGCCTTCGGGTTCCGCGATAGCGCAGACCCGAAACAGGCCATTGGCTACACCACCATGTCTGACTCCGGACGGGAATCTCCCGGCAGCCCGCGCCACGCTAACCTGGCCGTGATGCCGGCTCGCGGCAGTTCAGCAGGATCGGCTCAATCCACGGCCGCCGATCTTTTTTCGTTTTCTCAAGCTCTTGCAGCGGGAAAGCTGGTCTCAGGCGATACGCTCGCGAAGCTCGATATCCATCCCGACGGGATGGGAATCGCCGGTGGAGCGCCCGGCATCAATGCTGCTCTCGACACCGGCGTTCAGGGTGCCGGCTCGGCAAGCTACACCGTGGTAGTCCTATCCAATTTCGATCCCCCCTCGGCGGAAAAGGCGAGTAAGGAAGTTCGCAGCCTGTTGCGGCGCGCGAAATAACTGGCCTCCAATCATGGGAACAAAGCTTCCCAAAGGAAATCGCCCATTCTGGTTGGTTTTAATGTAAATTTGCGGACGCCCAGATATCAGTCGATTAGAGAGGATCCAGAATGAAAAAAATAATTGTCGCAGTTCTATGTGTTTGTGCAGGAGTATTGTTGGCCCAATCAGTCAAGCCGCAAAATGTCTTCATCGCCGGCCAGATCAAGTACGGACCGCCGCCGCCCTTCGTAGCCCCAGGAGCGCAACTAGCCGTCCTCGAAGGCGATCCCACCGCCAGTTCCGGAGAGTTCACCATTCGCCTCAGAATGCCCGCTGGATACAAGGTCGCCCCCCACTGGCATCCGCACCGCGAAAACGTAACGGTGATTTCCGGCAACTTCAAAGTTGCGATGGGTGACACCTTTGACGAAACAAAGATGACAACGCTCCCGACCGGAAGCTTCGCCTATCTCGACCCCGATATGCACCACTACGGGATGGCCGTCGGAGACACAGTCGTGCAAGTGCACGGCCTGTCCCCGCTCCAATTCAACTACGTGAACCCAGCAGACGATCCCAGCAAGGCGAAGTGAGATTCCCGGCTGGGGATCCCTTGTCCTCATCGAGCGCTCCACTGACTTCGCTCGATTTTTCCGCACCGTCATTGCCCGCAGGAGAGCTCGATGGAAGGATTCAGTGTGCTGGTCGGCCTAGGCCTGTTCGGCGTGGCCGTCGTATTGCCGATCTGGGTGATCGGCAGTATTATCCGGCTCCGTCGCGAAGCCGAAAACGACCGACTCCAGAATACGGAACATTGGCAGGACCTGACCGCACGGCTGTTTGTTCTCGAGACGCGTCGTCAGGAGCCGGAACCGGCCTCGACTCCAACGACTCCAACGCGCAACGCTGTGCCCGAGAGTCGTGACGTTGCTTCACCAATTCATACGCCGGCGCCCGCCGAGCCGATTGACGCGCCACCACCGTCGCCGATGCCCGCGCCGCCAGTGCCTGTTGTCAAACCGCCCGAAACGCCGAGGACCCGCGAATCCGTTGCCCCACCACCTCCGCGACAGCCGGAGCCAGAAGTCCTACCTTCCACTCCGCATCCACCTCTCGTCTCGCCACGGGTCTCCGCGAAGCCTCAAGCCGCTCCGCCAGCTCCCCGCGAGCTTGGCCTTGAGGAAATGCTGGGCACGAACTGGCTGAACAAAATCGGTGTCGGCATTCTTGTTCTGGGCTTGGCTTTTTTCCTCGCCTATCAATTGCAAAACCTTGGCCCCGCAGGAAAGGTGCTTCTCGGCGTCGCTCTGAGCGCCGTCATGATTGCCGTCGGTGTCCGCTACGATTCGAACGAACGCTACCGGATCCTGGCCCGCGCCAGTGCCGCCGGAGGCTGGTCTCTACTCTATTTCGTCAGTTACGCCGTCTATCACGTTTCTGCAACTCACATCATCGATTCTCAAGAACTCGATTTCTTTCTCATGCTCGCCGTGGCTGCCGCCATCGTCGGGTATAGCCTCCGTTACCGCTCCCAGGCCACCACCGCTCTGGCGCTCGTGCTGTCGTACCTCACGGTCGGCATTCATCACACTTCTTTTTACAGTCTGGCGGCTAGCGTGATTCTGGCCGTGACTGTCGTCGCTCTTGCTCTGCGGATGAACTGGTTCGCGCTGGAACTGTTCGGAATTCTGGCTACTTATTTCAACCATGTGCTCTGGGTTTGGCCAGTCGTTGAGGCCATGGGACCGAACCGCGTGGAGTTCCCTGAATTTCGCACCAGCATTGCGTTGCTCGCTTTTTACTGGCTGCTGTTTCGCTTTTCCTACATTTACCGCACCGTGTCCGACAGCAATCAGGAGAGCCTTTCCGCGGCATCCGCACTGGCCAACGGATTCTGTCTGCTCGCTGTCCTTAAGTACCAATCGGTGCATCCGGAATGGGCGTTCTGGGGTCTGCTCATCCTCGGCGTCGTGGAACTCGGTCTCTCGGTCTTGGCCGCGCGCCGTCGTCGCGCCGCATTCGTCGTACTTGCGACCCTGGGCTCCGTTCTTCTTGTTGCTGCCGTTCCGTTCCGCTACTCGGGCTCCAATCTCTCTCTGCTGTGGCTCGCCGCGGCCCAGGCATTCCTCCTGGCTGGTGTGTTCCTCCCCGAAGTCGTCTTTCGTCGCATCGGCTTGATCACGCTTGCCGTAGTCGGCGTGCAAATGTTTCTCGATACCGGAGCATCGCTGCTGGAACTCCGCTTCGCGAACGATCCGAGCGCACTGCCGGCCTACCCGGAAGCTATTCTGTTCGCGGCCGCCGCCGCGCTTTGCTACTTCAACTCGCATTGGGTGCGAGCGCGCTGGCCAGAACTCTTTGAGCACGAATTCGACTCCGCCGTTGTCGCTGGCCTTACCTATCTCGGTGGTCTTCTTCTGTTGGCCGCCGCTTGGTTTGCGTGGCCCGGCATGTGGACCGCCGTCGCTTGGGGAGTATTAGCTCTATTGATGAACTTCACGGCCAGGAAATTTTCCCACGCTCCTCTTGCTCTCCAGGGAAATCTGGTTGCGGTTGCATCCATCATTCGTTTGCTCACCCTGAACATGTTTTCGAATCAGCAGTGGCACGGCGTGAGCCTGCGACTAGTCACCGTTGGAGCGACCGCGCTCTTGCTCTACGCCGCCGCCCCCTTGGCCGGTACCGCTGACGGTGACGCAAAAGGGAAGTGGTCTTGGTTCGCGGCAGCGTACACATGGGCCGCGTCGATACTGTTCGGATTTCTGTTGTGGACCGAGATGTCTGCGGTGAATCTTGCACTCGGCTGGATGGCACTCGGTCTGGTACTCCTAGAAATCGGCCTCCAACTCAAGGCAGGTTTCCTGCGCTGGCAAGGTTACGTGTCCCTTGCAGCCAGTTTCTTCCAACTTTTTATTGCAGATCTGGATTTTCCCGCCACAGCGAGTTTCGTCAACACCGGTCTCCTCGACCCGGGAGTGTCGCGGGTTGTTCCACTTGCTGCCGCATATTTCTACGCGGATTGGCGTCTGCGGCTCAGCCGCAGCTTAGCCCAAGCATCAGACGTCGGTCCGGCAAGCACCGTCTTTTCCTATTTCGGAGTGATCGCGGTCGCAGCCCTCTTGTATATCGAGCTGATGCCATCCTGGGTTGCGGCGGGATGGGCAGCGCTCGCCCTGGTGATGATCGCGGCAGCGACTGTGGTAAAGCGCATCGACTACCTGCGCCAGTCGTTTCTATTGGGTGCAGCCGTCGCTTTCCGTGCGGTGAGTTTCAACTTCTTTTCGGCGCCTTCGCAAGGTTCCTTCTGGCAAAGCGATCGATATTATGTGGGAGTCGCGATCGCGCTACTTTTCGCCGCGTTGCCTCTGGCATTTCTGCTGCGCAAGCCCGGATTTAACCCTTCCGCGAGCGAGTTCGCGTTCGATCACCGTCCCGAGCAATTTTTCTTTTTCGTTCCCTTTGGACTCCTGACCGTTCTTATCGCACTGGAGTCGACCCACGGGCGGCTTACCGTCAATATGGGGATTGAAGGTCTGGCGGTTTTTCTTCTTGCGATTCTCGTCGGGGAACGCAGTTTCCGTCTCGCCGGACTGGCGTTGCTCTTGCTCTGCGTCGCCAAAATCTTCCTGATCGACGTCTGGGGTCTTGACCCGCAATCGCGTTATATCACGCTGATCGTCCTAGGGGCCGCGCTGCTATTCGTTTCTTTCCTCTACACGCGTCACAAAGAAAAGTTTCGGCGCTACCTGTGAGCAGGAGGTCCGGACGCAGCCGCCTAGATCTTCCCCCACAACTCTTCCCGAGGATCCTCGGGGTTCAGCTTGGCCAGTTCCCGCAACAACTCTTTCGTCTTCTCATCCCGAGGCATGGGCACCGTAATCTTCACTTCGACGATCTCATCCCCGCGCGCCCCCTCCTGCGTCGCCGAAGGCACGCCCTTTTCGCGCAGCCGAAGCTTTTGCCCTGACTGCGTCCCCGGAGGAATCTTCAACATGCTGCGACCATCGATCGTCGGTACTTCGATCTTCGAACCGAGCGCCGCTTCGACCGCCGTCACCGGCACGGTGATGTAAATATCGTCCCCCTCGCGCTGAAACAACGGATGCGGATCAATCCGAATAATGACGTAGAGATCGCCCACCGCGCCGCCTCGCAGCCCGGCATTGCCCTTGCCTGCAATCCGAATGCGCTGCCCGTCGCGCGTTCCCGCCTTGATTCGAATCTCCAGCGGCGACGTGCTTTCGAGCGTCCCTTCCCCGTGACACACCGGACAAGTCGAAATATTCTTGCCCGTCCCATGACATCGCGGACAAGTCACGTTGAACTTCATCCGCCCGCCCGACTGCTCAATCGTCCCCTTGCCATGGCACTGCGGACACTGCCCCGGCGCCTCAATAAATCCATTGCCGTGGCAGTTTCCGCAAACGTCTCGCCGCACAATATTCAGCTTCATCACCCCGCCGCGGATCGCCGTCCAGAACGGCACATTGACCTGGTACTCCAGATCGCTGCCCGCCTCCGGCCCTTCATCGACCGCCTCGCCGCGCCCACCACCGCTGAATATGCTAGAGAAAATATCGCGAAATCCGCCGGAGGAAGTCGATCCTCCCGCAGCCTTCCGTCCCGCGCCACCGCCGCGCTGCCCTTCAAACAGATCAGAAAAATCGAACCCGCCAAAATCGACATTCCCAGCGGCGCCCGGCTGCCGTCCACCCGGGAACCCTCCCGAAAAGTCAGCTGCCCCCGGCTGCCCGCCCCCGCGCGCGTAAGCCTCCGCAGTTGCCGGATCGATATTGTCCGAATAAAACCCGAGCTGGTCGTAGATTTTTCGCTTCTTAGGATCGCTGAGAACGTCGTTCGCCTCGGAAAGAGTCTTAAACTTCTCCTCCGCCGACTTGTCCCCAGGATTGACGTCCGGATGATACTTCCGCGCCAGCTTGCGAAAAGCCTTGCGAATGTCGTCGACGGACGCCGACTTCTTCACGCCAAGAACGCCGTAATAATCTTTATCTTTGGTTGTTGTGGCCATTGTGCGAGCTATCAGCTGTCAGCCCTCAGCTGTCAGTACCTGCATGGAAAAACTGAAAGCTGATCGCTGACAGCCGAGAGCTAGATTCTAATTCACGACTTCCTTCGCCTGCTCATCGACGTCAACCGTATACGCCTCAAACGGAGAAGCGTCCATCGACACCGGGATCTTCTGCAGTCCCGTCTCCGTCGGCGCGTAGCAGAACCACCGCCCCTCTTCAGGGACGAAGTTCACAAAAAACATCTGACCATTGACTTCAAATCTCAATTCGCTTTCCCCTTTCTACACCTACTCCACTTTCAGTTCGATGCGAAAAGGGGCGCATTCAGCGCCCCTTCAAGCGAACAGCGAGAAGCTAGCAGCTTACTTCTTGTCCTCAACGTCCACGTACTCCGCGTCGATCACGCCTTCGTCCTTCTTCTGTTCCTGCCCCGCGCCGTTGTGGCCCGAAGCTCCATCCGGACCATCCACCGGCCCATGACCCGCCGCTCCCGGAGCCGCCGCCTGCGTCGCCTTATACATCTGCTCCGCCAGCTTGTGTGAAGCCGCCGTCAGCTTCTCGCGCGCGGAATCCATCGCCGACTTGTCGCCGCCTTCGATGGCCTTCTTCGCGTCCGCCAACGCGTTCTCCACATCACCGCGTTCCGAGCCCGAGATCTTGTCGCCATGCTCCTTCAGCATCTTCTCGATGTTGTAAACCATCGAGTCGAGCTGATTCTTGGCTTCGATCTCTTCGCGCCGCGTCTTGTCTTCCGCCGAATGCGCATCGGCTTCCTTCGCCATGCGCTCCACTTCTTCCTTCGACAAACCCGACGACGAAGTGATCGTGATCTTCTGATCCTTGCCCGTAGCGTTGTCTTTCGCCGTCACATTCAAAATGCCGTTCGCGTCAATATCAAACGTCACCTCAATCTGCGGAATCCCCCGAGGAGCCGGTGGCAATCCCGTCAAATGGAATTTGCCCAAAGTCCGGTTCTGCGCCGCCAGAGGACGTTCCCCCTGCAGCACATGCACCTCAACCGAAGTCTGCGAATCCGCCGCCGTAGAAAACGTCTCCGTCTTCTTCGTAGGAATCGTGGTATTCCGAGGAATCATCGGCGTCGCCACTCCGCCCAGCGTCTCAATCGACAGCGTCAGCGGAGTCACGTCGAGCAGGAGCAGGTCTTTCACCTCGCCCCCAAGCACGCCACCCTGAATCGCCGCGCCAATCGCCACGACTTCATCCGGATTGACACCCTTGTGCCCTTCGCGTCCGAACAGTTCCTTCACGATCTGCCTGAATCCGCGGCATACGCGTCTGTCCGCCGACCAACACCACTTCATTGATCTTCGAAGCATCCACGCCCGCATCTTTCAAGCACTGCCGCGACGGACCAACCGACCGTTGCAGAATGTCTTCCACCATCGATTCCAGCTTGGCGCGCGTCAGCTTGACGACCAGGTGCTTCGGCCCGGAAGCATCCGCCGTAATAAACGGCAGATTGATTTCCGTCTCCATCGTCGTCGAAAGCTCGATCTTCGCCCGCTCGGCCGCGTCGCGCAGACGCTGCAAAGCCATCTCGTTCCCTTTGCCGCGCAGGTCAAGCCCTTCATTCTTCTTGAACTCGTCAATCAGCCAATCCACCAGCCGCTGATCGATGTTGTCGCCGCCGAGGTGCGTGTCGCCATTCGTGGCCTTCACCTCGATCACGCCCTCGCCCACTTCAAGCACCGAAATATCAAACGTGCCGCCGCCAAAGTCATACACGGCGATCGTCTCGTCCTTGCCCTTGTCGAGCCCGTAAGCCAAAGCCGCTGCCGTGGGCTCGTTGATGATGCGCTTCACGTCGAGTCCAGCGATCTTGCCCGCGTCCTTCGTAGCCTGGCGCTGCGCGTCGTTGAAATAAGCCGGCACCGTGATGACCGCGTCGGTCACTTTCTCGCCGAGGTAGTCTTCCGCCGCCTTCTTCAACTTCTGCAAAATCATCGCGGAGATCTCAGGCGGGGTGTACTTCTTCCCCTGCGCCACGATGGCCACGTTGTCGCCGTCCTTCTCCACCTTGTATGGGACCATCTTCAATTCTTCGCTAACCTCGTCAAAGCGCCGTCCCATAAAACGCTTGATCGAATACACCGTATTCTCCGGATTGGTAATCGCCTGCCGCTTCGCGACCTGCCCCACCAACCGTTCCCCCGTCTTGGTAAACCCAACCACCGAAGGGGTAGTCCGGCCACCTTCTTCATTCGGTATCACCTTAGGCTCGCCACCCTCCATAACCGCCACGCAGGAGTTGGTCGTGCCCAGGTCAATTCCAATAATCTTTCCCATAACGCGTCCTCCTAGCCTTTCCTTAAAAAGATAAGTGCTTTATAATCAATACAGCTAATGATTACGCTCCCGGCCATGCTATAACCTGAGCGAATCATTGTCAAGGTTTAGATGCGACGGAGAGCCGCGAGGATGCGGTCAAAATCGCTAACCCAACTCGAGGTAGATGAAACAGGAACGATGCGAAACCAATCGTCCAGCCGGAGTCGAACAACCCTCAGCTAGTGCAGCTTAATCCCTTGCATCCTCAAGACGGCTTCACAGCCACCTCAAAAAAGGCCACTCGCAGGGGATGGTTCTTGCGAATCTGGCCTTATGTGCGGGTTGCCCATCTTTAATTTTGTTATTCGTGATGGTTATAAGCGTTGTTTCCGCACAAGCGAAGTCGCCCTCCCGCACCGGCGGGTCGGAAGCAGAAACAAATTCTAGATTCATAGGGCGAATCGTCCGGAGCGAGCTGTCCTCCCACATTGACGTACAGAACACGAAAATAGAAAACAGTCATCTTGACTGTTGCTGGGGACTGTCGAAAGCCGCTTTCCTTTCGGCAGTTCTCGTACAATAGTAAGAATTCTTCGGAGGACATAAGCTCCAAGTCCGAGTCTCCAATATTGTTTCCGGGAACCAAGAGTTTTATCTGGGGCACATAGTTCTGGGTAAATTCAGGTTCGGAGGGAAGTTCTTGGATGCGATCCACGCACCGTTGCTCGGCGGAGAACGAAATAACCTCTGCGGGAGTCTTACCCAGATTTCCGGCCCTAATCGAGAAACCGCTTCCTTCTTGGACAGCACAAATAACGACCCATGGTCTTTGCGCATTTATCACAGCTTGAGCATTGAGCAAAGCAGCATCCGCGAGTTTTACGAGATTGGCATCGTGTTTCTTCATCCACCCTTCGTGTTTTTCCAGAATATCGGCTTGTTTGTTAAGAATCTTGGCCTGTTTCCATCCAACCAGAACCAGTCCGAGAGTAAAAGCCACGAGAAGCCCGTCGAATATTATTTTTGCCGTCTCCCCCTGGCTTTCCTGCGGGCAACTGTAGGTATAAAACTTAGTTTCGGAGACGGCATTAGGATCGCCAGAGTTGGGCGGGGGCTGGAGAACTTGGTGTGACTGTTCTTGCTTCTGGGCGTCGTGTTTCTCGGCAGTTTGTTTTGGTGGAGCTATGAGAAGTACGAGAATAGCGAACAATGCTACGCACATGGCTTGTTAGTTTACGCTCGGTTTATTCCAAAACACAGGATCAATGCCGAGTTCGCACATTTCGTGAATGAGAACAACATCGCGTTTCTGCCAGTTCCATTTGACCATATGACGAGGGAAATCCTCCCGGTGAAAATGCGCGCCGAGAGCCGAACGGAACAGAAACTCTGCACTGGCCGAGTGCCCCATACATTCGGGTCGTTGCGAATATGTAGGCCTTTGCATCGCTCGCGCCTTCACCGCGGTGTTCGATGTCGGTTCCTCTAGCTTTCGGATTCCACGGTCTATATGGTATTTCCCCGCCTCCCCTGCTACCCTGTTTTCATGCAGGTGAAGGTCGAAATCCCGGACCAATTCGTCGAACATCTTGTTCTGCCGGGACGGGATGCGGCTCGCTCTTTGCTGGAAGAGTCCGTGGCTGGAGCGTACCGGGACGGCCGTCTCACGATGGAGCAAGTTCGCCAGCTTCTCGGTTTCGGCACCAGCATTCAGGTGGACACTTTTCTGCAGCAGCATCAGATCCACGACTACACTGCCGACGACCTCGATAAGGACATGGCCACGCTCGATCGGCTGGCCCAAAAGTCCAGGTAATCGCGGGGTTAATCGCAAGAATGATCGTCGTCGCCGATACCAGCCCGCTGAACTATCTCATCCGTCTAGGTCGCCCTGAAGTTCTTCAAGCTATTTTCGGCCGCGTTTTGGTTCCGCGCGCCGTTTTAGTCGAGATGCAACACCCAGAAGCCCCTCCCGAGGTGAGTGCTTGGGCTTCGGCGCCGCCGGCATGGCTTGAGCCGGTGCAAGTCCATCGACTCGATGAGAGCCTTGCAGCGGAACTGGGAGCCGGAGAACGCGAAGCCATCAGCTTGGCGGTTGAGGTTCACGCGGACATTCTTTTGATCGATGAACGAGCGGGACGTCGTGAGGCCGAGGCCCGACAGATCGCAGTAGCGGGCACGCTGGCCGTCCTGTTGCAAGCCTCTTTGCGCGGATACTTTGATCTTCCAGAAGCGATGAAACAAGTGCGCGGATTTGGGTTCCGCGTTTCCCGTCCGATCGAGGAATTAATGCTGGCCCGGTATGAGCAAGCGAAAAAACAGTAGGTAGTGACAGATCGCTTGCCCCAAAAACCCACGATGGCCAAAGCTGCCGGGCTGCTTGGCGAATCGTCAATGCTGGCGTCATCACAAACGCCAGTGACGGCCCTCACAGGCACCGCCCTACAATCAGTGCAACACTCGAAATGAATTGTGTCCGCCTCCCGAGACGGACATCGCAACGCCTTCTTTGACAACGCGAAAATTTCAAACATCGGTAGCCAAAAATCCGCCAAAAAACCCGTCCAATTCCCGCCAAATCGTTGATCCGTTCCTTTAACTCCTTTATTTTGAGGGTCGTGTTAGTAACTAGTTGTGAAATGAACAACTTAAGCAAAAATGGGGGGGCAAAACCAGTAAGTAACGACCGAAGCGCAGACAGCCAGTCGGAGCGAAAAGCGAAAAGCGAACAGCGAACAGCGAAAAGCGAAAGCGAGAAACCCGATCGCAGACACAGAGCCGACACACGGCGCCGAGACAATGCAGCCGCGAATTTTCCCGACGCTTCCCGTTACAGCGACCCAGCCGATGTTAGGCTGAATATTCCGCATGGCAACGCCTCCAGTGATCAGTCGGGTCTTCAAAGCTTTCCAATATCGCGATTTTCGTTTGATGTGGATTGGCGCTTGCACCTCGAGCATCGGCACCTGGATGCAGATCGTCGCGCAAGGCTGGCTCATCTACCGGCTCAGCCACTCCGCATTTCTCCTGGCGCTCGATCAATTTCTCGGAGGCATTCCGATTTTTCTTTTCTCGCTGATTGGCGGAGTCATCGCCGATCGCGTCGAGCGCCGCCGAATTCTGCTGGCTTCGCAATATATCCAGATGGCGAGCGCTGCCATTCTCACGGCTCTCGTCGCGACTGGCGTGGTTCACGTCTGGCACATTCTCTGTCTCTCGTTTTTTTCAGGGCTTGCCCAAGCCTTCGGCGGACCCGCGTATCAGGCGTTGATCCCGACTCTGGTCGAAAAAGACGACATGCCCAACGCCATCGCCTTGAACTCAATTCAGTTCAATGTCGCGGTGATGGTTGGTCCCGCGCTCGCTGGACAAGCGTTGGCGAAGCTCGGCGAAAAATGGTGTTTCGGTTTGAACGCACTCTCGTTTCTTGCGCCCATCATTTCGCTGACCATGATTACTTCGCGCTTCCTGCCCGTCAAAACCGGAGAGTCGATCTACAGCAGCCTGAAGCAGGGCATTCAGTTCGCCCGAAAACAGGGCTCGATGGAAGCCCTGATCGTCCTCGCATTCTGCATGACCGCGCTCGCCATGCCAATGCGCACCTACATTCCAGTTTTCGTGAAAGACATCTTTCACCGCGGACCCGAAACCTACGGCAATCTGCTGGCGCTGATGGGCCTTGGATCGATCTGCGGTTCGCTCGGCATTGCGTCTCTCGGAAACGTCAAGAAAAAAGGCCGCATCGCGCTCGGAGCGCTGCTTTGTCTCGGCGCAACCATTTCCGGATTCGCCCTCTCGAAATCACTGCCGCTGAGCGGAGCGCTGCTCGTCATCGCAGGAGCGTCGATGATGACCGTCTTCGCGACTGTAAATTCACTGGTGCAATTGATCACGACCAACGAAATGCGCGGACGCGTGATGAGCGCCTACAACTTCGCCTTTCGCGGCGGCATGCCGATGGGAAACCTGTTGTCAGGCTGGCTCGTTCCCATCTTCACCGCGCCCGTTGTCCTTGGCGTGAACGGACTGCTGCTCGCGTTGGTCGCGCTCTATTTCCTGACGATCCAGCGTCGCGTAGCAGCCCTGTGAAGCGCACTCGTCTATCGTTACTCCAATCGTTACTCCGACGCAGGCACGTAAACTCCGCTGGCAGATACCAGGTCGACGTTGTGCAGTTCGGTCCGCAACTTTACCGATTGCATTCCAGCCTTCTTCTGAGGTTTCGCGGTGAACGTCAGCAGATACTGATGATTCAACCGTTCCGCCGCGTCTTTCAGATAGGGCGAAAAATCTGGAGATGGACCTGTGAAGCCGAGGTAATAACCTTCGCCTCCAGTTTCCTCCGTAAGCTTCGACAGATAGATCTGTCCCCAATAGTTAAGCCAACGGCTATGACCGAAGTGTCCGCTTCCAGGCGCGTAGATCGCCGAAACGACAATTCCGGCGCGCTGAGAATCCTCAATCGCTGCGTCGACGTAAGGATCCTGCGTATCGCCAGTACCGTAATACGGATCGACGCCATTGCTCACCATGAGGATTTCGTGGCGACTATTGCTTGGCTGCCAGCGCTTCGCCAGGTCGCTGAGAGAAAAGTAAGGGCTGGAATTCGCCCCTAAATAGCCCAACGGCATCCGAACCGCTTTCGCGGCAAGATCGTGATCGGTAGTCAAGTCCTGCTCGATCTTAGCGACACCATTTTGCATGTAAGCCACACCAACCTTGGCAGAAGCGGGCATTGTGGAGATGAAGTTCTTGATGTCACTCAGCTGGGTGTTGACCGCGAAGCCGGCGCCGTCGTCAATCAAGACAAAGAATTCCAATGCAGCATGGTCTCCCTGGGCTGGGATCCAATCGGTGACCTGATCGCGAGTTTTTCCTTCGAAAACCATTACGTCTTCGCGAGTCACCATAGGCACTTCGGATCCCTTCCTGGCTTCGACCGTAACAATCATCCGCGCTGGAGTGCCAGTGGTGTTCGCGGATTGTTGCGCGAAAGCGGTGCCGCGTCCGATCACAGTCAGCATCGGTGTCATCAAGACCAGGGCTATTAACCCCAGTCGATATCTTCGTCTTAGAGTTTTCATGAACGCCTCCTGAATTCAGATTTCCCCATGCTTTGGCTTTTTGTCCACTCAATATCCAGTCGATAGGCTTGGATGCATCCAATAATGTGAAGGGTGCGCTACAAAATGGGATGCAAAGTCTGCGGTTAACGGCGGACTCAAACAGAGAAGCGAACCGCTGACAGAATGGCTGTCGGCTCGGCGCGATCGGTATAGTCCTCGTTGGCGGACGCGAACAAGATCGTGCCGTCGCGATCGATGACAAAAGTCGCGGGAACGGGCAGTTCCCAGCTGGAATCGCCGTTCGCAAAGGGCAGGTTGACAAAAGTTCGACTGTAGAGTGCCTGCTGTTCTTCAGGGACACGATAGACCAATCCGAACTCGCGCGCGACTCGGTTGTGGGAATCCACCAGCAAAGGGAAGCGTAGCTTGTGCTGGTTGTGCATGAAGAATGCCTGTTTCTCGGTCTGCGGAGACACCGCGAGCAGGAATGCTCCAGCCGCCTCGATTTGCGGAGCGATTCGAGACATCGCTTCCATCTGCGCCACGCAGAACGGACACCAGCGTCCGCGGATGAACGAGAGCACGAGGCGTCCGCGAGACAAAACGCTGGCAGAGGAAACGAGCTTCCCGTTGTGATCCGGGAGTTCGAACGAAGGGGAGACGTCGCCGGTTTTTGGCATTCGAGATGCCACTCCCAAGGCCTTGAGATGGGCGACGGTGCGGTCGTGTACCGCCTGAACCTCAGCCGGAACATACTTGGCGACAGCTTCTTTGCGCTCCGCAAAAATCTCGCGAAGCGGCCGCAGGTCGTTCGCGACCTCGGATTCCTGGAGAGAGCGCCACTTCATAAGAACGGTGATTAGTGGTTAGTGATTAGTAGCTCGTGACTAGCTTCTTGGCGGAGAAGTTCAAAATGAACTAATCGTCACTCACTGTTTTACATTCCTGGGAATTTCATTCCGGCCATGCGCCGTGCGAAGCTGGGCTTGCCCATTTGCTTGAACATCTTTTTCATCTGTGCGTACTGGCGCAGCAGATTGTTGACTTCTTGCACGCTGGTGCCAGATCCACGAGCGATGCGTTTGCGGCGGCTGCCGTTGATAGATTCGTGATGATTGCGCTCGTATCCAGTCATCGAATTGATGATGGCCTCGACGCGGTTGATCTGTTTTTCGTCGACCTTATCGGCAGCTTTCTGTATTCCGGAAAACGCGCCCACGCTCGGCAGCATGCCGATCAGACTTTGCAGCGATCCCATCTTGCGGACCTGACGCAACTGGTCGCGGAAATCTTCGAGCGAAAAGCCGTCGCCGCTGAGCGCCTTGCTGGCCAGTTCGTTGGCTTTCTTCTTGTCGATCTGCGACTCGGCCTTTTCGATCAGCGACAGGATGTCGCCCATGCCAAGGATGCGCGAGACGATGCGATCGGGATGGAATGGCTCCAGTGCGTCGTATTTTTCCCCAACGCCAATGAACTTGATCGGCTGCCCGGTCACTTGGCGGATGGAAAGCGCAGCGCCGCCGCGAGCGTCGCCGTCCATTTTGGTGAGGACCACGCCCGTGAGCGAAAGTTTCTTGTGGAACTCGTCCGCCGAATTGACTGCGTCCTGTCCGGTCATCGAATCGGCGACGAACAGGATCTCCTGCGGATTGAGCAGCCGCTTGAGCGACTGCATCTCGTCCATCAGTTGATCGTCAATATGCAGACGGCCAGCGGTATCAACGATGAGCACGTCACAGCCGGAGTTGATCGCTTCGCGCCGCGCTTCTTTGGCTAGGCGCTCGACCGTGGCCGTGTTGGCCTCGCCCACCTGGCCTTCGTAAATATTGGCCTTGATCGCCGCCGCGACGACCTTGAGCTGTTCGCGTGCCGCGGGACGGTAAACGTCAACCGAAACCAGCAGCGGACGATGTCCGCCGTTCTTGAGCCAATTGGCGAGCTTACCCGAGGTGGTTGTTTTGCCGGAACCTTGGAGTCCAGCCATGAGGACGACAGTCGGAGGCTGTGAGGCGAACTTCAACTTCGCCGTATCCTGCCCAAGAGTCGCGACCAGTTCGTCGCGGACAATCTTGATGACCTGCTCACCGGGCGAGAGCGCGGTCAGCACTTCCTGCCCGACGGCCTTGGCGTGGATGCGGTCGATGAGTTCTTTGACAACTTTGAAGTTGACGTCAGCTTCAAGCAGCGCCAGACGAATCTGCTTCAACGCCTCGGAGATGTTCTCCTCGGTGAGGACGGCTTGTCCGCGAAGCGACTTGAAGGCGCGCTGGAGTTTTTCCTGGAGATTCTCGAACATAAGGGCGAACCACTATTTTAGCAGCCGAAGCCAGAGGCGGTTTGTCAGCGAGCTGCGAATACTTCTTTCGCTGCGATCACCGTGTTGCAGTGGATGGTTACGGTGTCTTCGACTTGTCGCGCATAGCCGCCGGCGAAGGTGACCATCACCGGGATGCTGCGAGCCCTGGCCACGCGAAATACGAGTTCATCGCGCTTCTTCAGTCCGTCAATTGTCAGCGAAAGGCCGCCGAGCTGATCGTCGCGATAAGGATCGGCGCCGGCAATGTAGCAGAGCAAGTCGGGATGAAACTGGCGCAAGCCAGAACTGAGCGCGTTATCGAGCCAGGCGAGATAGTCGGTGTCGCCGATTCCGTCCGGGAGATCAATGTCAATCGAAGACGGAGGCTTCCAGACGGGATAGTTATTTTCCTGGTGAAGCGAGATGGTGAAAACATCTCCCGAATGGGCGCTGTGCATCCGCGTTTTGGCGGGCGCTGTCGGACTGCCGGTGGCGGTCGTTGCTGTTGCTGAAGGGACCGACGGCAGCGGTTCGCTCGCCGTGCGGATGCCGGCAAAAATTGCTGCCGTGCCGTTGCCTTGATGAACGTCGCAATCGACGGTCATTGCGGTGCGTATTTTGTCGTCGCGCTGCATGCGGCGGATCGCGATGGCCACGTCGTGGATCACGCAGAATCCCTCACCATGGTCGGCGAACGCATGATGAAAGCCTCCACCGATGCTGAGAGCGATACCGTCTTTTAGAGCGTGATTGGCGGCTAATATCGAACCTCCGGCGGCAAGCCAGAAGGCGCGCACCAGTTCCGGTGAGTAGGGCACTTCGAGTTCCAACTCTTCTCGTGCGCTGAGGGTGCCGGTTTTCAGTTTCTCCACGTAGAGCGGTGTGTGCACGAGCAGCACGTCTTGGTCGGTCGCAGGCGAAGGGGTGACAAAATCGGAAGTCACGGCGACATCCGTCGCCAGCAGCCGGTCGTGAATGCGCTTGTATTTCTCGGCGGGAAAAACGTGTGAGCCGATGGGCAGATAGTAATCGTCGCTGTAGATCAGCTTGAAGGGCAGCATAGAGCAGTCAGCTCTCAGCGCTCAATACTCGACACTCAATGAGAGCGCTGAAAAGCTCATATCATACGCGACCGGTGGATATTCGCAGTGACGCCCGTCACTCGATAATTCGGCAACTGTTAAACTTGCTCGGTTGCCTCCGAAAAAGAAATCTCCGCCAGCCAACGCCGCGCCCGCGCCTCAGCCTAGTTCTCGGGACCAGGGCCGCATCTTCCTGATCGATACGATGTCGTTCATCTTTCGTGCTTATCATGCGATGGCGCGGCAGCGGCCGATGTCGACGAAGACGGGTGTGCCGACCGCAGCTACGTATGTTTTCGTCAACATGTTGCGGAAGTTGCGAGACGATTTCTCTCCCGAGTATCTGGCCGCAGTGTTTGATGTGGGCGCGCCGACTATCCGCAATCAGCAGGCCGAGGCGATCACGTCGATTCGCAAATTCGACATCAAGACGCAGACGTTCAAAGAAGCTGAATATGGCGGCTACAAGGCGAATCGAGCCGAGATGCCCGGTGATCTCGTGCAGCAGATTCCATTCATTCGGCGGGCGCTTGAAGGGTATCGCATCCCGATTTTGCAGCTCGAAGGTTACGAAGCCGACGACGTGATCGGGACGCTGGCGCGAAAAGCCGCAGCCGAATCGTATTCCGTATTCGTGGTTTCGAGCGATAAAGACATGCTGCAACTGGTGAACGACAAAGTCTGGGTGTTGAACCCGCCGAAGGACAACCTGATCTGCGATCCCGCGAAGGTGGAAGAGATTCTCGGAGTGCCGCCGTCGAAAGTCGTCGATGTGATGGCTTTGCGCGGAGACTCGGTGGACAACATTCCCGGCGCGCCGGGGATCGGAGACAAAGGGTCGGTCGATCTCATTCAACGTTTCGGAAGCGTTGAGGGAGCGCTGGAGCGCGCTGCGGAAGTCGAGAAAAAAACGTATCGGGAGTCGCTGCAAAACAATCGCGACAACATTCTTTACAGCAAGCAACTCGTAACGATTGATACCGACGTGGCGGTCGAGTTGGATGTGGCTGCGATGAAGATGGGAGAACCGGACGTCGATTCGTTGCGCGTATTGTTTGCCGAACTCGAGTTCACTTCGCTGCTGAAAGAGTTGCTGCCTGTGGTTGAAATCAAGGACGGCGACTACCGGGAGATCGCTACAGAGGCGGACTTTCACGAATACACGCGAAACATCAGCCAGAGTGCGCCGCTTGCGTTCGCAATCTCCGTTGGAGACAGAGACCCGGTTTCTGAGAGCGAATCGGAAGAAGAAGAGCCGCAGCCGGAGCAGTCGGGTTTTCTGGATTTGCAAACCGCAGATGCCGAACCCTCGTCCGCTCCGGCGGCGGAGCGTATCGGAGTTTCGAATGCTCCCGGAGCCGGCGCGATCGTCTTGCTTGATGATGTCGCGCTGGCCGACAGAGTGAAACGTGCCCTCGAAAATGCCACCCTGCCGAAGACGATCCACGATCTAAAGTCGGCGCTCCATCACTTCAAGGAGCGGGGAATTGCGTTGGCTGGGATAAAGCATGATCCGATGCTGTACTCCTACCTGCTCAATCCGACGTACTCGTCGCACTCGGTGGCAGAAGTCTCCTTGCGGCAATTCAACGTGAAGGTGAGTGGCAATCTGGCAGAAACTGCGGATATCACGGGACGGCTCGCGAGCGTACTCGGCAAAGAGGTCGAAGAGCAGGGATTAACCTCTGTCTACGACGAAATAGATGCGCCGCTGGTTCCGGTGCTTGCCCGCATGGAAGAAGCAGGAGTGAAGATCGATCTCACCGCCTTGGAAAAAATGTCGGGAGAGTTGCAGCGCGCTGCTGCTTCCAAAGCCCGGGATATTTACGAGCGCTGCGGAATGGACTTCAATATCAATTCGCCGAAGCAACTCGGCGATGTTCTGTTCAACAAGCTCGCACTGCCCATCCCAGTGAAATATGGAAAGGGAAAGAAGATTTCGACGGCGGTCGATGTTCTTGAAGGGCTGGCAGCCGAACACGAGGTTCCGCGCCTGGTGCTGGAATATCGGCAGCTGACGAAGTTGAAGTCGACCTACGTCGACGCGCTGCCGGCGCTGATTCGCAGCCACAGTGGCCGCGTTCACACGACTTTTGGACAGACCGGAACGGCAACCGGGCGTTTGTCTTCGACGAATCCGAATTTGCAGAATATTCCGATTCGCACAGAACTCGGCCGTGAGATTCGCGCAGCCTTCATTGCGGAGCCGGGTCACGTGCTGCTGGCAGCGGATTATTCACAGATTGAGCTGCGGCTGCTTGCGCACTACTCCAAGGACAAATTGTTGGTGGAGGCGTTCCGGCGCGGCGACGATATTCACACTTTGACGGCGTCCCAAGTATTTGGCGTGCCGCCGCTGATGGTTACGGCCGAACACCGGCGCGCGGCCAAGGTCGTGAACTTTGGAATCGTTTATGGATTGTCGGCCTTCGGACTGTCGCAGCAGCTGGGTATTTCGCCGGGCGAAGCAAAACAATTTATCGACGCGTATTTTGAGAAGTATGCCGGAGTGCGCGCCTTCATCGACGCCACTCTCGATGACACGCGCCGCGATCAAAAAGTGAGAACGCTTTTCGGACGCATTCGTCCGATCCCCGATATCAACAGCAAAAACGCGACGCAGCGTGGATTCGCCGAACGCACGGCTGTGAACACTCCACTCCAGGGGACGGCGGCCGACTTGATCAAGCTGGCGATGATCCGAATTGACGGGGAAATCCGGAAGCGCGGCCTGAAGTCGCGGATGACTTTGCAAGTGCATGACGAACTTGTGTTCGAAGCGCCAGAGAAAGAAGTTGAGATGCTGAAGCCTCTGGTGCGCGAGCACATGGAGAACGTGCGGCCTCTCGCCGTCCCGCTGCTGGTGGAAATCGGAGTCGGACTTAACTGGCGAGACTTGGAGTAAGAGTCCACTGCGAAGGAAACGATCCGTCTGCGATCTGTTTTTTAGTTGAGGAAATTATCAGGCGTCTCCCGCTCGAGTTTCCGCTATACTCTGGGCAACGATCCCAACAAGCGCCGCTTTCGTTTTATTCCAGCCGCATGGAATGATCTCAATCGTGCGGGAGCAATTTGATGAGTGCAGCATTATCACCGGCGTTTGACACGGTATCAGAGCGCGTTTTTCTGCGGCGCCCGATCAATGTGCCTTTGGACCTGATCGCACTGCGGTCGGGTGTCCCCGAAAATCTGCCCGGCCGTTGCACCGACCTTAGTGAAGCGGGAGTGGGCGCGGTGATTGCGGGAGAACTCGCCGCCGGCCTACAGGTCGCAGTCGAATTGCGGCTTCCGAATGTTGGCGTACCCGTACGTGCGCGCGCTGTTGTCCGCTATCAGTCGCGTTTGCGTTGTGGCCTTGAGTTTGTCAGCCTTTCGGTTGAGCAGCGAGAAATGATCCGCTATTGGGTTTACCGCGCCGATTCTCAGGCTGCGTTGCCGATCGGCGTCGATTTTAAGATGCCGGATCTGAAAAAGATGAATGTCGCGCCTGTCGATGTGTCTGAGCTGGCCACGGTGGTTGCGGAATCGAAAGTCAGACGTCAGCGGCGTGTGAAGATTGGGCGCGGCGGATTGGCATTGTTATTCGGCTGCGTGCTTGGCCTGGCAGCGCTCGGATGGTGGCAGTGGCAGAAGTCCTGGAATGAATTGGAAACGCGCTCGCTCGCCACGAGTGTCGGGTTGCGCGTCTCACCGGAAACCATGGAGAAACGGGTGGTGACGAAGGTCGATCCTGTCTACCCCGAGGCTGCGCGGGTCGAAAAGACGGAAGGGCTTGTCGTGCTGGATGCTCTCATTGGATCCGACGGCAGCGTCAAACGATTGCGGACAGTTTCCGGACCGGATCTTCTGGTACAGGCGGCGAAAGAAGCTGTTCGATCGTGGAAGTATGAACCGTACCTGGCCAATGGCAATGCTGTCGAGGTCGAAACCGCGATTTCGGTCGACTTCCGGTTGAATTGATCTGTGCCGTCGATTGAAGCTTGCCCGAGCGTTCAGCTATCTTTTATCTTTCGCCTCGGAATCTCGCAATTGGCGGTCGAGGGAGCGCATTTGCTGGGCCCAGGTTAGCGCCCACAGAACGGGCGCGAACCTGGGGCACGACTCCTAGTAACTCCCAATAAGTTTTTTCAATCTGGCGGGCTATGTCTGGCCAGAGATATTGACCTCGTATTTTGTCCTGGCTTATTTTCCCGGTCTCGCGGCGAAGTTCGGGAGTCCCGATCAGCAAATCAAGCATGCGCGCAAGATCGGCTCGATCGCCGCGGCGGAAGGTGAAGCCTGCATCCTCGACGACCTCGATATTTTCCGGAATATCGCTGGTCAGTACACACACCCCGGCTGCCATGGCATCGAGAAGCGCTAAAGACAATCCTTCGAGTTCAGAGGGCAGCACGAACACGGCTGCGTTCGAAAGCAGTTGTTCGAGCTTGGCTCCGGATACCCAGGGAAGGAACCGTACACGGTCGGATTGGTGCTGGAGCAAACTGTCTACGTAGGAATCGGAGTGACTCGATCCTCCGGCAAGAACCAGCTTCATATCGGTATGGAGGCTTTCGAAAGCCTCGATGAGAAGATGGCAATTCTTCTCCGGCGAAAACCGGCCCAAGAAGAGGATGTATTGATCCGGGACGAGCCCCCATTCGGCTAAGTGATTCGCCGTCCGCCCATCGGAGAACGTTGCGCCGTTCGGAATGTGAATCGTCTCGCGCTTGTGTTGCTGCCGATAGTGTTGCTGCAAGGTACGCGAGACGACCATCGTGGTGTTGGGCAGGGAAACGGCGGCTACCTCCCCGCAGCGCAGGATGCGCGATGCGATCCATCCCCATTTACCACGCTGCCAATCGAGACCCTGGACGGTGACCACGGTTTTCTTGCCGACGAGCCGCGGAAGAAAGGAAAACAGCGCGGGGCCCAGGCAGTGGTAATGGACGACGTCGTAGTCTGAGAACATCGCGTGCACGGTGCTCAGCAGGGTGTGGACCAGGGTTTCCAGGTGCTTGGAACGTATGGTCGGCAGCCGGCATACGCGCATGCCGTTGTGAGTGCCCGTCGTAATTGGCGGGGTGAAATAAGAACGGCAATAGACGGTAACTTCGTGGCCCAGTCGCGATAATTCGTGGCCAACCTGCTCGTAATAGGATTCGATTCCGCTGTACTTAGAAATCACTCCGCGACCGCCGATGAAAGCCACCCGGACACTACGGCGCGGAAGCGAGAGCCTTGGAGTGGTTGGAAACGATGCCGATCGCTTGGCGGAGATGAGCCGACCATAAAGGTCGAGCATTTTCTCCATGTGCTGTTCGGGACCGTAGTCGGATTTGATGCGACGGCGAGCGGCCGATCCCATCTTGGCAATCAGATCGGGGCGGTCAAACAGGAATCCGATGGAATGAGCGAGTTGTTCCCGATCGCCGTCGGAATAGAGAAGGCCGGTGACTCCGTGCTCGACGAGTTCGCGCCGCGAGCCAAGGTCCGAGGCAATGACCGGTCGTCCCCAGGCGTACGACTCCAGAATCGATTTGCCCAGAGTTTCATACGCGTGCGATGGAAAGACGGAAAAGGCGCATCCGGCGATGAGTCTCTGCAGCTTTTCCCCGTGCACTGTGCCCGCGAAAATGACCTTGTTCAGATTCAACTCTTTCGCGAGCGACTCGAGACGGGGCCGATCGGCACCGTCTCCCGCGATCACGAGGGGTGTGTGCGGTAGTCGCACCATCGCGCGCAAGAGATCGTAGACGCCTTTTTCAGGCGAGAGCCGGCCGAAGTAGAGAAGGTACCCTTCATCAGGAATGATTTCGTTATCGGCCGGAAGTGACTGGCAATGGGGCAGGACCTCAACCTGCTTCGAAGGGAAACCGGCGTCAATTAATTTGTCGCGGACGAATTGGCTTGGAGCGAGAAATATGTCGACGCAACGGTGGTAGGTCCGCAACCATCTGTGCAGGTAGGCCTCGGCTGCAAGGACTATGGCACTCGCGCGCGAGCCACTATAGCAACCTCGTGTGGCGGCGTTGTGGAAAGCTCCGTGGCTGCAGAGTTCGCAGGGGCGTGAATCGGCGACGAAATTGTAGGTCGGACAGAGAACTTTAAAATCGTTCAGGTGATAAAGCACCGGGACACCCTGGCTCTTGAGCTCCCAAAGAATCGACGGCGAGAGATGATGATAAATGCCGCGAACATGGGCCACATCAGGCGAAAAATCGGCGAGGCATTCGCGCAGGGCCCGGCGAGCAGAGCGTGAGTACAGGGCGTGCGCGGCCATCCTGATCTTCTGGAGCAACCCAGCTTCGGGATTCTTGAAATCGATATGCGGAATTCGATAAGCGCGACCCGCGAAAGACGGAGTGCGGCCGTGTTCCATGCTGAAGAGAGCGGTTTCCTGGCCGCATTCATCCATGCGGCGGATGAGATCGAAGAGGTAAGCCTCGGTACCGCTAAACGGATAGTCGTACTTGTTGCAATACAGGATGCGCATGGTTTCCGTCCGATTGAGAAATACGAGCTAGAAATTGGTCGGCAAACGCGCGAACATTCCGCTGGCGATTGTAGGAAGCGGCGACGCTGGCAGCCGCCGCTGTTTGAATTGCTGTGAGAGATGTCCTGTGATCGTGAATCCAACGAAGCGAGCTGACGAAGTCGGGTAAAGATCCGGGATGGTAGAGAAATCCCGTGCGGAGATGCTCGACGAGTTCGGGAATTCCGGTGATCGCGGGAGCGAGCACGAGTTTTTCTTGAGCCATGGCCTCCATGAGCACGACCGGAATGCCTTCGCTCTTGCTCGTCATGACTACCAAGTCGGCGTGCCGGTAATAGGCAGGAATCGCGATTCGACTTATGTGACCAATCAGGTGCACGCGGCTCTCGAGTCCCAAGGCCGCGATCTGCCGCTCCAGAGCCGGACGCTCCGGCCCTTCGCCGACGATCCAGCAAAGGAAATCGAGGCCCTGGTCGCGAAGCACGTCGCATGCCTCGATCAAGAAGCGATGGTCCTTTACCTGATGCAGCCTTCCGACGGAGAGCAGACAAAAACGTCCGTCGGTTCGCTCGGAAACGACGCTGGATGGAAGCCGTGGTGGGCAACAATCAACACCGAGACGATGGACGACAACTTTTTCTGCCGGTACCAATGGATATTTCCGAAGAATAAATCGGCGGTTGTAATCGGACACCGTTATACAAAAGCGACAGGCACTGAGCTTGGCCTCGAGCAGGTCGGCGCGTTCCAGCAGATCAGAGCCGTGCAGGGTAAAACTGAATCCGACACCCAGAAGCTTAGCCGCGGCCAAGGCCATCCACGATGCGAAGTATCCATGGTGAACATGGATGTGTTCGACATCGAGCGGACCCAGCTCTTCTGCCAACACGGCACCCATGATGGTGTGCCCGAAGGAACGAACACGGCGGCTTAGGGTCGCTCCTGCGCCAACCAGCAGCGGTTGTACCAGCTGCCAGAGGTTGCGGCGATCAGAGGCGAGCCGGCGCAAAGCCCGCAACAGTTGATCGTCGGAGACAGGCTGAAAAAAACGCGTTTCCTTCCAAAAGGCGCGCTCCGCCAGGTTGAGATTTTCCGGTGAAACCCGTTTTCCGCTACAGCAAATGACGCGCGTTCCGCGCCGTCGCAATTCGGTAATCTCATCCATGACATAGGGCTCGAGTGGCGACGGAAACTCGTTAGCGATGTAAGCAATGGTGGTCATGCGACTGGCTCCTCGGCTGCGCAGAGCATGCCGGCGACAGTGAACATGAGTCCGATCACGAACTGGTACGCCATATCGACGAAGAAGGCATTGAACAGATAGACGCTAAGCAGGATGGGCCAGACCTTGCGCAACGACGCGACGGGTGCTGGCTCGCCCGGCGGCCCGCGCCACGCGATCCGGAAGAGGTTGAAA
This sequence comes from uncultured Acidobacteriaceae bacterium, assembly GCA_963726095.1. GTDB lineage: Bacteria > Acidobacteriota > Terriglobia > Terriglobales > Acidobacteriaceae > Acidiflorens. Next base: position 2,108,583 of record CAVSBD010000004.1, read on the forward strand.
AAGAGAATGCTGTAAACGATCAAGCCTGGCAGCCCGAACTCCACCAGCAAAGCAAGGTAGGTGTTGTGCACGTAGAAAGTTCGGAGATGATAGCCCTCCATTCGGCGGCCAAGTTCGGCATACATGCCTCCGGCAGGCCACCCGGTGAAGGGTCGCTCCAGGAACATTGCCCAACCGGCCTCGTAGACGGCGAGGCGCGCAGTCACGGGGCCGCGCTCGCCGGTGCGATCCCACAAAGCGGTCTTTAGCGAATGATCGCTAAAGCCGATGGCTAGACCAGTGACGATCCCAATCAACGCCAGCAAAGCGCACGCCGCTTGCAAACGGCGTTCGACCATGCGAAATCCAAGAACGATGGTTGAAGCGGCGAACGATATCCAGACGGCGCGCGTCATGGTGGCTAGCACAGCGAGCGGGAGGACCAGCCATAGGAGGCGAACGAACGTTTTCCGCTCTTGGGCCAAGGCTATGACGATTATTCCCAGGACGTTCAGCGAAACGCCGTTGGCGACGGCCTGAAGAAATGGACCGCGGGCACGGTCTGCGTGGAACCCTATGCTCTCGTCGAGAATGAAGCGTGGAAAGATGAGGTCGCGGGCATCGACAAGGAAAGCGATCGCGATGAAAACAAGATAGGCGAGCGTAAGAATGACGAAAATCTCGAAGTGCCTTCGCTGTGATTCGTTGCGGAAGATCAGCACAGCGAGGTGAAACAAAACGAAGGGTACGATGAATTTGCTGGCGAGGATGCTCCAGTTTTGGGCGTCGAAGGATTCTCGTAGAGCGCGAAAAACCGCCAGCGCCGCGAGGGCGAGCATGGGCAAACTGATTCCGGCAAAAAACGGAAGTTTATCGCGAAGCGCCATCGTGCGTAGAACGACGAAAAAGACCAGGACGCCAAACGCGATACGGTCGATGTAAAACGAAAAGAGATCTGGTGGCCGGAACAGGAAAACGCCCATTGCGGCCACGTAGAGTACTGAGGGAAAAGCTAGCCCCAAGTGAAGCGGGCGAAGCAGAAGACCGGCGATCCGCCAAAGCCAGAGCGGACTGTCGTCGCGATCCCAGGTCAGGGCGTGGGTGCTGATGGCGGAACTCACGCTCCCTCCGGTGCGAACAAGACGCGGAACGTGCTGGCGAGGATGCGCAGGTCAAGGAGCAGTGTCCAGTTCTCGATGTAGGTGAGATCGAGATGCATGTTGAGATCAAAGGAAGGGCAATCTCGCGCGGTGATCTGCCAAAGGCCGGTGATGCCGGGTTTCACATCGAGGCGCCGGTAGTGTTGAAGATCGTAGTGGCTTACTTCGTCGATGGGGTGAGGGCGCGGTCCAACCAGGCTCATCTCGCCGCGAAGGACGTTCCATAGTTGTGGAAGCTCGTCGAGACTGTAGCGGCGGATCAGCCGGCCGACACGTGTGACTCGCGGGTCGTCGTCAATTTTGAAAATCGGACCTTGCCGTTGATTACGCGCGCGCAGCTTTTCTTTTAAGTGTTCGGCGTCGGTCACCATGGAACGGAACTTGTAACAACGGAAGCGGCGACCTTTCGCGCCTGTCCGCTCGGCACAATAGATCACCGGACCGGCGGATTCGAGGCGGATCAGTAGAGCGACGATTCCCATCAAGGGGCCCGCGACGGCGAGTCCAAGGAGTGCCCCAGTTACGTCCAGCAACCGTTTTAGAAACAAGGCCGCGCTCGGCAGTGGCTCGCGATGAAGCGTGATGACCGGTATTTCTCCGATGTGGTCGATGCCCGCGTCGGGCCAATGGCCGGGAGGAAGGTCGGGCACAGCGCGAATGTCAAGATGGTTGCGGAGCGCAACCTCGGCCGCTCTTCGGGCGATGGCAGGTTCATCGGGAAGCGTCAGGATGACCTCATCGATAAACTCGGCGCGAGCCAGCCAGTCCAAATCATTGATTCGCCCCAGCACGGTGGGTGAAAGAGGGAGTTCGTCGTCGACGAACCCGCAAACGGTCGTGCGATGCAGGGGGTCGTTGCGCAATGTCGTCGCGATCGATCGAGCAATGCTTCCGCCGCCGACCATGAGCACGTTTCGCGATTCGGTCTGGCGGCTTGGCACACTGCGTGCCCATTGGCGCATGCGGCGTGAAAAGACAAGAGCGGCCAGGCTGCCGGCAAAGGTGGCTGAGGCGCCGATGAGGCGAATTTCGCTCCATCCCGCAATGAATACCAATCCAACGGCGAGCAAGATGGATTTAGCCAGAACTGAGATAGTCTCTGCCGGGAACGGGTCACAATCGTGTCGATAGAGGCCCGCCGTGAAAGCGAAAAGCGTTACGACAACGGAAAAGATGGGCGCATAAGTCCACGGGAGACTCCAGGCCGGAATGAATACACACAAGAGCGCGCAAGCCATTGCCAGAGCGACCAAATCGAATGCGACCATCTGGCCGAGTCTGAACTTCTCGATTGCGGGCTGCGGGCGCGACTCCGTACGGGGTGGTGCCAAACGTGTCTGTCTCGGAGCCGTCTCACTCTTGGGGTGATCCGTAAGAGTGGTGGCAGAGGCGATTGACGCAAACGCCGTTGCTGCCCGATGCGGATGAGGCACGGCCGATGCGCCGGGGATCATGCGAGCGTATAGCGAGGGCAATTTATTCTGCGTGCCCTGCCACCATCCAGTGCTGGCCAATTCGCTCATAGTTTAGAGGCTCCGGTAAAGGCCTTGGGGTACGGGAAAACGACGCTCTGTGAGCACAGTTCCGAGCAGTGGAACCTGCGCGTTGCTCAGTTGGTCTCTAACTTGAGCTGCTACCAATCGCCGAGTCTTGTTGGCGGTGAGCACGAGCACCAAGCCGTCGCAGATTTGTCCGATGCTCGCCGTGACCCATGAGACGGGTGGGCACCAGAGGATGGAAAAGTCGAAATCTGTCATGAGTTCCTGGAGTCTCGATAGGTTGTGGTCGGTAACGCGCTGGCCACTGCTTTCGGGCAGCCAACTCTGGCGGGGAACCATCCAAAGGCGTCGCCCAATCGGCCAGGTAGTCTCGGCGCGGGCCGGTGTCGGGATCTGGAGCCTGGTTTGCAGAGGGCTCGCGTCCTGGTGAGCGTCAATCAGCCCTACGTCGTATCGCCTTAGGTCCGCGACGGCTCTCGCGAGGTCCAGGCACAGTTTTGCCGTCTCGGTCGATGCTTCGACAGTCGCGAATCCCACGTGGTGCATGGGCGCCGATTGCGGACGGAAGAAAAGCTGCTGTGCCAGTGCGTGGATTTGGTCATCGCGAACAGCACTGTTTGCGGGAACAACTTTGGGCCGTGCCTGCTCGCGAATCGGCATAACCCGCTGCGGTTTGGTTGCAGGTGTTTCCGCAAAAATTCCCAGGAGAGAGCTCACGGCGTCACCGCCGTGGGACGATCGAGCCGGGCGCCTGAAGGAGGTATCACCTCAGCCTCGGCTGGCAGCCACGCGAGCACGGGCACTTCCATTAGCTTGCACGCCTCGTCCGGAGTTCGGATCGTCGGATCGAAGTATTCGGTTGTGAACGCAGTCCCGACCGCAAATCCGGTCGCCAAAATGAAAGCAACCAGAAAATAAAGAAATATGGAGTGCGCAGGGAGGGCTGGAGCTGAGGGCGGCTCCACGATGGCGACATTGAGAATGCGGCGCTCGTCGAGCGCGTCCCCTATACGGGCTTCTTCGCGCTTGCGAACGTAAAGGAGGTAGTTGTCCTCCTCGATCTTGGCCGTGCGCAGCAAGTCCTGTTGATCGAGCGAATCAGATTGCATCTGTTGAGCAAAGCTTCGAAGCGATGCAACTTGAGTGGAAGCGTCGGACTGCCGGGCACGCAGACCGTCCGATTGCACTTGCGCTTTCTCCATTTCCAGGCGCGCCCACTCGTAGTTCGGATCTTTGTCGGTGGTCTCGTCGCGCACGGGTGTGAGCGCTTCGGCGGCAATCGATTCCTTGGTTTCCGCGATTTCTCGTTCGACTTCTTGAACCAGTCGATAGGAGGGTTCAAAACGGGTGAGCAACTCGGTCCGTCTGAGCTCGAGTTCCAGCAGGTGAGTTTTCATCTTTTCGAGAACTTCTGGATTGTCGGCCCAACGTTTGAGTGTCACCGACCGTGAGGGGAATGTTTTGAGTTGATCCCGCAACGAGGCGATCCGGTGCTCGGTCTCGACGCGGTCCTGGTCGATTTGACGGTAGGAGGCGTCGGCGTCGCCAAGTCTTTGGAGTGCAATGTCGCGTTCGAGGGCTGCGGAGACGACGCCACGGTCGCGTGTGAAGTCAACCAGTCTGGTTTCGGACTGATGCAGTCTCCTCTCGTAATCCGCAGTCTGTTGATCAAAAAACTGGATTTCCCCAGGCGGGCGTTGAAGGTCTGTGTGCATTTTTATGTATATGTCCGAAAGAGCCGAGAGGACGCGCGCCGCTCTTCGCGGGTCGGTGTCTTTGTAGGTGACCTGGATCAAGTTCGATTTTTTCAAGGCTTCGACATCCAAACGTCGTGCGAGTTTTCGAGCGGCATGTTCGGTTTCGGCCGCGAGGTCCGCGTCGATCGTGTCCGCGGGAACCAGTCCGGCGTTGCGCACAACTTGCTTCAGGAGATCCTCGTCGCGCAGCAGTTCAACCTCGGAGTTCAGTTCCTCTTCTGTAATTTCGGGGCGGGCGACATCCATCGCGCTGGGAGGCTGGGACGAGACGATTGGGTCAAAGCGTCCTCTCCGAAGCAGAACCTTGAAGTGCGATTCATATCGCGCCGAGAAAATTACCAACAGCATCGTGGCCAGCAACACAAACCCAAAAGAGGCAGCGGCAAGATGTGGTCGCCGAAACAGGGTAGCGGCAAGTTCCCGCAGCGTGGGTGATTGGGCGGTGGGGCGCGAGTTCGGTACTAGTTCAGCGGACATGGGTCCCGCAGCGGACGACCAGAACCGGCCAGATCGGGGGAATCCGCCAGATTATCCAGAGGCAAAGCGAACGCTGCTGCTCCTTTTCTTCTAAATTCCGATTTTCTAAATTCTGCTAGAACTGCATAGGGTTCATGTACCAGCTCATCGCGTTGGTCGGGACATACTTGCGAATCTTCGAAATTCTGCTTTGCGGCACATAGATAAAGTCGCCCGGCTGCATGTGGAGATCCTCTCGAATATCGCGGGAATCGAGCATCTTCTTAAGGTCGATCACGTGCGATTCGGCGACGTACGCCGAGATCCGGCGAAACAGGACGACCTGGGAGTGACGAGCTTGCTGGGTGAATCCGCCGGCAATCGCCACCGCTTCATTGACTGTTAAGTCGCCGCGCAGTTCATATTTCCCCGGCCGCGCCACCTCGCCTGATGCGAGAAAATAAGGTTTATCGAAGTCCTTTAAGCTCACGGTGATCTCGGGGTCGTGAAGGAAGCCGCGATAAGCGTCGGCGACCGCATGCTGTATCTCTGTGAGGGTGAGGCCCTCCGCCCGCAGCGTACCTGCACCTCGCAGTGCGATAAAACCATCAGGCTGCACGGTCAGACTCTGGTTAAAGTCGGGAGAAAAAGTGAAATTCAAGTCGACAGTGTCCGATTTCGAGAGCCGATAAAGTGGGTGACGTTCCCCTCCGAACGCAGGATCTCCCACGCCACCCACTTTCCCGGATTGTGTGGCCGCCCCGCTGGCGGTACTGCCGGCACCCGCTCGGCCCCGGCTCTGCGAGCTCTCCGCCGGCATCTTGTCGGTCGACGGAGCAGAGGATACGGGTTCCGAAGCGGGTGGCGGAGTTCCTTGGGAGAAAGCGACCATGGCGAGCTGCAGGATGAGCATGCCGACAGCTCCCAAAACTACGAGTTTGCGAAATACATTCATCTCCAGGCTCGCGCCGTTGCTCCGAACGGCGAACTAAACAGGTCAAGCTTCCGATTTGTCGGACCCTTGATCTATCGAAAACGAAAGTACTGTTGGGCCCGCGACGCAACAAGACTTGTAAAGTACTGTCCACCGCGGTACATGGCCCGTTCCGGCCAAATCAGGGGTCACGCAATTCAATACGGGCGCGACCTGGGCGGGTTTCACGTTCGGATAGGAGTCTGCGGTTGAGAAACCCGCACCCTCGAGAGCGGGGCACCGGGGTGTCCCTACCAAAGTAGACATGGAGGTGCTGGATTCATCACCGACCGGGTGTGATGAGAGATACATCCAGCCCATCTACTTTGGAGCAAGATGAAGGACGTGAAGACTAGCCGCTCTACGAATCCGTCGACCGAAGCCGCAGTGGCCGCATCTCCAACCGTTCACGTTCTCGTCGCCGACTCCGGCCCAATTCAATCGCAACTATTGGCACGCGCCTTGAAAGCTCGTCGGGAGTTTCAGGTCTCCGCCGTCGCCCTGGACATATCCGCTCTTCATGACTTCCTGCAATCGAATCCCGTCGACGTGGTTTTGATCGCGTGGAGTCATACTCCTGATTTTGGCTTGCTTCGCTGGTTGCGAGTTTCCTATCCAAAGGCCGCGCCCGTGCTGCTCGCCGAAAGCGACGACCGGGAGTTGGTGATCAACGCATTACGCGCTGGCGCGAAGGGCATCTTCCTCTTCACGCATACGCCATTTGCGATGCTCTGCAAGTGTATTCACTGTGTTTTTAGCGGAGAGGTGTGGATCAATCGCAAGCAGATGAATTACATGCTCGACGCATTGGGTGACGTACCAACACTGCGCGTCGTCAACTCCAATGGCCGGTTTTTACTGACGCCCCGCGAAGAGCAAGTCGTGGCCCTCGTGGCGGACGGCTTGACCAACCGCGGAGTCGCCGAGGAACTCGGTCTGAGCGAGCACACCATCAAGAAATATCTGCTGCGCATCTTCGACAAGGTCGGCATCTCCAGCCGCGTTGAGTTGGTGCTCTATGCGATGTCTCATGGCGAACATCGCCCGTCGGAATGGATGCCAAGCAATGCGTGACCGCGGAAAACAGGGACTGCGTCATACAATGGCTGGATGCAGGAAGGGAAGGAAATCACGAACGTTGCTCCCGCGCCGCCGACCTCGGGGTCGGCATCGAAAGTGTCGCGCCGATGGACCGTGATCGCGTCCGGCTTGCTTTTGCTGGCGCTGGCGTTGGTCGTGATCTATACCGGGCCCAATGCTTTTTACAGCCCGGTCGCTCTGGTGGTGGTGGCTGCGATCGGACTGGCTGCGCTGTTGCTTCAGGTGCGGTTTCGTCGTGACCTGCCCATTTTTTCTCCGCTGTGGCTCAACGTTTTGGGCATTGTCTGCGCGCTGGCGTCGATGTTTGCGGATTACCTCCGAATGTCACGCGGTATGCTCGACCTGGTGGCGTTTGCCGCCGTGTCCTGTTTCGGCATCAGCGGATCGCTGATCCTCCACTCGCTGCGAAAGCACGTACCGGCGCAGGAATCGATTGGTACCGAATAACCCGACCCGAAACCCAGCTTGAACCGGGCGCATTGCGTTTCACTCCAGATGCGCCATTTACAATGCCGACATGCGTGTAACTCTCTTTGGCGCCACGGGACTGCTCGGAAGGGAACTCGTGGCCGCGTTGCACCAGGCCGGCGATCACCTGACCGCACCGACATCAAAAGATGCCGATTTGCGCGATCACACGCGCGTGCGCGATGCGATTCGCGAATCGCGCCCCGATTGGGTCATTTTATCCGCCGCTTATACCGATGTGGATGGCTGCGAGTCGAATCGCGAACTCGCTTTCGCTGTGAATTTGCAAGGCGCTATCAATGTGGCGGAGGCGGCTCGCGATGCCGGAGCACGATTGCTCTTCGTGAGCACCGACTACGTTTTCGATGGCAATAAGCGATTGCCCTACGAGACGGGAGACTCGCGAAACCCGACCGGGGTTTATGGCGAGACCAAGGCACGTGCCGAAGAGAAGTTATTGGAGATTCTGCCGGAGGTCTGCATCGCCCGGACTTCCTGGTTGTTCGGTCAGGGAGGCAAGTGCTTCCCCGCAACCATCCTGAAGTTGGCGTCGACGCGCCCCGAACTCTCGGTTGTCAACGATCAGCGCGGCAGTCCGACATTCACGCGCGATCTGGCGTCGGCAATCGTGCAGCTTTGCCACGCCCCGGCTCGCGGCATTGTTCACGTCACCAATTCCGGCGACTGCACGTGGTATGACTTCGCCACTGAAATTGTGCGCGAGTCTGGGTTGGCGACAACCGTCAAACCGGTGACTACCGCCGAGTTTCCACGTCCAGCGAAGCGTCCTGCGTATTCCGTGCTGTCGGCTGAGAGTTTGCATGCTTACGACATCCGCATGCCAGCATGGCAGGACGCGTTGCGCCGCTATCTGCAAAGTCCGCCTGTTACTCAACCATAGGAGCTCACGGGCGAAGGCACTCGCATCTGAGGCGCGCCGTGGTTTATCCTCTGATCGTCTTTGGGTTAAGCATAAGAGGATCAACCGTGACCAAGTGCTCTTTCTGGATACTGCTCGTCTCAGTTTGCGTTTCACTCTTTCCTTCCGCGTCTTCCGCGCAGCCATACGACCCGGCCATGTATCAGGACTTGCACTGGCGGTCGATCGGGCCGTTTCGCGGCGGGCGCACGGTTGCGATCTCGGGTGTTCCCGGGCAGCCGAATGTTTTCTATATGGCTCCGAATGACGGGGGTGTCTGGAAGACGACCGACTTCGGCCGTACATGGAATGCGATCTTTGATGATCAGCCTACGGGGTCGATCGGAGCGTTAGCCGTCGCACCGTCGAATCCGAATGTGATTTATGTTGGCAGCGGAGAAGGGCTGCGCCGCCCCGACCTCTCTGTCGGGGATGGCATGTATAAGTCGACCGACGCGGGTCGCACCTGGCAGCATCTTGGTCAAGACAAAGCTGGCCAGGACAAACCGGATTGCGCGACGCTCAGCAGATCGCATCGATCATTGTCGATCCGAAGGATCCCAATCGCCTCTTCGTCGCCGCCCAAGGACATCCTTATGGACCGAATCCAGAGCGTGGCATTTACCGCTCGCTCGACGGTGGTCAGAGCTTTCAGAAAGTTCTCTACAAGGATGAAAACACCGGAGGCATGGATCTCGTCTTCGATCCCCGCAATTCTCAGGTGATCTTCGCCAGCATGTGGGCCTCGCGGCGTCCGCCGTGGACCACCGGTGGCGGATACACCGGAACGGGCAGCGGACTCTACAAGTCCACCGATGGCGGCGACCACTGGCAGCAAATCACGAAAGGATTGCCGAGCGCGGAGGATGGCATCGGCCGCATCGGACCCACCATTTCCCCGAGCGATCCCGATCGCATGTATGCCTGGGTTAACGTGACGAAGCCTAATGCCAAGAAAGGCAGCGGTATTTACCGCTCCGACGATGCGGGCGAGAGCTGGCGGCAGGTGAATGACGAAGAACGCATCTGGGGGCGAGGCGATGACTTCGGTTGTGTCCGCGTCGATCCGAAAAATAAAGATGTGATCTATGTCGCGAACACCTCCACATATCGCTCCACCGATGCGGGCAAGAACTTCACCGCGATCAAAGGCGCTCCGGGAGGCGACGACTACCACACCATCTGGATCAATCCCGAAAACCCCGACATCATCGCCCTCGCCGTCGATCAGGGCGCGACCATCAGCGTGAACGGCGGCCAGACCTGGAGTTCGTGGTACAACCAGCCGACGGCGCAGTTCTATCACGTCATCACCGACAACCAGTTTCCCTACTGGGTCTACGGTGGCCAGCAGGAGAGCGGTTCGATCGGCACCGCCAGCCGCAGCGACTTCGGCGAAATCACATTTCCGCGACTGGACTACCGTCGGGTACGGAAGAATACGGCTACGTAGCGCCTGATCCTCTGCATCCGAATCTGATTTACGGCGGCAAGGTCACCGTGTTCGACCGTAACACGGGTCAGACCCGCGACGTCTCTCCGGTCGTTCTCCGCACCGGGCAATATCGCTTCAATCGCACCGCGCCGCTGATCTTCTCGCCGGTCGATCCACACGTCCTTTACCTTGGATCGAATGTGCTTTTTTCCACGCGCGATGGAGGCAACAGTTGGCAGATCATTAGTCCCGACCTGACGCGCGAAGATCCCGGCGTTCCTGCGACTCTGGGACCGTTTGTCGATGCCGATCCGGCGAAAGGGAAACATCGCGGCGTGATTTATTCGATTGCTCCGTCTCCGAAAGATGCCGATCTGATCTGGGCGGGCACCGACGACGGTCTGATTCAAGTCACGCGCGACGGCGGCAAGAACTGGCAAAACGTGACGCCGCCGGAGTTGACTCCGTGGAGCAAGGTCGCACAGATGGACGCGTCACACTTCGACGCGGCGACCGTCTACGCCGCAGTGAATCGTTTTCGGCTCGACGATTTGCAGCCGTATATCTATCGCACCCACGACGGGGGCAAGACCTGGCAGAAGATCGTTACCGGCTTGCCTGACAATGAACCGGTGAACACGGTGCGCGAAGATCCCGAACGCAAAGGGCTTGCTCTTCGCCGGAACCGAACGCTCCGTGTATGTCTCGTGGGATGACGGCGATCATTGGCAATCTCTCAAGATGAATCTGCCGCCGACATCGATTCGCGATCTGGTCATCCATCATGACGACGTTGTCGTTGGAACGCACGGCCGTTCATTTTGGATCTTGGATAACATCACTCCCCTGCGCCAGCTGAGCGCCGAGGTGGCGGGCGCGAATGCTTATTTGTTCACGCCGCAATCTACCTATCGCGTCCGCCGCAACAACAACACCGACACCCCGCTGCCGCCGGAAGAACCTGCGGGGCAGAATCCGCCGGACGGCGCGATGATCGACTACTGGCTGAATAGCAAGGCAACAGGTGCGGTCGCGCTCGCGGTGATCGACACGGTCTCTGGAAAAGTTGTGCGCCACTTTTCGAGTGATGACAAGCCTGCAACGGTCGACGCGAAGACATTGAACGTCCCAACCTACTGGGTGCGTCCGGCGCGAACCCTGTCGAACGCTCCGGGAATGCACCGCTTCGTTTGGAATCTGGCTTATCCCGATCCTGACGTGCTCGCTCATAGTTATCCGATCTCGGCCATTTACCACGACACGCCACGGTATCCGCTGGGTGCGGCGGTTTTGCCAGGATTCTACAATGTCGTTTTGACGGTGAACGGAAGGCAGTACTCGCAACCGCTGATCGTTCGCATGGACCCGCGAGTGAAAACTTTGCCGGAAGACCTGGCCAAGCAATTCGATCTCGACCGCAAAATTGCCAGTGCTCTTCATCAGGACTACCAAGCCCTAATGGAGGTTCGCAGCGTGCGCTTGCAGCTGAAACCACTGACTGGAACCGGGCCTGCGTCAAACAAATCACGAACCGCGACCGTTACAAAATCCGCCGCCGACCTTGATGCGAAAGCGGCCGCGATTGACGGCGAAGGGGGCGGCATGGGCGCACGATACCTGAGCACTCCAGAAGGTCGGAGCCTGTCTCGTCTGAATAGTGGGCTCGACACGCTGGTCAGCGCTCTCGACACTGCCGATGCCGCACCCACGACGCAACAGCTCACCGTTTTTGTGGAACTGGAGAAGGCGCTCAACGAGCAGTTGGCCGCGTGGAGCCAGATCAAGTCGAAAGATATCCCAGACCTGAATGCCGAGCTGAAAAAAGTGGGCCTGTCTCTAATCGATGTGCAGAAACCCGTGCCGGGAGCAGCCGATGGAGTCGAGACCAGTTCGCAAGATCGGGACCAGAACGAGGAATAATCTGAACTGGTGGGCCTTATGCGGCTTGACGGCTCGACAGCGAATGCGCGTATTGTCGAGCCCGGGACGATGAACGGACAACCGCCATATTCTCCCAATCATAGGGCATCTCGCGGCCGCACTCGGTGCAAACCACATACGTTCCGGTTAAAGCGGCGGCTTTATTGCTTCTGGTGTGTACGGTCCGAGGAAAACAATAGTGACTATGAGAACAACCGAAGACCATTTCGAACAACTTCCCTACCACGTGTCCTACCTCCTGAGAGTGAACGCTATTCCATGCGTTCGACCTACCTACGGAATTGTCCAGTGTTATCGCGGCTCGGACTGTGACTTACATCACGGACGAGAGTGACGGAGGTAGGCTCGTGCTACAAGGCAAGTCGGTAGGTGGACCGTTGTGACGCGGTGGGGAATCGCCCACCGGATAACAGCGTCGGGGTCACGGAGGTGTTGTCTGACCAGCCGACACATCTAGCTGCTCTTGAATCAGTTTGCGGCGGCCACCGTCACCGTAAAGTTTGCCGACTTCAAACTGCCACTCGAAACCGTGATTCTCACCACCCCTGCCACGGCGGGAGTCGTATAAGAAGTGGCAGCGTGTCCCAAAGCGTCCGTCGCCACAGAGGGGTTCGAGAAACTTCCACCCTTGCCGCTGTCGCTGAAAGTGACCAGCGCGCCCTGAATCGGATTGGCATGTGCATCCAGAACCGAGACTACCAGCGGATTGGGTAACTGCGTTTTCACAGGGGCACTCTGCTGATTGCCGGAAACCTGCTTAATCAAAGTCGCCGGGCCGACAAGCGCGGTTTCGGTGAATACGGAGGAAATGTAAGCGGTCGCGGTGCAGGTGATCGTTACCGTTTTGACTTTCGCCGGCAACGAGTAGTTGGTGGTGAATATGCCGGCGCTGTTGGTCACTCCACTCGCCGCGCTGAAAATTCCGGCGGCGCCTCCGTCTTTGCAGGTTACGGGGACGCCAGGAATGGCGGTTTTAAAGTAAGCGTCGGTCGCCTGCATCTGTAGCGGAACCGAGAGCGGCGAGCCGACGACCCCGGACTGATTGTTGCCTGCAGAAACGATAAGACTCGGCAGCAGTCCATAGGTGTCAAGTTCGTGCAAACCACCCACGTAAACTTTGCCGTTGACGATTGTGGGAGTGACATAGCGAGACGTTGCCAGAATCCTGTCCCTCAGCTTCAGAGCCTGCGTCGTGTCATAGAACTCGTTAGCGAGGTTGGTCGCATCGTACGCATAAAGGACGGGTGTGCCGTGCAGCACGACCCACAGTATGCCGTTGTTTGAACCGTTGGCCGAAATCGAAAGTGAGGGGCCGCGATCCATGAAAATTTCACTGGTTTGGCTTGTGGGTCCGCCGGACAAAACACCGCCATTCAGGCTGAACATCTTGACGGCATCCTTTTGTCCGGCGAGATACAGATTGCCGTTCCAATAGACTGGGTTGGTCTTGATCGAGGGCGTGATTGCCGGCAATTCCTGAACGACCATATCCGCAGCCGAATTAAATCCTCCCATGGCGTCGCGATCCACCAGGTAGAGCGTGCCTTGCTTGCCTCCTCCGACCAACTCATTTGGATGGGCTCCGCTCTGCGTCGGCAGGACGAGTACTCCTCCGGAACCTAAATCGAGGTCCATGGAATTGAGCATCGCCTGGTTAAACGGGGTGAAGTAGTCAGCCACGTCGAATCCGTTTTGCACCGTGTTCAACTTCAGCAGGCTGTCGCCGAAGTCGGTGCCGCCGACACTGAAATCGAACGTCCCGTTTCCGGTGGGGGCATAAATGAAGCCGTCGCTATCGACGGCGGGACCACCTCCGGCGGCCCAAAAGGAACCTTTCGTTCCGCCGGGAGTCGCGATGAAAATTCCAGTCCGCTGCAAGGTGGAGGCACTGTAAGCCAACAACCAACCGTGATAATCGAAGGCGTCGCATCCGTTGGACCCGAACCCGATGTAAATCTCGCGGTTAAACAAAAGTAGCGCGGGTCGTTGCAACTGGATAGAGGCGGTGAAATTTATCGGTCCCTGACTGGTTTGTACGGTCGCTCCGATGGTGGTGGGACCGCCAAATTTTTCCGCGCCAGAAGCGAGATCCAAAGCATGCAGCCGGAAAAAATATTGCCCCGTCTCAAGGGTTTTCGAGACGACATAAAGAGTCTTGGTTGTGGGATCGATGACCGGGGTTCCCATGATGCCGACTTCGGTGTAGCCGGGAGTCGTGCATCCGTAGTTTGCGGTGTCCTCGGGGATAGACTTAGGATAATTCACCGTCCACAGTGGCGATGCGTTGGATCCCAACGTATTGTCAGCGTCAAAAGCGTAGACGCTGTCATGCTGCGTTGCCACATAGATCACGTTGTGGAAAGTGCCGTTCGAGAATTGGACGTTGGGTACATAGAGCGGTTGGGCAACGATGGAACCGTCCACTTTTTGCGCGAACAGTTTGCCGAAGGTCGCGGCGTTCACATTCGCTGGAGTCAGAATCGTCTCCTCCAGGTTTTGGCCGGTGCGCGCGACGTCATTGTGGTGCATCAAAACGCTGGCTTGGGCGAGAGCGCGCATGGGCGAGATCGCCGAAATCGAGATTGCCAAAACTGCAATGGTGCGAAGAGTATTGAATCGAGTTGCCAGCATCCCTATGCCCCCGGACGAAAGACGGTTGTAGACACACTACGAGACGAGATCAGAGCGGAGAAATCCGCCAAAATCGGAATAGTGAGCAATGCAAAGGGAGAGGGTAGCCCGTGCAGTAAATCCATCAGGAGTATTTCATCCACCTGATTGGACGGTCAACCGAAAAGTGCGCTGGGCGTGGGTTTCAGCGCCGAACGAGACCGTAAATGCGCCTGCAGTCTACTATCGTGAATCATAGTAATCGGTTTGTAATCCCACGTCGGTAACCGAAAGCCGCTGCGACGCGGTTACTCCGCGCGAACGACGGTCGAAGCTCCAGTCTCCAAGTCTAAAGCGGAAATTCCCTCCGCACGTAGTCCCAGGCGTCTTTGGCCGAGGTCAGGCGATCCTCCAGTTGTGCGTCTTCAACGGCAGCCAGAATCTCCTTGAATCGCGGGCCCGGTTCATAGCCGGCCGCGATGAGATCGCGGCCCGTCACCAGCGCTTTTGGACGGATGGCTTCCGGCGGGATCGAACTCATCTGCTCGCGCGCATACTCGTAAGAATCGAGCGCGCCGTGACTGGAAAGACAGTCGAGGCGATGCAGTTCGAGGTGTTCGTCAAAAGCAGGCAAGCGAAAAAACCGTTTCAGCGTCGATTGCTTCATGCGTTGCACGTCGCCAAACCGCATGTGATTGTCGACCAGAGCGAGAATCTGATCCGTCTCTTGATTCGAGAAGCGCAAGCGCCGCAGGATTTCCGCTGCCATCTTCACGCCGACATCGACATGTCCGTCGAAACGGATGCGATCGGGCGCGATGCGAAAAGTCGGTGGTTTGCCGACGTCGTGGAGCAGCGCTCCCCAGGCCAGCGTCTTCGACGCACCGGCGGGCAGCTTGTCGAGCAGAAGAAGAGTATGGACGAAGACATCACCCTCGGGGTGGTGTTGCGGCGACTGCTCCACGCCCTTCATGGCGGCGATTTCGGGCAGGACTTCGCGCAACAAGCCGGTTTCATCAAGAAGTTCAAACGCGCGCCGCGCGCGGCCTTCGGTCAACATCTTTGTCAGTTCTTCTCGGATGCGCTCGTGGGAAACCTGATCAATCTGTGGCGCGAGCCGTTGCATCGCGGCCATCGTCGCCGGGTCGATTGTGTAATCGAAGCGCGCTGCGAACCGCACGCCACGCAGCATGCGTAGCTTGTCTTCAGCAAACCGACGCTCGGGATCACCGATGGCGCGGATGATCCCGGCTTTCAGGTCCGCGCGTCCTCCGACAAAGTCCAAGACCTCATTGGTGGCAGGATCGAGCATCATGCCGTTGATCGTGAAGTCACGGCGTTCGACATCTTCAGTCGGATCTTTGCTAAACCGGACTTCGTCGGGATGACGGCCGTCAGAGTAGCCGACATCGGAGCGGAAAGTCGCAACCTCGACAGTGCTCGTCGCGCTATCGGTTCGCGAAAACGGCACCAGCACTACACCGAACTGCTCTCCGACGGCATACGTTTGCGGAAAGATTTCCATCACCTGCCGCGGAGTCGCGTCGCTGGCAACGTCGTAATCGGCTGGTTCGCGACCGAGCAGAAGGTCGCGGACGCATCCACCGGCGAAGTAGGCCTGGTGCCCGCGTTCACGCAGGACGCGGACGACTTCGGCGGCGTGTTGTTTGGAGGTAGACAAGCGGTGAATTTGGATCGTCTAAACTAAGATGTTGCCTTCGGTCCTTGCAGCTCAAGGCCTGAAGCCATTATGCCTGACGCCTACATCCTCGGGATTGAAAGCTCCTGTGACGAAACGGGCGCGGCGGTGGTGCGTTCGGGACAGGATATTTTGTCGAACGTCATCGCTTCGCAGTTTGCCACGCACGAGCCTTATGGCGGAGTGGTGCCAGAACTGGCGTCTCGTGAACATTTGCGGGCCGTTGTTCCAGTGGTGCGGCAAGCGCTGGCCGAGGCCGCACAGACGTATCAGTCAGTCGATGCCATCGCGGTCACGCAAGGGCCGGGACTTGCGGGCGCTTTGCTGGTCGGTATCAGTTTTGCCAAGGCTCTGGCTTTTGGGCTCGATAAACCGCTCATCGCCGTCAACCATCTTGAGGGGCATATTCACGCCGTTTTGCTCGAGCAGCGGCTCAGCGGGTGCGGTGAGCTTGAGTTTCCAGTACTGGCTCTGGTGGTATCGGGCGGGCATACTCATCTTTATCTCGCGCAGGTGCATGAAAATCTTTGGACCTACCGAAACATCGGTCACACGCGCGACGATGCTGCGGGGGAAGCGTTCGATAAAGTCGCCAAGCTTCTGGGACTCGGGTATCCCGGTGGTCCGGTGATCGACCGGTTGGCGCCGCACGGCGATCCCTTGGCGGTCAAGTTTCAGGTAGCGCAGATCAAACATGCTGACCGGCGCGATCGCAAGCAGGGCGAACGTCCAGCGATTACGAATGACGATGGGCCGCGTTTCGATTTTTCGTATAGCGGAATCAAGACGGCGGTGCTGCGTTACGTCGAGACACAGAATTTGAAGCCAGCGATTGAGTCGCGGCGTTCGGCTCTGGCTCTGATCGAGAAGCCGGTGCTGGACGACTATCTCCGGCTGTGTGACCGGCAGACGCTCAATCTGGTGGCTTCTTTTCAGCGCACAATCGTAAATGACCTGGTCACAAAAACTTTGGCGGCCGCGCGTGAATATGATGTGCGAACGCTCTTTGTCAGTGGCGGAGTGGCGGCGAATGGGGAACTACGGTCGACATTCGAGCGCGAAGCGGGGAAGGTGGGGATGCCGGTATTTTTCCCATCGCGCTCGTTATCTACCGACAACGCGGCCATGATCGCGGCCGCGGCGTTTCCTAAATTTTTGCGCCAGGAATTTGTCGCGATGGATTTTTCAGCGGAAGCGGGGATGCGCCTCCGCTAGGAAGTCAGCTCCAAGGAAGTCAGCACGGACGGGGCACAGCCCCGTCACCACACGATCACGATTTACGGCCAGCGTTTTGCGGCTTCTTCCCAACCCGCGACGCGTGTCGGAGCGGCGGCGGCTTGGGCGGCGACTACCGGAGGGATCCTGACGGGTTGCTGTGGAGCGGCTGCCGTCAAGGTCGGCTTAGGCGCTTCGGCGAGCGATTCCTTTTCTTCCGAAAGCAGCGGCGCGGCGACGCGCAAAGCTTCTACTTCTTTTTCCAGCCGGGTCAGTTCAAGTTCCTTCTGCCTCAATACTTCGTACACATTTTTCATGCCTGGGCACCCTTTTGTGTCTAACGATCGATTAAGCGCAGGTTATTGGTTCGACGGCCAATTTGTCAAGGAAAACAGGCACCCGCGAGTGCATGAATGGTTATCGTGGCCGACGGTCGGAACCGTTATCGGAAAACTACAACGGCGACGAGAACGCCCAGAATGAGCACGATGACGGCCAGCAGATTTACGTGGTTGGAGAGCCACGATTCTTTGACGGGCGCCGCGTTGGCGAGAAAGGCAGGCACAAACTCGTCGGGCCCGGACTGAGCAGAAGGCGCACCGGCGTCAAGAAGCGGGTCGAGTGACAAGTTTTCGACGGTTGCACCAGATGCCGGTTCGAGTTTCTGTTCAGCGGGTTTCGTGTTGGCCTGCTCCCTCGCGCGCTCTTTCTTCTCGTCGTCACTTTTCTTTTCGCAATCGAGACAGAAGGTTCGTCCTTCAGAAACCGGGAATCCGCACGAAGCACACTTCTGCACCCGCAGCATCGCCTCGGGAACCGGAGCGGGCGACGCTGGGATTGGCGACTTAATCTCAGGCATCGGCGCCGAAATTGTCGGCGAAACCATGGAAGGCTCGACAGAAATGACCGTAGGCTCCGACTTAGCAACGGCGGGTGGGATCGTGATCGTCGAAATATTTTCTGCGCTCGCTGCCTTAGGATGGGGTCAGGCTTCTCGAGCTCCCGTGGCGTGACTGCCGGCGGCGCGGAATGCTGCCGTTGTTCCGCCAGATCAAGCGCCGTCAGCGTAAGTTCGGCCATGCGCTCGAGGGCGATCAGGTCGCGTTCCTCGAAAGCATACGGATGATCGGAGAATAGCTCGACCAGTCCGCGCACCTCGCCGGTTCGTCGGAGCAACGGCAACACGACGATCGATGCGATCCCGACCGCGCGACACGTTTCAAGATTCACGCGAGGATCGGTCTCCGCATTGTCACAACGCAGCAGTTGCCGTCGCGAAACGCTTTCGCCGGTCAGTCCCGAGCGGACCTGGAGCCGCGCTCCAACTGCCGGAGCCGAAGCGCCAGCACTGGCGCGGCAAACCATCTCCTCGCCTTGCGGCAACGCGAGGGCCGCTCCGGTAGCGCCGGTGATGTACTGTGTGCGTTCCATCAGCAACTGGAGAGCGGAATCCAGTTCAGTTTCTGCCAGCGTGCGATTGCCGCTGGACCGATCGCCCGCCGAGCGCATGGCAGACGGCGGAATGGCAGACGGGAGACCGGGCGTTGAATCGCTCCCGGCCATCGCGCCGCTGGAACTGGCGGGAGGGAATCGGTCTCCGGGTTGGGCAGATCCGTGCATCGAGGGGGCTGAACCGAGTCTCGCCTCGTAGGGGAAAGCTGTCAAGGGTTGAGGTGGGTTTGTCGGCGGACTACCCGATGTAACCCTCTTCATTACTGTAAAATCTCTACCGTAGAGACAACAAACTGATCGTTGCATGGCGACCTCCGAGCCCTGAATGCCGACTTCTGAAACTCAGTCAGTAGCAACGACTCTACCTGCGCGCTACTACACTGATCCTGATCTGTTCAGGGACGAACTCGAGCGCTTCTACTGCCAAACCTGGATTTGTGCCGGTCGCGTCGATCAGGTCGCGACGCCGGGCGACTACTTTTTGCGGGAGGTAGCCGGCGAGAGTGTAATCATCACTCGCGATCGGCAAAGCGGGCTGCGGGCGTTTTTCAACGTGTGCCGGCATCGCGGTACCCGTCTCTGTTCGAACCCGGAAGGACATTTTTCCGGGCGAATTCAGTGCGGCTACCACGGATGGACCTATGGACTCGATGGAAACCTCATCGGCGCTCCTCACATCCATGACGGGTTTTGCCGCGAGGACTATCCACTCAATCGGGTCGCGATCGACGTTTGGGACGGACACGTCTTCATAAACCTTGGGGCCGCGCCCGGCTTGCTCGCAAGTCAGCTGGAAGATTTGCCCGGGAAATTTTCGCACTGGCAAATGGCCGATCTTCGCACTCACCGGCGCATCCAGTATGAGGTCAAGGCCAACTGGAAGCTGATCATGGTGAACTATAACGAGTGCCTGCATTGCCCCATCCTGCATCCCTCGCTCAGCGCGATCAGCGATTATCTGTCAGGCGAGAACGATCCGCCTCATCGCGGGTACATTGGCGGATCCATGGATTTCCAGGGCGGCGCGCTGACGATGAGCAAAGATGGCAAGCTGCGGCGCGACTATCTTCCAGGTCTTTCGGCCGACGAACGCAGCCGAGTCTATTACTATGCGATTTTTCCAAATATGCTGCTAAGCCTTCACCCCGACTACGTCATGACCCACACACTATGGCCGCGCGCAGTGGATCGTACAGATGTGATTTGCGAATGGCACTTCCATCCTGACGAGATGGCGAAGGCAAACTTTGAAGCCGAGGATGCCATCGGATTCTGGGATGCTACCAACCGCGAGGACTGGGCCATCTCGGAGCTGTCGCAGGCCGGAATCAAATCACGCGCCTATAAGCCCGGCCCCTACTCGCGCTGCGAGTCGCTGCCCCATGCCTTCGATCAGATGGTGCTGGAGCGGGAGAGAGAAGCTACCAAGAAAGAAGCTCCCAAGAAAGAGGCGCCCGGGAAAGAGGGTCCGTGACCCTCCACACGACCTACTGTGTCTTATCTTCTTTGTGCCGCAACCAATCGATGAACATCTGCTCTTTCGGTTTGTCGTAAGCCATGAGCTGATGGCGGATGCTGCGTCCGCTGACGAAGTGGCAAACTTCTTCGGCGAGGTTCTTTGCGTGGTCCCCAGCGCGTTCGAGAGATTGGGTCATGAAGATCACTTGCAGGCTGGCGTGACGAGCGACATTCTCCGGATTTTCGATGTGACGCAGAAAAATCAGATTGCGCAGCCGATCCATTTCGGCGTCGGCGCGGAGCACGTCAATCGCTTTTCTGACATCCCGCTGGGAAAACGATTGGCCAACATCCGCTAGCATCTTTTCGAGGACGGTCGCCATCTGGGTCAGGTCGCGGGCGTCCTGGGAGTCGAGGTGTCCGCTGGCGGCCTGGGCGCTGGTGGCGAAGCTCAACAAAAGGTCGCCGATACGCTCCAGGCCGATCATGACCTTCATGCATGCCAGTAATTGCCGGGTCTCGGTCTCGGGGACTTGCGTGATGGTCGAGGTGACTCCGGAATCGACTTCAACGTCGATTGCGTCGAGGTCCTTTTCGCACTGTCGGATGGCATTCAGGCGTGACATCGATCCGGTGGCGATTCCCTCGGCCGCAATCGCCGCTGCTTCACGGGCGAGTTCGCAGGCTTCCACGGTGCGTCGCACCAGGAGGAGATGCGAGGGCTCAGGCGGAGGTGTTTTCACGCTGGCTGTGCTCATAGGCTGTGTTCAAGAAACGCCTGCTTGATGAGATGCCGAGTTCGCGCCGTTGGACACGGGAGTCGTTATGCCAGAGTTTGACACATAACCCCAGCAAAAGCATAATTCGCGGCGTCGAGGGGTAGGTTACAACGGAGTGAATTTTCGGGCGTTTCCGGAAAATTACGCGGAACCGGCGACCGATCCGGGCAGCATAAACAAAAACGTCGAGCCGTGATTGAGGTCGCTTTCGGCGCGAATCGTTCCCCGGTGCGCCAGGACGATGTGTTTTGCAATCGCGAGCCCCAATCCGGTGCCGCCGGACTCGCGTGAACGCGCTTTGTCGACACGATAAAACCGCTCGAAAAGCCGCGGCAGATGCTCGGAAGAAATGCCCGGGCCAAAGTCCCTGACGTAGAACTCGACACCACCCTCCGCAGGGCGAGCCCCGAGAATGACTCTCTTTCCCGATGCGGCGTATTTCAGCGCATTCTCGATCAGGTTAGAGAAGATCTGGTGGATGGCCTCGCGATCGGCCTCAACCATGCCCGCCGGGACAGAGTTTTCGATCACCAGTTCAACGCCGTAGGAGCGCGCGACCTCGAGAAAACTTTCCTGCGCATCCTGTAAGAGTTCTTCGACGCCGACCCGCTGAATATCGAATCTCTGTTCGCCCGATTCAACGCGCGCCAGCGTGAGCAGGTCTTCGGTAAGACGCGACATGCGCGCTCCGTTCTTCCGGATGATTTCCAGGAAGTCGCGCACATGATTGTCTTCGATCGTGCTGTCGAGCAACGTTTCGGTGTATCCCTGAATGGAAGTAAGGGGAGTTCGCAGTTCGTGGGAAACGTTGGCGATAAAGTCGCGGCGCGTTTTTTCCATGCGCTCGGTTTCAGTGAGGTCGCGGAGCACCGCGACGGCGCCACCGCCGGGCATCGGTGCCGCAGTTACGTCAAAAGTGCGCCCCGGAGCGATGGTATTCGAGCGCGCGGAAGTGACGACCTGATCACGCGCTGCTTCCTGTACCGCCGCTAAGAAGTCCGGATCGCGCACACTGTCAATCAACGGCGCATTCAAGCGGGGAGCACGCAGCAGCAGGCGATCCATGCCGCGATTGGCCCATTGCACGCGCCCATCGATGCCGACAGCAATCACGGCGTCTTGCATGCTGTTGAGGAGAGTTTCCAGTTCGCGCTGGCTGGTTTGCACACGGGCGAAACTTTCCTCAATCCGGCGCGTCGTCTTATCCAGCGCCGATGCGACCTTTCCGATCTCATCCGTAGATGTTGAAGCGATTCTGGCGGCCAGGTCGCCACCGGCCACTCGTTCCGCAAAATCTACGATTCGCTGCAACCGCCAGCCCACCCATTGCGCGGCCGCTGCGGCCACGAGTACCGCGAAAACAAAAGCGGTGAACGATCCCCAGAAGAGGGCTTTTCCAAGCGGCCGGTCGGTGATTTCCAGTTCGGGCAACTTGTAGGCGAGACGAACCGCTCCTCCGGAAACCGGCGCCGCAACATATAGGAAAGGAATACCAAGACTTTGACTCTTGCGTTCGTCGATACCGACTCTGCCCCCCAGCGCCGCGACGAATTCCGGCCGCTGTGCGTGATTTTCCATCGTTGCGCGATCGACTTCCGAATCAGCCAGCACCTTTCCGGCAGGATCGACGACGGTGGCCCGGGCCTCCGCCGCCTGTCCCTCTTGTGAAGCGATGTCGGCCAACGAATACTTCCGGTCGACCTCGACGCGGGCCGCGAACATCAAAGTTTTTTGTTTAAGGTTGCGCTCGATTTGCTCGCGCAGCGTTCGTTCCCAGACTTTGTGGACAGTAAACTGCAATGTTGCGGCGGTGACTGCAATCACCAGCAGAAAAACAAACATCAATTTGACGAAGATGCGACTTCTCAACGCGCGACCTCAAAGCGATAGCCGGCCCCCCGCACCGTTTTCAGGTATCGCGGATTCTCGGGATCGGGCTCAATCTTTTCGCGGATGCGCCGCACATAAACGTCGACCGAGCGCGGCGTCACATAGGCCGTATCGCGCCAGACCGAATCGAGCAACTGATCGCGGGTAAAGACGCGCCCGGCGTGCCGCATAAAGTGGTCCAGTAAGCGGAACTCGGTGGCAGTGGTCGGAACCTGTTTTCCGCGAACCGTCAGGGTCATCGCGCTTGGGTCGATATTGATTTCGTCGATCTTGGTGGGGAGCGGCGGCAGTGGCCGCTCAAAACGGCGCAGCACAGCCTTTACACGAGCCACCAGTTCACGGGGACTAAAGGGCTTGGGAATGTAATCGTCCGCCCCCAATTCCAATCCGAGGACGCGGTCGGCCTCGCCGCTTTTTGCGGTCAGGAAAATCACGGGGACTGACGCCAGAGAGATCGATTGCCGGATCTGGCGGCACAATTCCAGTCCGTCTTTTCCGGGCACCATGATGTCCAGCAGAAACAGCGCCGGACGCTGGCGCTCGGCATCGACCACGACCAGATTGCCGGTCGAATACAGTCGCACGTTGAAGCTGGCCCCTTCCAGATGATGGCGAACGAGGCGGGAAATATCCGGGTCGTCTTCCACTACATAGATTGTCGGCTTCACGCGACCATTGTAGCTGGGAAGTGTGACGATTTGGCGACAACGTCGCTCAGCCCTCAGTCCTGCGTGGTGAAAGCCAGCGCCACCAGCGTCTTCTGCTCCATCTCGTGCGCCTTGGCCGAACCGGTAGCCGGACTCGCGCTCGCCGAACGTTTCACCGCAAGCACGGGCCGGTCACGGGAGATGCGTTTGAGTCGCGGCAGCATATAGAAGAGCGCACCCATATTTGAAGGTTCTTCCTGCACCCAGACGATATCGCGCGCAGAGCCGTGCCGATCGAGTTCTGCGCCGAGTTCAGCCTCGGGGAAGGGATACATCTGTTCAAGCGAAACGATCGCAGTGCTCATGTCGCCTCGCTTCTGGCGCTCGGCGCGCAGGTCGTGTCCGATTTTTCCCGTGGCGATGAGAATGCGCTTTGCATCCTGGACCGTCGTGTCGGGAAGAATCGGCAAGAAGCGTTGATGAGTCAGATCTTCCAGGGGCGAAAGTGCGTCGGGATGGCGCAACATGCTCTTTGGTGTGAACACGACCAGCGGTTTGCGCCATTTACGTAGCGCCTGCCTGCGCAACAGATGAAAATACTGAGCTGCGTTTGAGGGCTGGCAAATCTGAATGTTGTCACGCGCCGCCAACTGCAAAAAGCGCTCGATGCGCGCGCTCGAGTGTTCCGGGCCCTGGCCTTCGTAGCCGTGCGGGAGCAACAGGACGAGGCCCGACAGCAGCCCCCATTTGTCTTCGCCAGCGCAGACGAACTGATCGATCACCGCCTGCGCGACGTTCGCGAAATCGCCGAACTGCGCCTCCCACAAAACCAGAGCTTCGGGATAGTCGCGGCTATAGCCGTACTCGAATCCCATGACACCGGCTTCTGAGAGCGTCGAGTTGTAGATGTCGCACGGCGCTTGCCCCGGAGAGATGTTGCGCAGCGGAACGTACTCGGTTTCGTCTTCGATATCGAGAAAGACAGAATGCCGCTGATTGAACGTGGCGCGCCGCGAATCCTGGCCGCTGAGGCGAACCGGGATCCCTTGTTTCACCAGACTCGCGAAAGCCAGCGACTCGGCCATGCCGTAGTCGAGAGGCTTTTTGCCGGTGCCCATTTCTTCGCGCTGCTCCAGCAGCTTTTTCACTTTTGGATGAATGTGAAAACCTTCGGGATACGTGGTCAGGCGCTGGGTCAGTTCCACCAGTTCTTCACGCGCAACGCCCGTGGGCTGTTCAAACTCGGCTTTGTAGCGGCCTCCGAAGTAGCCGTTCCAATACTTCGGAAGGTCGCGCATCAGTGGCTTCTTGGTGATTTTCGTTGCACTCTTCTGGGCGGCTTCGTACTCACCCTTGATGGCCGCAACGCGCTCCGCGACATTTTCGATGCCGAGCTGCTTGGCGTAGATCTGATGCAGCGGCGGATGCTGTTTGATCGCCTTATACATCAGTGGCTGGGTCACGGTGGGATCGTCCACTTCGCTGTGCCCGTGTCGACGGTAGCCGATCAAGTCGACGACGACGTCCGTGCCAAATTTGTAGCGGTATTCGGCGGCGATGCGTGCGATGCGCAATACTGCGTCTACGTCTTCACCGTTGACATGGAAAATCGGAATCGGCTGTCGCCGTGCCAGTTGCGCCGAGAAGCGCGACGAGTGTTCTTCGCGGGCATTCGTCGTAAAGCCCACGAGGTTGTTGACGATGACGTGGATCGTTCCACCGACCGTGTAGCCGCCGAGATCAGCGTAGTTGAGAGTCTCGGCCGTGATGCCTTGCCCTGCGAACGCGGCGTCTCCGTGGACCAGCAGCGGCAGGTATTTTGCCTTGCCACCCTCGCCGGCTCGATCTTGTTTGGCTCGAGTGCGCCCGACCGTCACCGGATTCACCGCTTCGAGGTGGCTCGGATTCGATACCAAATGGATATGAATTTTCTTTCCACTTCGCGTCAGGTATTCGCCGGTCGCGCCCATGTGATATTTCACGTCGCCCGAACCGAGCACGCTGCGTGGATCGACATCTTCAAACTCGGCGAACACCTGTTCGGCCGGACGCCTCGCCAGATGAATGATGGCATTCAGCCTGCCGCGATGGCTCATGCCCATCACGAGTTCGACCGCACCGCGTTCGCCCGCCACATCTAGAATTTCATCCACGGCCGGCAACAGAGATGTGTTGCCTTCGAGCGAAAAGCGTTTGTTGCCGAGATAACGCTGCTGCAGCGTCTGCTCAAACAAGTCGGCCCGGATCAGCAACTCCAGCGCCCGTTGCTGGTCGACGGCTGCCGGTTCGGCCTCGATACGTTCCTGAATCCAGCGCCGCCGCTCAGGGTCGGCGATATGCATGAATTCGACGCCCACGCTGCCGCAATAAATACGCCGCGCCTCGCGCGCCTGCTCGTTGTCGATGGCGAGGTCAGGATGCGGTTGCGGAGGCAACAGCCCGAGCGGGTTCAATTCGGCTTCGAGATATCCAAATTGCCGGAAGAGTCCAAAGACGCGTTCGCGTTCGTAGTTCTCAGTAGTGGCGGGAGCAGCGCTCCCTCGGGTCGGTCGCGTTGAAGTAGCCATATAAGGTCTTCTATAGGATAACGGATGAGCCGCATTGCGTGGCCGATTCAACTGGACGAGATGAGTTACGATTGTCCACTCCCGCCACGAGCGGAAATCAGCGAGTCACTCCGTGAAATTTGGTCTCGACAACGCGACGCCCGGAACTCCTGTGATTCTCGGTATCCCGTTCGACGCAAATTCTTCGTGGCTACGCGGCCCTGTCGGCGCTCCGGCGATCATCCGTGTCGCCCTGCACTCCGAGGCCTCGAACCTCAGCACCGAAATCGGCGTGGACCTCGGCATTCCCGGGGCGTTTCTCGATGCCGGTGATTTGGAATTTGTTTCCGGCGACCCGTTCGCCGAGATCGAAAAAAATGTTGGCGAGTTGCTCGGCCGCGGATTGCGTCCTGTGTGCCTGGGTGGCGACCACTCGGTGACGTTGCCGGTCGTTCGCGCAGTCGGCAAACGCAATCCCGGCCTGACGATTATTCATTTTGACGCCCATCCAGATCTCTACGATGAATTCGAAGGGAACCGTCTGTCGCATGCCTGTCCTTTCGCTCGCATCATGGAGGAGGGTGCGGCGAAACGATTGATCCAGATCGGTATTCGAACAATGAACGCGCATCAACGGGAGCAGGCGAAGAAGTTTGGCGTGGATGTCATTGAAATGCGGCATCTACCCGCGCTTGATCGCATGAAAGTAGACGGACCTGTTTATATTTCGTTCGATATCGACGCGCTCGATCCCGCATTTGCTCCCGGCATTTCACATCGCGAACCGGGAGGGATGTCGACCCGGGAAGCGATTGCGCACATCCACGCCATGAGTGGAAAAATAGTCGGCGCCGACATCGTCGAATTCAATCCTTTGCAAGACCACACGAAAATGACCGCTATGGTTGCGGCTAAGCTGCTGAAAGAGATTTTGGGCAAGATGATTTTGAACTAAAATACGTTTGCTCAAATCGGAGGTGTCGATAATGGCGAGCGGAATGATCGATGTGTCCAGCCGCTACTCTGTGCCCGAAACGCTGGCGCGGTTGCAGGCGATCTTGAAAGAAAAGGGCGTCGCCGTCTTCGTGATGATCGACCACAGCGGAGAAGCTGCGAAGGTCGGCCTCTCGATGCGGCCAACCCAACTGCTGATCTTTGGCAGCCCCAAGGCTGGAACGCCGTTGATGGTCGCGGCTCCGCGGCTCGCCATCGACCTGCCGCTGAAGGCGCTGGCATGGGAAGACGAACAGGGCAAAGTGTGGCTCTCCTACAACTCGCCGGAATATCTGCGCGAACGGCATGGCTTTCCCGAAGACCTCGTCAAGAACATCGCGGTGATCGCGACGTTGGTGCAGAAGGCTGTGGAATAATGGCAGCTGCCTGAACATGCCTGATTCTTCCGACATTAATCGCGTGAATAGTCGGGTCAATCCGAACCGCGCGCGCGACCACCTCGCCAACGAACGTACATATCTCGCCTGGGTGCGGACGGGCGTGGCGACAATCGTTTTCGGATTTGCGATCGGGCGGTTTTCGATCGCACTTCGCGAGTTCCTGAAGATTGAGGGTCACGCTGCCTCCACTCCCGGCTTTACGACGTGGTTCGGAATTATTTCGGTGGTCGGAGGAGTGTTGCTCATCATCGCTGGCCTCGCGCGTTATCGCCAGACCAGCGTACAAATCGATACGGACAGCTTCGAGCCAGCGGGCTTTGTGATCGACATCGTGGCGTACGTGCTCGCCGTGTTTGGATTGGTGCTGGCAGGCTATCTCACGTATGTTGAAATGCTCCACAAATAATATGGCGCATGAGGCAGAAAAAAAAGCGGCGGAAAAAGAAGCGGCCGGACGGGCCGCCGCAAAGCTGGTCTGCGACGGAAACGTTGTCGGCCTCGGTACGGGATCAACCGCCTACTTCGCCGTCATTGCTCTCGGCGAGCGTGTAAAAGCGGGGCTAAAAGTTGTCGGGATTCCGACATCGGAGCAGACCGCCGACCTCGCGCGCTCCGTCGGTATTCCACTGACTACCCTCGATGAGCATCCGGAAATCGACATCACCATCGATGGCGCGGACGAAATCGACCCCAAACTGAACTTGATCAAAGGTGGAGGCGGCGCGCTGCTGCGCGAGAAGATCGTCGCGTCCGCTTCGAAGAAAATGGTAGTTGTCGCGGACTCTGGAAAAGTGGTCGCCGCGCTCGGCAAGTTTCCGCTGCCGGTCGAAATCATCGACTTCGCTCGCACGGTAGTCGAGAAAAAAATTGCTGCGCTGGGAGCGACGATCAAACTTCGCATGAAGGCCGATGGAAAGCCATTCGTGACCGACGAGGGGCATCACATTCTGGATTGCAGCTTCGGGAAAATTGATGATCCGCCGTCACTGGCGCGGGCACTGAACGGCATGCCGGGAGTGGTGGAACACGGATTGTTTATTGGACTCGCGAAGGTTGCCCTGGTGGGAAAAGAGAACTCGGTGCAGGAGATCCAGTCGACGAACTAACTCTTGATCGACCTAACTCTTAATCCGTGCAATCTCCCGCAACGCCCCCAGGAGTCGCTCCACTTCTTCCATCGTGTTGTAGTGCACGAGTCCGATGCGAAGAAATCCTCCGAACCGCTCGACGTCGAGTTGCTCGCTGACGTTTAGCGCGTAGTAATTTCCATCCCAGGTAAAGATGCCGCGTTCGCCGAGCTTTGTCGCTAGTTCGAGCGGCGTGTGGCCTTCGATGCGAACGACGAAGGTTGCGCAGCGATTCTCGAATCGTTGCGGATCGCTGATGCCGTAGAGCTTTAATCCGGGAATCGAAAGCAAGCCTGCAATCATCTTCTCCGTCATCCGCCGTTCGTGTTGATGGATCGCCGCGTGTGCGGACAGAATTGCCGCGCGCCTGGTTTTCGACGGGGCAAGCCCTGTTTCCGCGCGACGGCCCAGTTCTTCCCAGTAATCCACGCAGGCTTTGATTCCGGCAATGCATTCGTGGTTCAGTGTTCCCCACTCCCAGCAGTGCGGAATCTTGTCTGTCAGCGGGCGCACTTTGTAGGGACGTAACCGCGTCAGGTGTTCGCGTTTGCCGTAGAGAACGCCCATGTGCGGGCCGAAAAATTTGTAGGTTGAGCAGACGAGGAAATCGCAGTCGAGCGCGCGCACGTCAATCGCTCCATGCGGAGCGTAGTGCACGGCGTCGATGTAACTCAAGGCTCCCGCTTGCCGCGCCAAGCGCACGACTTCGGCGACGTCGTTGATCGTGCCGACTGCGTTTGACGCGTATCCGACGGCTACGACGCGGGTGCGCTTGCTGATTTTCGCAGCAAGGTCTTGCATGTCGAGCGTGCAGTCAGCCTCGTTGAACTTCACGGTGCGGATCACGACGCCTTTTTCTTCGAGTGCTTTCCAGGGCGAGAAATTTGCGTCGTGATCGAGCAAGGTCAGCACGATCTCGTCGCCGGGGCCAAGTTCTCGTCCGATGGCACGGCTCATCGCGTAGGTGAGCGTCGTCATGTTCGCGCCGAAGACGATCTCATCAGCGTCGCAATTCAGAAAGTCGCCCATCGCCGAGCGCGCTTCCGCGATCACGGCGTCAGTGTTGTGGCTGGTGTGAAAGGCGCCGCCGCTGTTGGCATTGTTGCGCGCGAGATAGTTCGAAATCGCTTCAATGACATGGCGGGGGACTTGCGTGCCTCCGGGGCCGTCCATAAAAACGGCGGGATGTCCGTTGACCGATTGCGCGAGCGCGGGGAACTGGGCGCGGACCCATGCCAGGTCAAGCGGAGCGAGGTCGGACGTCGCGGACGAAGGCGGAGAAGTCTGTTCGGCGATTGCCATAGCAGACATTCTAATCGAGGATTTCGCTGCCATGGCGACACCCGACTGAGTGCGCGGGCGCAGTTAGGCGGCGCGTTCAGGAGGATTCGGTCGCAACGGCTTGCCTTTGTTGACGGCATCTAACTTTATGCGAGCGACTCGGGCGGTTTCCTGAACCAGATCGCGGGAGGCGTTGCTTTTTTCCCCTGCCATGACTGAGCCTGCGGCCAGCGCGAAACGCAATGCGTCCGCCTGGTCGTCGAAATACAGAATTACTTGTCCCGACATGATTACTTCTCCTGAGGCCGAGAGAGATCAAATTTAGGACGCAGTGGCGCTGCAATCGGCGGTACGATCGACGAGTGGCGATGTTGACAGCCGAGTATTGACTGTCGGGTGTTGACTGCTTCGATTGTCGAAGAATGCCCACGCGGCTGATAGTGTTTTTGTTGGTTCTCGGCCCAATCGGGTCTACCAGGGCTGCAACCTGCCGGCGGGTCTGACCTTGTATGATGGGCGCGTTGAATGGCACGGTGAAGGAGTCGAACCCCTGCAGCATCGATTTTACGGTTCGCGGAGGTCCTAAATGTTGAGCGTGATCGTTCTCACTCTTTTCGCATTGTGGCCGTCTCCGGTGGCGGAGACGCCGCAGCCCGAACACGCTGCCGCGCCGGCCAAAACCGCCAGCCTCGCCGCCGATCCTTATGCGCCGTTGCGTTTGTATGACGGGAAATGGGACGTCATACCCGCGACCAGCGGAAAGCCTGCGGATCAGGTTCATTTGGAAAACCGCTGTGCGAGGGTCGGCGATTTCTTTGCCTGCAATCAATTTCTAAATGGCAAGAGCATGGCCCTCGTGATCTTTCTGCCGCTGCAACCGCTAGAGAACGGCGGCTATGTGTATCGCAATCAAGCGCTTCGCACCGACGGCGACAGCTCAGGTGCATGGAGCAAAATGGAAATTGTTGGAGACCGCTGGGTTTATTCGAGCGATGAGACCGACAAGGGGAAGAAGACTTACTGGCAGACCGTCAACGTATTTTCAGGGCCAGACAAGATTCACTTTGAGGTGCAGAAGTCGGACGACGGCGCTAAGTGGACGACAACCATGAGCGGAGACGAGGCGCGGGCAAAGTGAGTAGCGCAGCCGCGACCGCGACCTCGACTTCGGTCCGAATGCCCAAAGGCCATGTTCCACCGAGTTCGCACAAATCATATTTTTTCGTGCATCGATTTTCCGCAGATCACCATCTAAGGCTACAATCGTCTAAAGGCAGGACCATCACATCGAGGTTTCGGGATTCGAATGTTGAGAGTGACAGCTGATCGGGGAGTATTCGCCAGAGCATTGGTTGTGCTCTGCGTTGCCTTGGTTTGCGTCATGGGAAGCATTCAGGCGACCCACTCGCATCCTGACGACTCGTCAACTTCTCACCACACTTGTTCGATTTGCGCTACGGCCCACGCAGGGATCAGCACACAGTCGGTCGCATCTGCGCCGGTTCTCGCTTCCGCGGCGCTAGCGACGGCTGTTGCTGAAATTTCACTGATCTTCCGTCCCGCTTCCACGCAGTTTATTCGTCCTCCCCCCGCACTCTGATTCCGCGCCCAATCTAAGTATTTTCCACGAGGCCGCGAGCTTCGCTATTCGCTCATTTCTTTTACGCGAATCGCGCTCGCTCCAGAACCATTTTTCGGAGGAATCATGCGTTTATTTCATAAGAGCTGTCTGGCTGCGGCTATGGCCGCAGCTGTGGTCTCAGTATTGATAATGACGATTGGGACTGCAAGTGCGCAGTCTGGCGGCAATTCGGGATCGATCAACGGCGTCGTGCAGGATCCTTCGGGCGCAGTGGTTCCGAATGCGACTGTCGAGATTCATCAAGCGGTCAGCGGCTATGACCAAACCACCACGACAGACAGTAAGGGGAATTTCAGTTTCCCGAACGTACCCTTTAATCCATATCACATGACGGTGACGGCAGCGGGATTCGCCCAGCACGCGCAGGATGTCGAGATCCGGTCGGTAGTGGGCGCGAATGTGAAAGTCAGTTTGACGGTGGCTGGCAGTTCCGACACGGTTACGGTCGAGGCTGGCGCCGATTTGCTGGAGAACGATCCCACTTTTCATTCCGACATCGACAAGAACCTGTTCGACAAGCTTCCTCTGGAAAGCGCGTCTTCGTCGCTGAGTTCGCTGGTCACACTGACGACTCCGGGCATCGCCGCCGATTCCAATGGCCTCTTCCACGGACTCGGCGACCACGCGGAGAATTCCTTCTCCGTCGACGGTCAGCCGATTACCGATCAGCAGAGCAAAGTGTTTTCCAACCAGATTCCACTCGAATCCGTTCAATCGATGGAAGTTATCTCCGGCGCTCCGCCCGCTGAATATGGCGGGAAGACCAGCGTTGTCATTGTCGCGACCACCCGCTCCGGCCAGGGCGTAACCACGCCTCATGGCAGCGTAACCAGTTCCTACGGGGCGTTTGGAACGTCCGATGTGCAAGCCGATCTCGCTTACGGAGGAGCAAAGTGGGGAAACTTTATCTCTGTCGGGGGCCTGAACAGCGGCCGGTTCCTCGATGGGCCAGAATTCGTTGTGTTGCACGACAGGGGTAACGAAGAGAATGCATTCGACCGGGTGGACTACCAGTTCTCCACTAGGGATTCGCTGCACTTGAATTTGGGATTCACCCGCTCGTGGTTCCAAACGCCAAATTCCTACGACTCGCAATTGGCGACCCCGTGGAACGGAGTTATCGTCGCTAACGGCGGCCTCGATCCTGACGGAAACGTCGTCGGCCCGGCCGACCAGCGTTCCCAGATCAAAACCTTCAACATCGCGCCCACCTGGACTCGATTAGTCAGCCCCACTACCGTGGTTACTTTGGGCGGTTTCGTCCGGCGCGACGCATACAACTACTATCCCAGCGCCAACCCCTTCGCGGACCTCGGGGCGCCCGCAGTTGGGAGCGAAACGGTCAGTCAGCGGCGCACGCTCCTAAATGCGGGGGGGCGCTCCGATGTCTCCTACGTGAAGGGAATCAACAACATTAAAGTCGGAGTCACCTACGAACAAACGTTTCTTGACGAGAAGGACCCGTTCGGCATCGTCGATCCGACGCTGAACGCGCCGTGTCTCGACTCGAGCGGCAACCCATATTGGTCGGGCGCTACGCCGTCCGATCCCAATGACACTTCGCAATGCGCCGGGCTTGGCCTGCAGGTCAATGACGGTGTTGTCAACCCAAACATCGCGGCATTTAATCCTTTGCTGGGCTGTTACGACCTGACCCGTCCGACTCCGTCTGCCAATGACCCCTGTTCGCCCGGCACGATCGCGAGCGGCCTCTTCACCTTTAACGGTCACACCGACGTCAAGGAACTGGCCCTTTACGCCCAGGATACGATCACCAAGGGGAATTGGGCCTTTAATCTGGGATTGCGGGGTGACTTCTACAACGGACTTACCACGCACCGGGAGGCTGAACCTCGACTTGGCGTTGCCTATAAC
Source organism: uncultured Acidobacteriaceae bacterium (assembly GCA_963726095.1). Classification (GTDB taxonomy): domain Bacteria; phylum Acidobacteriota; class Terriglobia; order Terriglobales; family Acidobacteriaceae; genus Acidiflorens. The sequence goes on from CAVSBD010000004.1 coordinate 2,141,886, forward strand.
GTCAAGCGCACGAACACCGTTCTTCGCGTTTCGTACGCTCGAACCATGGAGACTCCCTTCAACGAGAACCTGGTGCTTTCGAATGAAGGGTGCGGCAACCCTGTCCTGAATCCGCTCCTCCTTTGTTCGGGGTCAAACATAACCCCGTTCAGTCCAGGCTGGCGCAATGAATTCCACGCGGGGCTGCAACAGGCCTTCGGGAAATACCTCGTCTTTTCCGGCGAGTACATCTGGAAGTACACGCACAATGCCTACGATTTCAGCGTGTTGGGCGCTACGCCGATCACTTTCCCGATCGAGTGGGACCGCTCCAAAATTCCGGGATATGCGGGCCGCGTGAGCGTTCCGAACTTCACGGATTTACCGGGCTCGTAGTTTTCTCCAGCGTGGCTGCTCGCTTTTTCACCCCTCAGATCGGCGGGGCGGGGGCGGTTCCGTCTGCATCGGGGCCATTCCGGATCGATCACGACGAAAAGTTCAACCTCACGGGACATGTGCAATACCAGCCGTGGAAAGTCGGCCCGTGGGTTGGCTTTAACTGGCGGTATGACAGCGGGTTGGTGGCCGGTCCTGCTCCGTGCGCGGGAGGCAACTGTGCAAATGGGCCCAACGGCGACGATGGGCTCGTGGATACGTCAGGGCTGAGCGCGGACCAGCAGTTTGAAGCGGGGCTGACTTGCAACGGGGTCCACGCGACGCCACCCACCCCGACGAATCCTCTTGGAACTTTCATAAGTCCCAATAACCTATGCGTCGCTTCACAATACGGGTCGACGCTTCTACAAATACCAGCACCCGGCACCGAGGATGACGACCACAACCCGCCGCGCATCGCATCGCGTAACTTGTTCGATGTTGCGGTGGGCGACGATAACCTGTTCAAAGGTGAACGTTACAAATGGAGTCTTACGCTTACCGCTGTAAACATCGCCAACAAGACGGCGCTGTATAACTTCCTTTCGACCTTCAGTGGCACGCACTATGTGACGCCGCGCGCGCTGACGGCTCAGATCGGGTTCCACTTCTAGCGGATGTCCTTCCCCCGGGTGAGGGCAGTACGGTGCGAAAGCTGTACTGCCCTTCCTTTACCTGCTTCATGGCTTCCTTCCTACAAACTCGACCACGCCCCGATCGCGCACCGGCCGTTCCTGGTGATGCAGCGCGCGTAGCTCTGGAACAAGCGACGGCAGTTCATTTCTGCGCAAGGGAATGGCAGGGAGGACGGTCGTTAACGTCCCATCCGAATCCCATCGTAGGCTCATTTTCGAGATCAGCAGACCTCCCGGCTTCAACGCCGAAACGATCCTTGGAAACAGACTACGGTTCAGGTGATAGAACAGCACGATCAGATCGAACCGTGCGGGTTGGAATTTATATTCCGAGGCGTCACCGACAAGAAGTTCGAGTTTGACGTTCCGCTCAAGAGCAGTTTCACTGAGCTTTCCAATCGCCACGTCGGAAAGGTCTACCACAGTGACTTGCCAGTTCCTGCTTGCCAGCCAGATCGCGTGTCTCCCGAGTCCACCGGCTAAATCCAATGCCACGCCTGCTTTCGGGAACGACGGATCCACAAACTTCTCGTAAGCCGAGACAAAGAACGGATCTGGTTTGGTCAGCGAAGGCAGGCCTTGCTCGTATTTCAGATCCCAACTCGCCTTTTGTTCTTCGCCGCTCATGTGCCCCTAACCCGCTCCCGACGGACACACCTTGTATCTACTGCAACTTTGCGTATTCGGCTTTGGCTTCGTGGAGCAGAGGCAAATCGGGGTCGGCGTCTTTCCATGCGGCTAAGACGTTCTGGTAGGCGATACGAGCCTTGGGAATGTCTCCCTGCTTCTGATAGAGCCGGCCCATTTCCAATTCTCCGGCGACAAACAGAATGTCGGGACCGCTGCGGGATTTTATCGCCATCAGTTTTTGGAAATCCTGCTCGGCCTCGGCATACCGCCCCGAGCGTTGGTAGGCGACGCCGCGACCGTAGAACACACCCGCGTTCGAGCGGCCATAGAGGGCGGCAGTGTTTAGGAGGTCAATGGCTTTTGCCGGGTCAGCCTTCGCGTGATTCGCCGGCGCCAGGGCCGCGACCGCCCGAACCGATGGAACGGTCACGTTGATGGCGAGAGTATCGTTCGGGTGGGCGCGTTGGATTTCCTCTGCTAAGGCCAGCGCTTTCTGGTCCTCCCCGGCTAGGGCGAGCGCGAGGGCCACATTCCCCATCACCGAAAGTGTGCGAGATGTTTGCAGGGCATCGTTGGCATCTTTGATCGCCTGGGCGCGATTTCCGACTAATGCCTCGGAACTGGCAATCTGAGCTTTGAAATCTGCTGCGCCCTCCAGGTGCATACGATCCAGGGCGTCGGCCGCCTGGCGCGCGAATTCTCGCGACTTGTTCAGTTGCCCGCGTTCGCCAGCCAGGCCGTCGCGGAATCCAAGGACCTGAAGCTCTCCGTCTGGAGTTGTCGAGGCGATCTGTAGTTCCTTCTCCATTTCGGCTTCTTTGCCTTCGCACCAGTCCAGTGTGGCTACGAACACATGCAAGCTATTGGATCCCTTGTGCTGCAACGCCGTGTTGAGGATGGCGCGAGCCTCATCGAGGCGGTTCAAGCCCAAGTATGCCGAGGCGACTTGGCCATAGCCGTTGAGCTGGTCGGGGTCGAGTTCCACAGCCTGTTTTGCGTTTTCCAATCCGTTGTCGAATTGCCCGAGGTTGTTATAGATGACGGCGAGGTTGTTGTAGGGGATCGAGTCTCGCGGGTAGGTTTGACGATAGAGTTCGTAAGCCGTGATGCCTTTATCGAGTTGCCCGCTGTCGGCGTAATAGTGGGCGGTGATGTAGAGTTTTTCGCGTTCGCTGGCGCGGTCGCGGAGCTCGAAAGCCTTTTGCCGATTCTGTTCCGACAACTGCGTTTGTCCGAGATTGCTGTACACCGTCCCTAGTCGCGCATACGCCATGGCAAAATTCGGATCGATCTCAATGGCACGCTGGTATTCGGGAGCAGCCCCCAATTCGTCGCCTATGTTGTGTTTGGCGTCGGCCAGGGTCAGAGCCTTCAGCGCGTCGAGGGACGAAGTAGTAGCCTGCGCCAGCGACATGTCGTACTTCTGGACCATCGACAGAGACTCGCCGAGCTGGCTGCGCAGCTTGGTGGCTGCGCTATGCATCGCGTTCAGTACTTCTTCCTTCCGATCGGCCTGAGCCTGCTGACGACCAAGAGAATCGCCGGACGCAACGTTGGTCGCCTCGAGCGTAATGACATACTGGCCCCCAACGTTGTCGATGCTGCCATTGAGCATGGCTTTGATACCGTCGCGCTGGCAGATTTCACGGCCGACTTCATTCGTGATCCGGTCGCCCGGGGCACGTCCCATGAACTGCAATGTTTGCCGGATCTTCTGCTCCGGAAACACGTTGAGATAGGGAGACTGCCCGAGATCGACGATGAGTGCTTTTTTGAGTGCGCCATCGAAAACGGAGTCAGCGGTCGTATTTACAAAGTCTGTGATCAGGATCGAATCTTTTTCCGTGAGCGCGTGACTTCGTTTCTGCGATACAAAGACACCGGCCGCCGCGACGAGCGCGACGATCGCCGTCGGGATCAACCATTTGGGCAGCTTGCGACCGCTAGATTGGGGAAGCCTGCGAAGCGAAGAACTTGATGAGGTCGTCGCGATGATGGTTCCCGATTCCGAATCGCGTTTGAGGCGCCTCAAGTCGGAACGGACGTCGGCTGCGCTCTGATAGCGCAAGTCTCGGTCTTTCTCCAACAACTTGTTCACTATTACTTCGAACTGGGGCGGCAGATCCGGGTTCAGACGAAGTGGCGGCGCCGGAGGCCGGTTCAGAATCGCATCGAAAATTACGGCGGAAGTATCGCCACGGAACGGAACGGCGCCGGTGGCCATTTCGTAAAGCACTGCTCCGAACGAGAATAAATCTGTGCGAGCGTCGAGATCTTTGCCGCGGGCCTGCTCCGGAGACATGTACGCGACGGTGCCTACCGTCGAGCCGGGGCTCGTGAGAAAAGGCTCGTCGACGGTCGGGGAGGAGCCAATCGTTTCGGCTGAGTGTGGGTCAGACTTGGCAGTGCGCTTGGCCAATCCGAAATCGAGGACTTTGGCCTGGTTGCGGCTGGTCACGAAAATGTTGGCGGGCTTGATGTCTCGATGGACGATGCCTTTGGCGTGAGCCGCATCGAGCGCGTCCGCGATTTGAATGCCGAGATCGACTAATGGTTCCAGTTCGAGGGGCGAGCCGTGGATACGGTTCTTGAGTGTTTCGCCCTCGAGCAACTCCATGGCGATGAAATGGCGTCCATTGTCCTCACCGACCTCGTAAATGGTGCAAATGTTGGGATGGTTCAGGGCCGAGGCGGCGCGGGCTTCGCGCTGGAAACGATCGAGGGCGAGCGGATCTTTTTCCGTTTCGGGAGGCAGGAACTTGAGCGCAACGTGCCGGCCCAGATTGATGTCCTCGGCCTCGTAAACAACACCCATCCCCCCGCCACCTAATTGCGACAGGACACGGTAGTGCGAGACGGTCTGGCCGATCATTCCGGAGAACACTCCTGGGGAAGAGTCATTCATCGTAGGCCCGTCGGTTCGGCCAAGTCAAACAGGGGTACTGGGATGGTTATACGGTAAACCACAGCCATAAGTTCCCGGATTGGCCAAAGTAGCGTTTGGACAGTGTTTTCTGCTATTTAAGAAGAATTCCGGACGCTCGACATAGGCAGGAAGTCACGTTACTCCATTACTGAAGTTTGCCTCCAAATGGGCGAATCCTTTGCCCCTCGTCCGGCGCCTGTTATCAATGGATATTCCCCATTTTTTCCCCAGGGGATGCTGCGTCCCGGGCACCCGGGGAGGAGTCCGTCCCGATGAAAACCCGCCCTCAATCGTGGAGGGAGATGAGCGCCGCGCCACGGTTTTTCATCGCCGTGGTCGTGATGTGCGGGTTGGCCGTGATGACCTATTCGGTCATGCACGGAAAGAGCGAGAATCCGCTCAAATTTTTCTGTTATCTGGTGATTGCGCTAGCCGCCTCCCGGCTCAAGGTAAACATCCCGGGCATCACCGGGACGATGTCGGTAAATTTCCTGTTCTTGCTGCTGGGCGTGTTGGAGCTCAGCCTGTCAGAAGCGATGGCGTTGGGTTGTGCTGCGGTGGTGGTGCAGTGCTTCGATCGCGATCGTCCGGCCCCGATTCAAGTCGCGTTCAACGTCTGCTCGACGGCTCTCGCGATTGCTGTGACTTTCTTCGCGTATCGCTACTCCATCGTTCATCACATTGTCGGCAACCCCTCGACGCTGCTCTTCCTGGCGGCATGTGTCTACTTTGTCGCCAACACCGTGCCCGTCGCGGCAGTCATCTCCCTGACCGAACGCCGGTCCCTGCGCAAGATCTGGGCGGAGTGTTATTTCTGGAGTTTCCCGTACTATCTCGTGGGCGCGGGTGTGGCCGGAATGATGAGCTGGCTGCACGGCTTCACCGACTGGCAGACATCGTTGTTGACGTTGCCGGTGGTGTACCTGATCTACCGCTCGTACCGCCTCTATCTCGGCAAGCTTGAAGACGAAAAGCGGCACGTGGAAGAGATGGCTGATCTGCACATGCGGACGATCGAGGCTCTGGCGCTGGCGATCGAAGCCAAGGATCAGACGACTCACGACCACTTGCAGAGAGTGCGCGTCTACGCCGTCGAAGTTGCGAAGGAGCTCAAAGTCGACCACGAGGGGATGGAAGCCTTGCAGGCTGCCGCCCTGTTGCACGACATCGGTAAACTGGCGATTCCTGAGCACATCATATCGAAGCCGGGTCGTCTGACGCCGGAAGAATTCGAGAAGATGAAGATTCACCCGCTGGTTGGGGCCGAAATTCTGGAGCGCGTTCGCTTTCCTTATCCGGTCGTACCGATCGTGCGGGCACACCACGAAAAATTTGATGGCACCGGCTATCCCCTCGGATTGCGTGGAGCGCAGATTCCGATCGGCGCACGCATTCTGGCGGCCGTGGACTTCCTGGATGCGCTGGCTTCAGACCGGCAATACCGGCGCGCGCTGCCCCTCAGCGAAGCGATGGCGCGGCTGTCGGATGAGTCGGGAAAATCTTTTGATCCGCAAGTCGTCCGAGTGCTTGAGCGCAAATACGTGGAACTGGAGCAACTGGTCCATGAGCGCACGGACAACTTGAGCAAGCAGAAACTGTCGACCGAGGTGGAGGTCAGAGACCCGGAGAACAAGGTAGAGCCCTCCATCAAGCCGGCAGCCGGATTCGAGCAGCAAGGAAAACGGAATACCCAGGAACGTAGCTTTCTCGGTTCGATTGCGGCGGCGCGGCAGGAAGCACAGACGCTCTTTGAACTCAGTCAGGATCTTGGAGCATCGCTCAGCCTGGGTGAAACATTATCCGTGTTCGCCGTGAAACTGCGCCGCGCGATGCCCTACGACGCGATTGCGATCTACGTACGCCACGGCGAAGAACTGGTGCCGGAGTATGTCAACGGCGACAACTTCCGCCTGTTTGCTTCATTGCGGATTCCGATCGGACAAGGGCTTTCCGGGTGGGTGGCACAAAATCTTAAACCGATCCTCAATGGCAATCCTTCGGTTGAGCCCGGTTATCTCAACGATGCTTCGAAATACAGCACTCTGAACTCGGCGCTGGCCGTGCCTCTCGAAGGCTTGCAAGGTGTCGTCGGCGTGGTAGCTCTGTACCACGCGGAGAAGGACTTTTTTACCTCCGACCACCTGCGAATTTTGCTGGCTGTGAGTTCGAAGATGGCTTTGGCCATCGAGAACGCGATGAAATACGAGCAGGCGGAAAGCTCGGCGGTCACGGATTTCCTCACCGGCCTTCCGAATGCGCGCTCGCTGTTCCTGCACCTCGATCGTGAAATGGCGCGCTGTAAACGTGACAACACGACGCTGACCGTCATGGTGGCCGACCTTGACGGCTTCAAACAGATCAACGATCGCTTCGGGCATTTAGAGGGGAATCGCGTGTTGCGTTTGTTTGCGCATTCACTCAAGGAAACGAGCCGCGAATACGATTACGTCGCGCGCATGGGCGGCGACGAATTCGTGGTCATCGCTCCCGGGCTCACGGCCGAAGCGACGGCGCGTAAGGCCGAACAGATGCGCGACTTGGCCCAACAGGCAGGCAAAGATGTCTGCAATGAGGACATACTGTCGCTGAGCGTTGGCAGGGCGGTGTTTCCCGAGGACGGGATCGATGCCGAGAAGATTCTTTCCGAAGCTGACAAGCGGATGTACCTGCAGAAGCAAAGTCAGGCGACGCAGAAAAACCGTCGTCTGTACCCAAGAGTGAAGGGACGGCTGACCACTGAGATTTCCGGAGACAGTCAGCCACGCGTTGTCCTTGGCATCGTGACCAATCTCAGCCTCGGCGGCTGCTACGTCGAAACCAGTAACATGCTGCTGCCCGGATCGAAGTTGAAACTTACTTTCTCGCATGAACACACCAACGTTTCCATCGCCAGCGAAGTTGTGCGCATGGACATGGGAATTGGCGCAGCGTTGAAGTTTGAAGAGGCTACGCACGAAGTCCGAACGGCGTTGCAGCGTATCCTGGAGCAATTGGCGAGCCTTGAGGCTGTGGTCGATCTGAAACGCAGCCACACCGCGGCAGCGGCAGCTACGAACAAAACGTAGATCTACAAAACATAGATACTACGCCGGGACGGCAACCGGGCGAATCTGAACCAGCGGAATGCCACCGGATGTAGACCGGGGTTTCGTCAGCCCCTGACGCAGCATGTTCGCCGTGGGCACACCCGTCCGATAGAACGATTTCTCGCAATCCGCGCTCGATGGCCCGCGCATACTTCCTTCCATAAAAGCCAGGCCCGGGCAACGAGAACAACTGCTGACGTGCGAGCAGGACGAGCAGACGGTCAGGTCCTTCGCCTTAATCGACCGGACTTCATTCATCTCTGGAGAATGATTCCAGATGTCCAGAAATTTCTGCTGACGAATGTTTCCAGTCGGCAGGGGGAACTGCACGCAGGGGAACACATCGCCGTAAGGCGAAATGTAGCAGAACGAATGCCCCGCACTGCACGAGTAGCCTTCGAGGTCCTGCTCCGAAGGCGGTTTCGGCGGGGCGCAGAAATCTTCCTGATTGCCGACGAGCGCAGGATTATGGAAAATCTCCGGCAGTTCCTCTCCCGGAATGCGCAGCGAAAGGATAGATGTATCGCCATCCATCATCGGCGTGATCGTCGGATCGAGTGTGTAATTCACTCCAAGGTCGGCGGCAAGTTGTTGCACGCCGGCGTGGTCGGCGGAATTCGAAGTCATCAGGACATTGGCGATCGTGACTTTCAATCCCTGATCCTTCAGGAAGCGAATCGACTTGACCGTACGATCGAAGGAGTGCGGCAGCTTGGTGATAGCGTCGTGCACTTCGGCGCGATGCGAATAGACGCTAATCTGGACCGTGTCCACGCCTAGTTCGCGGATTCTGCGCGCCTCTTCCTCGTGAATCATGACTGCATTCGTCTTTATTTTTACGTTGAACATCAGGCGGCGGGCGTATTCGAGGATCTCGAAGAAGTCGCGGCGCATGAACACCTCGCCGCCGCTGAAAGTGAGAAAGAAAACCCCTGCCTCGGCGAGTTGGTCAAGCACGCCGTTGATTTCCGCGGTTGTCATCTCGCCGTGATCGTCGTGATCGAGATAGCAATGCACGCATCGCTCGTTGCAGCGATACGTGACATCCATATGTACGGCGAGGGGGACGCCAAGGTTAAAAGCTTTCTGCCCCATCTCAGCCATCAAGGTCATCGCGGCGCCTCATTCGATAGTGGCCGGTCGGAGACGAGAAGAATCCCGTGGCCGGAAAGTTCGGCCACGAACTGCTCGGCGTCCGCCTGGGCTTGTTCGGGATCGACATCAAATTGTTCGCACACGCAGTCGCGGACAATCTCACGCAGCGGCGTACGGCCATCGGCCGCCTGAAAGATGGCGGTGGCGACTTCGTTGAGTGTGAAAAACGTTGAGTCGGCCGAGTTCATCACCATCATCTCGCCCGCCAGCGCCCGTGCCGCGATGGCTGAACTTCGCGCAATGTAAATGTAATTTTCAGGCATGCTTCGGAACCTCCTGGAAGTTCCGTTCAAAATCAGCCGCGAATTTAGGTGGCGAGATCCGTGCTTGACTCCGAACTACATCCCATACCCGGTGGTCGGGATAGAACGTCAACTGACGAATGGGAACTCGGGCGACGAAATCGCAGGCCGTATCCAGAAGTTTTTTGACCAAGCCGGGGTCTTCCGCAAAGAAAAGAATATTGCGCATCAGACGACGTACGGCTTCCGCGGGCGCCAGGTCATCGATGCGATTTTCGGGACCCTGTGCGAGGAAGAATAAAGCCGCGACCGGAGCCGAGCAGTTTTCCCCGGGGCGAGCCAACTCGCCGGCAAAGGGAGTCCCATAGGCCGAATAACCATCGGTGCTGGGACGCAAGTAGGAAATTTCGTCGGTCAAGAGAGTAACGTCCGCGGGGGCCAGTCGCGTCATCGTGGTCTTGCCCGCTCCTGAAACTCCTGAAAATAAACAGGCGCGGCCCTCACAGATGCCGCTCGCGGCGTGCAACAGGAACCCTCCGCGCTGCGCGAGAATCAGGCTATGCACGATGCGCAGCACAGAATCCAGAGAGTAGGGGTTGGAGTTTTGGCGAACGACGCCCTTGCCCGTGCGTGGATCCCACTGCGCGCGGAAATCACCGCGCTCGATCCGCCACATTTCTCCGTCGCGGTGGACGCGAACGTCGTCATCAGAAACAGAGTCCGCTCCGACCAGATCGAACACCAATTCAAACTCGGGACACGAGGAACTCAAGAACCCATGGTAGCGCTGGCGGAGAAGATCGAGAAAGTTGTCGTCAGAGGTCGAAAGCGCGATCGGTATACCCCCGATCTCAACACACTCGGCTTTAAGTGATGTGGTCATCCCACACTCTCCAACTCAGCGCCCGATCCCGCGCTCCGAAGCTCGGTGGCCCACAAGCTTCGGCTACGGTGAAGTTTCAGAGCCAGGCGGCGGAGCGCACCAAAATGACAGAATACGATTCCCAGGGCGCGAGATAGCGCCACCACTAATAGACCTGAGTTTAAGTCTGCTTGGGGAGTTACTTCAATTGCTGTTTCTGAGGATTGTTCGCTGACGGAGTGGTGTATAGACACTCGCCGCACCAACCGGCCGATCAGCGCTTCCGCGGGAAACTGAGGGTCTGATGCCGGCATGGAATCCCCGCGCATCACGAATCCCCCTGGCGAGCGAAGCTCGACGAAACGATGCAAGAACAGGCGGCCCTCCGCGTAGGCCAGCGCGATATCACCAGGGCGGATACCAGCCAACGAGCAGCTCTCGATTTCGACTACATCGCCCGGCCAAAGAGTAGGCAGCATGCTCTCACCATGAACCCGAAGACGAACAGTTTGTCGCGAACCCACGTTGCGACGTAAAACGTCCGCTACCAATGCTGTGCGCTCCGCGTTCCAATCCAAGCGGGCCGCACTCGTGGTGGCTTCGAGCATCAGGAAGTTTTTTGCGAAAATTGACAACTGGGAACACCAACGCTGATTTTGCCGCACGCAAGAGCGAGAGTTTCAAAAACCCGCTCGTGGCGGAAGGCTGGCTTTTGATAGAGCTTCTTTTCTTTACCTTTACCCGCGTTGCCCGGTGTGTGGCGCTTTTCGCGAGGAGCCCGTTCGTCGTTCATAGTTGGTCAGTCCAGTCGGTAAGAAATAAGACCTTGTGTTTCTCGCAGTTTTGCTAAGAAAGTAAAAGCAGTGTACTACATCGCTTTCCGTGGTACCAGTTCGCTTTGTTCCCGAAACGGACTCGGCGAATCAGCATCCTCAATAAAATGATAGGGTTCCGTCCTGTCGTGCCCGGCGCACACTGAAGGACATGGCGGCAAGGGCGAGTGGAAGCAGGACGATGCCAAACCCAGCCAGGATACCCACAGTCCGAGCCATGCCAAACACCGTTTGTCCGTCGAGCAGGGCACCACGCAGCCCGCTAATCGCGTAAGTGAGAGGAAGAGCGTGGGCCAGGAGTTGCAGCGAGCGTGGCAAACTCTCGATTGGAAACAGAGTTCCACTCAAGAACCAGAGTCCGGAACCGAGCAGCCACAGCAACGCGGAACCTTTCTGAAATGCCACTTGAAGCGTTGCGGCGGCGATACCGACGGCGAGAGCAATCACCACAGAAAGAAGCAACACGACCACGCACGCAAGAAGATTTGCGTGAATCGAGGCCCGGAAAACCGTTACGCCTGCGAAAACATAGACCAACAGATTGAATAAGTTTCCGGCAAAGGCAGAAATTGAGCTGAGGATTACGAGTTCTGCAGGATTGGTGGAAGTGGTCATCAGTACTTCAAGCGTTCCCGTTTGCTGAGCTTCCTGAACGGCGCTCAGAAACGATTGTGCGCTCATCACGAAGAAAGTGTAGAGCCCGGTGCCGACCAGCAAGAACGGAAAGTATTCACTGCCGTTTGGACGGAAACCTGGCCCAATGGCCCGCGACAAGAAATAAAACGCAGCCAGTTCGGTGAGCCCGCCAACCAGTGTGACGACGAAGCCGCTGCGGTAGCGAATCGCAGTGAGTAAGTCTCGTCGCAAAATGGCGTGGAGCTTGTCGAGGGTTGTAGTCATAAGCCCATAACTGGATCGCACGATGGCCCAATTGTCTTGATCGCTTCGTCGGTTGCTCCGGTCGTATGGAAATAAAAAACGCGCAAGGATTCCGCAGTGTCGCCCTTGATCCCCTTGATCAACGAGCGAGTTGCGAGCAAGAGGCCGTGATGAAGCAGGAGCAGTCGATCGCCGACGGCGACCGCCTCCGCAAAATTATGAGTCGCAAGCAGAATCGTGGTGCCTTGCTGCGACAGCGCGCGCATCGTCGTCCAGAAATGAGCGGTTGTACCGGCGTCAAGGCTGCGTGTCGGTTCATCGAGCAAAAGCACCTTCGGACGTTTGACCAGGGCACGCGCGATGCCGAGGCGTTGATACATTCCACTGGAAAATTTCATGACGAGCGTGTCGGCCTGCTCTTCGAGTCCAGTGTCCTCTAGAACTTCGGCGATTCGCGACGCTCGCTCGGCTCGCGGAACTTCGTCGAGCACGGCGAAGAAATCCAGGTTCTCGCGAGCCGACAAGCGAGGGAAAAATGAGCGCTCGGCCGCGACGGCTATACCGACTTGCCGCCGTACTTGCCGTGCGTCTTGCACTGCATCGAAACCGCCTACGCGCACCGACCCGGCATCCGGCAACAGCATGGTTGAGATCAGCTTAAGAGCGGTGGTTTTTCCGCTGCCATTTGGGCCCAGCAACACTAAAACTTCCGCTCGAGCGGCGGAGAAAGTAATGTCGCTCAAAGCCACCGTTTCACCGCGCCGTTCTTTTCCCAGCCAATTGAACAACGCCGGGCGATGGCGAAATACCTTGCGGACGGATTCGAAGATGATCTGGTCCATGAAGGCCTGCTAGCAAACGGTGTGCGCTAAAGACTCTGTATTATAGAGGCGACTTTCTATCGACGCTCGGCGACCATGCGCCGATGTTCGTTTCGGATTTCGCCGCCATGAATGAGCCGCAGCCCCCGTCCGCACCGCCGGTCGCCGAGACGGGTAGAAACCAAATTGCAGGGGAGTTTGGTTTCCTGTGCGCATTGGTCGGAGCGGAACTGGCTCCCGATCAGATTGAACGAGTCGCGAACTGGGACCTGTCGACGCTTGACTGGCACAAATTGCTCAACCTGGCGGAGCGCCACGGAGTTCTGCCGCTCGCTGCGCACAATCTCACCGATTACGGCCGCGGCCAGACCCCGGAAATGGAACTGGCGCTGCGCTCGGCTCATGACGCTTGCCTAAGACGCAACTTATGGTTCGCCGCCGAACTGGTCCGCATTATGCGGCATTTCGCGGCCCGGCAAGTGACGGTTTGTCCATTCAAGGGTCCGGTGCTCACGCAATCGCTCTACCGTGATTTGGGCTCGCGAAGTTTTTCGGACCTTGACTTCCTGATTTCTCCCGTCGACTTTGATCGTGCCAAGCAGGCGCTCGCCGAAATCGGATATCTCCCCTCCGCCGAGATAGCTCCTGCCGTTGAGCGCCTGTGGCTGCAAAACGGCTATGAGCGGTCTTTTGATAGCGTGACTGATGATAGCGTCACCGAGAACGCTGAAGACGGCTCGGGGCAAAAGAAGATTCTCTGGAAGCATCTTGTCGAGTTGCAATGGGCTATGCTGCCGCGTTTCTACGCAGTCGATCTTCGCATCGCGGATTTGCAGGCACGCGCCAGCCGCATCGTCGTCGGCGAATACGAAATGCCGTGCCTTTCGCCCGAAGATTCGCTGCTGGTTCTGTGTCTGCACGCTGCTAAACACCTTTGGACGAGGCTCGTCTGGTTGGCGGATGTCGCGGAAACGTTGCGGACGCAAACGGTGGATTACGAACTGGCGTTTTCTCGAGCGCGAAGGCATGGCATCGCACGGATTCTCGGCGTCAGTTTCTGGCTCGTGAAAAAAGTGCTTGGCGCCGATCTTCCCGAGCCGGCTGAACAATTGATTGCGTCTGATCCCGAGATCCCAGCTCTCGGCCGTGAATTTGCACTGCGTCTGGAGCGCGGCGAGAATTACCACTTTGAATCCACGAGATATTTTCGCCTGCTCCTAAGACTGCGTGAGCGGCAGCGAGACCGATGGCGTTATGCTTGGCGGCTTGCCTTCACGCCGAGCAATGGAGATGTCGAGGCTGTGCGTTTACCGGAATGTTTGTTTCCTCTTTATCGAATCGTTCGAATCGGGCGACTGGCGGGGAAAGTGGCTCGACGGGTGCGTGGGAAGCAGACTCCTGGAAATTAGTGGGTTTCGCCATCGCCGGGCGCGATATCAGGGGTGTCGATCTTTTGCGCTACCGCGGATTTGTGTGGCAGCGCCAGTGGCGGAAACTCTCCGGGGTCTTTTCCTGCCAGCGCAGCGCTCATGAATTGTATCCAGATCGGCAGGGCGGCGTGGGCTCCAGTCTCTTTCGCACCCAGGGATTTCTTTTCGTCGTAGCCGATCCAAACACCGCAGGTCAGCGAGGGAGAAAAGCCCACGAACCAGGCGTCGGTAAAGTCATTGGTCGTGCCCGTCTTTCCGGCCAGCGGATAGGGCATCTTGGAGGCGGCGATCGCCGTTCCATGCAGCACAACTTCGCGCAGCATCGACGTCATCACCCGCGCCGTGTGAGAACTGATGACATCTTTGATGTCGGAATAATCTTCTTCCAGAATGCGGCCTTCGTAATCCGTCACTTTGGTGATGTAGCGCGGAGTGACGCGCACGCCATCGTTAGGAAAGACACTGAATGCTGAAGTCTGCTCGAGCGGCGTGATTTCGGCCGACCCCAGCGCAACCGGAAGGTAAGGTGGAATCGTGGCCGTGATGCCGAAGCGGTGAGCATACTCGATCACGGTCTTGATGCCGATGCGGTCTGCGAGCTTTAGCGCGGGAATATTCCTGGACTGAGCGAGCGCGCGCCGCAGCGTGATTGTTCCTTCGAATTTGTCGTCGTAGTTATGTGGCACATACGGTCCGGAGGGCGTTTGAAAAGTTACCGGTGCGTCCACGATCGTATCGTCGGGACTTGCGCCTTGATCGATCGCGGCGGTATAGACGTATGGTTTGAAGGACGACCCAACCTGCCGCAAAGCCTGCGTGGCGCGATTAAATTTTGACAGATTGAAATCGCGTCCACCGACCATGGCCTTGATTTCTCCAGACGCATTGTCGATCGCGACCAGCGCTCCCTCAGCGCCGGAGTCTTGCTCTAAACTCACCCGCGCCTTTCCGGGCGGTTCGAGAGAAAGCACTTTGACATAGACAATGTCGCCGACGCGGAGTATCTCGGGTAGCTTGAACTTGGCCTTCTTGTTGGGCTGAGTCCAAGCCACGTCGGCCAAGGCGAGCGGCGCAGCGTATTGCCCGAAGCGAACCGTTGCGATGTTTGGCGAAACCTGCATGACCACGGCGTGTTCGTAACCATTGACTTCAGGTTCCTCATCCCAATCCGGATCGGTATACTTTTCGAGCTTTTGACCGGGGACGACCACGTTCACGAGCTTGCCCTGCCAGCCGTGCCGCCGTTCGTAGGTGGCGAGACCATCCAGGAGCACTTGGCGCGCCGATTTCTGCATGTCCATATCGAGCGAGGTATAGACGCGCAAGCCGCCTTCGTGCACCTGGTCGCTGCCATACTTCGCTTCGAGGTAGCGGCGAATTTCCTCAACATAATGCGGAGCCAGAGAATTCGGATCCTTCTGCAAGTTGAGGATGATCGGCTTGTTCTTCGCCTCCACAGCTTGCGCTGCCGTGATCTTGCCGTCTTCGAGCATCGCGTTGAGCACGAGGTTGCGCCGCTTCAGGGCGCGTTCCGGATGAGTGACCGGAGAATAATATTGCGGAGCCTTGGGTAGACCAGCCAGCAGCGCGGCTTCTTCCAGTTTGAGTTGCTTCGCATGCTTGCTGAAATAGTATTCGGAAGCCGCTTCATAACCGTAAGCTCCATGGCCGAGGAAAATCTGATTGGCATAGAGCGTGAAGATCTGCGGCTTTGTGAACCGGCGCTCAATCTGGATGGCAAGCAGCGCCTCCTGCACCTTGCGATAGAACGAGCGGTCGGGAGAAAGAAAAAGATTTCGCGCCAGCTGCATGGTGAGCGTGGACGCTCCCTGCACCTTGCCGCCCGACTCGATGTCACGATAGGCCGCGCCGACGATGCGCCACACGTTGATCCCCGAGTGCCGGTAAAAATCCTTATCCTCAATCGAGACCAGCGCATTACGGAGAACTTCGGGATAGTCCTCATACGCGGCAATCACGCGCCGCTGGAGAGCGAAGGTGCCAATCACGCGCCCCTGTCCATCATAGAGTTCGGTGACTGCGCTCGGACGGTATCGTTCCAGTTCATCGACTTGCGGGAGGTCGGTTGTATAAACCAGCAGAAGCCCAGCGGTCGCACCCACGGCCGCCGAGAGCACAACGAGAAAGGCGAACAAAAATCGCCCCACCAACTTCCGTCCGCCAATTTCGATGGTCGGAAGATGCTGGTAGATGATTTTCATGAGTGAATCAATGGTAGCGCAGGTTGCTGATCGCTGGTCGCTGTTGGCTCTGCGCTCTTCGCTGTGCGGGAGATTTGCTGGGGATTCACATTTCTTGCGATGTTTACTTTGTGGTTATCCCCCCCCCGTTTTGGCGTAAAGCCTTTCATTGCATTTACTTACCCGTAAGCCGATCCGGAATAAGGAGTTAGGGGTGACGGTAGAGGGTGCCTCGCGTTCACTTTTGGGAATGAGCGCATCCGATTTTTTGCTTTTTAGTTTTCAAAACATACGACGGAAGCGTGTTTTTCAGAAGCGTCAGTGCCGCGCCTCTGAAGGCGGGCACACGCTTCGCTCCGGCGATCTGGAAATGATCTTCGCATAGCGTGGGGATCGTGTCAGTGATGGTTGGCACAGTCGGATGTGATGAAAAATGAGGGACTTGCAATTGACGCGACTGCGGATCCCTCACTTCGTGAGGGATGACAATTTAAGGAGGATTGCAATTGGCCGATGCGTCGTTGACAGTGAGTATCGAGGCACTTAACCTTGGCTTGTAGGGACGGCATTGGCCTCATTGCGATGCAGTCTCAAAGGAAGGACGCGTATGGACATGATGCCGGTGAAACCCGAGCGCAAAGCGCAGTTAGAAGAGTATGCGCAACGTCACGGGAAGGATACCATTGCGGCGCTCGATGATGTGCTCGCAATCTATCTAGATTGGGAGCGGCAGGATTATCAGGAATCAGTCAACGCCATTCGCAGGGGCTACGACGATGTAAAGGCTGGGCGGACACGGCCCGCAGCAGAGTTTCTTGAAGAGCTACGCGAGAAGCATGGCTTTCCACGTTAGCATCACGCGAGAGGGGGAGCAGGAAGCTAAAGACATTTTGGAATGGCTTCATTCGCAACAAGCCGGCGAAACGGGACTGCGCTGGTTTGAGGGGTTGAAGACGGCGATCGTCTCGCTCGCCGAAATGCCCGAACGCTGTCCGCTTGCGCGGGAGAATAAAGAGTTTTCTTTCGAAGTGCGGAATCTGCTCCACGGGCGCAAACCGCATGTCTATCGTGTAGTGTTCACAGTGGAAGGCGATACGGTTTACATTCTCCACATCTGGCATGGTCGCCGCAGGCAGATCGCGCCGCAATAACCACTCAAGACACGCCGAGTACTTCGTTGACGATGCGGTTCGAAATTTTGTCTATCGGTCACTCGGGCAGGAATGCCCCCCCACACGATCATCTCTCAGGGGCTGAAGCCCGCTGAAATTTTGGGGGTAACGGCGCGGCTGAAGAGGCTGCGGAAAAAGTCGTTTCCAGGCCGAGGAGCGCTCCCTCGGTGGCTAAAGCCGTGTTGATTGTTAACGAGTTGCGGTGCGGCTGGAAGCCGCACCCTTTCAAAGCAAGATCAAGGCCGAGTTTTCCCGCGGGCTGTGAAGCGGTGGCATTCCCGATGGCTGAGGCCGTGGCCTTCCACGAAGATCTGCGCTCGCTCAATCGTCCCCGGTGATTTCGACACCCAGGTTAGCGACCAAAAGACGGTCGCGAACCCTTCGGCTTCGTCAGGGCAGGCTCTGGGGCACGGAACGCGCACGGACCTCCGAGTACTTCGTTGACGATGCGATTCGAAATTTTGGCTATTGGATCAAGTCCTGCCGCGCGAGGCGGGGTGCCCCGAGTGCGCGATCCCTCAGCGGCTGAAGCCGCGTCTGGGGCGGGCTTTGGCGGCACGGCTGAAGGCGTGCCCTTTCAAAACGGTTCATGATTCGACTGAATCAGAGGCTCGTTAGCTCTTCGATTCCCGATTCTTTAAGACTTCCAGGGCCTTGTTGAGTTGGTCATCGACCTGATTCTTCGGCTTCTCATCTTTCTTGTCTTTGTCCGCCGCTTTGTCGCCGGGTTCGGCTGCTGCGTCTTCGTCTGGCAAGCCGCCATCGTCTTCCACAGTCGAGTCGGCGATCAGAACGTTTGGCGTTACGGCCGCATCCTGAATCGCTTTTCCGCTCGGCGAGTAGTACTTCGCCACGGAGAGAATCAACGCGGAATTGTCGGGCATCTCGATCACTTTCTGTACCGATCCGTCGCCAAAAGTCTTGTCTCCGACGACATCGCCGCGAGCGTTTTCTAAGATGGCAGCGGCCACGACTTCAGCCGGGCCGGCAGTGCCGCGATTTACCAACACCGCGACGGGAAGTTTGGTGATGTCCTTGGCGGGGTCGGCGTTGAAAGCCTGCCGGGGATATTTCTGCCCTTGTAGATAAGTGATCGTGCCATGGTCGAGGAAGAGATTGGCCGTGGCTACGCCTTCTGATTCCTCACCGCTTGCGGCGTTGCGCAGATCGAGAACCAGCTTCTTCGCTCCCTGTTTCTGGAGATCGCGA
Source organism: uncultured Acidobacteriaceae bacterium (assembly GCA_963726095.1). GTDB lineage: Bacteria > Acidobacteriota > Terriglobia > Terriglobales > Acidobacteriaceae > Acidiflorens. Next base: position 2,160,381 of record CAVSBD010000004.1, read on the forward strand.
ATCTTGCCGGCGATTTCCTGCGATTTACCCTCGGGGAATGCGTCAACCTGAATGTACCCGACATTATCGGCGAGCATTTTCTCGGCGACCGCTGGAATCGTAACGATGTCGCGCGTGATGACAATCTTCTGCGGTTCGGCGCGGCGCGGGCGAACCACGGCGACGGTGACCGTGGAGCCAACTTCGCCGGCCAACAGTCCGTGAATCTCGGCCAGCGACATGTCGTGCGTGCTCTTGCCTTCGATCGATTCGATGATGTCAGAATTTTCAATGCCGGCCTTTTCTGCCGGGCCGCCGGGGATGATCGCGACCACGGCACCGTATCCGAAGCGCTTCGAAACGGTGGCGCCGATATCCGCTTTGCCGTCGTTCTTCATCGTCTTATAGCGCTTGTATTCCGCCGGAGACAGATAGCTGGAATTGGCGTCGAGCGACTCGAGCAGTCCGTGCAGCGCGCCTTCGGTGACTCCCGTGATATTCGGCTCTTCGACGTACTCGAGCCGGATGCGCGACAAGACTTCGCTATACACGGAGAGCTGGCGATAGGCGCCGTCGTTCGAGGAGGCGCGAACGTTTACGAAGTTGCCAACAATGGTGAATAGTAAAAGGCCAAGCGAACCGGCGATGACACTGATCTTCAACTTCGTCGACATAATTTGATCTTCTTTATTTTGTGAGGCGCGGGATTCCCGAGAGCCGCAACCTGATTATAAATGGTTTGATGCTGGGATCGCGCGGCAAGCTACGAAGAGTTAAGTCGTGGGTAATGTGTCGGGAACGGTGGCGCGTGAGGGGGAAATCGAGCGTGAAGTCGGCCGGGACCGACCAGCGAACAAATGCAATATTAACAATGAGATAGGGAGCTATTCTCCCAAGCGGGCGGCGACCTTGTCGTGGCCTTTTTCTTTCGCGACCATCGCGGGCGTCTTGCCGTCATCGTTGGGCAGTTTTGGATCGGCACCGTGCTTGAGCAATAACTCCACCATCGGCTCGTCCCCATTTTGCGCGGCAGAATGAATCGGAGCCCAGCCGCCATGTTGCTGAGCGTTGACCGGAGCCCCGTGTTCGAGCAGAAGACGAACCGCTTCAAGATTGCGCGCGGAAGCGGCAGAGTGCAGCGGCATAACCTGCATTGGATTGGCGGCGACCGCGTCAACCTGAGCGCCGTTGTCGATCAGCAGACGTGCGGCGTCTGGTTGGCCGAAAAAGCCTGCGAAATGCAGGGCCGTGAAGCCGTCTCTTGAACGTGAATTTGAATTGACGACCGACGCTTCGTCGTGCAGTCGATCCCTGAGATCAGCAAGACGCCCGAGCGCGGTGGCTTCGAAAATATCGAGCGATTTTTTCTTGCTCGCAGTTATCTCTGCCAGATCGCGGCGTCCCTGATAGAGGCACTGCATAAGGAGGCTCACGCCGCTTGGGTCGCGAGCTTCGGAAGCAGCGGGATCCTGTTCCAGAAGACGTCTCACGCCGTCCGCGTCGCCAGACCGCAAGAACTCGAAAGCTTGTTGGAAATTTTCCGTCATCATGCTGGTCGTTTTCGTGTTCCGATTACGTTCTGTCCGCTACCGGATTGCGCAAGGTTCCGATGGCCGGTATCGACACTTCGACCGAGTCTCCGGCGACCACAGGCCCGACGCCAGCGGGCGTGCCGGTGGCGATCAGGTCTCCAGGTTCGAGCGTCATGATTTTCGAGATGTAGCGGATGACCACGTCGAGCGGAAAAATAAAATCGAGTGTCGTACCCGACTGACGTACCTCGCCGTTGACGCGAGTTTCAATGTGGACGCCCGCCCAGGGATCGAGTCCATCGGCAACCACCGGGCCGACCGGGCAGAATGTGTCGAATCCCTTGGCGCGGGTCCACTGGCCGTCTTTTTTTTGCAGATCGCGAGCGGTGAAATCGTCGACACAGGTATAGCCGAGAATATAAGGGCGGACATCGTCGCCGTCGGCGAGCTGGCTGCATCGGCGGCCGATCACAACTCCCAGTTCGCCCTCGTAGTCAGTGCGCTCAGAAACTTTTGGCCTTAAGATCGTCGCGCCCGGAGGCAATAATGAAGACGGCGGCTTGAAAAACAGGAGCGGTTCTGTCGGAATGTCGCTACCGAGTTCGGCGGCGTGCTCGCGATAATTGCGGCCGACGCAAACGATCTTCGAAGGCTGAACTGGCGGCAGGAGAGAAGCGTCGGCCAGCGGTATACGATCCGTGCGGCGGCTGGGCAGTCCTTCGACGTCGCCGTCACTCTGATGCGGAGCCTGCAGAAGCAGGCGAGTAATTTCGTCGTTCCCCGCGACGGATTCGACCAGTCCGTAGTGCGCGGAACCGCTGAGCTGGAATCGGCAATATTTCATCAGAGCAATATCTAAACACAGCAGCCGACGGCTGTCAGCTGTCAGCCCTCAGCTATCAGTGAACGAACCGGCGAAATGAAGGCTCCTAAGGCACCGGCTCGCTCGTCGATTCCGAGCGCTGGCTTTCATTGCCGCGCACGTCTACCGCTGAAACCGAATAGGTGTAGGTTTTGCCGGAGGAGACTGCGGCATCGCGATACGAGGGCGATTTCACCGGATCGGCGTTCACTTTGGTCGCAGTACCAGCCACCTCGCTTACGATAAATGTTGTATCCGGCCAGGTCGGCATTCGTCACCGGCGCCCAGACGAGATCGATAAATGGCGTTTGGCCTTCTCCCGAGAATGCGGCCTGTAGCCCGGTGGGTACTGCGGGTGGAAAAGTATCGTGCGCGACGACGCGGACGGGAGCGGTGTCGTCTCCCTCAACCTGCGTTTCGTGATCGGGTAGTTGGACGATGGTGACGGCGGTAATTCGATAGAGGTAGGTTTTTTCCCACTCGAAGCTGGAGTCGGTGAAATGCAAAGAGCCGGGAGCTCCAACTGGAACCTCGCCGGCAATTACATCCTTAGCCGGGCTTTTCATTTTTCGACGATTCGAGTTTGAAGATTCGCCGAAAGCTTCCTCTTCCTCTTTGCGATAAATCCGATAAACGTGCTTCAGGTCAGCCGGACCCGGCTGGCTCGCCTGCACTGGTCCAGCTAAGCACCGCGCCCTCATCGGTTAGTTGTACCGACAAATCGCCCGGTGGAGGCAAAGTTGGAACGGCGAGAACGTGTACGCGATTCGAAATTCCCGCGCCGCGGGCGTTGCGGTTCAAGACCTCCACGGCGTAGGTCAGTTCGGCGGACGCATCAGGACGCAGAAGGGCTGGGGGCAACCGATCGGTATAGGTCTCGAGAATTGGAGCGGGGCGCGATGCGGATTGCGACTTGGACGACTTCGACGGGGGAGTCGGGGCTGTATTCGGTGCCGGCGCCGAAAGCATTTCGATGGGCGTCCCACATTCAGAAATTTCAGATTTCTGGCTGCGGCAGATCATCGTTGGTCCGATGTAGCGCGCACTCTGACGGTCGGTGGTGAGGGAGGGTTGGCTCCAGGTCAGAGTTACAAGATCACCCTTACGGCTGGCACGCAGGTCGCTCGGCGGCTTGAGAAGTTCGAGGGACGGCGGCAGCGGCGCTCCAGTTTGGGCGCACCCGGCGAGCAGCAAGCACAGGAACGAGCAGGCGCTCGTCAGCGCGAGGAGCTTTGTGGTGGACGAACTCATGCGGAAGTAAGAAGGGTATCAGAGGTCATGCAGCCAGGGGGGCTGAGCCGTGCCCCTGTTTGCCTTCTTCACCACGGAGTCACGGAGGCACAGAGAAAACTTCGAACCTGTAAAAACCAGAAGGCTCTGTATGGAGCGCAAGAGAGGGCGCGGTTACAATACGCGCATGTCGCTTGACGAGTACAAACGAAAAAGGCGTTTCGAGGAAACGCCTGAGCCTCCTCCGAAACTCGAAACAAAATCGCGGCACCGGTTTGTCGTGCAGCGCCACGCCGCCTCGCGCCTGCACTACGATTTTCGCCTCGAGATGGAAGGCGTGCTCAAGTCATGGGCCGTTCCGAAAGGCCCGTCGCTTGATCCCGCCGACAAGCGCCTGGCCATGCACGTCGAGGATCATCCCGTCTCCTACTACGATTTCGAGGGCACCATCCCCGAGGGCAACTATGGCGGCGGAACGGTGATGGTCTGGGACGTGGGTACGTGGGAGCCTCTATCTCCTGTGCTCGTGGACGGGAAGTATGTTCCGACGACCGAAAAAGAAGCCGCCGCGATGTTGACCAAAGGCGATCTGAAGTTTCGCCTGAAAGGGAAGCGGCTCAAGGGCGATTTCGCTCTCGTCCACATCAAGGGACGCACGGGGAGCAAAGGAAACGAATGGCTGTTGATCAAGAAAAAAGACGATGATGTGGTCGTCGGATTCGATATTAATGGCGACGAGTATGACACGTCGGTGCTGACCAATCGCACGATGGCGCAGATCGGCGGCGATGCCGGATCCAAAGAATGGACGACGAGCCCGCCCGCAACGCGTGGAAAAGTGAAAGCCGCCTGGCTCGCCGACGCCATCGCTCGCGCTGACAAGAAGCGAAAGGAACTCACGACCGAGGACGCAAAAGCCCCAAAGCAAAACGCGGAGGAAAAAAAAAGCTCGTTAAGCGCGAAAAGTAATCCGCCAACCGCCAAATCAAAGAGCAAGAATTCGTCCGTGCCGTCGTTGCCCTCCGTATCCTCCGCGGTAAAAGGACTCGCTGGCGCCGAAGAAAAGCCGATGGCGAAGATAATCCACCCGATGCTGGCCACAAATGCGGCCAAGGCGTTCGACAATCCGGATTGGCTATTCGAAATTAAATGGGACGGTTACCGCGCCGTCGCCTTTGTCGAAGGCGGCCAGGTGCGTCTGGTTTCGCGCAGCCAGAATGATTTAACAAAACAGTTTTCCGAACTGGGCACGCTTCCGGAGTTCATCGCCGCCGATCGCGCCATCCTTGACGGAGAAATCGTCGCGCTCGACGACGAGGGCCGTCCCTCCTTTAGCCTGATGCAGCAGCGCACCGGCTTCCGTCCCGGCAAAAGCCGCCTGCCGCGCCGCGAAAGCGTGCCGGTCATCTACTATGCGTTCGACCTGCTTTATCTCGATGGCTACGACCTGCGCCGTGTTGGACTGGAACAACGTAAACAACTGCTGCAAGAGGTGATAAAGAAAGACGGCGTTAAGAAGGACACGGCCAAGAAAGACACGGCCAGGAAAGATGTAACGACGGCTCAGGCGGTGATTCAGTTTTCTGACCACTACCCGGAGAAGGGTCTGGCTCTGTTCGAGGCCGCAAAGCAACGCGGGCTGGAAGGCATCGTCGCGAAAAAACGCAACAGCCGCTACGAAGAAAAACGCACGAACGATTGGTTGAAAATAAAAATCACGCAGCGTCAGGAATGCGTCATCGGAGGCTATACCGACCCCGAAGGTAGCCGCGAATACTTTGGCGCGCTCGTCCTCGGCCTTTACGACAAGAAGAAACACCTGATTCACGTCGGCCAGGTGGGCACGGGATTCGATCAGAACGCGCTCAAAGAAATCTACGATCGCCTGCAGCCGCTCAAGACGAAACAGAATCCGTTCTTCGGCGAGATTGGCGGATTGAAAAAGGTCCAGTTCGTGCGTCCGCAAATCGTAGCGGAAATCAAGTTCGCGGAGTGGACGCATGAAACCGACGAGGGTGGGACGAAGCTGCGCGCCCCGGTGTTCATGGGGCTGCGGTTCGATAAGTCGGCGGAGGAGTGCAAGCTGGAAGAAGCGGTCGAGAGCTAGAACGCACTTCCGCCCCCGCCGCCAAATCCGCCGCCCGAAAACCCTCCGCCCGAAGACCCGCCACCGCTGAACCCCGATCCGCTGGAACTCGCCCTTGGGGCCGACGTGAAGACCTGGTGCATGTCCGATGCCATGCTGTTCATCGAACTGGAAAAGAACAACGGGCTGAATCCTGTGTAGCCATTCGGCGAAACGTACCAGCTTGGCGGATCTTTGATGATTCCGTCGAAAGCCTGCGCCCAGTGATGCTCGACGCCGAGCGCCATGGCGTAAGGCAGAAATTTTTCGAACGTGTCGGGAGGCATGCGCTTGATGCGGTCGGCGTCGACACGATTCATGAACTCCTGGAAGCCAAGCACGGCGATCTGGGTGCGCGCGCCGCTGACGGTTTTCGCCGTCATCTTTCGCGCAAACAGCCACCAGATCAGAGCAGAAACAAGCACACTGCCGATCACGAGCGGAACGGAATACAGCAGGTTCATCCAACCCATCACCTGCACTCCGACGACAAGAATCGCGATGACAACGCCGGCGACGAGGCTGTAACCATTGGCCGATTCCGGGTCGAGCGCGTAGATGCCTTTGCTCTTGAGCGAAGACATGATGTCCTCGCGCACCACCGGAATCACGGTATAGAAGCGGTTCTTCAAATCGGAGAGCCTCGTCCCCGTCCCGGCGAGAAAGATGTTGTCGAGCATCACGCGTTCGTGCGCGGTCAGATCGGTACCCCACTGTTCATGCGGCTTCAACAAGGTGAACAAGTAATCTTTGTGGTTAAAGACGAGAAACTTGTCGACCTTTTCTTCGATCTTGATGTATCCCCGCACTGCCAGATCGATGATCGTGCTGGTGATGTCGCGAGGATGAATCGCGTCTCCGATCAAAGCGCCGGCCTCGGCAGGACAGATGCCCTTCGGCGGCTCATACTGCGGAGCCACGGACATGCTGGGATCGGGATCGCGCCCGACCGAATACCAGAGCCCAAACATCACGGCCAGAGTAAAGAGCGGCAGGAATACGATGGGATTGCTCCCGAGAAACCAGCCGAGCTTTGTGAGTGCCGATGGGGGCGAGATCACTCCCGGTGGAATGTAGATGTCGACCGTCAGGCCGCCGCGCATCGGCAGCGGCCGGGTTGTCTCGGACATAACGTCGGCGCCCGTGACCTCAGCCGTGGCCTCGCTTTGCTTGGACCCGTAGGCCCCGGTGAAAGCCTGCGCCCGCAGTCCTCCGCTGGCCTTGTCAGGAAAGGTCACAAAGGCCGAAGCATGGTCGATGGGTACCGGCCAGTCGTTGCCGGTTACGTTCCAATAAAGCTCGTCGTAGTTGTCGAAGAAGCGGACGCCGTTGCGAACCGAGTAATCGATATTGACCACTCGCGTCGCGTCGACGGCGTCAGGAATATAAATCTTGAGGTCGCGGTAGTTTCCCGACTTCGTCGAATCGTACTTCAGCTTGCCGCCGTTTTCGTCGGTTACGCTGATGATGTTGAGAAATAGCGTGTAATTCGTTCCGTCGGGCCCGGGATATTCCACCGGAATCGTGCGATGAATGCCGTGCCACTGGCCAGCAAAGGCGAGCGTAATTTTTTCGTCGACCAGCGCGGTGCCGTCGGCTGCGACGGATATCGTGTCCTTAAAATCTGTGATGCGCCAGCTGTGGCCCTGGGCAACAGCTGGATAGCCCGCGACAGAAAGAAACAGGGCTAAGACAAAAGATCGGAGTCGAGTATCAGCTCCGCGCAACATGCCTAGAACTTCACCGCGACCGGTTCTCGATCGCTGGCTGCCGCTTCAAAGAACTGTTTCTGCTGGAAGCCATACATCCCCGCCAGAATATTGGTCGGGAACGATTGAATCTTCGTGTTCAGGTCACGGACGACCGCGTTGTAATAGCGGCGCGCGTTTTGAATGGCGTCTTCGATCTCGCTGAGGGAGTTTTGCAGCTGCGTGAATTCCTGCGATGCCTGAAGCTGCGGATAATTTTCCGCGACTGCAAACAGGCTCTTGAGCGCGCCACTTAATTGATTCTCGGCCGCGGCTTTGTCCACCGGACCCGTCGCCTGCATGGCCATCGAGCGGTATTTCGCGATGTTTTCGAACGTATCTTTTTCGTGCGTGGCGTAGCCCTTGACGGTCTCGACCAGATTGGGGATCAGATCGTGCCTCCGCTTGAGTTGGACGTCGATGTCGGACCACGCCGACTCCGAGCGCACGCGCAGTTGCACGAGGCTGTTGTACATCGCGATCACGAACACGCCCAGCAGGACGACAACCGCAACAACGGCTAGCAACATGCAAACACCTCAGAGCAGCGGATTTAGCGCGACGTTAGCATAAGCAGAATGCCTCCGCAATGTAACGGATGATTCACAGCTTTCGGGCCTTCTTCAGATGGCTTCAGATCAATTCAGACCGGCTCCATGGACTCCTCGGCCCACTAAGGGCAAGATGGCAATCGTTGTTGGTGCATATAGCCAACGTAGAGTCTTAAGGAGGCAGTCCGATGAAACGCTCTTATAGATTGAAGTCACGCAGAGTCCTGGCGCTGGTTGCACTGTTTGGCGCGATGGTCACCACGATGTTAAGCCCCGCCTACGCTCAGCAAGAAGTCGACCCAACCTGGTACAACCCATGGGTGTCTTCGAGCACCGCGGCGGTCCAGACCACTCAACCCAAGGCGACTGAACAGGTTCGCAAGGCGAAAATCAAGACCGTCTCTCACCACACGAAGAATGCGAGCAAGCGAGTCGTGACGCAGACGAAGCCCTCGTAACGGCGTTTTTGTAAAGTTAGTGCGCAGGTTTCAGCGAGGACGTTATTGCTGGGGAGCGTAGTATCCGCGGCGCGCGCGGACTTGCAGATCCTTTTTCAGCGCGGTGATCTGGATGGCGCGGTAACGGCCATCGGCGTCGAAGTTGGATGGCTTGTACAAAACTGAATACTGGCTGCGCAATTCGTCTTCGATGGCCGCGAATGAATGCGTGATGTCTTTCATCTTGTATGGAAAGAACGCACGGCCGCCGGTTGCGGAGGCAAGATCGTCGAGGACTTTGTCGCCGCGCAGGATCAGTCCGCTGTCGTCGGTCGAGATGGCGTAGATGAGCACTTCGGCACGCTGCGCCATTTCTATGGCCTGCGCCCGCGTGTGTTCGCTTTGATTGTCTTCGCCATCGCTTAGAACGACGATGGCCTTGCGAATCGGATGGTCAGAGCTGTCGTGCAGCAGCTTTTCCTTGCATGCCTTGTAAATCGCATCGTAGAGTGCGGTGCCGCCGCCGTTGCTCAGTCGCTGTACACCGGCAGCGAGCATTGGAACCTTATCGGTGAAGTCCTGCGTCAGCCGGCTATCTTTATTGAATCCCACGACGAAGGCGCGATCAAAGCCGGGACGGATCAGGTGCTGCAGAAATCCTGTGGCAGCATCTTTCTCGAATCCAAAACGCCCCTGCACCGAGCCGCTGACATCCACTAGCAAGCCGAGTTCGATGGGCAGGTCGGTTTCACGCCGGAAGTTGAGAATTGATTCCACCGGTTTGTGATCGTCGAAGATTGAGAAGTCGGCCTGATTTAAATTCCGGACGAATTTGCCATGGCGATCGGTGGCGATGAAGAGAACGTTGACTTCATCCACGCGCTTCTTGATGGTGATAATCGAATCGTCGGTCTCGTAGTTGTTGTCGGCGCTGTTGACGGTGCCAGGGTTCATCGCGACCGCGGAAGCTGCGACAACGTGGGCCCCGGTCTGCGCGCTCGCGAGCATCTCGAGCGTCGAGAGGCCGAGAACGACGGTGACCGCGAACAAGCAGAGAGCCGCCCCGGTCAAAGCCGATCTGTTCAAAGTCGATCCGGGTTTACTTTGCTTCGTCATTCTTTCGCCTTGGCTTGCGCCCATTCTGCGAACATTTTGTGTCCACTTGGTGGACTAGGGAACTTTCCACAGTAATTCGATGCACGCCGGGGTCCGAAGAACCCCGAGCAGCGGTTCCAAAGACTGTAGGCCGTTTTCGCATGCAACTCCAAGTTACAAAAGGAGTACGCAGCCGGTGCTCCCATTAACCATATACCGGTCAATAGGTTGGAGCCGCCGGCCAGTCATCTTCGAAAGGACGCGCCCCTCAGGTTTTGAGCGGCTACTCGCCGATGCAAAGGCCGACCGGGCTAGGCGGTGGATTTCTTCGGATATTTTTTCATGATTGCACGCGCGCCGTGCAAAAACTGCTGACCGCTGAAAACTACGAGTGATACTCTGTCTCGGGAGTGGCCATGTACTTCGAACAGTTCTACCTGACCTGCCTGGCGCACGCTTCGTACATGATCGGGTCCGAGGGCGAAGCCGCGGTCGTCGATCCGCAGCGCGACGTGGACATCTATTTGAAAGTAGCGGAGGAGCAAGGCCTCAAGATCCGCTACATCTTCGAGACCCATCTGCATGCCGATTTTGTCTCCGGACATAAAGAATTGGCTGCCCGCACGGGCGCGACGATTTGCATGGGCGCGCAAGCCCACGCTGGATTTCCGCACGTGCCTCTGACCGATGGCGACGAAGTGAAAGTGGGCGCGCTCAAAATTCGGGCGCTCGAGACGCCGGGACACACGCCCGAGAGTGTCTGCCTGGTAGTTTCCGAGGAAGGCGAATCGGGCGAACCGGCAGCGGTTCTGACGGGCGACACGCTGTTTATCGGCGACGTCGGACGTCCCGATCTCTCGCCCGCGCATACGCCGCAACAGCTCGCAGGATTGCTCTACGACAGCCTGCACGAGAAACTAATGAAGCTGCCGGATGCGGTCAGGGTCTATCCCGCGCACGGCGCGGGATCGCTCTGTGGACGCGCCATGCGAGCCGAACGCTCGTCGACGATCGGCACCGAGCGTCTGACGAATTACGCGCTACAGATTCCAAGCCGGGGAGAATTCATCGCGCAATTGACGACTAACCTTCCCACTCGCCCCGAATATTTTCTTGAGGACGCCGAGATGAATCGTTCAGGAGCATCGGCCCTGACCGATTTGCCGCCGTTGTCGCGCTTCTCTCCGGCCGAGTTGCAAGCAATGTTGCGGAAAAATGCCGGCAGCAATGGCGTCGTCAATATCAATGTCCTCGATGTTCGCCCCGGCGACGAGTTCGCCGCGGGTCACGTGCCCGGCTCGATCAATATTGCGCTCTCCGGCCAGTTCGCGTCGTGGGCGGGCGGAATTCTCGGGATTCACTCGAACCCGGTTCTGATCGGAGCATCCGACGAGCAGATTGAAGAGGCGCGTTTGCGTCTGGCGCGCGTGGGCATCGAAGACGTGCGTGGGTATCTTGTGGGAGGCGTTTCTGCGTGGCAGAACGCCGGCCTGCCCGTCACCAAGACAGAGCAGATTTCGGCTCAGGAGCTGGAGCAAAAAATGCGCGCCGGAGTCTATCGTCCCGCCGATATTCTAGATGTCCGCCGCGAGGGTGAATGGCAGGCGGGACACATTCCGGAGGTGCCATGCCGCGCGCTCGACACATTTGCGCAGGCGTTACCCGCCATCGATGGCGAACGCCCAGTCGCTGTTCACTGCAAGAGCGGATATCGCAGCATCATCGCTTGCAGTCTGCTCGAGCGTGCCGGTTATAAGAATGTGGTCAACGTGATGGGCGGGTTCGACGCGTGGCACGCGGATGGGCTCCCGGAACTTGCCGAGCAACTGGTCAAGGCCTGAATCAAGGAACGTTCCCTGAACAGTCTGGTCTAGCTCCTGGCCACAACGTACGCCTTTGGCCAGCAAATCCTCAGGCCGTGTAGGGACTTGCGGTAGCGCCGCCATCAATCGCCGCGTATAGGGATGAGCCGGTGCGGTGAAAATCTGCCTGGTTGGGCCCGACTCGACAATCTCGCCTTCGTGCAGGATGGCAATGCGCTGGCAGATTCCGGCGACCGACGGCAGATCGTGTGAAATATAGAGGATCGACATGCCGGTCTCGCGATTCAGCCGCGCGAAGAGTTCCAGGATTTCAGACTGCGTAATCACATCGAGCGCGCTCGTCGCCTCGTCGGCGATCAGGAGCGCCGGACGATGCAGGATGGCCATGGCAATGAGCACGCGTTGCGCTTGACCGACGCTGAGTTGAGAGGCACGCTTGCGCAGAAAATCGGGATCGTCATGTCGGCCCGGAAGGCTAACGCTTTTCAAGGAGGCTTCGATCGCGTGGTCGCAGGCGTCGTTTGTGTCTTTGTCTTTGGCATTGTCATTGCCACTGGCGTGCGCGCGCCAGGCTTCTCTGAGCTGGGTGCGGATTTCGAGTGCCGGATTCAGCGAAGCAAGCGGACTCTGAAGTACCAGACTCACCGCGCGTCCGCGCAAGGAGCGCAATTCGCGTTCCCGCATTGCGAGAAGATCGGCACCCTGAAAAATAATGCTGCCTTCGACCACGGCGCGCTGCCGGCCAAGCAATCCGAGGATGGCCATCGCCAGCGTGCTCTTGCCCGAACCGCTCTGTCCGACGAGACCAACAACCTCGCCCCGCGCGATCTCAAGTGAGACTCCGCGCAGCACGGGAGCCTTTCCGGGATAGCGCACGGTGATCTGCACGGAGAGTAAACGATTGCGATCGGAAGTGGCGACGGTTGTCATCATCTCTAAAGATCTCTAAAGTTTTACCGGCTTGCCCGCGTCGTCGCATTGAGCGTGATCCGCTCGGCATTCCAGAAAGTTTGCGGCGAGAGAATCCCAGGATTCGCGCCTTCGACCGCGCTCGACACAGCCGACAGCGCGTTTTGATTCACGAGGTAAATCATGGGTGCCTGTTCGAAGACGATTTCCTGGACCCGGTCAAAACTCTCCTTGCGTTTCTTCGGATCAGCAGTCGAGGCCTGGGCCCGCATTAGACCGTCAATTTCGGCCTCCCATGCGGTTGCCGGAGACTTCTGTTGCGGGTTCCATGCATGATCTTCCGCCGAGCTGAGCCATATATTCATCTGGGCATTTGGATCAAGATCGACGTTGCGAAAACCGATCAGCGCAGCCTCGTAATTGAATTTCTGCGAGATGCGTTCAAGCAGCGAAGGAAAGTCGAGTGTGACAACGTTGACCTTGATGCCAAGTTTCCCGAGATCTTCCTGCACCATGACAGCCATGCGTTCGCGGGACTTGCTGCCGGCATTCGTCACGATCGAGAATTCGACTGCGTTGCCGCTCTTATCGACCAGAGCTCCATTTTGCATGTGGAAACCGTCGGCTTGCAGTTGCCGTAGCGCCGCTTCAGGACGATATGCTTCCGCCTTGAGCTTGTTGTTGAACCAGAACTTATTGGCGGGCGACACGGGACCGACCGCGGGCTGCGCATGGCCATTGAAGACGACGCGGCTCAGATCTTCGCGATTGATCGCCTGCGAAATCGCGCGTCGAAAGTTAGTGGAACGGAACCACGCCCGTTTGTACTCGGGAATCGGCGCCGTCGCGACCTGGTTGAACCACATGAAATCGGAATCGAGCGACGCTCCGGCGTCATGCGCCACGCCCGGCGAACTGGCCGCCAGACGGTCGAAGTAATCGCTGTCGAGGACGTTGATCAGGTCCAGTTCGCCACGCTTGAAGCGCAGCATCTCGACGTCGCGGTTCGATTGGATGTCGAGCCGAATGGAATCGAGATACGGCAAGCGGCGTCCCTGAGAATCTTTTTTCCAGTAGTTAGGATTGCGGCGCAAGAGCAAGCTCGATCCCGCTTTGTATTCGGCAACCATAAAGGGTCCGAGTACAGCCGCTTCTTTCTTGGGCGAATGTGCCGACATGATCGCGACCTGATCAAAAAGCCGGTCGATTCCAGCCACGGGTGCAGGAAAGATGACAGCGATCTGGTTCGGCGAAATGATCTTTGCGGTGACGGCGCCGCTGCCCGAGCGAAATGAGTCTCCGGTCGATGAATGCAGCGCGGGGTCCATGAGGCGCTGTATGGTGAACGCGACATCCTCGGCGGAAAACGGGCTGCCGTCGGAGAACGCGATTCCACTGCGCAGTTTAAAAGTTATCTGCTTTGCGTCCTTCGATACTGTCCACGACTCCGCAAGGTCTGGTTCGAGCTCCTGCGTATGGCGATTGGCGCGTATCAGCACGCCGCCGGTCAGATAGCGGATGGAAAGGGAAGCATCGTCATCGACCAGCAACGGATCGAAGGTCTTCGGCTCGGCACGCAAGCAAAAGCGCAACTCGCCTCCGCTTTGGCCCTGCACGAAACTCGACAAGAAACCGACACACAGCAATCCCAAGGAAAAACAGAAAGTAATAAGACGCGAGCACTTGTGGTGGCCAGACGTTTTCACGCCGTCACCTCCTCGTTTGACAACAACAACTGGAACGACGTCATCACCACGACCAACAGCACCAGAGGCACGAGCCGCCACGGTTCATCGCGAAAAGACATCATGCCTTCGAGTTCGCGCAGCAAGCTTCCCCACGAGGGCAACGGTTCGGCGACGCCTAATCCCAGGATGCCGAGGTTCGCTTCGCTCAGGATGAAGACAGGAATCGAAATCCAGAACTGTGCGTAGAGCACCGGCTTGAGGTTCGGCAGAACATGAACGAAGAAGAGCCGCGGACCGTGGAGTCCGGAAGCGCGAGCCTGCAAGACGAAATCGGAGTTGCGTAAGGCGTCGGCGCTGGTCGAAAGCACGCGCGCCGAAGCTGCCCAGCCGAGCAGTCCGAGGATGAGAAATGTAATCAAGACTGAGACCAGCGGCGCTACGTTGAGCGGTAAAAGCGCACGCACCGTGATGAGCAGAAACAACCAGGGCAGGGAAAGAAACAGGTCAGTGAATCCGCGCGCCAGGCGCAGCCAGACCCCGCCGAGGTATCCGGCGAGCCCGCCGACGAGAGCAGCTAAGAGTGTTGAGACCAGGGCCGCGGCGGGAGCGAGCAAAAGCGAGATGCGCGTTCCATAAAGCAGGCGAGCGAAACGGTCGCGGCCGATTTCATCGGTCCCAAGAAGATGTTGATGAGACGGAGCCGCGCCGGGAGCGTCGCGAAATTGCCTGGCGTATCCAGCTGGCGCCAGCCAATTTGCGGCTAGGGCAGCCACGCACACGACGAGTACTACGACACACGCCAGACGGCGAGCGGCGGTCACGCCTCTCGATTCCATGCCTGCCGTTGTCACAGGGCACGAGGCCTCATCATCATGTGGATCATTACATCGGCCCCGGAGTTGACCAGCAAGGTTACTGCCGTAACCAACACGGTGAGGTTCACAAGCAGAGGCAGATCGCGTGAAAGAGCCGCTTGCCATGCCAGCTGACCGATTCCCGGCAGTCCGCATAGCGCTTCTACCGGAATACTCGCGCCTAGGGCGACGCTTACCGTGACGCCAGCCAGCGCGATCATCTGGGGTCCGGCGACCGGCAGCACATGCCAGGCCAGAATGCGGCCTTCGCCGACCCCGCGGGCGCGCGCCGCATTGACGTGCGGCAGGCCATAAGCGTTCGCGAGCAGGTTGCGCGAATAGCGGTAAACCTTGGGAAAAACAATCAGTGCAATGGCCAGATATCCGGGCGCATCGAGGATTACAGAAAGCAAGGCCAAGACCGCGGCCGGAATGCAGAGAAATGCCCCGCTAAATGTGGTGCCAAAAATTTCAAATGCCGGACGACGCCAGAGGCAGCCCGAAAGGGCCAGAGTCGATGCGAGCAACCACGCGAGCACAAGGCCAATGCCCGCCACGCGCACCGTGACCGGCCAACGCTCCCGCAGGAGACTTTGCACGGGCTGCCCCAGGGCGTGGGAGATTCCGAGATCTCCGTGAAGAGCGCCGCGGAGGTAGTCGGCATAGAAGGCGAGAATATTGTGTTCCCTGGCGTGCGCCTGACGGAGGGCTTGAACGCTTTCGGCGCTGAGGGTTGGATCGAGTTCTCGCTCGTCTGAGTCGAAACCGGGAGCCAGACGCACCATGGTGGCCGAGAGAAATCCGCCGAGCAGGATCAGCGCGGCGATGGTGGCCGATTTTCGGGCGACTAGCCGTGACATCTTCCAAATCGTCGTCGCTCCCGATGTTTTTTCATCAGCCATGGTCGCCCTCATCCGAGTCGTCCTAGTTAACCGTCGTGCCGCGTGCGCGAGAATTCGGAACACTCGTGTCCCGATTCGCGACGGGTTCCGCGTGGTGAATCTTCTTCATTGAGTACATCCGGCGGTCGGCCTCGGCAAGCAGTCGTTCGACATCGAAACTATCCTCGGGGCAAAATGCAGTACCCACGCTCAAGGCGACCAGATCGCGACCGGAGACTTTTCGTCCCGATTCGATGGCGAGCTGGTTCAAGCGGCTGGCCTTTTCGTTCGAAGCTTCGATGTTCAGCCCAGGAGCGACGATCACGAATTCGTCTCCTCCCATGCGGGCAACGTAGTCGTATCCGCGGCAACTCTCACGCAAATGACCGGCAAATTCCTTCAGCAGGTTGTCGCCTTCGAGGTGACCGTAGAGATCATTGATCTGCTTGAAATTGTCGAGATCGCAGACCATTACCGCAAGCGTCGTTCCGGTGCGGCGGCAGCGTGCCAGTTCGCGCGAGAGATGGACGAAGAGTGAGCGCGCATTCGGCAGTCCCGTCAAGTAGTCGGTGGTGGCCGAGTCCTCGGCCTGCTGATATTTCAGAGCATTTTCCATCGACATCGCGATCTTCGAACTGATGGCTAGCAGTACGCGGAGATGATCTGCCGAAAATGCGTCCACGTCGGTGCGATACATGGCCAGCACTCCGACCACGCCGTTTAACCCCTCGAGCGGCACGGCGAGGGTCGAGCGCAGCGTCGTGAATTTCGTGGGATCGCTGACATATCCGGCTTCCGCGTCGGGATTGCCATTGACCACCGGCTTGCGTTTTTCCGCGACCCAGCCGCAGAGTCCTTCGCCCACGGCAATGTTCAGCGACGAGAGCAACCGGAAATTGTCGCCGCTGACGAGTTCCGGCACCAATCGCCCGTCTTTCAAAAGGAACACGGCCATGGAATCGTAAGGAATCATCTTGCGCAAACGAATCGATAGAACGGAAAGCGTTTCGCCCAGGCTCAGCGAGTTGCCGAGATCCTGGCTCAGTTCGAACATGGTCTGCGCTTCTTGCCGCGCGGATGCGATCGACGAGAGAAAATCGGTTTCGTTCGCCGCTGGCGAAGCGGTAACGGCCGGGTCGGATTCGGCCGCTGGCTCCAAGCCCGCCTGAACGTGAGTGTCGGTCGAAACGGCCGTGTCGTCTGCCGCGGATGCCGTCGATCCGATGCTCGATTCCGACTGCGCCAATTTGTCGAGTTCGCGATAGCGGCGTTTCAATACCTCAATAATGCGAGGTTCGAACGCCGAGCCCGACATGGAAGCTACCTTTTCCATAGCGGCATCGAGCGAGACGCCGCTGCGATATTGACGATGAGATGCCAGTGCGTCCAGGCAATCGACCGCGGCCAACACGCGCGCCCCGCGGGGAATTTGCTCACCTTTTAAACCGTCGGGATAGCCAGCTCCGTCCCAACGCTCGTGGTGCGAGCGAACGATAGGGGCCACCGGATAGGGGAACGCGACGCGCTCCAGAATCTCAGCGCCCACCAGGGTGTGAATTTTCATCTTCTCGAATTCTTCAGGGCTCAAGCGTCCCGGCTTGTTGATGATGTGCTCGGGAATCGCAAGCTTGCCGATATCGTGCAGAAGCGCCGCCGCGCGCAGAGCTTCAATTTCATCTTCCGGAAGACCAATTTCCTCCGCCACCGCAACCGCGAATACGCGCACGCGCTGCAAGTGCTGAATGGAAGTATGGTCCTTGGCTTCGATCGCCAACGCCAGAGACTCGATCGTACGCAGGTGAAGCGAGGCCACATCTTCGGCGTTGCGTTTTTCGATTTCGACCTGCTGCTTTTCCGTAGCCAGTTTGGCCAGGTAAAGGTGATAGGACCGATAGACCCAATAGACCAGCGGCAGGATCAGGAGCGAAGTCTGCCATCCAACCTGCCGGCTGAAGTAGCCCACGCCAAAAACCACGGCTGCTCCGACCATGTAAAAGGGAAACGACCAGAAGTGGCATTCCGCCCATACTTTGTGTGCCGACTTGCCCTCGGTCATCGCGATGATCACGGCGACAGGTACGGTGTTCGCGACGAAGAAAATCAGGGCGGTGATGACGAGCAATGGGAGCGTCCCCGTGCCGAGCCAACGCTGCAGCGCATGATAGGCGAAGTACGAGACGAAAATCGCGTTCGCCATCATGCTGAAGACGTTGAACACAATCTTCACCGGAACCGGCTTCTGCCGCGTTCCGAACAGGCATTGTGCCAGCGTCGCCGTACAGCCAATCGCGAGCGTCTCTGGAAGATTGAGCTCGAGCACGCTGAGCAAAATGAAAAGGAAATTGACCGACATGGTGCCGTCGATGCCGGGAAGTTGAATCTTGAGGCTGGATGCAAGAACCGCGACTAACAGGTAACAGGCAAACCGGGCCAGGTCGAGGCTCTGCCAGTGCCACAAGGAGTGTGTGAGTGCCCACACTCCGAGCGCAGCTGTGACTCCAATGAAAAGTCTCGCCCGTGTAGACATAACTCGACCAGTGGATTCCGTTAACACACGTGCAACTCGACGCCCAGAGCGCCGCGTTTGATTACCTCTGTCACGATGTTGAATCCGTGACAGTTAGCTTCGACAAGCGCGGCAGCTTCGCGTTCATGTCGCTACATGAGCCAAAAGGGACGCCTTCGTTTGGCCTCGTCCTGCCAATTTTTGGCCTCGACTCATTGTCCCTCAAGGTAAGGGGGTGGGTTAGTTACTTTGGTTTCGCGGACGGCGGCGAACGACGCCGCGAAATCGTTGGGAGTGTGGCAGCATCATTGAGACTGAGACTGAGACTGCAGCAATCTTGTGTTTGCCTGCTGTCGCCGCCTGAGACTTATGTGTGCGAGCGGTTGGGCCGCGAAAAGACACTCCCCTTCACCAACGATCTAGAAATAACGATCTAGAAATGCCGACTTCATCGAAGACTCCGACCGCCGAAACGTCGCCGAAATCCGCAACCCGAAGCGGCGTCGCTGCTGGCGCTGCCTTGGCCAGGTCTTCGCCAGCGTTCGATGCAACGGCGTTGGATCAGGTGTTGGATCAGTTGCAAGACGCGGTTTTCACCGCCGACCTGCGAGGAGTGATCACGAGTTGTAACCGCGGAGTCGAGCGCTACGGCTATGCTCAGGCTGATCTGGTCGGGCGCAATATCGCCGATCTCTGCCATGTCCGTCATATCAGTCAAGGGCCATCGCTTACCGACGTCATTGCATCCCTTCCGGAAAAAGCGAGATTCGAAGGCGAGTTACGTTTCCGCACAAAAGCGGGAGAGGAATCTGACGTTCATCTTTGCCTGACCTTATTGCGCGATTCGAAAGGTGCGCCTGCCGGAATCCTGGGATTTTCGATCGCGATGGCGGCTAAGAAGTCTGCCGAAACTCAGGCCTCGCTTGTACCTTGCGCTGCGGCGTTGGTTCCACCGGCAGTCCGCGAGATCGATGGCACACAATTTCTAATCGCCAGTCAGGTTATGCACAAGTTCATGGGTATGGTCGACCGCGTTGCGGGGCACACCGAGACCGTGCTCGTGATGGGCGAGACTGGCACTGGCAAAGAGTTGGTTGCGCGTACCATCCACGACTCATCCCATCGGCACAAGAATAATCTCGTCGATATCAACTGTGCCGCGCTACCGGAACATCTGGTGGAGAGCGAACTCTTCGGATACGAAAAGGGAGCTTTCAGTGGCGCCGATACTTCGAAGCCCGGTTTATTTGAGCTCGCAGACAAGAGCACGATCTTTCTCGACGAAATTGGGGAGCTGCAGCCGCAAGTTCAGGTAAAGTTGCTCCGCGTTTTGGACGGTGCGCCGTATTACCGTTTGGGTGGGAACAAGAAAATTGCGGTTGATGTGCGTGTTGTGGCCGCTACCAACCAGGACCTCGAACTCGCGGTGAAAGAAGGGCGCTTCCGCAAGGATCTTTTTCACCGGCTCAGCCAGTTTCAACTGCGCGTTCCGCCGTTGCGCGAGCGTCCCGAAGACATTGCAGCTTTAGCGCGTCACTTTCTTTCGCTCAAGGCGGCGAACAAGACCTTCACGCCCGATGCGCTGGTCGTTCTGCAAGGGCATTCCTGGCCAGGAAACATCCGCGAGCTGCGGAATCTGGTGGCGAAACTGGCGATGTCGGGCGATGGCGCGCAGATAACCGGCGCGGAAGTTGTCGCGGAATTGCGTGGTGAAACCGGGTTGGGCATTCGCGCCACGAGCGCAGTACCGCTCGGGAACCTGGACAACATGGAAGAGCAGATGATCATTCGCGCGCTGGAGCAAACCGGTGGACATCGCGCGCAGGCCGCCGAACAACTCGGAATTTCCCGGCGAACGCTCAGCCGCAAATTGCGTGAATATGAAATCGACATGCGCGGCGGTGGACTCGGGAAGCTTGGCGTCATCAGCGAAGACCAGCAGAAGTTTTTCCGTTCTAAAGTCGACATCTCGGTCACGCTGAAAAACGCCGCAGGCAAAGAATTGCAAGTGCAGGCAGTCAACCTGAGCACTGGAGGCATGGGGCTCGATGTTGTCAGCGATCCCGCGGGTTTCGCCGGATTGGTGGATGTCAGTTTTCTGTTGCCTGACACTGAAACCGTGATCCATGCAAAAGGCCGATTGGCTTGGACCGAGGCTGGTGGAAGAGCGGGCCTGAGATTTGTGGTGATCGAGCCGGCCCTCTTTGAACACTTGCAACATTGGACGAATCGCAAAATGAAAGATGAGGGTTGGGACACTCCTTCGTGAAGCTGCCCGACCGTTCAACACCCTTCTGTAACCTGTCCTGACTATCCCTTTCGTGCGATTCTCCTCTTGACGTTAGAAGCCCTATCGACCGTGGCTGCTGCCGAGCTCCCGCAGCGACCGCGGAACTCAAGTGAGGTCTCATTTCATGTTGCAGTCTCCGGAACCGAAGTACACTCCCAACGCCGCTCCCGCCAACAGCTACACTCCGGTTAAGCCAGCCACCTCACCCATGGATCAGGCGAACATCGGACGCTCGGTCGTGATCAAGGGCGAATTGTCGGGCGCGGAATCGCTGTTCATCGACGGACGAATCGAAGGCACCATCAATTTCCCCGACAACCGCGTCACCATCGGCCGCAATGGAAATGTAGCGGCGAGCATCACCGCAAAAGAAGTTGTGATCATGGGCAAAGTGCAGGGCAACGTCGAGTGCGCGGACCGGTTGGATATCCGCAGCGAAGGCGTGCTGGCAGGCGATGTGATCACGCATCGGATCAGCGTTGAAGAAGGCGCGATTCTCAAAGGCGGAGTCGAAGTCCGCAACCCCGAAAAGAAAGACCAGAAAAATCAAAATCAGGCTCAGAACCAGAATAAGCCAGAGCCACCCAAGGCGATGGCTGCGACTGCGGGCAACGCGTAACCCTTCAGACGATATTCACCACAACTTTCGCCACAACGACGTTAGCGACTACGGTGGAGGGACGGGCATTATGCCCGTCCAGCCGGGAGATAATCCTGGCGCTCCATCGTTTTCCCTTTTGAGCGGAATTATGCCTTTGACAAACCCTCAGAGTTCGCCATGGGGGACTTTAGTAACTGTCCCCGAAGCCTGAATGGCCGATATTTCTTGAGAGGAGCTTTCAAATGAGCGAACAGGAATTGGTTTTCAACGTCAAAGAGCTTCATATATTGAGCCTCGCCTGCGCCAACTGCGGGCATGGAACGATCTTTGATTTTGAAACTAAAGATTATTTGGAAAAGTTGGTCTCTCCCAAGTGCGCTGTGTGCAACGCTGAACTGGAAGTCGATCTCAAGGAGCAGTTAAATGCTTATCGGTGTTTCTATGAGAGTATGTCGAAATGTGAACGCGTCGAGTTCCGGGTGCGTTTGAATAAACCTGACGCGGCAGTCTCTTCCAGCGATGTGCGGGAGGCAATTTCTACAGCGGTAGCCGAAGTGCAGGAGGCCGTGACCACCGCCTTTGCGAAGGAATTTGCTGGCAGTACTTAAGACCCTCGAAAGACTTTCCGTTAGTCGTGCCTACCCTTTTTTGTGGGTTTTCCCTTCTCCGGCGGTTTCACGTCGAGCACTCCCGCCATCGCTTCCTTGAACGGGAGCGGGATGTCGCAGCTTACTTTTTTGGTTTGAAGTCGAGCGAGGCTGAATTCATGCAATAGCGCAATCCATCGGGGCCCGGACCATCGGGAAATACGTGTCCCAGATGCGCGTCGCAACGGGCGCAGCGCGCTTCGGTGCGGGCCATGCCGTAGCTCGTGTCGGTGTGTTCGGCGATGTTCTTGCGGTCAGCGGCGGCGAAGAAACTTGGCCATCCGGTCCCCGAATCAAACTTTGTTTCGGAGCCGAACAGCAGATTGCCGCAGCAGACGCAGTGATAGGTGCCGTCGTCGTGCTTGTTCCAGTACTGCCCGGTAAAAGCGCGCTCGGTACCGCTGCCACGCGCCACCTGGTATTGCTCCGGAGTGAGTTGTTCCTTCCACTCGGCGTCAGACTTCTTGATCTTGTCGTTCGTCTTATCGTTAATCTTATCGTTAATCTTGTCGCTGACCTGTTCTGTCATATTGAGTCTCCGACATTAAGATGCCCGAGAGATGCGAAAGTTTCAACCGTCACCGCGCCGTGGAAACCGACAGCAGCAGTCAGCCGTGAAGATCATCCACCGCGGGTAGTTTGGTTTGATGGCGATTTTTTGCCAACTAGTTTCTTGGGGACTTTTTCGCGCGTGTGTTTTCTAGAAGCTTTCGGTTAAGGAAGTCTTCCAAATCGCGATAGCTCTCGCTAGATCTGGAAGAAAGGCGGGCAGAATCTTAAAGCCCTGCTCTTCGGTCGCCACCTTGAGCACAAATGTGTATACCATATAGTGCCGCCAGACGCGCCGGATGCTTGCGTACTCGATCCTTGCCGTCCCCGTTTGGAACATACCTATCGGAAGTAACCGAATTCTGTCGTTATCGAGTAACAGGTAGTGTTCAACCCAAATCCGGCGCACAGCGAAAATTAATGCCCACGCGATGGGAATGAGGCCAAAGAGCCTAGACCAAACAAGGTGCCCCCACCGGAGCCAATCGGGAGCTATCCACAGAAAGCCACTGCCGAAAGACAGGAGGATCAACCACGCTGGCGGATTGTACGGATACTGATGCGGTACTTCCATTCGATTGCACGTCAATCACAATGGAAGCGCGAATACAGCATTCTTGCAACATTACTGCTGTAATCAGTCGACTTCACTCAGAGTCCCGTCGTGAGTGTAGTGGCGATATTTCGACAACAACTTACAGGTAAGCACCGTGTCGCCAAGAGTATAGAATTGAAATCCCAGTGGGGAGAACAGTTCATGGGAAGGGTCCTCAGCAACGTCAGCGAACCTGACCACCCGGACGCCGAGTGCGCTATCCGTTTAGTCCTCCCCGAGCAGTACGCGGGTTCGTCAATGAGCGAGTTTCAATCGAGAGGTGGCTGCATCACTGGAATGGACGTGCAATCGGGGATTGTTATCCTCCGGGGCTCGTTGCCAGCAGCTGAATTTCAAGCATTTCGAGAAATTATCGCTGTCGTTACTCAGCGGCACGGCAGTGTAGAGCGCGAATAGAAGATCCAACCCATCACTAGTGGTCTGACTCAAGTGGCCTCACTCAAATCGGGCAAAGTGGATATTGCCCACCGCACCTCGCCAAGGGATACTGAAAATCTCGGCACTCGTCAGCAGTTCATGGCACGCGGCATCACATCGAATCTCGGGCTTTACGTCTACGCCGGAGGCGGCATCTTTCTCGGCGTGCTGGGACTGGTCTCCGGCGACTTCGCGACCAACTGGCAGAACGTCGGGCCCAACGTACCTCTGCGGGTACCGCTTGCCTATCTCACCGCGGTCATTGAACTCGCCGGGGGGATCGCGCTCCTCTGGCCGAAGACCGCGCGTGTTGGCGCTCTGACCCTGACGATTGTCTACTCTGTTTTCACGCTCATCTGGGCGACCAAGGCGTTCGTGAATCTTGGCAATTACGACCCCATTGGGAATGTCTTTGAGGAGTTCGCCCTGGTCGCAGCTGGGTTGGTCCTCTGCGCGATGTTCTCGCCTGCGGATTCATTCTTTGCGCGCCGCCAGCGCTACTTTGTGCTGCTTTTTGGCATTTGCCCGATTTCCTTTGGCATCGTCCACATCGTTGGCATGCCCGGCCTGTTGGGCTGGATCCCAGGTTGGCTGCCGCCGAGCAGGATGTTCTGGGCCTACGCCACCACCTTGGGCTTTTTCGGGGCTGCCCTAGCCATCCTGAGTGGAGTCATGGCTCCGCTTGCCGCGCGTTTGCTCACCGCGGAGATCGTGATCTTCGAGTTGCTGGTGTGGATTCCGAATCTGTACGCCGGGTCAAGCAATCACTTCAATTGGGCGGGAAACGCGATCTCCATGGCTTTGGTCGGCGCGAGTTGGGTCGTCTCGGACTCCATCAGCCGACACGGCCAAAGTGCGACTGGGTAGATTCAGGGACTTGCGAGGCTGGCGTTAAGGGGATCTTGGGCAGCTTCGCCCCCGTTCTCCGCTGCCTAGGTCACTCAGTGTGGTGGCGATATTTCAACGGCAGTCCTCCCTACTCGTTCGATCTCCAAGTTTCCGTCGAGAAGTCATAGGTGAACATGCCGTGAAACATGGCGGGAAAGTACAGTTGCGGCCTCTCAGCGCTGACATAACGGAAATCCCGGCTTAATAGCGTGAAGCCAGCGTGAGGTATAGATGGAAGGTACGCTGGAACGAGTTCATCGAGAGTTTTCGGGTAGTGACCTCGTTCTGAATGATAGCGGTTGACCGCCGAAATCACGGGAACAGCCCTGTGGTACGCCAATCTGACACTCGATGAAATTAGGGCCATCGTCGCAACAAACATCAGTGCATAAATCGCGGCAATGCGGAACATTTCCGATCTGCGCTGCTTTTCAGCGATGGCTCGAATCACGAAGACAACTGCCAAGATCATTCCATAGCCCATCCCTATGAGGCCGACTCCAACATATGCTTCAAACACAAGAATGAGGCTAGCGATTATTAGATTTCTGCGCATAGATTCGCTCACTTTACGACAGTGTTCAGACGAGTTCTACGATGATTGGCGAAAAACACGCTTACGCTTATTGAAGCGTTCTTGATGCGATTACACCAACAACCCTGACCGTTGTTAAGTGGACGCCGCGAGGCTTTACCCACTTGTTGGAGGTCTAGTGGGTCAACGGTTGATTCGGGCCGAGCAGAAGGCCGATTCCGGCTCGCTTGCGCAACTCGGCTAGCAGAGCTTTGGCTGCATTGAGGTAGGTCGTGTTCGGATCGGAGGTGTCGGCCCAGACTGCTTCGTAGACGATTTTGGCGGCTTCTTTTGCGTCTATGTGCAGTGCGGCTTCCATGCGGTCGGCTTGCTGGCGGACGTCGCTATAGCAAGTGTGGCAAACGGCTGCTGGTTCGGTGGCTCCGCTGTGCTGGTGCTCTAGAACGCAGCGGAATGTGGCTGCGGTATTGATCTGGGTATGAGACGCGAAGGCCTGCGATTTGAGTTCTTTCAACATGCGTTCGCGTTCGCTGTCGATTTCGGTGCCGGCTGCGGTCGGCGCTGGCGCCGAGGCCATCGTGTGCATGACCGGTGCGGTCGGGGAAACACGCTCCGTCGACTTACAGATCGGGCAAGCGCGCATATCCGCGGGATAGTAGGCGTGGCAATGGGAGCAAGGCAGGCCGTAGCCGATGACCTTCTTGTCATCCTTATCCATTGCATGGACTCGCCAGTGGAGCGGCAGAGGCCTGGGGCGCGGGTCGTTCTGCTGCCTTATCCGCTGCCTTATTGGGCAGGGCCGAGGGACTGACGGACTTTTCCGGAGCTCGCTTGGTTGCGTTGGATTCCATGGAGAGAGGCCCCTGGCGGCGCTCGAAAATCGACGCCGCGTTTTCTTACCCATTGTTTCTCTTACGACATTCTAGGTTTGGCTATGGTGGAAGGCGACACACGACAGTGCATAAAAAAAGTAATCCCCTGGACGGGACTTCTGTTGTCCATTTGGGCAAAGCGGCTGCGTCCGAAATAAGGGTCTGTATTAGGGGGGCTGCGGAGGTCAGAAAGCGACCAACTAGCATTGCCTCAGTGGCTAAGGAAACTCTAATTAAGTCCTGGTGAGCGACGTGGGATGCCCTGCATGCGCCTCCCACAGCGGCTATAAAGCCGCATCTGTAGCGGGCATTGGCGGCACGGCTGAAGCCGTGCCCTTTCAAAGCGGTTCGTGATTCGACTTGATCAGAGGCTCCCTAAAGCGACGCCCCATTTCCTTCTATTTGCGGAAAGGCTGAAGCCCATCCCTTTCAAAACGAATCCAAGTCAATCTGTTCGACGCACGATGCTGGACAAGGCGATAGACAAGGCGCTGCGAGGCTACTTTGTGCTGGTGGTCGTGCTTGTGATCAGGCGGACGACTTCCTGCATGCGGGCGCGGTAGAGGTTCTCGGCCGGGTCCATACGGGAGGCGATTTCGAGTTCACCGAGCGCCTCTTCGTAGTGGTTGACGGCCATGAGACAGGCGGCGAGGGAATAGTGGTTCTGGGCGCTCGGCTCCAGTCGAAGCGCCTCGCGAAATTCTTTTTCGGCTTCGGCAAGTTGCTGGGTATTTACGAGGGCCGTCCCAAGATAATGATGGGCCAGGCCGGAATCCGGGTTGAGGGACACGGCCTTACGCAGGACGTCGACCGCTTCCTGATCTTTGCCTAGAAGTAGCAGCGCCTGCCCGAGGACGCGGTGTTCGGCGGCTCCGGAAGGATTGGAAGCGATGGCGGCGTTTAATTCCCGAACCGCGGATGGATAGTCGCGCTTCGACATGTAGGCGCGGGCCAGACAGTTGTGGCCGCCTTCCCAGTCCTGACTGCGCTTGTAGAGATCCTGAAATTCGGCGATGGCGGCGTCAAAGTCTTCTTTGTCGCAAAGAGTGTTACCGAGGTTGTTGCGGACGCTGGCTTCGTCAGGATTGAGGCGCTTGGCGGCACGGTACTCGGCGATGGCCTCATCGAGTTTGCCCTGATCATGCAAGACGACGCCGAGATT
Source organism: uncultured Acidobacteriaceae bacterium (assembly GCA_963726095.1). Taxonomy (GTDB): domain Bacteria; phylum Acidobacteriota; class Terriglobia; order Terriglobales; family Acidobacteriaceae; genus Acidiflorens. The sequence continues at coordinate 2,187,178 of CAVSBD010000004.1, forward strand.
GCTGTGGGCTTCCCAGAAGTCGGGGCGCAGGCTGAGGGCGTGGCGATAAGCAATGGCGGCGCGGCGCAGATCTCCCTGGTCGCGATGAGTGATTCCCATGTCGAAGTAGACGTCCGCGTTGGCGGGTGAGGTCGCTGGTTCGCGGACGAGCGATTCGTCGAACGCGTGCAACGCGGCGTCGTAGTGACCGCTGGCGTAGAGGGCGAGTCCTAAAAAGCGGTAAGCCTCGGCATTGGCGGGATCGATGCTGAGTGCGGTGCGAGCCTCGGCGAGGGCGTCAGCCGGATTGTCGGTTCGATAAAAGACGTAAGAAATCTGATTGTGAGTTTCGGGGAAGCCGGGCACGAGGCGCGACGACTCGGTGAATTCGTCGAGCGCGTCGTCGACTCGCTCTTCGCGGCGCAGGACGGTTCCGAGGACAAAGTGCAGCAAAGCCTGATTGGGCAGGGAACTCGCTGCATCGTCGCGAAGGATGGCGTTAATTTTGTCTTCAGCGGCTTCGAAATTCTTATCGTGAATCAACGCCGCAACCTGGGCCGCTGGACTCGAGCAGGAGCAGGAGGCATTGGGGTTCGGGTGGGGGCTCGACTTTTGGCCGGGAGCCTGATGCGCCAGGGCTTGAATCAATCCCGAGTCGGCACCCGCCTTCTGCAAAGCGCGTGTGCATTGTGTCGTCGCGCGGCATGAAATTGCGGGAGTTGCGCCGGGCGTTTGCGCCAGCCGTTCGATCCTCGCGCTGGAAATTCCGCCGGCCAGCCAGAGAAAAATCGGGTCAGATGCGGGCGCCGGATTAGCCTGTTGGGCGGGCATGGAAACAGCCATCAGAAGCAGCAAGAGAAATCGAAAACAGAGTCGCAAAGCAGCCCTCCACCGGGACTTTGGCGGTTTTGACGCACGAGAATAGCCCTGTGGCCAAAATAGTCCGGCGGAGGCATCCCCGATAGGTCACGGAAGTAATTGGGGGCGGTGGAATTTGAGGCACGATGGCACCCGGGCCCTTCCGCACCGGGCATCTGTGCAATCGGCGCGACTGGCGCTGATCGAATGGGGTACACTGGCGTCAGTTAGGCCCTTCGGGCGCTTTGGTCCGGAGTGTCTGAATCCGGAGGCTTTATGTTTGAAGGTCTGTTTCAGCCGATGCATCTGATTGTGATCTTCGTGATCGCTCTTCTTTTCTTCGGCCCCAAGAAGTTGCCGGAACTGGGCAAAGGCCTCGGCGACGGTATTCGCGCCCTGAAGGATGGCATGAAAGAGCAGAACAAGACCGACGAAACGAAGGCTGCCGAAGTAAAAACCGAAACGAAGCCCGAAGATAAGGCCTGAAACCCTCCGCGCCCGATATAATTCTGGTACGAAATCTCAATAGTCTTTAGTTTTTAGTCTTCAGTGTTTGGCAATGAATCTGGCAAGGGGAGTCCTGTCACTCCCATCCTGCCCGTGGGCCCCATTTCGTCCGTTTATTGAAAACGAAACTTCATAGCAAAATTCCAGGAGGTTCTTGTGCGTAAAAAATTTGTGGTGGGTCTTCTTCTCTTATTGTCGATTCCGGTGCTTGCCGATCAGATCGTTCTGAAAAACGGCGATAAGCTGACCGGTTCAATTACGAAATCGGATGGCAAGACGTTGGTGATCAAAACCGACTACGCCGGCGATGTAACCGTGAAATTCGACGCGATCCAAAGCATCACATCGGCTGGCGATCTGAACGTAACCGTCGGCGGCAAGACAGTGGTGGGTCCAGTGACAACAACCGGCGACGATGTCGTAATCGCGACGAAGGCAGGCAGCCCCGTCGAGGCGCCGAAGGCTTCGGTGACGCTGGTGCGTAGTCCGGCAGAACAGGCCGCGTATGAAAAGAGCCTGCACCCCGGGCTGCTCGAAGGCTGGAATGGCGGCGCGAACCTCGGGTTCGCTCTCACGGCCGGAAACAGCGAAACCAAAAACCTGAACATCGGTTTCAATGCGGTGCGTGCCGGGTTCCACGACAAGCTGACGCTGTACGAAACCTCTGTTTACTCCACCACCAGCAAGCTTGCCCAGCAACCTATTCCCACGCAAACCACCGCTAATTCCAACGCCGGCGGGATTCGCTATGACCGCGATTTCGTTCCTCGTGTCTTCGGATTCGGCAGCGCTGACTTCTTCAACAACGGATTGCAGAACCTGGATTTGCGCTACATTCTCGGCGGCGGCATCGGCTTCCACGCCATCAAGACTCCCAACACGACCCTTGACGTGCTCGGCGGAGTCAACTACACGCACGAGAGTTTCTCGGATCTGGTTGCTGCCGGACCTCCAGTAACCCTTTACAACCACTCCGATAGCACCGCGGCATTAACGGTCGGCGATACGTTCATGCACAAACTCGGCAAAAGCACCGTCTTCAATCAGAGCTTTCTGCTCTACCCCAGTTTGACCCAAACCAACATCACCCCCGCTGCATTGACCGCCGATAATGTCTACATCTTGCGCGGAACATTCAATATGGGACTGGCTACCAAGCTCAACAAGCGGTTCGGCTGGCAGCTTACGTTTTCGGATAACTTTGACAACCATCCCTTCGCTTCTGTACCTCCCATCGAACGCAACGACATCACGCTGGCAACCGGCCTGAACTTCACCTTTACTCACTAGGCCGAACAGATTCATACGGGGACGGGCGATCGCGCCCGTCCCGCCTCGCGCTCGCGGCTTTGTTATCCTAGCGGCGTGCCACGCCCATTTCTTATCGATACCGATACCGCCTCCGACGATGCCGTTGCTCTGATCATGGCGCTGCGGGCGCCAGATGTCAGCGTAGTTGCGATCACGACGGTCGCCGGAAATGTTGACGTACAACAATCAACCCGCAACGCTCTTTATACGGTCGAGCTTTGTGGCGCGAACGTCCCTGTTTACGCCGGTGCAGCAAAGCCGCTTCTCCGCATCCACGAAAATGCCACCTGGTTTCATGGCCGCGATGGTCTCGGAGATCATAACTATCCCGCGCCGCGTCGCTCCGCGGCGGGCACGAATGCGGTCGACGCTATCGACGCTATCATTGATGCCATCGACGCCAATCCCGGCATCGTGGTCGTCACGCTTGGCCCGCTGACAAATATCGCCGTGGCGCTGGCGAAGAAGCCGGACATCGCGGACAAAGTTGGCCGCTGCGTCGTCATGGGCGGCGCGCCCTGCTGTGAAGGCAACATCACGCCCGCGGCCGAATTCAATATTTACGTCGATCCCGAAGCGGCAGCCATGGTGATGCGCAGCGGCTTGCCGATCGAATTGGTCGGCTGGCACCTTTGCCGAGGAGAGGCCGTGATCGGCGAAGCGGATATCGCCCGGCTTCTCGCCCTTGATAATCCTCTCGCGAAGTTTGCCGTTGAATGCAACAGTCATGCCCGCCACGCGCTCAAGGTTCAGACGGGAGAAGATGGCATCTGTCTCCCTGACCCGGTGGCGATGGCGATCGCGCTTGATCCTTCGATCGGTGCCGAATGGAGCGATCATTTCATCGACGTCGAAACCCAGAGCGAATTGACCCGGGGCATGACCGTGGTGGACCGGCTCAATGTTGCCCATGACGAGCGGAACCGGGCAGTGTGGGCTCCCGTGCTGACGAAAGAACGCAAACCCAAAGTTTGCTGGACCCTCGATAACCGCCGCTGGAAAGAAGCTCTATTCGCGGCGCTGCGGTAGAAGGCCACGCGACGACCGATGTTTCCCAATCCATCGTAGAAGGACGACCTGAAGGCTCATCTGAAGGTCTGATATATTGACCTCTCTCGGAGGCGCCCATGTCCAGAAATGTCCGCTGCGGTTTGATCCAGGCGAGTAACGCGGTCGGCACCAACCGCTCGCTGCCGGAGATCAAGAAGGCCATGATCGACAAGCATCTGAAGCTGATCGAGCAGGCGGCGAAGAAGAAGGTGAAGATACTCTGCCTTCAGGAACTTTTCTACGGTCCTTATTTCTGCGCCGAGCAGGACATTCGCTGGTACGACCTCACGGAGCGCGTTCCCGACGGGCCGACGACCAAGCTGATGCAGAAGCTCGCGGCAAAGCACAAGATGGTGATCGTGGTTCCGGTATATGAGGAGCAGATGCCGGGCTTGTACTTCAATACTGCGGCCGTCATCGATGCCGATGGCAAGTATCTGGGCAAGTATCGCAAGCACCACATCCCGCACGTGCATCCTGGATTTTGGGAGAAGTTTTATTTCACGCCGGGAGACATGGGCTATCCGGTCTTTGAGACGAAATACGCGCGTGTCGGTGTTTATATCTGCTACGACCGCCATTTTCCCGAGGGCGCGCGCGTGCTCGGATTGAACGGCGCGGAAATTGTTTTTAATCCGTCAGCTACGGTTGCGGGACTCTCAGAATATTTGTGGGAACTCGAACAGCCCGCACACGCCGCGGCCAACGGCTATTTTGTCGGCGCCATCAATCGCGTCGGGACGAGAAGCGCCGTGGAATATCGGTGAGTTCTACGGTAAGAGTTATTTCTGCAATCCGCGTGGCAAGATCGTCGCGCAGGCCAGCCGCGATAAAGATGAAGTGCTGGTCGCGGATCTCGATCTGGATATGATTCAGGAAGTAAGAAGAGTCTGGCAGTTTTATCGCGACCGGCGTCCGGATAGCTACGGCGCGTTGACGACGCAGACGGGACAGATGGCGACGGACTGAATTTATATCTCATTGTCATCCTGAGCGTAGCGAAGGACCTCATGTTTACCGATGCTGCCGGGCAAGTACATAGGTCCTTCGCTGCTGCTCAGGATGACAAGTCGTTTTTGTCGGCAAACTGACAGCTGATCGCTGATAGTTCAATCACATGTCCTCATCATCCCGCATCGAATCGAGCCCGCTCTACAACGAAGACCTCGCGCCCGCCACGGCTGAACGCCGGACCTGGGGCACTTACAACTATGCTGCGCTTTGGGTATCGATGTCGGTCAATATTCTGACCTACATGCTGGCGGCAAGCCTGATCCAGGGAGGCATGAACTGGAAGCAGGCCGTGGCCACGGTGTTTCTGGGCAACACGATTGTCCTCATCCCGATGCTGCTGAACTCCCACCCTGGAGCGCGCTACGGCATTCCATTTCCCGTGCTGGCGCGCGCCTCGTTCGGAGTTCTTGGCGCGAACTTCGCTGCGGTTCTTCGCGCGCTGGTCGCGTGCGGATGGTTTGGTATCCAGACCTGGATCGGCGGCGAGGCTATCAACACACTGATCAAGACGTTGGCACCGGCTTGGGCGCAAGTCGCGCACGGAACCGCGATCTGCTTCATGGCATTCTGGCTCATCAATCTTCTCGTCATTCTCAAGGGCATCGAGTACATACGATTTCTGCAAGGAATTAGCGCGCCGATTCTGCTGGCAGTTGGTCTACTGCTGCTCGCGTGGGCTTACAAAGCGGCGGGAGGGTTTGGTCCCATGCTGTCGGCCCCGTCGCGCTTCATGAGCTTTTCGGATTTCTTGAAATTTCTCATTCCCGCGTTGAATGGCACGGTTGGCTTCTGGGCAACGGTGTCGCTGAATATTCCGGACTTCACGCGCTTTGCGAAAAGTCAGCGGCAACAGGTCATCGGACAAGCGCTCGGGCTGCCGACAACCATGACGCTCTATTCGCTGATCGGTATTCTTGTAACCTCGGCGACCGTCGTCGTCTATGGCGCTGCGATCTGGAATCCGGTTGAATTGCTGAGCCGCTTTCATTCGCCGGTGGCCGTGGTGATCTCGCTGCTGGCAATTCTGCTGGCTACGCTGAACGTGAATATCGGCGCTAATGTAGTGTCTCCAGCCAACGATTTTTCGAACCTGTGGCCGCGCAAAATCAACTTCCGCACCGGCGGCATCATTACTTGCTTCATGGGAATTGCGCTGATGCCGTGGAAACTGCTCTCCGATTACGGCACGTTCATCTTCGGATGGCTCGGAGGCTACGCCGCGTTCCTCGGCCCAGTGGCGGGCATCATGATCTGCGATTACTTTGTGATTCGGCGGCGAGTGCTTGTGGTCGACGATCTTTATTTGCGCAACGGGATCTACGAATATTCGCGCGGATTTAACTGGTTGGCAGTGTTGGCGTTGGCTTTGGGAGCTGGCACGGCGCTGGTGGGTTTGGTTGTTCCTGCGCTGCACATTTTATATAGCTATTCGTGGTTTGTGGGATTTGCGGTTTCGTTCGTCGCCTACTATCTGCTGATGAAGTTCAGAGCCGAGTGATCTTCGCGTCGCGTCCGCTCCACACCATCCGCGCCAGAGAGATCGGTACCACCAACGCGATCCAAAACGGCAGAACGACCAACATTGTTAAACAGCCCATCGGAATCGGCGGCCCGCTTATCCTTGCCAGTGACATCAATCTCTCCAGAGCATCTTGCTCAGCAACACATTCCGCTCACCAACTAAGATAAACGAATCCAGCATGGCGCGGAAATTTCTGACAACGTTTCTGATAACGCTCGCTCCGCTCGTCACGGTCGTGGCAGTGACGTTGCTCGGGTGGGGATTCGACGACTGGCGAGGATACCTCGCGAATCCGGCACGCTCCGCGGTGGTCGGCCTCGCAGTCCTGGGCGTTGCTGCCGCCTTCGTTCTCGGCATCGACCTCGAACCTCTTCGGCGAGGCCGCTTGCCGATTGGACGTCAGTCGATGGAATTGCTCGCCTTGGCGCTCGCATCTCTAGGATTAATCTGGTTCTTGCCGTTGGCGGATCGAAGACAGATATTCGCCCTGGGTCACAGCCAACTGTATCGCTACGCAGGCGTCCTGCTCTGCGGAGCCGGGATTTTGATTCGGCTCGCGGCCCTCGGCAAAATTGGAAAGCAGTTTAGCGCCTACGTCACCTTGCAGGAAGACCATCAGTTGATTCAAACGGGCATCTACGGGTGCGTGCGACATCCTCTTTATCTCAGCTTGTTATTGGCGGGCCCAGGATTTGCCCTGGTTTTTGCGAGCCTGCTGGTGTGGCCGATCCTGGCGGTGACAGTGGCGTTCGTCGCCGTGCGTATCCGGCAGGAGGAGCGATTGCTGAGAACAGAGTTTGGGAAGTCTCACGACGGGTACCGAAGTCGCACATGGGCGCTGCTCCCATTCGTCTTTTGAATGGCTCGCGAGGAGCTGCAGGGTTTCGCCCGTGCCTCAGCGGCTAAAGCCTTGTGGGTGGCGAGTTCTCACGGCATGGCTGAAGCCATGCCCTTTCAAAACTGCCAGGCTCCTAGGTGGCTGGGTGAAAGGCGGGCAAGACCTCTTTCTTGTATTTCTCCAGCGTGTCCTCTTCGTCGCCGCACATCAGATAGATATTGAACTGCGTCACTCCCGCCTGCCGCAACCGACGTAGTTTATCGATGTGCGCCTTCGCTGGTCCAAGCAAACAGAAACGGTCAATGACTTCGTCGGTGACAAAATCGGCGTTGCTGCTGCCCACTTCGCAGTGGTGCAAATAATCGTATTGTCCCTTGGTTCGTATATACGAAGTCAGCGCGGGAGGCAGCTCTTCCGGCTTGTATTTCGAAACCAGATCGACGACATGGTTCGACACCAAGGCAGGGAACCAGCGCACGTGTTCTCGCGCTGCTTTCACATCGTCAGAAACCCAGACCGGAGCAGCGGACATGATTTCGATTTTTGAGAAATCGCGGCCCGCAGCCTCGGCGCCCCTCTTCACAAAGCTCACGCACCACTCGATCAAATCCGGATCGGCAAATTGCAGGATCACTCCATCGCCGACGCGTCCCGCCATCTCGAGCACTTTGGGCCCATAACCAGCGACCCACGCGGGAGGAACTCCTCCCGAAGCCCACGGCAGGCGCGCCTTTCCGCCCTCATAATCGATTTCTTTGCCGCCGGTGAGATTGCGAAACTCCTGGATCGACTCTTCGAGTTGCGCGACTGTAACGGGTTTTTTCCCGAGCACGCGCCGCGAGCTGTCGCCGCGACCGATGCCGAGCTGCATGCGGCCGCCGGAAATCAGATTCATCGTGGCAAATAAACTCGACAGGACCGTGATGTCTCGCACCGCGGGATTGGTCACGCAGGTTCCGAGACGCATCTTCTTTGTGTTCGCGGCCATCAGCGTGAGCAGCGGAAAGCACTCGAGCCACAGCACGTGCGAGTCGAACACCCAGCCATGGCTGAATCCCGCAGCTTCGGCTTGTCGCGTGAGCGCCAGAATGCGCTCAACGGTCATGTCGGGTTTGAGAGTGAAGCCGAAATGCATGTGATGACAATTCTATAAAAGGTTTCGGGAGTTTAGCATAAAATCTCTACTTCGCCGCCGGAGGAGACTTCATCGCCATGGGCTTTGACACCATTATCGTAAACGGCCGCGTAGTCACGGCAACGGATACGTACGCGGGCGACGTCGCGATCAACGACGGCAAGATCTCCGCCATGGGCCAAAGTTTGCCTCGGGAGAACGCAGGGAAAATTATCGATGCCGCGGGCCGATATATTTTTCCCGGTGGAATCGACGTGCATACTCACCTCGACATGCCTTTCGGTGGCACGACCAGCGCCGACGACTTCGAAACCGGCACGCGCGCGGCGGCTTTCGGCGGGACGACGACGCTGATCGATTTCGCGATCCAGTACAAAGGGCAAACGCTTCGAACCGCTTTCGATGCGTGGATGCAGAAGGCATCGGGCAGGGCCGTCTGCGATTATGCATTCCATTGCATCATCACGGAGCTGGCCGATGCGCAACTGGACGAGATGAACGCGCTCGTCCGCGAGGGGGTGACGAGCTTCAAGTTGTTCATGGCCTATCCGGGCGTATTTATGCTTGATGACGCGAGCATCTTCAAAGCCTTTCGCGCGACGGCAAAGAACGGCGGGCTGGTCTGCATGCATGCGGAAAATGGCGGCGCTATTGACGTGATCGTGCAGCAGGCGCTGGCGGAAGGGAAGAAGGCGCCGAAATATCATGCGTTGACGCGTCCGACGACGGCCGAAGCGGAAGCTGTGTCGCGAGCGATTGCGCTGGCCGAAATGGCGGGAGCGCCTGTCTACATCGTGCACTTGAGCTGTAATGATGCGCTGGAAAAAGTTCGCGAGGCGCGCGATCGCGGACTCCCGGTGTACGCCGAGACCTGTCCGCAATATCTGTATCTATCGTTAGAAAATATGGATGCGCCCGGATTTGAGGGCGCGAAGTATGTTTTCACGCCGCCTCTGCGCGAGAAGTGGCATCAGGAAAAATTGTGGAACGGATTGAAGCGCGATCACTTGCAGGTGGTGTCGACCGACCACTGTCCATTCTGTTTCAAAGAGCAAAAGGAGTTGGGGCGCGACGATTTCACCAAGATTCCGAATGGCGGTCCGGGAGTCGAGCACCGCATGAGCCTGATTTATTCGGGCGGCGTTGGGGGCGGACGGTTTAGCGTCAATCGCTTTGTCGAAATGGTTTCCACGACTCCGGCGAAGCTGTTTGGCCTTTATCCGCGCAAAGGAACGATCGCGGTTGGCAGCGATGCCGATCTCGTGATTTTCGATCCCAACCGCAAACACACGATCAGCGCCAAGACTCATCACATGCGCGTCGACTATTCGATGTTCGAAGGAATCCAAGTGACGGGCATGCCTGACGTGGTGCTTGTCGCACGGCAGAGTGGTGGTGGAGGCGGACAAGTTTCTGGGACGAGCCGGCGCGGGGGAGTTCCTGAAGCGCGCGCTCTATGCGCAGCCGTAGCGTCGGGCTCCGTATCCGATTGGTGGCTTAAACGTCTTCGATCCGAGGAAAACCGTGTCTAGTGTTTGTCGCCCTGCTCGGTGAAAAACTTGCCGGTGGTTCCCGCGGAAAAATATCGCGACGTGATCGTCTTCTTCCGGGTAAAGAACTCGATCGCGTCCCATCCGTGAACGTGCAGATCGCCAAAGAACGAATCCTTCCAGCCGGAGAACGGGAAATAAGCCGGCGACGCGGCGACGCCGATGTTGACTCCCACCATGCCCACTTCAACGCGCCGACTGTACTCCCGCACCGCGGCGCCGTTCTCGGTGAAGATGGAGGTGCCATTGCCGCGCGGATCGCTATTCACCAAGCGCGATGGCTTCGTCGAGTGAGTCGACGTGCATGACGGAGAGAACCGGCCCGAAAAGTTCTTCGCGAGCCACATGCATTTCGGCGGTTCACGTTGTTCAGAATCGTTGGGCCAACGAAATTGCCGCCCGTCGGGAACGCCCGAGGGACGCCGCCCATCGACCAGCAACTCCGCGCCTTCCTTGACGTCCGATTTCGATGGCATCGTGAATGCGCTCGCAGGAAGCGTGCGAAATCACCGGACCAAGGCTCGCCTTGGCGTCGCGTGCCGTCGCCGGCGATCATCTTTTCTGCCCCCGCTTTCAGCGAATCCATGATCGCGGCTCGCGCAGAACCGACTGTCACCAGCACAGATCCCGCCATGCAACGCTGGCCGGCATTGCCGAAGGCGCTGCCGAGAACATTCGATACCGTCTTATCGACGACCGCATCCGGCATCACGATCATGTAATTCTTGGCTCCGCCAAGAGCCTGCACGCGTTTTCCTTTTTCCGCCGCGCGCCGGTAAATGTATTTGGCGGTGTTGACAGACCCTACAAAAGAAACCGCGCTGATTTTCGGACTGTCGAGAATCGCGTTGACGGCGTCATGCGCGCCATGGACAAGATTCACCACGCCGGGCGGCAGCCCAATCTCTTCGAAAATATGAAGGATCAATTCAGAGGTGAGCGGAACCTGCTCCGACGGCTTGAGAATAAAAGTGTTCCCGCAAACGATGGCGAAGGGCAGAAACCACATCGGCACCATGGCCGGGAAATTAAAAGGAGTGATGGCGGCGCAAACTCCCACTGGTTGGCGGATGGTCTCGGAATTAATGCCGCGCGCCACGCCTTCGAGAATCCGGCCCTGCATGGTCATGGGCGCGGCGCAGGCCACTTCCAGCACTTCGATCGAGCGCGTGATTTCGGCGCGGGCATCCGACAGTACTTTGCCGCCTTCGCGGGTGACGGAGGCGGCAAGTTCGTCGATGCGCTGGCGAAATTTTTCGCGCAGGGCGTAGATGAATTCCGTGCGTTCGCCAACCGAGCGGGATCGCCAGTCTGGCAAGGCGGCGCTGGCCGCGGCAGCCGCGGCTTCTACATCGGCGGCACTCGACAACGGCGCCCGCGCCAAAACTTCGCCAGTCGCGGGATTCGTTACATCGACAAATCCCGACGTCCGCGCAGACACCCACTGGCCGCCAATGTAATTCGAGAGAACCCGCGCCGGGGTGTTGCCTGAGGTTGTGGTCTTGTCGTCGGATGTCAATGTACTCGTCATTATTTGTCAATTCCCTTTCAACTTTGCCCGGTCTTACGTTGCTTGTTTTTATCATGTTTCGATGTGCAACAACAGCGCTCGGGGACGCCGGGTAGTGGGCTGTTTCGAATTTACCCTCGATATCGTTCGAAGATAAAAGCCACGAAAAACAGAATTGAACAAGCGACAAAACAGCCACCGATGAATCTCGCAGTTGCCAATGCCCGTGGGTCGTTTTCTTTTAGCCCCAGGGAAGGGCGAGCATTTTTTATCCAAATGACATACTGCTCGGGACTGATGAGCATCCACACTCCGACCAAAGAAAAAAAGCCAAGTAAGATTGGGAGGATCAAGCCATCGCTCACGCGGCCGCTCCTAGAGCTTTCTGCTCCGATAATCCCACCAATTCTTCCAAACTCCAAACGTGATCCGTAAGGCCAGCTCCCATCGCGGGTGTCTCTTCTCAGCTCGTGCACAGCTTCGGTGGCTAAATTCTAGCGGTTCGCCCGCCATGGTAAGGTGAATTTGCGCTGGCGATTGGATCGCCGTGCGATAACGCCACGCCAGGTTCGCGCCATGTCCCGGTCTCTAAATCCAGTCGCATCGCAACAAGTAGCGCCCCTCCTTGCGTTAGCCACGGAGTCGCTCAGGGCCGGGCGGCCAGCCGATGCAATCGGGCCGCTCACGGAAGCCGCGCTGCTGGAGCCCTCCAATACCATCATCCAACACGATCTCGGCCTTGCCTGCCTCGAGGTCGGTCGCTTCCCCGATGCCGTCGTGGCGTTGCAACGGGCGGTCGCGAGCGACCCGAGTTATGCGGACGCTTATTTCCGTTTGGGAATCGCTCTGGAAAAGCTCGGCAACATCGGCGGGGCGATCGTTGCGTATGACCGTGCCACTGAGCTGACACCATCGCTGACCGAGGCGTGGTTTCGCGCCGGGGCGCTCGTCTACACGCTGGGCCATCTCGATGAGGCAATTGGCTGCTTCCGCCGCGCGGCGGCGACCGGAGGTAAGACCAGCTTCGGCCGCCTGGGCAAGGCGCGCGCGCTGTTGACTGAGGAACGCAATCGGGAAGCCGAACTGGTGCTGCGAAAAACGCTGGCAGTCGAACCGGAAAACGCGCTGGCACACGATCTGCTCGGCAATTTGCTTTCTGAGTTTGGCCGGTTCGACGAGGCCCGCGAATGCTTCGAACGGGCGATCACGATTGCACCGCTCTTGGCAGGAAGTTACTACGATCTGGCGCGGTGCCGTCGCGTCACGAGTGAGGACGACGGACTGCTGCAACGGATGCAATCCGCTCTCGAGACGCCGGGACTGGAAATGGCGCAGCGTCTGCGGCTTCACCTCGCGATCGGAAAAGCGGCCGACGATCTAGGCGATTATCGCCTCGCCATGGAGCATTTCGACGCGGCAGACGATGTGCGCCGGAGCTTTGGGTCGTTCGACTCGGCCGCGTTCTCGGGCGAGATCGACCGCCTGATTGCCCGCTGCACACCGGAACTGATGGCGCAGGCTCCGGAACTTGGCAGCCGCGATGCGACGCCGGTGCTTATCATTGGTATGCCGCGGTCCGGGACAACTCTTGTGGAGCAGATCGTCTCCATGCATCCCGAGGCTGGGGCATGCGGCGAGTTGAATTTCTGGAACGAGCGTGGAGCGGCGTGGCATCGATTGGGCACGGCAGGGAACCAGAAGCCGTTTCTTGCGCAGGCGGCGGCAGATTATCTCGGTGTGTTGCGCACGATGGCTCCGAAGAAAGCGCGCGTCACCGACAAGATGCCGTTCAACTTCCTCTGGGCCGGGCTCATCCACCTGGCATTTCCGCGGTCCGTCATTATCCATTGCCGGCGCGCTGCCGTCGACACGGCGGTTTCGATCCACCAAACCCATTTCAATCCGAGCCTGCCGTTCCCAACCGGAGGCTCTGAATTGGTGGAGTATTTCCGCTGCTACGAGCGGCTGGTTGATCACTGGCGGAACGTTCTTCCGGCGGATCGCTTCCTCGAAGTCGATTATGAAGTTCTGACCAGCGACCCCGAGCCCGTCATCCGTAAGATGATCGCGGCCTGTGGACTGGCCTGGCACGACGCATGTCTGCGGCCCGAGTCGAATACGCGCGCCGTGAAAACTCCAAGCAAGTGGCAAACCCGGCAACCGATCTATCGAACATCGGTCGCGCGCTGGCGACGTTACGAACCCTGGCTGGGGCCATTGCGCGCGCTGGTAGATTCCCCCTCCGACATTACAAAACTGTAATCTTGCCGTCATCTTGGCGTTTGGCTGCGCCGCTAGACTGGCGGTCCTTGAGTTTCAGCAAAAAAGAGTTTCAGCAAAAACCCAAGGAGGAGACCGTACATGTCGCGAAAATCTCGAAATAACTCTCGCAACAAATCTCGGATGAAGCGTCTGCGTCCGCTCGCTGGCTTAGTGGCAGCAGGGCTAAGCCTGCCTGCGCTCGCCGCTGGCCAGTCCAAGGAATACCCGAAATATCAAGTCGGCCCGCAAAAGAACGGTTCGTGGGTTGTCAGCGATGGAGCGGTCATTACCCCGGCCGGCACCCAAGTCGACCTCGGAATCCGGGTTCGCGCGAAGGCCATTGCATTGAACCCCAGCGCCAAGAGTCATACTGCGGCTGTCCTCACTTTGGGCGCGACGCAAGCGGTTGAGATTTTCGATACCAACACCGGAGCTGTGCTGCAGAACTATGCCACGTTCGGAGTGGATTCAAGCGGCAGCTATAGCGGTATCAGTTATTCCGCGGACGGAAAGTACCTGGTGTTCAGCCAGGACAGCAGCAACGTCACGATTGCCAAGGTCAATGCAATCGGCTTGCTGGAAGATTACGCTCAGGTCAGCGTGCCACCCGACAATTCCTTCATCGCCTGCTTCCCGAACAGCCCTAACGGTCCCTACGCTCGCCCTTGCGCAACGTTCTACACGACCTACACTTCCTATCCCGGCGGCATCGCGCTTTCGAAGGATGGCAAGAGTGCCTATGCTTTGCTGAACAACAACGATACTGTTACGCAGATCGACCTGACCGCGACGCCACCAGTAGAGGGCACGCAGATCCGCGTCGGGAACGCGCCGCACAGCATCCTGATCGGCAGCAACGGCACGACCGCCTACATCAGCAATGAGGGTGGCCGCGCCGCTACAGAGGCGGACTTCCAGATCTACTCCGCTGGCACCGAAATCGTCGCCGACCCGGTTGTGGGCGCAGCAATTACCGGTACCGTTTCGGTGGTTGATCTGCCGACGATGACGGTCCTGGCAAATATAGCGACCGGTCTGCACCCGACTGGGATGGCGTTAGACGGCGGGAACCTGCTGGTCGCCAATACGTACAGCGACACCATCTCTGTCATCAACACGGCCAGCAATAAAGTGACGCGAACAATCAACCTTGGGCTGCCGATCGGAGTGCCTGGATCGGGCGAGTCGGCCTATGGCGCAGCGCCGAACTCGATCGCTGTCGATAGCAAGAATAACGTTGCCTATGTTGCGCTCTATAATGCCAACGCGATCGCAGTGGTCGACCTCAGCGTCGGCGCGACGAATCCGGTTCTGGGCATGATCCCTGTAGCTTACGCGCCAAGCTCGGTCGTGCTTGACAAAACCAACAACACCCTGCTCGTAGCCAACGACAAGGGCATTGGCACGCGCCTTTCGTATGAGTGCGACCACGGCGTTTGCGACTACAACACCCACCAGGATAACGGCACCGTCAGCATCATTCCCGTACCGGGGAACGCCGCCTTGGCAGGGATGACGCAGCAGGTGTTCGTGAACAACCACTGGGATTTGACGCAAAATATCCAGTCGGCCAGCGGTGGTTCGTCCAAGACCAAGCCGGTTGCGCTCCCGAAGAAGATCGGCGATCCTTCGTTGATCAAGCACGTGTTCCTGATCATCCGTGAAAACCGCACCTATGATCAGATCCTGGGCGACGTGGCTGCCGGTAATGGCGACCCCTCGCTGGCAGTGTTCGGCGGGCAGGATACTCCGAACGCTCACCTGCTCGTGCAACGATTCCCACTCTTCGACAACTTCTACAACCCCAGCCGCCAGTCGGCGGACGGTCACCAGTGGATCACCGAAGGCATGGCGCCCTACGCCGACGACATCCAGTCGCCGGATTGGGTCCGCAGCTATCCGGGCGGGAACGCCGGTGACGCGCTTGCCTATCAGAACAAGGGCTTCCTCTTCTCGGAAGCCGCGGCCGCGGGTTTGCCGGTGAAGATCTACGGCGAGTACGTCGAGACCGATTACTTCCTGCAGCCGAACGGGTCGACCTCGGAGCCGAGCTGGACCGACTTTTACAATGACGCGCTGAGCTTTGAGGCTGGGGAAGAGCCGACGCTCTTCTACCAGAATACGGTGCAGGCCTACGCTTCTGTCCCGGCCGTAGCGAACCACCTGATCAAGAACTTCCCGCAGTTCGATCTGGGGATTCCTGACCAGTTCCGCGTCGATATCTGGCTGCAGGACTTCAACAAAGACGTGGCAGCGGGAACGGTGCCAACGTTGAGCATCCTGTGGGTCATGGACGACCACACCGGTGGTCCTCCAACCCCGGACGCTGAACAGGCCGACAACGACCTGGCAGTCGGGCGCATCATCGACTACATCAGCAACAGCAACGTGTGGTCTACCTCGGCGATCTTCATCGAGGAAGACGATGCGCAGAACGGCGTTGACCACGTGGACGGCCATCGCAGCCCTGGTTATATCGTCAGCCCGTACGTTGTGCAGAGCGGACCGACCGACCACACCTACTATTCGCAAGTCAACATGACTCGGACCATGGAGCAGATCCTCGGTCTGCCTCCCATGAACCAATACGACCTGGTGGCCTCGCCGATGGGAACAGCCTTCGTCAAGGGCACACCGCCAGCGGACAACTTCAAACCGTGGACGCACGTTCTGAACCAGGTCCCGCTCGACCAGGGCGTGGGTGGGAACGACGCCAGCACGAAGGACAGCGAGAAGGTCAAGGCTCTGAGGAAAGCATGGCTCCAGAAGAAGGCGGACATCTTCGCCGGCAAACTGGCCAAGCCTGACTCCGAAGACCCGGACACGGTCAACCATCTGAACTGGTATCAGTCCACAGGATTTACCCGTCCGTATCCTGGCGAGAAAGCGGTACGTCAACCGAGCGAGTTCAACAAGCCGGCTCCGAAAGGCGACGACGGGGACGACGACTGAAAGCAGTTCCTGGCTAGAGTGGCCCTCTCCCCGATCGAAAGGGAGAGGGCTTTTTTATTTGGGCCTGAAGTGACGCGAAACAGGAAGGTATCATGGGCCAAGTGATGGCTGGCGAAAACTCACCGCAGTTGGTGCAAGAAGCGTTGGCTCGCTTGCAGCGTGATCACGAGCGCGACCGGCCAGGGTTAGTGGTCGAGGCGCTCGGATTGATCTGGGCCGCGCGGCGAGGTTTGAGCGAAGCGGAACTCCTGCGTTTGCTCAAACCAGCGGACCGGCCACAACTGCCGGTGCCCACATGGCCACTGCTGCGCGCCACGTTGGCGGACTGGCTGGTCGACCGTGGTGGCATCCTGAACTTCGCGAACGACTCTCTGCGCTTGGCCTTCGAGACTGCTTTTATCCCAGATGAAGACGGGCGGGATGAGTTGCGGTTGCGACTGGCCGATGATTTCGAGCGGCAGCCTATCTCTGCCCGGAGTTGCGACGAACTGCCTTGGCTCCTGGTTCAGACCGAATCCTACCAGCGTCTGCGCCACTGTCTGTTGGATATCGATTGTTTCCTCGAAATCAAAAACCGCGACGCGGAGGAACTGAAGCGCTATTGGGTGGATCTCGGCGAGGAAACGACGATCGGTCGGCTTTACCTGGCATCGTTCGAGCGGTGGTCCGAGCAGGCGGGTCGCGACGAAAATCGAATCTCGTACGCGGCGAACGAGCTGGGTGTTTTTCTCCAAGAGTCAGGTCTTTTTGTGGAAGCGGAACCGTTGCTCCGAACTGCACTCGATCTCGACAAGAAGAATCTTGGCGCGGATCATCCGTTCATTGCCATCCGGCTCAGCAAACTTGCGGTCCTGCTGGAAAGCATGAATCGGCGGGACGAGAACGAGGACGAAGTCGAGGCGATGTATCGCCGAGCGCTGGTAATTACCGAGCAGCATTTCGGACCAGAAGATCACAATGTCGCTCTTCGGCTGTCGAACCTGTCAGCGTTTCTGATAAAGACCAACCGGTTCGACGAGGCCGAGAAGTTGATTCGCCGTGGGTTGGCAATCGCAGAGAAGAATCTCGGACCCGACCACCCGAATGTTGCGATCCGCCTGAACAATCTCGCGGGAATATTGCAGCGCACGAACCGGCCGGCTCAGGCCGAACCGTTGCTGCGCCGGTCGCTGGCTATTTCGGAGAGTAACTTCGGTCCCGACCATCCAAGTGTTGCCGCCAACCTGAGCGCTCTTGCTTTCGTGCTCAGTGAAACAGGCCAGAAGGCTGAGGTCGAGCCGATATTGCGACGCATACTCGCGATTGACGAGAAAAATTACGGACGAGAGCACCTCGCAGTGGCGCGGCATCTCAACCATCTCGCAAGCTTTCTGGAATCCACTGATCGGTTCTCTGAGGCCGAACCGTTGTCTCGGCGCGCGCTGGTTATCTTGGAGAAGAATCTGGGCGGAGATCATGCGGACGTCGGGACCAGCCTTAACAACCTCGCGCAAGTTCTGAAGAAAATGAACCGGCTGGACGAGGCCGAGCCGATATCGCTGCGAGCAGTGCAAGTCTTTCTCGGATTGACGCGCGCCACGCAGCAACTGGATCCGCGGTTGCAAATAGCGATCAACAATTATGGCAGGCTGCTCGAAGCGAAGGGGCGCAGCCTGGAACAAATCGATGATGCGCTGCACGAAATTGCGCCCGACTTGTATAGGCGAATGAGTTAATGAGCGCGATCAACGGATCGCAATGCACCTTCGCCAGACACCGGCATCCGCAGCGTAACCCGTGTGCCGTGGCCCAGTTGGCTGGCGATCTCCGCTTTACCGCCGTGAAGAACCATGATGCTCTGAACGATGGCGAGGCCCAGGCCGGTGCCTCCCGATGCCTGGAAACGAGACTGATCCACGCGGAAGAAACGATCGAAGACGCGCGGCAGCGCTTCAGTAGGAATGCCGGCGCCGGTATCGCTGACTTCGATGCGAATCGTCGCAGCCTCCGCATTGGTCGCCAACACCACCGATCCGCCCGGCGGCGTGTGTGCCACGGCGTTTGAAACCAGGTTGCCCACTGCCCGCTGTACAAGAGTGCGGTCTAGTTCCGCGATGACCGGTTCCGTGGCAACCGGAGCGCTGAGCGAGATGCCGCGGTCCGCGGCCGAAGCTTCGTAGTATTCACAGACGCCGCCGAGCAGTTCGACTACGTCGACGCGCTGTCGATTCAAGTGCGTCAAGGGGTTCTCCGCACGAGCCAGGAACAAGAGGTCGCCGATGAGATCAGACAGGCGTACGCCTTCTTCGAGGCATGACTCCAGCACCTCGCGGTATTCATCGACGGATCGGGCGCGGGCCAGTGCCACTTCGGCTTCACCGCGGATGTTATTCACCGGCGTACGCAAATCGTGCGCAATGTCCGCGGAAAAACGTGAGATCCGCTCGAAAGACTCTTCGAGGCGGTCGAGCATTTTGTTGAAGGTCCCGGCCAGGGAAGCCAGCTCGAAGGGATATCCTTCGGTGACGATACGCTCCTGCAGGTTCGTCGAACTAATACGGCTGGCGGTCGCCGCCATTTCTTCGACGGGGCGAATGCCGCGAAGAGCAATCTGGTACCCGATCAGCGGGAAGACCGCAAAGGCGCCCAGGAGAATGACCCAGAACCAACGCCGAAAACGCGCGAGCAACTCTTGTTCCTGCGAGACGTCGATGGCAATCTGAATGGTATCGCTATGAGTCGGCGGGGAGCCGACCGGCGCAGTCGCGCTGGTCACGCGAAACGGTTGCCCATGCCTGCCTTTCATCGGAGTCGTATCGTCTGGGCGGCTCTGGATTCGGTTGACGAACTGCGCCATATCCAGTTGTTCCGCCATGCCCGGCGTGGTCAGCAGTGGTGTGTTTTGTTCATCCAGCAATCGAATATAGAACTGTTCGTATCGCCGGGCGGCCGATTCCAGCTCAATCTCTTCGCGCAAGGCATCCCAATCATTGGGGCGCTCCCGCAGCATGGTGGTGAGGACGTGCAGTTTGTCCGCGAGGAATAAATCCGTGCTTTTCTCGAGTTCAGAGAGCAGCACCAGATAGAGGCTGGCGGTAGCGAGGAACACCAACAGCAAGCCGGCGAGGGCATAGCCAGCGGTTAGCCGAAAGGCCAAAGTTTTCCCGAGCCTGGGGAAAGTAATCGACGCTATTGGCTGCATTCCAGGACATAGCCCGCGCCCCGAACCGTGTGAATCAGTTTGGGCGAGAAATGATCGTCTACTTTACTGCGCAATCTCCGGACGTTCACGTCCACGACGTTGGTGTCGCTATCGAAATTCATGTCCCAGACCGCTTCGGCGATCAGAGTGCGTGAAAGCACTTCGCCTGCGCGCCGCGCCAGCAACGACAGGAGCAGAAATTCTTTGGAGGTTAACTCCAGACGGTGGCCGGCGCGGGTCGCACGTTGGCGCAAGAGATCGATCTCCAAGTCGCCCATGTGAAGGGTTTCCTGGGGACGGGCCGGCGTCCGGCGCAGCAGCGATCGCACGCGGGCCAGCAATTCCGAGAAGGCGAACGGCTTTACCATATAGTCGTCGGCGCCCAGTTCGAATCCGCGGACGCGCTCGTGTACGGCATCACGGGCGGTGAGGATGATCACGGCTGCTTTCCGGCCTGTCTGACGCAGTCGTGCGAGAACCTGCCAACCGTCCAGGCCGGGAAGCATCACGTCCAGAACCACGAGGTCGAACTCCACTTCCTGGGCCAGGTGGAGTCCCTCCAAACCGTCGCGGGCTACGTCGACGACAAACCCTGCTTCCCCAAATCCCTTCTTGAGGAACTTCGCGGTTTTCGCTTCATCTTCAATGATCAGAATTCTCATACTCGCCCCCGTTCGTACCGTGTTAGCGGGTACCCACACCCTTGACGAAGCAGCAGAGACATTGGTCCGGAACAGATGACAGTAATGTCATGTTGTTAAAGGCAGATTATGCAATCATGAACGCTCTGTGAAAAATGCAAATTCCACAGGGCGGCGCGTGCCCGGCCGACCGCGAACCGCCTAGAAAGCAACCCTTAACGTGAATTGAATCTCGCGCGGAGTTCCGGAGCCCACCGGGCTGACGGGGGTGTTTGTGTTCACTCCAGTGATAATGCTGCCGAACCCTGAGCCGTTCACGACCGCCTGCGGCAAGCCGTATTGTGGATGGTTAAAGATGTTGAAGAACTCGGCACGAAACTCAAGTTTTGCCCGCTCGGTCAATAGAAAATGCTTCGCCACGCCCGTATCAATCTGCCACGCGCCCGGACCACGCAACAGGTTTCGCGGAGCATCACCGAATGTGCCGGCAGCGGGTGCGACAAACGCCGCAGTATTGAACCATTCCGCGATATTCGCGCCGCCGGGGGACTCGAGCGGAACTCCGGGGACGAGATCGGGACGCTGATCGGTCGTATTCCCGTCGGGCACAACCGATGACGAGCGACTCATCGTAACGTTCACGGGAAATCCCGTGCGTGCGACTAGAGCGGAAGTCAGTTCCCAGGAACCGACGATTTGACCTAGAATCCCCGGTTCGTTCAGGTACGTCTTGCCTGGGCCAAAAGGAAGCTGATAGATGGCGTTGGCATTGAATACATGACGAGCGTCCCAGATGCCGGATGCGCGTTCACAGGCAGGGCAAGCTACATTTTGCGCAACCAGCGAGTCGCCGTCGCCGCTGCCGTTCGAGCCGTCGTCGATTTCATGCGACCACATGTAATTGGCCGACAACAGGAAGCCGCGCGAAAAAGAACGTTTCACGGCCACCGACAGCCCGTTATAGCTGCTGATGTCTTTGTTGCCTCGCCAACTCACCTGGCCAAACGCAGGGTACGGGCGAGTTCCAGTGAGCGGGTCCACGAGATTGACAGCGGAAAGCGTCAGCAGATTGATACCGGTGCTTCCCACGTAAGAAATGGTTCCGACAAAATCCGCGGGCAAAGACTGCTGTACGGAAAGACCCCACTGCTCCACATACATGTCCTTGCGGCGCCGGTCGTCGTCACGCGGCGAGATAATTCCGGGGGTGTTGACGAGGAACGGATCAATCGGATAGCTGAGGTTGGGGATCGTCTTGTTCGACAACGAGTAGGCGAAGACCTCGTTGCTGATGGGAAGATTCTGGTCGTCTAACTGGCCATCCTCGTGATAGATTCCAAATCCCGCGCGAACCACCGTGCGCCCGTCGGGTCGGGGTGCCCAGGCGAACGCGATGCGCGGATCAAGATCCCCATAATTGGGCTGGCCGAAGCTGGCGCCCACTCCGCAAAAACCTTGCGGGCCGCAGGTGGCGAAATCGAAGGGGTTGGCGCGCCCCTGCACTTCGTGAAAAATGTTGAAGAAACTGTAGCGTAGCCCCAGATTCAGGGTAAAGTTCGGCCGCACCTTAAATTCATCCTGAATGTAGCCGTAATACGTCGTCTTGCGCAGGCCATTGATTGGCAGAGCGCCGTTCAAAGAAGCGGTGCTTACCTGGTTCGCGGCAAATGCCTGGGTGGCACTGAGCGTTGCCGTTTGGGCGAATGTAACCGTTCCGCTTTCCGAGTTTCCCTGGTTCAGCTGGATGCGCCTGATCTCGACTCCGGCTTTCAACGTGTGCCGGCCCTTGATCCAAGTCAGGTTGTCGATTTCAGAGAACGAGTTTCCGACGCCGATGCTCACCTTGTTGTTATTCAGGCTGCTCAGGCCCGAGATTGCGAAGGCGTAGGGTACACCGGTCTGATTGATGTCGAAGGTGTTGGCGGTGCCGCGGTTAAACCCGAACTTGAATTCGTTCACAAGGTTGGGAGAAAAAACATGCAGCAGTTCGATCGCGCCATTCACTGGAGTCGAGGTCAGCTGTTGCTGGTCGGAAAGACTGCCGTTCGGTTGAGTATTGACGGCTCGATCGAAATTAAAGCGAAGGAATGCCGTGGTGCGGTCGGAAAAATGCTGGTCGAGGCGCAGCATGGCGGAATTTTCGAAAACTTTCTGTCTGGCGTCGGTTGTAAATTGGTCGATGTCGGGATTACTGGTGGGGGCTTGCCCTGCCGGATAGGCATTGAGAATCGGAATCAGCGCCGGAGAC
Organism: uncultured Acidobacteriaceae bacterium; assembly: GCA_963726095.1. Taxonomy (GTDB): domain Bacteria; phylum Acidobacteriota; class Terriglobia; order Terriglobales; family Acidobacteriaceae; genus Acidiflorens. The sequence continues at coordinate 2,209,736 of CAVSBD010000004.1, forward strand.
TGGGCCGTCACCTCGGTGCGCAATGAGTCGCTCGGGACGAAGCCAAGCAACGGAAAGCCCCAGTACTGCCGGTATCCTTCATAGGCGAGGAAGAAGAAAGTCTTGTCGCGGACGATCGGGCCGCCGATGGATCCGCCGAACTGGTTCAAGTGGAGCGGCTGCTGGCGAACCAGCAGGAACAGGTTGCAGGGCGTCAAAGGCGTTGTTGCGAAAATATTCAAAAACGTCCCCGTGCCATCGATTGGTGCCGGTCGGCGAAATCAGAGCAAACTGCGGGCCGCCGGTTGCTCCACCTTCTGCTGTTGACAGCATCGCGTCGACGCGAAACTCCTGAATCGTGTCGAGCGGCATCGCGAGGCGGACATACGCCGGTTGCGGATTATTAACGATGTTGGTGGCGTCGACGCCGTCATAAGTGAAATTATCGTCATCGCGCCCACGGCCGGCGTACCGGACAGCACGCTGGCTGCTGCCTCCGGTGTCGACAGCGGACGGCGCCAAAGCTGTGAGGTTGGCCCAATTTCGTCCGTTGAGGGGAAGTTTGTCGGCCTGTACCTGGTCAACGCGCGCACCCAGGACATCGGAGGTCATGTCGATCTGCTCGGAACTTGCCGACACTTCAATTCGCTCTTGTCCGCCCGAGATGTTAAGCGTGGCGTTCAGGGTACGGGTCAACCCGACGGTTTGGACGACATTCACGAAGCTGAGAGTTTTGAAGCCGGAATGTTCGAATATGATCGTGTAAATGCCGGCCGGCAGTTCGGGAATGTCATAGGTTCCGGCGGCAGACGTGGTGGTCTCGCGCCGCAGTCCAGTGTTGTTGTGCGCCGCGACAACATGCGTTTGCGCCAACGCGCGCCCAGAGGGATCGGCAACCGTGCCGATCAAGCCGGCGCGGTCGACCTGCGCGGAAGTCACGGACGCAAGCGCCAGGATGACGCTCACCCACAACAATCCCGCAGTTCGCGGGATCCGAGTGCGGATAGCGGAAACGAGTTGCGTGAAGACAAGGCCGGACAGCAAGGTGGGGGAGAGTTCATTTGGCATGGCGACGATTCCTCGCTAGGTCAATCATGATGACGGATGACAATAATGTAATGTTGTTAACTTTCGGTTATCCGCAAATGAATGCTCCGTGAAAAGCGTAGTCGGCCTCGATCTGCTATCAAGCCTAGCAGTCTGTGAGCTGTGGGGTCACTGCGGCTGATTTGGGAACCAACTGCCCAACGGAGTGTTGGGCGCGAGGCTGCATGGTAAAATCAACTTTGGCCTGGAAGGGCCCGACATCGGCAAACGTCTGTTGCTGCAAGTGTTTGGAAACACTATGTAGGCGCGTAGCTCAGTTGGTTAGAGCGCTACCTTGACACGGTAGAGGTCAGGAGTTCGAGTCTCCTCGTGCCTACCATTTCTTTAAGGCTTGGGCTAGCGCCCTGCCTCTCGCTGCATTTCCTCCATCACTTTGTCACACAGCTTTTGCGCAAAAATCTGAAACGCGGGAATCTCAAACAGCCGCGATCCGATCTCTTCCTGGGGTGAATTCTCTGCGTGCGCAGATCCCGTCCCGTCGCGGAGTGCTGCACGCAGCTTCGACGCCATCTGAGTGTCGAAGCTTTCCGAGACGATCACGCTATTGTCTTCGCGACGCTCCACAATCACCGGACCTTCCTCGGTCATAATCTGCGCAATCGAGGCCGGACAGTTCGTCCCCGAACAAGCCTGCACTTCCTGTACGGTCGCGGTGCGATAGCGCTGTGACACTGCGGCAGTATAGAAGCGTGCAAAACGCTCGGCCGCCTGCGTCGTCTTCCATCGCGAGATGTACAACAGGGCCAGGTCGCCTGTAGTGGCTGGAGTGTCAGCCGCCACTCCGTTCTTCCTGCGGAAGGTCACATAGGCTCCGCCCTGCCATGCCGAAGAAAGATCATCCGCGTTCTTGCGCTCGCCATACTGCTTTAACAGCGCGCGTACATCCGCTTCGCCAACTCCGCCCGAGTCGTACACGTCATACTGGTCGCCGAGCAAGGTCCGCATATCCGGGATCCGCACCGGCGGCAGTTTCTCGCCGCTGATGTAAGCCTCGGGGTGTAATACTTCGTGCGAATTCCGAGGTGGGCGAGCGAACACACCCTCGAACGCCATCTTCTTTCCGCCCTTCTGTAGTAGTTCGCCTTCAAAGATCAAGCCGCCCTTGTAGGCGAACGTTCCCATCTCGCGCAAGATCATCGGCGCATCGTGCATGAGCTGGGAGTCGATCGTCGCTTTCACCGCCGGATCTTCCATCTGGTAGATGAGACCAGGAGTATCTTGCAGGCTGCGCCCCGCGGGCTTGAGCAAGTAGTCCACATAGACCACCATGGCTTGACCCTCTACCACAGCCTTGCGCGCCAGGGCACTGTCGGCGCCCGTGACGTCACCGCCAGCCGTTTTCAAACCGGCTTTCATCCACTTCGTCAAGTCGTAGTTCTGGTCTTGCAGCGCATGCGTAAGTTCATGTGCCAGGATAGGTTCCTGCCGGTCTGATGGAACCCAGTTCAGCATCGAGATCATTTTGGTCTCAGGGTCGTAGTATGCCGCAATGCCCTGGCCTGTGGACCTCACCAAAAACTCCTTCAGGTTGAAATCCCGTGGGAGGAAGCCGAGTTTCTTCATGCTCAACTCTTCCTGAGCGAATTTCTTGGCGAATTCCTCTTTCCCCATTTGCCCGGTTGCGTATTTCTCTACGTCGGCTTTGCCCACGAGTCGTCGCTTTACCGCCGCGTGCTGGGGCATGCCGGAGTCCTCGGCGGCGAAGGCGAAGATCCGGTCCACGGACTCGAACAGACGCTTGGTGTCGGCGTCCGTCATTTTGATCTCCTCGCTGGTGTCTTTGCGGAGCTTGCGCGCCACGTCGGCGAGGCTTTGACCAGAATTCGCCTGCTGGCCAAAGGCGGAGAATGCGAATCCGAACAGAAAGCTGATCGCGAGGAACCCGCACTGCTGCCTAAGGATCTTCATAAGTCCTCACTCAAGAAGCGAGAATGTTCTCGGGTTCATTGTCCTTGAGCAGGGCCTGCTGCTCGCTGTGAAAACTCCGGAGTGGCCTTACGAAGGTAAGTAAGAATACAGGAATCTGGGCTTTACTTGGTCTCTTGTCCCGCTAGCGGTTTGAGGCCGGGGCCTTTAATTCGGTCGAGAGCTCAAGCTTGCTGGACACCGGAGAGAAGACGGGATCGTCGTTGGTCCAGGGGACGCGGCACGGTTTATTGTGTTCATACAAATCAAGGTTCTTACGCAGCAAGCGCGCTAGGTCGAATTTTCGCGAACGTTCCAGCTCTACGATGATGGCTTGTTGATATCCGGCGGCCTCTTTGAATCGCCCGACCGAAGCGAGGGCCATGGCCAGAGTCACGCCCTCTTCGAAACCGTCGCCCTGCTGATTTTGGACAAGCTGTTCGACGATGCGGAGGGCGCGCGCTTCGTCACGCACCGGCGGATCGGGGGCGGCTGCAAGCAGGCGGGCGAGCGCGTTCGCGATGTCGGGGTCGCCAGGGATAGCCGCGGATGCTTCTTCTAGAATCGAACGGCCGCGCGCGTAGTCGCCGCTGCGGATAGCGGCCATTGCCTGCATCAGGCGGGCAAATCCATTCTGCGGTTCGAGACCCGCCACAATCTGGTATTCCCGGCCCGCCTCCTCATTCTTCCCCGCGCGCAAAAGGAGATTCGCCAGTTGAAAGTGCGGGTCGACGAGACCAGGATCTAATCGAATGGCTTCCCGGAAATGTGCGATCGCACTTTCTTCCTTTCCCATCTCGATCAATACGATTCCCATGCTGTAGTGGACTGCGGCATTTTTTGGGTCCAGTTGCAAAGCATGCGCATACTCCTGCAACGCCTCATCGTTCTTTCCGGATTTCGCCAGAGCCACTCCGAGATAGCGATAAGCGATCACATCGGATGGATCGAGATTGACCATCTGACGATAAGCCGCAACCGCGTCGGCAAAGCGCTTCTCGCGCATGGCCTTGCCCCCGCGTTCGAGCAAGGCAACCTTCCCCTGTTTCAGCGCACTGATTTCATCTAAGAGGGGATCGTCGATGGTTGGGTCGACGTCTCCCCGGGCGTCTAGTTGCTCCTGCATTTTGGGCATATTTCCCAGGGCTCGATACGTCATGGCAAGTTGATAGTGAATGCTTGACGCTTGCGGCTCGCGTTTGAGAGCCTCTTCGAAATACTTGAGGGCGTTTGCGTATTGGTGTTCGGCCAGCGCGATCTTTCCGAGCCCGGCCAAAGCCGCTGCGGACGGATTCCGTTCGGTCGTGGATTTGGCGAACGTGGATTTAGCGAACCAAGACTTGGCAGAGGTTAGATGATTCGCGGCAAACTCCAGATTTCCCAGGCGCAACATAATGTAACGATCATTCGGACGCAGAGCCTGCGCCTTCTGATAACTATGCTGGGCGGCTTCTAAGTCGCCCGTTCTTTGTTGGAGATAGCCAGAGTAATAGTGCCAACGAAATGTTTGAGGGCCCAACTGAGCGGCGTTCTTATACGCTGCCAGGGCGGCATCGTCAAATCCGTAAGCCTGGTAGATCCTTCCCAAGTCGCCAAAGGCCTGTGATCTTTGCGCGGCAGAAGAATTGGGTTGAGCCAGCACGGCAGCCAGCGCGGCTTGCGCGGTTCGAATGTGTTCCTGAACGGGAGGGTCGACGCCCGAGAGATCGGGTTGGGGGACCTCGCCGAGTTCAACGTTGCTATAACTATTCGCAGCAGGATGGGATGATTCCTGCTGCGAACCCGGAGTCTGCGAACCGGCAGCAGTGCCGTGCACGGTTAGAGCAAGAAGTATCAGCGGTAACCAGCACGAGGTAGTTTTCATACTAAGACTTATTCGTACCGCTACCTTCGCGAAGGGTGGTGTATTTCCCGAGCGGCAGGTTGGTCCATTCTTCAACGCGGCCTCCGACCCAGTGCGCCTGGACTTTGGTTATTTCCGGGGAGTCGCCCAATCCGAATAACACTCGGGGATCACTCGAGGAGCAATAACTGCCATCGGTATGCACTCGCCGCCAGAGCGTGGGCGCATTACGCCGAAACACCGCGACGCGAGTTCCCAGCATGTCGCGATGATACTTGTCGCCAACCATTCGGAAACCAATCCACGGCTTCTTGTGCCCGACGTTGTTGACGAGTAAGCGCGCGGGACCGCTGTTGTTGACCAGCACGACGTCGATGTCTCCATCATTATCGATGTCACCGAACGCAGCGCCGCGCCCGACCTCCATGAGCGAAAAAACGGACCCAGCTCGACTCGTGACGTTCTCGAATTGTCCTTTGCCGTTGTTGTGCAGGAGGAGGTTCGACTGCGCCAGCGGATATAGGCTACCCTTCCGTGCCTGCTCTTCGATCAACGTAACACCGCCGTTGACCATCAATAAGTCGAGCCATCCATCGTTGTCGTAGTCGAGCATGCTGACGCCAAATCCAGTCGAACGTCGAGTTGCGGACGCAACGCCGCTCGAATACGACTCATCTTCGAACCAACCTTTCCCGTCGTTCGCGTAGACGTAGGCATACTGTCCGTTGAGGTTTGTTACCACCAAATCTTCGAAGCCTCTCCCCATCAGATCGCCGGCGTCGACGCCCATGCTCGACTGCGGGGCTCCGTCTCGATTGAGGGCACAACCGGCGACCAGGGCCTCATCTTTGAAGGTCCCGTCGCGCTGGTTCATCCACAGTTGATTGGGACGCATGTCATTCGCCACGAAGAGATCCATCCAACCGTCGTTGTTGAAGTCGGCACAAACAACTCCGAGAGCGCCATGAGATGCACTGCCAATTTGCGAACGAATCGTGACGTCTTCAAACGTGCCATCACGCCGGTTGCGGAAGAGCCGGTTCGGCAAGGGATTAAAGGCGAGCGGTCCGCAGTAATCGGCGGCGCCACTCGGCGCGATGCACTTCTTTGGATCAGTAAATCTGAAATCGACGTAGTTACCGACGAACAGATCCAGCCAGCCGTCGCGGTCGTAATCGAAGAAGGCCGCGCTGCAGCTCCAACCGGGAACATCGGTTCCGCTTGCAAGCGTGACGTCGGTAAAGGTCCCATCTCCGTTGTTTCGCCACATTTGATTGTGGCCGAAATTCGTGATGTACAGATCTACCCAGCCGTCATTGTTAAAGTCGGCCGCAGCGACTCCCATGCCGTAGCCGAGGGCCTTAATCCCGCTCTGCTCGGTCACATCGACGAACTTGAGCGTCGAGGTGCCATCCGCATGCCGGATCGAATCGTTGCGGTAAAGGCGGCCTCGCAACGGCAACTGAGGGGGGAATGTGGCGTGGCTGAGGTCCGGATTCGGCCCGAGCGCGGCTCCCTGCACAATAAAGATGTCGAGATCGCCGTCATTGTCGTAGTCAAAAAGCGCGACGCCCGATCCCATGACTTCGGGATGGTAGTGCGATCCCGTCATGCCGTTGAAATGGACAAAATCGATGCCGGATTCTTTCGCTCGGTCGGTAAAAATCTCTTCGTCGGAGGGGGATGACGCGTAGAGCGACTTCGATCGGCCCTTAGCCGCAGCCATAGTCATCCCCAACTGCTTTACGAAGTCCCGTCGGTTGATGCCAGTCATCTTGATTTCGTGTGGAAGTGACGATTATACGATGCGTTGAAAACTCCGCCAGCGAACCATGTTTTGAGGTTTGCCAAGTCGTTCTTCAATTACTATGGCTGCGCCAGTGTCGCCCAATTCATGGCGGCCATTTTAAGGAGAAACCGTGAGCGCTCCGTCGGATACCACCAGACTTGAAAATCGGGACCTGCCCGCCACGCCGGCCGAGCAGCCTGCACACGGTGCGGCGGTGTTCGCCGGTTTCCTGGGATGGACGCTCGACGCCTTCGATTTTTTTCTGGTCATCATGGCGTTGACCGCCATCGCCAAGGAATTCCACCGCTCTGACTCTGACGTTGCGTTCTCGATCACGCTGACTCTCGCATTCCGACCCGTAGGCGCATTCATCTTTGGATTGCTGGCCGATCGCTATGGTCGCCGGCTTCCGCTGATGATCGACCTTGTCTTCTATTCCGTGGTCGAGGTAGCCACGGGCTTCGCTCACAGCTTTACAACCTTCCTAATTCTGCGTGCGCTGTTCGGAATTGGCATGGGCGGGGAGTGGGGAGTGGGTGCGTCGCTGGCAATGGAGAAAGTTCCACCGAAGTTGCGCGGGTTTCTTTCCGGCATGCTGCAACAAGGCTATGCTCTCGGCTATCTATTGGCCGCAGTCTGCTTCTTTTTCGTTTTCCCGCGCTGGGGATGGCGGCCGATGTTTTTCATCGGCGGTCTGCCCGCGCTGCTCGGACTCTATGTCCGCTTCCAGGTGAAGGAGTCTGAAGTCTGGGAGAAAACTCGCCAGTCTAACTGGAGCAATCTAGGCCGCGAGATCGTCCGGCACTGGAAGTTGTTTCTCTATCTCACCCTTTTGATGATGATGATGAACTTCACCTCGCACAGCACGCAGGATATGTTTCCGACCTTCCTTCAGCGCTATTGGGGGATGGCACCGACCAAACGTGCCGTGATCACGGCGATTTCGATGGTGGGAGCGATCCTTGGAGGTCTGTTGTTCGGCTACTTGTCCGATCGCTTCGGGCGTCGCCGCTCCATGGTTACAGCATTGGTCCTGGCTACTGCCGTGGTTCCTTTGTGGGCTTACGCTCCGTCCGTGGCATGGTTGGTTGTGGGAGCGTTTCTGATTCAGTTCATGATGCAGGGCGCGTGGGGAGTGGTTCCGGCGCATCTCTCGGAGTTGTCGCCAGATTCGGTGCGCGGGTTCCTACCCGGATTCGCATATCAGTGTGGTGTCCTGCTGGCGAGTTCGGTTGCTTACTTCGAAGCGATTCTCGCACAGCATACGAGCTACGCCAACGCGATGGCGCTGACCGCTTCGGTCGTCTTTTCTCTGGCCGCGATTGTCGTGGCACTTGGGCGGGAAAAGAGAGGTATCGAGTTCGGCTCGTAGCATTGCGAGCGGCTCGCCGTCCCCAACTCATCGTTCGCCTTCTTCGTTCGCGATCTTCGTTCGTCGTCGCTCGCCGTTGCATACTGCGTTCATATTATTGACCTATAAATTTGCCTCCCTATACTTACCGCACTTAGTTGGGGTGAAATCCTTCGCAAAGCCTTATGCGTTCGCAGGCCAGAGTCTGGTCGCGCGTGACGATTCGCTGAGCGCGAAACAGACGGGGACAAAGAATGATTGGTCGGATGGGCTTGGCCTGTTTGCTGCTGGTGTCTTTTGCCGGGGTAGAGGTCGGTGCGCAGCAAATAACTGGCAGCATTCGCGGGACAGTGACTGACCCGAGCGGCGCCGTCGTTCAATCTGCCACCGTCACCGCGCAGCAGGTCGAGACCGGCTTAACGCGCACGGCCACTACGAATCGGGCGGGCGAGTACGTTCTGGTCGAATTGCCCATCGGACATTATCAGGTCCGCACCGAAGCCAGGGGCTACCAGAAGTATCTGCAAGAAGGGATCACGCTCAACGTCAACCAGAGCGCAACCGTCAGCATTCGCCTGAAAGTGGGGTCGGAAAGGCAGCAGGTTGAAGTCAACGCCGATGCCGAGTTAGTGCAGAGCACAGTCAGCAGTCTTGGCCAGACGGTGATGACGCGCGAAATTCTGGACCTGCCGCTCGACGGTCGCAATTTCTCACAGTTGGGAACTCTTCAGCCGGGCGTCGTACCTCTGACTCCGGGACTCTTGGAAGCCGGCGGTCCAGCGCGCGAGAATCAGGGCTATGCTGTCGATGGCCAGCGTCCGGAGTCAAACAATTTCATGATCGACGGCGCCGAGAATGTGAGCGCCGTGGACGGTGGCTTTGTTCTCAAGCCACCGATTGATGCGATTGCCGAGTTCCGAATTCTTACGCACAACGCCAATGCCGAGTTCGGGCGTAACACCGGTTCCACGACCAACATCATCACTCACAGCGGTGCCAATGCGTTTCACGGCGCAGCGTGGGAATTTCTGCGCAACGACGCCATGGATGCGTCCGATGCTTTTACACAAACCGTTCAGCCTTTGAAGCAGAACCAGTTCGGCGCAACTTTCGGCGGACCGCTTGTCCGGGACAAGACATTTTTCTTTGGATATTACGAGGGTTTCCGCAACCGGCAAGGCGAACGGTCCCTGCAACCGTGCCATCAGCCGACGAAAGGCAGGGGAACTTCGGTGAATTGTGTACCTCGCCTTCGGGCGGAAATAGCAGTTTCGATACCAACGGCAACTGTTTGAATGCTGCGGGGCAGTTGACCTTCTTTGGAGGAAACGTTCCCTACAACCAATTGACGATTATCCAGCCGATCGATCCGGTTGCGACGAACGTCACTCCGTTTTTTCCGCTGCCGAACCGGGGAGAAAACGGATTTATTGCCACGGAAACGAAAATCGAAAATAACAATCAATTCGGCGTGCGCCTTGATCATTTTCTTTCCCACGCGGACACGCTGAATTTTCGCTACATGTTTAGCAGCGGCCCGACGACGGATCCACTTTCGCCGGCGGGTGCGAACGTGCCCGGGTTTCCCGGTCGGTGAGTATGATCGCGCGCAAAACTTTGTCTCGCAAGAAACACACATCTTTTCGCCGACCATCATCGGCGTCGCTCGCTTTTCGTTTCTCCGCAACACGTTTCTGCTTGACCAGCATCTGAATCACGAGTCCCTGTCGGATCTGGGTTTTGAGTATGATCCGACCTTGCCTTCGGCCGCTGGGCCTCCGTTCATCCAAGTTGGGGGATACGCCTCGGTGGGCGACCCGATTACAGGACCGCGCAACACCGTTCAAAATACTTTTGCGCTTTCAGGCTCTCTCAGTTGGATTCATGGCCGCCACGAATTGAAATTTGGCGGAGGCTATCGACGCGACCAGATCAATGCCTTGCAGGGCATTGCCACGAATGGCTTCTTCGTATTTGCGGGCATTCCTTCCTTTCAAGACTTCCTCTACAACGACGGGTTTGCCAATTTCCTGTCGGGGAACCCCGTCGTCTTTTTGCAGGGCGGCGGCGATTTCGGCCGCGAAATTCGCGACCGGGCGATGGATCTGTACGGCCAGGATACCTACAGAGTCACGTCTCGCCTGACGCTGAACTTGGACTTCGCTACGAAATACCTTTTCCCGCCACGGAGAATAAAAATCGCGTGAATCTCTTTGTTCCTGGAGCGCAGTCGACCGTGATGCCGAATGCTCCGGCAGGACTGCTTTATCCGGGCGATCCGGGCGTGCCAGCCGGTTTGATTCCCACCCAGAAAACGGCTTTTGCTCCCCGGGTTGGTTTTGCCTGGGATCCTCGAGGCGATGCAAAAACGGTAGTCAGCGCGGGCTACGGAATCTTCTATGAGCCCTACTACACGGGTGAGGGTGGACCGCTGCAGGATCCCATCAGCGCGCCCCCTTTCCTGAAGACGCTGCAGTTGGGTTTTCCCATCAACTCATTCGCCAATCCGTTCTATGCCCCTGATCCTTTCGGAGTCCCTTTCCCGCAGCCGATGACACTGCTCGTGGTGTCGCGCCAACCTGCGTTTGCCTTACGCGCAGGATTGGAATCTGAACATTCAACACTCGTTTGGCGCCGACTGGCTGTTGCAGGTCGGGTACGTGGGCACGACGGGCGTGAAGTTGCCGCGATTCATTGAAGGAAATCCGCGCAGTCTATATTCCCGGGCGAATCCACGGAAGACAACGTCAACCAGCGACGACTTTATTCCGGATGTACGCTGGCCAACCCGAATAATTGTGTCTACGCCTCAGTCGGCGAAATTGCCAGCATCGCGAACTCCAGCTACAACGCTTTAGAAGCCAGCCTGCGAAAGCGCTTCAGTCACGGGCTTTCCTTCCTCGCTTCCTACACCTGGTCGCACTCCATCGATGACGTTTCTTCCTTCAACATTACGGGCTCGGCGTCGCAGCCGGTGGCGGGAGAAAACGATCTGGCGCAGAACCCGTTTGATCTCGCGGCGGAGCGCGGTCCCTCCATGTTCGACGCACGCCATCGTTTCGTGCTGAGCTATGAATGGAGCATTCCGTTCCTGCAACATTCGCAAACCTGGTATGGATATGCTCTCGGCAACTGGCAGTTAAACGGAATCTTCACCGCCATGAGCGGCACGCCGTTCACGGTATTCGACTCTAACGATCCTTCGCTGCAAGGCCAGGCGCCCGAGATCTCCGGATTCTCAAGCAACCGGCCCAATGTGGTGGGGAATCCGAACGCCGGTCCGCGAACTGCCGCGGAGTGGTTCAATACGAGTGCTTTTCAGCAGGTGATCCCGGACCCGAATTCTCCCGTCCAGCAGTTCGGTGACGAAGGCCGCAACGCGGTTCTGGGACCCCGGTACGTGAACTGGGACTTCTCGGCTTTCAAAAACATCCGGCTCACGGAATCGAAAGAACTTCAGTTCCGCGGCGAGTTATTCAATGTGCTGAATCACACTAATTTCCGGTTGCCCGTCAGCGACATCGAGTCTCCCAACTTTGGACAGATTCAGACGGACGTGAGCCAGCGCAAAATTCAGGTGGCCCTGAAACTTCTGTTCTAGCGGGTTGGCAGCGGCAGCAAGAATGTGGTGGTTCTTTGAACACGAGACGATCTGCCATCATGAAGGTTCTACTCGGGGTGTTCGCCGTAATTGGCGTCGTGTGGCTGCTGGGCTGCGCGACGCTCTATCACATCATGCGCAAGCCGCCGGAAACTTTCGGACGGTTCATGTCGAAATTGCCCGGTCCGGTACCGTTTCTTCTTTTTCCGTTCGAGACTCTGTGGCTGCAAGCCCGAGCCGGCAACCTGAAGGCAGGTGACGCCGCGCCCGACTTCTCGCTGATGAAGCTCGACAAAAGCGGCTCGGTGCAGCTTTCCGCTTTGACTGCCCGGCAACAACCCGTGGTGCTGATTTTTGGCAGCTACACCTGACCGCCTTTCCGGCGGGAGGTCCCTGCCCTCAACAAGCTCTACGAGCAATACGGCAAGAGAGTCTCGTTCCTGGTCGTGTACATCACGGAAGCGCACCCAAGCGATGTTTGGCAAATGCAGAGCAATATAAAGGAGCAGGTCGTTTTCGCGAGCCCCAAAGACGAAGAAGAGCGCGCGATGGTGGCGGGAGCGTGCGTGAGGAAGCTGGGCATTCAGATTCCAGCCGTGATCGATCAATTCGGAAACTCGACCGAGTCAGCCTACACGGGTTGGCCCGATCGCTTATATCTGATCGACAAGACGGGACGGGTGGCCTACAAATCCAAGCCCGGTCCGTTTGGCTTCAAGTCCGACGAATTGCGGGCTGCGATCCAGAAGTTGGTAAATTGAGGCGCGCACGTTGTATTCTCGGGTCGTAATGGGTTTGCCAGCGCCGCATCGGACGCCAACACCGGGACTGTTCTTGGGACTCGTCATTACTTTGGCTGCCGTCGTTGCATACTCGGGATACATCACGCGCCAAATCTCCGGACTTCGCGATCTGCAAAATAATCTCGTCGATCGCAACCGGAAAGACTCCCTCGAGTTGTTGCGCATCCAGAACGATTTGAATTCCCTGGCGCTCGCCATGCGCGACATGCTGGATAACGACGAGCCCTATCCGCTGACGGCCTGGTCGGCGCAGTTCCAGCGCGTTCGCACCGACCTCGACGACGCCCTGCGGCGCGAAAGGGAAGTGGCTCCCGTGAACCGTACTCCCGATCAGGAGCAGTACCTCGAGAATTCGGTCGCGCAGTTCTGGGATGCAGCGGATCGCACATTTGCACTCGCGCAAGGCGCTGACCAATCGCAAGCGAGAACGCAGATCCGCATCTCGCTGCGCGCCCGGCAGGAAGCGCTCAGCACCGCGGTATCACGCCTGCTGGTACAGAATAATGAGAGCGAGGAGCAAGCAGCGCTACGCATTGCTCAAATTTACGACCGCGTACAGCGGCAGGGATATCTCTTTCTCACCGCGACCCTGATCGCAATTTTGTTGACCAGCCTCTACCTGATCCGCTCCAACCGCCGCTTGTTCGCACAACTCGCGACGCTTTCGGAACAGCGCAGCGAACTTGCGCAGAAACTCATCTCGGCCCAGGAATCAACCCTGCGCCACATCTCCCGCGAATTGCACGATGAATTCGGACAGATACTGACTGCCGTAGGCACGATGCTGACGCGAGCAGGGAAGCAGGCCCCCGAAAACTCAGCGTTGCGCGCGGATCTGCGAGAAGTGTGCGAGATCACGCAATCGACGCTCGATAAAGTGCGCAGCCTTTCACAGGCGCTGCATCCCGTGATGCTCGAAGAAAATGGCCTGGAAAGCACGCTTGACTGGTACCTTCCGGTGGTGGAACGGCAGTCGGGGATTCACGTATCCTATGAGAAGTCGGGCGAGTCTTTTCCTGTCAACGGAGATGCCGCGATTCACGTGTATCGCATCGTGCAGGAAGCTCTGAATAATATGACGCGTCATTCCGGCGCCGGGCAAAGCTGGGTGCGTTTGCGATTCTTGCCGCAGGCTCTCGAAGTCGAGGTGGAAGATCACGGCAAGGGCTTCGACGCCGAGACCGCAGAGCGTGGAATCGGTCTGGTAGCGATGCGCGAACGCGCCGAATTGATGGGTGGCACGGTAGAGTTCTTGCGTCCGGCACAGAATCAAGATTCAGGCGGGAAGGGAACGCTGGTGCGACTACGAGTGCCAAGGGAGAGGTTGGAAGCTTGATGGGTGATGCGGAGAAAATTTCAGTTTTACTGGTGGACGACCACGCTCTGGTGCGCCGCGGGTTCAGGCGCATTCTGGAGGACGAGGCGGACATCGTTGTCGCCGGCGAGGCCGGTGACGGCGCCGAAGCGGTCAAACTCGCCGCCGAGCTTCATCCGGCGGTCGTGGTTATGGATTGCGCCATGCCCGTCATGAATGGACTCGAAGCCACGCGGCAGATTCTCGCCCATCGTCCCGAAGCTCTGGTGCTGATGCTCAGCATGCATCCCGAGGAGACGCTGGTGCGGCAAGCGCTTGACGCCGGCGCGCGCGGGTATGTTCTGAAAAACGCTGTGGATTTGGAGTTGGGCGCCGCCATTCGCCGGATCGTAAATGGCGAGACCGTGCTCGACTCTCAGCTCAAACGTCCAGCCGCGCTCAAAGGCATGCGCCATGCCGGCCTCACTCCCCGCGAACTTGAAGTTCTGCAAATGATCGTCGATGGTAAGTCGAACAAAGAAATTGCAACTGCCCTCGATCTCAGCGCCAACACGGTTGCTGTTCACCGCGCGAATATGATGGACACTCTCGGGATCCACAAAGCGGCCGAGTTGGTTGTTTATGCGATTCGCAACGGGCTGGTCGATTTACCGTGAACCGCCGTTCATTTCTTTGGAACATCGCGGGCCTGGCCTCGATGTCTGCGTTGCGGTTGGACGCGTTCGCAGCCCCAGATCCCGGTTTCCGCCTGGTCGATGTGACATCCTCCGCCGGAATTCAATTCCATCACAACAGCGGCGCTTACGGAGGAAAGCTGTTGCCGGAAACCCTCGGCGCAGGCTGCGCCTTCCTCGATTATGACCGCGATGGTTGGCAAGACATTCTGCTGGTGAATGGAAATTATTGGCCCGGTCATCCGCCCGCTCGCCTCCCCGCACATCTGCCCGGTCATCTGCCCGGTAATCTGCGCGACAAGCCCAGCACTCTGAAGCTCTATCGCAACAATCGCAACGGCACATTTTCTGACGTTACCCACAGCGCTGGACTCGACGTCGAAATGTATGGCATGGGCGTCGCGGTCGGAGACTACGACAACGATGGCTATCCCGACATCCTTATTACATGTGTTGGACAAAATCGACTATTCAAGAACACCGGTAAGGGAACTTTCCTTGACGTAACCAAGTCCAGCGGCCTCGGCGGCCGTCAGGCTTTGAGTACGTCCGCGATTTGGTTCGATTTCGATCGCGACGGATTCCTCGATTTATTTGTCTGCAACTACGTGAAGTGGTCTCCCGAGCACGATGTGTTTTGCAGCCTCGATGGAAAGCACAAGTCCTATTGCACTCCTGAAGCCTACCGCGGAGAAACCTGCTGGCTCTTTAGAAATCGCGGCAACGGAACGTTTGAAGATGTCACGGCATCTAGCGGAATTTTCGACAGCAGCTCAAAATCGCTCGGCGTCGCGATGCTCGACTACGATCGCGACGGCTGGCCCGATCTGCTGGTGACGAATGACACGCAGCCCAACAAACTGTATCGCAACCAGCGTAACGGTACCTTCAAGGATATAGCGGTCGATGCGGGCATCGCCTTTTCGGCCGAGGGCCGGGCTCGCGCCGGCATGGGAGTGGATGTGGCCGACATTGACAATTCGGGAAACTCATCGGTCGCCATCACCAACTTCGATAACGAAATGACCGGCCTTTACCGCCTGAACGCCAACGGCAGCTATGTGGATGTCGCCACGCAAAGCGGAGTTGGACTGGCGTCAAAAGACAAGCTGGGATTCGGCTGCGTATTTCTCGACGCCGATCTCGACGGCGCGCTTGATCTCGCCGTCGTGAATGGACATATCGATGATACGGTTCGCAATGTTAACGGCGTAGGCTACGCACAGCCGCCGCAACTCTTCCTGAACAACGGGAAGGGAAGTTTCGTTGACGTGGCCGCCGCAGTCGGCGGCGGTTTCAGCCAACCTAAAGTCGGGCGCGGCCTTGCCTACGGAGATTTCGATCGCGACGGCGATCTCGATCTGCTCATCACTACCAACAACGGTCCCGCGTATCTCTATCGAACCGACCTGACCGCCGGAAACCGAGGCATCCGGTTCCGTTTAGTCGGCACAAAGTCTAATCGCGACGCGATCGGCGCGGTGGTGAAGATCTTTCACAGTGCGAGCGCATTCAACGGAAGCACGAGCCAGTCGCGACTTGTCAAAGGCGGTTCGAGTTATCTTTCGCAATCGGAACTGCCTGTCACCTTTGGCCTGGGCAAGCGCGACAGGATCGAGCGCGTAGTGATCGAATGGCCGAGCGGCAGAACCGAAGAATACAAGGATCTCGCAGCGGGTCGCGCCTACGAATGTTTAGAAGAAAAAGGAATCACCGCGCAACCGGGCTTCTAGCTCCGTGAAATCAAGATCCGGAACCTGCGTAGAGTTGAAACGGCGCCCAGTAATAAGGATCGCGGAATGTGGAGCTGTGAAGTAACTGTAGCTTGGCGGCACGCAGAGCAACGTCTGGACTGGCTCCCTTGTCTAACTCATCGTAGAACCTATCCATAAGCTGTGGCGTGGAAGCATCTGTTACTTCCCACAACGCCGCAACCACGTTGTGAGCCCCGGCTCTCAGGAATGCCCACGAAAGCCCGACCAATCCTTCGCCAGAGTAAGCGCGTCCATCCGCACCGTGACACGCTGAGATCGTCACCAGATCGGCCTGTAAGGGATGGTGAATGATCTCGCGAGCGTAGAGTTTAAACGAAGCGTCAGCCGGAGTTTCGGGCGGCGCAGGCGTTAGCGATGTCTTTAACGACGCCTTTAACACTGAAGATGAAGATTGAGCCTTCGACAGAATAATCGCGGAATCGAGCGGACTCAACCGGCTCGCCGTTCCGTGGGCGACGAAGTGAATATAAGAAAATCTCTCAGGACTGCCGTCGAGATACGCGGCGGGATTGGCCGCTTCGCGCGCGAATACCGTCTGCTGGTCTGGCGCAAAATGGCGGGCGACGCTTTCCATTTGGTCCGCGGCCTTGGGAAGTTCGGGATACTTTTCGCTCACCGCGACGCTGTTGCCAACGAGGAGCAGGCTGCGACCGCGTTTCTGTTTTCGGCCGTTCGTTATTCGGCCCGTCTTTAGCGAGCGGGGTGCGCCAAGCACGCGCAGGGAACTGGCATCGGCAATCGTTACGTCTTCGATCCAGTAGTGCAGCCGGCCTGACGAGGGCGGCGACAAAGACGAAGGCGAATTTGTGGAGGACGCGGCTTGCCGTGGAACGGGCGGTTCCGAGACAAGCAAGGTTTCAAAATTCAGATTGTTCAAGCTGCCATCGGGGACGACGAAGACTTTCGCGTCCTTCTCGAGCAACGATCGGGCTGGCGCTACCAGTGTCTTATAGAGCCATCGTCCGTCGGGGTCGGCAGAGGCGAGAACATCTTCCGGTCCGCCGAGCGATTGGCGATACCGCCGCTCCGCGGCATCGATTTCTGCGGCGGGCGGAAGAGTGAACAAGCTGGTCTTGTGGGGCGTGATTGCCCACAAATACGACTGCTTTTCTCCCAACCAGTAAAAGAGGATCGCGCCGTGAGCCCGCCGCGCAATCTGCTGAGGGTCCAGCGGCGGAGGGCCGCCAGCCGCGCCCTTGGCCAGTAATCCCAGCCCTTCCGCCAGCGCCCGAGCGCGACTGTAGTCGGCCCAGCGCAGGGCCTCCGCTGTCTTTCCTTGAGCGACCAGAAAATGAACAGAGTCATCGTAGATGCGAGCGGCGTTCGTAAGGAAAGAGAGTTGGGAGTCTTCGTGCCGCACATCGTCTCGCGCCGATTCGAACGTGGACAGCGCCGCGCGGTATTCACGGCTCGCAGCATCGGGCCGGTTTTCGTCTTCATAGAGGCGGGCCAGCGAGTGCTCGGCTTCCCACTTCAGAAATACGGGGCAAAGCTTGTCGCGTTCGATTTCGAGAAATGTGCTTTCCGCTACTGCGGTATTGCCGCGGCGTGCCGCTACCTGTCCCTGAACGAGCATAGGGTAGAGCTCATCGACGTGATTACCGCTCTCTCGTGCTTTCTCGAGCGCTTGGTCGGCGTACTTGGCTGCATTGGCGAGGTCGCTGGTTTGCATTGCAAGTCGAGCCAGCCCTCGCAGTGCGTTGTAGATATTTTCCTGGTTGTTGACATGCTGCTCGATTTCCAGCGCCTGTCGAAGAGATCGATCAGCCAGTGTGACATTGGAGGTGCCCATGTAGACGTAGGCGGCATCCATAAGCCATGCCCCTTGATCATCAAGGTCGCCTAATTCGCTTGCGAGCTTTTCAGCATCGAGAAACAGATCGAGTGCTTTGTCAGAGTCGCCGAGCTTGTAATACGCCCAGCCTATGTTGCCCCGTGTAACGAGTTCAAGAACCTGGGCATCGACAGCCTTTGCGGCCTGGTATGCAGATTCCGATCGGTCGATTGCTTCATCGAAGCGCCCTAACGCAAGCGACTCCGCCCCCAAGTTAAGAAGCGAGTCGGCCTCCAGGAATTGGTCGCCGTTGGCACGCGCAAAGGCGAGACTAAGTTCGTAGAACTGCTGAGCGGACGCCGACTGATCCAGCGCGCTGGCCAGGAGACCACGAGCTTGGAGTAGATATCCGCAACTATCCAGCGGCGAGGAATCACAAAGTGTTGTCGCTTCAGCAAGGGATCGCTCTGCCTCGGAGAAGTTATGCGTATTAGCGCTCGCCACGCCCACGAGCGTCAACGCCGGGATTGCGAGAGCTGGGCGAGCGGAGGTTAGTGGCTCTGATTTTATAAGCTCAAGAACCTCTTCGTTGAGCCCTCGCTCTAGTGCGGCTTGTGCTTCAAGAATCAGGAATCTCGACGCCCACTCCGGTTTCGAGTTTCGGTATTGCGAATACGCTCGAGCGGACTGTTCCTGACTCTGTCTGACCTTGCCGTGCCGAAGAGCAGTGGTGGCGGTGTCAAACGTCGCCTGCGGAGAATCCAGGTGACCGACACAGGAAACGGCCACCGCCGCTGTGCACAAGAGCAAAACCAGCTTCAGGGATGGTGCTGTCCATTGTTGGCTGAAGACCCGCCCGTGAGACTTCCATTCCCGACGCAACCCAGCTTCATCTCGAACATCTTCAGGTTGAAGTAGTTGTCGTATTCTCCATCGTCCTGGAGCGTGCTCTTCACGTCGATCTCTGCCAGGGCCACCGTGCCAAACTCCGGAATGAACAGGACATTCCCCGCCGCCTGGACACCCGGGATGATCTTTTTGATCTCGTCGATGTCGATGGTTGTGATCAGTGAGCATGTGACGACGATCGGATCGCGGCCCGTTCTCCCAGTCCCACCCTTCTGAACTTCGGTGATCAGGCCGTCGATTCCCTTCAGCCTATCACTGTACGTGGCGCGCACATCGGTCGGAAGATTGCCGTTTGCGATCACCGCAGTCTGCTTCCTGACGTCATTCAGAAAATCCAAGTGCTTTACGTAAGGGGTTACTCCGGACGGCTTCTTCGCGCAGATTCCGAAATTAAATGTCGGTTGCAGCGGAAAGCCGCTCAGTCGTAGGTTGACGAATTGCGTCCCCAGGAAAGTGACGCTTGGCACATGGCCATCGACATAAGCGTGCTCGGTCGAAACCTGCGACACCACGCGGTCGGCCGTGATCACTTCGAGAACGTTGAGGCCTTCCAACACTGAAGTCGAGAGCGTGATCCATCCTTTGTTTTTGAGGTTACGGCTGCCCGAGACGCGCGACTGAGCGGACTCAAAGGTGACGACGCCTTCAAGATTGTAGCGGGATTCTTTTTCCTGCCGGTGGTCGCCTCGGTATTCTCTCAGTTTGACCGACGCTTTCTCGTCGATTCGCTGGTAGACCGGATGGTGCAGAAAGCCACTGAGCGCGTGCGCCTCCGCGTGGTACTCATGCGATGGCTCGACGGCCACGCCGGCAGTTGAGGTCTGGATCGAATCGTCTATCGCGGTCGTCATTTCGCCCTCCCACAGAGCTTAGTTGTGAACTTGCAACTCGAATGATGCCTGGCCGACTTCCTTACTCGCACCCGCGCTAGTAATGCCGTATATCTTCAACCTATAACTGCCAGCTACACGGTTCGCTCCGGGAATCTGCAGCGGCCACCGATCTTGCACAGGAGTATCTGCTGTAACACGATCCTGACTAACAAGACTCGCAGGAGCCGCAAACGTGAGCGACGATTCCACCTTTCCCGCAGGATTATACAAGTCTGCCTTGTAATAAGAGTAGCCGCTTTCCGGCGGAATCCTTGCCAGCAGCAGAAAGCCATGCCCCGGCTGCGTGGTGATGGTCGGCGCTTCAGACCCATAGGCTCCGATGTTCACCGACGCCCACGGCAAGACCTGCGGACGGTTCAACGCCTGCTGGAGCCGCGGATAAGTAACTAAGTTCTGATAGCCGATGACCGCAAGCAACAAAGCCATGACCGGCAAAACAAATGCGGGACGCAATATACCACGAATTCCACTCCGCAGCCCATCCATCCATCCCGGCTTCGCAGGCGCCGGAACCCGCCCTCGGAGACCATTCTGCACCGTATCTTCCGCCAGCACTACCTTGCTCTGCTCCACGAACAGCGCGCTGGCTCGGACGTCGAGCGCGCACTCCTGGCAATCGAAATAATGTTCTTCAAATTCGTCCCGCGCCTCGGGATCGAGTTCGCCGAGCAAATAGCGCTCGGTCAATTTTTGGCGAACCACCGCATCGTGGTCCATTAGTAAAATGCCCCCTCGCATAATAAATAGTGCGCTGGCGCGACCCAGCGTTTCACGGTTCTCATGCCGAAACCAACTGTGGCGGACCGTTTCCTTTGTCCTTTAAATACTGAGACTTAAAAGATTGCTTCGCGCGATGCAGCAGTACCCGCAAATATTCCCGATCCACGCGAAAGTCCCGGCACACGTCGTCCTTGTCGCGCTCTTCGAGAAAAACCTCACGCAACAGGCGCCGGTCGCGTTCCGAAAGCTGATCTAAAACCCGCTGGACTATTTCCTTTGTTTCCTTGGCGGTGAGGACGGTCAGCGCATCCGGATCGCCTCCTGGAAGTTCTTTCTGTGACTCGCTATCCAGGAAACACTCATGCGGATCGTAATTATCGCGATGGAGTTCGCGGTCGACGTTGTTGCACATCGAGTTCAGGTAGGAGCCCAGCCGTTCCGGCTGCTGGATTTTTCCGTCGGCCAGCGCCTGCAAGAACCGTTTAAAGGTCTCCTGACACACGTCGGCAATGTCTTCGGGCGACCGCCGGCGTGAACGCAACTTGATCTGGATCAGTTCGGTGAAGTATCCGCGAAAATGCTCTTGCGTGCGACCATCCCCCGCCCGCAGCCGTTCAATGTAGGAGTCGTCAAAGGAGTGGAATTGCAAGAGCTTACCCCGGCTACCCGCGAGTGGCAGACAGTGTAGCACTTGAAACGGCGCACTGTGCCCGTTTTCCGGAACAAGAGTGAGTGCGGAGCGATTTGCTGTTGCCTGGCCGCCAGCGCGGTGACCGATTGGCGGAATGGAGCGATGGGCGCGCACTGGGAAGCGTGACGACTCCTAATGGATTGGGCTGGAGAAGTGAAGTAAAAAGCGCCGGAGCCGCTTCCCCGTCGGCTCCGGCACTTTTATTGGATCCCAGCCAGGAGTTTCCCGAACTGCGATCCTAAACTGTGGCTCATCGCCTCATTCTGCGATGCCTTCCACTTATTGGGATAGTGCGGACAGGGCGTAGATCGTTTCAAAAAAGTTTGGGGTTTTCTTTGGGAATCAGGCGTGGACGTTGAGGCCGCCCGGAGTGCCGTAGACCTGGTCAAGCACGGAAGTCGTCAGGTCGGGACTGCCGGACGAAGCGGTGGTCGAAGTCAGACTGCCGAGCAGTTCCGCGACCAGTTGCTCGGATTGGGACGCGGCGTTGGCCTCGCTTGCCTGCGCCGGCGAAAGGCCGTTTTTCAAGTCGCTCTGAATCGTGGCAAATGCCGATTGCGCCGTCGACACATCGCCCGCGTTCAGCGCGGTGCCAAGAGCGGCCAAATCCGTAGAAAGCTGCGAAGGAAGGCTCGCGCCGCTGGCCGTCGCCGTGTTTTGAAAAAGAGTTTCCACCGATTGCAGTGCTGCCGTTGCAGTGTTGAGGTCACCGGAGGCCAGGCTTTCTTGCAGCGTTTGCAACCCCTGCTGCAAGGCCGCGGGATTGCCGGTGGAAAGGACATACTGACCGAGACTTGCCGCCGAGATGGGGCTAATTGACATAGATTTGACCTCGCCGGACTCTTTCCCTACTCCAGCCTGTCATGTACATCGGCAGTCCGCCGCCAGACTTTAGTTCCCGGTTGCGCCGATGATCAGCATGGGCTACTCCTCCCGTGATAACGGCTTACCGCCGCGATTCTCTCGGCTCGAAACCCGCGCCCGGCAAGCCGCCGCCCCGTCTCAGCGACAAGAATTGTGCAAAGGCATGACACGCTGTTGACAACCGAGCAGGAGCCGGGGAACTAGCATTCGTTTGCTAGCAGGCTCAGAATTTGCCGGCCGAGTGTCGCCCTTACCCAACCACTCGTTGGCTCCCAGCAGCTGGCACATTCCAAGGAGGATTCTGTATGGCGCGTCACAAGATTGCTTTCACAATTTGTCTCGGCTTCGCAGCGCTGTTGTTATCGAACGCGGCTCTGGCGCAGTACCAACTCGTCAATCTGGATTCGAATCAGGCAAAAACGGCAAAGTTCATGGACCCCCTGCAGGTGAACGGCTGGGGGATTGCTCGCGGCGCAGGCGGACCGTGGTGGGTCAGCGATCAAGGGTCGGGTTGGTCCACACTCTACAACGGCGCAGGAGCGAAGCAGGGTTTGATCGTTTCGGTACCCTCGTTCAACGGTGCAGGCCCCGGTCAGCCCACAGGAATTGTGTTCAACGGAACGGGAGAATTTCCCGTGCAGGGATGGTCGGCGTTCTTTGTTTTCGCGACATTGGATGGGACCATTAGCGGATGGGCTCCGCAGTCCAATCCCAATGCTTCGATCATTGCGGTGAATAACTGGTCGGCAGGCGCCAGCTACACCGGACTCGCCATCACCAACCGCCCGTCGGGGAATCTTCTGTATGCGGCTAACCTTCCCAATAACGTCGTCGAGGTGTACGACGGAAATTTCAACCTCGTCAATACATTTACAGATCCCACGCTGGGGCCGACTTACGGGCCGTTCAACGTTGCGGATATCAACGGATTGGTCTATGTGGCATTCGCGCTCACATCGGGTGCCCCCAGCGGCCAAATCGATGTCTTCCAGGAGAACGGGACTTTCGTAAAAGTGCTGGCGAAGGGTGCACCCTTGAACCAGCCTTACGGCATGGCGGTGGCGCCCAGTAATTTTGGACCGCTGAGCAACACTCTTCTGGTCGGGAACAACTTGAACCATCCGAGCACTATCAGCGGGTTTAATCTCGAAACCGGCCAG
Organism: uncultured Acidobacteriaceae bacterium; assembly: GCA_963726095.1. GTDB lineage: Bacteria > Acidobacteriota > Terriglobia > Terriglobales > Acidobacteriaceae > Acidiflorens. Next base: position 2,232,889 of record CAVSBD010000004.1, read on the forward strand.
GTCGTGGGCACTATCAAAGACACGAACGGCAAGCCGATCACCATCGACCAGCTCTGGGGGATTGAGTTCGGTGGGGGCACGGCAAATAACGGTAGAACCAACCAACTCTTCTTCGCTGCTGGGCCATACAACAATCTGGCGGGAACATTTGGTGTAATTAATACGAAGTAGTTCGAAGACTGCGACAACTCGAAGGCCGCCCGTTCATCGGCGGCCTTTTTTTTCGATCAGTGTTTGCATAAAAGCGCCAACAGCGGATTGAAGAGAGATCGAGAGAGTGGGGATCAGATCGCACCTGAAAAAGGGTGCAGGCCGAAAACGGCCCGCACCCTTCGTTAATGGGGATGGCTACATCGTGACATTGAGCATCAGGTTCACGCCCGGATAGCTGGCGTTACACAAGTAATACACGCCGTCGATTTCGATAACATAAACGTCTTGCGTGTAGAGCCAGTTGCTGGGCCATGCAGACTCGAACCCGAACCAATAGCCGCCGTATTGGAAGCGGTGATTGCGGTAGTCGCCTTCGCTGACGCGAAAGCTGTGTTCGCGGCCGAAATTGGCTTTGTAGCGTTCGGCGGGAATGCGTCCGGCGCTTGCATGTTCTTCCTTCTGCGCGGGCTTCGCTTGTTGGGCGTGTTCTTCCTTCTGCTCAGGCTTGGCTTGCTGGGCGTGCTGTTCCTGTGCAGTTCTTTCTTCCGGCTTGGCGCTCTTTTCTTGCTGTCGCGCGTTTTTCTCTTCCGGCTTCGCTGATTTTTCCGGTTGTGCTTTCTTTTCTTTTTCCTGCGCAGGCTTCTCTTTTTCTTCCTGCTGCTCGTGTTGGTCTTGTTGTGCGTACGCCGGAATACCGATTCCGAGGGACAAAGTGAGGACTGCCGTGCTGATAGCTCCAACGAGTTTCATAAAGTGTTCCTCCGTGTATCGAATTGCTCTTGATTTGGCTTACTGCAAGCTTCCTGTGGTTGCATTGACCGGGCTACCGATGGCGTCGCCCGAAACGAGAAGTTCCACCCTGCGGTTTTGCTGGCGGCCCGCCGAGTTGTCGTTGGAGGCCACGGGCAAGGTGTTTCCCAAGCCTCTGGCTGACACCGAATTCGTGGATACCCCTTGCTGCACAAGGTAGTCGCGCACAGATCCGGCACGATTCTCAGACAGCGTTTGATTCATGGCATCGCCGCCAACGTTGTCTGTATAGCCGCCGACCTCGATGTTGAGTCCGGGGTAGGAAAGCAGAATGCCAGCGACCTTCGCTAGCTTCTCTCGAGCGCCTGGCTTCAACGAATACTTTCCCGTGTCGAATAGAACATCGGACATGCTGACGATGAGGCCGCGTGCGCTGTCGCGAGTCTGAAGAATGGAATTCAGCTGTTCGGACAACTTCTCGCGCATGGCTGTCTTGTCTGTCTCCGCCTGTTGCGCGGTCAAGTTCGCCTTCTCTGCCGCAAGGCGGGATTGATCGGCATCCGCTTGCGCCGCCGATAGTGCTGTCGCGGACGCAGCCTGGTTGTTGGCCATGTCGGATTGAGCTCTGGCGGTCGCTGCCTGTGCATCCGCAGCGTCACTACGTGCTTTCGCTGCATCGGACTCAGCCGTGATCGCTCCTTGCTGCGCGTTGCTTCATCGGCTTCGGCCAGCGATTTCGCCTGCGCGTCCGCTGAATTCTGGCGCTCATTGGCCAGGCGAACCTCGTCAATTTTCTTGACTGCTATCTCGCGTGCGTCTTCCGCGGTCTGCACGGCTTCGCGGGAAACTGCGATTAACGGCTTCTTGTCGATGTGTTTGTCTGTCGCGTAGCTATCGGCATCGTTCATCAGCTTGACGGCGTGTTGATAGCTGTCACTGGCATACTGCTCGGCTCCCTCGGATTCCGCGATGCGCAGCGCATTGCGCGCCTCGAAGAATTCGAGCGGCAACTGGGTGTTCAAAATCACGGGATCAAATTTGTAGCCAGTGGGTATGTAGCCGCCGCGCTCCATCAGTTCATATTTCGCGTTCACCGCTTCCGTAGTTCCTTTGGTCTTTTCGCGAACTACGTTTTCGAGAATCACTACATTGCTGGGCTGCCTGACCGCATAGTAGGGTTCCGCGGTGACAATCAGCGCGAATGCCTGAAGATCGGTGGTCACATTCAGTTTGCTGCGGTGGTTGCCGCCGACCAGCACTTCACCCAGGTTCACCGCACGGCCTTCGGGTGAAATTGCCCACAGAACGTAAGTGAGATACTCGCTACCGAAGGTCGTCGGCTTCTGCAGGTCAGCGAATTCCGCTTCGATCGCAATCGATCCGCGCTTGCTGTTCACTTCGGCTACGCCGTTCGCAGAGGGCATCAGGTCGGTGCCTGCAAAATCCAGCTTTGAAGAGCCGCTGCGATGCTCGTAGTTGACGGCTTGCACACTGCGGCTGATCACAGTGACTCGGAACGTGGGCACCGTGCTCATGGGCTCGACGACTAGGGTTTGAGAGTTAGTTTGAGCAAACGCGCTCAAACTGATGGTGATTCCTGCTGCTAATATCAGCTTCGATTTCAAAATGACTCCTTGCGGCAGAAACCCGCCGCATATCGTTGTTGTATCTTGGGTGGATCTTGTGCTGCGCGGTCAGCGTTACGGCTGACCGGTTCTACGGGTTAGGTTCCGACGTGGATCCGGGAGAGCGAGTTAAAGAGCCCGAATACATTCAGCAGCCACAAGACAACGGCAATGACAACAACACCGTTGAGAATTGACTTGATGGATGACTGCATGGGAATGAAGCGATTCACGAGCCACAGCAGTACGCCCACCACGATGAGAACTTCCAGGAGTTGAATCAGAGGCATGACATTTACCATCCTTTTTTCACGAAGCGAGGTTTCGCGGGCTAGCGCTCCCGATCTGCCGGGAGTCGTTGCCCTGATTTGGATTTTCAAGACTTTCTAGGGTCGACTCGTGTTCGGCCGCCAGGGCTTCTGGCGGCGAGCACGGAATGAAGGATGCTGATTGGACTCGACTCCAGCTTAAGAATGAGAGACAGCGAATCAGAAGTCGCTAGTCGCGGCTCATATCCACTGTCAGTAGAGTTGAGAATGACAGGTTGGAGATTGTGCGTCTGAGCAAGATAGCTCACATCGGAATAATCAAGCTTGGGTGCCTGAACCGGACAAAACCATGGCGTGCTTCAGCGCCGCCTGAGCGTCCGGCAAGTTGAATTCCCGCCCACAGTCGAAGCAAACCTTGTATGTGCGGCGCTTAATCGTGAACACACGGCTGAGATGCCGATGGCGGCAGCCAAAGACATATTGGAACACGTCGAGCAAGACTCTCATCAATCCTGCGCACGCTGGCGACGTTCGCAACTTCCGTTAGCATCCAACCAATCGAGCAGCGAGCGAACGCTGGCCCGAGCCAGAGCAATCGAGCAATCGGCTGCTCCGTAATAGATGTTGAGCGAGTCACCATCGGCGTCCATCGTGTATCCGCACGGGAATACGACATCGTCAACATCGCCGTGGCGCTCGTACTCGGCTTCGGGTCCGAAGATCCAGGAATCTCCGCGTAGCAGGCATTTCTCCGGATTGTCCAGAGCGAACAGAGCCAGGCCCAATCGATAGAGGCAGCCCGAGGGCGTATGCCTGACTCCGTGGTAGAACACCAGCCATCCTCTCGAGGTCTCGATCGGCGGCGGCGACAATCCGATTTTGTTAGCATCCCACCAGGCGCCGCGGCGAGCTTCGAGCATGAGCCGGTGCCGGCCCCAGTACCGGAGGTCGGGAGAATAGGAGATCCACATATGCGATCCGAGCGTCGTCATGGGTCGATGAATCAGCGCCCAGCAGCCATCGATTCTCCGCGGCAGGAGCGCCGAGTCCTTGTCATCGGGCGGCATAATCACGCCGTAGCGTTCGAAGGTGCGGAAGTCTTTGGTCAGAGCCAGCGACACACCGGGGCCGCCCCGCGAATAGGACGTGTAAGTGACCACGTATTTCTGGAGTTCGGGAACGAACGTGATGCGAGGATCCTCAATTCCCCAGATTTCTTCCGGATGGTTCTTGGGATCGGACATCATGGTGGGCTCTTTATCGATCTGCCATCCATCGACTCCGTTGAGAGATCGCGCGGCTGAGAGATGCGACAGCCCCCGTCGATCTTCCACGCGGCAAAGCAGCAGAGTCGTGCCATCTGGTAGAAGCGTGGCGCCTGCGTTGAAGACACTGTTAATCGGGTATGGCCAGTCCTTACTCGTCAGGATCGGGTTCGTGGGATGGCGATGAAGTAGCGGTTCGAAAGGAGTGCTCAGCAGGCTAACCTGCTTTTCCGCGGGTACGGTCATGAAAGGATTTCCTTTTGTTCTGGCTCTTGCAGCGAGCGCATTTCGAGGAGGGCCATTAAGAATGAAAGCGTTGACTCTGCTCCCTGGTTTTCATTTGCTCGGTCGGGGTGCAGACCGTCACGGCACCCGCCGGTAACGGAGTCATAGAGAGGCAATTGCAGATCGTTGTCGCCAAGGAACCAGTTGAAAGCCGACCAAGCTTCTTTACGCCAGCGGCTGTCGCCAGTCACGCGGTACGCTTGCAGACTCGCAGAAACCGCGCCGGCGGCTTCGAGCGGTTGCTGATCGAAGCGAGCCTTCTCGCCATCCTGACGATAGAAGCCTTGCGAACCGATCGGAACAAAGTGACGATCGATTTCACAATGCTGCGTTTGTGACAGCCAGTCGAGCGATTCCAGACCCGCGGCGACCATGCGATCGTCCGAGCAATCCGAACCTACCAGCAGGAGAGCCTGGGGTAATCTCGCATTTCCATAAGCCAGAATGTTCTCAAACCATTTCCAATCCGGGCGGCGGATCGACTCGTACATTTCGAGCAGTCGCCGGCTGAGAGAGGATCGGACCTTCTGCGCATCGCGATCTCCCGGATACGAACTCAGGTATTCCTGAATTCCAAGCAGGGTATACACCCACGCCCGTGGACTGCTGAACTCCAGCGCCGCGGGAAGAGAGAACTCGAACAGTCGCCCGGTTGCTCCCCTGAGTCCAGGGTCGTTGGACCTGCCCAGAACCGTTCCAAGGGCCCACAAGGCGCGTCCATGGGAATCTTCGGAGCCGACAAGTTCGTTCCACCGGCGATCATAGCGAAGAAAATTCTTGAATCTACCCTTCGCAGGGTTGAAGGCATGTTCCAGGAATGCTGAATAACAGAGAGCCGAGGTTTGCGTAGATGATTGGACTCCGCCAGAATGACGCTCTTCCTCTTGCCCCAGCAGCACTGCGAAAATGAGCGCGCGCGCATTGTCGTCGGTGGTGTATCCCTCACGACGGTTCGGGATGGTGAAGATGGAGTGCTGGAGCATTCCGGTGTCGTCGGTCAGGCGATGCAGATGATCTAACTTCAATTCCGGCAACTGGTCCAGCGACTTGGGAATCAGTCTGGCAGCGAACTGTACTTTTGGAACTTCCATGCGGTCGCTGCGGACCCGCGCAAAACTTTCCATGTAACCTTGCGCCACCCGTTCCCATACCATGTCTCTCGCGAACAGGTAAGCGCGTTTGCGCATGGCGTGACGAATCGCAGGAGTGTCAAGGAGTTCGATTGTCTTATGCGCAATCGCGCCGGGATTCTGGAATGGGACTAGCGCCCCCCTGCGGTCGTCCAACAACTCAATCGCATGCCAGTAGGGTGTGGAGATGACCGCCTTGCCCGCGCCGAGCGCATAGGCGAGCGTTCCGGAGACAACTTGCGCCTCGTGGCGATACGGGGTGATGTAGATGTCAGCGGCGCCGATGAACTCAACCATTTCTTCGGGACTGACGAAGCGGTTGTGGAAGATCACCTGCGATTCCACTCCCATATCCTTCGCCAGGGCCTGCAAACTGGCTCGATACTTGTCACCCTCGCGGCGCAGAATGTGAGGATGAGTCGCTCCGGCGACGAGGTAAGTGACATTCTCGTGCTTCGATAGAATTTCCGGCAAAGCCCGAATTACGTTTTCGATTCCCTTGTTTGGGGAGAGCAGGCCGAACGTGAGCAAAACTGCCTTTCCCTCCACGCCAAAACGATCCTTGTAGAAGTTGGGGTCCAGAAAGGGCAGGTCGGGAACTCCATGGGGCACCATGTCGATCTTGCTGCCGGGCACCTTGAAGATTTCTTGCAGGAACTGGGAGGACAGCTGGCTCATGACAATGAGGCGGTCGGAGAGTTCGGCGATCTCTTCCATGACCATCAACTGGTTCGGATCGGGTTCGCGCAGAACCGTATGCAGGGTTGTCACGACGGGCATCTTGAGGCGGCGCAGCAGATGCAGGATGTGGCTTCCAGCTGGCCCGCCGAAGATTCCATACTCGTGCTGCAGGCACACCATATCAATGTTGTTAAAGTTCAGGAAGTCGGCCGCTTCTTTGTACGACCTCTCGTCGTCCTGCGATACCGACCAGCGCACGCGCGAAGGGTAGTCATACCCCTCGGCTGTGTCGTTTACGGGGAGGGCCATCAGCCTGGCGGTGCCATACTCCGTCGAAATCGCGCTGCACAGGTCGGTGGTGAACGTGGCGATTCCGCAATGCCGCGGAAGATAATTTCCAATCACCGCTATTCGACTCGGCAAAGATACTTTTGAGTGCGATCGGACGCGAGGTGGTATTGCCTCCTCCTGGATGAGTGAGCGCGATCCGACGACTTCTAAAAGGGCCTTCGGTACTAAGGTGTTCGGTAGCGACATGATGTCTCGGACTCGATGAAAAGTGGTATGCGAGAGAGTGGGCAATTGCCAGACGGCCAAAGAACAACGCTAGCGATGGCTGGAACTTCTCTGCAGCAATTATTTAACGAAATGGAGTCGCGGACTGGTCACTATTGATCATCTTGTTGGGAAGCAACGGCTCATTGTGTATCCCACGAAAGGTGTAAGCCATGAAAGCCAAAAAGATACCGGCCTTGTCGGTTCGTTGCCCTACGTGTGGCGCAAAGCCCGGAGAAAAGTGCGAACTGAGCACGGGCCTACCCCGCACAGACCCACATCGTGATCGCCGTCTAGCCAGTTCGGAAGCCTAGCGATTTGTGCCGTGGCCGTCCGTCCGCGGACTATACTTGCGACAATGGCCTCTTTGATAACACCGAGGAAGAAGAACGGCGGGTTCGACCCCGATGTGTTTCTCGCGACCATCGGCGACGGCAGGAAGATTCTCGCGGTTCTCAAGAAGCAGACGATCTTTGCGCAAGGGGATGAAGCCGACGCCATTTTTTACGTGCAAAAAGGCAAAGTGAGGCTCACCGTTGTCTCGAAGATTGGCAAGGAAGCAACGATTGCGATCGTCAACCATGGCAACTTCTTCGGCGAGGGTTCGTTGGCGGGCCAGTTGTTACGAATGGGCTCAGCCGCGGCCATGACCGATTGCGAGATTCTGCGCGTAGAGAAAAAGACCATGATGGATGCTCTTCATCGTGAGCCCGCGCTGTCTGAAATGTTCGTGGCCTATCTGCTGGGGCGGAATATCCGTTACGAAGAGGATCTTGTCGACCAACTTTTCAACTCCAGCGAAAAGCGGCTGGCCCGCGTGTTGCTCTTGCTCGCCCACTTTGGCAAGGAGGGTATCCCAGAAACCGTGGTCCCAAAGATCAGTCAGGAAACACTGGCGGAGATGGTCGGGACAACTCGTTCGCGAGTCAGCTTCTTTATGAACCGATTCCGGAAGCTGGGCTTCATTCAGTATGCCGGAGGAGCCGAGGGCGCGCTTCAGGTCCATAGCTCTCTGCTTAACGTTGTTCTCCACGACTAGAGTTCTGATCGGGACCTTCTCACCTTCGAAGTCTTCGATTGACTGCGAGGTGAGCAATTGTGGGCAGAATTGCTGACGCTCCGTGCGTTATACCTCAAGTGGTATGCCTGACAACGGTACTTTGCTTTGTATCCACCGGGACCCCGCTCAACTGACTCTGTTGCAAGAAAACGGATACGAACTGGTCACCGCTACGAACCTCTCGGACGGCCTCCGGCTTTTGATGACGCACTCGGTGGATGCAATTGTGCTCGAGTACCCTCTGGGCCTACTGGATGGTGCAGCCATCGCAACCGAGATCAAGAAGGCCAAGCCGAAGCTCCCAATCGTTTTGCTGGTCGACCACGTGGAATTACCCGACGGGGCGCTGAATTCCGTCGACGCCCTCGTGACCAAGGCCGACGGTGCGCACTTTCTGTGGGCTACCGTTCACTTTATCTTGAATGTGAAACCTGGCAAGCAGGCAACGCTGAGTGAGAAAGCACTGAGTGAGAAAGTACTGACCGAGAAAGTGCCGAACGGCATCGTCGTGCCGAAGAGCTAGCCAGGCGCAGGTCGTAGCCACGCCTGGGCCCTGTCTATCCCTGTTTTGCTTCTGTTCTCTCAGGCGGAACGGAACTGAGCGACTCCCCGCATTCCAGGCAAACTCGCTTGGCTCGTGGCGTGATCAACCCGCAAAAGGGACACATCCTTTGTGCTCGAGCTTCCTGGCCCCGCGGCTTAAACACCGTCAGCAACGCTCCAAGGAATTTTCGTGCAGAAGCGAGACGCCGACCAGGGGATGAACGATACGGTTCCATTAAATTTCTCCTCTGCGGGGTCTCGGACGATTGCGCAAGTCTCCGGCAATTAAAACGATGACAGGGCAAAGCCCGCGATTCTGTGCCGGATTGCTCACATTCACCCTGATTTCCCGATCAACTATTGCGGAGTGCCGAGCTGCGCTATTTGAGAACTGATCAATTCAGACCAGCTATCGCTTTCTGCTTGAGCGATCATGATTGCAGAGACGAGCACGTCTTCTCTCTCTTTCAGGTCCTCTGAACTAAGTCAGCTATCTGGAGTTGTCTCCTCTTAAGTTCTGCAGTCTTAAAGGAAAACATTCATGAAGAAAACAATGTCACTGTTGTTGCTTAGCGCGATGGGCATGGTTGGAACGTACGCGTTCGCCGGTTCGGCGCGCGAAGATTCGGTGGACCGCCTGCAACGGTCGGTAACTGTTCTGAATGCGATCATGTCCGCCCCGGACAAAGGCATCCCGGAAGAAGTGCTAAGCGGCGCAAAGTGCATTTTGGTAGTGCCTGACCTGATTAAGGGCGGCTTCGTTTTTGGTGGCAAGCACGGACGCGGTGTGGCCTCGTGCCGCACACCTGATGGCTGGAGCGCACCGGCTTTCGTCTCCGTTGGCGGAGGAAGCTGGGGATTGCAGATCGGAATCGAGGACGTAGATCTGGTCATGCTGGTCATGAACGACCATGGTCTGCAGCAGTTGCTGTCGAGCAAGTTTGAACTCACGGGCGAGGGATCGGTTGCCGCAGGGCCGGTCGGCCGTCACGCTTCCGCTGGAACTGACTGGAAGATGAACACAGAAATGTTGACCTACTCGCGCTCCAAGGGCGTTTTCGCGGGCCTGACGTTAGAAGGCGCGGTCGTAGAGCAGGACAACGACTCTACTCGCGCTATTTACGGCAAGCACATGATGTTCCGAAATATTCTTTCGGGAAAAGCGTCGACTCCGCGAAGTGCAGATGCGTTCGTGAAAGCCGTTTCAGAAGCAGGGCAACAGGCCAAGGTTGCCGAAGCAAACGAAAACACGAAGTAGCTTTTAACAAGAAACTGTCGCAGGGCGAATTAGTGACTGGCCGGAACGCATGCTGGTTCCGGCCAGATCACATTGCCGCTTCTATTCGGCGTTCTCGCTCGAACCTCAGCGGATGCATCAATTCCCACGAACCGTCCGAGCCATTCGTTTTCTGGCGCTGAATAGCGCAACACACCCCGCAATGTGTATTTTGTGTTCGTCGAAATGTGCCTCGAGTCCCGCCTCAAGGTCAGACTGCCGGTCTGACAAATTGCTGAAAATTCCTTTCGCGTTGTAAATCTTCATCAGTTGTTTGGCCAGACGGTTGTGTCGCACACCTTCGCCTAGGATCGTAGCGCCGAAGATTATCCCGCCATCCCTTAGCAAAGGTTTCACGTTCTCAAACACGATGCTCTTGCTTGCCAAATCACCAGGGAGGCAGTGCAAAACATAGTTGAGCGAGATGGAATCAAATCCAGACATGCCGATATCGATCGGCATCGGCTTAAGAGCGTCGCCCTTATAGCAGGACGGATTGTAGCGACGCAGCCGCTTGGCTGATTTTGCGAGGCTGTTAGGGTTTAAATCGAACAGTGCAATCCGAGGCGCAGTCGACGGAAACCGGCATCGATCGAGAAAGTAACCAGTTCCCACACCGATATCCAGATGTTTATCAGAAATGTGCTGGTTGTAGAAATCCAGGAGCACACGCGACGAACATTGCCAAACAAAAGAATTGGAAAGCCCCAGCACCGCCAAGTCGTAGAACGCCAGAGCCAACGGAGTGTAGACGGCAGCTGCTTTGCGAGTAGGTCCCTCAGTTCCGCAGATGTCGGGTTCGTGGTTCATCGTCGTGGTTCATCTTCTCGGAATTCGCGGGCAGGATGCCAAAAAATGAACTGAAAGTGAATGACGAAATGGGTGTCTTTCTGTTAAATATTGTGACACATGGACGCTGAACGCATCATTGACGAGATTACACAAATAGAGGAGATGTTCGAAGCGCCAGACATCCGGCCCCTCAGCGCGAGCGATGTCTCCGCAGCCAATCGAAGGCACGATCAGTCATTAGCCCACAGCCCGTGGTTTCGCCTGTGGCAGCATTTTGGCGTCTGCTGCCGGACTGAATCCCCAGTAATGCACTTAGGGGAAAGGGAGAGATAACCGCCCGCGAGTGGACTTGAAGTATGCCAGCGGGATGGCGGCTGTGAGTGAGACGAGTGATAGAATGTCGTGCAGCCGACGTAGAGCCGGGATGGCGGAACTGGCAGACGCAGCGGACTCAAAATCCGCCGACCTTCGGGTCTTGGGGGTTCGACTCCCCCTCCCGGCACCAATCGAATCCCACCCCTAACACTCGGTATCGTCGACCAATTTAGAAAACAATCTTCACCGCCAACTGTATGAGCCGTGGCGGCCGGGCGCTTACGATCTGTCCGAGGCCGGCGCTGGCCAAAGAAAAAGGGCACCGTCCGCACGGTGCCCCACCTACCAGCAACTCGATTACTGATTTCTCTTACTTATTTTCGTTGAGCCCAGCGCCGAATTCCTTGCGCTGTGCCACTGGACGCGTTGCTCGGGCAGCCGCAACAGCTGGCATCGCAGCCGCTGCTCCATAGCGTTCGAGCAGCACCGGAACCATCGCGCCCTCCGCTTCTTTTACGAAGGTGAGTTTGCTGTCGCCCAGCATGTCGACGCGGATGAAATCGCCAAGTCTTACCTGTCCAGTCGCGACCAGGTTCGCCAGCGGAAATACCAAGTGACGTTCAATCGCCCGCTTCAGGTGGCGCGCTCCATACTTCGGATCGGTCCCCTCGGCGAGCAGGAAACTCTTCACTTGCGGTGTGCAGTTGAATACGAACTGATGCGCGCCCGCCGCCAACAGAACCCGCTGCTGCACCATTCCCAGTTCAATTTCCAGGATCTTTTCCAGATGCTCCGACCGCAGCGTCTTGAAGACGACCACTTTGTCGATGCGGTTCATGAACTCGGGAGCGAACTTACGCCGCGCCGCGTCGACCGCCGAGCGTGTGATCTTCTCGTCGAGCGAGTTGTCGACTTGCACCGCGCGCGGTGCAAATCCCAGGCCGCCATCCACCAGACCATTCATCTCGGCAGCGCCGAGGTTCGAAGTCATGATGATGATGCAGCTCGAAAGATCGACGCGGCGGTTGTCGCCAAGGGTCAACGTTGCTTTGTCGAGAATTCCCAGCAGCAACTGCCAGAGCGAGTCCGAAGCCTTTTCGATTTCGTCAAACAGCAGGATCGACAGCTTCAGCTTCTCCGTGTGCCACTGGTTGAGCGCTTCCTGCGTCAGCAACGGATGCGTCTCGCGATGTCCGAGGTATCCCGGAGGCGAGCCGATCAACTTGGCAATCTCGTGCGAATGCTGGAACTCGGCACAATCGATCTTGATGCAGGCGCGCGCGTCGCCAAATAGCGATTCCGCAACCGCCTCCACAACCCGCGTTTTTCCGGAGCCGGTCGGTCCCAGAAACAGCAGATTGCCCACCGGACGCCCCGGCGCATTCAATCCGGCCAGAAACATCTGATAGATTTCCGCGACCTTTTCGATCGCCTGGTCTTGTCCCACGATCTTCCGGCGCAAGGCCGTTTCGAAGTCACGGGCATCATTGCTGCGGCGGCTAGGATCAAGCACGGTTGCAAGGTTCGTTCTCATCGTTTCGGGCCCTTGTTTCCTTTCCGGGAGCTTGCTCTCTTCTGGGAACTGCATCTCTGCAAAACTGCTCATTTTTGTCACTCGCCTGTCACCGGGAGGAAGGTGGGATTCCTTGACCCGCTCCCCCTCTTGTGCAAGCCGTTAGCCATCTACCGGAAGTCCCATAAAACCCCGCTTCTCATCGTTTTAGATGCGCCTAGCCTGCTCCGTGAGCAACTCGCCCGCTTACCCACAGTTTCCCCAAGAGCAATTGTTTGCAGACTGCGGGAACTTTGGAGAAACGCTTCCAGCCGCCCATGTCCCGTAAGCCGCTCTGAGCTTGGCCTGTCGTAACTGGCGGCCTACGTTACCCCAACCCCACAATCAGTAGCAGATGGTGTCTTTCCGGAGAACATCCTTGTCTCAACTAACGTCCCGACTATTAACGTCTCGACTCTCGATGGCAAGCCTCGCTGGCGTCGTCTGCCGTATGACCGTGTCCAGCTTCCTTCTCGCTCCGCCTGCGGCGGCAGTGCAAAACCCGCACGGCGTGCAACTGGTCAACGTAAAGGCCGATACCACAAACGCAAAGAAGCACGAGCACGAGATTCCTGCGCCCGTTTCCGTCGTGGCCCCTCCGGGGTCCGACGTTTACGAAGCTCAACGTGGAGACAGCCTCCCGTCGGTTGCGCGTAAATATCTGAAGCGGACAAAATACCTCACCTCATCGGAATTAGCCGATGCCATCCGCGAAGCCAATCACAATCGCCAGGGAGTTTTCCTGAAGTCCGGTGAACAGATCATCATCCCCGGAATTCTCGGATCGCCAATTGTAGAGAAAACCGTGCCGGTTGCAAGAGATTTCGAAGTGCGCGCGATTTATCTGACCGGAGTCATGGCTGGCAGCGATCACGGGATGCGCATCATCCGCCACTGGCGCGAAGTCGGCGGCAATGCCGTGGTTTTCGATATCAAGGATAGCGATGGCATCGTAAACATCGCCTTCGATAACCCCCTGGCCACCGGACAGCGTCATTACATTCCCGACTTGCCGAAGTTCACCCGGTTTCTGCATTCGCAAAACATGCACGCCATCGCCCGGATCGCCATTTTCCGCGACGAGCACCTGGTCACAACGCATCCCGAATTGGCGGTGCAGTCCCACAGCACTGGAAAGCCCTGGCGCGAAAACGGCAAACTGGTCTGGACCGACCCCTCGAATCCTAAGGTTCAGGACTACGACATAGCGCTGGCCAAGTTTGTGGCGCAGTCTGGCGTTGATGAAGTTCAATTCGACTACGTACGCTTTCCGGCCGAAGGCGACCAGAAGGACGCAGAATTCAAGTTCCAGAGCGAGCCTTCCGACCAGGCCGCGGAGAAATCCAAGGCTGGCCACTCGAGCGTGGACCATTCGAAGATGCAGCGCTCGGACGTCATCGCCCACTTCCTCGACCGCGCCTACGCGCAGATCCATCCGACCGGCGTGCTGCTCTCGCTCGACGTTTTTGGGATCATGGCATGGCAGCGTCAGGTCGACCTTTCGCACACTGGGCAGGACATCGTAGCCATGGCCAAGCACTGTGATGTGCTTTCGCCCATGATCTATCCCTCGCACTTCTTTGGCATGGACGGCATCGCCCACCCTGGCGACGCGCCTGAACATTTCATCGGCGAGTCCATGGACCGCTTCAAACTGATCACCAAAGACAGTGGCGTAGTGATTCGCCCCTGGCTACAGGCATTCGCCTGGCGCACCAAGACATATTCACCGAAGTATGTCGAAGTGCAAATCGAAGTGGCGAAAGAAAAAGGCGGTGTCGGCTTCCTCTTCTGGAATGCCAATAACGACTACTCAAAGCCTTACACGGCGATGCCGGAGATGCGGGCAGACAAAGGCCACTATTTCCGAGGGGACGAAGTCGGAGGCGGAGTGAAGACAGAACCAGCCGCAACGACTCCCATTGCGTCGAACACGGTTCCGGCAGCGATGCCGCTGGCCAGCAAGAGCACTGTGCCGGGTACTGGCGTTGCTCCAACCCCTGGCGCAGAAACAGCACCAGCAACGTCTACCACCGACGCGGCGCATCCCGCACAAAGAATCTGGCGGCACTGAGGCCAGCCCAGCTGACGTGTCAAGTGGGCGGAAATAACAAGTTTGCCCTAACTCGATGAAAGCAGGCCGATTATAAATCTGGCCTCTGTGTCCACTTCCGCGCTATCAAATTGATATACTTAAGCTAGATAGAAACAGGCGTGGCTTTCGGCTGCGCCTTTTCTTTTGCGCTTACCCAAAGGTTCACACTGCCATTCCCTCGAACCAAAGTAATACTTAGTAACACGACTCATCGTCTCTCGTGAGAATTCGGCCCTTGTCTCGTGGCACTGCGATAAACCCCACGTAATCAATCAGGCAGCCCGTCCGCCGCAACCCTCTGCTGTCGCCCGAAGGGGCACTCTTGCGCTTCTCATGACGCAGCCCCCGCGGCGCAAGTAACCTGCCAGGACATCCTCGGTACTCTTACCAGAAGGCCATATACCCTGCGAGAATGGGCCATGTCCTAGCGTTACTGCCTGACTTACTATTTGTTAAATCAACGACTTAATTACTGGAGCCTGAAAATGAAATACCTCCTCTTGATTCTCACGCTGAGCGCGGCCATGCAGGCCCAGAATTTCGCCGTCAGCAGCTTTGCGCTACCCGAGGCGCCCCGTCCGCAGGAACGCCCTTTCTGGACTCTCGAAAATAAGGTGAGCGTCAGTGTTCTGGCCGGGCTTATCACCGCCGATGCGATTACCACGCAACGCGGATTGAGTGAAGGTTTCCGTGAGGTGAATCCGATCATGCGTCCCTTTGTTACGCGCGGGTCCGCTGGGGAAGCAGCCGGGTCCGCTCTGGGCTTTGGCGCCGGACTTGGCGCCGTGTATTTGTTGCATCGCACCCACCACTACAAAGCCGAACGCATCACCATGCGTGCCATCGTGGCTGGGGAAAGTGCTGTGGTTGCCAACAACATCGTCGCGATTCGCTAAAACGTCGCGCTGCCATCCCGGCGGGTCTCAGGCCCGCCGCCTTGCGGTCGCGGGTTCCAACGCTTCCACATGTTGTCCCTACCCTGTCCAGGCCAGCTCCAACTTCTGCTCCAAGCTATAATCGTGGGACAGGAGTTGCGCATGGCCATTCAGAAGACGGAAAAAATCTGGCACAACGGGAAGTTCATCGGCTGGGACGACGCGACCATTCATGTCATGTCGCACGTTGTGCACTACGGCAGCTCGGTGTTCGAGGGTGTGCGCTGCTATGCGCTGCCGAGTGGTCCTGCGATTTTTCGCGCCACCGAACACATGCAACGCCTGATCGACTCGGCGCGGATCTATCGCATCGATGTCCCGTTTACCCGCGACGAAATCCTTGCCGGAATGCTCGAACTGGTCAAGCGGAACGGCGCCTGGCCGTGTTATATCCGCCCGATTGTTCTGCGAGGCTATGGCGAAGCGGGAGTGAATCCCTTCAACTCGCCGACGGAAGTCTATATCTGCAACTATCCGTGGGGAAAATATCTTGGGACGGATGCCAGCGAAGGCGTCGACGTTTGTATTTCTTCGTGGACGCGCATCGCGCCGAACACTCTTCCCGCGATGGCCAAGGCAGGCGCGAACTACATGAATTCCCAGCTCATCAAGATGGAAGCCATCGTCAATGGCTACGCCGAAGGCATCGCGCTCGATGTGAACGGCTACGTCAGTGAAGGCTCGGGTGAGAACTTGTTCGTTGTCCGCAATGGAGTGTTGCATACCGCACCGATGGGTAATTCCGTGCTTCCGGGAATTACCCGCGATTCGGTATTGACGATCGCGCGCGACCTTGGCATCAAGATCACAGAGCAGCAGATTCCCCGCGAATCGCTCTACATTGCTGACGAAGTCTTCTTCACCGGTACCGCGGCTGAAATCACTCCCATCCGCTCGGTCGACAAAATCACCGTGGGCACGGGCAAAATCGGCCCGCTGACCAAGGCCTTGCAGGCGGAGTTTTACGGCATTGTTCGCGGCGAGAAAAAAGACCGCTATGACTGGCTGACACCAGTCGCGGTGGGCGCGAAACAGCCGGTGAGTGTCTAGGCAGATTCGTAAGCAACCGGCCGAGCGACCCGAAGCCGAGCGAACGACAGCTGCACTTCCTCGCGAGCGTTGCTATTTGTTCTTTCGATAGTCGCTGATCTCGTCCCTTACCACCTTCAGATCGTTTCCCCATAAATTTGCCGGCTCGATTTCGTCGTTGGTGTTGGCGTCAAATCCTTCGTCGGGCTCCGCGAATTCATTGAACTGGTGAATGATCAGGAAAATGGGATCGAGCCGTTTCGCATAGGTCATGAAGGCATCGAAAGTGGCATATTCGCCGTCGCTCCCGAAACGAAGCGCGTCATCTGAACAATACGGCAGGGCGTTTTCGACGGGGCAGCCCCATCCGTTTTGTCCCGCAGTGGCGATAGAAGCGGTGAAATTCTCCACCCTGGAATCGCCCCGACCGCCCACCAGGTTGTAAGACGGGTAGTAGGGGCACAACGCCCCGGTGCATGTGGCGTTGAACCGGTCGACCCAACTCCAAAATCCATAAGCAGGACTAATTTGTATGGGACCTGTGGGCGTGCCTTGCGTCGCCCAAAGGCCGGGCTGGCTGTCGAGATATCCGGCCATCAACTTGAAGGTATATTTCTCCCCAATCTCCGGATGGCGCAGCAAGAATTGTTCCAGCCGATACCAGAGCGGATGGTCGGCCGCATTCGGGTCCTGCGCAGCGCCAAGGAAGATCAGCATCAGCGGCTTGCCTTTGTAAATCACACCTAGGTTCGGATATTTCTGCAAACGGGCGCCAAAGTATTCCACTTCTTTTTCGAATGCGGTCTTCCCATCCTCGTCTTTCAGCAAAACATTGCCGTCGATGCCGCCGATCATGGGGACGAGTTTGAGCCGCGTTCCGAGCGCAGACCAGGCTGGATAAAGATTGCCGGTGTCATCGCGTATGTGCTGGTTATAGGCGCGAAACGATGGACTGCAATTCCTAATGTACTTTTGAACGAACCATTCACTGTTGAAAATGCAACTCACGTTGTTGGTGACTTCGCTGATGGCGGCATCGACTCCCAGCGATTCAAGCCACTTGACGTGCTGGAGGATCACCGCTGGATCGGCACTGTCATAACCGCCTCCGACCGGTTGCATGTCGGCCGATTGCAGCAACGGCATGGCCGCGCTGCCCTGGAACGTCGCGGCTTTCGGGCCAAACCAGGCTTCATACTCCATCACCACCACGTGGCTCTTGCTATTAACGACAAGCGGCGAAGCAGGCGACGATGTGGCAGTGGTCGCGATCGTGGCGGCACGGACGTATGAACTAAAGACGATCGCGATCGTTAGAGAAAAAACGCGGAGATAGAAGCGGCGTCTCAACGGCATTCTGAACAGTAAGTCATTTCGATCATAACCCGCGCCGCGAATCGAAGTTTCGCCGCGGTGCGGGTGACATTATTCTCTTCCAATCCGCCGTGCAACGTGATTTGCGCTTCCGCCAGCCTTGCACTATATTGAAGGCCGCCTGATCGTAAAACGCTCGTTGTTTTCTTCCATCACCAGCCTACAAGGAGAAAATGTTATGTCTGCTCCCACGCCTGAATTTGTCCAGGGTTACAGCGCCATGATGCTCGATGGCCTCGCCCGCGAAGCCGAAACTACCAAGAAAGTTATCGCTGCCATCCCCGAGGGTAAGAAGGACTATCGCCCCGAGCCGAACGCGCGCACGGCTTGGGAGCTCGCCTGGCACCTGGCCAATACCGACGTCCAGTTCATGGACGGCATCGCAGACCTTAAGTTCGTGATGGGCGCTCGTCCGGAGAATGAAAAGCCGAAGACAATTGCGGAACTAGTGGAGTGGTACGACAAGAATATGAAGCGTAGCGCTGATCGCGTTCGCACCCTGTCCGCTGCGCAGTTGTCGACACCGATCGACTTTCTTGGCGTGTTCAACATGCCAGCGGCGTTTTATCTAGGGTTTGTAAACAATCACATGATTCATCATCGCGGGGAACTGGCGACGTATCTGCGTCCCATGGGTTCGAAGGTGCCATCGATTTATGGTGGCAGCTTCGACGAACCCTTCCATCCGCCGGCTCCGAAAACCAGCGCCGCATAAGGAAAGTCACTGCCCAAAAGAATGTTTGCTCGATGAAGCCGCCCGAGGGGGCGGCTTTTTCTAGCGCCCGGCCCAAAGAATTTCGACGGGATATCGCTTCAGTTCGCGGTCAGATGTGATTAGAGTCAGTCCTTCGTAGATAGCCTGCGCCACCAGCATCCTGTCGAATGGATCCCGATGGTGGGGTGGCAGTTCGAAGACTGCGAGCGCGTGGGGATGAGAAACGGGCAGGGGACGAAGCCCTTGCTGGGCCATGCGTCGCGGCACATACGAGGTAGGCGCCTCCGGCAGTTTGAGCTTGCCCGCCGCCGCTTTGATGGAGACTTCCCACGAAGTCACCGCCGACAGAAAAACTGCATTGGATAGGTCTGCAATCGCCTCCCGCGCTTTCGGAGCAATTCGGTCCGGCTCCCAAAGGCTCCACAGCCAGACGTTGGTGTCTAACAGGTAATTCACGCCTTTTTCTTACCCTTCCTGCGGGGAGCCGTCGCGGTCGGTCGAGAACCGCGCTTGCCGGGGAAATTGACGTCCGGAATCTCGGCATAAAACAGGGCTTCAAGTTCAGGGTCAGGAGCGTCGAAATCGTCGGAAATCCAAATCTTGCCGCGATCCATGCCCATAGGCCGCGTCCCGCTAGAGGGTGCGACCGCGACGAGTTTCGCCACCGGGACACCGGCGCGCGCAATCGTGATCTCCTCGCCCGCAGTGACCCGCTTCAGTAGCCGCGAGAGTTGGGTCTTTGCCTCGTGAATGTTGACTTCCATAGCCTCAGGTTAGCTAAGTGGATGGACTAAGTCAACGCAAATGCCAACGGCGAGCTGCCTACCCTTCAGTCGCGACGACACAGGTGCTGGGACCAGCATCCAAAGTCGCGTTACCTCCGTCATCTCGTACCGGACCCCGGTTCAGGTCATGATAGGGGTGATCTCTGGAGTCCTGCCTGCATGAATATCGATGATCTGCTCCGTATCGCCATGGAGCGCCGCGCTTCCGACTTGCACCTGAAGGTGGGGAACTATCCACACCTGCGCATCGATGGCGATCTGGTGCCGCTGACCGATCAGGCACGCGTCTCTGCCGAAGACATGTTGAACATGGCGTTTAGCATGATGTCGGCGCGGCAAAAGCAGAAATTCAAAGAAACCACGGAAATCGACATGGCCTATGGCGTCGCCGGTCTCGGGCGCTTCCGTGTGAACGTATTTCAGCAGCGCGGCAACGTGGGCCTGGTGCTTCGCGTGATTCCCACGAAGATTCGCGCGCTCGACGAACTATTCCTGCCGAAGGTGGTGGAGCAGATCTGCGACATGCCTCGCGGCCTCGTGCTGGTGACAGGCGTCACCGGCTCCGGCAAATCGACAACGCTGGCCGCCATGGTCGATCGCATCAACTCAACCCGCGCCGAGCACATCATCACCATTGAAGATCCCATCGAATTCCTGCACCGCGATAAGAAGGGTTATGTGAACCAGCGCGAGATCGAAGTCGATACGCCGTCGTTCTCGGCAGCGCTGCGAGCTTCCCTTCGTCAGGATCCGGACGTGATTCTGGTGGGCGAAATGCGCGATCTGGAAACGATCGGAACTGCGCTGCACGCCGCCGAAACCGGCCACATGGTTTTCTCGACCCTGCATACTTTGGACGCGGTCGAAAGCATCAACCGTATCATCGCGATTTTCCCGCCGCCCGAGCAGAAGCAGATTCGCTTGCAGTTGGCGGCAGTCTTGCGCGCCATCGTTAGCCAGCGACTGGTTCGCCGCTCTGATGCCGAAGGTCGCGTGCCTGCGGTCGAAGTCATGGTCACGACGGCTTATATCCGGGAATGCATTCTGGTTCCGGAAAAAACGCGTGCCATCCGCGAAGCAATTTCTTCCGGCACCTCGCAATACGGCATGCAGACTTTCGATCAGTCGCTCTGGGATCTCTTTCAGGCCGGCCTGGTCACCTACGACACCGCACTCGAAAGCGCGTCCAATGCTGACGAATTCAAGCTGCGTATGCAGGGCATTGCGTCGACGGCCGATATTTCACGGCAATCGATGCAGTCCGCCGGTTTTGGCCGATAGGGAAAAGTAGCGGCAGAGTTGAGCGCGCCTCGGCGCGCTCTTTTTTTTGCGCCTCATGCGGTGAAGCCTCGCTGCTAGAACACCCTGCCGAGTTGGAAGAACCATTTCTGGTGACCGGAGTCGCCCACGCTGCCGCCGATAAAAAGCGGTCCCAACGCGGTTTCCGCGACCACGCCGGCCTCGACGTCGTTGGGGAACCCGGACTCTCCGGGCGATCCATACATCTTCGCGAATTCGTAGGAACCGACTGCGTAGACCCTTTTGCCGACGAACGGAGGCAGGGTCAGGAGGGTGTGAATGTATCCGACGCGGAACAGATAATACTGCTCTCCGAACAGTTCGTTCGTACCGTAGGCGCTGAGCCGGAGCGGAGCGCCCAGGAAGAACAGCGGAATACCGGTGTCGTGGACGCCAAAGGTCGATCCCCCTTCGGCGGTGGTGAAAACGGACCCTTTTGCGCTCACCGGCTGAAAGCCTGCCAGTTTGGCTTCCAGGGCTGGCAGGCCGCTGGCCGCGCCGGCATACGCGTCATACCAGTGAAAGGTGACCTCGGCTTTGTAGCCCCGGCGGGGCACAACGGGATCGCCGGTGTGGTCGGTGCGCAAACGAAGGTGGGTATCGCCCAGCCTGCCGCTAAAGGCGCCGAAATCAGGTCGCCCGAGATTGAGTTGTGCATCGGTATACCCGACCTCGTATCCCGCGCGCAGTTCGCTGAAGCGGCTGAATCCGTAGCCCACGTCAACGCCCCCGCTTTCCCGGTGAACGCGGTAGAGCGCCACAGGGTTACTCTTGTCGAAAATGTCGAAACCCGTGTTGCTCACCCCGACGTGGGGCGCAACAAACCACTTGCTGAGTGCATTGAACGGCCGATAGAGCTCAGTCGATATGCCGTAGGTATTTCCGAACGAGAAGTCGGTCCGCCATTCCGAGCGGTATCCAGCGACATCGAGGAAGGTTAGCCGCCCGGCCTGGGTGAATGTGACGTTCTTGCTCTCGGTCCCATCCACCACGAACCCCAGCTGCACCGTCGGAGGCGCGTAACTCTTTTCATGGACGTACACGATCAGACCCGGCTGACCGTCTTTTTCTTCGAGCCAATAGTCGACGGAATCGAACTTCCCGATTCCGGTGAGCCGATTAAACATGTGTTCCATCGACGGAAGGTCGATTGGATTTCCCACGATTGACCGCAAGAAGTAGCCCACGTTTTGCGCCGACTTCTGGTTGGTGCCTCGGACCTCGAGGAATTTAGGCACAGGGATTTCGGCCTGCATTTTTTCTTTTCGTTGATCGAGGAGTGCACTCCAGCCGGCGTTGTCGAGCGAGTACGGCGTCAGGATCTTCGTTTTCGCAGCCGCCGCTTGCACGCCGCGGCTAATGATGGCCTCGGCCTTGTCGTAGTCCAGCGACGTGAATTCCTTGAGATCGACATTGACCACCAGGTCCGCGTCCGCGAGTCCGTGAATTTCGTTTTGGTGAATCACCACTTCGATCGATTGTCCGAGGACGCTGAACAGAGACTGCAATTTCGTCGTATCCGAAGGCGCCGTTTCAAGATGAACCGCGATGACCACATCAGCGCCCATTTTTCGGACGACGTCGGTCGGCAAATTGCCGAGCAGGCCGCCATCCACAAACAGATTATTTCCAATTCGAACCGGCGCAAACAGGCCCGGGATCGACATCGTGGATCGCATGGCCTGGGCAATCGATCCGTGATCGAAGACGTAGGCCTTCCCGGTCGCGAGATTGGTAGCCACGCAGCGGAAGGGAATGGGAAGGTCGTCGAACGACCCGTTGTGGGTGTAAGGGAGGGTTTCGCGATCGATCAGGAGACTTACGCCGTGACCGGAATTAAGGCCCGATGGCAGCGAGAAGCCGTTTTTCAGGCCGAAGTCGAGCCGGTTGGGGAAGGCGGTGGCGTCCTCTTTACGCCGGAACGACAGGTCGCGGTAGCTCGTTTGCCCGTCGATGATGGCATTCCAATTCTGCCTTTCGACGATGGCTTTCAATTCCGCGGGAGATTTTCCGGTGGCATAGAGCCCAGCCACGAGGCCACCCATGCTCGTCCCGGCGACGTAGTCGATCGGGATGTGGTGATCCTCAAACCACTGCAACACTCCGATGTGCGCAAGACCAAGCGCGCCCCCACCCTCAAGGGCAACCCCGATTTTCAGCCTCTTCTGTGGCGCACCTGAGTCGGGGGAAGAAGAACTGCCGTCCTGTGCCGACGCGCTCAAAGACAAGAGAAAACAAATTGCAACGGTGGCGAAGGACCGCGAGAGTACGTACATAAGATGTCTCCTGGGATAATTGCGACGCCGATTTCTGAGGTTGCCTCAGACTAGGGGAATTTGCAAGGCATGCCGGAGTCTTGCCCAGCGGGGCTTGTCTCGAACTATCTCGTAATCAGAGCGCCTTCGACAATTGAACGAGGTGAACCGGCATGTGAGGGACCTGATCCGCCGGGAAGGGCAAAGTGCCATTCTCGACATACCCGAATCGCGTGTAATAAGCCGCCAGTTCCGGACGCAGGTTGACGAACGTGAGATCCATGAAACGGCAGCCCGCGTCGCGACAGTAGGTCTCGGCGGCTGCGATCAGCCGCACGCCAATTCCAGAGCGCTGGCGGTCGGGATCGACGGCCAGTAACCCGAAGTAACCGCGTTCGCCGCGCAATTCGACGTAAACGCAACCGGCGAGCTCTTCGTCCTCGCCCTTGCCGTCACCCTCACCCTCACCTTCAATGAGCAGAAAGAACTTCCCCTTCTGCATCAGCGCGGCGACTTTCTCGGGGTTCGTGCGATCGGCGGCAATGAAGAATCGTTCTGGACGAAAGGCGGTGTTCACGAGGCGGGAGATGGCCGGGGCGTCGGCGAGAACAGCGGTTCGGATGTGACAAGACTCGGACACCGGACGAATTTTACTTCAGTGCCGAGAGCGGGGAACACCGGTTCGTGGGCGGAGACCAAGCCGCCGCTCGCCCATACAGCCGCCCTAGTTGGGTTTGCGAAACTTGCTATCGGCCAGATAACGCAGCATGATGGCATCGGTCGCGCTTTGGAACTGCTGCTCCATCTCCGGGCTGCGCACGGGCGTATCGGTGCGGAGCGTCTGGCGGAACTTCTCGCCCATCTCAGAATCGCTGGTGACGACCTGGGTGTAAAACCAGAGGAAATGCCGCATCTGGTCGAGGGCAGACTTCAGCATCGTGATCGATTCCATCTCCGGAGGATCGGACAGTGCTTCCATCAACTCGGGATCGGTAGGAGCCTGCATCGCCGCGCAATTGAGTTCGCGCTGGATGACGCGCAGGTCATCCGTGATCCGCAAAATGCGGAGATGAATTTCTTCCATGCTTTCCCGGTTCTCGTGATTCATAAGGTCCTTTCCGACCCGACTTAGTTTTCCCACCACAGCAGTTCGACCAGTTCGTTCTTACCCAGTTCGTTCTAACGAAGATCGCACCCTGTCGCCAAAGCGGAAAGATTCCTCGTGTGCATGAGCTTCGGTAATTGAAGTTACTTAAGGTTGAAAAGCCGCGTGGGATACGGGTTTTCAGGCCGTTTTGCGGGCTTCATCGCGTGCGAGCTGTGCTCCCGCGGCGCGAATCTCGGGGACACTTACGATACGCGTCCCTTGTGCAGGCGCTTCGACGGCCTGGACGAGAGCAAGAATGAGTTGCTCAAGAGTAACCAGCCCAAGGCGCTGTGCTCCTGCCCGTGTGAATGGCAGCCACTCGCATACTTTGTAAAACGGCAATAATAGGTAGGGCCAGCGATGGCCCGGGCCGAGCACATACCACGGCCTGAGGATAGTCGAATTCAGCTGACGCGCCTGGATCATTTCCTCGCACTCGGTACGCACGGCGATATAGTCCTGCTTGATCTTGAAGGGCGCAGGGTGGGCCATGCTGACATAGATGAAGTGACGGATGCCAAGTTCCGAACACGCGGAGATGGCCTCCCGCGCCGACACCAGGTCAATGGACTGGAATTCCGCAGCCTTGGCTGGCGACGGGTGAGGGACTCCAACCAGGTGAATAAAAGTGTCGGCCGGCCGAATGAGCTGGTGGTAGGTATTCGCGTCGAGAGCGTTGCCGGAGACGACCTCACAGGCGGCCGGCAGCTTGGCCTTCGATCCCGGTCGCACCAGCACACGAACCTTGTGCCCGCGCTCCAGAAGGATCGGGATCAGGGATGTGCCGATGTAGCCGGTTCCCCCGGTGATGAAAACGCGCCGGGAGTCGGCCGATTTGGGTAGGGATTTAACCTTAAGCAACAGCCGGATGTCAGAGATGGATGCAGCCACAGCTTCGTACGCTCCCAGGGGCTAGTTCGGATGGCGCCAGTTCGGATGTTTGCCAGTTCGGATGGTGCGCCGAGCGCCACATAAACCGCACTACAAGAAGTTTAATTCAAGGAAGGGCTGGGTGTGATACAAACGGTTCGCGATGACATCACCCTCCCCGCAAACTGGCCTTGCGCCGGGCCAACCCGGGCTGGTGCGCGCCATAGGCCGCTGGAGCCTCGCCGCGCTGGCGGTGAATTCGATCATTGGCAGTGGCATCTTTGGTTTGCCGGCCACGGTGGCTGGACTGCTCGGCAAACGCAGCATCCTGGCGGTCCTATTCGCGGGCGCCGCGATGGGCGTCATCATGGCCTGCTATGCCGAGGTGGCTTCGCAGTTTTCAGAAGCGGGCGGACCTTACCTCTATGCTCGCACCGCCTTCGGGCGCTTGGTGGGGATTCTGGTCGGCTGGATGTTGTATCTCGCGCAGACGGCGGCTCCGGCGGCGAACGCGAATTTGTTCGTGATTTATCTCGCGGAATTCTGGCCTGCGGCAAAAGATCCCTGGCCTCGCTTCATTATTTTGACGCTGCTCGTTGGCCTGTTGGCCTTGGTGAACTTGCGCGGAGCACGCCAGGGGACCGACCTGAACAACGTCTTCACGGTCGCGAAACTTCTGCCTTTGCTGATGGTGGTATCGGCCGGTGCCGCAGTTACGATCGTTCATCCGGCGCCATGGGCCGCGTCGGGACCCATCTCGCCGAATGTCTGGATGTACGCGATGGGGCTGCTGGTCTTTGCCTACGGCGGGTTTGAAACTGCGCTCGCGCCCATGGGCGAAGCCAAGAACCCGGCGCGGGACGCGGCCTTTGCGGTCTTCGTCGCGCTGATCGCTTGCACCGCGATTTACACATTAGTGCAATGGGTGGTCGTCGGAGTGCTGGGCCCGGGGTCAACGACCGACCGTCCGCTGGCCGAGGTCGCGCGCATCACGATGGGCAACCGTGGCGCGGCGTTGGTAGCGATTGGCGCGCTGGTTTCGGTGTACGGTTATTTGGGAGCCAAGATGCTGGCCATGCCGCGGGTCACTTTTGCGCTGGCAAAGGGCGGAGACCTGCCGCAGTTGTTTGGCGCGGTCGGTCCGAGATTTCATACGCCGTGGTTTTCGATTGTGTTCTACGCTGCGGTGGTCTGGGGTCTGGCGATCGCGGGCAGTTTCGCGTGGAATGTCACGCTTTCTGTCGTGGCTCGGCTGTTCTATTACGCCGTAGTGTGCGCCGCCCTCATCGCATTGCGGCGCACGCGGCCGCTGGGCGTGGGATTCCGGCTGCCGGCAGGTCCGCTGCTGGCTGTAGTCGGGATTGGGATCGCATTGGCGCTCGCCACCCAGGTCGATTTGAGTAAGTCCGTGATTCTGGCGGCAACGCTGGCAGCAGCGCTGCTAAATTGGTTCTGGGCGCGAAGGACCAAACGCGAGAATTGACAGAGTGGGAAAATAAAAAAAGAGATAGTGCCCCAGGTTCGCGCCCGTTCTTTGGGCGCTAACCTGGGTCTATTCGGAACCAGCGGAGGTATCTTGCAAAAGTTTCAACTCGGTTGGCTGTTGCTAATCACCTCCGCAATTTCCTGTTTCGCGCAACGCGAACAGGTCCTGAAACAGATCGATCTGCCGCATCCATATTATTTCCGTGAGATGTATCTGCCGCAATTGACGACCGGACCGAGCGCCGCGGCATGGCTTCCGGATTCTCGTACTTTGATCTATTCGATGGCCGGCTCTTTGTGGCGGCAGGAAGTCGCTAGTTCGAAGGCGGAGCAACTCACTACGAGCACCGGATACGATTATCAGCCAGACTGCTCTTCAGACGGCCACTGGGTCGTGTTTGCGCGTTACGAGCACGACGCGGTCGAGCTGTGGTCGCGCGATCTGCGCGATGGAAAAACGCGCCAAATGACGTCCGGCGGCGCGGTAAATCTGGAGCCAAGGTTTTCGCCTGACGGAAAGCGGCTTGCCTTCGTATCGACATCTTACAAGGGTCATTTCCATATTTTCATCGGCAGCTTTGCAGACGGACAGCTCACCGAAGTGCGCCAACTTACTCCCGAGAACATCAGCTCTCTGCCTCGCTATTACTACAGTAAGGTGGACCACGAGATCAGTCCGGTATGGACGAGGGATGGATCGGAAATATTATTCGTCTCCAATCGCGGGCACATCCATGGCACCGGTGGGTTCTGGCGAATCAAATCGGAGCCCGGAGCCGAGGCGCAAGAGATCCATTACGAAGAAACGAACTGGAAGGCGCGCCCCGATTTTTCTCCGGACGGCAAGCGTATGGTTTATGCGTCGTATCTCGGTCAGAGCTGGCATCAACTGTGGGTCATGCCGGCAGCCGGTGGAGACGCGTTCCCAATTTCCTATGGCGCTTTTGACAACGTGAATCCGCGCTGGTCACCCGACGGATCGAAGATCGCCTTCATTTCCAATCGAAACGGCAACACATCGTTATGGGTTCAGACAATTCCCGGCGGAGACCAGAGCGAAGTCGTCGCCACGGAACGAAAATACATCGCCCCAATGGGCAAGTTATCACTGCGTATCGTCGACCAGACCGGAAAGCCGGTAGCAGCAAGGGTTTTCATCACCGGCGCGGATGGACGCGCCTATGCTCCCGACGACGCATGGATGTATGCCGACGACAGCTTCACGCGTTCGGAACGCTCGTTCGAAGCCCATTATTTTGATACAAACGGGGATTCAGAGTTAACTGTGCCGGCGGGAACAGTTCATGTCGATATAATGCACGGCTTCGAGTTCGGCTTCGAGCAGCGCGACGTCGAAGTAAAAGCCGGCAGCACTGCCAGTCTTACAGTGAAGCTCAGTCCAAAAACCCCATACGAACCGGCCGAGTGGATAAGCGGCGACGTCCATGTGCATATGAACTATGCCGGAACGTACCGGAATACGCCGGCTCATTTGGTAGGGCAAGCGGCCGCCGAGAATTTGTCCATTGTTGAAGACCTCGTCGTGAATAAAGAGCAACGCATTCCCGACATGCCGTATTTTTCACCGAAGCTCGATAAAGCCTCAACTCTTAATCATCTTTTGCTTCACGGCCAGGAGTTCCATACGAGTTATTGGGGACATCTCGGACTATTGAATCTGACTCATAACTTCATTCTTCCGGGTTATGCGGGTTACCCGAACACTGCGGCGGCAAGCCTTTATCCGGCAAATGCCAATGTCGCCGATATGGCGCATGCGCAGGGCGCGTTGGTAGGTTATGTCCACCCTTTCGATACTGTCCCCGACCCGGCGAAAGACGAATCTCTCACCGCCGAGTTGCCGGCGGACATTGCGCTTGGCAAGATCGATTACATCGAGGTGCTTGGATTTTCGGATCATAAGTCGACCGCCGAGGTCTGGTACAAGCTGCTGAATTGTGGCTTCCGCTTGCCCACGGCCGCAGGCACGGACTTCATGGGCAACTACGCATCCCTGCGCGGCCCAGCCGGACTAAACCGCGTCTATGCCGAGGTGAAACCGGGTCCGCTGAAAATTGAACCATGGCTGGCGTCGATCAAAGCTGGACGCACCTTCGCGACGAATGGTCCTCTGCTGCATTTCTCTCTAGGCGGGCAAGGTGTCGGCGGAGAAGTGCAGCTCGATAAGAAAATGCCGGGCAAGAAACAAGAGTTGAAATTTTCAGCCGAGATGTCTTCGATTGTTCCCTTGGATCATCTTCAGATCGTCTGTAACGGCAAAGTGGCGCGCGCACTCGACATGAAAGGCGATCGCAAATCCGCGAAAGTGGAGGGCACGATCCCGGTCGAGGGGAGCGGCTGGTGCGTTCTCCGCGCCTTTAGCGATAAGGCGGAGTATCCGATCCTCGATTTGTATCCTTATGCTACGACCAGCCCGGTGTATGTGACGGTCGCGGGCGCGCCGGTTCGCAGCGCAACAGACGCTGCGTATTTTGCCGCCTGGGTTGACCGGTTGATTGCCGCGGCTCGAAGTAATACCTCGTGGAACACCGACGCGGAAAAGGAATCTGTGCTCACGACTCTGCAAGACGCCAAGGCAAAGTACGCCAGGATGGCACAATGACTTCGGCAGAATGATTAGCGGGTCGCATTAAGCGATATCCTGATACGAACCTCATGCGCATCGTCATCGCAGGCGGCGGTACCGGCGGACACGTAATCCCGGCCCTCGCCATCGCCCAACAACTTAAGAAGCAATTTAGCGCCGAAGTCCTGTTCATCGGGACAGCGCGAGGCATCGAAACGCGCCTCGTGCCGCAGGCCGGGTTCCCGCTGGAGTTGATCCAGGTCGGCGCGTTAAAAAATGTCAGCCTGATGACGCGGGCCAAGACCATGTTCGACTTGCCGCGCGCCATCGCCGCCTCTTCGCGGATGCTCTCCGAGTTCGATCCCGAAGTTGTGATCGGCGTCGGAGGTTACGCCTCCGGACCGGCGATGGTGGCGGCCATTCGCCGTCGTCTGCCTACGCTGGCCTTTGAACCCAACGTCGTGCCAGGGTTTGCCAATCGCATGATCGCGCGCTGGGTTTCCGCAGCCGCGGTGCACTTCGAAGAGACCTGCCAATATTTTCCGCATTGCCGCGTGACCGGAGTGCCTGTGCGAGCGGCCTTTTTTTCGATTGCTCCGAAATCTGGCGGTGTCCCAACATTACTCGTCTTTGGAGGCAGCCAGGGCGCGCGCGCGATCAATCAGGCAATGACAACGCCTGAGTCGCTGCGCGGCCTGCTCGCAAACATTCCGGGAATCCACGTCATTCATCAGACCGGTCAGCGCGACTACGATCAGGTGCTCGCCGCGTATCGCCAGTCGGGAATCTTAAGCGAAGTGCACAAGTTTATCGACGACATGCCGGCGAGCTTCGCGCGCGCCGATTTGCTGGTCTGCCGTTCTGGCGCGAGCACCGTTGGTGAGATCACCGCAGCCGGGAAGCCGGCGATTTTCGTGCCATTTCCCGCTGCTGCTGACGATCATCAGAATGTGAATGCCCGTGCTCTCGAGCGCGCCGGCGCCGCCGTGGTAGTCGAAGAAAGCAATCTTGACGCCGCTTACCTCGTGGACACGATTGTTGCTCTCATGGGCGATCCTGCCCGGCTGCGGACCATGTCCGCGGCGGCGCGCTCGCTCGCGCATCCGCAGGCGGTCGAAGAAATTGCCGAGATGGTCGCAAAGCTCGCAAACGGCTAACTTGTCGTTTGTAGTTTGGAGCACCCTCTCGGCTCCCGCGGTGAAATGTTCTATCATCACAATGCGTAATAGCGATTCCTTGTCTGCAGGACATGTCTGCAAGATAAGTTTGCCAAAGTATGTTTGCCAAAATTCAGCGCATACATTTCGTAGGCATCGGCGGCATCGGCATGAGCGGCATCGCCGAGGTGCTGCTGAATCTTAGCTACAAGATCTCCGGCTCTGATCTGAAGAAGTCGCCAGTCACCGAGCGTCTGAGCAGCTTGGGTGCGGCAATCTTCGAAGGCCACGCCGCTTCAAATATCATTTCGCAGAACGGAATCGCGGGTGCGGACGTCCTGGTCACCAGTTCCGCCATCTCGCTCGATAACCCTGAAGTCGCCGAAGCCCGGCGCCGCCACATTCCGGTAATTCAGCGCGCGGAGATGCTGGCGGAACTGATGCGTCTGAAATATGGCATCGCCATCGCCGGAATGCACGGCAAAACGACGACGACTTCCATGGTCGCGGCCGTCTTGGCTGCGGGTGGCCTCGATCCAACCGTCGTCGTCGGTGGCCGCGTAGGCGCACTGGGTTCGAACGCCCGGCTCGGCAAGTCGCAATATTTAGTCGCGGAGGCGGACGAGAGCGACCGTTCCTTCCTCAAGCTTTCGCCCATCCTCTCGGTCGTCACCAATATCGACCGCGAGCACATGGATTGTTATCGCGACATGCGCGACGTTCGCCGGACGTTCCTCGAGTTCATGGAGCGCGTCCCATTCTATGGCCTCGTCGTCGGCTGCAACGACGACCCCGCGCTTCAGCGTTTGCTCCCGCGCGTCCACCGTCGGGTGATGACCTATGGCACAAGTGCTGGCTCGGATTTCTTGATTCGTGTGGGAGCTGCTTCGGTTGCGCCGCCGCCAGCCGTCGGCGAGCATGGCCCGCTCGCTCGCTTTCAAGTGACATACAAGGATAAAGATAAGGATAAAAATAAAGACCTCGGCGAGTTCACACTCCACGTCCCAGGTGTGCACAACATGCTGAACGCGACGGCAGCGATCGCTGTCGGTGTTGCACTCGACATCCAGCCGGAGCAGATTCGTTCCGGTCTCGACAGTTTTCGTGGCGTCGATCGGCGCTTCCAGCTCAAAGGCAAAGCCGCCGGCGTCAGCGTGATCGACGACTACGGACACCATCCAACGGAGATTCGAGCCACGCTGGCCGCCGCTCGCCAGTGCGGATTCCGCCGCGTGCACGTCATCTTTCAGCCGCACCGCTTCACGCGCACTCGCGACCTGATGGATGAATTCGCGACCGCCTTCGTCGACGCCGACACGTTGAGCGTGCTCGATATCTATCCGGCGAGCGAGAAGCCGATCGAAGGCATCACGGCCCACGCGCTAACCCAGCGCCTCGCGGAGGCAGGAAAGAGGGATGTTGCCTACGCTCCATCTTTTCCAGAAGCCGTTGCCGCCGTCGCCGCCGCCGCGCAACCCGGCGACATGGTGCTGACGCTGGGGGCTGGCAGCGTCTCGCAACTGGGGCCGATGATCCTTGAAAAGTTGGAAAAGTCAGAGAAGCTGGAAAAACCGTCGCTGGCCACGGGTCGATAGTCGGTCGCTTGTAATCTGCAAAAGTATTCCACAGAGTGTCTTGTTGACCTTTTTTCCCTCCACTCGTCCAACGTCCATACCGTGAGGACCACGTTTATGGACACGAACAAAGCCACATATTGGATCGCCCTGGGAGTTCTTGTGCTGGGTCTGAATAGCGAATACCGCCAGGGAAAGTTTGTGACTCTCCATCAGGTTGCTGACCATGCCGAGTTCGTATTGTGCACTGCCACGACTCATGCCGAGCGCACCCTGACTGCCGCACTGCAACTGGTGGGGCGCGAAGCGCGCCCGTCAGACAGCTTGTTGGCCTCAGCGCGCAACGCAGATTTTGATAGGGAGCGGGCCGAGGTTCTTCGCGAGCAGGCCAGGGACGGGGCCGAACAACTTCGCGATCAAGTCCGCGAGCAAGTTCAGGTTCGGGATCAAGTTCGCGATCAGATGGTTGCGCAGATGGTCGCGCAGATTGACGCGCAAAGAGACGCGATCCGTGCGCAGGTCGACATCCGGCGCGCCGAGATCCAGCGCATACGCGACAGCGCTCGATCGCAATTCCGGGTGGTGCGCTCCGCCGAGGGCCGCGTCACGATGACCTATCCGAGCATGATCTGCCCCCGGACAAAGACACGGATCGTTGTCAATGATAATGTCAATGATAATGACGCGTCCGATCTCGCCGACAATGTGTCGGATGTTGAATAACTTCGTCGAGTGATATGGGTCGTCCCGGAAAAACTTCCCGTCACAATCGCGTTTGAACCAACTTCGCACTGTCTCAATTCGCGAAAACCCGTTATAGTAATTTTGCTCAGCGGTTTTCTGTCGACAACTGAATTTAAAGAGTGGCGCGGAAATCCAGTTCTACCGCCGTCCAGGAAGAGTTGTATCCACTGCCTGGCGTCGACGAACACGACGCTTCCGAGCGCTATGCTCGCGAACGTGGATCGACTGGGCGCGAGTCCTTTGACGACGCTCGTCTCGTCGACCTCGAAGCGGAACAAGAATCCCCATTCCTGCGCGGACAAAAGCGCGTCTCTGTCCGGCGCGGAGCCATCCCTCCAATCGCTGCCTATCGTCTGAAATGGGTCGCGCTTGCGATCACTGTTCTTGCGATCCTCGGAGTCGCGGGCGCCGCACTCTACGCTTACGGCGAGCACTCCTGGCGCTTCCGCATCGATTCGAGCGATCAGATTGAAGTCGCCGGCGCTGAACACGTAGCGCACGCGCAGATCATGGAAGTCATGGGCGGCGATATCGGCCGCAACATTTTCTTTGTCCCACTCGCCCAGCGCCAACAGCAACTGGAGCAAATTCCATGGGTCGAATCGGCGAGCGTGATGCGCTTCGTTCCCAACCGCCTGCGCATTCAGATTCACGAGAGAACTCCGGTGGCCTTTGCCCGTATTGGTTCGCACGTCTCTCTCATCGATGCCGGCGGAACATTGATGGAACTCACTCTGGGCGGGAAACGCAAATATTCGTTCCCTGTCATCGCCGGCATGAATGCCGGCGAGCCCCTCTCCATGCGCGCAGCGCGTATGAACAATTACAACGCTCTGGTCCGCGATCTTGACTCCGGCGGCGCGCGCTATTCGCAGGAATTGAGTGAAGTCGATATCAGCGACACTGAAGACGTGAAGGTCATCGCGGCTGATGCGAATGGCGATGTGCTGGTGCATCTGGGCTCGGGAAATTATCTGCAACGCTACAAGACGTATGTGACTCACGTGCAGCAATGGCGGCAGCAGTTTGACAAACTCGAGTCGGTCGACCTGCGCTACGACGGGCAAATCATCGTCAACCCCGATCTCGATGGAATGCCGCGGCAGCCCGCCTTGACACCAGCGGCTGCAAGAGCGGCGATGGCGGCCGGAGTGAAGACTGCGGCCATCGTGAACTATGAGAAGTATGCGACACGTCCGCCGGCGGGGACCCCGGCGAAAAAGGACGTAAAGGCAAAAGCGAAAGCCGCGCCCAAAACCCCGCCTAAAGCCGCATTTCACGCAGCGCATCAAATGACCGGCAAGCCACCTAACGCCAAGCCGCCGGCAAAAACCCAGGCGAAGGCAACGCATACCCAGTCAACGCACATCAAGTCAACGCAAACCAAATCAGCTCCGCCGAAGCAGTCGACGGTGACGCAAGCCGCGATCAGAACTCCGGTAAAGGCCGCGCCACCGCCGACTTCGCCAACGACTTCGAAGAATGCGGCGAAGCGAATGCCAGCCCCAGTGACGTCGTCCGCATCCACGCCATCGCCCGCAGCAGGTTACGGAAACAAGAAGCCGAGTCCTTCGATTCCAAAGGAGGCTCCGCAGAGCTAACAGTCTCTAAATTTGTAAGCGAATTGATAATCCAATTTATATGCCGACTCAGGATCCCAATTTCGTAACTGCAATCGACGTAGGCAGCGCCAAGACTGCCGTATTGGTAGCCGAAGTAACCGACAACGGACTGCGCTATCGTGGCCACGGTATCAGCGAATCGCGCGGTCTGCGCAAGGGTGTCATCACCGAACTCGACAAGGCAGTTGCCTGCATTCAAAAAGCGGTGGAGCAAGCGGAGGACGTCGCTGGTGTCGCCATTGAGCACGCGCTGATCGGCATCGCCGGGGCGCATATTCGCGGCATGAACAGCCACGGCGGTATAAGTTTTGGCGCTCGATCGAGAGAGATCGGCCGCGAAGAAATCCGCCAGGCCGTGGACAAGGCGCGCACTGTGCCCTTACCCGGCGACCGTGAAATTCTGCATTTGCTCCCGCAGGAATTCATTCTCGACGAGCAGCCGGGAGTGCAGGATCCGACAGGCATGATGGCGACGCGGCTCGAAGTCCGCGTCCATATTGTGACGGCCGGTTCGAACGCGACGCAGAATCTGGTTACCGCAGTCAACAAAGCTGGAGTTCATGTCGATGACACGATCTTCGAGCCACTCGCCTGCGCCGATTCGGTGCTGCGGTCCGACGAACGCGAACTCGGAATCTGCCTCGTCGATCTGGGCGCGGGTTCGTGCGACCTCATCGTTTTTCAGCAGGGAGCCGTCGCGCACACGGCGGTGATTCCGATCGGTGGCGATCACTTCACAAGCGATTTGTCGGTAGGCATGTGCACCGGCCTCGCAGCTGCCGAAATGCTGAAAAAGAATTTTGGTAACGCCGTGCCCACATTGATCCCGGAAGGCAACGAAGTCGAAGTGCCATCGGTCGGGGACCGTCCGTCGCGCATGATGTCGCAACGGCTGGCGGGAGAGATTCTTGAGCCTCGCGCTCGCGAACTCTTCGAGTTGCTGCGTGACAACCTGCGTCATGCCGGAGTTCTCGAACATTGCATCGCCGGATTCGTCCTGAGCGGCGGCGCGTCACGACTCCCCGGGATCCTGGATGTCGCGGAATCGGTGCTGCGAAAAGCGGCGCGCCTGGCGTGGCCTGCCCCAATGGCAAAAATGCCGTCAAGCCTGGCCGAACCCGAATTCGCGACCGTGCTTGGCATGACGTATTACGGCCATCGCGCAAGGTTGGCGCGGGGTTTGCAGGAACCAGGTTTTGGGTCGCGCATGAAAGCACTTTTCGCAAGAAAAGGCGCTTAAGATTTGTTTTTTTGCTGAGAACTGGCAACTGAGAACTGAGAACTGTTCCACGAGGTGAATCATGGAAGACAACGGACTCCGCATCTGCTTTAACGAAGAAGCTCGCAACGACGCTCGCATCAAGGTCATCGGTGTCGGCGGCGGCGGCAACAACGCGGTCAATCGCATGATTGACTCGGGCATGGAACACATCGAGTTCATCGTCGCCAACACCGATCTGCAGGCGTTGCGAATGTCGCGCGCCGCGACCAAGATTCAACTCGGCGTGAAGCTGACGAACGGCCTCGGCGCGGGCGCGAATCCGGAGATCGGACGCAAAGCCGCGCTCGAAGATTCCGACAAGATCATTGAAGTACTCGAAGGGGCCGACATGATTTTTGTTACCGCCGGGCTCGGCGGAGGCACAGGCACGGGCGCTGCTCCGATCATCGCCTCGCTCGCCAGCGAAATGGGCGCGCTCACTGTTGCCGTCGTCACCAAGCCCTTTGCCTTCGAAGGCAAACGCCGCATGCAGCAGGCCGAGCGCGGCATCGCCGAACTCATGGAGTCGGTCGACACCACCATCGTCATCCCCAACGAAAAGCTGCTGGCGGTCGCCGAAAACGCGGGCTTCTTCGAATCATTCCGGATTGCCGACGACATCCTCAGGCAGGGAGTGCAGGGAATTTCCGACATTATCACCATCCCCGGCATCATCAACCGCGATTTCGCCGATGTGAAGGCGATCATGGCCGGCATGGGCTATGCCGTGATGGGGACAGCGACTGCGTCTGGCGATCATCGCACGGTCGAAGCCGCGCGGCGCGCCATCGCCTCTCCGCTGCTCGAAGCCGGCGCGATCGACGGCGCGCGAGGCATTCTGATCAACATCACCGGCTCGAATTCCCTGAAGCTCGCCGAAGTGCAGCAGGCGTGCACCATCATTCAAGGCGCAGCCCACGAAGACGCCAACATCATCTTCGGTGCGGTGCTTGACGAGAAAATGAAAGACACCGTTAAGGTCACGGTGATCGCGACCGGTTTCCGCGAAGCGGACATGCGTCGCCCACGGCATCACGAAAATTACGACCCGGTGATCATCTCGCGCGAGACCACTCGCCACATCTCGCGTGAACTTTCACTCGACGATTTCGACGAACCGCGGCCAGTGGTTCAACCCGAGCCGTCCTTTGAGCCAGAGACGGCCTTCATCCCTGAGTCGGCCCCGGTCGCTTTCCACGAATCGGCTGCGGCCTCCCATTCAGCCGATGTTATTTCCCTCGATGCCATGCGCTCGGGCACGCCGAGTTATGAGGAAGACCTCGACGTCCCGGCTTTTCTGCGGAAGCGCAGCGAAATTATGTAGGCCATCGTTGCCGATCGGCCAAGAGTGGCTAAGAAAGAGTGGCTAAGAAAGAATGGCGCACGGCGAAACTCATGGCGACTGGCTACAACCGGATTGCGGGCCAAAGCGTCGAGCGCCTGGCGGCGCTCAGCGATGGCATCTTCGCCTTCGCGATGACCTTGCTCGTACTCGATCTTCACGTGCCGGTCTCGGAAGCTGTGCACAACGAGAGCGATCTCTGGCGCGGCCTCACTGCGCTAGCGCCCAGGCTCCTGATGTACATGATGAGCTTCCTGACCCTCGGGATCTTTTGGAACGGTCAGCAGGCACAACTCAATCATCTCGATCGCTCTAACATCCGCCTCACGTGGATCCACCTCGCGTTCCTTTTTTTCGTGACCATCACTCCTTTTTCCACCGCGCTACTGGCCGAGTACACAGGCTTCCGGCTCGCGCTCATCGCGTACTGGCTCAATATCGTTTTCCTCGGCGCCATGCTCTATCTCAGCTGGGGATGCGCAACGAGCTCTGGCCTCGTCAAAGACGACATCCCGCCCGAAGTTCCGGCCGCCGTCTGTCGCCGTATCGTGATTGCCCAGGCGTTATATGCTTTCGGCGCGGCGCTCTGTGTCATCAGCACCCATTGGAGCATCGCATTTATTGTCATCGTGCAGCTCTACTATGCTCTGGCGCCGCGTGTTCCCAAGATAAAATCGGCTGAGTGATCCGTCTATCCATGATCCGTCTATCTATGATCCGCCGATCCATGATCCGTCTGTCAATGATCCATCGATCCGCGGGGTGCGCGGCGGCCTGACTTCGTCGCCAGGGGATATGGCAGACGGCACGCTCATCATGAAGTGCAGCGTTCCCACCGCTGAATATGGCAATCCAGACCAAGGCACACGACGCGTCCTTGGCTTCGGCGCAGTAGAGTAACGCCAAGGGAAATGCCTCTGAGCTTGTTGTATACTCCAAGCGCAATACCAATCGGTGCAATAGCGTCTGGTTCGAAGCCAGACGCGGAGGTCCCGTCCCGGCGATGTTAAAGTCTCGCGCGTCTGCGCTAGCGGCGGCGGCACTTCTAATCCTGGGACACGCAGTCCTTCTGTTGCTCCGCTCCGGTACCAACACCGCTTCCGTGTGGGGAGACTGGTTCGCGGCCGCGGCCGCTCTGCTGGCCGTTCTGACTTGCTGGTCTGCTTCCCAACGATCCGGCGCTTTCAGCAAGCGGGTTTGGCGGCTCATCTTTCTCTCCGGTTCCCTGGCTTTCATATCCCAGCTTTTCTTTATCTATTTCTACGATTACTCGCATGCTTCTCTCGCGGTTTTCTGGCCCAGCGATGTGCTGACTTTTTTCTGGGCTGTCCCGGCGATGATGAGTCTTTTCCTGAGTCCGCGGGATCCCAACAGCGGATTCCGCTGGCTTCGCACTTGCGATTTTGTGCAGGTCTGCACCCTGGTGTTGGCCGTCGAATTGGCAGTGGTCTATGTGCCCTCCGAGTGGCAGGAATCGACGCACGCCATGCACCACCGCGAAGTGCTGGCGGGCATCTTGTTTTTCGGCCTTCTAGCGGTGAGCTTTCTCGTTCGCGGCCTGTTCACGCCCTTCCGCACGTCTCGCCGTTTGTTTCTAAGGCTGTCGACCTTCTTCTTTGTATTCGCGATTACAACCAACATGACGCTCGCCGCCATGGCCGCCCCCAACTACCAACAAGGGACGTGGCCGGACCTGCTATGGACCATCACCTACTGTGTTCTCGTCGTCGTGGCCACTACCTGGACCGGCCCCGAAGAGCCGTTGGATCATGTCGATCCGCCTTCCCGTAAAGGCGAGCTTCTCTCTCAGTTCTCTCCATTGCTGATTCCGGCGATCGTATTTGCGCTCGTTCTGCGGATTGCCCAGGAACAGTTCGGGTGGTCCGTCCTGCTGGTGCTAGTCTCGTTCGCCGCCGCTAGTGGACGCCTGTTCCTCGTCCAGAATCAACTGCTCGTCAGTTCGCGCGAGCTCCAGAAAAATCTCTCTTTGCTGCAAGGCATCACCGAAGGCACCACCGACTCCATCTGCGTCAAAGATCTTCAGGGCCGCTATCTGATGATGAATCATGCCGGCGCTCGTCAGCTCGGCCGCAGCGTGGAAGAAATTATCGGTAAGACCGACGTCGAACTTTTTACCCCCGAAACCGGCCGCCAGATCATGGAACGCGACAAGAAAGTGGTGGACTCGGGCAAGGCTCAGACGTACGAAGAAACCACGTTCGACGGCGACGCTTTGACCTGTCTTTCCACGAAAGGGCCCTATCGCGACGCGCACGGGCAGATCGTCGGCCTGCTCGCCATCTCGCGCGATATCACCGACCGCAAACGGGCCGAGGAGGAAATCCGCCAATCGCAGCAGAGACTACGCATTCACCTCGAACACACTCCCTTGGCCGTGATCGAATGGGATACCGATTTTCGTGTGGTCGCTTGGAACCCCTCCGCCGAGCGCGTCTTCGGATACACGCGAGCCGAGGCCATGGGACAGCACGCGAGCTTCATCGTCCCGCAATCGGTCCGCGCGCACGTGGAACAGATCTGGCAGGGGCTGAGCAGCCAAAGTGGCGGAGCGAGAAGCACGAACGACAACCTCACCAAGAGCGGTCGCACTATTACTTGCGAGTGGTACAACACGCCGCTCGTTGACGATACCGGACGCGTGCTCGGCGTCGCATCGTTTGCTCAGGAAATTACCGAGCGCATCGCTTTGGAAGAGAAGCTCCGCCAATCGCAGAAAATGGAGGCCATCGGCCGTCTCGCAGGCGGTGTCGCCCATGACTTCAACAATCTGCTGACGGTCATCATCGGTTACAACCAGATCCTGGCCGAAGGCGTGCCCGCCGGCAGTCCGCTGGCCAATAGCGCAGCCCAGATCAAATCGGCTGCGGACCGCGCGGCCGGAATCACCCGGCAGTTACTCGCCTATAGCCGGAAACAGGTGCTCTCGCCACGCGCTATCGATCTCAACGACGTAATGCTGAATCTCGATTCCATGCTGCGTCGCTTGATCGGCGAAGACATCGAAGTGTTGACCGTTCCCGCGCGCGATATCGGCACCGTGAAGGCCGATCCTGGGCAGATCGAGCAGGTCATCATGAACCTGGCTCTCAACGCCCGCGACGCCATGCCCGGCGGCGGAAAGCTCACGCTCGAAACTTTGAACGTCGATCTGACCGACGATTACGCCCGCGACCACCCATCCGTTGAATCCGGCCGCTACGTCATGCTCGCCGTCAGCGATACCGGGGTCGGCATGACTCCCGAAATGCAGGCCCGTATTTTCGAACCCTTCTATACCACCAAAGAAGTTGGGAAAGGCACGGGTCTGGGGCTGTCGACGGTGTTTGGCATCGTCAAACAGAGCGGCGGTTACATCTGGGTTTACAGCGAACCGAATCGCGGTACGACGTTCAAGATTTATCTTCCGCGCGTCGACCAGCCGGCGGAAAAAATCGGCGCCGACAAGCGGCCTGCCGTGCAACGAGGCCATGAGACAGTCTTGCTGGTTGAGGATGACTGGCAATTGCGCCACTTAAGCTCATCGGTCCTCGAACATTGCGGCTATCAGGTCATGGTCGCAGCCAATGGCGATGAAGCGCTGACCATCTGCCGGGCGCAGAATCGCCATGTTCATCTGCTCGTGACCGATGTTGTTTTGCCGGGAATGAATGGCCGCCAGTTAGCCGATCAGATCGTCAAACTTTCGCCGCAGGCGAAGGTTCTTTATGTCTCCGGCTACACCAGCAACGCGATCGTCCACCACGGCGTGCTGGACGAGGGCTTATGGTTCCTGCCGAAGCCTTTCTCTTTGGCGGGACTCGTAGCCAAAGTCCGGGAAGTTTTAGACTCAGGCGGCAACGGCAACCTCGGCGGCGGCGGCGGGTAGAACGAAGTCGTCTTTAGCTCTGATTTAGCGCTGATTTATCGCCGAGGGGAGGCCCGCTAATACTGCAAATATCCGATCCCCACTCGCATTTGATGCAGCAAACTATCCGGCATCGTCAGCGCCACCGTCAGTCCCAGAAACCCGTGAACAATCGCAATCGGATAGATACTCCGATACCGCCGGAACATCTCGCAAAAAAATAACGAAGCAATCAAAGTGAAAGTCGTCAGAATAGGACTCGGCAGGTGTGCCACTGCAAACAGTGTTGCCGTGACCCAAACCGCGGCCGCGCTCCCAAACAACTCCTCACAGCGCGTGAAGAAAAACGATTGCAAAACGAATTCCTGCATCAGCGCCCAAATAAAATATCCCCAGGCCAGGTGCAAGTTGGGCCAAGTCGGATTCGCCGGAATCGCCCCTCCAGCCCACCGCACGCCAAAGACAAGCACCATCACCGCCGCAAAACTCACCGCCAGCACGATGCTGGCTCCAAAAGTCGTCGGCAGCCCCAATCCGAGACGTCGTACGGATGGCCGATCCAGAAGTACAAAGACAAGCACCGCAATCCCAGCTACCAAGCCCCATTGTCTGCTGCCAGTCGAAGTGGGAGACCACAGCGCGCACTCGGTGA
This sequence comes from uncultured Acidobacteriaceae bacterium, assembly GCA_963726095.1. Lineage (GTDB taxonomy): Bacteria > Acidobacteriota > Terriglobia > Terriglobales > Acidobacteriaceae > Acidiflorens. The sequence goes on from CAVSBD010000004.1 coordinate 2,273,933, forward strand.
AGATGTAGACGACGATCAGCTGAAACCAGGTGAAGGAAGCGCGGTACGCCGGCGGAATCTCAAGTGGTAACTGCACAGCAATAGTCTACGTCGCTGGCATGGCCGTGGTGCGCGCTCATACAACTCAAGGGGTGTAATCGGATATTTCACCAACTGACTGCCCGATACAGAGTGCAAGTCTCCAGGCGACGTGCGTTCTAGACACGGAGGAAGAACCATTTCATGATGAACCAATTGAGCCTAGCTAGTTGGGGCTTATTTATTGGTGCATTTGGGCAGGGAGCCTTCTACGAATACCTGGTTCCATACCTTTCGGCGTGGATTGTGAATGGAATCAGTTTGTTGCCATGGCTGATAGTTTTCTTCATATCATTTTGCAGAGTGGCACCCTTCGGCCCCAAGCCATTCCGTTACTGCTTAGTGTTCGCGATGTGCTGGTACACGACTGTCACTCTGCTGGCTGAGGCCCCCTTTCTTCTGACTCATCCAACGGAGAATATGCACTTTTCGATTATTGTCGCGCGAGTCCCTACGTACCTTGGTTTGCTCAGTTTCATCATCTTCGTTTGTCCTGCCTCAGCTGGAAATGGAGAGAGCGTTCCTCCGTTAAGATAACGGAGCGAACGTATGAGGAAGGAACGGAAGCATTTCACTCCAGAAGAAAAAGTAGCCATCCTGAGGAGGCATCTTGTGGACAAAGTACCCGTCTCGGAGCTGTGTGAAGAACTGGGCCTGCGGCCAACAGTGTTCTACCGCTGGCAGAAGGAGTTCTTCGAGAACGGAGCGGCTGCCTTTCAGTCTCAAGAGCGTCCCCACCGCCAAGTGGAGGAGAAGCAGAAGCGGATCGAGTTCTTGGAGAAGAAGGTGCAGACCAAGGACGAGGTCCTGGCTGAGCTGATGGCTGAGCACATCGCGTTAAAAAAAAGTCTTGGGGAACTCTAACCGGTGTCTGGGTGCCGCATGATGTGCGGGATCTAGTCGTGGATTTCATCCGGCGCTGGTCGGAGAAGACGGAGATCGGCGTCGGACGGTTCATCCCTTGGCTGGGCGTGACCGCCAGCAAGTTCTATGACTGGCGGCAGCGGTACGGGTGCGTCAACGAGCACAACGGTTGGGTTCCCCGTGATTTCTGGTTGGAGCCGTGGGAGAAAGAAGCAATCATCGGGTTCCATCTGCAGAACCTGCTGGAAGGCTATCGGCGGCTGACGTTCATGATGCTCGACGCTGACGTTGTGGCGGTCAGTCCGGCGAGCGTTTGGCGAGTATTGAAGCAAGCTGGATTATTATGCCGGTGGAAGAACAAGCCATCGCGCAAGGGAACCGGTTTCGAGCAGCCGCTGCAGCCGCATCAGCACTGGCATATCGATATTTCCATTTCCTACATCAACCTGTGCGGCACTTTCTGTTACCTGTGCAGCATTCTGGACGGGTTCAGTCGTTTCCTTGTTCATTGGGATTTGCGCGAGTCGATGCGGGAAGCGGATGTCGAAGTAATTCTCGAACGCGCTAAGGAAAAGTACCCGGAAGCGAGGCCGCGCATCATCTCCGACAATGGCCCGCAGTTCATTGCCCGCGATTTCAAGGAGTTCATTCGCGTCTCGGGCATGACGCACGTCCGAACCTCCCCTTACTATCCACAGTCGAACGGCAAGATTGAGCGCTGGCACAAGTCGCTGAAAAGCGAGTGCATCCGACCGGGGACGCCGCTGTCGCTGGAAGATGCACGGCGTCTAGTCGAGAGCTACGTGGAGCATTACAACAACGTCCGCCTGAACAGTGCCACCGGCTACGTCAGGCCGAAGAACGTACTGGCGGGGCGTCAGCAGGAGATCCACGAAGAACGCGACCGCAAGTGGAAGCCGCCAGACAGCAACGTCAGAGTCGCCGCCAGCAAGCGGCGTGAAGAGTGAAGTGGCCAGACGATTCGGACAGCCCAAGGAAAGCGATTTTGACCCACGGGTAGATGAGTGATATCGGGATTTTGCGATGGTCACGGTTGCCACTGGACCGGCAGGCAAGTAGCAACTTCCACGCGGTGGAACGATTCAAAGGTGACCTTTTGCGGACCGGACGAGACAAGCCGGTAATCAAACGTTGTTTCGTACTTCCCCTCCGCGTAGGAGTTTTTAAACTTCCATGTCTTCACGTTCTCGATTGCTGCGTCCTTCAACATAGGATGGCCAGAGATTACCTCAACGTTCGTCGGTTCACCAGCATCTCCCGAGAGGACAAAGGTCAGCTTCACGACTCCTGCTATCCGGGCTTGGCATGCCAATGGAGGATGTCTTGGTATGTTTGCGGCTACGAGCACAGGTTCGCTCTGTGCTGCCAAAGTTACGGAGATAGCGGCTGCGAAACAAAGCACAGCGAAAATACGGATGGTCATCGGAATGCCTTTCGGTTGAAGATTGTACGCTGGTTTCCCTGCTTTACAGCCCGTAACGATTCGGGTCTGGCCGGTCTGGGTTTTTGGCGGAATCACAGGACAACCGGATGTTGAGAAACGGCAGCTCGTTGGGAGCTACAATGATCTTGCCGGGTGAAACGGAAGCGGGCACTGCGGGGACGCAACCATGCCGAGGGATATCCCGGTGGGCTCATCGAGCCGATGAACAGGGGGCGTGAGGACTCGTTCTTGCGCCGCCCAACCTCCATCGGATCGAAAGGCCCCCATGCCTTGAAAATCCCCGCCCGAAGGGCGGAATACTCACTAACGGAGAACGTCGCTTCTCCATTTCAGGCTGAACCAAGACACGTTCGTGTCGTATTGGCTCTACGCCGGTACGAAGCGGAAAACCATAAATCAGCCGGGCTGTGATTAGCCATGGGATCAATTTCACTGAGCCCGGGGATTGGCCGACCGGTCAGTTAGTGAAATGGCGATTTAACGTCAACCATGAGGTGCCACGTCAGGAACGAGCGGAGGGGATTGATATACATGCTTCCTGCCCAACGTCTTCAGCGCCGGAATCAACCGCAAGTATGAGACTCCATCGAGGCGCTTCCAGCCGCTTGCGGATTCGTATTCGCATTTGAACTGCTCGAAAAGGAATCCGTGTTTCTGTTCGATGCGCGTGTTGTGCCGCATTATGAGTTTCAGCGCATCGAGAAGAGCTTCATTCAATTGCTCTGCTGACCGGAACGCGGCCCTCTCGAATGGCATATACCAGAAGGGGGCGGTTTCATCTCCTGTCAGCAATCGAGCGCTGATTTGCTTTTCACCGCAGCCCGACCAGAGCGTGAAACGATACTCAGCACCCGCAGCAGGGGGCAGGTGAATGTGATAGGACGGCCCATCAATGCCGGGTTCCGGCTTGGTGTCCGGTTCAACAACGACAGATGGCAGCAACTGCTTTACCAAAGCGACGGCTGAGTCGCTCAGATGTGAATTTAGCTCCACTGGCCTTCTCCAGCCTACCCATTATTGTCGAAATCAGGCGTGGCAGTTGAAAAACTCCTACGCGCAAAATTCGCAAAAAAAACGCGTCAGGAAGTCCCACAATCGATCTTCTCGAGTCGAGTAGACATTTTCTATCCCCCAAAATTTGTCTGTTTGAGACGAAAAGGGAGTTTTTCAACAACCACAGGCGATTGCACCAATTGACGACTCCACGGAGCCGCGTCTATATCCCAGACCTTCTCCGTTACTTCCGCTCCTTAATCCACGCGTCAATCTTCCCCTCCAGCAAGTCCAGCGGCAGCGGACCCTGATCGAGCACGGCATCGTGAAACGCCCGTATATCGAACTTCTTCCCCAGTTCCCTCTGGGCTCGCTCGCGCAGCTCCAGAATCTTCATCTGTCCCATCTTGTATGACAGCGCTTGCGCCGGCCACGCGATGTAGCGATCGACTTCGGTATTGATGTTCTCGTCGTCCATCGCGGTGTGCTCGTGGAAGTAATCAACCATCTGCTGCCGCGTCCAGTGCTGCGAATGCACTCCCGTATCGACCACCCAGCGCACGGCGCGCCACATTTCATTTTGCAGGCGGCCGTACTCGCTATAAGGATCCTGATAGAACCCGACTTCTTTCCCCAGCCGCTCCGAGTAGAACGCCCAGCCCTCGGTGTAAGCATTCAAGTCGAGGTTGAACTTGCGGAACGGCGGCAGGCCCGTCAGTTCCTGCGCAATCGAAAATTGCAGGTGATGTCCCGGGACGCCTTCGTGGTAGGCAATCGCCTCCACGTTCAGCAGCGACCGCTTCTCGGGAGCATACTCATTCACATTGATGCGCCCCGGCCGCGAGCCATCTCCAGCTCCGATCGAGTAGTCGGCCGGCGGCGCGGACGCGGCGCGGTACGACTCCATCGGCACAACATCCAGTTTGTTTTTCGGCAAGCCGCCCGAATAACTCGCGGTAACTTGCCATACATCTGGTCGCGATAGTGGGTATAAAGATCGAACAACTGCTGGCCCGACTTGGCATGGAGCTTGGGGTCCTGCCGTATGTGTTCGTTAAACGATTTCAGGTCGTTGAATCCCTGCGCCTTGGCGATCGCCAGCATCTGCGTCTCAATTTCCGCAACGCTCTTGACGCCAAGCTCGTGAATCTTGTCAGGGCTGAAGTCAGTCGTCGTCTGGTGCCGGACCGCGAAGCGATATCGCGCCGCTCCATCGGGCAAGGCCCAGACGCCGGGATCGAGCCGTCCATGCGGTGCGTAATCATCGCGAACAAATTTCGCGAACTTCGCGTACGCGGGCGCGACTTCGTTCTTGACCGCAGCCTCAATGGCCGTCGTCAGCCGCTTGCGATCGCCCTCGGAAATTGACTCTGGAAACTTTTTCAGCGGCGACGTGAAAGGGCTCTTCTCCAGAGTGTCGTCGGCAATCCCCTGTGCCTGGCTCGAAACTTTTTCCAGCAGATATTTCGGCGGCATCAGGTGATCGCGCAATCCGTCGCGCATGTGTCCCATCGCCTGGTCGAGCACCACGCGGAATCTGGTGCAACCGGGACAAGATAGTCTTCGTAATCCTTCAGATTGCGAAACGGCGAATCGAACGCGAGCCCGGCGTATCCAAGATGAATGCCGCCAAACTGCGTCGCCGGCATCTCCCAGTCTTTGAATTGCGCGCCGTCAATCCCTTCGCGCAAACTGCGCACCATGAGCGCATGATTCAGTCTTTCCTGCTCGGGAAATCCCGTGACGTCGATCGCCTCAAAACGCGCGAGCGCCTGACGAGTGTGTTCGATATCGTCGGCGATCGCCTTGTCCGAAAAATCGCTGAGCCGGTCGTTATAACGATCATCGCCAACCTGCGTGGCCAGTTCCGGAGAAGTTCGCAGCGTATATTCCCACTCGTCGGCGAGCAGACGAGTGAGTTCGGCGCGCCGCGCTTCGAGCGACTGCCCAGCGGCTTGGGCGAACAGCGGCGCAGCCAGCACCATGGCGGAGAGAGCAAACAAGAATGTGCGCACACAAAACTCCGGCAGAATCATTCGATCGCGAGAACATCCAACGCATCCCGCGACCCAGATGGATTCTACCGCAGCCAGCCTACGGACAGGTCAGATGCGCACTGCCCGAAACCGCGCAGCCGCCGGCGATGGCTCCGCACGGGCTAATGTTTGGGCACGAACCGCTAGCGTTAGGTTTGATCGCGGTCGCGTAGATCGTATAAGCGCCGTGTGCTCCGCTGGAGCATTGCGCAGCGCCCGACTGACTAATCACGATGTCTATTGTCGGTCCACCAGCATTGCACGCGGTCCAGGTCGCGGTCAGTGGCATGATGGTGCGATCGGGGTCAATGTAGAGCCCTGCTGCCTGGAAGGGCACGGTGCCGTTTGGATAACTCTGCGCGTCAGCGGCAGCCGGAGCAACCGTGACCGTCTGCAATTGACTTGTTGAGTTGGCGCCGCAGGATGTTGCAACCAGAGCCAGGGACATCACAATCAGAACAGCGGAGGCAAGCCAGATTTTCTGCACGTTACGTCTCCTCGGCAATCCTCCCGGAAACGGTCTGCCGGCCGGAAGGGGAATTTGTCGTCCATGTCTTTCAGGCCCGGAAGAATGAAGAAGAAGGATGAGAACTCATCCTCCATTTCCTATGATGCTTCGCTTGCGTTATCGCGACGAGAATTTTCAAAGGAATGTCCTCGCGATCAGCGGCGAGGCGTTTCGGAAATCGAAGCACACCTGTTTCTCCGATTTGGATGGCCCGCGCGTGGATGTGCAAACTACTGCAAAGTCGCGGCGCCGATTCAGGGTAACAAGGCGCGAGATTACCAAGGTGTGTGACCCTTTCAGCGGAGGGGATTAAAGGCATTTTATTCATACAGTTATCGAGAAGATTCCTGGCGCACGAAGTCCTTAGTTTCCCGTTGCGCGAAACCACGTAAATCGCCTACTATCGGAGAGTTGCAACCGATTCCCGTCATTTGTCAGTAATTTGGCGAGACTATTGCATCTCAAACACTAAGCCGATAGATGGATTGGCGGGTTCCAATTAAGCCAGACACTAAATTGGCCGGTTATCCGGGGATGGTGAAGTGAAGTTCAGGGCCTGTTTTCTTCGTGTTGCATTTCTCCTGGGATTGACGCTGTCGTTCGCATCCACTGCCATGGCGGCGAGTGTGAATCCTTCGACGACCACCCCGCACCGCAAATCGCGCACCGTCACTGAAAATCAGCGCGCCAAAAGGCGCATGCGGACGCTCGCGCACAGCCGCGTCCCAGCCTCGCACTACACTGCGACCGGCACAGGTTCCATCGCCCATCGACACCATCATTATTACGAGCGCTTCCACACCAGTTCCTTTGCCTCCGATATTACTGAAGGCGACGTCACTGCCGGTGAAGACCCCGTCGTCCGCCAGGCCGCCATCGACGCTCTCGGCAACATGAACGGCACCGTCGTCGCGATCGAACCGACCAGCGGACGCATCCTCGCCATGGTCAACCAGAAGTTGGCCCTGTCGAGCGGCGCGCAGCCCTGCTCGACCATCAAATTATCGGTCGCGCTGGCCGCACTCAGCGAAGGCGTGATCGACAAAGAGACCGAAGTCTCGCTCGGACGTCGCAGCCGTATGAATCTGACCACGGCCCTGGCGCACTCGAATAACGCCTACTTCGAAGCCATTGGCCGAAAACTCGGATTCGAAAAAGTGCAGTACTACGCCCACCAGTTCGGTCTCGGCGAACTCGCTGGCTATCACGTTCCCGGAGAGCAGCTCGGTTCCTATCCTGAAGAAGAGATTTCTCCGAAGCTCGGCGGCGTTGGCAAAATGTGCTCGTTCGGTGAAGGCATCTCGATGACCCCGCTGCAACTTGGCGCACTGGTCACCGCGATCTCAAACGGAGGCACGCTCTACTATCTCCAGCATCCGACCGGCCCCGACGAGGTCGCAAACTTTCAGCCCCGCGTCAAGCGTCATCTCGATATCGAACCCGTGATTCCTGAACTCTCCGACGGCATGGCTGGAGCGGTCGAATACGGCACCGCCCGCAGCGTGCGCCTCAACTTCAATGAAGAATCGATCCTCGGCAAGACCGGAACCTGCTCTCACGCAGGCACGCGTTTTGGCTGGTTTGCCTCCTACGCCAACACCGATGTCGGACGCATCGTCACCGTCGTCTTCTTACAAGGCGGACGCCCCACCTTCGGCCCGAAAGCCGCCGAAATCGCCGGCCGCATGTATCGCAATCTCTACGATCACAATTTCTTCGTAGCCGGCGCCACCGATCCAAACGCCGCTCCCGATATGCAAAAGATCCTGGCCCCAGCCGCCCGGCAATAGCCACGGCAGATCTCGTGCGCGCGGTTGCTTCACCTCTTCTGCGGCGCACGTTCCGTGGAGCTCCAATGACTATCGGAACCCAACCTCCACCATTCCTTCTCGCCAATCCTTAATCGTTGGTACAAAATTGTAGTACCCATGAGTTCGTCGTCCTCGGCTGCCGCTACGAAACCGTTGGAAGGATCGAAAGTCTCGACATCCTCCAATCTGTTTCATTTGCCCGCCGAGCGCAGCCTCGTGTTGTGCCTGCTGCTCGCCGTTATGGTTCTCGCGGCCTACAACCCAATCACGCACAACGGTTTTCTGAACTACGACGACAACGGATACATCACCAGCAACCCTCAGGTAAAAGCAGGGCTGAAGTGGTCGACGGTGAAGTGGGCATTCGGTACGTATGCCAAAGCGAACTGGCATCCGCTCACCTGGATTTCCCACGCGTTGGATTGCCAGCTCTTCGGTCTAAATCCTGCCGGCCATCACTACATGAGCGTCCTGCTGCACGCCATGAACGCCATCATTCTGTTTTTGCTGCTCCAGAGCGCCACAGGATCCCGTTGGCGCAGCTTGATGGTAGCCGCTCTTTTCGCATTGCATCCCATCAACGTTGAATCGGTCGCCTGGGCAGCCGAGCGCAAGAACGTTCTCAGCATGTTGTTCTTCTTGCTCGCGCTCTATGCCTACGGATGGTATGCGCGCCGGCCAGGATTCGGTCGCTACTCCGCCGTGGCCGGGCTGTTTGTGCTCGCGCTGCTGTCGAAACCCCAGGTCATCACATTTCCGTTTCTTCTCATGCTCTGGGACTACTGGCCCTTAAACCGGATCGAGAACCGGGTCGAAGACCGGGTTGAGATTCCGTCCCAGGCCTTGACGCCGCAAGCAGCGCAAGCAACGAGAACGATGAACATCCCGAAGCGGCCGCAGCCGTGGCTGATCGCTGAAAAATTGCCGCTGCTCCTGCTGGCGGCCGCGAGCGCCGCGATCACCATGAGAGCGCAGAAGGCCGGGCTGGCCGTGCGCACCTTCTCTGAATACAGTTTCTCCCTGCGCCTGGAGACTGCGGTGATCTCCTATGTGCGTTATCTAGGCAAGGCGCTGTGGCCGTCAAAACTTGTCGGGATGTATCCGCACCCATCGAAACTCTATCCCGCTTGGCAGTTAGCCGCAGCCGCGACCTTACTCGTAGTTATCACAGCTTTGGTGCTTCGCGCGCGCAACCAGCGTTACCTCGTCGTCGGATGGTTCTGGTTCCTCGGCAGTATGGTGCCGATGATTGGATTGGTGCAGGTGGGCGCTCAGGCAATGGCCGACCGTTACGCCTATATTCCGTTCATTGGCCTCTTTTTGATATTCACATGGATGGTCGCTGATTGGGCCGGTAGCCACAAAATCTCCGTCCGATGGCTCGCCTTGGCTGGCGCCTCCAGTCTGCTGGCGCTCGGAATTCTCACCCATCGACAGGTCGGCTACTGGCACGATTCCGAAACCTTCTGGCGTCACACGCTCGCGTTCACCGAAGATAACTATGTCGCCGAGGTCAATCTCGGAGACGCGCTCTTCGCCCAGGGCCGCAGTCAGGAAGCAGCCGAACAATTCCGCGCCGCCCTTGCGCTCTATCCCAATGGACTCGACGCCAACCTGAATATGGGCGCTTACGAGGATTCGCAAGGAAATCTGCCCGCCGCGATCGCGCGCTACGAACTTGTGGCCCTGAAGACAAGCGATGTCAACATGCGCGTCGCCGCCTGTAACAATCTGGGATTTGACTATCGCTCACTCGGAGATATGACCAAAGCGAAGCAATACTTCACGATGGCGTTGCAGTCGTCGCCTGACTCCGGCCGAGCCATGACTGGCCTCGGATTAATCGCCGAGGCCAATGGCGATTTGCCGGAGGCGGTTCGCCAGTATTCGCATGCGCTGGCGGTGCAGCCCACAGATGTTGGGTATTTATTGTTGGTGCAGGCTTTGCGTTTGCAGGGGCGATCTGCGGAGGCGAATGAACTCTTCGACCACGTGGCCCGTTCATCGCCAAATCTGGCGGATGCGCAAAAGGCTGCTCACGATTTTCTCGTGGGCAAATAGATAACAGATTCTCCGCGACGGGACCGGCTAGAGTACTTCCGTCTAGCGTCCTTCTTTCACTTCGTCCTTCGCCACGACACCGTCCTTAATGTAGATAATCCGGTGCGCGTACTCGGCGATGTCGTGCTCGTGGGTCACCAGCACAATCGTGTTGCCTTCCGAGTGCAGGCGATCAAATAGCGCCATAATCTCATTGCCGGTTTGCGAGTCGAGATTTCCGGTGGGTTCGTCGGCCAGGATAATGGCCGGCTTATTGACCAACGCCCGCGCGATGGCTACGCGCTGGCGCTGTCCGCCGGAGAGTTCATTCGGCTTGTGGTTCATGCGCGATTCCATGCCGACCGCGGTAAGCGCGGCCTTGGCGCGTTCCGTGCGCTCTTCGGAGGGAACGCCTGCGTAAATCAGCGGCAGTTCCACATTGTGCAGGGAAGTGGCGCGGGCGAGCAGGTTGAAGGTCTGGAAAACGAAGCCGATTTCCTTGTTCCGGATACGGGCCAATTCATCGTCATCCAATTCGCTGACCAGTTGTCCGTTGAGCCAATACTGTCCTTTCGACGGCGAGTCGAGGCAGCCGATCAAGTTCATCAGCGTCGACTTGCCAGACCCGGACGGTCCCATAATCGCGACGTATTCGTTCCTTTGGATACGCAGGTTGATGCCGCGCAGCGCGTGCACCTGTTCTGACCCCATGTCATAGGTCTTCCACAGGTCTTCCGTCGAGATCATGTAGGAGTTGGGGGCGGCCCAATTCGCGGGTCGATCGATCGGCAGTACTTCGGCAGTCGCCATCTTGCTCTCCTTAACGGGATCGGGCTCTGGCACGCACGCTCCTATATCCGTTCTATCTTGGACGTTCTACCCTGGTAGAGGTTAGGTCTAGGGTCCTTACAACTCGGTTTTCCTGAGACCTGACACCTAAGACCTGACACCTGACTCTCAGCTTTCGTCTTCCTTCTTCGGAGCCGAATTATCTATTTTGACGCTGGTTCCCGGTTTCACGGTACGCAAAACCTTGTAGCTTCCCGTGATCACTTCGTCACCTTCCCGCAGACCCTTGAGAACTTCAATGTCGGTTGTGCCGCTGACCCCGGTCTCCACCGGTTCGAACTCGGCCTTCTTACCCCGGATGACGAACACGCCCTGCACTTCTTCCTTCAGCTTCGATGCGTCGGCCGGAGCGCTCGCAGCCTGCACCGAGCCTTTGCCGCCATCTTTGTCTTTGGGGATAAGATCGGCGCGCGTCCGCACGGTGAGTGCCTGGATCGGAATGCTGAGCACGTTGCTTCGAGTTGCGGTCGTAATCTTCGCTGTCGAAGACAGCCCCGGACGCAGATCCTGCGGCGGGTCTGTTAGCGTCACGACGACCTTGAAATCCTTCGCTTCCTCGCTGGTCGACGTCGCCTGCGAGGTAGCCACGCCGGTCGAACGCACGATCGCGTTATCCCCGATTTCGCTGACCACTCCGTGGAAGACTTTGTGCGGGATCGCATCGATCGTCACGTCCGCCGGTTGCCCAAGGCGCACGTTGACGATGTCGGTCTCGTCTACCTTGACCTCGGATGTGATCACGGACATGTCGGCCAGCGTCATCAACGTGCTGCCGGGCGAATTCTGAATTCCGATCACAACCGTCTCGCCCTCACGAACAGGCAGATTCGTGATCACTCCATCGAAGGGTGCTTCGTAAGTGGTCTTTCGCAGAACGTCGGACACGCGCGTCAAGGTCGCCTCGTTCTGCGTGATGTGCTTGTCCATCGAGTCTTTTTGCGCTTTCGCCTGCGCAACGTTGGCCTGGGCCTGCGCCAATCCGGCGTCGGCCATCTCCCACGCAGATTTCTTGACGTCGTAATCCTGCTTCGCAATCAGCTGCGCGTTATACAGTCCCTGCGCGCGCTCCCAGTCAAGCTTGGCATGCTCCGCGTCTGATTTGGCGCGGTTCAGCGCAGCGATCGAAGTCTTCACCGCCGCGTCCGCGGCAACCGCGTCAGTCTCCGCCGATTGCACCGACGCGCGCGTGGCATTCACGTCGGCCGAAGATTGCACGTTCTCGAGCTGCGCCAGCAACTGTCCCTTCTTTACGTGATCGCCTTCCTTGACGTGCAGCTTAATGATCTTGCCGAAGGCGTTGGCCCCTATGTTCACGTAAGTCTTCGGCTTCATTTCGCCGGACGCGCTCACCACCGCAGCAAGGTTCTCCTTCGTCACCTTCCCGGTCTGAACCGTGACCAGATTCTTCTGGCTCTGGTACACCGTGACGGAGACAATGATGACGAGCGCCAGAACCGCGCCCACCGCGATCAGAATTTTCTTCCAGGTCTTCATTGATTTGGATATCGATTCGTTTCAGGGCATCGCTGCACGATACCGCCAGTTCTGACCCTTCGTTCGCCTACAGCTGGGACTAGCTCAGATCGCACTTCCAGACGCGTCCCTTTTGCATGGAAGTAGTTACGCGCAAACTGACCGAAAAGTTCCCGAACCTCTCGTAAACGGGTGTCCTTCGGCTGTCACTCGATAGATGATGTCAGAAAGGCGGGCATCCGCCGGCTAAACTGATTATAGCTTGCAAACCCGGCTTCGCGGCAGATCCAATCGTCCTGCCGCCCATTTGCAAGCAATGGATTCTTAAGGGATTAGAACCCGACTCCCGCCCAGGAAATCTTTTTTCGTCAGGCCACTTCCGCTTGCCTAGATGTATCCAACCAAATAGAATTGACCGACTGACGTCTCGCGCGGGAGTGGCCCTTCTATGTTTACCGCAGGTCTTCGAAATCGTGGTTTTCGTCTTAATGGCTTTTTGGATCGGTGTTCCGCTGTCCTACTGACCGGCGCTATGGCCCTTGGTGTACCCGCAGCGACCCTCGCACAAGATAAGGATTCCAAGGCCGCCGACACCTCCCAGGTCGACCCCTTGAAGCGCCCTGTCCCTGAAAAACAGAGAAAAGCCAACGCCAAGGCCCTCAAGATCGAGTTGAGCAAGACCTACCGGAAATGGCTCGACGAAGATGTCCGCTGGATCATCACCGACGAAGAACAGAAAGCCTTCATGCAGCTCTCGAACGACGAAGAGCGCGACCAGTTCATCGAAGCCTTCTGGCAACGCCGCGATCCCACGCCTGACACCGAAGAGAACGAGTTCAAAGAAGAGCACTACCGCCGCATCGCCTACGCGAACGAACACTTTGCCGCCGGGATTCCTGGCTGGAAAAGCGACCGCGGTCGCATCTACATCGTCTTCGGACCGGCCGACGAGGTCGAGTCCCATCCCTCCGGTGGCAGCTACGAGCGCCCAATGGAAGAGGGTGGCGGCGAAACCTCGACCTTCCCCTTCGAACAATGGCGCTATCGCTACATCGAGGGCATTGGCCAGGAAATCATCATCGAGTTCGTCGATACCTGCATGTGCGGCGACTACCACATGACGATCGACCGTTCGGAAAAAGACGCGCTCAAGTACACCCCGAACGCCGGCCTGACCATGTACGAGCAACTGGGCATGACCAACAAGGCCAGCCGCTTCACCGGCGGCAACGGCCTCGAGCAGTTGGGCAACCTCGCCCTTCAACAACGATTTGCAGACCAAGGAATTCGATCGTCTGTCGACAGTACGCCAAACTCCAGGCCGCTCCGGCCGTCAAGTTCAAGGACCTCGAAGAAGTCGTCAGCCACAACCTGAGTGTGAACCTGATGCCCTTCGACGTCCGCGCCGACTTTGTGAAGGTCACGTCAGCGACACCGTCCTCGTCCCCATAACCATCCAGATCAAGAACCGCGACGTCACCTTCCAGAATAAAGACGGCATGGAACGCGGCACCGTCAACATCTTCGGCCGCGTCACGACGCTGACCGGCAAGATTGTCCAGACTTTCGAAGACACCGTCCAGGTCGATGTGCCTGCGGAACTCCTGCCCAAGACCGCCGAGAACTCGTCGGTCTACTGGAAGGCTCTGCCTCTACGCATCAGCCAGAATCGCTACCGTCTCGACATCGTAGTAAAGGACGTCAACGGAGACCGCACCGGCAACTGGAGCCACGCCATCCAGATTCCCGACTTCAGCGAAGATCAGTTAAGCAATTCGACCCTGATCATCGCCGACCAGATGGAACCGGTCGCGACCAAGAACGTGGGCACCGGCAACTTCGTTATCGGGACGACTAAAGTCCGTCCCCGCGTGGCCCCGTCCGACGGCAAGCCCATCGCCTTCAAGAAAAATCAGAAGCTCAATTTCTGGATGCAGGTATACAATCTCAGCGTCGACGAAAAGACGCATAAACCTTCGGCCACAATCGAATACAATGTGACCGACGCAAACAATAAGGCCGTAATTCATACCGTGGAATCGACCGACACGATGGGAAATGTCGGTGATCAGGTCACGCTGCAGAAGACGCTCTCCGCAGCCAACCTGCCGGTGGGCCTCTACAAGATCGAAATCAAAGTGAACGACAACCTTTCCAAGCAGACGGTTGGCCCTACCGCGACCTTCGCCGTGGAGTAAGGGCCTTGGAGTAGCAGTAGAATCTTCTGCCTGGTTTCTCAGGGGTGGTGGGGCGGGATGTTCGCAAAGCTCGGGTTCCTCATTTCTAGAGGATGTGTCGCGGCCGTTCTTGTCTCGGCCATGGCCTTTCCGGCATGGTCTCAGACGAAATCCGCCGTCAAAGGGGCGATCTCGGGATACGTTCGCGACGGCACCGGTTCTCCGCAAATGGGCGCCGCCGTTGAAATTCTTGGATCTGCGGTCGTTGGATCTGCGATCGTTGGCTCTGCGGCCCAAGCCCTGAAAGTCTTTACCGACGATCGCGGATACTACTCCGTTGCCAGCCTCTTGCCCGGAACCTATAGCGTCAAGGTAAGCGAGCCTTCCTTCCTGCCTTCGCTGCGCGAAAAGATCGACCTGCGCGCCGGCGCAAAACTGGTCGTCAACATCACCATGACCACGCTGTTCGAAGCCATCCAGTTAGTCCCCACGCGGACCCCTGTCGATGACGACGACTGGAAATGGACTCTGCGCTCCGTCGCCAACCGTCCCATTCTTCGCGTTCTTCCGGACGGCACGACCGTTGTCGCGCAGAGTGGCGAGTCTGCCGCCGACCGCGAGTTGAAGGGCAACGTCATTTTCCTGGCCGGATCGCCCGGTGAAGGTTTCGGCAGCCCCTCCGACATGAACGCCGGCTTCTCCATGGAGCGCTCATTCCCGTCGAGCGGCACGCTTCGCCTCAACGGCAACATCGGATATGGAAGCGACGGCCAGAGCGTCCCCGAAGCCGTTCTGCGAACGGCCTACAGCGGCCGCTTTAACGGCATGTTCGAGCCATCGGTATCGATCACTGCCCTGCGCCTGAATTCGCCGGACTTGAATACCATGCCCGCCGCTACGCTCCAGGCCCTGTCGGTGACCAGTTCCGATCGCGTGGTGATCGGCGACCGGCTGGAAGTCACAGCCGGCAGCGAATTGCAGACCATCCAGTTCCTCGGCCGCGTGAACGCTTTCAAGCCCTTCGGTTCGGCCGATCTGCATATTACGCCTGACACCGTGCTCGAATATCAGTACGCGAGCGCAGTCCCAAATCGAGGACTGCAAAATCGTCTCGGTGACGACCGCTTCGATTCCGCCTCAGCCGATCTGAGCGAAACCGCTCCCCGCATGAGCATCACCGCCTTCACTCCGGCAGTCGAGCGCGCCCATCATCAGGAAGTATCGATCTCGCAGCGCATTGGCAAGAACAACCTTCAGGTCGCCTACTACGCCGACAGTTTTGCCGATCCGGTTCTGACAGGAGTCGGCGAGACCACCGCCGAATCCGGCGAAGTGCTGCCCGACATCTACTCCGGCACGTTCAGTTATCAGGGCAACGATTATTCCGCCCGGGGAATGCGAGTTGTGCTGCAACGCAAGCTGATGTCCGATTTGACGGCGACTCTCGATTACTCCTACGGCGGAGTCCTCGATCTTTCTCACTCTCACTCTGATGTTCAGCTTCTCGATGCGCGCGATTCGATCCGCACCCAGCGCCGCCAGGCCGTCACCGCAAAATTCAGCGGAACCTTGCCCAAGGCCAAGACGCGCTGGATCGCCTCCTATCGTTACACCGGCAGCGGCACGCTGACTCCAGTCGATCAATTCAACACGTCGGCCGGCCAGGCCGATCCTTATTTGAACCTCTGCCTCCGCCAGCCCATTCCCGCCAACTTCCTAGCCGGACACATGGAAGTTCTCGTGGACCTCCGAAACCTCCTCGCGCAAGGATATGTCCCCGTCATCGGACAAGACGGCCGCACCGTATATCTAGTCCAGTCCGCCCGCTCCGTCCGCGGCGGCGTAGCCTTCAGCTTCTAAGATTCACCGTCATCTCTCAACGCTCTTACTTCTCCCAGTTTCCGTACCCACCGATCCGCGATTCCATATATGTCGCATCGCCACGCCGCAATCCCTCAAGGGTCGCTCGGAACACCGATGCACCCCATCACGTCTTTGAATGACATTCCTCACTTTTCTTTCCTAACCCGTCGTTTATAATTCCGCGATCTCAAAAAGGAACTACGTTTGCTTCTCGCGGAGTGTGGGTCGTTTCCCAACCCAGCGATGGCGCAACTGAAGGAGAGCAATGGTGAAGAATCTCCGCTCGTTTGCAGTCTGCATCTTCTTGATCTCAGTCACGTTGATGTCAGTCATGGTGTTCGGCCAAACTTTCCGCGGCAAGATCCTTGGAACTGTTACCGATCCTTCGGGAGCCGTCGTAGCGGGGGCGACCGTCAAAGTTCACAACGCTGGGACCGGGTTGTTGCGCACCACCACGACCAGTGCTGACGGTAGCTATGCCGTGCCTGAATTACCCGTCGGAATCTACACAGTCACCATCTCGCGGGCCGGCTTTGAGACCTCCGTAGCGACCGGCGTCGAGGTCGATGTCGCCACCGATCGCCGCGTCGATGCCGCACTCAAAGCCGGAGAAGTTTCCGTGCAGGTCCAGGTGATCGGCGACGAGCTGCCTCAGGTCGAAACCACCAGCAATGAACTGGGCGGCGTGCTCACCGCAAAAACAGTCAAGGACCTTCCCATCAACGGCCGCGACTACACCAAGTTGATCTTTCTCAATCCCGGAGTCGCCGGATCCCCCGACCAAATCACTGACTCCCCGGGCTCCTACGGCGAATTTTCCATGAACGGTGCGCGTGGCCGCTCCAACAACTATCTGCTCGACGGCACCGACATGAACGACGGATACCGCAACGATCCCGCCATCAACGAAGGTGGCGTCTTTGCCGTTCCATCCGCCATCCTGCCCATCGATGCGATCGAAGAGATGAAGGTCATTTCCAACTTCGGCCCTGAGTATGGCCGCAACGCTGGCGGCGTCGTCAACATCGTCACCAAGAGTGGGACCAACGCGCTTCACGGAGATTTATTCGAATATTTTCGCAACGACGCTCTCGACGCGCGCAACTTCTTCAACACTACCCCCCAGCGCGCTCCCTTCCATAACAACCAGTTTGGCGGCGCGCTCGGCGGCCCGATCATTAAAGACAGCACTTACTTTTATGTCGATTACGAAGGCCAGCGCGAGGCCGTGGGAACGGTAACCCTTGCATGCGTACCCGAGGGCAGCGGCCCCGGCGGTTCTCTCAGTCCGAGTGATGCCAGCAATCCGGTCATCGCGAATCTGCTGGCCGCCCACAATCCCTGGCCAGCTCCGAACATCCCCGGTGTTCACTCGGATGACACCGGATGTCCCAACGGTCCGAATGCGTCTTTGATCACGCCGTCCGTCAACAATCTCAGCAGCTTGATCGGCAAGATCGACCACAACGGACGAAAGAACATCATTTCGGGTCGCTACTTTTTCGGCGACAGCACGCAATCGTTTCCTCTGGCGCTCACTGGCAGCGGTGGCCAGCTCCCCGGCTTCAATACGGTGACTCCAACTCGCGTCCAGCTGGTTTCATTGTCCTTGGTTCGTCCAATTGGTTCCAACATGACCAATGAAGTGCGCTTCGGCTGGAATCGCTTCTCGGAAGGCTTCTTTCCCCAGGACCAATCGTTCCATCCAAGTTCCATCGGTCTCTGTGCCGCCAGTTCATTGGCCGATTGCTCGGGTTCCGGGCCGCACGATTCGGGCCTGCCGATTGTCCTCGTTTCCCTCACTCCGTCGGGTTCGAGCAGTTTCTTCTCGCAGCCCGGCACAACCTCAGGTGACCCTCGCGCCCGTCACGACACCAACCTGCATTTCGTCGAAGACGTCGCATGGAAGCTCGGCCGCCACGATCTCAAAGCCGGATTCGAGTTCCGCCGCACCAGCATTCAGCAATATTTCGACAAATATTTCCGCGGACGCCTGAAGTTTGCCGATCTCTCCGACTTTCTTGCGGGCATTCCGTCCAGTGGTCTCCAGTATTCCGGGAACTCGCTCCGTCACACGTCGGAAAACAACTTTGCCTGGTACGTGCAAGACAGTTTCCGCTTGACTCCGCGCCTAACCCTGAACTATGGCGTACGCTGGGACTACTACGGCGTCGTCAAAGAGGAGAACAACTTGTTCGCCAATTTTCTGGTGACGAGTTTCGATCCGGTAGCCGATGTTGGAACGGGCAACTACACCCAGGTGGGAACCAACGGACTGAGCAAGTTGTATCAGCCTGATTACAAGAATTTCTCGCCGCGCGCCAGCATTGCCTGGGACGTGACCGGCAAGAGCAAGACGGTCGTGCGGGCGGGCTTCGGATTGTTCTATGACGCCTTCTCCCAGGACATGTTCCTCGGGCACCTCCCATTTTCCGCCTATTATGCTCCGGGCCCAGCGTATGGGAACTTCGGTCCCGCTCCCATCAACGCCGCCTCGAATCCTGGAGGAAGCCCGCTCCAACTCAACACGCCTGTATATGGCTCCGTGGGGTGCAGCCCGGAGTGCGACATTTTCGCAGTCGACCCTCACATCAAGACCCCCTACATGGAGAACTACAACCTCAATATCCAGCAGCAAATCACCAGCAAGACCGTCTTGCAGGTAGGCTATGTGGGATCGCAGGGCCATCGTTTGTTCCGCTTCTACGACCTCAATCAACCCACGAACGCCGCGGTCACAGCCGCCGATTGCCCGAACGGAATCGCCACCTGTGCCACCACCGGAGCCATCCAGGATTTTGCCGTCCCTCGCCCGTTTGGCGACGGCGGCGCGGGAGCTTTCTACATTTATCAGGAAAAGTCGAGCGGGAAATCCAACTACCACTCGTTGCAGGCAAGTTTCAAACTTAACGGCTGGCACGGAATCACCTCCGTCGCCAACTATGTCTGGTCGAAGTCTCTGGACAACTCCAGCGATCTCGAGGATTTTGTTCCGAACGCAGCACAACCACAGGACAGCAATCGTCCGCAAGCTGAATATGGTCCGTCAAACTTCAACGTTCCCAACCGCTTCACCTGGGTGTTCAGCTACCAGTTACCGAACCACGGTGGGAGCATGAAACAACTGACAGATGGATGGGGCTTCGACAGCACAGTCACCTTGCAGAGCGGTCAACCCTTCACGCTCACCTACAATTGCGAAGATGACTACAGCGGCGGTGGTGAATGTTTTGATCGGCCCGATGTCGTCGGTCCAATTACATACCACAAGGGAGATCCGTCCAACTACATCGACCTCACTTCGTTTGCGATGCCATGCACCTATAACCAGCAGGGCGTATTTGGCTTTGCATCAGATTGCGTTCCCGGCACGCGCCACTACGGCAATCTCGGCCGCAACTCGCTCGTCGGCCCAACTTACAAACAGTGGGACCTGGCCCTCTACAAAGACACCGCCATCACGGAGCGCGTAAAGGTGCAATTCCGCGCGGAGTTTTTCAACCTCCTGAACCATCCGAACTTCTCGAGTCCGCTTCTGCCATCGTTTCTCGCAGATCCCGCCTCCAACCTCTCGTCAAGTTGCGGGTGCGGGTTCCAGTCCAACAACAACGCGCAAAACCCACGTGAAGTCGGCAACGGAGGCTACCAACTCACCGCCACCGGCGACGTAGGAATCGGCAATCCCTTCCTCGGTGGCGGGGGCCCGCGTGGAATCCAACTCGCGCTCAGGTTCAGTTTCTAGACCGAAATAGCTTTTTCTTCCCCGGGCTCCTCCCGGCAACATCGAGAGGAGCTTTTTCCTTCTGAGTCGGCAAGTGGCGCGGACCAGACTCCCTGAATCGCGATGGTGGTCGCAGTTTTACCTTGACCTAGTCGAGAACGTTGGTTGAAATGATGGATGAAGGCTGAATGGTGGAAGACGCGTGAGACCGATTGTAAAGTATTCTAAAATATAGGCTTTCTTGCAAAGTATTCTAAGAAAAAGACTTATCGATTACTTCGCGCGTCAAAACCAGAGAAAACGATCGTAAGTCTAGCGTTGTGAAGACTTTACCTTTAAGTCATTATTATTGAATATTTTGCAGGTAGCTCATGCTCTAAGTCTATGATTCTAATATACCGGTTAGGGGAGGGGGTACCCCCCTTCAACGCTCGGTCCATTTTTTCATCGAGAATCGATAAATTCAGAATCGGGAACCGAAGAATCACCAGAGCAACCCATGACTCAAACTGACGACCGCCGCCGCGAACCCCGCACTCCTCTCAACGTCCCGGTCAAAGTTCGCCAACCGGACGGCGACGGCACCGAGCAGACTGCCCTTACCCGCGATCTCAGCTCGTCGGGAATCTTTCTCTATTCCGAGTCGGAAATGAAAGCCGGGGCGAAACTCGAACTCGTCATCATGCTGCCCGCCGGCCTGGGACTTGGACCCGGAGGCTGGACGCTCTGTGAAGCTTCCGTCGTCCGTGTCGAAGAAGGGGACGGGAAGGGAATCGGGGTCGCCGCGACCATCGATCGCATCGCCTTGCTCCCGGAAATCACCTAGCGAAAACAATTTGTCCTAAAAACAAAAAGATTGCTTCCCATTGCCCCTACGCTGGTGCAATAATGGCCCGCTCCAAAGCAAAGCTGCTCAAGCCTTTGCAGGGTAGGCCCGGAACATGTGGATTGAAAAACTCACCGAAGGCGTTCTCGAACTCGACACGCCGATCGGTCCTCGCTATGTAGAGCTCAATTTTGCGCAGCGCGCATATCTGCTCTGGACGTTCCGCAATTTTTTCTCGCTTCCCCAACAGGTGTTGCGCCAGTGGGAAGTTCGACTGCTCGATCGTTTATTGGCCGAGAATAATTTTGTCTCACTGGTCATCGGCGAGCGCCAACGCCCAGTGATCGGGAGAATTGAGCGCCGCATATCCGCGCCAGTCGCTGTCGCCGAAGTCCTGCCGTTCCGCAAACCTCCGCTTCGCGAAACGTCGATCGCCGACGCATCGCTTCGCCAGGGCACAAGCTCGACCGAAGCAGGCCAGGAAGCCGCTTCAGCTTAACCGCGTCTTTCGCCCACCAACGCCGATGATATAATCACTGTTTGTCCCCACGCAGTTGAATCCCGCAGCGGGCGCGTAGCTCAATTGGCAGAGCAACTGACTCTTAATCAGTAGGTTGAAGGTTCGATTCCTTCCGCGCTCACCACTCTTTTCAAACACTTGGCAGCCTCGGCTCGATCCCCATCCCACCGATTGTGTCCTTTTTGTGTCCTTGCTACACTCGACGGCTGGTGACTGCGACCACCTCATCGATGTTTTGGTGCTGGTACTTCATAGTAGTGCTCACGGTCGTGTGTCCCATGACGTTCATGACCGCGAACAGGTTTTTGGTCGCCCGGTACATTTCAGTTCCAAAGCCATGACGCGCACAGTTGTTGGCCCAGTCCAGGTGCTCCCATCGCATTCGGAAAACTTCCTTCTGGTTTCGCATCCCCGAATCACGCATGATCATCAACACATCGCGAAGCGGCTGTTTGCAGAAAGGCAAAAGCTTGGCTTCTGCGTCGGCGTCAATGACACGCTCCCGCGCGTGCTCCTGCATGAGTTTGATCTTTGGAGACGCCTTGATGACGTTCCATTCCTCGGCTTTTCCGAGCATCCGCCGCAGCATACGCTAGGCGTTGTTGTGATTTGACGGACCACATGGGAAGGTGAGTCGATCAGCGCGGCGGGGTGAAGGGCGATGCAGTCGGTGCGCCCAGCCACCGATAATCACCACTTCGTCGAGCCAGGGAGTAAGCGACTCGATCAGTCGAGCGAAGGCTTGGAGGTCGGCTCCTGTCGAAGTCATGCGTCCTTCCCATCCAATAGTTGCGAGAGAGCTTGTCCGGCGCGCGGGCGCCGCGCGAAGGTGAACCTGCAGAGTTGAGCCATTCCATACCGGGCCCGCGAAACATACGAAAGCCACTGGCGTCGATCAGTCCGACGGCCATGTTCGGCGCATTCCGTTCGACGAAACCATGCACGTGCTCGGCCAGTGATTTTGAGACATGGTCAACTGCCAGGACGGCGACGGGAATAACAGGGCCCGGTATTCGCTGTGCCGCTGCCTGGGCTTCGAGGATGGCTTGCGACAGGAGAGGCACCGCCCGGTCTCTTCTAGCTTCCGAGGACGCCTTGATCTCGACAATGTATTTCAGGTTTCCGTGCTGGGCCACGAGGTCGATGCCTTCATCGAGGTCTTTCGCCTGGCGTTGTACGCTCCATCCGGCCCCACGAGCTGACGGTGCACATCCCTACAACGTGAACCCGGAGCACACGGCTCAGGCCCGCGCGATACTGGGTCAGGGGCCATACTTGTGTCCAGAGCAAGCTGTCGTGTTGGAGACAGATCCGGCGAAGGCACGGAAGATTGCCAGGGATTTCCTCGCCACTTATCTCGCCTTACCGAACTACACGAACAACTTCCTCCGGTTGGGCTTCGACGAGTCGGACATCAAGAATGGTGGAAGTGATCGTCTGATCGATAGCATTATCGCCTGGGGCGATCTGAACGCAATCCGCAACCGCATTCGTGCCCATCACTCCGCCGGCGCGGACCACGTTTGCGTCCAAGTTCTTTCAGCAAACCCGCGGTCACTTCCGTTAGCAGAATGGCGGGAAATTGCACCGGCTCTCCTGCGCGGCTAGGAATTCCCGCTGAACCGACGGCGTATTCTTTCGCGGGTTAATCCGACCACGGAGGAGTTATATGTCACGCGTGCCCCGTCTTGATCCCGAGAAACTCGCGCCCGAGCAGCGCAAGGTCTATGACACTATCGTGGCTGGCCCGCGTGGCCGCGTCGTCGGCCCGTTGCTGGTGTGGCTGCCGAGTGCCGTGCTTGCCGAACGCGCGCAGGCTTTAGGCGCGTTTTGCCGCTTCGGCACGAGCCTGCCGCCGCGGCTTTCCGAACTTGCCATCCTCGTGACCGGCTCGCACTGGCAGGCGGCCTTCGAGTGGCACGAGCATGCACCCATCGGGCTCAAGGCCGGGCTCGACGCCGGCACCATCGAGGCGATTCGCGTCGGCAAGCCGCCCAATCTGATGAAAAGCGACGAGGCTGCCGTGTATGCCTTTGCCAAGGAGCTCCTCGATACCCGCAAGGTCTCCGCTGCGACCTACGAGCGTGCGGTCGCGGAGATCGGCCTGACGGCCGTGGTCGAGCTCGTCGGAATCCTCGGCTACTATAGTCTGGTCTCGATGACCATCAACGCCTTCGAAGTGCCGCCGCCCGACGGCGCGCCGCAGCCGTTTGTGTCATGAATCCCTCCCCAGGAAGGCACTCACTGAACAACATGAAATCAGTGTCGGTCATCATCGCCCGCGGAAGCGAAGAGCGGGGCGTCCAAAGGAAACGGGAATGCTGCGATGTCCGACCTTTCCCCCGTATTTTTCGGTGGGGGTTTCCCGCTGACTCCGCAAATGAAAGCTTAGAATGCGAATTGAAATAGGGCCAAACAACCGTGATCGTTAACCACCAAACCAAATTCTCGGGAGAGGTTTTATGACAAGTAAAGCAACCAATCTGAAGCCGCGACGTGATTTTCTCAAGCTGGCCGCGTTTGCCGGTGCGGCAGCGCTCACGGGAAATACAGTGGCAGCCGCAGGGGAACAAAGTGCCGCTCCACAGGCAGCGGACAGTCATGAGGGGGATGACAAGATGGAGTTCCTTCGTGTCAGCGGCCGTCACATAGTCAATGCGAAAGGGAAACAGGTTCGCCTGAGGGGAACCTGTCCGGGCGGCTGGATGAATATGGAGGATTTCATTAATGGGCATCCTGGCGCGGAGCATACTCTCCGAACGCAGATGGCCGAGGTGCTTGGTCCGGCCAGAGCACAGTTCTTCTTCGAGCGCATGCTGGACCACTTCTTCAATGAAGACGATGTGATCTTTCTCAGGAAGGCCGGCGCCAGCGTCGTCAGGATACCTCTTAATTATCGACACTTCGAGGATGATGCCGCACCCTTTCAAATACGTAGAGGCGGGTTTTGCCCGTCTCGATAAGGTGTTAAGCCACTGCGAAAGACATGGTCTTTACGTCATTCTCGACCTACATGCGGCGCAGGGGTGGCAGAATGTGCATTGGCATTCTGACAACGCATCGCGCATCAGCCTTTTCTGGGAGGTTGCGTTTTATCAGGATCGTTTCGTTGCCCTTTGGCAGGAGTTCGCGCGGCGCTACAAGAACAGGGCTGTGATCGCCGGCTACGACGTGCTAAACGAGCCTTGTGCGAACAATGCCCTAGGCGACTATCCATGGAACGTGGGTTCCAATTACAGGCCCAATTTTGGCCGCATGAATGCCGTCTACCGGCGCCTGGTTACGGAGATTCGCAAGATCGATTCCAGACATATTATCTTCCTTGAAGGTGATGAATACGCAAGGGACTTCTCGGGCCTGGAGGAACCCTTCGACGATAACCTCGCCTACAGTTCACATAACTACACTGTGCCTGGGTTTGGACCTGGCCGATACCCTGGCACCATCCATCCGCGATCGGCTGCGACGGGCAGTGCTCAGGAGTGGGATCTGGCAAAACAGGAGCGCAACTTCCTCGATGCCGAGGGAACGAAGTTCACCCAGCAGCATAACGTTCCTTTGTGGGTTGGCGAGTTTGGGTCTGTCTTTAACGGGCCTGCCGATGAGAGTGGTGACCGGCTTCGCGCGTTAGATGATCAGATTGGCATCTTTGAAAGTCACGAGACCCACTGGACAACGTGGAATTACAAAGATGTTGGCGTGATGGGTATGCTGACACTCGACCCTGCATCTCCGTACATGGAGCGCATCAGCGACTTTCTTCGCAAGAAGGTTGCTCTTGGCACCGACGATTGGATGAAGTGGCTACCGCCAACACCGGTAAAGGACGCAACGGCTCAGCTTGCTGACCAGATCCGTCAAGTGGTTGGTGATCCGCAGTTGGATGCGCGACTCAATGTACGGTGCATGAGTCAGACCCTATTGTGCTTCTACACGGGAACCCTGATGCAGCCGCTCTACGCCGACCTCTTCAAAGGCCTGTCCGAGAATGAACTGGATCACATCCTATCTTCCTTTTCGGCAAAGCAGTGTGTGCCAAACCAAGGTCTGGTGGACGTCCTCAGCAAACACATGGCTATGCCAGCTCAGGGGTCGAGTAGTGGCGGCTGATTCCCAGCCGCCGCAGTGCCGAGATCGCGGTATTCAATCGCCCGCCGCTTAACTTTGCTATCGAATAATCGGACGAAGGGGAGCGCTTGTCACGGTTGGTGACAAGCGCTCATTCTTATGCGGTTGTGTTTTGATTCAGATAGCGGTCCGAACCAAGACACGGGCTTCCTATTCGGGCAGTGCCAGCTGGCCATCGATCTGGAAGTGCCCGGCGACGGTAGGCGCTGCGGTATCAGGCTGGCCACCCCCGATGCTGATGGTGTAGTTACCAGCGGCAATGATCGGGTCGCCATTTTCAGTGACCATGACCAGATCGCGGTCCTTCAGGTCGAAGTGAACCTTCTGGCTCGCGCCCGGCTCCAGATGAACTTTCTGGAACCCGCGGAGAGCGATCTGCGGCGCACCCTTGACTGCAGGGAACTTGATGTAGACCTGGACGGACTCATCTCCTGCAACTTTCCCCGTGTTGGTTACTGTGACATCGGCGGCGACAGGTTGCCCCGCAGCGACCGCCTGCGTGGGAACACTGAGGTCGCTGTATTTGAAGGTTGTGTAGCTGAGCCCATAGCCGAACGGATAGAGCGGCTTGCCTTTGAAGTACCGGTAGGTCCGGTTTGTCATTTCGTAATCTTCGAAGTGGGGCAATTGAGTGACGTCCTTGTAGAACGTAACCGGTAGCTTTCCACCAGGATTGTTCTTGCCGCTCAGCGTTTCGGCGACCGCTGCGCCGCCTTCTTCGCCGGGGTACCATGCTTCGAGAACCGCGTTGGCGTGATCGTTGATCCAATTGACTCCGAGAGCACTGCCACTCAACAGAACGACTGCGAGCGGCTTGCCTGTGGCTGCAACAGCTTCAACCAGATCTTCTTCGGGCTGGGGAAGATCAATGCTGACGCGATCTCCGCCCAGGAATCCTGGAATGGTCACCGGCATCTCTTCGCCTTCGAGCCTGCTCGTGATACCGACAACCGCAATCACGATGTCGGCGTTTTTTGCCGCGGCGATTGCCTCAGGCGCAGGCGCATCGTTGGCCTTCGTCCAGATGAGTTGCGCTTGCGGTTTGACGCCGTCCATGGTCCCGAACGCGAGGCTCAGTGGGGTCTTCTCGCCCTTCACCAGGTGGGCACGGCCAACTGCAGCATCTATGCCTTCGAGCCTGCCCAACTGCGCAACTTGCTGGTCGTTAATTGACAGTCTTCCGAAGCCATTGGCACGGACGCCGATCAGGTAGTCGCCAGTCTCAGTGGCCGTGATGAAGCCCGTCCACCGCACACCAACGGTCTTTTTGCCGGTAACCTCTGCAGGCAAGTTCGTGCCCGTGAGATTGATATTCGGCTCGGTGCGGCTGACAAGCACCGGAGCTTCCGGTCCCCTGCCAAACCGGCGCATCGACTCGCTGTAGTCGGCCTTGATGCCGGGCTTGCCGTCCGGAGTCGTCAACATGGCATCAGGAACAGGATTTCCTTCGTTGCGAAGGAACTGGATTCCGGGAACGTAAGTGACCGTCGCATTCGGAAACTCTGCCTTGAGGCCATCGATCACGGTAACCACATGCGTCGGTGTCCCGGCGTAGTTGCCGAGCAGCACTGCGGTCTGGTCAGCGAGCGGGCCGACGACTGCGATCTTCTTTATTCCCGGCTTGAACGGAAGCACGCCATCGTTCTTGAGCAGAACCATGGACTCGTTCGCGAGCTTACGGGCCAAAGCGCGGTGTTCCGCGCTGTCAAGTTCCTTCTCGTCGATCTTTGTGTACGGCACCATTTCCGGCGGGTCGAACAGGCCAAGCTTTATACGCGCCGTGAACAAGCGAATGAGAGCGGTGTCGAGCGTGCTTTCAGGCAAGTAGCCCTGCTGCACGGCGTCGATATAGGCCTTGCCGACCCTCTCGCCAGGCACGTCAGAGAAGCCGCATTCATTATCCATGCCGCGGATTACGGAGATGGCCGCACCTTGTGCCTGCGTTGGACGGTAGCGATGATTGGCGGCAATATCCGTGACCGCGCCGCAGTCTGAGACCACATATCCCTGGAAGCCCCACTTGCCGCGGAGTTGGTCCTGCATCAGGTACTGGTTGGCGCATGCGGGTTCGCCATTGATAGCGTTGTACGCGCACATGACTGAACCGGCCTTGCCTTCCACGACGGCAGCCCGGAATGCGGGCTCGAAGGTGTCTACTTCGTCGTGCTTGCTGACATCGACATCTGCAAAGTGCCGGGTCGGCTCCGGGCCGCTGTGTACGGCAAAGTGCTTGGGTGTCGCGATCACGCGGTAGTACTTCGGGTCATCGCCCTGCATACCTGTCACGTAGGCAACTCCCATGTGGCCAGTGAGGAATGGATCTTCGCCGTAGGTCTCTTGTCCGCGGCCCCAGCGCGGATCACGGAAGATGTTCAGATTCGGGGACCAGAAATCCAGTCCTCCGCCAATAAAGGCTGTGCGACCGACGCGTGCATCTTGAACGTATTTGATGCGTCCTTCAATGCCAATTTGGGTCGCCATGAGATGAATGTTGGGTGTATCGAAGGTCGCGGCCAGCCCGATGGGTTCGGGGTATTCCGTTACGCCCGGATCGATGACTCCGTGGAGCGCCTCACTCCACCATTGGTACGCAGGAATGTTGAACCGCTGAACCGCGGCAGATCTGTTCAGCATCTGCGAAGCCTTTTCCGCAAGCGTCATGCGATGAACCAGGTCGGTGGCCCGCTGCTCGGCTGACAAATTGGTGTTCATATATGGAAGGTTCGCTGTGTCCTGGGCAACTGCAAACTGCATAAATGAGCCAAGGAAAAGCGATCCCGTCCACGCAACCAAGCCTACAACTCGTGTCATGCGTATCTTCATGTAGTGTCTCCAGGTTAAGTGTGGCGACCGCGAAGCTCCACCGCGAGGAATCCCGATGGAAGCGCAGTATCGGATTTTTCAACAGATTGCGCCCCGTTTCCTTGGAGCCCTCGATGGATGCGGTTTTGCCTCAGGCCCACTTGTAGAACTTGAGTTGGAGTGTCCTGAGGTTGGCTCGGGATCAAGGCAATAAATAATGATTTCATTGGTTGCCGGGTTCCGCCAGACTTTGAACCTCATGGCAACGGTTTCGACCAAATGCGTTGAATCCCGACAAGTCCCACCTTTTTGTTGGTCGCAGATCGACTGGGAGGAGCATATCCAGCTGGTGGTCTCCCAATGGAGCATAGAAAATTCATCAGCGTTATAACGGTCGCGACCAATCGTGCCTCAAAGCAGGTGCGCTGTGAAGTGCATAACGGAGAGTTCCTCTGTTAGGTTTTGTTAGCCCCACCTGAAGTGATTGAAATCAAAGATGTTGCTACCTTGGCTGCAGGCAGGACTTCCGACAATCAGTTCGACCGTAGGATATACTTTGGTTCGCTAAGCAGATGACGACGTCTTCTGCAGCGGGATTGAATGCAGTATGGGAATGCCACTCCTCAATATCGACAATCTGGAAACGCCATGGACCCCAGCCAGCGAAGAGGACCTCACTGAAGTCCGAAGGCAGCTTGAGAGGATCTTGGAGGATCCGCATTTCAAGGGAAGCAAGCGATATACGCGCTTTCTGCGTTTCATTGTCGAGGAAGCCCTAAGCGGAAATTCAGCCGGAATCAAGGAACGCTCGCTCGGCATCGCCGTGTTCGACCGCCCACTGGACTACGACACATATTCTGATTCGATTGTTCGGGTAGCTGCTTCGGAGGTACGGAAGAGAATAGCGCAGTATTACGACACGCCGGGTCATGACCATGAATTGAGAATCGGACTGCCCTTGGGCTCCTACACACCGGAATTTCGGTTGGGCAGGCACCGCGCGACTGGCGCAACGACGGCCCATGCAGATAACGGCTTGCGAACTCTCGAATCAGAATTGGCGTCCGGGACGGAGGACCTATCGAAGAACGGTGAATCTCAAGCCGGAAGACTCCTTAATCGCAGAACCTCGATTTACCTGATGATTCTGGCCGCGGCTTGTGTTGGCGCCGCACTTTTGGGACGGGTCTCGCTTCGTACACCCAAGGAGACCAACGCCCTTTCCGCTCTATGGGGACCGGTAGTTGAGAAGACGGATTCCGTTCTGATATGTGTCGGGCAAGTCAGTTCACAAACCCCACGGGCCACTTCGGAGTCAGCTCAAGTGGCCGCACCGACCGAGACCGGCGTCTCACCAGACATTCTTTTAGTTCGCGATGCTGCCTCGGCCTCCAAGGTCAGCGCTGTACTCGGCCGCATGGGTGGCAGTCCTCGAATGCTCGGGACTTCCTCGACGAATTTCACCGATCTTCAAATCACATCCGGGGTGTTCATCGGTGCATTCAACAATCCATGGACGTTGCGTTTGCAGTCGCCTCTCAGGTACCAGTTTGTTCGAAACGAAACCGATCAAACTTACGACATCGTTGACACGAAGCACCCCGACTCGCGCCTTTATCAGATCGATAAAACCAAACCGTATAGCCAATCCACCCAGGATTACGGAATAGTTGCCCGCTTTCTGAGTCCGACTACGGAACGAGAAACCGTGATCATCGCCGGGATCGGCGCTAACGGAACTCTCGCCGCGACCTCGATGGCAACTGATGAGCGCTTTTTGGGGGAATTGGTCCGTAGCGCGGGTAAGAATGCAGACAAGAAGAACATTGAAATCCTCGTGGTAACACAAATCATCGATAATCGCACCGGTCCCCCCAAAGTCCTCGATGTTCAGTATTGGTGAACGGGTTCATACAGCGTTCGTGCTTCCAGTTAAAATCACCGATCATCGCGAACAAATCGTCGAGGCAAATCCTTTGTCGGGGAGCTGCTTTCTTCTTCAAGTAAGTGCACTCTGCTTGGCAGGATAGCCCCCGATTTTGCGGACCGCCCATTCCAGCCGCCATAGCAGATGTCTGGCTTTCCATCTACGCGGTAGCTCATCGCGAATCAGCCGGCAATCTTTGCAGTTTTCGAAGTCAAAATGGAAATTCTGATTTAGCATGTGTGCACTCACTTTTCTCAGGAGAACCTTTACTGTGCCTCGTTTAATTTTCTCGCTCGTCACCGCTCTGGCGCTGGCCACCATCGCCGTCGCACAAACTGGAACTTGGCAGATCGATCCGAACCACACCGCGGCCCAATTTTCCGTGCGGCATCTCGGCGTATCCACGGTGCGAGGTGCCTTCACGAAAGTGACTGGTTCGGTGAAATATGATCCCGCCGACCCCACCAAGACTTCTCTCGACGCCACGATCGACGCCAATTCGGTGGACACGCGCGTGGAGATGCGCGACAACGATTTGCGCAGTCCGCGCTTTTTCGATGTGCAAAAGTATCCGACGATAACGTTCCACTCCAAACAAGCCAAGGCGGCCGGATCCGGAAAGCTGGAGATCACAGGAGACCTCACGATTCACGGCACGACCAAGGAAGTCGTTCTCGAAGTCGATGGCCCGACGGCTGCCATCAAAGATCCGATGGGCAAAGGGCAGCGTATGGGTGCGTCGGCGATGACTAAGATCAACCGCCAGGATTTCGGTGTGAGTACCATGCCAGTGATGATCGGCGACGACATCACCATCACGATCGACGTGGAACTGACCCAGTAAGTCGATCGCATGGGATTTTCTGCATTCGACCTCAGGATGGGAAGAATTTTCTCGAGGAGTCTCGATTCGCCGGAAACCGTGTCCGAAACTCGCGATACCAGCGTTATCACAGTACTTGGTTCCGTCCCTTATCTTGGCCGGCCCGCACTACGGATTACGCTACGGTTTCGCTCCCGCTACCGGGGATTTCCAACGACTTAGAGTTCGTCCGCCTCTGTAAGTCCTTGAAAGTCGTGTATGGGCGGTTCTTTCACGGTGGTACCCACAGAAGAAAAGGATCAGTTGAGAATCGGACTGACGCCTAAACGTGCGCTGTGTCCTTTTTGTGTCCTTCACAATCAGATGCCGTTCGATTTCACCAACTTTGTCAACGCTTGCGGAAGCCGTCCATGCGGGTCTTTTGATGGTTAAGTTATTGTGGCGACTGCATTTGACAACGCTGCAGCCGAATTGAGACCATAACTCTTAATCAGTAGGTTGAAGGTTCGATTCCTTCCGCGCTCACCATCTTAACCCCCTGTCCATTCCGAATGGGTATCGACAACAAAATCCGGTACGCAAAATCCGTCTTTCCGGCGGCGACTTGGCGAGCTTTCCGATCCACTTCCCCGGAACCGGTGCATGTCATTCTCGCTCTGGCCGATCATTTTGAGCCGTCGATCGATGCCGACCACGGGCAAAAGTTTGTGCCCCGCTCCGACCAGGAGCGCCGCGTAGAATGGTGGACCCGCGAATATCCTAAAGCCGTCACAAACTTGCGCGACCACGATGGACGCCCGCTGGTGCATACATATTTCTATCCAGCCGAACAATATGACGAAACGCTGGTGGAGATGATGGCCGAGCATTGCCTGGCGGGCTGGGGAGAAATTGAGATACATCTTCATCACGGTGTATCAAGCCCAGATACCCCGGAAAATACCAGGCGGGTTTTGCTCGAATTTCGCGACCGACTGGCTTTCCGACATCGTTGTTTGTCTCTCGAGAGCGGAGCGAAAAATCCTGGCTACGCGTTTGTGCACGGAAACTTTGCGCTCGCGAATTCCGCGGGCGGACGTTTTTGTGGTGTCGATTCAGAGATGCAAATACTCGCCGAAACTGGATGCTACGCTGATCTCACACTGCCAACTGCGATCTGGCATCGGGCCCAGATTTCGAAGACGAATTCCATATACGAGTGCGCTCTCCCGCTCGATCACCAAGCGCCGCATCGCTGGGGTCACGATTTGAGAGCTGGGCGCCCGTGCCAGACTCTTCCACTCATTATCCAGGGGCCGACGATCACCGATATTAGGCGCACGTTGCGGTCGCGGCGACCAGTCGTCGATAACGGCGTCATCAACAGAACCAATGTGCCGACCATGGACCGGTTCTCGCTTTGGAAGCGAGCGGGAATTGGCGTGATAGGACGACCAGACTGGGTGTTCATCAAGCTCTACTGTCACAGCATGAACCCAACTCAGAAAGATGGCGTGATCGGAGACGGCTTTCGCAAGTTCCTGGCGGAATTAGTTGGGGGCGCGCGCGAAAGAAAAGAAACACTGCATTTTGTCACGGCGCGTGAGATGGCGAATATTCTATTCGCTGCCTGTGACGGCCACGAAGGCAATCCCGGCGAATATCGCGATTATCGTTTCAAGAAGTTTTCTGAGATCCCGCAACCGTTGCAGCAATCAGGCATTGCCCCCGCAACCTCTTCCCGACCGTAACTGCGGCGTTGGCCCAATAAGCACAGAACCAGAATCTGCCACCGAAGCTGGATTCTCATTTGTAGGACTTTGCAGGTAGTAGGAATTGCAGCCCGAAATAACCGACGAAATAAGGTTGATTCGGGCGCGTCGATTCCAGACTTCGTCCCGCCATGAAGAGCAGAATTACTGGGCGATGGATCTTGTAGCGACCACCCACGTCGAGCGTCGGCTGCGCTTGGCCGGGATGGAACGTGCCTTGCGAGTAGAACTCGATATCCCCTTCGAGCTTTGGAGTGAAATCGTGGCCCACCACCAGACCGGCCAGCCAGCCGTCTGGTCCTTTGTGAACAAACTGATATCCGAATTCCCAATTGACATCGACCGGCCCAAATTGTCTGGAGAACTCGACGGGCAATAGAAAGCTGTCGTTCGGCGAAGTAATCCCACGTCGAACGGCGTCGTCGGGATTATTGAGAAATAGTTGTGGAAAAACCGAGATATTCAGGCCCGACTCTCCCGAGTCGTAGAAGCGCCATTTGACGCCAGGATTGGATTGGCCCACGCCAAACTTGGTCGGCGATGACGGATTCTGCACTCGCAACCAGGCATTCTCATAAGTGAGTTGGATGCGATCACCAATCCCAAAATTAAGATCGACGTCGGGCACGTGGGATACAGATTGACCACTGTAGAAAAACGGCATGTAGCCCAGATTGATTTCCCAGTTAAGATTGCCCGGAGTGCCGGGATCGTTGGTGTAGTAAGGGGGGCCACCTTGCGCCATGGCCGGCAACGATACAACGGCCAACAAGAAGACCAACAACGCTGCCCAAGCCGAACCTGTTGTCTCTTGACGTGCCAAAACCTCAATCACAACTGAATCTTGCGTTCTCGGGACCGAAACAGTCACCGGCCTTGCGCTGCTCCTCTTGCGGTGGGCGCCGAAATCGTGACCGAATCGGGCTGAGTCCAGACAGGAGCGCCACTTGTTAAATCCAAACGATGCATGCTGGCCTTCAGGTTGCCGTGATCGACTTCGACCATAATGTAATGATAGTTTACTTCCTTGCTTTGGAAGGGGTCGTCCTTGGCGCGATCAATCGGATAGGCATGCGCTCCCGCGCCGCCCGTCACAAAGTAGGTGACGCCGCCATGCTCGTGACGTTCGTAGTTGTGCACGTGACCCGAGAAAACGACAATCCGGGCTCGGAGATTCTGCTGCCGGGCTTCCAACGATTTCGCCAGCGCTTGTTCCTGATCCCGAGCCGAGTGACCTCCGCTAAACATTTTCATATCCGACGAACTGGTATAGGGCGGATGATGGAGAATCAGGAATATGAAATCCACGTCACTCGGAATGTGGTCCAGTTTCTCGGCCAGCCATTGGCCTTGGGGACCGGAATTTTCGTCAAGAGCGCTGTCGAGCACCAGTAGGAGAGTGTTGCCTGCGTGTACGGAATAGTAACGGCTGTTCTTCAGATCAGGAAATCGCTCGAAATAATTTGCGAGTGCAACTTTTTCAGCTCCGTGGAGCTCATGGTTGCCGAGGGCTGGGTAGACCGGAATCTTCCTCTCACGCCAGATCGCCGTCTCGCTATCCCAAACCCTCCAATCATTCTTGTCAAAGCCGTTATAGACGAGGTCGCCTCCGAAAGAGATGAACGCAGGGTTTTCCTTGGCGATCGCCTGAACCAGCGCCTGGCGAACCAAGGGATTTGCCGCCTCCGTATCCTTGGGATCGTGGAAACGCGCATCTCCATAGGCGACAAAGCGGAAGGGTGTGCTTACTTGCAGTTCCAGTTCGACCGGTTGAGCTGTGGACGTCGCCTGCGAATGCGAGTGTGAGCACCCAACCCAGACCAGAAAAAAAATGACGAGAGAAAGAATAACGGTCGGCAGCTTCTGCAGGAGCTTCAATTAGCGTCCCGCCCCCAGCACTTCAAGCTGTCCTGCCTCTGTGGTGGAAGGGAACAGTTGATGCTTCTTGGGCTCGAGTGCCATCTTTTCGCCATGGGCAAGGTCTGGAAGATCGCTGCCTCCAACTCGCGGGCGATGCGGAACTTTCGTGACGGTTTTCCCGCTACTCCTTTACTCACCGAGTCAATCCCCACCATAATGGACGTTGCCAAATCCTAACTCATGTCGATCACGCGCCGTTCCTTTATTTTATTTTCTCTTTTTGCCTCTACCCGGCGAATGCTGGGCCAGGGAATCGCTTCCCGCGATGTGAAGGCCGAGGCTAAGCCCACTGCCTCCGGACGCCCATTTCATGCCCATTTCACCGATGTTGCGGAGGCTGCGGGCTTACGATCTCCGGTGATTTACGGAGGCGTGGATTCCAAGAAGTACATTCTGGAAGCGAACGGCTGCGGCTGCGCGTTCATCGACTACGACAATGACGGCTGGATGGACATCTTTCTGCTTTCCGGCACCCGCCTCGAGGGCGCTCCTCCTCAAGCCACCAACCGCCTCTACAAGAACAATCGCGATGGGACGTTCACTGACGTCACCGAGAAGGCCGGACTGCGAGCCGTTGGTTGGGCGAACGGCGTCTGTGTCGGGGACTATAACAACGACGGATTCGATGACCTGTTCTGCACCTATTTTGGGCACAACATCCTGTATCGCAACAACGGCGATGGAACGTTTACCGATGTAACCAAAGAGGCCGGACTTTGGGAGGACGGCCCGGCACGCTGGGGAGCAGGATGTGCGTTCGTCGACTACAACCGCGACGGCCATCTCGATCTCTTTGTCTCCAACTACGTCCGATTCTCGCTCGAACATGCTCCGGCTCCCGGTGAGAACGCCACTTGCGATTGGAAAGGGATCCCCGTCAATTGCGGGCCGCGTGGACTGCCGACCGGACGACACTCTCTGTATCGAAATAACGGCAACGGCACGTTCACCGACGTGACCAAACAGTCAGGGATCGCCGCAACCGAGAGCTATGGGATGACCGTGGTTGCAGCTGATTTTGACGAGGATGGTTGGCCCGACATCTTCGTCGCCTGTGATTCCACGCCCAGCCTTCTGTTCATCAACAATCATGATGGAACCTTCCGCGAGGAAGGTGTCATGCGCGGCGTGGCCCTCAGTGAAGACGGCATGGAACAAGCTGGGATGGGAGTCGGCATCGGCGACTACAACCTCGACGGACATCTCGACTTGTTCAAAACTCACTTCGTCGGAGACACCAGTGGCTTTTACCGGAACGACGGTAAGGGTAATTTCGAAGATGTGACCCGATTAGCAAAGGTGGGAGTTGAAACGCGATATACCTGTTGGGGTGCAGGGGTTGTGGACCTGGACAATGACGGCTATCCCGACGTGCTCTTCGTTACCGGAAGCGTTTACCCGGAAGTGGAGCGCAAGTTGCCTCAATATCCTTATAAAACCCCGCGAGTCTTGTTTCGCAATCTGGGCAATGGAGTCTTCGAGGAACTTGAGTCGCAGGCCGGCGCCGGCATCAGCACGCCTCACAGCAGCCGTGGTTGCGCGTTTGGAGACTTTGACAATGACGGAGACATGGATGTCCTGATTATGAACATGAACGAGCCCCCCACGCTCCTCCGCAATGACCTGGATCCGAAACAAGGCTGGATCAAAGTAAGACTGGAGGGCGTCAAGTCTAACCGGAGCGCGATCGGGGCCAGAGTGATTGTGCATTATGGAGGCAAGGCTCAGGCGCAAGCCGTCGTCAGCCAATCCAGTTACTATTCCTGTAACGATCCGCGCTTGCATTTTGGTTTGGGTGCCGAAAACCTGGCGGATGTTGAAGTCTACTGGCCCAGTGGTCTGCACGAACAATTCAAGAAAGTCGCTGCCAATCGGTTGATCACCATCCGCGAAGGTGTGGGAATCATCGCCAACCGGGGCTGGAGTCGTAGCTGAGGGCCTTGCCGGTGTACGAGTTTCTTCATGGCTTCCCAACATCCCATCTGTGCTTCTCCGCCTGTCGAAACGGATTCATAATCCGTTCCAAGCTCCATCTCAGCGCATCGTCCGTTGCGGCTTACTTGCTCAGTCTTAGCGATTCTTGCTATCGTGAAGTCTTGAGGCCGTTCCGCTGGGTCGTGTGTCCCTGAATCGGCCTCGGTATTCTTGATGGAGCTTTTTCTCAATCTCTGTTGGCTGTCTTTGCTGCTGCCTGCCTATTGGCTGTGGCGTCGAGAAATACTGGCGAACGGCTCGGGCCGTCTTGGGAAAAATCATGTGGCTCCTCTCGTTTTCGCATGCGTTGTTGGTTGCGCGTTGGTTTTGTTGTTCCCAGTGATTTCGGCCAGCGACGACCTTCACGCCATGCGTTCTGAGATGGAAGAATCGGAACGCGCGGCCCGCCATACCAGCCAGGGCGGTCCCAACCTTCAGCCGCCCGCTCATTTTTCACCGCCGGCTTTGCCGGCTTCGAGCGTTCTGACCATTGATTTCGCACAAAGTGGCACGGTTCCAACCATCCCGGCGCCGCATTACAGAATTATCCTTGCCTCCGCGGTCGCCGGCCGCGCTCCTCCTCTGGACCAGACCACGCTCTAGGTTCTAATTCCGTTTTGTCTCTTAACGGAGAGTCTTCAAGTTTTTCGTATACTCGCGTATTTGAGAGATCGGTCCCTCAATGCGCACGGAGCGAGTAGCTAATGATGTTCAAGTTGCCCAATTTCTGTTTGGTCGCATGCCTCTTCGGAGCGGCGGCCAGCCGTGCATGGGCGCAGCCGCCGACAAGCTATACCTGGCCGGAGATTCGCGACAAATTCGAAAGTGCGAACCCAACTCTGCTCGCCGATAAGTTAGCGGTAGACGAGTCAAGGGCGGAAGAGATCACTGCCTTTCTTCGTCCGAACCCGACTCTGAATGTGTCCGTCGATGGCACCCAAATCGTTCCCGAAAAAGGGGTCTGGAAGCCCTTCGCAGGCACGTTTGAATCGCCGGGCATCAGCTACCTCATCGAGCGGCGTCATAAGCGGGCGCTACGACTCGAAAGTGCTCAAAAGGCCACGCTGATTGCCGAGTCGAGCCACGCCGATCTCGAGAGAACGCTACTTTTCAACTTGCGAAGCGCTTTTGTTTCAACCCTCCAGGCAAAAGCGGTCTTTCAACTGGCGAAAGACAATCTCGAATACTATGACAAACTTCTCGACATCAGCCGCAATCGCTTTACTGCCGGCGACATCGCGCAGATTGATCTTGACCGGTTAGAACTGCAACGGGTGCAGTATGAATCAGATTTGCAAGCCGCCCAAGAGAACCTGCAAACAGCCAAGATCGACTTGCTTACGCTTCTGAATTCACGAACTCCGATGGATCAATTCGACGTGACCGGCCCCTACGATTTCAGCGATGAACTTAAGCCGCGTGACGACTTTCGCAAAATTGCAATCGACATGCGGCCCGATTTAAAGGCCGCTCTCCAGGCAGTCGACAAAGCGCAAACCGATTACAAACTGGCCGTTTCGAACGGTTCTACCGATCCAACCGTCGGCGCCTGGTACACGCACAACTCGTCCACCAACAATCCGTTCGGGACCAACACCCTTGGTGTCAGTGTGAACATTCCGTTGCGCATCTTTGATCGCAACCAGGGAGAGAAGCTGCGCGCGCAAATCGAGATGCGACGCTCCGAAAGATTGCACGATGCTGCCGAAGCGCAAGTACTCAGCGACGTCGATTCGAGCTACGCCACGCTTGAAAGCACGTTGGCCCTGCTACGGCCATACAAAGCCCGGTACCTCCAGATGTCGGTGCGTGTGCGCGATACGATGACTTTCTCCTACCAGCACGGCGGGGCCTCGTTGCTGGATTTCCTCAACGCCCAAGCGGAGTACCGCTCCGTCCAACTGAACTATGTCAATCTGGTAGGGTCGTACCTGACGGCTGCCAGCCAAATGAATCTTGCCGTAGGCCGCGAGGTTTTGCCATGAATGTTGCTCTAAAAGCTGGCCGAAAAGCTGGCCGAAAAAAAAGCTGGCCCGAACTCGCGGCCCTGCTCGCCGGTGTCCTGGCGATCGCGCTCATCGGCGTCTCCTGTTCTGACAACACCAAAGCTGCTCCGACGAAGACCGAAATTACCGTCGATCCAAATCTCTATACCATCGAGCATCCCGAGCTTTTCAAACTCGCCAGGGTTGAGACTAGAGAACTGCCGTCTACATTAACTGCGAATGGAACAGTCACGCCCGACGTCAATAGAACAATCCACGTGACCTCGCAAGGTTCGGGGCGTGTCGTCGAATTGAAAGTCCGCCTGGGCGATTACGTCAACAAAGGAGAGCTACTGCTCACCGTCCGCAGCACCGATCTGGCGAGTGCGTTTTCCGACTATCAGAAAGCGGTGGCCGACGAGCGGCTGGCGCAGAAGGCTCTCGATCGAGCGCAGATGCTCTATTCGCATGGCGCGCTTGCGGAAAAAGATCTGCAGCTAGCCGAAGACACCACTGAAAAAGCAAAGGTCGATACGCGGACCGCGGATCAGCACGTCCGCATTCTGGGCGGCGATCCAGCCCATCCCGGCTCTCTGATCGAACTGCGCGCTCCGGTTGCGGGCACGATTGTCGAACAAAATGTTTCAGGATTCGAAGGCATCAAGAGCCTCGACAACACTCCCAACCTCTTCACGATCGCCGATCTCTCGCAGGTGTGGGTGTTGTGCGATGTCTACGAAAACGACCTCGGCGACGTGCACGTTGGCGATACAGCCGAGATTCGGTTCAATACCTATCCCACAAAGGTCTACCGCGGCACGATTGCCGACATTTCGCGCGTCCTCGACCCCAACACGCGCTCGGCCAAAGTGCGCATCGTGATGCCGAATCAGGACGCATCACTCCGACCCGGAATGTTCGCCGCGGCGACCTTCCGCTCCCGCAAGTCGCAGTCGAGGATCGTGATTCCTTCGACCGCCGTCATGCGCCTGCAAGACAAGGATTGGGTTTTCCGCAAAGACGGAGATCACCAGTTTCGCCGGGTTGAAGTGCACGCTCTCGGTGCAACCGCGGACGGCGCGCAACAGATCCAAGACGGAATCAAAGTCGGCGATCAAGTGGTGGCCA
This sequence comes from uncultured Acidobacteriaceae bacterium, assembly GCA_963726095.1. GTDB lineage: Bacteria > Acidobacteriota > Terriglobia > Terriglobales > Acidobacteriaceae > Acidiflorens. The sequence continues at coordinate 2,313,595 of CAVSBD010000004.1, forward strand.
ACGCTCTGGAGTTCTCCTCGGCGGTAACGGAGCAGGGCAAGTGATCCGCTATCTCATCGATTTTGCCCTTCGCAATCGGATACTGGTTCTCAGCGTCGCCATTGTGCTCTTTATTTGGGGCATCATTTCGTTCCGCAACCTGCCCATCGAAGCCTATCCCGACGTTGCCGACACCTACGCGCAAGTCATCACGCAGTGGCCGGGCCACGCAGCGGAAGAGATCGAGCAACAGATCACCGTCCCGCTCGAAGTGACGCTCAACGGGGTGGCGCACATGACCCACCTGCGATCCACTTCGCTCGCCGGCCTTTCGGTGATCACGATTGTCTATGACGACGAGACCACTACATTTAACGCTCGTCAGGAAGTCCTCGACCGCCTGCAACAAGTCACCCTGCCCAATGGCGTGAATCCGTCAATCGGCCCAGATTACAGCCCGACCGGGCAGATCATGTTCTACACGCTCCAGAGCACGAATCCGAAATACGACGCGATGGAACTGAAGACACTGAATGACTGGTACGTGGTCAATCAGCTTAAGTCGGTCCCGAATGTCGTTGATGTGAACGTGTTCGGCGGCCCCACTCGCGAATATCAGGTCCAGATCGATCCCGGCAAGTTGGTTTCTTACGGACTCTCGTTGAGCCAGGTGGAACAGGCCTTGGCCGCCAACAATACAAATGCCGGTGGTGGCTTCATCGAGCGCGGCCAGCAGGCGCTGAACGTTCGCGCCGTCGGCTTGATGCAAACCACGGACGACATCGCCGCAACAGTCGTCAAAGTACAAAACAACACGCCAATCCGCGTGCGCGATCTCGCGACCGTGATGCAGGCTCCCAAAGTGAGGTTGGGCCAGTTGGGCAAGACCATCCGTCGCGAGGATGGCACCGTCATTGACGACGACGAGGTTGTCGAAGGCATCGTCCTTTTGCGCAAGGGAGCGGAAGCGGACGCCACCCTCGACGCGCTCCACGAGAAAATCGCCCAACTCAATGGGCATCAGCTCCCGGCTGGGATAAAGATCGTCCCGCATCTCGACCGCAGCGACCTCGTTCACTACACAACCCATACCGTGCTCCGCAACCTCACCGACGGAGTTCTCCTGGTCACGCTGGTTCTGTTCCTCTTTCTCGGCAATGTGCGCAGCGCGCTCATCGTTACGATCACGATTCCATTCGCGCTGTTGTTCGCTGCGATTCTCCTGGATCTCAGCCACATTCCAGCGAACCTACTGTCTCTCGGTGCGCTCGACTTTGGCATGGTCGTCGATGGCTCCGTCGTCATGATCGAAAACATCCTGCGTCATGCCGAGTATGGCCGCGGCAAAAAATCTTTCCAGGAGATGATTGCGACTGCGGCTCACGAAGTGCAACGGCCCGTTTTTTTTGCCCGCATCATTATTATCGTTTCCTATCTTCCAATCTTCACGCTGCAACGCGTCGAAGGCCGCCTCTTCCGCCCGATGGCGTGGACGGTGGCGTTCGCTCTGCTGGGTGCCTTGCTCTTCGCACTCTTGATCGCGCCCGTCTTGTGCACTTTTCTGTTCAAAGACGAAATCAAGGAGTGGCGCAACCCCGTTTTTCATTGGCTCCAGGAGCGCTACAGCCGCCAGCTCGACTGGTGCTTTGACCACATGAAGTTCACGCTTGCCCTGGGAGTAGCCGCGCTCGCGGGCATGTTGTTCCTGGCGTTCAGCGGAGTGGTCGGCTCGGAATTCTTGCCACACTTGGACGAAGGAGCGGTATGGGTACGAGGCACGCTCGCGCCGAGCACGGGCCCCACCGCAGGAATCTCGCTGGCCCGCAGAGCCCGCAGAGTACTGGCCGATTTCCCCGAGGCCAAGCAGGTTGTCAGCCAGGTTGGTCGTCCCGATGACGGCAGCGACGCCAGCGGCTTTTACAACACGGAATTCTTCGTCGATCTGTTACCGCGATCGAAGTGGCGTTCCGAGTTCAAAACAAAAGATGATCTCATCGCCGCCATGGACGCGGAACTGAACAAATTCCCCGGCGTGGATTGGAATTTTTCGCAGCCGATCTCTGACAACGTCGAAGAAGCAGTGAGCGGCGTCAAGGGCGAACTAGCCGTTAAGCTTTTTGGCGGCGACCTGAAGTTGCTCGAAGCCAAAGCGAATGAGATTCAGGACGTCATGAGCAAAATACCGGGTGTGGCCGATCTCGGTACCTTTCAGGTGCGCGGCCAGCCGAATGTGAATCTGGTCGTCGATCGTGCTGCCGCCGATCGTTTCGGAATCAACGTCAGCGATGTGCAGGATGCCGTGGAAACCGCCGTCGGCGGCAAAGCTGTCAGTCAAATTCTTATCGGCGAACAACGATATGACCTGACCGTCCGCTATCAAGAGCCCTTTCGCAAGACAGTGGAAGACGTCGCCAACATCCGAATCCTCGCGCCTTCCGGCGAGCGCGTGTCGCTCGGCCAACTCTGCGAGATCAAGCTCGAAGACGGCGCGTCCAACATTTATCGCGAAGGCAACTCGCGTTACATCGCGATCAAATACAGCGTCCGTGGACGCGACCTCGGCAGCACCGTACGCCAGGCCATCGAGGATGTTGGGCGCAAGGTAAAGTTGCCCGAGGGCTATCACCTCGATTGGACCGGCGAATACGAAAGCCAGCAGCGCGCCAACCGTCGACTCGCCGTGATCGTGCCCATCACCCTGCTGCTGATGGCATTCATTCTTTACTCGGCATTCGACTCCTGGAAGTGGGTTGGACTGATCCTCGCTGTCGTGGGATTGTCGCCGCTCGGTGGATTGCTGAGCCTTCTGCTTACAGGCACGCATTTCTCCGTATCGTCCGGCTTGGGATTCCTGGCCTTGATCGGCGTGTCGGTGGAAATTGGCGTGATCATGGTCGAATACATCAATCAGCTCCGAACCCGCGGACGCAATCCTCGCGAAGCCGCGAGAGAAGGCGCTTCGCTCCGTTTGCGCCCCATCATGATGACCATGCTGGTCGCGACTCTCGGCCTGCTGCCCGCCGCCATGTCTCACGACATCGGTTCCGATTCGCAGCGGCCATTTGCCATCGTGATCGTCGGCGGGCTGATCGTCGAACTCTTCATCGCCATCATCTTGCTTCCGACTTTATATGTCTTCTGGGCGCGGACGAACGACAGACTGCCTCCCGCTGAAATCGGGTTTGTGGAAGATGGCGAGCATGTAGACTGAGTCGGGCCATTGGGGTGAAGAAAGAGAGCAAGGTAGGTCTGGCACGAGCGCTTTCTAAGCTGGGATTTTGCTCCCGCTCGCAAGCGATCATCCTGATTCGCGACGGGCACGTCGCTCGGAATGGACGAATCACCCGAGATCCAGAGAGTCCTGTCCGGTTGCCGCAGGACCAGATCGAAGTCGCCGGCCGTCTACTCGCTAAGATGCAGCCGCTCTATCTCCTTATGAATAAACCGAGGGGCGTCGTGACCACCGCGTCCGATGAAAAAGGCCGCATGACGGTTTACAGCCTGCTGGAGTCGGGGCTTCCGTGGGTGGGGCCGGTCGGGCGGCTGGACAAGGCGAGCGAAGGCCTGCTACTCCTGACCAACGATACAGAGTGGGCAGCGCGAATAACCGATCCATCGAGTCATCTCGAAAAGAAATATCACGTCCAGATCGACCGCGTTGCTGAAGCGGACCTGCTGCGGAGAATCACTCGCAGAAGTGTGGTCGAGGGCAACTCAGTCGGAGATCCCGGAGTCGCCGCTTTACGCGGCGCCTTGTCTGCAAAAGAAGCGCGCATTCTCCGTCAGGGCGAAAAAAATAGCTGGCTGGAAATCACCTTGGACGAAGGCAAGAACCGTCAAATCCGGCGCTTGCTGGAAGGGTTCGGTGTCGGAGTATTGCGTCTGGTGCGGGTTTCGGTCGGCCCGCTTGAACTGGGAGATCTGAAAAAAGGCGCCACCCGTCGCCTGACGGCTGACGAAAAGAAAGCGATGGATCGATTAGTCGATGGATCGATCGCGCACTAACCTGAGGTCGACAACCCTTGGATTTCCGACCCCTGGGCTTCCAAATATTCCTTAGCCTGCCGAACCACCTTGCGTTCGTTGCTATAAGCAAGTTGCTTTGGCGCATCCCCAAGCGGTACCCATAAAGCTCGTTTAACTTCGATACGCATGTCGGCACCGATGGCATCGATTTCACCGGAGACATAACGCATCAGATAGAAACTCACGATTTTGAAAACGCGTTTTCCATCACCCCATTTGCGAACATAAACATACTTGTTGTCGCTGAGTTTGGTGACGGGTTCAGCCACGATCCCCGTCTCTTCTCGCACCTCGCGTACAGCCGCGTCTTCCGGTTTCTCTCCGGGATCGACCAGTCCTTTGGGCAGAGCGAGCACCGCGCGGTTCCGTTGCCGCGGAGTCTTTGCAGTGGTTGGAGTATCTGTCGCTGAAGTCTTTAAAGACGGCGCCTCTTTATTCGGCTCGATAAGCGCAACCTGCCAGACCCCGGAAATCTGCCGCAGCACGACGCCGCCCGCAGAAATCTCTCGCGCCATTCCGCTCGCTTTAACCGACACGCGGATCACCCACTTCCAAGCTTCGATGTTTCTTGCTGGATGCGCTGCCACGCGTGCTCCACGTGGCGCGCCTGCGTGTTGGTCTGCCCCACGCAGAATCGCAGCGTCAATTTACCGTCGAGTTTCGTATGCGTAAGATACAGATCGCCGCTCGCGTTCAGCCGATCCATCACAAGCTGAGTGGACGAATCTCCCGCCCGTAGCCGGAAGCAGACGAGGTTGAGTTGCGCCGGCGCGGCCAGTTCAAAGCGCGAATCGTCGCGTACCCAGCCAGCGAATTGCTGGGCCAGCCGAACATGTTCGCGAACGTGGTGTTGCAGTCCTTCGATGCCGTAATGCCTGATCACAAACCAAAGCTTGAGTGAACGAAAGCGGCGCCCAAGCGGAATGTGCCAGTCCCGATAGTCGATGACCGCGCCCGATTCCGTCGCCTGATTGCGCAAGTATTCCGGCAGAACTGAGAGCGTCTGGATCAAATGTTTCCGGTCGGCAACGTAGAGAACGCTGCAATCGCAGTTCGTGAACATCCATTTGTGCGGATTAAAGTTATAACTGTCGGCAAATTCCACGCCGTCGTTGATGAAGCGAAACTCCGGACACAGCGCCGCCGTGCCGCTCATGGCCGAGTCAACGTGCAGCCAAAGATTGTGATCGTGGCAGATGCCGGCAATTTTGCGGACGGGATCGATCGCGCAAGAAGAGGTGGTGCCCACGGTCGCGCAAACAAAGCAGGGCAGTAGTCCGGCTTTGATATCAGACTCGATCTGGCGCGCGAGAACTTCGGGTCGCATCGCAAAATCCTTATCGACCTCGATCTGGCGCAGGTTGTCCGATCCCATCCCCGCGACCTTCATCGCTTTTTCGATCGACGAATGCGTCTGCGTCGAACAGTATGCGACCAGCCGTCCATCGCCGCCTTTGCGGTTGCTGGCAAACTGAGTCGTCCGCTCACGCGCGGCGAGCAATGCGCAGAGGCACGCGCTCGAAGCAGTGTCCTGAATCACGCCTCCACCGCTGCGGCTGGAAAGAAATTTCTCGGGCAGACCGAGCATCGGTACGAGCCAGTCAAGGACATGCGTTTCGACTTCCGTGCACGCCGGACTTGTCGACCACAACATGCCCTGGACGCCGAGTCCGGCGGAAAGCAGTTCGCCGAGAATCGCGGGACCCGATGCGTTCGCCGGAAAATACGCGTAGAAATTCGGCGACTGCCAGTGCGTGATGCCGGGGAGAACAACGCGCTCCATATCGGCCAGAATCTGGTCGAAAGGCTCGCCTTGCTCTGGAGGCCTCGCGGGCAATTTCGAGCGAATTTCTCCCGGCTTCGCGCGCGACAAAACCGGAAAGCTCTCGATGCGGGAATGATAGTCGGCAATCCAGTCCACGACAGCGTGGCCCTGGCGGCGGAACTCCTCAGGAGACATGTGGAACGATTTTGGTTCAGACATGAGAGTGGGTAACTTTCAACTGCTTAATCTGCCGTAAAACACGCGTGTCTTATATTCAAAAGCGACCCCATCAGCCTTCTGATGGGCGCTGAAAATCTGTCGTAGTTCCCTCATCATCGGCTCGTAGTTTCGATCGCCCGGGCCCGGCGCGTACGAAGAAGAAAGCAGACGGCCCGCGACTCCTTGATAATCGAATTGCTGTTGCAGTGCGAAGACTCGCTCCTGGCACTCGTCGGGAGCAAAAAATTCCGGAATGATTTCGGTGGTGCGTTCGTGACGCACGTCTTTGTAGTCGGTCCCGTAAGTCAACAACAGTTGCTCGTAGTCTCGGAGAAAAGCAGTCGACCGAGTGTCGCGCTCGTTCCAGATCAAGACGCACCATCCACCGGGCTTCAGAATGCGGACAAACTCCGCTCGAGCGCGTCGCAGGTCGAACCAATGGGCGGCCTGCGCGGCCGTAACGAAGTCGACAGACGCAGCGCTCAATGTCGTTTCCTCCGCTGTTCCCGCCACTGACACAAACCGCCGCTCGGACAAAAAAGACTTCAGCAACCGCTCGCCCGTTTCTCGCATTTCGGCATTAGGTTCGACGGCAAAAACGCGATTCCCGTTTTCGAGAAGCAGACGGGTAAAGATGCCCGTGCCGGATGCGATCTCGCCCACCACGTGCATCGGCGACAGTCCGCATTCTCTGGCAAGTAGACCGAGAACCTCAGGCGGATAGCCGGGACGGTAGCGGACGTAGTTCTCCACTCGATCGGAAAAACGAGCGGTTGGTGCCTTATTCATCACTGTCCAGTGTAACGCGGCCAAACCGCGACCCGCTCTGCGCGATACAATCTCGTTTTGCTGATTTGTCTCGAATCGTATGCCGGAACAACGATTGCGCGGAGTCCTCGGGAACGCGGCCCATGGCGTAACTGTCGGCGACGCCGCGCCCGATTTCGAACTGCCCGCGCTGATCGCCGGCGTACGCCAACCGCTGCGTCTAAGCGCATATCGAGGAGAGAAGAGCGTTGTGCTGGCCTTCTATCCTTTTAACTGGCAGTCGACGACGGCGGAGCAGTTGATCAGCTATCAGGCTCGGCGTGCGCAGGTTCTGGCCAGCAACGCTGAAACCGTTGCGATTACGGTCGATTCCATCATGAACTCCGCGGCCTGGGAACGCGAAATCGGCCCCTTCGATTTCCCGATGTGTAGCGACTTCTGGCCGCACGGTAAAGTCTCGGAACGCTACGGAGTCTTGCGAGAGTCGGGCGAGGATGCTGGCGCCAGCGAACGGGCGGTGTTTGTCGTCGATCGCAGCGGGAGCGTTCGGTTCCGCAGGGATTATGGCGGCGATCAGCCGGCGCCGCTCGAAGATGTTTTGGCGCTGCTGGAGCAAATCTGACTCGTCTTTTGTACGGCCGGGCACGACCGGGTTCTAAAGCTTTCTATAAGGAGCACAATGAAAATTCTTTCGGGTGCGATTCTGTTCTTCGTTCTCATTGGTTCCAACCTGCAGGCGTTTGATAGCTCTGCAAAAGTGAGTGCCAAAGAAAAAGAAAAAGAGCAGCCAGACAACTGGTCAATCAGCGGATTCCGCGATGTGACGGCGGAGCGTGAGGTCGAAAAGAAATTTCTAGCCGTCCCCGATGCCAAGTTGGCTGAGGAGCATCTCCGCATACTGACGCAGGCGCCACACATTGCCGGATCTCCCGAAGACAAGGCGACCGCCGAATACGTGGCCAAAAAATTCCGCGAAGCCGGACTCGATACCGAGATTGTCGAATACAAAATATGGATGAATTATCCGGCCGAGATCAGCGTCGACATGACGGCGCCCGCCGGAGTCGAGATGCATGGCCCTCGCCCTGAGCACGTCGACGACGATCCTTTTCAGGATGATCCACGTATCGTGAACGCCTTTAACGGCATGTCGCCTTCAGGCGATGCCGAAGCCGATGTTGTTTATGCGAACTATGGTTCGCCCGCGGATTTCGACAAGCTCAAGCAGATGAACGTCGATGTGCGCGGCAAGATCGTCATCGTGCGCTACGGCGAAAATTTTCGTGGGGTGAAGGAATTCGTAGCGCAGGAGCGCGGAGCGGCCGGCGTCATCATTTACTCCGACCCGAAAGATGACGGCTACTACCGCGGCGATGCCTATCCCAAAGGGCCGTGGCGCCCGGCCAGCGGCGTGCAGCGCGGATCCGTTGGCTTCATGTTCCAGTTTCCCGGAGACCCGACGACTCCGGGCATTGCATCCACGCCTTCTTTGCCTGACGACAAAAGAATTGCTCCATCGGCATCCGAGCAATTGCCGAAAATTCCTGTCACTCCGCTCTCCTACGCCGATGCCTCGCCGATTCTCGAGCATCTCGGCGGTCCACCCTCGCCGCGTGAGTGGCAGGGAGCTCTGCCCTTTACCTACCACGTTGGTCCCGGTCCCGCGAAAATCAAGATGCACCTTAAGCAGGACTATCAGTTCCGCACGATTTGGGATGTAATCGGGAAAGTTCGCGGGACGTCCGCGCCCGACGAGTGGGTGGTCGCAGGAAATCATCGCGATGCCTGGGTGTTCGGTGCTGTCGATCCGAATAGCGGGACAGCCGCGATGCTCGAGTCGGTTCACGGATTAGGTGAGTTGCTCAAATCGGGCTGGAAGCCGAAGCGCACGATTGTGATTGGAAGCTGGGACGCTGAAGAAGAAGGACTGATCGGTTCGACCGAGTGGGGCGAGGACCACGCGCGCGAACTCGGTAACGCCGCCGCTTACTTCAATATGGATGTCGCGGTTGCCGGCAAAAAGTTCGGAGCCTCCAGCGTTCCGACGTTGAAGGAATTTATCCGCGAGATCACGAAGGCCGTGCCTTCGCCGCAGGGCGGTACCGTTTACAACGTGTGGAAGAAGGCAAGCGAGCCCGCCGCGGAAAGCAACCGTCCGCAGGAAACCAGCACTTTCCGCCCGGCGCCAAATGCACCGCAAGGCGATGTGCCGGTCGGCGATCTGGGCAGCGGGTCAGACTACACGGTATTCCTCCAGCATCTGGGCGTGCCTTCGACCGACGTCAGTTCGACCGGCGACTACGGCGTGTATCACTCGGCGTTCGATGACTTCGCCTGGTTCAAGAAGTTCGGCGATCCTGACTTTGTTTACGAAAAGCAGATGGCCTGTGTGTTCGGTCTCGAAGTGGTGCGCATGTCGAGCGTCGATGTTCTCCCGTACGACTACGAGGACTACGCAAAAGAAATCCTGGTCTATCTCGAAGCCGCCACGGCCAAGAGTAAAGACCGCTTCGGAGATAAAGCACCCGACTTCTCGGCCGCTGTCGAAGCCGCGCGCCGCCTTCAGGAAATGGGCGCAAAAATGCAGCAAAAGCAGCGGAAGTTCCAGGGAGCACCGGACCGCCTCAACGCGAAACTCCGCGATGCGGAGCGTGGATTACTGATTCCAGAAGGCTTACCGAACCGCCCCTGGTTTCATCACGCGATCTATGCGCCCGGACAGTACACAGGATATGCAGCAGTTGTAATTCCTGGCGTGAACGAAGCCATCGATCGTGGGGACCTTCATCGCACCGAGCAACAGATCGGAGTGCTGGCGGCGGCGTTAAACCGGGCCTCGAAAGCTCTGGAGTAAAGGCTCCAGAATAAATGTGTAACATTGGCAATGGGCCGGTAGTTATAACGGGACGAAATCGAACGAGTCGATCCGACGACAGGCGCGCCGTTTGAACCGCGCGATATAAGTTATGGCCCTGGCAAGAATCATTACGCGATCTCATGCCTGCTCCCGAGAGCTGGCGCTGGATCTCCTTGCCCGTGGTTACGCCGTCGAAATCGTTTCTCCCGACGCCGTCCCCGACAACCTTGCCGATCTTGAATTGCGCGTCGACGCCGGTCCCGGAGACCAGGTAACCGCCAGCGTCGAGGCACACGGCCGCGATCATTCCTCTTCGCTTGATTTTGTCCACCATTTGAAATCTCCCATGGTTGACTTCATGCGCCGTCCGCCCGAGCCACGCGAAGCATCCTCATTCCCCGAGCTGCCGTTCAGCTTCGACGTGGAGCAAAGCATCGAAGACATCGAGATGCCGGCGGAGGTTTCGCAGTCGCCGACGTACGTCGCAGTCGAAGTCGCCATCGCCGACGGAATTTTCCTGGATCATTTTCCCGAGATCGAAGAAGGCGCGCGTCTTATCGAATTGCCGGAGCCTCCGGTCTCTCAACCGATGTCGTCTGACCACGTCGTGCCCGAAGCGTTGGCACCGAGAGAGTCGACGCTCGTACCGATGTTCGTTCCGTCAGTCGAATCCCCAGTCGAACCCGATGTCCTCTCGCCCTCCGATCGACCGCAATGGCGGGATCGTCCCGCAGGCTGGTTCTGGCGAGTTGGAGTCGCCTGTGTGAGCATCCTCGCGTTGGTCATGGCGCTGGGATTCGGTTTGCTCCGCACTGGCAAGGCTGCCGCTCGGGCTTCAGGACTGAGTTCTGAAGAGCCCGCAAGACTTTCGCCGCCATCCGCGTCTTCGCCGGTCACCAAACCGCAGCCGACTTTGGCGGACACGCAGCAGTCGTCAACAGGAGTCGTGCCGCTCGCGAATCCGGCGCCAATCATTGCCTCAACCACGATGGCCTCAACCACGACTGCCCCATCCGCCAAATTACCTCGCAACCATGACGACGACTTGGTCGCGCCCAATACCGTCACCTACCTCGACAAAAGGTTTGCGCCCGCGCCGTCGAGGCGGAGTTCGGCAAGAATTTCGGCAAGAATAAAGACCAAGTCAACCAGACACGTGGCGAGCCGTCACACCCGTCCGCATTCGCATCGCGGATCCGTGGTTGCGGCTAACAAAGTCACCTACCTCAATCAGAAGCCTGCTCCAAAGACAAAGACAGACAAACAAGACTCCAGCACGAGTCACTCGGACCTGAACTAGCAGTTCCCTGGCAATTCCCAATTCGAACGACCTCTTCCTGCCCTTCCACTTCGGTATACTCGAAACTCCCAATTGCCATGAATGCGCACACTGCCATCAGCGAGTTGCTGCACGACCTTCCGACGGCGGCTACGGAAACTTTCCTGGCGCTTTTCCCGATCGTCAATCCGTTCGGCGGCATTCCGTTGTTCTTCTCGCTGACAGCCGATTTCACGCCCGAAGAGCGCCACAAGACCGCGCTCAAGACTTCGCTCTACGTGATCGCGATCCTGATTGTCTTCATGTTGTTTGGGCGCTTCGTCCTCAACTTCTTCGGAATTTCGTTGCCGGTGCTAAAAATCGCGGGCGGCTTGATCGTCGCGAATACAGCGTGGGGAATGGTGACTGGTTCCAGTCGCATCACGATGGAAGAGAACACGGATGCCATGGCGAAAGACGACATCTCGCTTACTCCGATGGCGATGCCGATGCTTTCCGGTCCTGGATCGATCGGCGTAATTATGGGACTGGCCGCTGACGCCGATCATTTTCTTTCGTACATCGGCATGCTGATCGGAATCGTCGCGCTCGGCCTCTCCGTTTATCTCTGCCTGAGTCTTGGAGGACCTCTCGTCAAACGCCTTGGCCCGAACGCGGTTGGCGCGATGAACCGCATTTTCGGATTCCTGATTCTGGCGATTGCGGTGCAGTTGGTCTGGAACGGCGTCGCGGATTTTCGCTAAAGCGCTACGCTGAATCTTTACTTTGCCCGCGCTTCTTTTTCCATGTAGCGGCCGACGATCGCGGCGCAGGATTCAATGAACTTCTGCTCAGCCGGCGGGAAACTGTCCGCAAAATAGCTTTCGATACAAATCTCAGCCATCACTCGGGCCTTCACAGAGATCGGCACGACAATATTCGATTTCACCAGATCCGAGCCGAGGTACCGGGGATCGGCCAAAACATCGTTGACCACCACGGTTTTTCCGGAAGTGGCTGCCGCTCCACACAACCCTTTGTCGAGCGGGATGCGCAATGTCGGCATGAAGCTTCCGACGTAGGGTCCAAGCACCAGAGCCCCGAAATCAGGCGCTTCCATCAGATAAAAGCCCACCCAGTTATAGCGCGCCATCGCTTCATGCAGCCGCTGTGCGCAATGCTGCATGAGAGACTTCGACCCATCGACAGTGCTGGTGGCCGTGCGGGCAGAGTTCTCGAACTCTTCGAGCAGCTGTTCGTACTGTGACATCGGGAGCGGGATCTCCTTCGTCGGTGACTTTTATTTTATGCTCGGGCGACTGGCCCACCCTTCGTCTGCCCTGGTGTTTTTTCGTTTCCCATTATGAAACGCGGGTGCCCCATCCTTGCGCTTTTTGCAAGGGTGGGATGCGATGCTGCTGCTAGCATGAGCTTGTTATGCCCCGCGGATTGCACCGTTCCTACGGCGCTCATCACTTGCACTTTATCACCTGTTCTTGCTATCACCGGCTGCCTCTTCTGCGATCCGCGCGGAGCCGCGACTGCCTGCTCTCTGTGTTAGAACAGACCCGAAAGAAATACCGCTTCGTGGTCGTCGGATATGTCGTAATGCCGGAACATATCCACTTACTACTCAGCGAGCCCGAAGTCGGGACGCCCTCCACCGTGATGCAGGTGTTGAAGCAGAGGACCGCCCGCGCCCTGTTGCCGAAAACAAAAGCCCGCGATCCGCGCCAGAGCCGGCTGTTTGGCGAGGTCCCGGCGCGCGTTCCTTTCTGGCAGACCCGGTTTTACGACTTCAATGTCTGGACCGCCAAGAAGCGTGTGGAGAAACTGGAGTATCTGCATTGGAATCCAGTCAAGCGCGGTCTGGCGGCCGCGCCTGAGGATTGGCGCTGGAGCAGTTGCCGCTTCTATCTTCTCGACGAAGCGGGACCGGTGGGAGTGGATCAGGGTTGGGAGAAGCTCTCGTTTCAACCGCGAGTAGCGTGAAACTCAAAAGCTCATGGTGCAGGTGGTCTGCCGCCCACCCTTCCGCAAAGTGCGCGGAAGGACGGGGCACCCTCTTTCAATTTTGGACACGAAAAAACACCGAGGGTGGAAGAAGGGTGGGCCACCCGCCCTATCCCATTCAGCATATCGTTGACTGCCAGATTTCTTGTGGCTCTTATTGGCTTAATCGCTCTTCTTAGGTCAGTGACTAACAAGAAGTGATGAGTTTGACTTCTCGTTGTTACGACACTCAACGACATGGCTTCAATAGATTCTGAGGGCACAACGATAGATTAGACCTATGTAGTCGTGCTTGCCAGAATCTTATAGAACTCGCTGCTATCTTTTTCATTGCCATAAAAGGAAACAACCATCTGTCCCTCGACCATGCAGGATACTGAAAAGCTCGCTTCTGGCATAGGATTCGTCCTCTCGTAGCAAGAAACTCTACGCCCGTCCACCTGAAACCTCCTCGTGCTTTGCACCCGGTGAAGCCGAATAAACTCGCCGTCAGAGCCTCCTGCCTCCCAGCGTTCATACTGTTTTGCAGCGTCCGAGCCCACAGCTGAGGGTAGAGGTGCGAAAGTGATGGAATCAAAATTGAAGATCTTACGGGACCACGACGGGCTAAAAGTAAACAGGGATTGACTCTCCTTGCCGTGCAAAGCAAACCAACGACCAGGAACGACTATGGTAGCTCCCGATGGATGCAATTGATTGCCGTACCTCAGATGCCATGCAACGGCCGCCACGCGGGGCCCGAGAATATAGAGTGCAGCCAGAGTCACCGATATAAAAAGAGTGAACCGAAGCTTGTTAGTCATCCCAAATCTCCGCTCCATGATTTCCCTATTCGTGTAAGCCGCGGGTGGCCCATCCTTTGCGTTTTGTGCAAAGGGTGGGCATTCCCAAAGTGGACTGCATTAGAAGTTGACTTTCGCCTTTCTCTGCCTTCGCCGCGCCGGCAACTCTAAACTAAGAATACGCGGACTGGACTCAAGCGCTACTACGGCGTAATCCGGTGAAGCGCGGACTGGTGGAACAGCCGCGTCTTGCGAGTTACCCCTGGCTCTATTTATCACAAAGCACTGTGAGCGCCATCACAGACGTATCGTTTCCGCCTGTGTAAAACTGAGCCCCTGATAGGAGCGGCCAGACCGATGAAATCTCCTAAGTCCTTATTCCGGAATACTTTGATATAAGTCCTTTCGATTCAAAGACCGAGTCAAAAAAATCCCGCTAACTCCATGATTCCACTAGCGAGGGGGGAGGGGGGGGTAGGGGTACTATCCAGTAAACATTTACCCCGAAACGCCGGTTCGTCCATTTTCGCCCACGAAAGAACGACAGAAAAATCATCGGGAGAACGCCTCGCGGCGGCGGTGCATTGTGAGGGGAACACGGGGTCCCTCGACTGCGCGCTGCTCCGCTTCGCTCACAGCGCTCCGCTCAGGATGACAAGAGTTGGGAAGGCGAGCACGATGACAGATTTCGAGAGAAGGAGCTCGTTCGCGGTCGCTCAGGATGCATTACTTGAGCGTAACCAACTTCTCCACCAGTTCCGAATAGTCTTTTTTTTCGAGACCGTGAACTTGCTTGTTATATTCGTCCACTTTGCTGGAGTAATTCATTGAGCAGAATTTTGGCCCGCACATCGAACAGAAGGCTGCGGTCTTGTATCCTTCTTCGGGCAGAGTTTCGTCGTGCATCGACCGCGCAGTCTCGGGATCGAGGGATAGTTCGAACTGTTTTTCCCAGTCAAATTTGTAACGGGCATAACTCAACGCATCGTCGCGGTCGCGTGCTCCGGGACGTCCACGGGCAACGTCGGCTGCGTGCGCGGCGATCTTGTAGGCGATGATTCCGTCTTTGACATCTTTTTCATTGGGCAGGCCGAGATGCTCTTTGGGAGTCACGTAGCAGAGCATGGATGCGCCATACCAGCCGATCATCGCGGCTCCGATGGCGGACGTGATGTGGTCATAACCGGGAGCGATGTCGGTGACGAGCGGACCGAGCGTGTAGAAGGGCGCTTCGTCGCACCACTCGTTTTCTTTTTCCACCTGCTCTTTGATCTTGTGCATCGGAATGTGGCCGGGGCCTTCGATCATCACCTGCACGTCGTATTTCCAGGCGATGCGAGTCAATTCGCCCAAAGTCTTTAGTTCGGCAAACTGCGCTTCATCGCTGGCATCGGCAAGGCAGCCGGGACGCAGGCCGTCTCCGAGTGAGAAGCTGACGTCGTACTTGGCAAAAATCTTGCAGATGTCTTCGAAGCATTCGTAGAGGAAATTTTGCTTGTGGTGGAAGGCCATCCACTGCCCGAGAATCGCTCCGCCACGGCTGACGATTCCGGTGATGCGCTTGGAAACCATCGGCAAATATTGAATCAGCACGCCGGCGTGTATGGTCATGTAATCCACGCCCTGCTGCGCCTGCTCTTCGATCACTTCGAGCATCACTTCTTTGTTGAGATCTTCGACGCGCTTCACCCGCGAGATCGCTTCATAAATGGGCACAGTGCCAATCGGGACAGGCGAGTGGCGGATGATGGCTTCGCGAATGGTGTGGATGTCGCCGCCGGTCGACAGATCCATGACCGTGTCGGCGCCGTAGTGAACGGCGGTGTGCAGCTTCTTCAGTTCTTCGTCAATATTTGAAGTGACGGCAGAATTGCCGATGTTGGCGTTGATCTTGCACAACGACTCGACGCCGATGGCCATGGGTTCGAGTTCGGGATGGTTGATGTTGGCGGGGATGATCATCCGGCCCCGCGCCACTTCGTCGCGCACGAGTTCAGGCGCGATTTTTTCGCGGTGGGCAATGTACCGCATCTCTTCGGTTAGATCGCGCCCTGGCGAGCGTAGTGCATCTGCGAAAAATTGCCGTCTTTATTTTCGGCCTTGCGTTTCGCCAGCCACTCTGCCCTCGGTTTAAGAACCGAGTCTAATCCATTGCCGTTCGCGCCGTTTCCCGAACCATTGCCTGCAGACATTTTCGCTTGTACCATCCTTCACGAAGTATTGTTGACAAATTATACGCCGCATCTGCGGCGGGCTCGTTTCGGGGAAATGAGGACGGGCCGAAGTCCAACGAAAGTGCGGCGAAAAAACTGAATCTGCTTGCCAGGGCAGGGAATCGAAGTGTAATGTCGTTATAACGACAATCGGAATGAATGCCGATTCCGGGAGGATACGATGATGAAG
Organism: uncultured Acidobacteriaceae bacterium; assembly: GCA_963726095.1. Taxonomy (GTDB): domain Bacteria; phylum Acidobacteriota; class Terriglobia; order Terriglobales; family Acidobacteriaceae; genus Acidiflorens. The sequence continues at coordinate 2,329,665 of CAVSBD010000004.1, forward strand.
AAGATAATGAGCACGAGTAACGATGTGGCGCTGACGGTGCTGCGCCTGGTCTTGGGTGTAGTTTTCTTTGCGCACGGTGCGCAAAAACTGCTGGGCTGGTTTGGGGGTTACGGTTTTCACGGCACCATGGGATTCTTTGAGCACATGGGCATGCCCGCTCCGGTGGCGTTTCTGATTATCTGCACTGAATTCTTTGGCGGATTGGGACTGATTGTCGGATTGCTCACCCGCATCGCCGCTCTCGGAATTGGCGTCGAGATGATCGGAGCGATCTTTCTGGTCCACCTGCCGAATGGCTTCTTTATGAACTGGATGGGGACGCAGAAGGGTGAAGGGTTCGAGTACCATCTGTTGGCAATCGCCGCCGCGGCAGTACTCCTGTTGCGCGGGTCGGGGGCGTTCTCGCTCGATCGAACGTTGTCGAAGTAATTGGCGGGCTACATTCCGGCGGGCGCGGCGGTTTTTAATTCCTCAGCGTCTTGCCAGTCTTCAGTGTGAACTGGATTCTCTCCTGCGTCTTCTTTTCGCCGCAGAGCGACTTGAAGGCTTCACGCTCTAGATCGAGCACATACTGTTCGCTGACTGGCGTGCCCGGAGTGATGTTTCCGCCGCAGAGGACCTCGGCGATTTTCGTTCCCATCTTTTGTTCGTGATCGCTGATGTAGCCGCCTTCACGCATGAGATAGACGCCCATCTTGAGCGCGGCCAGAATATTTTCGCCGGGTGCGGGAATGTTTGTGCGCATCACGGGGGGCTCATAGCCCGCCCGCGCCAGTTCCAACGCGCGCGCCTTGGCGTCAGAGAGAACGCGCTCGCGGTTCATGGTGATGCGATCAGCACTCGACAGGAAGCCGTAGCCGCGCGCTTCGTTCGCCGAGGTGGCTACCTTGGCCGTCGCGATGGTCTCGAAAGCCTTCTTCATCGCTTCCATGGTTTCGACGGACTCGCCGCGGCCATCGGGACGAATGGAAGCCGCGCTGTCGACGGCGCGCAGCAACATTTCTTTGCAGCCTCCGCCTCCGGGGAGGAGTCCGACTCCGACCTCGACCAGGCCCATGTAGAGTTCAGCGTGCGGTTGGCGGGCGGCCGCGTGCAGCGAAATTTCGCAGCCTCCACCGAGCGCCAGTCCAAAGGGCGCGATCACCACCGGCTTTGGAGAAAACTTGATGGCCTGCGTCATGCCCTGAAATTGGCGTATGGCGAGATCAACGTCGTCCCACTCTTCTTCCTGCACAGACATCAGCAACAACATCAGGTTCGCGCCGACGGAAAAATTCGTGGCGTCGTTGGTGATGACGAAGGCGTCGAACGCGTCGCCTGGCCCGCCGGGTTTCAGTGTCTGCAGGATTAACGAGATGATGTCCGCTCCGAGCGAGTTCATCTTGGAGTGGAACTCGATGCAGCCGATGCCGTCCCCGAGATCAACCAGCGAAGCTCCCGAGTTTTTCTTGACTACGCCATCCGCCTTCTTGGCGACGGCGACCGACCAGACTCCGGCGGGAACCGAAACGACTTCATAGTTCCCAGCTTTCAGGTCCCAATAGCTTCTGCCCGACGGAGCTTTCGGAGTGTCGCTATACCAGGCCTTCTGTCCGGAGGCCAGCAGCTTTTCTACGTTGGAGGCCACCGGCTTTCCTTCTTTTTTCATTCTCGCGACAGTCGCCGCAACGCCAGCGGCGTCCCACATTTCGAAGGGGCCGAGTTCCCAGTTGAACCCGAGACGCATCGCCTGATCGATCTCGACGATGGAATCGGAAATTTCAGGAATGCGATTCGAGGAGTATGTCCACAACTCCGACAACGCGGACCAAAGAAACGTGCCGGCCTTGTCAGGTTTCTGCGGGCCGCCACCCGCGTCGTTCGTGCCGAGCAGCATCCGCAGCCGCGCGCCTGTGTCCTCCACGTTCTTCGCCATATCGAGCGCCGCGAACTTTGGCTTCTGCCGTGGATGATATTCCAGCGTCTTCCAGTCGATGGCTAGCCGCTCGTCTTCTTTTCCCGCGTCTTTTCCTGCGCCGCCCTTTTCCTTTTTGTAGAAACCGCCCTTGGTTTTGTCGCCGAGCCACTTGCGCTCGAGCATCTGGCGATAGAAATCAGGAAGTTTTAGATCGCTGCGTTCGTCATGGCCGTTTTTCGTCATGTTCGACACCACGTGACCGAGGATGTCGAGACCGACAAGATCAATCGTTCGGAATGTGGCGGAGCGCGGCCAACCAACAGCCTGGCCGGTGAGGGCATCGACTTCTTCGATCGTCAAATCCATTTCCTGCATGAGTCGGATTACGTTGAGCACGGAGAATGTGCCGATCCGATTGCCGATGAAGTTGGGAGTGTCTTTGGCGATGACGACGCCCTTGCCCAGTTGCGTGTCGCAGAAGTGTGAGATCGCGGCGATCAGATCGGGATCGGCCTCGGGAGTTGGGATCAGCTCAAGCAGCCGCATGTAACGCGGCGGATTGAAAAAGTGTGTGCCGAACCACGAACGCCGGAAGTCGTCAGGAAAACCTTCGGCGATCTTCGCTACGGGAAGTCCGCTGGTGTTGGTCGTGATGATGGTGCCCGGCTTGCGCACCGCTTCGACTTTCTTTAATAGCGAGCGTTTGATGTCGAGGTTTTCTACGATAGCCTCGATGATCCAGTCGACTTCCGAGAGGCGTTTGAGGTCATCGTCGAAATTTCCGACCGTCACGAGTTGCGCAAGCGAGGGTTCGAAAAATGCGGCAGGCTTTGATTTCCTGGCGCCGTCGAGTCCGGCCGCCGCGATTTTGTTGCGTGCCGGCCCATCCGCGTCCGGTGGGACGATATCCAGCAGTAATGATGGCACTCCGGCATTTGCGAAATGAGCCGCGATGCGAGCACCCATCGTGCCCGCGCCGAGGACTGCGACTTTGTGAATACGTTTCATGAATGAATGCTCCGCTAAATAAGAATGACTCTTTACTCTTCTTTAGTCTTCTTTACTCTAGGGAAGTTTATCCACCACCCAGTCGTTCTTGCCAGTCTCGATCAGGATTATTTCCGAAGCTCTTCGTGTCACGCGTGATCCTCGCAGCGTGACGAGAACGACCGGAAAGACGTAACGTCCCTGATGTCCCTTGCCCCGCGAAATCTCAAAGGCGCGATCGCCACTCGAAAAGAACTCCTCCAGATTGTCGGCATTGTGCGAATGCCGGATATTGTCGCTGAGCAGAACCGTGCCGTTTTCGAGATCGGCCGTCTGCCAGGCGTGCAGGAAATGGCTTGCGGCGGCGAGCGCATACACGTAGCCGGGATCGGTGGGAACTTCCTGTTTCGCTGGTTTCGCCTTCGATCGCGCCCAAACGAGCGTTGGAAATCCGATCGGAGTTACAACAAAAATGACAGCGAAAACCGTCGTGAGAAAGAATAGACGCTCCGCGAACCGAGGCTTCACGCTCGAAAAGTTCCTCATTGCTTCGAGATAGCTTCCACTGATGATGTGACCTTCTACTGTACTGGAAAACGGTCCTGCACAAGGACGAAACCGACCTTTCATTGTCCTCTCATTGACGCGAGAGGGCTTTCTGCGGTTGGATGGAAGCTGCGTGCCTTCAGCCCCGCCCATCTTCGATCCTGAGTCCCGGCGATTCAGCCGCCTCGATGCAGCGTGGCTCGCGATCTGGCTCATCTTCCTCGCCGGGCTCGCAGTCTTGCCGCCTCAATTTGAATGGCACAAGCAGTTGATCCTGCTAGCCATTGGTGCAGTGCAGCTGTTTGAGACGAGGCTGCTTTCCTATTTCCCGGAGCGGGGCGTGTCTTACGTTGTCATGCTCAAGATTTTGTTGGCCACCGCACTCATCGATCACACCGGAGAAGTTGGGATCAACAGCAGCTACTATCCGATTTACTTTCTTCCCGTGGTCACCGCGGCGCTGTACTGCGGACCGTGGCTGACGCTGGTGTGGACTTTTGTGGCGTCGGCTGCTTACTGCTCCTATCTGTATCCTGCGATGCAGGAATACGATTTGACTCCGGATGCTTTCGGGATTCTGGCTCTGCGCGTCATGTTTTTCTTTCTGGCGGCGATGGTGGTCAATCGCTTCTCGCAACAGAGCCGGCATCAAACCCAGCTCTACCGCGAACTCGCCGAGCGACTCGCGGACGCCAACCACCGCCTCGAGCAAGCCCAGGCGGAAGCACGGCGCTCGGAGCGGCTGGCTGCGCTCGGCCAGCTTTCGGCAGGGTTGGCGCATGAAATCCGCAATCCGCTCGGAGTGATCAAGGGCTCGGCCGAAATGTTGACCCAGAAATTGCAGGCCTCCGACGAACTCGCCCGCGAGCTGGCCGGATACATTTCTACAGAGGTGAACCGGCTCAGCGCCCTCGTTACCGAGTTTCTGGACTTTGCGCGCCCTCTTCATGCGCAACCTCATCCTGCCGATCTGATTGCGCTGCTTGATCGCGTGCTCGATGTTGTGGCCGCGCGATTTGCCGGCAAGAAAGTGGTCGTGATCCGTAACTATGCGACGGGGCTGCCGCTTGTCCCGCTCGATGAAAGTCTGTGCGAGCAGGCTTTTCTCAATCTCGTGCAGAATGCTTACGAAGCCATGCTCGAGCAAGACCCGAACCGCGGTGGCACGCTTCAAGTCGATGTCCAGCGTGCTACGGTGAACGATCGCGAAGGGAACGATCGCGAAGGAGTAGAACTTCGCCTGGCCGACACCGGTCCCGGAGTTCCCGACAAGTTGCGCGAGGAAATTTTCAATCCGTTTGTTACCACGAAGAAAACCGGTGTAGGGCTCGGGCTATCCATTGTCTCTAAGATCGTGGACGGTCATCACGGTTCTATCCACGTTGAAAATGCTCCCGGAGGCGGCGCGGTGTTCACGCTTTTCTTTCCTCTGGAAGAATCCAGCGAGCCGGTGACAATTTCTGAACTGCATTCCACCAACTGATCAGATGCCGACGATTCTCATCATCGAAGACGAAGCCAAGATGCGACGGCTGCTGGAGCTGAACCTCGGCGAAGACGGCTTCAAAACACTCTCCGCCGGCGACGCCGAAACCGGATTGAAGCTGCTTGCTTCCGAACCCGTGCATCTTGTGCTGACCGACCTCAAGCTCCCCGGCATGAGCGGGCTCGAATTTCTGCAAACCGCGAAGCAACAGAATTCCGCGTTGCCGATCGTGGTCATGACCGCTTTTGGCTCCGTTGAGACTGCGGTTGAGGCGATGAAAGCCGGCGCGAGCGATTATGTCCTCAAGCCTTTTTCTCTCGCCGAAATGCGGATGGTGGTCCATAAAGAACTCGACCACTCCCGCCTGCGCGAAGAGAACCGTTCGCTACGCGAAGCTCTGGGACAGAAGTACAGCCATCCCAATATCGTGGCCGTCAGTCCCAAGATGCAGGAAGTGTTAGCCACGGTGGAACGCGTCGCGCCAACCAACTCGACCGTTTTGCTCGGAGGCGAGAGCGGCGTGGGCAAGGATCTCATCGCGCGAGCCATCCACGAAAAATCGCGCCGCGCCGCAGGCCCGTTTATCAAGATCAACAGTACTGCCATCCCTGAGAATCTGTTGGAAAGCGAACTGTTCGGTTATGAAAAAGGGGCATTCACCGGAGCCGCCACCAGCAAGCCGGGAAAATTTGAACTCGCCGACAAAGGCACGCTCTTTCTCGATGAAATCGGAGACGTCCCACCCGCCATCCAGGTCAAGCTGCTGCGCGTGTTGCAGGAGCGAGAGTTTGAACGGTTAGGCGGGACGCGAACCATTAAGGTCGATGTGCGATTGATCGCCGCCACCAACCGCGATCTTCGCGCAGCCCTTGAAGAGGGCACATTTCGCGAAGACCTCTATTACCGGCTTAACGTCGTTCCGATCGATATCCCTCCGCTGCGCGAGCACAAAGAAGATATCCCGGGCCTGGCGAATCTTTTTCTCGCCCGGTTTGCCAAGGATTCGGGCAGAACGGAACCCTTCACCGGCATCTCATCTGCTGCGATGCAACTTCTGGTGAGCCATTATTGGCCGGGCAACGTCCGCGAATTGCAAAACGTAATCGAACGCGCCAGCGCTCTCGCGTCGGGCAGCCAATTGGAGTCGAGCGACATTCAGCTCGATTTGCCGCGCAATCGGACGTCCGTCGCGGCCTCCGACCGATTCCTCCCTGACGGCATGACGCTCGATCAGTGGGAAGACGAAATGATTCGCGAAGCCCTGAAGCGCGCAGGCGGAAACAAATCGCAGGCGGCTCGCCTGCTCGGGTTGTCGCGCAATGCTCTGCGCTACCGGCTGTCGAAGATCGGGATTGAGGACGAAGGTGAGGCCGGGCCGCCGGGAGATCGATCGGGCGGTTAACCGTTATCGGAGCAACATTTTCACCCGAGCCGGGTTAGAAGTCCTGTGGATCCGCCGTGGCGAACCATAGCGGACCATAACGGTTAACGGGGCACAATCGGTGTTCCAATCGTTGTGTGTTCTGGGAGTGTTCTGGTTGTATATTTCGAGAATCACCTAGAGAGACCTGGAGGTTGTAATGAGCTTACGAATCCGTAGTGGCAATGTCCCGCGGAAGTCGCTTTTAGTCCTGGCATTGATGGCAATGTCGGTCATGGCATTTGGCTGGGGCGAGAAAGAATCAAAAGAATCGAAGGCGCCGGCGCACGAGAGTAAGCCGCAAAGCCGCCCCAGCAAAGAAAATCGCGGGAGCGCTCCAAGTCACGCAAGCCGTCCTAGCCAAGGCAATCGTCCCGCAGGAACGCCTAACCGCGGAGGAAATAACGCGAGTCGTCCTGAGAACACGCGTCCTGAGAACAGGCCCGCCGATCGTGGTCAGAATTCCGGAGGCAACCGCGCCGGAAACCCTGGCGGGAACCGTGGTGGCAACCAGCCAGGCAATCGCGCCGGCAATCCCGGTGGCAATCAAGGTGGCAATCGGGGCGGAAATAAAGGCGGCAATCGCGGAACAAGCAACGCCGGGAACCGCGCGGGTGCGGGTAACCGTCCCGCTCCCGGGCGCACCGTCTCTCTGAAAGGTGGTGGTTCGGCGAGTCTCCGGCCAAACGGGCAGATCCGTTCCATCAACCGTAACGGAATGACGATTCAACACAATCTCCGCGGCGGTCGCACGATTGTCAGCGAGCGCGGCGGAACGCGCATCGTGACCACGGGTGGAGGTCGCGGCTATGTGCAACGCGCGTACATCAACCGCGGCGGCCGATCCTTCTATTCGCGCACTTACTATAGCCACGGGGTTTACCGCGTGGGAGTCTATCGCGGCTACTACTGGGGAGGCCGTCACTACTATGGCTACTATCCCGGTTATTGGTATCACCCCGGCTTTTACGGTTGGGCCTACCGTCCGTGGGGCTTTTCAGTCGGATGGGGTATTGGAGTCGGCGGATGGGGTTGGGCCGGATCGCCATGGTATGGCTACTATGGCGGATTCTTCGCGCCCTATCCGGTGTACCCATCGGCCGCATTCTGGCTCACTGATTATCTGATTGCTGCGAACCTGCAAGCGGCCTACGCCAATCAGGCAGCAGCCAACACCGATCCCGGATCCAATTACGATCAAGGCTCGGCCAACTACAGCGACAACGGCGGTCAGGCGGCAAACACTGGATCCAACAGTGTGGTTCTAACTCCAGAAGTGAAGCAGGCGATAGCCGAAGAAGTAAAGGCACAACTGGAGGCTGAGCAGCAGCAGTCGTCGAATCCCCCTGCGGACGGTCAAAACTCAGGGGGACAAATGCAGAGCGCACCAGCGCCGGATTCGGCGCCGACCAGCACCGAAGTACCACCGGCACTCGATCCTGCGCGTCGTACCTTTGTTGTCGCTAGCGACATCACGGTTACGTCCGATGGCGAAGAGTGCAGCCTGTCAGCGGGCGATGTGATTACGCGGCTTACGGACACTCCGGATGCCGACCAAAACGTCACCGCGAGCGTCTCTGCCAGCAAGAAAAATGAATGCGCTGCGGGCAAGCAAGTGGCGGTCTCGGTCGACGCCTTGCAGGAGATGCACAACCACTTCCAGGAACAACTGGACGCCGGCATGAAGGCGCTGGCGGAAAAGCAGGGAACAGGCGGGCTGCCGAAGGCTCCGGATACGACCACTACGGCCTCCGATGTTCCGGTTCCGCAACCTGACAAGGACGCAGCCAAAGACATCACCGATCAAGAGGCAGCGGCCGATCAGACCGAGACACAAGTGAAGCAGGAAGCTGCCGCCTCACCAGGTGGGCAACAGTAAGGAAAAACAAAAGCAATTGCTCCGGTCGCCCAGCTTCGCAACTCGAGGCTGGGCGATTCTTATTGCTGGCTAGCCAAGTCGACTCCCGCTGGCCGAAAACCACCGAATCGGTGGAACCGGGCCACCAAGGTGCCCCAAAATAGCCTCGCATCCCGGCTGCGTCCTGCGACTTAACATCTTTAGATGCAAGCATGTGGAGGTCTCACAGCCTATCGCCCAGGCTTGGCATTCGACCTGCATAAGAAGACGCATAGCTTTGCCCCAGCAAAGTGGAGGCACTTTAATGAAGTTCAAGTTCATAACCGCATTTTTAGGATCATTGCTGGCACTGATGATCGCGCTTCCGAGCGCAGTGATGGCCCAGTATCAGGACGACCAGTCGCAAGACCAGATGTCGAAGCCGTCGCCCAACATCCAGATGCAGAATCCGCCCGATCCTGGTTCTTCAAATCAAGGTTCTTCGAATCAGGGTTCTATGAATCAGGGTTACGCGGGCCCAAGCGGCGAACAGGATTCCATGGGTTCGGGGTCGAACCAGAATCCGAACGGATTTGGCTCGAATGCTGATGGCTCGAGCTCCGAGGAGCAAAGCTACAACACGCCCGCGCCCGAAGAAAAAAACGGTGTCGCGCGCATCAGTCTGATTAAGGGCGACGTTTCAACCCAGCGCGGAGATAACGGTGCCTGGTCGGCCGCAGCGCTCAACGCTCCCGTGCTCCCCGGCGACCGTGTTTCTACCGGCGACAAAGCTCGTACCGAACTTCAACTTGATTACGCCAACATACTGCGTCTGGCCGAACATTCGCAGGCCAATATCAACACGCTGACGCGCTCGCAGATCACCCTCCAGCTCGGCCACGGGATGGCGAACTACTCCGTATTTGGCAGGAGCGATGCCGACGCCGAAATCGATACACCGAACGTCGCTATTCGCACCGGACGACGCGAATCGAGTTTCCGGATTCTGGTTACGGCCGACGATCACACCGAAGTTCTCGTGCGCAAAGGCGAAGTCGAAATCACCACTCCGCAAGGTGGCACCCGCGTTTCCCAGGGCCAGTTCATCACCATTCAGGGCAACGGCGCTGACGAACAATACAAGATTGGTGAAGCCCCGGCTCGCGACGATTGGGACCAGTGGAATACCGACCGCGATAACACGATTCGCAACGCGGTTTCACGCAAACGCACTAACGACTACTACGTCGGCAGCGAAGACCTCGATGGAAACGGTACGTGGTCCGAGGTCCCCGATTATGGCCAGGTGTGGCGGCCGTCTGTTTCCGATCCCGATTGGGCTCCCTATCGCAACGGCCGCTGGGTTTACGAACCTTACTGGGGATGGACGTGGGTCTCGTACGATTCGTGGGGCTGGGCGCCGTATCACTACGGACGATGGATGAATTTAGACGGCGGCTGGGCATGGTGGCCCGGTCCGGTCTACGGATATCCCTTCTATCGTCCCATCTGGGCGCCAGCCTATGTCTCGTTCTTTGGCTGGGGCGGCGGCTTTGGCTTTGGATTCGGGTTTGGCGGTGGCTGGGGTTCGGTGGGTTGGCTTCCGCTCGGTCCGTGTGACCGCTTTCACCCGTGGTGGGGCGGCTATGGCGGGCGCTACGGTTACGTTCACGGATTCGACCGCGGCGGATTCGCTCCTCTTCACGGCGGCAACCGCTTCTCGAACGTGAACCTTGCGCTACATGACCAACATTTCCGTGGTGGAACGACGGTTTCTGGCCGCGACTTTGGCCGGGGCAACGTGCGTGGTCAGGCCATGAATCATGCGCAGTTCCAGAATGCTCGTTTCGCCTCGGGCAGATTGCCGGTGGCGCCGGGCCGCGAAAGCTTCTCGGCCAGCGGACGTCCGGCAGCGGCGTCAACGACGCGCAATGTTTCACAGAACCAGCACTTCTTCTCGGCGCATGGCAACAGCCCGACGTCGACGCGCATGGCAGCAGGGAACGGCCCTTCGAGTTTCAACTCGCGCTCGAACGGCATGGCAACAACTCTCAAGGACGCACTGAGCAGCGCATCGACTCGGGAAGGTCGATGTCATCTCATGAGAGCGGCAACAACGGCGGATGGCAGAAATTTTCGCCGATGGCGCCACGCTCGTCGGAATCAGCAAGGTCAGGAGCGATGTCATCGCGTGCGGGCGAAGGCGGTTCCTATGGAAACCGCGGTTCCTACAACTCGCCGCGAAGCTCCGGCCCCGAATCTCGGAACGAAGCTCGGAATTACGGGTCCGAGGGCCGCGGATACGGCGGATACTCCCGTCCTTCGCTCAGCATGAGGCAGCCGATCGTCACTCCGCGCTCGTATGGCGGTGGACCTTACGGAGGCAGTCCCTACGGTGGAAATCGCGGAGCGTACGGCGGTAATCCCTACGGTGGAAATCGCGGCGCTTACGGTGGCGGGCGTCCGGGCCCGTCCCCGAGTTACGGAGGCGGCCACTCATCCCCGAGCTTCGGCGGTGGTCACTCCGCTCCTAGCGGCGGATCGCACGGTGGCGGTTCGTCCCACGGCGGTGGCGGATCGCACGGTGGCGGCGGTGGGTCGCATGGAGGCGGTGGTGGTGGCAGACATGGGCGGTAACACTACGCTCGCTTCCTTCCGAGCGTAGCAACGCAGCACAGCAACACTCTCCCAGCAGTGAGACGCGCAACCCGCGGCTCACTGCCTTTTTTTTCGGCCACGACGATGCAGCGACCGATAAGATTGAAAGCGCCGTCGGCGCACAAGAGAGAAACGTGTGGGAGGGAAAGTGCAATGAGTTCCGATCATCCGCAAGACAAATCGCTTCCCGACTTCAAGGAAATTGTCCGCAAAGAGTGGACCGGCGCCGCGCCTCTGTGGCAGAAATGGAACCACAAGTTCGTCATCCAGACGCGCGCAGCAACCGAACTGGTCGTGCGCGGAGCGGAAGTCTCTCCTGGCATGAAGGTTCTCGATCTAGCCAGCGGTACCGGCGAGCCCGCGCTCAGTCTGGCGAGAGCCGTGGGGCCGCAAGGCCACGTCGTCGCCACCGATCTTGTTCCGGAGATGCTCGACGCCGCGCGACAGAACGCCGCCGCTCAGGGACTCACCAACATCGAGTTCCGCATGGCCGATGCGGAAGCGCTGCCGTTCTCGAATGGCGAGTTTGATCGCGTCACCTGTCGCTTTGGCATCATGTTCTTTCCCAATATCCCGAAGGCGATGGCCGAAATCCGTCGCGTGTTGAACGCCGGGCGGGCGGATTTGCTTCGCCGTATTTGGATCGCTGGCAGAAAATCCGTTCTTCGCCGTCAGTCTTGGACCGTTCCTCAAGCGGGTCAAAATGCCTCCGCCTCCACCGGACGCGCCTCACATTTTCCGTTTTGCCGACGAAAGCAAACTATCGAATGTACTGTCGACTGCGGGTTTCCGCGAGGTTTGTGTCACCAAGCAGCGCGTCACGTTTTCGTGGCCCGGTCCCGCCGAAGAAGCATGGGAATCGACCAGGGAACTGGCGGCTCCGTTCAAGAAACTCATCGAGGCGATTCCGCCGGAGCAGATGGCGGAAGTCGTTGGTGAGGTGCTCGACGGACTACGCCGCTTTCAGGTCGTCGATTCGAAAAGCGATGACTTGAAAGGCGAACACATCGATCTTCCGGCGACTGTGCTCATCGCTGTGGCCGTCGTCTGAGGCCCCGAGCGGCTGCTACGGGGCCCCTACTATTGCAGCCACTCCGTGCCCATGTTGTCGTCCGTGATGATGCGCACGTGGAGTCAGTGCGAGCGCGAATGTGCGCCGCGGATTCCAGAGTGAAGGGGCCGGCAACGTTGCGGTCCATCGTGCCAACCATCGACATCACTTCCATCAGCCGTTGCACGCGGCCGCTCTTCGGTTAAATCGAATACCGGTTTCCTGTCGATGCTGTAGTGCGTGAGCACGTCGAACCAACGTTTCGGGTCGAGCTGCAAAGGCGAGTCGCTCACCACCATGAAGTTAGCTAGGCGCATGCCGTAGGGAAAGACTTTGAGTCCAGTCGCCAGCACTTCGTCGGACTCGGTCGTGTTGTACGCATGCACGCCGCCCGGATTCAGATGTTTCCGCACCAGCTGCAAAAAGTCCGTCGAAAGAATATTCGAGGTGTTCGAGCGCCAGTTGTAAGAAGTATTCATGATGATGGCGTCAAACTTTCGGTTCGCATTCCGGACGAGCCAACGCCGGCCGTCGTCAATCTCGATATGCACCTTCGGATTCTGCAGCAGGCTGGCGACTTCGGGAGCCCGCGGAATCAGCCGCAGGTACCCGGGATTGATTTCGACAATCGTCAAGTGCTCGATCTGTGGATGACTCGCCAGAACCTGGGCCCACGATCCCGACGACAGCCCGATCATCAGAACTTCTTTCGGATTGGGATGGAAATAACTCAGCGAGTAAGCGCGCTGAATCCCGTTGCTGTCATCGACCAGGCTGACGTTGAAGCGACCGTCGTAAATTCCTCCACCGAAAACTGTTCCCCCCTGCGTTACCGCGATCACGCCGCTGCGATTCTCGACGAGCGCGCCAAATTGCGCCGCGGAAATATATTTGTCTTTCATCAGCATCTTTTCGTACATCGCCCGGTAGAGCGGATCGGAAGCAATCACGACAAATAGCGCTGCGGCCAACGCGGCGAAAGCCGCTCCGGCGAAATGGTTCCGGGCCAGCTTGGTTCTGAACGTCAGTGTTTTGAGCAAGAGCGCGCCACCGAGTCCTAGTCCGAGCAGAGCGAGTATTTCGCTGACTTGCTTCAGGGGAAGGAAATCCATCAGCACAAACCCGGTGAGATAGCTGCCGAGTGCCGAGCCAAGAATATTGCTTAAATAGAGATAACTCATGCGCGCGCCGCTCTGCGCGTCCGCTGGCATCGAAACGTGGCACAGCATTGGAAACACTGCGCCCAGGCAAGCGGCGGCAATGCCGATTGGCACGAGCGTCCACAGATACGAAACGTGTACCACGAGAGCGAACAGAATTGGACCCACCAGAAAGCCGAGCAGGTTCGCGCCAAACACTGCGGCCACGAGGATGCGCAGGAAGCTCTGCGGATCGGTGACTTTATTGCAGACGCGATTGGTCGCGAGCGATCCGAAGGCGATTCCGGCGAGAAAAGCTCCGAGCATGAAAGCAAAGCTCTTGGCTAATCCCGCGGTCGTAAACGAAAACAGACGGTACCAGACGATTTCGTACCCGAGTGAAACGAATCCCGCGACGCCGGAAGCGATGAGAGCGGTAGTGAAGTCAATGCCTTGGCCGATGCCGATGCCGGACGGAGTGCTCGTTTCGTTCGACGAGCCCAGCGTTGCGGATCTCTCTGAGATTTCGCCATCCAAAGCCTGGTGGGTCCGTCGGCCCAGAAACTGCCATACAAGAACGATCGTTCCCACCACGGCATTGAAGCCCGCAGCTAACGCGACGGTTCCCGACTGCCCGAGCCATCGCATCAAGAACAGTCCAGCGCAGAAGCACGCCACTGCCGACCCCAGAGTATTGGCGGCGTAGAGTGCGCCCACCGAACTGCCAACATTGCGCGAAAAACGAACGGTGTAAGCGACGAGGATCGGCAACGTCGATCCCATCAAAGCCGTGGGCACAAGCACCAGCGCGAATGCAACGACTCCAGTTTCGAATGACGCCGATCCAGCCGTGAAATCGGCCGCGTAATGAAAGAGCCGCAACGAAACCAATCCGTAGCCGGAGATGAGCAGTTCCACCGCGCCAAAGACGGCAAGCAGTGGAAGTTGTTGATACCGCGAAACCCATCCTCCCAACAAACTTCCGAGACCGAGTCCGAGCATGAACGCGGTGACGACCATGGTCACGGACTCAATGTTCACGCCATACAACGTAAATAAAGCGCGCTGCCAGACGATCTGATAGAGAAGGGCGGGGAATCCCGAGAAAAAGAAAAACAGATACCACCAGGGAAGAGGATTCGCGGACGCAGTTGCGCCTCGACGCGGCACTTCAAGCGCCCGCACCGCAGCCGTGGCAGTGAATCCGCCCATCTCTTCCTTTTCCTTCTTAGAAAATAGACTCCGAAAATAGACTCCAATCCCAAGTCTATCGCGGCCGAGGCGCGCTCGAATTCTCCCGAGTCACGAGGTCAGAACGAAGGTAATTAGGCTTGGCGCGGCGAAAACCGCGCGTTATCCGCGAAATTGCGCATGATCTCGATTTATTTGGCGATCTCAACTTCTTGCGGAATCGCAGGAAGAGCGAAATGGACCCTCACGGTTTTGATTTCGTAAGGCTTCGTGCGTACTGAGACCACGTCGCCGTGAAGCGGAAGCGCCGCGATCGTTCGCTCCGTCGGTCGCTCCATGAGATCGGCATCCTGTGCGGTTTCGGCTCCCGGAGGAAGCTGAATCGCCACATCGGTGTCCTTGCCTGCCCATTCATAGAATCGGAGGATCAAGTCATCATTATTCTCCGCTCTTTTCACAGCGGTCAGAACCACGTTTTCCGGCTTCACGTCGATAAAAGCGTGTTCCGCCGGAAGCGTTCCCTGATGCTTCTCAGCTTGCAGCGACAGCAGTTTGTAATTGAGTTCGTATCCCTGACGGACCGTCAACGCTTCACGCCAGGTTCCGGCGTGAGGATAGACGGAATACGTGAATTCGTGGTGGCCTTCATCGGCGTGCGGGTCAGGCCATTCCGGCGAACGAAGCAATGAGAGCCGGAGCACGTTGCCCTTGGCGTCGTAGCCGTACTTACAATTATTCAGCAGACTAAGACCCTGCTTGCCATCGGAGATATCCGCCCAACGAAGCGCGGGCACTTCAAACTGCGCTTTTTCCGCAGGAGTGTTGCGCGTCGTCGGCCGTTCGACCGATCCATACGGAATTTCGAAAGTCGCCTTCTCACTATGAGCGCTGACCGGAAACGCAACCTTCAGCAGAATATGCTTCTCGTGCCACTCCACCTGCATATTGACGTCAACGCGCGGACTGCCAGGGTAGAGCGTGACATCCTGAACGAAGGTAGAGTTTTGAAAATGTTTCTTGATGCGAATGACAGCGCGCAGTGGACCCGCCTCAACCAATTTCACCTCATCGGCATGGTCGAGGTCCCAGTGTTTCTTTTCGAAATCGGCATCAATGTTCCAGGCATCCCATTTTTTGGGCTTATCGACAAAAGTTTGTAGGAGGTTGCCGCAGATCGCGCCGGTCGTGCCTCCGCTGTCGGTTTCTGAAGGCGCGAGCGCTTCCTGATTGTTGTGTTTGTCGAAGAGGCTGGTCACGCACCCAGTATGCGCATCGATCTTCACCCGGACGAATTCGTTCTCTAATTTCAACGAGTCGGCCGAGTCCGCAGTTGCCGTCAGCGTCGATCGCTCCCGACCGGACGCAGTGGCGGCGCGAACGAAGTAAGTCTTGTAGCCAAACGCCGGAGTGCCGGCGAGAACCAGGAAACGCGCACGATGTGTGGAGGCATCGATGCTCAGCAACTGCGATTTCGCTACATTCCCTGCCGCATCCGTGACGGCGATGTTCTTTGCTGCGCCGGGGAGCTGCGCTTCCAGTTCGACCACGCCGGTACGTGCCCAGGAAAGCGAATTGAACACGACCACCGGTACTCCGTCGCCCTGCGTGTGGCCCAGAGTATTGATATGCGCGGCGATTTCGCTTAGCGAATCTTCGATCACTTTGTTCCCTGCGAGGCCAACGTCTTGCAGATTGCGGCGCGCATCCAGATAATTCACTCCAATGCCCGATCCCGGCATGATGTCGTGAAAATCATCGAACAGAAGTCGTTTCCAGGCGCGATTGATCTCTCCCTGCGGATACGCCCGTCCATCCAGCAGCGCGAGTGACGCAAACTTCTCGGCATTGAGCATGATTTCTTCACTTCGCCGTATCCTCTGCTTGGTCTCGGCCTGAGTTGTGAAGACTCCCCGGTGATATTGAAAGTAAAGTTCACCCGTCCAGGTCGGCACATTCATGGCGGGCAGCTTCTTTTCAAGATCGTCAAAAAAACCCGACGCCGTGCCCAACTCCAGTTTTGGATACACAGTGTTCGCAGCCATCAACTGCTCCGCGTTGTCGAGCATCTCGCGAGTCGGGCCGCCGCCGTGATCGCCGACTCCATAGAGATGGAGAATCTCGGGCGCTCCGCTAGACGAATGAGGGCCAGTTGGAAGCGTCGGACCATAAATCGCCGGAGCCCACACCGAGAGATCCTTTGCGATCCCCGGCCCTTCGATGCTCGCTGCGTAATCACGCGGAAAATAGGTGAGCATCCGGCTGCCATCCGGCGCCTGCCACCAAAATAACTTGTAAGGGAATGTGGTGAATTCGTGCGCCCACAGCAGCTTCTGCGTCACAAAGTAATTCATGCCCGACTTCTTATAAATCTGCGGCAACTGCGCGTTGTAGCCGAATGAATCCGGATTCCACCCGATCTTCACATCGACGCCAAAGCGACTCTGGAAATAATGTTTGCCGATCAAAATCTGGCGGGTGAGCGATTCGCCATCCGGCATATTCAAGTCCGGCTCAACCCACATTCCGCCGATCACTTCCCATCGCCCCTCGTGCACACGCTCCTGAATCTGCTTAAACATGTCCGGATACTTCTCTTCGATCCATTCATAGGTTCGCGCCGATGACATGGTGAACTTGAAATCCGGGTACTCGCGCATCAGATCCAGAACACTTTGAAAAGTGTTGCGGACCACTTCCACCGTTTCCGTCCAGGGCCAGAGCCATGCCATATCGATATGCGAGTTGCCGACGGCGTGAATCGTGAACTGCTGCAGCCATGGCTTCAGCACTGCAAGCTTCGACTGGGCATCAAGCAACGAGTGATCGAACGCCGCCTGATCGCCACGATCAAGCGCGGAGAAATCGACGGCGGCAACCGCGGCATCGAGTTGCCGGAAGCGTTCGACCCTGCCGTCTTCGTACGCACCGATCACAGGCTGCGCCGAAAGCACTTCCATGCGAAACAGCGACGGATCGGGCCGGCTCGATGGCGGCGCAATCGTCAAACTACTTTCGGCGATGCTTGTTTTAGAGGTGGCGCAATCGATGCGGACTGCGACCAGAAATTTCTGACCCGGCTGCGCGCTCTGGGTGAGCCGAATCGGCTGCTGCATGTCCTCATCGCCGCGATAGACGATGTTTCCGTTGGAGAAGATCGTAAGAATCAGCGCATCACTTCCGCGTATCACCAGATTCAAATTCACGCGCGCGCCTTCGGTCGAATAGCCGTTGATCTTGTCTGGAATTTCAATCCACCGCCGCAGGACGCGCGACCCCGTTTCCCAGTCGTTGCCGGCTTTCACGATCTGCCAATCCGCATCGGCCAGATTGGGGTCCTCCGGATGCGGCACATCGGTATGAAACCGCCATTCCGGCAGTGGAATCGTGGTCAACGACTGCAGGCGGTCGAGTGCGGGTTTATAAGGATCCGCTGGAGCGTTCGACAGTGTTTGCTGGGCGAAAACGGTGGTGCAAAAACAGCAGCACAGGAAGAATGAGCCGGCAACGATCCACCTGGTAAGTCTCATTTATTTGGGTCTCCGGAAAAGTTGGCGCGCCAAATTGTACCGCGACCGGGCGTGGCCGGCTGCGGTGTGGCGACTGGGAACCGATTTCCCGCTCCCTCCGAATCAAAATTCTGTGTACGGTACCGCACATTCGAAGGTAAAATGGTGGGCCTCTTCCGAGGAAGGAGCGAACTATGGACAGGACTGTGAACACCTACCAGATAGCGCACGCCTCGATCAAAGCCGAACTCGAATGGTTGGAACGAGCCCTCGAAGGTTGCACGGATGGGGGTATTCGTAACGCAATCGAGAGCCGCATCGCTTCTGCGAAGCAGAAATTGGCTGCCAACTGCAACGGCCCGGTTTCGCCGACGGGCCACCCGCTGAGCGACAAGAGCCCGAGGGGGTCGTCTCATTCCAAGGGCCATTCAGCGTAGACCTGCGGCAGCGGACGGAGCGACTTGCCGTGGTTTTGTCTCGTGCTGTGGTTCTAACCCGCCAATCCAATCGGCTGGGATTGCGGAATCAGAGGCGTGTTGTACCAGTACATAGCTTGCTTCAATTGTGAATCGACTTCGTCCGCGATGGTGACAACGTCGAGCAACAGTTTGCTAAAGTCCACGCCGCGCAAATTTCTCTGCAAAGTGCTAAAGATGCTCACCTGCAAGATTCGAGATTCTTCCACAACCATGGTTGCGCTGTAGCCCTGCTGGCGACGCATCGCTCCGTGGTGGCGAGCGGCTTGGGAAAGTGGAGTTTCCAATCTAGAGTCCAGGCGCAAGCGATTAACAAGGTCTAGAAGCAACTGAGGAAGGTGTCCGGTGCGTTCATTTCGGCTCAGAGGAATACACGTCAGCTCCGCGTCCTGGTCCACAATATCCAGCCAATTCTGAATTGTCGTTTCGACCTCACGCTCCAATATGGACGCAACAGATTCCGGTACCACACGCATTTTAGCGCGCGGACCCTTGAGTCGATCGCGAATCAGTTCTCGGAGTTCGCCGATTCGAACCGGTTTAGCAACAATCTCATCGGCTTGGTGCAGAATCGCTGACATCGCCTCGTCCAATGCCGGATACCCGCTGACAACAATGGTCAACGCAGCCGGATGGGTATGCCGCATGGCGCTGACCAGCGTGAATCCGTCTCCTGCCAGAGGCATGTGCAAGTCTGAGAGCAGGACATCAAAAGTTTCCGTTGCAATAAGCTTGAGCGCATCGCGTACATTCGAAGCGACGACCACTTCAAACTCGTCCCGCTGCAACCCTTCGTGCAGCATTAGTCGAACCGCTTCGTTATCCTCCACCACTAGGATCCTGGTTTGTGCCATGTATCTCCAATCGATTGGTACTGGTTCCGAGAAGCGCCTCACGAACCAGCTGCCATCGCGGATACCTGTTCTTTTTATAAGTGAAGGCTAGCTTAGATTGCATATTCCTTCTGCTCACTATTGCTCACGCAACAGCCGGACGAACTCCAACGCAATTTGATGATGATTAGGGGAGGGAAAGCTTGTGGGGAAGCGTCAACATCTTTCTGGAATGGACCAGGCCTTGAAATTCGACCCCGCAAAAAACGACGACCAGACGGAGCGCAGACAGAGCGCAAGGCTAGCTAACGAGAGCAGTCAATTTGATGCGGGACGCGGTGCTAACTTGGTCGCGACCAGCACTTCCAGCAGCGTCGCCGTGTTACGCACGCTGCCCGAGATCGTGATGAGCGCCTTGGAGACAGGAGGATGATCTTCAGCGATCGAGTCGAGACGATCACTTATGGTGTGGAGATGTTGCGCTTCTTGCAGGATCGCATTCAAGGGCATGGAGCTGCGCACCTTTCGTGAGAGCCTAAGGAGAGAGAACTTCAGATGGGCTGACTTAGTTCAGGGAACCTGAAAGAGGAGAAGGTATTAACCACCTCACGGGGATCATATCATGCGAGGAGTTCCGACGCCGGTCGCGGTTATCACGAGCGTCCTCACGAAATCGACAGGTATTACGACGGATCTTTCTGGCGGGTCGCCTTGACACCGGAGAGAGTTCCAATACCCAACAGTACGATCGCGCCAACGGCAATCCAGTGCGCGGGTACGTGCACCAAGTGCGCCCCATAGATCAGTCCGCCGATCATGATTGCGAATCCAATCGCATAAATTCCAAAGGACATTGCATCTCCTTACAAGTTCAGTGCGCGGGTTGAGACTAAGACTCACTGATTTCGTTGGACAGTGCTGTTCACAATCGCTCACTTTGCCAGGAATGTGCGCCGCGGTGCAGCACACCGAACTTGCAAGACGATCAATTCTGATCAGTATTGCGAGGCCGTAGGTTTGATACTGGCGACTCACCCAGGTGTGGCAAGCCGATCGATTTCAGAGGCGGGCATGATCGGGCAATTACGTCATTTATTTTAACGATCGATTTCTGAAAAGGAGAAACACTATGACAACAACTGAGCAGACTAAGTGTGCACATCTTCCATGCCGGTGCTTGCCGCAAACTGGCGAGAAATTCTGCGGCCAGGCGTGTAAAGAAGCGGGATCCAACGAAGTCGAGATTGCATGCCAGTGCGACCACGGACCGTGTCCTCTGACCGTGTGAGCCTTTCGTCGCGAGAAGGTGAGTCCGCCGAAATGTTTTTCTGAGACATGTACAAAAAGGCACAGTCACCAACAGGATCAACGGTTATTGTGTCTCTAGTCTGTGAGAGCAAAGAGGAACGGTCAGGGGTCAGCGGCGGAACACCTTCCATCTGACCTCAAGATCGCGTCAGAGAGTGACATGTTTCAAGCCGGCCTTTCCACGGGGCGAGGTCGGCGTTTTTTCGCTCACAGTACCTGATGCACCACGATGATCACGGTTGGCCGGCTATTTTCTTTGCTCCGTTATTCGTCGTATGCGGGTGGATGGATCCGCCCTCTTGGGTGCAAGTGCGTTACCGCGGGCAACAATTGGCGGGCCAAATGATCTTTGGCCACGACAGCATCGACCAGATGCAACGCCGATTCCGGAATATCCCATCCTTTACTAACGGCGATGATTGGCGCTTGAGGCCTCAGTCGCCTCAGTTCCACAGCGACCTCTTGCCCGTTCACCGCGGGCATGAAGTGGTCAAGAATTACAACGTCAACCGAATGCATGGAAGCCAGTTCCAATCCCTTGCCGCTGCTAGGAGCTGTGAGGACGGTGTACCCAAAGGGTTCGAGGCATGCCCTCTCGCATTCGAGCACATCCTGGTTGTCGTCGATACAAAGAACGATTCCACTACTTGAGCGTTCCGGATAATCCGAGGGCACGGCTCACCTCCGACAGCCGACACTTTCAATGCTTAGCACCGAGCAGATTAGTCGTGCAGCACGACATTAAGGAGAGAGCTATGCACCTTCAGGCCGCCGTTGTATTGAATAAAACCTAGTTTCCTGAACCGGTTCATGAAGAAACTGACCCGCGAGCGCGTCGTGCCGATCATCTCGGCCAGAGTTTCCTGACTAACCTGGGGGATAACGGCGTCAGGAATCGTCTCCTTGCCGAAATGAGCTAGCAACAGCAGAATCCGGGCGAGTCTCTTTTCGCTGGAGTTGAAGAGTTGGTCGACGAGATCCTCTTCGTAGCGGATATTCCGCGCCAGCAAGTACGCTACAAACATGTCTGAGAATGTGTGTTCTCGGTGAAGAGCACCCATCATCACTTTTTTCTCCACCCGCAGAAGTTCGCAGTCTGTCATGGCCGCTGCCGATCCCATGCGCAATAGCTGCCCTGCCAGTGCTCCCTCGCCGAAAAAGTTTCTCTCGCTCACGATGCCGATCGTCGCTTCCTTGCCGGCCTTGGATACGACCGTGAGCCTTACTTTGCCTTTCTGGATATAGAAGACAGCATCCGCGCGGTCCCCTTGCGTGTATATGCGCTGCTTTTTCTGAACCGGTACAATCTTTCTGCCTTCGCCGATCGTCGCGAGAAAAATGTTGGGATCGAATTCCCGCTGCTTCTTACCCACTGCAATCCGGGCCATGTTTTGTGATCTCTGTTCTCTAGAAGTCCCAAGGCGATTTGCGAAGTACTGTGCACACTCTCTCTCGGAGTGTTTCGGGCGCCTACGGGTGAGGACCACGGTAGCGCGATTCCGTTCGTACGGGGAAACTCTTAGCAGGTCTTAGTACAACGCAGGTGCAGCATCTTACTGACAATATTAGGGTTAGCGTACGCGGGGGGGGGTGTCTGCTGCGATTGTAAGGTCTCGCATAGATTTTTAGTTGTAGGATAGGATTCTTTGCAGTACGATTTCAGGCCTGCGGGTACGTTACGCATGAGGGAGCCCTCCATGGGACGTAACGGAAATGACAGCCACTATGCGGCGGTGAATCGGTCCGAAGTTCCGCAGGGTCGCAAGGGAAAACATCGGAAAGCTGTGGCGGACATTCTGGCCGATATTTCCAGGTTGAAAGCCCAGCAAGCGGTCAAGATTCCGCTGAGTAGCCTGAACGGCGAGAAGATGCAGAATCTCCGTTCAGCATTGAACCGCGTAACGCGCGAGAAGAACATCCCCGTGGAAACATCGAGCGACGAACAATTCCTCTACGTTTGGCGCGTCGACCCGCCCAAGAATAGCGCGGCGTCCGAGTAGCCGACCCGGCGCGCACAAGCGGGCGAGTGATCGAGTCCAACCTTGCCCGTGACGTTCTCAGCCTGCTAATAAGCGAACGCCACACTCTTTTTCTCTTCCGACCTGTGCCTTCAAACCTGTGTCTTCCAACATCTCTGAGTGGTGAATAAATCCGAATCTTATGAGCCATTCAGCACAGTATTCGCAGAGGAAATGAGCGAATCTGTTGGTTACTTCCCCGAGAGGGCAGGTCTCCAGCCAAACCAGACGCTCTGACTTGTCCTCTCTGAATTTTTCGTCACAGGAATACCGCAGGACCAGGGTTCTAATCGTCTACACAACAAAATCGAGGAGAAAGAGATGGAGAAAAAATGCTCGTCGTAGGCAAAGTCGTGTGTTCAGGAATTGTCTTCGTACTGCTGTCGCCGTGGATCTCGGGACCGCGCCCCTCTTCGCAAGCGTCTTCGCTTGATGCGGGTGCTAATTTCAGTGGCGAAGCCTCGGGCGCAGCAAAAGGGAATGATGTCAGAGAGGTGCAGCAGACTCTCCAGGATGAAGGCCACTATCGAGGCAAAGTCGATGGTGTGTTCGGCCTGAGGACTCGAGCCAGTGTTCGCGCATATCAGAAGGCTGAGAATTTGCCGGTCACCGGTCAGCTTGATGCGCAGACGGCCACTAGACTCGGAGTCCGACCTGAGGCGCGCCAGGATGCGAGCTACGAGGCGACTCAAGATAAACCGTCGGCTGGTATAAAGTGGGCGAACGGCTCACCGCGATCCGCTCTCCAAGTTCGAACGCCGTCCAGGAAATTGGGCGGGAAAATCCCGCCGCAGTAGCGTTGATCGAGCCCTGAGAAAAATCTCCCACCACGATGGATGTGTCTGCATCCCCGTGACCGCAGTGAGCATTTTTGCTCAGACCGCTCTAATCCTGACTTGTTAAGGTTGACCTGACCTTGTTCCGCTGAATTTCTAACCGCATTCGTGTGCCAGACACTGCACGATTGCTGGAGGGGCGGCACAGAGGCTACAGAAATGAGGCTATTCAAATGAAAAAAGTTATGTTCATATTTGCGATCTTGGGTATCGGAACGCTGTGCTGGGCCGGATCAGCGCGCGAAGATGCCACCGAGCGGCTGGAGAATGCCACCGCTGTGATGCACGAAATTATGGCCGCGCCTGACAAGGGAATCCCGGAAGAAGTGTTGGAGCATGCAAAGTGCGTTGCTGTCATACCGCACATGGTCAAAGGTGGATTTGTTTTCGGCGCTAAAGGTGGCAAAGGTGTAGCCACTTGCCGCACGGCCGATGGCTGGAGTGCGCCAGCGTTCATCACGATTTCTGGTGGAAGCTGGGGACTACAGATCGGTGTGGAAGCTGTTGACGTCGTCATGATTATTCAGAATGACAAAGGGATGCAGCGGCTGCTCTCCAGCAATTTCCAGGTTGGAGGCGACGCTTCGGCAGCAGCAGGTCCAGTGGGACGGCATGCGGAAGCCGGAACGGATTGGAAGATGGATACCGAGATCCTGACGTACTCCCGCGCCAAAGGGGCGTTCGCCGGTCTCACGCTCGAAGGCGCATCGATCCGTCAGGACTCCGATTCCCGGCATGCGATGTACGGGCACAACGTTACGACTCGGGCATTGCTGCTGGGCAAAGTAGCGGTTCCGGCCGCAGCTCGTCCGTTCCTTGCGGAAGTTCACGGAGCGAAAGTACAAGCAGTAGCCGCCGAAAATGCGGACAAAGCTAAAGACAATAACCACAAGTAGGAATGGTCGAGCGACGGCCGGCGCTGTGTGTCATGCAGCGCCGGCTGTGGTTCGAGTAGGGACGCAGTTCGCAACGCGCGCGTGTCTAGCACTTATCGGGCACTTATCTAGCGCCTAGCTAAAAAGGAGATTCTCATGTTGTGGACAATTGTTGCTGTTCTTTTGATCTTGTGGCTTCTGGGTTTCAGTCTTCATATCGGAGGAGCCCTGATTCACTTGCTTTTGGTTGTGGGGTTGGTCGTTCTTGTCATTAACCTGGTGAGTGGACGCGGGGTTTAATCTCGGGATAGTGCGGGTCCAGGCGCTTCGAAGCGTCCGGCCGGCGCAGTAACGTCATCTCGAAAGCTGGCAGCGTTAATCGCAACTTTCCCAAAGTGAGCCGTAGTGCTCAGAAAAGCCAGTGTATCCATGCAATCGTTGTCGTTATCAATGACGCCGAGGCGTCGCCTCTTACTCCACGCAGCCCGCAGCAGCAAGGTTCAACCGGGCAATCGAAGGATGATCGGGCAAGGTGATTCACAATGCGTAAGATTCGTTTGCTGTTGCTCACACTTCTGATATTAGCGATACCAGCTGCCTCGTTCGCGCAGTTTGGCGTGGCGATCACGATCGCTCCGCCGGCGCTGCCCGTTTATACCCAACCGATGGCCCCTGCGGACGGCTATCTGTGGACGCCCGGCTACTGGTCTTACGGCGAAGAAGGCTACTTCTGGGTGCCGGGTACATGGGTCATGGCTCCCGAGGTTGGCTTGCTCTGGACGCCTGGATACTGGGGTTGGGGCGACAACGCCTACGCCTGGAATCAAGGCTATTGGGGCACAAATGTCGGCTTTTATGGCGGCGTCAATTATGGCTTCGGCTATGGCGGGCTCGGCTATCAAGGCGGGTATTGGAGAAACGGCGGCTTCTACTACAACCGGTCCGTGAATAACGTGAACGTCAGGAACATTCACAACGTTTACAACAAGACCGTAATCAACAACACCACCTACAACCACGTCAGCTATAACGGTGGCACCGGCGGAACGCGCACCCGTCCGACTGCGGCGGAAGAGACTGCGTCCCATGAGCGACACACTCCGGCAACAGCGGCGCAATCGGAGCATCAACAGTCCGCTGGCAAGAACCACGAACTATTGGCATCGGTAAATCACGGCCGACCCGCCATCGCCGCGACTGCCAAGCCCGGAGAGTTCAGCGGTCATGGCGTTATAGCAGCCAGACAGGCCGGAGCACCTTACAAGGCCACCGCGAGTAAGCCTGTCGAGAGCAAGACTGTCGAGACTAAGACAACGGCAACTCGCGCGAACGGGGCTGCGACCCGCTCGAACGAGAACAAGGCGGCTGAGAATAAAGCGGCGGCAACTCGCGACAACGAGAACAGGGCGGCTGAGAACAAGGCAGCTGCAACCCGGTCGAACGAGAACAAGGCGGCTGAGAATAAAGCGGCGGCAACTCGCGAGAATGAGAACAGGGCGGCTGAGAACAAGGCAGCTGCAACCCGCACGAACGAGAACAGGGCGGCTGAGAATAAAGCAGCGGCGACTCGCGCGAACGAGAACAGGGCGGCAGAGAACAAGGCAGCGAAGCCCCGGGAAACCCGTCCACCCAGTGAGTCCAGGCCGACTGCTGCTCACGCGCAGTCGGAGCCTCACCAACAGACTGCTCCCCGCGCTCAAGCTGCTGCTCATGCGCAGCCAGCCCCGCATCCTGCAAAAGAAGCGCCCAAACCAGAAGAGCGCCCTCGGAAGTAGCAAAATGACGGCAACGTATTGTGTCGCTACGTTCGAGGCGTAGGAGGAAAGAAGACAGATTCTCCCCCGAGTTGGCGCAGGTCCGATTCCTGGACACCCGCGCCATTTTTTCTGTCCGCGCGCAAGCAAACCCGTGGAATTGTTTTGGCGGAAGCGTGTGTGAGTCGAACACACCGGCGACATCGTAGATGCCGCCCGCCGGTTTTGAAGACCGGGACGATCACCGGACCGCATGCGCTTCCAAATTGATAGCAAATAGCTTAACAATAATCTCAAAAGGTCATTGCAAGTTCCGTTGCAGGCTGTTGCGGAAGGGTCGCCGTTCCTGCTGCGCGGGTGGGTCAACTCGTGGACCTGCGAAACACTCAGCATGAACATCGCTGCGACTTCTTTGACAGTTAGATTTCCAGCGGCGGATTTTAACGACTATCGTCCTGATTTTGTTTTATTACGCTTTTGCTCCCACAGCGACAGCTTTCCTTTCAAATTGGTTGATCTCTACCGACCTATCAGAAAAGTGTGCGGTGATTTTGAGTTCTCCACCCATCGCTCTAATAACGTCTTGAAGTGTGCTTACGTACATATCCGTGCGATGCTCCAGCTTTGACACTGCCGCTTGGTTGACTTTGAGTTGTTTGGCGAGGCGTTCCTGAGTCATCTCCAATGCTTCTCGAAGCTCAGAAAGAGGCATCTCAGCACGATATTTTGCTGCTAAAGCGCGGGAACGCTCGCGGGACTGTGGAGACATTTTTTCTCGGAGGGTGTTGAAATTTTTTGCCATATATTTATCGCCCTTTCCCAGTTTCACCATTCGTTCTCCATTTATTTTTTCTTTTTCCGCTTTTGTTCAAGTTTCTTTTTCCGTTCCTGCTCCGCCTTAGCTTTCCGATTCCGCCCAAGCTTCTTTTTGCGTTCCTGCTCAAGTTCCTTGAGATGGTCGTCGAACAGGTTGTCTGCAATTGGGACAAACCTGTCATACCATGTCGGATCATCGGTCTTGTCCCCACCAATCAAAAGCAGGGCGGTGCTGCGTGGATCGAAAGCGAACAACACTCGTAGCAATCTCTCGTCTACCTTCCCGCGCAACTCTTTCATGTTTGAGTGGCGGGAACTCTCGATCCGATCCGCATGTGGACGCGGCAATATGGGGCCATGTTCTTGAAGGAGCTCAACCTTCGCATCAATCTCCTCCTGCTGATCCTGTGAGAGGTCACCCCACCAAGCCTCAAACTCGTCGGTAAATTCGACCTCCCATGCCATATTATGAGTATTCCGTACAAGGAATAGTCTGTCAAGGGAATAGTCTGCTAGTGTTATGCCAGAAAAAGGCATCCCACTTTATCCCGGAACATAGCTGCTACATGATGTTGGCTGGGGTCGGTTCAGTCGGCGTTTTGACCCTCAAATTCGTCACAAACTCATCGTACCGCCATCACAGACAACCATCGCGTCACACGCGAAAATAGAACCCGGATTGGCTGGGGAAGAAGTGTCCCCAGCTCGGCGGACGCCTCTTCGGTCCCGCCCGAAAGCGTTCGGCGCTCTCTTTGACAATATGAAATCGGCTCGAAAAGTAGCGTTATTTCCCGAATTGGAACGGAGCCGGGGACTTAACCCGCTAAGTCCTTATTCTGGAATACTTTAATATAAGTCCTTTAGATTCAAAGACCACACCAAAAAATTCCCCCTAACTCCATGATTTCACTAGACAGGGGGGAGGGGGGGTGGGGGTACCAAACAGTAAACGTCGCGAGCCGAGCCCACAGGGCGTCGTTTATCTTTAATCACTAATCACTGGCGCGATCATCGGCGCGCAGCGCTCGGGACCGCAACAATCCACTAGGGCTGCCTACTTCGGCTGCGCCACTGTCCGCAGGTAGGGTTTCAGCGTTTTGAAGCCTGCTGGATATTTCTGCTTGGCCTGGTCGTCGGAAACAGAGGTGGGAATGATCACGTCGTCGCCGGGCTTCCAGTTCACGGGAGTCGCTACGCTGTGTTTGGCGGTGAGTTGCAGGGAATCGAGTACGCGGAGGACTTCGTCGAAATTGCGTCCGCTGCTCATGGGGTAGATGAGCATGAGCTTTATTTTTTTGTCGGGACCGACGACGAACACGGTGCGCACGGTGGCATTGTCGGCGGCGGTGCGGCCATCGCTGGTTGATCCGGAGGCTTCGGGAAGCATGTCATAGAGCTTGGCCACTTTGAGTTCGGGATCGCCGATCATGGGATAGGTCACCTTGTGACCCTGCGTCTCTTCGATATCGGCGGCCCACTTGCCGTGACTGGTTACGGGATCGACGCTCAGGCCGATGATCTTTGTGTTGCGCTTGGCAAACTCCGGTTGCAGTCCGGCCATGTAGCCGAGTTCGGTGGTGCAGACGGGAGTGAAATCCTTGGGATGCGAAAACAGGATGGCCCAGCCGTCGCCAATCCACTCGTGAAAATTGATGGTGCCCTGGGTGGTTTCGGCGGTGAAATTCGGAGCTTCGGAATTGATGCGTAGCGACATTACGTCCTCACTGTTTGCCTAGGAATTGTGATACGAAAAATTGCGATGCGAAAATTGCGTCTCCGTATACCCTACAATACCAGTAGGGTATAGAATAGCCAATGGAGCGAGACGCGTCAACCGCTGGCGCGACGAATCACGGCAGCGGTTAATGGTATCGCATCCGCGGGGATCATGTCGTCGAAGGTCATGCATTCGAACCTGCCCGCGCGGAAGAGAGATCGCGCGAGATAAAATACCAAGCATGGGCGCCTCATTAACAACCAAAAAGCCAAGTCCGAAAAAGCTGGGAAACAAGCCGAAAATCAAAAAGTTTTCCATGGTGCAGGTCGACGTCTTTACCGATCGAGCCCTCACCGGAAACTCGCTTGCGGTGTTTCTCGATGGACGCGGTCTCAGCACCAAGAACATGCAGGATCTGGCGCGCGAGATGAATCTTTCCGAAACCACATTCATTCTTCCGGGCGATGCGCGGGCCGAGAAGGCGCGCGGGATTCGCGTACGCATCTTTACCGTTCAGGAAGAGTTGCCGTTTGCCGGACATCCGACGCTGGGTACGGCGTTCGTGCTGCGCGGTCAGGGTGGCGCGGAGGAAGTCAAACTCGAACTGAATGTCGGCACGGTGCCCGTGCGCTTCACGGAAAAACGCGGAGAGGCGGTGTTTGGCGAGATGACGCAGCGGAATCCGGAGTTTGGGGCGGTCCACAACGTGGAGGATATCGCGCGGCTGACCAACCTGAGCGTGTCGGACTTCGATCCCTCGGTGCCGATTCAAACGGTTTCAACGGGAATGCCGTTCACGATGGTGCCGCTGCGGTCGCTGAAGGCGATCGCGAAGTTGCGTCTCGATCTCGAGCGCGCCGGCGAGTATCTGGCGCGCAATGGAGGCAAATTTTTCTATTTCGTCAGCCGCGAGACGATCGGTCCGAAGGCACGCCTGCATGCGCGCATGATTTTTTATAACGGAGACGATCCGGCGACGGGATCGGCCGCCGGTTGCTGTGCGGCGTGGATGGTCGCGCACGGCGTGGCGGCGAGCGACGAACAGGTTTTGATCGAGCAGGGCACCGAAATGCACCGGCCGAGCAGCATTTTTGTGCGCGCGACGAAAGCAGAAAAAGCGCGTGATAACTTTCCCGGTAACTATATTGTCAATGTGCGTGTCGGTGGAAATTGTGTAGAAGTTCTCCGCGGCGAAGTTGCGATCGCCATCTAGCGGAACGAAAAGCTGCCCCAGTTGCGGCTCTCCGCTGGATGGCACGAATTTCCCAAGCACGAGAGTGCCATTGGCGAGCGCGCTACTTTACCGCGACGATGATTCTCGTTAGCATTCACCTCGCTCCGATTCTCAAAAAAAAGAAATCAGGTATCGAATTCAAAACTTATTTGTGACTTACTCCCGGTTGGCCCAATGAAGCCCAAGAAAACAATTCTTTGCGTAGACGATAATGAACAGGCGCTTTCGATCCGCAAGGTGATGCTGGAAACACGCGGCTATCGCGTGCTCGCGTGCAATAACGGCGCCTCGGCGCTGGAAGCTTTCCGCCGCGGCGGTGTCGACCTCGTGCTCACCGACTTGATCATGCCCGGTGTGGACGGTTCGCGGCTGATTGAGGAAGTGAAGACTCTCTCTCCCGCAGACTCCGACGATGCTGATCTCGGGACGCGTCAAAATCTACGAGCGCGAAACGCAGGCCGACGTTTTCCTGCCGAAGGGAATGTACGAACCCGCGGAACTGCTGGAGCGCGTACGCGTGCTGCTGGTGCGCAAGCGCGGACCGAAGCGCTCGGCGGAAGTTGCGGCGCGCCGAGCAGACGCGACGCACGCGAATGTGGCCTGAAGAGCATTGAGACGGTGAGTCCTTGAGACATTGAATGATTCAAGAGCAATGATCTCAAGCGCCCGTCTCTCTGTGATATCGTTTTTACTGGATGTCGGCCTTCATTGAAGCGAGAGAACTCCGAAAAACCTACCGCGTTGGCAAGGTGGATGTACCGGCGCTGCGCGGTATTTCTTTCAGCGTCGAAAAAGGTGAGTTCGTCACCATCGTGGGTCCTTCGGGCAGCGGTAAGTCCACGCTTTTTTATATGCTCGGCGGATTGACGCGGGCTGACTCGGGCAGCGTCGTGATCGACGGCGTGGATTTCGCAACGCTTTCCGATGGTGAGCGGACACGGCTGCGCAAAAGCAAAATCGGATTCGTATTTCAGAAATTCAATCTTTTGCCGACGCTGAGCGCGCGGTCGAATATCGAGATCGCGGTTGACATCGCGGGCCTGGGCAAGCCGGATCCGCAGTTTCTCGAAAAGATCACCGGCATGCTCGGCATCGCGCAGCGACTGGATCACCGGCCCAACGAACTTTCTGGCGGCGAGCAGCAGAGGGTCGCGTTGGCGCGCGCTTTGATCAATCGTCCGGCGATTGTGCTGGCCGACGAACCCACCGGCAATTTGGATTCGAAGAGTTCGAGCATTGTCCTCGACATGCTGCGGCAGTCGAATAAAGAACTGGGGCAAACGGTGATGATGATCACGCATAATCCGGAAGCGGCGGCTTATGGCGATCGCATCATCCACATGCGCGACGGACAGATTGTTGCGCCCGATGAGGATCCGCAGTGGTCGCCGGTCGTACATCCTTCGGCGGAAAGTTTGCAGTCGTAACCGGCAGTCTTAATGCGCATTTCTGATTCGCAGGTTCCTCATGGCACATCGCGACGAATTCACGAAACCGATTCTTGCGGGCAAAGGCGCGACCGACTACGAGCGCTATCTGCATACCGACGAGTTGCTCGCTCTGCAAAAATCGCCGGAAGAGCTGCTGCACAAAGATGAAATGACGTTTCTGGTAGTCCACCAGAGCTCGGAATTGCTGATGAAAGGCGGAGCATTCGAGCTGGGCCGCGCTCTGGAGGCGATCGAGCTCGGAGATCTCGGCAACGCGACGCGGCTGATCAGGCGCGCGATTTCGCTGATCGAACCGACGATCGGATTGCTGCACATTCTCGAAACCATCAGTCCGTATGACTATCACCTGATTCGCGCAGGACTTGGGCACGGCAGCGGACTGGATTCTCCGGGATTCCTTTCGCTGCTGCATATCGGTCCGCGCCTGGGCAAAGCGTTTCAAGAACGGCTGACGGCGGCGGGTATCGATGCCGGGGAGCTTTACCGGCGTCATGAGGAATTCTTCGGGCTGCACGATCTGGCGGAACGGCTGCTCGACTTTGACGAGCGCATGCAGCTTTTCCGCTTTCACCACTTGAAACTTGCAGAACGGGTGATTGGAGGGCGCGTCATCGGGACGATGGGGACGCCGGTCGAGATCCTGCAGCAACGAATGGAAAGCTTGCTCTATAAAGATCTGTGGGATGTTCGCAACCAGATCACGGCGGCCAATCCAGCGCCGACGGGGAAGCAATACTAGCGCTGCGTCTGGCGGGCGGTGCCGTGACCGTGGATAAAAGCCAAGTTTGCCGCGCCGGGAGGGGGTCGTTTATACTGGTAGGGTCAAGCGGGAGTAACTCAGTGGTAGAGTGCGACCTTGCCAAGGTCGAAGTCGCGGGTTCAAATCCCGTCTCCCGCTCCAGTTTTTTGGAAGCCCTGCGCTCGCAAGGGCTTTTCGTTTTAGGGTTTCGTTTTTGTCAAGGGTTGGGCGCGGTAGCCAAGTGGTAAGGCCGAGGTCTGCAAAACCTCTATCGTGAGTTCGATTCTCACCCGCGCCTCCAAGTATCCGGCTGTCAGCCGTCAGCTATCAGCTGTCAGTCAACGGCTCCAGTTCGATTCTCACCTGCGCATCCAATTCCTTGCGTTGTGGATCGTTGTTCACTGATGTACGATGTCCAGTCGTTTGACGTTTCGGTCGCCCTGTCTTGGTGACAAATTCTCTTGATAGTCCAAGGACATGCCCCCCTAGGAGGGGTTTCCCATGCCGCATGGCAAGAAAGGCAAGCCATCGCTCTCTCTGCTTCCTCTGTTCGTTTTTGCTCTCGCGGTTTTGACCGTGGCTATGGGCGAAAAAGAGCCCAGGACCTATCCAGAATCGGGGAAGGTTATTGGCATCGGTCAGAGTGAGCACACGAAAAACCATCCCCAGACGGGCAACGGAATGGGCGGCGGCAGCTATTCGGTATACAGCCACACCTACAAGATCGAAACGGACACCAAGATCTATGAGCTGGATTGTGGCAAGACGCCCATGTTTGGGTCCACGGGAAAAGAATGCGGTGGGGACAAACCTCTGCAAATCGGCGATGTGATTCACTTCCGAGTCGAGAAGGGCACGGCTCACATACCGTTGTCGAACGGCTCCGAACAAAAGCTACGCATCCTGAACGAAGAAGCGAAACCTGAATCGAAACCGGCAGATGCGAAAACCCCTGCCGATACGAAACAGTAGCAACAATCATTTTGGACTTAGGCGCAGATTCGCTTCGCACTCGCGCTTCCAATCACAGCCCTGTGTGCGCAAAGCCAACCCGCCTGCATACTCAGTGGAGCCGCGCTGAGCGTGCAAGCGGGCCGGGATTGCACGGCGGCCTAGAAGAACGCCTTCAAGGCCAACTGGAACACTCTGGGGTCGAACGCGCCAGTTACAGCCCCGAAGTTTCCAGCACCGAAGTCTGTGCTGATTCCGCCGTTATTGCCGTCACCCTTGAACTGGGTGTGGTTCCAAATGTTGAAGCTCTCCGCTCGGAATTGGAGTTTAAAGCGCTCAGTGAAGGTAAAGTTTTTCAAGAGCGACAGGTTCCAGTTGTCGCGGCCCGGTCCACGTAACCCGTCGTACCCGAGATTGCCCCAACAATCCGGGCCAGTCTGGCATGCGGGCGCCGCGAACGACGCGGGATTGAACCACGCGGTGACGCTATGGGGGTAAGAGATGGAGCCGACGACGTTGGGCCGGTTCCCGTTGTTGATGGCCGAGCTGGTGCCAGCGTTCGGAATTACGCTGGCTGCGTTGTTTCCGCTTACTCCGAGATTGAGAGGAGCGCCCGATTCGGCCGTGATGATTCCCGAAAACTCCCATCCACCAAGGGTCGCTTTCATGAAGTGGTTGTCGGCGTCTTTGAAGAAGGGGAGTTGGTAGACGAAGTTAACGAAGGCAACGTGGGTGCGGTCGTAATTCGACGGACCGCGATCATAGGCTGCCCCAACATAGGGATTCGTGGTGTTGGAGAGGTCGCCGCCGCTATTGACCGCGGCACCGACTTCATCCACAGCGTGCGCATAGGTGTAGCCAACCTGGAGTTGAAGGTCACGTCTCACGTTTCCGTGCACATCGACCTGGAGAGAATTGTAGTTGCCGTTGGCTTCGTTCTCTGCCAACCGGATCCCGGCAAAGCCGGCGTATTGCATCAACTGATTAATTCCTGCCCCGCCAGCCGCAACCAACGCTGGCACATCGGCGAGTGGAGGAAGATTTACTTCCTGATAGAAATTCTCATGCCGGTTCTGGCTTCCGACATAAGACAACCCAAAGACCGCCCGCGCTCCCAGCGATTGCTGGATGCCTAAGCTGTACTGGTAACTGACAGGAGGTTTGTAATTCTGAGCGATGCCAGTGATATTAGCGGGAAGAACCGGCAATTGCGCAGAGGAGATCACATTGCCGGTGTTGATATTGAGCCCGGGGTTCGAGAGAGAGACGTTGTTCAGCGTCGGTTTCAGATCGCCCGGCACATTCACGGCGCCGTTGTACATGTCGTTGCCCTGAATGCGTTCGTACATCACGCCAAAACCACCACGCAGAACCGTCTTGCCCTTACCCGTGAGGTCGTACGAGAAACCGAGCCGCGGACCAAAGTTGGCCCATGAGTCGTTGACCAGACCTTTTGGAATCCCATTCTTACCTCCGATGCCAATACCGTTGGTGTAGAAACTGACTCCCGCCAGGATCGGATTCGCACTTTGGCTCAACCCCGGGGATGCTCCACCCGGGCACAAAGTGGTGCCCGAATTTGGACCGCAGATGTTGCCCGTATAGATGTGGGTGACGGGATTAAGCTCGAATGTGGCTGCATCGGCTTGGTTATACAGACTGGGGTAGAAGTTCGAAGACTGCTGGTTGGCCTCATACGTATGAGGAATTCCGTCCCAGCGCAGACCAAGATTTAAGGTCAGGCGCGGGTTCACGCGCCAGTTGTCCTGAGCATATGCCGCCAAGGAAATGTTGTTCCATTGTCCGGTGATCTTGACCGCATCCTCAGTATAGTTCTGCGAATATCCGAGAAGATAGTCGGCAAAGTCGTAACCGCTGTACAAGCCATTGAATACGAAATTACCCTGGGTGTTGGCGAAAGCGTCCTGGCTCTTTTTATAAAGAGCCCAACTGAAGCCAAACTTCAATTGGTGAGCGCCCTTGGTCCAGGAGACATCGTCGCGCAGTTGGTAGTCGTCCGCCTTGTTGTTCCACGGCGTCCAATTGGAGGTGTACTGAGATCCGGTGACGCCGGCTAACTGAATCGAGGGGATTCGGTTGTCCAGGTTCGGCCCGGTGAACAGACGGTTGAAAGTGAAATCCGATGGAGCCGAAATCAAGCCGTCAGGGATGATATGGATGCGGTTGCCGTTGTAGTTAAAGGCCGACTCGTTGAGCAGAGTCGGGCTAATCACGTAAGTTGCGTGAACCACCGCGCTATAGGAGGGGTTGCCAAACACGTCGGCGACGGAGGGAACGTTGTCGCCGCTCCACTGCGTGGTGCCATAGGTTTGCGAAACCTGCTCCTGAACATAGTGTCCGAACACGGAGAGCTTTGACGAGAACGTGTGGTCGACACGGGCAATTTCTTCCGTCAGCGTTGTCGGAGAATTGTTGCCGCCGAGGAAGTTCGCGCCAGTGCCAGCGGCGGTAGGTTGCGGGAAAATCCCACCGTATTTGCCACCCGCATTCAACAGCGCCGTCGCGTTGGGGTCGATCATGCAATCGGGGATCGTGTTGTTGGGGAAGGGCTGACCGGGCACGATTCCTGCAGGAGGGACACCGCCGGGACAATTCGCACCTAGAGTGGCGATACCAACCGGGACTATCGAGTTGATCGCGACACCGTTATAACTGGTAGGGAGTACAGCGCCAGTTCCCGGACCATTCGCGTCCGGATAAGCGCTGCCCGGTGGAACGTTTACGTTGAGCGAGCCCCCGTCCACTTCTCGACGCCATTCCTGGTTGTAGAAGAAGAAGGTCGGGTGTTCCTTCCAGAGAGGAACCTGCCCGCCAACGTTGAAGCCGAAAACATTGAAGCGCAGTTCCTGAACAGGATTCGGAGCCGGCAGGAAGAAGTTGCGCGCATCGAGGGCGTCATTGCGGAAGAACTCCCACGCAGACGCGTGGAATGTCTTGGTGCCCGACTTGATGACGGTGGTGATCGTTGCGGCCGATGACAGGCCGTATTCGGCGCTGTAGTTCGAAGTCTGGTTGTTGAATTCGGCGACCGCGTCGACCGAAGGCATGACGCTCGCGCTGCTGCCGCCACGATCGAGGTTTTCGCCGCCATCCAACACCTGGAGGTTATGACCGGCGCGCTGCCCGTTAATGCTGACCGTGCTGTCGCCGCTCACTGGAGTGAACATGACCTTGTCACTCTGAAGACTGGATGCGCCCGGCGTCAGAGCATATAGCGAATACAGGCTGCGTCCGTTGGTACCCAGGTTGCTGACCTGTTCGCCGGTAATGATGGTACTGACTGCGCCAGTGTCGGTTTGCACACCGACCGCCGTCGCTTCGACCGAGACCGTTTCCTGCACGTTGCCGACTTCAAGTTTGAAGTCAACGCGGGTCCGGTCGCCGACGTTGAGCACGATGCCTTTTTCCTCCCCCGACTTGAAGCCTTTGGATTCAGCGCGGACGTTGTAGTGACCGATGCTCAAACTGGGAACCACATATTGACCGTCGCCATTGGTAACAGTTGTGCGAGACGTGCCTCGTTCGAGGTTCGTGAGCGTGACTACGGCGCTTGGAACCACCGCACCCGTCAGGTCAGTAACAGTGCCGACAATGGTGGCTTCCTGGCCAAAGGCGGCCAGGGCACAACCAAAGAAGCTTACACAGAAGAACAGTGCACAGAGTTGCAGTAAGCGAGTCGATGCTTTCCTGGGGGTGCTCAGAACGGACAAAAGCTGCATGGCTTTCTCCTGACGTGATGTTGGTTCGTTTTTCGACGGACTTTGTCGGATGTTTTAACTCTTACGCCTGAAAGTGGTCGCGTTCAATATCCATTTGAATGGATTTGATATAGCCACTGTTTGTTTTGTTGAGATCGCTGGGACGCGTGACAATGCCGATCGGGAATCAGGATGAAGCAGTTGGATGGAAAAAACAGGGACGGCGATTGAAGAGAAATGAGACGCGCCGTTCGCTACGTCGAGCCTAATTCGAAATTAATAGCGACCGCAGTTTGCGTACAGCTTTTGGTATGTCTTCGGCGGAAGTGCTGCCAAAGCCCAAGATGAATCCTTGCCTGCTCGGTGTTTCCAGATAAGAGGAGGAGAGCGGCACCAACCAGAGTTTTTGTTCCGCGGCACGAACGGCAACACGGTGATCGAAGATGTCTTTCAACGCCACCGACAAATGCAGGCCCGCTTGTCCGCCGGTGACATCGGCGCGTTGTCCGAATTCCTGGTGGATGCTGTCAATCAGGACGCGGCGGCGCTCGTTGTAGAGAATACGCATTCTGCGGATGTGACGGGAGAAATGTCCTTCCCGAATGAAGTCCGCGAGGACGGCCTGAAAGAAGCCTGGTGGAGCAATATCCAATGCAAGCCTCACAGCGATGAAGTGCGGCACGAGATCGGGGGGAACGACGACGTATCCGAGTCGCAGCGAAGGGAAAAGGACCTTGCTGAATGTGCCTACATAGATGACGCGAGAATTGGCGTCAAGGCCCTGCAAAGATGCGATCGGCATACTCTCGTAGCGATATTCACTATCGTAGTCATCCTCGATCACCCACGAACCTGAACTCTCGGCCCATTCTAAGAGCTGCAAGCGGCGCGAAGCGCTCATGGTGACTCCGAGAGGATACTGGTGAGATGGAGATACCATGGCGAGGCGCGCTTTTGGGCAGCGCTTGATGCCTGCGGCGACGTTGAGGCCTTCGCTGTCGACGGGAACGGGAACGATTTGGCATCCACTGGAAGCGAAGACGGCGCGCGCAAACCGATATCCTGGTTCTTCCATCCAAACCTTGCTTCGAGCGTCGAGCAGGACGCAGGTCGCGATCTGAAGCGCCTGCTGGGAGCCGCTGACGATCATGATCTGATCCGCTTCACATCGGACAGCGCGCGCGGTTCGCAGGTAGCTGGCAATCTGTTCGCGGAGATCCTTCGAACCCAAGGGATGGCCATAATCAAACGACTTCGCTTGCGTGTTGCGGCAGTGACGCGTTACCAGACTGTTCCAGACAGGAAAAGGAAAATGATCAAACGCTACCTGGCTCACGCCGAATGCTCCCCAACCTCGGTGCCAGGGCCCGGTCTCAACAGAGCTGGGGACTACTGTGCGAGCTGACAACGGTCGCGGTCCAGCACTGACTCGCGGAGGGCGGCGGCCACGCGATTCCGAAACCATCATTTGGTCGGGCAATGACCTGGAGATGACTGTGCCGGCGCCGACGCGGCTCTCGAAGTATCCTTCCGCCAAGAGCTGAGCGTGGGCATTCAGGATGGGAATGCGCGATAGTCCCAACTCTGAAGCTAATGCTCGGGTGGAAGGAACGCGCTCGCCAGCGCGCAGCCTTCCTTCCAGGATTGCCGCCCGGTAAGCATCGTAGACCTGGCGGTAGAGTGGACTCGTTGCGTTGCGATCGACTGCAATTACGGGGGAGATTGCGGAGGAGATCCTCTTCATTTGCAGCGAATGATAATGGTTATATCGTACGACCGTCAAAGCGAAGTTTGTGACATCCACTGTGATTTGGTTCGCACAAGAAAGAGGCGGCCCGAAGGCCGCCTCTTCTTTCGTTATTCGGTACTCGTTTCAGTTGCCGCTTACAGGCGCGCGCATACTGCTTTGGTCTGCGTGTAGAGCTGGAGAACGTCTTTGCCCATCTCGCGTCCCCATCCAGATTGTTTGTAGCCACCGAACGGGAGAGCGGCGTCGAAGATGTTGTAGCAGTTGATCCAGACGGTTCCGGCGCGAAGGCCGGCCGCGAGGCGGTGGGCTTTTGAAATGTCCTTCGTCCAGATGCCGGCTGCGAGGCCATACATCGAGTCGTTGGCGCGTGGCATCAGTTCCTCGGGATCGTCGAAGGGAATCGCTGCCACGACTGGCCCAAAGATTTCTTCCTGCACGACGCGCATTGTGTCTTTTGTATTGACCAGCACGGTTGGCTCGACGAAGTAACCTTTGTCGCCGAGTTTCTTGCCTCCCGCCAATGCGGTTGCGCCTTCGGACAAGCCGATCTCCAGGTATTTGCAAACGCGTTCCACCTGCTCGTCGGAAACCAGCGGACCCATGGTCGTGCCCGGATCGAGGCCCGGTCCGACATTGATTTTCTTAGCTTGCGCGGCCACGCCTTCGACTACGCGATCAAATACCGGCCGCTCAATGAAGAGACGGGAACCAGCGCAGCAGCACTGCCCGTGATTGAAGAAGATGGCGCTGGCTGCGCCACCGATGGCTTGATCGAGATCGGCGTCTTTGAAGACGACGTTCGGCGACTTGCCACCGAGCTCGAGCGATACTTTTTTCAAGTTTCCGGTGACCGCGTGAACAATCAGCTTGCCGACTTCGGTCGATCCGGTGAAGGCGATTTTATCGACCAGGTCGTGGGCTGCGAGGGCCGCGCCTGCGGTCTCGCCGTATCCGGGAACGACATTGACAACGCCGTCGGGGAAGCCGGCTTCGGTGATCAATTCGCCAAGACGCAGGGCGGAGAGAGGCGTTTGCTCGGCGGGCTTCAGAACCACGGTGCATCCGCAAGCCAGCGCCGGCGCGAGCTTCCATGCGGCCATCAGCAAGGGGAAATTCCAGGGAATGATTTGTCCGACGATGCCGACGGGCTCGCGGAGCGTGTAGGCGTGGTAGTTTGCGCCGGGAGTATAGGGCACGGAAAGAGGAATGGTGGTGCCTTCGAGTTTGGTTGCCCATCCGCCCATGTAGCGGAACATTTCGACGGCGAGCGGAACATCGGCAGCGCGGGCCACGGTCAGCGGCTTGCCGTTATCGAGTGTTTCGAGCGTGGCGAATTCTTCCAGATGTTGTTCGAGCAGATCCGCGAGCTTCCAGATCAGCTTGCTGCGATCGGATGCCGTCATGCGCGACCAGGGGCCGCTGTAGAAGGCCTTGCGCGCGGCTTTCACGGCGAGGTCGATGTCTTGT
Organism: uncultured Acidobacteriaceae bacterium; assembly: GCA_963726095.1. Taxonomy (GTDB): domain Bacteria; phylum Acidobacteriota; class Terriglobia; order Terriglobales; family Acidobacteriaceae; genus Acidiflorens. The sequence continues at coordinate 2,369,327 of CAVSBD010000004.1, forward strand.
TCGTCGCCTTCGGCGATCTGGGCGAGGATTTCTCCAGTGGCGGGATTGTAGGTTGGGAATGTCTTGCCGGAGACGGCACTGACCCACTTGCCGTCGATCAGCATTTTTAGCGGCTTCGCGATGAAGTCGCTGACGCGCGAATCAATTGTGATCGGGGAAACTGCGATGCCCATAGGGCCTCCTTGAAACGAGTTGCTGAAGAGATTGAGTGAAACGAAATTGATTGAGAGCGATCGGCAAAATCGTAGTCTCCGGCAAGAGGGAAGGCAACTGTGGAGATCACGCGGGGATGTGATCGATGTCACAGGGTTGAGTGGTGTGCTAGTTTGCTCACTTTTCTTCACCACGGAGGCACTGAGGCACGGAGAAAACCTTGAACCTGCAAAAACCCGTCGGGGGACGGTGCTTGAGCTCTTGGAGGCTCGGCACGTCCGGTTTAGCCTTACTAACCAAGCCAGGAGGTTGTCGAGCTGCTTATTGATGTTGAGCGACTCGGTCCGTTTTCTTCAGTTGGGAACGCCTGGTCAGTCAGCCCATTCATCGAATCGGCGCATGATCTCCATGAGCTTGCATCCCAACAGGATGAGAGAGCCCCACAATATGAAGAGGACGCCATAGAGTAGGGCACGCTTGCGCGAACAGGCTAACTCAAACACCCGCATCTTCACGATGGCGTATACGTTAGCTGAGAGATAAGCAACCGCCAAACAGCTCACTACCAAGTTATGCATCTTGTAGCTCCTCCTTTTACCGTGGGAGTTCCGCGCCGGGCGTGAAGGTCGCGCCGAACGCGATCTTTCCTCTTGGGCGGATCGCGCAGTGGCGACGACCGAGCCTCCGCCACTGCGTTCGCTATTGCATCAAGTGCGCAATGGTATGCGAGTCATTGAAGACCTTTCTCGATGCGGCTTTCCCCCTGGACGGTCCACCACCTTAGAGTTGAGACCATCCCCCGTCGACCGGAAGCTCTGCGCCGGTCGTGAAGGTCGCGTCGAACGCGAGGAAGAGGACGGCCTTGGCGATCTCGTCCGACGTCCCCCAGCGCTTCATCGGAACCATGCCAGTCATCTTCTCCCTAAGCTGGGCGGCTGCGTCTTTATCTGGGAACATCTTGCCCAAGATCGGCGTGTCGATGGGACCGGGCGTCACCGCGTTGACGCGAATCTCGCGAGGAAGCAACTCAGCGGCGAGCGTCCGAGCGAATGATCGCAGCGCGGCCTTGGCCGCTCCGTATGTGACGTTACCGGGCATTCCCTTTACGTTGGCGATGGAGGTCGTGAGGACGACAGAGCCTCCCCGGTTGATCAGCGGCGCGAACTTCTGCACCGCGAAAAGCGGCCCCTTGGCGTTCAGGTTGAACATCTCGTCGTAGATGGCCTCGGTGATGCTCTCGAGAGGCGCCCGGATGCTGAACCCGGCGTTGACGAAGAGCAGATCGAGGGTGTCGAACTCAGCCTTCACGCGAGAGGCCAGGGCGTCGAGGTCCGTCAACGAGCGCGCGTCGCTCGAAACCACGATGGCGTCCTTTCCAAGATCTTTCTGCGCCGATTCCAGGCCTTCCTTCGAGCGACCCGTCACCAGAACGCGCGCGCCCCCGTCGAGGAGCATCTTTGCCGTCGCGAGCCCCATGCCGCTCGTGCCGCCGATAATTACCGCCTTTTTATCTTCGTACCGTTTCATGCGTCTTCTCCTCGCGAGGTTAGGGTTGCTTAGCTGTATTTTGAACTGTTTGGTACGATAATAGACGCGGTGGCAGTGGTCAAGGACTTTTTGAACTATTTATTTCAAAATAGCGCAAGACCCCGTGGACGAGCACGCGCTTAAGGATGTTGGGGAAGAGAAATCGACGCCAGACACCTTGACGACAGCCTGCCACGCGACTTCTTGGCTGGCGCGATCGTGGAGGTGTGGGTGACGCTGCGCCTCAATTGGGCCTGTGGACTTCCCTTGAGCCAAGGTGAAGAATTGCCCTGAGACGTCGGTTCCGAGCGCCTAGTCTATGAAACGGTGAATTGCCTCGTTGGCGTTATCTTGAAATGAAGTATTTTTCAAATCAGCAAAAAAAGTGCTCTGGTCCACCATGTCCCCTGATAACTTTCCCTCTTTACTGGCATAAAAAACGCCGCTTCTATAGCGCTCATCCGAAATGGCATCTACAAAGCGTTTTGCACCTACGTCCAGCGTATGCACCATTTCGCCCATCAACGGGAACACAATAGGCATCATCACGTACTTCAACATAAACCGCATTGGCGGGGGAAGACTATCCGGCGCCTGAGTTCCTTTTGTATTTCCAGGGCTCACAACAACAAACTTGAGTTTAGGATATTTTCTTGCCATGGATAACGTCCACATGGTTTCCGCATACTTGACATATGCGTATGCTTGCAATGCATTGAACTTATTACCAAAATATGATCCGTCAAGAACAGCAGCAAACTCATCTACAGAAGAAGTCCTCATTGAAACTGGTTTTACTCCGAGCATCTTTACTCCCGGAACAGCTTCCGCACTGACTGATAGAACTGTTTTCCTCAACTTGTCCCGTTTCATCAATTCTTCCACTAGGATTACATGGCCTAAAATATTTGTAGCGGCCAATTCATTCATGCCGGAAGGCGTGAATTTCGCAGCCGTTTTCCCAACTACTCCACCTGCATTTAAAACGACCGCATCAATAGGTTCCTTTATTTCTTCTACTGCTTTTCTGACAGAATTTGCATCCGTAACATCCCCAATAATAATTTCAAAAATCTTTTTCCCCGTTTTCTCCTCAAGGTCTGTCTTTGCTGCCTGTGCTCTCGCTCGATTTCTGCAAAAAAGAATTACCTTTTTGGTTTCTTTTTTCAATGCTAACTGTCGGGCAGTCTCTTTCCCAAGCCCAGCATTTGCTCCGGTTATTAAAATACTTTCGTTCATTGTTTCTGCGTCTCCGTGGTAAGGGGTTAAGATCGAGTCGAGAGGCCCCGCGTGGGCAGAGCCAGCTTGCTATTATTGAACTATTCAGTTATATAATGGTGAGGTGGTCATGGTCAAGGAGTTTGTAACTGAATGGTTCAGAATACCCCTAAGCCGCGTGGACGGCCTCGCAGCTTCGACGAGACAGGGGCGCTGGAAAAGGCGACCCAGGTGTTCTGGTCGAAAGGCTACGACGGCGTCACGATTGACGATCTCGTCGCCGGGATGGGCGTGGGAAGGCCGAGCCTGTATGCCGTCTTTGGGGACAAGCGGGCGATATTCTTGCGCGTCATTAGGGCGTACGCAGAACGGAAGGGCGCATCAGCCGCGAAGGCACTCCTCTCGCCACAGGATCTTCGCGACTCGATCGCGGGCTTTCTGAGGTACGCCGTCGAAAGTGCGACCGAGAAAGGGTCCGCCCGGGGCTGCCTTATGGTGTGCGTCGCGCCGCTTGTGAACGACGCTGAGGTTCAGCGGTTCCTGCAGAGCACGGTCACGGGCGGCACGGCGCTGGTGGAGCGCCGTTTCAGGGACGGGATCTGTGCGGGAGACATCCCGCCTGACTTTCCGGTAGCCGTGCGCGCGACCCAAGTCACGGATTTTGCTCGTGGCCTGACCATGCGTGCGCGGATAGGCACGCCGCGCAAGACGCTCCTCAAAGAGGCTGAGGAAGCGGCCGACTTGGTGCTCCTGCCGCGGCGCTCGCCGCTAGACGTGAAAAGGAGTAAAGGTGAAAGTGTCGGTCGATGATCCGGTTGCCATTGTGCGCGAAGGCCGGGAACGCAAGCCCTGCGAATAAATACCAGGCGCCTCATGTCCAAGCTTCTGCACGTACTCGACGTATGACCCCGGATAAACAGTAGGAGTGCGGTCTGTGCCGCTCTCACCGCCCAGTTCCAGCAAGAGTTATAATCCACTCGATTTCATAGCCGACGGAAAAACGATCGACGAGCCCCAACCTCACTTTGCACAGCAGTGGCCATACTCCGATCCGTGTCGAGACCGGACCTTTTCGCTCCCACGCTTCGTCCTTATGACAACGATCTTTCTCTGCCTGATCGTCGGCAGCGTGCCTGTCTCCCTCCTCCTGACAAGTAGGCCCTACGGATTGCAGGAGGCGTCTATCATCATCTACACCCTTTTCGAGTTGTTCTTTACGTTTGCCAGAACAGGCACAAGAGGAGGCCATGATCTGCCTCCCTTCAAGTTCAAATGCCCAGCGGTGCGACCGCAGATTCCGCGCCTTCTTTGGCTTCACGCCAGCTTTCTCGTAGCATTGTTCGCTGTTCAAACCGCGATGCTAGCGGTCCGTACCTACATGCCTGAGTGGTGGAACATGAAGGATAGGAGGGGCGCTACCCCCTTCGACCTAGTCCTTATGTTGGTGTGTTACGGTCTCGGATTCGCTCAGCTTTTCACAAACCGCTCGCTTCTCGCCCACGCACACCGCGAATTTGCTGCGCAAGGTGCAGCCTACGAATAGATCCAGGTCATTAGTCGGTTCGTCGAGCACCAAGTTTATTCGGCGGCTTGGGAGCCGACACGGTTATCTAATTAGCCAACGAAACTTCCCCAAAGCTCCCTTTCTGGTTAAGGGAAATGGCCCGGCTGTATGATTTCTGCATGACCGCTATCGAGAAGAGCGCATGAATGTAAATCGGCGGAGTTTTCTGGTGCAGGCTGGTGTGGCGTCCTTGAGCACAGGGATTCTGGCCACACACGTGTTGGCTGCGGATGGCGTGAGCGCGATCGACGGCGAGCGGATGCGATCTGTGGCTGCCTTCACGGCGGAGACGCTGAGCACGGATCATCCGATGGCGTTCGGCGCAGACATTGTGAGCACGGCTACCGGTGAGCGGCTGATGCGCGCGGTGAACCGCGTGGGGCCCGACCACGATCCGAGCGCGCATGCCGAAACCCTGACGATTCGACTCGCTTGCGCAAAGCTGGGCTCGGGATCGCTCAAGGGCTACACCTTGTATACGACGTGCGAGCCGTGTGCGATGTGCATGGGGTGCGCTCTCTGGTCGGGCCTGGACCGGCTGGTCTTCGGTGCCACGATTGCCGATGCGGGGCGGTTCGTTTCACAGATTAGTATCCCGGCGAAAGAGGTAGCCCGGCGGACCGACCTGCAATGTGTGGTGGCTGGGCCGGTCGAGCGCGAGGTTTGCGTGAAACTCTTTACCGATCCGCGCATGCAAAAGGCGTTTGCGATGTGGAAGAAGCATTGAGCGAACTCTGGGGTGTAAAGTCAAATATTTTGTGACCTTGATGAAGGTAGCGGATGAAGTTGCAGAAATGCGGCTGCCGCTTCGCGAGCCCGTCCCGCGATTTCGCGAGGGCTCGGTCGCTCGGCGACGCCGAGCAGCAGGCTGACCATCAAATCGCGCCAGAGAAGCCCGGCGAATTGCCCGGCAAGTTCGGCCGGACGGCCAGTAAGCAGTCCTGACGCCTGGGCCTCGGCCATGAGTTTGCGCAGTGCGGCGCGGCTTGCTTCGCGTCCTATGGAGTTGAGCGCACGCGCCACTTCGGGGGCCTGGACCGCCTCGGCAATCGCCAGCCGGAATACCGCAATGACCGTTGGATCGCTAACCTCGTGGACGAGCTTCGCCCCGAAAGAAGCCAGCACCTGCTCCAGGGTCTCGCGATCACGCAGCACGGGCAGGTCCGCAGGCACCTCAAATCGCTTGGCGCGCCCGCTGATGCAGGCGATCAGCATTTCCTGTTTGTTGCCAATGAGCGCGTAAAGCTCTCGTTTCGAAACGCGCGCGCGCGTTGCGATCTCATGCGTGCTGGTGGTTGCATAGCCGCTCTTCGTGAAGGCCGCAAAGGCCGCCTCAAGGATGCGCTCGCGCACCGCGGTTTCGTCTGCGCCTTCCTGGCGTTCGTTTGCAATCGATGTTTTATTCATTCCGCTCCTTGACGGTCGTGGTACCGAATGGTACCATTTCCTCATTGGTACCCAGTAGTACCAAACTAGGAGGAATCCATGCAAGCGCAACTCGCTTTTTTCGTTAGCATCGCATTCAGCTTGATCGCGTGGGGAATCGTGGCCGCCCGGTACGTGTGGCTGCAACTCCGCCTTCGGCCGCGGGCCGAAGCGTTGCGGCCTCTGCTCATCCTCCACAGCTTCCGCTTCCTTGGATTGGCATTTCTCGTGCCGGGAGTCGTCTCGCCTGACCTGCCGTCTGTCTTTGCGCGTTCCGCCGCCTATGGGGACATCATTGCAGCGATGCTCGCCATGCTTGCGCTGCTATCGATGCCGGGTGCATCCGGCGTTGTCATTGCATGGATCTTCAATCTCTGGGGTACAGCCGATCTCTTCAATGCGTTCTATCAGGCCAATCATGCCGGGATGAGGGCGGGTCAACTGGGTGCCGCGTATTTCATTCCGACGCTCATCGTGCCCCTGCTGCTGATCACGCACGGACTCGGCTTCCGGATTCTTCTCCAACATCAGAATGTATCCGTAGTACAGCAAAGCCGGCACGCGGCATAGCGGATTCTTGCCTCCGAGGCATCAAGCTACGCCGGTCCCACTTTGAAACGAATCCGCTGCTCTTGTCACTACTCATTGTGGACGAAGCCGCGTCAGCATCTCCTTTCCAGGATCTCAGATCCCGCTTAGGCGTGCTGGATATGCGGCCACGTCGTCCCATCACGCAGGAGAGTTTCGAATTAAAAGGAGATCGCTATGGCAAGCCAACAAAGAGCACGCGTTGTCGTTCAACCTAACGGCAATGTCAACGTTCATGTGAGTGCGGAAACACTCTACAACCTAAAGGCAACGCAGAGCCTACTCGGAAATATTCTCGGGCGCGTCGGCTGCCCCACCTGCTGTTCCGGGCGCCAAATCCTGTTTCAGCAGGAAGAGGCAGAATTCACGATCGACAGCATCTAGAGCTGAGCCATAGCCAGCGTATCCGGTCGCGACGAAGGCCATTCGATTCTGCCGACCAAGAATCGGACCGGCTCGGTCCAGGCTGGATACGGCTGCCTGGTTATGCACTAACCGGCTCTCGGTCGATGTCACGCACAATGATGATTCAACTCAGAGGTCTATATGAAGAGTGATGGCATGCGACCGCCTGATCTCGGCGTGGGTCTCGTTTGGTGGCCAATCCTCGACGACCTCTGTCGCCAAGAGGAGGGTCTGGTTGACGTCATTGAAGCCGAGCCGGAGACATTCTGGTTGCCGAAAGCAGGCATGGGAGAGTTTCGCTCCTTTCTCAGCGAAGCATTAAGTCATCTGCCTCAACCCAAGTTGTTGCATGGCGTTGGTGCGCCTGTCGGCGGAACCTGTCCGCCATCCGATGGACATCTGCAGGCGCTCGCCCGAGACATAGCCGCGTTGCACCCGGAATATGTGAGCGAGCATCTGAGCGTCACCCGCTTTCGACCCGCGCCCGATAGCGCTTTCGCCTCCGCTGGTTTCATGTTGCCTCCGTTACAGTGTCAGGCGGGCGTTTCGTTGGCTGCCGGAAACATTCGCCAACGTCGTGCGGCACTCGCCGACATTCCCCTCGCCATTGAGACGCCAGTGAATTATCTTCCGCCTGCGCCTGGCGAGTGGCCCGACGGCGTCTTCGTCAGGGCGGTAGCCGAATCCGCCGATTGCGCTATTCTGCTCGATCTTCACAACGTGCTCTGCAATGCCCGCAACGGACGCCAGAGCGTGGCAGCGTTCTGCGACGCCCTGCCACTGGAACGAGTGTGGGAAGTCCACCTCGCCGGCGGCGAGAGCGAAGGCGGACTCTTCCTGGATGCACACGCCGGACTGGTCGAACCGGAGCTAATGGAGATTGCCGCTGACTTGGTCCCACGGCTGCCAAACTTACGTGCCGTCAATTTCGAGATTATGCCCGAGCGTGTAGCGGAGGTCGGACTTCCCGCCATCGCTGCACAGCTTGGCCGAATGAGGGATCTGTGGAATCGCCGCGCCACCAATCCCGAAAGACAACGCATCTGCCGCCAGGCATACCCATCGGCCGAGCCACCCCTGAACGACCCTGCGGCTTGGGAGACGCTACTCGGTTGTGCAATCACGGGGCTTCCGCAACCCGCGGTAGAGGACGCGGCCGCGGCCTGGTGGTGCGCCTGCGCCCCATCCATCGAGATCTACCGAATGCTAGTGGGCGAAGGTCGCGCCAGCGCTGCCATATCGGCCGCTCCGCACACGACCCGAGAACTGTTACGACACTACGGCGGGGCCCGAACTCGCGATATTCTGGCGGACCACTGGCGTCAGTCGACCCCAGGCTATACCTCGACCGACGAAGCTCGAACGCTTTTAAAATTTCTATCGGAAGCTAATCTCTCGCTGCTCGGATTAGAAGACGCTATTGCGTTGGACTTAGAGATTCTGGATAAACTCGCGGCATGAGTCTCGCCTGAAACGGGCTCTCACCGCCTCAGTTCCAGCACACGTGAGCCGAGCCCGCGGCGGAATCCATCTATGCATTTGTACTATGCATTTGTACGGAACCGACCCGCCACCTTCTTCGTATATTCCCGCAGGAGAATACTCGCTTGCCAACGGCACAACGTTCACGAAGCGGACTCGCTATCGTTCCTGCCCTCATCTATTTCATGATCGCTTATGTCCTCGTAACCGCGCTGGCGTCGGGACTAACCATTACGTACGCGACCATCAACCATTCCCCGGAACCGCAGCCTGGCATGAGTATCCTCCAGGCGCCCGCTTTTGTGGCCACCGTTCCCTACCATGTTCTGATCATGTTGCTCATCTGGCCACTCTTTGCGTGGCTGTATTTCCGAAGGCGGCGTCCAGCCACTTCGCAGGAAGAATCACGACAGACTTTGCATCTGGCAACGCTCTGGCTGATCTCCGCCATGGTCGTCGACTTCGTGGGATTTGTTCTCCTCAAGAATGCGTGGTCCATGACTCCACACGAACTCTATGTCGTCTACCAGCCCTGGATCACTTTGATTTACATCTCGATCTTTCTCAGCCCTTGGATTCGCGTGTGGATTTCGCGCGCTCTTAGTTCTCGACCAGCTCTGCCGGAATGACACTTAGGCGGATGGGATAACCGGGTCGGCTCTTCGCAAAATACGGGGCCAGACGGGACGCACCCGTTGCACAAAGCCCTACGAATAGATCCCAGGCGCCTCATGTCCGAGCTTCTGGACATATTCAACATAGGACCCCCGGATAAAACCGTGGGATTGCGGTCGGTACCGCTCTCACCGCCCAGTTCCAGCACACGTGAGCCGAGACCGCGTAGGAACATGCGGTCATGCGATACGAAGATCACCATGCGATACAAAAATCAGGTGCCTTCAAAATCCTTCAGGGCGTCCACCAGCATTTCTTTGGTTGCAAGATCCAGGTGATTGGCAGGATCGGCGGCGGCAAAATCCGCAAGCCCCTGAAGGAAGCATTGTGCCCGAAGATTACGAAATTCGAGTCACGCCCACAAGCAAGACATTGGCGCAGCAACAAGACGATCGCCAAAGGGGACCGGCCTCTGGCCATCGTAGAGAACCACTCCCAGTTTGAAGTTATTCCCGCAGGCCTTCGCCAACTTTCGGAGTCCCTTGAAGTCACCGGCATTCACGGTAGCGCTCGCCTTGACTTCGATACCGACCAAAGCGCCACTTCCCGCTTCCATCACAAGGTCAACCTCATCCTGGTCTTTGTCCCGGTAGTGGTACAAAGCGCAGCTCTCACCGAACCACGACGCCTGCTTCAACACCTCAGAGAAAACAAAAGTCTCCAGCAGCGGCCCGAAAATTGAGCGGTCATTCGCGATCCGTTCCGCGGTAGCCCCCAATAGCGCAGCGAGTAGGCCGGAATCCAGGAAATGCAACTTGGGCGTCTTGACCAAACGCTTCAACTGGTTCCGAAACCATGGTTCCACACGGCGAACCAGAAACAACTGCTCCAGGATGGCGACATATTTCCTTGTGGTCTTGTCGTCAAACCCAACTCGGCCGCCTATATGCGTGAAATTCGTGAGCTGGCCGGAATGGTGGGCAAGAACTTGTAGCAGATGCGGCATTTGGTCTAGTTTTTCCACGTCGGCAACCTCGCGCACATCCCGCTGCACGATGGCCCGTACATAATCGCGTGCCCATGTCTGACGCCGCTTTGGATCTCGGCGTCGCAGCATTTCGGGGTAGCCGCCAATCAGCACGGCTTGTACCAGGTCTCTGCCGATCATCAACTCCGCGGGTTTACCGAGTTTGCCATCGAACGCTGCCTGAAGGAACCGCGGCTTTTTGCCTCGAATTTCGGCCCGCGAGAGGGGCAGAAGGCTCACGATCTCCATGCGGCCAGCTAGACTCTCTGAGACCTGAGGCAGAGTCAAAATATTGGCCGAGCCGGTTAATAGAAATCGGCCGGCTCGGCGATCTTCATCCACTGACCTCTTGATGGCCCGGAGGAGGTCGGGAACTCGCTGTATTTCGTCAATCGTTGTTCGGTCGAGTGGGCGCACCAGCCCAGTGGGATCGCTGCGTGCCGCAGCCAACACCGTGTCGTCGTCCATAGTGATGAATTCGCGTTTGCCCCCGACTAAATCGCGGACCAATGTGGTTTTGCCACACTGGCGCGGACCCGTGACCATGACAACCGGCGTATCTTTGAGCGCGGTAGCAACCAGTTCGGCGGAAAAGCGAGGAAAGAGCGCGTGATTGGTATCGTCCATGCCGGAAGAAGGCTCCGTCTCATTCGGATTGAGGGTCCGTCTATTTCGGATTATAGGCTCGTCTGATCCGGAATGGAAAGATGGAGCCTGTGCTGCAAAACCTACGAATAAATCCCAGGCGCCTCATGTCCGAGCTTCTGCACGTACTCAACGTACGACCCAGGATAAACAGTGGGATTGCGGTCGGTGCCGCTCTCGCCGCCCAGTTCCAGCACTCGTGAGCCGAGGCCGCGCAGGAACATGCGGTCATGCGATACGAAGATCATGGTGCCTTCAAAATCTTTCAGGGCGTCCACCAGCATCTCCTTGGTTGCAAGATCCAGGTGGTTCGTCGGTTCGTCGAGCACCAGAAAGTTCGGCGGGTTGTGGAGCATGCGCGCTATGGCCAGCCGCGACTTTTCTCCGCCAGAGAGCGCACGGATCTTCTTGTCCGTGTCTTCGCCGGAGAACTGGAATGCTCCCGCCAGGTTCCGCAACGCGCCAATACTGTCGTGGGGAAAATCCTGCTGCAACTGTTCGCTGACGGTGAGATCGGAATTGAGAACATCCAAAGACTGTTGCGCGAAGTAGCCCATGTACAGGCTGGCGCCGAGCCGCACACTTCCCGCATCTGGAGCGCTGGCTCCGGCAATCATTTTAAGAAGCGTCGTCTTGCCCGCGCCGTTTCTTCCCATGACGGCCCAGCGTTCTCCGCGGCGGATGGTGAGACTGAATCCTTCATAAATCACGCGCGGCCCGTAACTCTTGTGCAGATTCTCCAGGACGGCCACCTGTTCGCCGGATCGTGGCGGGACACGAAAGTCGAATTTCACGACCTGCCGTTTTTTGGGCAGTTCGATCTTCTCGATCTTGTCGAAGCGCTTTGATGCGGCTCTGCACCTGGGCTGCTTTGGCGGCGTGCGTCCGGAAACGATCGATGAAGCGCTGCTCTTTGGCAAGCATGGACTGCTGCCGCGCAAACGCTGCCTGCTGATTGCTCTCGCGGATCGCTCGCTCTCGCTCGTAGAAGTCGTAGTCGCCCGAGTATGTGATGATTTCGCCGCCATCAATCTCCGCGATCTTTGAGACGAGGCGATTCATGAACTCGCGGTCGTGCGAAGTCATCAGCAGCGCGCCGGGAAATGATTTGAGAAACTGTTCGAGCCAGATGATGGATTCGATGTCGAGATGGTTCGTCGGTTCGTCCATCAGCAATACATCCGGCATTCCGAGCAGGACGCGCGCCAGCGCAACCCGCATTTTCCATCCGCCGGAGAGAGCGCCCACGTCGCCGTCAATCTGATCATCCTTGAATCCCAGACCCATGCAACACTTCACGTGCCTGCGATTCGAGCGCGTAACCGCCTAAGTGTTCGTACTCCTCCTGCACGTGGCCGAAGCGATCAAGGATGCGGTCCATCTCATCAGCCTTGTCAGGGTCGGACATTTCGTGCTGCAAGGCTTCGAGTTCGTGGTGCAGATCGCCGACACGTCCGCTGCCTGCGATCGCTTCATCGAGGACGGAACGGCCCTGCATTTCCTCGACGTCCTGGCGAAAGTAGCCGATCGTCATCTTCTTGGGGACAGAGACCGTGCCATCGTCGGGAGTTTCCTCTCCGACCACCATACGGAAGAGCGTCGTCTTGCCCGCCCCATTGGGACCGACCAGTCCGACTTTTTCGCCAGGATTCAACTGAAAGGAAGCATCCACGAAGAGCAACTGCTTGCCATACTGCTTATTGATGTTTGAGAAAGAGATCATTTTGAGGGGGCAGGTCGCGGTCCGGTGCCTCTTCTAGTGTAGCGTGGCTGGAAAAGTGGCGGTTAGTGCCGGCACATTGGATTGTTGAGGGCTTGCCCGTCACTCGGGAGCAATTGCCGAGGTCCATCAGCTTTCATCTCCATCCTTGCCTGTTTGTATTAACTGTGGTTAACTATCTACAATGATCTTTGGTTAATAGAGGAGAACTGTGAGCCTTTGCTACCTGAGGAGGGAAGTGGGGTATTCATGGCGCGGGGAGCACACCTTGCTTTTCTCGTATTGACGGTGGCGTGTATTCTTCCGACCAAGGCGCTGGCCCAAGGTGAAACCACCAGCGCCATCGTTGGCGAAGTTAGGGATACGACCAACGCGGCCGTTCCGGATGCCACCGTGACGGCCACAAATCGCGAGACAGGTCTGAAACGGAACGCCAAGACCGATGACGCTGGCCGATTCAACTTCCCGCAGTTAAAGCCTGGGACCTACTCCGTCAAAGCAGAAGCGCGGGGCTTCGAGCCACAGGAAAATGACAACGTCATTTCGGGCCTGGGCCAGAAGCAGACAGTGGATTTCACGCTTAGAGTGGCCCGATCAAATGAGACAGTTGAGGTAAATGGCGAGGCTCCACTCATCAACCCGGAGAACGCGAACACATCTACAACTCTGAATACTTCGGCGCTAGAGGATCTCCCGAATCCAGGTGGAGACCTGACCTACCCGCTACAGTTTTCCCCTGGAGCGCTCATCAACACCGCCGGCAGCGGCAATGATTTCGTTGGCGGCACCAACGGCTACGGCAATGTGGAATTCAACGGGCTGCCTGCCCTCTCCAATGGCTACATCGTCGACGGGCTGGAAACGAACGACCCGCTCACGAATCTCAATAGCGGCCTTTCCACCAACCTTGTCCTGGGATTGAATTCAATCTCCGAAGTGACTGTCAACACTCTTTCCTATTCCGTGGATCAGGGACGGTATGGAGCATCCCAGGTCAACTACGTCACCAAGTCCGGCACGAATCAGTTTCACGGAAATCTCTATGAACTGTGGAATGGTTCGCTGCTGAATGCAGCGGACTACTTTACAAACGCGACTCCGGGGAACCGCAAGCCGGGGGCGACCGTGAACCATTTTGGAGGCAGTGTCGGTGGGCCGATTGCGCACGACAAGCTGTTTTTCTTCTTTGACAGCGAATGGGTCCGGATCGCACTGCCCATCGTCACGCCCACGATCGTTCCCAGTTTCGGCGTTCAACAATAAGCTGTTCCAAACATACGTCTCTGGGGCAACTTCCATCGCGAGGAGGTGCTGTTTTATGAACAGATGTTCTCGCTCTATGGAAACACCAGCGGCACAGCCACTCAGGTACTCGGGTGTCCTTTCAATGCGGACGGCACTAATGCATCGGGCAATCCGCCGAATGGGGATGGCTGCGCCAACCGGCAGAGCATCTCGCACTCCAGCGACGACCACGAGCAGGTCCAGACCGTCCGTCTCGACTACAACGTCAACCAGAAAGATACGGCGTGGGCTCGTTTTCAGTCGGACACGGGGCTACAGGCCGCATACACGGATCCCATCAACCCTGTGTTCAATGCGATTTCGCCGCAACCTCTTTATTCGTTTGCCGCAGGGCACACGCACGTTTTCTCGCAGAACCTCGTGAACTACTTCAACCCGGCGTTCTCGTGGTATGAAAGCTTGTTTGGGCCAAGCAACCTTCAGAAAACCCTTTCGGCTTTCCCGATCGTATTACAGGGTAGCGGCGCGAACGCCTTCACTCCCCTTGGAGGTCTTGACAATACCTGGGTACAAGGCAGGCGCGCCTCACGGTTCTTCATCAATGACAACCTCGCCTGGAGCCGCGGCGCTCACGAACTGCGGTTCGGAACCAATATCCGCATCTTTCGCCTGAACGACTATGACTTCGGGGAAGGCACGGTCCCCACCGTGACCTACGCGAACTTGCAGCAATTTATCGATGGAGTAGCAAACACTGCGTCGGAAACGTTCCCTTCGAACTTAAACGAGCCTTTCAACTTTCTTAATCTCGATGTCTATGCGCAAGATACCTGGAAAGTGACTCGCACACTGACGTGGACGTTCGGCGTGCGCGACACCTTCAACTCCAATCCCCTGAATCCTCATGATCAGGTCGGCCGTCTTCGCGGATCATTCAGTTCCATTCCCCACGACGATCAACCGTTGAACACCGTTATTCAAACTCATCTCGGCAAACTATTCTCGTCTACGCCGGTGGCTATTTTGCAGCCGAGAATGGCGATTGCGTGGCAGTTCGAGCCGAAATCCGTGCTCCGCACCGGCTTCGGGATTTTCAGCGATATCTTGCCGGGCACGGTGGCCGACCTGATTGGCACGAATCCGCCATACGACAAGACATTTCAGGGAGGAGTGCTTGGCAGCGTGGGCGGCACAGCCATAGCGCCGGAAGCGGCCAACAGCGCAGTCGCCGCCATCGTTGCCGCCAATCGGACTTTCACTTCGGGATTTCCCCAAGGCCTGTCTTCTCTTCCGCCCCCCGCGATCACAGCCATTCCAGATGGCAAACTTCACGCGCCGTACTTCATGGAGTGGAGTCTGGGAATCGAACATCAATTCGGAACGACGGCTAGCTTACACGCACAATACGTCGGGACGCGTGCCGTGAACCAGCCCTACTCAACACAAGTCAACGGTTACCAAACCGTATGTCAGGGCTGTTTTGCACCATTCCCCTATCTGCAGCCTACCGATGCGCGATTCGCCGCGGTCACACAATTATCTACCGGTGCGAACAGCCACTACAACGGACTTCAACTGACCGCGATGAAGCGACTCGGCCATGGCTTGCAAGGACAGGTCAACTACACCTGGAGCCGTTGCATGGATACGGTCTCGAACGGAGGCTTCCTTCCGTTCTCCGCGGGAGGGATTCTTTCGCCTCTGCCCGGAGATCTGGCGCGCGATTATGGTCCTTGCGACTACGACATCCGGCACAATCTCAACGCGCAGTATGTGTATCAGTTGCCGGTTAGAGTGCGCAGTCATACTCTCGGCTACGCGCTGAACGGCTGGCAGATTTCTGGAACCATTTTTTGGCATAGCGGAGTTCCGTTCTCCGTCCTGAGCACGCCCTATTCGGCAAACGGAAACGGCATGGTGCAGGGCAGCGGGCCGCAGTTCGCGAGTGTCGTTCCCGGCGTTCCGTTGTATGACCACCATCCGATTCCCGGCGTAACGCAGGCGGGAACGCTCCAGTGGCTTAATCCGGACGCATTTGTGTCGGCAGTCGATCCGAGCGAACAGATTATTAACGGCCAAAACGTACCCGCCGGATCCTGCTATGGCGGCGACGACCCGCAGAATTGCCAATTCGGAAACCTCGGCCGTAATTCACTGCGCGGTCCTGATTTCCTTTGGAGCGATTTCTACCTGACAAAACGGTTCCCTTTGAGCGAGCATGTGAAGCTGCGATTTGAGGGTCAATTTTTCAATGTCTTCAACCACCCGAACTTCGGGCTACCAAGCATGCTGTTGGCCGGTGTTCCGGGAAAGCCTTCCACCCAGACTGGCTTTGGAGCCCTTACTTACACGACTTCTCCCCCAACCGGCCTGCTCGGCGTCGGATTGGGTGGCGACAGCAGTCCACGAATGATTGCTTTTCAGGCGCGGGTGGAGTTCTGAGCGTTCACGGCGATTCCGGATGGTTGGTCGGCAATCCGGCGTAATCCGCAAACAGGCTCCCGGAAATCGCTCCAATGGCTTCGGCGCGGCCAGACACGTCCTGCCTCTTCCAGTGGAGCGTGGGCAGAAAATAGTCGGCGAACACTGACACGTTGGATTATGGAAGGTTTGTGCGCCATCCGCCCAGAATCGATGCCAAGTGACGAGATCACTTCCTACTCGCCGCCAATCCGGTAGCGATCTACTAACTTCTACCGAGAGCCCATCGCAAAACAAGTCTTCCGATTTGCGATGCGCGTGAGAGCCGTCATTCGTTGACTCGCCGATGCCCCATCTCTAAGATGAAGCGACTAGAATCCCGGGTCTGGTGTCTCCCAAATGATCGGCCAAACCATCTCCCACTACCGCATTATCCAAAAGCTTGGCGGTGGTGGCATGGGAGTGGTTTATAAGGCCGAGGACATGCGGTTACACCGCTTCGTCGCCCTCAAGTTCCTCCCCGATGATGTTGCTCGCGATCCACAGACCATCACCCGTTTCCGGCGCGAGGCTGAGGCGGCTTCGTCTTTGAGCCATCCGAATATTTGCACGATCTATGACGTCGGAGAGCAGGATGGGCAATGTTTTATTGCCATGGAATTGCTCGAAGGCCGGACGCTGGAAACGGTGATTGGTGGACGGCCGCTTCCGTTGCCGGCATTTTTCGATTTAGCTCTGCCGATTGCCGATGCGCTGGAAGCGATGCACAAGAGTGCGATTGTCCACCGCGACCTCAAGCCTTCGAATATTTTTGTGACCAGCCGAGGCGACGCCAAGCTTCTGGATTTTGGCTTGGCCAAACGTTTGCGTCTGCAGGGTGGAAGCGCAACCGATGCTGCGACTTTGTCAGGCTCGATCACGGCACGGGGCCAGTTGCTCGGGACCTTAGCCTACATGTCTCCAGAGCAGGCGCAAGATAAGGATATTGATGCGCGAAGCGACATCTTTTCCTTTGGCGCAGTCTTGTACGAGATGGGTACCGGACGCCGCGCATTTGCCGGAGAGTCCGCCGCCAGTGTGATAGCCGAGATCTTGCGGGGCGAGCCTAAATCGGCCGAGCTCGTCAATTCGGAGCTTCCGGCCGAGTTATACCGCATCATCGGCAAGGCGATGGAAAAAGATCCGGGCGACCGGTACCAGACGGCCAATGATTTGATGGTTGATCTCCGGCGGCTCAAACGGCAACAGCTGGGAGAATCGTCAGCGGTAAAGAAGACAGGTTCCTTTCCAGTGGGTTCGGGTTGGCTGCGCGCGACTTCGCGTTGGACAATGGCAATCGCCGCGCTCCTTGTGCTTCTGATGATCTCGTTCGTGGTCGCCGTCGTAACAACGCCTTCCCCGACTTTGGGCACGTTGAATTCGGCGCAAATCACCTTTTCCTCCGACCTCAAAGACCCTCCGCTGGTCACGGATGGAACCCGCTTATATTTCCAGAGTCAGGGTGTCCCCGTGGAAATGTCGGTTAAGGGCGGTCCCATCGCTCCGCTACGAGCGTCCGCGTCCGGAATGCAGATGCTGGACATTTCTCCCGATGCCTCGGAGATGCTCGCGCTGAAGCCCGAACTGAATAATGAATCCGCGCAGGGTTCGATCTGGACAGTTCCGGTTTTGGGTGGATATCCGAGGAGGCTGGGGACTCAGATAGCCCAGGATGCACACTGGTCGCCTGACGGGCGCTCGATTGTCTACGCGAGTCTGAACTCCATTTATGTGAGTGACGCCGACGGCTCGAACCTGAGAAAAATATGGGATGCACCATCTTACATCCAAGCGCCGTATGTTTCGCAAGACTCCCGTCGCATTCGCGTGACCGTGACCGGGTTTGACCAGGGCGGCTCGCCTGCTATCTGGGAACTGAATGTCGACGGCAGCAATCCGCATCGGCTTGCGTTTGATTGGCCGGAGAATGCCGAGCAAACGCACGGACAATGGACCCGAGACGGAAAGCATTTTATTTTCATGTCGAGCCGTGAAGGCCTGAAGAACGTTTACGAACTCATTCAGCCCTCTTGGTTCGAGTTCTGGAAAAAGCCATCCGCTGTCCGGCTTACGGGTGGGCAGATCGACGTCCTGGGGGTAACACCAGACCGAGATAACGACGGGCTGTTTATGATCGGGAAAATCGCCCAGGGTGCGATGCAGGTCTACGATCCGAAACTGAAACGGTTCGTCCCGTTTCTGGATGGTCTGGCGGCGGCCGATTTCGTCATCTCTCCGGACAAAAAATGGATGGCTTATAAGGACTTTCCCCAACGTCACCTTTGGCGCAGCCGGTTGGATGGAAGTGAGAAGTTGCAGCTGACGGATTCGGTAGCCTGGATGCCGCGATGGTCGCCCGATAGTAAGTGGATTGCGTTTTCCGATTTCAATGAGATCTATCGCGTTTCAGTCGATGGGGGTACTCCGGAAAAGCTGACCGCCGAGGGCAAGACCGAAGTTGCCCCGGTCTGGTCGCCAGACGGTAAATCGATCCTCTTCAACGACTTTCCACAGCCCGGGCAGATCCGGGGGATCAAAATTCTCGATCTCGGAACGCGAAAGGTTTCCATCATGCCCGGCTCGCAGGGCTTTTACGTGCCCTCATGGTCGCCGGATGGAAAACACATGGTTGCCATCGCCCAGAATCCGTCGCGCATGGTGATGTACACGGCAGAGTCCGGTGTTTGGACGGATCTGAAAATATTTAAAGCGCCGTGGCAATACTGGGTCTGGGCCAACGACAGCAGATCTCTTTACCTAGCCATGAGACAAGCCGAGCCCGGAGAAGAACCGGGAATGTATCAGTTGACGATTGCGGATGGAAAGTGGGAGCAGGCGGCAAAATTCGACGCCCTGCCCTTCAATCGCGACGGGTCGGAGGGTTTCCCCAGCATCACGGCAGATGGCCGGCTCGCTATGATGAGCGACACCAGCGTAGTTCAGATTTACTGGGCGAAATGGGCCGCAGGCGCTCGGTTGGAATAATAAGGCTCGAGCCAGAGTCTCAGGCAGACCGGTCGGTTCGTCCGTCGGATCAGTATCGAGAAACGCAACGAGATTGCTTTCTACTGGCCCGACTTAACGGCGTCGTCTTTCTGTGATCGGTATCGGGACGTCTGCCTTGTGCCATTGGTTCTCGCGCATCGGCCAGGCCGGGATGCCGCTGGTCTTACACCGCGACCGTGGTCACGGGTCGCTCGCGCGGTGCGAATTTCCGCTTGTAATACGCCGTCGTCAGCAGGATGGCGGGCAGACCGATGGCCGAAGGCCAGATCCATAACCACACGGTATGGCCGAAGAGTCGCGGCAGCGTCACTGTGCTGAACGCCGTCCATGCCGCGATGTAACTGGCAATGAAATGCTGGAAGTGCCTGTACAACCAGAACATCTTGTCCGTTGGCTTGCGCACGAAGCTGAGCAGCTGCATGCCTGACGCGCGAATGCCCAGCGCTCCGAACAAAATCGCCACAATGCCCATATTCTGCACAAGTGCCGGACGCAACACGGCCAGCGCCAACAGCGCCGCAGAAGAAAAGAAACAGGCACCGGTCACGATCCAATCCACAGGCTGCGCGGTGCCCAGAGCGAGACCCTTGAGCTTCAACACGCGATAGCCGGTGAACGCGAGATAAAACGACAGAATCGCCACCAGCGCCAGAAACAGCACTGGACGTAACAATGCCATCGGCAGCGCCGACGCCGCTACCAGGCCCATGCACCACAGGTAAACCATTCCCCACCGCTTATGCTGTTTGCCGCCCTTGGCAGTTATCAGCGCTACGGGAGCAAGCACAAAGGCACCGAAGCCGGCCGTCACGTGGACCGCCAGCAGAGATCTCATCCAAATCGGATCGCCCGTCATGGTGGTTCTTCTCCTTATTCGCTTCTATCGTTTCCATTGGCATTTCGGATCCGTCGAATCGACTTCATCTTCATCCGTGGTCTTCAGCGAAGCACTTGATAAAGAAGTTCCTCGCATCCATCAACAACTGCTCCCGCCTTTGAGAATCCGAAGTAACGCGGGCCAGCGTCAAAACGCCGGCCATACTGGGAAACAGCAACCTGCAATTCGTCAGTTTTTCTTCTCGCGTCTGACCAGGAATGAATGGCAATAGCCGTTCCCGATATTCTTCGAGCAACGCCTCGATCCGTTTCCGCACTGATAACGGCTTTCGTGCGAATTCCGGCCCGAGGGCAGAGAACGGGCAACCCGTTCCCAGCGACTTTGCGTGGCTCGCGCTCAGATAGCGTTCGATGACGGCCCGCAGAGCCTGACCTTTGGGCGCGGACTTTGCGACCTCCACCATGGCTCGTCCCGCCTCGTCGACTGCTCGTGCCACCGCACCAACGAAGAGGTCGTCCTTACTCCTGAAGTGCCGGTAGAAGCCCCCTTTCGTAAGGCCTGTCTTCTTCATCACCGTTCCGATGCCACTGCTTCCGCCATGCTCGCGGAAGGAACGAGCGGCAACAGAAAGAATATTCTCGTGGCTCTGGGCTTTGTGTTTCGCCGAGTATCGCATGGCATTAGAGTACGACCGTACTCTAATGTCTGTCAAGACTACAATTGAAAGCGCCCGTTGATCAGTGCTTGTGCGCATTCCAGGAAAGTTCGCTCTAAGTCACCGAGAGATATAATTCGCGCGTGCGACAACCTATGCGGCACGGAATGGCGCTTCGCGTTTCCAAAGCGGTTCTCGTTTTTGCCACCGCGCTTTTCTACACGATTCTGGTCCTGAACAACATCACGGATTATGGCTCCAACTATGAGTTTGTCCGCCACGTCCTGATGATGGACTCAACCTTCCCGGGGAACCACCTCATGTGGCGCGCCTTCAATTCGCCGCTGGTACATACGGCCTTCTACATCGGCATCATCGCCTGGGAATCAGTCACGATGCTTCTATGCTGGTGGGCTGGCGTTCGGATGCTGAGATCGTATCGTGCAGAGAGGGCGCAATTCGCCGCCGCGCTCGACCTCGCCGTGATTGCGCTGACGACGAGCCTGCTGATGTGGTTGGTCGCATTCCTCGATGTCGGCGGCGAATGGTTTTTGATGTGGCAGTCGAAAATGTGGAACGGGCAACAAGAGGCATTCCGAATGTTTACCGTTGTCGGTGTGGTGTTGTTGGTTGTGGTGCAACGCGAGCCAGGTCCCGATTAGTCGGGACCTGGCTCGCCCTTCAAACTTCAGAAGCCAGCACAGCTGCCGGTACGACAATGGCAAAAGCAACGGGTAGTATAGAACGGCAAGTACGCACTTGCCGTCGTTCGTCATGGCCTCATCCATGAGCCATTAGCTCACGGTCAAGGTTACTGCGATGGCCTGGTTTGTCGAGCCAGCGGTACCTGTAACCGTGATGGTGTAGCTGCCGGGCGGTGTGTCGCCCTTGGTTGTTGTGCTTCCGCAAGCCGACTGCAACACGCAACCACCCGCCACCAAAAACAGCAGGCAGCAGCCCAGGAGTTTTCTGCGTCCGGGCACTGCGATCGCTACGATGCCGACGAGCATGCCGGGCAACAGCAGCCAGGTTGCATTGAACAGACCCGACCGATTGCCACGCGGGCCCGGCGTCAAAAGCGCAGTTTGAGGTGCGGTCGTGATCGTCAGTGTGGTCGTCGCCGGGTTCGCGCCCGGAGTAACCGTAGCCGGGCTAAAGGAGCACGCGGCCACGGCGGGCAATCCGCTACAGGCGAAGCCAATCGCACTGTTGTAGGTACCTTGCGGCGTGACCGTCAAGGTAAACACGGCCGATTGTCCCGCAACTACGGTCGCGCTCGGCGGATTTGAGGTCACCGTAAAGGTCGCGGCTTCGACCTGGAAGCTTTGGCTGACCGGCGTGGCGGCGGCATAGCCCGCATTCCCCGCCTGCGTCGCCTGGATGGTGCAGGTGCCCGCGGCGACCAGCGTGGCCGTGGTGCTCGAAACCGTACAGACCGAGGTGGTTGTTGAAGCGAAGCTGACCGGCAAGCTCGAGGAGGCGGTCGCGCTCAGCGTGAAGGGCGCGCTGCCCAGCGTCATATTCGAGAGCGCCGCGAACGTGATGGTCTGGCTCTGCTGCACGCCCGTGCCGAGCAGCGGGATGGTCTGGCTGGCGGAGCTGGCGTTGAGTGCATCATCCGTGAAGACCGCATTGCTGGTGAGTGCGCCGACGGCCTGCGGTTCAAAGCTGATGTTGAGATTGCAACTGGCTCCCGGGGCGAGCGGCGCGGCGGAGAATCCGTCGCCGCAGTCTTCGGGAGTGCCCGAGCCGGCGACCAGCGCAAAGTTGGGTCCGGTGACGACAAGCCCCGGAGTCGTCGCGGTCAGGGGCTGGTTGCCGACGTTGGTGATCGTCAGCGTCTGGGGGCTGTCGGAACTGGTGCTGCCGACGATGGTGTCGGCAAATGACACGCTGGGCGGCACCAGCGCCAAGTCGATAAGGAACACAGTCGCGTCGGCAGGATCCGGGAAAATCAGGTTGCCCATCTGGTCCACCTGAAGGTCGTAAGCCGGGGGACCGGGGATAAACACCGACTGCGTATAGCTGCCATCCGACCAGGTTTCCGCCAGAATCCGACTATTGATGGTGTCGGCGACAAAGACGGTGCCATCGGGAGCCACCGCAACGGCGTACGGATAATGCATTCCGCTGCCGATCACCGACTGCACGTAGCTGCCCCCGGATAGCGTCTCCTTCACGACCTGGCTGTTGCCTGTGTCCGCGATATAAATGTTCCCGCTGGCGTCGAGCGCGAACTTCCTCGGCTGATTCAGGCCCGTGACTAAGGAAACCGGCGAAGAGTAAGTACCTCCCGACAGCGTGATTTCATACACCGCTCCGTCGTTGAAGCTGGAGAAATAGACATTGCCCAGGGCATCGACGGCCACGCCGGTGGGAAAGTTGAGACCGGTTGCAATCGCCGTCTGCACCCAGCTTCCACCTGAATTTGTTTCCAGCAAAATCTGGTTGTTTCCACTGTCGCAGATGTACACGTTGCCCGCGCCATCGACCGCAACCGCTTCCGGATTATTCAAACCAGTGGCAACTGTAGTCTGGGTATAGGCGCCCGCCGACAACGTCTCTTTGTAGACGGTGTTGTTGTTGTAATCGACAACGTAGACATTGCCGCTGTAGTCTACCGCCGTGCCAAAGGGATTGGTCAGATCATAGGGATCGAATGAGCCGGCGACGCGGATTACGTAATATTCGAAAAATTCGGCTGGGTAAAAGTAATTGATCTGCGGACCCATTCCCATGCCAGTGACGTAAGCGCTCGAAAGCACGGCTCCGCTCGCGCCCAGCAGTTGGGTTGCTCCCATCCTTGTACCTGGATATTGGGGGCTGAAATCCACATTCACCCAGCAGAAGTCGCCAGCGCTATAGGAAGTCGAGGTCGAGCAGTTTCCCGAGCCCGCGTCGGTGTAGTCCAGCCCGGTTGCGCCCCCAGTCAGCACCTGCGTACCCGTCAACGACAATGTTCCCGCACCCCCGTAGAACTGAAAAAGCATACTGACCGGCCCGGCAGCGGAGCTGACATTTACGGGCCCGAAATTCCCGGCCGACGACTGGAGTTCCTTGACGCTGAAGCCGAAGGTATCGGCGATATAGAGGTTGCCACCTGGTCCGACTGCTACGCCGAGGGCGCCGCCCAGTGGCGCTGTCGGCAGGACACTCTGCGTATACGAGCCCGAATTATTCGTCAACAATACAATTCGCTTGTGGGTGAAGTCGCTGATGTAAAGATTGCCGGACGCATCCGCGGCAAGATCGTATGGATAGGAGAGGCCGCTGGTCGGAATCGTGCTGGGGGTATAAGTTCCGTCGGAATAAGTTTCCGTGTAGATAGCCTGATTATCGATGTCGCTTACATAGATATTGCCGTTGGAGTCGACGGCGATGCCTGTGATCTGAGCAAAGTTGCTGCTGTAGGTGAGCACCGTTTCGGTATAGCTTCCCTCCGAAGGCCTCTCCACCAGGATCTCGCCGCCGCCCGTGTCGGCGATGTAGAGGTCTCCGCTTGCGTCCACAGCAATTCCGGTGGGAAAGGACAAGGTGGTCGTTGTCGAAATTACAGTCTGGGTATACGAGTTGCCGGACGGGCTCGCTTCCACGATCCGATGGTGGCCATTGTCGACAACGTACACATTGCCGCTGCCATCGACCGCGATTCCGTAGGGCGTGGCCAGGCCGTAGGATGCGGGTATAACTACGCTCTCCGTGTAGACGCCATTCGCCAGGGTCTCCTTCAGAATTTGTTCGCCTTGCGTGTTGCTGATGTAAACGTTGCCGCTGGCGTCGACCGCGACGCGATATGGATAACTCAGACTGCCCGTGGGAACCACGCTTTGCGCCGCAGAAAACTTCACACTCAGGCTCGGCGTCGCGTGCGCTGGGGCGAGCCCGCCCAGCAGCAAGAGAGCACAGACTCCCGCCACGCTCACAAACGCCGGGCCGCTGTTTGTGGCCGACGCGTTGCTCGTCGAGGAGTTGCTCGAGGATAAGAAGGAAGAGAAGAAGACTCGCCGAAAGAAGGACAGGAGTGCACGGAAGGCGGATGCGGGTGCGGCTTGCAGAGTCATGTGAAGTTTTCCTCAGTCAGAAGCGGTTCCGATTAGCTCTTAGCTTGAACTGGGGACTCTGGAATCTGAGAGTCGGCTAATAAGTTGACGGCTAACCAATCGGTCGTTTCCGATAGAGCAAAACCATTACCAAGTCATGAGGAGCGGGAAAACTTTGTCATTATTTTCTTCTTATGTTCGAGTCTATTGGCCGTACACGGGAAGTGAGTGTCTTGGTTGGACGGGGGCTAGGATGCGACGGAGGCCTCGGGGTCGGACATTCCCCGCTGCAAACGGCGGGTGGCCCACTCTTCGCGTGCTTTTTGCGAAGGGTGGGAACCACGAATGCCGGTACAGTGGGGTCTTGCGTCCTTGCTCACACCCGAAACGATGCAAATCGCCCGTATAAAAAGTAAGCTATCAGCACCATCGCATCCCACCCTTGCAAAAGACGCAAGGGCGGCCCACCCGCCACTGTCTTGGACGGTCTAGCGCTGCAAGCGTGATCACAAGATCTTACGGAAGGGTGTTGTCTTGCCCGCTCCATTGGGGCCGACCAGTCCGACCTTTTCGCCGGGATTCACCTGAAACGAAGCATCCACGAAGAGCAGCTGCTTGCCATACTGCTTATTGATGTTGGAGAAAGAGATCATTTTTGAGGAGCAGGCCGCGGCACGGTGACTCTTCCAGTGTAGCGTGGGTAGAAAATTGCCGGGCAGCGCTGGCACGTTGAACTATTGAAGGTTTGCCCGTTATCCTCTTGCTGATTGTCTCATTCGCTAAAATCATCGTATATGACAGCTCCCCGGTCGGCAGCGGTGTTCGATCTTGGCGGCGTACTAATCGATTGGAACCCACGCTACCTTTACCGCAAATTGTTCCAAAACGAAGCCGACATGGAATATTTTCTGGCGAACATCTGCACGCCAGAATGGAATCTGCAACAGGATGCCGGGCGAACTTTTGCGGAGGCCTGCGCCACACTGAAGCGCGAGAAGCCCGGATATGCCGAAATGATCGACGCGTGGCTCGGGCGTTACGACGAGATGATGGCAGGACCGATTGCGGGTTCGGTCGATCTTCTAGCGCAGCTGCGGGACCAGGAAGTTCCCATCTACGCCCTGAGCAACTGGTCAGCAGAAACGTTCCCTTTCGCGAGGAAAAGATTCGAATTCCTCCAGTGGTTCCGCGCCATCGTCCTCTCCGCAGAGGTGCACTTGGTCAAACCCGATCCACGAATTTTTCAACGCTTCTGCGAAAAATTTGCGCTGCCCCCGGAGCAAATAGTCTACATTGATGACCTACCGGACAACGTGGAAGCGGCCAGAAGGATTGGCATGTACGCGATTCGATTTAGCGATCCGGCTACACTGCGTGAGGAATTAGTGCAGCTTGGGTTATTGCGATCAGGGCATGCGTCGAGCGCATTGAAGTGGTGAGAGATTTCTAGGTACCGAGGGCGGACAAATTCGGGGATAGACGGAACTGGCCCCAATTCAGCCAGGAGATACCGCAGGCCGTTGGTCGGTGAACAACACGACGTCCGTTGCATAACCACAATTGAGGTCACATCGTCGGCTCCCGAATTTCTGTCCCCGCGAACCTACCGATCCAACGCGAACCCAGACGGCAACGCTGCCTCAAGATTGATTGGTTCGCCGGTGATGGGGTGGTGGAATTTTAGGAAGCGGGCGTGCAGGAAATATCCTCCATCGCCCGGGAGGCCGGGGAGATTTTCGAGAGGCTGGCCGGATAATCCGTACAGCGGATCGCCTACCAGCGGATGGCCGATGGATGCCAGATGGATTCTGATCTGATGAGGGCGTCCCGAATTCAGGCTTACTTCAAATGTTGTGGTGCCTGATGTACTGCTTGGTGCTGTGCTGCTTGGCGCCGTGCTGCTTGACTCTGTGCTGCTTGACGCCGCGCTGCTTGGCGTCCGTGAGATCACCTTCGCCAATGACTTTGACGGCTTGCCACTCGGGCTGGCGGCCCACACCATGCCGATGCGCGGATGCGGTACAAGTCCGATGGGTGTGAGGATTTCGTAGGCGTCGTGCTGTGCGTCGTTCTGGGCGACGTTTTGAGCCAGCGCCCAATAGATTTTTTGAATTCTGGGTGTGTTCCAGTCCGCGGTCAGTTTGGCAGCGGCCTGCGCTGTTTTGGCGAAGAGAACGATGCCGGTTGTGGCTCGTCCTAAGCGGTGGACAGGGTTTGCGTTGGGAGTTTGCTTTTGCACCAGGCGCAGGAGGGTGTTTTCCATGAAGCCGCCGCCGGGGAGAGTTGGCAGTCCGCTAGGTTTGTTGACGGCCAACAGATGCGGGTCATCAAACAGGACTTCGAAGTGCTGAGGAGTGTCCGGTTCGATCCAGGGTGGACGGTTCCAGACGATAGTTTGGCCTGAAATCAGGGATTCGCTTCCAGTCGCAGTGGCGCCGTTGAGGGTGACTTCGCAATTGTCTAGTTTTTGTTGCCATGCTTGTGGGGATGAGTGCGGGTAAAGGCTTGCCAGGTGCGAGAGCAGGGTTTGCCCACGGTATTTGCTGCTGATGATCGTGGTATAGGCATAGCCCCGGTTGAGCATGTGGTTTGAGTGTAAGCTGCTCCCGCCGAACAAAGCCTCTTGACTTAACGGACAAACCACTCCCACACTAAATCAAGCGCATCAAGCGCAACATGAAAGGTGGTGAAGATTTGCGCCAGCCCACCCACTGCATCAGTTTGGGGGACTTGACATTTTCACTGCGACGAAAGAGCGTCGCACGCGATCGAAACTTGTAAGTCCTTATTCCGGAATACTTTGATATAACTCCTTATTTTTCAAAGACCGAGCCAAAAAATCGCCCCTAACTCAATGATTCTTTAAGACCAGGGGGGAGGGGGGTACCGGTACCAAATAGTAATCATTCCGGTAAAAAGTCACCCTTTACCGGTTTTTGCGGGACACAGTTTTCAACTTTATTTTGCTTCAACCTGGAAAGACAAAGACAGAAAGACAGACTACGAGATGCGAAAAGGCTTTACAAGACACCCAAAACCGGACGCCCCCGGGCCGCCCCTCAAGAACTACATCACGCGGAGCGGGCTCGAGCGTCTCAAAGATGAGCACCGGTTTCTGCTCACGAGAGAACGTCCGGCCGTGGTGGAGGTGGTGGCGTGGGCTGCCAGCAACGGTGATCGCAGTGAAAACGCGGACTATCAATACGGCAAGCGGCGGCTGCGGCAGATCGATGGGCGCATTCGCTTTCTCACCAAGCGAATCGAAGCCGCGGAAGTGGTGGACCCGGAAGCTCCGAGAGCAGGGCAGGCGGCGACGAAGGCATTCTTCGGAGCGACCGTGCGCTATGAAAACGCCGCGGGAGCAGAGCGAGTGGTGAGCATCGTCGGCACCGACGAGGTCGATCTCGACCGCAACCACATCAGTTGGGTGTCACCTCTGGGGCGCGCGTTGATGAAGTCGTCGGAGGGTGACAGCGTAGTCCTTCAATTGCCGGGCGGCACAGAAAACTTGACCGTGCTGGAAGTGCGTTACGAGCGCATTGCCGTGGAACCGTTCCGTGAACCACCTGGATCCGAAAGTCGATCCGAGGCCTCGGCGAAGGGACTCACTCGCCGACGCTAATCGATCTGACGGAGGAGAAACGAAACTGCACAGGTGGTGAAAGAGCGACGACGGTGGCAGCGCGCTATCGGCTTTGCGCAAAACGACAGAAGATGACGCAAGCGTTGCTCGCAATGTCGCGTTTGTACTATGAAGGGCTTCGCGTGCCAGCCTATCCTGTCGTATGCAAAACAGCTCATTGGTGGTGATATCCGATCTGGACCGATGGGGCCATCCGATCACCCCTTCGGTGTCGTCGTGGGTGAAGGTTTCCGGCAAAGATACCGGGGGCGCCTGGGCGATGTTTGAAGGCGTGATAGCTCCCCGGTTTGGTCCTCCGTTGCACTTGCATTTCCTCCAAGAGGAATGGTTTCAGGTGATGCAGGGTGAATTTATATTCGAAGCGGGCGGCGAGCAGCATCGCATGAAACCGGGGATGAGTATTCTGGTGCCCAGAATGGTTCCGCACCGCTTTCAGAATATCGGATCGTCGACCGGGAGACGGCCGAGACCACGGATTCGCTGGCGGCTATGGTCTAGAGAAACTTCATCAACGCATCCGTGGTTTCTTTTGGATTTTCCTCCAGCACCCAGTGGCCCGTATTTTTCAGGACAATCATGGTGGCGTTTGTCGCTACGACTTTCATCTGATTTCCCAGCACTTCGCCATTAGCTTTCTCACCGCCGATCGCCAGCACCGGCATGGTGAGCTTGGTTCGCGAGAGTTCGGCGAAATCCCTGGCCGCTTGCTGAAATGAGACGAAATACTGCCAGCCTGCGCGCATGCGTCCCGGGCGCGCATACGCCGCGGTGAATGCCACGCGATCGCTCTCAGGGATAGAGTGTGTCTTGTCAGCTGCGAAGTCGTTCCAGAAGAAATCGAAGTAAATTCGTTCCCGTCCCTTTACCAGCGCTTCTGGAGTTGGTCCGTTGAAGCGGAAATGCCAGATGGCGGGATTGTTGTAGACATCTTCCCATCCCGCGACGCCGGGAAGAAACGCGTCCATAACGACCAGCTTTTCCGTCTCCGCTTGAAACTGTGCCGCGTAGGCGTAGGCAACCATCAATCCGATGTCATGACCGACCACCCTCGCCCTTTCAATCCCCAGCGACTTGACCAGAGCATGGACGCGGATGGCGGCGTTTTTCATGTCCAACCCATCTTTCGGAATTTCGGAGTCGCCGATTCCCGGCAGATCGGGCGCGATCACGGTGAACTTCTCGGCCAGCAGAGGAATGATCGGCCTCCACATGCGTGACGTCTGGGTGTAGCCGTGGATGAGGATTACCGCCGGACCTTTCCCGGAAGTTAGATAGTGCAGTTTGATTCCTTCTACTTCAGCATCGCGAGAAAGAATCGCGCTCTGCCTCGGTGTGCCTTCGGCAGCAGCCGCCGATACACCGAGACAAAGCGCAAGTAAAGTGCCAACAAGACGAATCATTCCGCTCCTTATGGTTGCTATGGTCATGCCGCTTTCTGCTCAGCCCGTTTGAAAAATGTCAGCAGGTCGGCATTGATCACATCGGCTTGAGTCTTCGGCATCCCATGCGGGAAGCCCGGATACACCTTCAGGGTTGCGTTCTTCAGAATCTTGGCCGACATCGGACCCGCTGCGGCGATTGGAACAATTTGATCATCGTCGCCGTGCAAGACCAGCACTGGGATGTCGATCTTCTTTAGGTCTTCGGTGAAGTCGGTTTCGGAAAACGCCTTGATGCAGTCGTAGTGGGCCTTCATTCCTCCAAGCATGCCCTGAAGCCACCAGTGCTCGCGAATTCCTTCCGAAATCGTAGCGCCGGGCCGGTTGTATCCGTAGAAGGGAAGCGTGATATCGCGGTAGAACTGTGGCCGATTCGCGGCCAGCGCGGTCCTGAGCCCGTCAAAAACTGCGATCGGAGCCCCATTCGGATTCGCCGCGGTCTTCACCATGAGCGGCGGCACCGCGCTGATCAGCACCGCTTTCGCCACGCGTTTTGTGCCGTGGCGTCCCAGATAGCGCGCAACTTCTCCGCCGCCGGTCGAGTGTCCAACCATGATCACATTGGTGAGGTCGAGCTTCTCGAACAATTCCGAAAGGTCGTCCGCGTATGTATCCATGTCGTTTCCGTCCCACGTCTGCGTGGAGCGGCCATGGCCTCGCCGGTCGTGCGCGATCACGCGATAACCGCGCTGTCCGAAGAACAACATCTGCCCATCCCAGTCATCTGCCGTGAGCGGCCAGCCGTGGGAGAAAACTATGGGCTGTCCTGTTCCCCAATCTTTGTAGAAAATCTCGACTCCATCTCTCGTGGTGATCTTTTTCATTTTGATTTCTCCTGTGCTGGATTTGTAAAAGTTGGCTGATTGTCGATGTCTGCTTTCGATGAGAGGCTGTCGAGGAGCCGACAGTACGAGGCAGTTTATGCTCGAAACTGGGTGCGGCGCAACCGGTATGAAGTTAGGCGCGAAGTTGCGTTAGCGAAATCGCGACAATCGCTCCTTGGAGAGATTGTCGCTCACGATTGGATGTTGAGGCCTTACTCCTCTACGAGTTGGTCGAGGAACAGAAACGCGGAGGCGCTGGCTTCTACAGGCTCCGCTCCAGCAGTTCCTGCAATTGCGCACGGTAAGTTCGCCCGCAGGAAAGTTCCTTCCCGCTTCTGAGCACCGCGATATATTCGCCGTTCTCGCAAGGTTGCAGCTCTTTAATCCTTCGCACATTCACGATCGTCGAACGGTGGATACGAACGAATAGAGCCGGGTCCAGCCGATTCGATACGTGTCCGATTCCTTCGCGCAGAAGGTACGACTCCTTGCCTGCGATTACCTTCACGTAGTTGGCCGCCGCCTCAATCCAGTCGATCTCATCGGGATCCAGAAATACGATTCGGCCTCGCGTCTTCAGCGCGAGGTTTCTGTCCGCGGGCCGCGGCTTTGTCTGCGACAAGAGTTCAAGCAGATGATTCGTTAAACGGTGATCGTGACTTTTGATGAGTCCTGTCCGCACCCGATCAAGAGCTTTGTGCAGGCGCTCATGGTCAAAGGGTTTCATCAAATAATCGAGCGCGCGGGCTTCGAACGCCTGTACGCCATACTGTCCGTATGCTGTCGTAAAAATAACGACGGGCATTTCCTCGTCGGGAATTTCGCGCAGCACCTGAAAGCCATCAGCATCCGGCATCTGGATGTCGAGCAAGAGCAAATCAGGCTTGAAGTCGTGCAAAGCCGCCACCGTTTCCTTGGCATCGCGGCACTCACCCACGACCTCGACTCCAACTTCCGAATCGAGAAGAATCCGCAACTTGTCGCGGGCCAGGCGTTCGTCGTCGGCGATCAACGTCCGTATCGTGGGTGTGATCATGCGGTTTCTCCTTTGACTGTTGTTCGAACCAGAATTCGCTCATCCATCGAACCGTTCGGTTCCACTCGAAAAGGAATGCGAACCGAAACTTCGACGCCCCCCGGGCAATCGTGGATATCAAGGCTCTGTTCCGCGCCGTAAAGTGTCGCCAATCGCTCTCGTGTCGTTCGCAGCCCTAATCCCTTCTTCAACGGATTGCGGGCTGCGTCCACCAGGCCCGGCCCTTCGTTGCGCACCCGCAGGTCGAGTTGCCGTCCGTCGCGGCGCGCGATGATCCAGACCGTGCCTCCCGCGGAGAGGCGCGAGACGCCGTGCCGTATCGCATTTTCCACCAGTGGTTGCATCGTCAGATGCGGAACTCTGGCATCGAGAATTTCCGGTGGTATTTCGAGCACGACGTTCAGGCGCTCCTCGAGCCGGATTTTCTCGATCTCCAGATAGCCAGACACAAATTCCAACTCGCGACGCAGCGTGGTGATCTGCATCCCATCGCTTTCCAGACTCATCCGCAACAGATCGCTGAGTCGCGTCATCATCTTGTCCGCCGCTTTGACGTCGGTGAGCATCAGCGACGAAATGGAGTGCATGGTATTGAACAGAAAATGCGGTTGCAGATGACTCTTCAGCGTCTGCAGATGTGATCTTGCGAGTTCCGTTTCGAGCTTTGCGGAGTGAATTTCGTGGTTCTTCACACGACCGTAATACGACAGCGCGTGCCCAACCAGCACAATCGGCAGATAAGTTCCGGTGATGTCATCCACGACGTTTTGAAAAAACATGCGCCGAAAAACTGGCCACAAGATATAAAAAGAGTGCGTATGCGAATTCCAAATCGCGGACGCGAATTTTCCCGCCTGAGCGTCCCAGTACCCGTAAGGAGTTGCCCCGCGCAGCGCGATGTGCGCCACGGAGAAGGCGAAACCGAAACCGAGGTGGAGCAGCGATCGACGGAGCCAGTTCTCCCTCTGCACCGGAAATCGCAGCGCCAAAGCAAAAGCAATCGGAGTCAGAGGCGCATAAGTGAGAATCTGCCAGAAGCTCGCGGCCAGAACCGTGGTCAACTTCATGGGGTAGCTGGTCGCCTTCCAGACTTCGTAGGTCGATGCACTCCCAAGTAGTGCGATGAATCCCCACACCCCAAAGCTGGCGGCCCAGACGACCCACCACTTCACACCTGTCGAGCCACTGGGCTGATTATTCGCGTTGGTTACAGACTCGGCCGCCGGTGCGCGGCGCGGACGCGGAGCCAGATCCCCTCCGCAATTGGGGCAGATTTTCTGGCAGTCGGAAGCGCACCCGGCACAGAACGTGCATTCGTAAGAACAGATGTAGGCTTCCCCATCCGGATGGAGTGCGGCTCCGCACTTTCCGCACCGGGTTTTCATCTGTAGTTGCATGTGGCGGATTTCGAGTCTTTCCCAGTCTGATCTTGAGCGCGTTCGGTTGAGACCTCTGTCGCTCCGGACGGACGAAAACGCGATTCGTCATTCCATCATACTTAGCTGCTCGCGAACAGGCGCCGGTCCCTCATGATCCGCGTGTTCGTCCCTGTGTTCCCGCCATTCGTACCATTCGGCACCGCTCGGGTCGGAACATTAAAAAGGCCGGCCTCGCGGCCGGCCTTGGAAGTGACCTCAGCTTGAAAGCCTTTAGAAATCAAACCGCAGCGCAAGCTGGCTGACGCGGTGGCCGCCGGCACCGCCGAAGGTTGCGAGCGAACTGCCGAAGAGTTGGTCTCGCACGTTGCCATCGGGAGTTGAGAAATTGGGATGGTTGAACAGATCGAAGAAATTAGCCTCAAAAGTCAATTTCGATCTCTCATTGATCTTGAAGCCTTTGCCCACTCCGAAGTCCACGTTGGCAAAGTGCGGGCCGTAAAGCGATCCGCGCGCCAGCGTGCTATTGCACCATATGCCCTGATTCACGGTAGGTGAGCAACCGACACCGGCAGCTTGGTCGACCGGGGCGAAATCCGCCTGCCTAACGAATCCGTGCCCGGGGCTCACGTCATGGTTGATCGCGCTCGAGAGACTTGTGCCGACGAATGCTGGCCGCTGGTTCGCAACCCCCGACCCATTCTCATCGCCGCCCGAGTCATAAAGGTAAATCGGGGCTCCAGTCTGCCAGGAAATGATCGAGTTCACCGACCATCCTCCCAGCCAGCGATTGCCCTTCATGAAGGGCAAGTCGTAGGTTGGGCTGAAGACGATCCGGTGTTTGACGTCAAAGTCGGCCGGCCCGTAGTCCTCCTTCAAGTTCATCGGGTCGGTTGGGCCCGTGGAGACAGCTCCGGTGTTGGTCCGGAAGGCATCACTCGATTCGTCAAGCGCCTTGGCATAGGTGTAATTCGCGTTGAATTGCAGTCCGTTTGAGAACCGCTTGCGAAGCGTGACGTTGAATGCGTTGTAATTCGACGTGAAGCCTGTGTTGCGAAAGTTGTCGGAGCCGATGGTCGTATTTGGTCGCGCGGTCGCCAGCCCACCCGGACCGCCGGCCGCGACAAAGCATGGAGATCCGGCTGCGTACGGCGGAGCAGAGCAGGAGACCCGGCCGTCGAAGGTGTTGAGGTTGTAGATTCCGATGAGCTTGCGACCGAGCGTCCCGATGTAGTTCGTCTCCAAAACCATGTCTTTCGAGATCTGATATTGCAGGCCGAAACTCTCTTGCATGTAATACGGCGTCGACAGATCCTGATTGATGTGACGAGGACGCGCTAACGGCAGACCGTTAGGGAAAATGGCCGGATCGATGAGAGCGGCCGTATTGGTGAAGGGAACCGCGAAGACCCCTGGCGTCTCCAGCGCCCCGCCGGGAGACCCACTCTGCAGGATCCCGAAGGTGCAATTGCAGTAGAACGGAGGATTGAAGCGCATGTTCTCAAAGACGTTGTTGTAAATGCGGTCGTAGTACATTCCGTAGCCGGCGCGCAGCACGAGTTTCTGTGTGCCCAGAATGTCCCAGGCGAAACCTGCGCGAGGGCCGAAGTTCTTCAGGTTCTTATTCCAGATGCTGCTGTTTCTGACCTGGAACGACCCAGTTGCCTCCTGAGCGTAGGCCGCACTATTGAAGGGGAAAAATGGGTTGCATGCTCCATTGTTTGTAGGACAAGGAAGAGGCGTGACCGGGTTTCCAAAGTAAAAGTTAGAGTCGATATTCTTTTGGAAGTTGTGAGGTGGGCCGAAGTACTCCCAGCGCAGGCCCAGGTTAACCGTCAACCGTGAGGTTACGCGCCAGTCGTCCTGGCCGTAAATGCCGGTTTCATTGGCACGGTACCCGCGGTAGAAAACCGGCTCCTGCCCATTGGTCGGGTTCACGGCCCCGCCCGCGTAGTACCAACTTCCGACGGCAGGGCCGCCAAAGTAGAGTTGGTCGGCCTGGTCGCTGAAGGTGGAGTCGGTGATCAGGTCCTCTCCACCCCATCCCCAGAAACTGCCATTCTTGTTGCTCTCGAAACTCGAGCCGTTGCGCGTCCTGCGATACTCCGCGCCAAACTTCAACTGATGTTTGCCATGCGTAATCGACACATCGTCTTTAAGCTGAAACTGGTTTTCTGTGAAGAACTGCGGAAAGCTGTTTGCAGCGCCGAAGCCTGCCGCCAGGGAGTCCGCCGTGACCATGGACGGGATTCCATCCGTCCCGGGCGAGGTGAAATTTGCCACGTGCCTTACATATCCGCCCTTGAGTTGGTTGAGGACGGTCGGCGAAAAAGTGCGCGTGTACGTGATCGCCGCGGTTTGTGCTCGGTTGGGGTTATCGCTCGGAGGACCGAACGTTGTCTGCCCACCGCCAAAATTGGTGGTAGCGTCGACGTTCTCCAACAGGTACACGCCGTTCAACTGGTCTTTGCTTGAAAGTTTGTGGTCAACCTTTACGCTAAATCGATATTGGTTGACCGGAGCCGAAAGAGACTCGGTGGCTGTGTCATACAAGGGCACCGGGTACACAATCGGCTGGCCCAAGCCAAATATCGCCTGGCCGGTGTACACGCCTTGGCCGCTGCAGCTCGACGTGCCGGTCGCACTTAGCTGCTGCGCGCAATCCGCCGCTGTAATCGTTGAATTGACCAGAGGCATACCCAACGGGAACTTTTGCATTTGTGCCTGAAAGATGGGCCCTACCGTTGCGGAGTGTGAAAATCCGCCCGGACAGGTAGCGCCTAAGTTCAACATACAGAACCCAGCGGGGTCGCTCTCCATGAATGTTTCAAACGCGCCTGTGTTCACGAAGTTGTAGAACTGCTGCGTAAACGCAGATCCCGCGAAAGGCGAACTTTGACGCAAGCGGTGGAACTCGACAGACGAAAAGAAAAAGGTCTTGTCCTTGACGATGGGTCCGCCGAACGATCCGCCGAACTGGTTGCGGACCAAGTGATCTTGGAGTCCTGCCGCATTCGAAAACCAGTCATTGGCCGCCAGCGCCTGTACGCGGTTGTATTCGAACGCTGAACCATGCCACGCATTGGTCCCGCTCTTCAAAACTGTGTCCGTGACAAACCCGCCACCCTTGCCGTATTCAGCGCTGAAGTCGTGCGTAATCACGCGATACTCTTCGACGGCGTCCGGTGATATCGAAGTGTTCGATCCGCCCTGTCCGCAGGCGATGCCGCAAATTGCGACTCCGCCCTGGCCCTGCTCGTTGTTGTCAACTCCCTCAATCATGAAGTTGCCCGAGCCGGTTCTTGTGCCATTCACCGCCGGACCACGAAAGGTCTCGTCAAATTTTTCTGGCACGGCCCCAGCAACCAGATTCAGGAAGTCGTTCGAGTTGCGCGCCTCGAGCGGCATCTGTTCCCAGATCCGCCGGTCAATCAACTGCGAGATCGCGGAATCTTCGGTCTGCACAATTTGTTGTCCCGCTTCCACCGTCACGTAGTCGGTGTTGGCGCCAACCTCAAGCTTTACGTCTCGCGTCGTCGTCGTGCCAACGCTGACGATGATGTTCTGAACTTTACTGATCTTGAATCCCTTCGTCCCGACTTCGAGGGTGTACGCGCCTACGATCGGCAGCGCGGGAAAGCTGTAGATCCCCGCTGGCGTCGTCACCGTCGTACGCACTTCGCCGGTGGCGCTATTGGTCAGCTTCACTTCAACGCCCGAGACCACCGCGCCGGTTGTGTCCGTCACCAGGCCGGTAAGCTCGCCGGCGCCTTGGGCAAACGCGCCCGCGCAAAGGATGAGAACTAAAGACGACAGAAAGAAGCTAGTCCAAAGGGATCGAATGGCAGACTTCATCTTTTTCTCCTCGAGGTTTTCTTCTACAACGCTCAACACATTTGTTATCGATTGGTGTGCAAACATCTGGTGTGCAAACATCGAATTACGGCCATGACTGGCCCAGTTCGACTGGCTCTCCAGGGGCAAACCGCAGTCCCAATGGCGCGGCGATGTGATCTCTGGGACGACTGGTAGCCATGCCGTGTCGAACACAAAGCAAAACGGAACAAGAGCGGAAATACGGGGACAAGGCTGGTTATTCGTGCAGGGATTAAGCGGAAGTACTTGGTGCGGAACTACATAATTTAGTAAGTTCGTCGAGATAAGGAATGAGATTTCATATGCGGAGTTAGTGTTGCCCGAAATATCTCAGCATGAACAGGTGTAAAGCAGTAAGGCGATATCCGGGAAACGATGTCCGACAGATTGTTGATTCGCACCGCGACAGGTAGCCGCAACGAATAACAACAACGAAGACAGACAAAGAAAATACAGACAAATAAAAAGGCCTGTCGCAATCGCAACGACAGGCCATGACAACCAGGCACAATACCTTTGGCTAGAACTGCACCTTCAATCCGACCTGCAAATTGCGCGCGTTGAGCGTTCCGCCCGCTTCGCCAAATAGTGGATCGTCGAGGCTGTTGTGCTGGCTGAACGCGCTCCCGTTCGAGAGGATGAAGTTCGCCCGGTTGAAGATGTTGAACGCGGCCGCCTCAAATTTAAGGTTGAAGCGCTCCGTCAGTTTGAACACTTTCGCCAGCGTCATGTCCGCAGTCCACTGTCCCGGACCGACGAAAGTGTTGCGTCCAAGATTCCCAACACACGCCAGACACGGAGCCGAGAGAGTGGGGAATCCGGGAGCCGAGTAATTCGCCGGGGCGTTGCCGCTCAAGAAGCTGAAACCTCCCGGAGTATTTGCCGGCCAACCGTGCGCCCACGTAGAACGACTGGGTTTGAAGTTCTGGACACTGCTGTCCGGTCTGTCGACGCCCGGGAATTGGCCATCGAGTGTCCATTCCGCGCCGGTGTTGACGCAATTGCCGCCGCTGACGTCCGCAGCCGAACACGGGGTACCCGTACCGGGCTCAACCAGGGTTGCCCCCGTCAGACGCACATAAGGAGACCAGTGTGGCCCGCTCTGGAACGACCATATCCCGTTCAGACTCCAGCCGCCGGCAATTGCGCCCATCACTCCGCGAAGGTTCTGCCCCGGCAATTGATAAACATAATTCAGCACCAGGCGATGCCGAATATCGAACACTGAATTGCCCCGATCGAGTCCCGGATCATTTGTGTCGGTGCTGTATCCGTCTCCGCCCGCGCCGCCAGCCGCCGATGTAGCCGAGTCGTGCCACGACGACCCGTTGTCGATGGTGTGACTGTAGGTGTAGTTGATGTTCGCCGTAAAGCCGTGACTCATCTGCTTACGCAGAGACAACTGGAGAGCGTTGTAGTTTGAGTTATTCGCATTTTGCCATTCACGCAATACGCCATAGTTTGGATTCGGAACGCCAGCCGGATTGATCGGCGCACCGGTTGAGCCAATGGTAGTGTCCACCAGACTGCAAACATTGTTGCCCAGGTTGTTGGTTACACATGATCCCTCTGGCAGCCCTCCGCCGATCTGGCGGTTCAGTTGTTGCGAACGGAAAAGCCGGTGACCTGCGGTTCCCACGTAGTTCGCCTCCACCACGATCTTCGGCGCGATCTCGCGCTGAATTCCGAAGAAGAAGTTGTAGACATACGGATCCTTCAGACCCTGTGGCGGCACGATTCCGGTGAGCAGAGCAGCATCGATATTGCCGGAGAACCAGCCAGAAAGATTGCCCACCGCCTGGGCGCCCACGCCTTGCCCGGGATTATTGGCGTTCCCCGCTCCCGTGAAGCTCGGAGCCGCGCCTGAGGCCGGGCACACAGGAGTGCCGGGCGTAACGCCCGCACAATTACTTGGCCCGTAGACGATGGTTCCCGGTATGCCTTCGAGCGATCCGACGGCATTAAACGAGTAATAGGGCAAATTCCAGCGCGAGTTCGAAAGCGGATTGTAGAGTGTCCCCTCGTAGGAAATCCCGAATCCGCCACGCAGCGACGTCTTACCATTTCCAAACACATCCCAGGCAAAACCGACTCGCGGACCGAAATCGTTGAATTGATTTGGCCCAAGACTAGACGACGCGGCAAAACCTCCCGGACCGCAAATTCCGGCCAGAGTCTGCGTGTCAGGGATAATCGTTGCCGGATCGCAACCCGCGCTGCCGAGTGGAGAGTTGGCGCTTGCGACCTGCTGCGCCAGAGTCGTTCCCGGCCCAAATTTGAAGGTTGTTGCCAGGTTGTCTTCTTCAGTGTGGCGCTTATAAAAATCCCAACGCAAACCCAGGTTCAGCGTTAGGCGCTTCGTCGCCTTCCAATCATCCTGAACGAAAGCGCCCACTTCCCAATTTCTCCAATGGCGCTCGTTGTCACGGAGTTCAGGATTGGGAGACGCGTTGAGAGTTGAGTTGGTGCAGGGAACAGCCGTGCACAAATCAGGATCGACTCCCGCCGCTTGCCCGCCTGGTGTATCGGCCGCGAAAAACAGTGGGTCGGTGAAGTAGTAATTTGGCCGCGCGACGTTGAACACGCTGTTTTCCAGATTCCGACGCAAGTCGGCGCCCACCTTGATGTTGTGGTTGCCATGACTGATCGACACCAGGTCACCGTAAGAATATTCGTGATCTTTGAAGGCCTGCGGATATCCGCTGTAGGAACCGAATCCGGTTACGTTGTCGGTAAACGTGACTTGTGGAACGCCCGGAACGTTAGGCGCGATCTGGGTGTTGTTCTGCGTGTATCCGAGCTTGAATTCGTTTAGCACCGTCGGCGAGAAAGTATGCACCCAGCTGAATTGTCCGTTCTGGAAGTAATCATTGTTGGGGTTGCTGAAACCACGGGTGCAGTTGTTGTTGCAGTTTAAGCCGCCGAAGGAATCAGTGTTGTGGTCATAGTTCATGGCCACATACAACCGATTGTTGTTGCTCCAGTTGTAGTCGACGCGGCCCATCCCTTCATTGCCGTTAATCAGGTTTCCTAAAACCTGCGCCTGGGCGCCGAAGATGGCCGAGCTGGTGTTGAGGAAGGAGGATCCGCTCCGGCTGAAACTTACGCCCGGCGCCTGCGGAGTGACGGTCAGCGCGCAATTCCCGAGCGGATTGTTGACTTGTGATGCGTTGGCCACATCTTGCGCCGTAACTCCGATGATCGGGATCAGCTTGGCTGCGATCGCGGAGTTGCAGAGATATCCAGTGTAATCGGGTATTGCGCTGTTGAGAGAGTTGCCTGGCATGAACTGATCCAAAGTCTGCAATTGCGTTCCAGCCACAGAGGGAGCGAAATTCTTATAGAGCAGCGCGGCTACAGAGTTCGGATTGCCCGCCTGCACCGCCTGTTCCCAAGCCGGCGATTCCACCGTGATCGTACCGGGGAGCCCCGTCGTTTTGAAACG
This sequence comes from uncultured Acidobacteriaceae bacterium, assembly GCA_963726095.1. Lineage (GTDB taxonomy): Bacteria > Acidobacteriota > Terriglobia > Terriglobales > Acidobacteriaceae > Acidiflorens. The sequence goes on from CAVSBD010000004.1 coordinate 2,409,579, forward strand.
GTCGCCCTGATACGCGCCGAAGACGAAGAGCTTGTCCTTTATGATCGGCGCCCCAAACGTCCCGCCAAACTGGTTGAAACGCAGCGGCGGCTTCGGTGCTCCTTGTTGATTCACAAAATATTCGTTGGCATCCATTGCGCTGTTGCGAAGGTATTCCCAGACGCTGCCGTGGATCTGGTTTGTGCCTGACTTGGTGACCAGATTATTGACGCTGCCTGCGCTGCTTCCATATTGTGCCGACATGTTGAGTTGCAATTGCTGAAATTCTTCGACCGTATCCTGAATCGGAGTGTTATTCACGCCTCCGCTCAGATCCTTATTCGAAACGCCGTTGATCAGGAATCCATTGAAGTCTTCGCGAACGCCGTTGACCACCGTGCCATGCCCGGCTTCTAACATCGTCCCATTCACGTTGACCGCACCGGGAGCCTGTTGCATCAGGTCATAGACATTCCGGCCATTCAACGGGAGGTTGGCGATCTCCGCGGAACTAACCGTCGTACTCAGCTTGGAGTCCTCCGTATTCACTTGCGAAGCCGCGCCGGTGACTTCGACGATCTCCGAAGCTTTACCGATTTGCAGCTTGAAGTCGACGTGAGCGATGGTTCCGGCGTTCACCGTGACACTTGTGCTGGACTCGGTCTTGAAGCCCACGGCTTCGACGGTCAACTTATAACTGCCGATGGGAAGCTCCTTGACCGCATAGTTGCCGCTGGAATTCGTCGTGGCGGAAACGCTCAATTCCGTGGCAGAGTTGGTGGCCGTAACCTTGGCGCTTGCGATGGCGGCGCCGGTTGGGTCGGTCACGATACCGGCGAATTGACCGTATTGCACCTGCGCTGCCAATGGCAGAACGAATAGCATCCCAAATACGACTCCCAACACCACCAGGTTAACCAGATGTCTTTGCATGTGTTTTCCCCTCGACGCTTCGCGCGGCTTATTTTGGTTGAGGTCGCTTTCGCGGCCGACCGGCCATGGCGTGGTCCACGACCCGATAACGCAGGTGCATTCGGCGGCCCGGAAAGCCGTTCCTTGCAGGGGGTGGGACGAGTCGTATCTGATCGGGTGTCAGTTTGATCGACAACGGAAACGAATGATCGACGTATAAGGATCGGTGTCGCACTAGGGAAGAGACGTTCGCGAAGTAACTCTACGGGATTACATATACTGGAAGAGTTCGTGATGATAATACATAAGTAATAGTAAGCATGATTCGCGGAGGTCTTGTTATGTCAGGCCGCTCGCCCTAATGCTCCACAAAGTACTCGACGAAGTTGCCGGCGATAGACCCATTGGTCCCTGTTTTTCCCGTCCCTGTCGCTAATGTCGATGCACTGGTCGACTGAAATGCTGCATTGCTGTCTATCGTAAGTGTCATGCGTCTCATAACGGTAGACTGTGGCTCTACTTGATCCGATGCCACCCTTCACGATGCAGACCATGGAAACATTTCAGATTCGTCGCGCGCAGCTGGAGGACGCTGCGGTCATCTCGTCCGTTCTATTCAAGGCATTCGAGGAGTTCCGATCTCTCTACTCTGAACACGGCTTCGCCATCACAACTCCGAAACCTGAACGGGTCATGATCCGCATTTGGGAAGGGCCGGTGTGGGTCGCCGTCAAGGAGGGTGCAGTCGTTGGAACGGTGTCGGCCGTGGTGAAGCCCGAAGCGGTCAAGGTGGAAGCAGTCTACGTGCGCGGCATGGCGGTCTTGCCGGATGCTCGTGGATCGGGCGTGGCAACATGCCTGATGCGCGAACTGGAGGACTGGGCTTCCGGCGAACGGCACTCGAGATTGTTCCTGAGTACTACGCCATTTCTCAAATCCGCCATCCGCCTGTACGAGAGACTTGGTTTCCGCCGTACCATTGAAGGACCTCACGAATTGTTCGGCACGCCGCTGTTTACGATGGAAAAGAAGCTATCGCCCCTCATACAGTGATTGTAAGTCGTGTTATGTTCGACTATTAATCCCCGTTCGTCACCTCGTTGCTGGTATCAGTCCCACAATCGACAGAACCAGTACCCGTCATACTCCCTTCTTATCGGCTGACACGTCAAAATAGGCAACATGGCAACGGCCACGCAGAATGTCGTTGATTCACTGCCGTCGCAATCCGGGTTTCTCAACGCTACGTCCATCGACACCTCGCCGCTGGCCGTCGAAAACCCAGTTCCGCAAAACAACCGTCAGCTCCGATCACTGATCCGGCTGCAAGAGAAACGTCCGCCACGCACCGCACTCGAACGGGCCTGCAGGATTGCACTCATGGAGGCGGATGGACCTGCTTCGCCTGAAACCATTTACGACCGCATCGTGAGAAGGGGCTCGCTTCCGTTCTTCGGCTACAAGCGCCCCCTTCGTGCGATCGCTTCCGCCATGTCGGCTCTGGTCAAGCGCGGCGAAGCCTCTCTGCATAGCAGTGACGAAAGCAATTGCTGGAAGGTTCAGAGCCGCCGGCGCTCGTGGCACCGAATCGTCTCCTAGCTTCCGTCCTTGGCGTGCTCGCCCCGGCAATGGTAAGTTGTGATTGACGGGCCAGGAATCATGATTCGGAAATATCCCATCGAAGTAAAAAGCATGGAAGTGAAACTCTCGGAAATGAAACTCTCGGAAGCGATCAAGAGTCTGGAGCGTACACCGGGCGTGCTCAATCTGATGCTGCGGGGCCTCCCGGAAAAGTCACTGCATGCCAACGAAGGCGAGAAGACCTGGAGTCCCTACGATGTTGTCGGCCATCTCATTCACGCAGAAATCACGGATTGGCTGCCGCGCACTCGTATCATTCTCGAACAAGGCGAGAAGCAGACCTTCACGCCCTTCGATCGCTTCGCCATGTTCAACGAAAACGCAAAGCAGCCCATCCAGAAGCTGCTGACGCGCTTCGAGAAACTTCGCTCGCAAAATCTCACTGCCCTGCGGGGCCTGCGCCTCAAACCCGATTCGTTAAAATTGACGGGCCGTCACCCTGACTTGGGAATTGTTACCCTCGGGCAGCTCATCTCCTGCTGGGTGGTCCACGACTTCAGCCACACATCGCAAATCTGCAGGGTGCTGGCGAAACAGCAAGACGTTGGGCCGTGGAAGGCCTACATGAGCATCCTCAATAAGTGAGTCGCGCTTGACTCAACGCCCGTTCTCGATCAACCGCTGGACTCCTGCCCGATACCCGCGGCTGCACGACAGTTCTTTTCCGTCCTTGAGGACCACAATGTATTCGCCGCTATTACACGGTTGCAGTTCCCTGACTCTTCGAACGTTGGCAATCGTCGAGCGGTGAATGCGGACGAACTGTTCGGGGTCGAGCCTTTCTACGATGCGCCCAATCCCCTCGCGTAACTGATAGACATCTTTTCCCACATGGACTTTGACGTAATTCGCGGCTGCTTCGAGCCAATCGATCTCGTCGATGTCCAGAAACACGACTCGCCCTCCGGCTCGAACAACAAATCTGCGGTCGGGCTGAGTTTTGGTTTGGGCGCGGGCGACCAGGTCGAGAAGGCGTCCGGTGAATTCGCGATCGTGTTTCGTCGAAAATTCTGCGCGTGCTCTCGTGACGGCGTCGTGAACCCGCACTTCGTCGAAGGGCTTCAGCAGGTAATCGAGCGCGTGCGCTTCGAATGCGCGTACGGCGTATTGATCATGGGCTGTCGTGAAGATGACGATCGGCAATTTATCGGCTGGAAACGCTCGCAAGACCTGAAAGCCGTCGGCATCGGGCATTTCGATATCCAGGAGCAAAAGATCAGGACCCTGGCTGCGTAGCGCTGCGATGGTTTCCTGACCATCGCGGCATTCGGCAACGATCTCGATGTCGTCTTCAGAGTCCAACAAGAAGCGAAGCTTTTTTCTCGCGAGCGGCTCGTCGTCCGCGATCACCGCGCGCATGTTCCTGGCGGCTGGTGCGCGCCGCGCATGCTGGTCCTCGCCCATCAGAGACGATTCCATGTACCGATAGACGCGAGCGGAAGTGAAAAGGTAGCCTGCGCCGAAGCTGAGGGGTGACCACACTGGGACGAAACAGCGCTTGTCAGTGTCTAGTTAACAATTCTTACGGATGAGACGGATCTTTGAGAGAGAGATTTAAAAATTCATAAGCTCAATGTGCCGTTCCATAGAGCTGATGGGGCGTGGCTATCGCCGCGCCTTCGTCGTCGTTTTGTTCTTCTTGATCTGCCCAACGAGGTTTTCGATCTGCAACAGGTGGTTCGTGTCGTGTCCCGCAAACATCCGTGTCAGGTGTGCAATCGTTTCCTTGCCGCGCTCCGCGTGCATGCCGTAGTTGTCCCAAGCTTCTCGCGGAAGCGCCCTTAACATGGCGAGATTGTTTTCGCGCAGCACGCCAAACACTTCTATCGACCGCTTCACGTCGCGATTGTTGTAGTCAAAGACCGTCACCCACGCATCCTGATCGAAGGGTTGGATTGCGGTCCCATTGCTGCCGAGTACAGACCGCATCCGCCAGCCTGCGACAATCTCCACGTCCGCCAGATGCGCGAGGATTTCCGCAATCGACCACTTGTCAGGCGCTGGCTTCCATTTCAGTTGCTTGGGCGTCAGGCCTCGAGTCAGCTTCTTCATTTTCGCCGCGGTGGTCCGCTGCACCTTTATTGCGTCCTGTCCGTCGACATATCCCAAGATTCGTTGAATGTACCGCGGCGCGGTCTCTGGCATTTGGCTTTCCTCCATCAGTCGTGAATTGATATCGCGAGCTCTATATCAAGATGACGAGGCGAGCCGGAGAGATTCAATCACAGGGACGATCGCCACGAAATCTGGGATGGCACTGATGATGCTTCGATGCCCGTCCCGGACTTTCTAGGAGCTGGCTCCCGCATCGGATTCGGGTTTGCCCATCCGTCCCTTATCGGCGACGCGGCCTAGAGGAGTGTGCGATTTCAGCCAGAGCTTGAAATCGAAATAGAGAGGGTAGAGAAAATTCATGAGCCGCACCGGCATCGACTCTCTCAACTCGCCCACCGGCGTCTCTAACGCGTACCCGGCGTCGACAAGCAGGCCGCCGATGCTCGACTCGAGATCGCAAACCTGCATGGGATTGAACATGCGCTTCCAGCGGCCGATGGTCGCGACTTCGGTTTCTTTGCCGTCGCCGCGGAAGGAAGAATTCGGATTGTGTACCGATCCCAGCGCCACCTGTTGAATGCGGTCATAATCGAGATCGTGTTCAATGAACTGTCCGATGCGGGCGAGCGTCTCCTGCGGTTTCAACACCAGATCTTCGTAATGCACCTCGACATAGTCCCCACCGAGAGCCCGGCCGTAGCGCCGCCCTTTACTCACGATCCAGCGCCAGAAAATTGCCGGGACGAGAAACGCGCGGCTACGGTCCCAGGGCATGGGCCGAATCCAACCGATCCGGTGCAGGGAAGCGGTGACGTCGCGGCCGTCGCGGATGATATGAATCACCAGGGCGTCAGGAATCAATTTCTTGATCAGCGGAAGATAGAGCAAATGCAGCGGAGTCGATTCCGCCCAGCGCCGCGCTCCTTGCTTTTCGGCGATGGTCTCCATCACGATGCGCAGGAAGTCGCCTGCATTTTGGCAATCGTTCATCACGCGCTCATCGATGTCTTTGGGATCGAGTCCGGTGCGCTGGAAGAGTTTGCTGGTGTAGTACTCGTCGAGCAAACGTCGCCGGTTATCGCGGTTTGCTAAATCTCCAAAGCGCAGGCCCAGCAGGTTAAAGGCGTTGCTCTCGGCGTGATAAACGGCGAATCCGCCGGCCGAAAGAAGTGTGTGGTAAAGAAATTTCGTTCCCGAACGGCCGCACCCCAGCACGAATACAGGAGCCTTTGACCGCGCGCCGCGTGTGTCTGTCTGCGTCGCAGGCGCTGTAGGATCGGTGCCCGCGCTTTCCACTTCAGTCTTGATTTTGTCGATTACGCGGGAGTTCATGATCACCTTGATCCGAAATCACGACCGCACGGATTCGGCGACTGGCGCCGGCTCATCTTGCAGTTCGAGAGCCACCATGCTCGCCATGCGCCCGACCGGCGTGTGTAACTTCATCCACAGCTTGCCTCCTAGAAACGCCGGATAAACTCCGCGCATCGCCGTGTGACGCAGGCTGCTCTGCCGTTCCGCGGCAGGGAGCGACAGTTCATAACCGTTTTCCTCGAGACAGTCGCCCACGGTCGCTTCAATGGCCGCGACGTCCTGGTGCGCCAGACGTTCTTTCCAGCGGCCGAGCGGATTGAGTTTTTCTTTTGCGCCTTCTTCGCGAAACGACGAATTTGTCTCTGACAAGCGGCCCAGTCCAGCGCGCTGAATCCGATCGTAGTCCAGATCGTGATCGAGAAAGCGCCCGAGTTTCCCCAGCGTTTCCTGCGGGCTCATGATCAGGTCCTCATAGCGGACCTCGACATAGTCGGCTGGGAATTTGCTCCCATGCCGGCGGCCCTGATGAATCATCCATTCCCAATAGAGCGCGGTCGCCACCAGGCTGTCGGTCTGGCCGCGGTCCCACGGAAGCGGAGAAAAGCCGCCCATTTTTTTGAGTGAAAGCGCAATGTCGCGCCCGTCGCGGATGATGTGAACGAAAAGCGCATTCGGAATATCGCGCTTCACGCGCTCGACGTGGAGAACATTATCAGGATCGTAGACCGCCCAGCGCGGCATCTGTTGGCTCTCGGCGACCGAATCCATCACCACGCGGATGAAGTCTCCACCGTTGCGGCATTCGTTCATGATGCGAGCAGATAACTTTTCTGCATCGAGGCCCGTCCGCCGGAACCCTTTGCTGCGCAGCCAGGTTTCTAGAATCTTGGCGCGGTTCGCCGGATTTTCCATCGAGCCGAAACGTGGAATCAGGATCTTGTAGATCGGCAAAAAACCACGGTAGATGGCGAACCCGCCCGACGACAACAGCATGTCATACAGCAGATTTGTGCCGGAGCGGTGACATCCCATCACGAAGACAGGAGCGCTCTTGCGGTCGCTGGGGCTGGATTCTGACACTTCAAAAAGCTTATCACGCTGCACGAGCAGAAGCGTTGGAAAGGGTTGTGAATGCTGAGGTTACGGAAGTTACCAGTTTCATCGCCCTGTTCGGCGGCCGTACGAAAAACCAGACATTCGGTTTCGGACCACCCGGTTTTCCCTGAGAGCGACAAGAACAGCGCTAATATTGCCTTTTCCATGTAACAACTCGAACGGTCGAGCATCCAAGCGTCTATGAGGTTGAGAATGTCGAAGCTGATCAGATCCGTATTACCCGCGATTTTCGTGTGCGGTCTGCTCTTCGTACGTGCCGCAGTCGCCGGCGATAAGCCTGAATTGACCTCGAACTCGGCCCACCCCGTCCTCGTGGAACTATTCACGTCCGAGGGATGCTCGAGCTGCCCTCCCGCCGACGCGCTTCTTGAAAAGTTGGATTCGGTGCAACCGATTCCGGGTGCGCAGTTGATCGTTCTGAGCGAGCATGTGGATTACTGGGATCATGACGGCTGGAAAGATGCGAACTCTTCCGCGTTATTGACGGAACGCCAGGAGGCGTATGTACGCGCACTCCGACTCAGCACTGCCTACACTCCCCAATTCATCGTGGATGGAAGCAGCGAAGTGAGAGCCAATAATCCGACCGAAGCCAATGAAATCTTTAATAAAGCTGCTGCTCAGACGAAAGAGCCGGTAAGCATTGGAGAGGTTGCCGCGGATCCCGCCAATCCCACCGTGCTTCGCGTTCGCATTACTGCAAATGGAAGCTCCAACGAACGTAACGGCAATGAACATAACGCCGACATCTACGTGGCTGTCGCTCTCGATCACGTCGAGTCACAAGTCCTGCACGGAGAAAATGGCGGGAAACGTTTGACCCACACCGCGGTCGTTCAGCAATTGGCGAAAGTAGGGAAACTGCCGAAGAAGGGTAGCTTCGACGAAGTCGTGCAGCTCAAGCTTAAACCCGGCACGGATTTGAAGAATATTCGGCTCATCGCTTTTGTCCAGGAATCCGGTCCTGGCAAAGTCATTGGATCGGCATTGCGAAAGCCTGCAAGCTAGCCCCGAACTTCGGCAGCGCTATTCCACCCCTGCGATGGCGGCAGTGACCGCGTCGATGTCAGCGCCCAGGTCCCGCCCGTCTGACGCGGCACCAGCGCCGGGTGAGATTTTGGGGCAGCCCGGCCCTTTGGCCGTACACAGTTTCGGATCTTTACCGATACTGCCCTTCAGATCGCGGATGCCGGCAGCCTCCGCCGACCCAACCACGAAGTTTCCTTTGGGAAAGGATTCGTGCCCGCTGATGATCAGATTCTTTTCGAATTTATAGGGGTCGAAGCAAGACTGCATGATTGCCTCCGCGCCCTGGCCACGGGCCTTTCCGGCACAGCTCTGCCGCCCTCCTCCGGCTGAAGCGACGGCCGGTTCTCCTCCCACCGAGAAAACGCTGTTCGTGATCGCGAAATTTGCCAGCTTCGCTCCGGGGTTCAAAACCGAAAACAGTTTGCCCGTCACGAACGCGGTGACGTGATCAATCACGATGTCATGGAGAGGCGGTTGCCACGACACCAGAATCAGAAACGATCCTCCGCCTTTGTAATCCTTGTCGTGGAGATCGTCAGCAAAGATGTCGTGAATGCTATAGCGGCCACCGTCAGCCGCAAATCCGCCGGTTTTCGATGCCGGTGCATTCGCAATCTGCAGCACTCCGGCAACATTTCGAATCCGGTTAAAGCGAATGGTTACATCATTGACGCGGCAAATCGGGCATTGGCCGCCTTGGCTCTTCGGTGTGAGCAGGATCGAATACCCGGTCTGGCTGAATCCTCCCCAGGTATTTTCGAGCAGATTGGCCTCGACCAGCACGCGGATCGCGCTCTTCAGTTCGAGATTGTTTTTCACAACGAAGGCCTGCCCCGACGCTGCCGGAGTGAAGCCAGGCTCGCCTTCTTTCCACTGCATCGGGCGGAACAGATGATTGCGGCGGATTTCAATGTCGGTGGGGACCTGGGCCGCGGCGCTGCCGCCAAACAGAATGTTCTCTCCCGCGGATTCGATAAAGTTGTTATAGATCTTGATTGTTGAGATCTGTTCGTCGCCTTTGCCTCCGCCAATTCCGGTGGCGTCCGTACACTTCCCGGTCCGCGCGATGCAAGTTAGGCCGCTGATGTAGGAGTTGATGACGGCGATCATGTGCGCACCCTCGGACATGCCGATCGCGTGACCCACCTCCTTGCCCTCCGCGGGGTGGAACCAATTCCGGTCGAAGATAATGTGGTCGCTGCGTTCACCGGTGATCATGCGACCGATGTCTTCCTCAGGCGGGGTGGTCCACTCAATTCCGATGAAGCGCACATGATCGCCAGCAGCTACGCCCGCAGGACGGCGCAGGATGACCGCGGCCAGTAATTTGGCTGCGCCGCCAGCCGGCTGCGCATATCCTGGCCGGCCGGGAAGGCTCGCGACACCTGCCCACGCGGGCGATATCCGCGTGCCCTCCGGCGGAAGCTTGTCGTCAGGCGTATCGGTGCGGACGGTGACGTAGTGCTGGTCGTCGCACTTCTTCGCCGGCAGATCTTTCAGTTCGAATGAAGCACCGGCCGCAAGCAAAAGTGTGTCGCCGCACTTGGCATGCTCAAAAGCCTCCGCCAGATCGGTCTTGGCTGCGACGCGAATTTGTTTTCCCGGGGACGGGGTACCATCAAGTGCCGTGTAGTAGCAGGCTTTCGGAAGCTCAGCCGGACCATCCTTGGCTCCAAATTGTGCGACGTTCCCCTTGCCGCAATAGGCGTTTTCCGTAATCGGAGGCGCTTCGGCGAACCCGGGCGCGGCGCACGCGCCCACGAGAGCCACCATCAGAAAGAATTTAGCGGGTGAAACAGGAATCCTTGCCATGTCCTCGCTTCTCCTAGCCACACGCCCCCGCAAATTCACAAAAGCCCCGTTAGAAACAGTGTACCGGGATACCCGGATCATTTCACGGCACCGGGCTGACATTTGGCTCGAAAAAGAAAGGTCCGCGGCGAACCGCGGACCTTGGTCGGGGAAGGTTTAAATCTGCCGAAGGCTATCTGTTATTCGACATTCGCGAGAGCTGCGTCCAGGCCAGCGACGTCGGCTCCAAGATCTTTGCCGTCGGTGCCCTTGTTTTTGTAAGGGCTGTTCGACTGCAACTCGTAGTTTCCGCCGTTGCCGTTGTTGTAGTTGACGAAACCGGCATCGCTAATAGTCTGCGGGAACATATTGCCGTTTGGAGAAGGCCAGGTCGATGGCGGAAACGCCGGTGGTGTTTCAACCAGGCCGTTATTGTTAAAGGTGAATGTCGTGAAGCAGGCGGTGATGCTGGTCACGGGCACATCGTGGAAGGCGCAGTTATCCTGTCCGCCGCCCGTGTTCCACACCGGATGCGCGCTGGTCACCACCATGTTGTTGGTGAAGACCAGGCCGTACATGGGTGCGGTGCTGTAGATGTTCCCGACGACCATCATGTGCCCGGTCGGATCGGGGAACCCGGTCACGTGATTGATCGTGATTGTGTTCAGCGGGTTCTTGGGCCACATGTTCATGATGAGGAACACGCTGCCTCCACCCTTGTACTTGGTGCTGAGGTCGTCGAGCACGACATCGTGGATGCTCCAGCGCGTGCCTGACAATGCTGGGGCGCCATCCTTGCCATCGCCTGAGATCGCGGTTGCCATCTGAATGCCGGCGCCGGCGTGAGCAATGTGCACGTAGCGGATGGTGACGTCAGTGACCTGACACAGCGGACAAACATCTGAGCCACTCGGTTCGTGTTGGTTCTTAGGAGTCAGCAACATCGCGCTACCGTTCTGGCTGAAGCCCGCCCAGTTGTTCTCCATCAGGTTCGCTTCCACCAGCACTCGGACCGCGTTCTTGAGTTCGAGGTGGTTCTTGACGACAAATGGGTTCCCATTCGGGCCACCGACGAAAGGAGTGTTGCCCGGCATCCACTGCCAGGGTTTCCAGAAATGATTGTTAAGGATCTGGATGTCGGACGGGGTCAAAGTCGCTGCTCCGCCGCCGAATAAGATGCCTTCGCTCGTCGCTTCGATGAAGTTGTCCTGAATCTTATACGGACCATCCTGTGTATTGGTGCAACCTCCAGAGATGGCGTGTGAGTCAGTGCAAGTCCCCGTGGCTGAGATGCAATGGAAATCGCTGAAATAGGAGTCGATGACGGCCGCATTGGTCATGCCATTGAGGCTGACGCCCAGGTGAGTTTCATCCTGCGGTCCTCCGTGCAACCACGAACGGTCGACGATGATGTGGTCCGCCGTGCCCAGAGTCGTGATCAGACGTCCCGGCCCTGCACTACCTGCTGGCCGAGTCACTTCCAACCCGATGAAGCGGTAATAGTTGGCGCCCGCTGCGATTTGGAACGGGCCGTCTCCCTGTGTGGTGAGCTGCACTTTGGCCATGACGTTCTTTGGGCTCGGGCAACTATATTGCGGACGCCCTTGCAGAGAACCGACGCCGGCGTAGCAAGGCGTAGCTCTCTGTCCCTCGGCCGGCAGAGCGCTGTCCGAAGAGCTGGTGCGAATCACGATCCAGTGACTGTCATCGCAATTCTTCGCCGGCACCTGGAACTTGCCGCTGAAGGTTGCGCCCGCTTGCAGTTGGATCACGTCGCCGCAGTGGGCATTGTTCAACGCCGATTGCAGGTCGCCGCCCGAATTCACGTTAATCACGTTTCCCGGGGTCGGCGAGTCAGACATCGCCGTCGGGACGGTTACGCGAGGCAGTTCGGCTGGACCATCGAAGTTGCTGCCACCGATTACGCCGACGCTGAAATTGCCGGTTGCCGTCGCACCCGCCGCGTCGGTCACCTTTACCGTGAAGTTGAAAGTACCGACGATGTTAGGCATGCCGGCTAAGTCGCCACTCGAACTCAGGCTGATTCCCGAGGGCAACGTTCCTCCAGAAACAGTCCAGGTATAAGGAGTCGTTCCACCGCTCGCACTGAAGGCTTCATTATAAGTGTCGCCTTGTTGTCCTTGAGGAAGGCCGCTCGTCGTGATCTTAAGCGCCTGGACGTTCACCGGGTTAATCGTGATCGCCGCGCTCGCTGATTTCGTTGAATCGGCAACGCTTGTCGCGGTAATCACCGCGCTGGTTTGGGTAGTCACGGTAGGTGCAGTGTAGAGACCGTTGTTGCCAAACGAGCCTGCCGTCGCTGACCAGGTCACCCCAGTATTGGATGTTCCGCTGACCGTGGCGGTGAATTGCAATGTTTGTTTCGAAATCAAGGTGGCACTGGTGGGAGAAACAATTACCTTAACCGCCCCGCCGCCACCACCACCGCCGGTAGAGACCACGGATATCGTGAATTGCTGTTCGCCTTCATCGTGGCGCGGCCAGTCGGTCACACGGACTTCAAACGCATAAGTCCCCGTCGTCAATGGCTTCCCTGAAATGGTTCCAGTGAGCTGGTTCAAACTCATGCCCGGTGGCAGGGAACCACCATTTACAAGAAAGAAGTACGGAGAGTTACCGCCGCCAACAGCGAGAACCGAATTGTAGGACTCGTTGACCGTCCCTCGCGGAAGACTTCCGGAGAGATTCAGAGTCTTCGGGCCGCTATTGTTAGTGCTATTGTGCGACCCGGCCGCTTGCGCGATCGTCCCACATGAAGTTGTCATCAGGACCGCCACCAGCAGGACGAGCAAAACGCTGAGGCGTGGAGCAAGTGCCGCGGAAATTCTGGACTGCCGGTCCCAAAAGCAAACTGCGTTGCGCATTTATGAGCCCTCGACCTTACAGATTTGGGGGACGGTCGATTGTCCTCACGCTGAATGTATCGGGATGGCTGGTGTGTTCCCAGATACCAGAAGTTCATTTGCAACGCATTAGTACACGCGGAGGTAACACTGTACAGATTCGCGCAGGCATAGTGTCCGCTGGGTTATCGGGATGGCAGGTGAAAACGGGCGCTGGGCGCGGTGTTTAGCGATAAGTGAGATAGAGGTGCCGAGGCGGCTCAAAAAACTAAAGTAACTTACTAACTGGGTTCTCTAAGCAGGATCGCACGGAGACGATCGTAGGCTCGGTTCCCAAGAAGGCGCTGCACGCCGAGACGGGCCCGATGCTGGAACCGCTTTTTCCATAATCCGCGGCCCCGGCATGTCGCGCGGAATGCTTCTGGGCTGAGTCCCCGCAACATCGCGACGCGCCCAAGTTCGTAAGGACTGGTGCGCGACGAGTTCGCGTGGAACTGGCTGTTGGCTACGGTCGCAAATCCCGACTGCTTTGCCATCCAAAGCGTGCGCTCATCGTAACGACCGCCGGGACACGAGAAGTGTTGGATCGGATGTCCCACGATCCGTTCGATCTGGGTTTTCGCATCCATGATTTCGCGTCTCAGCGCTGGCTCGTCGAGATCGGAAAGATAAGGATGCGTCATCGAATGACAACCAATCTCGAATCCCAGCGCGTCGAGTTCGCGCACCTGCTCGGGTTTGAGATAGCCGCGAGTTCCCAGGAAGCCCGCAGTAAGAAAGAAAGTCGCCTTGAACCCAAATTCGCGTAGCACCGGAGCGGCGGCGATCAGATCGGTTTCGCATCCATCGTCGAAGGTGATGCAGACGCTGGGACGGCCGGAATGAAGATCGGAATACAGGACTGCCTCGCCCACGCTCACACCCTGCCATCCAGATTGTTTGAGCCATTCCATCTGTTGCCGGAAACTTTCGACCGGCAGAATGTAGCGCACGTATCCCGCTTCGGATTGGCAGAGCTCGCGCCCGGCCAGCTCTAGTTCGTGATACATCAGAAAAACGATCCGTGAGGTGGACATGGAGTTGAATGATGACTCTACATAGGTTTGTCGTCTCAAGCGAAAGTCCGCCCGAAAAGCGAAAGACGACGATCGATTAAGACGGCAATCTATCAGAGTTGTTTCGCAGCGCCGGTCGTCTGCGCGTGCCGTTCGAGCAGTTCCAGCAACGGTGCGCGCAGGAACGGGCTCCCCGCAAGCAGTCCAGAGATCAGCGGATTTTTCTGATTACAGCGCAGCGGAGAATTGTCGAGCTTCAGCACCCATCCTCCCGCGCTTTCAACCAGAGCCGCTCCAGCGGCTACGTCCCACTCATTTTTTGGAACCAGCGTGAACGTTAGATCGGCGCGGCCGGCCGCGACCAGGCCAAGCTTGTACGCGACCGATCCCATCGGTCGAATATTGAACTCGGCCGATTCGAACTGCTTCCACTCGCCGCGTTTTACTTCGCTGCGGCTGGCGAGCACGAGTGCGCCGTGAAGATCCGTGCGCTGGCTCGGTTGCGAAGGCTGCCCGTTGTAAGTAACTCCCGTGTCGCGCGATCCGAGAATGAGCTCGTCCGTTGCAGGATTGCAGATGCCGCCCGCGACCGGTATTCCATTTTCGACCATCGCGATCGAAACGCAGAACTCCGGGATGCCCTGCACAAATTCTCGCGTGCCATCGAGCGGATCGACCACCCAGACTCGTTGTTTGTCGAGCCGAGTAAAATCGTCGACTGACTCCTCCGAGAGCCATCCCTCATCCGGGCGCAGCAGATGCTTTTTCAGGACTTCGTCGACCGCGCGGTCGGCCTCGGTGACGGGATCATGTCCGACCTTGTATTCGGCCTCAATTGCGCCGGGAGTGAAGCGGTTGAGCACAGCCCGTGCCGCTTCCAGCGCCGCATGAATTCGTTCAAGAGTTTCTTCGGATGAATATGAAGTCATAAAGTACCAGGTACCAGGTATCAGGTGTTAGGTGTCAGGGTCTGCTTCGCCAGGGTTAATCCTGAGACCTGACACCTGAGACCTAACACCTGCCTCTTTAGGCCCACAGCATTCTTGCGCCGGTCATCAGCAGCACAGTGCACAGGATTCTTCGCAGCCACAACACGGGAACCCGCGTGCTGAGCTGCGAGCCGAGCATTCCTCCGGGGATCGAGCCAATCAGCAGGGAACCAACCAGCGTAAAGTCCACGTTGCCGGCCTTCCAGTGCAGCAGGCTGGTGACCCCTGTAAGAATGACCGCGTGGGCAATGTCGGTGCCCACCATAATTTTTGGAGCAAACGAATAAAACAAAAGAAGCATCATCATAATGATGCTGCCTGAGCCCACCGATGTAATTCCCACCAGGAATCCGCCGAATAATCCAATCACGCTCATGAAGGCAAAGTTCTTCATGGTGGGCTGGCGTTTGGCGAGATGTTCTTCGATTCTTCCCTGAAACAGAAGCAGCGTGGGGATCAATACCAGCAGCAGCCCCACCGCAGACTTAATAAAATCATTGACGTCGTGCACCATAAATGTTCCGCAGGTGCACCAGCAGCGTTACTCCCAGATAAGAGCCGGGAACACTGCCGATCGCCATCGCCAGCACGACTTTTCTCCGCACTGTGCCTTTGCAGCAAGTGCATGATGCTGGCGGGAATCTTGGTGAAGAAGTTGAAGAGCGCGTCGCTGCCGACGGCGATGATGGCCGGAATATGCAGTCCAAAGATGAGCATGGGCAGCAGCAGGACGCCGCCACCCAGGCCCGTTAGTCCGATCAGCAACCCAACCGTGAAGCCGATCAGTATTTTGAGAACGAATAAGTCCATGCCGTCTTCCGATTCCAGGGGCTCCGGAAATGAGTTCGCTGGGCACGGGCCTCGCGAAGTATATTCCCGAGAACCCGCGCCCGGAGGCCATTATGCCACAAAGCCCACTGAAGCCATCGACATAATTGGAATTACTATCCGTTGCCGTTGGCGCCGACAAAGCCCTCGCGTTCGAGGTGCAAAATAATGGTCTGTGCCGCTTCCTCGGGGCTCAGCTTCGCGGTGTCGATCACCACTTCGGCATTGGTCGGCGCCTCGTACGGATCTGAGATGCCGGTGAACTCCTTTACGATGCCGGCGCGTGCCTTTGCGTACAGCCCCTTTCGGTCGCGCTGTTCGCAAACATCGATCGACGTGGCGGCGTGCACCAGAATGAATCCGCCAAAAGGTTCGATCATCTCGCGAACCGCTTTGCGCGTCGCTTCATAAGGGGCGATGGGCGCGCAGACCGCGATCCCGCCGTTCTTCGTGATTTCCGAAGCCACATACCCGATGCGTCGGATGTTGATGTCGCGATGCTCCTTCGAGAATCCCAGTTCGCTCGACAGGTTCTTGCGCACCAGATCGCCGTCCAGCAATGTGACTGGACGTCCACCCATCTCCAGGAATTTCGTAATCAGAGCGTTGGCGATCGTCGACTTACCCGATCCCGAAAGTCCTGTGAAGAAAATCGTGACTCCCTGCTTGTGCCGTGGCGGATAGCTGCGGCGCAATTCCTGCACGACTTCCGGATACGTGAACCACGCCGGAATGTCGCGGCCTTCGTTGAGCCGGTTGCGCAATTCCGTGCCCGAAATGTCGAGCACCTTGGCGCCCTGCGGCACTTCGTCGGAAGGGACATAACGGTCTTCATTCTGCAGATAAACCATCATCTGGAACGGAACCATGGTCACGCCGATTTCTTTCTCGTGCTTCTTGAAGAGCTCCTGCGCGTCATAAGGACCGTAGAAATTCTTCCCGTCGGTGTCTTTGCCCGGCCCGGCGTGATCGCGGCCCACGATGAAATGCGTGCATCCATGATTCTTGCGAATCAGCCCGTGCCACACCGCTTCGCGCGGTCCGCCCATGCGCATGGCGAGCGGCAGCATGGCCAGCTCCACCGTGCCGTGCGGATACTTCGCGAGCAGCAACTGATAGCAGCGTGTGCGGACGAAATAATCCACGTCGCCGGGCTTCGTCATACCGACCGACGGATGAATCAGCAGATTCGCCTCAACTTGCTTGGCGGCGCGCATCGTCAATTCGACGTGGGCGCGATGCATGGGATTGCGTGTCTGGAAAGCGACGACGGTCGTCCAGCCCAGGCGGCCGAATTCGGCGCGCAAATCGGCGGGAGTCAATCGCAGCGAGCGGAAATCGTAGTGCGAAGGTTCCTGAACTCCTTCAATTTTTCCGCCTACATACCAGGGATTAGATTTGTTGATGGCGTAGTCGGCGCCCGGATGCGCGGTACTGGTGGTACCGAAAACTGACTGGGCTTCGGCCTTGCGGTCCGGCTGCCAGACGTCTTCTACGTGGAGAACGGCGAGCATCACGCCTTCGGGATCACGCAGGGCGATCTTGCTCGAACCTGCCGTCAGCTTTTTGGCAAAGTCTTCGCTGACATCGAGAGTGATCGGCATGGGCCACAGAATTCCGCTGGCCAGCCGCATGTCTTTACAAACGCCTTCGTAGTCAGCGCGATTCATGAATCCGCGGAGCGGCGAGAAGCCGCCGCTCATCAGCAGTTCCAGGTCGCAAAGCTGGCGCGCAGTCAGGTCCCATGAAGGCCAATCCTTCGATTGTGCTTTTAGCTCGGCAGCGCGCGCTGCCGGTACTTGCAGTTGGACGAGTTCTCCCCCGTGTGGGGCGATAAGGTGGCTGGTGGTTGCGCTCAAAGCGGTATTCCTCCCGGAATTTTTAACCAAAATTTGTGCTGAAATCTAAATCGCTAGGGGGGATGCGAATCTGGTGTCTAGTCTGGATTCGCCCTATTTGTGTCCGAAAATCCACAGTACATAGAATCGACAAGTACTAACAGGGGAGCAATTTGGATTCCGAAGGCTGCTGGATCGTCCCCTTCTAAACCATTAAAAACAATCGTCAATCACGATTTTACCCTAAAAGCCCTGAGTCCGCCCCCGAGGTGTGAAGCAGTTTGCAACCTTGCGCCCGAGTCGGAAACAATCTTTTCCGCCTATCCCATTTTTTGTAGCTTGGCGACCACCCCGGTGGCGTACCGTTCCGCACCGGCCCAGCGCTTGATAATCGAATTACTTACCTTCCACGCGATCTGGCCCTGCGAAGGGATCGCCCCTGAGATCAGCGGCACGAATGGCAGCCGGAAATAGCGAGTCCCCTCGACGTGGAAAGGTTCGATCATCGTAGCCAGCTCTTCCCGCGTAAGCGGGTGCTCGTAGTCTGAAACATCAACCTTCGCTGGCACCTTGGCCGCTTCGCTCGCACTGCGTTCGATGTCGGCTCGATCGCGCTCAGATAGTCGAGATTCCATCGTAGCCACTCTCTCCGTGCCCGCCGTGCCTCCCGAGACAGTGCTTCTCAAAATTGTAACGCCGGATTCCTGATTCCTTATCCTTTATCCCCTACGATGCTCATATCCCACTGTCGACGAGTCGGCTTGCGGCGCTTCTCCGACACGAGCCTGCAAATGCGAGGGCTCCATAGCGTCCGGAGCCAGTACCGATTGCAGCTGTAACTCAAGTTCCCAGACCGTGTGCGGGAAATTCCCGCGCTTCAAAATCTGCCGGTCGTCAGAGTGGAAGTTGCCGCCTCGGTAGGCCGAGAAGACGTTCTCGTAGTTCGCGCATGCAATTTCCGCCGCCGGAGCTGAAATGTTCACGGGAAGCCCAAACGGGAATGAAAAGTGTTTCGCGCCCCCGTGTTTCGCACCCTCGAGCCGCTGCTGAATGTCTTCACCTGAGCCGATAATTTCGTGGCGCAGAAATTCCTCGTCCGTCGATCCGCAGTCGGCATGATTCCGCGTGTGGCTGCCAATTTCGTAGCCGCTGCGCTTCAGAAACTCGATCTGTTCCCACGTATTCGGGAAAAAGCCACGCTCGTTCGCGAGTTGGTCGTGCGCAAACTCCCGCCCATTCGAAATATGTTCAGTGGCGATGAAATACCCTATGGGCACGCCGGTTTCTTCGCTGACAGCTCGCAAGTTCACAAAATTGTCGGCATAACCATCGTCAAACGTAATCGCAACCGTAGGCACTTTAACCCCGCCCGTTCGCACCAGTTCCGCTGCTTCGCTCAGACTGACCACACGATAGTGCCGCAACAGGTAGTTCATCTGCCGCAGGAAATCCACCGTCGACACTCCGAGACGATGCGGCCGGTCTGAAACCAGAGAGTGACGAAGAATTTCTACAGGAAAATCTGCCTGCCACCGCCGCTTCCAGTTCCGAAGTGTGGCCGGTGCGGCATAGAGCAGCGACTTGAGTGTCAACTTCCACGCCGGGACCCGTGCAGGGTTATCCGGACGTTTGCGCTGCGCTGCAAGTTTTCGCTTCATCTGCAACAGGTCTTCATCGGGCGGACGGCGGAAATATTTGCTGGGGCCGACCTGCGGAGTTTCAAGGACCGATGCAGTGGCGAAATCACGAATGGCAGCCACAATAAGGTCCGAACCTACCACGTCGGCTTTCAGCGCCAGACTCTCTAAATCATCGAAG
Source organism: uncultured Acidobacteriaceae bacterium (assembly GCA_963726095.1). Lineage (GTDB taxonomy): Bacteria > Acidobacteriota > Terriglobia > Terriglobales > Acidobacteriaceae > Acidiflorens. Next base: position 2,428,808 of record CAVSBD010000004.1, read on the forward strand.
GGCTCAATCGGAATCAGCGCCGAACGAACCACGGCTCCTACATCCACCTTCGCCTCAACGCGATGAACTGTGACTCCGATTTCCTTTTGATCGTCTTGCATTTCCCACAGGCCAACTGCTCCGCCGCCACGGTAATCAGGCACCTTTCGCTTGTGAATGTTGATGGAACCTTGCTTTGGAATTTCAAAGAGAAACGGTTTCAGGATTTTCGTGCCATAGACCAGGCCGAGATCGGCGTTGAGACTCCGCACAAATTCGAGGCCCGGCTCGGAGTGGATGTCGGCGGCAACAAAAAGTTTGACTCCGTGAGCTTCACAATGCGCTTTCAAATCGTTCGAGGTATAAACCGGATTGCCATTGGGCCATCTTGGAGCCGCATGAACGAAACGAAGAATGGCATCAAGCATGGCGGAGAGACTGCGCCCGGCTGAGGCAGTGATGCGATGCCAAACATATTGCCAGTAGACAAAACGCTTCATTTTCTTGCGCCAGGTGGCCATTCGCTGCTTCAGCTTCTTGGGGAGGAACGGCGCATAGAGCACGCCGACCACCTGTGCCTCGGGAGCCTCCCGGCGAATACGCGTCATAATGCGCGCCACGCGCTGCGGCGGTACCGAAGTCATGATCACGATCTTGAACAAATTCTTCTCCATTTTGCTTGCTTGAGTCCTGTGCAGGTGCCATGCGGCACCGCTATCAATATCTCAGCCTGTCTTTATCAGGCCTGCTTTCGCGCACTCACTAGATACTGGCTCAGCGTCCAGCCCAGAAGTGGCGACTTAGAGAAACGTTCCATTATCGAGAAAAGTCGAAATTCCCCCGCAGGCCACAATTGCCCAAGAGGGAACAAGAGGAAACCTGAGTATGCGCTCTGCTCCGGACTGAAACCGTTTGCGCGGAGCAGCGGAGGGACCTGTGAGGGCAAGCAGCGATTCCACCGTCGCCCCAAGGCCTTGGCGGAGGCACGCCTGCCCATCATTCGCTTAACCCCTCGCCAAAGAGGGACAGCTGTTGAATGAATCAGGTTAAACGAGAGGCGATCAAGGCTGGTGCGCGTGGGCAGCGAAATAACGACTAAGCCCCCGGGCCGCAGAACGCGATGTATTTCTTTGAGCGCGCGGTCGTAGGTGGAAAGATATTCAAACACGCCCAGGCAAACCACATGGTCAAAGCTGGCGTCCGGGAAGGGCAGCGACTCAGCGTCCGCCCGGCAGAGCTGCACATCTTGCGATCCGCGATAGCGCTGCTCCGCCCGGCGAACCATTTCCGGAGCATAATCGAATCCAACAATCTTAAAGCCGCGGGCAAGGAGCGGTTCAAACTCCGCGCCGGCTGCGCAGCCGATATCGAGGATCTTTCCTTTTTCTCCCGCGATCATCTCCAGCACAATCTTGAGCTGCGCTTGAAACCAGGGAGACTGGCCCCGCTCGTCGGCGTAGTAAGTGGCCATCCGATCAAAGACGCCGCTGACTTCAGTCTTCGCGAATTGCGAGTCTTCGGTTGCCATCACGCGCCCGCTCCGTTGCGAAACAGCAGTGACTGCTCGATGTGCCACAGGAAGTCCGATTCGTCTCGAGGAATATACGTTCTCGGGATTGCCAGGGGACGGGCGTCGGCGCGCACCGCGCTGGCGGTCGTCGTGACGGCAGTCGTGTAACCAAGCTCATAAGTAAGTTTCAACGTGGTCTCATTCCATTGCGGGTTGAGAGCCGGATGCGGATAACAAAAATGTTTCACCGGCGTCGCCAGCTCTTTTTCCAGCTTCAGCTTGGAATCGGCCAGTTCGGTGCGCGATTCGGCCGCCGGAATTTGCGCCAGATTCGGATGGGTCATGGTATGCGAGCCCACGATGTGGCCCGATCTCACCAGTGTCCTGGCATCGTCCCAGGTCATCATCAAATCCCTCTCGTCGGGAAATGGACCAGGTTCAAGCAGATGAGTTACGCTTCGCAGGAGTTCTTCGCGAGCGGCCGCGCTGGATCTCGCGCCGGTTTCGGTGGCAGCCATAAAGGCTGCTTCGCGTGCTTCAGAGTCCCGCAACTCATGCACGATTCCCGTGGCCGCATTTCTCCACTGCGGCTTGCGCGTGGTCATGAATGCATAACGAAGCAGGCAATACCAAGGCGCCTTCGACTGGTCTACCGCATCAACGAGAAGATAAAAAGTACCCGGAATGCCAAAACGGTTGAGAATCGGGGCCGCGATACGAAAGTTATCTTTAAATCCATCGTCGAAAGTCACCGCTACCGGGCGCTGTGGCAGACTTTTCTCGCCTTTCAGGAAGAGCGAGACGTCATCCATACTGACCGCTTTGAAACGTTTCGCGATCAACTCCATATGCCGCTGGAAGATGGAAGTTGCGTGAATGGACGTGCGCCCGATGGCGTCGGCGAATTCTTCCGGGCGGTCCTGAATGGAGTGGTAACGCAGAATCACCACGGCGGGAGTCGCGAACCTGTGGACGAGACGAAGCGCTCCGCTCGCTACCAGGGCCTTCTTGGCTGTCCTGCGAATGCTCATGGTCTTGCTTGCGCTCATGAGATCCGGTCCATGTCCAGGTCCGGGTCCAATTCCAATGACGACCGCGCTCCGACAGGTTTCGAGAGGAAGCTTCCGCCAGCAGTGTCGAACTCGGCATCGTGGACACTGAAGATGACGTCAACGCCGTAAGTTTCGAGGTTGATCTCATCGAGGCATTTCTTCCTGGCCAAATCGTAAAGAGCGATATGACTGGGTTTGTTGCGAGTTTCAAATCCGTGCTTGGCCCAGACGAGATTTTCCTTAAAGCGGGTAGTTCGAATGCGGCTGAACCCGACCCAAACCTGATTCTTCTCCATCACTGCGATGCCACGGCACCAACCGAGCACCAGCTTCTGCTCGTTATCGATAGTGTTTAGGTTGATGACCTCGTCCACTTTCAGGGTATGGCGGTTTGCGACAACCACGTGTCCGTCGACAGTTGAGAAGTAGATCCAGTCGCCAACCACGTGGCCATCGTGAGGTCTTTGGACAGCGATATCAATCCGTCTGCCGGGTCGGGTCAGGCTGATTGCGTCTCTCTGGTCGAAGCGGGTGGCCCACACCTCATCGTCCAGCAGAAACACATGATTCGGATGAGATCGATGTGGCTTGGTCTCAGGTATTTTTCGATAGTCGATCTCTCGTGAAAATCGCTTCCACGTATCCTCTCCGATCACGCTCCATTCACGCAGTACTCTTCCCTCGGGCGTCATTTCCAAAACCAAATCCAGCCCCGTATCGACGACTAAAATATTTCCTTCCGGAGTAAGTCGCGCGTGGTGGACATCGTTGAAGCAGGGAAGCGAAATGTAGTGCAGGAGTTTGAAGTCCGGTAGCTGATATACGAGCACTTCCGTCGTCGTACAAACGCACAGCCTGTCATCAGTAATCGTTGCCGACTTGAACAAGATGGAGGGCGATTCCGGCGGACACGCGTCTTCGGGCGACACATATTCGATCATCAGCTCGGAGGTCTTGGCCTCGGGCAGCACTTTAACGATGAGGGCCTTTTTGTAGGAGTTCCACTCAGCGAGTTGCTTGAACAAGCTGCTGCGCAGAGTTCCACCCACGATGTACAGTTCGCTCATCCCCTCAATCCCCTCGTGCGACGTTTAGCCTGCTTGGGCGTCCCCGAAAATCCGCCTCAACCTAACTCCACCTGTTAGGAGGGAGCAGTTTCGCTTCCGAAAGGCCTCCCTCTACCCCGTGCAAAGCATTAAAAACAATGGAGCATCTCTATTTTATCTCAACCCAAGTGAGCCCGGCGTAAGGGTGTGCAACGGATTGCACCCTTCGCCCCAGGGTCTGGGAATGGAAAGTTCCTACGGCCGACCGCCGCCCCGCTACTGCTCATTCTGATATTCCACGGCAATCACGGCTTGCGGCGGCTGCTCGATCGGCAGCGGTTTCGACACACCCGCAATCTCGGCGACATGAAACGCGCGATTCGTGCGATAGGCCCAGAAGAGTCCGACGGCGTAGACCGAACTCACTAACAAGGTTTCAATCGTCAACTGGATCAAGTTGCGCGGAAAGAAATACTGGTTAGCAAGCCAGAGTGTTCCGACCAGAGGAACGGTCAGAAGAACCGGCAACGTATAGGCTTCGCGCAGGAAAGTTCCGACAGGAACGCCGATCTGCTTTTTCATGTGACGCGGCAAAAACACGAGACAAGTAAAGCTGAGCGGGATCGCGGTGCCGAGAGCGTCGCCGACAATTCCGAGCGGGCGTACCAGCGCTATGCTGAGGATAAGATTCGCGATTCCCTCAATCACAGTGACCGACGCCATGGTCTGATGCTTGCCCAGGCCGAACAAAATCCGCGTCGAAGCCGCCTGCGCCAGCATAAGCGCGAACGGAATGATCATGACCACGAGCACTGGGTAGCTGTGCGGAACGTAGCGCGCGCCCACCCAGATGCGGATGATGTGTTTGCCAAACACGATCAGGATCGCTGTGATGGGCAGAATCAAAAACGCGCACGCTCGATTGCCCGCGATATAAATCTTGCGCAGCCGGTCCAGATTGCCAGTGGCTTCCGACTGGCTCGACATCGGTACAAAAACCTGCGCGAGGCTTGAAACGAATTCCTGGGCGTAGTCCACGATTCGGGCGCCGATGTTGAACCAAGCCACCGCCACCGTCGACATCATCGCGCCGAGCACCAGTTCGTCGGTGCGGAAACGGAGGCGCGAGGCGACGAGCACCAAAAAAGTCGTGCCGCCGTAGTTGGCCATGTGGCGGAACGATTCCCGATCCACATGTTTGAGCCCGAGCGGCATCGGGCACAGCCGGAACACGATGATGCCGCGGAGAATCGAGGAGAAAATCGGTAGCCCAACCGTGAGCAGGGCAACCGTCAGCAGCCCGTATCCGCGGTTCAGGAAATAAACGATCAACACGGCCCGCGCCAGCGTGGCGCCAATGCTGGTCCAATTCAAGATGTAGAAGCGCTGCAAACCTTCCAGCATTCCGCCGAAAACTCCGAGAGGAAAGCCGAGACTGACCGACGCGCCGACCATCAGCAAAAGCAGTCGCGCCTGCGCATGCATCTCCGGTGGAATTTTGAAAAAATGCTCGACCCATGTGCTCAACAGCGCGGTCACCACCATGCACACCACTCCGATGCCGGTGTAGGTGAAGAGCGCCGTATTGATGAACTGAGCGAGTTTTTCGCGATCGTCGGTGGCTGTGTACTTGGAAACGTAACGAATGATCGAGGAGCGTATGCCGAGATCGAACAGACCGTAGTATCCGGTGATAGAAAAAATCAGCACCCAGATTCCGAAAGCGGCGTCGCCGAGATGATGCAGGATGAACGGCGAGATAAAAATCCCGACGATCACGTTGATGCCGAGCGCGAACCAACTCGACCCAACGTTCTTCAGAATCTGTCTTTTTTCGAGCTTGAGCATGAATTCGTGGCTGTTCGGTCCCGGCCAGACCTGCAAATGACCCAAGAATGACGAATGTTTCCGGGGGGCTACATCGATCGCGGAAGCAGCAAGCGTCCAGTCGATTATAACGTGACGCCGCTCTGCTCCCGGATTACTGGTGATTACCAGTGATTACCAGTGGTGCTTCATCGCCTTGGCAAATTTCTCGAGCGGTAAAGTATTCAGGACGTCGTCCCTGGTGAGCCAGGCGCGTCGCGCCTGTGTGATGCCGTAGCGCAGTTTCTCCATATGCGAAGTGTGGTGGGAGTCGGTGTTGATCACGATTTTCACCCCATGCTGTTTCGCCATCCGCAAATTGACGTCACTCAGGTCAAGGCGTTCAGGATAGGAATTCAATTCCATGGCCACCCGATGTTTCGCCGCCGCATTCAAAACGGCGTCGATGTCGAACGGATACGCCTCGCGCCGCAACAATTGCCGTCCCGAGGGATGCCCAAGGATCGACGTATTCGGATTCGCGATCGCCTTCAGCAGCCGTTCCGTCATCGTGGCGCGGTCCTGATTAAACAGCGAATGCACGCTGGCGATGACGATATCCATCTGTTCAAGCACCGAGTCGGAAAGATCGAGCGTGCCATCGCCGAGAATGTCGACTTCGATCCCCGCGAAAATGCGAATGCCCTTCATCTTCTTTTCGACGGCGCGAATTTTCTCGATATGCGCTAGCGCCCGCTCATCGGTGAGCCCATTCGCGAATGCCAGATTCTTCGAATGATCGGTGATGGCCATGTATTCATACCCGCGCCCCCTCGCCGCCTCGGCCATCTCTTCGATCGTATTCTTTCCGTCGGTCTCGACCGTGTGCATGTGCACGTCGCCGCGTATATCCTTTTGTTCGATCAGCGCAGGCAGCGCGTGGTTTGCCGCCGCTTCAATCTCACCCAGGTTTTCTCGCAATTCGGGAGGGATAAAATCAAGCCCCAGCTTTTTATAAATTTCTTCTTCGGTTTTGCGCGCCACCGGCTTTTCGCCTTCGAGCGTTGCCAGGCTGTACTCGTTGAGCGTGTAGCCCATCTTCAGTGCGCGTTGGCGTAGCGCGACGTTGTGAGCTTTCGATCCGGTGAAATACTGCATCGCCGCTCCAAACGACTCCGGAGCCAGCAGGCGCACATCCACCTGCATGCCGCTGCGATGCCGGAAGCTGACTTTGTTTTCGCCCTGCGCGATCACTTCCATCAATCCCGGGAAGCGCAGCAGATGTTGAATGAGTTCTTGGCGCGATTCATCCTCAATGCAACCCGTGCCCGTGACGAGGATATCGAGATCTCCCACCGTTTCGCGTCCGCGCCGCAGCGAGCCGGCCGGCGTGACCTTTTCTATCCCCGGAACCGCCAGCAGATATTCAGTCAGCTTTTCCGCCAGTTCTTCCGCTTTGTCGAGCAGGAAACGCCCGCCGATGCGGCGATAGTCTTCGATGGCCTTGAGCAATTTCGCTTCGTGCTTCTCACCCATGCGCGGAAGCTCGCGAATCTTCCCTTCACGCGCCAGTTTTTCCACGCCCTCCAGATCGCTGACCTGATACGCGCTCCAGATCAACGCGATCGTCTTTGGACCGAGCCCTTGAATCTTGAGCAGCTCCAGCATCGAAGGCCGGTATTTTTTCAGGAGCTCGGCGTGCGCCTCGATCTTGCCATCCTTAAACAGCATCAGCAGGTTGGCCTGCATTCCCTTGCCGATGCCCGGCACTTCGAGAAGTTTTTTCGGTTCCTGGATCAGATCGGAAATCTGTTGTGGCAGCGCTTCAATCGCCTCGGCAGCATTGCGATAGGAGCGCACGCGAAACGAGTCCTGCCCGTCGATCTCGAGCAGATCGGCAGTCTCGTGGAGCAGAGTGGCAATGGCTTTGTTGTCCATGCGAAGCAATAAGGTTAAACGACTTCGCACGCGAGAGCCAGAACCCACCAGTGGGTGGGAGAGTCTAATCCACAACTTGCGTAAGCGCCCCCGAGCTTTTCGCGGACTGCGTATCCCCGTTGTAGTTTGCCGTGATGGTCAGCGTTCCGGCGGGCAGCTTCTTCGTGGTTAGGGTCGCGACGCCGTTGATCAAAGGCGTCGAGTTCATCGTCTTGCTGCCATTCACAAATGTGACCGAGCCCGTCGGTCCCACAGGGGAATTTACGGTCGCCGTCAGCATCACTTCCTGCCCATCGGTCGAAGGATTAGGAGTCGAAGTCAAAATCGTAGTGGACGCCCACTTATCGATGACTACACTTGTGCTGCCAGAACTTCGGCGGTACTGCGGGTTGCCTTCGAACTCAGCATCGATGACATGATTCCCTGCTGGCAAGGTATCGATATCGAGCTCTCGCCCGCACCCGTTCGACCCAGTCGGTGTTCCGACCCCAAGCAACGTCTTGACGCCACCTTGGTAGTCGTAGAAGTTAACCGTGCCCTCGCAAAAATAATAGCCGTACTGCCCGTGGCAGTATTGCGGCATATTCAAGGCCGCCTCCAGGCTCTGGGTATCGCCAACCATCGAGTCTCCGTAGACATATACTTTTGTCGTTGAATTGCAAAGGGGCACATCCTCTGGGTTCGCTCCCGTTTCCTGCATCGGTTGCAGCAGCGCGACGTTAGTCAATCGCACGGCAGAATATCCCATCCGATCGGGCCTGGCAGTCGACATCTGGGGATTGGAATGGATCGCGACGACCAACAAACACAGAAACGCGGCACAAGAGAAAGAGAAAATCGCAAACCGGCCTGCATACTTCATAGTGACTCCAGCGAGAGAGGAAGCTGTTGAAGCCTGTCAACGCCTGAGCGGAGGAAACCGTCGCATCGGCGGACGAATAATGCTCTTATTCCTGGAGCAAGTCAAGACTGTCGTAAATGCTTACCGTGCTCTTAATCCTAGCTTGATAACTCATCTTGATTATCTATATTAAGAGGGGCAAACCGAACTGCCGTGCGCCGTAAGGACACAACCACCCCGGGCACCGGGGCAAAGACTGAGTCGGCAAGCGTTACTTAGCGAGCCGGGTAAACACGACCACGCTCAGGAGACCTTCGTCACATTGGCCGCTTGCGGCCCTTTCTGTCCCTGGACAATCTCGAACTCTACCTGATCGCCTTCCTGCAGGCTCTTATACCCTTCGGTAGCAATCGAGCTGTAGTGAATGAAAACATCCGGTCCATCTTCACGGCCGAGGAAGCCGTATCCCTTGGCGTTGTTGAACCACTTGACAGTGCCTTTCAAACGTTCCACGTTCGCCCCCTCTTTCCTGCGGATTTCTCCCCCAAAAGGCGCAATTCCAGGGGCCCGCAAAAAATGTGTAGGCATTGTGCTGCTCAAAGGATGTACTGTCAAGGATTCCAGTCACACGGCCGGGTAGGCCGCATGGCCCTAAAGTGATAGGTCAGCGATAGTTCAACGATAGTCCGCGTGATCGATTGGGAGGGCTTGGGCCTGGGAAACGACGTCCTACCGCGCTGCTCGCCCCATTTCGCTCAGCCACAGGATGCCGGCGATCGTTTTGGCGTCACGAATCCGCCCGTTCAGTGCCATCTTCCTGGCTTCCGATAAAGCCACGAAACTAACCGCAATTCGCTCGTCCGGTTCGGGTTGCGCGGTCCCGCCCTTGAGGCCACGAGCCAGGTAGATGGTCATGGTTTCGTCGAGAAATCCCGGGCTAACATAGAAATGCAGGATCCTTTTCCATAGCCGCGCCGTGTATCCCGTCTCCTCCAGCAACTCACGCTTCGCGGCGGTAAGCGCGGTTTCGCCATCGTCGATGCGTCCCGCTGGCAGTTCCCACATTATCGACTGGGCCGCGTGACGATACTGGCGTTCCAGCAGGACCCGCGGTTCGGCCTTCGGCTCGACTTTGCTTTTGGATTTGCCGGAGTCGTCGACCGCAAGCACAACAATCGACCCCGAATGCCGTATGACATCCCGCCGCGCGCGAACTCCGCCGGGTTCCTCCACTTCGTCGGTCGTGACGTTGAAGACCGGCCCCTGGTAGCTGATGCGCGACGAGAGAACTACGGCCGTCTTTGATTTTGACTTTGATTTCGATCCTGCCGATTTCGCCATGACACCAATATAAGGTACGACGCAGCGACGGCCGCCGTTGACTGTCTCGCGAGCGCGGCTCGCGGGTCCAGTGCTGTGATTTTCTAGTGCTGCACCTTGCGCCGCGTGAAAAGGTGCCCGAGTTTCTCCTGCTTCGTCTTCAGATACTCTTCCGTATGTTCCGTGGCCGCCACTTCGCACGGCACGCGCTCGGTTACTTGAATCCCGGCGCGCTCTAGCGCCGCGACTTTGTCCGGATTATTCGACAGAAGCCGCACCCGCCGGATATCCAACGCCTTCAAAATTTCTACCGGCATGAAAAATTCGCGCTGATCGGCTTTGAATCCCAGGCGTTCGTTGGCTTCGACCGTGTCGAGGCCGCTGTCCTGGAGCGCGTAGGCCTGCAACTTTGCCATCAGGCCAATCCCGCGTCCTTCCTGCTGCTCGTAGATCAGGACGCCCGCTCCCGCCTGCCCAATCATCGACAGCGACATTTCCAATTGCTGCCGGCAATCGCAACGCAGAGAACCAAACACATCGCCCGTCAGGCACTGCGAGTGGATGCGCACCAGTGGAGAGCCGGAATGCACCTCGCCCATCACCAGCGCCACGGCCTCTTCGGTTTTTGCGCCGTCGCCCGAAGCCGACGCGCGCGTCGTAAATCCGTGGATGAGGAAATGTCCCCAACGCGTTGGAAAATCAGCGGACGCTACTTGTTTAACCTTCGAAGAACTCACCCATCAAATTATATAGGTTCGATTTCGACGGAGCAGGATGGAGAAGACAACTACGAATCGCTCGCGCCCTTGGCTTCAAACTCAACCGTCCGCAAGCGAGCGGAGTGAAGTCGAACAATCACCAGGCCGACCATGACGGCGCTGGCGAGCATGGCGACCCGTATGTAGAGGCCAATGTGAAATGCCTCGTCGCCGGCAGCGGTCCGCAGCAGACCCGACGTTGCGCTGACCGTGCAGAGGGCAAAGTAAAACTTCTCGATCCAGCCGCGTGAAACCACAAACAGCCACAGCAGTATCGAAGACACAATGGTCAGAATCGCACAGAGTATCCAGGTGCCGGTCGACACTCTGGACGGCACCCAAATCCCCGCCGCCGGCCTCGTCGCAATCATCTGGAGAGAGGCAATCAACAGAAACACGACGGAATGGATCAGCGCGACAAGCGCCCGTTTGCGGTTCGTCAGGATGGAAAATTCGCCCATGGTCGTCAGCAAACTGCCAGCAAAATCCCAGCAGACTCTGTGACTAATCTAGCGAATCGAGCTGTCGACGGATGTGATCTGCATCACGCGAGTAGGCGAAATCGGCGGACGGCTGCTAAAATTGTTTCGACGTAAACCCTGCCGTTTGGGGGCTGTAGCTCAGCTGGGAGAGCGCATCGTTCGCAACGATGAGGTCGCCGGTTCGATCCCGGCCAGCTCCACCATATCTTCAGTAGCTTGCGCGGGGGTGACCTGCCGCACCGCTCTTTGTGTCGTGCTTCTTGTCGTGACCCCCCGCTTGACCCCCTGAATTCGCCCTTTCGGTCTGCTTAGTCGAGAGCGATCCGCTTCGCCTGGAGTGTCGCGTGGGAGTAATGCGCCAGCATTCTTATTTCGATGCCTGTTGGGTTTCGATCCGCCCACTCTCTACGTCGCCTTTGAGGTTCACGTCGGCATCATTCGTGTACAACACCGTCTTGAATCCCGCGGCTCGTAGTGTTTCCAACTCTCGTTTGTCGGCCAGCATCATGTGAAAACGCATCCCGCTGGCACGCTCGCTGTGGATGGTGAGAGTGTCGCCAGAACTTTCCGCGTAGCCTACGACCTTGTCACTAACAAACCTGGCATTGAGCATTTCGACAACGCGCGAGGCAGACATCGTGCCGTCTCCGAGAGAGGCAGGAGCGGAGGCGTTGCTGGATTGTCCGCTGATGGCAGACTGCTGAACCACGTCGAACTTTATCCACTCTTCTTTTTTCCCAAATGTCGCTTGTACTTCAAGGTGCCCCTTTTCAATGCGTCCAACGAACGCACCGGGATTCAAGGCGTGACATTGGCTCCAGCGCACGTTGCGGGTGCAGGTCATCACCATGCGGCTAGCGTCCGACTCTGCGAGGATGTACACGACCGGCTTCAGAATGTCGATGTTCTGGGAGGACGGCGGGGTGAATGTGGTTGAGCAGGTACTGGAGTTGGTCCCGCTCGCGTAGATGTCCCCGTTGTTGGAGATGTTCCCGCTCATGTAGGCGTTACCGTTGCAGGATGTGTTCGAGTGCCCCGGCCAGGTGAAGGTCATGGTGTTATGCGTCGTCGTCCACTGGTAGCCGAGTACAGTAAGGCGAAATGAGTCCTGCGCCATCGCCATTGGGGTCAGAAAGCTGCCGGCGAGTAACGACAGTAAAAGAACAACAGCCATGTGCTTCATACCGTCCTCCGTTAAACCCGAGAGCAACGCACCGGAGCGGGCGCTCCGTTTGCGACGCGATCCAACCGTTCGGGTTTAACGTCGCAAAGATGGGTACGACTGGATCGGAGCTCGGAGTAGATATAAGTCCGAATAAAGCGAAGTTAACAGATCGGCGTGCTGTCAGCTATGGCACAAGAGTGGTATCTCTAGATGATAGGCTGGTGGTGTCCGCAATACATTAAGAGCCGCGCCCCATGCTCGGCTAGCCACTAATCACTAGCCACTAACTGCCGTTCCTCTCCCGCAAATAAACTCTCTTATACCCCACGTAATTCTTGGCGTACCGCAGAATGCTTTCCTCGTCGTCTTTCTCCAGCATGCGCCGAAATTTTCCTGGAGACCCCATCCACAGCGAATTCGGCTCGACAATCGTGCCTTCGGGAATCAGAGTGCCGGCGGCGATGATCGAACCTGTTCCAATGACCGCGCCGTTCAGAATGATGCTCCCCATCCCGATCAGGCAAAGCGCTTCAATCCTGCATCCGTGCAGCACGGCGCTGTGGCCCACGGTGACGTAGTCGCCCAGATAGACGCCGAATTGTTCTTTCATCCCGTGCAAAACGCAATTGTCCTGCACGTTCGAATAGTGGCCGACGCGAATCTCGTGCACATCGCCGCGCAGAACGGCGTTCATCCAGATGCTCGAGTGTTCGCCGAGAATCACATTGCCGATGATTTGCGCGGAGTCGTCAACGTAACAGGTGTCCGGGAATTGCGGCGTAACGCCTTGGTAGGAACGAATCATGACCGTGAGAAGTATCAAAATAACATGAAAGCGACAGCAGCAGGGAGAGCCAAGCTTCGTCAAGCCAAGATCCGTCAAGCCAAGGTTCGCCGAGCACTCAAAGACTGGTCTCTACGACTCGTATTCCGCTGTCGAGGGGTCCAGTTATAATGCCGACGCTGCGGTCCTGCGCGACGGATCCCTGCCGCTGGAATTGCTCGATGAAGAAGTCGGAAAATATATAGCGACAGGTCAGTAAGCGACCGTCAGGATTTACCAATATGAAAGCGTCCGATTTCCGCCGTATCGCGCTCAACCTTGAAGGCGCGGAGGAAGGCTCCCACATGGGTGCTGCTGACTTTCGCGTCGGAGGCCGGATCTTCGCCACACTCGCCTCCGAAAAGCAGGGTTACGGCAACTTGATGCTCACACCGGCGATGCAGGAAGAATTTGTCCGCGAATTGCCCGAAGTCTTCCTTCCCATTCCCGGCGGATGGGGAAGAATGGGATCCACTCATATTCGCCTCGCCGAGTCGAGCGAAGATGTACTCGCCGGCGCGCTGCGCGCAGCATGGAAGCTGCGCATGGAAAAGAACGCAGGGACAAAAAAGAAGACCACAAAGAAAGCCGCAACCGCAAAAAAACCAAAGACGAGGTCGCATTCTCCGAAACGCTAGCGCTCCTGTACAATTTTGCCGAATGCGAAAGCTGCTCAGCATCGCGGCCGTCCTCGGCATTCTGCTGGGGACTGTGGTGTCGGTTGCCGCCGAGCCAGTCGCATCTCTGCGCGCCACAAACTACGTCAATGACTTTGCCGGAGTGCTCGACGCCGCCACCCAGGCGCGCCTCAACGATCTGTGCCACCAGGTCGAACAGAAGACGCAGGCCCAGATCGCAGTCGCCACCGTGAAGTCGTTGGATGGCCAGGACCCTGTTAGCTACGCTGTAGCGCTATACCAGAAGTTCGGTATCGGTACCAAAGGAAAAGATCGCGGCGTGCTAATCCTGCTCGCGACTGTGGATCGCAAATACCAGATTCAGGTCGGCTACGGACTGGAGCCGATTCTCCCGGATGGAAAGGTCGGAGGTTTCGGCCGCGAAGCCGTGCCGCTTTTGCGCAACGGAGACTACGCCGGCGCGGTCACCCTCATGACGGCTCGCGTTGCCTCGGTCATCGCGCAGGATGCAGGCGTAACCCTCGAGAATCAACCCGCGATGGCTGCACCCCGTCAGCGGCCAGCGCCGAATGCCGGCGCAGGCGTCGTGGTTCTGATTCTGATTTTGTTTTTTATCGTAATTCCGGTTCTTAGTGCTTTGTTTCGTGGGGGCGGACCGCGTGGAGGCGGCGGCGGTGGTGGCCTCGGATTCTTGCTGGGAATGCTGCTCGGCGGCGGCGGTGGCGGTTTCGGACGAGGCGGCGGATACGGCGGTGGCGGCTTTGGCGGATTTGGTGGCGGCGGTGGCGGCGGCGGCTTCGGTGGTTTCGGCGGCGGCAGCACCGGCGGCGGTGGAGCGGGCGGCAGTTGGTGAGGGGCGAGTTCTCGGCCGTTGAACATACGCTGAACAACGTTGAACGAACAGATTAAGAGTGTGAGCAGAGTGCGAGGTACGCTATGGGTCCGGAAAAACTGATCAACGATTTCGTCGAACGAATGCGCACCGCGGCCGGAACAAATTTGGTGTCGGCGATTCTGTATGGTTCCGTCGCCGCGGGAGATTATGTCGCCGACTATTCGGACGTCAATCTGCTGTTCGTCCTTCGCGACACGTCGTTCGCCTCGATCAATGCGCTCGCTCCCGTAATTCAGTGGTGGAGCAAACAGAAGCATCGTCCGCCGCTCTTGATGGGCGCGGAAGAGATGCGGCTCTCGGCCGACGTGTTCTCCGTCGAGTTTATCGACATGCGGCGTCACTACCGCGTGCTCTGGGGCGAAGACGTCTTGAAGCCGCTCGATATTCCCATGCGTCTGCATCGCGCCCAGGTCGAATACGAGTTACGCGAGAAAACCATCGTGTTGCGTCAAGGATTGCTCGCCGCCTCCGCCAGCGATGAAGCGAAATGGGAGTTGCTGATCCGTTCACTTCCGGCGTTCGGCACCCTTTTTCGCCACACCCTGATCGCTCTCGGCGATCCCGGCGCCGGAAGCAAGCGCGAAGCCGCCGCCATGTTGACCGACAAGACGGGAATCGACACCAGCGTCTTCGGCCAACTCATCGACATGCGAGAGAACCGGGCCAAGCGAAAATCGGCGCAGGTCGACGCCATCTTCGCGCGCTATTTGAAGCTGGTCGAAGAAGTAACAGCCGCGGTCGACAAGATGCTCGATCCGGCGGCGTGATGCATTAGGTTTCAGCGGGTTCGTTGTTTGTGTCCTGCGGGGTAACGCAAAGAAAAAGTTGGTTTCCAGGAGAACCTCAAGGAGAAACAATTATGAGCAAAGGACTGATTGTACTGGTGGTACTGGTGCTGATCGTGCTGGCGCTGTTCGGCCAGTACGTGGGCGTGAAAAATAATCTCGTCGCCAAAGATCAGGCGGTGAAGTCAGCCTGGTCGCAGGTCGACATCGTCTTGCAGCGCCGAGCCGACCTGATTCCGAATCTCGTCGAAACCGTCAAGGGATACGCGCAGCAGGAAGTCACCGTCTTCGGCGATATCGCAAAAGCACGGTCGGCTCTCCTCTCCGCGCAGACGCCCTCCGACAAAATCGCCGCCAACGGACAGTTGGACGGAGCGATCGGCCGCCTGCTCGTCGTCGTCGAGAACTATCCACAGTTGAAGTCGAACGAAAATTTCATGCGACTCCAGGATGAACTGGCCGGAACCGAGAATCGCATCGCTGTCGAGCGCAAGCGCTACAACGACACCTTGCAGGACTACAACACCTATGTCCTTCAGTTCCCAAATAGCATCTATGCCGGCTTCGCAGGATTTAAACAGAACCCGGCCTACTTCCAGGCTTCGGAAGCTTCCCGCGCGACGCCGAAAGTAGACTTCGGTGCCAAGCCCGCAGCCCCAGCCGCCGCGCCAGCCGCAGCCCCCGCGCACTAAAACCACATAAACATCATCCATCCTGACGTCGCGTCTTTGCGACGTCAGGATGGGTTTTTAGAGTTTCAAGGTTTCCTCCGTGCCTCCGTGGTGAGGAAATCCCTGCAACCTACCAAGTCGCCGCGTCTGCCAGATTCCTAAGGTATAAAAGTAGAGGAATGGACTTCACTCCTCTCGAAACCGCCCGCCTGACGCTGCGTCCCTACACGTCGGCCGACACTCCAGCGATGTTGCCGTTGATTGGCGCGCGCGAGGTTGCAGCGACTACGCTGCGTATCCCGCATCCCTATACCCAAGCCCTCGCGGAAGGCTTTATCGTTCAGGCGCAAGAGGACCTGGTGAGCGGCTCGTGTCTGCGCCTGGCCATGATCATCCGCGATAGCGGCACATTTTGTGGCGGCGTCGGCCTACAGATCAACGCCGACCATCGTCACGCTGAACTTGGCTACTGGATCGGAGTTCCTTACTGGGGAAATGGTTATGCGACGGAAGCCAGCCAGGCCGTGGTGAAATATGGCTTCGAGACTCTGCATTTGCATCGGATTTTCGCCAGCCATTACACGAACAATCCCGCCTCGGCGAGCGTCTTGAAAAAGATTGGCATGCGTCCTGAAGGAACCCAGCGTGCCCATATCTTGAAGTGGGGAGAGTTTCTCGATATCGATCTATACGGAATGCTGGCGTCAGACCCGCAACTCTAATGAGAGAGGGAAACGTCAGACGACGGGCCCGTCTTCTCATCACGCGGAGTACAGTTCTGTCAGCAGTTCGTATGCCCTCCGCATGTGCGGAATGACAATACTGCCGCCCACCACCAGCGCCACGTTGATCGCTTCTTCCTGCTCCGCGCGCGTCACACCCAGGCGATAAGACTGGATCACGTGATAGTTGACACACTCGTCGCAGCGCAGGCAGGCAGAGGCAACCAGACCCATCAATTCTTTGTATTTCGCCGGCACCGCCCCCTCGAGGTAGGTGTTGTGGTCGAGATTATAGAAACGCTTCACCAGGTTGTTGTCCGCCCGGTCGACGTTTTCGTTCAGGCGGTTGCGGTTGTCAAGAAAATGGCGGACGATGGCGCTCTTTTCTGCAACCTGCTTCTCCGAAAAAATATAGTTAGGCTCTTTGCGCTCCGTGGTCATGGGAGAAAGATTAGCAGAAGGCAAAAATCGCAGAGCCGGTCGAGCCGTTGCCTCCACTTCCATCTCCGTGAAGAAGGGGCTATATTCCTAGGTCGCGTTTTATACAGGAGATATTTATGACCAGTCATCATCGCCCCGAGGCGCGGGCAAAGAATTTCGGGGAAAACATCGAGAGCGATCTCGCGCTGGAATTTCTGCGCGTGGTTGAGAACGCCGCCATCGAATCGGCGCGCACCATGGGCCAGGGTGATCGCCCAATGAGCGATCAGGTCGCGACCGAGGCCATGCGCAAGACCATGGACACGGTTCCCATGCATGGAACCATTGTGATCGGCGAAGGCGAACGCGACGACGCTCCCATGCTCTACATCGGGGAGCAGGTCGGCGGCACCTATTCGGATGGGCGTGAAGTTCCACACGTCGATATCGCCGTAGATCCGCTCGAGGGCACGAATCTCTGCGCCACCGGCTCGCCGGGATCGATCACCGTGCTCGCGGCCTCGGAAAAAGGCGGACTGCTCCATGCTCCCGACTGCTACATGGAAAAAATGGTGGTCGGGCCGTCCTGCAAAAATGCCATCGATCTCGACGCTCCGGTAAGCGTTAATCTCAAGAACATCGCCCGTCGAATGCAGCGTGGCGTCGACGATCTGGTGATTGTCGTGCTTGACCGTCCGCGCCACGAAAAGCTCATCGCCGACATTCGGAAAGCGGGCGCACGAATCAAGTTGATTGGCGATGGCGACCTTTCGGCTGGCATCGCCGCCGCCATCATGGGTACCGGCGTGCACGCAGTGATGGGATCCGGCGGCGCACCCGAAGGCGTAATCACAGCCGCTGCCATCCGATGCCTCAATGGATACATGCTCGGCCGTCTCGTCGTCGATAAGCCGGAGCTCGAAGAACGTGTCGCCAAGATGGGGATCAAAGACAAGAACAAGATTTACGAGGCGGAAGATCTGGCCCCAGGAAAGCAGATGATCTTCGCCGCCACCGGAGTCACCGAGGGCGCATTGCTCAAAGGCGTACGCTTCTTCGGCGAAGGAACGCGGACGTCGTCCGTGATTCTGACGCTGAAAACCGGGCGAGTCCGCTTCATCGAGAGCATTCATCTGGATAAAGGCCCAGACGTAAAAGTCAGGTTCTAGTCGAGCGCCAAGAATTTAAGACAGACCGGCGCGGGTATTTTGAGAACCTGCCCGGTCGCGGTCAGTTTGCCAGAGTTCGGATCGATCCGAAAAACCACGACGTTATTCGTGTCTTCGTTCGCGACGAACAGGAACGAGCCGGTAGGATCGATTTCAAAATTACGCGGCGTCTTGCCTTGCGTCGAGAAATGATCGACCAGAGTGAGCGCCCCGCTTTTGCCGTCGATCGCGAAAACGACGATGGAGTCGTGCCCTCGATTCGAGGCGAAGAGAAATTTTCCGTTGGGATGCACTTTGATTTCCGCCGTGTCGTTGCTACCGGAGAAGCCTTTCGGCAGCGTCGAGACCGAGTTCAGTTTTTGCAGCGCGCCACGATTCGCGTCGTATGAAAATGTTGTGATCGTGGATTGCAGTTCGTTGACGACATACGCAAAGTGGGCGCTCGGCTCAAACGCCAGATGGCGTGGTCCCGCGCCCGGGTCGAGCTTCGCATAGGGCGGATCGTTTGCGGACAGTGTTCCCTTGGTCGCGTCGAAGCGGTCGACGAGCAACTCGTCGAGACCCAGATCAGCTGAAATCGCGAAGCGGTTGTCGGGAGTGGTTTCGATCCAATGGGCGTGCGGACCTTCCTGACGTTCTTTATTTACGCTCGAACCAGCGTGCTGAACGAATGCGGAAGCCTCGCCGACGCGACCGTCGCTTCCGACGGGAAAAACCGCGACGTTTCCTCCCGTGTAGTTGGCGACCAGGGCGTATTTCCCGGTCTTATCGAAGCTGATGTAGCACGGGTCGGCCCCGCGCGACGAGACTTCGTTCAGCTCAGACAACTTGCCGGTCTTTCGGTCGATGGCAAACGCGGTCACCGCTCCCGTATTCGCTCCCTTATATTTTTGGACTTCGTTCACCGCATACAAAAATCGTCCACTCGGATCGATCGCGAGAAATGACGGACTCGTGGTCTCCGCAGCCACGCCGAGTTCCTTAAATTGATTCGACGCGGCATCGAAATCAAAAGCGTAAATTCCCTTGCTGCCTTTGTCTGTGTAGGTGCCAACGAAAACAAGATATCGATGCTTGGCCGGTTCCTTCGCGAAGGTCACCGGAACCAACGTCAAAAGAAGCAGCATGGCTTGCAGGCAACGGAGCCCAGGAATTTTCATGTGCCCTATCAAACCGTATTTGGTCGCTCTGCGCAAGGGGTGGCACGAGTACAGATGTTGCTGGCGACGTCGATCGCCTCACTCTCTGCTGAGTGCGATATGCTTCCGCCATGCAACCACGGCGATTGCCGGCGACCGATGGCGCGCTGATCCAGATCGTCGACGCCGCCCTGGCTGACGCCGCCGAGCGCAGCGGCGAATGGCTCGTGTGTCGTCCGGGATGCACGCAATGTTGCGTTGGCGTATTCGCCATCAATCAACTGGATGCAGCGCGACTGCGGCAGGGACTGGCCGATCTCGAAATAAACGATCCGGCGCGCGCAGATCGCATTCACAAGCGGGTGCGAGAATCGATTCGGCGCCTATCGTCGACTTTTCCCGGCAATCCGAAGACTGGCGTTCTCGATGAAAGTCCAGAGGCTGAAGAACGCTTCGCCGACTTTGCCAACGATGAGGTTTGTCCGGTGCTTGATCCACAAACCGGGCTCTGCGATTTGTATAGCGCTCGCCCCATGACTTGCCGCACCTTTGGTCCTCCAGTGCGATCGGAGGACGGATTGGGCGTTTGCGAGCTTTGCTTTCATGGTGCGACCGACGAGCAGATTGCCGCCTGCGAAATGATCCCCGATCCGACCGACCTGGAATCGAAGTTGTTGGCGAAGCTGGAAAAAAGTGCGGTGCGCGTGGGGCGCACGGTCGTGGCGTTCAGCTTGAGGTGAATGAGATAACGAAACCCGAGCCTGCCGGCGATTGTTAAAGGACTCTTAATTTCGCGTTCGATACCTAAGATACTTTTTGCCGGTACTAAGAAAAGTGCTAATTGCGTGTGCAGTACGGCGAACTCTATGCAGGCCTGCGCCACGGTTGAAGAGCCCGCCGCCGCCGATCTCTCCCATATTGCGATACAATCGCAGCCACTTTTGCGTCATGCAAGGAGGCGATATGAGTCTTTCGAAACGGGCGATTGCGGAATTCTTCGGGACTTTTTGGCTGGTATTTGGCGGATGCGGAGCGGCGGTACTGGATGCCGCCTTTCCGCAGTTGGGCATCGGATTTCTTGGCGTAGCGCTAGCCTTCGGACTGACCGTGCTGACCATGGCGTTTGCCATCGGGCATATTTCGGGATGCCATCTGAATCCGGCCGTGTCGGTGGGGTTGGTGGTAGGGAAGCGATTTCCGGCGAAGGATTTGCTGCCCTACATCGTCGCGCAAGTGCTCGGCGGGATCTGCGGCGCGGGGACACTCTATGTCATTGCAATCGGCAAACCTGGATTTGAACTCGGCGGCTTCGCATCGAACGGATACGCAGCGCACTCTCCCGGCGAATACTCGCTGTTGTCATGCTTGGTCGCGGAAGTCGTGCTCACCTTTTTCTTTCTGCTGATCATCATGGGATCGACCGACAAGCGCGGCGTCCCAGCAGGATTTGCGCCCATTGCGATTGGCTTCGGTCTGACGCTGATTCACTTGATCGGAATTCCAGTCACGAATCTCTCGGTAAATCCTGCTCGTAGCACAGGGCCTGCGATCTTTGTGGGTGGATGGGCACTCCAGCAACTGTGGCTGTTCTGGCTGGCGCCAATTGTCGGCGGATCGTTGGCGGGCGGAGCCTACCGTGCGATTTTTGGAGAGTGACGAGACGTCTGCTTGCACTCATGCTGAGCAATGGTTGAGTCCACCGAAATTCGCGAGCCCTCGCTGGCCGAAATTGCGTTCGTCTTTCTGAAGCTCGGCACAATCGCATTCGGTGGACCGGCCGCGCATCTGGCGATGATGGAAGAAGAATTCGTCCGCCGCCGCCGTTGGATCACGCACGCCGAATTTCTGGACCGGCTCGCGACCGCGAACTTGATTCCAGGGCCCAGTTCAACCGAAGTCGCGATTTTTGTCGGGCAGCTCAAACGCGGATGGCGCGGACTCATCGTCGCCGGTTCCTGCTTCATCATTCCCGCGGCCCTCATCGTCTCGGTGATCGCATGGGCTTATGTGCGTTTCGGCTCACTGCCCAGGGCCGAGGGTGTCTTTTCCGCGATCAAACCGGCGGTCGTCGCCATCGTGATTCAAGCGCTGGGAAAGATGAGCCAGACCGCCATCCGGACGATTCCCCTGGCTGTGATCGCCCTGCTTGCGGCAACCCTTAGTTTGTGGGGAGTGAGTCCGGTCCTGGTCCTGGTGTTCGCGGGATTGTTGTCGGCTGCGACCATGGCATCGAAAAATCGGTTGCTGAGTGCGTCGGCCGGACTTCCTAAAGTGTTTACGCCGTCGAAGATTATCACTACGACCGTAGCGATTGCGGCCGCTGCCGCCGCGGTTCCCGTCAGTCTGATGCGATTGTTTTTTTCATTCTTGAAAGTCGGTTCCGTCGTATTTGGCAGCGGCTATGTCCTGCTGGCATTTCTACGCACTGAATTTGTCGAGCATCTGCACTGGCTGACGGAAAAACAGTTGATCGACGCCGTCGCGGTCGGACAGTTCACTCCCGGCCCTCTGTTCACGACCGCAACCTTCATCGGCTTCCTGGTCGCAGGTTGGATGGGCGCCCTCGTCGCCACCGTCGGCATCTTTCTCCCAGGATTCGTGCTGGTCGCCGTGAGCGGTCCGCTGATTCCCAAGTTGCGCCGATCGGCGATCGCATCCGCGGCGCTCGATGGCGTAGTCGCAGGTTCGCTGGCATTGATGGCAGTCGTGACGTGGCAGCTAGGGAAGGCCTCGATTGTCGACCGCACCACGCTCGTTATATTTCTTGTGAGCCTGATCGCGTTGCTCAAATTTCGTGTCAATTCGGCGTGGGTCGTCGCCGTAGCCGCGCTTGCGGGATGGATTGTATGGATGCCGCGGTCATGAGTGAGATAACAATTCGACCGGCAGAGCGTGCCGACTTGGCGCGGATCACCGACATTTACAACTACTACGTGCTCAATACGCCGGTGACGTTCGATGTGGAGGCCCACACCGTTGAGGGCCGTGCAGTGTGGTTTGCTCAGTTCCATGCCGCCGGACGCCATCGGCTGATTGTCGCCGAAGAGAACGGCATCGTTCTCGGTTACGCGGGAACAACCAGGTTCCGTCCGAAAGCGGCCTACGAGACGACGGTGGAAACCACGATCTATTGCGCGCAAGACACGGTCGGGAAGGGCATTGGGAGGCAGTTGTATGCCGCGTTGTTCGAACTGCTGAAGCACGAAGACATTCATCGTTTCGTCGCGGTCTATGCGCTTCCCAATGCGGCGAGCGAAGCGCTCCACCAGCGGTTCGGTTTCAGAGTCGTTGGCGTGCTCAGCGAGAATGGAAGAAAGTTCGGCAAGTATTGGGATGTGTGCTGGGCGGAACGAGCGGCATAGTGTGGAATAGGTGCGGAATATGTGTCGCATCGGCGCGGGCACGGGGGGATTGTGAATTCGAGTCCGACAAAATTAGAAGCAGTGTTTCTCCGCATAGCTTGCATCGGTTTGACGATCGCAGCCATGAGCCTCCCGTTATGCGGTCAGCCCATCTCGCTTCAGGCGCTGGTCACACCGTCCACAATTATTTCTACAAAAGATGGCCAGCCCCTGAAGTTTGCCGTCCACGGGTTCATTGAGTTCAATTCGCTCTCCGAATTATTTCCCTACGTCGATTCCCAAACACAGCGTTGGAATGTTCATGGTGGTCTGGACGGGGAACAGCGCGAGCAGCTGGCGAGCGATCTGCTTCGGCGTGGCGTCGAAAGCCGCGTCGTCTCGATGCTCGACGAACGGCCGCTCGAGACTTTGATCACCCACACCAGCGAAGAATTGAGGCATGCGTTGTCTCAGGTTAAGGAGCCTGTGCCTCCGGGCTATGCCGACGCGTTCCTGGCGGTGCAGGAGAAATGGAAGCATTCTCTGAACTGCTGGAGCGCCTCGCCGTCGATACCGGCACGCGTCCTCTCGAACTGGTATCCCATCGAAGAGGGCATTGATCTCTTTGGCGCAACTTACGATTCGACCGAACACTTCTGGCAGGCCGTGAAGTATCACCCCGACCTCACCATTGCAGATCTGACGGACTTGCTGGCGACACTCGAACAGAAAAACTGGGCGCCGTGGCTGGCGCGTCTCGATGCCGATCCGAAGATTTACCTTCCCAACGCCTACGCCGCGGAATTCCTGCGACACAACCTCACCACCGGGCGATTGCATTGGTTTCGCGCTGAACTCGCTAAGCACGGTCTGACCGCCGGCGATCATGCGCGAGCTGCGCAACAGCGCGGCCTCGTCTCGTTCCGCTTCACAGCCTTCGAAGAGAAAGTCTTCTGGGGCGACCTCGCAGATGTGTTCCACCTGGTCTACGAGTTCTCACCGCCAGATGATCCGATTCGGAAGGCGCTGACAGCGCGGCATTTTGACGTTGTGTACTTGGGCGAGCGGCGCATGGGGTTTATCAGCGAAGATTTTCGTTCACTGATGTTCGAGATCTGGCATGTGAAGTACCTCAAGATGCCGCGCCTTCGCGAAGTGATCAGCTCGATTCCGATCGAAATTCGGCTATCCCATTTCCTCGACGATGGAGACTCCCCAGATATTCCGATCCCGGTCTATGTGGAGTATCTGAATCAAATCCGAGACCTGGCTCGAAAACCATAATCCCACTCATCCCGCAGCCTGATTCCGCGGCGAACGAGTGCAACCCGATCATCGAACTTCGATTAACGATCATCGTCCATCGTTCATCCGCAATCTTCTCACTTCTTAACTTCTTACTTCATCTTCTTCCAATAAGCATCGATCGTGCTGGCCTTTCCTTGCGGATCGACCAACTCGATATGCGAATGGAATTCGTCATCCGCCGTCCGCGTCAGCGTGCTGCGCTTCGGATACGTGCCATTCGGGTTTTCGAACACGAAGGTCGTGGTGGTATTGCTCGCCAGTTTCATCGTGAGGCCGTCCCCTGGTTCTTCCTTCAGGTCAGGAGAAAAGAATCTGACTTTTTCTTCGACGCCGTCGGGCGTATCGCGAATCGTGTAGAACTCGACCATTTCCGTACCTTTGTCGCCCAGCAGTTGAAACATGCACACCATGACGGTCGGGTCGGATATGGAACAGGTTTGCTCGATCCGCGCTTTATCGACGTGACCTTCCCAATGTCCGGCGAGAAAGTGCAAGCTGGCAACTTTGGCTGCCGGGGCGGAGGTTGGGGCATCTTTCGCGACGCCGGTGGCGCTCTGCCCGAGCAGCGCGGCGGCAAGAGTCAGATAGAGGACGTTGAACTTCATGGTTTTTCTCCTGAATAGTTACGTGAATGTTTAGATGTTGTCTTCTGTGCAGCGAGTTTCTGAAGCTGGTCGAGGTGATGTCGCAGCTGCCCAACCGAATTGTCAAACGGGAGGATGCTGCGATGGGCGCGCGCCTGCATCACGCCGCCCTCCATTACCGTAAGGACGAACTGGGCGAGCTGGTCGAAGTTGGTGTCCTCGGGAAAACGATCCGCCGCATCGCGGAGACATTGCCGCACGGCCGCGGTCCAGCCATCGAAGTTAGCGGCGATCTTCTCGTGAATCTTGCTGCGGGCCGGGTCAATTTCGAGCGCGAGGCGTCCGATGGGGCACGTGAAGGTAAAGTCCGTGACGATGATTTTCTGACGATAGCCCTCGAGCAGGGCGAAAATGCGCTCGATCGGATCCGCACTGGCAGCGTAAGCAGGACGCACAATAATCGGCTCCAGATTCGCCAGGTACCAGTCGAGGACGGCGTCCAGCAGATGCTCTTTGCTCTTGAAGAAAAAGTAGAAGCTGCCGCTATTGGCCTCCGATTTCTTCAGAATCTGGGCCATGCCCGTGGCTTCGTATCCCTGCATATAAAAAAGCTCGACCGCCGCGAGGATGATGCGATCGCGGGTTGTGGAAGCAGGGCGTGCCATGACTGCGAAGGATTAAAACATCAGTTACTTGAACAGTCAAGTAAGTTAAGAAAGTGTCGACCCACGATGTTGCCCTCGGCCGCAGACCCATGAGAGCATGGCGGCCATGAAACCGATTCCATTTGGGCTCATCCTGCCAATCGTGAGTGCGGCATTTTTCATCGCTGCGGCTCAGCCGCTTTGGGGATTCCAGACTTCGCCCGCCCCAGCCAGCGCGTCAACGGCCACGCCGGCAGACGGATCTCACGATTTCGATTTCCTCATCGGCGATTGGAAAGCGCATGTCCGCCGGCTTCCCGAACGATTGAAAGGTTCGAATGTCTGGGTTGTCTACGATGGCATTTCGAATCATAAGAAGCTTCTCGACAGCAACGCTAATTTTGAAGAATTCGACGTTGCCACTTCCGACAAGAAACTCCGTATCAAGGCGCAAACCCTCCGGCTCTATAACCCTGAATCGCACCAGTGGAGCATTTACCTGGTCGATCTCGACAAAGGTACCCTCGATATTCCCCCGGTGGTCGGCCAGTTCAACGGCAAGAGAGGCGAGTTCTACAACCAGCAAATTTGGGAAGGCCGTGCCGTCCTGGTGCGCTATATGTGGCTCGATATTTCGCCCAAATCATCGCGCATGGAACAATCTTTCTCCGGAGACGGCGGAAAGACGTGGGAAGTGAACTGGATCTGTGAACTCTCACGATAAGTGAGCCGCCCAACCCCAGGAATGAAGCCGTTTCGTCTCACCTGCGCCCTTTGTTCGGTAAGAGTTCGAGTCTTACATGGCCCTACCCGTCCGTTATTTTTCGCTGTCATATTGCGGAAAGGTTAAAATAGTCAATTCTGGTCTGCCTCCCCTGTGCGCACTGTGAGTGCAGCCGGCTCGGACTTTGGAATCCTTACCCCATCTCGCTGCTCACGCTCATCCCGCCCATACGGACGACGGGCTCTTGCCCCAGTTGCCCGATTCCGCCGCTGTGGCCTCGGGGCGGTCGCGTCCCTCCAATCCTGTCTATTGGCGGGTTGAGGGCAGCCTGCTCGAGTTGACCACGGTTCGTCCGATTGCCTTTTTTACGTGGAACAGCCAGACGTTCATCGCCCGCGCGGTGCGGCGCAGTCTGGTGCTGCTGATGGCGGCGCTGCGCCCGTTCTTCTATGCGGCCAATCGCATCGCCGCCACGCGGATTGTCCATGCCGTGCTGCGAGGCATCACGCGCGACCGGCTCGATCTACTGGGCGAAGAAGAATTCGAATACAAGCTCAAGCCGCTGCTCAAAGAAGAAGGAGTGCATCAACTCAAGGCACTCCAAGCCACGGGCGCGGATGTGGTGCTGGTGAGCCAGGGGTTGGAGCACGTCATGCGTCCGCTGGCGCGCCATCTCGGAGTCCGCTGGATCATCGCCAACCGCCTCGACTTCCGCGATGGAGTCGCAACCGGACGGCTGTTGAGTCCGGTCATTCGGCCGCGGGGGATCTTTGCGCGAATTCGCGAAGCAGGGCCCGATGGGCAACAGAGTCCGGCACGGTGGGTGCGTGCCCTAGGCCTGCGCGGCCCAAAGGCGTTGGCTGCCGCGATTGTTCCTGCGGTGCGTGTGGAAGCGCCGCGAGTGCGTCCGATTGTGTATTTCGATGAGACCCGCCACCCGCGGCCGTTTTCCGTGCGCAAAGCGTTGGCCGGCAAACGCG
The DNA here is from genome assembly GCA_963726095.1 of uncultured Acidobacteriaceae bacterium. GTDB lineage: Bacteria > Acidobacteriota > Terriglobia > Terriglobales > Acidobacteriaceae > Acidiflorens. Next base: position 2,455,548 of record CAVSBD010000004.1, read on the forward strand.
TGCTGCTGATCGGCGTCACCGGATTCATCGGCAAAGTGTGGCTGGCAAATACGCTGATGGATTTGCCCGAGATCGGGAAGCTATATCTGCTGATCCGGCGGCAAAAATCCAGTCCCGCGCAGAAGCGCTTCGAGAAGATGATTGAAGCCTCGCCGGTTTTCGATCCCTTGTTTGAAAAGTATGGCGACAAACTCGGAGCGTTGCTGGCCGACAAAGTTGAAGTGGTCGAGGGCGACGTTTCGCAGCCGGGCATGGGTCTGAATGCCGAGACCGCGACTCGCCTCGGCAAGGAACTCGATCTGATCATCAACAGTTCCGGACTGACAGATTTCAATCCCGACCTGCGCGACGCTTTGGCGGTCAACGTGGATTCTACGCATCACCTAATCGAGTTTATTCGTGCTTCGGATCATGCCGCTTTGCTCCATCTTTCGACATGCTATGTCGCTGGGCAGCGCGATGGGCGGGTGAGCGAGCGGGTGCGGATGAACTACACGCCGGCACACCTGAAGAACTTTGACTCCGAGAAAGAATGGCGGCGCCTGCATCGAATTCGTGGAGTCGGCCGAAGCGCGCGCCGAAAGCCCGGAGGTCACCGAAGAACTCCGGCAAGCAGGCTCTCGGCAAGGAGCACGCGGCGAAAGGTCTCAGCGGGCTGGCTCTCGATAACCAGATTCGCAAGAATAGAGTCCGGTGGCTGAAAACCTATCTGACCGAAGAAGGCAACGCGGCGCGCGCAGGAACTGGGATGGCCCAACACCTATACCTTCACCAAGAGCCTGGCGGAGTCGCTGATCGCGAAATACGGCGCGGGATTGCCGATCGCGATCGTGCGTCCGGCAATTGTAGAAACCTCGGTGTCCAAGCCCTTTCGCGGATGGAACGAAGGCATCAATACCTCGGCATCGCTCTCCTATTTACTGGGGACCTCGTTCCGGCAGCTGCCGTCGAACGAGCGCAAGCGGCTGGATATTATTCCCGTGGATGCAGTGTGCGCTGGCATGACATTGATCGGCGCGGCGCTCGTCGAACGCCGGCACGATCCCCTGTACCAGCTGGCGACTTCGGTGACCAATCCGTGCGACATGGGGCGGTCGATTGAACTGACTTCGCTCGGCCACCGCCGCCACTATCGCGCGCAGGAGGGTCTGGAATATTGGCTGCGCCTTGCGGCTGGATGCGATTCCGGTTTCGAAGGAGCGGTACCAGCGTATGTCCGCGCCAGCCCAGAAAATGATCATCAAGACCGATCCAGCGCGTGATGTCGCCGCTGCCGTCGGCGATGACCAAGCCGCTGGCCAAGACCGAGCGCAATCTGGAGCGCGTAGAAAAGTTGGTGGGATTGTTCGAGCCCTTCATTCTGCACAACGAGCACGACTTTGTCGCGGATAATGTTGAGAAGCTCTCGCAGGCTCTGCCGCCCGAAGAGCAAGAAATATTCGGCTATGACACGGCTGGTCTCGACTGGTGGGAGTATTGGATCGATATTCATATCCCCGCGTTGCGGCGGTGGACGTATCCGCTGATCGAGGGGCGTCCGCTCGAAGCGCGCGCGCCGCGCGAGTTGCACATGTCGCCGGCGGCAGAAAATGGCGAGGGCGAGAGTATTAAGACGGGAACGAACGGAGCAACGTGGCAATATTCCTGACCGGTGGCACCGGCTACATCGGCGCGCATGTCGCAGCCAATTTGCTCGAACAGCATGATGCGACTTTGAATCTGCTGGTGCGCGGTCGCGATCCGCGCGATGCAGAGTTGCGCTTGTGGAACGCCCTGCAACTGCACATGCCGTTTCCGAAATTCTACGAATACCTCCAGTCGAAGATTCGGATTTTTCGCGGCGATCTTACAACGCCGCAGTTCGGGCTCGAACAGGGTGATTATGATCGCCTTGTCCACACCACCGATTCCGTGATCCACTGCGCGGCCTCGCTGAATCGCAAGTCGGAAAAAAGTTGTCTCAACGTGAATCTGCGCGGGACGCTCGAAGTGGTGCAACTGGCGCGGCGCATCGCAGTACTATCACGGCCTGCGCCGCTTTTCGAACGTCAGCACGGTTGCGGTAGCAGGCAAGCGCAGCCACGAAGTTGTGAGTCGAAGATCGGTCGATTGACTGGGAGCGGTCCGATTACGATCCCTACGCGCGCACGAAAAAATTCTGCGAACACATGGTGCGCGAGTTGCTCCCCGATGTGCCGCTGACGATTTTTCGTCCGAGCATCGTGCTCGGCGACAGCCGCTATCCTCAGACGACGCAGTTCGACATGGTGCGGTCATTCGTGTTTCTGGCCGGATTGCCGGTGTTGCCGTTTCGTCCGCACGACAAGATCGACATCGTGAATGTGGATTTTGTGGCCGACGCGATTTCGACTCTGCACATGAAAGAAATCCCGCCCACGACACCTATCATCTTTCCTCGGGAAACGGCTCGCAGACTTTTCAGGAATTGACCCAGGCCCTGGCAGACGAGCAAAACAAGCGCAGCCCGGTGTTCCTGCCGATTCTCGAAGGGCCGTTCGCGAGCGTCGTCAATATGCTGGCGAATCGCAAAGGCCCGGTTGGTCACGGTGCGGCGCTGATGAAAGTTTTCATGCCCTACCTGACCTGGAATACCGTGTTCGACAACACTCGCGCCGTCGCGGAGATGGGCCGCAAGCCAGTGCCGTTTTCGAAATACAGCTTTCCGCTGCTTCGCTTCAGCCGCGAACACAATTTCGAGTATCCCTATCAGCCGTGGCCGGAAAGCACGAAAGCCGGGGGATCAGCAGGGGGTTCAGCAGCATGATGGATTTTATGTTGGAAGCCTGGGTTTCGGGCATCATCGAAGGCAAAAAAATCCAGTGGATGATGGGCAAGCGCGAACCCTGGCAGCCGGGAGAAAAACTGAAGCTGCTGTTCGCCGGATATAACGGCACGCGCAACACGGGTTCGGACGTGCGCGTGGAAGAGATGCTGCGGCAGATCCGGCGCATCCTGGGGCCGGAGAACGTCGATCTCAGCATGATGACCTTCAACTTCGACCGTTCGCGCGGGTATTTTGAAGGCACGTCACAGGTGCGTTTGCCGGATATTTTCCCGCCGTTCCTTGGCGAACGAGGTCCCCAAGCATCATGGCGTGGTGGCGTGCGAAGGCTCGATGTTCAAATCGAAATTCGCCAACGCGCTCGCGACCATGATGATCGGCTCGCTCGGCATTGCCGCCGCCGAGAATAAACTGTCCGTCGGGTACGGCGCCGAGGCGGGGCACATGGATCCGCTGGTGGCAAGGATGTGCGGCCGCTATTGCAAGAATTCGCTGGTGATCACGCGCAACAACGAGTCGCGCAAGATTTTGCGCGAGTTGGGAGTTCCGACAGAATTGGGCACAGACACCGCCTGGACATTTGAACCGCTCGGCGCCGAGTATGGCCAGAAAGCTTTGCGCGATGTCGGCTGGGATGGGAAGACGCCGGTGCTGGTGGTGTGTCCGATCAATCCGTTCGAGTGGCCGGTGAAAGCGTCCGTCGCAAAAGCCGCGCTGCACAGCCTGACCGGCGCATACAAAGAGAGTCATTATCGCGGACCTTATTTTCATAACGCAGGACCCGCCGCTGACAAGGCCTACGAACACTACTTGAGTTCAATCGCCAAAGCCGTGGCGGCCTTCCGTCAGAAGAAAAACGTATTCGTGATCATGGCCGCAACCGAGCGCATGGATGCGCGTCCAGCGCGGCGCATTTCCGAGCAACTCGGTGGCGTCCCGGTGCTGACCTCCGACGATTACAACATGTATCAACTGGTGAGCATTCTGCGCGCTTGCCGCATGATGGTCTCATCGCGTTATCACGGCATCGTGACTTCCATGCCGGCACTGGTGCCTTCGGCCGGAATCACAATGGATGAGCGCATTCGGAACCTGATGAACGAACGCGGGCACCAGGAATTGCTGATGAACGTGGACGACGTCGATCTTGAGGCGCGGACGCTCGCCGCGCTTGAAATTCTTGATCGCGACGGTGAGCAGATCGCGGACGGCATCGCCCGCACCGTGGTGAGAAATTTGAAGCTCATGGCGCGCATGGGCGTCTACTTTGAAGAAGAAGTGCAGCGGCGTTATCCGGAGTTTCCAACGCGGCGCGGAGAATGGAGTTGGGAAGACTATCTTCCGCCGATGAGCGACGGACTCAAGCAACTGGTGACGGCATACAGCTAGTTACACAGTTCGCTGTGACGCAACGCGGGAGGACGAGCGACATGGTGTGCCGTGTGTGGCGGGGTTGGACGACGGTTGGCAATGCCCAGAGTTACGATGATTATCTGCGCCAGGAGTTGTTTCCTCATCTCGATCGCGAATTGCGGGCTCGTGGATATCGTGGATATCAGCTTCTGCGCCTAAGGCGAGGAGAAGAAGTGGAGTTTATGACCATGCTTTGGTTTGAATCGATCGAAAATGTGCGCGCCTTCGCAGGCGAGAGCTACGAAGTTCCCGTCATATCGTCCAAAGCCAAATCGCTGCTGGCGCGTTTTGCCGATCGCGCCGACCATTACGATCTCAGCGGCTCCAGCCCGCTGAACGCCTCAAACGCAGGATAGTCTCAGGACAAATCGATCGCATGACTTTCCTTGATCAAATTTTTCAGAAGCTTGAGCGCACCGGCGATACGGTCGTGCTCCAGGAAATGCGCGATGGTCAGCCGGTTTCGCTTACCGCGGCCGAATTGCTGGAGCAGGTTCGAATCGCGCGGTCCTACTTGCGGCGTTTGCGGTTAAAAAAGCGCGATCGATGCGCGCTGCTGGCGAATAACTCCATGCAATGGGTCGCGATGGATCTGGCCATCATGGCGGAGGGCCTGACCGTCGTGCCTCTTTACGCGCGCCAGGCTCCCGCCGAACTCGTCGCGATGATGAAGGACTGCTGGCCTTCCGTGATCGCATGCAGTGACAAATCGCTCGCGGACGCGATCGTCGAAGCGTGGCCTGAGGCCCCGCCATATTTCTGTTTTGAAAATGTTTTTACCCCAGGGCGAGAACCTGCGGACAACCCTGCTCCCGTGCTCGCGGACGCCGACGTCGCGACCATCATCTACACCTCAGGTACCTCCGGCGAGGCCAAGGGCGTGATGCTGAGCGCGGCCAACGTGGGCTACATGCTCGCATGCACCTCGGGCCGTCTTGATCAATTGATGCGAAATCGCCGCGCCAATGGCCTCGAGTCGCGGAATAATTCGGCGCAGGACACGGTCTTTCACTACCTGCCTCTTTGTTTTGCCGGTTCGTGGATCATGATGCTGACCTGTCTTTTGCGCGGCAGCAAGCTCACGCTGAATACCGATCTGGCGCAAGATCGCCGCTGAGATGCGGCAGGCAGCGCCCGATTATTTCCTGAACGTTCCGGCGCTTCTCGAACGCATGCGCAAAGCCGTCGACGAGCAACTTTGGAAGACCGGCGGATTGCCCCTGAAGGTGTACTACAAAGCAAAAGGAGCGTGGGTGCGCAGGCAGGAGGGCAAAGCCACGCACCGGAGACGGCCTTTGGCTCGGCCTCGCGAATCGGCTCGTGTTCCCGACGATTCGCAAGAAGATGATTGGCGGCAAACTGCAGGCGCTGATCTGCGGCTCGGCCCCGCTCAGTCTCGAGACGCAATTATTTTTTATGATGCTCGGCATTCCCGTGTTGCAGGTCTACGGACTGACGGAGACGACGGCGATCTGCACCATGGATGATCCCGATACGCCCGTCATTCCTGGACGCACTGGCCCTGCGATCACCGGCGTAGAAATGAAACTCGCGGAGAACGCGGAGATCGTGGTTCGCGGACCAAATATTTTCTCGGGATACTGGAATCGTTCGGAGGAGACGGCGAAAGTGTTGCGCGATGGATGGTTCCACACCGGCGACCAGGGCGAAGTCGATGAAAGAGGGAACTGGAAGATCGTCGGGCGGCATCAAGAACCTGATCATCCTGGGCTCGGGCCATAACATTGCGCCCGAGCCGATTGAAGACAAAATTCTCCAGGAACTGCCAAGCGCGATTCAGGCAGTGGTCGTAGGCAATGGACGCGGATATCTCGCCGCGCTCGTCACCGGTAAAGTGACGCGCCGAAAAAATGCAGGAGGCGCTCGACCGCGTGAATCCTGACCTGCCGCATTACAAGCAGGTGCGCGCGTTTCATTTCATCGAAGATCCTTTTACCATCGAGAGCGGCCTGCTGACGGCCAACGGCAAGCTCAAACGTGACGTCATCTCTGAACGCTTTCGGAGCGAAATCGACGCGATGTATGAGGCCTCAAAGAACGAAGTCTCGAAGAACAAGGCCGCGACCAACGAAGCTCCCCATGATCAGACGGCGCAGATGGCATGAACGACTTTAAAGGACAGACACTTTCGTGGCAGATCGTGAATGGAGCGATTGAACTCGCTCTTCACCGCGATCCTTGTAACGAGATTGGTTCGCTGACGCTCGAGGAATTAGAGAAATTCGCCGCCGCTCTGCCCGAGTTGGCGAACGAGTCCCATGCCCTGATCGTGCACTCGACGCGTAAGGCAGGCTTTTCGGCGGGAGCCGATTTGCGCGAGTTGTTTGAACGCGGAAAGAAGATGGAGAAAGCCGCGGCTCTGCGCGGGGTGCGCGACTTTCTCGAGCGAATCCACGCCGTGATGAATACGCTCGACGCCGCGCCGCTGACCACGATCGCCGCGGTGCACGGAGTCACTTTCGGCGGTGGATTCGAACTTGCGCTGGTCTGCGACATCATCATCGCCGACCGTATGGCGCGGTTCTGCTTTCCTGAATTGCGCCTCGGGCTGATTCCTGGCTTCGGCGGAATCCCGCGCCTGAAGCGCGATCTGGGCAACGCCGTCGTCCGCGATCTGCTGCTCACCGGGCGCAGTTTCAATGTCATGAAGGCGCAGCAGATCGGCCTCGTCAGCCAGATTGCGGCCGAAGGCGAAGCGCTGCGAGTGGCGCGCGCCACCGCCAGCCAGGTGGGGAAATTTGACCGCCGAACCTCGTCGGCGGCCAAGGCGTTCGTCAAGCCGATCCCCTATGACGAATTGAAACGCGAGATCGATATTTTCTGCGACCTTTATTCCCGTCCCGCAGTCGAAGAAGGGCTGCGCGAATTTGTCGAGAATGAAAGTGCGCAGCCGTATCTGCCGTGATTTGCAGTAGCCAGTTTCTAATTTGTTATTTGAAGGACCACAGCTTATGTCAGCGCCGACAATTGACCACACCCTCGACGAAATCCTGAATCTGGCCGCCACACATTTCAAAGTGCCGCGCGAGAAGCTCACACCCGACGACGACTTCTTCAAGACCCTAGGCATCGACAGCCTGCAGGCGCTCGATCTGCTCACCCGCCTCGAGCAGCACTTTCGCATCGAGTTGCCCGACTACGAACTCCAAGGCGTATCAGACTTCCGCACCCTGGCGAATCGAATCCAGTCACGACTGTGAAAAACAGTGGCTAGGGGCTAGTGATTAGTAGCTAGTCACTAGTGACGCTGCCACCGGGAAAACTAATCACTAATCACTAATCACTCTCCCTCCATCTGATAGACTCTTGTTTTTCCCGCATCTGCGTGTCTCCGTGGTCAGATAACTGTTTGAATGCTTGATCTCCGTCAATATGCCAGCCTCGGTGCCGCGCTTCAAGATGCGCTCGACCGCTGGCCAAACGAAACCTGCCTGATTGAAGCCGATCGCGACCGCGAGAAGGTCCGGCTCACCTACTCTGATTTCAAGGAAATGGCGCGCCCGCTATGCCGCGCGCTCGAGGACGCCGATTTCAAGATGGGCGACCGCGCAGCAATCATCATGACGAACCAGTCGAAATGGCTGATTTCGGCATACTCGATTTTCTTCTGCGGAGGCGTCCTCGTCCCGCTCGATTACAAATTGACCGCCGCCGAGCATCTGCAACTTCTGGCGCATTCGAAGGCGCGATTTCTCGTGGTCGAATACTACCTGTGGCGTGCGATCACGCAGTCGCCGGAATTCCCCAAGCTGACGGCCGAGATCGTGTTGGTCACCGAAGCCCCGTTTGGAATGGACCTGCGCGGTGCCTATCGCTGGGAAGAATTCAAGCGGAAGGGCGAGCCGCAGTTCGTGCCGCGCCAGCGCGAAGACACGGCCTGCATCGTGTATTCGTCGGGTACGGGCGGTCGTCCCAAGGGATGCGTGCTGACGCACGACAGTTATCTCGAGCAGTGCGCCTCGCTGACGGCTTGGTATCCCTTCTGGCCCGGTGTGCGCTACCTGAGTATTCTTCCGACCAATCACGCCATCGATTTCATGGTCGGATTCATCGGCCCATTCGTCTGTGGAGCGTGCGTGGTTCACTTCCGCACGCTGCGTCCGGAGTTCGTGCGCGATGCCTTTGTGCGTTATCGCATCACTTATGTGAGCCTGGTGCCCATGGTGCTGAAAAATCTGGAACGCGGCCTGCGAGCCAAGTTCGATGAGCTGAAGCCCGCGAACCGCTGGATGCTCGACCGTTTGATCGCGCTGAACAAAGCGCTGACACGAGGGCGTCCGCGGGTTGCGTTGAGCCGGCGTTTGCTGCCGCAGGTGCACAAAGCGTTTGGAGGTGAATTGCTGCGCGCTGATTGTGGGCGGTGCGTTTACCGATCCATCGACCCTGCAGTTCTTCTACGATCTGGGTATTCCGGTCACTTGCGGATACGGCCTCACAGAAGCTTGCACGGCCGTGACCCTCAACGATCTGAAGCCATTTCGCGCCGACACAGTCGGCAAGCCGCTGCCGGGAACTGAAGTGCGCATTCTGAATCCGGATGCGGATGGCATCGGAGAAGTCGCGGTGCAAAGCCGCGCCGTCATGTCTCATTATCTCGACGATCCCGAGCTGACGGCGCAGACCATTGTCGAAGGCTGGCTACTGACGGGTGATCAGGGCCGATTCGAGGCGCACGGCCACTTGCAGCTTTTTGGCCGCAAGAAAAATATGATCGTCACCGAGGGCGGGAAAAATATTTATCCCGAAGACATCGAATCGGTGTTCGACGGCCTTCCGGTGAAGGAATATTGCGTGTTCGCCGCGAATTATTTGTGGCCGCAGAAAACCCTCGGCAGCGAAATGCTGGTGCTGGTGTTGCGTCTGGAACAAAATCAGCAATTCGACGATCGCTTGCGAGAGGAAATGATGGCGCGCAACCGGCGTCTGGCTGACTTCAAGCGTGTCGGCGGATATCTGATCTGGGAGAAAGATTTCCCGCGGACTGCGTCACTGAAAATCAAACGCGGAGAGCTGGCGACAGAGATCTACACTGCCACGACGCGCGCGGCAGTAGTCGAGTTCTAAGTGCACCTGTCAGCTCTCAGCTCTCAGCTGTCAGTTGAGACGTGGCGCCGCCGGCGTACGAGATTCTTGTTTTTACTGAAAGCTGAGAGCTGACGGCTGAGAGCCCTACGTGCCCGATACTTTTCTTGCAATCATCAATCCGGCGGCTGGTGGCGGGCGCTGTGGCGAGCGTGTGGATGCGGCCCTCGCGCGCTTGCGCTCAACCGGCATCGCGCTCGAAAAGGTGGAGACCGGTGCTCCGGGCGAGGCCACGCAGATAGCGCGCGACGCCTATGCGCGCGGATATCGTAAGTTTCTGGCGGTCGGCGGAGACGGCACCTCGTACGAGATCGTCAACGGATTGTTCCCAGACAGTACCTCTGAGAGTGCGTCTGAGATTCGGATTCCAACGCTTGGTTTTCTTCCCTTGGGCACGGGCAACTCGTTCCTCAAAGATTTCGTCGAAGGCCAAAACGACAAAGACGGATTAGAGCACGCCATGCGCGCGCTCGAAGCGCGACGTTCGCGCCCTTGCGATGTGCTGCGCTTGACGCACAAAGGTGGAGCGATCTACTACACGAATCTGCTGAGCGTTGGATTTACGGCTGACGTCGCAGCGGTGCGGCACCGGCGGTTTCAAGGTCTCGGACAGTTCGGATATCTTCTGTCGATTTTTCTTTGTCTAGCGCGCCTCAGCCGGCGTCCGTTTCCCGTGCGCTATGACGATCAGCGTGAGTTTGATGCGCGGCGCTGCCTGTTTCTGACTTTCAACAACAGCAAATACACCGGCGGCACCATGATGATTGCGCCCGATGCTGTCCACGCACGACGGACTGATCGAATATGTACGCTGGGGGCCGATTGGTCGTCTGGGGCTGATCCGGAATTTGGCGACGCTTTACGATGGCACCCATACCAAGCATCCGCTGGCCGAGCATCACGCGGTCCGCCGAGTTGAGTTTCAACTCGATGCCCCGGTCGACGTCATGGTTGATGGCGAGGTACTTACCCTTGAGTGCCAGACGATCGATGTGTTGCCGTCGGCGTTGCGAGTGGTGGTGTAGAGAAAATAGCGTGTAGAGGAACAGCCCGTTAGTCGTGATATAAAAACTCCATGTCGCAAGAGCGCAGAGAGCGTCAAAAAGAAAAGCTTGGAATCAGCACTTCCGAACGCGACTGGCGGCGCATCGGGATGTACGTGGTGCTGATCGCGGCCGTGGCCGGGGCGGCGTTTTACTTCTATCACCGCAGCGAGCATCGGTACGATGCCTTTGCCCGTTGTTTGGGCACGCGCGGGGTGAAGATGTATGGTGCGTGGTGGTGTCCGCATTGCCAGGAGCAGAAAGAGAAATTTGGCGCGTCGTTTGAATTTGCTCCCTACGTAGAGTGCGGCATCAAGGGCGACCTGCACGGCCAATCGCAGGTCTGCAAAGACGAAGGCATCAAGCACTATCCCACCTGGCAGTTTCCTCCAACCGGCGAACGCGTCGACCGCATTTTCACTCTCGAAGAACTCAGCGACCGCACCGGGTGTCCGATTCAGTGAGTAATTTGATGACACGCCTGATGACCGCGGTCGCCGTTTTAGCGCTGTGTGGAGTCGTCGTCTCTTCGGTGTCGCTCCAGCATCACTTCGCAACTTCAAAGACCGCCTACTGCGAGATCGGTGAGAATTTCAGCTGCGATATCGTCAACCGCAGCGAATATTCTTCGATTCTTGGAATCCCCGTTGCGTTGATCGGCATGCTGGGATACGCGGCCCTTGCTGGATTGGCCACGGTCTATCGGGAACGGCGCGAGACGCCGACCATGCTCTTCGCCGGAGCCGCCGCCGGCCTGGCGTTCGCTCTGTATCTGACATATATCGAAGGCCGCGTCCTCGGTGTCTGGTGCATCTTGTGCCTGAGTTCGCTGGCATTGATTACGCTAACCACGCTCCTCTCGGCGGTGATCTGGTGGAAGGCCAGAGGCCAGTCCGCATTATCCTGACTTTCGATTCACATCATGCCGCAGCCCACGCCTAGAACACCCAGAGCCGCGCTCGCGCCGACCGAGTCTACGCCGATCGCCGGCGGCGTCTTGTGTTTGCATGAACTTCGCAGCGCCATCTTCGCGAGCACGCGCTTCCTCCGCGTCTGGCTGCCGCCGCAATATGACGCCACCGGTGCCACGCCTTATCCAGTGCTCTATCTGAATGATGGCCAGAATCTGTTTCAATCCGCGACCGCCTTTGCCGGAGTGCCTTGGGCAGTCGGTGAGACGGCGTCGCGATTGATCGCCCAGGAGAAAATTCCCCCTCTTATCGTCGTCGGCATCGACAATACCAGGAATCGGGCTCGCGAGTACGTTCCTTATCGATCGCAAGATCCAAAGGTTTTTCTGGCGAAAGGGAAGTGCTATCCCGATTTTCTGCGCCATGAAGTCATGCCATTCATAAAAAAGACATATCCGATTCTGACAGGCCCGGAAAATACGGGACTAGGTGGCTCCTCCCTTGGCGGCCTGGTCACGCTGTTCACGCAACTGGCGACGCCGGGAGTGTTCGGCAAATTGCTGATCGAGAGCCCGTCATTGTTCGTTGCGAACCATAGAATTCTCGACGAGAGCCGCCAGTCGCGCAATTGGCCGTCTCGCGTGTATCTCGGCGTGGGAACGCACGAGGTAGGCAGCGACGAAACGGACGAGCGCACGGTTGCTTACGTCCGCGAGCTCGAATCGATTCTTCGCCAGGCGGGTCTCGACAAACAACGGCTCAGGGTTCGTATCGATGAGGGCGCAACCCACACCGAATCTGCCTGGGCCACGAGGTTTCCCGAGGCGCTCGAATTTCTTTTCGGTGAGCAAATTCCCGCAGAGCCAATTCAGGGATAAAACGCGAATGCAGCGGGCCGAATGACACCAAAGCCGGGCTGAATCGCGTTGACAATGCGTTACTATTATCGGTCGTAATCTATAGGCTCATCTTTTTGGGGGTTGTTCATGAAATCTCGCACTTTGGTCGTGTGGTGTGCCCTGTTCGCAGCGCTCGCAATTTCAGCGGCTGCTCAAACCTACAATGAATCCCAATTTGCGGGAATGAAATGGCGCGACATCGGTCCGTTTCGCGGCGGGCGCGTGCTGGCGGTGACGGGAGTTCCCGGCAGTCCCTTCACCTACTACTTCGGCGGCGTTGGCGGAGGCGTGTGGCGTACCACCGACGGTGGCGTGAGCTGGCAGCCGATTTCCGACAAGGGCATGATCTCGTCGATCGGCGCGATTGCCGTTTCCGAGTCGAATCCCAAACGTGATTTACGTGGGCACAGGCGAGTCATGCCTGCGCGGAAATATTTCCTACGGCGATGGAGTTTACAAGACCACCGACGGCGGCAAGACCTGGCAGCACATTGGATTGAAAGACACGCAGCATATTGCGCGCGTCTGGATCGATCCTCGAAATTCCGACCACGTGTTGATCGCGGCGCTTGGCCACGCTTACGGCCCGAATTCGGAGCGCGGCGTTTTTCGCACCACCGATGGCGGCAAAACCTGGGATAAGGTTCTTTATAAAGACGACAAGTCTGGCGCCATCGATCTCACGGTCGATCCGCACAACTCAAACGTGATGTTCGCCGCGCTGTACCAAATTCAGCGCACTCCATGGAGTCTGGAAAGCGGCGGCCCGGGCAGCGGCCTCTATCGTTCGACCGATGGCGGCAATACCTGGAAGCACCTCGAAGGCAAAGGCCTGCCCGAGGGGATTCTCGGGCGCATCGGTGTCAGCGTATCGGGCGCCGACTCCAATCGCGTGTATGCCCTGATCGAATCGAAAGAGAGCGGGCTCTATCGCTCCGATGACGGCGGCGGAAGCTGGTCGCGGATCAATGACGATCAGCGCCTCACGCAGCGCGCCTGGTATTTCACGCACATCTTCGCCGATCCAAAAAGCGCCGATACGGTCTACATGCTCAACACCGGCATGTTTCGCTCGACCGATGGCGGCAAGACACTAAATCTTCTGCCCGCGCCTCACGGCGATCATCACGGCTTCTGGATCGATCCCCAGAACACAAATCGCATGATCGACTCCAACGACGGTGGAGCGACGATCTCCGTCGACGGCGGCAAGAGTTGGTCCACGCAATACAACCAGCCGACGGCGCAGTTTTATCATGTCGCCGCCGACAACGATTTTCTCTACAAGGTTTACGGCGCGCAGCAGGACAACACCACCATTGGCATATCCAGCCGCACCGACGATGGCTATATCGGCCGCCAACACTGGTTCGACGCCGGAGGCGGAGAGAGCGGTTATATCGCGCCCGATCCGCGTGACTCGAATATTATTTATGCCGGATCTGGCGGCGGTGTTGTTACTCGTCTCGATCGCCGCAGCAACCAGGAACAGGATGTTTCCGTCTGGCCGATGGACAGCTCAGGCCATGGCGTAGGTGATCTGCAATACCGCCTCGGATGGACTCATCCCATCGTGATTTCGCCGAACGATCCAAACATTATCTACACCACCGCCGAGCGCGTTTTCAAAACTACCGACGATGGCAAGACCTGGACGGCCATCAGTCCCGACCTCACCAGAAACGACAGGAGCAAGCAGGTTTCCTCGGGCGGGCCTCTGACCAAAGACAATACTTCCGTCGAGTATTACGACATCGTCTTCACGCTCGCGGAATCGCCGGTGCAGAAGGATTTGCTGTGGGCCGGGACAGACGACGGCCTCATTCAAATTTCCCGCGATGGCGGCAAGAATTGGTCAAACGTCACGCCGAAGGGGATTCCGGAATGGAGTCTGGTCAGTCTGATCGACGCATCGCCTTCCGACGCAGGCACGGCCTACGCTGCGGTTGACACGCACAAACTCGACGATGTGAAGCCCTATCTCTACAAGACCACCGACTTCGGCAAGTCGTGGACGAAAATCACCAACGGCATTCCCGATGGCGCTTACACGCACGTTGTCCGCGAAGATCCGGTGCGAAAGAATCTGCTCTATGCCGGCACCGAGACAGGGATCTACGTTTCGTTCGATAGCGGAGCGAACTGGCAATCTCTGCAATTGAATTTGCCCAACAGCCCCATCCACGACTTGATCGTCAAGAATGACGATCTCGTGGTGGCGACGCACGGGCGTGCCTTCTGGATTCTCGACGACCTGACGCCGTTGCGCGCAACCACATCAAAAGCCGCGACCGAAGCTGTGCTCTATAAGCCGCGGCTCACCTATCGCCTGCGCTGGCCTGATTTCTACGAACGGCGCCAACCTGTGGGCGACAATCCGCCATCCGGCGCGATCGTCTACTACTATCTGCCCGCCGTTCCTAAGGGAGTCGCTGCTCTCGAATTCCTCGACGCCTCGGGCAAAGTTGTGCGCCGCTACTCCAATGAAGAAAAGAAGGACGCCGATACACCACCAGAGTGGCCCGATCAAACTCCGCCCAATGACAAGATCCCAACCGAAGTCGGCATCAACCGCTTTACATGGGATCTGCGTACCGATGGACCGACGCCGCTGGCGGGCGAACCCGGTGCGGAATTCCGCAATCGAGGCCCAATGGTCGCTCCGGGCATGTATCAGGTGCGCCTGACGGCCGACGGCAAGTCCTACACCGCGCCCCTGGAACTGAAGATCGATCCACGCGTCAAGGCGTCGAACGACGACGTTCAGAAACAAGTTGAGTTGGGACACAAAATCGTGGCGCAGGTTTCGGAAATCCACGAGGCGATCGGCGCGATCCGTGAAGTGCGCGTACAGACTCGGGGACTCACTCGGCGCTTCGGCGATGATGCGCGCTTTGCCTCGATCATCACCGCGACCAAAGATTTCGACAAGAAGAGCTTCGATCTGGAGTCGCAGTTGCTCCAGGTGAACTCCAAGAGTTCAGAGTCGAACCTGAACTATCCGGTGCTGATCGATGAGCGGCTACACTCGCTGCTCTTCAGCGTAGAATCGGCCGACGCCGCGCCGACCCGGCAGCAATACGAAGTCTATTCAGAACTCGAAAAAGAAGCGCGACCCTTGCTGGCGCAATATCGCGATTTGATGGCGAAGGATCTGCCCGCGTTGAACGAGATGGTGAGCAAACAAAATGTTCCAGCGCTCTATGTCTCGGCGGTCCCGGCGGCGCCGGCGGGGAAGTGATTCCGGAGAAACGGGGCAAGCCCCGTCACCACATTACTTCGTGATCACCCCGCACGCGATGCGGTCGCCCGAGTTGCCTGCGGGATCGGTCTTCTGATCGTCAGCCTTGGCATGCACGACGATCGACGTCCCTCCATTGCTGAATAGCGAATGGCTGTCGGTGCCGAGAGTCACGTCTTTATCCTCACGCTTGAAATGCGCTTTGCCGTTCGCTCCTACGGTGAAGTTCTGGCCGTCTCCCGCATGATGCCCTTCCGGATTTTCCAATCCGTGCTTCTTTCCATCGGGATTGAAGTGCCCACCCGCGGACTTGAAGTCCGGCCCTTCGCATTTTGCGTTCTGATGAAAATGGATGGCATGTTCTCCCGGCGGCAGGCTCTCGAAATTGACTTCCAGGCCAATGCCGTCCGCCCCGGCTTCCCAAAGAATCGCCGAGCCGACGATCTTTCCTTGGCCATCCTTGATCTGAACCAGCATCTTGGCTGAACTGGCCGCTGCGAAAGCCACCACCAGCAGTGCGAGAGAGAAAAAGCGCGACGTTTTCATAGCCCGATTATAGCCACGCCGGGTGCTCCGGTTCCAACCGCCTCGGCAACATTAAAATCGGGTTAATACCGTTACCTTTGCTGGACCGCGATGTGGCGCAGAATGCGGCGCAATGTGACAATAGACGGATGCAAAGATCTCTCACAGCAGCTCTACTATTGGCCGCATCGACGATGCTCGCCGGAGATGGCTACGCCCAGCAGACTCCAGCAACCAGCACTCCGGCGGCAACGACTCCAGCGGCTCCAGCAGCCACAACTCCGAAGACCGCCACGAAGGCGAAGGCCCCGGTTAAGAAGACGGCCACGGCAACCAAGGCGCCGGCTCCGCTGACGACCCGGACTCAAAAGTTCAGCTACGCACTAGGAATGAACATCGGCTCTGGACTCGGACAGAACCTGAAAAAGCAATCGGTCGAAATTGACCCCGCCCTGGTTTCTCAAGGATTGAAAGACGCCCTCGCTGGGACCAAGACGCGCCTGACGGAAGACGAAGCCAAAGCGGTACTGACCGAAGTGCAGAACGAAGTCCGCAAAGAGCAGCAGGAAAAGATGCAACAGGCCGCGGCCACGAACAAGGCCGAAGGCGAAGCCTTCCTGGCGGCGAATAGATCCAAAGACGGCGTTGTTGTTCTCCCCAGCGGATTGCAGTACAAAATTCTGACCGAGGGCACCGGTCCAAAACCCGCCGCCACCGACTCCGTGAAGTGCAATTACAAGGGCACACTCATCAACGGAACCGAATTCGACAGCTCCTCCAAGCATGGCGGCCCAGCGACGTTTGGCGTCAACCAGGTAATTAAGGGCTGGACGGAAGCTTTGCAACTCATGCCCGTGGGATCGAAGTGGCAACTCTTCATCCCCTCCGACCTGGCCTACGGACAGCAGGGAGCCGGCGGCGGACAGATTGGTCCCAACGCGACTCTGATTTTTGAAGTCGAGCTGGTTTCGATCGAACCAAAGAAGGCTGAGAAGAAAGACGACAAGAGCCTCGACGAGAAAAAGCCCGATACGATGCAGGACGAGAAAAAAGACGAGAAGAAGCCAGACCAGAAATAAATAGTTCCGGAGGAGAGACGGGCGACCCCGCCCGTCTTCTCCCCCGCAATTACGTCCGTACTTCCCGCCGCACTACCTTCCCAAATACTCCACATGGACGTAGGTTCCAAGCCTGACGTTGTATGCCAGGTACCAGCCAATGTGGTCGGGATCGTCATAGATGACGATGTCATCCGAATCCCACAGCCAGCCGTTGCAGAATCCGACATCGTAAGGCGCGACTGAGAAGAAGAAGCCGCCAAACCAGAAGCGTCCCGGACCACCTCCGCCGAGATGCCACACGTGACTGCGCCCGAAGCCGCCGGTGAAGTGGCCATGCTCCCACGGATGATCGAGGTGATAGTGAACGTCGTCGCGGCCGGTGTCATGGCCAACCCAGGTCTTGCCGCGGTCCACGTGCGGAGCGTCAGGATGCCCTGGGCTCTCGTTGAAATGCCGATTTTGCTCCACCGCATGTGGGGTTTCAACTTTTGCCGGACCATGTTTGGGAATATTGTCGTGGCCACCAACCTCCGGCCGGCTGCCTCCGCCATGGCTATCGTGCTGCGCCACCGCTGAAAGAGAAAATGCGAAACATATGGCGAGCAATCCAATCAGTTTCCTCATTTTTCACCTGTTCCTTTCATTACCATTATTGATAACACCACTTTTACCTAGATGTTGCGCTGCATCGCCGGGATTCCTGTCAGCTCTGTGAAGGGTTGACGTTCGTTATTCGTAGCGCAGCGCTTCGATCGGATCCAGCCGCGAAGCGCGGATCGCCGGAATCATGCCGCTGACCAACCCCACAACCGCCAGGATCAACACAGCAACGATTAGCGTGACAGGGTTGATGGTGAGCCGTATATCGCCCGCTTCGGCGTGTTTCGCCATCGCGCTATAGAGCGTCAGCCTGCCCACCGTGAAAGAAACTAAGTAGGCGAGAATAATGCCCCCAAGCCCTCCCATGCAGGTGATCGCCATGGCCTCGGCCAGAAACTGAAGGAAGATGTAGCGCGGACGCGCCCCGAGCGCTTTTTCCACCCCAATTTCCCGCGTCCGCTGCGTCACCGACACCAGCATGATGTTCATTAACCCGACACCGCCGATGCCGAGCGTCAGCGTCCCGATAAAGCCGAGCAGAATTTTCAATCCGATCGTGATCACTTCGAACTGATGCACCTGCTCCATGAGATTGAAAACGAACAGCGCGCGCCGGTCCGCGGGATTGAACTTGTGCTGTGCAGCCATGATGTAGCGCACCGATTGCTCAATCCGCTCATAGTCGTTGGTCTCGTAGTTGAACCAGATGGAGTCGAGGTAGTGCGTGTCCTTCAGGTCACTCATGGTCGTAAAAGGGACGTACACGACCCGGTTGATATTGTCGTCGCCCGCCTGCATCTTCGGGCCCAGAATCCCAACGACTTCAAAGCTGATCCCGTCGATGCGGATATATTCCCCAAGGGCGTTGCGTCCCGAGAAAAGTTTCTCTTTCGTCTCAGACCCGATCACCGCAACCCGCGCGCGCTGGATTTGGTCCTCGGAGTTGTAAAAGCGCCCCTGTCCAAGCGCCAAAGCGCGAATCGCGAACGTGTTGGCATATTCACCATTGACGCCGATGGTAAAAGACCGCGCCTCGTACTGTACCGTCGAGTCTTTACTGCAACTTGGCGTAATGTGGGTGATCTGCGGGATGTTGGTGGTGAGGAGATCGACGTCGTCGAGCGTAATATGAACCGGCGCCCCAGCCTTTTCGCCTCCGGACTGCATCGACGAACGGCCCGGAACCACGATGAAAAGCTTCGTCCCGAAGTTGGCGAAGATATTGGCGCATGCCCGCCCGAAGCCGTCCCCGTAGGCGAGGAGCATGACGACCGTCGCAATGCCCCAGGCCATGCCAAGCATGGTCAACGCCGTGCGTCGCCGGTTGTGCCGCATCGCGTTATAAGATTCCTGGAGCAGATCGTTGAGCATATAAAGGTGGTTGGTGGTCAGTGATTAGTGGTTAGTTACTTACGTCCAGTGATCCCAGTTACTAATCACCACCCACTAACCACTAATCACTGTTTGTCATTCCTGCCTCAGCGCTTCGACTGGCTCCAGTCCGGCGGCTTTTCGGGCAGGGTAAAGTCCGGCGGCTACGCCAGCCACGGCCAGGCTGGCAATGGCAAGAATTGCAGTCCTCGGAACCAGGCGTGGCGGATCGAATCCGCCGGCTCCATTGTAATTGCTGAGCAACGCCATCAATCCGCCAGCCAGTCCCATGCCGATTAGGCCGCTGGCGAGTGTGAGCAGAATACCTTCCGCGAAGAATTGCAGCATGATGCTGCGGTTCGTCGCGCCCAGAGCTTTGCGCAAGCCAATTTCGCGCGTACGCTCGGTCACCGCGATGAGCATGATGTTGACCACGCCAATCGCGCCCAGAGCCAGAGTGACCAGACCGACGGTACCCAGAAACTCGTTCATCGCATCGAAGATGGTTCCCATCATCTGCGCCTGCTTGACTGTGTCCCAGCCTTCAAACGCGTCTTCGTCGTGATAATCGAAGTGATGGTTGCGGGCGATCACGCGATGCGCTTCGTCGAGAGCGATCAGGTGTTCGTCGGCCGTGCGCGGCTGAAAATTAATCGCCGTAATCGCGTCGAACGCCTCTTCGCCCTTAATCGGAAAATCACTCCGCATGACTTGAAAAGGAATATAGGCCCGGGTGTTCGTCGAGTTGTCGTCGCCTCGGCCAACGCGCTTCAGTGTGCCAACCACTTCGAAACGAAAGCCGTTCATCAGCACGAACGCACCCACCGCCGGACGGCCCGGAAAAAGATTCCGCGTCATCTCATCTCCCAGAACGATGACGTTGCGTTTTTGAGTTTCGTCCAGATCGTTGAGCCAGCGCCCCAGTTTCAGCGGCAAAAAGCGAATTCCGTTGTATTGCGGTTCGGCTCCCGTAAGCTGCCCACTGGCGGTCGCGAACTCACTCACGGCATGTACGTCCGTGGTCGCGAGAACCGGCGTGATGGCCTTGATGTGCGGACTTTCTTTCTTGATGTCGAGGTAATCCTGGTAGGTGAGGCGGTACTGCCGCGCCGAGTTCATGCTCCCCTGAACCGCCGGCGCGCGCCCCGGAAAGACCATCATGATGTTTTCGCCATACTCGGAGAGTCCGCGTTTGTTGCCGCTGCGGAAGCCTTCCCCGAGCCCGACCAGCAGCAGCAGAGAACCAACTCCCCACGCAATGCCAAACATGGTGAGGAACGAACGCAGTTTGTGCGCCCAAAGGGTGCCAAAAATCTGCGCGAAAACGTCGATCACCATCTGCATAGGCAATGCGCTCCACCACTAGGATACTAGATGCTGCCGCCGAAATCGCCCGCTAGGCCCGCCGCTCCTTACTAGGCAATTGCGAGCGAGTCTGCCGTGGGTAAGATCAAAAGAGAGGGCTTGTCGCGCGTGGATGAAGCAAAAGCCAATATCTTTCAAGTCCGCGATCTCACGGTCACCTACTCTCCCGAGATCGGCGTTCCCATCCGCGCCGTGGACGGCGTCAGCATCGACATCCGCCCCGCCGAAGTTGTCGGCATACTCGGAGAATCCGGTTCCGGCAAAAGCACGCTGGCCAGCGCGATGCTGCGTTTGCTTCCTCCGCACGCGACCTGCGAAGCCGATTCGCTGACCGTCAACGGCACTAATCTGATGAAACTGGACTTGATGAAACTGTCGGAGAGCCAACTGCGCGCCATCCGAGGACGCGTGGTTTCCATGATCCCGCAAGACCCCGCACTCTCTTTGAACCCTGTGATGACCGCCGGCTCCCAGATCAGCGAGGTTCTGCGCGCGCACTTGCCGCTCCCAGCAGAGCAACGCCGTGAGCGTGTCATGGAACTGCTCCGCGAAGTCGGCTTCGGCAACGCTAATACCGACGAGATCTACTCCGCATATCCGCACCAGTTAAGCGGCGGTCAGCGTCAGCGGATAGCGATCGCGCAAGCGGTTTCATGCCGTCCCGCGCTTCTGATTGCAGACGAACCAACCAGCAAACTCGATGCCCCATTGCAGACTGAAATCGTCGCGCTGCTTTCGCGGATTCGAAAGCAACACGGGACGGCGATCCTCTTCATCAGTCACGATCCTGCATTGTTTGCTGGCTTTGCTGATCGCATCGCCGTGATGTATGCCGGCCGCATCGTCGAAGTCGGCAGCAGTGCCCAGATTTTCGCTCGCCCATTCCATCCCTACACTCAGGCGCTGCTCCGCCTCGCAAAAGAGTCGATTCTTGCGCTGGCGCCATCCCCGGCCCCGCCGGCACGGGCGAGACTTTCAGCGATCGACGGAGAATCGCCGAACCCGGATCAATGGCCTCCCGGTTGCCGCTACGAACCGCGCTGTTCCGAGCGCATGGAGATTTGTTTGCGGCGTTATCCGAGCCAATTTATTCCCGAGCCCTCGCGGCCCGTGAACTGCTTCAAATATGGGGAGTAACTTGCCAACGGACTCGCCGATCGATCCGCCGAATATTCCGCCGAACCGAGCGCCCGAGTCCGAGGCGTTGTTGCGCGTCCAGGGACTCGCCAAACGCTACGTCCGGGGTGGCTTGTGGCGAAAGCGTTTGCCGGTAGCTGCCGTGAGTCGTGCCGATTTCTCTATTCCGCGCGGCCAGACATTTGCCCTCGTCGGCGAGTCGGGATCGGGAAAGTCCACCGTAGCGCGATGCGTCACAAGACTGGAGCGTCCGGATGCAGGCTCTGTCCTGATTGGTGGGACTGACATCGCACAGCTCAGGTCGCGCGATCTGGCGCCGTTCCGCGCTGACGTTCAAATGGTCTTCCAGGACGCAGTCACTTCGATGAACCCGCGATTCTCGGCGCTCGATGTGATCGAAGAGCCGTTGCTGATCAATCGCCAGACGCCTCTCAATCCGGGCGGAAGCAGTCCAAACGAAAGCACTTCAGGCGAAAGCAGTCCAAAAAAACGACGCGATCTCGTCCGCGCCCTGATGACGGAGGTCGGACTCTCTGCCGCCTGGATGAATCGATCGATCCTTCAATTCAGCGGCGGACAGCGCCAGCGTCTCGCCCTTGCCCGGGCGCTTGCTTTGCGTCCGCAGTTACTGGTTCTCGATGAAGCGCTTTCTGGCTTGGATCTATCGACCCAGGCACAAATCGCGAACCTGTTGCTCGACCTCCAGGCCGCGCACTCGCTGACCTACCTTTTAATCTCCCACGATCTGGCATTAGTCACGCGGTTGGCGGATGTGATCGGAGTAATGTCCGAAGGCGCAACCGTCGAGGTCGGCCCGACGCGGCAGATCATCTCCGAAGCGAACCACCCCACGACGCAGAAGTTAGTGGCCGCAGCGAAAGCCGCCGGATCCAACCTCGCCCAGATTGCAGGAGCCTCCGCGTGAGTTTCCTCGTCCGCCGGCTGGCGCGCGCCGTTCTCTTGCTGCTCGGAGTTTCAGTTCTTTGCTTCCTCTTCACAGAGATGGCTCCGGGAAGCTTTTTTGATGAAATGCGGCTAAACCCGCAGATCTCCCCGGAAACGATCGCGAATCTGCGTTCGCACTACGGCCTCGATCAGCCGCTGGTCGTGCGTTACGAGCGCTGGTTGAAATCTGCTCTGCGCGGAGATCTCGGAATTTCCATCGCTTATAACAGCCCGGTGACTCCGTTGATCTGGAGTCGCGCGAAAAATACGCTGCTCCTCACCACCACGGCGCTTCTTCTAACGTGGATAATCTCAGTTCCTCTAGGTGTCTGGGCAGCCAGTCGTCGCGGATGTCTACTCGACAGGTTGGTTACTCTCGCGAGTGCGTTTCTCATCTCAGTTCCAGAGTTAGTGCTCGCGGTCGCGCTGCTTGCGGTCGCGGTTCGCTGGAGGATTCTACCGATCGGCGGCATGACATCTGCCGATGTCGAAAGCTTATCGATGTGGGCTAAGTTACAGGACGTTGTAAGTCATCTCGCCCTCCCGGTCTGCATTCTGGTTCTCGCGGAAACCGCGGTAATCGTCCGGCACGTTCGCGCCAGCGTCCTCGAAACGCTCCAATCTCCCTATGTTCAGGCAGCGCGTGGATTTGGGATCAGCCGTACCCGCCTGCTTTTTCGCCTCGTCCTACCGGTCGCCGCGAACCCCGCCATATCGCTGCTCGGTTTTTCGCTCGCCGGCCTGCTCAGCGGATCGCTCATGGTAGAAGTCGTCTGTGGCTGGCCCGGTCTCGGCCCGCTCATTCTCGAAGCAACGTTATCCCGCGACTTATATCTCGTGATCGGCGGCATTATGCTATCGGCCCTCTTTATGGTTATGGGGAATCTCGTTGCCGATGTGTTGCTGTCAGCGTTAGACCCGCGCATGCGCGGTAACAGAGATAAAGACAAATCCGAAGCCGAACAGGGACTGCATGCCGCGTAAAAGTGCGATCCCGGCCCTGATAGCAGCACTCGTCGCAGCGCTCGTGGTGCTCCACGCAGTCTTGCTCTTCGCTGGTTTCTTTGCCCCCTACGACCCAACGCTTCAGGATCGCGAGCTCCCATACGCTCCGCCGACACGAGTGCATTTCATCGATGCATCAGGCTTTCATCTGCACCCATTCGTTTATGCGTGGAAGACTGCGGCCGAAGGTGACGACGCCGAAACCTATAAAGAAGATCGCAGCCGCGCCTATCCCATACACTTCTTCGTAAGTAGCGCGAGTTACAAACTGGTAGGTCTCTTCGAGACCGACCGTCACTTGTTCGGAGTCGCTGAGCCCGGCAAAATCTTTCTGCTCGGGTCCGACGGCTTCGGCCGCGATGAATTCTCCCGCATTCTGTTTGGTGGCCAGATTTCTGTCGCCGCAGGACTCGCCGCGACGTTGATCGCGCTTCTCGCCGGCACCATCCTCGGCATCATCGCGGGATACTGTGGACGATGGGTCGATGAGTCGCTGATGGGAGTGACCGAATTATTTCTCTCGCTGCCATGGCTGTATTTCCTCCTCGGTGTGCGCGCTTTCCTACCCCTTCATTTGAGCACGCTTCGCACGTTCTTTCTGTTGACCGGAGTGATCGGCCTGATTGGCTGGGCGCGCCCGGCGCGGCTTGTGCGGGGAATCGTTCTCAGTGCGCGCAATCGAAACTATGTCCTCGCGGCTCGAGGATTTGGCGGATCGCATTTCTATATTCTGCGCCGCCACATTCTCCCCGAAACTTTTGGCCTGCTCCTCACCCAGGCCGCCTTGCTGGTTCCTCGGTATATCGCCGCTGAGGTGACGCTGTCGTTCTTCGGTCTCGGAGTCAACGAGCCCACCCCGAGCTGGGGTAACATGCTCAGCACCCTTCAGCAATACAGCGTGCTGGTTTCTTACGGATGGTTGCTGGCTCCGGCAGCCGCTTTGGTAGTTACTTCCGTACTCTATGGTTACCTCGCAGACCTGTTTCATTCCCGGTTAAAATCGTCTTAATCAACACGTTCTGTGGGGTAAGGGGTCTTCATGAAAGTCATTGCTCGCCTAACCCTACACGTGTGCCTGCTCGCAGGCCTATGCTTTGCCGCCCCGCCATCTCCTGATGCCCCGCAACCGGGCGAAGAATTGATGCGCACCGCCGGCCAGTCAGATATGGTCGCTGGCCACTACGGCGGCCACCTGACCATCGGTCAGCGCGCTGAACCCAAGACGTTTAATCCCGTCACCGAGACCGACGTGGCTTCGCGCGAGGTTATCGGACGCCTCATGGGCGATCTGATCGAGATCAACCGGTCGACGCAACAGACCGAACCAGCGCTCGCAAAATCGTGGAAAATCTCTCCCGACGGCCGGACCTTCACTCTTCAGCTGCGCCAGGGAATTCGTTTTTCAGACGGCCATCCTTTCGACGCCGACGATGTCATCTTCTCGTTCACCGTTTACATGGACGAAGCTGTCGATTCGCCGCAGCGCGATCTGCTGATCATCGATGGCAAGCCCATCGTAGTTACCAAGCTCGATCAATACACGGTGCGTTTCGCGCTGCCGCGTCCCTACGCCGCCGCCGAGCGCTTGTTCGACGGGCTCGCCATGCTGCCCAAACATCTGCTCGAGAAGCCTTATCGCGATGGCCACTTCGCCGAGGCGTGGTCGTTAAACGTGCAGGCCTCCGGAGTTGCCGGTTTGGGACCCTTTCGCCTGAAGCAATATGTCCCGGGCCAGCGCGTCGTAGTTGAGCGCAATCCTTACTACTGGAAGGTTGACCAGAAGAACCAGCGTCTGCCCTATCTCGACGAACTGGTGTTTTTGTTCGTCGGCACAGAAGACGCACAGGTCATGCGCTTCGAGGCGGGTGAAACGGACATCGTCAGCCGCCTGAGTTCAGAAAACTACAACCTGCTCTCGCGCGAGAAATCGCGCTCGGCTTCGCAACTTGCCGATATGGGGCCCAGCCTCGAATACAACTTCCTGGTCTTCAACCTCAACGACCTCGGCGGAAAAAAGCTCGACGCGGTTGCCGCCCGTCAGACTTGGTTTCGCGATTTGAAGTTCCGCCAGGCGATATCGGTGGCCGTTGATCGCCAGTCGATCGTGCGTCTGGTCTATGGCACACGAGGCGCTGCTCTGTGGGGCAATGTGGGGCCCGGCAATAAGCTCTGGATGAATCAAAGCCTGCCTCATCCGGCGCAGTCTGTCGAAAACGCGCGCCAGATCCTGAAGTCAGCCGGATATTCCTGGAACGCGGCCGGCCAGTTACTGGATTCCTCCTCGCGCCCTGTCGAATTTTCCATCATCACCAGTTCGTCAAACAGCCAGCGCATGAAAATGGCCACGCTGCTGCAAGACGACCTCTCGCACCTCGGCATGCAGGTGCATGTTGTCCCGCTCGAATTTCGCGCCACGATCGACCGCGTCTTTCAGAGCTTCGATTACGACGCAGCCATCATGGGTCTGGGTGGCGGCGATGCCGATCCGAATCCTGAAATGAATGTCTGGACGGTCAACGGCACGTCGCATTTATGGCATCTGGGCGAAACCCAGCCCGCGACGGATTGGGAGCGTGAACTCGACCAGTTGATGCAACAGCAGATGGTCACGCTCGATTACTCCAAACGTAAGCAGTTATACGATCGCGCTCAGCAATTGATCGCCCAGAACCTCCCGTTCATTTTCCTCGGAACGCCCAACATCCTGGCCAGCGCCGATGCCAGAGTAGGGAACTTTCATCCTGCGGTGATCGACCCCTATACGTTGTGGAACGCGGACGAACTCTTCGTACGTGATCCGGCCCAACAGAGCGCAAACGCCAAAGCAAACGCGAGTCCGGGAGCGCGATGACCGGAGCCGCAACAGGACGGCAGCAAGAGAAAGAGAAGCCCGACCCGTCTCCGGAGCGGCCGGCGCACGACTACGCTGCTGACGCGAAGTTGATCCGCCGTTGCCTCAAAGGCGATCAGGAAGCCTGGTCAGCCCTCATCGACAAATATAAAAACCTCATCTACTCGATCCCGATCAAGCTTGGTATGCATCAAGACGCGCCCGACATTTTCCAATCCGTCTGCGTCGATCTGCTCACTGAACTCCCACGACTTCGCGAACATCGCGCGCTGCCCAAGTGGCTCATGCAGACCTGCTATCACAAATGCCTGCACTACCAGCGCAATGCTGACAGATTGGTTGAACTCGCTCCCGAAGGAACGGACAGCGCCACCGACGCCGCGCTTTCCCGCAGCAACGGCAACAACAATGACAATGACGAAGAACTCCCCGGTCACCTGCTGGAGCAGCTCGAGCAGGAACAGATCTTGCGCGACGCTATCACCGAATTGCCTGAAAAATGCGAACGCATGGTGCGGCTTTTATTTTTCGAAATCCCCGCCCGCCCCTATGCAGATGTCGCCAAAGAATTGGGAATGTCGACCGGATCCATCGGCGCGATTCGAGCCCGGTGCCTTGCCTTTCTGAAAAAGCATCTGGAGAAACGCGGCTTCTAGCTGCCCTCAGTCACCAATGAGTCTCGAATGAGCGTCCAAGCAGCCCAGAAGACCGAAGTCGATTCCATCATCGAGCGCCTGCTCGCGCTCGGTGATGGCCCGGCCCGTTCCCAACTGGTCAAGCAGAATCCTGCCGTCGCCTGGGCCGAAATCGTCACCACACTCACCGAAAAGGTTTGGCAAGAGGTCCGCATTGACACGCATCTCGCGAGGCGCCTGGCAGACGCGGCTCTGGACGTGGCCCAAGCTATCGGCAATCCCAGCCTGCTAGCCAAGAGCTTGCGCGCCAAGGCCAACGCTCTCTACGCTCTCGACGAACACACCGAAGCGGTCGGCCTTCACGAGCAGGCGATTGCTCTCTTCGAACAAACCGGAGATGAAGCGGAGCTCGCTCGAACCCTGAGTGGATCGATTCAGTCGCTGCTGTTGCTCGGCCGTTACGATCAGGCGCTTGCGGCTGGCGAACGTGCCGGGGCCATCTTCAAGAAACAGGGAAATACGCATCGCCTTGCCCGGCTCGAGATCAACCTCGGAAACATCTATCACCGCCAGGATCGTTTTACCGAGGCGCTCGCTTTCTACGAACGCGCCTACGAACAGATGCTGGCTCACGACGATGCCGAGGGACTCGCGGCTGTCCTCAGCAATCTGTCGCTGTGCCACATCAGTCTGAACGATTTCCCCAAGGCGCTCGAACTGCACCAGGTCGCGCGCCGTCATTGTCAGCAAAAGGACATGCCAATTCTGGTGGCCTACGCCGACTACAACATCGCCTACTTGTATTTCTTGCGCGGCGAGTATGGGCGCTCGATTCAAATGTTGCGTGACGCATCCGCGAGCGCCAAAAAAGTGAACGACCCCTATCAATTGGCACTCTGCAACCTCGATCTCTCAGAAATCTATCTCGAACTGAACCTGAGCGCCGAGGCTGGCGAACTCGGGCGCGCCGCGAATCAGGGTTTCCACCAGCTCGGATTCGGTTACGAAGCCGCCAAAGCCTTGGGTTTCGCCGCCATCGCAGCCAGTCGCCAGGGACAGGCTTTCGAAGCCGTCAAACTGTTTGCCACCGCCAAGGAAATGTTCGTGCGCGACCAAAATCAGGTCTGGCCGTCGCTCATCGACCTGTATGAGGCTTTGGTGCTTTTCACCGAAGGCCGCCTCTTTGAAGCGCGCCGTCTTTGCCGGTGCGCCCACGAATTCTTTCGCTCTTCGGCATCGATGCGTGGCAAGGCGGTGCTGGCCGATCTCTTGCTCGCGCGTATCGCTCTGCGTCTCAGCGATACAAAGCTGGCAAAACAACATTGCGACGCCGCACTCGCCGATCTCGAGAAACTTGATTCTCCGACACTGCTTTATCAGGCGGAATTCCTCATGGGCGAGGTCGAGCGCGCCTCCGGAAACGAGGATGCCGCCTACGAATCCTATTGCCGCGCTCGTGCCGCCGTCGAACGCCTGCGCAGCAGCCTGCGCGGAGAAGAACTAAAAATCGCATTCTTCGAAAATAAGCTCGAAGTCTACGAGAGCCTGGTCGATATCTGCCTTCGCCGCCAGAACAGTCTTGAAGAAGCCTTCTCCTACATCGAGCAATCCAAATCGCGCACTCTGATGGACGTTCTCAACCAACCCGTCCACGTGCCCACGGCGGCCGATCCTGGGCAAAGTGATTTGGTGCGTTCAATCCGCAACCTGCGCGAGGAACTGAACTGGTACTACAACCTGATCGAGCGCGAACAATTGCGTCCAGAGGAGCGTTCAGACGAGCGTTCGCAGGAGCGAGTCCAGCAACTTGAAAAGCAGGCCAGGTCGCGCGAGTCGGACTTATTGCGAGCCGTCAAAGAAGCCACCGTAGCCGAAGCCAATGAAGCGGGCCTGCAGGTGCCTTCCACCATGTCGCTTGAGCAGATTCGGTCCACGCTCCCCGCCGATACGGCGCTGGTCGAGTATTTCTGCACTCACG
Source organism: uncultured Acidobacteriaceae bacterium (assembly GCA_963726095.1). Classification (GTDB taxonomy): domain Bacteria; phylum Acidobacteriota; class Terriglobia; order Terriglobales; family Acidobacteriaceae; genus Acidiflorens. The sequence continues at coordinate 2,484,434 of CAVSBD010000004.1, forward strand.
ATCGGATCGCCGTTTGCGTACTGACTCGCGACAAGCTTCACATCTCTCCCGTCACGGTGCAGTCTCGGATTCAAAAGCTTCTCCAGTTTTTCCAGTTTCAGATTTCAAAATTTCACCTTGATCCACGCTATGTCGCGGCCTTCAGCAAGCCCCTGCTCGAATCGACCCAAGCGCACCTCAAAAATCTGCATCAGGAATTGATCGCGCCCGTTCGTCATCTCCTCGACGTCAGGCATCTCGTCTTCGTGCAACACGGACTGTTGCATTACGTTCCCTTTCACGCCCTCTATGACGGCGAATCCTATCTCATCGACCAGTTCGCGATCTCCTATGCGCCGAGCGCCAGCGTTTATGCCCATTGCCAGACCAAGGTTGCCAACGCGACCGGCGACTCCCTCATCTTCGGCGTGCCCGATGAGCGGACGCCCGCCATCCGCGCTGAAGTCGAGGCGTTAGCCAAGATTCTGCCCAACCCTAAATTGTTTCTCAGCGAGGCCGCAACCGAAGAAGTCCTTCGAACTCACGCGCCGCGTAGTAAGTCCGTCCACATCGCTACCCACGGATATTTTCGTCAGGATAACCCGATGTTTTCCTCGATTCGTCTCGGAACCTCGCATCTCAGCCTCTACGACATGGCCCACCTGCAAATGCCGGTAGACCTGGTCGTTCTGAGCGGATGCGCCACAGGACTGAATGTGGTAACTCCGGGCGACGAATTGATGGGCCTGGTACGTGGCCTGTTACAGGCCGGAGCGCAGTCGCTCGTACTGAGCCTCTGGGACGTCCACGACGACAGCACCAGGGAATTCATGATCGAGTTCTACAGCCAGCTACAGCAAGGCCATTCCAAGGCGGAAGCTATGCAAACCGCGTGCATCGGCCTTCGCGATCGCCGCCCCCATCCCTACCACTGGGCTCCTTTCTTGTTGATAGGAAAGGGGTAATTAGTTATTAAGTTTTTTGTGTTTTATCTGTATTTTTCCGAGCCCAGCCGTCCCTTTTGTACTAGAGAGAAAGCGCCGCTCGGCGGAGCCGTATCTCATCGCTAGAAGCCAACGAGGACGAGCAATGCATTTTTCAGATCAGGTCTGGACCGATTTTGTCCGCGGAGTCAGCCGCAGCGAAATCAACGCGGATATCAAGGCCCATCTCGCCGAGGGCTGTTTGCAGTGCAAGCCGGAGCAGGAGCTATGGAGCCGGTTGCCGCGCATCGCAGTTGAAGAGTCCCGTTACGCGCCCCCGGACAACCTGGTCCGCCTGGTAAAACTCGGTTTCGACCGCAAGCCGGCCGCTGAGAAGAAGACTTGGACGCTGGCGAACCTTATCTTTGACAGCTCTACGCAGCCTCTGCTGGCGGGCGTTCGCGGAGCCCTGAGTACATGGCAGGTCATCTACTCCGCGGAGGGTCTGGCCATCGATATGCATTTCGGCCGGCGTGCGCCGTCCCCAGCCATTCACCTAATCGGCCAGGTGCTTGACCAGAATGAAGTGCAAACCCTGCCCGGAAACGCAACCATCGAATTGTCCACGGAACGGGACCGCGTGATCGCGACCACAGTCGCCAGCGATTCAGGTGAGTTCCATATCGAGTTCTATCCGAAGGATCCACTGTGGCTGCTGGTGAAAGCAAAAGGCCGCAAAACGGTGCGAATTCGGTTAAACAACCTGGAACAACGGTAACCACATATGTCTTACCAAAGAAACCAATACGAGTTACTCGCGAGAGAGTACCGGTGTAAGTGGAACGCACGAAGGTTCCACTCTACACTTGCCAATAGGACAATGGGTCAAAAGGGGAAAATGATGCCTGACACAAGATCAAGAACGAGTCTCCAGCGAGCTGGCCTGATCGCCGCCGTGCTGATGCTGCTGGCTGTCTTTTGCGCGCCCCCGGCGCAGGCCCAAACTCGCCTGATCGTACGCGACCAGCTCGGACTGGGCGGAATCAACCTGACCTGCCTGCTCACCGGTTGCAAGGTCGTGGGCGGTCTCGGCGACCCCCAGGGGCAGCTGTTCCTGGTGACTTTTCCCCCAGTTCTTAATCCCGTGCTGGCGTTGCTCAAGCTCAACCTTAATCTTCCCGGCGTTCTCGACGTTGAAGTCGATCAGATCGTCAACGCACAGCAGCCCACCGCCGAATCCGACCCCGGTTATCTCACGGATCAGGTGCCAACCCAATATTATGGCGCTACGGTTTGGCACGGTTACCTGGCCCAACCCGCGAACCAGTTAGTGCGGACCGCACAGACCCAGTCTGCTCTCAACGTGACGGGTGCGGGAACCACAGTCGCGGTTATCGATACGGGCGTCGATGTTACTAACTCGATTCTCCAGCCGGTTCTCGTCAACGGCTACGACTTTACCCGCAACGTGAGCGGCGGATCGGAAATGAACGACGTCCAGGCCAGTCCCGATCTGAGCCAGGCATCCACTGCCACTCTGAACCAGCGCACCGTGGCGGTTCTCGATCAGCGTACCGTCGCCGTTCTCGATGGCGGCCCCTACACTGACTTCGGGCATGGAACCATGACCGCTGGGATCGTGCACTTGGTGGCGCCGCAGGCGAAGATCATGCCCCTGAAGGCATTTTCCGCCAACGGCACCGGTTACGACTCCGACATTCTGCGCGCCATTTACTACGCTGTCGGCCACGGCGCCAACGTCATGAACATGAGTTTCGATTTCACGAGTTACTCTACCGAACTCGCCACTGCCGTTAAGTACGCAAACAGCAAGGGAGTGATCTCGGTCGCGTCCGCGGGTAACGATGGCCTGAAGACGACGGTCTATCCAGGCGGATTGCCGGGAGTGATCGACGTCGCCTCCACTTCCAACACCGACGTTCAGTCTTCATTCACCAATTACGGTGCGCCTCCGGTTTGGCTCGCCGCCCCCGGAGAAGGCGTCGTCACCACCTATCCCTGGGGAACCTACGCCGCTGGATGGGGCACATCGTTCAGCACGCCGTTCGTTGCCGGCACCGCCGCTCTGATGCTCGGCAAAAACGGCGACTGCCCGAGTTGGGCCGTGTCGACCGGCTTGGCCAACGCCGACTATCTAGGAAATCAGAACCTCGGATACGGGCGGTTGGATACGTATCAGGCACTGCAAGTCTGCCAGCTTTTCTAGAGGCAGCCGCAACCCGTCTAACGGAGAGAAACACACGATGGCGTCAACGCCAGCAATCAGTGCTTCGACCAACTCGGATGCGGCCGTTCTTGACGCGCCCGCGCTGCTTCTTCGCATCAAAGAGCTCGAAGAGCAGCATCTGGCGTTTCGTAACTCTCTGGTTTGCGCCTTTAACCAGATGCTCGACCTGAAGGACATCAGCACCGGCGTTCACAGTACAAGGCTCGCCGAGTGGGCTCTGCGCGTGGCTCGTAAGATGGACATGCCCGAAGAGTCCCTCTATCAGGTCGAGGTCGCTGCCCTGCTGCACGACGTCGGCAAGATCGGCGTGCCCGACGCCATTCTCAAGAAGACGGGTCCGCTCACGCTAGACGAACGTGCCCTGATCAATCGCCATCCCGAATATAGCTGGTCGATTCTGCGCCAGTTTCCCGGTCTCGAAGAGGCGAGCCTCTACGCTCTCCATCATCACGAGAGCATGGACGGGAGTGGCTATCCCGCCGGGTTGCAGGGCAACGAGATTCCATTGGTGTCGCGAATCATTTGTGTCATCGACGCCTTCGACGCCATGGTGTCGAATCGCTGCTACCGGCAGGGGCTTCCCCATGGAGAAGCGATTGGACGCCTTCTCCGCAGTAGCGGAACCCAGTTTGATTCGAATGTAGTCCAGGCCTTCATTCCCATCGCCGAGCAGGAATCCGAAGACGTGTTTGCCGCAGCCGGCACCAGCATGGAAGCAGCTCTCTAAGGTTTGACAACCCCAGCTCGCCTACCCTAATATCGATTTCATAATGACTCCGCTGGCCCATCGGCATCACCATCATCACCATGCAATGAGCGTGTCGGCGGGGGTTCACGGATAACCAAAGCACTTTTAGGAAATCCAGCCCGCTGGCGCACAAGCGCAGCGGGCTTTTTGCATTTGCGGGATTTGGGAATTTTGACGCGCGGTACTCCGCGCAGGTACTTCGGAGGAATCGATGGACATCGACTTTGACAAAATGCAGGGCCTGGCCCCGGCCGTCATTCAGGATGCCGCCAACGGCGAGTTGCTGATGGTGGGCTTCATGAACAGGGAAGCGCTCGACAAGACGTTGCGCACCGGATTCGTGACCTTCTACAGCCGCACTCGGCAGACTCTCTGGACAAAAGGAGAAACCTCCGGCAACCGCCTGCAAGTCGTCGCCGGCTTTACCGACTGCGACCGCGACACGGTTTTGTTTCGCGTCCGTGTCTTGGGCGATGGCAAAGTCTGCCACACCGGAACGCGGTCGTGCTTCACGCAGGAGCTTCGCCTCGAGAACGCGCCGGTCGAAAGCGGGGCCGAACCTAGTGGAGTCGAGCGATGAAACTCCGCCTCGGCATCCCCAAGGGAAGTTTGCAGGAAGCGACCCTCAACCTCTTCGCCCGCGCCGGACTGCGTGTTTACACCAGCGCCCGCTCTTACGTCGGAACCACCGACGATCCCGAAGTTGAATGCCTGCTCATCCGCGCTCAGGAAATGGCGCGCTACGTCGAACACGGCGCGCTCGACGCCGGATTGACTGGCCTCGATTGGGTGCTCGAAAGCGGTCTCGACGTAGTCAAAGTTTGCGACTTGATTTACGCCAAGCAGAGCATGGGCCGGGTCAAGTGGGTGCTGGCCGTTCCCGAACAATCCACTTTTCAGAAACTCGAAGATCTTTCCGGACGCATCATCGCTACCGAACTCGTCAGCTTTACGCGCCAATATTTTGCCAGCCGCAATGTCGACGTGCGCGTCGAGTTTTCCTGGGGAGCCACCGAAGTCAAGCCGCCGCTGCTGGCCGACGCGATTGTCGAAGTGACGGAGACAGGTAGCTCGCTCCGCGCCAACCACCTCCGAATCCTCGAAACCGTCCTTGAATCGAACACCCAGCTCATCGCCAATAAAACCGCCTGGGCCGATCCTGCGCGGAAAGAGAAAATCGAAAACCTTGCCGTCATGCTCAGCGGAGCGATGGCCGCGGTCGGTCGCGTCGGCCTGATGCTCAACGTGCGCAAGGCGGATTTGCCCGGAGTTCTCCGCCTGCTCACCGCACTGAAAAATCCCACCGTTGCACCTCTGGCTGATGGCGAGTGGGTCGCTGTCAACACCGTCATCGAAGAGAACACCGCCTGGACGCTGATTCCGAAGCTGAAACAAGCCAACGCGCAGGGCATCGTCGAATATCCGCTGAACAAGGTGGTGATGTGATGCCCGGACCTGCCAAGCGAGAGGAAGCCATCCGCATTTTGGAGGGCGCGAAGCTGGCTCGCTTTGTAGCCGCCGCGGTCGCTCGCGGATCCACCGATCTTGCCGATGTCGAACCTGCCGTCCAGCGCATCGTCCGCGATGTCAGGCGAAACGGTGATCGCGCTGTCAGACGCTACGCCACGCGTTTGGACGGTCTCGGCAAACGCGAGCCGCTCCGTGTTCGCGAGGACGTGATTCACCAAGCCTGGGAAAACGCCGCTCCCGAGTTACAGCGCGCCATCGAGCACGCCGCAGGCAGCATTCGCAGTTACGCGGAGTGGCAAGCCGCCGATGCGCTCAAAGACTGGCAGCGCGAGATCGAGCCCGGCGTAACCGTCGGGCAGTTTGTTCGCCCTCTCGAATCGGTCGGATGCTACGTCCCCGGCGGCCGCTATCCGCTGCCCTCCACCGTCCTCATGACGGTGATTCCGGCGCAGGTCGCCGGAGTCCGCCAGATTCGCGTCGCGTCTCCGCGCCCCGCGCAAGCAACGCTGGCGGCAGCGGCATTTCTTGGCGTGCGCGAGTTCTATCGCGTTGGCGGCGCGCAGGCCATCGCCGCGCTGGCCTACGGAACCGAAGAAATTCCGCGCGTCGACAAAATTGTCGGCCCCGGCAATCGCTACGTCACAGCAGCCAAAAAGCTCGTGGCATTCGACTGCGCCATCGAATTTCTGGCGGGACCAACCGAAGCCCTCATCATCAGCGAAAATGGCGACCCAGCCTGCATCGCATCCGATTTGGTGGCGCAAGCCGAGCACGATCCCGACGCGCTCTGCATATTCATCACCACGTCGCGCGCCCTGGCCGCGAAGGTTCAAAAAGAAATAAAGAAACGCGTGTCCACCAATAAAATCGCCGCCCAATCACTCTCGCGTCGAGGCGCAATCTTATTGACTAATTCACTCGACGAAGCAGTCGAGATATCGAACCGCATCGCACCGGAGCATGTCACGCTGCCCGCCGCGCTCGGCCCTGCGGTGCAAAATGCCGGCTCGGTCTTCTTTGACGAGTTCACGCCCCAAGCCGCCGGAGACTATGTCTCCGGCCCCAATCACACTCTGCCCACGGGCGGAATGGCCCGCGTACGCGGCGGTCTCAGCGTGCTCGACTACGTGCGGATCATTTCCTGCCAGCAGGTATCGCGCACAGGTATCAGGCAAATCGGCCCTCCCGGAATTACCCTGGCCGAGGCGGAAGGTTTAAGCGGACACGCAGACGCGTTCCGCGCGAGATTGAACGAGACAACGTTGAACCAGGCAAGATTGTATGAGACAAGGACAAGGACAAGGACGTCCCATGCTTGAAGCCCGTTCCGCGGTAAGAAATCTTCACGCCTATCGCCCTCCACTGGCCGGACGAACCGGACTGCGCCTCGATTTCAACGAGAGCAGCATCGGTTGCTCGCCGCGCGTCCTCGGCGAAATTGCATACGCTTGATGCCGATTCATTGTCGAGATATCCCGAACGCGAGCCTGTCGAAGCCGAGGTTGCCCGCTTCCTCAATCTCGATCCAGCGCAAGTCCTCCTGACCAACGGAGTCGACGAAGCCATCCATTTGCTCTGTTCCACCTATCTCGATCCCGGCGACGAGGTGCTCATCGTCGTGCCCACGTTCGCGATGTACTCGGTCTTCGCTCAGGCCGAAGGCGCGCGCTTGATCGAAGTGCCCGCGGGCGAAAACTTCACATTCCCCGAAAAAGATCTCCTGACGCAAATCAGCTCGCGCACACGCCTCATCGCCGTGGCCAATCCAAACAATCCAACCGGAACCGTGGTCGCGGGCGATGTCCTCGTCAAAATCGCGCAAGTTGCGCCGCATGCCGCCGTGCTCGTCGATGAAGCCTATTTCGAATTTCACGGCGAAACGCTCATGCCCCGCGCTGGCCAGATCGAAAATCTTTTCGTGGCTCGCACTTTTTCGAAAGCCTATGGCCTCGCTGGCTTGCGAATCGGCATTCTCGCCGGGGACGCCCGGCAGATCGCGATGGTCCGCCGCGTGGCTTCGCCTTATAGCGTAAACGCCGCGGCCCTCGCGGTTCTTCCCGAAGCTCTGCAAGATCAGGAATACGTAAGCGCCTATGTAGCCCAGGTCCAAAACAACCGCGAGAGATTGCAGCGCGAACTCGCCGCTCTGGGACTGCGCTATTGGCCGAAGCCGGGCTAACTTTGTGCTCGTGCAGATCGGCGCCGCCCACGCGGAATTCGTCCACGCCTTCCGCGACCGTGGAATTCTCGTGCGCGACCGCAGTTCCGATCCCGGCTGCGACGGTTGTGTCCGCCTGACCGTCGGATCAAACGAACACACCGAGATCCTCATCAGCACGCTGCGCGAGATAGTTGAAAAAATGGGTTTGCGAAGCAATCTTCCCGCCGACCAACCCAGCGAGGTGCAGGCGTGAGAAAAGCCAAACTGCACCGCAAGACCGCCGAAACCGAAATTCAAATCGCCCTCACCATCGAAGGCCGCGGCAAGTACGAAGTCTCAACCGGAATCCGTTTTTTCGATCACATGCTCGAGCTTTTCACGCGCCACGGCGGATTCGATTTAAAACTCACCGCGCAGGGCGACCTCGATGTCGATCAGCATCACACCGTCGAAGACGTCGGCATCGCGCTCGGCGAAGCCTTTGACCGCGCTCTCGGGGACCGGCGCGGCATCCTGCGTGCCGGATACTTCCTGATGACGATGGACGAAACTCTGGGTCTGGCCGCAGTTGATTTCGGCGGACGCGCCGTGTCCGTGGTCCAAACCAAAGTTCGGACGACAAAAGTTGGTGACCTTCAGACGGAATTAGTCGACGACTTCTTCGAGGGCTTCGCGCGTGGCGCTCGCGCCAACGTTCACGTCCGCGTGCTCTACGGACGTTCCAGTCATCACAAAATCGAATCGCTCTTCAAGGCTTTCGCCCGCGCGCTGCGTGTAGCCTGCTCGCGCGACCGCCAACTCCGGCGCATGTTGCCGAGCACCAAGGGACTTCTATGACCGACTCGAAGACGATCGGTCCGAAGACGATCGCGATCGTCGACTACGGTGCCGGCAATCTGAACTCGGTCAAGAAGGCATTTGACCATCTCGGCGTTGATGTCGTCGTAGCCACGCAACCCGAAGCCATCGGCGCCGCCGGACAAAATTATTCTTCCCGGAGTCGGCCATTTCTCCGCGCTGAGCGGCCTCGACAACACGGGCCTGCGAGAAGCCGTGCTGCGCGCCGCCAAAGCCGGAAAGCCGCTCCTAGGAATCTGTCTCGGAATGCAGTGGCTGTTCGAAGGCAGCGACGAAGCTCCCGATTTCGCGGGAGCCGGAATTCTTCCCGGCCGCTGCCGGCCTTTCCCGCCCTCGGTCAAATCACCGCACGTCGGATGGAACTCTCTCGCTGTTCAGAGTGGTACGCGCCTGTTGCGCGGAGTTGCGCCCGATTCTTTCGTTTACTACACCCACTCTTTTCAGGCTCCGGTCGTCGCCGCAACCTCAGCCACAACCGATTACGGACAGCCGTTCTCCGCAGTCGTCGAACAAGAAAACATTTTCGGAGTTCAATTCCACCCCGAGAAATCCTCAGACGTTGGGCTTCGCATTCTCAAGAACTTCTGCGAGTCCAACTCATGAGGTCCAATTGCTGACCAAGCGCATCATCGCCTGCCTCGACGTGGATAATGGCCGCGTCGTCAAAGGCGTCCAGTTCGTCAATCTGCGCGATGCCGGCGACCCCGCCGGCTGCGCCCTGGCTCACGCCCGCGCTGGAGCTGACGAAATCGTTCTGCTCGACATCACCGCGACCAGCGGCAATCGCAATACGATGCTTGGCGTTGTTTCTCGCACTGCTCGCGATTTATTTATTCCGTTCACGGTTGGAGGAGGAATTCGTGAACTCTCCGACGCCTCAGCCGTGTTCGATGCCGGAGCCGACAAAATCGCGATCAACTCCGCAGCCGTCAAAGACCCATCGCTCATCACAAAAATAGCCGCTCGCTTCGGCTCCCAGGCCGTAGTCGTGGCCATCGATGCCCGCCGCCGCGAAGGAGAGTGCGACAAAACATTCGAGGTCTATGTCGCCGGAGGCCGCACCGCCACCGGTCGCGATGCACTCGTATGGGCGCGCGAGGCCGCCGCATGCGGCGCGGGAGAAATTCTGCTCACTTCGATGGATCGCGACGGAACGAAAACCGGCTTCGATTGCGAACTCGTGCGGATCATCTCTGACGCGGTTTCAATCCCAGTGATTGCTTCGGGCGGCGCCGGTTCGGCCCAACACTTTATCGACGTGTTCGACGTCAATAAAGGCCGCGCCGACGCAGCTCTGGCCGCTTCCATCTTTCATTTCGGCCTCGAAAACATCGCACAACTGAAATGTGAATTGCGTGCTGCCAACGTGCCCGTGAGGTGGCCATGTTGATTCCATCGATCGATCTTATGGCCGGAAAGATCGTGCAGTTGGTCCAGGGCGAGCGGAAAAAGCTAGAGTTCGACAACTTCGACTACTGGATCGAACGTTTCTCGAAGTATCCGGTCGTGCAGCTCATCGACCTCGACGCCGCCCGCGGCACCGGCGACAATCGTTTATTGGTTGCGCAAATCGCAGCCAAGCTGCCCTGCCAGGTCGGCGGCGGTATTCGCGACATCGCAACCGCACGCGAACTCCTGCATCTCGGCGCGCGCAAAGTGATCATCGGATCGGCTCTGCTCAAAGATGGGCGCGTCGATCTCGACCACGCCCGCGCCTTGGCTGCCGCAATCCCGAAAGCCGCGCTGATGTTCGCCCTCGATTCCAAAGGCGGACGCGTCGCCATCGACGGCTGGCGCACCCAGACCACGCTCACTGCTCAAGACATGATCCGCGACCTCGAGCCCTACTGCGAATCTTTCCTCTACACTCACATCGACACCGAAGGCCTGATGGGCGGAATTCCCATGGACGCGGTTCTCGCGATCAAGCGCGTGACCACCCGGCACCTGGTTGTCGCCGGCGGAATCACAGAACAACACGAAATCGACAGCCTCGATGCACTCGGCATCGATGCCGTGGTCGGCATGGCGTTGTATTCGGGGAAAATTAAGGGTTAAGGCGCAGTCAACCGTTCTTAATCTCGACCATCACGATGCTGATCTCGCGCGGCCCCAGGTTCTCGACCGTATGCGGCGGCAGCGGGTGTGCCCACTGAGTCGAGAGCGGCTCCGGAGCTTCTCCCGCCTCGCGGCTATCAAACAATATCTCGCCCTTCTCATCCCGTCGTATGAAATGGCTAAAGCTGTGGACGTGAGCGACCCCGCCCCACCGATGCGTGTGGAGCGGAACAATCTCCCCCGGTGCAATGCGCGTATGAACAACCCGCACTCGCTCGTCTTCCAGCAAAAGCGTGTGATGCGCAGGCGCCGCCACCAGCGCGTCGAGCGATTCCGGCCAGGGCCACTCGGTTCCGGCCGTAGGATGAATTGTCATGCCAGAAGTATTACACTTCCGCCCACGGAGATAAGAAACAGAACGCCTCGAGCCCAGTGGAAAACACGATCGTCCCAAAACACGCAAACACCCGGGCAGAGTTCCCGAGCGCTCCGTCGGTCGCTCGAGCAAGGGCTCCCGTGTTTGTCCTGGGCTGCAATCGCTCCGGCACTAAATTCCTGTACTACACCTTGCTCTCCGCTGGAGGATTCGCGATCTATCAAGAAGAAAGCGCGGTGTTCGCGGTACTCGGACTGCACTTCGGCAATCTCTCCAGCCGCGGTAATCGCAGGCGTCTGCTCGATACGTATTTTGGCACGGTCCATTTTCAGAACGCCGGACTGGCCCCAGCCGATATCGAAGAGCGCGTGCTGTCAGATTGCCACAATGCCGGCGACTTTCTCTGCATCGTAATGGAAGCCATCGCCCGTAAGCAGGGCGTCGCTCGCTGGGCTGAATCGACCCCCAGGCATCTGCTCTATCTGCCGTTGATCAAGAAAGAGATTCCCGATGCACTCGTGATTCACATCATTCGCGATGGCCGCGACGTCACTGCCTCGATGCTCCGCGCTGGTCGTGGTCGTCCCCTGCCGTGGGACCGCAACCGCGCATTCCTGGCGCGAATCCTCTATTGGCGCTGGGTCGTCAATAAAGGACGGCGTCACGGCCACGCGCTCGGCAACGATTACATGGAAGTGCACTACGAGGACTTGGTGCGGAATCCGCGCGAGACGTTGGCCCAGATCGGCAAGTTTATTGACCACGATCTGGACTATGACCGCATCCACCAGGTCGCGCTCGGATCGGTGGGCACTCCGAATACTTCCTTCCGCGCCGACAGCGGAGAGAACATGACCAACAGTATCGGCCGCTTTAAACGTATGTTTACCGCGTCGCAGGTAAAAGATATGGAGTGGAGCGCAGCCAAGATGCTCGTCGATACCGGCTACACGCTCGAGAATTCGTTCTCTGATTTGCGGCCCTCGTTACCGGTGCGGCTGATGGCCTTTTTGTATCCGCTGTATTTCGACTGCAGGCTCTGGCTCAAATCAAAGACACCGCTAGCCCGCATCGCCGACCGGAGAAGCTTGAGCGTCAGACCCGAACATCAGAAATGAGAAGAAGAAAACCAACCGTCCCCCAGAGCCTGCCCTGAGCGAAGCCGAAGGGTTCGCGCCCGTTGTTTGGGCGCTAACTTGGGCGCAGCCGGCAGCGTCGAGGCCCTCGCAAGGAAAATCGACTAGCGTCATGAGAGAAAAGCTTTTTCAGGGGTTCCACTGAAAACTGCAACCGGAGAGCTGACCGCCGCCCTTACCCGCCCTGCTTCAACTCTTGCAACACCTGCCGGGCGATCTCTTTCAGCGTCTCGAAAACTCCAACCCCCTGGAAGGCCACGGCCTCGACCACCGACTCATTCTTCTTGCGCAGTTCCTTGGACAGGGCGTCCACCGGAAGCACATTCGGCAAGTCGCGTTTATTCAGTTGCAGCACATACGGAATCTTGTTGAAGTCGTAACCATGCTCTTTCAGGTTCGACATCAGGTTGTCGAGCGCCTCGACGTTTGCGTCCATGCGCTCCTGCTGCGAATCGGCGACGAACACGATGCCGTCCACGCCTCGCAAAATCAGTTTTCGGCTGGCATCATAAAACACCTGCCCGGGCACGGTATAAAGGTGAATTCGCGTCTTAAAGCCGCGCACCGATCCCAGATCCAGCGGCAGAAAGTCAAAGAACAAGGTTCGATCTGTCTCGGTGGCGAGCGAGATCATCTTGCCCTTCTGCTGTTCCGCTGTTTTCTGGAAGATGTACTGCAGATTCGTCGTCTTGCCGCCCAACCCGGCGCCATAATAGACAATCTTGCAGTTGATCTCACGCGCTGCGAAGTTGATGAAACTCAAAAGGTTTCCTCAGAGACACTTGCGAAACAGCCCTCGCAAACCACTCCCAAAGCGCGAGCTTCTCGCTATCCAACCACCTGACTACAGTATCGGTTCCTGCTGGTTTTTATACCACACCGGAAGGCCGTGGCGCAGGTTACCCATGTTACTACCAAGACACTAAACCGCCACAGGATCAATCAGTTCCCGGTGATTTTACTCAGAACTGGGAACTGAGAACCGGCAACTGAGAACTGAACTAGCGCGCCGTAGGCAGAGGATAATACCCATCCTTGGCATAGACCTTCACATCCGGACGCCGCACTCGCACTTCGATCTGCCGGTACCCGCCAATCCCCGCCTTCGGCGAATATCCCAGCGTGTACTGGTTGCGCGCATCGCCGATTGCGCGCGAGTAGGCCTGCTCGATGTCCGCCCGGGAGAGCTCGTTATAAACTGTTCCCCCGCCGGTAGCAGAAACATACTTCGGCAAAATGTCGCTGTAGCCGAGCAATTTCCCCGTCTTCGGCACGTGGATCCGTTGCAGGCGGTCATACAATGGGATCGCAGCGCCTTCGACTCCCACCGCATACACCGTGATGTTCTGCGTCAAAAGTACCTTCAGCGTGTCGGAATAGCTGGCTGCAGATCCCTGCTCCCGTCCGTCGCTGATCACGAAGATGATTTTCCGGTTCTCTCGTGGACGTTTCGATAAGTCGCGAGCCGCCCTCAGAATCGCGTCATTCATCACTCGCGCCACCTTGGGTGGCGTACTCACCGGAGTCACCGGAGAATCCACCGGACGTCCGTTGATGATCGGCCCTTGGGGCCCGAGCGGCCCGTCCGTGATCGGAATCGAATCGCTCGCGCCGCTGAAGCCTTTGACCTCGTTAAAAACCGCAGTCAGCTCCTTGCCCACACTGGAAAAGTCTGCCACCTGCCCGACCGTGCTGCTATAGGTGTAGACCGACACCTCGTCGAACTGGCTAAAAGCTCCCTGCAAAGCCGAGAGAGTCTCCTGCACCTTCTTCAGCCCAACGTCGGCCATCCCCGTGTCAAAAATCACAGCTGCCGAAAGAGCAAACGGGTCACTGGTAAAAAACGTCAACTTTTGTGGCTGTCCACCTTCCAGCACCGAAAAATCCTTCGGCTGCAAGCCGCCGATCAGCAATCCATCCCGGTTCTTCACCATCACCGGAACCAGAACCAGGGTCTTATTTACGCGAATCGTATAGCCCACGTCTTGGCCGGTTTCCATATCCTTCGGAACGCTTCCAGCCGGCACCGTCTTAATCGGAGGCATGGGTGGCGGAGCCGGTTTGGCGTCCGTTGATTCGGTCGCGGTATGAGGCGCGTCGCCAGGGCCGCGCAGCGTGTCTTTACTGGAGCTGTCTGGACCAGGACTGTCAATCGGCGGCACGTCGGGCAGGGCGTCCTGGTCGGCCCCCGGGCGAGGGCTCGCCTGCGCTGGCGGTGGTATCGGCCGAGTCGCCGACGGAGCGTCCGGGATATCGTCAGGCTTCTGTTGCGCCCCCAAAACGCCCGCCACCAGCAGCGCCAAACCCAGCATTAGGACCGTGCGAATCTTCGTGCCCATCCCAGGAATCCTCTTTCTGCCTTCGTTATTTCTACGCTCGTCGCTCAACCTGCCGCCCGTTCTTCACCGCAACCGCTTTTCAACCATTCAGATGCCCAACCGAGGCCCTTCGGTGCATCTAACCATTGCAAGCTCTCACAGGCCATTACAGGCCAGCCGTTACAGGCCAGCCAATACAGGATAGACTAGCAAAGTCTCGGAATAAACACGCTGATGCCAAAAGTACACCGCATAATGCTCAAGTTCACGCTTTCCCCCGCCCCGGTGCTGTTCGCTTTAATGCTGTTCGCTGTGGCTATCGCTGTGTCCAACGTGAATCTCGCCAGAGCGCAGGGTTTCCCGCTTCCGCCTCCACCGCCCCCGCCGGTCACTTCGTCGACAGGTCCTACCTCAAACACCGATTCTCCGCCGACTCCCGCTCCGAATGACCAGGCGCAAGATCAATCCGTCGAGACCTTCAAAGTCGGCGTCGACGTCGTGCAGCTATTTTTCAACGTCAAAGACAAACACGGTGCGTTGATCCCGAACCTGAACAAAGACAATTTCGGCCTCTTCGAAGACAGCCAGTCCCAGACCATCAAGTATTTCAAAGCCGAATCCGATCTTCCGCTGACTCTCGGCATTCTGCTCGACACCAGTGGCAGCCAGTTGCGCGTCCTCGGCATGGAAAAGGACGTGGGCGGATCGTTTCTCGAAAGCATCTTGCGGCCGAAAGACGAGGCCTTCCTCATCAGCTTTGGTACCGATATCGAACTTCTCCAGGATTTCACCAGTTCCGTGAGCCGGCTCAGACGTGCGCTCAACGACGCGCAGATGAACACCGGAGGCGTCGGCTGCTCGGCGCCACCCGGTGGCACGCCAGGCCCCATCCCCTGTTCTTCGACCGGACCGCGTGGCACCGCCCTCTATGACGCTGTCTATCTGGCGTCGCACGACGAGTTCGCCCACGAAGTCGGCCGCAAAGCGATGATCCTGCTCACCGACGGTGAAGACCAAGGCAGCCGCCTCAAAATAAAAGACGCGATCGAAGCCGCGCAGAAGGCTGATGCCATCTGCTATGTGCTGCTCATCGCTGACCGGGGATTCTATGGAAGGGGATTCGGATATAGCGGCGATTCGGACATGAAAAAGCTCACCGAGGAAACGGGCGGCCGTGTCATCGAAGTCGGCAACAAGATTGACAAACTCCGCCAGGCCTTCGATCAGATTGCCCAGGAACTCCGCAGCCAATACAACATTGGATACACGCCCACAAACGCCAACCGCGACGGTAGTTTTCGAAAGGTAGAAATCAAGCCCAAACAGTCCGACTACAAAATCCAGGCCCGCAGCGGCTACTACGCCACCCCGAGACACGAAGACTGACAACGTCGGGCCATCGGGCCATGACGATTACCCGGGGAAGGCCTTGCCCGGCAGTGCTGGTTTTTAGCAGGTTCAAGGTTTTCTCCGTGCCTCCGTGCCTCCGTGGCGGGGGAAAGGCAATCTTGGACACTCTCGATGTCCCCGTCCACTTGACACCGTCCCCGTTCCCCTCCAAACTACTTGCAACACGGACGCCCCCACGTCCGTAGACCCAATCCCCCACATTTAATTTGCTGTTCCGTCATACCCAGGAGGTTCCGTGGCCGTGCTCCGTCGCCTAGCCCTATTCTCGTTCGCCCTATTCTTGTCGTTCGCCCCCACCGCATTGTGGAGTCAGACATTGCCGAGTCAGTCCCAGCAACCCGAAATCCGCACCGGCTTCTGGCGCGGCGCGAAGATCACGTACCAGTGGTTCCCCGGAACAAATGACACAGGCAAAGCCGTCTATCAGGGCGACATCCTCCTCGACAATGTTCAGGACTCTCCAAACGGCGCTGGCACCGACAGCCAGGGCATCGGCGTCTCCAAATATTTGTGGCAACAAACCGGCGGCGTCTATCAGGTTCCTTACCAAATCGACTCGCAGTCCGGGGACGTCGCTAACATCCAGACCGCGATCACGAACTTCAACGCCGCATTTTCAGGAGTGATCCAGTTCGTCCCTTACGTCAGCCAAACCGATTGGGTGGATTTCAACCTCTCTACAACTCAGAACAACGGAGTCTGCGAGTCGTTCGAAGGCCGTGCAGGTGGTGAGCAGATGGCCACCGGCGCCGGTGGTACCAGCAATCCATGCACGGTGGCGACGATCCAGCACGAAATGGGACACATCGTCGGAGTTTGGCATGAGCAGTCGCGCCCCGATCGCAACACCTACGTCAACGTGAACTACAACGCCGTCATCAAGGCTTCACTCACCACCGACTTTACGCAGACGTTCGATCCGCTGGGCCAGCAGAATCTCACTGCCTACGATTACGCCTCAGTCATGGAATACCCGGCGTTCTCGTTCTCGCGCAATGGCGATCCCGCCATCGAAAGCATCCCCGCCGGCATTCCTCTCTCAAACCCGAACGGCTACAGCGCCGCAGATATCGACGGCATCAAGCGTCTCTACGGAGCCGCACCCACTCAGGTCACCGTGACCAGCAATCCTCCCGGGCTCCAGGTGATCGTCGACGGATCAACCGTCACCACGCCACAGGTTTACACCTGGGCCCTCAATTCGACGCACACCCTCAACGTGCCCACCACCCCGCAGACGCTCAGCGGAGTCAATTACATCTACGGACGCTGGAACGACTCCACCACCGAAAGCCACACCATCACCGTCACGCCCGGCAATAATATGGTGACGCAGCCGGCGACATCTCCAGCCATCACCGTCTATCAGGCAAACTTCATTCAGCTGGTGCAATACAGCAACACGATCACGCCTGTCGGTTCTGGAACCGTTACGCCCTCACCAGCCCCCGTGACGTATTCCCCATTAACGGGCCAGTACTACATCATCCGGCAGTTGGTGACGCTGACCGCCTCACCCAGCAACGGCGAAAATTTTCTGGACTACATCAATTCTCCGTTCTATCTTCCCGGCGGAATCGGCGCGAATCCGAAAACGTTTTATGTGATGGAGGACGGCAGCGCCATCAACCTCACGACTTATTTCACGACGTCGCCCATCTACACCGTCACCACCAATCCGGTGACATCGAACTTTTTCTTCTTCGCCGACACCAGCGGCACCTACTGGAATGCGCCCGTCAATTTTGCGCCGCCTTTCTTTAGCGACTGGACCCCCGGCAGCTCCCACAGCATCAGCACCTATTCTCCGCAGTATCCCTGGAGTTCCAACACATATTTCGATTTTGTCAGTTGGAGCGATGCTGGAGCCATCACCCACAACATCACCTTGCCGAGCAACAGCACAACCTACACCGCCACCCTCCAGCCGAACTACTACGTCGACGACTACGCGCAAGAGGGCACATGCGCCGCCACCATCACCGTCACGCCCGGATCGACTGAAAGTGGCTACTACCCGGCAGGCACTCTGCTCAATTTTTCCGAGACGCCTGCCACCGGACTCAGCTTCACCGGCTGGCTCTACGATCTTAGCGGGACAGTCTCGCCCCAAAATCTCACCGTCAACGACGAAGTCCTCGTAGCTGCGGATTACAACGTCATCGCCACGCCACTCGCGATCACCAGCCTCAGTCCCGCAAGCATCGCCGCCGGAGGTCCGGCCTTCACGCTCACCATCAACGGCACCGGTTTCACGACCAACACCCACGTCTACATCAACACTCTCTTCCAGGCGGTAGCAACGTTCGTAAGCTCGACTAAGATCACCGTTCAAATCCCCGCTACCGACATCGCCGCACCGGGTGCCTTCCAGGTCGAGGTCGGCAACTTCAACACTGCCAGTTGCGGACCATTCGTCGGCACGACTTTCTACGTCACGATCGGCTCCGGTGGCGGAACGCCCGTGGTGAGCGTGAGTCCGAAGAGCCTGACCTTCACGAGTACCGCTGCCGGAACGTCGAGCGCGTCAAAATCCGTCACGCTCAGCAATACGGGCTCTGGAGCGCTCTCCATCGCCTCCATCACCACCAGCGGAGACTTCACGCCATCGAACACCTGCGGCAGTTCTCTCGCCGCCGGCAGCCATTGCACCGTCAGCGTCACCTTCGACCCCACGATTGCGGGCTCCATCGGCGGAGCACTCACTTTCTCTGATAACGCCGCCACCAGTCCGCAGGTGGTCAAACTGACTGGCACTGCCGTCGCTCCGCTGACCTTCAGCCCCACCAGCCTCACCCTCCCGAGTACTGCGGTCGGATCCACTTCTTCGGCGACTGTCACCGTCACCAACAAGCAGACGACGGCGATCAGCCTGAGTCCCGCCGCCAGCTCCGATTACTCCGTCACCGGAGGAACCTGTGGCGCATCGCTCGCCGCCGCCTCCGCCTGCACCATCACCGTCACCTTCGCGCCGCAATACAAAGGCTCCATCAAAGGCGCGCTCGCAATCACAACCAGCGGAGCCTTCAGCCCGCAGATCGTCGGACTCACCGGAACCGCCACCGGAGGTCCGACCCTCCCCCTCACCATCAGCCCCACTTCGCTCACCTTCACCTCAACCGGCGTCGGCGCCACCGCCCCGGCCAAAGTGGTAACCATCACCAACAAGAGCACAGGCACGATCACGATTGGTTCCATCACCGCCACCGGCAACTACACCGCCGCGGGAAGCGGCACGACACCCTGCGGAGGCGATCTCGCCAAGTCAGCCAAGTGCATGCTCTCCGTCACCTTCACGCCGACCGATACGGGATCAATCAAAGGTGCAGTCGCCATCTCCACTTCCGGCGCAGGCAGTCCGCAGATTGTTGGGCTTTCTGGTACCGGAGCATTTCCCGTGACCCTTGCGCCCACCAGTCTGACGTTTGCGGCCCAAACCGTCGGCACCACCAGCACGCCTCAGACCGTCACGCTGACCAACAACTCCGGCGCAACGCTCAACATCTCCACCATTGCAGCCAGCGGAGACTACACCGCCGCGCCATCGGGCGGCACGCCCTGTGGAACGACCGTAGCCTCGTCTGCAACCTGCACTTTCAGTGTGACTTTTACGCCCGGGGTGAAAGGCTCAATCGCCGGAGCGGTCACAGTCAACGAAAATGCGCCGCTCGGCCCGGCCATCATGAAGTCGACGGGCACCGGCCAGTAGCTTGACCAAATGCAAAAGGCCCGCGCTCAACGTTGCAGAGCGCGGGCCTTCTGATTCACTGCGATTCCGTCTAGCGCCGATCCGATTACCGACGATCCCAATACAAGTCGCGCCGATCGCGATTCACGTCGCGATATTCATGCCGCAACTCAGCACGTTCATGGCGCGCCGCTCGGTAGTTTCCGTTGTATACATCGCGCCGCAGTTCCCGCCGGTCATGCGCAATCCGCACCTCGTCACGTCGGATGTCCCGCCGATCCTGCCAGCCATCGTCCGCAAACAACGTTCCCGCACCTAATCCCATCAATAAAATAATTCCAGCCACCGTGCGTTTCATATTCCGTTCTCCTTTCGGCACGGTCCATGCCCCCGTTCACCGTTAGAACCGTTCCTGCTCAATGCAAACCCAGAGTCCCTCGCTTAGTTGCGCCCCGCAGTCGCCCTGTTACCCATTCTCTACAAAGGCTTTACTCATCTTTACAGGCAATTACCAACGCTTATTTAGGCTTGGGCCGATTCTTCACCGGAATCACAAATTTCAATCCCGACCAGACCTCGCTAACGGCGCAGACTTTAATATCGACCAGGCCCGCGTCCAGCCCGCTCTGCCGAATAAAATCTTCGGTGAGGTCGGTCGTGACACCAGACGCCTTCTTCGGCCACGAGATCCACAACATGCCCGCGGGAGCGAGCGCCTTCGCGGCAGGGAATAACTCAAGCTCAAGTCCAGCGCGAGACTTAACAAACAGAAAAACAAAATCAAGACCGCCGTCAGCAAGCTTCACATTCGTGCATTTTCCGAGCGAAGCGCGAAGCCCAGCCGTAACGTCGTCCGGCACATGCAACAACGCAACCCGAAACGAATCCTTAATCCCCAGTTTCTTCGGAAGTGGAGTCCCAGAATATCCAGCCATAAGCATTGGCACTGAGGACTGCGTGACCCAAGTCCAGCTTGTGTAACGGCGATGTTACAACAATTACACAAAAATCAGTGTTTTTGAGATGGAACAGTGGGACAATCATGACCATGAAGGATCGCGACGCCAGCAGGCATCCCGGCCCATTCCGCATTATGCAAGTGGATTCGGAGATTGCTGGTCTACTTGTGGCTGTCGGCTTTCTTGTGATGGGTTTCGTGAGTATGCCCATCGCAACAGGGTTCGTGCTCGGGGCCGTCGCGCTCGGCCTGATTGCCGCCCTGGTGCTTCGCTTCACTCCTAAGAAGTTCACGCGCGTGGTATTGGGAACGGTGATAATCCTCACCGTGATCGTGCTCGGGTGGGAAGGCCATAATCCTCGTCGACCGCGCACTGTCTCGTCCAACGCGCTTTACCTCTTACCAAACAACGTTCCGTTTACATTGCACAAGACAGGCTATTGGGTAGACTGCTGGTTTGACGAGCACGCAAATGTTGATCGGTGCAAACTTACGGATGAAAGGGGTACGGAGTCGTTTGAGGATGTGTTCGTCCCCTGCGCAGGTCAAACGCCACTCCCTCAAGGGGAATTGGTGTTTGACACACGATGGACGGGCTACACATGGACCCGATCGCCCGACAAAGGGATTAACCTCCCGGTCGTTTACATCAAGTATCACGGAGTGTTGCTCCCCCAACGTTTCTATGCGGAAGCCAAGCGCGATGCAGGTTGTTCTGCCTCTTGAGAAAGCACGCTGACGAAATCAGGCGATAACAGTCACAACTCTCATTCAACCCGTCGGTGGAACTGGGAACTGACAGCTGCCTTACGGCTTCGGCGCGTAATAACCCTTACGTGTACGCACCTTCAATCCCTTATTCTGCGCCAGAATTTCAATCGTCCGGTAACGTCCATCAGCGACAAAATTCGCCGGACGATAGCCAATCGCATACTGGCTGCGTAACTCTTCTTGAATGGAGAGAAACGCATCCGACACATCGCGCATCTGGAAAGGAAAGAACGAACGGCCGCCCGTCGCCTCGGCGATCCGCTCCAGAACTTTGTCGCCCTTGCCCTTCATTCCGCTGATGTTGGTGCTGATCGTGTAAACAATCACTTCCGCCCGCGCTGCCATGTCGATGGCTTCTTCGCGCGTCACATGGCTCAGATTGTCTTCACCGTCGCTCAGCAGAATGATCGCGCGGCGCACCGGCCCTGTCTGTTCCTGCTTCAGGAGCTTGTCGCGGCAGGCAAAATAGAGCGCATCGTACATCGCCGTGCCGCCGCCCGCCCGCAACATACGCACGCCATTCGACAGGGCTTCCGTGCTATCGGTGAAATCCTGCGTTACTTCGGGAGTGGCGTCGAAGCCAACGACAAAAGCCTCGTCAAACTTCGGACGGATGATCGCGTTCAGAAACTCGATGGCCGCTTCCTGCTCGAACTTGAAACGGTCGCGCACCGAATTACTGGAATCCACCAGCAATCCCACCTGCAACGGCAAATCGGTCTCGCTGCGGAAGCTTCGCAGCTCAGCCGGTTTTTGATCGTCAATCACTCTGAAATCTTCGCGCTTCAAATCCTTGATGTATCGCCCGTGCCGGTCGGTAACCGTGAACACCACGCGAACTTCGTTGACCGTGTGGATGATCGTTATGGCGTCGTCAGAATCCGAGTCCGGAGGAGTTTGCGGCTGTGCCCCGGGCTGCCCGGCAGGCGTAGCCGGTGCCGAAGCCGCCGGTGTCGAAGTGGTCTGTGCCGAAGTGCTCGGCGCGGGAGCTGCCGGAGCTGACAAAGTCGGAGCACTTGCCGCCGGAGCAGAAGCTGGCGGCGCCGTCTGGCCAATCACCGAGCCAGACAGCACGACGGAAGCAAGCAAAACCAAAAAAATACGCGATTTCATCAGCACGATTGACTCAGGACGATTCACTCGGGATCGATTGTTCTCATTATAGCCGCCCGGGCGCGACATCAATGAGTTTGCTGTGCACTCGAAAGATACTCAACAACCACACTTCCGGTCAGGGCCTTCCTACGGAGCACTCTCCAGGCTCTTGAGCAGCGCTTCCAGTTCCTTCGGTAATGGACGTTCGAACCGTAGCGCCTTCTTCGTCCTTGGGTGCTCCAACTCCAGCGCCGCCGAATGCAGAAAATTCCGCTCCAGCGTCAGGATCGCCGGCATCCCCGGCGCACGCCGCTTATTCGACTGCGATTTCAATTCTCCCGGCGCGCCATACAGCGCATCGCCCACCACCGGATGCCCAAGCGACGACATATGCACTCGAATCTGGTGCGTGCGCCCCGTCTCAATCTTGACTTCGACCAGCGCAAACTTGCCATAGGGCGAATCGATCTTTTTCTTTACAACGTAGTGCGTCACCGCGTCGCGCCCGCCGAAGCCTCGCGTCGTCATCCGCGTCCGCTTCTGCGAATGACGGCTGATTGCAGCCTGAACCGTGCCGCTCTCTTTCTTCGGCCAGCCATGCACCAGCGCAACGTAGGTCTTGTGCACTTCACGCCCGCTGAACTGCTTGGCCAGCCGCCGATGCGCCTCGTCGTTCTTAGCTACCACCATCAACCCGCTCGTCGCCCGGTCCAACCGGTGCACAATCCCCGGACGCAACTCTCCGCCCACTGCCGAGAGCTTTTGAAAATGATGCAGCAGCGCGTTGACCAGCGTGCCCCGATTCCGCGCATCGTCGGTCGCCCCCGCCCCCGCATGCACCATCATCCCCGCCGGCTTGTTGACGATTGCCAGATCGTCGTCTTCATAAACGATATCGAGCGCAATCTCTTCCGCAATCGCCCGCAGCCGCGGAGCCACGGGCGGTCCAATCACGGTGATGATCTCATCGCCCCGCAGCCGCAACGACGCTTTCGCGGCCACCTCGTTCACCAGCACTTCACCCTTGGCAATGAGCTGCTGCACGCGCGCACGGCTGACCTCCGTCTGATTAACTGCGGAAAGCTGCGTGGCAAGATATTGGTCGAGCCGCTGTCCTGCGGCTTCAGGAGACGCACTCAGCGTGATAGGGAAGTCAGGCATTCGGGCAGTCACTTAGCATTCAGCATTCAGCCGGCAACTGCAAGGAGCAAAGCAGAATCAGCCCCGGAGGGGCGTCTGCCGGAACCAAACGAGAGTCAGCCCCGGAGGGGCATCCGCCAATAGCCCGGCGCTTCAGCGCCGGGAAAAGTTAAAGAGATACGCGAGTCCCGGAGGGACGACTGAAATTCTCACGTCCGCCCTAAATCCCAGCGCCCGATTTCTCCGTGCTGAGTGCTGGTTGGCCGCTGCCGCTCTTCAACCACCAAATCAATCCGCCGCCGATCACCAAACAAATCGAAATCAGCTGCGTTCCCGACATCACTCCGCCAAACACTTCGCCGCGTCCCGGATCGTCCCGCAAAAACTCGATGAAGAACCGCTCAATCCCATACAGGATCATGAACGTCGCCCACACCTGCCCGTCAAATTTCTTTCGCTTCAACAACCACATCAGAAACAAAAAATTAAAGAACTCAGCGCCAGCCTCGATCAGTTGCGTCGGCTCAATCCTGACGCCGAGCGGAGTCCCGCTCACGTCATGCGCCAGCCTGTTCGTAAACGTCACGCCCCAGAAATGGCTGGTCGGCTTGCCGTAACAGCATCCCGCCGAGAAACAGCCAAATCGCCCCAGCACGTGCCCAAACGCCAGCCCCGGAGCAAACGCGTCGGTGGTCCTCAAAGCTGGCATGTGATGCCGCCGGACGTACCACGCAGCCATAACCAGTCCCGCCACCAGGCCGCCAGAAAATACTCCTCCCGCCTGTAGCGTGTTGAGGCTGAAAATCTCACGCCAGTTGTTCGCGTACGAACTCCAGTCGTTGATGATGTAGAGAACCTTCGCTCCGATAATCCCAGCCAACACCACCAGAATGCCAAGATTCCAGGCATCGTCGCCGTTGATCCCCTGCTTCTCAGAATTGCGCACGCTGATCCAAAGCCCGATCAGGACTCCCGAAGCGACGAGGACACCATAAGTTGGCAGATAAAAGTTGCCGATGTGAAAAAGTCGAGGAAACACGTTAGTTTAGATGCTCCAAAAGCAGCTTGAGTTCTAGAGAGAGTCTAGCAGGGAAGAAGGTCTCAGGTGCTAGGTCTCAGGAAAGTCAAGAGCGAACCGGATCGGTTTGGTTTTCCTGAGACCTGACACCTAACACCTGACACCTGAATTAAAAAGTCGACCCGCTGCGCCGTGTGGTGGGCCGAGAATGAACCCGTCTCAGACGGTGGGAACCCGCCGCGACCCATTAGGCTTTTCCGCATGACGGAACGTAGCACACAGGATCTTTTTGCGAGTCGAGTCCCCGTTCATTCGGCATTGGTTCAAAAATCGGTTACCACCAGCACCAACCCCGCAGGTCGACTTTCACCTTGGATGCTAGGAAATCGGGAACGGATTCGCAAGTGGAAAATGCAAAATAGATGGCAGAAGGTTTGCTAGAGATCGTATTTATAGTTGACAAAGTGTGGGGAGGGCGACTCGCCCGTCCAAAGCCGAGCGAGCGTTATGGAACTCCAGATTTTTGCTGAATTGTGAACCAGATATTACCGGCCACGTCAGCCCGTGCGCCGCGTGTCGTCCAGCACTTCATCCAACGCACTTGCCAGCTTGCTCGCCCGCGTCTGCGCTTCGGGAGAAGGCAGCTTCTCAATTCTTCGCTTCAATAAATGATATTCATCCGCAATATTCAAGGCCGCGAGCACCGCCAACCGCACCGAATCGACCGTCGCCGTCTGTTCCGAAACCGCGCGCATCTTGCCGTCAACGTATTCCGCGAGCTTCAGAATATAATCGGCGTCCGATCCGCGAAGGTTATACACCTGGTCGAAAATCTCAACCCGCACACTGCCTGCGCCATTAGCCGGCGCATCCGTCGCGGGTACTTTGCTCGCAGTTCCCATCTCACTCCTTGCATGACTGAGGGTGCTCCATTCATTCGCGTTTTGTGCGAATGAGTGGGCCCAACCCTAACTCGCCGCCCGCTCCGTCAGCGCATCCATCTGCCCCAGCATTTTTTCCACACGCGTCCGGATGTCCTCGCGGTCCTTACGCAGCTGCACCAGTTCGCGGCGCATGGCTTCGTTTTCTTCCTCGCGCTCTTCCAGTTGCTCCCGCAACCGCTTCACATCGCGCTCGGCCGTAGCCCGCGCATCCTTCGCGGCCTTGTACAACTCTATGGTGCGATAAACTTTCTCTTCCAGCGCCTGAAAATCTTCAGCCGGAACCTCGGCAGATACCTCTTCGATATCCTTAGCGGACATGGGCACAACTCGCTTTCAGGGAGATGTCTTAGCGTTGTCGCGAAGTATAGCGCAGTTGGCTGTGGATTATCCGCTACATTCGCTGCCGTCGGCGGTGGCTCCGCCCCAAACTATTCTTTACCACGGAGACACGGAGGCACGGAGAAATCTCGAGGATCCTAGGAACGAACTAGACAAGGTTGTGGTTTTGCCAAGCCTTGGGTTTTCTCTGTGCTTCCGTGTCTCCGTGGTGAAAGAACTTGACGCTACGCTCGCAGCTTCTGCAGGCGATGCGCCGCCTCGTCCAGTGTCTCAGGTTTCTTGCAGAAGGCGAAACGTACCTGTTGGGATCCGTCCTTCGGATGCTTGTAGAAACTCGATCCCGGCACACACGCGATCCCTACTTCCTTCACCAGATGCGCCGCGAACTCCACGTCGCTCCGAAAGCCAAACGCGCTGATGTCGGTCATCACGTAATAAGCGCCCCGCGGACGATAGCAGCGAAACCCCGCTTTCTCGAGCGCCGGAATCAAGTGATCGCGCCGCGTACGATATCGCTCGGCCAGTTCGCGATAGTAACTGGCAGGCAGGCTCAATGCCGTCGCCCCGGCTTCCTGCAACGGCGCAGGCGCGCCGACAGTCAGAAAGTCATGCACCTTCCGGATCGCATTCGTGATCGCCGCGGGCGCAACCGCCCACCCCACGCGCCATCCCGTAACACTGTAGCTCTTTGAAAGCCCGTTAATCGTAATGGTCCGATCGCGCATCCCGTCCAGACTAGCCAGCGAAATGTGCTCCGACCCATCGTAGAGAATGTGCTCGTAGATCTCGTCCGTGATCGCGAGCACGTTATATTCGACACACAAATCGCGAATCAGTTCGAGCTCTTTGCGGCTGAAAACCTTGCCCGTAGGGTTATTCGGCGTGTTCACGATGATGGCCTTGGTGCGGGACTGGTTGGATTTGTGTAAGAACGCCTCGCGCAATTCCTGCTCGTCGAACGTCCACTCGCCTCCCGCCACCTGTGGCGGCCGCAAGCTGACAAAACGCGGCTTCGCTCCGCTCAGCACCGCGTCGGGCCCATAGTTCTCGTAGAACGGCTCGAAGACCACGACCTCGTCGCCCTGATTGCAGACCGCGAGCAATGTAGCGATCATCGCTTCCGTCGATCCGCAGCACACCACCACTTCTCTTTCCCCGATCGACCTCAATCCCCTGCGCCTCCCGCATCTGCCGCGCGATCGCATTGCGCAAGCTCTTCGCACCCCAGGTAATCGCGTACTGATTCACGTCCGCCGCGATCGCCTCCTGCGCCGCGCGCTTGATCTCCGCAGGCGCAGAAAAATCCGGAAACCCCTGCGCCAGATTGACCGCGTCATACTGCATCGCCTGCCGCGTCATCTCGCGAATCACGGACTCGGTAAAATGCTCAACCTTGTCGGAAAGAAAATGCTTGGGATGCGGCGAAATCGTGGTCATGGAAAAAAGGCTAGCACAAGAAACGCGCACGGAGGACCCCGCGCCCGTGTGCGCACCGATAGACGCCACAAGGCGTTCTCACGATGCTGCAAGGCGATGTAGAGAATAGTCAAATGAAATGACTATAGTCTGATATGATGACCATCAGGGAAAGACTATGCAGGAAATCGCCATCTCGGAATTCAAGGCCAAGTGTCTCGCCGTCCTTGAACAGGTTCGCGCTACCAAGAAGCCGATTCGCATCACACGCTTTGGCAAGCCCGTGGCCGAGGTCATACCAACGACGGCAGTAGAAGATCGCGCCGCTTGGATCGGATCGATGAAGCGCACGATGAAGATCACAGGAGACATCGTCTCTCCGGCAACCGATGAGGATGAGTGGGAGGTTTTGCGCGATTGAGACTGCTGCTCGATACGCATATCTGGTTGTGGAGTTTGAGCGAGCCCAGGCGGATTGGGAAAGGAGTCATGGTTCGTCTCAAAGACCGGGACAACGAACTTTGGCTTTCGCCGGTCAGCACTTACGAGGCTCTGACCTTGCACCACAAAGGCAGATTCGAGATTGACGGGAGCTTGGATGAATGGCTGGCGCGGGCGACGGCCGGCACCCGGGAGGCTCCCTTGACGCACGAGATCGCATTCTTGGCCCGGCAATTGACGCTACATCAGGACCCCATGGACCGGATTCTTGCCGCTACGGCGGAGGTCCTGGATTTGACACTGGTCACAGCCGACGAACGGCTGTTGGGATTGGGAACGATTCGCACCATGGGCAACCGCTGATCGTGGGTTTGCATTGTTGCGTTTTGCGAAAGACAGCAGGGCGGCCTAAACTCTTTTCATGAAGTCCCGTTGCACTTCGTTGCTATTGGCCGGGGTGGTCCTATACTTATCTCCCGTTACAGAACGTGCATCCGCTCAATCTGCTCAAAGTTCCGAATCGCCACAAAATGGACCCGTGCTAACCAAGCTGTCCGATCCAACGTACCCTCCGTTGGCGCTCCAGGCCCGCATCGCCGGAGACGTGGATCTGATGCTTACGATCCGCCGTGATGGAAGCGTCGAATCGGCTGTATTTGTAAGCGGGCATCCAATGCTGAGGCCGGCCGCTTTGGACAGCGCTAAGCGATCCCAGTTTGAGTGTGGAGGGTGTGGCGAGACTGTCACATCCTATCCAATGAAATATAGGTTCGTGATTACTTCTCGCGGATACCCGAAGGATTGCGACTATACCGAGAAACAGCCTCCTGCCGAAGTAGATATAGCTGGCCATCAAATTACGGTTCCTGGGTGGGCGATGGAAATTTGCGACCCATCAAGCCGCATCTTCAAAGTTCGCTCCGCGAAATGCCTCTACTTGTGGAAATGCAGCACGCGCTACGAGCTTTAGCAAATGAGATCTGGCGCACACAGTGCCCCTACGCCCGCCACACGCCGCCCAGTCCCTCCAGCGCCTTAACGATCTGCCCCGCCCAGCCCGCCACCTCATCATCCCGCAGCGTGCGCTCGCCAGACTGCAACCTGGCCCGCATCAGAATCGAGTACTTGCCCGCGCCCACTTTCTCGCCACGAAAAATTTCCACCGGAACAAAACTGCGCAGCTCGGCAATCTCCAATCCGCAAACGCTCTGATGAATTTTCGCGAACTCCACCCCATCGTCAAACACGAACGAGAAGTCGCGCTCGACAGCAGGGAAGCGCGGCAGGGCTTCATACCGTACCTGACGCAGGTCGTGCTGATAGAGCCGATCGAGATAAAGCTCGGCGACAAAAACATCCTGCTTCAACTTTCGCGCCGCCGCTACATCCGGATGAATCTGCCCAAACTGCGCCACGGTCGCGCCATCCATCACGGCGCGCGCTGAACGCCCCGGATGATAATAGCCAGCAGCCTCGGCATCGTAGTAAAGGGTCCAAAAGCCAAAGGGAGCCAGCAGGCTCTCGACATCGCCCTTCAAATCGAAAAAAGAGAACGGTCGCGCCGCCGCTCCCGACGCCAGTCCGCGCACTACGTCCGCGCCCACGTTTCCCGTTATGCTCATCGAGATGCGTTTCATCTCCAGCGCTTTCGCGCCCGATGCCTCGAAAACATTTCCAGATTCAAAGAGCCGCACGCTCTCACTGCCCCGGTTCAGGTTATAGGCCAGCATGTTCAGCATGCTCGGAACCATCGACGTGCGCATCGCCGACGCTTCGTCGCTCAGCGGATTCGCCAGATCGAGTTCCGGCGAAGTCGAAAATCGTCTTCGCATCTTCTTTCGAAATGAAAGTCAGCGAAATCGTTTCGTCATAACCGAGCGCCAGCAGCGACGACCGCAGCCGCGCGTCTTTCTGCGCATCCGGCAGTTCGCGAACTTCGCCGCTGTAAGCCGGCAGCGTATTCGGAAACTTGTCGTACCCATGCAGACGCGCGAGCTCTTCGATGATGTCGATCTCCCGCTCAATATCCAGACGCCAGCTCGGAATGTGGATCAGATAACTTTCCTCGCCTCCGGGAAGCATGGTGAAACCAAGCCGTGTAAGGATGCGGCTGACTTCGAGCGTGCTAAGTTTTTCCCCGAGAATGCGGTGCACTTCCCGCAGGTCAAGTCTCCACCGGAGCCACGTCGAGCTTGCGCGCGATCACATCGATCACGTCGCCGACAAGCGTGCCGCCACCAGAGGCGAGTATCAATTCGGCGACTCGATTGGTCGAGGGAACGCGTCGATTCGAAATCGGCGCCGCGTTCAAAACGATGCGAAGCGTCGGTGTGCAGGCCGTGCCGCTTCGACATGCGCCGCACCGTCACCGGGTCCCACCACGCGCTCTCGATCAGGATGTTCCTGGTCTTCTCCGTGATCATGGTGTCGAAGCCGCCCATCACGCCGGCGAGCCCCACCGGTTTTTTCGCGTCGGCAACGACGAGATCGTCGGTCGTAAGCTTCCGCTCCACGCCATCGAGCGTCTTGAGAACTTCTCCGGCGCGGGCTTTGCGAATGACCAGCCGCCGCCCTTCGAGCAGATCGAGATCGAAAACGTGCGTCGGCTTGCCCGATTCCCAAAGTACATAGTTCGTGGCATCGACCGCATTGCTGATGGGCCGTTGATCGATCAGTGCAAACGACTCGCAATATGTGGAGGCGAGGGCTTGACCGTAACGCCGCGAATTTCGCGCGCCGTAAATCGCGGACACAACTCCGGCTCCTGAATGTCAATCGTGACATCGGACTTGCCCTGCGCAGCGGGGAGTTTGGGCTCAATCGGCCGGAGCGGCAAATCGTAAAGCGCCGACGCCTCGCGCGCCACGCCGTAATGATTCATGGCGTCAGGACGGTTGGTCGTAATCTCCATCTCGAAGACGGTGTTATCGCCCTCGCCGGAGACGCCTTCGACGGCGACACCCGCGAGGGTGAGCTCCTCGGCGAGACGAGGGTAGTCGACATTAAGGTCAACGAAATCACGCAGCCAATTGGGGCTAATTTTCATGTTTGTGATGGTCGTTGGTCGTCTGTCGTTAGTCGCTCGGGAAACATTGCCGCCTGATGCAACTCCTCACTTGCCGAATCTTTGAATGGGTGCAAACAGATGCGATCACCAATGCACTGCGAACGACCAACGACAAACGACAAACGACTAACGACCGCCTACCCAAACTGCTCCAAAAACCGCACATCACCCGAGTAAAACAACTGAATATCATCCACGCCATACTTCAGAATCGCGATGCGCTCCACGCCCATGCCAAACGCAAATCCCGAAACTTTCGCCGCATCGTAATCGACAAAGCCATACACATTGGGATCGACCATGCCGCAGCCGAGCAACTCGATCCATCCGCTGGCCTTGCAGTTGCGGCACGGCGCGCCATCGCGTACGCCTTTGCCGTCGCAGAAAATGCAGCTGATCTGCACGTCCGCGCTCGGCTCCGTGAAAGGGAAGAACGACGGATAGAACCGCGTCTTCACGCTCGACCCAAACAGCGCTTTCATGGCGTGATCGAGCGTGCCCTTCAAATCGCAGAACGTGATGTTCGTATCGACCGCCAGCCCCTCGACCTGATGAAACATCGGAGAGTGCGTCGCGTCCGCCGCATCGTTGCGATGAACTTTTCCCGGACACACCACCCGCACCGGCGGCTTCATCTTCTGCATCGTGCGAATCTGTACCGGCGACGTGTGCGTGCGCAACAACAGCCGATCGCGCTGCGGCTTCGATTCCTGTCCGGCAATAAAGAGCGTGTCCTGCGTATCGCGCGCCGGATGATTAGGCGGAAAATTCAGCGCCTCAAAGTTGTAGTAGTCCGTCTCAATCTCCGGACCTTCCTCGACCGAGTAACCAAGATTGCGGAACACGCCCACAATCTCGTTCATCGTCTTGATGACGGGATGCTCCGCGCCAAGAGGCCGGCGAATGCCGGGCAGAGTGATGTCGAGCCGCTCCGACGCAAGCTTACCCGATGATGCGCCACTCTGAACGCGGGCGAGTGTTGCTTCAACCGCTTGCTCGACGTGAGTTTTGATCTCGTTGACGCGTTGCCCCACGTCGCGTTTGGCGTCCTTGGGTGCAGCCTTTAGCCAAAGATCATTGAGCTGCGTGAGTACGCCGTTCTTGCGCGCCATCCAACGATCGCGATATTCCTTCCAATCACTGTCCGTTGCGACGGCCCCCGATTCCTGCTTCAACGCAGAGAACAACTCACGCACTTCCGCATCCAGCGCAGCCGCGGAGAACTCGGTCAGTTTTGGAACTTCGTAAGCCATGTTTGCTCTCAAATCCTAAAGCCCAGGCTAGTCCTACGAGTTGGCTGTTGAGTTGACTGGGAAGAGTCCTTTGATCCCGATTTCGCCGAGCTTTAAATGTCTTCGAGAAGCCCGGATCGCCTCCTCGATTGCCACGCGAAAGCTTGCCGGATCGGACAGCTTATCAGCCAATTCGTGCGCTCGAGACTGAAGCTCCTTTTCCCAGTCGTACGTGGCGTCTGATCGTTCGACTGACCTCAACCACTTGCGCGCAGCCTCCATATCGCCGGAGCACCCATAAGCTACGCCAATGTGAAACTCGTCCCAGCCGCTTTTCGGCGAAGCGGACGATAGTGTTCGAGCCACCTGCGAAGCCGAGGTGAACTTTCGCCGGTATTCAAGAATCTTTTCTCGCGCACTCGTTGCTAATCTCACCGCTTCGGAAGCGAATTGATCTTCGGAACGATAATTCACAAACTCCTGAACGCGGTTGCCGTGATCAAAGGAAAAATGATCCTTTTCGTACCACAGCCACATGGCACCCACGTTCAGATAGCTGCCCTTCGACCACGATGATGGCTGGAACTCTGTAACCACCAGCCACCAGCCATGGTCATCAAGCCAAGTCCTCGAGCGACCCTTTTGAATCACACCCAGCGGAGCGAGAATGTCCCTCGCCGCCGCAGC
This sequence comes from uncultured Acidobacteriaceae bacterium, assembly GCA_963726095.1. GTDB lineage: Bacteria > Acidobacteriota > Terriglobia > Terriglobales > Acidobacteriaceae > Acidiflorens. Next base: position 2,516,915 of record CAVSBD010000004.1, read on the forward strand.
TAACAAGCGTGAGTGTTCTACGGTGCTCTTTGTGTCTAGTTTTGGCAGATCGCTCCCTTGAACTCAAGGATCGAAGACTGAAAGCCGACAGCTGACAGCCGAAAGCTAGGCTACTGCCGCCGCGTTCGCCGTCTTCGCCTGCTCCACCAGATGAGCAAACCCCGCCGGATCTTTCACCGCCAGGTCCGCCAGGATCTTGCGATCCAGTTCGACGCCGGCCTTCTTCAGTCCGCTGATGAACTGGTTGTAGCTCAATCCATTCAAACGCGCAGCGGCGCCGATGCGGACGATCCAGATCGACCGGTACTGCCGCTTTTTCTGCTTGCGGCCCGAGTAGGCAAACTTCAGCGCGCGATCGACGGCTTCTTTCGCCGAACGGTAGAGTTTTGATTTAGTGAGGAAGTATCCACTGGCGCGTTCAAGAATCTTTTTGCGCTTGGCGCGGCGTTTGGTTCCGCGTTTTACACGAGGCATGGTTGTTCTCCTTTTGAGTCGTCGCTAACTTCTGGCGGCTGGAGGTAAGGAGGCTTCTACCGCGCTTCCATGATCGAACGATGAAAGCTGGATTTCCGAAGCCAGGCCTCTTCACGCGCCGCTGCAGTTCGTTTCCGATCCGCAGACTTGTTGTTGCAAAATCTTTTTGCAAACTCGAAATCGTGTACTCGTTAAGGACGGAGCAGCGGCCCGTCGCTCCATCACATATACGGGATCATTCGTGCCGCTTTTTTGTAATCACCGTCACTCACCAAAGTCGCTTTGCCCAATTGTTTCTTGCGCTTCTTCGCCTTTGACGACAGGATGTGACGCAATCCCGCCTTGTGACGCACAATCTTCCCCGTACCCGTCTTCTTAAAGCGCTTGGCAGCGCCCTTGTGTGTTTTCAGTTTAGGCATAAAAATCTGCTTTCAGCTCTCAGTTGTCAGCTTTCAGTTATCTCAGCGTTACGAAGCGCAAATATCCCACCGCGAGCGATAGCACCAGCAGATTTTACTGATGGCTGAAAGCTGACGGCTGAAGGCGCTCTTACGCTGTCTGCGCGCCGCCTCGCGACGCGGGAGGTGGTGCGGGTCTTGGAGGAGCCGGTTTTTCCTTCGCTCCGCCTTCCTTCTTATTGGGCGCCAGAATCAGGTGCAGCGTGTTGCCTTCCTGCCGCGGCCTGAATTCCACCAACCCTCTCTGGTCCACGTCCTTAATCAGACGCTCCAGAATTTGCCGGCCCAGGCTTTGCCGCGTCATTTCGCGTCCGCGGAAGAAGATGGTGGCTTTCACCTTGTCCCCTTCATCGAGGAAGCGCAGCACGTGATTCTTTTTCGTTTCGTAATCGTGATCGTCCACGTTGATACGAAACTTTACTTCTTTGACCGTAATCGTCTTCTGCTTCTTCTTGGCTTCGCGCTCGCGTTTTTCGTTCTGGTACAGGAATTTCCCATAGTCCATGATGCGGCAGACCGGAGGTTGCGCGGTCGGGGAAATTTCCACCAGATCCAGGTTTCTTTCGCGGGCCATCTTGAGCGCTTCGAAGGGAGGCATTACGCCAATCTGTTCCCCTTCGTCGCCGATCACGCGGACTTCACGTGCCCGGATGCGCTCGTTCATGCGGATAAAACGCTTGTCGATACTGTCCTCCGTCGGATCTTTCTGACAGAATACTGCCCAGAAAACTACTTCAAAAGTATAGCATGCGTTCCCCGCAGGTCACTGGCCCGCCCTCGCCCCCGCCAGCGCAGGCCGAATCGGGAGCGGCGGAATGAGCGTTCAAATCGGGATCTTCGTCGCGCCGTGGCGACGGAGGAATCGCTTTATGGCGAGGCACAAAAGCGTGCGACATGCCGTGGGCCGCGGCGACCGCCGCGCCAATCAAAACGGATACCCGTCTTACGCAACTGCCACTTTATGCAACCGCGACTTTCGAAGACCGCAACCGCCGATACAACCGTAGATAGTCATCCACCATGCGACGGGCCGTGAAGCGTTCGCGCGCACGATTATAGGCGCGCGTCCCATAGAGCCTCGTCAGTTCGCGATCCTCATCGAGTTGGCTCAGAACTTCACTCAGACTGTCGGCATTGTTGCGTTCAAAGTACAACGCCGCATCTCCCCACAACTCCCGATACACATCCGTATCGTTCGCCACCAGCGCACAACGCGAGAACGCCGCTTCAATCGAAGCCAGTCCCGTGGGCTCGTACCGCGAAGTCGCCGCAAAAATCGTCGACTTGCTATACAACGAACGCAGTTGCGACTCTGTTTGCGCTCCCTTGACCGAGATTTCGTGCTCTCCAGTCGACACCCGCACATCCGCGCGGATCGGCAACGCCGGCGCTGGAATCGGGCTGTCGGCTCCCACGATGCAGACCGGTAGGCCGTGCGAATGCTGCGTCAGCAGTGCGACTTGTTTTCCCGTATCCCACAGCCGCCCGATCGCGAGCACCGATTCTTCTTTCGTGACAAATGGATTGAAATAAATCGGATTCCGTCCCGGCGGAATCACGTGCCCTTCGAAATCGTCGCCATAAGCGCCGCGCAGCATGTCTTCCATCCAGCGCGAATTCGTCACCACCGCCTCGGCTCGCTTCATCCCCTCAGCGATTGTCTTGCGATACCACTTGAGCCACGCCGAAGGCGCCGGTTCGTGCCCGTGGATGCTCAACCACCACGTAATCAGGTCGCCATGCGCCACCACGATGCGCGGCGTCGCCACCGGCAGTGCGCCAAAACTCAATTGGTTTAAATGTAAAAAATCGGGACGCGTATCGCGTACGATCGCGCACAAATAATCTTGCGCCGCATCGAAATCCTGCTCGCCTTCCTGCATCCAGTCGAGGCGAAACGCGGTGGGATGATATTCGAGCCCGTGCAGTCCATCCATCCAGGCGGTTTGATGCGGAAGCGGAATTTCTCCGAAACTGACGAGTGTGACTTGCGCGCCGTGCGTTACCAGTCCCGAAACCAGTTCGCGCGAATACGTCCACACTCCGCTGAACGTATCAGCCGTGACCAGTACGCGCACAGAACCCCCGGGGAATCGAGGCCTGGGAATGCCCTCGCCCTGCTTGCGTCTAGTGTAGGTGCGAAACTCGCGACTGAAAAGCGTTTTTTTGTTGCCGGAGCTTTGAAAGGGCACGGCTTCAGAGCCTGCTCTGAGCAGAGCCGAAGGGCGCAAACCCTGAGCGAAGCGAAGGATCTGACTCAAACGTGACCCGGCAGCGGCGGCCGAAAATAGCCAGTCGCTGTCCCGGAGGGACAACCGAAAATAGCCCGGCGCTTCAGCGCCGGGACAACATCGAGCAAACCGGAGTAGTCCCGGAGGGACGGCTGAAATCAACACCAAAACGTAGGTCGAGTCATATCCCGGTGCTTCTCGGCGTGAACTTAGTACTGGCGCGCCCGGAGAGATTCGCACTTGAGCCCGCGGAGCCTGCCCTGAGCCGAAGGCCAAAGCCCTCTACAGACACGGCTTCTAGCCGCTGGGGGATTTCCGCTCGTCTCGCCGCGCTTCCTTCTTCCCCCAATTCAGCAACGGAAACCCCCACGCCCCGGCGGACAGGAGCGATCCAAAAAGGAACACGGCATCAATACTGCTTCGCCCTTCAGGCGACCAGTACACATCTTTCAAGTTGAGCCAGAGCGCGAATTCGTCCAGCGTAAGCGCAGCCCCCACGCCGTATAAGACCGCCATCAACCGGCCCATCAGCATCGACGAACCGCCGGTCCCTGTGCCAACCTCGCACAGCCATCCGTATCCCACGCCGAGAAGAATGATGATCCCGAACACCAGGTGGTGAATGTGCCGTCCCTTGACCTCGATGAAATGGAATGGCGGAATCTGGTGCAGGATCCCATACACCACCGCGCGAACTCCCGCGAAAGTCAAAAAGAAGCTCACCGAAGCCACAAACAGCCGCCGTCTTGGACGGTCGGGAATGCGGTCATGGACAAGTTGCCCAACGGGCGTTCCGTGAATCACCAGCAGTATGAGAGCCGTCGTCGCGAGAGCGAGCAGCAGTATGAACCAGCTATAAGCCATGCGACATTAAACCGCACAAATCTCCGCCCACGCCAGTGGGCCATCTCTGCACGCCAAGATACCAATACCACGCGGTATACTAGACCGCCAGAGACGCCCTAACGCATGACAATTGACGAATGACAATGATCGGCCAGACCATCTCCCACTACCGCATCATCGAAAAGCTTGGCGGCGGTGGCATGGGTGTCGTCTATAAGGCCGAAGACACGCGCCTCAGCCGCTTCGTCGCGCTCAAGTTTCTCCCGGACGATGTAGCTCATGACCGCCAGGCGCTCGAGCGTTTTCGCCGCGAGGCCAAGGCCGCCTCCGCTCTCAGCCATCCCAACATTTGCACGATTTATGACATCGGAGATGAAAACGGCCAGGCATTTATCGCCATGGAGTTTCTCGACGGCGTCACTCTCAAGCATCGCATCGCCGGCCGCCCCATCGAGACCGACGTCCTGCTCTCATTAGCAATTGAGATTGCCGACGCTCTCGACGCCGCTCACGCCGAAGGTATTGTCCATCGCGACATCAAGCCTGCCAACGTTTTCGTCACCAAGCGCGGACACGCCAAGATCCTCGATTTTGGTTTAGCCAAAGTCACCGATGTGCCCGGCTCCGCAAGCCAGGTCGCCAACGGCTTCACCCAGACCGGCACGCTCAACGAACCGCATCTCACCAGTCCCGGGATGGCCCTCGGCACAGTCGCCTACATGTCTCCCGAACAGGTTCGGGGCAGGGAATTAGACGCACGCACCGATCTGTTTTCGTTCGGGGTCGTGCTCTACGAAATGGCGACCGGCCTGTTGCCCTTCCGCGGCGATACCTCCGGAATCATTTTCGAAGCGGTCTTGAACCGCGCACCGCAGTCTCCAATACGGCTCAATCCCGATCTTCCGCCGAAGCTCGAAGACATCATCAACCGCGCCCTCGAGAAAGACCGCGACCTGCGCTACCAGCATGCCTCCGACATGCGTGCCGAATTGCAGCGCCTCAAGCGCGACACCGATTCCAGCCGGCAGGTGAAGGCTTTCACTCCCGATTCGCCCACTGACGCCCCTGCTTCTCCATCATCGCCGGCGGCTGCATCCGCGCCCTCGTCGCCCGCCCAGACTTCAGTCGCAACTCCCAGCGCGATTTCGAGCGAAAGTTCGAGCGGAATTTCGAACGCTCTGCCATCCGTCGCCCGTCCACGCCGTGGCCTCGCCGCCGCCGTCGTGCTCGGCGTACTCGCGATCGCCGCCGTCGGCGCCTACTGGCTCTTGCATCGTGCTCCCCCCATCCCGTTTCAGAATTTTGCGATTACGCAGGTCACCAACTCCAACCGCGCTATCATCGCCGCCATCTCTCCTGACGGAAAATATGTCCTCACCGTCATGAGCGAAAAGGGATTGAACAGCCTCTGGTTGCGCAACGTCGCCACGGGCAGCGATACCCAGATCATTCCTCCCACGTCGAGCATTACCAACGTCGCCTTTTCACCCGACGGAAACTACATCTACTTCCGCCAGGCCGAAAACGCCATTGCCAGCGATTTCAATCTCTACCGCGCCCCGGTCCTCGGAGGCACTCCCAAGGCCGTCGTCCACGACATCGATACTGCTTTCACGTTTTCTCCTGACGCCAAGCGCATGGCCTACATGCGCGCCAATAATCCCGAGACAGGGAAGTATCGCCTGCTCAGCGCCAACCTCGACGGCAGCGATGAAAAAGTCCTCTACACTGCCGTCCTGAACGGCATGCCGCGCTTCCTGAGTTGGTCTCCCGACGGCAAAACCATTGCCATTCCCGCATTCAATCTGAGCGATGCGATCGGCGGGGTTCGCCTGTTTGATGTCAACACTGCGAAAATGCAGGACATCCTCTTCGCCGACAAAATCATCTTCGAACTGAATTGGTCGCCGAGCGGCGACGGCCTTTATGTCACCTATCAACAGAAAGGGCCAAATCTCACCCGCCGTCAGATTGGCTATCTCGCCCTTGCCGATCACGAGGTCCATCCGGTATCTCGCGACATCAACAGTTACGCGACTTTGACTCTGTCGTCCGATGCCAAGACTCTCGCCACCGTGCAGCGCAAAGTGGCCAGCAATTTTTATGTCTTGCCCGGCGAGGGTAGCGCGTCCGCCGATCCGAGTCCGCTGGCTTCGAGCGGCGATCAAATCCAGTTTTTCAATTGGAGCGCCGATGGCCGCCTGCTGGTGTCCGACAACGGCCAGCTCGTCTCGCTCGACGCCGGCGGGAAAAATCCAAACCAACTGGCCAGCGACCCGGGCGCGGCCATCACCAGCCCGTGGGCCTGCGGATCGCAATTCATTGTTTTCCCCTGGGTGCTTCACGACAACACCAACTCCTTCGGCGTGTGGCGGGTCAATGCAGATGGCTCCCATCCCGTAAGGCTCGCGGAGACCGCTTTTGACGGCTCTCCGGTGTGCGCAGCCAACCACGACTGGGTCTACTACTTTGCCGAAGTTCGACAGCTCTGGCGCGTGCCGTTGAACGGTTCGACCGCTTCGACCGGTTCCGGCAAACCGGAACCGATTCCCGGCAGCCATATCGAAGGCGCGTTCCTGACGGGGCGCGGCATGGGCATTTCACCCGACGGAAAAACAGTCGCCTACGGCGTCGAGTTCATGAACCCTGAAGCCCCCACCGGTACGCCCAAGGTCGCGCTGCTCGATACCACATCGCTTGCCCGGCCCCGCGTGTTGGACGTAAATCCAAAAATTTCCAAAGGCCCGCAATTCACCCCCGACGGCAAAGCCATCGCCTATCCCGTCGCCGAATACGGCGTCGATAATATCTGGGTTCAACCCTTGGATGGCACCCCCGGCCACCAGATCACGCACTTCACCGCCGAGCAGATCTTCGTCTTTCACTGGTCGCCCGACGGCAAGAATCTAGGCATCCTGCGCGGCCACACCGACTCCGACGTCGTCCTGCTTCAGGAAGCCAAACCTTAGCGACCCTTTCGATTCTGGATTAGCGCGGTGCCGATGGCGCCCGCGGCGCCGGAGCATCAAGTCGAGTCTGCCCACCGTGTCATCTCGCGCTGGTCGGCAACAGAATGCGGTGGTATCACCACCTGCGGCCGCACCAGAATCCGCATCGTCCAAAGCAGATCGTCGAGCACCGTGCCAAATCCAAAATGAGCGTCGACAAAGGCCAGTTCTGAGGATGGCAGTTCCGTGCGGCCGGAGATCAGCACCACGGGAACATCGGGCACAAGATATTTAATCTCCTGCGCCAATTGTGAGCCCGACATCGTGGGCATTTCATAATCGAGAAGCGCCACATCGAAGTACGTCCGCTGGCAGAGCGCCAGCGCCTCCATGGGATCGTTCTTCGTGATCACGCGAAACCCGCATTCTTCGAGCACACTGGTCAGCAACCGGCTGGATTTCGGATTGTCGTCTACATAAAACACTGTAGTTCTGTTCTGCATCGCAACCTCCGTTCCTTAGTTGAAGAACGCAGACCGAGGCCACGCTTGCGGCAGAAGATGTGAAGAAGATGAAAAGATGGTAGAGATTTGTAATCGTTAGTGCAAGTTGAGCGTGTTGAAAGGGCATTTCTGGAAAGGTCGCTTTGAAAGGGCACGGCTTCAGAGCCTGCGAAAAAACTCCGGTCTTGATCTTGCTTTGAAAGGGTGCGGCTTTTAGCCGCACCGCGACTCGTCAAAAAAATCAACACGGCATTTAGCCCCTGGGGGACGCGCATTCTCTAACGCGCCGCAATCGCAGGAATTTCTTCGACCACCATTTCTCTCGCGGCCAAATCTTCGCCCGGCAAAGTAAATTTGAAAACCGAACCGTGCCCGGCTTCCGACTCGACCCAGATCTTTCCGCCATTGCGCTCGACAATCTTCTTGCAGATGGCTAGGCCGATTCCGTTGCCCGGATATTCCGTCCGCGCATGCAGCCGATGGAAGACGACGAAAATATTCTCCGCATACTCGGCCGCGATTCCGATCCCGTTATCGCGCACGCTGAAAAGCCACTGCGCCCCCGACCTCTCGGCCCGCACGGAGATCGCCGGCTTTTGTTCGCCGCGAAACTTGATCGCGTTTCCAATCAGATTTTGAAATAGCTGCGTCATCTGCGACCGCTCCGCCCACACGCTCGGCAGCGCGTCGTAGGTTACCACCGCCCCACACTCCTCGATCGCCGGAGCCATGCTCATCATGACCTCTGCCATGGCCGCATCGCAATCGACACGCCCGGCGCTGGAGTCTTTTCGGCCGACCCGAGAAAAGGCCAGCAGGTCTTGAATCAGAGTCTGCATGCGCAGCGCGCCTTCGCTTGCGTACCCGATAAATTTGTCCGCGTTCTCGTCGAGTTTTCCGCGATAGCGTTCGCCGAGCAGTTGGGTATAAGCCGCCACCATCCGCAATGGCTCTTGCAGATCGTGGGAGGCGACATAGGCGAATTGTTCGAGGTCCGCATTCGAACGCGCCAACTCTTCCGCCTTCCTCGTCAGGTCGTCCTCCGCCTGTTTGCGCAGGCGCAGCATGCGTTTTTCCTGCAATGCTCTGCGGATCGATTCCGGCAGCCGCGCCAGCCCATCCTTTAATACGTAGTCGGTCGCTCCGCGCTTGATGCACTCGACAGCCGTCACGTCGCCGAGCGCGCCCGACACCAATATCAGCGGAATCTCCAGCCCCTCGCTCTGCAACACTTCGAGCGCTTCCATGCCCTGCCATTGCGGCAGGTTGTAGTCCGCGAGGATCACATCCGGCTTATGCGATTGCAGTTGCCGCTTGAAATCCTCTTCCGTCTGCACTACCACCACAGCCGGCGAGAATCCCCCTTTGCGCAATGCCTGCGCCACCAGTTCCGCGTCCAGTTGGTTATCTTCCACGTGGACCACACGCAATTGCCCCGGCTGCGCCGCGACTATCTTTATCTGCGCTCATGCGCTGCTCCCGCCAGTTGCTTGGCTTCATCCACGATCGGCGGCTGATTGATGACCAGCCAGTAGAGTCCCGTGCTCTTCACCGTTTCGCGGAACTGGTCGAAGTCAACCGGCTTCTGGATGTAGCTGTTCGCTCCCAGCTTGTAACTGTTCACCAGATCGCGTTCTTCCTTCGACGACGTCATCATCACGACCGGAATGGTTTTCGTGCGCGGATCGCTCTTCACCAGCTTCAGCACTTCCATGCCGTCGACTTTGGGCAGCTTCAGATCGAGCAACACCAGTTTAGGAGGATGGTCGAACGATCGTTCTGCATACTTCGCCCGGCAGAAGAGAAAATCCAGCGCTTCCTCGCCGTCGCGCACCACGAAGATACGGTTCGCAACCTTCGCACGCTGCAACGCATGCAGTGCCAGTTCCATGTCGTCCTGATTGTCTTCTACTATCAGTATGTCCAGTTCTCCGAAATTCATGATGGGCCTCCAGCAGCCGTTGCTCCGTTGCTTTTCGTTGTCCCAATCTTCGACGCTGTCGCTTTGTCCACGCCGAGCGTGAAATAGAAAGTTGCCCCTTTGTCCATTTCTCCCTCCGCCCACACTTGCCCACCATGTTTATGGACGATGCGTTGTACCGTCGCTAGTCCGATCCCTGTCCCTTCGAATTCCTGCTCGCTATGCAGCCGCTGAAAGACCCCAAATAACTTATCGACATATTTCATGTTGAAGCCGATGCCGTTGTCGCGGACCATGAAGACAGGTTCCCCGGCTCCGACGGTCGCGTCCTGCAAGTAGCTGATTTCAATCACAGCACGCGCACGGGCGCGGGTGAACTTCAGAGCGTTGGCTAGCAGGTTCTGGAATATCTGCTTGACCAGAACGGGATCGCAATCCACTTCGGGAAGGCTTGCAACCACCCAATTCACCTGCCGTCCTTCGATGTCCGGCTCCAGAATGGCAATCGTCTCGGCAATCAGCGGATTCAATTCGGCCCTTTGGCGGTTGAGTGCGTGGCGCCCGACTTTGGCCAGGTTCAGCAATTCGTCCACCAGCAAGCCCATTTTCTGCGTCCCGGCGTGAATGCGATCGAGGTAATGCCGCGCGCCGGGGTCCAGTGTGGCGCCGTATTCTTCGATCATCATCTGCGAGAAGCCCGCGATATGGCGCAGCGGAGCGCGCAGATCGTGCGACACCGAGTAACTGAACGCTTCCAATTCTTTATTCGCGGCTTGCAATTGTGCGGTCCGTTCGGTGACTCGTTGTTCGAGTTCGTTATTGAGCTTGTGGATCTCGCCCTCGTCCGCCCTTCTCCGGCTGACATCGCGAAAGGCAGCGACTGCGCCGCGGAGAATGCCGTCCTTGCCTCGTAATGGACTGGCGTTGACCTCGATCCAGGCGCCTTCCGGGAGCGAGTGGTTGCGCACGAACATTTCGACCGTATTCGGTTCCCCCTGAGAAGCGACGACGAGCGGAAGCTGATTGCTCGGGAACGGCGTCTCCGCGTCGCTCAAGAAGAGTCCGTAGTGTTCGCTCCACTGGTCGGTCGGCAGACTCGTAGAGGTCATGCCCAGAATTTTCTCCGCGGCAGCATTCCAGATGACGAATCGTCCCTTTTCATCCGTAGCCACCAGTCCCTCCGCCATGCTGTCGAGTACCGAGCGCAGAATCAGACTCTGCGCCTCGAGCGTCTGTTTTGAACGCGAGAGTTCCACGGCCTGGCGCTCGAGCTCGAAGGCTTGGAATACGAGTTGTTCCTGCGCTTCCTTGCGGGCGGTGATGTCGGCGCGAATGGCGACGTACTGCCGCGGTTTCCCTTCGCTGGTCATGAACGGGACAATGGTCGTGTCGACCCAATACTTCGAGCCGTCCTTGGCCTGGTTTCTGATTTCGCCATGCCACACGCCGCCGTTGGCGATGGTGCGATACATCTCGTGGAAAAACTCTCTCGGATGGTGGCCGGAATTGAGAATGCGATGGTTCTGGCCGATCAGTTCGGCCTCGGAGTACTGGCTGATCGTGCAGAATTTCTCGTTGACATAGTTGATCGTGCCCTGCACATCGGTGATGGCTACGATCGCATGCTGATCGAGAGCGAACTTCTGGTCCGCTAGGTCCCTCAGCAGCCGGTCGCTGGTCCCGAGGCTTTCTCGAAGCATTTCTTCGGCACGTTTGCGTTCGGTGATGTCGCGCGCGATGTTGGAAGCGCCGACGATTTTACCGCCGCTGTTCTTGATCGGCGAGATCGTCACCGAGACGTCAACATACGTACCATCCTGGCGCACCCGGACGGTATCGAAATGGTCCACGCTTTCGCCCCGCCCAATCCGCGCCAGAATTGCCGGCTCTTCCTGCGAACGCTCCGGCGGGATGAGCATCTGCATCGATCGGCCCACGGCTTGGGCAGCCGAGTGGCCAAACAGCTTTTGAGCGCCGCGATTCCACGCGGTGATGATGCCATCGAGACTCTTGCTGATAATGGCGTCGTCCGATGAATCGACGATCGCCGCCAATCGCTCACGCGCCTCCTCGGCGTGGTTGCGTTCCTCAATTTCCGCTTCCAGGTTGCGATTTTCATTCTGTAAAATCTCGCGTTCTGGCAGCGACAGAACCTTCGGAACCAGCGGTATCAACATCACCACAGTCATAACCGACACCGTCGCGGTGACGGCCTTGACGAAGCCGGCAATCAGATAGTTGCCATGCCAAACATTCCAGATTTCCATCACATGGGTCGTCCCGCAGGCAAGAATGAAGGCGCCAAACATCCAGAACATCCGTGGGAACGGCAATTCCCGGTTCGTGCGAATGAAATAAATGAGGATGACGGGAATGCAGTAATACGAGAGGGCGATCAGGCCGTCGGCGATGACATGCAGCCAGAGAATCCGCGGATCCCACAGATAGCAGACGCCGTGCGGCATGAAGTCGGACGAAAATAGCTGGTGCAAAAGTCCCATGTTCGCGAACCCGCCTCCCCAGCACTATCGACCAAACGTTGGAATGAAACCGCCAGGGTCCGCATTACCGAGGGACGCACCACGCAAGCTGCAGCCGCTTTGAAAGGGCACGGCTTCAGAGCCTGCCCTGAGCCGAGCCGAAGGGCGAAATCCAGAAAGAAGCGAAGGACTCAAACGTGGCGGGGCAGGGGAGGCGAAAATAGCGAGTCGCTGTCCGGAGGGACAATAGTCCGGCGCCGTCCCGGAGGGACAACCGAAAATAGCCCGGCGCTTCAGCGCCGGGACAACATCGAGGAAACCGGAGTAGTCCCGGAGGGACGGCTGAAATCAACCCCGAAAAGGTAGGTCAGGTCATATGCCGGGCTTCTCGGTGTGAAGTTGAGCCGTCTTGCGGGCGTGAGCGAAGCGGAAGCACGCAGGCGAAATCCAGAGCGAAGCGAAGGATCTGACTCAAACGTGGCGGGCAAGTGCGGCCGGGAATAGCCAGTCGCTGTTGGGGAGGGACAACCGAAAATAGCCCGGTGCTTTAGCGCCGGGACAACATCAAGGAAACCGGGGCAGTCCCAGAGGGACGGCTGAAATCAATCCCAAAATGTAGGTCGGGTCATATGCCGGGGCTTCTCGGTGTGAAGTTGAGCCGTCTTGCGAGCATGAGCGAAGCGGAAGCACGCAGGCGAAATCCAGAGCGAAGCGAAGGATATGGGTCAAACGATGGTCTGAACTAGTACCGATGCGCCCGGAGAGATTCGCACTTGAGCCGTTTTGCAAGTGTGACCCTGAGCGTAGTCGAAGGGCGCCGCCAAAGCCCACTACAGACGCGGCTTTAGCCGTCGCGTAACCCCGCGTTCCGGGTCTCCCGCCTCGCTCGCCAGGACTTAATCAGAGCCCTAACCCGACGCACCCGAGACGCCCACTGCCTCCGGTCGATCCTTGGGATGTTCCTTCGCGTGCCCGCCTTCAAGTTGCCGGCGGAGCTCCATCACCAAATGATGAACAGACTGCATCCTCTCAGCCGCCGCTTGCGGCAAGTCCTTGCTTTGGAGCGCCAGTTCGCTCGACAGTAGCAACGCCGTCAACGTGCCATTCAGTTCGCACTGTAGTAGTTCGGTTGCGCCGCGCCGCGCCGCCGCCTCCTCGCGATGGCGTCGCTCGGCGGCGGCTCGCACCTCGCGTACCAGACGCTCCTTGCCCGTGATGGCCAGATTTACCTGCATGGGAATCGCAGTGCCCATGTGTCCGAGCATCGTTTCCCAACCGTAGGGTTCGGCTTCGAGCAGGTATTGATCGAACACGACCGCTTCATAGGGATCGGCACGCAAAAGCAGCGTCGCCCGCGCCGGACTTTCCGTCACCACCACTTCCTGACCAGTCGTTTCGTACAATGCCGCTGCGCATTCCGAGGCCCGGCCGCTCGGTGTTATCAGGAGGATCATGCCTGATCCTCAAGCAACTTCCGGGCCAATCATTTTGCGCTGCAACCACTCGGGTTGCGCTCCGCCCGTGCGCCAGAGTCCCATTCTGGCCCCCACTCCCGCTCCGACCGCTCAATTTTGGGACTCGTACTCTTTCAGCTTGCGATAGAGCGTCGTCTTTCCGATCCCGAGCAACCGCGCCGCCAGCATCTTGTCGCCGTTCACCTGCGCCAGCGCCGCCAGAATCGTCTTTCTCTCCAATTCCGCCATCGGCACGATCCCGCCGCTCGATTGGCTCATCCCCATCAGTTCGATCGGTGCGCTGTAGGTCTGCGTCGGCAGGTCGCGCAGCTGAATCTCGCTCGCGCTGCTCAGCGCGCATGCCCGCTCGAGCGAATTCTCCAATTCCCGCACGTTCCCCGGCCAGTCGTAATTGAGCAGTGCCTTCAACGCCTCGTCAGAGATTGTCTTCTCTGCTCCAGCATCCCGCCCGATGCGCTCGAGTACGTTCGCCACCAGCAGCGGAATGTCCTGCCGCCGCTCGCGCAACGGCGGAATCCGCAGCGTCAGAACATTCAGCCGAAAGAAAAGATCGCGACGAAATGTGCCCTCCGTCACCGCCCGTTCCAAATCGCGATTGGTGGCGGCAAGAATCCGGACATTAATCGGCACACGCTTTACGCTCCCCACCGGCCGAATCTCCTTTTCCTGGATCGCCCGCAACAGCTTTGCCTGCAAATCGATCGGTAGCTCCCCGATCTCGTCGAGAAATACAGTTCCACCCTCGGCGATCGCCAGCAGCCCATCCTTCGGATTTGTCGCTCCCGTGAACGCGCCCCGCACGTGCCCAAACAGTTCGCTTTCGATCAGCGTCGGCACGAGCGACCCGCAATCGACGGGGATAAAAGGCTTGTTTCGGAACATGCCCGCCATGTGGATCGACTTCGCCACCAACTCCTTGCCCGTGCCGCTCTCTCCCAGAATCAACACTGGATGCACGCTCTGCCCCGCCTTCGCAATGATGCGGTAGAGTTTTTCCATCTCCGGAGCGCGTCCGACAATGTTGCCAAAGCCGCGCCGCGACTTGATCGTCTCGCGCAGCAGCCGGTTCTCCGTCTTCAACCGCAAATGTCCCGCCACGCGCTCCAGCAGCAGCCGCAATTCTTCCATGCTGAAAGGTTTGGTTACATAGTCATACGCGCCATCTTTCATCGCCTGCACCGCCGATTGCACCGTCCCGTGCCCGGTTACAACCACCACCAGCGCATCGGCACGATGCTTCTTGATCGTGTGCAGCGCCTCGAGACTCCCCGATCCTGGCAGGCGCATGTCGAGCAAGACCGCATCGGCGTTTGAATGATCGAGCAGGCGGTAGGCCTGCTCGGCCGACTCCGCGACCTGCGTGTTGAACCCGAGCGATTGCGCCACCTCGCGGCAGGCTTCGCGAATCGTGCGGTCGTCATCCACGATCAGCAGGTTAAGAAAGTTGGCCGCCTCGATTTGTGTGGACTGGTTGCGCCCGGCGGCTTGCAGAGAGCCCCGGCTGGAGCGGTCGTTAACGCTAACCACCGCCGTGTTGGTTGCAACAAGCATGGTGAATCTCCTGAGAGCCAAATAGAAAACTAGGTAGAAACCGACCAAGAAGCCTAGGTAGAAACCGGACCCGCCCCGCGTTCGTTCGCGCCCGCCGACGCGGCCCGTCGCGTCTCCGCTGCAACCATAGCCGGGAAAAATATTTCCACGCACGTGCCCTGTCCCGGTTCACTCTTCACTTCGATCACGCCCTCTGCCTCGTTCACGATCCGCTGGACCGTGGCCAGGCCGAGCCCCGTTCCTTTTCCCGGATCTTTCGTCGTAAAGAAAGGTTCGAAGAGCCGGCGGCGAGCCTCCTCGTCCATGCCACAGCCGTTGTCTTTCACGGCCAGCGAAACCGAAGCCGACACCGAAGGCTTCCTTCTTCTGTGGTCGTTTCTCTGATCGATCGCAACCGGAAACTCCGCCGCCCGCGTGATGATCCTGATCTTGCCGCCCCGCGGCAGCGCATCACGCGCGTTCAGCGCCAGGTTCAACACCACCTGCCGCATCTGCGATTCATCCGCCAGCACCGCGCCGGCACTCGGATCGAGCGTCAGGATGAGCTCGATCGGTTCGCCCATCAGTTTGCGCAACAGGTTCGCCATCGAGGCCACGATCAAATTGAGTTGCAATGGCCTCGGGTCTGCCGGTTGCTTCCGCGCCGCGGCCAGCAGTTGCTGGGTCAGCGCCGCTCCTTGCTCGCCCGCCGCGCGGATTTCCTCAATGTGCCGGATCAGCCCCGCCGTATCCGGATGCTCTCGCGCCAATTCCGCCCGCATCAAATCGCAATACAACAGCACGCCGGTCAACAGGTTATTGAAGTCGTGCGCAACCCCTCCCGCGAGCCGCCCGATGATTTCCAGCTTCTCGGCTTCGCGCAGCCGTTCTTCCGCGCTCTCGCGATCGGGTGCGTCGCGCATGGTTGAAAACTGCGTCATGAGGTTCACGCCGGCATCCTCCTCTGGGGTTCGTATGAAGATTCCTACGCCTTGGCCCGTCGTGTTTCGATTCCAACCTGGGAAAAACCTATACCCCCGCCATTCCTCGCTATTCCTTGAATGAACCCTGTTGCGCCCAATTGGGGAAAGTGTAGAGCGAACGCACATTCCAGCTAAGTGCGGCCCATCACATCAGTTTGTGATGAATCCGGTGTGAACCGCTTTGAAAGGGTACGGCTTCAGCCGTGCCGCTAAAGCCCTCTACAGACGCGGCTTCAGCCGCTGCAGGATACGCATTCCGGGCGTCCAGCCTCGCCCGGCATGACCTAATCGGAATTTTCCTTGGTCGCGATTCCCGGCCAAAGCTGGTTCGGGAGTAAACCTCTCAAGCCAGTTGACGGTACCTATGTACCAACGTACATTGATAACATGATCTCCGATTCCCACCTTCAGATCGAACGCGTCCAGACCGGCGTTCGCATGGAAAAACGCCTGCTCAAAGTTCTCAAGGCCCTGGCTGAATTTCACGACATGTCTCTCGGCGACCTGCTCGAAGGCATCGTGCTCCACGCCTTCGACGGCAAAGCGCCCTTCGCAGCCGATTCGCTCCGGCGCATTCGCGACCTGAAAAAGTTCTATGCACTGGATCTCGATTCGTGCGCCAGCCACCGCCTCACCGAGGCCAAGCCCGGCTCCGCGAGAAAGCGCATAGCCGGGAAGAAAACTGGCAAGAAAACCGGGAAGACAAAATGAGCCACCCTCCGTCGTCCGTTGTGCCCGAGCCTCGCGCCGACCAAATCATGACTGGAGAGAATCTAATCGCGCAATTCGAAGCCGGCACCATGCCCGCCGCCACGTTTCATCATGCCGACCACGTCCGCCTCGCGTTCGAATACCTGTGCCGTTATTCGGCTCTTGAGGCGCTCGAACGCTTCTCGAACGGTCTGAAGCGCTTCGCCGCTGCTCAAGGAAAAGCGCAGCTCTACCACGAGACCATCACCTGGGCTTACCTCCTGCTGATCCGCGAACGCATCGCGAGAGCAGCCCGCGCCCAGAGCTGGCCAGATTTCGCAGAGCAAAATCCTGATCTCCTCCAGTGGAAAGGCGAAATCCTAACCACCCTCTATCGCCAGGAGACGCTGGAATCCGACCTGGCCCGCCACACATTCGTCCTGCCAGATCAAGTTCAGCGATCAAACGAGTAGCCTATAGCAAAAGCTGCTAAGAGCTGACAGCCGCCTCCTTGAACCCTCCCCATTTCCGCGTTAGTATTCCGCTTCATTCCCTATGCTGCTAAATTACGTTCCCGTTTACCTCGTCGTCGTAGTCCTCGGATTGCTCGCACCGGTCATCCTGCGCCTTTCGAAAATCCTCCGCCGGCAAATTCCTGCAAGCGAAGCTGAACCCACCGGCCGTCCGGACCGCTATTTTGCAGTTGTTGTTTCGTTCGTCGTGTTCGCCGGCGCCATGGTGTTTCTGCTTCCGTGGGCCTTCAGTTTCATGGCGCTTGGTGTGGCGGGGCTGGTCGAAATACTCGTTTTCCTCGGCATCCTCGCCCCAGGCTATCTGTGGATTTGGAAGAAAGGTGTGCTCGAATGGCTCTAGATCCCGCAGCAAATCCAGCCTCACCCAGTTCGGCCGTTGCCGAAGAGACGTTCATCGCGAGCCGCTGGACCAAAGGCAATTTCTGGTTCCCGACCCGCATCGTGGTCAGCCCTCTGCGCGTGAGCCTCGTGAAGCGGCGTCTCTTCGGCAGCAATGAAGAGAGCATCTCGATTTCTCAGGTAGCGTCGGTAAAAATTTCAACCGGAGTCCTGTGGTCCGACATACGGATCGAATCCACCGGAGGAACCGACCCGATCACAAGCCACGGACATCGCAAAGCCGACGCCCTGCGCATCCGTGACTTGGTTGAGACCCTCCAAGCCGCCAGACACTGACGGTCCGAATATGACACCAGTGATGACTCCTTACCTTTTCTACACGCTCGCCGGACTAGCCATCGCCGGCAGCGCGCTCGTCGTCACCCGCCGCAACGCTGTGCATGCCGCCCTGGCCCTGCTCGTAACCCTCCTAGCCCTCGCCGGACTTTACCTCATGCTCTATGCCCCATTCGTTGCCGGCGTCCAGATTGCGTTGTACGCGGTTGCAATGACGGCGTTGTTTTTATTTGCGATTGCCCTGCTGAAGTTGTTTCCGAACCCGCAACCCCCGTCTCATTCCGTGCTCAGATTTGCCGATCGCGACTACAGCCGAATCTGGCCCGTAGGATTAGCCGCGGGTTGCGGATTGCTGGCCTCGTTCACCTACGCCCTCGTAAAGAGTCGCGAACTCTTCCCCGATCGAATGGTGTCCTTCTCCGGATCAAACACACAGCAAATCACAACCATGCTCTACGGAGAGAACCGCCGCCCCGGCCAATACATTTTCTCCCTGGAGATCGCATCATTGCTTCTGCTAGTGACCATCGTAGGAGCCGCGATACAAGCAGGCTCATCACAATCGGCGATAGCAACACTAAAGAAGGAAGAACCAAAACCCAACGCCGACAAGAAAGACGAGCCACGAACGACCAACGACTAACGACCAACGACGAATCGCGAACGACGAATCACGAATCACGAATCACTAACAACTAATCACTAACCACTAATCACTAACCACTGACTCTATGCTCCCCATCACCACCGTCCACTACCTAATCGTCGCTGCCGCCCTCTTCGCCATAGGTGTAACCGGCGTGCTCACGCGCCGGAGCCCAGTCATCGTGCTGATGTCGATCGAACTGATTCTCAACGCCGCCAATCTGAATCTAGTCGCCTTCTCCCGCATGTGGGGCAATCCCCAAGGCCAAGTGTTCGCGATCTTCGTCACCGTAGCGGCTGCCTCGCAGGCAGTCGTCGCCGTCGGTATCTTGATCACGCTTGTCCGCAGCAGGCTTGCCCGCAACACGGTCGTCCCCTACGGAGACGCCGAGTGACAGGACTCTCGCCCATCGATTACCGCCTGATGTTGCCGATGGTGGAACTTACCATCTTCGCGCTCGGCCTCCTGCTGATTGACCTTTGGATTCCCCGGGAATGGAAGTGGCTCAACGCCGCCGGCGCTTTCATCGGAGTGCTGTTTTCCGCGCTGTGCGTGTGGCAGATCCAGGCAATTCTGCCGCCCCGCGGCCAGATTGGTTTTTATAACTCGCTCTTGGTCGACCGCTTTGCCATCTATTTCTGGTATCTGTTCCTGGCGCTCGCCGCGCTCACCATCCTCGGATCGTCGCGCTATCTCGACGTAGAAAACGAACACCGCGGCGAATACTACGCTCTGCTCCTGATTTCCGTCGTCGGCATGATGTGCATGGCCGCCGGCATCGATATCGTTCTCATGTTCGTCGGCCTCGAACTGACGCTGATTCCAGCTTATTTGCTCGCCGGTTTTCGTCGCCATGGGCGAATGCAAGACGGCCGGGTGAATGACGCACGCGCCCACGAAGCCGCGCGCAAGGTCGTCTTCCACGGCTTGTTTTCGTCCGCCATTTTCGCCTATGGTCTGTCGTTGTTATACGGATTCTCCGGCAGCACGAATCTCGCGCACATCGTGCGCGCCTTGGGGGCCGTGAATCCGCGGGATCCAGTAGTGATCATCGCCTTACTGACGACGATGACAGGATTGCTCTCGAAGATCTCCGCCGTCCCCCTGCACCAGTGGGCGCCCGCCGCCAGCGAAACCGCGCCCACGACCATCAGTGGCTACATGCTCTCGCTCGGCATGGCGGCAGCATCGGTGCTTTTCCTCCGCATCGTGCTGTTTGGCATGCTTCCCCTCCGCGCTGTTTACGCTCCAGTTTTGACTGCCGTCGCCATTGCCACGTTGACGCTGGCAACCGTCGCGGCGCTCATGCAGACGAACACGAAGCGTTTGCTGGCCTATTCCGCCATCGTCCATACCGGATACATCTTGCTGTCGTTTTCTGTAATCGGCTCCGAGCGCATCGCGAGTCCTGCCTTCTTCGACGCTCTCAAGGCGATGCTGATCTATCTCCCGGTTCTGGCACTCATGAACCTAGGCGCGTTCCTGGTGATCGCCGCCCTTCGGCAAGGTGACGTCGTGGGAGACGATCTCGCAGATCTCACCGGACTCTTCCATCGTTCCCCGTTCCTGGCTGTCACCATGCTGATATTTCTATTTTCACTGGCCGGCATTCCGCCCGCAGCAGGCTGTCTGGGCAAGTACTACATTTTCCGTAGCCTCATCGAAAGTGGCCACCGATCCCTCGCAGCCGCGGGCGTGGTCTTCTCTCTCATAGGACTCGTCTACTACTGGAAGCTAGCAAAGCCGATCTTCACCCGCCAGCCCCAGCCGAATCCGCCGTTGCCGGTGAGCCTAGGAATGCGCTCGGCTCTGGCGACGACCGCCCTCGCATTACTCATGATCGGAGTCTATCCACGCCCTCTGATAACTCTCGTCAGCTGGGTGCTAGGGATAGCGCAAGCGGCACACGTTGGGGCGAAGTGAAGTGAGGTGAAGTAAAGAGGGTCGTGAGCTTTGAGCTAGACGCTAGTAGCTGGTAGCAGGCAACAGCTGATTTACAATGGCCGAAATGCCAATCCCTCCAGCGCCAACGCCGCCCAAGAAGAAGAGCTCGGTCGTCTCGCTGGCTCGTTACTCCGAAATCGGATTCATCATCCCCTCCGCCGTTCTCTTAGGCTTCTTTCTCGGCAAACTGGCGGACTATTGGTTACACACGAAGTGGCTCTACCTCGTCGGTCTGCTCTTTGGCGCGGTCGTAGGCTTCTGGCAGATGATCCGCACCGCCCTCCGAGCAAACAAAGAATGAGCGCGCAGAACGACTGCGCACACACGAACGCGCAGAAAACATGAATGACGGCGAACAGGTCGACCATTTCACTATCGACGACACCACGCTTTTTGAACGTGTCATCCCGCGCTTATTGCGCAACATGGCCCTGTCCAGCGTCCTGCTGTTGCCGCCGGCCTTCTGGTTCTACCGCTGGGTGGGTGCAATAGGTTTCGCTTTTGGAGCGGCGGTTTCCTACATCAACTTCTGGTCGCTGACGCGCGGTGTGGAGGGCCTCGCAGACCGCATCGTCAACCGTAACAGCCGCGAAAAAGGCGGTCTGATCGTCTTTCGTTTCGTGGTGCGCTATCTGTTGGTCGGAGCCGTTGCCTATGCTATATTCGAAGGTTCAACGCACGCTTTTCACGGTTTTCTGTGGGGCCTGTGTATGCCCGTGGCGGCCTTGATGATGGAAGCCGTTTGGCAGGGCTTTTCGGCCTTCCGCCGAACCCGTTAGAGAGAATTTGTCATCCCGTGTTGAGTTTGTCATCCCGAGCGAAGCGAGGGATCTGCAGTTGCCGGCATCTGAGAAGACTCCGTCAAGGATGAGAAATACTTAAGTCGCATCGCAGTCCGAAACTCATACAAAAATGGAACAACTGGCATTCACCGCACTCTTAAATCGTCTGTTCGGCCCGCAGGTGCTGGCCTTGTTGCAGGCGCTGGATATTCATCCCAAGCATCCCGCAACTCCAATTACCAATAGCTTCGCCATGGAACTGCTCGTGTTCTTGCTGCTCACCGCATTTTTCATCGCCGTGCGGGCAAAGCTGTCGGTAGAGCACCCGA
Organism: uncultured Acidobacteriaceae bacterium; assembly: GCA_963726095.1. GTDB lineage: Bacteria > Acidobacteriota > Terriglobia > Terriglobales > Acidobacteriaceae > Acidiflorens. The sequence continues at coordinate 2,538,363 of CAVSBD010000004.1, forward strand.
GCGGCCTCCAGCACACTATGGAAGCCGTCGTCGGATTTGTCGACAACATGAGCGAAGAAGTGATCGGTCACCACGGTCACAAATACGTTCCTTATCTGGTCACGCTCGGCATGTTTATCCTGACCTGCAATCTGCTCGGTCTGGTGCCGAGCCTGGAATCGCCGACCGGAGTATCAGTTGTGCCGCTCGGTTGCGCACTCGTGACCTGGTTCTACTACCACTACCAGGGCCTTCGCACGAAAGGTCCTCTCGGATATGTGAAGGTCTTCATCGGCCCGCAGGATAAGGAAATGCCGCTCGTCATGCGCTTGTTCCTGCCTGTCCTGCTGTTTCCCATTGAGGTCTTCAGCCACACCGCACGGATCATGTCCCTCACCATCCGTCTGTACGCAAACATGTTTGCCGGAGAAATGGTCACGCTGGTGTTCTTTTCGCTGATACCGCTTGGGTGTCCCCGTCGATATTCGAGGGACTGCACATCGGCGTCTCGTTTATTCAGACCTATATTTTTGTGCTCCTGGCCTGTGTCTATCTGGGCGAGGCCACCGGAGACGAACACTAAGTCAGGTACTCAGGTAGTCAGTACTCTCAAAAGCGAACTGGTTTTCCTGAGACTGGGTACCTGGTAACTGACACGCCTTCAGTGTGAGGGCGTCGGCGATAACGCACGGCGTCAACCACCACCTGACGGCGATTTATATAAGGAGAAACACAATGCGTAAATTTGTGCTGTTGATGTTTGTTCTGATGATTGCGTCGGTGATGGCGGTACCGGCGTTTGCGCAAGGCTCAGCTGGAGCCGTTGCAGGTACGAACTGGGTGGCGTTGACCTCAGGCTTCGCGATCGCACTCGCGGCAGGTCTCGCGGCGCTAGGACAAGGCAAAGTTGCCGGCGCGGCCTGTGATTCCCTAGGACGCAATCCCGCAGCCCGTCCCGGAATTATGGTCGCCTTGATTCTGGGACTAGCCTTCATCGAGTCCCTGGTGCTGTTCACGCTGGTTATTATCTTCGTGAAGGTCGCCTAGGATACCCGGTCTTCCGGTGATTTTTGTGTGACGGAAATGGGAAAGGCCTCTGCGATCCGCGGAGGCCTTTTTATTGAGAACTGAGACCCTGACACCTGACCTACCCCTTCCGCTCCCCATCCCAATTATTAGCCTGATTATCCGGAACCTTCTGCAGCGCCTCGACCAGAATTCTGCGGAGCCGGTAGCGGCTGTCGAGGTCCATGCTGACGAATTCGAAGCCGATTTCGTTGACGCGCGCGCGCCGCAGCAGCACTTCGCCTCTGATTTTCTTGACCCCGAGAGAAATTTCCACGTGCGCTTCCGAACCCACGCGAAGATTGTCACTGCGTGTTCCCATACCGCCGCCCAGGCTCATTTCGCGCATCACGATATTCGATTTGCCCCACGAACTCGATAGCGTGGCCGACAGCGTGCGCGGCAGAATGATGCGTTCATACCGGCGCTGCCGCACCCAGGGACATCCCGGCCCGGAATCGAGTGGAGCGATGGCGATCTCACCGGCCTCAAGGCCGCTCTCGGCCAGTGCCTGCGTCCCGTACCGCGGATCGATCTTGGCCAACGCCTGAATCGCCGCGATGCGCAATTCCCGGTGCTGGCTATAGCCAAACATTTTCTTGTCTTCGACAATCGTACGCAAAACTGGCACCGCCTCCACTTCGCGCAGACGCCCAAGCGACTCCACCGCTTTCAGCTGTACAAACGGAGGACGGTTCAGCGCTTCGCCAGCCGTCGCCAAAGCAATCAGGCTCGAACTGGCGCTACGGTCCTGGCTCATGCCGATTTCATCGATCGCCTCGGGCAAGATCAGCGAGTCGAGCAGTTCGAGCAGCTCGAGCAGCGTGCGTCCACGATCGGGTGCCGCGCCATAAGCGATCTGGCGCACAATCACGTCCTGATAGAAGCGGTTGAACTCGCTCATGCGCGTCGGTAACAACTCGAGCAGTGTCTCAACCCCAAGCCGGCTCAACAATCCGACCGTCGACGCCGCCTGACGCGGTTGTCCTGTGCGCAGCAGGCTGCGTAGATCGTCGAGTCCCGGCTGTCCCAATTCGCTGACCAGTTCCACAATACGGTCGCATTCCACGCGCTTCTGGGCTCGGAAAAACCGTTCCGCCAGGTGCTCAATAGAATTTCTCGGAAGCTGCTGCAAGACCTCGACCAAATCTTCAGGTACCTGATCGGCGTTGATCGCCTCCTCAATCATCTCAGGCAGCCGATTTTCGATACCGACACGCGAGCGCAAATCCTGTACCAAAGCCGGCCGCTGTTGTCCCACTCGTTCTAGCGAGTAACAGAGTTCCGCGATCGCTTTGTACTTCTTGCGCGAGCAAGCCTCTTGGCCGAAGCGGGCGAATGCCGCGCTCAGCAGGCTCTGCACCTCAGGATCGCTTTCCTTGCTCAACTTCTCGCCAATCAAGGCGAGCGTGTTGGGCATAACTTCTTCGGGTGCCGAGGCGTAAAGGTCGGCAAGTTGCGAGAGTCCAGTCGCCGTCTTGCGCCGCGGATCGGCATCCTTCGCGTCGAGGCCAGTGCTGTAGTTGGCGAGAATTTTAGCCGCGAGTTCGTCATCGTCGCGATCAAACAGAATTTCCACGAACTGCCGCACGTTGCGCGGCGGAACGCAGGCCGCTTCGCCCGACAGCAGCACGCTCTTCTTTCCCGCCTCTGGAATTTCTGCCCAGAACATTCGGTCAAGAATGTCGGCATGCGACTCGACCAGCACTCCGGCTTTCGACAGTTTGTCTTCCTGCACGCGCAGAATCTGGCGCAGCGTGTCCATCTGCCGGCTCATGTGCTCCATCATCTCGTGCACGGCGTTGACCTTGACCTCGCCCCGCGAATAGCGGTCGAGAGCAAACTTGATGGCCATGTTCTCCGCCGCCTTCATCAGCAACGGCGTGTCGGAACTGTCTCCGTCTGTCTTGTTTGCCGCCGTCTGTGCCGCCAGACTTTCCAGCAATTGCGCCAGATTGACCTTCGCGCCTTCGGGAGCCTTGCCGAGTTCAGCCTGAAGATTCTCTGGGGACGAATTCGGATCCTGCATCGCCTGTCCGAAATGCGTGAGCAGGCGAATGGTCTGGATCACTTCCTCTTCCTGCAAGGGAACGACGCCCCCTGCCCACTGCCCAGCGGCGCCCGTACCTGCTGGTGCACCACCTGTCGCAGCAGTTCCAGCTCCACCCGAAAGCGGAACGTTCGGAACCGCACCGAGCGGTGCGCCTCCCGCAACGCCCCCGCCGCCAGAACTGGCTCCTTGCGCGGCCGCGATCAACTGCAAAAGTTTCTGCGGATCGTTGAGCCACTGCCTCGACTTCCGGACCGAGAGCCTGCGCCGCCAGTTGCGCCGCAACCGATAGCTCTCCCGTCGCCGGGTCGGCGGCCACAAACTTCACTTCATTGATACGGATCGACGAGTCTTTGTTATCGCCGAGTGTCTCCTTCAGCTGCTTCGCGAAGTCCTGCGCTTTCGAGCCGCCCATCGCGAAAGCCCGCACCAGACGCGTAAAGTCATCCAGCGTGACTTTGTTTGAAAACAGGATGCTCGACAACCCAGCCGCGGTCAGCAACTGCGCGAAGCTGCGCTCAGCCTGTCCCGCCTCGAGCGGAATGCCATCGAGAAGAAGCTTGTTGTCAGAGACGCCGAGAAGAAATCCCGTGTCTCCACCTTTGGGCACCGCCAGCTGGAGTTCTTTCCACGTCGTCTGGAACTGTCCTTCGGTCCGCTTGTGGTTCACCCCGTAAAGACGTGTGTATTTGATCAGAATATTGAGGCTGTGGAGGAATGATCGCGCGGACGAGCCGCGGCTGGCATCGGTTTGGGCAGCGTTAGCGATAGCAGCCTCCTCTCACAGTAGGGAGCGTGGACAATTAAGACTAAGCGGGAAAGTGACCGATTGCACGATTACGGAGGTAATTGACGACAGCCGCCTAGCGAAACAGACTCCGCACCGAGGGACAGGTACTTGCGAGCCCGCCGCGATACACTGCGCTAGACACTGACGGCGCGTCACACTACTGTGGTGCAATCAGCAAGTCGTGAATGAAGCATGAAGCATCAAGAGTGGAGAATGAAGATTGACCTTCTCTTTTTCGGAGTCTTGAAAGAAGTCGTCGGCCAACCCGCCGACACCATCGAGCTGCCCGAGGGATCTCGCGTACGAGACGTTATCTTCTATTATGCGCACAAGGCGCCCCGTTTCGAAGCGATGGCATCTTCGCTCGCTGTTTCCGTAAATCAGGAATATTCCAGCCCAGATCGCGCCCTACGCGATGGCGATGAAGTCGGCCTCTTGCCGCCGGTGAGTGGCGGCACAGATCGCGCAGCAGATTTCACAGGCGAGGTGCGAATTACCCGCGAGCCCATCGATTCCCACGCCATCGCCGCCCGCCTGAAGCAATCCGCCGATGGCGCAGCCGTCATTTTCGATGGTGTCGTGCGTGACAACACGCGCGGTCGCCGTACGCTCTATCTCGTCTATGAATCCTACGAATCGATGGCGCTGAAACAAATGCAGGCCCTCGCCGCCGAGGCCCGGCAACGTTTTCAGGTGCGTGGAACCTCGATCGTCCATCGTCTCGGACGGCTCGAAATTGGTGACACCAGCGTTCTCATCGTCGTGGCTTCGGCCCACCGCGCCGCCGCGTTCGAGGCCTGTCGCTGGATCATCGATACCCTCAAGAAGACAGTTCCGATCTGGAAGAAAGAATACTTCGAAGACGGAGCGGTTTGGGCCGATGGCGAACCGTTTCCAGAGGAAATTCGCCAGCCCGGAGGCACAGCGGGCACGCTGGGTGCATCCTAATGACTGACCTTTCAACGACTGATCTCTTAATGACTGGACTCTCTATTCCACGAACTGCGACAGCGCATCGAGCTCTGCGCTCACCGCTCGCGACCTGCTTCCTCGCAAGTTGCTTCTTAGCCTGTTCCTTCATCCTGTGTGCCGCGGCCGCGTCCCTCGCCGAGGAGCCGACGACAACCCTCAAAGTTGACGTCAAGCTTGTAAACGTTTTTGTGACCGTCACCGATTCGCACGGCGCGCCCGTCTCGGGCCTCGAAAAAGACAATTTCGTTTTGAAAGAAGACGGCCAGGAACAAAAGATATCCATCTTCAGCCGCGAGTCAGCCCTGCCGCTGTCGATCGTTCTCGCAATTGATACGAGTCTCAGCACCCGAAAAGATCTTCCGCTCGAACTGATTTCAGCCCGCAAGTTTGCCCATGCCATCGTCCGCCCGCAAGACGGACTCTCGTTGTACAAATTCAGCGAAGAGGTAAACGAACTGGTCCCGTTCACTTCCGATTTAAAACGAATCGATGCCGGCATTGATCGTGTGCGCAACGGCGCCGCCACCGCACTCTACGATGCGGTCTATCTAGGTGCCCAGGCGCTCAGCCGCAGGCAGGGAAGAAAAGTGATGGTCGTGATCACCGACGGCGGAGACACCGTCAGTCAGGTCGACTACAAAGAAGCGCTGCGCGCCGCCCAGGAATCGGAAGCCATCATCTACAGCATCATCATCGTGCCCGTCGAAGCCGATGCCGGACGCGACACCGGCGGCGAACATGCCCTCATTCAGATCTCGTCCGATACCGGTGGCAAATATTATTACGCCACATCCTCGTCGCAACTCGACGATGCCTTCCAGAAGATCAGCGACGAATTGCGCACCCAATATCTGCTCGCCTACTACCCGACCCAGCGCTATTCTTTTTCTGAATTCCGCCAGCTCCGAGTCGATCTGGCAAACGCTCCCGCCGGAGGTCCCTTCCAATCTCACTATCGCGCCGGCTACTACACCCGCAAAGGCTCCTTCTAGGAATGTCAGTCGTTGGTCGTCAGTCGCTAGTCGTTCGCGCCGCGTCAAAGATCTCGGCTCCGCGAACGACCAACGACGAACGACCAACGACGTCCCTCACTTCCTAAAATCCTCATACATCGCCCCGCACCGCTGCGCGCATCTAGTAAACTGTTCTATTCCATTTTGACGTAGAGATTTAAGACCCGATTTCAGGGCGCAATTCAAGACCCTTAGACGCGGAATCGCTTCCAGGTTCTACCGGAGAAGGTTCTATCGAGGTTCTGCCCCAGGAGAGTGGCATTTTGTTTGATTGCTCCGGCTTACAGGTTCGTCGTTCTCTGTCCACTAGCTCCATTTTATTAGCGCTCGCCATTCTGGCTGCCCTGCCGCTGTCCCTGCAGGCGCAGGACACGCTTTCGGAAAATCCGACCAGCGGCACCATTCAAGGCACCCTGCGCGACGACGTGGGCGCTCCCGTCGAGTCAGCGCGCGTTTTCTATAGCTCATCGGTCACCGATACCAGAGGCGTGACTCGCTCCGGCAAAGACGGCGCCTACGTCACCGAAACCTTGCCGCCGGGTGTCTACCGGGTCCGCGTCGAAGGCCGCGACATGCAGCCCGTCGAGACCAACGTGACGGTGACCGCAGGCGTGGCCGCGACCGCCGACTTCAAGCTCGACTGGATTAATCCCGGCCCCCTGACGCTCGAGAGCCAGTTCTCGGGCGAAGCTCCCGACCATTTGGCGATCAATGGCCGCAATTCCTTGAGTGCCGGCGCGCTTGAGCCCGGAGTCCAGGCCGTCGATGGCCGCGTGCTCGATCCCGGCAAAAGTGGATCGCAAACGCTATCGATCGACTCTCTCCTCGGACGCACCACTCATTACGACTATGATGAAGTTGAAGTCATGGACGAGACCAAGGGCGCCTCAACCTTCACTTTGCCCTCCGAGGCAGTCCGCGAAGTCGTGGTCACTCGCGCCACACCCAATGTGTTTCAATCCTTGAACGCAGCCGGCGCCGTCCGCCTGACAACGCGTTCCGGCGGAGACGATTGGCACGGCAGTCTCTTCGGATATTTCCGCGACCGGCCCATCGGTATCGCCGGATTTCCCTCCGGCAGCCCCAGTTACAGCCGCCAGCAATATGGATTCGGCGCTGGCGGCGCAGTCATCAAAGACAAGGCCTTCTTATTCATCGGTGGCGAACGCACCAAGCAGGACGGCGTCTTCCCCATCAACACCGCCGACGTTGTCTTGCCGACGACGCTCGGATTCAACACCACCGCCCTCGAGAGCGCCTACTTCCGCACGAACACTCTCAGCGCCAGGTTTGACTACGATTTCAGCGACGAGATGAAGGGATTCGTCCGCCTCAGCTACGACAATGCCAACCAGATCGGCCCGTCGGGCAGCATGTCCGATTTCCGCAACCAGATCAACGTTCCCGCTGCCGTCTTCGGCCTCGATTGGAGCCGCGGACGATTTCAAAATAGCGCCCGCTTCGGTTATCAAAAGCTGGTGAACGCCATCAATCCCGCCTTGGGTGATTCAACGATTCTGCCCAGTGCGCCCTTCAACATACAGTTCGGTGCGTTTTCACTCGGGCCGAGTGTGGCGGGTCCGCGCCAAACCGTGCAGCGCGATCTTTTCGCGCATTACGACAGCAGCACCATTTATAGGGTGAAACATTCCATCCGCTTCGGCGGAGCCGTTCATCGCATCTCCCAGGGCGATTACCTTGCGCCCAGCAACTTTGCGTCGGTCACCACTTCCGACGGCCTCGACACCATCTCGGCCATCAACGGCAATCCGAACCTGTTGCCGCTGCTTGCGGGCGATCCGCGCGGCGCAGCCGATAATCCGTTGAACTATCCCGTCGGCACGGTCACGATTTTCAACGGCCTCGGGAATTTCAGTGAGAACTCCGCTTTCAACCGTTCCGGCGGCGGACACGCCGACACCCGTCTCGAAGGTTACGTTGGCGACACCTTTAATATCTTCCCCAACCTCAACCTGAGCTTTGGACTGAACTATGTCCGCGACACCGGACGCACCGACAGCGATTTATCCGCCACGCCCTGCTCCGCCATCAACACTTCGATCGTGCAAACACCGCCCTGCACCACCGGTTTGATTCTCGATCAATTCGGACTGATCCCGAACGCGGTCGCTCCGCTACAGACCCACCAATCCCTCGGGCAACGCATCAGCCAGCCGAATTTCAATTTCGCTCCACAGTTGGGCCTCGCGTGGGATCCCGGCCGCAGTGGCAAAACCGTGCTGCGCGCCAGCGCCGGATTGTTCTACGACAATTTCCTCCTTCAGAATACTTATCAGGATCGCATCAATCGCCTCTCCAACGGCCAATACAACCGCAGCCTCACGCTCTGTCCGACCGGGTCCGTCCTGTTTCCGAATGCGGCGTCGAATCCGTCTCAAGGCGTTGTCAGCGAGAGCGACGGCTTGGATATCGCAACCCAGATCTGCGGTCAGCCCATCGGCGCTACTTTGACCGGAACCCAGGGGCCGGTCGCTGTGGCGCAGGCCATTCAGGATTTGCAGTCCGCATTCGTAACCGCTCAATCCGGAGTCACGGGCGGCCCGAACGTATACTCGCTCGCCAACAGCGTCGCGAATTTTGGCGGCCTGCTCGCGCCCGGCTTCAGAACCCCGCGTGTGCTCCACATGGACCTCGGGTTCGAGCATCAAATCGGTGAGCGCTCCACATTCATCATCGACTATCTGCGCCAGATCGGCACCCAGTTCCCGCTCGGCATCGACACCAATCACGTCGGCGATTCAGGCTTCCTGACCGACGGCTCCAATCCCGACCAAACGCAAAATACCTACCAGGCCGAACTCAACGCGATCAACGCGACGCTTGATGCCAATCACTGCATCTGCCGGATGTGGTCACGCATCGTCCGCTGGCGCCAGTTCGCAGGCTGCCGTCAATTGTTATCTGGCCGCTGTACCGAACGCCAGCATCACCGACTTCGCGCGTCACGGTTTGGATTCATCCAACGCTTACTGCGGACCTTTCCCTTGCTCCGTGTTGGGGACAACCACAAATGGGCGGCTGCCGCAGGCCTCCTTCGGCGGCATCAATCCCAACGTCGGCTCGAACATCATGTATTTCCCGAGCGGACGCTCCGAGTATCAAGCGCTCCAGATGCAGTACAAAACCAGCGTGTCAACTCCGGGCAAACGCGTGGAGCGTACCGACATGGTGATTTCCTACTCCTGGTCGCGCTATCGCACCAACATCGCCGAACCCGACGGCAGCGGCGGAGATTATTCTCTGATGAACGTCGCCGAGGATTACAACCGCCCGCATCGCGGCAAGTGGGGTGATTCCGGTCTCGACCGCACCCATCAATTCACCTTGACTCCCACGTTCCAAATGCCGCACCGCCTGCGGCTTTCGATGATCGCCCACCTCGCATCGCCGCTCCCCTTGAGCGCCTATGTCCCGCAGCAGGACGGCGGCGGCGTTCCGGGAGAAATCTTCCGCAGCGATATCACTGGAGACGGCAAGGTTGGCGACCTCATACCATTCATCGGAACAACCGGCAGATACTCGACCAGCAAGTTGTCGCAACAGATTGTCTTTTACAACGGCACCTTCGCCGGCAAGCTCACTCCCGCCGGTCAGGCCCTGTCAGACAGTGGAAACGGAAGCCGATTATTCCAGTCGAGCCAACTCGTACAGCTCGGTGCCTATTCGCCCTACGTTTGTGCCAACGTCCCCATCAGAGCCAACTGTCAATCCTTGGCCGGCCGTTCCGCCGAAGCCACTTGGCTCAAAACGGTTGACCTGCGCCTGTTCTGGCCCTTTCACCTCGGCGAGCGGACGACCATCGAACCCAACGTGTCCCTCTTCAACGCTTTCAACTTCGCCAACTTTGGAGGCCCCGGCAACCAGCTAAGCGGCATCCTCAACGGCGCGCCCGGCAGTTCGCTCAACAACGCCAGCTCCGGCGGCTTCTGCGGAAACTCACCTGCCTTCTGCTCCTCGCGTCAAGATCGCGTCTTGCCCGGTTCCGGCACCTATTCCTACGGTGCTCCCCGCCAGGTCGAGTTCGGAGTCCGAATCACTTTCTAAGGAACGGCTGATTAAGTCGAGCCAACCGCTTTGAAAGGGCACGGCTGGCTGACACGTAAACGACCTCACGCGTCCACGACCGACGCGGAAACAATGCGTCCCCCGCCAGCTCTGAAAAACTTTGCACTTGTTCTGCACTGCTTACTCCTTGCAGAAAAATCGAAAGTCGATGTGCGATTTCTCTTGACTCTCAGACCGAACCAGCCATAATGTACGCAACTAGCGTGGGTAGTACTACCACCCTTCCCCAACGGACCCGTAGTCTCGGGTTTGTAACTCAAAAGTACAAAGCAATATTCGGTAGAAAGTTTTGCACCGCCGAAGTCATGTTCGTGGACACAGGGAATCGTGTGGAAAGAATCGGCTCGCTAAATCATTGAGCAGGTTCCGATACATGACAACCGCAAGGTCCGTGTCCTGCAAGAGCCACGACCTCCGCGCTGCGCGGAGTTAATTCAACAAGAGAACACCAGGTTTGGGAGGGTAAATGACTAAGCAATTCGCATTCGTAGTGGTGCTCGCCTGCGCTGCAACCATGGTTTCAGCCCAGAGTTCGAGCAAGAGAGCTGTTCCAGATGAGAGCAAGAGAATTATGCCGATCGCGCACATCACCGTGGGCGCGGCTTACGAGCGCACTCCGGAACAGATGGACGCGTTCGACGCTACCATGGCCGTCTCGCATGAAGAGAAGGAAGAGCCGGCTCCTCGTCCGACGATGGATGCCGACCTCTATGCCCGCTTGAAGCAGCAGGCCGCTCTGGCTCCGAAAACGCCAAAACCGAACAGCGGCGTTTTTGCGCCTAACTCTCCACAAACGACTCTGGTCTTCACCGGCGCGACTGAGTGCGACGGCTCCAGTGGCTGCTGGACCCCGCCGGATGTTGCCGGCTCGGTTAGCAAAGCCAATTGGGTTTCCGTCAGCAACGATATGGTCGAGATCCACAGCAAGTCAGGATCGCTTCTGAAACTCAACTCTCTCAATGGATTCTTCGGTTACTCCACCGAGTCGATGTTTGACCCCCGCGTGCAGTTCGACGAGGAATATCAGCGCTGGATCATAACTGCCGACGCGTTTGCCGAAAGCACCACGGTACAGTATTTCGGCGTCGCCGTTTCCCAGACCAGCAGCCCCACTGGTAAATGGTGGGTCTACTTCACCAACACCAACGGCTTCACCGGCACAGGAAGTTTCTTTGACTTCCCAATGATCGGTATCTCGCAGGATGCGGTCATTGTCACGGCGAACATTTTCGGATCGAGCTCCTTCCTCGGCGCATATACATTCGCGCTCTCGAAAGCTCACATCTACAACGGTTTCGGTTGGAGCGTGCCGGTATTTAAGGGTCTGGACGCTACTCTGGCGACAGCCCACCAGTTGGATTCCGATCAGAATGGTTATGCTCTGGCTCGCATCCGCCAATGCCCCGAGTATCCACATGTACGCGATGGACTTTCCTGCAAACCCGAACGATACGGCCCTTTACGGACCGTACACCGTCGGTGGGGTAAGCACGTGGTCGACCCCTCCGGCGGTTCCGCAGCCAGCCGCTTGCGCACCGGCAGGAGCCAATCTCGATAGCTTGGACGGCCGTTTCCAGAACGCTGGAATCCAGGCGGGTGACCTCTATTACCAGACCAACACCACCGCTGATTTTGGCGTGGCGACACCTCGCTACTACGTAATCAGCGGCCTGCTTTCATTCGCCCCAACTGTATCGACCTAGGCCGATTACTACGGATACGGCGTCACTACCTACGACTTCAACCCCTCAATCGGTACCGATACCGCTGGCCGGATCGCTGTGAACTGGTCGGATACGGACCCGAGCAACGGAATCGAGGCGTCGATGTATTTCGCTGACAACAAGACAGCCGTCATCGGCGGAAACAATCGCTCCACCAGGCTTTACATCAGCCCATCGTGCTACACCGGCGTTGGGACCAGCCGTTGGGGAGACTATTCACAAACCACGTACGATTTCTCGGCTGCCACGCCGACCTTCTGGATCTCGAACGAATCCATTCCGAGCGCGAACTTCTGGTCGACGAAAGTCGCCAAAGTCGTGTACTAGGAGTCGTCCGGTACAAAAACAGCTGGGGCCTGCTTCCGAGCAGGCCCCTTTTTTCTCAGCCGCGAATCTCAAGCCGAAAGTGGTCCAAACGCTTGCAGGTCACACCAACAGCGATTAAACTTTTTGATTCAGTAACGATCGCGCCGCACCAATCGAAACTAATTTTTCCGAGGGGAAATCCATGAGCAAGATGTGGCAGGTTTTGGTCGTACTCCTCTGCGTTGTCTTCGGTTCCTATGGGCTCGCACAGGATAAAGACAAGGACAAAGACAGAGATAAAGATAAAGACAGGAAAGAGGCATCAAAAGAAGCAAGCAAAGAGGTCGAAATCAACGAGGTGCTGACCGGGTCGATCTTGCACTTGCGGCGCATCATCATGCCCGTGGCCATCGCCATGCCCGAAGAGAAATACGGGTTCGCGCCCTCCAATGGCGAGTTTAAGGGAGTCCGCACTTTTGACCGGCAATTGAAACACCTCGCAACCACTAATTTTATTTATGCCTCCGCGATTCTGGGAGAGAAGTCGCCAGTCGAAGCAGGGGAAGCAGAGGAGGGCCCCGCGTCGGTGAAGTCCAAAGACGAGATCCACAAATACCTCCTCGACTCGTTTGAGTACGTGTTGAAGGCCGTCGATACTATCAACGAGAAGAACGTCACCGCCCCGATCAAGAATCCGTTTGGCATGGGCACAACCACGCGTCTAGCCATGGCCGTTCTCATCGTCGGCCACTGCAACGATCATTACGGCCAGATGGTCGAGTATTTGCGCATGAACGGCATCGTGCCGCCAGCCAGCCCACAATAAGACGACCACAGTTCCCGCCTTGAGTGCCGGCCACGCGAATGTTGAATTGCGTGGCCGGTCTCTTTTCTTCACCACATTCTTCTCTCCGCTGCAAATCTCTCCGCTCTATATCCCGCAACCGCCGCAACGATTCGCGAAATCTCCCCCGCACTGCGCAGCGCCAAGAGCATCTAGGGAAAAAATGTACCCTGGATGTGCGCAGTCTTGCGCTGCCCTCGCTTTCCGCTGGACTAATTAATGAAACTATTAGTAACGGTAGTACAAAGTCGCAGTGAAATACTATTTGTGCTAGTACATCAACTATCTTAGGTAGTAAGTCATTACCAGTTTAAATAGTAACAACGACAACTAGAAACTTATAACTCAAATACGATTTGTCTTGACTCTGATCGAGAACCAGACATAATGTGTGCAACTGAGCGTGGGTTTTTCTACCACACCTTCCCTGCGAATCCGTACCTCGGATTCGGTTCTCAATAAAAGCAGTGCTGGAACGGTGGCAATCCATCGCCTCCGAAGAACACGAAGAACCCAGGGGAACTGCCTGGCACAAACAGCTCGCAGAAGCTTGAGGCGGGCTACGTCCAAAACTCAAAACAAACACGTCACAAAGAAAATTCATGGAGAGTCTATGAAATTTGCTATCAGTTCCAAGGTTCTCGCAGTGGGGGCAGTCGCACTTCTCGCCGCAGGAGCAGTCGCGCAAGAAGGGCGTGCTGGCAATGGTGGCGCGGAACAACTCGTCGCTCCTCGTACGGAGCAAGCCGGGAAAGTTATCGTGCCGCAAAGCGGCAAGGAACAACGCGCTCTTTACGCACATACTACCTATGTTCTGCACAGCGCCGACGGCATCAACCCAACCATCATGTCCACGCCAACGCCGATGCTTACGGCCGGTCCAGAGGTAACTCTGACCCAGACACTGGAGACTCCCAATTCGATGGGCTGCCTCTACGTGAAGAAGCCTGTCACTCCGGGTTGCGTACCGAACGTCCACGGCGGCGGTCCGAGCGCGGCCGGTTACGGCGCCATCGCGATTGTGGACGCTTTCGATAACCCGAACGCGGCTAGCGACGTGGCCACCTTCAACGCCCAATGGCCTCTGGCGGCTACGAACTTCACCAAGGTCTACGCCAATGGCAACGGATCGTGCACCACGCCACCGCCGAATGCTGGCTGGGCCCTCGAAGAGTCATTGGACATCGAGTGGGCGCACGTCTTTGCTCCGAACGCGGCCATCATTCTCGTCGAAGCTTGCTCCAACTCGTTTACCGATCTCTTCTACGCCGAACAGGTCGCATTCAACTACATCGTGACTAACTATCCCGCAGGCGGCCAGGTTACCAACAGCTGGCTCGGCGGCGAGTTCTCGGGACAGACCGGAGACGACGCGTTCTTCGCCGACTTCGACTACAACTTCGCCACCGGCTACAAGACTCCGATCGTGGCTTTCGCCTCGGCTGGTGATAATGGCTTCGGAGTTGGTTATCCCAGTTCGAATCCGTGGATCGTTTCCGCCGGAGGCACCTCCGTCTATCGCCTCGCCACCAACCTGCATTTCAGCAAAGAGGGCTGCTGGGCCGGTTCCGGTGGTGGCCAGAGTTCGCAGGAGACCTATGTCACCGGCTTCACCGGCGGCAACATGGGACCCTGGGCTAACTACCAGTTCCCGTTGTTCGGCCAGGCCAACCGCGTCACTCCTGACCTCTCGTTCAACGCCGATCCGGCAAGCGGGGTCTATGTCTACTCCGGCTACAACGGCGGCTGGTACTCCGTCGGAGGCACCAGTGTTTCGTCTCCGTCGCTCGCCAGCATCATCAACCGCTCCGGCAACCACATGGGATCCGTTTTCTACGGCTCCCAAATCCCAATCAGCAGCGGCTTCTTCAACGCCGAAGAGAATGGCCTGATCTATTCGCAGCTGCCCACAGCCCTGGCTTACAAGACGAACTTCTACGACGTCACCACCGGCTCCAACGGCGCGAGCGCTCTCAAGTCTTACGACGAGTGCACTGGCGTCGGAACTCCACGCGGATTGCTCGGCAAGTAAGCTAACCGATCCGCTGTTCAGTTCGAACGGCGGGCTACGAAGAGGCCCTGCAATCCAGGGCCTCTTTTTTAGAAGCTTGTGATGATTGTTTGTGTTCCGTGGAGCCTCCATCCTTTATCTTTAAACGTCAATTCTTTATCTTTAAAGACGTCAATCAACAAAGCTAATCAGGAGAGGGTTTAATGACACCGTCTAAACTCATCGGCAGAATCGCAGTCGGAATCATATTTCCTGCAATCATAATTCTAGGAGCTTCCAGTTTCGTGGGCGCGCAAACTGAGATCGTTTCCTGGAGTTTCCCCGATCTCACGGCAACCGAGGTCATTCAAATGGCAACGTTCGACCGCCCCATGAAAATCTACCGCTCTGGTTCGAGCACGCGGGTGGAGAGGACAGCAGCGTGGTCCACGCTCTACGTTCCTTCCACCAGCAAGACCTACAACCTCACGACCTACCCTGACGGCAGCCATCAGTGCGTCTCGATGAAGCCCGACCAGGCAAAAATGATGCCCAGTCCCCTCGAGTTACTCAACGGCACCAAGGTAAGCCGGACGCCGGCAGGAAAAGAGGTAGTCGAAGGCCACAGCTGCAAGGTGGAAAATGTCGTCGTCACCAGAAACGATGGCAAGACTGTCGAGTTGAAGGTGTGGGAAGCGGAAGATCTCAAGGGCGTTCCGGTAAGAATCGAATCTCACATCGGCGATCAGAAAATCACCGCTGTTTATCGCGATATCGTCCTGGGCGCGCCCGACAAAACTCTGTTCATCCCACCCGACAAATGCACTCCCTTCGAAAAGATGGGCCAGGTGGCCGAGAAAATAGAAGTGAAATAATTTTTTACAGGTTCAAGGTTTTCTCCGCGTCTCCGTGGTGAAGAAAAGCAAAGTGCTTGGATACGTTCTTCCAAAGTTGGCCGCGGGCGCGGTCTTTCGCGCCGAAGTGTTCGATACGCGAAATCCGCGTTCTCCCGATGCCGATGTTTTGCGGCAAGAGCGCAAAGTTTTTGTCTAGTTTCTTTTTTTCCCGCCCCGCAGCCGATTATTGACTTGACATGATTCACAGATGCGCTAAGCTTCCGTGGTCGATGCGGGCCACATTAGCTTCTCCCTGTAGAGATGCACTGAGCTCGAGACGTGAAACCTGCAAAACTTTGAACAACACTTCCAGGAGGAAATACCTTTGAAACTGAAAAGCCTAGCGGTAGTCACACTTCTCGTTCTTGCCTGTAGCTCAGCTTTCGCGGGCACTTTTAGCCTCGGGTTTGAGAGCTATGACGGTTCCACACAGTACTGCGACTATGAAGTGGTCAACGTCACCACGCCGTACGCGGCTGGTACACACAATCTGACGGCGGTCTGCGGTGCGCTCTCCGATGGCGCAACGGTTGGCTTTACCACCACCATTCCACGGCCGACGACAGCTCCGGTTTCCGGCGCGGTCATTGCTTTGGCTGACAACACCTTCGACGCCCAATACCAGTACTACAGCGGCTGCCAGATCGACTGGGTCACGAAGCGCAAACCGGCTTCGACATTCGGCTGGTCGTTCTACTTCACCTGCGGCGGCGGCGGCGACTACCTCGGCAACTGGGGATATCTGACCACCACCCTGGGCTCTCCTCAGACCGGCACCAAGAAAACCTCGTTTGGCTCGGCGACCCAGGCAAAAGCCAAGATCGCCAAGAAGTAGCCTTAACCCAAGTTGTTCCCAAAAGGCCACGTCGATTTACGGCGTGGCCTTTTTTCTGTAAGGTTGAGAATCGTCCGGTTGAAGATCGTCCGGGTAAAGATCGTCTGACTTTCTTGTGGGGAGAAAATAAACCATGCCTCGGCTGATCGGATTTGTCCTGTTGATAGGTTGCCTGACCGCAGCGCTCCTCGCGCAGGTGCCGACAGAGCAGGTGCCAGGCGCAGAATCCAACGAAACACAGGTGGCGAAAACTGGAAAGACCTCGGCAACGCCTGTCGTCAATAGCGAATTCCCGCTGGATGCTATTACCGAATTCTCCGCAATCATGGTAGGAAGCATCATGGAAGTCGGCGATGGCGAAGTCGAGTCCTACGTGTACCGTTCCGGCAACCTCATGAGAATGGAGGGCCTCGAGGGGCACGGCTATCTGATCACCGATCTCAAAACGCACGACACGTATGGAGTCTCGGCCGGCCCCTGCATGCACGACACCCACCCATTTTTTCGGGCTTCTCCATTCGCTGTCATGAAGCCTGGGTCCCGTGTGAAACGCGTGCCGGTCGGAACAGAGATGCTGGATGGGCACTCGGTTAAGGTCGAGGACATCACCGTAACCTCGCCCGACTCCCCGAAGCCGCTCCAAATCCGAATCTGGCAGGCGGAAGACCTCCATGGCTTCCCCATCAAGATCGACTATGTTCGCGCCGACGGACGCCATTCCGTCGTTCGCTACAAGAATGTGTTTGTCGGTCCCCAGGATCCGACGCTCTTCATCCACCCCAAGAATTGCGGAGGTCTGCCCCAAACATCTTCGACGAAGAAGCACAAGTCGACAGCTCATAAGAAGCCAGCGCCTCCTCCGGCGGCCAATTCTTCAGGAACAAGTTCGCCGAAGTGATCGAAGAAGTGACCGCCCAGTTTATGAGGAAGTCTTTCTCCGTGCCTCTGTGCCTTCGTGGTGGGTGTTTCTCGCGAGCTCTTCGCCATCTTCTCGTTGTTGCTCGTCTGTCTTGCGGCGAGCGCCCTGGCCGCACCGCCCGCCTTGCCCAATATTATCCTCATCACCTTAGACACGTTTCGCGCCGACCGCATGGGTTTTCTCGGTTCCAAGCGCGCGCTCACGCCCAACCTAGACGCCCTCGCCGAGCAATCGGTCGTCTTCACCCACGCCTATGCTCAGGTTCCGCTGACCGCGCCCTCGCACGCCACCATCCTCACCGGAACCTACCCGCAGTTTCATCAGGTCAAGGATTTTCAAACGCCGCTGGCCGAGAGTCTCCCCTACGCCCCAGAGATTCTGCGCGGCCACGGGTATAGCACCGCAGCGTTCATCGGTTCCATGGTTCTCGACCCCGGAGTCGGCCTGGCGCTCGGTTTCGATCGCGGCTTCGATACCTACGACGCCGGTTTTCATCAGGCGCAGCCGGGAGAAGATCGTTATAGTTCGACCGAGCGCCGTGGCAGCGAAGTCATCGCGCACGCCGTGGCTTGGCTCGAGGATCACCAGCGTGGCCCATCCTTTATGTGGCTGCACCTCTACGATGCCCATGATCCCTACGATCCTCCCGAACCTTATAAGACCAAATATGCTTCCGCGCCTTACGATGGCGAGATCGCATACGTCGACGCGCAAGTCGGAAAATTTCTCGGCGAACTGCGCTCTCGTGGACTCTACGACAGCGCGATCATTGCAGTCATGGCCGATCACGGCGAAGCGCTCGGCGATCACGGCGAGGATTTCCACGGATTTTTTCTCTACGACGAAACCATCCGCGTACCCCTGCTGATCAAGCTCCCCAGCGCGCCGACCCCGAAAGACGCGGTGGTGAAACCAGCGTCCGTCAAACGAATCGACATTCACGTCGGCCTGGTCGACGTCTTGCCGACAATTTTGCAGACTGCCGGACTCGACATTCCCAAAGAAGTGCAAGGCGAGTCGCTGTTCACAATGATGACGACTATAATGAAGGCGAATCCGTCGTCATCAGCCAGTGCTGCCGCATCTCAGCAAACATCTGATCGTCCCATGTACGCCGAGAGTGAATACGGACATCGCGCTTACGGATGGAGTTCTCTGCGCGCTCTCCGGACTGGTAAGTACCTTTACGTCGAAGCACCGCGCCGCGAGCTCTACGACCAAGCAGCCGATCCCGCTGAAACGCACAATCTTTCGCCCACGTCAGCCGCGGTCACAAGCACGCTGTCGGCGCAGCTCGATTCGTTCCTGCAAAAAACCAGCAGCACCAGAGAGCTCCCCAAACTGCTCGTCGATCCGGAGGCACAAGACAAGTTAGCCGCACTCGGCTATGTCGCGACCAATAGCAACCCCAAGCTGGGCGTTCAAGGTCAATATCAAGGTGCCGACCCGAAAGACAAAATCGAAATCGCCAACCTGATCCATCGCGCAAATTTCCTGGCCGAGGCAGGGAACTTCGATGACGCCATCCCACTGCTCCAGCAGTTGATCGTCAAAGAGCCCGCCATGGCGCTTCTCTATACCAAGCTCGGATTATGCCTCGTCCAGCTCGGTGAGTTCGACAAAGCCGTACCCATCCTCAGTAAGCTGGTTGAGTTGAGTCCAAATTCCGTGGAGGCTCATTTTCAGCTGGCGATGGCGTTGTTCCGCACAGAAGATTTTCAGGGGGCTGTGCCCCAACTCGAGATAGTCGTCGCCAACCGTCCGCGGTGGGAGCGCGGCTACCTCCTGCTGGCGACCTCCTACGTCCGAATCAATCGCATGCCCGAAGCAATCCAGGAGTGCAAGAAAGTTCTTGCCTTCTCCCCCGAACACTATCGAGCGAACCTGTTCTTGGGACGCGTTCTAGTGCTCTCGGGAGACGCAGCCGCAGCATTGCCCGCTCTGAAAAAAGCAGCGTTGCTTCAACCGAGCGCCCGCGAGCCGCACTTGTTTCTGAAAGACGCCTACACCCAGCTAGGACAAAACGCGGAAGCTGCCAGGGAACAAGCGGAAGCCGAACGACTGTCGTCAGGTGGCCCAAAGTGACCACTAAAGTGACATCTAGACTGGCATTCATTCGCAAGCTGCTCTGCGTTCTCTCGTTGACCACTTTCGCGGTCCCCTTCGCAATGGCCGCGCCACCAGCGCCCAACGTCATCCTTATTACACTCGACACCGTGCGCGCCGATCGCATGGGATTCCTCGGATCGAAACTCGGTCTGACCCCGAACCTCGACGCGTTCGCCCGCCAGTCCTCGGTTTTCACTCGCGCCTACTCCCAGGTTCCATTGACCGCGCCTTCTCACGCCACGATTCTCACCGGAACCTATCCGCAGTTTAATCAGGTCAACGATTTTCAAGTGCCGTTGTCTCCCGATCTGCCCTATGCGCCAGAGATTTTTCGCGCTCGCGGATATCACACCGCCGCCTTCATCGGCGCAATCATCCTCGATCCATCCGCAAAATTCGCACCCGGCTTCGATCGCGGATTCGATACGTACGATGCCGGTTTCCGGGCGCGCCATTCCGGCGAAGATCGCTACTCCACCACCGAGCGCCGAGGCGCCGATGTCACCGCCCACGCGCTTGCCTGGCTCACCGCCCATCCCAAGGGACCATTGTTTATCTGGGTCCATCTTTACGATGCCCACCATCCCTACGACCCTCCCGAGCCCTATAAAACCCGGTACGCCCATGCTCTCTACAACGGCGAGGTCGCGTACGTGGATTCCACGGTAGGGAAGTTCCTCCGCCAACTGCGCGCCCGCGGACTCTACGACAACGCCATCATCGCCGTCATGGCCGACCACGGCGAAGCCCTCGGAGAGCATGGCGAAGATACCCACGGCATTTTTCTCTACGACGAGACGATTCATGTTCCTCTGCTGATCAAGCGCCCCGGCGCGATCACCGCAGCCAAACAAATCCAACAGCGCGTCGGATTGGTCGATGTCCTCCCAACCATCCTCGACGCGGCTGGCCTTCCCATTCCACCAACCGTCCAGGGACAATCCGTCCTTCCAGCAATGATTGCAAAAAACGCCGCCTCCCCCGCCGATCACCCCGCCTATGCCGAGAGCGATTATCCTCACCGCGCCTATGGCTGGAGTCCGCTGCGCGCCCTGCGCACCGGGAAATATCTCTACATCGATGCCCCTCGTCGCGAACTCTACGACCAGACAATCGATCCGAAGTCCGCGCACGATCTATCCACTTCTTCGACGGCCGTGACCACCACGCTGGCCGAACAACTGGATACTTTCCGTAGAAAGACCAGCAGCGCCGAAGAAGCCCCGAAGGCAGCCATCGATCCCGAAGCGCAGCAGAAACTGGCCGGCCTCGGCTACATGGCCTCCGGCGCCAATGGCTCAAGCGCTGCCGCCAAAGACGCGGGTGCCGATCCCAAAGACGAAATCCAGATCGCCAACCTCACCAATCAAGCCAACTTTTTCATGGAGGATAACCGCTGTCACGAAGCGATCCCCGTGTGGCAGCAGTTGATTCCCAAAGAGCCCGACGCATCCCTCCCTTTAATTCAACTTGGTAAGTGCCTGATCATGACGCGGGACTTCGAAAAGGCGGTTCCGATTCTGCGCAACATTGTCGAATCGCATCCCGACTTGGCCATCTCGCGTTTCCAGTTAGCATCGTCGCTGCTCGCCACGCAAGACGTGGCCGGTGCGGCGACACAACTCGAAATCGTCGTCACCAAGATTCCCAACTGGGAGCGCGCCCGCCTGATGCTGGCCACCGCCTACATGCAGATGAACCGTCCCCCCGACGCGATCAAACAATGCGAGGCCGTCCTCCAGTTCGATCCCAATCACCCCCAGACCAATTTGCTTCTCGGCAGAATTCTGCTCGAAACCGGCGACGCTGAAGGCGCTCTACCCCGCTTAAACAAGGCGTCCGAGGTGCAACCCGATTCGCCCGCGCCCCACATGCTGCTCGCCGATGCCTACGAAAAGTTAGGACGCAAGGCCGACGCCGAGCGCGAGCGCGCCCAAGCCAAACTCCTCGGAGGAAGTGACGACCAGTGAGTGTCATCTCCCAGATTCGTTTCATAATCTGCGCCCTCTGCTGCGCCGCAACTTCGTTCGCCGAGACGCCTGTTCCCACGCCCACGTCCGCGCCAACACAAACTCCAACTCCGCCCAACATCATCCTCATCACCCTCGATACCACTCGCGCCGACCGCATGGGATTCCTCGGATCGAAGTTAGGACTCACTCCGAATCTCGACGCTCTGGCCACTGGCTCCGCTATTTTTACGCGTGCCTACTCCCAGGTTCCGCTCACCGCTCCCTCACACGCCACCATCCTCACCGGAACCTATCCGCAGTTTCATCACGTCAACGATTTTCAAGTTCCGCTCGCCTCAGACTTGCCCTATGCCCCCGCGATTCTGCGCGACCACGGATATCACACCGCCGCCTTTGTCGGCGCCATGATTCTCGATCCGAGTGCCGGATTCGCCCGAGGTTTCGATCGCGGTTTCGACACCTACGACGCCGGATTTCACCAGCCTCGTCCCGGAGAAGACCGCTACAGTTCAACCGAGCGCCGCGGCGCAGAAGTGGTCGCGCACGCTCTGGCCTGGCTAAGTCTCAACGATCATTCGAAAAGCCCATTCTTCATCTGGGTCCATTTGTACGATGCCCACGATCCTTACGATTCCCCCGAACCTTTCAAGACCAAATACGCCGTCGCGCCCTACGACGGAGAAATTGCTTACGCCGATTCCGTAGTCGGCAAATTCCTAACCGAACTGCGCGCGCGCAGCCTCTACGACGGAGCCGTGATCGCGGTCATGGCCGATCACGGCGAAGCTCTCGGAGAACACGGCGAAGACACCCACGGATTCTTTCTCTACGACGAAACCATTCACGTTCCGCTGCTGATCAAATTGCCTGAGGTCGATTTACCAAAGCTTTCGCAAGGACAGGCAAAAGGTTCCGCCGGAAAACGCATCGAGACTCGCGTCGGCCTCGTAGACGTGCTGCCGACCATCCTTCAAGCCGCGGGAATCGCCGTCCCGAGCGCCGTGCAAGGTGAATCCCTCCTCGCCCAGATAACCTCAAGCCCGCCAGAAGCCGCGCCCGATCGCTCCTCCTATGCCGAGTCTGACTACGGCCAGCGCACCTACGGATGGGCCTCGCTGCGATCGCTCCGCACCGGAAAGTATCTCTACGTGAAAGCGCCGCGGCAGGAACTCTACGACCAGTCAGTGGACCCGAAGGCCGAGCACGATCTCTCTACAACATCGTCCGCAGTGACCACGACGCTCGCCGCACAGCTCGATGCGTTCCGCCTAAAAACCAGCAGCAATCGTGACGCGCCCAACTCCGCGGTCGACCCCGAAGCCCAGCAGAAACTCGCTGCTCTCGGCTACGTCGCCAGCAGCAACAGCGCATCAAGACCCGGAGCCAAAGACCTGGGAGCGGACCCAAAAGACAAGATCGCGATCGCCAACCGGATCCATCGCACCTACTTGCTGATCGACGCCAAACGCTATGCCGAAGCCGTTCCTCTCCTGCAAGAATTGATTGCCAAAGAGCCCGACACGCCCCTGGCCTACGCTCAACTCGGAGAATGTCTGGTCGCGCTCAAGCAATATCCCCAAGCCGTGCCCGTCCTGCGCAAAGCCGTCGAGCTTCGCCCCGACATGACACTTCCACATTTCCAACTGGCCGAGTCCTTGCTCGACACGAACGACCTCTCCGGAGCCATCCCCGAATTAGAAATCGTCGTCGCCAGAGTTCCCCACTGGGAAGAAGCGCACCAGATGCTCCAGATGGCCTACGCGCAGACTGGTCAAATGGAAAAGGCAATCGCGCAATGCAGACAGGTCCTGGAATTCGACGCGGACGACTACCGCACCAATCTGCTTCTGGGGCGTCTTCTACAACTGACAGGAAAGCCAACCGCTGCGTTGCAGCCGCTAAAAAAAGCCGCCGCGCTAGATCCGAAGGCGCCCGAGCCGCACTTATTCTTGAAAGATGCCTACGAAAAGCTGGGAAGAAAAACAGATGCCGCGAGGGAACAAGCCGCAGCCAAGCGCCTGGCGCCTTAACTGTGAGGTAGCCTTTGATCAAATCAAACCATGAACCGCTTTAAAAGGGGATTTTGAGGCGGCGTTTTGAAAGGCCACAGCTTCAGAGCCTACCCTGAGCGTCGCCGAAAGGCGAAACCCTGAGCGAAGCCAGGGAGCTGACTTAAACATGACTGGCAGGGACGGCCGAAAATACGAATCGCCGTCCCCGAAAATAGCCCGGCGCTTCAGCGCCGGGACAACATCGAGGAAGCCCGTGGCAGTCCCGGAGGGACGGCTGAAATCACCACCCGGCTTTTCCTATGCCTGCACGCTCACCGCGCTGCCGTTCCCGTTCAGACCCTGGCCGCCCGCTCCATTAAACAAATTCACAATCAATTCGTAATTGCTTTGCTGGTTAAGGTTGAGCGTGATCTGTTCATTCGTGTTGCCTTGTCCCTGCGGAGCGCCAATCGAGACTTCCGCACTAGAAAACCCGCTGAGATCGATCGTGACTTCTTCTCCGCGAGCTAACGATCCACCAGTTGACGAAGAGCCCGCCGTATTGCTCTGCCCAAGATTGATAACAATCTCAGCCGCCGGCGTACTCGCCGTGCTCGATCCCGTCCCACCACCACCAAGATTGATCACCACCTCTGGAGCGCCAACGGCCGCGCCGCCAGCCGTCTGACTTTGGGTGACGGGTGGCAAAATCGTCGGCGAAGGCGCCCCCACCGCGGCTCCGCTCGTGTTCGGATTCCCCGAAGTCCCCGCATTAAAGTTGATGACGATCTCGGTCACCGCCGGATTGTAAGCAGAGATTGCATTCTGCGCCTGCTGGTTCTGCCCGCCAAAACTGCTGGTGAGCGCTGCGAATGCTGCCTGCGCTCCAGCCAGGTCGCCCGATTGCAGCGCCTGACCAATCGCCTGGAAGTCCTGGTTGCGGTCCGTCCGTGCGAACGTCTGCCCATTTTGATTGGGGCCGGCTTGTCCCAGGGCGGTCAACGTATTGAAAGCGGTCTGCGCCGCTGCCAGATCTCCCGACTGCAGCGCCTGTCCAAGTTGCGCGAGATCGCTCTGCCTCTGTTGCCGGAAGGCCTGGAGTTGTTGATAGATCGAAGAAGTGTTGTCGGTCGCAGTCGTCGCGCTTGGCTGTGCACCCGACACGTTCACCACCGCCGCCGGAGTCGATTCTTGCGAGGATTGCTGCGAAGTCAGCGCCGCGAACGCCGCCTCCGCCCCCGCCAAATCGCCCGATTGCAGCGCCTGACCAATGGCCTCAAACGCCTGCGCTCGACTCGATTTTGAAAAAGGTTCGGAACTGGCAAACGGCCCATTCTGCCCCAGCGCAGACAGCGCATTAAATGCCTGCTGTGCGCCGTTCAGATCGCCGCTCTGTAGCGCGCGGCCCAGTTGCTTGAGGTCGGCGCTGCGGCTCTGATAAAAACTCTGCAGCTCCTGAAAAATTGACGTACTGGAAATCGCCGGTGTGGACATGAATTCTTCTCCAAATAAAAAATAGCCGCAGCGTCACCGGATGTGATTTGCCGCAGTGCATTCTCTATCGGTGGGTTTGGGCAATGACTTTACGGGGAATGACTTTATAGGGATGAATCAAAGCCGGGAAGGAATCTAAACCAAACGGGCCGGGGCTGTGCGCTCCGGCCCGCTCTGAGAAACGGCCATGCCGCTTACCGATCCTCTCAATCGGCCGCTCTATGCAACCAGCATCTTTTCAAAGTGCTCGCACAGTGTGGTCTCGAGCGTGTAGACCCTATGCGCCACTGGGGTGACGATATAGGGCTTCAGGACTTGCTCGATGCGCGGGTAGGTCTCTCTCTCATAGCGCTCAAAGTCCTTCTTCTCGGCCCAGAGCGTGATGGTCACCACTTTCTCTGTCTTGTTCTCGGGCACCAGCGGAAGGATTTCCAGGAAGCCACCCTGCTTACGCAGAATGGGGAGGACTTCTTTTCTGACGACTTGAATGAATTCATCTTTTTTCTCCAACACCGGAGCGAACTCAAGGATACGTGCAAACATGGGAGAATCTCCTTTCGTTCTTTTAATTTTTGATTCGAGGCCGCAGCCGCGACGCCTGTACGATCCGGTCTGCGGGATCAATCGCAGATTACAGCTGCTTTCCAGCCATTGCAGTGACAAATGGATGCGATGTGTGTGATGTTCTAACTACAAATCTTTACAAAATTGAAATCCAGTCTGCCTTACGCTGTTTGAGTTCGAAAAATCTGTACCTTGAGAAATCGCAACCGGCCATCGCGCGCATCACAGAGACTGCGTGCTTTTGGAATTTGTTGGTGCGAGCGCGAGCACACTCGACTTTGGTTTGCCTTTTTTCCGCGCCGCACTGATAATCACCGTTTGCCCGTATATCCTTTGTATAGCTTGTAGCAGGAGAAGCCTGCCCCGATCGGACTCATCCTCCCATCCAGGCGGAGCACTCGGAGAACATGAAAAAACTCGTCGTTTTCGCTTTCGCCGCTCTGTTTCTTCCATGCATCGGCGCCGCTCAGAACCTTCCCGCAATCGATCTTTTCGGGGGCTACTCCTACTTCCGCTTTACTCAGCCGTTGAGCGATGCCACGCCTTCGCAACAGCTCACCATGAACGGATGGGAGTTTTCTGCCTCCGTCGCACTCCTTCATCATCTATCCGTCGAAGGCGACTTCGCCGGGCACACCGTCGGCAATTGCGGAAGCGCATCGGGAGTCAACTGCACCGACTTCTCCTACATGGTCGGCCCGCGTTACACGCTCGGCGATCGCAGCAAGAAATTTACCCCATTTGTTCACGCCCTGATTGGTCGAGACAGCGCCAGTCTTCTTGGCGACGACCCAACCGGACCGAATCCCACCGTGTCCGACTCCTCCGTAGCTTTAGCGGCAGGCGGCGGCTTCGACTATTGGATCACGCGTCACATCGGAGTTCAGGTCGGTCCGTTCGATTATTTCTATACCAACCACCTGAACAACGCCGGAGGTCCGAGCCAAAGCAGCGTTCGCGCCGGGGGCGGTATTGCTTTTCGATTCGGTGGCGATTTCCCGCCCGCGGAACCCAAGGAATCAAAAGAAGAGAAGGCAGACGAAGGACATCGTTCCTGGATTCGCCCTTGGCACAAGTCCAAGCCCGAGGGGCAGACAACTGCTCAGAGCCAGCCAGCCGAGACGCAATCCTCGAGCCGGTCCTCACGGAAGTCAACGCCCGCCACAACTGCGGCCGCTCCGAGCCACGGCATGTCGATCCGCTCTCTCGGCTTGGTCGCTGCTCCCGAGGAATTCGACGGCGCGAAAATTCTCCAGATCGAACCCGGAAGCATAGCGGAGATGGCTTCGCTCCATGTCGGCGATCTGATCAAGTCCATCGATGGCAAGCCCGTCAAGACTCCAATGGAACTCGCCGCCGAACTCTCCGGCAAAACCGGAAAAGTCCGCATCGGCATTCAACGCGGCAAACTGGCCACCGAGACTGTCATCATCCTCGGTGCCCAATAAAGAAGAGCCTTACAAAACGAAGCCCCGGAATGCTAACTGCCTTCCGGGGCTTTTCTGCGATTTGAAAAATGTCGACCCGATCACGCCGCCCGATTAATCGAGTGCACGCTCCCCGTCTGCTCCTTGTATCCCTTGACCGCGAAGATCCCAATCACGATAAACGCAATCATCAGCACCACCTGCGTCACCGCAAAAGGAGGCTCCGATCCCTTCGGCGCCAGCGCGTGCAGCGATGGCACTTTCGCAAAGAGCTGCGCCACCAGAACAAAACAATTCAGGTAGAGCGCGACGGTCGCTGTGATTACATAAGTCTTCCGCCAGCCTCCGATCATGTGCCGGCACATAACGTGCGTAGAGCGCAGGCGCAAGAAACACCAAAGAGACGATCCCAACTCCAATCGCCGGAGTGAATCCGTGATACGGAAAGAAAAATCCTGTGACACTGGTCAGTACCGTCGTACCCAGGAATAGCCCAGTGATGCCCTCGATTTTGCGCCTGGAAATCATCCCCTGCACCACGATCAATCCCGAAAAAATCGCCACCAGACTGATCACAACGTGGACCAACGTGAAAGTGCTCATACCACCCATATTTTGCCCCCTCAAGAATCCGAGCATCTTACGACACCAACGCGAAATTTTCCATGAACCGGGCCCGATCCGCCCTTCTCGTCCGCCAGAATCTAGACGACTTCCAGATATCGTGGCTTCTCCGAATCAGCCGTCTGACGCCGTTTCCGCGTGATGCAAAGTTCTGCACCCGCGAAAATTCACGCTTGACATGAATCTAGAGCCGTTGTATGTTTCCCGGCACAGATCGTCGAAATTGTTTTCTTCCCCAGGCAGTTCTAAGTTTCCGGGCCCTGTTGCTGTTTTCTTCCCCAGATCGCTGATCGTTCGATCGCAAAACGATCTAAAGATTCAGACATAAAGACGGAAAATCGTTTTCACCGTTTGGAGCGGCCCCATGATACGCAAAAACGTGGAATCGCACGCGTCCTCTCTCCGTGTCTTCACAGTCTATCTCGCAGTGTTGCTGATGGCCGCCAACGGCTCGTCCGCATTCGGTCAGTCGGCCTCAGCCGGTCGTAACCGCAACCAATCCAGCAAGGTCACACCCCAATCCGGCATCAGCGCCATCACCGCCGCTCGCTTCCTTGAACAATCCAGTTGGGGGCCGACCGCGGCGTCGATCGCCCAGGTCCAGGCCGCAGCCGATCTGCCAACCTACCTGCAGACGCAGTTCGCAGCGCCCATCTCCACTTACACCACGCCGGGCCCTACCGACAAAATCAATGTCGTTCAGAATCAGTTCTTCGTCAACGCCCTCACGGGCCAGGACCAGCTTCGCCAGCGCGTGTCGTTCGCCCTTTCCGAGATCATCGTCATCTCCGACGTGGGCCCGAACATCAAGGGCATCCCCGCTTTTTCCCTGTGGATGAACATGATGCAAAACGACGCGTTCGGCAACTTCTTTAATCTCATGAACGACGTCACCCTCAGCCCGAGCATGGGTTCCTACCTCACCATGGCCGAGAACAACGGCTGCGCCACGAAATGCCGTCCCAATGAGAACTATGGCCGCGAACTACTTCAGCTCTTTACCATTGGCCTTTCCGAACTCAACATCGACGGCACCCCGATGCTCGACCAGAACGGCAACCTGATCCCCACCTACGGCCAGGACACCGTCGACGGCTTTGGTGAACTTTTCACGGGATGGACGTATCCGCCGGTACCGCCCAATACGGCGAAGTTCTTCAATCCCAAGCCCTATTATGGCGGCCCCATGGTGCCGTTCCAGATCCACTACAGCGCCGCCTCCAAGACTTTGCTCAATGGCTACACGATTCAGCCGAAAGGCAACATTCAAACCGATCTCACCGCCGGCTTGATGAACATCTTCACTCATCCCAACGTGGCCCCGTTTATCTCCCAACAATTGATCCAGAAGCTGGTGACCAGCAATCCCACTCCCGCCTACGTAACGCGAGTCGCGCAGGTCTTTAACAATGACGGTACCGGCGTCGCCGGCAATCTCCAGGCAGTCGTGTCGGCCATTCTGTTGGATCCAGAAGCCCGCCGCTTCGACGATCCGACTCAGCAGCGACCCTCCGATGGTCACCTCCGCGAACCGCTGCTGCACATGCTGGCTGCATTGCGCGCCGTCAATGCCACCTCCGACGGAGTCAATCTGAATACTTACTCCACCGTGATGGACCAACCGCCCTTCCTGTCTCCCACGGTGTTTAACTACTACCCGCCCAGTTATCAGATCCAGGGAACTTCGCTGCTGGGGCCCGAATTCAAGCTGCTGAATGCCAACACCACCATGGCACGCATCAATTTCATCAACGACCTTCTGTATGCCACGGTCGGCCCAAACACGCATACGGATATTTCTCAGTACGTCGCCTTGGGAAACAACGTCCCCAGCCTGCTTGCCCTGGTCAACACCAACATCATGCACGGCGAAATGCCGACCGACATGTACGACACCATCTCGACAACTCTGTCCTCGTCGGCTTTTGCCAACAACCCCACGGCTACCGCGCAAGCGGCGCTCTATCTGGCCATGACTTCGTCCCAGTTCCAGATCGAACACTAATTACCAGCGTTTTTCGGAGGGTGTATGCCCAGACTCACACGGCGTAGTTTTTTGAGAACGACTTGCTGCACGGCTGCGGGCGTAGCGGCTGCGAGCCTCAATAAGTTTGGCTTGATCAATGCCTATGCCCAGGGCAGCGACTATAAGGCGCTGGTCTGCATCTTCCTATTCGGCGGCAACGATGCCAACAACATGATCGTGCCTTACGATACCGCTGGCTACGCCAACTACGCCACGCTGCGCGCCAACCTCGCTCTCAAGCAGGATGTGCTGCTGCCCATTCAGCCCAAGACTCAGCCTACGCCCTTCTCGTTGCACCCGGTGATGAGCGACATGCAGACTCTTTTCGGCAACGGTCAGGTCGCCGCTGTCGTCAACGTCGGCAACCTTCCCGAGCCCATGACGCGCGATCAGTACCTCAATGGACAAGTTCGCATCCCCGTCAACCTGTTCTCGCATATCGACCAGCAAGTTCAGATGCAAACCGACGTTCTCGACTACACCAGTTTCCCCACCACGGGCTGGGGCGGACTTATGGCCGACCAGATTCAGGCCGCCTACGGCAGCGGCGATTTCCCGATTCTGGTTTCTCTTGCTGGCGTCAACGTCTTTGCGCAGGGATTGGTCGCCGAACCTCTCCAGACCGGTGGCGACCCGACCCAATCCGTATCCGGCTTTTCCGCGTCTCCCGCCGATCAGGCCCGCCTCTCGGCTTTCCAGTCGCTCTTGACTCTCGAAGACGGATTGACCATGGTCCAGGCCGCGAGTTCAACCACTTCCAACGCCATCCAGAACGCAAATATTTTGGCTGCGGCCTTGGCCACCGGAACCAAACTCCATACCGTATTCCCCAAGAGCGTACTCGGTGTGCAACTCCAGGAAGTGGCGAAGATCATCCAGGTGCGCTCCGCGCTCGGACTCCCGCGCCAGATCTTCTTCGTTTCGAGCGGAGGTTTCGATACCCACGGCTCTCAGATCGGCACCCAAAGCAGGCTGCTCGCCGATCTCAACCAGTGCATGAATGCCTTCAACAATGCGACCATCGAACTCGGTATCCCGCAGGAAATCACCACCTTCACGCTGTCGGATTTCTCGCGCACCTTCCAGCCCGATAGCACCCAGGGCAGCGATCACGCCTGGGGTAGCCATCACCTGGTCATGGGTGGTGCCGTTGCCGGCGGGGACTTCTACGGCACTTTCCCGACGCTCGCTCTAGGTGGCCCGAGCGATGCCACCAACCAGGGCCGCTGGATCCCAACCACATCGATGGACCAATACGGCGCCACGCTGGCGCAGTGGTTCGGCGTGCCAGCCGCCGATCTGCCGACCGTCTTCCCGAACCTGAACAACTTCACGACCAAGACGCTAAACTTCTTGCCCGGCGCCGGGAACCAACCAGCCAGAGGCGCACGCCGAACCTAAAGGAGCCTCTGACTAAGTCGAATCATGAGCCGCTTTGATCGGCAGGGGCGGCCGAAAATAGCCCGGCGCTTCAGCGCCGGGACAACATCGAGCAAGCTGGGGCAGTCCCGTAGGGACGGCTGAAATCAACCCCAAAACCTACGTCGGGTCATAGCCGCTGGGGGACGCGCTTCAGCGTATCCCCCTCGCGCGATCAGAGTTTTCCTAAACCATCCGTGCGCGATTTTGCGCAAAGCCCCAGCCCCTTCACAAATCCGAAACCTGCCCACGAAAATTTCCCCACCCTCTGAGCCGATTTCCCCTCATTTCTCGCATGTATCTATAGAAGAGGAATGTTCATTACTTCCCAATGAACTTTTTCGCGCGCAAGCGCACAAACCTAGAAGGAGGAATCATGTCTAACGCAATCACTAAACGCTGCGTTATCGCACTCGCATTACTAACGCTCACCCTGTTCACAGCCAATGCGGCTCTCGCGCAGGTCCCGCTCTCCATCACACTCGTGGAGGGTACGAATCCAAACGGCGAGCCAACCTACACAGCCACCGTCACCAACAACAGCCTCACCGCCCACGCTCCGAATCTCACCGTGACCTATACCACGCCCTTCTGGGAACTCCCCATCTCGCCCTCGCCCAGCGGAGGCTGCCTTTTCAACCTGACCCCGTTCCACCTGGTGGCGGTCTGTAAAGTCCTGGACCTTGCTCCTCAACAGTCGCAAGTCTTCGTCATCGCCATCCATCCCACCGATACCTCACCGCAGGATGTCTCCGCAGTGGCTACCGAAGACGGCGGCGGCACCGCGGGCACCTCCGTTACCAGCACCATCACCGGCGTCGGCCTCACCGAG
The DNA here is from genome assembly GCA_963726095.1 of uncultured Acidobacteriaceae bacterium. Lineage (GTDB taxonomy): Bacteria > Acidobacteriota > Terriglobia > Terriglobales > Acidobacteriaceae > Acidiflorens. The sequence continues at coordinate 2,570,291 of CAVSBD010000004.1, forward strand.
ATGCAGGTCACAATGACCTCCACCAACCCTGGGAAGGTCGGCGAAAACCTCGTCTACACCGTGACCGTCTATAACATCCAGGACGACGACGCCCAGAACGTCTATGCCGTTTTGGCGTTGCCCAAGAGCACGACCTTTGTCTCCGCCACCAAAGGCTGCGCCCGCGGCACTCTAGTCCTCTGCAAACTCGGCTCCATGTCTCCCGGCACCGGCAAGACCGTAACCATCACCGTATTGCCCACACTCTCCGGATGGACCCAAGCCACCGCCGGCGTTCGCCTAGGAACTCCCGACCGCGATCCCACCAACAACAGCGCCGCCACCAGCATCTGGGTGAACCCGTAAAATCCGCAACCCGCCCTGTCGTTCAATAGACGATAGGGCGGGAATTTTTAATTTGAGCCGGTTCGCGGGCGTGACCCTGAGCGTAGCGGAAGGGCGAACTCCTGAGCAAAGCGAAGGATCGGACTCAAACGTGGCCCCGGCGGGGGCGGCCGAAAATGGGCAGGCACTGTCCCAGAGGGACAACCGAAAATAGCCCGGCGCTTCAGCGCCGGGACACATCGAGGAACCCGAGCCAGTCCCCGAGGGACGGCTGAAATCAACCCCAAAACGTAGGTCGAACTTAGTTCTGGTGCGCCCGGAGAGATTCGAACTCCCGACCTATTGCTCCGGAGGCAATCGCTCTATCCATCTGAGCTACGGGCGCGTAAAGCAAGTGTACATCCTGGAGCGACCAGCCTCAACGGTCCTCAGCACCCGCCGACCTTCCAAAATCGCTCGTCCTGATAATCCAGCGTCAGCAGCCGGTTCCGAGGATCATGCCTCTTTCCACATCTGGGGCAGGGAATGAAACTCCGTATATGCATCCCGCGCCGGTCGTAATCCTCGGTGACCGCAAAGCTCGCCCCGCAACTGCACGGGATCAGGAACATACGAAGCTTCTTGCCTTCATCCTCGCGTTTGCTGGCAGCCAGCTTCATCAGCCTTCGACTTCCACCATCGACCTCTTCCGTCTGTTGGATTGCAAAACCTTCTTTCGCAGCCGCAGCGACTTCGGTGTTACCTCAACATATTCATCTTCAGCGACAAATTCGATAGCTTGCTCGAGATTGAGATTACGATACGGGACGAGGCGGATCGCTACGTCGGAAGTCGAAGCCCGCATGTTGGTCAGCTTCTTCTCACGCACAATATTGACATCGAGATCTGTGTCTTTGGCGTTCTCTCCGATGATCATGCCTTCGTAAACGTCGATGCCGGGTCCGACGAAGAGCGTGCCACGCTCCTGTAGATTGTAGAGAGCGTGGGAAGTAGTGAGGCCGGGCCGGTCGGCAATCAGCGCGCCCGTCGGCCGATGCGGAATCTCTCCCTGCCACTCGATGTATCCGTCAAAAAGCGCGTTCATAACAATTGTGCCGCGAGTGTCCGTAAGCAGCGTGCTTCGCAGTCCGATCAGTCCACGGCTGGGAACGCGGAATTCGACGCGCACGCGCCCGTAACCATGATTGTGCATGTTGGCCACTTCGCCTTTCCGCGACCCGACATGCTCCATCACCACGCCAACGAACTCCTCGGGAATATCGACGGTGAGGTGCTCGACCGGTTCCATCAACTTGCCAGTATCTTTGTCGCGCTTGGTGACGATCTCCGGCTTGCCAACCATCAGTTCGTATCCCTCGCGCCGCATCATCTCGATCAAAATCGAAAGCTGCAATTCGCCGCGGCCCAGAACCTTGAACGAATCGGTGCTGCCGGTCTCTTCCATGCGCAATGAGACGTTGGTAAGCAACTCTTTATCCAGCCGCTCGCGCAAATTACGAGAAGTAACGTAGGTGCCTTCGCGTCCGCAAAAGGGAGACGTGTTGATGGTGAAGAGCATCGCAATCGTCGGTTCGTCGATGACGATGGGCGGCAGTGGGGCGGGATCAACGGCACTCGTAATCGTCTCCCCAATCGTGATCCCTTCCACTCCCGCAACCGCAATGATGTCGCCAAGCGATGTTTCCGTGATATCGGTCCGCTTCAGTCCCGAAAAACTAAAGAGCTTCGTGATCCGGATTTTCTGCAACGACCCATCACGCTTCGCGATCCCAACGTCTTCGCCCGTCTTCATCGTCCCTGAAAAAACCCGCGCAATCGCCAGCCGCCCCAGATAGTCGCTGTAATCGAGATTCGCTACCAGAATTTGCAGCGGTCCGTCCTTATCTCCCTGCGGCGCCGGAATCGTATCCACAATCGCTTCAAACAGCGGACGCAAATCTTCTCCCGCCGCTCCCTGATGCACTGCTGCTGTCCCCGCCTTCGCATTCGTATAAAGGACAGGGAAGTCCAGCTGATCTTCCTTGGCATCGAGATCAATAAAAAGGTCGTACACCTCGTTCAACACTTCCTGCGGACGAGCATCCGGCCGATCAATCTTATTGATTACAAGAATTGGCTTCAGATGCGCTTCCAGCGCCTTGCTCAGCACATAACGAGTCTGCGGCAGCGGACCTTCGCTCGCATCCACCAGCAGCATCACGCCGTCGACCATCTTCAGCGCGCGCTCGACTTCTCCGCCAAAATCCGAGTGCCCGGGCGTATCGACAATATTGATCTTCACCCCGCCATAAAACACAGCCGTATTCTTGGCAAGAATCGTTATGCCGCGTTCGCGTTCCAGATCGTTCGAATCCATGACGCGCTCGGCGACGGTTTCATTATCGCGAAACGTTCCACTCTGTCGAAGCAAAGCGTCAACCAGCGTGGTCTTACCGTGATCCACGTGGGCAATGATGGCGATGTTGCGAATACTTGGGTTCAGTGGGAAAACTCCTTCAGGATCGCCGTTTGCAGGCTTACTACTACTTTACTATGCCGGATGAAGGTTTGAGGGTGCCCCATCTTTGCGCGTTCTTTGCGCAAAGGTGGGATACCACGAACGCTGATCCCGAGGGCTTTCCGCACCAAATCCAAATTTTGTCACCCTGAGCGAAGCGAAGGACCTACGTAATTGCCGACGGCGCCCGCAATGTCGCCCGAGCAATGCCACGAGAGCTTGTAAACTCAACAGGTCCGATTCATCTCCAAATTCTTTCATGCGTCCCAATAACATCTCGCGCCGCCGCCTTCTATTCATAAGCGCAATGTTCCTGTCATGCACTCTCGGTCACGCCCAACAAGCGAATAAAGAAACGCCGCTGCCCGACGCTCCAAAACAGACCGCCACCGAGACAAAGAACTTCTTCGCCCGCTGGCTAGATTTCTACCACCAAGACTGGTCTCCCCCCGCCAACTCCGCCTCCGCGCCCCCGCCCGCTCGCCGCGGCCTTCCATCCCCACTCGACTCGCCACCTTTCCCGAACTCCGACTGGTCCTACGGCGGCTCGCCCGTCATCGGAGAGCCCGACTCCAACAGCTACCCGCTCATGACCGCCATCAACGGCGCCAAAGGCCGCACCAAAATTTATGGATGGCTCGATCCCACGCTCAACTTCAGCACCTCCACCAACAGCAACGCGCCCGAGGCCAACGACGTCTACTCCAACCGCTTCGAACTTAATCAATTCGTCCTCTACGCCGAGCGTCTCCCTGATTCCGTGCAACAAGATCACATCGACTGGGGATACCACCTCACCGCCCTCTACGGCACCGACTATCGCTACACCACAGGCAAGGGATACTGGAACACGCAGTTGCTCAGCGATCACCGCCAATACGGATTCGATCCCACGCTCGAATACATCGACATCTATATTCCGCAAGTCGCCCAGGGACTCAATCTCCGGGTCGGCCGCTTCATCTCCGTGCCCGGCATCGAGGCCCAGCTCGCGCCCAACAATTACGTCTTCAGCCACTCGCTCCTCTATGCCATCGATCCCTTCACCGACACAGGATTGATGGCGACCGTGAAACTAAACGACCAGTGGCTAGTCCAGCTAGGCATCACCGCCGGACACGACGTCGCTCCCTGGACTCCCGACGCCAAGCCCTCCGGCACCGCCTGCCTCAGCTACACCACGAAATCCGTGAACGACAATATTTACCTTTGCGCCAACGGCATCAACGATGCCAAATACGCCTACAACAATCTCCAGCAATACGACGCCACCTGGTATCACAAATTTTCGAAGACGCTCCACATGGCCACCGAGACTTGGTTCATGTATCAGCGCGACGTCCCCGCGCTCGCGGGCCCCATCACTCCCGAACCCGGAACCAACCCCGCCTATTGCCAAGCCGGCCAGCAGCGTTGCACTGCTCCCGAATACGCGGTCGTCAACTTTCTCCAGAAAGAATTATCGACCCACGACTTCCTCTCCTTTCGCAGCGACTTTCTCGACGACAAAAGAGGACAGCGCACCGGCTTCGCCACAAAATATTCGGAGAACACGATCACGTGGTGTCACTGGTTCGGCTCGACCGTCCAGTTGCGTCCCGAATTACGCTTCGAGCGCGCCTGGGATCAAAAAGCCTTCGACAACGGACGAACCCACAACCAACTAACCGTAGCTAGCGATTTGATCTTCCATTTTTGATCCCCCACACCGCCGCCACCACCAGCACTCTCAACTTCCTACCAACTCCACCTCAAAACACCCGAGAGTGAATGCGAACGGGAACGGCCCCGGATCGCTCGTGCGGTATGACCCGTCAAAGAAGACAAATGTCCGCTCCCCCATTTCTTCGTCAAATTGAAACGAGGGCTTCCATGGGCCGGAGTGCCAGCCGCGATCTTCAGCTGTCATGATCTGGATCGGCTCGCTCCAGTCGCTGAGCTCGCCCGACGGTGTTCCCCCACTGCACCACCACAGACCGGTTTCAGGCGGCGTCGTGCTCCCGGAAAGCCAAACCCGAGCAAAGATCGCGTCGAAAGCATCCCCTCGCTGACGCACGCAGAAGTCGAACATCTTCATTTCAGGCGGAGCAAACACCTTGTGCTTGCTCCACCGGGTACCGTCTTCACTCTCCGCGTACCCGTGGACGAGGTAGTCCTCCTGGTTCGATCCGGCCACGTACCACATCTTCCATTTGCCATCGTGATAAATCAGGTTTGGTTCGTAAACGCTTCCGTGTTCCCATTCTTCCTGCGCGATGAACACAGGCTCGGGCTGAGCCATCCACTTCTCTCCATCCCACTCCAGAAACCCAATTGTGTATGGCCCCCAGAGGTTCTCCGCCGCGCCCGCATAGTAGATGCGTTCTACCCACGCCGCTTTGCCAGCGTCCCATCCCCTTACATACGATGGGGAGTGCCGTCCACCCTTGCTATCCCATCGGCCGTTAACGCTCGGCCCAGCAACTGGCTCCAGCTCTCCGGCTGCATCGCGCGTCAGCTTCCACCCAGCGGCCGAGAGAGGTGCTTTCGGAGCCAGTGATGCGCTATAGATTTCCGTCGCTCCGTATCCGTGGGCTTGGCCAGCGAGGTACATCCACCATTGGTCGCTTCGTTTCACAATGGTCGGATCAAGCACTTCCGCCCCGCCCGAGCCTGTAGAAGGATCGCGAGGATCGAAGATCTTTACTTCAGTCCCCGAAAGTTTTTTGAGGCTAGCCATCGTGCTCCTGGGCGTCCTGGACGTTAGTCACTCTCTAGAGAATTGGAAGATAGTAACCAAATGGGAAAAAAAACGGAATTGCACCCGATTTTTGCTGTCAGCTCATCCCGCGGATCGTGCCCCATCTTTGCGCGTCGGTTGCGCAAAGGTGGGACACCACAACCGCTGTTCCCGAAGGCTCTCGCCAATCCAAATTCGTCACAATCACCCAGTGACCACCCTCACAGACACCACACCAAAACCAGTGCAATACTTCAAGTGAATTGTGTCCGCCTCCAGAGACGGACGCCGCAACACCTTCTTTGACAACGCGAAAATCTCAAGCATCTGTGGCCAAAAAACCCCTCAAAAACCAGCCAAATTGAATGATCCGTTACTTTAAGTCCTTTCTTTTGAGGGTCGTGTGAGTAAATAGTTATGAAATGAACAAGTTAAGCAAAAATTGGGGGGGGGGTACAAAACCTTATCACACCCGCCGCTTCCCTCGGGAGTCGGCGCATAGCCGCTCAGTTTCGACTTCCCGTAGCAAGCAAGTGAGCCTCGGTAGGGACGACCGAAAATGGTCCGACGCTGTCCCGGAGGGACAACCGAAAATAGCCCGGCGCTTCAGCGCCGGGACAACATCGAAGAAACCGAGCCAGTCCCAGAGGGACGGCTGAAATCAACCTCAAAGCCACCGTTTCATCAACGCATTCGCAATCCATCCTTAATAGGGAGCAATCATAATGTCTTCATCAGATAAATATTCCAACCAAACCTGCCAGCAACGAAAAATCACCGGAGATCCCTGTACATCGCTTGCCCTGGCCGGCGAGAGGTTCTGCCACACTCACAAGGTGATGGGACCACCCCCTATCAACATCAACAACGGAGATACATTTCCTTCCGCTCACGTCTACCTTCCGCCCCTTAAGGATGCCATCTCCATCCAGAACGCGATCTCCGAAGTCTGCGAATTAATGCTGCATCGCCGCATCGAGCCCAAGGAGGCTTCCGCCCTCTTCTACGCCATGCAGGTCGCGTCGATCAATTTGGCCCCGCTTCGCGGACATCTCGACGAAAATCGAGATCGCGCGAATCAAGGTGACAGCAATCCCGTCGCGTCGCCCGGAACCATTCAAGCCTGTGCCGAACCGCGCCGAAAGCGTTCCGCAAAATAAATACCTCGGGGTCGCGCCAGGCTCTCCGCCGCTTCTGCTTGCGCTCCGCCATAACCTTGCTATAATCTCGCAAAGTTTTTGGAGGCACTAGATTGGACGCATTAAAAATGAACTGGAAGCTGATTTCCGTCGCCGCCATCGCCTTGCTGATTGTGCTCGCGATCACCGCTCTGCCAGCCGCCAAAGCCAGCGGTCACAAGGACAATGAAGACGAGATCGGTGCGAAGTGGATTGCCGCGTGGAATTCCCACACGCCTGAGAAAATGCTCTCCGCGTTCACCGACGATGTCTTCTACGAAGATGTTGCCTTCGCCGAGGTCAATCATGGCCACACCGAATTCAGCAAGTTTGCCGCCGATGAATTCGAGGCAGTTCCCGACGCTGAACTGAAACTGGTCCGCGCTTCCGTTCACGACGGTCATGGAACCATCGAATGGACCTTTAGCGGCACCGACAAAGGTCTCTTCAAGACAGGGAAGAAATTCTCCGTGCGCGGTGTCAGCGTCATCGATGTACGCGACGGCAAGATTTCCCGCAGCCTCGATTTCTACGACTCGGCTACAATCATGCGCCAGGTCGGTTTGTTGCCGGCACAATAGCAGCCGAAAAGGACCCTGCATAAAGATGACGGTAGAAAAAGCGGCAGCCAACCGGGATTCCGCACAACTCGAAGCTCTCGGCTACGATTCCAAGTTCGATCGCTCCATGAGCCTCTGGGCGAACTTCGCCCTCGGCTTCACCTACTTGTCGCCGGTCGTTGGTGTCTACACGGTCTTCGCCTTCGCCATCGCGACAGGCGGTCCAGCGATGTTCTGGAGCTACCTCTTCGTCGGCTTGGGACAACTCTTAGTCGCGCTCGTGTTCGGCGAGATCGTCTCCCAATTCCCGATTTCCGGCGGCCTCTATCCTTGGGCGCGCCGGTTGGTAGGGAAGCGTTGGGCCTGGATGGCCGGTTGGGTCTATCTCTGGGCCTTGTTCACAACCATCGCGGCGGTTGCGGTCGGTGGCGCGCCGTATATCGCCCAGCTTTTCGCCATCAAGGTAAGTCAGGTCGGCGAAGTCGCGATCGCTGTCACCATGATCGTTATCACCACCGCTCTCAATGTCAGCGGCACCAAGCTCCTGGCGCGGGTCGCGATGTTTGGATTCATTTGTGAATTGCTCGGCGCAATTGTCGTCGGCGGATATTTGCTGATCGCTGCGCGCCACCAGAGCTTCCACGTCCTCTTTCAGAGTTTCGGCCTCGGCAGCAACGGACACTACCTGCCCGCATTTCTCGCATCGAGCGTTGCCGCCATGTTCTGCTACTACGGTTTTGAAGCCTGCGGAGATGTGGCGGAAGAAACTCCCGATGCCAGCCGCGCCATTCCAAAGGCCATGCGCATGACCATCTACATCGGAGGCTTCGCCGCCATGCTGGTCTGCCTGGCGCTCGTGCTGGCGGTCCCCGATTTGAAAGCCGTGTTCTCCGGTAAGGATACGGACCCTGTCACCACCACTCTGCGCGCGGCCGTCGGCGAAGTCGGGCTGCGCGCCGTGATTGCCGTCGTCATGGTTTCATTTTTCTCCTGCCTCATCAGTCTCGAAGCGGCCACCAGTCGCCTCCTGTTCAGCTATGGCCGCGATCGCATGATCGTTGGCAGCAAGCAGCTGAGCACGCTTTCCGAGCGCACTCGCATTCCATTCAATGCGCTGCTCGTTGCCGGAATCGTCCCTGCCCTGATCGCCATCGTCGGGTTGTTCCTCGAAGAGATGATTCGCACCATCATCGTCTTCGGCTCTGCCGGAATCTATGTTGCCTTCCAGATGATTGTTTTGGGAGCGCTGATTGCGCGCGCGAAAGGCTGGAAGCCAAGCGGAGCTTTTCGCTTGGGCGTCTGGGCATGGCCGGTCAACCTCGCGGCCCTTGCCTACGGTGTCCTGGCCATCATCAATATGGTTTGGCCGCGCGCGCCGCAGGACCCGTGGTATCGCAACTACGGAATGATCGTCGGCACACTCGGTGTGCTCGGTGTCGGTCTTTTATATGCGTTGCTCTTCCGCCCCTACGATCACTTGAACGCCCCTGAAGGTGACGCCCACCTTCTAGCCGCGCCCGCCGCAAGCAACTCCAACTAAGGTGCTTTTGATTTGCCGATCACACCGGTGACTTACTGACGCAACCGCAGATTTGCTGATACAACCGTGAATTTGAGACAACCGTGGAAGAGCGGCCCTTCAGGGCCGCGTTAGCAAGCAAAAACTCTAGGGCTTTAGCCCCTGAGGGCCTACGGCGCCGTCTTCACTTCTTTCCAAATCTCGTTGTATTTTTCGCGACGCCGAACGTTCTGATAGAAATAGAGCCGCGCCTGATAACTATCCACGTCGTCAAGGTGCAGGTTCTTCACCTCGTCTGGCGTCATGAATTGCGCGGCATGAGGATTTGCTGGAGTATATCCAGTCACATCCGTGACCTGCTTCTGTGTCTGCGCCTGGATCATGAACTCCAGGAACTTGTAGGCGAGATCCTTATTCTCGCTGCCCGCCGTAATCATGAGGTGATCGATCCAGCCCGTCGTATTCTCCTTCGGGATAACTTCACCCACAGGAAAATTGGCCTTTCGCAACTGATTGGTCATTAACGGCCAGCCCATCGCGATCACGGCTTCGTGGTTCTCGAAGATCTTAGTGAGCTCAGCGGCTGTCGACCACATCTTGCCGATGTTCGGCTTCAACTCGATCAGCTTCTTCTTGACCGCATCCAGCTCCTCGTCGCTGAGGTTATAAAGATGACCAGGATCTGGCTTGTCATAGCCGAGTACTTGTGCTGCCATATAAACAGTGGAGATGTCGTCCCAGACGGAGACTTTGCCTTTCAGCTTCGGATCCCACAGCACCGTCCAGCTGTCGGGAGGCTGACGGAACGCCGTCGTATCAAAGATCATCGGGTCCGGTCCCCACATGAAAGGCACGCCATAAACGTCGCCCTTCGCGCGGACCAGCGACAGCGAAGTCAGTTGTGGGGAAAGCTGGCCGTAGGTAGGGAGTTTGCCGAGATCGAGCGGCGCAGCCAGACCGGAGGTCGCGATCATCGTCGCCACATCGCTCGACGGCGAGATCACGTCGTAATTCGCCGGGCTGCCACGCAGCTTGGCGACCAAGTCGTCACTCGATCCGATATAAGAGGCGGAAACTTTGCAGTGGTTCGCTTCTTCAAAGGCTTTCACGAAGGAAGCGTCAGCGTAGCCTTCCCACACGAGCAAGTTGAGCGTAGGAGTCTTCTTGGCGCACGATCCGCAAAATACCGCTAAGAGCACCGTCAGCACCGCGAGTAGCGATTTGCCACGCATCACTACCTCCCTTATTTCGCTTCTGCGCCGGAACCCCTCCAATTCGGCGACTCGTATACAATTTTTCCGCCGACCATGGTGAATAGGACTTCCGTCTTGTCGACCTCAGACGGCTTCACTTTGAACAGGTCGCGATCGAGCAAAATGAAGTCTGCAAGTTTACCCACTTCGAGCGACCCTTCGGTCTTTTCACGCCGTCCCGCAAAAGCTGCGCCTAAAGTATAGGCGCGGATTATATCCTCCAGCCCCAATCGCTGCTCGGGAACAAATCCGTTTGGCGGATCGCCTTCCGCCGTCTGCCGCGTCAGAGCGGTTTGCACGCCATGCCAAGGATTCAGCGTGACAACAGGCCAATCGCTGCCAAAGGCAATCGCTCCTCCGTCGTCTCTGAATGCTGCGCCAAACCCATGCTCGCGACGCTCGCTCGGGTCCAAGATTGCGCGCCCAGATATTGAGCGTGTCGTCGTCAGGATAGGAATGCAAAGGCTGCATACTCGCGATTACCCCAAGTTTACCGAATCGGCCGATGTCAGCAGCCGATACCGATTCGATGTGCTCGATGCGCGGTCGCGCATCTTTCGTGTGATTGTTCTCGGCCGCATTCTCGTAAGCGTCAAGTGCGAGCCTGATCGCCCTGTCGCCGATCGCGTGCGTGAAGATCTGTAGTCCACGCGCGTCGAGATTTGTGACTGCGGCCTTGTACTTCTCCGGATCCCAGAATAGTTTCCCACTCAGTGTCGGATCGTCAGCATACGGAGCGAGCAACGCAGCCGTGTGCGCTTCAACCACGCCGTCGAGCATGGTCTTCACCGCACCGCCAGCGATCCAGTCGTCGTTATATCGTTTCCTCGCGCCTTCGATGGCCGCGATGTTTTCCGGCTTCAATTCGGGCGGGTCGAGAAAGTACGCGATATAGAAACGAAGCGTCAGTTCACCGCGACCGCGCAGTTCGTCGTAGAGATCGAGATACTCGAAATCCTGTCCAGCGCTGTGGACGCGCGTCAGACCCACGCGGTTCGCTTCGTGGATTCCATTGCGCAGCGCTGCCAACCGCTCCGCTCGCGTCGGCACTGGCGCTTTCGACGCGACCAGATCGCCCGCTTCTTCCTTCAACGCACCCGTCGGATCGCCATTGGCATCGCGCACAATGGTTCCATTCGGCGGATCGGGTGTATTGCGATCAATACCAGCCATGGCGAGCGCCTTGCTGTTGGCCCATGCGCTGTGACCATCGAAGGCGTCAAGATAAACGGGCCGATCGGCGACCACATCGTCGAGCAGCTTTTTATTCGGGAGCGCCGACGGACCAAATGTGGGATAGGTCCAGCCCATGCCACGAATCCACGGATCATTGGGCCGCGCAGGGTGAGAATCGGCGTAGGCTTTGACGCGCCGCTGAATTTCAGCCACGGTTTTCACGTTATTCAGGTCGACGCGGCCCAGTTCAAGAGACCCTTGCATGAAATGGATGTGGCAGTCCGTGAAGCCCGGCAACAGCAGTCGTTGCCCAGCGTCGATCACCTTGGTCGATGGCCCGCGCAGAGCTTCGATCTCAGAACGCTTGCCGACGGCGACAATCTTCTCTCCCCGAACAGCAATGGCCTCAGCCCATTTCTGCTGCGGGTTCACTGTGTAAATGCGGGCGTTGACCACGATGACATCGGCGGGTTGCAAACCGTTGTGCGAGGCATCACTCGGGGCGACGTCCGCAGCGGCGACCGCCAGAATTGATCCGAGCGCCAAAAACAGAAGCAGAGCGCAAAGCAATCGACGGGGAAGGCGGGGAGTCTTTTTCTCTTTCTCTTGCTCGGTCATCATCCTCCATCTGGTTCTATCTGGTAATTCGCGTTCAGAATGTCGGCGGTGTGTTGACCCACAACAACCAGGTCTCGCTCTGTCCTGGATTTTTCCAATGATGCGGCATCGCGCTCTCAAAATAAAAGCTGTCGCCCCGCTTCAAGTGGTACTCCTCGCCCTGAAGTGAGATCTTTAACTGGCCGCGCAACACGAACAGAAACTCTTCGCCTTCGTGAGAGTAAGACTCGCCGCTGCCGGCTCCGGGTGCGATGCGAAACAGATGCGGCTCCATAACCTTGTTGCCCCAGGCCAGCAGCTCCATGCGCACGCCAGGACCGGCCTCGAGCACTTTGCGCTTTGCGGGACGCACTAATCGGGTATTCAGTTCCGTGGTATCGAAAAAATCGAGGATGTTGGTGCGGTAGTAGCGTGCTAGTCTGCGCAGTGTGCCGACGGAGGCGCTCATCTGCGAACGCTCAAGAGCGCTGAGGAAGCCAACCGAAATTCCAGCCGCCGCCGCGACTTCGGCGAGACCGACGCCGCGCTTGGTGCGCAGTCGGCGCAACCGCGGGCCAACAGACGCCGAGCCAGCGGACGAAGGATTTGTGCCATTGCCGGCGGAGGGCTGAATTGCGCCCTCGCGCTTGAGCATTTGCACGATGGCAGCGGCGTTCAAGCCTCGCACTTTGCGCAGGTAACGCGCCTTCTTGAGCAGGCGAACATCGTCATCGGTGTAAAGCCGGTATCGACTCTTGGTTCGCTTCGGACGCGCCAGTCCCAGGGCTTCCCATCCCCGTATCGCGGAGGGAGAAATTCCCACCAGCCGGGCCACGTCTCCGATTTTGAGATGCTGTTGGCCGTCGCTGGTCATATTTCCAAAAGACGATTCGCGGATGCGTCCGCTGGTCAGGCGGCGGGGAGTATACTTTCCGCTTAATCTTTCCACTTGACACCGCGCGGAGAAGTCTCTAACCTTGCGCGATTATAGCAAGGTTTGAGTTGCGCGCAAGCTGATTCGGATCTAACAAATTTGTCCCCGAGTCTGGAGGATCTGTTCCCATGTCATCGTCAAAACCGTCTCCGTCGAAAAGCTCACGAAAGTGCAGTTGGCTCCCTTTGAGCACCCTCGCCTCGATCACTTTCATCTTGAGCCTCTGCCTCATCGTGTCCACGCTCGCGTCCGCTCAGAGCACCGGCGGCCGCATTCTTCGGTCGAGTGGCGGATTCGACGCGGCGCGGTGCTGGCAGGTGTGAAAGTTACCGCCACGAACGAAGCGACTGGCGTGACGATGGAAAGCCAGACCAATGAAAATGGCGACTATGGGTTTCCGCAGGTTCCAATCGGTATTTATACGCTCACGTTCGACCTGACCGGATTCAAGACCAACCAGCGCAAGGGAATTCAGGTGCAGCTGAGCCAGGTAGTCACCTTCAACTCGACGCTTGCGATCGGCGAGACCAAGGAAATTGTGGAGGTGACGTCGGAAGCGCCACTGGTGGATACGACGAGCACGCAGTTGGGCGCGATCGTGAACAACAAGTCGGTGAACGAGTTGCCCCTTAACGCGCGCGATGCCTATCAGTTTTTGCAGTTGCAGCCGGGCGTGCAATCGCAATTGGGGTCGAGCGGCGGAACATTTTATGGCAGCGATGCCGCGGGTTCTGTCTCAGTAAATGGCGGGCGCGGACGCGCCAATAACTTTAATGTCAACGGCGGCGATGCCAACGACCAATTTGTGAATGCGGCGGCGGTGCAGCCATCCCCCGACGCGATCGCGGAATTCCGCGTGATTACCAATACGTTTGACGCAGAGTACGGGCGGAACTCGGGGGCGGTGGTCAACGTTGTGACGCAATCTGGCAGCAACGCGCTTCACGGCGATGTGTACGAGTATTTCCGCAACAAGGTTCTGAACGCGCAGGGCTTCTACAATACCGTGAAGCCGCAGTTCAACCAGAATCAGTTTGGCGGAACGCTGGGCGGGCCGATCATAAAGGACCGGACGTTTTTCTTCGGGTCCTATGAAGGGCGACGCATACGGCAAGGAATTTCCAGCGACCTGGTGCAGTTGCCGACTCCCGCCGAAAATGGCTGGAGACTTTAGCGCCGACGGCGCCTATCGGTCGGACGGCATCAATGATCAGTTTGTTGCGCGATGCGTTGAACAGCCGAACCGATGGTACGACAGACCTGTGCCAGCAGGCAATCGCTAGAATTCCGTGGCAGCACTCCGCCGACTTCTGGTGTGTCGTGGGCGAACGTTTTCCCGACGAGCGTTATTCCGACCCAGTGCCTTGATCCTGTTGCGCTCAATTTGCTTCAGTATTTGCCGGCACCAACGGACGCAGCGAACAGCGTATATCAGGGTGTGCCGACGGAGGCAGATAATCAGGACCAATTTACAGTGCGGGTAGACCACAAGATCAATGACCGACAGAACCTGAGCATCTATTACTACTTCACCGACGGAACTACCCACTCCCCGTTCTACAACTTCCAAGCGTCGGGAGCGAACGTTCCGGGATACGGCACGACCGTGAAGCAACGCTTTCAGCAGTGGAACCCGAGCCATACGTGGACGATCAGTAATTCGCTGGTCAACGAGTTTCGCGTAACGTACCTGCGCGAAGGCCAGTTGACGTTCCAGCATCCGCAGAATACAGGCGCGGTGACGAGCTTCTGCCCTGCGTCGGCGAATGCGCCATCCGAAGCTACGATATGCTTTACTGGCCTGTCCGACTCCCCGGTAATCAATGCTCAGATTGCTGCCAACGGGACTCCCCAAACTGGACTGAACAGCGCCGGAATCTACACAGGGTTGCCGTCGAATCGAACGGGATTGCCTTTCGTCGATGTTGGCGGCGGCTTCAATATCGGTAACGGCTGGGAAGGCGAGCTTCCGCAAGTCGGGAACTCGTTTCAGTTTTCCGACAACCTCAGCTGGGTCAAGGGCGCGCACACGATGAAGTTCGGCGCCGATGTCCGACGCTCGCGCTTCGATCAAACCTTGTATTACAACGTCAGCGGCAACTTCACGTTCGACAGCAGCGGGAACAATGCGATAAGTTCCAGTGACAATTATCCCGGCTATTTTCTCGGATTGGCGGACGTCTATTCTCAGGGTTCGGCACAACGCGAGAACGTCCGCAATACCGGACTCTATCTGTTTGCGCAGGATAGCTGGAAGATTAAGTCCAATCTGACTCTGAATTACGGTTTCCGTTGGGAACTTGATACGCCGCTAACGGACGCATTGCACCACGTGCAGACCTTCCGCCCCGGCCAAAACAGCACGGCGTATCCTTGCACCACTGCGAACCCGGACGCGTTAGGCAATCCTTCGACATTGGCTTATTGTCCAACCGGACTCGTAGTTCCGGGCGATGCGGGCGTTCCCAACGGTCTGACATCGACCTATTACAAGGCATTCGCGCCGCGTATTGGTCTCGCTTATAGCCCCAATTTTACCGATGGGTTCCTGGGCAAGTTGTTCGGGGGCGCAGGCAAGACCAGTATCCGCACGGGGTGGGGTCTCTTCTACAACCCGATGGAGCAACTGGTGCTCGAACAGTTCGGCGCCGAGCCGCCGTTCGGCTCCAGCCCGAGTTTCTACAGCACGTTTTTCAATACGCCGTTTGTAGGCCAGGATGGAAGCATTGCGGCGAACGGGTTCAATGGCGTGCTTACGCCTCCGAAGGGACAGGACCCCAATTGGGCGAGTTACTCCCCGATCCTTTTGTACGGAGATTTCCAACCGCACTTGCGGACGCAGTACACGGCGCAATACAACTTCAGCATTCAGCGGGAGCTGACAAAGGACCTTCTCTGGCAGATCAATTACGTCGGATCGCAAGGACATCGACTGCTGGCGTCCCACGATATCAACCCGGGGAATCCGCAAACCTGTCTCGACCTGATCAATTTGGGGCAGGGCTGCGGACCTACGGCGGAAGATAATACCTATCAGTTCACTTTGGGGCAGGGGCAGACGCTGACCATGCCGAATAATCAGGTGATAACCGGCGCTGCGGGCGGAACGCCCATTTTCCTTGCAGGAACACGGCCCTACTCTGCTCCGAACTGCGTGACGAGCGGGCCTACCGCCGGGACGAACTGCCCGGCAAATGGAAATCCGATCTTCACCAATATTTTCGCTGAAGATACGATTGCCAATTCGGCATACAACTCATTCCAGACGATGTTGGAGAAGCGATTCTCCCACGGACTACAGTTTCAGGCGGCCTATACGTTTAGCAAGTCGCTTGATTGGGCTTCCAGCTTTCGAGGAGACACTCAATCCGTTCGACTTCAAAAAAAGCCGCGCTTGTCGTTGTTTAACTCGGCGCAACGTTTCGTCGATCAACTACGTATGGGACGTCCCAGTGCCTAAATACTCAGGGAATCAAGGGCAAGGTGCTCGATGACTGGCAGATCTCCGGCATCACACAATTCCAGAGCGGGTTTCCGATTCGCCTGCAGACACAAAATGATAACGAGTTGATTGGCAGTCTGTTTTTCTTTGGTACGGCCTGCGCCGCAAATGACCGGAAACGTCCCGACAGCTCCAGAATCCTAAGGTTATTTCCACTTTCAACACTACAGCAATGGGCCGGTACCCGGACACTATTACCTAACAGCCGGTCAGATTCGCTCGATCCCCCGCTGGGACACTTTTTCCACGACGCCGCGATCCATCTGCTGCGGTCCTGGCGAGAACCAGTGGGATATTACGTTCTCAAAGAGAGTTTCACTTAGCGAGGCTAAATACTTCCAGTTCCGCGCGGACATCTTCAACGTGTTCAACAAGACGCAATTTGTGAATCCGGACGGAAATTTCTCAGACTCAACATTTGGGCAGATCTTGCAGGCCCGCGATCCGCGTCTAGTACAATTTGCATTGAAGTTCTACTTCTAGTTCGCAACAGTTCGATCCCGGGCGGTTCACACCGTCCGGGTCTAATCTAATGGCCGACCTATTTAGGACTTGGCCTGAGTTTCCTGGAGACATCACGATGTACCCCGCACTGCAAAAAGAGCTCGACACGTTCGAGCGTCGTACTCCGAAGTCCGCCGAAGCACATAAGAAGAACCTGAAGCGCCTGCCTCTTGGCGTTGCCAGCAACTATCGTGCTTACGATCCTTATCCCATCTTTGTTTCGGAAGCTTCCGGCAGCAAGTTTCGCGATCTCGATGGCAACGAATACCTTGATCACAATCTTTGTTTTGGCACGCTCATGGCGGGCCATTCGCATCCCGCGGTGATCAAGGCAGTCGAAGGCCGTCTGCACAAAGGCACCGCTTACGGCATGCCCCACAATATGGAGTGGGAACTGGCCGAAGAAGTATGCACGCGTTTTCCTCTTGAGATGTGCCGCTTCGGTAACAGCGGCACCGAAGCTACCATGCACACCATTCGTCTCGCCCGCGCCGCTACCGGACGCGACAAGATCATCAAGTTCGAAGGTGGCTATCACGGCCTGCACGACGCCGCATTGGTCAGCGTGAAGCCGCATCCTCCAGCCGACGACTTCGGCGACATCAAGGATCCGAAGCCGATTCCCGGTGGAGGGGGCGTGCCAAAGGCGAGTATTGCCAACGTCCCGATCGCGACCTTTAACGATCTCGAAACGGTGGAGCGGCGATTCAAAGAGAATCCGAATCAGATCGCGGCCGTGATTCTTGAGCCCATCATGATGAACGTCGGCTTGTGCATGCCGGAGAAGGGATTTCTCGAAGGCCTCCGCACCCTCTGCGACCAGCATGGCGCGCTGCTGATTTTCGACGAAGTCAAGACCGGTGCCAAGTTATCCTGGGGCGGCGCTTCGGAATACTTCGGCGTAGCACCCGACATGATCTGCCTGGCTAAGTCGATTGGCGGTGGATTTCCGCTGGCCGCTTTTGGCGCGCATAAGAAGGTCATGAACTTGATTGCGGACCACAAAGTGTTTCACGGAGGCACTTACAACACCAATCCGATTTCGATGGCTGCCGGGATCGCGACGTTCCGCGAAGTCCTGACACGCGCGAATTACTCGCTCATCGAAAAACTGAGCAACAAACTGGTCGACGGCTATAAGAAGACGGTCGCGAAGGTCGGCTTGCAGGGTTACATCGCCAGCGCCGGTGCGAACGGTGCACTAATGCTCTATCCGAAAGAGATTCGCAACTATCGCGATTGGCTCCCGATCGATGTTGATCTCTGGCGTCATTACTGGTTCGGCATGGTGAATCGTGGTGTGATGGCGCAGCCTTACTGGTGGGACGAGCAATGGACGATCTCCGTCCAGCACACGGAGGCCGACATCGATCAGCACCTGGCGGCGTTTGCCGAAGTTGCTCCGTCCCTGGCCGTCGCGCAGCAGGAGCGGCTGGGAGCTTTAGCCGCGCACTAAGAACTGTATCGGGCGTATCGAAGCGTCGGGTGATCGGATATCGTCATAGTTTGATGAATAGTCTGATCACCCGACAACCCGATTCGCCGATTCACCCGATGACTCAATGATTCAACGCCTCAATGAGTTCTGACTCCAAACAGCCCGATCTGAAGCGCGTCCTTGGACGCTTCGATCTTGTGCTGCTCTTTGTCGTCGCCGTATTCAATCTCAACGTCGTCCCAAGCATTGCCGCCAACGGCGGTGTAACTGTCTGGCTATGGATCATCTCGTTGCTCCTTTTCTTCTGGCCGCAGGGAATCGCCGTGATCGAACTTGCGCATCGTTATCCCGGAGAGGGCGGCGTCTACCTGTGGGCCAAAGAAGTATTCGGCGATTTCCACGGATTTCTCTCCGGATGGTGTTACTGGACCAATAACATGCTCTATGTGCCGACGGTGATGCTCTATTTCGTCGGAGTCACTGCCTTTGCCATGGGGCCAAGCCACGCTGGTCTCGCCGATAACAAGAATTTCGCCATGGCTGCGTCGCTGGCCCTTTTGATCCTCTTGACGGTTCTTAACATCGTCGGACTCGGGGTAGGGAAGTGGCTCAATAATTTGGGAGCCATCGGGACGTTCGTTGCGGCGGCAGTTCTGATTGGCCTTGGGTTTACCATCTGGTCGCGTTTCGGCACGACGGTGACGGCCGCGGACTTTCGTGTCCCGGCCGATCCCCGATTCGTCCTGAATTCATTCGGTGTCATTTGCTTTGGACTCGTCGGCCTGGAACTCGCGTCCGTAATGGGCGACGAGATCAAAGATCCGCAGAAGACTCTGCCGGGCGCCGTTGCGTGGGGCGGCATAATTTCCGGGTTGCTCTATATCGGAGCGACCCTGACCTTACTGGTTGCTGTCGGCAAGAATGACATCAGCGTGCTGCAAGGGATTGTGCAGGCGGTCAGCCATATGGCCGGCAAAGTGGGCGTCGCCTGGATCGTCACGCCCTTTGCGCTGATGCTCAGCCTCTCGATCGCGGGCATCGGTTCGGCATGGATGGGCGGGTCAGCGCGCATTCCGTTTGTCGCCGGTCTCGACTCCTATATGCCGTCGTGGCTAGGCGAAGTCCATCCCAAATATCGGACGCCCTACGCCGCGCTGATTGTGCAGGCAGTCGTGTCGCTGGTATTGATCGTAATTAATTTTTACGCTTCGGGCGGCGTGCAGGAAACATTCCAGACCATGCTATCGCTGGCAGTCGTTCTGCAATTGGTCCCGTTTCTTTATGTGTTCGCGGCGCTGCTAAAATTTGCTTTTGCAGGCGATATGGCGGGTGCGCGCTACAGCCGGGGAACGCTCTTGGTCTCTGGATTCTGCGGCTTCATAACCACTGCTCTCGGTATCGCTTTGGCGTTTTTTCCCGCGAAGCAGATCACGTCCGTGTGGAAATACGAAGCGAAGATGGTCGGCTTCACGCTGTTTTTTCTCGTCCTAGCGGCGTTTTTCTTTTTTGTATATGGTCGGCTGAAATCACCGCAGCCCGTGGCGGTTGAATAGTGGCTGTTGAATAAGAGTTACCGGCGGGACTTGTGTGGAGGAGTTTATGTCTGGCGGAGTCGCGACTGACGTCAAGAATTACTCGATGTTCATTAATGGTGAATTTGTTGCGAGCAAGACGAACAAGACATTTCCGGTCTATGATCCCTCCACGGAAGAAATAATCGCGCAGGTTCCTGATGCCAATTCTGACGACGTCAACCGCGCCGTCGCAGCAGCCAAGGCCGCATTTGAAGACGGTCCATGGTCCACCACGACTGCGCAGGAACGCGGACGCGTCTTGTTTCGCTTAGCTGAAAAAGTGCGGCAGAACTCGCCCATGCTCGCCGAACTCGAATGCCGCAACTCGGGCAAGCCGATTGTTGAAGCTGAGTTCGATATCGCCGATGTCGCCACCTGCTTCGAATATTACGGCGGCCTGGCCACCAAGGTGGTCGGCTATGTGAATCCGGTTCCCGATAATGCCATGAGCCTGTCGCTCAAAGAACCGATGGGCGTGGCCGGGCAGATCATTCCGTGGAATTATCCCTTGACCATGGCCGCCTGGAAGCTCGCTCCCGCCGTCGCTGCGGGTTGCACGTGTGTGCTCAAGCCGGCGGAACAAACTCCACTGACGGTGCTCGAACTGGCGAAATGGTTCGACGAAGTCGGCTTGCCCAAGGGCGTGGTCAACGTGATCACTGGTTTCGGTGAGACCGTCGGGTCGCCGCTGGTCAAGCATCCCGATGTGAACAAGATCGCTTTTACCGGCTCTGCCTCGGTCGGCAAGATCATCGTGAAAGAGGCGGCTGACACGGTGAAACGCGTGACGCTCGAGCTGGGCGGCAAGTCGCCAAATATCTTTTTTGCCGATGCCGATTTTGAAGCGGCCATCGATGGAGCGTTGTTTGGCGTCTTCATTAATCAAGGCGAAGTCTGTTCCGCCGGCAGTCGAATTCTGGTGCAGAAGTCGATCTACAAGAAGTTTGTCGAAGCGATGGCCGAAAAGGCGAAGACGATCAAAGTCGGTCCTCCGCTCGACCGCGAAACAAAGATGGGAGCCCTGGTCTCGAAGGACCAGTACGACCGGGTTTGCTCCTATCTCGAGATCGGGAAGAAAGAAGCCAAGCTGGCCTCGGGCGGCGGACGTGTCGATAAGTTCGCCAAAGGCTACTATGTGCAGCCCACGATTTTCTATGACATCGATAACAGCGCCCGCATCGCTCGCGAGGAAATCTTCGGCCCGGTTGCGGCGGTCATTCCCTTCGAAGACGAAAAAGATGCCATCAAGATCGCTAATGATTCGCCCTACGGATTAGCCGCTGCCGTGTGGACGCGCGACATTTTTAAAGCCATGCGTGCCGTGAAAGCTCTCCGCGTCGGCATCGTGTGGGTCAACCACATGCAACCTACTTATGTCGAGGCTCCGTGGGGTGGTTACAAGCAGTCTGGATTTGGCCGTGAACTCGGCCCTTGGGGCATCGAAGAGTATCTTGAGACCAAGCAGGTCTATATCAATTTGAATGAAGCTCCAATCGGCTGGTACTGACAACCCGGCGAACTGCTGATTGGTGATGAGTCGTCGGTTAGTAAACCGTTAGCGAACTGAGATTGAGTCATGTCGACTATTCAATTGCGTACACCCATTCCCGGACCGCGATCCCAGGCTCTCATGAAGAGGCGCAACGCCGCCGTCGTGCAGGCGGCTTTTCACGCCACCCCGGTGTTTGTCGCGAAGGCTGAAGGCGCGGTCGTCGAAGACGTCGACGGCAATCGGCTGATAGACTTTGCCGGCGGTATCGGCTGTCTCAACACCGGACATCGTGCGCCCGCCGTAGTCGATGCTCTCCGGCGTCAACTCGATCGTTTTCTGCATACCAGCTTCAATGTTCTTCCATACGAGAGCTACATCGCCGTTTGCGAAAGACTGAACGCAATCGCGCCCGGAAAGGGACCTAAGAAAACCCTGCTCATAAACACGGGTGCGGAGGCCGTCGAGAACGCAATCAAGATTGCGCGCAGCTACACCAAACGGCAGGCGATCATTTGCTTTGAAGACGCCTTCCACGGGCGCACTTACATGGCAATGGCCGCCACCAGTAAGACGCATCCTTACAAAGCCGGTTTCGAGCCGTTTCCAGGCGAAGTCTATCGTGTCCCGTATGCCTATTGTTATCGTTGCGCTTACTCGCTGAAGTATCCGTCGTGCGAAGTGCATTGTGCGCGGCACATCGAAGACACCTTCAAGCGAGTAGTCGCGGCCGAGTCGGTTGCGGCGGTAATTGTCGAGCCTGTTCTGGGCGAAGGTGGATTCGTCACGCCGCCGGCGGAGTTCTATCCAACTTTGGCGGCCATATGCCGCAAGCATGGGATTCTGCTGATTGCCGACGAAGTGCAGACCGGTTTCGCTCGCACCGGGGCGATGTTTGCCAGTGAGCAACTGGGACTTGATCCCGACCTCGTGACCATGGCGAAATCGCTGACTGGCGGATTGCCGATGGCGGCTGTGACCGGACGCGCAGAAATAATGGACGCTCCCGGAGCGGGCCAACTTGGCGGGACATTCTCGGGAAATCCGTTGGCCTGCGAGGCTGCGCTGGCCGTGCTCGACATCATCGAAAAAGAAAATCTCTGCGCTCGGGCCAATATGCTGGGCGAGCGCTTTCGCGAGCGTGCCTCAAAATGGCAGTCGCAGTGGGAGTTGGTAGGCGACGTGCGCGGGTTGGGTGCGATGCAGGCGCTCGAACTGGTTCGCTCCAAGGCGACTCGTCAACCCGCCGACGAAGAGGCGAAACAAGTGTCAAAATATTGTTACGAGCATGGATTAGTGACTATTACAGCGGGTTCTTACAGCAACGTCATTCGTCTGCTGATGCCATTAGTGATTACCGATGCACAGATGGACGAAGCGATGGATGTGCTGGAAGCTGCTTTGGCTAACGTCGCGGAGAAAAAAGCTGCGCTGACGGCTCAACTGGCATCGATATAGGCGCAACCCATTGCGCCCGCCGCAAACTGATTGCAGAGAATATTTATGACAACCACAACGATTGTTCCTCCTATGACTGGTCAAGAAATGGTAGACCTAACCAAACGCCACACCCTGTTCGAGTGGTCGGCGCAATCCAAGGTCGATCCCATCCCCGTCGCGGGGGCTAAAGGTATCTATTTCTGGACGCCCGAAGGCAAGCGCTTCATCGACTTCAATAGTCAGTTGATGTCGGTCAACATCGGGCATGGCGACGAGCGAGTCATCAAGGCGATTACGGACCAGGCCACGGTGCTTGCGTATGCCAACCCTTTTATGGCAACCGAACCGCGCGCTCGCCTCGGAGCTAAACTCGCCGAGATCACTCCCGGGGATATTGATACGTTTTTCTTTACCAACGGTGGCGCTGAAGCCAACGAAAACGCTATCAAGATCGCGCGCTTTTTTACGGGACGTCACAAGATCATGGCCCGCTACCGGTCCTATCATGGCGCGACTGCCGGAGCAGTCAGCCTCACCGGCGACCCTCGCAGATGGGCCGCGGAGCCTGGAATTCCGGGCGTCGTACGCGTGCTCGACCCCTATCACGGCATCGAACGCGGCTGGGAGTCGGCCGATACATCGCTGGCGATGATCGAGGAGATCATTCAACTCGAAGGTCCGCAAACGATCGCCGCGTTTATCCTTGAGACGGTCGTCGGGACGAACGGCATCCTTGTGCCTCCCGATGGTTATATGCAGGGTGTCCGAAAGCTGTGCGATAAGTATGGGATTCTGATGATAGCCGACGAAGTTATGGCGGGGTTCGGACGAACCGGAGAGTGGTTCGCGATCGATCATTGGAAGGTTGTTCCGGACTTGATCTGCATGGCCAAGGGACTTACTGCAAGTTATATCCCGCTGGGCGCGGTCGGAATGCGCCGGCATATCGCCAGGCACTTTGACGACAAAGTGTTCTACGGAGGGCTCACTTACAACAGCCATCCCATGGGATGCGCGACGGCGTTGGCGACCATACGCGTCTACGAAGAAGATAATCTCATCGAGAATGCGCGAAAGATGGGCTCAATCATGAAAACCTTGGGCGCGGAACTTCAGGCGAAGCACAAGTCTGTCGGTGCCGTGCGCTCGATCGGCCTATTTGGAATCGTCGAACTGATCCGCGATACGAAGACCCGGCAGCCGATGGCTCCGTTCAACGGCACGTCGGAAGAAATGGCCGCGCTCGGCAAGTTCTTCCGCGAGAACGGCCTCTATACCCTGGTCCGCTGGAACAGTTTCTACACGAATCCTCCGCTCTGCATTAACGAAGAGCAACTGCGCGAGGCGTTCGCGATCATCGACAAGGGTCTTGAGACCACCGATCGAGCGGTGAAGGACTAAGCAGATCCGGGTGCTATCCAGCGATGCTGCCGGGCGTGCCTGGCGGCAATTCTTCCCTCAGTCGGTACCCGCTGATCTCGCTTTTCATCATCTCGGCGGCCAAGGTTAGAATTCGCTGAGCCGCTGGCTCTACGCTTACCCCTCGGCCGTGGATATTCGAGATGAGATTGCGATTGGCGTCGGTGTCCGATGCCTTCGGACGATAAGCCATATACGCTGACAGGCTCTCGGCAGTAGCCAGGCCCGGACGTTCTCCAATCAACAACACCGCGACCTTTGCGCCCAGTAACTCGCCAATGTCGTTGAGAATGCCCACTCGACAGTGTCGAACCACAAACGGATCTCCGACAGTCCATCCGCGGATTGCGGCCCCCGCGTATAAGAGGGGCAATAAGTGAGGCACTTGCTTCGTGACAGCGGTTCCTGAGAGACCGTCGCCGATCACAACTTGCAGATCGCGTCCCGTGGCGCACCGTCGCTTCACTTCCGAGTGCGACGCTTCGTTCAAGTGGCGGCCTAAGTCAGGGCGCAAGAGATACTCATCTTTGGTCGCCGCCCCGGAGCACGCTTCGAACAAATTCCACTTACTCACGAAGTCCTGTGCGCTCGGGTCGCCGAACAAATCTAATTCGGAGCGCACGGCGTCGCGAGCCGCGGCGTGTGCCTCGCGCAAATCCAGTTGTGTATTGGTTCGATAAGCGGCGCCGCTGCGGCCCGCTAGCAGGCGCGCTGGTGTCTGTGCGCGGACTTTCTCGATGATTGCGGACACGTCATATTCGTCCAGCTTGTTCTCGTCGGAAGCCATCAGACCGCTTTCTCCAGCGACGCCTCCAAACCCTGTATCAGCAGCAGCCTCGCGGAGGAATCCAATAGGGCCAGCTCGGTGCCGCGATAGATCCCCATGTTTTGCAGCCACGCCAGGAACTCAGGCGCGGGGCGTAACTGAAATAGCCGGCGCGCAGCGAGGGCGTCGTGATAGCTGGTCGACTGGTAGTTGAGCATCACGTCATCCGAGCACGGAACGCCCATGAAATAGTTGCATCCGGCTGTGGACAGCAGTAGAACCAGATTGTCGGCGGAATTCTGGTCGGCGGCGGCGTGATTGGTGTAACACACGTCGCATCCCATGGGCAGGCCGAGTAGCTTGCCCATGAAATGGTCCTCTAACCCGGCGCGAATAATCTGCCGTTCGTCATACAGGTATTCGGGTCCGATGAACCCGACGACGCTGTTCACCAGAAACGGATCGAACACGCGAGCCACGCCGTAAGCGCGAGCTTCGATCGTGAGTTGGTCGATTCCGTCATGCGCGTCGGCCGAGAGTGCGCTACCCTGGCCGGTTTCGAAGTACATGACCTGATCGCCAACCCAACGGACATCTCGCCGCCGATGATGTTCGAGAACTTCTTCGCGCCCTGCCCGCAGCATCTCCAACGTGATTCCAAAACTGCGGTTCGCCACTTCGGTCCCAGATACCGATTGAAAAAGTAAGTCCACAGGCGCTCCGCGCCCGAGCGCTGCGAGTTGCGTGGTGATGTGCGCGAGGCAACACATCTGCGTGGGGATTTCGTAAGCATCAATCAGCCGCGTCAGCGCCGTCAGAATTGCGCTGACGGTTTCGACCGAATCGGTCGCCGGATTTACGCCGATGACCGCGTCTCCACAGCCGTAAAGCAGCCCTTCGAATGCGGCCAGAAGGATTCCGCCGACATCGTCCGCGGGGTGATTCGGTTGAACGCGGATGCCGAGCACGCCGCGCTCTCCCATCGTATTGCGGCAGCGAGTCACGTTCCGTATCCGAGCCGCCCCCAGCACCAGGTCTTTGTTGCTCATCAGTTTTGCCGTGGCGGCCGCGATTTCAGGGATGATTGCCCTCTGCAGCGACCGAAGCTGAACCTCGCTCGTGCCGTCGTCAAGGATGTACTCGCGCAGCTCACCCACCGTCATGCTCGCGATGCCGCGAAAGGCTTCCTGGTCAAACGAGTCGAGTATCAGGCGGGTGACGTTGTCTTGATCGGGCTCAATCAGCGGGCGGTTCACGATCTCGCCAAGGGTCAAGTCTGCGAGTTTGCGCTTCGCGGCAACTCGCTCGCGCTCGGATCTCGCGGCGATGCCTGCCAACTGATCGCCGGATTTCTCCTCATTCGCTTTCGCGAAGAGTTCGCGGAGATCGGAAAAGTCGAAACGCTCGATCATAGCGGCGTCTGCTCGGAGACATCCTCGGAGAGATCCCGGGAGACATCATGGTACCGAAAAAATGATTTTGTAGGCTTCCTGATTTTCGATGGGCGGGAGTTTCGAGTGCGACCGTCAGGACCGAACATCCCGGCACAGGTAACAAGACGCCGGCGTTGCGTTCCTATCGCCAGTGTCTCTGTTGTCCGTCGGACGACACGATCACCGGAGCGGCATGGGCTTTACTGGCGTGGTCGTTGATCGCCGTTGCGGCCTGGGTTCGAAGGTTTCCAACTTTGGCATCGAAATCGAGCGTGCTGACACTGTGCTCGCAATGCGTGCAAGTGAACTTCATGCCACTCTTGATCCGCTGGATTCGGTAGGATTTCACTACATGAATTGTAAGTCCTCTGTCAGTTATCGCAATGTCGCCTTGGTTGGGCACCTAAGGTAACACTGTCGGCTATTTTGTGAGCCGGTTGTATTTCTTTAGAACTTCTCGCAGGCGGTCGTGTGGGAGAGCGATTGCGGTATGACCGTCAATTCCCGTCATGGTTTCGGCGGCGACCATTGCGTTGACCACGGCCTCTTCGGTGGCTTGGACCGTGGCCAGGAACAGGGGATCCAGGCTATCGTTGGGCAGCATTTTCAGGTCGTGCACCCCCTTCGGAGACGCCGCCCCTGGATTTGCGGTGGAGAAGGCTACGAATATGTCTCCAGAGCCGTCACCGGAGTAGCTGCCGTCGCGGCCGAGACCGAGGGAAGCGCGGCGGGCGAGACGCTTCATTTGCGTTGGAATCAGCGGAGCGTCGGTTGCAATCACGATAATGATTGAACCGACGTCTTCGCCATAAGCAGGGTGCTCAGGAATCTCTTTGCCAACGGGGACGCCGGCGATGCGCAGTTGGTCACGCCGTCCGTAGTTGCACTGAACCAGCACTCCGACCGTGTAGCTTCCCGCTTTCGCATCGAGCACGCGCGAGGATGTTCCGATTCCGCCTTTGAATTCGTTGCAGATCATGCCCGTCCCGCCGCCGACGTTGCCTTCTTCGACCGGGCCGCCATGCGCGGAATCGAGTGCATGGAACGCGTCTTCGGCCTTCACGTGGAAACCGTTAATATCGTTGAGATAGCCGTCCCATGTTTCGGCCACGACGGGCAGGGACCACCAATAGCCTTCCATGTCGGGCTCGCCGCGCTTCACTTTCCAGGCGATGACAGCGTCGCGGACCACACCAACGCTGTGAGTGTTGGTGATCATAATGGGGCCGTTCAGAAAGCCCGAGTCCTCGAGCCAGGTCGTGCCCGTCATTTCGCCGTTTCCGTTGAGCGTGAACCATGCGCCAAACACCGCGTCCAGTGAATCTTTGCCGCGGGGAAGGACCGCAGTGACGCCGGTTCGGACGGGGCCTTGGCCGACGATCAGTTTGCCGCTGCCGGAAATCAGCGTCCTGTGCCCAACTTCCACGCCCTTTACGTCAGTGATCGCGTTGTTTGCCCCCGGTGTGCCGTCGAAGGGGACACCGAGATCGCGTGCCCGTGGCTTGCTTTGGCCAGTCGCGAGAGTGGCAATGAAGAGCGTGGCAAGGAATAGAAGCGCGGCGGATACAGCGGGCGCGATCACGATGGATCCAATTCGCATCATAGGTGTGACTCAGTGGAACGCAATGCGGGAGTATAAAGCATCAATCGTCGATGGTTGGTTTAGAATTCTGCACAAGGCGTTGGCTGGGCGCATCGGGCAACTGTCAGGAGACGAAATGGAGAACTGGAAGCGGGCGGTCATTGCGGGATCGGCGGGTGCGGCGACCATGTTGCTGCTGAAAGGGAAGCGTCCGGCAGCGGTGTTGGTGGGAGGAGTTGGACTGGCAGTCCTGGCCTCGGAATATCCCAATCAATTTGTAAAGATTCGCGAGGATCTGCCGTCGTACGTGCGCCAGGGAACGCGCTTCCTGGATCTCGCGATGAAGATCGGCAGCAAGATCGGCGAAGCGGCCGAAAAGCGCGCGGCGCGGGCATTCGAGGAGTTAGGGGAGTTCTGAGCCTCGCTGGCCATCCGCATCGGCCGCCCGAGCTCAAGTGAGTAGTGGGAAATTATTCGATGCCGAGTTGTTTGCGGGCTTCGGCGCTCAGTCGTTCAGGAGTCCACGCCGGCTCCCAGATTACGTTGACGTTGGCATTGCGGACGCCCGGCAGTTGCTCGACGCGAGACTTTACCTGAGCGCTGATGTTGACGTGCTCGGGGCAGCCCTGAGCCGTGAGGGTCATGTCGACGGTGACGTCTTGCTGATTTTCTGGCACGTCGTCGAAGCGGATGTCATAGATCAGTCCGAGATCGACAATGTTCACCGGGATTTCAGGGTCGTAACACTGCTTCAATGCGTTCAGAACGTCGTCTTGGACAATGGGCATAATCGTGATTCGCTGCATTCATTCTAACTGAAATAACCGGGACCATTCTTCGACCATGCCACTCGACGCTGAGTTTCAGAAAAAACTGCAAATCTTCCTGGTGATCGCCATCGTGGCCGTCGGCGCGCGAACGGCTTATATCGTCTACGAGCGCCACGAGGCGATGAAGGCCGACGTAACTCCTCGCCAGGAAATCGCCATGAATGCCGACAACTATGTCACGCCGAAGAAGTTGCATTTCTACGACTTGAAATCGGCGCAGGAGTTGACCGCGCAGCCAGTGTGGGTGAAATACGGCTATGCGCTCACATATTTTCCTTACGATACTCGGCGGCATCTCACGGACTTCGCGCATGATGCGGGCACGCTCGCCCCGCTCCAGAAGTTGGCCATTCAAAGCGTGGTGACCGCGGTTGCTCCCGATGCCCCCGGACTCAAACAGGTGCTCGCGCGCTTTGCGCTCGACGGCAAGGACTATGCGGTTTCGATTGGCTCGGAAAGAGACGGCGACTTCAAACTCCGTGCCGCCGATATTTTCTTCATCGAAGATCCGCACGATCTCTACAAGCACTGGCCGGTCGACGTATGGAAGAAGATCGACGCCCACGAAGTGCAGGACGGGATGAATGAATTGCAGACGCTCTTTGCGATTGGGATGGGGATTCCCGAGGGTTCCGGCAATTACGGGTCTGAAACCCTGCGCTACGCGAATGGCGGAAAGCCTCTCGTGATCACATTTGAAAACAACAAGGCGATCGCCATCAAAGCCGGAACGTAGTCTCCGGAACCTGGTTCCCGGAATCTGGTTTTCAGCTACAATTCGGGCCATGAAACGGCTGCCCGCTCTTCTGCTCGCGTATTTCGCGTTTTCTCTTGTCGCCTTTGCCGCGCCGCGCACCCTGCGCATCGACTACTACCACACTGGGAACTCCCACGACCAATGGTTCAGCCTTGACCGCGTCGTGCTCGAACCTCTGGAGTGGCCCGGCAATCCAAACAAATCCATCGACGAGAGCGGCCTCGGCAACTACGTGTTTGAAGTTCGTGAACAAGGAAACGCCAAGCTCATCTATTCACGCGGATTCAACTCCGTATTCGGCGAGTGGAAAGACACCGACGAGGCGCTCCACAATAACCGGACGTTCTCTGAATCGCTGCGTTTTCCTTGTCCCGATGTCCCGGTCGACGTGTTGCTCAAAGAGCGTCCGCCGAACGGCGTCGCCGGACCCTGGAAAGAAGTCTGGAAGACGGCAGTCAATCCGAAAGATAAATTTGTCGATCGCTCGCGCCCGCCTTCGCAGGGAGAGTTGCTTCAGTTGCAGAAGACAGGCGACTCCGCAACCAAAGTCGATCTGCTCTTACTCGGCGACGGTTACACAGCCGCCGAGCGCGGCAAGTTTGAGAAAGACGCGCGCCGCTTTGTAGAAACATTATTCTCGACGTCTCCGTTTCGCGAGCACCGCAACGATTTCAATGTCTGGGGACTGTGCCCCCCGGCCGAAGAATCCGGCATTTCGCGGCCTTCCACTGGAATCTACCGGCGGTCGCCGCTCGGCGCGAGCTATGACACCTTCGACAGCGAGCGCTACGTGCTGACCACCGAGAACCGCACGATGCGCGACGTGGCGTCATTCGCGCCCTATGAATTCGTTGAAATCATCGTGAACGGCAAAACCTATGGCGGCGGCGGAATCTTCAATCTCTACGCCACCGTGGCCAGCGATAACATGTGGTCGGGCTATGTGGGAGTGCATGAATTCGGCCATCACTTCGCGGGACTCGCCGACGAATACTACACATCGGATGTGGCCTATCTTTCGACGGAAAAGAAAACTGAGCCGTGGGAGCCGAATGTCACCGCCCTGCTCGATCCCGCGAACCTGAAATGGAAAGATCTGGTGCAGCCCGGAACACCCGTGCCCACGCCCTGGCCCAAAGAGGAGTTCGAGCGTTTCGAGTCCGGCATCCAGAAGCAGCGTCGCCAGTTGCGGGCCGAAGGCAAGCCTGAAGCTGAGATGGAAGAGCTTTTTCGCCGCGAGCGCGAGCAGGAAGATGCGCTGCTCGGTTCAGATAAATACGCGGGCAAAGTCGGAGCATTCGAGGGCGCGAATTATGCTGCGAAGGGTTTCTACCGTCCGGAAGTGGACTGCATCATGTTCACGCGGAGCAAGACATTCTGCGCGGTATGCCGGCGAGCGATCGAGCGCGTGATTGGCATGTATACCTAGGATGTACACCTAGGACGAAATGAACTCTCCGCCGAGAAAATGTTGTTGTCATTCCGAGCGGAGCGAGGAATCCGCAGTCGTCTGCGCCACCAATCAGAGCAGTCCTTTGCCACGCTCACGACAGCCGAGACCGCACGAACTCCACGACTTCCGGTGTCACATACTCTGGCGGACGGATCGCAAACATCGGCCGTTCTGCGACCGGTTTGAGCGAGACGTTCTTCCATGCTGCTTTGCCCGAGTCTTCGCCTGCGTGCAGCAGCACCGCGTCGGCGCGATCGAGGAACATTTGGGCCGAAGTTTTGAAGTCCGCCGTCTGCGGGTCAAGCACCGTGAGATAGAGATCGGGTCTCACGAACTGGAGAACGCTGTTGGATTCAATGATGGCGTTCCCCGCGCTCGCGAGAATTTTTCGGATGCGCGGCATGGCTTCCGCCAACTGCCCTTGCTGCGTTCGCACCCACCACGAATGATCGGCTCCAGCCACCAGAAACCGGGAAGTGTCCGACTCGCCCGAGCGGTCTTTTTCTTCTGCCACGGCCAGTGAATGATCGGCAGTGACGCAATCGCAGGGCTCGCCGTTGGCGGAGCAGACGCCGTGCCCGTATTGCGTTATTTTCAGCGCAGTCCAGTGGAAAGCGGGCAGAGCGGAGATTAGACCTGCGACCACGCTGGTCTTTCCAACGCTGCGACTGTGACCCCCGATGACGACGATGGGCATGGGAAAGCAGCCTTCAGCAGTTAGCCATTAGCAGCTAGTAATGGCCTCAGCTTTACGGCGACAACCGTGATCAGCGATTCTTCTTTGCCGATCGTGACAGGAACGCCAGCTCTTTAAGATACTCTTTTACCGGTTTCGCCGGTGTTCCCCAGAAAACGACCCCTTTGCCGCGCAGGATTTTCTTCGGCAGGATCCCGCCTTGGCCTCCAATCATCGCTCCGGATTCCACGCGGGCGTGATCTCCAATTCCTACCTGGCCTCCCATGATGACATTGTCTTCGATCGTGACGCTGCCCGAGAGGCCCGTTTGAGCGGCGATCACCACGTTCTCGCCGATCTGGCAGTTGTGGCCGATGTGCACAAGATTGTCGATCTTGGCTCCCCGTTTGATGCGTGTTTCGTCGAGCGCTCCACGGTCGATCGTCGCATTGGCGCCGATCTCCACATCGTCTTCAATAATCAGTCGCCCGATTTGCGGGGATTGCTCGTAGCGTCCCGTCGCCGTGTCTCGGACATAGCCAAAGCCTTCGCTGCCGAGCACTGCGCCTGCCTGCACGACGACACGATCGCTAATCCGTGTGCCTTCGTAGATGGTGACATTCGCGTCAATGCGGCAGTGCGCTCCAATCGCTGCATCGTCGCCAATCACCGTTCCTGGTCCAACCGTCGTTTCATCGCCAATTGTGACCCGCTCGCCCACAACCGCCTGCGCACCGATCGCCACATCCTTGCCAACCGTCGCCGACGCATGGACGATCGCCGTGGAGTGAATGATGCGATCCCGGGCAGGATCGCGCAGCAACTTCGCAGCTCTTGCGAAGGTTAGACGTGGCTGGGCGGAGATCAGGATGGGTTTCGAGCATTGACCTTGTGAAGATTGTCCAGACGGAAACTCTTTCGCGATCACGGCGGCGGCTGGCGAAGCGAGCGCGGCAGCGAGATGTTCGGGGTCTTCGACAAACACGAGGCTGCCCTTCGTGGCCGACTGCAAGCTTGAGACCGTGCTTACACACACATTCGGGTCGCCGAAAAAGTGACAGCCTAATTTCTCGGCCAGATCGCGCAGGGTTCGGTTCATGTTTGTCTATTGCCGTTGTCCATCGCCATTGTTTATGGCCGAGGTCTATTGTCGCGTAATCAGCGGCCAGTCGCCAGCGCCCACTACAGTTCGCGTCAATACAGTGGCGGCTCACCCGGTGGACGCGTCTTCCACCGTCGATGCACCCAAAGCCATTGGTCAGGATATCGCCTGATCACGTCTTCAATCACTTTGGTGAACTTCGCTGTATTGGCTACGATGTCACTCTCGTTATCGGCGGTTCGAACCAGCTCCACCGCTGGATCGAACCGGAGGATATATTTGCGCAGTGTCTCATCCCACACCGTGAAGCCCGGCACCACCGCCGCATCCGTGCGCAACGCGATGCGAGCCAGCCCGCTCGCCGTGCAGGCGGGGACTCCAAAGAAGTCCACGAACACGCCTTGCGGAGGAGTCATGTTGGTATCCATGAGGATGCCCACGGTTTCTCCCGCCTTCATCGCAGAAAGCAAGCCGCGAACGAAATCGTCTTTGTCGACCGTGCGGTTGCCGTGCATGGTGCGATAGCTCTGGATCAGCGCATCAATATAAGGATTGTCGAGCGATCGCATCACGATCGACAGCGGATGCCCCTGCAGGGAATGTGCGAACGCCGAGAGTTCCCACGCTCCGAGATGTCCGGTCAGGAAGAGGACGCCTTTTCCACGAGCGTAGGCGCGTTCGAAGTTTTCGAATCCCCGGTAGACCACGACATTCGAGACATTTTCACGCGTGTAGCGCGGGAACAGGCAAACCTCAGCGAGTTGGCGTCCCAGAGAAACAAATTCGCCGCGAAGCAGCGCGCGGCGTTCGCGGTCGGGCATTTCCGGAAAAGCCAGTGTCAGGTTGCGCAGGCCCACTCGCCGCAAGCGTCCGTGAAGCGTATATACGGTTAGTCCGAATGCGATTCCGACACCACGCGCCAGCGGACGCGGGAGCGCGCCCATGATTTTTATGAAGGGCCAGACTAGAGCGTACTCGAGGCGTTCTCGCAAAATGCGGTTCTCAATCCCCCCGTTCCCAGTCCCCAGTCTTTCGCCAAAAAACTTTTCGCTAAACAACTACTGAGAACTGAGAACCGGGAACTGAGAACTGTTTTCTTACTTCGACGCTTGGATGGCCCACTTGGCCAACGTGCTTAAGAATGGGTACGACGCCTTGGGCGCTTCCACTTGTCCCTTGAGTGACGTGCTGAAGGGAACCATGTGCCCGTAGAATTCGCGCGTGCTGCCCTTGTCCTGCTTGATCACCGCTCCCGACAGTTCGAGCCCAGCGAAAAGCCCGCGCGACCGCGAATAGGTCAGCACCTGCGCTCGCATCTTCCAGTCGGTATCCGCCGCCGCATGGCGCCCAACGGGCCCCGCCGCCGCGCTGGCATCGGCTCCAAGCTTGAATTGGCTCGAGAGGAGATGATCCATACCGTTCTTGTTCATGATCAACATCACGAGGTCCGTCGCCTGGCCGCCGATCTGCAACCCGAAGCTTCCTCCACCAATTGTGAAGAAAGCGGGAGCGCTCCAGCCCTTTTCTGTGCGGCAGCTTGCGACTCCTTTGCCGTAGCGTCCGCCGAAGACGAATCCCCCGTTGAGCAGCGATGGGACGACGGCCACGCATTCGGCCGAGCCCAACACTTCTTGTGGAATGCCTTTATCCGGAGCAGCCTGGATCTCGTCGAGCACGGTGCCCGCCGCTTCGACGCGTCCTGAAGCCTTGGTGTTAGGTTCAGGAGCGTTGGTGGTGTCGTCAGCAAGGGAAAGAACTGGCGTCAGCAAACAAAAAGACAACAAGAGAGCGCATAGAGTTCGCATCAAGTCTCACCTGGAAGTGGGAGTATGGATTCTGTTGAATCTAATTCTATTCGATGCGGGCGGGTAAGGGGATAATCAAGGGGTACCCCCTGTCTAAATCGCACAGTTGATTAGAATCAGTGTTTTACGCGAAGAGAGTGGCTGGCTTGGAGACAAAAAAATGCGGGGCTGAAATCGGCGACCCTAATCTCCGGTTTCAACCCCGTCTCCCAGGTTCTGTGGTAGGTGAGCCGAGTATGGGGCAGCCGCAAAAACCCGACAAGATTACTACGGTCACTGTACCTAAGTAACCGCGGGCCCTCGTCCGCTCACCCAGCCTTTGTCGCCTCGGCCTTGATCGCCAACGTCCCCACAGAATCCGCCGGAAGCTCGATCCCGATGGAATGGCCGGGCAACTCGATCTGCACCCTCTGCGCGTGGCTCAGTTCGTTGCGCACCACCACGACGATCGAGCCGTTCGGGTTCAAGAAGGCAAGCGCGTCGTCACAGGTGCCCGTGGTCCGCAAACATTTGGCTCCCACATCGACAAAATGCGTCAAATGTTTCAGCAGGTAGTAATCGTGGTTGTAACGAAAAGTCTTGCTGGCTCGATCCACGGTCACCAGGGAGTTCTGCGCCCATCCCCAAGTGCTTTTGCCATCCTGGTCGAGCGCAATATTCCAGTACATGTAACCGGACGTGCCACTGCGGAAATAGTGCTTCATCAATTGCCAGCAGTAGCTTGTGTAATGCCAGCTGTTAGCGCCGTCGCCGCACTCCTGTTCTGACTGGAAAATAGCCAGACGCGGGAATTTACGGTGGATTGCGGGAAGCGCATTCTTGCCGGCCCACTGCATCCCCACGCCTTTGATGAAGCGCGCGGTGCCTTCGTCATCCATCACCTTTTCAAACAACTTGGGATCGCCGCGTTCAAATGTCCCGAAGAAAATGTCTACATTCCGTTTCTGCATTTCCGGTCCCAACGAGTGCAGAAATCGAATCAATCCCTCCGGCGTCCAGGTGCAACTGGGGAAGTTCTGGGCCGAATTAAACTCGTTTTGTGGCATCACCATCCCCACGCCAATTCCTTCCGCTCGATAGGCGTCGATGAAGCGGCCAAAGTATCGCGCGTAGGACTCCAGGTAACGCGGTTCCTGGATAAACAGGTCTTCGCCCTCGTGGCCGATTTGGTCGGGACGGATGCCATTGTCTTTTGTTCCGGGAAAAGACTTGGCTTCGGCGTAAAAGTGATTGCGTTTCATCCAGCTGGGCGGAGTCCACGGAGAAGCCCACAGCCGCAACGCAGGCTGAAATCGTTGCGCCGCGTGAATGAACGGAATCAGCGTTTGCCGGTCATGCTCAATGCTGAAGTGCCGCAGCTCGAAGTCACCGTCGTTCTCGTCGTAGCTATACGCTTCCGTGGCAAAATCATTGGCGCCTATCGGCATGCGGCAATAGGTGAAACGCGCGCCCGCCACCGGGTCGAAAAGTTCATGCATCACGCTTTCGCGATCCCGCTCTTCGAGAGCTGAAAGCGCAGTCCACCCAAGTTCGTTGAAGCAGGCTCCAAAGCCAGCGATGGCCGGTGCCATATCGCGGTCCGCAGTCAGCGCCGGGTCGATATTTAGGTTGAGAAGTTCCCATCCGAACCTCGGCTTCAATATCTCGCCATCCTGCCACGCCCGCGTCTCGGTCGTGGTCACAAAGGTAAGGCGATCATCCTTTAAGGGTTCAGGAGGAGGCATCTGGGCATGGGCCGTCTCCATCCATGGCATCGCGGGAAGCGCTGTGGCTGCGGCGAGTTGCACGGAACTCCTGATCAACTGTCTGCGATTCCAAAGTTTTCGTTCCATGCGTTACTTCCTTCCGCGTTACTTGGTATTTGGATTGGGAATCAGCACTGCGATGGTCGCGACGCATTTCCATGTGCCGTCGACTTTTGCCCAGGTATCGACAAAGCGCTCGCGGTTTACGTACTTTTTGCCTTTGTCGACGCCCGAAGTGCGAAAGATTCCGACAACTACGGCCGAGTCACCATACACCTCGACCGCGCTCTGCTCCGTCACCGCCTGCGCGGGAGGGTGATAATCGGGAGCCTTGATGCTGGCCAGAAACGCAGATTTCGACTGCATGCTGCCGTCGATGTCGACCGACACAAGTGTGTCCGCCAGCAGCATATCGAGGGCCTTGATATCTTTCGACTCCAGAGCCCGGTTCCAGGAATTGTCCAGTGCAAGAATGCGCGCGCCATCGTCGGACCGGTGGCTCGACTGGGCCTGCGCCACCGTTATCAGCAGCAGCACTCCCGCGGATACCATGAGTCCCACGCACAAAGACCACGGCAGACATACACGTAGACGGCGACTCGCAACCATCTGGCTCATCGACACCATCACCTCCAAGAGGACAACTGCGCCGCTGGCGCTTGCCGCTCAGGCTTTTACCTCCCGGGGCTCGAAGACGGCACCCACGAGTGTAAAGGGCCGGAAGTCACGGGTGGCAGCATTTGTGCCAACTAGTGTCTGCCTGGATACGCCCTTGAGTCCATGCCCACAAAATATTTGCAGATTGATGATCAGATTTGACCTGGCACTGCGCTGTTCAGAAACAGAGGACGGACTTTCGGCGAGCTACGACAAGTCCTCAATTCTGGGTCGAAGGGAGATCATTATGTCTCGCATAAATATGTGCTCGGGTGCGTGCTTATTCCTGATCTGCATCATCATTTCCAGCCCCGCTCAGCAGGCGGGTCCGAATGGCACCGCGAATCAGAACCCAAAACCAGATTTTCGCGCGGCCCCGCGGTCGGAGAATACGAATGCCCAGCCCGATCCCACTCCACAGGCGGCGACGTATCCCATCTCCTGTAGCTCAGGCACAGCCTGCAAGAAGACCTACATTCCGTTGTTTGCTACCAACGGAGGGGCGGCGAACGTCCAGGATTCGATCATGCTGGAATCCGGATCGACCATCGAGCTTTCCGGCGATCTGAGTGCGACCAGTTCCCTGAGCGCGGTCACCGGCACCATGACCGGCGCGGCCAACGGAATCGCAGCCGTGACTGGCGCGGCCACCGCAACCGGCAACAGCGGCTTTACTTTCGGCGTGCTTGGAACCTCTGCTTCGGATACGGGTCGCGCTGTCGTCGGCTTGGCAATTGGAACAAAAGCCGTCGGTGTGATCGGAGAGAACTCGGTCAGCGGCTTCGGAGTCGTCGGAAAAGCTCTCGGCACGACCGGCACCGGAGTCTATGGGCAAGGCCCCGACTATGCTTTTCAGGCCGTTGGCAACGCTCAGCAGAACCGCACCGGAGGTGGATGGGTGAAGGCGATGGTTTTTGTAAACGCCCAGGACGCGCCCTACACCATCGTGAAATGTTTCAACTCGACGCTTGCCGGCACTGCGGCGACCACTCCCCCATGCGGGTTCGGTCTCGATGAAATAAGCCAGAACATTTTCAATGTGGACTTCAATTTTGAAATTGACGATCGTTTCCTGGCCGCGACGCCAACTTACGGGACTATGACCGCCGTGCCAATCACCAACTATGCCCAGGTCCGGATCAGCGCCGCCAACTACTTTTACTTGATCGTCTTCTAAGGCTGGGAAATTCTGGGACGCAAAATGCGTAAGGCCTTCACTTTCGTGAAGGCCTTACTTCGTTCAAACGGAGTTGCTTCGAAGCCGTTCTGAATTACTTCGCTGTCACCAGCGAATGCGTAATCGCGTGTACAGAAAGCGCGATGCGGTTCTGGACGCCTACTTTG
This sequence comes from uncultured Acidobacteriaceae bacterium, assembly GCA_963726095.1. Taxonomy (GTDB): domain Bacteria; phylum Acidobacteriota; class Terriglobia; order Terriglobales; family Acidobacteriaceae; genus Acidiflorens. The sequence goes on from CAVSBD010000004.1 coordinate 2,608,564, forward strand.
CGCATCAGTTTGGCGACGTGCGCCTTTACCGTGCGCTCTTCGATTCCGAGAGCCGAGCCGATCTCTTTGTTTGAGCGTCCGGCCACGAGCATCTCCAATACTTCTTTCTCGCGGTCGGTGAAAGTGATGCGTCCGGCTGGGAAGATCCGCCCAGGGCTGGCGCTTACGCGCTCGATAAACGTTGAGAGCACGCGCCGCGGGGCCCATACCGAACCCTGATGCACGATGCGCAGAGCCTGGATAAACTCAGCCGGTGAGGCGGCCTCGTCGACGTAGCCTTTGGCCCCGGCGGCGATCGCTTTCAGCACGCTTTCGTCGTCCATGCCCGAGCCGGTAACAATAATTCGCAGGTCCGGACGGATGGCCTTCATGCTCGCCATGATGTCGTAGAGATTCTGCCCGCCACGGTTGCCGAGCAAAACGAGGTCGATGGCCTGCAACTGGCCGAGTTCGGCCAACGAGGCGGAGACCAACTCCAAATCAGGTTCGGTATCGAAGAGGGCCCGAAATCCTACAAAGCGCAGCGGATCGCTCTCCACTACGGCAACACGGATCAACGGCTTTCTGGCAACGGCAGCTTTCATCAAGGTTTCCCTGTTAGGATTGCATCCTGTTTAAGCTTGCCTGAAGAGGCACAGAATTGAAACGATTGCTCACCGGGACAAATTACGGGGGTAACCCCAAATCGGTGGCCACCTTAGGAGGTTTGGCAGTGTACCAATGGCGAATGTTACGAAATGGTACGGTGATCGCAGCCACGATCGTCGGCGCGACCTTGACAGTAGGAATGTTGGGGGCCGCGCTAGTATTGGCCCAGGAGCCGCCGGCGACGCAGCCTTCCGCGCCGCCCTCGGGCCCGGGTAGCGCTTCGACCCAATCGGTCACGCCCTATCAGCCGAAGTTTCCCGGCGATCCCGCCCGCTCGGAATCGGAGGCGCAGGCACTCGGCTATATGCGGGTCGTGCTGCGCGCGGAACGCGAATACAAGAAAAAGCACGATAAATATACGGACTCATTAGAGGGGTTGGGGGGAACCGGATCGTTCACCAAACGCATGGCCCACAGCACCGACCGCGGAGACTACACGGCCAGTTATCGCACTCATAAAGACGGCTTCGTCTTCACCATGACACCCAAGCAGATGGACACCGAGCACCGGTCGTTCTACGCAGAAGACGACTACGTCATTCACGGCGACGATCAAAAAGCCGCGGATTTGAACTCGCCAAAATTGAAGTAATCGAAACCGGAGCTGAGATTTCTCGGTCCCTATCAAGCGGCTCTTATTCCGCGTCGTCGTCCGCGTCGCGCTCGGTGCGCGTGGGCTCGGGCTGGACGGTCGCGATCTGATCCGCAATGCGCCGCACCTGGGGAGCGGCGTCGTTGCCTTCGACCCGGTGGCGTTGCAGGTCTCTCACGATCTCTGCATGTTCGCGGGCGCTGAAATCGCGGGCGAAGCGCGTCAAGGCCTCGGTCAGGATGTCGTGGTGGTGGATGTTCTCCAGTCCCGGTTCTCGCGTTACGTTCAGCCACAAACGATGCAACAGGACGACGTCCTCGTTCTTCATCGTCGGCGTATGCGGGCCAATCCGGAACGTGTCCACAATGCCGTCGGGACGAATAATCTGTAATACGAACTGCTCTTTCGGCTCGGGGATCGCTTCCCATGCGGTGCCGAGCGCGAAAGCCTGTTCGGCAGGTGTCATCTTGCTCGACAGGCCCGCCACCACCGTCGAAGATTCCAGATTGTGCGCCGTCTGCGCGATGGCTGACCACGAATCGCGCGCCGGAACCACCAGCAGAGAGACCTTCCTCCCTACGCTTTCGGCGATCGACACGGCGCGCGTGAAAAGCGTCTGCTCGTAATCGTCGAACATCTGTTCGGCCGAAAGTCCGTAAGCGGCGGTTCCGAACTGGCTGACGCGCGCGGTCATGACGACGACGTCCTGTTCGCGAGTGTCGGTGTGCTCGAGTACCCAGCGCAGGTGATTCAGCGTGTTGTAGTCACGGACGGGCACCAGCAGGTTGTTCGGGCGTATGCCAAGGGGCGCGCGTTCGACGGTATCGCTTTGCAGCAACTGGAAGTGATCCTTCATCTGCTGCTTCGAGAGCGCGTATTTCTTGCGGTTCGCGTGCTCAGAGGCAGTGAAGATCACGAAAAATACGATGGAGAAGGAAACACCGGCGACCGTCGCGACCGACTTTGTCGCCAGGTTGATCAGCGCGGTCGAGAGCAATACCAAGAACACCGACAACAGTCCGATGGGGATTTCAAATCCGAAGATGGTGATGTTCGGCGGAACTTTCCATCCGCGCACACCTTTGTATTTGAAGCGCAGCACAAGCATCGACAGGCTGTTGAACGTGAAGCTCCAGATCACTCCGAAGGCATACGCTTCACCAAGCACGTAGACATCGCCGCGGCTGGCGAGAATAGTGATGATCTGCAGGATGACGACAAGATTGATAATGCGCGAAGTGGTGCCGTACTTGCGGTGAGGGAAGCGGAACCAATCCGCCAGAACCCCATCTTCCGATACCCGGTTGAGAACCCCGTTCGATCCGATGATGGCCGTATTTACCGCGCCCGACAGGATCAGGAAGCCGACCACCACGACGAATGCGCGAAAGATCAGCCGCAGCAGCAGTCGGGCCCCACATATACATGGCGAGGCCGGAAATCAGATTGTCTTTGTAGACCGGGACGCGAACCGCGTCCGGAATCAGCATCACCGAAAGCAGTGCCGACAGCCCGGTGAAAACAAAACTGTAAATGGCGATCACGATCGCCGCTTTTTTCAGGTTCTTCAGCTTGGGATGCGCCAGTTCGCGATTGACCTGCGCCAGCGACTCTTCACCGCTCATTGCCAGTACGGAATGGCCAAACGCGATCAGGATCCCCAGCAGCCCGAACATCTTCGCGATGCTCTGCTCCGGAAAACTGTGATGGAGAAAGCCGAGCGACTCTTTCGAAAAATGCAGGTTTCCAGGAGTCGGCAACGGGACAGGGTTATATCCCGACTTGAACAGCGTCAGCGCCGACCACCCCAACAGGATCACCACCATCACGGTCGTGATCTGCATCACGCGTAAAGCTTTCTCGCTCGATTCGTGGATGCCCTTTGTGTTCTCCCACCAGTAATAAATCGTCACTGCCAGAGCGAAGATCACCGACGTCAGATTGACGTTGAGGTGTGGCGTGCCATGAGACAAGCTGTGCACTGCTCGGGGAATCCAGCCATGTGTATCGGCAGCTGCGATCGTCTCGTTGATCAGGCCGACGATATACTGGCCCGCGGATACTCCCGAGATCGGCCCGGTGAGAATGTAATCGAACATCAGCGCCGACACGCTGAACTTCGCCAGCGTCCCGCCCAGCGCCTCTTTGACAACCTTGTAGACGCCGCCGCGGACAAACATCGAACAGCTTTCCACATACACAGCCCGCACCGCGAACGAAAACAGCATGACTCCGACAATGAACCAGGGCGCCGATTTTCCGACTGCTTGCTCGGCAATACCGCAGGCGTAAAACGCCGACGACGCTAGGTCGTTGAGCACGATCGCGGCGGCCCGCCAATAGGAAATGAACGTCAGCATCACCGACGTGGCTACGACGATGCGAACGCGATTGGCAGGAGATGGGGCTTGGAACGTTGACATGGGGACTAAGAGTGGTGCTCGTCCTCTCCACCAAAGAGGGTCTTGATGTCCTCGATCCCGCTGAGCACCAGGACGACGGTAGAACCAACAACGCCGACGGCAAACATAACTTCCAGAATCCGCGCCAGCACGGCGGCGATCTTCAAACCCATAAGCTCACTATGTTATTTGAAATGCGACGACTTGACCAATTTGGTCGCTTTAGCGACACCGCTTGGCATTACCACGGGGCCGCTGGCGCGCCCTGGTCATTGATCTTGCTACGCTGGGATTTTGCTATGCTGGCATGTGCGACGAATCTCTTCGAGTTCTTGGCGACTGGCTGTGCTGTCGGCTGTTCTCCAGATCGTCATTTTTCCGCTTCCGAATCTTTATTGGCTCTCGTGGTTCGCGGTCGCCCCATTGATTGTTGCCATCTTGCGGGCGCGCGCTCCTGAAACGCTGCAATTGGATGCCGAAACCCGGTTGCTACCCGCCTCTCTGTGGCAGGGATTTCTGCTCGGCTATCTCTGTGGCATTCTCTGGTTCGCCGGAACCTGTTATTGGATCTTCGACACCATGCATCGCTACGGCGGCATGTCGACTCCTCTTGCCGCGCTGGTCCTTCTTCTTTTCTGCATGTACGTTGGGCTCTATCACGGCATGTTTGGACTGCTGCTGGCGCTCGTGGCCGGATCGACGCCCATTCGTTCGACGCCCACGCGATCCAGCGCGGCAGCCACCAGGCCGGCCACGATTGCCTCCGCTCTTCAGCGCGCACTTGTGGCCGCTCCGTTTCTTTGGGTCGCTGTAGAACTCGCTCGTACGCGGATCACAGCCTTCCCCTGGGAACTTCTCGGATACGCCCAGACCGCGAATTTTGCTCTTACGCGAATTACCACCCTCACCGGCGTCTATGGTCTGTCTTTTGAAATCGCGCTCGTAAACTCGGCCTTCGCAGCCGCATTCCTCGTCCCGAGAGCGCGCCGGAAGTGGCTGCTGGTGGCTGCGATTTCAGCCGCGATCATCCTCCAGGCCGGGCAGTGGGTTACGCCTCCTCCGGCGCCGGCTGATCGCTCCGCCTTGCTGTTGCAGCCGAACATTCCGATCCAGGAAGGCGGGATGTGGACGAAAGAGTTTTTTGTAGACACGCTGCGCGATCTGAGCGAGATCAGTCTGCGTCCTGCGCAAAAAGAGGGAAAGGCCTACGATCTGATCGTTTGGCCCGAGTCTCCGTCGCCGTTCTACACCAACGATCCCCTCTTTCGAGACGCGATCAGCGCCTTGGCCACGCAGGCCCACAAGTGGGTAGTTGCCGGATCGATCGGAATCAACCCGGCCATGCATAGCGCCGCAGGGACCTCGGAGATTTTCAACTCAGCGTCGCTGGTTGCTCCAGACGGAACCTGGACTGGGCGCTACGACAAGGTGCATCTCGTCCCCTTTGGCGAGTATCTGCCTTTTCCGCGGCTCTTCGCCTTTGCCGGTGGACTGACCAAAGAGGTGGGCGAGTTCCAGCACGGTACTTCTCATGCGCCGCTTGATGCTGGAGGCGAACGCCTCGGCATGTTCATCTGTTACGAATCGATTTTCCCCGACGAGGTTCGCCAGGGCCCGTTGCAGGGTGCCGAGGTTCTGGTGAATATTTCGAACGACGGCTGGTACGGTGATAGCGGCGCATGGAACCAGCACCTCCAACAGACGCAGATGCGCGCCATCGAAAATCAACGCTGGCTTCTGTCGGCGACCAACACTGGGATGACGGCGTCAATCGATCCTTACGGCAGAATCGCAGCCTCGATTCCGCGCAAGATACGTGAGCCGCTGGTGGCTCCCTACGCCCTCAATTCCAGCACCACGTTCTACACCAGGCACGGCGATTGGTTCGCATATCTATGTGCGATAATTTCAGCAGGCGCGATTGTGATGCGATTTATATTTCGCGCGCCGTTGGATCAGTCTTTGGTCGATGGTCGTTAGTCGTTGGCCAAAGCCCCCCCAAGCCTAACGACTAGCGACCAACGACCAGCGACCCACTGCAAAGCCGGTGACCATAAATGCTCGATGAATTAGAACACCAATACACTTCGCTAAAGACCAAGGTTCACGACCTCCGGGAGTATCTTTGACGCGGGCAAACTGCGCCAGCAGTTCGCCGAGATAGAAAAACAGGCGGCGGATCCGAATCTCTGGTCAAATCCTGAAAAATCTCAGCAAGTGATGCGCGAGCGCAAGCGCCTCGAAAGCTCCTTGTCTCTCGAAGGCGATCTGGCGCGCCGTTCCGACGACATTGCCGCTTACTTCGATCTGGCTCGCGAGGGCGAAGACGTTACTGCCGACCTTCAGCGCGATCTCGACTCGCTGCGCGAATTGGTCGATCGGGTCGAGACTGAGACCCTGCTTTCTGGGGATAACGATGGCCTGAACGCGATCGTAACCATTCATCCCGGCGCCGGCGGCACCGAGTCGCAGGACTGGGCCGAGATGCTTCTGCGCATGTATCTGCGCTGGGCCGAGCGCCAGGGCTTCAAGACCGAGATGTACGACTACCAACCCGGAGAAGAAGCCGGCCTCAAGTCCGCGACCTTCGGAGTCATCGGGCAATACGCCTTCGGATATCTGAGCAGCGAAATCGGCGTCCACCGGCTGGTGCGAATTTCTCCCTTCGATCAGGCCAAGCGCCGTCACACCTCGTTTGCCAGCGTCTACGTTTCTCCCGAGATCGACGACAGCATCGAAGTCGTCATCAAGCCTGACGATATTCGCATCGATACCTATCGATCGAGCGGCAAAGGCGGCCAGCACGTCAACACAACCGATTCGGCCGTGCGAATCACTCACATCCCAACCGGCCTCGTCGCAGCCTGCCAGAATGAGCGCTCCCAGCATAAGAACAAAGACAAGGCGATGAGCATGCTGCGTTCCAAGCTCTACGAGTTCGAACTCGAGAAAAAACGCGAGGTCACGAAACAAATCGAAGACTCAAAGCTGGAGATAAACTTCGGCTCGCAGATCAGGTCCTATGTGTTGCAGCCTTACCGGATGATCAAAGATCACCGCACCAAACTTGAGATCGGCGACGTGGATCGCGTCCTCGACGGCGACCTTCGGTCCCTGATGCAGGCCTATTTGCGGATGCGCAGGGGCGAGAAGCAGGGTTAACACTATGACGGTGCGCAAGTCGAAAAAATCTCCGAAGCTTGGCCCCCGTCTCCAGCGTGCCTTCCGTTATGCTGCCGACAAGCACGCCGGGCAGACGCGCAAGCAGACCGCTGTGCCTTATCTCTCGCATCTGATGGCCGTCGCCTCGCTGCTGCTCGAGGCTGGCGGAGACGAGGATATGGCGATCGCGGCACTCCTGCATGATGTCGTCGAAGACTGCGGCGGGATGCCTCGCCTGCGTGAGGTCCGCAAGAAATTTGGTCCGCGGGTAGCCAGGATTGTCGAGGGCTGCACGGATTCATTCGGCGAGCCTAAGGGAGCATGGATCGAGCGCAAAAACAATTATCTGCGTGAGGTGAAGCATGCCGACGCGGAGACTCGCCTCGTGTCAGCGTGTGACAAGCTGCATAACGTCCGAACCATTCTGTCGGATTACCGCCGCGATGGCGAATCCATCTGGTCGCGCTTCTCCGGAAAAAAGGAAGGCACGCTCTGGTACTATCGCGCGTTGAGCGACGAATACAAGCGGCGCGGTGCTAACCGGATCAGCCGCGAGCTCGAGATTGCCGTCGCCGAATTGGAGCGGGTGGTGGGTGCATGAGACGAGACGAAACGAGTCTGTCACGCTAGTTCCGAGGGGATGAACTGATGGCGCGAATGCTGGAGATGATCCGTAATTCGCAGGTTCCCGCGAATCTGATGCAGTCGGCGGCGCGTGGAGCCCTGTCGCTGCCGCCCGACGAGACCATCGAAATCCTTGTCTATCTCGCGCTCCATCACAAATTGTTTGGCGAGCGGGCGCGTCTTACACTTGCAGGTTGGGACGAAAAGGCCAGCGCCGAAGTAGCTGCGAATCCGAAGACCACCGCCGAAGTGCTCAAATATCTCACCTCTTCCGAAAATCTGAGGATCGCCTTGCTGCCCGCGCTCGCGGAAAATCCTTCGGTCCAGGAAGAAGCGCTGGACGCGATGGCCGTGTCAGGCTCGCGCTCTATCCTTGAAATGTTGCTGAAAAGTGCGCGAGTCATGAGTTCCCCGCATTTGCTCCAGGCCTTGCAGACCAACCCCAACCTTCGTCCCAATGAAGCCGAAGAAATTGGAAAAAAATTAGCCGCTTCCGAGCCCAATCCGTCTGCCGAAGCGCCGTCAGCCGGCGCTGAGCCGGTGGACGAGGTTGTCGAGGTTGCCGTCAAGAAATTCATCGAAGAAAATGCGGCCGAGCTGGCGGCCGAAAAAGACAAACTGTTTCAACCCCTGGACGGTGCGCTCGAAGAAGCAGGCCTCCCATCCGATGCGCCAAAACCTGACGCGGCGAAGGAGGAAGCTCCTAAGGCTCCCGAAGCGGCGAAGCCCGCCCCGGCTGCCCCGGCGAAGAAACCCGCGCCCGCCGCCACCGATCGCGACAGCGCGCTCCAGAAGATTTCCAAGCTCGGAATTCAAGGCCGCATCACCCTGGCAATGCGCGGCACCAAAGAAGAGCGCGCCATTCTGATACGCGATTCAACCAAGCTCGTTTGCATGGCGGTGCTCGACTCTCCCAAAATCTCCGATGCGGAAGTGGAAAAATTCGCTTTACAAAAAAACGTGCTCGAGGCCGTTTTACGCGGCATCCCCATGCGCCGAAAGTTCGCAAAAAGCTACCCCATCATGCGCAACCTGGTCTTCAACCCGCGCACACCGCTCGATCTCTCGCTGAGTCTCATGAAGAATTTGCTGGTTCATGACTTGAAGAATCTCTCCGGTAATAAAGAAGTTTCAGAGACAGTGCGAAAGCTCGCCCTGCGGATGTTTAAGCAGAAGATCGAGAAGAAGGATTAGCCGTCATTCAGCGGCAAGAGGCCATCACTTGTGCAGCACACCGATCCCATCCACGAACTCTTATCGCGCGCCAAGACCATTGCCGTCGTGGGATTGTCAGACCGTCCCATGCGCCCGAGTCACGGCGTCTCGGCCTACATGCAGGCCGAAGGTTACACGATTATCCCGGTCAATCCCCAGATTCATGAGGCGCTCGGAAAGAAGGCGTATCCATCGTTGCTCGAAATACCGCGCGAATTGGCCGCGAAGATCGATCTCGTCGATGTTTTCCGCCGGCCGCAGTTTGTCGATGAGATTGTCGAGCAGGCGATTCAGTTGAAGATTCCGGCAATCTGGCTGCAAGAAGACGTCGTCAATCAGCGAGCCGCAGAAAAAGCGCGCGCCGCTGGAATGTTTGTCGTGATGGACCTCTGTATTTTGAAAGAATACCGGGCGAGATTCGGGCAGGCGACGGATTGGATAGCCGATCTAGGTAGTGGATAGACTGGCCCTCCGGCAGCATTTCCCGACGTTTCAGTTTCGCGCTCCTACCAGGATCACGGTCGCGTCGTCCCGCAGCCCCGTAGTATTCGCGAACTTCCTGACGTCCGCCAGCAACCCATCCAGGCTAAACTCCGGCGCTTGCATCTGTGCGAGCAGTCGCTCCGCGCCGTAATCTTCGCCGGTGCCGGTTTCTGCTTCGGTGATTCCGTCGGAATAAAACGCGATGCGCGATTGTTCGCCGAGTATTACTTCTGTTTCCGAATATGTACTGGCGGAAATTCCCAGCGGCAGACCGTGCTCGTGTTTGATCCAGCGATAACCGCCGGGTTCTGTCGAATCCACAAACAGCGGCGCAAGGTGGCCCGCGTTCGCGATTTTCAGAACGCGGCTGTAGGGATCGAGTTCGGCATAGACCATGGTGACAAAGCGCCCGCTCGGGAAATCTTCGATCATCATGTTGTTGAGCCGTCTCAAAACTTCACCCGGCCCCGATCCGCTTTGCGCCAGAGAGCGCAACATTCCGCGCGTTGCCGACATCAGTAGCGCAGCGGCGGTTCCCTTACCAGAAACATCGGCCAGCACCAGGCCCCAGCGGCCTTCGCGGAGCGGAATGAAGTCGTACCAATCGCCTCCGACCGAGCCTGCCGGAATCGAAAGTCCGGAAACGAGGAACCCTGGAATCAGAGGCGAGGAGCGGGGAAGCAGAGCTTGCTGCATCGTGTGCGCCTCCTCGGCCTCGCGGCTTAGACGTTGACGCTGTTCGCGTTCATCGCCAAAGCGCTGCGCGTTATGAACTGCGACTGCGATGTGGGCGCATAAGCCTTGCAACAAGCGCAACTGGTCTGGGCAAAAAGCATTGAGGTCGCAGTGCGACGCCGTAAAGACCCCGACCAGTTCTCCGTCGCGTTGCAGAGGAATCGCAACTTCAGAGCGAACATCTGGTTCGCATGCGATGTAGTGCGGATCGATACTGACGTCGGGAGCGTAGTGCATCTTGCGCGTGGCCGCCACGTGCCCGACCATGCCCTTGCCCAAAGGAATGCGATGTCCCTTGCCGTGGACGGTGCAGCCCCGAACTCCGGCGAGTACAAATTCCGGGTTCTCGTGATCGCGGAGAAATAGGTTGATTTCGGCGCACCCGAGCGAGGATGCGACTTCATCCACGATCCGCGGAATCAGTTCTTCAATGTCGAGAGTGGAGGTGACGCGCTGCGCGATTTTTTGCAGCCGCACCAATTCGGCAAGCTTCAGCGCCGCCAGTTCGGCAGTGGGAGCTGCGGAGAATCCGAACTCGGTATGTGAAGACATGCCCACGACCAAAGCACACCTGCATCGCTCGAATACACTGCTTATGAGATCGCGATACTTGCATTGTGGATTCTCTTTTTGTGCCAGGCCCCGAGGCTCTTTACTCTTTTTTTCGACTGGACGTCGGCTGCTTTAAGCGTTTGATTTCTTCCAGCCGTTCGCGAATCCGTTTTTCCACTCCTTCATTCGTCGGCTGGTAATAGACGCGCTCCCGCAAACTGTCCGGCAGGCACTGCATGTCGGCAACTTTGTCCGCGCTATCGTGGGCGTACTGGTAGTCCTTGCCATAGCCGAGACCTTTCATCAGGCTGGTGGGCGCATTGCGCAAGTGCAGCGGAACGGACTCGGCAGCCGTTTGCTCCACGTCCTGCAACACCGCTCCGTATGCGGTGTAGAGCGCATTCGATTTTGGCGCGACCGAGAGATAGACGACCGCTTGCGCCAGCGCAAGGTTGCCTTCGGGCATGCCGATGAACTCGACCGCGTCGCGCGCGGCCATGCACAGCGCGAGCGCATTCGGTTCCGCGAGTCCGATATCTTCAACCGCCATTCGCACCACGCGCCGCGCTATATAAAGTGGGTCTTCTCCGGCTTCCAGCATCCTCGCTAACCAGTAGAGAGCAGCGTCCGGATCGCTGTTGCGCACCGATTTGTGTAGCGCCGAGATGATGTTGTAGTGCTCCTCGCCGCTCTTGTCATAGAGCAGGATGCGCTTCTGCACCGCTTCCTGAATCGCGCCTTCGGTGATTTCCGTGCCCGCACTCGGGATGTTCGCCGTGAGCGATGCCGCCACTTCCAACACGTTGTAGGCGCTTCGCGCGTCCCCGCTGGAGTACGCGGCAATCTTGCGCAGAGCGTCATCGCTGGCCGTGAGATTCATTTGCCCCAGTCCGCGCTCGTTGTCGGTGAGCGCGCGGCCCAGGATGACCACGATCTGTTCTTCGGTCAGTGGCTTCAAGACATACACCCGGCAGCGCGATAGCAGCGCGCCATTGATCTCGAAAGACGGATTCTCGGTCGTGGCGCCGATCAGCCGAATGCTGCCTTTTTCCACGTGCGGCAGAAACGCATCCTGCTGCGCCTTGTTGAAGCGGTGAATTTCGTCCACGAAAACGATCGTGCGCGTGCCGTATTGGCGGGCGCGCTCCGCGTCGCTCATCACCTGCTTGATTTCCTTGATCCCCGCGAGCACCGCTGAAAATTCGATGAAGTCCGCCTTCGTCATGCCGGCAATAATCTTGGCAAGAGTCGTCTTGCCGGTCCCTGGCGGTCCCCAGAAAATCATCGAGGTTGGATCGTCCCGTTCGATCTGGACGCGCAACGGTTTGCCCGGCCCGACCAGATGTTCCTGCCCCACGAATTCGTCGAGCGTCCGCGGACGCATCCGGTCCGCGAGAGGACGCGCTCCCGCGGCTGACGATTGTTCGTTCGGGATGGGGGCGAATAAGCTCATGTGGAAACTACAGGGGCAGAGGTTAGAGGTCAGATTGCAGAGGTAACAGCTCCGGGCCTATTGGGTTTGACCTCTGCAATCTGCCCTCTAACCTCTGCCCTGTCGTGCGGCTTCATACAGCACAATACTCGCAGCTACTCCGGCATTCAGCGACTCGACCTGCGCCGACTGCGGGATAACCAAAGTCTCGTCCATTTGATGCATCAACTCGCGCGGCAGGCCCGCGCCTTCGTTGCCGATAAAGATGGCCAGCGGCAGGGTCCACGAAGCTTTTGGCAGCGGAGTGCCTTTGTGTGAAGATGTCGCGACCAGGCGAACGCCGCGCGACCGCAAAAGCGGAATCAACTCCCCGGCCGAAAGACGCATCATAGGCAGCCGAAAGATCGAACCAGCCGATCCGCGCAGCACTTTTGAGTTATACGGACTGACCGTGCCCTCAGTCAGAAAAATTCCGGCGGCTCCGAACGCTTCCGCCGAGCGCAGAATCGTGCCCAGGTTCCCGGGGTCTTGCAGTCCGGCGGCAACGACCAGAGGCCCGGCCCCCGAGCGCTCAAACAACTGTGCCGCGGAAAAAGCTCGAAGCTTGACCAGAGCCGCAACGCCTTGCGGCGCTTCGCTCGGCACAATCGATTTGAAGAGCGCATCCGGCAGCACCACAGTCTCGGTGCGCGAGTTGATCTGCGGCAGGAGCTTCTCGGCCAGAGGCCGCGCCGATTCGCTAAAGAAGAGACTCTCCACCGACTGTCCACTGCGCAGGGCTTCTTCGATCAGTTTGACGCCGTCAAGAGCACATTCTCCGGCGTCGGTCAGCTCCGAGCGCCGAAAGGCTTGCCGCAATTCTTTCAGTCGCTGGTTGTGGCGGCCGGCAACTGGCCGCAGACGGTCCAGTGGCTTGCCGCTTTGCCCGGCGTTCGCGTTTCGCTTCATGGTCAGGGTTCGTATCGAGTCTCGTGTGGAGGCTCGTGATATGGTACATTTCAATGTTTTTAGCGACAATGTTGTGTCCGACTTTATTAATACCAACAACGCCGAAGCCGAAGGGAACTGAGTGCTCGCGGAAATCCTGAAAATTCATTCGTTGACGCCGGAAGCGTCGCTGATCAAGTACGCCGCTGAACAAATTCAGGCCGGCCAGGTTCTCGGTATGCCGACCGATACCTTCTATGGCCTGGCTGCCGATCCGTTCAACCTGCGCGCAGTCGAGCGCGTTTACGAAATCAAATCACGCTTGCGCCATAAACCGCTTTCTCTTTTGATCGAAGACGTCGATCAGGCCGAGGAATTTGCCCGCCCCTTGCCCGGCGATTTCCATCTTCTTGCCCGCCGCTTTTGGCCGGGCCCGCTGACCATGATCGTCCCGGCGGCTTCGCATCTGCCGCTCAAAGTCACGGCCAACACCGGCAACGTCGCCTTACGTGTGCCCGCCTCCGCGATTCCGCTGGCTGTCGTCCGGGCGGCGAAGATTCCGATTACCGCGACCTCTGCCAACCTCAGCGGTGCATCCGAGTGCGGCACCGCCGAGCAAGTCCGCGAACAGATGCAGGATCGCATATCGCTCATCGTCGATGGTGGTGCTTCTCCTCGCACAATGTCGTCAACCATCGTGCACTTCAAGGAAGACGGCAGCTGGCATATTTTGCGCGAAGGCGCGATTCCTACCAAGGAGATTGTCGAGGCGCTGTCGTAACTTCGTGATCGGATATCAGGTGACCGGGCCATCGGGTGATTGGGTCATCGGAAAATCCAAAGGTCGACTGGCAAGGTTCAAAATCACCCGACCATTTTGAACCCTTGATTGACGACAAAAAATCTGCGTGGATGCGCCCCTGGCGCCTGTTAGCAATTGCGCTGGCCGGAGCGCTCATCTTGTTTTTCGGAATTACCGGCTCGCGCATTGTCAGCGCCGCCGCCGAATCTCCCCAAAAAAAAGCCGATGTGATCGTCATCTTCGGAGCGGCCGAATATTCGGGTCGTCCTTCGCCCGTATATCGGGCGCGCCTCGATCACGGTTTTGAACTGTTTCAGAAAGCCATGGCGCCCGTTGTGATTACGACCGGAGGCGCGGCCCAGGATCCCGATTTCAGCGAAGGCGGCGTGGGCCGCGATTATCTTCTGCGTCGCGGCATCCCGGAACAGGCGCTCATCGCCGAAACCCAGGGCTCCGACACCGCCGAATCGGCCGCGCGCGTCGCCAACATCATGCGCGCCAACGGCATGCGTAGCTGCATCGCCGTGAGCGATGCCTATCATGTCTTTCGCATCCGCGCCCTGTTAGAGCATGAGGGCGTGCAGGTGGAATTGGCTCCGCGCCCCGAGTCGCGTCCGCGCTCGGCGTTAGATAGATTTGTCGCGGTCATGCGCGAGGCCACAAGTTACTTGGTGTGGAAGAGCAGCCTCTAGCTAGTAGCTAGAAGCTGCCCCTCTACCATCCCATCTTCTCCCGCAGCCCCGTCACGTGCGCCACGTGATGCCGTCCGTGCCACGAATATAGGGCCAGAGTTTTTTCCAGCGTCATCGGTCCCATCTCGGGATGTCGGAAAGTGAGTTTCCATTCCTTGTCGGTAAATCCCCGCAGCATCAACATCCAGCGCTGGTGTAGCGAATCCAGTAACGCCAGTGAATAATCGATCGGCGCATGCTTGGCTTCCGGCAATTCTGCCCAGAGGTTTTCCATGTAGGGCTTGATCGTCGGCTCCTTCTCAGTGAGAGCCAGTTTGAACCGGACATAAGAATTCATGTGGCTGTCAGGAACGTGATGCGCCACTTGCCGCAGCGTCCAACCGCCGTCGCGGTAGGGAGTATCGAGTTGCTGATCCGAAAGTCCTCTCAGCGCGGCGCGCAGACGGGCAGGGGTTTGCTCGATGTCGCTCAAGCATTGCTGCTTTTGCTCCGGCGTCAGCGGGCCGGTGTAGGAAAACTTTCCGATGGGGTAACGCGGGTCAGACATGGAATGGCCTCCGGAAGAGCTAGATGATGAAGACGTAGATGATACCGAGAAGAAATGTGCTTCAGAAAAACTCGCAGTGTTCCTGGCCGGCAAGGCGTTCGTCCTACTCGTAGCGCAACGCCTCGATCGGATCCAGCCGCGACGCCCGTATGGCTGGAATCATCCCGCTGACCAACCCGATCAGCGTCAGGATGGTCGTCGACACCAGCACCGTGATCGGCGAAATCGTGAGCCGAATGTCGCCCGCTTCTCCGTGCTGCGCCAGTGCGCTGTAAAAAGTGAGGTCGCCCAGGGAAAACGACACGACATATGCGAGCACAATGCCAAACACTCCGCCCAGGAAGGTAATCGCCAGCGCTTCGCTCAGGAATTGCGTGAAGATATCGAATCGCCGCGCCCCCAGCGCTTTTTCCACACCAATCTCCCGCGTGCGCTGCGTTACGCTGACCAGCATGATGTTCATCAGGCCGACCCCGCCAATCCCCAGGGTGAGCGCTCCAATAAAAGCCAGCAGCACTTGCAGCGCGATCGTGATCATGCGGAATTCCGAGAGCTGTTCCATCAGACTGAAAACGAACACAGCTCGCTTGTCGTCGGGACGAAACCCGTGTTGCGCCGCCAGCGTGTTGCGAATCGCCTTCTCGACCTCCCCATAGTCGTAGCCCAGAAAATCGAGCCAGATCATGTCGACATGATAGGTCTCGTGGAAATCGCTCATCGTAGGAAACGGGATATAGACGACGCGATTGATATCGTTGTCGGTGCCTTCCTGCGGTCGGGGCTTGAGCACGCCTACCACTTCGTAGGGAATACCCCCGATCCGAACATCCTGCCCCAGCGGGAACCGCCCCGAAAACAGCTTCTGCTTCGCTTCCGAGCCCAGCACGCAGACGTGCGCTCGCTGTTGCAGATCTTCAGCGTTATAGAAACGGCCGTAGTCGAGCTTCAGGTTCTGAATCTCCTGCAGCGAGGCATTGCCGCCATGCACCGTCCAGGTGTAAGACCGCCCTTCGTAGCCGACTAGCAAGTCACGAAACGATTCCGGCGTGATGCGCGTCACCTGGGGCACGTTCGCTAGCAGACGATCGATGTCATCCGTCGTCAGCCGGACACTCGCGCCCGCCTTGTTGCCCCCGGCCTGCATCGAGGTCCGCCCGCCAGCGATGCCAATCGCCTGCATGCTGGCAAAGCTCTTGAAGATGTTGACAATCGCCGTCGAAAACCCTGTGCCGTAGGCCAGAAGCAGCACCACCGTGGCGATTCCCCAAGCCATTCCGAGCATCGTGAGGGCCGTGCGCTTGCGATTGTGTTGTAGCGCGCCGTACGCTTGCGACAGCACATCTTTGGTCTGGATCATTCGCTATTCCTGACGCAGCGCTTCCACCGGCTGCAGCAAAGCCGCGTGCCGCGCGGGATACAGTCCGGCAATGATCCCGGCCACAGCGAGACTCCCAATGGCGAGCGCCGCCGTTTGCGGGTAGATGTGCGGCAGTTCGAATCCATCGATCGGAGGAGCGAGTTCCAGAAGTTTGGTCGCCGCGTAGGCCGTCCCCAATCCAATCGCGCCACTGATGCCGGTGAGCAGTAGCCCCTCCACAAAGAACTGGAACAGGATATTGCGATGTGTCGCGCCCAGAGCCTTGCGCAGGCCAATCTCGCGCGTGCGCTCCGTTACTGCAACCAGCATGATATTGATGATGCCAATCGCTCCGAGGCCCAGCGTCACCAGACCGACCGCTCCAAGAAATCCGTCCATCGCATCGGAGATCTTGCCCACCATTTCCGCGGTGTCGATCGAGTCCCAATCGTCAAACGCATCGGGCGTTTCAGGATCGAAGTTGTGATTCCTCGCAACCAGACTGCGGACAGCTGTCTTCGCCTGCGCGTGCTGCTCCCGCGTGATCGGTTGGTAGGCGACATACTTGATCGCCTGCGCGTTGCCTTCGCCCTTGAGCGGGAAATAAACCGCCATCGTACTGAAAGGCATGATCAGGCGCATGTTCTGGTCGTTATTGTTGCCGTGACCAATCTTCTTAATGACCCCGATCACCTGGAAGGGCACGCCATTGATCAGCAGCGTCCCACCCACCGGCGGACGCCCCGGGAACAGCAGCCTGACGAATTCGCTCCCTATGACGCAGACATTGCGACGCTCGTGCTCGTCGTCCCAGTTCATGTAGCGCCCCTGCTCGATGGGCATATAACGAATGCCATAGAATTGCGGTTCGGCACCATCCACGTAGCCGTTGCTGCTCCCAAAGTCGCTCACTAGGCGAAGGTCGCCCCGGTAGATCACCGGCGTGGCATTACGGACAAACTGCGAGCTGCGAATGTCGAGGTAGTCCTGGTAGTTCAGATAATACTGGCGGGAAGAAAGCTGGCTACCTCCGGCCGCTGGCACCCGGCCGTTGAAAATCTGCATGTAGTCTTCGCCGAAAGTCGCCAGGTTTTTCTTGGTTCCTGCACGAAACCCCTCGCCTAGTCCCACCAGGAGCAGCAGTGATCCCACCCCCCACGCCACCCCGAACATCGTAAGAAAGGAGCGAAGCTTATGCGCCCAGATCGCACCAAACACCTGGCCGAGGCTGTCCACCAGTCGCCGCATAAGCTATCTACGAGCGTTAGACGAAGAAAGTTCCGATTCGCAAGCAAGCCTCGCGGATCGACACGCTTATTGTAAATGGGAGTTGTTGGGTGGGGACTCGCGGGAGCAGGGCTAATTTGGATTCCCTCCACAGAGACGCGGAGACAGTGGTTTTTACAGGTTCAAGCTTTTCTCCGTGACTCCGTGCCTCCGTGGTGAAGAAAGGCAAGCCAGGACACTAACTGAGTGCGGAGCTGGATTTGAGGATAACGGCCAATCAACTACCCGACGACCTCTATCGCACCATGGCCAGAACGCGCACTCGTCCCTCGCCAGCCTTCTTTTCCTTCGCCGGCGCAACGATGACCAGCGATCCGGTCGCGGGGACCGAACCGAGCGGCGCTGTTTGCGCCACAACATAGGTGCCGTGGAGCGCGATCTGCCGCGCCAGCGTCCGGTCTAAGGTTAGGTCTACGGGGGTTTCCACAGCGAAGCCAATCGTGTAACGGGCGTCGATCAGGAATTGGGCTGCGTCGCGCGCCACCGGAAATGTGTTCGAGTTCGGGCTGCTCGAGTTCGGAAGCACGCCAGCGCGACGGATGGCAACCACAGCTCCCTGCGGAATCATTCCGTGAAGCGTTTCCCAAGCGGAAATGTCGTCGAGCGAAATCTGCGGGTTCTGGGTGCTCGTGTTCAAATCCATCACGATCATCGGGGCTACCAGGCGCTCCGCGGGAATCTGCCCGGCGTTCCATGTCCCCGGAATTAACGCGCCCGGAGCAATGATGTGGGTCCCCGATGCTTTCCATGATTCTCTCGATGACTCTCTCGATACTGTATGGTTTCCGGCGACCTCACCGTCGGTGAGATCGACGACATGCGAATAGCGATCCTGTTGCATGGAGCCGGGTCGCCGGTCCGCGAACAGCAGAATGGCCAGCACAAGCGCGTAAGCGATGATGAAACTGCGAATCCGCATCTGATTCCTTGATTTATCTAGATATGACGTGCCGGCGACGGTTATCGTTGCATCTTTATTGTTAACGCCGGGGAAGGGAAGTTCAATCTCCGGAGGGACATGGCCGCTGGGGTGCGGATATGGGGCGGTTTGACCCCTGAGGGACTCTCGGCCGCATCCCCCATCCGCGGCATCTACTTGCAAAACTTTCGTTTCGCGCTCCCAATCCTCCCTCGCCTCGCGGCGCGTTAGAATAGATAACGACGCTCCCACAGACTTAACAATTCATGTTCGGCCGCGAAGAAAAAGTTTCCGCCCTCCGGCTCACCGCCGTGCAATACATCATCGTGTTGATCTTCCTCGTGCTCGCCTATGGGTTGTGGAGTTTGCAGGTGATGCAGAGCGGCAAGTACTCGCAGCTCGCCGAACAGAATCGCATTCGCAATGTGCCGATTCTCGCGCCCCGCGGAAAAATTCTCGATCGCGAAGGCCGCGTCATCGTCGACAACTACCCGTCGTTCTCGGCGCTGCTGCTGCGCGATTCCCCGCGCGACCTCAATGCGGACGCGCCCGCCATCGCCAAGGGGCTGCACCTGAATCCCGAGGAAGTGCAGCAGCGCATACGGCGTTTCGCATCCATGCCGCAGTACCAGCCCATATTCCTCAAAGAAGACATCACGCCCGATGAACTGGCCTTCATCGAGGCTCACAAAAACGAACTCCCCGAACTTGAAACCATCATGGCGCACCGGCGCTTGTATCCGCGGAATGGTTTCATGGCGCACTTAATTGGCTACGTGGGCGAAGTCACCGAGGACATGCTCAACCAGCCGCAGTTCGAGCTTTATAACCCAGGCGATGTGGTCGGCCAGAGCGGCGTCGAGAAGCAGTACAACTCGATTCTGATGGGCACAAACGGATCGCGCCGCGCCATCGTTAACAGCCACGGACGCGAAGTCAGTCGCCTCGACGAAACTCCCGCCGAGCCCGGCAAGCAATTGAAGCTGACCATCGATCTCGATTTGCAGATCGCCGCCGAGCAAGCGATCGAAGGCAAGAACGGCGCTATCGTCGCCATGGATCCCCATACTGGCGAAATTCTCGCCATGGTGAGCCGTCCGACGTTTGATCCCAATGATTTTGCCGTGAAAATTTCCCGCGACGAGTGGAACAAGCTGGTCAACGATCCTGACAAGCCGCTGCTCAATAAAGCGATTCAGGCGCAACTCGCGCCCGGCTCGACCTTCAAGATCATCATGGCCACGGCCGGTTGGCAGGAGGGAATTGCGCAAACCCTCCACGTGAACTGCACCGGTGGCGCTGTGTTTTACGGCCGCCGCTTTGGATGCTGGGTGAAGGGCGGCCATGGCGCCGTCGAGCTGACCAAAGCCATTTATCAGTCCTGCGACGTCTTCTTTTACACCTTGGCCGAAAAACTTGGCATCGATCGCATTGCCAAATATGCCACCGCTTTCGGATTGGGTCAGAAGACCGGGATCGACCTGCCCAACGAAGTCAGCGGCGTGATGCCTTCGGAAGAATGGAAGATCCGCAACTTCAAACAGAAGTGGTTCGCCGGAGAAACCATTTCCGTCGGCATCGGCCAGGGCGCTGTGGCGATCACGCCCGTGCAACTGATGCGCGCCGTCGGCGCGATTTCGATGGATGGGCGCATGGTCGTGCCGCACGTGATCAATCCGACGAATTTGCCGAAGGACTTCGTTGAGACGACGCATTACTCAGAAGTGAAGGAAGTTCCAATCGATCCGACAGGATGGAACACGATCACCGATGCCATGAGCCGTGTGCTGTTGCCAGAGGGCACAGCGCCCTCCGCCCATATTCCCGACGTTGATATCGCCGGCAAAACAGGATCGGCCCAGATCGTTTCCCTTGCCCTGCGCGCAAAACACCAGAACAACGCCGACTTCGCGCAGAATGGATGGTTCGTCGGATTCACGCCGCGCCGTAATCCGGACATCATCGTCTGCGTGCTCTTCGAAGGCGGCGAACACGGGAAACTGGCTGCCCGCTTGGCCACGCAAGTCATCAAGGCGTATGTCGACAAGCAACGCCGCCAGCCGACGAAAATGGCGGCCGGTTCCGGCAAGGTGGATGTCGGCAGCCTCTGGACAGATCCCGCTAGTGCTAACGGCGGAAACGGCGCGAACGCCTCTGACCCAGACAGCGGGAGCGATGGACGCTTGCAAGGCGGCCGGTTTGTCATTGATCTGTCGAAAAAAAGAGCGCCCTTGGCAGTCGCTGCGCCCGGCATCCGCTAGACGATCGCTAGACGACAGATCACTAGACGAAGAACGACACTCTTCAATAAATTCTTATCCTCAACTTCTCGTGTTACGTTAACTCAGTCATTTTATGAAAGCAGCTGCTCAACAGGCATTGAACGCCGCGTCCGCGCGGGGTGTTACCTATGCAGACGCTCGCGCCGTCGCCATGCGCAATCGTTCGCTCTCCACCAAGAACGGACGCGTCGGGCACGCCTCCGAATCTGAGTCTCTCGGCATCGGCGTCCGCGTAATCGCCGACGGGGCCTGGGGATTCGCGGCGTCAGCAGATTTGAGCCCCGCTTCGCTCAGCGCCGCCGCCGATCGAGCCGTCGCCATCGCAAGAGCTTCCGCGCGCGTGAAGCGAGAAAACGTTCGCCTCGCTCCGGAGCTTCCGGCCGTCGCGGACTGGACCACTCCTTACAAAGTCGATCCCTTTACCACTTCGGTCGAAGAGAACATCGATCTGCTGCTGAAAGCTGACGCCGAGATGAACGCTGTCGCCGGCGTCACCCTCGCGGAAACCGGCATGAATTTCCTGCGCGAGGAGTCGTGGTTTCTCTCTTCCGAAGGCGCAGACATCCATCAGACAAAATATTCAACTGGCGGTGGATGCACCGCGTACGCTTTCGCCGGGTCCGAGATTCAGAAGCGCTCCTATCCCAACTCCTTCGGCGGGCAGTGGCAGAACCGCGGTTACGAACAGATCGAAGAAATGAAATTGCTCGAGAACGCGCGCCGCGTCGGCGAAGAGGCAGTCGCTCTGCATAGGGCCGAGCAGTGTCCCGAGGGCGCTTTCACCATCATTCTTGACGGCTCGCAACTCGGCTTGCAGATCCACGAATCCGTCGGCCATCCGATTGAACTCGATCGCGTCCTCGGCATGGAAGCGAATTTCGCCGGCACTTCATTTTTAACTCTAGAAAAACTGGGCAAGCTTCGCTATGGCAGCGAAATCGTCAACGTCGTCGCCGATGCCCGCCAGGAGCACGGTCCCGGCCTTGGTACTTTTGCCTACGACGACGAAGGCGTCCCCGCGCAGTCCACCCCCATCATCACCAACGGCCGTTTCACCGGGTATCTGAGTTCGCGCGAGACCGCGCACACCATCAACGCGCCGCGGTCCGGCGGAACGCTACGCGCCGAAGGCTGGAACCGCCTCCCCATGATCCGCATGACCAATGTGAGCATCCTGCCCGGAGAAGATCCTCTGACTCTCGAACAACTCATCGCCTCGACCAGCGACGGCATTTATATGGAGACAAACAAGTCCTGGTCGATCGATGACAAGCGTTACAACTTTCAGTTCGGATGCGAGATCGCGTGGGAAATCAAGAACGGCAAGCGCGTGCGCATGCTCAAAAATCCCTCGTACTCCGGCATCACGACCGAGTTCTGGAATTCGATGGATGCGATTTGTTCGCGCGATGAGTGGACGCTCTGGGGCACTCCAAACTGCGGCAAAGGACAGCCGCAGCAGGTCGTCGGCACCGGACACGGCGCAAGCCCAGCACGGTTTCGCAATATCCGCGTGGGCTCGGCGTATAAGGGAAGTTGATCCATCATTCGAGACAAAAATTGAAAAATGCTGACTAAAGAAAAAGCCGCCGAGATTTTCGACCGCATTTGCGGCTTCTCGTCGGCCGACGAAGTCGAATGCATCTTCACCGGCTCCCGCTTCGCCTTGACTCGCTTCGCCAATAACACCATCCATCAGAATGTGGAGGAAGAGAACTCCGTCGTATCGATCCGCACCAATTTTAGCGGGCGCACGGCGAGGGCCACCGCCAATCAGTTCGACGCCGAGAGCTTGCGCCGTGCTGTCGACGCTTCAGAGAAACTGGCGCGCATTCAGGCGCCAGACCCGGACCTGTTGCCCATGCCGAGTCCCGCCGAGGCAACAGGTGGCGACGGCATCCTTTCTACACAAGTACCCTCGCGTTTTTTTGAGGAGACTGCGGCCATCACTCCCGCCGATCGCGCCGACGTCGTCAAAGGCATCGTCTCCATCGCAGACAGAAACAAACTGACCACCGCTGGCATCTATTCCAGTTCGGAATCTGAAGAAGGAATGTTCAATTCGCGCGGTCTCGCCGATTGGCATCGCCAGACGATGGCGGAAGTTTCCATCACCATGCTGGGCGATGATTCTTCCGGATGGCAGAAGTTAAACTCGCCCAACGTCTGTCTTCTTGATCCCACGCGCCTGGCCGACACCGCCGCTCAGAAGGCTGTCGCTTCCGCCCATCCCCGCGAACTCGCGCCCGGCAAGTACACCGTCATTCTTGAACCGGCAGCCGTCCTCGATATTGTTGGCTTCATGTTCTGGGATTACAGTGGCGTCGCCATTCTCGATCAGCGTTCATTTCTCAACGACCGCATCGGCACAAAGTTATTCGGCGAGAACATTAACATCTCCGACGACGTCACCCATCCCATGCAGGCCGGATCGCCCTTCGACGGCGAAGGCATGCGTCGGCAGCGTGTGCAACTGGTCGAGAACGGAGTGGTGAAACGTGTGGTCTACGCCCGTTCGACGGCGAAGAAGATGCATGCCTCCGAATACGCTGCCAAAGTCGGCCCCATCGCACCCACTGGTCACGGATTCCCCTTGCCCAACGAGATTGGCGAGATGCCGATGAACATCGTCTTCGGCACGGCGGAAAACACCCAGACGGTTGACCAAATCATCGCCTCCACCGAACGCGGCGTCCTCGTCACCCGGCTCTGGTACATACGCGAGGTCGATCCTTACGAGAAAATTGTGACCGGCATGACCCGCGACGGAACCTTCCTGGTCGAAAACGGCAAAGTGCAATGCGGTCTGCGTAATTTCCGTTTCAACCAGAGCCTGATCGCCCTGTTGTCCAACGTGGAAGCGATGAGCCCAGCCCACCCGCGCCTGCGGTGAAGAATCCTTCGAC
This sequence comes from uncultured Acidobacteriaceae bacterium, assembly GCA_963726095.1. Taxonomy (GTDB): domain Bacteria; phylum Acidobacteriota; class Terriglobia; order Terriglobales; family Acidobacteriaceae; genus Acidiflorens. Next base: position 2,632,128 of record CAVSBD010000004.1, read on the forward strand.
ATGGTCGTTCCGGCAATGAAAGTACGGGAATTCAACTTCACAGAAGTGACGAAGTTCTAAGCCCAGCTGCACGCGGCGTCTGCACACGCAATCACCGCTCGCAGCATCTCCGCCTACGCCCCTAAGTCCCTGTCCCTCTGGCACTTCCCCGCTTTTGTTCCATGACTTCCGTAACTTTGCTTTGCTGGTGCAGGGGTGTAATCTCGGGCTGAAATGTGCACAGGCTCGATTCCAGCCGTGCACGGCACGAACAAAGGAAGGTCGTCTCAAACGTGTCTGAAGCCGCCAAAGGAAACGTCGAAGCCGGCAAGAGTCGCAGTGGTTACGCGGACGTGCAAGGCGCGCCCCGCTTCCCCATCAAGTTGCCAGTGGCTTTCAAGTCGTCCGGCAATGGGTTCGGAGAAGCCGGCAAAACCATCGAGACCGAAAACATTTCCGCCAACGGTGTCCTTTTTCGTATGGATGCCGATGTGCCTGTAGGTTCCGCCGTCGATTTCACAATTTCGCTGCCGGCCGATGTCGTCGGCGCTGAAGCCGACGTGCAAGTCGATTGTCGCGGACGCGTCGTCCGCAGTTTTGCCGATGGCAGCCGCCGCGGAGTCGGCGTCGTCATCGACGAATACCGCTTCGAACGCAAATAATTCTCGCCCCGCAACATCGGGACGACTCGCAGCACGCAGTAGACGAAACACCAGTAGACGAAACGCCAGTGAACGAAACGCAGTACACGAAAGAAGGACGGATGGGCAGCACTTCGGTCGAAACATCGGTCAGCTTCGATCCCGGCGACGGCCTCGTGCCCGACGACGGCAAGGACATGATCCGTGTGATCCTGGCCGACAGTCAGGCCATTTTCCGTGCCGGACTGCGCAAGATCTTCGCTCTCGAAGACGACATCCGCGTCGTTGGCCAGGCCGAAAGCCTCGATCAGACCGTCGCTGCCATTCAGAAATTTTCTGCCGACATCGTTATTTTCGAAGCGTTCCTGGCGCCGAACGCCGCCGACACCGTTACCGATCTTCTGCGGCAAAGCGCAACCTGCCGCCTCGTCGTCGTGCTGCAGGAGCCCGACCAGGAATTGACGCTCGAATTATTCCGCCGCGGCGCGCACGGCATCGTCTCGCGAGAGGTTGAGCCGGAAATGCTGGTCGAGTGCCTGCGCAAAGTCGCTCAAGGCGAGCCCTGGCTCGAAAGCCGCGCCGTCACCTGGGTTCTGCAAGCCTATCGCACTCAGGGATTGCGTCCCGCCGGGTCGCGCCCCAAAGTCGCCCTCACGCCAAAAGAATCATTGATCGTCTCCTGCGTTACGCAGGGCATGAAGAACAAAGAGATCGCGCTGCGCGTCGGCACCACCGAACAGGTCGTGAAAAATTATCTCCGCAAAGTCTACGACAAGCTCGGAGTCGCCGACCGTCTGGAACTCGCCCTCTACTGCCTGAATCATCGAGTCGTCGAAGGCGCCGCTCTCACCAAACCCGCGCCCGCCGCGCAACCGACCAACGGACAGCTCCCGCCGCCGCCAGAAACACCAAACACGAACGCCTCCGCCGCCGCTTCCGGCTCCCGCTCCTAAGCCCGTCCTTCTAGCGAACCTCAGATAAAGTCGAATCATGAACCGCTTTGAAAGGGCACGGCTTCAGCCGTGACGCAAAAACCGCCACAGACGTGGCTTTAAGCCGCTGGGGGACTCGCCTTCAGTGCATCCCGCCTCGCCCGAGAGCATTTTCCTAGTACAATTCCCAGCGAAGCAAGTTCTTATCGTTCAATCTCGCGATTTGAGAACCGTCCCGCATTCCAGAAAAAGAGGCACATCATGAAAGGCGACCCTAAAATCATTGCCATCCTCAACGAGGTGCTCAAAGCCGAGCTCACCGCCATCAACCAGTATTTTCTCCACGCTGAAATGTGCGAGAACTGGGGCTACGAGCGCATGGCCAAGCAAGTCCGCAAAGAATCGATTGAAGAAATGCAGCACGCCGAGATCCTCATGGAGCGGATCCTCTACCTCGACGGTGCTCCCAACATGACCGACTATTTCAAGATCAACATCGGACAAACCGTCAAGCAGCAGCTCGAAAACGACCTCCAGCTGGAATACACAGCCGTCAAACGCCTGAACGACGGCATCCAGGCCAGCGTGGCCGCGGGCGACAACGGTTCGCGCGAACTGATGGAAAAAATCCTGAAAGATGAAGAGCACCACATCGATTGGCTCGAAGGCCAACTGCACGCCATCGAAGAGATGACCTACGAGAACTATCTAGCCCAGCAGTTGCACAAGGGAGAAGAAGAAAGCTAAACCCAAGCCCGCCGCCGGCCGGTCACGCTGATAGAATCAAGTGCAACCGCTTCGCAAGGCAGCCGGAGAGATGGCCGAGTGGCTGAAGGCGCACGCTTGGAAAGCGTGTTTAGGGGAAACTCTAACGTGGGTTCGAATCCCACTCTCTCCGCCATATTATTCAAAATAAAAAGTTGCCTTTCGTGCCCCGTCACTCGGACCCGGTGAGTTGCGAATCAGCTAAAGTTCCGACATCTTCAGCAGAGCCTCGGGCAGCCGCAGGCCATGAACGTCGATCTTCGAAATCGCAACGTTGATGTCGCGGAGGTCTTCAGCCTTGAGGTGGATATTGACCGCACCCAAGTTTTCTTCGAGGCGGTGCGGCTTCGTCGTTCCAGGAATCGGAACGATCCATGGCTTTTGCTCAAGCAGCCATGCGAGCGCTACCTGTGCGGGAGTCCCGCCTTTGCTCTCCGCGATGCTCTTCAGCAGGTCGACAACCGCCTGGTTCGCGGCGCGTGCTTCGGGAGTGAAGCGCGGTGAGATGTTGCGGAAGTCAGTCGCATCAAAGGTAGTGTTTGTGTCGATCTTGCCCGTCAGGAAGCCAGCACCGAGCGGACTAAAGGGAACGAAGCCGATCCCTAGTTCCTCGCACACCGCGAGCACTCCATTCTGTTCAACATCTCGTGTCCAGAGCGAGTACTCGCTCTGAACGGCCGTAACGGCTTGTACGCCGTGCGCGCGGCGGATGGTTCGCGCCCCGGCCTCAGAAAGTCCGAAGTGCTTGACCTTGCCCGCGGTTATAAGTTCTTTCACTGTACTCGCAACATCCTCGATCGGCACCGCAGGGTCAACGCGGTGCTGGTACAGAAGGTCGATACTGTCGCTCTTCAGCCGTCTCAGCATCGCTTCAACAACCTCTCGAATGTGCTCCGGACGGCTATTCAGGCCGCTGCGTCGCTGTCCTGTTTTCGAATCAATGTCGAAGCCGAATTTTGTCGCGATCACCACCTGATCCCGGAATGGTGCGACCGCTTCACCTACAAGTTCTTCGTTTGCGAACGGGCCATATGCCTCTGCCGTATCGAAGAGGGTCACGCCTTGCTCGAAGGCTGTACGGATAATCTTCACGCCGTCTGGACGCGGTGTCGGGGGGCCATAGGCGGACGATAACCCCATGCAACCGAATCCGAGTGCCGAGACTTCGAGTCCGCTTTTCCCGAGTGAGCGCTTCTTCATTTGATTCTCCTTGCTAACCTATTGACGAAACATTCCTCGGAGCCAAAACCCCTGCATTGCAAGAGCGCCGAATTTTGTGGAACTCCCGGCTCTCTCCACCTGTGTGGTTAATTTTTATTGTTATTCATTTTGACGGGCCTAAGCAGATGCGAGAACGTGAGTTGGGCGAGCTTCCACTTGCCGTTTTCCTTGACATACACCTCAGTCACCATAAAGGGATTGGTGACTTCGTGCTCACCGACTACTGCCTGCAAATCAATGTCCTCTAGCAGGATGGCTGTGTTAGCAAACATGTGAGCGTCAACTGCGTAAACCACAGCTTTTTTGTACCAGATGCCACCGCTTTCAATGGTAGCTAGTTCCTGGGTTTTTCCCCATGTCCCTCCCATGTGAGTGAACATGGCTTTGTCATCAAATAGTGTCTCTAAGGAATCGACCTTCTTGTCTGCCATCCAATCCCATTTCATGTTTGAGAGATTGATGACTTCTTGTTGCTCGGGTGTATGACTTGCGGCAGTTTTAATCGTTTCCGTTGGCGGCAGTGGCGACTGCTGCGCGTAGGACGATTGCGCAATCATCGTCAATAGAAACAGACCCATCATTAGGGTTAGGGTTTTCATGGCTCTCTCCAGCGTCTTCATTTTGTTTCCCTTGCATCCTCGAATTTATGGGTAAAGGGCCGCCAACTGGTAGCCCGATCCTGCCTACTTATTGCCTATTCCTCTCGTCAGGCGAAAAACCAATGGCTTTGCTGGAGACACGCGGCTATCTTTGAATAAGGACGGTAGAGATCGTTAACATGAAAAACACCAGAGAAAAGGCCAGTAAGGCAGCGAACCAAGCCCGCGGGTCGCAGGCAGAACTCGCGCAGAAAATTGCCTCCTTCTTGGGTACGGAAGAGAATCGGACAACAGAGATCCAGGGCGTCAGCCTCCACCAGCGGACTGCGCCTACTCCGCCATGCCAGATGACCTACCATCCGGGAATCATCGTAGTCGCACAGGGGAGCAAGCGGGTCAACCTTGGCCGGACCCGCTTTACCTACGACCAGTCGCGCTTCGTCGTGACTGCGGTCGATTTGCCGATCGTCAGCTGGGTTGCCGAGGCGACCGCGGAGGCTCCCTGTCTCGCACTGTCAATCAAGTTCGATATGGCTATTGTGCGGGAGTTGATCAGCCGTGAGGAAATCCATGTCGCAGAACCTCCATCTGACAGTCCCGCTATGTCAATCGGCGAGACCACGCCCGAATTCCTGAATGCATGCTGCCGCCTGGTGGATCTGCTGAGTAATCCGCAGGACATTCCTTTTCTGAGCGGCCTGATTCAGCGCGAGATCATCTATCGCGTCCTGCAGGGACGCGTGGGAGCGCGCTTGCGGGCAGTAGCGACACTGGGAGATCAAAGCCACCGGACGGCAAAAGCGATTGCGTGGATCGCCGCGAACTATGCCAAGCCTCTTCACGTGGAAGAACTCGCTGAGCTTGCGAGCATCGGAGTATCCACTCTGCACCATCATTTCCGCATGTTGACCGCGATGAGTCCGCTCCAGTATCAAAAACAACTTCGCCTTCAGTCAGCGCGGAGCCTGATGCTGAACCAAGGTCTCGATGCGGCTAGCGCGGCTTTTGAGGTCGGTTACGAAAGCGCTACCCAATTCAATCGCGAATACAGCCGCTTCTTCGGCCAACCTCCGATGCGAGACGTTCGAGCGCTCCTTTCCCCAGGTGCTCCGAAACTCGAATTGGTTGGCAGTCTCTCAAAGGCAGGACTACACAACTCCCGCCTTCGGGATGCGACCGAGTACTGAGAACTGGGAACTGGTTTTCATCACCATCCGCCCGTACCCCCGTCACAGACACACCCCCACCAGCAGTGCAACACTGCTCCTGAATTGTGTCCGCCTTCCGAGACGGACTGCACCCACCTTCTTTGACAACATGAAATTTCAAACGCCGACAGCCGCAACTACGTCCAAGGAAGTCGTCTAAAATCCCGCCAAATCGATGATCCGTTCCTTTAAGTCCTTTATTTTGTGGGTCGTGTTAGTAACTAGTTGTGAAATTAACAAGTTAAGCAAAAAGTGGGGGGGGCACAAAACCATTGCACCCCTTGATTAACATTGACGATGATCACCGACCGATTTGATCCCTGATCGATCACCGACCACGTAGCGCTTACAGCGATCGCGATCCCAGCCATTGGTCGAGGTGAGGCCATGTGACTCTGTGAGCGGCGCTTCCGGCCATAATTCCAATGTGTCCGCCGGGGATGCGAAATAGTTCCTTATCTTTGCTGCTCACTTTTGACAAGACGGCTTCCGACTGGCACGCCGGAGTGATGTGGTCTCCCTCCGCGATTACGGTCAGCAGATTCGCGCGGATGCGCCCGAGGTCAACCCGTTCGCCGCGAATCACCCACTCTCCGCGCATCAGCCGGTCATTTCGGTAAAGGTCGACGATTAACTGCCGGAATGCTCCGCCCGCCAGGGCCACGTTGTCAGTGACCCAGGTGTTCATCGCTTTCCACGCTTCAACGATTTGCGGGTTCTCGATGTTGTCCCAGAGCTTCAGATAGTTGAGAACGTAATTGTCGACCGGTTTCAGAGCTCGCGCTCCGTAATCGATCATCTCTCCCGGCATGTTGCCGACTGCAGCCAGGACTTTGTCGACATCGAAGAAGCGCTCATCGACCCACTTGGCGAAGGTGATACCTTTTTTGTTCGAGAAATCCAGTGGAGCAGTCAGCAAGATCAGATTGCGCAATCCATCGTCGGCGCGCAATGCCGCGTAGACCGTGGTCAAAATGGCGCCGATACACCAGCCCAACATACTGAATTCTTCCACGCCGGCAATCGTTTTCATCTTGCGGATGGCGCGCGGCATGTACTCCAGTGTGTAATCGTCAAACTTCAGATTCTTGTCTTCCGGTCCCGGGGTTCCCCAGTCGAGCAAATAGAGGTCGTAGCCTTGGTTGACCATGAATTCGACAAAGCTGTGTCCGGGACGAAGGTCGAGAATGTAGGGCCGGTTCATCAGCGCGAATACTAAGAGTAGGGGAACCGGATGACGCTTTTCTTTGGGCACGACCGGAACGTAACGATAAAGCTTGGCCTTGTTGAGCGTCCATACCAATTGCTTCGGGGTCTGCGCAATCGGGACCTTGGCGGTTACGGCACTGCCAAATGCGTTCAGTTTCTCCGCCAAAACCGAGAATGGGTCTGCTACCACTGCGGTCTCCATCGTCTCAGGCATGACTACTTCGCCCCTTTCCGCTTCTTGCGCGCGACGGGCGCTGATTTGGCGGACATCGGTTTCCGTGCGCGAGCCGCGGGCGCCGATCCCTTGAACGCTTCCTCGATCCCGTCCAGCTTGGCGTCGATATCGTCAAGCTTCATTTCCACATTCGTCAGGCGCTCGGCCAGGCTTATGAAGTCAGCGCGGGAAGGCATACTCAGTTGCTGCAATGCCTGGAGCATCGCTTTTTCCAGTGTCTCGCGAAACGGAGCCGACGCCGAGAGATAAGTGTCGAGCACGGTGCCCGAGGCTTTGGCGTACGCTTCTGTGTTTACCGCGTCCACGGTAGCTTTCGCCCACGCGTCCAGATAAGTGTCCCGCACTTCGCGGAATGCGCCCATTGGATCGAAGTCCTTCTCTTGTTCGTTCTTATTGCCTTTACCATTGGACGCGCGTTCGTCTCCCATTGCCACTCCTCCCGACCAAACACCAAACCGAGACAGCCCCGGAGGCAAGCGCGAGCGACCATCGGGCTCCGGGCTGTCTACACAATCGCAGTATAGCGCCGTATTACGCGGCGGTGGCGCGCTTCAGCGGCTTCGAGGCGATGTCGAGCATCGTCTTCTGGGTCTCGATCAGTGAGTCGAGGCCGGTCTGAAATGCTTCCGCTATCGGATTTGAGAATCGGAACTGCTTCTTGGCGGTCTCGTAAGCCATCTTGTGCTGCTCGGAGTAGTAGTCGAGTGCCTTCTTTTGTGCGGCGACCGACTGCTCTACCGTTTGCTGAAACAGCGCGGTCACGCCTTCAGCTACTTTCGCAACCGATCCAGTGCGCTCTTTGGCCAGATTGGCGACTGCGTGGCTTTGTTCAACCGCCAGGTCAATCGCGCCCTTCTGTGTTTCTAACACGCGGCCGATCGTCTGCCCGAGCAGGTCGAACAAGAACAATCCCGGCGTCTCTGGCACGGAATCAAAAGCTTTCTTGCAGGTATCGATGAATTCGGCGTTCTGCTCGGCTGCAATTTCCAGGGACTTCTTCTGCAATTCCGCGAGCCGCTCCACGTTCTTTGTGTATAAGGGAATGAAATTCTCCACCGCATCGGGCTTCACGCCCACGCTATGAGTTGACTTCTTGGGGGTGCTCATGTTCTGCTCCTCTAGTGAGTATTGGCGTGCATGCTGCACATAATGCTGCAATGCAGCATGAATGGATCATAGCGCGTTTGCCCCGCGTGTCAAGCACAAAATAAGAGAATTTCTATGCCCCGCAAACCCGTGATTATCAAGAAGTACGAGAATCGACGGCTCTACGACACCACCAACAGCCGCTATATCAACCAGGACGAAATCGCACACATGATCCGTGAAGGCCGCGAAGTTCAGGTGCTCGATGCCACCACCGGTGAAGATCTGACCCGTCTCGTGTTGACGCAGATCATCGTTGAAGACGCCAAGGAACCGGATTCCACATTTCCTCTCGACATCCTGCGTCAGATGGTGGTCGCCTCCGGCAAAGCGACCCAGGAAAATACTTTGAAATACATGAAGGCAGTTCTGGATATGTATCAGAACGCCTACCGCGCGCTGACACCGCCATTAAGCCCTTTCGAGTTCATGCAAGCCGGTTCCCGGTCCGTCCAGTCCCCGCCTGAACCACAAAACGACAATAACCATGCCCAGGAACTCCAGCAGCGCGTGGAAGAATTGGAGGCGCTGGTGGCGAAGATGGCGGCCAGCAAGGGCAGGGCCAAGCCAAAGACAAAGACAAAGACAAAAGCGCGGCGAAAGAAATAGACGTCGCGCTGCCGACGATGCCACCTCACACGGTTCGGTGATAGTCAGCACAAACGAAAACTTGTCTTTGGGAGTAACCTGCGGGAGTAATCTGCCCGGCAGAGCACAACGCTGGCGACGACCTCGTACACGTTGTTGCAATGAAGAAGGGGGACACTCCGATGATTGACCTTGACAATTACTCTGTCACACTCGAATCGCTGCTCACGAAGGTGTCTGCCGAAAGACCGTACGTGCCTTCATACGATCTCGGCTGCGAACATAGCCAGCAGTACTACATCGCGCTGCAATGTATGGTAGAGGACGCCGACGCGGAGTCGGAGCAATCCGTTGAAGTCCCAGAGATGGAAGAAGTCGCCTCGTAGTCGGCGCTCTAGAAGTGGTATCCGCCCCCGCAGATAAGCACCTCTCCAGTAACGTAGTCAGAGAGAGGCGAACAGAAAAATAGAACTGCGTTGGCGGCGTCTTCCGGAGTTCCCAATCTCCCGAGGGGGCAGTCCTTCTTAATCGAGTCCAGCATGCTTTGCTGCACTCCGATCTGAATCTTGTGTCCCCTCATCTCGATTTCCGAGTGGCCGCTGCTCAGCGGCTGCACCAGGCGCGTTTCGATTAATCCAAAACCCACCGCGTTGACGTTGACATTGTAACGGCCCCACTCTTTGGCCATGGTCTTTGTCAGCCCAATCACTCCCGCTTTTCCCGAGGAATAACCCGCCTGCCCAGGATTGCCATCCGTGCCTGCAATCGACGTAATGTTGACGACCTTGCGCATGACGGTTTTGCCCGCCATCATCTCCCGCTTGGCGGTGTCCCTTATATAGGCGGAGGCAGCGCGCAGGACTCGGAAGGGAACCACGAGGTGAATCTCGAGCATGGCCTGAAATTGTTCATCGGTAGTTTTCTGGATCACGCTGTCCCAACTGTAGCCGGCATTATTGACAATAATATCGACCGATCCAAAAGCGGAGAGCGTGGCTTCAACGAGTTTTTCGGGAAACGCCGGCTGAACCAGATCGCCCACGCAGCGCTCCACGCGGTATCCTTCGTTGCGGAGTGTGGAGCGGGTTTCGCAGAGTGCGGCATCGTCGAGATCGTTGACCATCACTGCCGCGCCCGATGCGGCCAGTTTGGTGGCAATCGCTCGTCCGATGCCACGGCCAGATCCAGTCACCAATGCGGTTTTGCCTTCGAGGGTAAAAGACATTTCAATTGCCTCCCGTATCACCAAACTAGTCTGCACCCGTGTGGCGAACGTTCAATTGAGTCCACACTCCGACGCATAAAACATTTGCCGGAGAAGCAATCGATCGCGAGAGTGGGGGCGAGAGTGGGGAATTGCGCGGCCCAGGAAGGGTTGCCCATAGCAGCTCTCCTGCAATCAATGCTGCACTGCGGCATACATTGCAGTATAGCTCTTCGCTTGGGGATGTCAAGGCCCCATCTGGTGTGGAGCAAGACTTGGCGCTTCTGCGTTTCGAACCTTCGCCAAATCTGTTGCTTGCGCGAATTCGGAGACTACATGTGGTAACCGCCGTTAATATTCAGTTCCTGCCCGGTGATGTAATCGCCGTCCGCTGCCAGGAAGGCTGCCGCTTTCGCAATTTCCTCCGGCGACGCAAACCGTCCGAGCGGGATCTTGGCTTTGATCTGAGCTGCAATCTCTTCGGGAATCGCGTCCACCATTTCGGTCGAGGTGAATCCCGGCGCAATGGAGTTGGCCGTGATGTTAAATTTTGCCATCTCCAGCGCCAGAGTCTTGGTGAAGGCGATGATGCCTCCTTTGCTGGCGGAATAATTCGCCTGCCCAAACGCTCCCATCTGTCCGACAACGGAAGCGATGTTTATGACCCGGCCGAAGCGCTGATTGATCATCGCTGGAAGTGCGGCGCTGGTGCAGTAGAAAGTGCCGTTGAGGTTGACGTTGATGACCTGTGCCCAATCGTCGTCCGTCATCTTGCGCATACTCCGGTCACGCGTGATGCCGGCGTTGTTCACCAGGATGTCGAGGCGTTGCCATTTGTCAAGCACCTCCTTGACCACGCGCTGGGCCTCGCCCTTCTTGGAAATATCAGCCTGAATCAGGATGCACTCAACGCCCAGTTCACGAATTTCCGCAGCCGCGGTCTCGGCATGGGCACAATCTGACCTGTAGTCGAGCGCAATATTTGCGCCGCGCCGGGCAAGCTCGATCGCGATGGCCCGCCCGATTCCGCGAGACGCGCCGGTGACAAGAGCGACCTTTCCTTTCAGCGATCCCGATCCGTTGTGTCCATTGTGTCCGTCACCTCCGGTGCCTTCGAGTGTAGCCATGACTGTAATCCTCTCCTTGGAATTGACGCTCATGATTGCGGGGTCGACGCGCAGGACCGTGTATCCTCCCACCGCCCCGGCTCCAAAGCCGGGCGCGAAAACACGCATCGGGCGATTGATGCGCCCTTCGCGCACTGCATCGTGAAGTGCGAGCAGGATGCTTGCGGATGAGGTATTCCCCACGCGTTCAATGTTGAAATAAAGCTTGTCTTCGCTCACCCCAGCGGCTTTGGCGAGATCCACCACCATATTCTTGTTGGCCTGGTGCGGCACGACGATATCGATTGCCTCCATCAGGCAGCGGTCGCCTCCGTCGGGGTGCGGCAACGAGGTCAATTCGCTGATCATCTGCACGAGGTATCGCCTCGCGAGTGATTTCACCTCAGGGCCATAAACCGTGATGTTGTTGTCGAACTCGGGGTTTGGCCAGATGATCGAGTTCACCTCAGACCATGGGCCGCCGGCGTAGGTCTGAAAGATCTCGATATCGGAGGCTGCTCCTTCGGGTGCAGGGCCGACAATGATCGCAGCCGCACCATCGCCGAAAATCATCCGGGAAGTACGAACTGTTCCGATCTTGTCGGAAAACTTTTCCGCGCAGACGACAATTACCGGGCGTTCGATTTCTTGCAATAAGCGGACGGCCTCGGCCAGACCATAAGGCATTCCAGCGCAAGCTGCCACGATGTCGCACGAGTTGTGGGTCTGCATGAGGCCCAGTTCGCCCGACAGCCAGGTTGCCACCGAAGGGATGAGCCGAGTGCTGGTGCAACTGCAAAATAGGACCGCCCCGATCTCTGCTGGCTTTCGTCCCGATTTCAAAAGCGCTTTTCGAGCCGCCAGCAGAGCCATATGCTCGAGATCAAGTTCGCTATACCCGCGAGACTCGATTCCGGTTTTTTCAGATATTTCCGCGGCCGTCATGCGCGACCAGCAATAGGCGTGGTTGCTGATGAGGTCAGCGTTGGTGCAAGGAACCTCTCCTTCGTAAACTCCGATCGCCTCGATTCTTGGCAACACGCGGAAGGTGTCACTTACTCTGACCGGAGGGTACGGCTTGATCGGTTCGCTTAGGGCTAGGGTCTCCGGTAACTCGACCCGATGCCGGATGGATCGCAATCGAAGCGGCGATGATTCCAGGTTTCTGTTCACGCGCTGAATGAATCGCAGCACTTCACTGTTCCGCGGATAATAGGCGACTACGTAGTCGTCGTCTCGAAGTGCGCCGACCTCGATTCGGCCGCCCGACGCCGGGTCCCACGGATACTGATTGTGCAGAATCATGCCCTGCCGCATCAGCGCTTCGATTTCCGGTACTGGATGGATGCAGTCGACGACATCGTCATAGGTGTAGCGCAGGTAATCGCGATCATAGTTGAGCAACCGATAGGTGTGGTTCGAAGGGGCAGCCGTGATTTCGGCGACCGTCGGCTTGATCGCCCTCAGCTCTCCACCCGCGCTCGGCTTATTGCGGAAAACATTGAGCAGGATTTCAAAGATCTTGTCTTCTTGCTCTTCGTCCCACATTGCGGGCAGAGCCTGGAAGCCCGCCTCGATCGCGGTGATGATTCCCGCCGCATCGCGAGTCTTGAACACCGGCAGAAAAACGTCCTCACGTTGCCGGGGCAGATCGCCCCAGCGAGTGGGCCGCTTCTCGTACATCGTGAACATGTAGCGATTTGCCCAGAACAAATTGAGCGCGACGTCGCGGCAGACCTCGTAGCGATTCTGATATTTGGCGGATTGCAACCGGCTGACGATCTCCACTTCGGTGGGAGCTTTCTCTCCGAAGTCGCGCCGGATGACCGCAGCAAACTGTTTGAGGGAATCGAAGACGGAAAAATCAAGTTCTGGAAAAAAGTTGCAGGGAAAAACGAGGCGGCCGTGACGGTTGATCACAAAGGGTTTCAGTAACATCGGACTTCTGCTTTCCGCTGCTCCAGCCTTTTCGTTCGGGAGGACCTACAGCACAGGATCTCGTCATTGGGTCGTTCTTGAACGGGAAGGGAGGATGGTTGGCCTGTGTATTCTGTTTCTAGGAACAAATTCCCGGCGGCAGGCTGCGATCTTCACCCAGTTCTGCTCCAGCTTAGGACGACTGCGAACCATTCGCAGTGACTGGACATACGGGGCCCTGTGACATCGATCACTCAGGAAAACTGCCGCGGGGACTCGAAAACATGCTGGTCGTGTCTATTCAAAATCGTTTCTATTCAAACTCGACCAAAACCTGGCCAACCTTGACTGAGTCGCCCACTTTGACTTTGACGGACTTTATTTTCGCGACGCTCGGGGCGCTCAAATTGTTCTCCATCTTCATGGCCTCGACTACCAGCATGATGTCGCCTGCCTTCGCCGATTGGCCAGGCCCAACGTTGATCCGCGCCACAATTCCCGCCAGAGGACTACGGCACACTTTGGATTCGTCAACATCCGTCGTTCCGGAAAAAGCGAGACCAGGCGTTGGCAGCACAATCGACTGGATGTGCAGCGCATCGCCGGTCGGAAGTGGCAAAGAATTGCCGGCCGTGTCGTACTCAACTTCGTAGGTCTTGCCATCGACAACGATCTGAACCTTCAAAGTTGTCACCTTAAGACGTGGGAGCCACGGGTTTCGTTCAGCCGCGATTCCCGTGTAGTTGATGCGACGAGCAGACTGCGATCCGTCCTTGCGTGACCCATGCAGTCGCCACGTCCTGTGCTTCGGGCTCAAGCAGCTTCACCGACCGAATCCGGATATCGCTTCCCAGTAAAGTGGAAAGCTTCGACCGGATCGCAGCCTGCGTCTCCGGCGAGATTTGGGTGGACTTTTCGCCCTCAGCCGCCAAACTCAGGGATTCAGAGGCGCGCTGGCCCAAAATTCTTTCCACACGATGGAGCGTGCCCGAGAGCTTATCGATGTCATGTTCCAACTTTCCGCGAATCTGGACGATCATCCACCACTGCATGCACCAGGATGCCAAAATTACAAATCCTGCGGCTACGAACGTAAGCATTTTGGGCCTCCTGCGTACCTCAGAGTGGAATCAAGCCGTGCTTCTTTGGCGGGCGAAACTCCCGCTTTGAGTGCAGAGCATCGAGAGACTGCGCCAGATACCTGCGAGTCTCGGCCGGTTCGATGATGTCATCCACGAGTTGCCGGCTTGCGGCTACGTAGGGATTCGAGAACGTGTTGCGATAGTCCTCGATGAGTTCCAAACGCCGGCGGTTCTTGTCTTCGGCGGCGTCAATCTCGTGACGAAAAACAATCTCCACTGCCCCTTCGGCACCCATCACCGCAATTTCCGCGCTCGGCCACGCGATGACGCGGTCAGCGCCCAGATTTTTGCAGCACATGGCAATGTAGGCGCCGCCATACGCTTTGCGCAGCACGACCGTGATCTTCGGAACCGTTGCAGCGGAGTAGGCAAATAGCACCTTGGCCCCGTGGCGGATGATGCCACCGTATTCCTGATCAACTCCGGGCAGAAACCCGGGTGTATCGACGAAGGTCAGCAACGGAATGTTAAACACATTGCAGAAGCGAACGAACCATGCCACTTTGTCGGACGAGTTAATGTCGAGCACTCCGCCTAGAACCCAGGGCTGGTTTGCCACAATCCCGACCGGACGCCCCTGGATTCTGCCGAACCCAATCACCACGTGGGCTGCGAAGCCCGGTTGAATTTCAAAAAAGTCGCGGTGATCGAGTACTCGTTGGATTACATGCCGCACATCGTAGGCGACCTTCGATTCGGAAGGAACGATATCGTTTAACTCGGGATCGTCTTCGATCGCCTGGCTGTAGGGCAAGCGGGGCGGGTCGTCCAGGTTGTTGGAAGGCAGGAAACTCAACACGCGGCGGCAAAGTGCCAGTGCTCCCGCATCGTCCTCGGCAATCAGGTGGACAACTCCCGACCGGTTCATCTGTGTCGCCGGGCCACCCAGGTCTTCCGCAGAAACGATTTCCCCCGTAACCTGCCGGATCACCTGCGGACCGGTGATGAACAACTGCGCGCGCTTGGTTTGAATGATGAAATCGGTCAGCGCCGGACTGTAAGCGGCTCCTCCGGCGCACGGACCACAGATGATGGAAATCTGAGGCACCGTTCCCGAGAGCATCACGTTGTGGTGAAACACGCGCGCATAACCCGCCAGGCTGTCGATTCCTTCCTGTACTCGCGCTCCACCGGAGTCGTTGATAAACACAAACGGGCTGCCGGTCTTGAGAGACAACTGCATCATTTCGACGATCTTGGTGCAATGCGCCTCGCCGGCCGCACCTCCTGCGACGGTGAAATCCTGACTTGCCAGATGCACCAGACGCCCGTCGATCATCGCGCATCCGGTAACCACTCCATCGGCCGGCAGATCTTTTCCGGACATCCCGAAGTAAGTGGCGCGGTGTTTTGCGAACAATCCGATTTCCTGGAAACTGCCGCGATCCACCAATGCTTCCAGACGCTCGCGGGCCCCGAGTTTGCCCGAGGCATGCTGCTTTTCGAGACGAAGCGCGCCACCGCCTTGTGCGATCTCTTTCTTCTTTACGCGTAATTCGGCGATCTTGTCTTTTGTGGTCGGCGCTTTGCTAACCAGCTCCAATTCCGGAGTTTTGGCTGAATGAGACGCCATACGAGTCTTCGACCAGTTGGTATGAGTGTCTTGCGCCGTACGAACCGCCGGCGGGCGGTGTCCACTAGGAAATACCGAGCCCACGCTTACACGGCGATCTCACCCTATCTTTAAATCGCGACTGGCGAGGTGACCGGGGCCACACTTGAGTGTGATCATCGGTCAGGCAGCGTGGCACCGAATCGGCGAAGGGCCTGCCGAGGCTAGTAACTCTGCAATATGCGGATATAGTTCGCGCGCGCGAAGGCGGTCGGGTCCGCGACGTTGCGCTGGCTCAAGCGACCGCGAATAAGATCGAGCGAATCGAGGTCGCGGGCCGTCAGCCAACTCTTGAGACCGTCGAGCATCACCTTCATATGCCCAATCCCCCGCCGCAGAAGGGCGGACGTGGTCATCACGACGTCAGCTCCCGCAAGCAAGTACTTGATGACTTCGTTGGTGCTTTCGACGCCAGTACTCGCGGCCAAGGATGCTGAGATCCGTCCGGTCAGGACGCCGATCCACAGCAATGGAAGTCGAAGTTCCTTCGCGGTACTGAGCTCGAGGTTGGGCAGTAGTGCGAGTTCGAGAAGATCGATATCCGGCTGGTAAAACCGATTGAACAAGACCAGGCCATCCGCCCCACCGGCGACCAGCTTTGTCGCCATGTTCCTCACAGAGCTGAAGTAGGGGCTCAGTTTGACGGCGACGGGAATCTTGACTGCATGCTTGACTGCTTTCAAAATTGAAATGTAGTGGCGCTCGACCGCGTCTCCAGACATGTCAGGATCGCTGGGGATAAAGTAGATGTTGAGTTCGAGCGCAGAGGCACCCGCCTCTTCCATCTGCCGCGCATAGCTGATCCAACCGTGGTCCGTCGTCCCATTGAGGCTGGCTATGATCGGGATATCAACGGCTTTGGCGGCGTGCCGTAGCACCTCCAGGTAGGTGTCGGGGCGGACCCGATACGACGATGCCGGCGGAAAGTAACTCAAAGCTTCGGCATAACTGTCGCCACCGATCGTCTCCATGCGCTCGAGCAATTGCTGTTCTTGTTCGACCTGCTCCTCAAACATCGAGGGCATCACGATGGCGCCTGCTCCCAGGTCCGCGAGTTGCCGGATGTTGTCCACGTCTCCAGTCAGCGGACCGGCTCCGGCGATGATCGGATTTTTCAGGGTGAGCCGCAGGTAGCGTGTAGTCAGATCCATGGCAGCCGGTATTCCTCCCTAGTGCGAATCTTCAGTGCAATTCCTTGGTTGTCCCCAATGCATTGGCGAGCGCGGTCGTAACTTTCGCCGGTGTGGGGCCGCCTTGAAGACTCGCGAATTCTTCGTAGGTACGGTATTTCTCCGCGACGTCCGCCTGCGCCTGGCGGAGAAGTTCCGCAGCTTCCTCCGGTCGCGTCATCGCGAGTGCGTAATAGCGGAGTTCCTTGTACGCATAGTCCTTAAGCGGAATCGTGGGCCGCGGAGAGTCGAGCCGAAACGGGTTCTCGCCGATGTCGCGCATCGTCGGAATGTAGCGAAACAGCGGCCAATAGCCGCTGGCTACCGCCATGTCCTGTTGCCTCATGCCGAAGCGCAGATCAAATCCGTGCGCGATGCAGTGACTGTAGGCAAGAATCAAAGACGGCCCTTCGTAGGCTTCCGCCTCACGGAACGCCTGCAAAGTTTGCTGCGGATTGGCTCCCATCGCTACTTGAGCGACGTAGACGTTTCCGTAGGCGATGGCTTGCAGTGCGAGGTCCTTACGCGCCACACGCTTGCCGGCCGAGGCGAACTTGGCGATTGCTCCAAGCGGAGTCGCCTTGGACGCTTGTCCCCCGTGTTCGAATAAACCTCCGTGTCGAGGACGAGAATATTGACGTTGCGGCCAGTTGCCATGACATGGTCGAGGCCGCCGTATCCGATGTCATAGGCCCAGCCGTCACCACCGACGATCCAAACGCTGCGCCGGATCAAAACGTCGACGATGGATAGCAGGTCGCGAGCCGCGCCATTCCGACCGGCTAGCTTGAGCAGCTTGACTTTGAGTTCCGCGATGCGAATCCGCTGGGCGACGAATTCGGATTCGTGGATCTGTGGCGCGTTCAAGATCGCGGTCACGAAACTCTCACCCAATTCGGAAGATAGAGATTTCAGAAGAGCGGTTGCCATATCGGCGTGCTTATCGACCGCCAGGCGGAACCCGAGGCCGAACTCCGCATTGTCCTCGAACAGGGAATTGGACCATGCCGGGCCGCGACCTTCCTGATTTTTCGTCCACGGCGTAACCGGGAGATTGGCGCCGTAAATTGACGAACACCCGGTCGCATTCGCGACCATCATGCGGTCTCCAAACAGTTGTGAAAGCAGCTTCAAATAGGGCGTCTCGCCGCAACCTGCGCAAGCGCCCGGGAACTCGAACAGTGGCTCCAGAAACTGGACGCCGCGAACATTGGCAAAATCCACACGGGCGCGGTCATTGACCGGGAGCGCTTCAAAGAACGCGATATTTGCGCGCTCCGTGTCCACGATCGGGGCCTTCGGGCCGAGATTGATTGCCTTGACGCCGGGTTCGACCGGGCTGTGCTCGGGGCAACTCTCGATACAAAGGCCGCAACCGGTGCAATCCTCAACATAAAACTGCAGGCTGAAGCGAACATCGGGATAGCCTCGTGCATTGACTGCCGCCGACTTGAAGGTGGACGGCGCATGTTCGATGCGAGACTGATCGTAATATTTTGCGCGGATCACACTGTGCGGGCAGACATAGCTGCATTGTCCGCACTGGACGCAGAGGTCGGGCCGCCAGATGGGCACCTCATCCGCGACGTTGCGTTTTTCCCATGCGGACGTGCCCGAGGGAAACGTTCCATCGACCGGCATCAAGCTCACCGGGATCTGATCACCCTGAGCTTCGAACATCTTCGCCGTCACCTGCCGAACGAAAAGCGGCGCCGATTCGGGCACATTGGGCACGCGGTCAAACTGACTGGTGGCGGAAGTGGGCACACTCACTTCATAAAGATTAGCCAGCGTATCGTCGACAGCTTTGAAGTTCTGTTGCACAACCTGTTCGCCTTTCGATTCGTACGTCTTGCGAATCGATTTCTTGATCTGCTTGATCGCTTCTTCGCGAGGAAGAACTCCGGACAGCGCGAAAAAGCAGGTCTGGAGCACGGTATTGGTGCGCTTTTTGAGACCCGCCTCTTGAGCGACTTTTACTGCATCGATCACGAAAAATCGTAGCTTCTTCGCAATGATTTGCTGCTGCACCGAGCGCGGGAGTTCGTCCCACACCTGTTCGGGACCGTAAACGCTGTTGAGCAGAAAGGTGGCTCCAGAAGCCGCAAGCCTCAAAATGTCCTGACGCTCAAGAAAATGGAACTGATGGCAACCGACGAAATTCGCCGAACTAATAAGGTAGGGCGAGCGAATAGGATGAGGGCCAAAACGCAAATGCGAGACCGTCTGTGCGCCAGACTTGTGCGAATCGTAGACGAAGTAGCCTTGGGCGAAGAGTCCCGCATCCTCGGCGATGATCTTCACGCTGTTCTTGTTCGCACCCACGGTACCATCAGCGCCCAAGCCATAAAAAACGGCTCGCACGACTTCCGCAGGTTCGATCGAGTAAGCCGAATCGACCTCGAGGCTCGTGTGCGATACATCGTCGTTGATGCCGACAGTGAAACGATTCTTGGGCGTTGGCTTTTTCAGTTCGTCGAAGACTGCTTTCGCCATCGCGGGATTGAAATCCTTTGATGACAGCCCGTAGCGTCCGCCGATGATCTTCGGAATTTCGGCGCGCTCTCCACGCGAGAACGACTGCACGAGCGCTTCGATCGTCTCTAGATAAAGCGGCTCACCCGCCGATCCGGGCTCCTTCGTCTGTTCAAGGATGGCGATCGCCCGGCAAGTGCCGGGAAGCGCGGCCAGGAAATCTGAAGATGAAAATGGACGGAACAGCCGTACTTGAATAAGCCCGACTTTCTCACCCGCGCGCTGCAATGCCGCAGCCGTCTCGCGTACAGTTTCTGCTCCGGAACCCATGAGAACGATGACGCGCTCCGCATCAGCCGGACCTTCGTAGTCAAAAAGATGGTACTGGCGCCCGCTGCGCCGAGCCAAAGCATCCATTGCGGTCTGCACGATGCCTGGCAGCTGAGCATAAAAGGGATTCACCGTCTCGCGCGCCTGGAAAAAAGTATCCGGGTTATGCGCCGTGCCCCTAATAAACGGATGCTCCGGCGTGAGCGCACGCGAGCGATGGGCGCGCACGAGGTCATCATCAATCATTGACCGTATATCGGAGTCGTCGAGCAGCGTCAACGTGTTCACTTCGTGCGAGGTGCGAAATCCGTCAAAAAAATGAATGAACGGCACACGGGATTTTAGGGTCGCCGCCTGAGCGATCAGCGCCGAGTCATGAGCCTCCTGCACCGAACCTGACGACAAGAGAGCGAACCCGGTAGTTCGCGCGGCCATCACGTCCGAATGGTCTCCGAAGATGGAGAGCGCTTGCGTCGCAACCGCGCGCGCGGCGACATGAAAGACAGTCGCTGTTAACTCCCCGGCGATCTTGAACATGTTGGGGATCATCAGCAACAGTCCCTGGGAGGCAGTGAACGTGGTTGTCAATGCGCCTGCTTGAAGCGAGCCATGAACCGTTCCGGCCGCGCCGGCTTCGCTCTGCATTTCCTGCACAACCGGAACGTTGCCCCAGATGTTCTTGAGTCCCTGAGAAGCCCATTCGTCTGCCAGTTCGGCCATGGTTGACGAGGGAGTTATCGGATAGATCGCGCAGACTTCGTTGACCCGATAGGCCACGTGGGCTACGGCCGTGTTGCCATCCATGGTTGCTTGCTTAGCCATTCGATCTTTCCTTATTACTCACCTTAAATACTCGTCTTTCCGTCTCAGCGATCATTCTCGGCGATCATGTCGATCGCGTGACATGGACATTGTTCGAAACAGACGGCGCAACCCGTGCACTTCGCGTAATTGTAGAGATAGCGTTGGCCCGGCCCGAGCTTGACGATCGCATCTTCAGGACACGCCGCATAACAGTTGTCGCATTCAAAACAGTTTCCGCAAGACAGACAGCGCTGCGATTCGTAGCGGGCTTCTTTCTCGGTCAAGCCTGAGATGACCTCTTCAAAGCCGCTCAATCGGCCAGTCCATGGACAGAGTCTTCTGGGCACTCGGATCCGCGTCGCTATAGACGGGCAGGTGAAGCATATTAAAGGTCACGACCGTGTGCTTTGCGGGTTTCTCGAACTGTTCGCCTCGCAACCAAGCGTCAATGTAGCGAGCCGCCCGTTTCCCGTGTCCAACAGAGACCGTCACCGATCGATCGCCCGGAACCATGTCACCACCCGCGAAAATTCCCGGATGCCCCGTCATCATGTCGGGAGTGACTTTCACCACGCCGTCACCGGCGAATTCGATTCCAGGTACGCGCCGCAGAAAGTTGCTGTCGGTCTCCTGACCGAGCGCCAACACGATCGCGTCGGCCTTTAGCGTCTCAAAGCGTCCGGTCGCGCGAGGCCGGCCTTTGTCGTCAAGTTCCATCATCTCGACGGTGAGATCCGAACCCGAAATTTCTTTTATGGTCGTTAGCCATTTGATCTTGATACCTTCTTCGATTGCCTCGTCCGCTTCGAAAGCATGCGCCGGCATGTGCGCGCGATCTCGTCGATAGACGATAAGGGTTTCGACGGCGCCCAGTCTCTTGGCGGTGCGTGCCGCGTCCATGGCTGTGTTGCCGCCGCCATAAACGACCACGCGGCGTCCAAGGCGCGGCGCTTCGCCAGACTTGACGTCATGCAGCACCGAGATGGCGTCGAGAACACGCACGGCGTCGCGCGCCGGGATGTCCACATGTTTCCCAACGCCTGCTCCAATCGCCGCGAACACGGCGTCGAAATTGCCCGCTGCTTTCTCAGCCAGCACGTCCTCGACCTTGTGATTGAGGACGATCTTGACGCCCAGAGCTTCGATACGCTGAACTTCTTTGTCGAGAATTGCCCGGGGCAGCCGATACGCAGGAATGCCGAAATGCATCATGCCCCCGGCCAGCGGCCCGGCTTCGTGAATCTCCACCGTGTGGCCCAGACGCGCGAGATGGTAAGCGGCCGAAAGTCCGCTCGGTCCGGCGCCGATCACGAGAATTCGCTTACCGCTTGGTTCGCCCTCGACCTTGCAGGACCATCCTTTTTCTGACGCTAGATCGCCGAGAAAACGCTCGACGGCGTGGATACTGACCGGCGCATCCAGTTCGCCGCGATTGCAGCCATCTTCACAGGGGTGATAGCAGACACGACCATGCACCGCGGGCATCGGATTGTCGCGGACCAACGTTTCCCACGCTTCGCGATATTTACCTGCTTGGGCTAAATCGAGCCAGGCCTGGACGTTTTCTCCCGCGGGACACGCGTGATTGCAAGGCGGCAGCAGATCCGCATAGATCGGACGCCGATAGCGAACCGGTCCCGACCCTCTAGACTGGGTCAAATCAACCGTCGGCGTCATATCTCCAGTGTTAGAGATCATTTACGTAGTCCCTCGCTTAGAAAACACTCGTCCACGGCTCATTCCAGAGGCCTACGACTGATTCCCGAACCCGCTGTTCGCGGGAGCCAAATTTTCTCAAGAAACGATTTCGTAATTGGCTCTGGCCGTGCTTCCTTGCTCAGTCTGCTGAAGGAATTCTATGCCGCACGCTCTCAGGTTTGAGTGACTGCAATCACAAGTGATTGTGATTTAGGAGGGAACCTCGCATGCTTGACACCTTCTAGCCTGCAAAGCACGCGCAGGAGCGAAGCATTCGCGATTCGCAAACACAAAAAAGCAGGCCCGTTCAGTGGCGGGCCCGCGCCGAAAGTGCCCTAAGTGAGATGAAGCTTAAACGTAGCCTAGCAATGGCCACGTTCCCTCGGTATCGGGTGAATCCTGTAGGTGGGGTTCTCCTGGCAAATCCCCCCGGTTTTTCTTCCCTCGCCCAGCGGGGCGTCGAACAATGGGCTAATTCGGTACGATATGTAAGCTCCAGTGTGATGGAGACAGGAAGATCCGCAATTTTGCGTGAGGAAGAGGAACGCCCGCTATGTTTTCGCCCCGTATCTGTCGACTTGCTCTCTCGCTTTCCGCGCTGCTGTGCGCATCGGTCTTCGCCCAAAACAACCGCCCAAAACAAGCCGCCCTTCACGTCGCCGCTGCCGACCGGAGTGCAACTCGATCCCGCCGGCGAAGCAGTGGACCTCGGAAGCTTGCCCATCAATCTCGTTCTCGCGCCGGAAAAGAGCAGAGCCGTGGTCGTACTCAGCGGTTGGCGCGAGCAAGGCGTTCAGGTCGTCGATCTTAAAACGCACAAGGTCACGCAGACACTGCTCCAGGATGGCGCATTCTACGGCGCCGCCTTCTCGCCCGACGGCCATCGCCTCTGCGTTTCCGGTGGCAACACTGATCTGCTATTCGTCTACGCATGGAAAGAGAAAGACGGCACCGCAACCCTCGAGAACAAGTTCGAACTGGCGAAGGCAAAAACTGAGGACGGCACGGGCACAAGTTATCCAGCGGGCCTGGCATTCTCGCCCAACGGAAAATTCGTTTATGTCGCCGAGAACGTTGGCGACAAACTCGCGGTCGTGAACGCTGCGACCGGTGAGATCACGCAACGGTTTTCTACCGATCATTATCCCTACGGCATCGCGCTCACCTCCGAGGGCCAAGTGTTCGTCTCGGCTTGGGGTAGCAGCACGGTGTCGCAGTTCCGCGTCCTTACGGACGGAACGCTCGCGTATCTTGGCCGGATCGAGGTCGGTCGGCATCCTTCGGCGCTGGTCGCGAGCGGAACGAGGCTGTATGTCACGCTTGCGGGAAGCGACCGCGTGGCCATCGTCGACACGAAGCTGCGAAAGGTGGCGCGCTATCTCCTGGATGCCGCGCCCGGCGCTCCGTCCGAAGGCAGCACACCCAATGCCGTTGCACTGACCTCCGATGGCAAGCGCCTGCTGGTAGCAGAAGCCGACAACAATGCCATCGCGGTTTTCGAGTTGAACACCGGCAAGTTGCTCGGGCGAGTTCCGACCGACTGGTATCCGACCGCGATCGCCGAAATAAATGATCAACTCCTCGTCGTCTCCGGAAAGGGACACGGCACTCACGCCAACCCAGACGGTCCGGTTCCACTTACTAACTGGCCAGATGGGAATCCAACCGCATATGCGCTCGGGCAGTTGAATGGCAGCTTGCGAGTGCTGCCGTCCGCGATGACCACGACGCAGCTCGCTGCATTCACCGCGCGCGTCACCGCCGCCAATAACTGGCAGCACCGCGTTGCGGTGCGGCGCTATCCGCCCTTCCACCACGTCGTCTACATCATCAAGGAGAATCGCACTTACGATCAGGTACTCGGAGACATAAAGGAAGGCGATGGCGATCCGAACCTCGTCTATTTCCCCGACATCACCATCACCCCAAACCACCACGCGCTCGCGAGGCGCTTCGGCCTGTTCGACCGCTTCTTCGTGAATGCCGAGGTCAGTTCGCAAGGCCACATCTGGTCCACCGCCGCTTACGTCACCAACTACGGTGAAAAGGTCGTGCCTTCTGGCTATGCCGGCAAGCGCGCCGATATGGACGGGGAAGAAAGTGATGAGCCGGAACGCGGCTTCCTGTGGACGCTCGCGACCCGCGAAGGCGTTACTTTCCGCGACTACGGCGAAATGGTCAAGGGGAATCCTGGCTGGCCAGTAACGCAACGCGATTTGGCCGCCGACGTCAATCCCGACTACATACCCTTCGACCTCACGACGCTCGATCAGAAGCGCGCGGATGTATGGATCGCCGAACTCCAACGCTATGTCCGCGACGGTAACATGCCGCAACTCGAACTCATGCACCTGCCCAACGATCACTTGGCAGCGGGAAGGCCCGGCAAGTGCACACCGCGCGCCTGCATGGCCGACAATGACCTTGCGCTTGGGCGGATCGTGCAGGCGCTCTCGCACAGCCCGTATTGGAAGGACACGGTGATCTTCGTCGTGGAAGACGACGCCCAGGCAGGGCCCGACCACGTCGATTCGCACCGCGCGCCCTTCTACGCCATCTCGGCCTACAACCGGCCGGGGACAGTGCATCGCTTCGCCAATACCACCGACGTGATTGCGGCGATCGAGGACATCCTGGGCATGGGGCGGCTCTCTAAGTTCGATTACTTCAGCCGGTCCCTCGCCGACATCTTCGCACCGGCGCCCGACCTGATGCCGTATGACCCGATCATCCCCACGCAAGACTTGAATGAAAAGAATCCGCCGAAGACCGCCGCCGCGAGCTTGTCGGAGGGTCTGGATCTCAGCGCAGCCGACCGCGTCGATGATCAGCTCTACAACCGTATCCTGTGGCTGATGCTGAAGGGTGACGTTCCGCCACCGGTTCCACCGAGCCACGCAGCTTTGCATGCTCTCCAATCGAGTAAATAGGGAAGCGCCGCCCGAATACAGCAACCACCGTACTTGCGACGTGCGTTCGCCGGTGTAGCATCCGCTAAAGGTCTGTGATGTCGATTGACCCCCATGGAAGAAGCCCAACCAAACGCGCCCAGCAAGTCCGCACTCGGCGTTCGTTGGCCGCTTCGTTGGCAATGGATCGCCGCCATCGCACTCGTGTTGATAGTCGTGTTGGTCGCGGCGGCCATCGCCATCTCGCGAGCCGAACCCACTCTGCGCCGGGCAGTGATCGATACCCTGTCTGTTCGATTCAAGAGCAAAGTTGAACTGGATGCGCTTCACGTGTCTCTGTTCAAGGGCCTCCAAGTCTCCGGACGTGGCCTCCGAATTTTCGGAGACACCGATCCCAATAATCACGAGCCCGGGGTTCAGCCCATCATCGCCGTCGCTGAATTCCGATTTCGCATGGGGATTCTGGCCTTCCTCCACTCCCCCAGGCGGGTCGATACCGTCTATGTCAAAGGACTGCAAAT
This sequence comes from uncultured Acidobacteriaceae bacterium, assembly GCA_963726095.1. Classification (GTDB taxonomy): domain Bacteria; phylum Acidobacteriota; class Terriglobia; order Terriglobales; family Acidobacteriaceae; genus Acidiflorens. The sequence goes on from CAVSBD010000004.1 coordinate 2,657,538, forward strand.
AAACTTGCCGCCCCGCGAACATCGCGACGAGATGCGGCGAGTGGAACCAAAATCGGGCAACGCCAAGATTATTGTCGGCCGCTTCGTCTGCGACGACGCGCAACTCATCATCAACACGCTCAAACCGGGCAAGCTGCCTTTGGAGTTCGACATCGAGAGCTTGACCATGACAACCATTCGACCCGGCTCACCGCTCCGCTTCGAAGCCAACCTCACCAATCCCAAACCCGTCGGACATATTCTTTCAACCGGAATGTTCGGTCCTTGGCAGGCCGACAGCCCTCGCGACACTCCCGTCAGCGGCGACTATTCTTTCGACCACGCCGATCTCGCCACCATTAAAGGTATCGGTGGAATCCTGTCCTCCAGCGGAAAGTACGCAGGAGTTCTCGACAAAATCGCTGTAGACGGAGCGACCGACACTCCTGACTTTCGGGTCGCGACCAGCGGACGGCCCGTACCGCTGCATACCGATTTTCACGCGATCGTCGACGGTACCAACGGCGATACCTATCTTGAGCCGGTCAAAGCGAAGATTCTCGATTCCTGGCTCGTGGCCAACGGTTCTGTGGTAAAGACGAAATCTCCTCCCGGGCACGACGTCCAATTGAGTGTCATCATCGAGAAGGGAAGAATCGAAGACCTCTTGAGACTGGCTGTAAAAACGGATCCTCCGACCTTGACCGGCTCGGTTCGATTGAACACGAAATTTAATCTGCCGCCCGGTGATCTCGATGTTGCCAACCGCCTCAAACTGGATGGCAACTTTGAAGTATCGGGCGCCCATTTCTCGAATGACAAGATTCAGTCCAGGGTCGATGCGCTCAGTCTTAGAAGCCGGGGAAAACCGAAGCTTGCCGAGAGCAGCAATTCCGGCGATATTTCCGACATTTCTTCCGACGTGAAAGGCGAATTCTCCCTCGCCGACGGCCTCATTTCATTTTCACAATTGCAGTTCCACATCCCCGGTACCCAGGTTGATCTCACCGGCACCTACAGCCTTGACGGGAACGTGTTCGATTTTCACGGCAAGGCGCGCATGGATGCGAAACTCTCGCAAATGGTTACGGGATGGAAAGCAATCCTGCTCAAACCGGCAGATCCGTTTTTCAGCAAGAACGGCGCCGGTACCGAACTTCCCGTCAAGATCACAGGCACGAAGTCCGAGCCTCATTTCGGCGCCGACTTCGGCCACAAAGACTAAACACCAAGACTAAAGACTAAGACCTGCGCCCGTCGCTCTAAGCCGCACCCTTCGCCCCGTCAATAAGTTGAAGATCAAAACGATGAACGCCGCCACGATCCGAATGTGGATATAGCCGCCCAAAGTATAGGAACTCATCAGCCCCAGAAACCACAACACCAGCAGCATCACAAAAACTGTCCAAAGCATTTCGAAGACCCTCCGGTTAATGCGTCCCGCTGCGAATTGAAAGCAGCGCAACCGGACGCCGCACTCGCGAAAACCTACCTCATGAACTCTCCCTTCCGCTTACCGTGAATGCTGTAAATGCGGATCAAAGTTTCCGTAGAACCCGCGCGCTCCTCTCGTTTCCTGCGTCCAAGGCCTAGCAAACTTTTCCAGCGTGAACGAGACCAGGGTGAAAGAGGCAGATGAAGTAAAGAAAAGCGAAAGAGGAAAGAACATGCGGAGAGACGAACTGATGAAACCCGACTTGCTAAGCGAAATCATCCTCCTCGGCAGCGGTGTGGCTGTGCTGGTGGCCTTCTTCTTGGTCGTGATCGCCGCTGCCGGCAGCGCGGCCACGATGCAATGACACTCTCTTGGTGAGATGCGCAGCGTGAACGAGCCCCTGACTCTACAGGCATCCTCGAATTGACCTACGGCTTCGACTGGATTTCTTCGCCCTCAACGATCGCCTATTGTGAGTCGAGTGAGGCCACAATTAAAGCGTCAATCGACACACACGTCAATTTACGAACCCCACCAAATTCGATCCACGATCATGCAATCAACGATCATGCAAGGAGTAACTCGATGAAACCGAGTCAATCCATCTGGCTTTTTCTGCTAGTGACCTCGATGGCGTCTGGAGGAGCCCGACTACTGGCCCAGACGCCTGCCAACCAGACTGGCGGCCAAAGTGCCTATCAAAGTACATCGGCGCAGGCCGACAACACCAAAGTCAACCAGCGAGATCAGAGCCCGAGCGAACCAACCTCCGATCAACAGAAGAATGACACTTCCGACCGCGACATTACCCGGCAGATTCGTCAGGCCATCATCGGCGACAAATCTTTGTCGACCTACGCGCACAACGTCAAGATCATCACCCAATACGGCCAGGTAACTCTCAAGGGGCCGGTGCGCTCTGACGACGAGAAGCGGGCTGTTGAGGCGAAAGCTGCCGAAATCGCGGGTGAAAGTAAGGTCACCAGCGAACTGGCAGTCAAACCAAAGAAGTAAGAACTTGCACCCAGCCCATACCAAGGAGGATTTCACATGTCTGGAAAAAACACCGCAGTCTTCGGTATCTATCCGAGCTATGCAAACGTGGAGAGCGGCGTCGATGGCCTCAAGGCCGCCAGTTTCAGCAACCGCGACATTTCAGTTCTTTTCCCCGAGGGCGTGGGCACGAGAGACTTCGCTCATGAAAAAGGGACGAAGGCTCCAGAAGGCGCCACTGCGGGCGCCGGAGCCGGCGTGGTTCTCGGCGGGGTCATGGGGTGGTTGCTCGGAGTTAGCAGTCTTGCCATTCCGGGACTCGGCCCATTCATCGCCGCCGGTCCCATCATGGCTGCTCTGGCCGGCGCAGGCGTCGGAGGCACCGTCGGTGGCATCGCCGGTGCATTGATCGGACTCGGAATCCCCGAATACGAGGCCAAACGCTATGAAGGCCGGGTCAAAGACGGCGGTATTTTGCTCTCCGTCCACACCGACACCCCCGACGAAACAAAACGCGCCAAGCTCATCCTCGAGGCTACCGGCGCTCAAGACATCTCCTCGACCGGCGAGGCGAAATCCGATCAACCCACAATGGATCTTCCCCGAGCCGTTTAGCTCTCGGAACGCAACAGGGAACAGCGATGTCGAGGCCTTGTAACCATGGATGTCTCGTAACCAACGCACCGGAACTCAATAAACTATGGAGGACGCAAAATGAATTCAGATCAATTGCAGGGCAAGTGGAAACAGGTGAAGGGCTCGGTGAAACAACGCTGGGGCAAACTGACCGATGATGACCTCGATGTCATCGATGGACAGCACGATCAGTTGGTCGGCACCATCCAGGAAAGATACGGAATCGCTCGCGATGCGGCGGAGAAACAAGTGAAAGAATGGAACGCCACTCTCGACCGGACTCCGGATACCGACACCGACCAGCTCCGCGAAATCGAAAGACGCCGGGCCAGCTAACCCGCTAACTGAAGGCCCAAAAGGGAAGCCGAATCTCGGCTTCCCTTTTTTCTTGTTGTCCGGGCTACGCGGCGGAACCTTCTGCCGATGCGGTCAACGGCGGGGAAACTTGCACCTGAATAATGTCGTTCTTGACGGCGTACACCACCAGATCTCTGATCGAGTGTATGTCGAGCTTGCGCATGATGTTGCTGCGATGGGTCTCGGCGGTCTTGGTGCTTAGATTAAGAAGACAGGCGACTTCCTTTGAACTCTTGCCTTCCGCCAGAAGTTGGATCACCTCGCGCTCGCGCGGGGTCAGTGTCGGCAACTTGGGCGCTTCTCCCTGCGCCGGCCTGTAACCTTTGTCGAGAAAGCCCGCCAATACCATGTCGTTCACGCGAGGAGTAAAGAACATCCGGTTCCGTTCGAGTGCTTCGACTGCCGAGACCAGGTCGCGAGCTGCGTCCGATTTCAACACGAAGCCGCGCGCACCAGCATCCAGCGCCTCTCGGATCACCTGGTCCGAATCCGTGATCGTCAGAACGATGATCTTCAACTGCGGTTGGTGTTGCAGTAGCTGCCGGGTCGCTGCCAGACCGTTCAGATTGGGCATCCCCACATCCAGGATCACGACGTCCGGTTTCAATTGCCTTGCCTTTTCGACTGCTTCGCGGCCATCTTTCGCGTCTCCACAGATCTCCCACCCTTCGTGCGATTGCAGAAGAGCGCACAACCCTCGTCGTACCAGTTCGTGGTCATCAGCTATCAGGATCCGGAGTTTCATCGCTTAGCCTCCATTCGAATTGAGCCAGGGTCTAAAACTTCACTTGGAATCACCTTCAAGTCCGTGCTTCTGCGCCGTAAAAAATTTGTGCTGCGTGACTGCCTCCACCGCAGCCAGCAAATCCCTCGCGGCATCGGACTTCACTACATAACCTCGCGCTCCAGCGCTCACCGCTTCGCGCAGCATTTGCGGAGAATCATGTTGCGTCACAATCAAAATTTCAGAATTCGGTACCGTCTTGCGAATTCGTCGACAGGCTTCCAACCCATCCATTCTCGGCATCCCCACGTCGAGCAAAACTACATCCGGCTTCAATCGATCGGCTTTTTCCACCGCTTCGATTCCATCTTCTGCCTCATCGATGATTTCCCACTCGGGACGACTCCCCAGCAACGTCCTCAGTCCCTGCCTCATGACCGGGTGATCGTCTGCCACCAGAATACGAACTGTCATACCGTCATTTCAGCTAGCCGCCCCCGAGAGGCGAAGTCGCCGCCCACTTGAACGTCGTCCACTTGAACTATGCCGCAAGTGGGAGCGCGACCCGCACCAGCGTGCCAGTGTTGCCGGATTCAAGCGTCAGTCTTCCTCGCAACTCCCGCACTCGCTCGCGGATGCCGGCAATACCTACGCCCATGCCAGAACCTGTCTTGTGAAAATATCCCAGCAATTCTTCCGGTATCCCGCAGCCGTTGTCTTTTATTTCCAGGATCACCTCTTCGGCGTCGTGCCGAATCATCACATCAGCCGCCGAAGCCCCGGAGTGCCTGTGCACATTGGTTAAAGCTTCTTGCAGCACACGGAACAAAGCCAATTCCACCGCATCCGGCAACCGCTCCATGTCCGCCGGTGCGTCCAGGTTCACGCTGACTCCGCTGCGCTGGCCATAGCCCTCGACATACCAACGCGCGGCGGAAGCGAATCCGGCCGCATCCATCGTTGGCGGATGCAGCAGGTAAGACAGGGTGCGCACTTCAGAAATGCACTGCTCCGTCAGGCGATCCGCTTCCGACCACAGTTCGTCGCTCTCCGGAGATTTCCTGAGCATGTGTGCGTTCAGCTTTAATCCCACCAGATATTGCCCCAGGCTGTCATGCAGTTCGCGCGCGATCCGCCGCCGCTCCGAGTCTTGCAAACTCAGCAAACGCGAAGACAGCTGTCGCAGTGCGGCCGTGCGCTGCTCAACCTGCAATTCAAGTTCGGCTTGCACCCGGCGCAATGCTTCCTCGACCTGTTTGCGCTCGGCCATCTCGGTCTCCAGTGCCAGCGCCTTCTGCTGCAACAGGGTGATGCTCCGCAACCGTTCCTCTTCGTTGACCAGCGTCGTGTAGCTTTCGACTGGAATTACGTGCGAGTGTTCCCCGCAGATCTTGAGAAACAACTCACCATCGCCCTGCCGGTGAAAGGCGCTCATCGGATACGCGCATCGAAGAGATAGGTTGTACGTGTGCGCCAGGCCGTTCCAGAGTTGTTCCAGCCGGACAGCCGCCTCGGTATTGCCCCTCGCCCACAAAAGAGAGACCATTTCGCCAAAAGCGGCAACGCGGCGCTTGTTTCCTCTCGCGACCGGGGTTTGTCCCAAGACGCTGCCCACCACGTCGGCAAACAGGTCGGCATCGGGCCATCCGTCGCGCATGAACTTTGCCATGGTCTCGTCCGCGTCCAGGACGATGTAGCGGCCCTCTTCCACCGCCTTGGTGGTGTCAAATCCCCTCGATTGCAGCCGCTGCGCTATGCCTTCCCGGTGTGCTTTGGTCGCGATCACAACCGCGGTTTCTCCGGCCACCAGTTCGGCTCCTACGAAACGGCTCGACTCGTCCAGCAACGATGAGTCCTCCCCATAGAACTGGACCGTGTGCTTCCAATTTGTGGCGGGCGTCAGCGCAGGAACGTCATATTCAGGAACCGCTGCGATGTCCATTTCGATGACCTCCGCGACCGGCTGCTTCGCGCTCTCTGTTTGACGAACTTAGTTAGACGAAGCTTGACGAATCCTGATCTGACGAACTCGGTCTTACGAATTTGGCCCTACGAACTTGGTCTGACGAAATTTGCCTGACGAAATTTGACGAATTCTGCTTGAAACCAATGTCGGGCTTCAGCTTAGCCCTTCGCTGCGGGGCGGCGATATACAGCTAATCCTGTAGACGCCAAAGCTTCAAACTGATCACAATCTTGCCGCTTTCGATGTCTTCCAAATGTAGAGATTCTCTTCGTCCGACAGAGTCTCCACACCCAGGCCTCTCGATACCGACGCCCGATGAACCGCCGAACGCAGGTTGGCCAGAGTTGTCCCGTCCACTTCAGACAGGGGAATCTTCATCGCCGATCCAGTCGGCAGGGATTCCAAATCCTCAAAAATCCCGCCCAGCAGATCGTGGTGCTTCCCGCGCCGCGTTCTTCGGATGTCGGCCAGAATGACGCGGGAATACTTCAGGGCGCTCTTTACATTCTTACTGCCGGTTTCTTTAGCCATACGCAACCCGTTCTATGGAAAGTTTAAACATACTATACAGGGTGTATATAAGATCCTTTTTTGGGGCTGTCAAGCATTTTCCGTGTCGGCGTATAAAATTCGTTTGATATACTTTTAGTCTCCGTAGCATCCCCGGTGGGTCTCGCCTGTCCGGCTGGTTCTTTAGTTCTTGCGTATGCAATATTCCCACCCTTCTTTAGTGGGGGATGTAGGCTGGGAAAGCTGGGCAGAAACCAGGTGTCAAAATGATTCACGACGTGGAGTGGAGAGAGCTATATCAAGGGGCGATGCTTGAACTTCGTCCTGAGCACCTGCGGCCGCGGATCGACGAAGCCGAAAGGGCCATTCTGCGGCGGATCTCGGAAATCAGAACCGAAGATTCCGACTCCGCCCAAGAGTCGCGCGACCTTACCGATGCCTTGCGCGGACTGCGTGTCCTGGCCAGCAGCGAGTGCAAGTCACCCCTGTCAATATCTTCCGGGCCAGCTCCTAGTGAGGTCTCGTCATGAACCGCCGTGTCGGGTTGGCGGTCGGCGCCGTCCGCTCGAGAAACTGTCGCCACTCGCTGTCGTCACCACGGGTCAGGAGATTGGAAACACAATGGCTCAATGTCCTTCGCCATGCGACCATTGAAAGAGATCCGGAACAAATGTCGTGGCTCGCCGGTGAACTCGATCGCAGCCGAGCCCAGCCCGAAACCGCTGACGTTCGCAACTGTAGAATGTAGTGTTCGACCCGAAATCAATGTCTCCACGCAAGAAAGCTCAGGCCGCGTTCGCGTCGGCTTTAATGCTGTTGTTCTTGAGCGGTCTGGCGACCTACTTCGCAACCACCCGTCTGCTGGAAAGTGAAAGATGGGTGATCCACACTCATGAAGTCCGGGCTGCGGTTGGAGACATTGATTCGGCGCTCTCCCGTGCCGGACGCGCCCGAAGTGCCTACGTTCTCGATGGCGGCGACGATTTCCTCAATCAGTTCCAGGTCGCTCTGGCTGATGTTCCTTCGAGCCTCCACTCCTTGCGAGAGTTGACCAGAGACAATCCCCGGCAACAGGAGGTCTGTTCGCGCCTTGAAGGCGTGATCAACCGCAGAGTCGCCCTTTTGCGGCAATCGATCGCACTGCCAAAACAATCGCCCGATTACCAAGATGAGCAAGCCGTTTTGTCTCGCGAGGCCGTGCCCCTCTCTTCCGACATCACCTCGATCATGCAGCAGCTGCGAGAGCAGGAAGAGCGTCTTCTCGTGATTAGAAAACAAAAGTCGCGTCGCTTGTTCGTCGTCACCCTTGTCACTCTCGCGGTCGTCTTTATCCTGGCGATTGAACTCTTCGCCGTAAACTACCGTTTATTGTCGGCGGAACTGGCGGCGCGTGAGCTCGCCGAAAAAACTGTCCGCGACAGTGAGGAATCGCTGCGCCGACTCACTGGCCGCCTCTTGCAGTTGCAGGATGCCGAGCGCAGAAAGTTCTCCCGCGAACTCCACGACAGCCTCGGACAGTACCTTGCCGGGGCCAAGATGAATCTGGAGTTATTCGTTCAGCAGCGCAGAGACATTTCCGTCACCGAGGCGATTCAACTCCTCGATCAGGCGATGGTTGAGACCCGGACGATTTCACACTTGTTGCATCCACCTCTTTTGGATGAGGCCGGATTTGTTTCCGCTGCGAAATGGTATCTCGAGGGATTCGCCCAGCGCAGCGGCATCGAAATCAAAACCAACCTTCCTGAAGACCTGGGAAGTCTCCCGAAACCAGTCGCGCTCGGTCTATTCCGCGTGTTGCAGGAGACCTTGACCAATATCCATCGCCATGCCGGCAGCGATAAAGCCGAGGTTTCACTCGAACTATTGCCCAGTCGCGTAATGCTAAACGTCCGCGATTTCGGAAGAGGAATCCCGCAGGAAGTGTTGACGGGCCTCCGTAGCGGCGCCGCTGGCTCCGGCGTGGGATTGGCCGGAATGCGGGAACGCATTCGCGATCTCGGCGGCGAATTTAGCATCCTGTCCGTCGCGCCGGGGATACTGATTTCCGTCAGCATACCGATCTCTGCCAGCAAGGACGATGACGACGAGAAAACCGCCCTTTCCGCGGCTGGCTAGCTCGCATTCTGGAAATACGTCTCTTCCCGCAAGAGCGCTCCGACCGCATCGACCACGCGGTTCAGCTCCATCTTCGTGCAGGCGCCGCGCACCCCGGCCCTTTGTGCTTCCTCCGAAAGTTGCTTGGTCAGGTACAGCGTGACCATGAGAATCGGCGTCTTGGGAGAGAGTTGAGCGATCGCCCGCGCGGCATCGAGTCCATTCATATACGGCATCTGAAAATCCAGTACCACTACGTCGGGATGAACCTGGCGGAATCTTTCCACTGCTTCCTGCCCGTTGCGCGCTTCGTCGCACACTCGCCAACCGCGCTGCTGTTCCAGGATGCTGCGGAGATAGCGCCGCACGGAAGCATTGTCGTCAACCACGAGAATGCGTTTCACCCGATCGTCTTCCGTCGTCCCCTCTAAACGCCCCATAAAAACAACCGTATGTGTGTGTTGCCGGCAGGGCAATACATCGAATGCCTGACCTCGATGTCTTTTCTCCCGCCTGACCTGTCCAAATTACACGCTGCTCCCAATTCCTCAGCCGGTAATCAATAACTTAGCTCTGTGGCACGATACTTGCTTCACCCCTACCGTACAAACATCACACGGAGACAATCTCATGGTTCCGGTCGATCGAAAAGACTGGCGCGAGCTCTGCGCCGAGGCTGCTGAAGAACCCGACTCCGAAAGAGTCGTTTCTCTCGTTCATCAGATTCTCCAGGCACTCGATGACTGCGATCCACGGCGATTGCTCTCTCCCCCGATTCTTCGACTTCGGGGGACTGCTATTGACCCTTGCCGTCCTTGACTAGCGAGACGACTAGCGAGACGTCCAGTTAGACGAGTCGCTAGACACGACCCATTAAAACCAGCACCAACACAATCACCAGCACCAGGCCCAGACCTCCACTTGGGTAATATCCCCACCCGCTGCTATAAGGCCACGTCGGCAGTGCGCCGATGAGGAGTAATACGAGAAGGATCAGCACAATCGTGTACATGTGGTTCGCTCCCTTTTCAAATGAAGTCACCGGGCGCGCATTGCCCGGTGCCAATTGAATTTCACTTCGGGGCCAGGCGACGGCTTACGCGCACCTGCCCCCGATCCAGTGCCAGCCGAAATTCCGATTTCGAATCACGATCTCGGTATCACGGTCTTGCAATCACATGATCAAAGTATCGGCATTGGTCGACACTGCAACATCGATGGCAGCCTGTAGAGTCGGGGATTTAGCGATGTAGCGCAGATCGTGCTTTCCCGCTCGCACAACCTCGCCACAAACACAAAACACAAAACCCGAATATAAAAGAAACGGCCAAGCCGGGGCCTGGCCGTTCCCTCCACGCTTGCAAATCGAGTTTCTCTAACGAGTAGGAGCCGTATTCGCAGCCTGATCCTTCGCTTGCATGGAGTATCTCCGAACAGCCGCCAGGAACGGCTCGGTTCCCGCCGGCGCTGGAACCTTGCCGTGCAGGATCTCTTGGAATGGGATCATCTTCCCGTAGAGGATCTGCGTTTCATCCTTGTCCTGCGAGATCGCGGCTCCCGACAGGTCGATGCCCGCGAAAATGCCCCGGTTGCGGGAGTAGGTCAACACTTCCGCTCTCATCTTGATGTCGGTCCCGGCAGTGGCATCACGCCCAACCGGGCCAGCCGCCGCAGAAGCGTCCGCTCCGAGTTTGAAGTGGCTGGAAAGCAGGTGTTCCATTCCCTGATTCGTCATGATGACCATCACCAGGTCGGTTGCCTGTCCGCCGATTTGCAGACCCCAGCTGCCCCCCGTGATGGTGATCGGCGCCGGAGCGCTCCACCCTTCCCTCGTCCTGCACGTCGCCACTCCCTTGCCGTGGTCCCCGCCGAAGCCGAGCGCGATCTTCACCAGCGAAGGCACAACCGCGATGCACTTTGCGTCACGCATAATTCCATCCGGGATCGCTTTATCCGGAGTTGCCATGATCTCGTTCAAAACGTGAGCCGACGTATCGATGCGCTTGTTGATATCCGATTCGTCCTTGTCGGCGCCCCAGGTCAGGCTCGTAAAAATCAGAGCCGCGGTGGTCAGCGCCAGGAAGTGTTTTGCTGCGATTCCTGATTTCATATCCAACCTCTTCTGTGCCCTGATCCGAGCACCGGGATTAATTGCGTCACTCCACCATACTTTCGCAACTCCGATCCATTCCATCCGCTCCGGACCCTAGATCGGGAGGAACCATCCCGTAGGCTCAAATTGAGCCATAAGCGCTATTACATTACGACAAGACTCCGCGCGCACTGAAGACGCAGACCATCCGCCGCAACCCACACCCATCCTTCGCCGAACTACAGCGATTCCTCAAACGAAGTACAAGTTCGCTGGGATTTCGGCTTGCCTCCACCCAGGCTATTCTGCGGTCGATGCAAAGTAATTCCTCGACTGATCCCACCTTTCGAGCAGGAGCCGGATTTGGTACTGGCTCCTGCTCCTCGCCTTCCTGCTCCGCGCCTTCATTGACTTCCTAAACGTCTTTGCAAAAAAGTTATTTTCAACATCGATTACTGGCCGCCAGCGCAGTCGCTCCTCCATTTGTTGCTCGTGCGTCAGTGATTGGCTGTATTGCTTGCGGCGGCAAGTCTTTCTAGGATGCAACCTGAAACGATGCAACCTGACCGCGATGCAACTTTAGACGATGCAAACTCAAACGAAAGCACGGAAAGTAGAAATCATACGGAAAGCAGGAATCATCATGACCAATACTCCAAACGTGAATGAACAATCCGGATCCGCCCATCGTCTGAAGAACATTTTTGATCGATCGCTGGCGATACTCAGTGAAGGCGCCGGCGCTCCGCCCGTGCGCCGTAGTTCCATTCCTCTTCATATCGACGCCATAAGTCTCCAGAAGCGCGCCTTAAGCGACGCGGCCAATGCGCTCGCTGCCTTGTGGAAGATTTCGAAACCGAACTTCTCGAAACTCCAGAGCGCTGCAATTCCGGGCAGGCAGGTCTCTTGATCCCGAACGTTGTCCCGAACGACGACGCCACCGCCTCTTCGCGACTCCTCACATTGATCGCCATTGTCGTGGTGATCGTTGGTTTGTACTTCGGCCGCCAGGTGCTGATTCCCCTCGCCTTGGCGGTAGTCTTGGCCTTCTTGCTGACACCCGTCGTCGGATGGCTCGAGAAGTGTCGTTTCGGCCGGGTGCCTGCGGTTCTGATCGTTTTAGTGCTCGCCTTCGTTGCTCTCAGTTCCTTGAGCTGGCTGGTTGCCGGTCAGCTCATGACGATCGTCGATCAGCTCCCCACCTACGAATCCACCCTCCACCGCAAAATTCAGTCGGTTCGCTTGCCTGACGGCGGTCGCCTCAAGAAGGCAACCAACAGCGTTGCCGAACTGAGCGATGATCTGTCCGCCGCCTCGCAGTCTACTTTGGATAAGAAAACCGGCAAGACTTCGAGCAGCCGGCCCATCTCAGTCCAGGTTGCTCAGCCTCCTGTGAACGGTCCGCAATACTTGCGGGCTGTGATTGGCCCGCTCACCGGAGTCTTGGAGACATCCGCGATGGTGATCGTCTTCACGCTTTTCATGATGATCAAGCGCGAGGACCTTCGCAATCGTGTCATCCGTCTCGCAGGACAGGGTCACTTGAGCGTCGTGACCCGAGCCTTGGATGACGGCTCACACCGCTTGAGCCGCTATCTGTTGTTGCAATTCGTTGTCAACATCGCCTACGGTGCGATTTTCGGAATGGGAGCCTACTGGCTTGGAATTCCTCACGCTCTGCTCTGGGGCGTTCTCGCCAGTTTGCTGCGCTTCGTTCCCTATATTGGGGCTCCGATCGCGACTGTGTTCCCGATGGCAATGGCCCTAGCCGTCTTCCCCGGATGGCGCGAGGCGGTCCTGATATTCGGCCTGTTCGTGCTGCTCGAACTCGTCGTTGGAAATGTCATCGAGCCCTGGCTCTACGGCAACCACACTGGCATTTCGTCGCTCGCCATTCTCGTGGCAGCCGTCTTCTGGGCGATTCTATGGGGCCCCGTCGGTCTGATCTTGTCGACGCCCCTCACGGTTTGTCTGATCCTCATGGGCCGTTACGTGCCCCAATTGGGTTTTCTCGAGGTGTTGCTCGGCGCCGAGCCGGTTCTTGCCGTCGAAGCTCATTTCTATCAGCGCCTGTTAGCGCTCGATGACGACGAGGCAAGGGACATTGCGGCGCGATACCTGAAAGACACATCTGTAATCTCTTTTTACGATTCCGTTCTCATTCCTGCCCTCACCCTGGCCGAGCAGGACCGGCACTTGAATGTGCTCGAACCGCCAACGACAAGTTTCGTCTACCAGAACACTCGCGATTTCATCGAAGAGCTTGGCGAGAGGTTTCGAAATCAGTCGCCCTTAGTCAACAACACTCCGAGCGCAGCATTGTCTGGACTCCGCGTGCTCTGTGTTCCCGCCTCCGACGAGGGGGATGCACTCGTCGCTAGCATGGCCGCGCAATTCATCGAGGACCTGGGATGCGATGTTGTTCAACTCCCGGTCACTCCACGTGCGGACCTCCTGAATCAACTCCCCACCTATCATCCGCAGATGGTAGTCATTTCCGCCCTTCCTCCTTTTGCGGCCGGACAGGCGCGCGCCCTTTGCAAGCGACTTCGTCAGCGCCAGCCAAACCTGAAATTGCTCGTCGGCTTGTGGAACTTCGACGGCGGACCCGCCGCAGCCCAAGATCGACTCGGCTCCGGCGTCGCCGATGGCGTGGTCACCAGTCTTCAGCAGATGCTTTCGTTTCTCCTCCAGAGCCAGGTAGTGGACGAGAATTTATTCGCTCCGAGACTACCGGGCGAAGCGTTAAGGCAACTAAGTAAGGCAACTCAGTAAAGAGAAGGAGGTTTTATGAATAAGGCGATTTTCATACTCTCCAGAGTGGCCGCCGCCACAACCCTGCTTCTGGCCGGATATGCATTCATCAGTTCTATTCCAGACATGCGCCGCTACATCAGGATCAGCACTATGTAGCGGTTTGCTCATCGAAGAAATCGCGAGACCGCTGGCAAAAATCTTTTCAGGAACTGGATGGCCTCCCGGCCGCCGCTACAATCGAAGCAACCGCCTTTTCCGCCGAAACGCTGCCCGCGCACGACTTACGCTGAATCTACAGGATCCTCCGCCGACTCCTACAACCCACACACGATTGGTGCCTTAGCAACTCGCGGTTAACGTGAACAAGCACGGGAATACGTCGAGTCGTGTGCTGACTCGAGGAGGCTTTGAAAATGCGATTGGCATGGGCGATTGTGGCCGTTCTTATGATTTTGTGGCTCCTGGGTTTCGGACTTCACATAGCCGGCAGCCTCATTCACTTGCTGCTCGTGGTAGCTGTCGTTGTTCTGATCGTCGATTTACTCGGTGGCCGCCGCTCTGTCGTCTGACAGCTTGGCGAATTGGAGCCTAACGAAATTGCGATCTAACTACTGGCAATTAGACGACTGGAGGGAATCATGAATTCTGAAACGCTTGTTAAGTGTGCGCATCCGGCTTGTCGATGCCCAGCGGCTACTGACAGCGAGTTCTGTAGCCAGTTCTGTACAGAGGCCTCGAACATGACCGAAATTGCCTGCCAGTGCGGGCACACCAGCTGCGCGGCTGCAATCAATCCAAGTCGCTGATGTGGCCAGTTCCCAGTTCTCAGTGAAAACCGACCTCGCTGAGGACTGAGAACTTAGAACTCGAAGTAATGAACTCGTAGTCTCGACGCTCAGTCCACGCAACCCGCGGAATCACAGCATTAACGGGCAAACGAGGGATCATGAGCAGAGGAAACACAACCATGCGTATTCGTTTCATAAGTACATTCTTGTTCGCGGTTGTCATGCTGTGCCTGTCGGCATCTGCGTTTGGCGCCGTCGGCATCGTAGTCGGTTTCGCACCTCCGCCGCTGCCGGTTTACGAGCAACCCGTTTGTCCCGGCGATGGTTATCTCTGGACCCCCGGCTACTGGGCATGGGGCGCCGATTTCGACGATTATTATTGGGTGCCGGGCACTTGGGTCATGGCTCCCGAAGTTGGCTTTCTCTGGACACCAGGATATTGGGGCTGGGGAGGAAATGGCTTCATGTTCTATGACGGCTATTGGGGTCCGACCGTCGGATTTTACGGAGGCATCGACTATGGTTTCGGCTATTTCGGAACCGGCTTCGAGGGTGGCCGCTGGGACAACGGACACTTCTTCTACAATCGCGCGGTTCTCAATGTAAACGTGGAAAACATTCACAACGTCTACAACACCACCGTGAACCGCACCACCGTCAGCCATGTCAGCTATAACGGCGGCAACGGCGGGATCACCGCGCGGGCGACGGCGGAACAAGAGGCAGCGGCGCACCAAAGACATGTCGGACCCGTTGCGGCTCAGAACCAACATCTTCAGGAAGCTCATTCCGACCAGCAGCAACGCGCTTCCGTGAACCACGGGAGACCCGAAATCGCTGCCACTGCCCGGCCCGGAGATTTCAAAGCCAACGTCGTAAAGGCCAGCGAAGCCGGTGGGCGCTACACTCCGCCCGCCAACCGCGGTGAAAATCAGGCGCGCGAAAACGCTTCCGCCCGCCCCGCCAATAACGCTTCATCCAATCCCCCGGGACATGTACGCGACCTTCCCCCGGCGGAAAGACCCGCTCCCCCAAATACGGGTGACGCGAAGCAGGATAAGAAGCTCCAGCAGCAGCAGGAAAAGCAATACGCGAAGCAACAGAAGGAACGCCAAAAACTTCAGCAGCAGCAGGAAAAAGAAGACAAAAAAGTAGCCAAACAGAACAATGAAGCGCAGAAGCAGCAGGTAGAAGCGCGTCATCAGCAACAGACCCAGCAGTTGCAACAAAGGCATGCCCAGCAAAACCAGGCGATGCAGGCTCGCATGCGCGCTCCAGTCCAGCACGCCGCTGCTCGCCCGCCCCACTAAATTGCTTTCCGTAGAACGCTGTTCATGAGGAAACGCACCGCGCGGTATTGGCGGTGCGTTTCCATTTTCTGCTTGCAGAATATGTGAGCAACCACAGGCGAGCTAAGAAGTGCAAGAGGTGGAAGTCCGGGTGTGACGGGACGGTGTACGTGACTCATCCTGTCGCCGTTCCGCTTCGGATGAACCCGAGACAGGGAAACGGCAAAAACCTGCGCCGCATCACCGTCCGCCCAACCGCCCTCACACTAGCGCGATTCGAACGACTGCGTAATCAGGCATAACTTGTAGAGATCCGCCGATCCCGCCAAATGCGACGACTCTTACCGTCGTCCGCCGACTCAACCGCCAACAAAACTACAGCATTCACCTGATAGCGAGACTAGACCGCTTTGACTTACATCCTTAGAAGGCATCTTTGCACTCGCACCATCCAGCTACAAGCGTCCTGTCACGGTTCTACACGAACAGACTGATACTCCGGCAACCCGACTGCCAGTAAAGTCGGACATGGACGTAGCTTAGTTCTGATAACGATAACGAGATTGCGAGGGACAGTCATGCGTAATACTGGTGCGACGAACAGGGTGAGCGATTGGGTTCGAGTAGCGGCGAAGTTGAGTCTGCTGTTTACCGACCCAAAACTCCGGGCCACCGTGGCCGATACCGTCAAGAAACGCAGCGACGATGTCAGCGACAAGATTGCCGGCAAATATAACGATGTCAGCGACGCCGTTTCCGACAAGTATCAAGATGCTGTCGATCGTTTGGAACACGCCGTCAGTGCGCTTCGGGGCCGAAATCACTGGGCCTCGCGTGTGACTGGTGTGTTGCTCGGTGTCGGCGTCGGAGTAGGCTTGGGAATTCTATTGGCTCCCGCGGCCGGCTTCGAAACCCGCCAGTCGGTTCGTGATAAGGCGGTCGACGCCAAGAACAAAGTCTTCGATTCGGCCTCGTCCGCGGCCGGAAAGATTCGTGAGTCAATCACGCGGATGCCCTCCACCGGTACGGAGGGATGACGCACAGAGGGATAACGCAGACACCTCATGCCATTGCTCGAGCGAGGCCGGTCAAGAAAGGCGAGTCAAAGCAGAAAACGCCAGATTCGTCTCAGGGATCTGTATCAATCAGTGAGGCCTGGCGTCAACACAAAGTAACGTCTGTGTTTTGTATTGCTGAAGGTCCCCTATGACTGAGAATCCAAGCACAACTCTGCCCGCGACGGTCGAAAAAATCATTAAGCCCATCGCTCCCGGTGATTCCGAGAAGGCCCAGATAGCAATCGAAGGAGCCGACCACCTTTATCGAGAGATTCGAATCGAGAACACGCTCATCGATGAGAATGGCGAGAAGGTGAAACTCAAGCTGGGTGCCGATGTCGAAGTGACCGTGGAGGCTCCCCCGGAGGCGACGACGCCAAAACGCGAGGCCTCGTCGGCCAGCCACGATGGCCACCACTGACGCCACCGTTGACCAGGACTGGGCGTGACTCGGAACTGGCACCGTCGAGCGGCAGCCGACATAGATTTCCACTTCAGTTTACACATTCGACTACAGGATCTACCCGAGTTTCATTCCCATGCGGATTTTGTAAGGTGACCACGTAACCACCCTCGTCTCCGCGGGTGCCGCACTGCGGGGGCTCTTCACAAACCCGCGACTCGATTTGGAGATTCTCGCCATGGTGCCGAACACATCAGCTGCCTACGGTAGTTATCCGCATGACATATCGCTTCAGCACGTGGTGCAGTTGCTCCACCAGTCGGGATTTGGCAGCGAGCAGATCTGCCTCATGGTGCAGCCCCGGCACCATATCGCTACGGTCATGCGCCAGGCCCGCGTCTTCGATGCGGAACGAGAGACGAGCGCAGCCGCTGTGGAGTTAATCACGTGGCTCATGAAGCTCGGTGCCGTTGTGATTCCAACCGTCGGGCTCTTCATTCGTTCACGAGCCTTCCTCCACGATCTCATCATGGAGGATGACTCCGCGGCTCTGTGTGGCGATGTGAACCCCCTCATAGGATTGGGATTTTCCGAGGGCGAGGTGGATCGCTTTGAAGACGAGCTTCGCGAAATGGGAGTTCTCGTGTACGTCGCCTGCTCGGAAAAGGCGAAAGCCATCGAGGCCGTCGAAGTATTTCGCCGCAGCGGAGCCCGCGAATACGCCGCATTGGATCCTAGCCAGGAGGCACTCACTGCCGCAGCTTGATGGTCGGCCATGATGAGACAACTTTCGGGCCAGCAAAACGATCCCTCCCCTACAGTAAAGACCCTAGAGTCGGCCCAGAGTTGCTCATGATAAATAAACAGTGTTGAGTGTTAACTCCCCGGATCAAAAGACCACAATGAAAAGAAATGACCGGCAAACCGCGGCCGCCCGCGCCAATGGCGATACAGACGAGAAGAGCAACGGGCGTCCTCTCCTCGTCGCAGATCCCCCAGCGGATTTGAGCGTAATTCTCGCCAGCTTGCAAACCATGCGCGACGGAGATTTCTCCGTCCGGCTACCCGGTTCCTGGACAGGCCTCGAGGGCAAGATCGCCGACACTTTCAATTCCATCGTCGCCGCCAATCAACAGATGGCGCAAGAATTGAAAAGAGTCGGCCAGGTCGTCGGCAAGCAAGGCCGCACTCGCGAGCGGCTCCGCTTCCACGAAGTCCGAGGGGCGTGGGGCGATATCGAAGTTTCGGTAAACACTCTCGTAGAAGACTTGCTTCGTCCCACCGCCGAAGTGACTCGCGCCATCGCAGCCGTCGCCCAGGGAAATCTCACCCAGACCGTCCGCCTCGATGTCGACGGGCGCCCGCTCGAAGGCGAGTTCCTGCGCTCCGCCAGCATTGTCAACACGATGATTCAGCAACTCGGCGTTTTTACCGCCGAGGTCACCCGCGTCGCCCGCGAGGTCGGCACCGACGGCAAACTTGGCGGCCAGGCCTTGGTCCCAGGTGTCGCAGGAACCTGGAAAGATCTCACCGATTCCGTCAACTCCATGGCCAGCAACCTCACCGGCCAAGTCCGCAACATCGCCGAAGTCGCCACTGCCGTTGCCAGCGGCGACCTCTCGCGCAAAATCACGGTCGATGTTCGCGGCGAAATTCTCCAGCTCAAAGAAGCCATCAACACCATGGTCGATCAGCTGCGATCTTTCGCCTCTGAAGTTACCCGCGTCGCTCGCGAGGTCGGCACCGACGGAAAACTCGGTGGCCAGGCCGTCGTCGTCGGCGTCGCCGGCACCTGGAAAGATTTGACCGACTCCGTCAACGCCATGGCTGGAAACTTGACGGCTCAGGTTCGCAACATTGCCGAAGTTACAACGGCCGTTGCCCGAGGCGATTTGTCGCGCAAAATCACCGTCGACGTCAAAGGCGAGATTCTCGAACTGAAAGACACCATCAACACCATGGTCGATCAGCTCAACGCCTTCGCCGGCGAAGTCACGCGCGTCGCCCGCGAAGTCGGCACCGAAGGCAAACTCGGCGGACAGGCCCAGGTCCCCGGCGTCGGCGGCACCTGGAAGGATCTGACCGACAACGTCAATTTCATGGCCTCGAACCTAACCGGCCAGGTCCGTAACATCGCCGAAGTCGCAACCGCAATTGCCAACGGCGACCTCTCGCGCAAGATCACGGTAGATGTCCGTGGGGAAATTCTGCAGCTGAAAGAAACGCTCAACACCATGGTCGACCAGCTCAACCGTTTCGCCGGTGAAGTCACGCGCGTCGCCCGCGAAGTTGGCAGCGAAGGTCGCCTCGGTGGACAGGCCAACGTCCCTGGCGTCGCAGGCACCTGGAAAGATCTCACCGACTCGGTGAACTCCATGGCAGGCAACCTCACCGGCCAGGTCCGTAACATTGCCGAAGTTACCACAGCCGTCGCCCGCGGCGACCTCTCGCGCAAGATCACGGTCGACGTGAAAGGCGAAATTCTCGAACTGAAAAACACCATCAACACAATGGTCGATCAGCTCAATGCTTTCGCCGGCGAAGTCACGCGCGTCGCTCGCGAAGTCGGCACCGAAGGCAAACTCGGCGGACAAGCCCAGGTCCCCGGCGTTGCCGGCACCTGGAAAGATCTCACCGACAACGTGAACTTCATGGCCTCGAACCTCACCGGCCAGGTTCGTAACATCGCCGAAGTTTCCATGGCTGTCGCCCGCGGCGATTTGTCGCGCAAAATCACAGTCGATGTGCGCGGTGAAATTCTTGAACTCAAGGACACCATCAACACGATGGTCGATCAGCTGCGTTCATTCGCCTCAGAAGTCACTCGCGTGGCCCGCGAAGTCGGCACCGACGGCAAGCTCGGCGGACAGGCCCAGGTCCCCGGAGTCGGCGGCACTTGGAAGGATCTCACCGACTCCGTCAACTCCATGGCCAGTAACCTCACTGGTCAGGTCCGCAATATTGCTGAGGTTTCCACCGCCATCGCCAGCGGCGATCTGTCGAAAAAAATCACGGTAAACGTCAGCGGCGAAATTCTGCTGCTGAAAGACACCATCAATACGATGGTCGATCAGTTGAATGCCTTCGCCGGCGAAGTCACTCGCGTCGCGCGCGAGGTCGGCAGCGAAGGCCGCCTCGGTGGCCAAGCTAACGTCCCTGGCGTCGCAGGCACTTGGAAAGATCTCACCGATTCCGTCAACTCGATGGCCGGTAACCTCACGGGCCAGGTCCGCAACATTGCCGAAGTCACGACCGCCGTCGCCCGAGGCGATCTTTCACGCAAAATCACGGTCGATGTGAAAGGTGAAATTCTCGAACTCAAAAACACCATCAACACCATGGTCGACCAGCTCAACGCCTTCGCCGCAGAAGTCACTCGCGTCGCTCGCGAAGTCGGCACCGAAGGCAAACTCGGCGGACAAGCCCAGGTTCCCGGCGTCGCCGGCACATGGAAGGATCTTACCGACAACGTGAACGTGATGGCGGCGAACCTGACCGAGCAAGTGCGCGTCATCGTAAAGGTCGTTACCGCCGTCGCCAACGGAGAACTTACTCAGAAGCTGACGGTCAACGCCAAAGGTGAAGTCGCCGCTCTGGCCGAAACCATCAACAACATGACCGACACCTTGGCCACCTTCGCCGACCAGGTCACTACCGTCGCTCGCGAAGTAGGCGTCGAAGGCCGACTCGGCGGCCAGGCCAACGTTCCCGGCGCTGCCGGTACCTGGAAAGATCTCACCGGCAACGTCAACCTGCTGGCCGATAACTTGACCAACCAGGTGCGAGCCATCGCAGAAGTTGCGACCGCCGTTACCAAAGGCGATCTCACGCGTTCCATTCAGGTCGAAGCCAGCGGTGAAGTCGCGGAGTTGAAAGACAACATCAACACCATGATCGACAATCTCCGCCTCACCACTGACCGCAACACAGAACAGGATTGGCTCAAGACCAACCTTGCTCGCTTTACCGGCATGCTCCAGGGGCAACGCGATCTGGCGACCGTGGGACGCCTGCTGCTCTCTGAACTCTCACCGCTCGTCAACGCCCAACAAGGCGTCATCTACCAGATGGGCACCGACGAATCTGCGGAGATGGTTCTCCTCTCCGCCTTCGCCGGCGATGGCGAAGACGGACATCTTCGCCGCCTCAAGATTGGCGAAGGTCTCGTCGGTCAGTGCGCCGCCGAAAAACGCCGGATGCTGATTTCCGATTTGCCCCCGAACACAATTTCCATTCGTTCCGGACTGTTCGAATCCGTGCCGCGAAATGTGATCGTTCTTCCGGTCCTCTTCGAAGATCGCGTCAAGGCCGTCATCGAACTCGCCTCGCTTGGCAACTTCACCACCTCCCAGCTCGCGTTTCTCGAACAGCTCACGGCCAGCATCGGCATCGTGCTCAACAGCATCGAGGCCACGATGCAGACCGAAGGTCTGCTCAAGCAGTCGCAACAGTTAGCCACCGAACTCCAGATGCAGCAGAAGGAGTTGCAACAAACCAACGAGCAGCTGGCCCAAAAAGCGCAGCAGCTCGCCGAACAGAACGTTGAAGTCGAACGCAAGAACCAGGAAATCGAACAAGCTCGCCGCGCCTTGGAAGAGAAGGCCAAAGAGTTGGCTCTGACCTCGAAATACAAATCTGAATTTCTGGCGAACATGTCGCACGAGTTGCGCACACCACTCAATAGCATTCTCGTTCTCGGTCAGCAACTCACCGACAACCCCGACGGCAATCTCTCGCCCAAACAAGTCGAGTTCTCGCGCACCATTCACGGCGCTGGCACCGACCTGTTGAACCTGATCACCGACATTCTCGATTTGTCGAAAATCGAGTCGGGCACTGTCTCGGTCGAAGCCGAAGAGGTCTTCTTCGCCAGCCTCCTCGATACCGTGGAACGTCCGTTCCGCCATGAGGCCGAAAATCGCCGCCTCACCTTCGAGGTGCATACCGATCCGCACCTCGCCCGTAGCGTGGTCACCGACTCCAAGCGTCTGCAACAGGTGTTGAAGAACCTTCTCTCGAATGCTTTCAAGTTCACCGAACTTGGCGGCGTTCGCTTGTCGGTCTCGATCGCCAAGAGCGGTTGGAGCGAGGAGCATCCCATCCTCGCCAACGCCGCATCCGTCGTGGCGTTTGAAGTTGCTGACACTGGTATCGGCATCCCGCTCGATAAGCAGCGCATTATCTTTGAGGCTTTCCAGCAGGCAGACGCCGGCACCAGTCGCAAATACGGTGGCACCGGTCTCGGTCTCGCCATCAGCCGCGAATTAGCAAGTCTGCTCGGCGGCGAAATCCAGTTGCGCAGCGCCCCAGGTCGCGGCAGCACGTTCACCCTTTATTTGCCGCAAACCTATGTCGGTCCTTCCAGCGCTGCAACCGCTGAGCGCCGTTCGCCGGTCTCCGCTTTGCCCCAGCCCCTATCCATTGTGGCTGAGCATCCAGTCGAGAAGATTCCCGACGACCGCGATCATCTCCTCCCTGACGATGCCGTCCTGCTTATCGTCGAAGACGATCCGCACTACGCTCGTGTCTTGCGCGATCTTTCCCGCGACACAGGATTCAAGGTGCTGGTCGCGTTGCGCGGAGCCGAGGCCCTCGCCCTCGCTCGCGAGTTTCATCCCACCGCCGTGTCCCTCGATGTGTTTCTGCCCGACATGATGGGCTGGACCGTCCTCAACCACTTGAAGCAAGACCCGTCCACACGCCACATTCCGGTGCAGATGCTCACTTTGGATGAAGACCGACACCACGGCCTCTCCCGCGGAGCCTTTGCCTTCGTCACCAAGCCCACCACGCCGGCGGGATTGGAAACGGCATTGAACCGCATCAAAGAGTACTCGGCGCCTCGGCGCAAGCGTTTGTTGGTCGTCGAAGATAATCCCGCCGAACAACTCAGCATCCGCGAACTGCTCGGCTATGACGACATCGACGTCCGCACTGTCTCGAGTGGTGAAGAGGCGATTAGCGTCGTGAACCAGGAAACATTCGACTGCGTCGTTCTCGACCTCCGTCTGCCCGATATTTCCGGCTTTGACGTGCTTGAACGCTTCCGCGACACGCCATCCGTATGCGACTTGCCAGTGATTGTCTTCACCGGCAAAGAGCTTTCTCCGGAGGAAGATGCCCGTCTTCATTCTCTGGCGCGCAGCGTAGTCGTCAAGGGAGTCGAATCCCCCGAACGCCTGCTGGACGAGACCGCGTTGTTTCTCCATCGGGTGGTTGCCGATCTCCCGCCGGAAAAGCAAAGAATGCTCGATCGTCTGCACCATTCTGACGACGCGCTCGTCGGCAAAAAAGTCTTGGTGGTCGATGACGACGTGCGCAATATCTTTGCTCTCAGCAGCGTGCTCGAACGCCGCGGCATGGACGTCATCACCGCCGGCACCGGCCGCGAAGCCATTGCGGAACTTGAGTCCACGCCTGACATCGCGATCGTCCTGATGGACATCATGATGCCCGAAATGGATGGCTTCGAAACCATGCGCGTGATGCGTCAGAAGGTTTCCCTCCAGCGCCTGCCCATTATCGCCCTCACCGCAAAAGCAATGAAGGGGGATCGCGAAAAGTGTCTGGAAGCCGGCGCGTCCGAGTATTTGGCAAAACCGGTGAATACCGAACAGCTACTGTCGTCGCTGCGCATGTGGCTTCACCGATAAAGGTCGTCGCCACAACAAATGACTGCTCGATCGCTACGGAGAAACTCGATGGTCACATACAGCAAAGTCAATATCCTGATGGTCGATGACCAGCCCGCTAAGCTCCTCAGCTACGAGGTGATGCTGGCTGAACTCGGCGAAAATCTCATCAAGGCGACTTCGGCGAAGAAGGCCCTCGAAATTCTGCTCAAGACTGATGTCGCCGTCGTGCTCATGGACGTCAGCATGCCCGAGTTGGACGGTTTTGAGCTGGCCAATATGATTCGCCAGCATCCTCGTTTTCAACGCACCGCGATCATTTTTATCTCCGCCGTGCATCTCACCGATCTCGACCGGCTCAAAGGATACGAGCACGGAGCCGTCGACTACATTTCCGTGCCCGTCATCCAAGAACTTTTGCGCGCGAAGGTCAGAGTCTTCGCTGAGCTTCACCGCAAGACCACTCAACTCGAAGTTTTGAATCGCGATCTCGAACGCCGCGTTTTGGAGCGCACCGAAGAATTAGGACGAAAGGCCGATCTGCTGTTGCAGCTCAATGCCGAACTAATCGGTAAAAATCAGGAACTCGACGCGATTGTTCACACTGCCCCAGACATCATTTTTAGCCGCCAGCCTGACGGTTCCAGGGACTACATCAGCGATCGTTTTTATGACTACACCGGAGCCGATCCAGGCTCCGCGAACGGATTCGGCTGGCTCGATTACGTGCATGAGGAGGATAAGGACCAGGCTATGCTCCACTGGATGCGCTGCGTCGAATCCGGAGCCAACTACGAATCCGAGTATCGCATTCGCTCAGCAGAAAAAACCTATCGCTGGTTCCGGGCGCGTGCCGTCCCCATTCGCGACGATGGCGGCAAGATCATCAAGTGGTATGGAATCTGCTCCGACATTCACGACAGCAAGATGCTCGAGCAATCGATTCGCGACAACGCCGCCCAACTCGAGAAGATGGTGGATACACGCACCGACGAATTGCGCCGTCTGTCGGTGCGTCTGATGACGATGCAAGATCAGGAGCGCCGCCGCATTGCCCGCGACCTCCATGACGGGCTCGGCCAGGAACTGGCGGTCGCCAAGATGGTTTTGGACAAGATGTTTTTGCAAAAGCCCCCTCAACCGCAAGAGGAAACCTGGGTTCAGGCCAGCGCCATTATTGATCGCGCTATTCAGGAAGTGCGTACCATGTCTCACCTCTTGCATCCGCCCCTTCTCGATGAGGTTGGCTTGCAGTCGG
This sequence comes from uncultured Acidobacteriaceae bacterium, assembly GCA_963726095.1. Taxonomy (GTDB): domain Bacteria; phylum Acidobacteriota; class Terriglobia; order Terriglobales; family Acidobacteriaceae; genus Acidiflorens. The sequence continues at coordinate 2,682,512 of CAVSBD010000004.1, forward strand.
CCTTGGGCTGGTACGTCGAGGGACTTGCCAAACGCAGCGGCATCGAAACCTTGCTCGAAGTGCGCCCCACCGACTTCCCGCGCTTGTCCCCCGACATCGAAACCGCCGTCTTCCGCATCGTTCAGGAAGCTCTCACCAACGTGTTTCGGCACTCCGGGGCCAAAAAGGTGTGCATTACCCTGACCCAAAAAGATGAAAACATCGTCGTCGCAGTGCTCGACGACGGGAAGGGAATTGACGACAGGATTGCAGAGTTGCGCCCCGAGAGCGTTGGTGTCGGCATTGGCGGCATGAAGCAACGTGCCCGCGAATTTGGCGGAGAGCTGCGCCTTACCAACCACGAACCGGGAACCTTGGTCGAACTGCTCATCCCTGCCCGCTTGGCCGTGCGCGAACCGAGCGGCGTCGTGAACAGCTGTGCCTGACGGCACTCGTGCAGAACAGGAAGGTTCCCGTTGGTGCGAATTGTTGTAGCGGACGATAATCCAGCCGCGCGAAATTATCTTCGCTCCCTTCTCGAACAGCAACCCACTTGGAAGGTTTGTTACCAGGCTCCCACGGGACGAGAAGCGTTGCAGTGGATCAGCGAACATCATCCCGATGTGGTCCTGCTCGATTTTCAGATGCCAGACTTGAACGGGCTTGAGGTCGCCAGACAGCTCGCGCAACTCTCTCCCGAAATTCCTATTCTGATGATTACCATTCATCTTTCCAAACAACTCGGCGAAGAAGCCCGAAAGACAGGGATCCGCGGTTTGTGCGCCAAGTGGGACGTCGGCTCGATCGTTGAGGCCGTCGAAGCGCTTCTCGACCGGGGCACCTACTTCCCGGAAGCCGGCGCAGCCAGACAGTGATTGAGATACTCCCTGTGGGACAATGACTGTCGATTCGACGGTATGGTGAGATCGAGTAGATAGATCGGCTACAGGATTCGCTGTATTCGCCCTGCGCACGGCGCCATGCTACGATTCAGCCATTCATTTGACACCTTCTCTCCGGTTCCTGAGTCCCCGGAGCACGTCGAGTGGAGCAATCGTGGCCGGATTCCAGACTCCCTATTCGAATCCGGTAGTTGTCTGTAGGGCAATGCTGCTGCACAGAATTGTGAAAACGCTATGGCAGTCCGTATTTTGCTCGTCGATGATCATCCCGTTGTGAGACAGGGGCTCAGGACTCTTCTGCAAGGCCGGGCCGATTTAGATGTTGTCGATGAGGCTTCTGACGGACTCGAAGCCGTCGAGAAGGTCGCCGCTTTGCGTCCCGATGTCGTCGTGCTCGATGTCACCATGCCCAGAATGAATGGCATTGAAGCCTGCCGCATCATCAAGCAGAAGCACCCCGGGCTCGAGGTCTTGTTCGTCACGCAACATGATTCGTCCCAGATGATGCGTGAAGCCCTCGCCGCCGGAGCCCGCGGCTACGTCGTGAAGTCCAACCTGGCCCGTGATCTGGTCGAGGCGGTCGAGGCCATCAGCCAGCATCGCGAATTCACAGCCTTGGCTCGCAAACCACCTTCGAATTAAATAAAACCTCTCCTCGCGCGAAAAAAAGTCCCACCAAACAGGCTGGGACTTTGACACTGCTCCATTGCTGACACAGATGATTTGACGAAAACAACTAGGATGCGCGGCGTTGACGGTCGCGATTCTGGTCTTCTTCGTTCTCATTCTGAGTCTGACCGCCTTTTTTCTGCGGTTGCTGCTGCTGTTGGCCAGACTGCCCGCTCTGCTGGCCCTGTCCGTGCTGCCCAGATTGACCACCCTGTTGCCCTTGTCCGGATTGACCCGCCTGTCCTTTTCGTTCCAGATCGTCTGCCATGAATGACTCCTTTTTCTGCGCGGTTCCCACCGTGCATCGTGAATTTATCGACAACTGGTATCGACAACTACAAGTTAGTTGCTGTAATGATCGGCAAGGTTTGCGTCCACTTTGAATTTGCAGATTTTGGGGCGCGGCACGAAATCACGCCGCGTGGCCTTCGGCATGGCAAAGTTCCGCTCCGCGCGAAGGCCCCCACGGTGTCACCAAACACGATGTCACGAAACGACGTCCGCTCTCATCTCGGGCTTCACAATACGACAACTAGAGCTATCCGCACGCCCGGATGAAGAAGGTCGAAGAGAAAATATTCGCCATCGATCTCATCGATGTAGCAATCGTCCGTGTACGCCCATCCCGCCGGCCACGCATCAACTATGGTGAATGAGTAGCCGCCGTATTGAAATTGTGGCTGCCCTCCGACCATCCTAGGTTGGTGGATGGCGAACGTGTGTTGGCGCCCGAAGTGGGCGCGGAATTTGTCGTCCGGGATGCGGCCGCCGCCATGGCCTCCCGCACGCTGCATTTGCCCGTGTTCGTCCTGGCTGCTGGCTTTCGTAGCCTCCTGTTTTGACGGTTTCTCGTCCGGCTTCGCAGCCTTCTCCTTGTCCCGGTTCTCTTTCTCGGGCCTGGTTTCTTGCTGTTTGGGTTCGTCTTGCTTGGGCTCGTCGCGCTGTTCCTGCGCGTAAAGCACTACGCTTCCGCCCAGCACCAGCGAAAGAATGACCATTCGGCTTGCCAACACTTTGATGTTCATGATCGTGAGTCTCCTTAGGCTACCGTTAGACGCCATCAGTCGGTCTAGACACTGCTTCGTCGGCCAAAATGACCGACAAGAGACACCAGGAACAGCACGAGGAAAATGACAAAGATCAGTTTCGCAATCCCCGCCGCCGCTACCGCGACACCGGTGAAACCCAGGATCGCAGCGACGAGCGCGATCACGAAGAACGTTACCGCCCAGTTGAGCATGTCGAATCCTCCGATTCTTTTGCTATACGTACTTTCCACGCCAAGCATAGTTTTCATTCGGTTTTCAAAGAATCCGTGCGAACCTGTAGCTCAGAATCCGTACTCATGTAGTCTCTGCTTGATCCGCCCGTAGCCGTTCGAACCGCGATCGGGTTCGGCCCGACTTGTCTTGTCCCGACTTCGTTCGGTTCGCACGGATTTTGTTAACGCGGCAGACTACAATAATTTCTCGCTGCCACTCCGCGGCGCTGATGGGGCTCGTCAACCATGAAGAAAAGTTCCAGACCCGCGACCTTCCTTCTCCTCGCATCGCTATACATCTCAGGCCTCTATTTGGCGTGTGCGTGTGCGCAAACAAGCGCGCCTCAGCCAATCGTCGTCGATGCCAACGCCGCCTCCCATCCCTTCCCGCATTTTTGGGAGCAGATGTTCGGCTCAGGTCGCGCGATCCTTACTCTCCGCCAGAGCTACCGCGACGATTTGAAGACGGTCAAACAAGCGACGGGATTCCGTTACGTCCGTTTTCACGCCATTTTTCAGGACGAAGTCGGCCTCTACGACGAGGATATCCAAGGCGTGCCCGTCTATAACTTTTCCTATGTCGATCAGATTTATGACGGCCTGCTCAAAAATGATGTTCGGCCGTTTGTCGAGTTGAGTTTCATGCCAAAGAAGCTGGCGGCGCGCGAAGATCTCCATCCCTTCTGGTACAAGCAAAATGTTGCGCCCCCGAAGGACTGGCAAAAGTGGGAGTCCCTGATTTCAACCTTCGCTGGCCATCTGGTGCAGCGCTACGGAATCGACGAAGTCAGCAACTGGTATTTCGAGGTATGGAATGAGCCCAACCTCGATTTTTGGGCCGGAAACCCCAAACAATCGACGTATTGGGAACTTTATGACCATGCGGCTCACGCGCTGAAAAGCGTAAGTCCCCGGCTAAGAGTCGGAGGTCCCGCAACTGCCCAGGCCGCGTGGGTGGGCGCGTTCATTCAACACTGCGCAACCAATGGCATTCCCGTGGATTTTGTCTCAACTCATGTTTACGGCAATGACTCGGCGAAGGACGTCTTCGGAACCAACGAAGTAATTCCCCGCGACAAAATGGTGTGTCGCGCGGTCAGCAAAGTTCATGACGAAATTGTTTCGTCGGCAATGCCCAAAGTCCCCTTGATTTGGAGCGAGTTCAATGCCACCTATAGCAACGAGCCCGCGGTAACCGATTCGGTCTTTATGGCGTCGTGGTTGCCGGATACCATCCGGCAGTGCGACGGCCTGACGGAGATGATGTCCTACTGGACGTTTTCCGATGTGTTTGAAGAGCAGGGTGTGGTGAAGACTCCCTTTTATGGCGGTTACGGACTCATCGCGGAAGGGGGAATTCCGAAACCGGCCTATGCCGCATTCGCCCTCCTGCATAAACTTGGGAATCAACGCATAAATCTTGACTCGGACAGCGCACTGCTCACACGCAACAGTGATGGAACCCTCGTATTAGCAGCATGGAACTATGCCCCCCCGGATGCAGCAGGCTCGGCCAGGTCATTGACTTTCACTTTCAAAGGGACGAAGCCAGTTCACGCAACCATCTGGCGTGTCGACCGGGATCACGGCGATGTGCGCGGAGTTTACGAAAGCATGGGCGCTCCGCGCTCGCCCACCGAAGCGCAATTGAAAGACCTCCGGCGAGCCGCCGATATCCCTCCGCCTGAACTTCAAAAACTGAAAAACGGCCAGCTCGAGTTGACGATACCCGCTCACGGCCTGGTGCTGGTCGAACTGAAATAATAAAGAGGGATCGCCCGGCACGACTTAATCAGGGTTTCATTAGGCTTCGCGGGTCTGCGACATCGCCGGATTCTGCATTATTTTCCGCGGAACCAGAATGTCCCGCATCTTCATCTTCGCCTTGTGGAGTTGTGATTTCGAATTGCCCACCGAGCATTGCAGTAATCCCGCGATCTCGTGGTGCTGATACCCCTCAACCTCGTGCAGTTCGAAGATCTGGCGACAGCCCGTCGGCAGTTCCGCCACGGCTCGCCGCAACGCGATACGGTCGACCGCTCCGCCCAGTCTCGGGTCAGGCTTCCCAACCTCGCGTTTTAGAGAAGGCGAATCCGCCGACATCGGTTCGTCCAGAGAGACCACCGCCGGACGTTTATGGCGTCGCAGCTTCATCAATACTGCATTGACCGCGATCCGGTAGAGCCACGTAGAAAATGCCGAATCCCCGCGGAACGAGTGGATGCTCCGAAACACCTGCAGGAACGCTTCCTGAGTCAGATCTTCGGCGTCGGCAATATCCTTGGTCATCCGAAGACAGACCGCATACACCCGTTTCTTGTGTAGTTCGTAAAGAGTGGCAAAGGCCTGCTCGTCGCCCTCTTGGGCGCGCCGGACCAGGTTCCCGTCAGAGTTAACATTAGAGCTGGAAGTATTTCGCGGGTTTTGATCGAATCGAGCTACCACCCCCATCGGAAGAACAGCTGTTGCGTTCGCAGGTACCGGACAAGTGGCCACTCTATTCTCCTTGACGACAGAATTCGGTGCGCTGGCTCCCAAAACCCCCCGAGAGCACTTCGCCGTTCGTAAAAGAGACTAGCGAAGGGGCGACCTGCCTCCCATCAGGGGGCCCCTGTAGTTGATTCTGAAGTTTGCTGTATCGGGTAGGCAGGATATTGGTGCCTATGGTATTGCGGGAAAAAGCCGTTGGCATGGCCGGCAAGCTTCAGAAACCGGCCCGCGAATCGGCCTTCAGATCTTTCCCACAGCCCCAACAATCACTACAATTCCTTCCAATAGCCTCGGGGCCGATTTCCGCCTTTCCGGGCGATACCGCACACCGCGGATTCGATCGCCCCTTTAGGGGCAAAGAACTCAAGAGGAACGTCTCATGAATGCCCAGCCAAACACCGTCAGCCTCATACCTCCGTTCACCGAAGAGACCGCAATCCTGAAAATCCGCGCCGTCGAAGATAACTGGAATTCTCGTGACCCTGAGCGAGTCTCACGCGGCTATACGATGGATTCTTACTGGCGCAACCGCTCCGAGTTTCTCCACGGTCGCGCCGAGATCGTCGCCTTCCTTACCCGCAAGTGGAGTGAAGAACTCGAATACCGCCTCATCAAGGAACTCTGGTCCTTCGGCGGCAATAGAATTGCCGTCCGTTTCGCCTACGAGTCGCATGACAAAACCGGGCAATGGCACCGCGCCTACGGCAACGAGAACTGGGAGTTCGACGCCTCCGGACTCTCCAGGCTCCGCCACGCCAGCATCAACGATCTCGCCATCAAAGAGCAGGAGCGATTATTTCGCTGGCCCTTAGGTCGCCGCCCAGACGAACACGCAGGCTTAACCGAGCTCGGCTTATGAATCAAATCCATTCCGCTAACTCCCTCAAAACAAAAGACCTTGCCGATAACTCTTTTCATTTCAAAGACCTGGCGCTCATCCCTCCCCAAGTCTTTGAATCCCAAAGACCGTTCTCAGGGGGGATCAAAATCCGCCTCTCGCGTGCCGCAAAGCGTGTCAATAGGTAGAAGTTACGCGAAACGACTTATGTCCTTCCATCTACGCAAGATATATTTCTCCGCAAATTGGCACTTTACCCCTCTCGATTTGAAATAATAGATATAGAGAGTCAGTAATTAAAGATAGACAGTCGGTAAGTAAGCGCGGCCTGCCGGGCCGCATTTTTATTTGGCCGTCGCCTAGAACCTTCGTTTAGAAGCCGAGGTACCACTTATGTCGAGTTACCCAGTCGAAATCCGGCGCTGCCGCCACATTCACACCAACGGCACGCAATGCGGATCACCCGCCCTCAAGGAAAAGGAATTCTGCTACTACCATCAAAAGAACCGCCCCGAAGTGGTCGAGCTCTATTTTGACGGCTATCGCTATCCCGATGGTTCGCTGATCCTGCCCCTTTTTGATGATGCCCATTCCATTCAAAACACCATCCGGCTGGTCGTGCAATTGATGCTCTCCCACAGAATTGACCGCAAAGACGCCGGCCTCATGCTCTACGCGTTGCAGATCGCTTCCGGCAACCTGAAAACGATGCAGGCCGAAAAGCCGCGCCCAACCCGCGTAGTCGTCGAGCCGGAAAAAGCGGAGGAGACGCCGCTCGGCATGACTCCATGGTCGGCCACCCCCGGGCAACACGAGATCGAAGAAGAGGCCGACATCACCGCAGATCGTAACCTGAAGGAAGTCAACCTGCGCTGGGAAACGGTCTACCGCATCGGTCGCCAATCTCTTGTGAGGGACTCTGAATACGTCGACGAAATTCTCGCCGAGTCCCCAATACCCACCCAATCCGCGCTCCTGTCCCTGCTCGGCAGAGTCCGTGCCCACCTCCAGGACAGCGCGAAGACCATGGAAGAGCAACTGCTTATGCAGGCAGACCAGGACGCCGGATCGAAGCATCGGGTCGTGTGACCGCGGCCGCTAAATCAAAACTAAATCGCTCGAATCACCCGGTACCGTATACCATCGAGGCAGTCCGACGCTCGTGAATCGCTGACGAACAAAACGCCCGGCGCTCAAAGCGGCGCGGATCAGAGCCGTCCGCATCCCGAGCCGCCCAAAAACGATGAGCAAGCGAAAAAAGACAAAAACCTCGCCCGTCGCCCGCGAGTCCGGGCCCCCTGTCGCCCATGACCCCGCGCAAAGAGTCAGTCTGAAGTTTCTCGCCGATTACCTCGGCCTTTCGCCCGCCACACTGTCACTGGTGATGAACCGGTCGACCGTGGCCGACTCCATTCCCAAGGCAACCAAGGATCAGATTTTCGCGGCGGCGCACAAATTCAACTATCGCCCCAATTTCACGGCGCGCTCTCTGCGCACCCAGCGCAGCTTCACCATCGGCGTGCTGGTTCCGGAAATCAGCGAAGGCTACGAGACTCTCGTCATGAGCGGCATTGAAGAACATCTGTTGCAGGAGGGCTATTTTTATTTTGTTGCCAGTCATCATCATCGTCCTGATTTGATCGATGAATATCCCAAGCTGCTTCTGGAGCGTTCCGTCGAAGGCCTGATTGCTGTCGATACAGCGTTGCGCAATGCTCTGCCGATTCCAGTGGTTGCCGTTTCGGGACATAACGAGGTGAAAGGAGTCACCAACATTCTGCTCGATCACCGCCGCGCTGCGGAGCTGGCGTTGGAACATCTCTCCGCGCTTGGTCACCGGCGTATTGCGTTCGTCAAGGGACAAGAATTCAGTTCGGATACGGAATCGCGATGGGAATCGATTGTTCTGGCCGCAAAAAAACTCGGCCTCACGATTCATCCGAAATTGATGATCCAGTTGGAAGGGAACCTGCCCACTTCCGACGTGGGCTATCGGGTCACTCGGCGATTGCTCGCCAAACGCGAGCCTTTCTCCGCCATGTTCACCTTCAATGATATTTCGGCCATCGGTGCGATTCGCGCTCTGCGGGAAAAGGGGCTACGCGTGCCCGAAGATGTGTCGGTGGTTGGCTTCGACGATATTCAGAGTGCCGCCTTTCAGAATCCGGCATTAACCACCGTCCGGCAACCTCTGCGCAAGATGGGGAAGATTGCCGCGGAGACGGTGTTACGCCGCATCGTTCGCGATAGTCCGAGGCCCGCGGTTGCGAGCGACAGGCAGAAGGGTCAGACGGATACGGATCTTTTGAAAGAAATTATCGTTGAGCCGGAACTGGTCGTGCGCGAATCCACCTGCGAAGTCCTGCGTGAAGTCACCGGTGAACCTCGGAGATCGCGTGGCTCAGTTCGGCGACGCTAGAACCCAGCCTGGGGCCGCGCGACTTGATGCAACCCGGATTCCGACAGGAATGCCTGTCTCAGTGCGACTGGATAGCTGGGAAGTTTTTCCATCCAATGTTTTAGAAGACCTTGACTGCGAGCCTCCAGTTCGCCAGCCTCATCAGCACGTCTCGCATGTTTGAGAAGTTCAGCCTGTGCCAGCCACGTCCGTGAAAGACAAACCGCATCGCGAAGATCGTTGTCCGGGTCGAGATTCCAAGCCACCAGTTCTTTCTGGAGTTCCTGATACTCCTTGATCGCCTCATCGTATTGACCGGTTGCGGCAAGAAAATCGGCGGAGGCTCGGAGAGCGTGATCGGCTGCGCTCATCGGTTCGATTTTCTCAGCCGGATAGACTTTTGCATCACTCAGCAGGACGAGACCCTTGTCGATTCGACGTTTCGCCTCGTCAACATGGCCGATCCACCGCTCCGCGTAAGACGAAGCCACCAGTAATTCGGCTTCATCGCGTTGTCTTCGGGTGTTGACTTTCGCCTCCCTTAGTCGAGCCAGCGAGCGATCGTAGACGGCCAATGCTTCTCTTGGATTTGTGTGGCGCAGAATATTTCCGATTTCGAGCCCAACCTCCGCTACCTCATGATGACTCAGAGAGTCGTTTGGGTCCTGGCTTGCGAGTTCCTCTGCGATGGCCATTGCTTTTTGCAGAGACACCAGCCCGTCAGCCGGTCGGTCCAAGCTCAGTTCACCATCCGCTTTCCCCAGAATCATGCCCTGGTGCAACAAGGAATTGACCACATTCGAGCGCATCGTTGCATGTCCCGTCGCAGCGTCCCGTTCAACCACATCGAGGGACTTTTGAATGGTATCGAGCGCCTCGTCCAGATGCCCGATTTGCCACTGGAGATACGCCAGCACAAGATAGATATGCCCTTCCGACGGTCGCCCCGTTGCAACCTGTTGGGAGAGTTCCAGAGCCCGTTTACTATACCGTTCTGCCTTCTCAAACCGCCGTTGGTTCTCATATTCCACGGCTGCATTCGCATCCCAGTAAACCGCAGCGGCAAGTTCTTTCGGAGTGAGGTTGCCGAGATCCACAAACTGCTCCACTTGAGCAATCGTGTGATCGGCCTCCACCAAGGCTTGTTCTGGATGGCCTTGCGCATGGGCCAGCGCCATGCGATCGTGCGCGATCGATGCCGAAAGACGGCGTCCAATCCGGTTTCGTGGATCCCTGGCCAACACCTGCTCGACGAATCGCTCGGAGTTGTCCAAACTTGTTTCCGCGTCCGAAAACTGCCCGAGGTTCGGAGAAGTCGGATCGCCTTGCACATGCGCGACCTTGACGTAAGCGGAAGCGATGTCGAGCGCCAGATCCTGGTCACCAGAGGCCTCGCTTCCGAGAGCATTCAGATACTGCAGGGAGTCCGAAACAATTTGGCTCCTGACCTTGGTCGAACCGGAGAACCCTCTGATTTGCTCGTCAAGATCGATAAATTTGTTGGCCAGTTGGCGCGCTTCAAGGAAGCGTTTCTGTGCCAGGGCGCGCTGTCGGTTGGCAACATAGAGGCCCGTGGAAAGGCTGGCGATCACCAACAAAGAGAGTCGCGGCGGCCACCGTCACCCCGACCCGATTGCGGTGTACAAATTTGCCGATCCGATAGCTGATGGTGTCCGGTCGAGCGCTGATGGGCTCGTGTCTCAGGTATCGACGGAGATCGTCGGCCAGGGCGGCGACCGAGACGTACCGTTCCCCGGGATCCTTCTTCAGAGCTTTCCCGACAATCGTGTCGAGATCTCCGCGAAGCTGGCGTTCCAGTCCGTCGGGAGTCGTGGCGCGGTTAGCCGCTGCCGTTGCCGCCTCCTCCACCCCGGCCGATGCGCCAGCCGATGCGATCGCTGACGTCATTTTGGGCGTTTCCAGCTCGACAATGTTCCGGACGAGTTGGGTCGGGGAATGCGGGCCAGCTCCGGCGGAATACTGGCCGCTCAACAGCAGGTAGAGCAGGACGCCGAGTCCGTAGACGTCGGTGGCAGTCGTGATCGAGCCGGACATGATCTGTTCCGGCGCCGCGAAGCGAGGCGTCAAAGCTTTGTCGCCCTCGAGCGTAAGCCGCGTCGGGGCGTCAGGATCATCGTGATCGGAGAGCAGCTTTGCAATGCCAAAATCCAATAGCTTGACCTGACCGTCTTCACGGACTAGCACGTTGGCGGGTTTGATATCGCGGTGAACGATGAGATTGTTGTGCGAATGGCCCATTGCGCTCAACACGTCGAGAAACAGGGTGATCCGGCTGTTGATGTCCAGCCGGAGTTCATCGCAGTATTCATCGATATGTCTGCCTTGAACATGCTCGAGAACCAGATACGGTTCTCCAGCAGGTGTGACTCCAGCATCGACCAGCTCGGCGATATGAGGGTGCGCGAGCCGGCCCAGGATTGCCCCTTCGCGTTTAAATCGCTCCAGGCCCAGAGGACTGTTGACCGCGATGTTCAGGAACTTGATCGCTACCTGGCGTTCGAACCGGCCGTCGTTACGCTCGGCGAGCCACACACTCCCCATGCCGCCGTGGCCGAGATGACTGACGATGCGATAGTGCGAGATGACTCGACCGATCACCGAATCATCATATTTCTGCTCCGACATCGCAGGAGACATCGCGGCCACATTGATGAGGGGTTGTTCTAGAAAACTGTCGGCTTCATGATGCGATCTGAGCAGGGAAGAAACTTCCTGATGCAACTCCCGGTCGTCGCTGCAGGCTTGGCGGAGAAATTCCCCACGCTCATCGCCGGGCACCTGCAACGCCGACTGCAGGAGGTCGTCGATCTGTTTCCAGCGCTCAGTATCCATCAGATATTTCCACTGCCGCTTTGCAGCACAGCCTGCCGGTGATCAGCACCGCGATGAGCAATGAGCCGCCGATAAAAAGAGTCAATTGCTTCTCGCCAATTTTGCGTACTCCGCTCTGGCTTCCTTGAGAATCGGGATGTCTGGGTCAGCGTCTCTCCAGAGATTCAGGAAATCCGCGTAGGCTGCTCTGGCATTGACCGTGTCGCCGCTGAGGCCGTAAGCACGAGCCAGTCCAAGGCGGGCGAGTGCACCCAAAGGGAAATTCACGACAATTCCCCGGTGATCGACGAATTTGCGAAATTCTGCCCCAGCCTGATGACCATCGCGGAGCATGAGATAGGCTTCTCCGCGCAGATAAGCTGGACACAGAGCTACGTTAAGGCCCGCGGGTTGACCCAGTTCGATGGTGCCGCCGAGCCGCAGTAGTTCGATCGCCCGGTTCGGGTCCTTGCGTTGCAAAGCAAGTGCGGCCCGAATACTGGGTAGCCAGTACCCTTGGACCACCGTTGAGAGCGGAAAATTCTTATCGAGATCGGCCGCCAGTTTTTCCGCCCCGGTTACGTCCCCTGCCCGCGCCAGAGCAAGCGCTGCGACGCTCAAAACATCGCGATTCGCTTCCAGTTTGACTGCGGCCAGCGCATCCCCGCGTCCTCGCTCCCGGTTGCCGAATTCTACTTCGCGCAGCGCTGCGACGGCCTGAGCGCCCGCCGCCTCTTCGTTGGCATCGACACGCTTAGCCGCGTCCATTGCTTGCTGGGTCAGCGCGCGCGCGTTCTTCAATTTGCCATGCCAGGCTTCAGTGTCAGCTTCCGCTGCCAGCAGCCAGTTCTCCCACCCGGGCTTGCCTGCGACTGCCGCTCCGAGCGCCGCCATCCGCTCTTCATCTCCCTTCAGAAACGCCAACTGGTAACGGTCCAGTTGCAGAATCTCGCCCCGTACGTTGAGTTGCTCCGCTTGTTTGTAGGTCGCCTCGGCCTCGTCGAACCGATTGAGGTTTGTGTAAATCGTGCCGAGGTTGGCGAAGTGGACATAGTGGACGCCCGCGATCGGCGGGGTCTCCAGACACTGCTCTAACGCCTTCTCATGATTTCCCAGAAAAATAGAAATTGCTGCCACATCCATGCAGCGGTCGAAGCGTTTGGGATAAGTCTGATACCAAAGATCCAGCACCTGCGCCTGCTTCTCCAACTCTCCCGTCACCGAGCCGTAATAGTTGGTCTCGATGCCGAGGCGTTCTCGCTCGCTCGCCTTTTCCCGCAGATCGTATGCCTTTCTCCCATACTCAGCCGCGCGCCCGAGCTCGCCTAGGTTGCCATAGACGGACGAAATGGCTGCATAGGCCACGGCAAAATTCGGGTCCAATTCCACTGCCTTCTTGAGAAACGGAAGTGCCGCTGTCTCTCCTTGTGTGTGCCCCAACTTCTGACCCTGGCTGTAGGCTTTCAATGCCTCCAAAGACGGTGTCGTTGCCTCCGACAGGGGCGTGGCAAACTTCTGCACCGAACTGAGCGATTCACCGAGCTTGGAGCGCAGACTGATCGCGGCTGAGTCCAGAGCTTTCAGGACCTCTTCCTTGCCCGCGGCTTGCTCCTGCGCCTCGGCGAGTACATCCCCGGTCTCGCAGCTGACGGCCTTCAAGCCGACCACGTACTGAGTGCCAAGGCTAGCAATCGAGCCATTCAACATGGCCTTGCTGCCGGTCCGAACGCACACCTCGCGCGTCGTTTCAGGGGTCAGCCGCTCCCCAGGCGAACGGCCCATCCGCTTTAATGTTTCGTTCGTCCTGTGATCGGAAACTATCTCGAGAAACGGTGATTGTTCCAGTTGCACCGAGAGGCCCTGCTTCAATGCGTCATCGAACACCGGGTCTCCGGTGCTGTTGGCAAAATCGGAAAGAACAATGGTGTCCTTATCGGTTAAAGGAGCGGCGTGTTGCGAGCGATAGTGGAGTCCCACTACACTCATGGCGGAGAGCACGAGGACGGGGACGAGTATCTTGCCGACTGTCCTCCATCGGTTAGGAGCTGTTCCCGCGAGCCGCCCGGAGCTCGAATTGGCTGCGGGCAGGCGTCCGCTCTCGCTATCGCGCTTCAGGCGTTGCAGATCGGTGCGGATGTCTGCGGCATGTTGATAGCGGAGATTTCGATCCTTCTCGAGTGCTTTGCGGATGATCTCGCTCAGCTTTATTGGGAGCTGCGCGTTTAATTCTTCGGGTGGTACAGGCTCGTGATTCAGAATCGCGTCGTAGATGGTCGCTTCGCTCTCGCCACGAAACGCCTGCTTCGCAGTGGCCATTTCATAGAGCACTGCGCCAAACGAAAACAGATCTGTCCGGGTATCTAATTCCTTTGCACGCGCTTGCTCCGGCGACATGTAGGCCACGGTGCCGAGCGCCGATCCGCGGCCGGTCAGCGGTTCCGCGATCTGGATGGTTTCTTCCTCGCCTCTCATGCCTGTTGACCGACGAGTGCCTGTCAGTTTGGCGAGACCGAAGTCTAGGATCTTGGCGTGGCCGCGCGTGGTGACAAAAATATTCGCCGGTTTGATGTCGCGATGGACAATTCCTTCGGAATGCGCCGCGTCCAGGGCGTCAGCAATCTCGATTGCAAGTGTCACCAAATCTTCGGTCTCGAGCGGACGCGTGCCGATGCGCTGCCGCAGCGTCATGCCATCGAGAAACTCCATGGCGATGAAGGCTTGCCGGTTATGCGCTCCGATTTCATAGATCGTGCAGATGTTGGGATGGTTCAGCGCCGAGGCGGCACGCGCCTCGCGTCGAAAGCGCTCGAGTGCAGCAGGATCTTGCGCCGAATCTTCTGGGAGGAATTTCAACGCTACCGGTCGCCCCAGCGAAGTGTCCTCGGCCTTGTAGACGACGCCCATGCCGCCGCTGCCGAGTGGCCCGAGCACGCGATAGTGGGAAACCGTCTGACCCGAGACGAGAGGTTCGGCCCGGGCAGTTCTGCCGATCGGGGTCAGTGCGAGGTCGTTGCTCGTCGGTAGTTCGAGGAAGCTCGCCGCCTTAAAGTGCGCGTTCAATAGCGACCGGACTTCACCAAGCAGCGGAGAGTCGTCGCCACAGGCCTGGAGCAGGAACTTCTCCTGCTGCTCGCGCGGCACTTGCAATGCCGACTGGAGCAAATCGTCGATTCGTTTCCAGCGCTCAGCGTCCATCGGAAGTCTCACGATTCATCTCGCGATGAAGCCAGGCTCGAGCGGTACTCCAGTCGCGCGAGACTGTGACCGCTGACACTTTCAGCACCTCAGCCGTCTCTTCAAAGGTCAGCCCGCCGAAGAAGCGGAGCTCGACGACTCGTGCTTTACGCTCATCGACCTGCGCCAGCGCATTCAACGCATCGTCGAGGGCGACAACGTCCACATCACGGGTTTTCTTTGGCGACAGCTTCGAGGTGTCTTCGAGAGAGACCGTTTCTTCACCGCCTCCGCGTTTTTCGGCGCGACGCCGGCGTGCGTAGTCGACCAGAATCTGTCGCATCTGCTGGGCCGCGATGGCGAAGAAGTGGGAGCGGCTCTCCCATTGAGGTGGGTTCAGGCCGACGAGCCGAACATAAGCTTCGTGGACAAGTGCCGCGCTTTGCAACGTGTGATCGGGACGTTCCTGTCGCAGTTGATAATGCGCGAGCCGCCGCAACTCGTTGTAAACGATGGGTAGCAGGGCATCCAGAGACCTGCGGTCTCCACTGCGCCAGCCCTGCAACAATTGAGTGATCTCGCCCGCTGAGTCGTGCCCCATGAAGCTCCCAAAGAGGGGGAAGCCTTTGGCTAGCTAGAGTAGCGGGAGGGCCATCCGATGTCAACGAACTGACTGAAAAATCGGCTAGTTACGAGGTTCTTCTTGCGACCTGAAAAAATATTTTCGAACTGATGATCGGATTCACCCCAGCATTGCGCTGTTAGAGACAGAGGATCGAGGGTTTCCGATAAGGTCCTCAATTTGCTGTCTGGGGCATGCGAACCAGAAGGAGGATGTATGCAAATGTCCAAACAACTGATCCAATTCGTCATCATGATCGCGCTCTCGTCTCTCGTTCTGGCGCAGGATAGAACGCAACTGGGGAACCCGGCCAGCCCGGATTCGACAACCGCCTGCGATGTGACGTTTTCGAGCGGAAGCAGCACCAACGCCACTCAATTCTGCGTTACAGCCAATGGAAACATCGCGCAATTCAGCGTCGCAGGCGGAGAAATGATCGCTGTCGGTGGCATTGGTGAAGGGTATGGCATCTGTGACGTGACCAGCGGCGTCGGCTATTTCGATTACGCGGACGGAGCCAGCCTCAACTGGGGAACAGCTACGCTCACGCACAGCGGCAACCTGGTCACTGTCGTCCGCAAAACCAGCGACGGCCTCTGGCAGTTGACGCAAAAAATCACCAACGTTCCGGCCACCGCTACCGCGCCGGGATCCGCGAAGGTTTCGATGGGGCTCAAGAATCTGAGCAGCGAGTCTCGCCAAGCCTACATCATGCGCTACGCAGACGTGGACGCTGACGGCGATCAAACGGGAAACGATTTCGACTATACGTCGCAGAGTGCATTTGGCCTGGAGCCGTCGCAACGCGGCCTGGGAATCACCAATAACACCTTCAATATCAACTTCGGCTACGACACTTACGCGCAGTTGCAGCAGTCGGGACCGAATCCATGCCTGCCTTTTGCCCTGATCGCGCCCCACCCATTTCATGGAGACGGATCGATCGCGCAGTTCTGGTCGATGACCGTGAACAAAGGCGCAACCCAAACCGTGGTCAGCACCTATAAGCCGATCTAACTTGGCGATGGCCACCAACCCGACGGTCCCGCTTCGCGAATCGCGAGGCGGGATTGCTCTCCAGGTTCGACGGTAGGTTCGGCGGTGAAAAGTTCTAATTTTGATCGAGTGAGGTGATCGTATGAAAGCGAAATTCCTGGCGGTCTCTATTGTCCTGTCGAGTCTAATGTGTTGCCCGCTGCTCCAGGCCCAAATCACGGGGGTTACTGCTGGCACCGACCTCACCGGCGGCGGCACAAGCGGCAACGTCACACTTAACCTCGACACAACTCTGGTGCCGAGGTTGAAAGTAGCCAATGCTTTCACCGGCAATCAAACCGTGAAGGGGAACGTGACTGCCAGCGGAACTGTGGCCGGCAGCGAGTTTCTCATTGGAACCAATCCCTTCGGCATCGGCACCTATGCCAAGCAAAATGTCTCCCTGGGATTTGCCGGAACCCCCTCGACCACGAGCACGTCGAACACAGCCGTCGGTTTCCATGCTCTGCTGGTGAACACCGGCACAGGCGGCGCCAATACGGCGGTCGGAGCCTACACCCTTTCCCAGAATTCGGGGCAGCTCAATACAGCTGTAGGCGGATACTCCTTATTTAACAATCAGCAAGGCTACGACAATACTGCCCTGGGTGAACAGGTGCTCATCGCCAATACAAACGGATCCGACAATACAGCTGCCGGTGTAAGCGCCCTCGCTAGCAACCTGACGGGCGGTTCAAATACGGCATATGGCGAGGATGCCCTGCTCTCGAACTCAGTGGGAAACAACAATACCGCAGTCGGATACTACAGCGGCAACGGCAGCATGACGGGTTCGAACAACACGTTCCTCGGGGTAGGCTCGGGCGTATCCATCGATCCTCTCACCAACGCCACTGCGATCGGAGCTGGGTCCGTGGTCGGGGAGAACAACGCGCTGATCCTCGGAGCAACTGGAAGTCACTCTGTCGCGGTTGGCATCGGCACCAGTACGCCTTATTCCGACTACGCTCTTGATGTAGAAACCATCAAAAGCAATGGCGTCATCAACGGCGGCGTGGTGGTGAATGGGAGCGGCGGCAACCTTTATTTAGGGATGACAAACACGGTGCATAAGTTCCGTGTTGACCTCAACGGCGGGGTCTATGCCGACGGAGGACTTTTTTCCAGCGGCGCCGATTTTGCCGAGTCCGTCGCTGTCGGCGGAGACCGCTCGGAGTATGAGCCGGGTGATGTGCTTGAGATTAACCCGGAAGCAGATCGTCATTTGTCCCGCGCTCATCATCCCTACGCCACGTCGGTTGCCGGGATTTATTCGACCAAGCCCGGCGTTCTGGCCAGTCCGCACTCGATCGACGACCCTGCGCTGGCCGAAGTTCCGTTGGCGGTGATCGGAATTGTCCCCTGCAAGGTTACGGCCGAGAATGGTCCGATTGCGCGGGGCGACCTGCTGGTCACTTCTTCGCGTCCTGGCTATGCCATGCGAGGAACCGACCGCAGCCGAATGCTGGGAGCCGTAGTTGGAAAGGCGATGGAATCACTGCCTGCAGGGGCAGGAGTCATTCAAGTCCTGGTAACGTTGCAATAAATCTGCCGATTGCTCGGGTGATCGCACGCTGGAGCAATCCTTTTGGAGCAATGTTACTTTTCTTTCGCAACGTCCAGGCGCGTTTCAGCCCGCAGCAAGGCGTCTTCGGCGCGCCGGTAATCGATTCCTGGATCATTGCTCTTCAGCAACCGTTCGGCGCGGGTCTTCGCTTCGCGGGCGCGTTCCACGTCAATCTCTTGGGGACGCTCGGCGGCCTCCGCCAGGATCGTAACTTTGCCTGGCAATACTTCAGCGAAGCCCCAGGCCACGGCCAAAGTGTGCGTCTGGCCGCTCGCCTTGTAGGTGATTATGCCGACAGCCAGCTCGGTGAGCAGAGGAGCGTGCCCCGGAAGAATTCCGAGGTAGCCGCTCAATCCTGGAATCTGCGCCTCCTCGGCGGCATCCTGCACCAGAAGCTTTACCGGAGTCACGATCTCGAGTTGGAAAGTATCGGGCACTTTTATGCGGCTTTCATCTTTTCTGCCGTCTCCAGCACTTCGTCGATCGTCCCCTTCATGTAAAACGCCTGTTCGGGGATATCATCGTATTTTCCTTCGACGATGCCGCGGAAGCCTTTTACCGTGTCAGCAATCTTTACGTAACGTCCCGGAGTTCCCGTGAACTGCTCGGCCACGAAGAACGGCTGCGACAGGAACTTTTGGATCTTGCGGGCGCGCGCCACCGTAACCTTCTGGTCTTCGCTAAGTTCGTCGATGCCGAGGATGGCGATGATGTCCTGCAAGTCTTTATAGGTCTGCAGGGTTTTCTTCACCATCTGCGCGACGTCGTAATGCTCTTGTCCCACAATGCGCGGGTCGAGAATGCGCGAGGTCGAAGCCAGAGGATCGACCGCTGGATAAATTCCAATCTCTGTCAAGGCGCGCGATAGAACGGTCGTGGCGTCGAGGTGAGCGAACGTCGTGGCGGGCGCCGGGTCCGTCAAATCGTCGGCGGGCACATAGATTGCCTGTACCGACGTTACCGAGCCTTTCTTGGTTGAAGTGATGCGCTCTTGTAGCTCACCCATTTCCGTCGCCAGGTTCGGCTGATAACCGACGGCGCTCGGCATTCTCCCTAAGAGTGCAGACACTTCGGAGCCGGCCTGCGTGAATCGGAAAATGTTGTCGATGAAAAGAAGTGTGTCACTGCCTTCTTCGTCGCGGAAGTACTCGGCGACCGTCAATGCCGTCAAAGCGACACGAAGACGCGCTCCGGGGGGTTCCGTCATCTGGCCGTAAATCAATGCGGCCTTCGATTCGGCGGGCTTGCCCGGTTTGATAACTCCAGACTCGCTCATTTCGAGCCAAAGATCGTTGCCTTCACGCGTACGCTCACCGACTCCGGCGAAAACGGAGAAACCTCCGTGCTGCTTGGCAACGTTGTTGATCAACTCCATGATGACGACTGTTTTGCCGACGCCAGCGCCACCGAACAGTCCGATCTTGCCGCCTTTCAAAAACGGCTGAATCAGATCGACGACTTTGACTCCCGTCTCAAACATCTCCGCGGTCGTCGACTGTTCGTCAAAGGCGGGAGCGAGCCGGTGAATTGGCATTCGCTTATCGCAGGCGATCGGGCCGAGGTTATCGACTGGTTCGCCGATTACGTTCATGACTCGGCCAAGCGTGCCGCGGCCCACGGGAGCGGAAATCGGTCCGCCCTGATCGATGGCTTTCATCCCGCGCACCATGCCGTCGGTTGCTTCCATGGCAACGCAACGGACGCGGCCTTCACCAAGATGCTGCTGCACTTCGAGAATCACGTTGATGGGCGTTGGCACGATGAAGCCGTCGCTGACCACGCGCAGCGCCTCATAAATCGGCGGCATATGCGCTTCGGTGAATTGCACATCGACGGCGGGGCCGGCGATCTGGATTACGTGTCCCACATTTTCTGACATAAGTCCTCTGCTACTGCGCTGCTGCTCCACTTACGATTTCAATAATTTCTTTTGTGATCTTCGCCTGGCGCGCTCGGTTCATGATGAGCGTCAAGGATTCGATCATGTCACTGGCGTTGCTGGTGGCCGCGTCCATCGCTGTCATACGGGCGGCGTGCTCGGCCGCCACCGATTCGAGCAGCGCGCGAAAAATCTGGGTGCCGATATACTTCGGCAGAATTCCCTCGAAAAGTTGGGCGGGCGGTTGCTCGTAGATGTAGTCAATGCTCGCCGCTCCGAAACCTGATGCCGCTTCATCGACTGCGTGGGTATCGAGCGGACGGATGCCGACTCCCGCGGTTTTCGCCGCTTCCAGCCTTCGTTTAAGTTCTTCTTCCGTCGCTTCTTCCGCCAACGTAATGTCGACGATTCCGATTGCGCGCATCGGCAGGACGCGCTCGGCCACCAGACGTTGCGCGATGACCGACTTGAATTCGTTGAAGAGAATGTAGAAGCCGTCAATCTCGGATCGAGAGTAAGCTTCGATCACGTTCCTGCTCAGCGTGTCGGCAAACGAATATTCGAGTTTGCCGAGCACCCCGACATGGTCCGCCACGATTTGTATTCGGCCAGCACGCGGCAGCGCGACCTCAGCGTCGGGTTGCGACGGCGAAGCAACCGGGAAGCGGCGGCGCATAAAATCACGGCCCTTGCGGCCAATGCAAACGATGTCGATATTCTGGTCGGGCTTCGATCCGATGAACTTCATCGCCATCTTCAGAATATTGGTATTGAAGGCGCCGGCCAGTCCTTTGTCTCCTGTGACCACGCCCAGCAGGATGGTTTTCTCCTCACGTTCGGTGAGCAACGGATGAAGCGGTAGCCCGGTGACGGAATCGTAGATCTCGGCTCGTGCGACTAGCGACTTGAGAACATTGGTCAACATCTGCGAATACGGGCGCGCAGCGAGAGCGCTCTCCTGGGCGCGGCGCAATTTCGCCGCGGAGACGGTCTTCATTGCCTTGGTGATCTGCCGCGTGTTGACCACGCTGCGGATACGACGCCGAATATCGAGAATGTTAGCCATTTACGAGTTCCCAGTTCTCAGTTCACAGTTCCCAGTTCAGTCCACCCACGCTTGCGGGTTAACTGAGAACTGAGAACAGGGAACTGAGACCTTTCTTACTTCGCTACCGCTTGTCTTGAATCCACAAACTGCTGCTTCGCTTCCTTAATCACGCGCGACATCTCGGCTTTCAAGTTGTCGTCCAGAACCTTCTTCTCCATGATCGTGTTGAGTAGGCCTGGATTTGTGGTGTCTACGTATTTGTAGAGGTCTTTTTCGAAATCGCGAACCTGATTTACCGGCAGATCATCGAGGACTCCGCTGGTGCCGGCGAAGATCGCGAGAATTTGCTTGGAGAATGGGAGCGGCGAGAACTGCGCCTGCTTCAGTAGTTCCACCAATCTTTGGCCACGATTCAACTGGGCTTGCGTCGCTTTATCGAGATCGCTACCGAATTGCGCGAAGGCCGCCAGTTCCCGGTATTGCGCGAGTTCGAGCTTCAGCGTTCCAGCCACCTGCCGCATCGCTTTGATCTGCGCGCTGCCGCCCACGCGGCTCACGGACAATCCTACGTTCACAGCTGGACGCACGCCCTGGTTGAAGAGGTCGGTTTCCAGATAGATCTGGCCGTCGGTGATCGAAATCACGTTGGTCGGAATATAAGCAGAGACGTCGCCCGCCTGGGTTTCGATAATCGGCAACGCGGTGAGAGAACCTCCGCCTAAGCGGTCGCTCACTTTCGCGGCGCGTTCTAACAGGCGCGAGTGGAGATAGAAAACATCGCCGGGATACGCTTCGCGGCCAGGAGGGCGACGCAGCAGAAGCGAAATTTCGCGATAGGAGGCGGCGTGCTTCGACAGATCGTCGTAGATGCACAGGGCGTGGCGTCCGTTGTCGCGGAAAAACTCTCCCATGGCGCAAGCGGCATAGGGCGAGATGTACTGCATTGGCGCGGGCTCGGAAGCCGACGCGGCCACCACGATGGTGTACTCCATCGCTCCGGCATCTTCGAGAATCTTCACGACCTGCGCAATCGAGCTGCGCTTCTGGCCGATCGCGTTGTAGATGCAGATCAGGTTGTTGCCCTTGCTGTTGATGATGGTGTCGAGCGCGACGGCAGTTTTGCCGGTCTGGCGATCGCCGATGATCAGTTCGCGCTGTCCGCGGCCGATCGGGATCATGGAATCGATCGCTTTGAGTCCGGTGGCCATCGGTTCGCGCACCGGCGCGCGGTCAATCACGCCTGGAGCGATACGTTCGAGCGCGATAAATTTGTCGGTGGCGATCGGGCCTTTGTCGTCGATAGGCACGCCGAGCGAATTGACGACTCGGCCAATCAGGGCGTCGCCGACCGGAACGCTCACGATGCGTCCGGTGCGCTTGACCTCGTCACCTTCTTTGATCTCGGTATATTCGCCGAGGAGCACGACGCCGACCTGGTCTTCTTCCAGGTTCATGGCGATTCCGGCAACATTGTGGGGGAAGCTGAGGAGCTCTCCGGCCATGACCTTGTCGAGGCCATAAACGCGGGCAATGCCGTCCCCAAGCGTGATGACCGTGCCAACTTCGTCGACCGCGATTTTCGACTCGTAATTCTCGATCTGCTCGCGGATTAATTGCGTGATTTCGTCTGCTTTAATTTGGGCCATAAGAATCAGCTTCTAGCTCGTGCGATAAATAACCTGCGCCTTCTCTCTGCGACTTCTTTGCGGCGAGACTAGCAGCTAGAAGCTGCCATCCTCCAACCTCCGCCGAATCTTTTCCAACTGTCCTTTTACCGAACCGTCGTAGATCGTGCTGCCGACTTGCACGACTGCTCCGCCTAATAGCGTCGGATCCACAACGTATCTTGCTCTCACCTGCTTCTTGCCAGTAAGGGACGGAATCTGGGCTTCTGTCAGTTTCTTTTCCTGATCGCTTAAATCCCGAGCGCTGCTGACTTGCGCGTCGGCGAAGCCGCGACGGTCGTTTAATTCCGCCTCAAACTGCTTCGCGATTTCGCCCAGCAGAGGCAGTCTTCGGTGATCGGTGATGACGGCAATGAAATTCTTCACCTGCCGCATAATCCCCATCTTGGCGGCGATCGCGTCGAGCACTGCCCGCTTCTGCTCACCGGGGATCGACGGATTTTCGAGCACGCGTCGCAACTGAATGTTGCGATGGAGCAGCATTCTTATTTCATCCAACTCCCGCAGCGTCCGATCGGGATCGAGATGAGTGCCACCCTTTGCACCTTCGGGCGTCGACTTCAATTCCTTCTGCATAACAACATCGGCGAAAGCCCGGGCGTAGGTGCCGACGACGGATGCCATGGTTAACGGCCATCCTTTCCGCCATCGTTTTCATGAGAGGCCGGCGCAGTTAACTTTGTCGCGAAGGTGCGCACCAATACCTGGTCGGTATTGGAATCCACGTTGATCTCTTGACGCGCAAGTGAAATTGCCAGGCTCGCGGTATGGGTACTGAGTTCGCGCCGGGCTTGCTTGGCGGCCAGGTCGATTTCGTGCTCGGCGGCGAGTACCACTTTGCGAATATCTTCTTCGCCCGCCTTCAGAATACGGCCTTCTTCGGCTTCGCCTTCCTTTTCAGCCGTGGCTTGCATTTGTCCGATTTCAACATCCAAACGCCGCAGCCGGTTCTCGATGTCGGCCAATCGGCGATTTGCATCCTGGCTCGCCGTCCGCGCTTCTTCGAGTGCCGTCTGGATGGCCGCGTTGCGGCTGCGCAGCATGCCTGGGACGAACTTGTATCCGGCCCAAACCACGATTGCCACGATGATGGCAAAGTTAAATCCGACCGCGGCCAGATGCGCACCGTGCACACTCAAATTAATTTTCGTCGCCAGCCATTGCACCGGTGAGGAATGTTTAAGCTTGATGTTTTCTTCTTCCTCTTGTTCAGCTGTTGCAGCAGATTTCGCCGCTTCCGTTTTTGCGGACTCCGCAGTCGGCTGCGATGCAGGCTGTTCCTGTGCGAGCACGAAAGATTTTGCCGGGAGCCCGACGAACAACGCCAAAAGCGCGAGCGCCGCGAAGCTGCGGGTGATTGGCGAGAACTGTCGTGTCGTCATTGCCCACCGACCTGAGTAGGGGATGACATGGGTCGCAAAACTGCCTGCATAATTCTGGTCGCCAGTTTGCTCGCCTCCGACTGCAGTTGTGACATTGCCTGCTGCTTGTCTTCCTCCAAGGCGGTACGGGCGTTCTTGACCTGGTGCTGAGCCTTCGTTCGGGCTTCGTTGACCGCCTGACTGCGGGCCTGTGTCGCATGCTGGCTTCGCGCTTCCAGGCTCTTGAAGATTTTCTGCCGCGCTTCACGCAGTCGCTGTTCGTACTCCGCCGTACGCGCTTCGGCCGCGGCGATATCGGCGCGGGCTTTTTCCATGGCACCCAGAGTGCGACTCCGGCGCTCGGCGAGCACCGCGGACAGAGGGCGATCGACCAGGAACGTGTAAAGAATATAAAGAGCCAGCAGCAGAACGACTGTGGGGATGGCTCCGAGCAGTAATTCGCCTAATTGTCGGAGTGTCTGTTCCATTTTCTGAGATCTTTCCGATTATCGAAACTGATGATCGAACTGACGATCCAATCCTTCTGGTCCCGCTGGCTGATACGGCTGGAAGACGGTCACTTCTGGAACTAACAAAAATAACATTCCAGAACGATTGGCGTCAATGAATTCAGTCGCTTTTCTGTGGGAAGTTTCCGACTTTGGCACTCGGGAAAACAGCAAAACTTGATGCTTGACAATCGCATCCGCGGGTCTACGATGAAGGTATCACCTCCGATCCCAGTCCGGATCGAATGGGCCGATAGCCAAGGAAGAGTCACCGCTTCTTGGCTGGCGGCCCATTTTAGTTTTGTGGAGCTTTCACCCTGGTCCCGCGCAGAACTTAACCACAAGTTGACACGATTGTGACAACTGGAAACCGTGGGTGTTTGAGAATGGAAAAGTGTTCAGGGGCGGAATTCCTACCTGAGCCCGTTTCGGAGCAGACACCTGTTTCGCCTTGAATTGGTTCGACTGGAACTGGATGTTGCAGGTCTGGCCCGTCACTCTCTCCGGCTGGCCAGACCTTTTTTATAAGCGAGTTTTATCCGCGAGCTATCCTACGCCTGCGGTTGCAGTAGAGCGGCAATCTTCTCGAGAATCCTGTGCATGCTCATCGTGGGGTCGATGGCGGCGTCGACTTCGTGGTGGCGCGACCCGGCGTGCATGACCAACACTTTCGTTCCCTCGTGAGCCTTCTTGACCATGTACGGCAGGTGATGGCGATCTTCCTTGGACAACGTGGACCCCAGGATTACGAGGTCGAAGGCGTCGTTTTTGAGCGCGTCCTGCACGCCCTTGCGGTTGAGGGCGGTGGTGACGTGATGCCCAGCCTTTTGCATTTCGGCGCATTGGGCAGCCAGCGTCTTCTCGTCTGATTCGCCGTACAGTACCTTAACAGTCGATTTTTGAGCAGCTTGCGGAGCTGATTTCTGAGCGGTTGCGGGCACAGGCCCTCCTGAACTCACTCGAAGCTTAGCAACTGGCAGACGTCCTTCCGAGATCACGGAAGATCACGGCCCCCAGGGCGAAATTCGCATCGGAATTCGTGCTGGACACGACACTTGTGGCGCCGCGACAGCACCTGCCGCTCCGTTCCCTGGGTCAATCACTCTGCTAAACTTCAGAGTTTCTTGTCGTCTTTTCTGTGAATCGTGTTTTGTGAGAGTCGAGGTAAGCGATGGCCATCCGGCGGGTGGGAGTGATTGGGGCGGGCACCATGGGCAACGGGATCGCCCACGTCTTTGCGCGCAGCGGATTCGATGTCGTGCTCTGCGATGTGGAGCAGCGATTCCTGGATCGCGGTCTGGCTACGATTGCCAAAAACCTCGATCGAGAACTGGCCAAGAACAAAATTACGGCCGATGACAAGGCGTCTACTTTGGGGCGCATTACGACGGCGGTGGACCGGGCTCAGCTTGCGGATTGCGATTTGATCATCGAAGCGGCGACAGAAAAATTTCAGATCAAGGCCGAGATTTTCCGCGAACTCGATCGTCTGGCGCGTCCCGATGTGATTCTGGCGACAAATACGTCATCGATTTCGATCACAAAGATCGGGGCCCTGACCGGGCGCGCCGACAAAGTCATCGGAATGCATTTTTTTAATCCCGTTCCGGTGATGAGGTTGGTCGAAGTGATCCGTGGACTCGCTACTTCCCAGGCCACGTTTGAGACGGTTCGCGATTTGGCTGCGAAACTCGAGAAAACGCCGGTCGAGGTCAACGACGCTCCCGGATTCGTGTCGAATCGCGTGCTGATGCCGCTGCTCAATGAAGCGATGTATGCGGTGATGGAAGGTGTAGCCACGCCGCACGCGGTCGACGAAGTCTTCAAGCTCGGCATGGCGCATCCGATGGGCCCGTTGACGCTGGCCGATTTTATCGGGCTCGATGTCTGCCTCGATATCATGCGCGTAATGCAGGACGGCTTAGGCGATCCGAAATATCGACCATGTCCGCTGTTGATCAAGATGGTGGACGCGGGCTGGTTGGGGCGCAAGAGTGGCCGTGGGTTTTACACTTATTAGGAATCTATCAGCGATGAGCAACCTGCCGGAACTCGGAGCTCGCAGCCAGCCTCACGATAACAACGATCGGAAAGTGAACCATGACCACTGCATGGGGTGAGATTCTTCCCGAGGGGAAGGCAGGGCACGATGGCTTTCACTATGGGCTGGCTGCGTTTTTCGGGACTCTCGCGGGCTGGGTAGACATCAAGGTTGGCGATTTGCTGTTAACGGCGATGGTTGTGCTCGCGTCTTGCATGCTGTTGGGGATCCTGCGACCTCGAAAGCCGTGGCGTTGGGTTTTGCTGGTTGGAATCTTTGTTCCGGTCGTCGAGTGGCTGGCGTATTTCTTTCTTTCGCAGAAGCCGGAGCGAGCCCAGATCTACGAATCGTTCCTCGCCTTCGTTCCCGGCATCGCCGGCGCATTCGGAGGCGCGGTCGGCCGCAACGTTGCCGACAATCTGTTTGCGAAAAAGTGAGCCACTGGCCAGAGCGAGTCCCAATCGCTGGTATGCTTGACCCTGCGTGGTTCTTTGACCCCTCTCGTTAGGCCGGTATGATCGGACGGACGCTTTCGCATTACCGGATCGTGGAAAAAATCGGCGTGGGCGGCGTCGGCGTCGTTTACCGCGCTCACGATGAGCAACTCGACCGCGACGTTGCTATCAAAGTGCTGCGTCCCGGTTCGCTTGCCGACGAAGCCGCGCGTAAGCGCTTTCGCAAAGAAGCTCTCTCGCTCGCACGCCTCAATCATCCGAATATCGCCACCATCCACGAATTTGGCAGCGAAAACGACCTCGATTTCCTGGTCACCGAATACATCGCCGGCATGACGCTCGACGCAAAGCTTGCCGCCGGCGCGCTTCCCGCGCCCGATGTATTTCGCCTCGGATTGCAATTGGCACAAGGACTCTCGGCTGCGCACTCGCAAGGAATCGTGCACCGCGACCTGAAGCCCGGCAATCTTCGTCTGACCACCGACGGACGGCTCAAGATCCTAGACTTTGGCCTCGCGCAGCTTATGCCGCAGGCTAGCGACCAGGGCCTTACCGTCACCCTCACGCAATCGCAGGAAGTCACGGGAACCCTGCCCTATATGGCTCCCGAACAACTGCGCGGAGAACCGCCAGACGCGCGCAGCGACGTCTGGTCGGCTGGTGCCGTACTTTACGAAATGGCGACTGGGCAGCGGCCGTTTGTGGAGAAAAATCCCGCGCTCCTGATCAATTCGATCCTCAATAAGACGGTCGAGCAGGCCGCGCAGATCAATCCGGCGGTGCCTGCCGTCTTAGACGAAGTGATTCGAAAAGCGCTTGCCAAGGATCCGTCGCAGCGCTATCAGACGGCCGGAGAGTTAGCGGTTGGACTGGAGTTGCAGACCTCCACCGGATCGGTCCTTTCGCCGCCGAAACCAGCCGCGCAATCTCACACGAGAACGCTGGTGATCGTCGTTGCTGCTCTCGCCATCGCGATCGCCGCGGCTGCGGGCGGATATTGGCTGACGCATCGCAAGAAAGAAGCGGCGGTCTCGTCGCTGGCTCAACGCCGCCGGTCGATCGCTGTGCTCGGCTTCAAGAATCTTTCCGGCAATCCGGAAAAATCGTGGTTATCAACCGCACTCTCGGAACTGATGACCACCGAACTCAGCCAGGGCGACCAGATGCGGACGATTCCCGGAGAGAGTGTCAGCCAGATGCGGGCCAGTCTGGCGCTTCCCGATGCTGATAGCTATAGTCAGCAGACTCTCACCCGTATCCGCCAAAATCTTGGCAGTGATGACGTCGTGGTCGGCTCCTTCCTGCCGCTCGGCGATGGAATGCTGCGGCTTGATCTGCGCCTGCAGGATACGGCCGGGGGCGAGACTCTGGCTTCCGTTTCCGAGAAGGGAACTGAGTCTGAGATCGATAGTTTGATCGCGAAAGCTGGAGCCGAATTACGCGCGAAACTCGGCATAGCTGCACTTTCTGACGAGCAATCCGCCGCCGTCCGCACCTCGTTACCTTCTAAGCCCGAGGCTGCCCGCCTCTACGCCGAGGGCATCGAAAAACTTCGACTGTTCGACGAACTGGCGGCGCGAGATTTGCTAGAGAAGGCCGTGGCCATCGATCCAAGCTACGCTCCCGCTCACTCTGCGCTTGCCCAGGCTTGGTTGACCTTGGGCTACGATGCGAAAGCGAAAGACCAGGCCCGGCGGGCGCTCGAATTGTCTTCCAAGTCTTCAGGCGAAGAACGGTTACTGATTGAAGGGCGGGCTCACGAAACACTTGCCGACGGCCCCGCTGCCGTCGAAAGCTACCACGCGCTGTGGCAGTTTTTCCCCGATCGCGTCGACTATGGCCTGTTCCTGATTCGCGCCCAGGTCAGCGCTGGCCGCGGCAGCGATGCCGAAGCAACGCTGGCCGAGCTGCGCAAGCTGCCCGTGTCAGAAGCCGAGGGGGCGCGGATCGATCTGGCCGATGCCAACATTGCCATGTCACAAAGCGACTTCAAGCGCCAGCAAGCGTCGGCGGAGCGCGCCGCCAATCGCGGACGCGCAGTGGGCGCGAGTCTTCTGGTGGCCGAGGCTTTGCAGATGGAATCGAACGCCAGCGAGCGCCTCGGGCAATCCGACAAGGCGCTGCAATTGGCGGCGCAGGCGCGCGAACTCTATTCCGCCGCCGGCCATCGCCAGGGCGCGGCCCGCACGCTGCTCATGGACGCGGATGTCTTGTTCGACCAGGGCGACTTCGAAGGATCGAGGAAAAAGATCGAAGCGGCGCTGCTTGTTTTCCAGCAACTGGGAGCCGGGAAGAGCACGCGGGGTTCATTCGAGCGTCTGGGGAATATTTACTACCAGCAGGGAAAATTGCAGGACGCGGAAAAATATTATGATCGCGCTTTGAAATTCGATCAGAGCGTCAATGATCCGGCGGCGCTCGCCAGCGACTATGGCAACATCGCGAATGCTCGCGATGGTCTCGGGGACCTCACTGGGTCGCTCAAGATGCAGCAGCAATCGCTGTCTGCCTTCAATCAGATCGGCGACCGTCGTGGCTCCTCGGCCACGCTCAACAATCTCGGCAACCTGTCGGTCGAGATGGGCAATCTTGAGGACGCAAAGAAGTATTTCGACCAAGCGCTCGCGCTGGCCACGGAGATCAGCTATGCCGGCGGACAACCTTATCCTATGGCGGGGTTGGGCGATGTACTGACGGCGCAAGGCCAGCTTGCGGCGGCACGCAAGCAATACGAACAAGCACTCAAGCTTTGCCAGGAATTGAAGATTGAGGATTTTGCCGCTCAAACCGAGACGGCACTCGCCTTCGTTGCGCTCGCCGACGGGCGCTTCTCCGACGCAGAGACGCAGGCCCGTGAGGCTGCCGCCGCCTTCGACAAAATCAATTCCACCGCCAGTAGCGCGGTGGCTCATGCCTTGCTCGCGCGCAGTCTTTTGGCGCAGAACAAATTGCAGGAGGCTACCACTGCGGTGACCGCGGCCATCACACTCTCGCGCCAGGCAGGAGGTCAGACTCCAGTGTTCGAGGCCACTCTGGCAGACGCGCGTGTGAAAGCGAAATCGGGCAAAGTAACGGAGGCGCACCGAGAACTAGACGCGATGGCGGCTACAGCGCGCAAATTTGGCTACCGCATCTATGACTATCAGGCCCGGCTTGCGTTGGGAGAGATCGAGTTGTGGTCTGGCACGCCAGACGCCCGCGCTCACCTGGTGAGTCTCGAGGCGGACGCCCGTGCCAAGGGTGTGCTGCTGTTTGCCAATCAGGCTCGCGCAATGCAGCAAACCAAATAGACTCGGTTCCTTGCAGGGCAGTCTCATCAAAGGTACCGGCCGGCGAAAATCTCTTCCCGTTTCCACAGCCGCTGGGCGTAAGCTACGGCCATGGGAGTGTCGGTGTCGGTATTGGCGAGCGGCAGTCGTGGAAATTGCGCCCTCGTCGCGACCAGTGCGACCCGCATCCTGGTCGACGCCGGACTGTCGGGCCGCGAGACCTTCAAACGCCTGAAGACCCTCGGTGAGCGCACCGAAGAAATTTCCGCAATCCTCATCACTCACGAGCATTCCGACCACGTCAACGGCTTGCAGCGGCTGGCAAAGAAACTGAATGTCCCGGTGTTTATCACCGCGCCGACACGTCATGCCTGGAGCCGCGCGGTTCGCGACTCGGAAGGCGTGATTCCGGAGTTGCCGAAAGCGGAGCACTTCTCGGCCGGACGCGGATTTCGCATCGGCGACATCGAAGTCATGCCCTTCACCATTCCGCATGACGCTGCCGATCCCGTGGGCTTCACGTTTCGGGCGGAAGGCGTCAAGGTCGGCTTTGCCACCGACCTCGGTTACATGCCGACCAACGTGCAGAACCATTTGCGCGGCTGCAGCGTATTAGTCATGGAGTCGAATCACGATCTCGAGATGCTGCGTTCGGGGCCGTATCCCTGGTCGGTGAAACAGCGGGTGATGAGCCGGGTGGGTCATTTGTCGAATGACTCACTCGCGGAATTCTTTTCCAACGACTATGATGGGGGAGCCGAGTACTTAGTGTTGGCGCATTTGTCTGAACAGAATAACCATCCCGAACTCGCGCGCACCGCGGCAGAAAAGGCGCTCGGCGCCCGGCCCGGCCTGTGGAGTAACCGCGTGCTGCTGGCCTCGCAAACGGAAGTTCTCCCAGCCATCCGTTTATAGCCTTTTTGGTTCTAACGCCTTATGAGTCAATGTGTGGACCCCATCGTGGGGAAGATCCTCGCGGGATGGCGCTATGACATTTCCGGTATTGCCCCGGAGATGCGTGGCGACTACGAACTGCATTTTGCCGACTGCGAGCACTGCCGGGGCCGCCAGAAGCTGCATCGCATCGTCGATATTGCGCTGATCGGAATGGCCTCGGCTTCGGGCGTGGTTTTTTTGCTCGCCTTTGCCTTGATCCGATATTTTGGCCCCCATCACGCATTTTGGCTTGAGGTAGGCGCTTTGGCTGGCTTTGGCTTATCCGCCTTGATCTGGCTGGCGGTCGCGGTCGCAACGCCAGCGCCGATGGTGATGGTGGATGCTGCCAAGCTCGGAGCGCGTCATGTTCACGACCGGCTGCCACCCGAAATTCGCGAACGATTGCCTGAAGAGATACGAGTCAAACTAACCGGCTCCTAGGACTCAGTCGCACGACTTAATCGTACGACGATCGGTCACTCGCTAGTTCTCCAAATCGTTAGTTCTCCCAGTCTTTGTTCTGCCACGCCTCGCTGCCGAGTGAGTGATAGAAACCCCAAACCGCCAATGCCACCACGCTCAGCAGCGCAAATGTCGACGTGCCGAAATACCAGGCTGATAAATCAGCGGTCAAAGGCAAATTGGCGAGCAAGTCGACCGTAAAAATCGCGCAAGCCAGGGCAACCAATCCGAAGCGGTAAACAATGAGCGCCAGAACGCTCCAGATCAAGATCCACGTCACCACCTCCACCAGGGGATGGGTCGAACCAAGTGATTTCGATGTCGTAAAAATCGCCACAAACGCGATCGCCGACAACCAATCTTTCCTGAGGGCAAGTTTTAATCCGAGGAAGATAACGAAGAATTCCAGAGTGTTTAAGATCGAACCCGGGATCTGAGACAGCCAGGCGCCCAGAGCCTTTCTGCTCCCCATCAGGCAGTCGGATGAAAGCAAGTCAGGTACCGCCCCCAGTTTTAGCAAGGTAACAGCGCTGGTTTTGATGATCACGATCCAGACCGTGCCCAACAGCACACCAAAAAGAACATCCCGACCGACTAACACATCGCGTACGCCGCCGGTTAACAGGCGGCTCCACGAGATGATGGCCTGCGGCCAATAACGGCGAACATAAGGTTCGACCGCCAGATACAGCACGAAGGTCAAACTGGATAAGAACAACGCCGTGCTGATGGCCAGAAACAACAACTCGAAAAATCCAAAACCAGGAACAAAGTGAGTACGCAGCAACCACAACATCAGCAGCAGTCCGAAAACGATCATCCCCAGACGTTGTGCGCCCGGTCGATCTCCGCGCCCTCGTCGATAGTTGAGTCGCGCCAGCCATAAGGCGCCCACGATGACGACCAGAACGACGGTCACCGAAATGATTTCCGCCGCTTTCACGCCACCCTCCTCCGCCTTCGGCATTCGCGGCGGTTGGGTCCAATCGCCAATGAGATAGAAGTAGACTGGCTTGCCTTGAAAGGTGGCGGCCTCGACGCGCAACGTCCGCTCGGTACCCGGCCATTTTCCCGTCCATGCAGCGCGCGTGTCGGGTGACGCCAGGGAATTCCAGGTAGGCTGTGCAGTCTGAAATTGCGATAGATCGAGACCTGCCTCGTTGAATAAAATCTTCCAGTCAAATGGCGATGCCGCGACCACGGGAGGGTCTGCTCTCTCCGGCGGGATGGCCTCGAAGGCTACGAGCCGTCCTCGAGCATCGAGCTGGAGTCGAATCATGCCCGACAAAGTCGGTGCGGGATCTCTCTGATTAACGATTCCCGGGGTGAGCAAATAATCGTGAAACCCGGTCGCAATCATCGCCTCCGGGCTCTGCCGGTACCAGTACTGAAGCACCGACGGGCGAGCCTTCAGGACTTGATCCCATTGCGGTCGAGGCTTGTCGTTCTTCTCTACATAGTCGACAAAATTTATGTCGTAGTCGAAAGCGAAAGCGCTGTCCGCTGGCCGGCCTTCATATCCGAGTCGTGCGACGGTCTCGCGCGCCTTCTGGGTGAGTACCTCTGGCGGCAGATCCACTCCCATCTGGTCGAGCGCGCTGTGTCGAATAGTGAGATAGACGGTTCCCGCTAGTCCGATCAGGATTGCCGCCAGGCAGGCAATCGCGATCCGCGGAGCAAGCCCTCCGGTTTCGCCTGCTGCCGCCACCATTTCCGGAGACGGTGTTTCCCCGGCCGCGAGCGCGGCCGCCAGAGGATCGCCGCCCGGCAATGCGCCCGCCACGCTGATCGCCGACGCCGGACGGTAGCGCGGCTCCGGCTCAAGGCAACGAAGGATGACGCGTTCGATTGCCGGATCGAGATCTTTTACGACCGAAGACGGCTTGCTCGGAGCCGACGCGTCACCGCCGCGCACCACTGCCGTGAGCGCTTCCGCGGTGAAGGCCCGCTTGCCGGTAAAGATTTCGTAGAGCACCAGGCCGAGCGAGTAGAGATCGCTTTGCGCCGTGACTTCCTTGCCCGCGAGTTGCTCCGGCGACATGTAGGCCGGGGTACCGCTGCGAATATCCGCGCCGTGAATCTGATCGATGAGGCCGGCGAGGCCGAAGTCTGTCATCACGACCTGTCCGCGGCCATCGAGCATGATGTTGGCCGGCTTCAGATCGCGATGCAGCACTCCCTTGGCGTGCGCTGCCGCCAATCCAGCACAGAGCTGTCGCGCGATTTCGATTGCCTTATCTTGCGGCAGACGGCCAATGCGACGCAGCAGTGACGCCAGGTCTTCGCCGTCCACGTACTCCATCGTGAAAAAAGTGTTGCCGTCGACTTCTCCGACGTCATAGACGCGGCAAACATTCGGATGCGAAACCCGGCGCGCAATACGGACTTCATTGCGGAAACGCTCCAGCAAATTTTCATCGCGCGATGCTTCTTCGGGTAGAAACTTAAGCGCAACCGGTTGGCCGAGAGTAAGGTCGTCGGCGCGGTAGACTTCGCCCATGCCTCCCCGGCCAAGCAGCGCGACGATGCGGTAACGCCCCGCGAGCAGGCGCCCGGGAAGGAACCGTCCGTCGTTTAAGTTCGAAGAGAAAGCGGAGGAACTCGGCGGCCGCGAAGGTGACGATGAGGCTGGACGCTGGGGAGATTTGGGGGCTCCGAACTCCATGGTCGCCACATCGTCCGAGACAATGCGCGGAGCGGGAACCCTCACCGGATTGGAGAGCGACGTGAGGGTCGCGTCATCTGATCCTGCTGGCGCGCCGCAGACTGAACAGAAGCGGCTTGCGATGGACAGTTCAGCACTACAGGAGACACAGC
This sequence comes from uncultured Acidobacteriaceae bacterium, assembly GCA_963726095.1. GTDB lineage: Bacteria > Acidobacteriota > Terriglobia > Terriglobales > Acidobacteriaceae > Acidiflorens. The sequence continues at coordinate 2,716,741 of CAVSBD010000004.1, forward strand.
GGGCCATGAAATTCTCCGCCGCTAGTGTAACCCGACTTGCGCCGCGGGCGTGTCGTCCATCTCGACTGGAATCTATTCCGCCGTCGAATCCCCCAGGCGCCAGGCTTCAACGCTCCAGAATGGATACCCCGAGAGCCGGGCCGCGGCAAGAAAGAACAAAATAGCCAGGACCGCGACTCCCGGCACGATCACCCACCGACCTTCTGCAATGTCGACGACGGCATCGAGCGTTTGAACGAACCCGGTCAGCAAGATCAGGCTATGGAGCATATTGCGAGCGCGGATTGCGAGCGCAGCCAGCAGCATCGAGGCAATCGTCAAGTTGCGCGACGTGAGATAGTCCGCGTAAATTCGAACCGCCCCGTTGATCTCGTCGTGAGGAGACACCAGCATCTGCGGCCGAACAAACGCCAGGACCGCACCTGTTGCCATCAGCACGGCACCCAGCACGACAACCGCCCTCACCCACAGCGGTAGTGACGGGATATTGCTCAGACGTGCGGGAGTGCGATTGAGACTTCCTTCCATTGCGCGATCCGATCTAGGCATGGTCATTCCTCTAACCGTGTGATACGCGAGCAGGCGAACCAGAGTTCCGAGACTTCAGTAGTTCCGACTTCAGTAGTTCCGCGACTTCAGTCGGCGGGCACTTGTTCGAGAGCCGCTCCAGATTTTTTGCCTTTTTGCGCCCCGCCACTCTGCCGCACTACCTTGGCGACGATGCCGGTCCATCCCGTTTGATGGCTGGCCCCTAATCCCGCTCCGGAATCGCCGTGGAAATATTCGTAAAAAAGAAGCGTCGCTGCCTTGCGAAGCTGCCTGCGAAGTCTCTGCCGAACCGGGTCAACCGCACCGACAGCCCTGTCACAGAATCGCCCATCATACCGCGTTGAAGTTATTGCGTTGAAGCAGAAGGCGGAATGGGATTGTCCCGTGCGTTGGCTGGATTATTTGTCACTCCTTTTGGTCATAGGGAAAATCCCTACGTCTCTTCGTACTGTTGCGGACGCATCGATAACGCCCTATGTTCGATTCCTGAGTGGCCCGAAAGCACCTGAGCGATCGCACCACGACCTTCAAACATTAGGAGCAACCTTGAAAACGCAACCCGTGCTACTGCTAATCTTGCTGTCTCTGGCCACGTTATTCACCGCCGCCTGCGGAGACAGTTCTGCTTCTGTTCCCCAATTTACCGCGTTGACTTTCATTTCTAACCGCACGGCTACCCCGGCAACGACGCTGTTCTGGTCTAAACTTGACGGATCGGGCGTCACGGCCATTCCGTTGGGCAGCAACAATCCCTACTATCCGTCAATTTCAGCGGACGGCACGGTGGTCGCGTTCTATTCAGGCTCGGACGCTTGGGTGCAGAAGACCGACGGAACCGGCGCATTGAACTTGACCACGAACACGGCCTCGGCCTCGGAGATTAACTTTGTTCGCATCTCGCCCAATGGCAAGTTCGTGCTCTATACCGAAGACAACGATGACCATGTCCATATCATCAAGGTCGACGGTACTGGAGATTTGGATCTCACGCCGACGTTCCCGACTGGGATGAACGATTGTTATAGCGGCAGCTTTAACGCGAGCAGCACGCTGATCGCGTTCGTGTGCGAGGGCGCGACCAATTGGGGCATCTATACCGTTAAGCCGGACGGCACGGCGACCGCGACCGTGACGGGTACTCGAACAACTTGGACCGATCTCCCGTGTTTCACTCCGGACGGCAAGAAAATTATCTTCGTCGGCGGCACCGAAACTGGAAACGATGTTGAGAGCGTCAACCTCGACGGCAGCGGCGATACTGTTTTGATTCCGGTTTCGTATGAGGCAGTAGTTCTCAACTCAACTCTGTACTACACCTTCAACGACACAACCCTCGAACTCAACCAGGTGTACAAGGCCGGTCTCGACGGCAGCAGTCCCGTCTCGATCAGTGACGGGCTCCACGACGACTATCTCGGCTTGTCCGACTAGCTCATCACCTCATGCCAGGATCTCTTGAGCGGCCGGCAGACGCTGTGTCCACAAAGCGCATGCCGCGCCGCTCTCGCAATCGTCTAGTCTTGATCAAGATATTCGTCGGGTACGTCGTCCTCTGGCACCTCGCGGGTGCGGACTTCCTGCTCGTCAGCGTTGTCGGCGGCTTCCACTCCTGACACCACTCCCGCTTCCCACGCATTTCCTTCTTCCACCAACTCGTCCACACTTTCGGAATCGGCGCCTGCCGCGTCAGACAATCCTTGCAGTCCTCCCGATTGTCCGGCCGCCCGCGCTCGCGATTCTTCCGCGTTAAAAGACTCGATTTCCGAGCTTTGGCCCCTTCCGCGAATCTGTTTCTTCGGCGGCGTCGCGGCGATCTTCTTCTTTTTGGCGGCGACTTTAGGTTTCGCGACCAGTTTCTTGGTTGCGTGCTTTTTCTTCGCGGCTGGTTTTTTTGGCGCGGATTTCTTGTTCTTTATCGGTTTTTTCTTAGCCGCCTTCTTTGTGGGTTTGCTCTTGGCGGCCGTTTTCTTGGATTTGGTTTTCTTCTTCGTGGCCATGGCCGGAGTTTACCACTGGCGGGCCGACTCCAGAACCCATGCTCAGCCTGAGTTGACCACGGACTTCAGATTCGAACCGAGTGGCTCGCGCGGATTTTAATCCAGGTCGTTGGCGCTCCAAAGATTCGGGGTGATCTGGCGAAATTTCAGCTTCCATTGGCCGTCGATCTTCGCCCATGTATCGGACATGTGACGATAACGGGGATGGCCCCCCGGCACAATCAGGTTGTAGGCGACGACCCCAGAGTTGTCGTTCAATTTAATGACGTGGAAGTCGTAGGCGCGAGTCCCCGCTGGCATTCCCTCACGCGCGGAATCTAGCACCTCACCCTTATCGTAGAAATCGCCATTGGTTCCGATGCCCTGGAAATCATCCGCCACCGAGCGCTCGACTGTCATCGCGTTCTTGCTCCGTTCCGCCTGCAAGAACTGCTTCTGCTGATCGATCAACTGTTGCTCGAACGCGGAAACCGGCGCGGAAGCTTGAGCCAACGCTAGTGTGGACGCAAGAAATGCGGCACACAGGGTTGCACGTAAAAGGGAATTCGTTCGCATAGTTTGTCTCCGGTCGCACGATTCTAATTCCGCAAAATCCGTTGCGCGAGTTGCGCGCGAGGTACCGTGACTTGCTCGCCAGAGGCGAGATGCTTCAGCGCGAAGGCATCCGCCGCCACTTCATTGCCGCCGACGATGAGTATGTAGCGCGATCCAGCCTTCTCGGCCGTTTCAAATGATTTCTTCAGGCGAAACGATTCATCGCCCAACTCGACAACAAGGTCATGACGGCGCAATTCGCGGGCGAGGCGGGCAGCTTCACGGTTCATACCCGCGCCCAGTGGAGCGACATAGACGTCAGGCCTCCGTAAAACCGACTCCGCCGATGCTGTCAATGAAAGCACAAGCCGGTCTTCGCCGATCGCAAAGCCGATCCCGGGAGCCGGAGGGCCGCCCAATGCTTCCGACAATCCGTCGTAGCGTCCGCCGCCGAGGATTGCGTTCTGCGCTCCGAGCGAGCCGTGGGTAAACTCGAAGGCAGTCAATCCGTAGTAGTCCAAACCGCGCACCAGACGCGGCGTCTCCGTGTAAGGGATCGCGAGTGCGTTCAGGATTTCTTTGACTTCACTGAAATGCGCGCGGCTCTCGTCGCTTAAAAACTGCGAGATCGTCGGCAGCCCGTCGATGATGGGCTGGTCTTCGGGGACTTTGCAGTCGAAGACTCGAAGCGGATTGGTGACAGCCCGGCGCTGGCAATCGGAGCACATGCCGCTGACAACAGGAAGCAGTGCCGCGCGGAGGGCTTCGTTAAACTTGACGCGGTCAGCGGGCGTGCCGATGGAGTTGAGTTCCAAGGTCCAGCCCGTGATGCCAACGCGGTCGAGCAGCGTGGCTAGCAGTTCCAGAATCTCCGCGTCTCGGGCCGGGGACGCGCTGCCGGCCGTGGCTGGGCCAATCACTTCTGCTCCGATCTGATAGAACTGCCGGTAGCGTCCTTTTTGCGGACGCTCGCGCCGAAATTGTGGCCCGATGTAGAACAGTTTGTTGAGGCCGCGGTCCCAAAGTTTGTGCTCGATGTAGGCGCGCACCACGCCGGCAGTATTCTCGGGTCGCAGCGTCAGGGATTGGCCACGATCGCTTTCTGCCCGGCCGCGATCCTCCCAGGTGAACATTTCCTTGGTGACGATGTCAGTCTCTTCTCCGACGCCGCGTGCAAACAGTTCGGTCGACTCGAAGATCGGTGTACGAATCTCCTGGAAGTTGTAGGCGCGGAATACGTCGCGCACAGCCGCTTCGACGAAGTTCCACAGCGCAGTGTCGGGAGGGAGAAGGTCGCGAGTTCCTCGGGGAGCTTTAATCATTTCTTCGCTTAGCTGCTAGTAGCTGGTCGTTAGTAGTCTCAAGTAGTTTAACCGATGAGTATTTGCCGAATCTCGATCCATAGCGACCCACAGGAGAAACCAATCGACGAGAAGGCCGCCGGCGTAGATACTACTCCTCGGACGAAAGCCCAAAAATGCCTCGCATCCATTTCATCGAAATTAACGAACAGCCGTGGTTGCCCACCTCGATTCGTGATCAGATCACGGATTCGCTTCAGTTTGGCGTCAATCTTGTGCCTGCCTTCCGGCCAGCGGTCCCACGGTTGCAAAGCGTGCTTGACGCGACGGGCAGCCAGTCGATTGTCGATATGTGTTCCGGCGGAGGTGGCCCATGGCGCGACCTCGCTCAGAGGATCCAGCCCCGGACGATGAATGGCACAGCGCAGCCTCTACAGATATGGCTGACCGACAAGTTTCCGAACCTGGGCGCGCATGAAAATGTTGCTACCACTTCCGGCAATCACATTGCCTTCTTCCCCGAGCCGGTCGACGTGATGAACGTTCGCGGTGAATTGCACGGTGTGCGCACCATGTTCACATCGTTCCATCATTTCGCCTCAGAACAAGCCCAAGCTATACTTCAAAATGCCGTCGATGCCGGTGAAGGCATCGGCATATTCGAAGTCACACGGCGCGCTCCATCCGCCATCGTCCTGGTATGGGCGTGGATATTCATGCTCTTCGTCTGCACGCCGTGGATCCGTCCCTTTCGCTGGACCCGGTTGCTCTGGACTTACCTGCTGCCGATCGTTCCTCTGTTGATGTTGTTCGATGGTACGGTCTCTTGCCTTCGAACCTACCGCCCCGCTGAATTGCGCGAGATCATCTCGCGTCTGACAGGCCGCGACTACCACTGGGAAACTGGAGAGACGTCAGGGAAAATGCCGGTCACCTATCTGATTGGTTACCCGCAGGCTCCGCTAGTTTGAGGCCAGGACATCGTTGTTGTAGTTGAGCACGGCTCGTCGGAGAGCGTCTTTTATGCCCTTGAGGGGAAGCTTATCTTCCACCGTGCTGTTTCCTGCAATATGAATGCGCCCGAGATCTATCATTCGGCCGTCGGCCATCTCCAGGTAGATGGGAACAAGCATCTTGAACTTTTCGTCCACCCCGGACTGGGTGACTTTGAAACTGAATAGAACGTCGCCACTCGGGTCCTTGCCGAAGCTCGAAGTGATCTGGTACGTGGGCAACGCCGTGCCATATACGTACTCGTTAAAGAACCAGTCGAGCCGATGATTGCCGTCGAGATCCATCTCTGGCGTCATGTGCTTTTCCATTGCCGCCTTAAAATCTTCGGTGGTGGCCGGCTTGCCAGAATAGGTCTTCACGAAATCCTGCATGGTTTCTTTGAACTTCTGGTCCCCGTCGTTCTTTCGCTCCCACATCATCATGCGGATCATATGCAAAATGTAAGCGCCCTTCGGGTAAATCAGGCGCCGTGTTTCGTCGAACCCAGTGCGCGAGTTGTTGGTGCGATAGCCCATGGTTAGAGGGCCAGCGTCGATTGCGCGAAAGCCCTGGGCGTTACGCTCCAGCAGCAGCGAACGCTCGTCGTTCCAGAATTCCACAAACTTCTTCGGATTCTTTTCGATCATGCTGATGTAGAGTGAGGCTGACATCTCGGCAAAGCCTTCGCTCATCCACTGGTCACGGCCAGAGGCGAAACCGACTGTGTGTCCCCACCATTGGTGCGCAACTTCGTGCGGCGTCACGACTTTCCAATACCCGCGGTCACCCTGGTCGATCCCGAGCCCGTGGCGAACGGTCGTGTCAAAGTAGTAGCAGATTGGGATCCACACCAGTCCCGGCCACGACTGTCCGTAGTTGCATGCAGTCTGCTGCGTCAACTGCAAATGTTTGAAAAGGGATGGGCCAAAATAGTTGCTGTAGAGCTCCACTGCCAACACCCCTTCGGCCAGGGCTTTCTTGTTCAAACCGGTGGTGCCCATCGAGCCGAGAGGCACGCCGCTCCCCACGTGCGAGTCCTGCGACGGTAACTCGTCTTCCATAGAATGTGTCAGTGAAGTCACCCACTCAGGAGGATTCTCGTTGGCGTAGGATTGGATTAAATATTCGGGTTTGGTAAGTTTTGCTTCCTCTACCTTGAATTTGCCAAAGCTGAAGCCGGCGACCGTCTGCGGGTTCTCGCTTTTCCACACAGTTACATTCTGGCCGCCGTCATTATTCTCCGACACAAGCGCGCCGGTCGCCGCCATCTTCATTCCTTTTGGAATGCGCAAAGTCATGTCATACAGCGTATATTGCCCGAGGGCGCCCGCCGGATCATTGGGATACCAGTTGGTTCGAGCGACGGGATAGTAGTTTCCGCCGCCTTCGTTTGAAACGGCTTCTTTGCCTTCGTAAGTGGTCGTAACCGTGACCTTCTCGCCGGCGGCAAGTTCTTTGGGCAAGATGACGGCGAAATTACCGTCTTCGTTCTTGTCCTCCTGAATGAAGGACAGGGGTTGTCCATTGACGGTGACACTCTGCACTCGGAGCGGACGAAACAGGGAAAAGTCCACGACCCGCACGCCGTTGCGGCGCGCCACGATATCGGCAACGGCCTTACCGGTCAACTTTCCGCTCTTCTCAAACGTCGCGTCCAGTTGCTGGTGCTCGATGTGAAAACGCCTGCCATAGGCGATTTGCGAATGCGAGCCGGAGGAGTCGAAAGTCGCCCATTCACCGGATTTGTTCTCATCGTAGGTGCTGAAACTAACCTGTCCCGAACTTTCGTCGGGATCGACCTGGAAAATTTCTTTGCCGCTATAGTGCTTGCCATGGATGAACGCGAAAAAGAAACCACTCGGCTCGGAACTCAGGACATCCTGCAAAAGGCGTGCTTCCAGGTTGTCCTTGAACTTGTGGCGTGTCGTATTCTGACTGTCTTTCAGCAGTCCTGCGTCGCATCCACCCGAAGCCGCGCTGCCACCTTTCTTGATTTCGTCATAGGTCGCATCGGTAAAGCGAAAAACGGCCTGGGCGAAGTTCTCGCTGAATTGGTCTTCTTTGCTCAGTAGTTTCAGGCTCTTCCGCTCGGAGTCAACCGGTGGATTGAGGACAAAGTTGCCGTCACCGGTAAAGACCGCGCCGGTGACCTTACCATTCGCGGGCGTTACAAAACAAACATTTCCGGAACGCAGCAGGAAGGTGCCAGCATCACGCTTCAACGTGAGGTTGTTGACCGTGACCGCTTCCGGACTCAGAGTCGAGTTGCGCAGTTGCTGGTAGGTGGGGTCGGAATTTGGGCCGGAGGCCGCGATATCGGCGGCGAAAAGGGGTGCAGAAGAAGCGCACAGGAGAATTGTCGCGAGCCAGAGAGAAGCAGCCATGGTTAGTAAGAGCCCCCGTCGGAACGAAGCTGGCAGTATGCCCGAGTTTTGGGTTTTGGGAAAGGATTTAATGCGACTAACTCTAGCCAAGGCAAGTTACGGTTACAGCGTGAATGCCGTCACACAGATCGGTGATGGTCGTCACAGGCGCGGAGTCTCCTGCTGAGATATAAAGTGGACAAGAGCAATCCTGAATAGAACAGAATTGCCCGGCCTTACTCCACGACCCCACATAGCCGCCACCCAAGCGGCGGGCCGGGCAATATTAACCGCGTGGAAGAAACAACGAATCGGTCACTAGATCGCCTTCGAAAAATCAGTTTCGCACTTCCAGGAGACCAGCTCAAACTTTCAGGAAATCTATGTATCCGTGCTGCACGTCGGTTCTGCTGAGCCTTGCGCGGAGTTGGTCGCCTACATTCAGTCCCGGCGCGGCGTTTGTTAACAGACCTTCCATGTGCGGCTGTAAAACGCGCACGAAAGTCCCCTTCGGAGTCACTCCCGTGACCATAGCGTCGAAGACCTCGCCCACGCGCTTGCTCACTGCCAGAGCTGTTAACCGCTTGGTCATTTCCCGTTCGACCTTTCTTGCGGCATCGCCTTTTTCGGTGCAGTTGGCGGCGATCCCGGCGAGATCCTCGTCGGAATAAGGTCCAGGTTTTCCATCCAGCAGACTCTTGATCAGCCTTTGCGTCACCACGTCGGCGAAGCGCCGGTTGGGGGCGGTCGAGTGCGTGTAATCCTGCACCGCCAGTCCAAAGTGTCCCTCTGGAGGATCGCCGGGCCGTTCCAGCACATACACTCCCGGTCCGATCAGCTTAATGACAGCGAGTGACAGATCGGCGAAATGATCTGGGTCAGCGGCTTTGCGTTTAATCAGAAAGTCGTTGAGCGCCTTGGAATCGGGCGTGGCCGGCAGTTTTTCGCCCTGCGCCCCCGCCAGGCGAACCAGGCCGTCCCAATGTGCTGGAGTTCTGACGATCCGGCGCAGCGAGGATACTTTCTCCAGTCGCCGGGCCACCACACCGTTGGCTGCGACCATGAAGTCTTCGATCAGGTCGGTGGCGCGGTTTTTCTCCGCTTTCACTACGCCGACCACCCGCTCACTCAGAAGTAGCGGTACAACTTCCGACGTGTCGATGTTCAGAGCCCCGTTTTCGTAGCGCAATTTCTTCAGCGCCTGCGCCACTTGATCCTGGAGCTTCAGCTGCGCCTGCAGTTCGGCGGAGGCCGCCACTTTTGGTGGAGCCGCGCCCGTTCCGTCCAGCCAAGCTCCGACCCCGTTATAGGTCAGTTGAGCTTTATTGCGGACGATCGCTCGATAGACGTTACTGCTATTGACCGTCCCGTTTGTTCCGACGACATATTCGGTCACAACCGCGGGCCGATCGACGTCTGGAAGCAGAGACGAGGCGCCCGTAGAAAGCGCATTCGGCAGCATGGGGAAGATTGTTACGCCGGTGTAGACCGAGGTAGTCTCGCGAGCTGCGTGTTGATCGATGGCGGAACCCTCGCCGACGAATGCATCGACATCGGCGATGCCGATCATGACCTTGATATCGCCATTCGGCTGGCGCTCGGCGACTTCGATCTGATCGAGATCTTTCGAAGTGTCGTTGTCGATCGACGACCAAAGCAAATTCCGCAGATCGCGGATTTTGTCGGACGAGGCGAGCTGTGGCGGATGCGCGCTGACATCCGCAAGCTGTTTTTGCGTGTCCGGCGAAAAATCAGGTTGGAAACCGTGCGCCTGCATGACCTGCCGCGCGATGGCCTGGAGATTGATGGGAGAAGAATGAGGATCGTTCATAGAGTCCGCTTTCCGGCAGGCTGTTTGAGGCTAACACGGAATCTGACGGACGCAATGGTATCGCTACACAGACGAAATGCTCGTGATATTCTTGTAGAGAGCAGCTGCGTCTCCTCCGATTGGATCGATTCCCGCAGTTCCCTAAAGATCATGATTTCAGTCAGCAATGTGTCCATGCGCTACGGCGCCAAAATTCTATTTGACGAAGTATCCACCGGGTTTACTCCAGGGAAGCGCTACGGCCTGACCGGGCCGAACGGTGCGGGCAAGTCCACGTTCATGAAGCTGCTAACCGGCGAACTTGAACCGCAAAAGGGAACTGTCGTCCGTCCGCGAAAGCTTGGCGTTTTGAGCCAGGATCAATTTGCCTTCGATAAATATCGTGTCATCGACACCGTCATCATGGGCAACCGGCGTCTGTGGAATGCTCTCGAAGAGCGCGAGATCATCTACGCAAAAACCGAGATGACCGATGCGGATGGCATGAAACTGGGCGAACTCGAAGGCATCGTTGGGGAGGAAGACGGCTACACTGCCGAAAGCGACGCCGCGATTTTGCTACAGGGCCTTGACATCCCCGACAATCAACATGAGCGCCTCATGTCGGAGTTGCCGGGCGGGCAAAAAGTGCGCGTGCTGTTGGCGCAGGCCCTGTTTGGCCATCCTCAGGCACTGCTGCTCGACGAGCCGACCAACAACCTCGATCTCGATTCGATCCACTGGCTTAAGAGTTTTCTCAACGAGTATGAAGGCGTGCTGATCGTGATTTCGCACGACCGCCACTTTCTCAACGGCATCTGCACCCACATCGCGGACATCGATTACGAGACCATCATCACCTATACCGGTACCTACGACGACATGGTGATCGCGAAGACCCAGATTCGCTCGCAGATTGAGGGGCAAAACGCGCAGCGCGAAAAGAAGATTGCCCAGCTCAATGAATTCATCGCCCGTTTCGCCGCCGGAACGCGTTCGAGCCAGGTGCAGTCGCGGCGCAAAGAAGTCGAGCGCTTGCAGGTTACGGAGCTGGCGAGATCGAACATTCAGCGTCCGTACTTGAAGTTCGAGCAGAAGCGACCGTCTGGAAAGCACATTCTCGAAATCGAAGGCATCATGAAATCGTACGATCAGGCGAAAGTGATCGCCGGTTTTACCGCCAGCGTCATTCGTGGCGAGAAGATCGCATTGATGGGCCGTAACGGCTCGGGCAAGACGACTCTCGTCAATGCGCTCTTGGCGAATTCGCCCACCGTTTCAGAGTCCGAATTGAAGAAGACGAGCGGTTATGATGGTCCCTTTATCGACGGCGGAAAAGTGGTCTGGGGCCACGAAGCTGCGGTCGGATATTTTCCCCAGGATCACAAAGCAGTCATCGAACCCGGAATCAAAGTTCTGGAGTGGCTGCATCAGTGGGAACCGGCGGCATCCACCGAAGAGATTCGTGGCATATTGGGGCAGATGCTGTTTCCCCGCGACGATGCGGATAAGCGCACGGAAGTTCTCTCCGGCGGCGAAGCGGCGCGCCTGCTCTTCTGCAAACTCATGCTGCAAAAGCCCAACCTCCTCGTCCTCGACGAGCCGACCAACCATTTGGATCTGGAGTCGATCAACGCTCTCAACATTTCTCTGCAACGCTATCCGGGGACGGTGCTGTTGGTGACGCATGACGAGGACCTGATCGACGAGGTCGCCACCCGAATCTGGCATTTCGAGAGCAACCACGAAATCACAGATTTCAAGGGTGTCTACAGCGAGTACGAGAAGGTTTTGGCGTAGCTATCGGCGGCCTAGCCGCTGTTTGCGTCTTTCGCAACGTCTTTCGCGACGTCTTTCGCAACTATCGATAGCGCCGGACTCTGCTTGGTCTTCTTCTTTTTCGATCGCGGTCGTTTCTGGGGCTTGTCACCTGCACGGACAATATCAGCCACGCTGGTGCTTTCAAGAATCTTGGCGGCAGCATCTCGCACTTCCAGAAACACCCCGTAGAGCGCCCGATGGTCCGGGTCGGTGACGATCAGACTCCGCAACTGGTCGGCATCGCCGAAGGGCGCCAGAGGCCCGTCCACGAGCCGAATGATCTCACTCAATTTAATGTCCTCCGGGGGACGCCTCAGTCGGTAGCCGCCCTTGGCTCCGCGCACGCTCTCGACAATACGCGCGTTTTTCATCTCTAGCAGGATTAACTCAAGAAACTTCTCCGGCAGGTCGCTATCAGTAGCGATGTCGCGGATCTTGACCGTCTCGGCTCCGTAGCGGCGGCCCAGAGTCATGATCGCTTGCAGCGCGTAGAGACCTTTTTGCGAGATTTTCAATCGCGTGTCCTTTTCTCGGCCCGCAAAGTACTTTATTGCCACCGCTTCCGGTTTGCAACTGATCTTATTAGTCAGTTCCGCTGCATCGAGTTACTTCCACTGGATTACTCCAGCCTCAGCACATGCCTGAAGATAGTCGGCGACAACAGCGAGCGGCAGAGGGCCATATTCAGCCGACACCGCGTCGCGGATTTCCCCCACGCTACGTTTTCCGTTTACGAAGTTCTCGATCTCGTAGGCGTAGAGTTCGCTTTGGTCGCGCACATTGAGGAGCATTGTCGCTTCACTATTGATCAATTTAATTTTCGCGTAGCGCTCCTTCCCCAGCCGCGCAAGCAGTACATTGTCGTTCTGGTATGTGAGCGGACCGAAATCGCCGATGCGAACCGGGACCCGCTTTGCATCCGCATCGCCCGCCCATGGCGACTTCGGAGACGTTCCTCCGGTTCCCCGCATCTTCGCCTGCGCATCGATTTCACTTTGATAGCCGTCCGCCTGCTCCGTCAGAGCTTTTGCGCCGACTGCCTCCGCCTTTGTAGACCCGCCCGCGTGCTCAACGAGCGAGTGCAGCGTCCCGAGTTCGTGCTGCAATGCCTGACTCACAAGATTCCGCGCTTCGTACCAAGCGACGGCCGGATCAATCTGCGGGCTGCCCACTAACTCCTGCGCCGGTCCGATGACCTGTGCCAGTCGGGCTTGAGCCTGCGCCGTGACGAACGGCACCAGAATCGGCAACTGTTCCGCCGTAATACTCGCGTAGACGTATCCCGAAGCCGCGCCGAGCAGAGCCACGCGCCGTAACTTCGTCGGATCGATTTGTTCCAGGCTGTCATGGTCGGTGTGTATGTAGATATCCGGCCAATCGCGCAAATAGAGTGATGGCACTGCAATCGTTGACGAGTCGTAGTCATCATGGTCGCTGCCCGCAGAATAGGGCGTCACGTCCGCGATCAGTTCATTGCGGGTGCCTTTGCCACCGGCGCGAGTCTCCACGATGCCAGCTTCGGCTGGCAGATCCCCAGCGGCGTATCCGCTCGCTCCCTCACGAATGGCCTCTAAAAAAGCCGCTCCCACATCGGTGACAAAACTCGGCAGCGACCAGGGCGTGCCCGTCACGTGGAATATGGATTTGTTCTTGAAAGGATCGCCGCCGACCATATCCATGTGAATATTGGCGCGCAGCCGTCGCTTGATTTCGGGATGGCTAGCGAGAAACGCCATCGTGCCTTCGATCTCAGGTCCCCATGTAAAGCGGAGTGTCCGCTTCGGGCGCGCCAGTTGGCCCGAATCGATCAAGCGGCCGAGCACGCGCGCCGATTCGAGAATGGTGACACATCCGCTGCCATTGTCGTTGGCGCCGGGACGCTCGTGATCGAGGTGACAGCTGTAGACAATTTCTCCGGCGGCCGGATCGGTTCCAGGAATCGTTGCAGTCACGACCGTCCAGTGGCCCGGGCCTACAGTGGCTCTCACGTGGGCGCTGAGAACAATAACTTCTCCGCCGCGCAAGCGCGTCCGCAGTGCCTCGGCAGTCTGGCGCGAGACCATAAACGCGAAGCCAGACGGCGCACGCGCTTCCAAATGCCCCCAGCGGATAATCGTTGGGTCCAGACCAGACCAGGCCGTAGTCTGGTTCGGCATGTCGCTGATGATACCGGCCGCGCCATGAGCAACCACCGCAAGTTCCTGCACACGGCCCAGAACGCCATCGGCAAGCACAATCTTCCCGCGCACGTCCTTTCCCGCATAATCGGTTTCTTTCGTGCCGTCGCCGACATCGATCAGTTCGGTCTCCACGTCAGCGCTGCGACTGTAGTCAGCGAGACGGATTGGATCAGTCTTCCAATCACCGAGCAGCAGATGCTCGGGTCGCACTTCCCAGAGTCTGCCTTCTTCGACCGTCCATCCGAGATACGAACGCATCAGCCCGTAGGGCTTGACGCCGTCGATCGGGAACTGTTCGCTGTGCGCGTCGGTCAGACCATACTCTTTCGCGCGCTGCAAAATGAATTGCGCCGCCTGATCGAATTCGGGTGTCGCGGGCACGCGATGGAGGCCGGTTAGGTAGCGGAGGTTTTCATACGGAGCGGCGCCGTTTGATTCGTCGCGCAATGCCGTCCATTGTTTGGTGTTGAGAAAAGGTTCCTGGGCAACAGCAGTCAGCGAAGCCAGAGTGAAAACTAGAGTGAAGGTTAAAGCGACAACTACGGTGATCAGACGAGGGCCCATACGGTAGAGAGAATAGCATCCAACAGGTTAGCTGACTTCACTACCTCGTTGTCGCCATTTTCATCGTGGGTTCGCCAACCCCATCGTGCGCTTCGCCTTCAAGACAAACGCGGTGCCACAATTCCAGATTGAGCAGTCGCCAGATGCGATCGTAATTGTCGCGATATTGCGCCCGGTGCTCGTTGAAGAGTTGCTCGATCGCCTCGCGCCGGAAGTATCCGCGGTCGAGACTGCGCGGCTCCAGCAGCATCTCGCGGATCGTTTCAAGCCGCGGTCCAGCCAGCCAGCCGCTCCACGGCGTTGGAAATCCGAGCTTCGGCCGGTAAAGAATTTCCTGCGGCAGCAAGTCTTCGACCGCTTTCTTCAGAATCCGCTTACCGGCCAGCCCTTGAATCTGCACCTCACGCGGAATGCGGGTCGCGAATTCAACCAGCACGTGATCCAGAAACGGTACCCGGCTCTCAATCGATGCGGCCATGCTCATGTTGTCTTGCTTCATAAGCAGTTCCACAAGGTACGTTTTGATGTCCGTGTAAAGCAGCCGCTGCAGCATCTCGCCCGACGAATGCTCCCAATACTCGAGGACATGCTTGTATGCAGTGCTGGGCGAGGCTTCTCGGGCGAAGTCTGGAGTGAGCAACCCACTTTGTTCGACCCCGCTGAACGCGGAAAAGAAATTGTCGAAATAAAAGGAGGCCCAGGACTCTCCGTCTTTGCCCAGAAAAGTGTGTTCCAGCTTTCTACGCAAAGTTGCGCCGAGCAACGGTGCGGTCGCTACCTGATTGCGCAGTCCACTGCGCAGAAACCTCGGAACCACGCTCCGGTACGCTCGATCCATTGCAGCGTTTTTCAACGTGAAGGCGTAGCGGGTATAACCCGCCAAAGTCTCGTCCGCACCTTCGCCAGTAAGCACCACAGTGACTCTCTCGCGTGCCAGACGCGCCACAAAATAAAGCGAGATGCTCGAGGGCCAGACGATTGGCTCATCTTCATGCCAGATCAAGTGCGGCAGCGCGTCAAAAAACTGCTGCTCGCTGACCTGCACTTCGTGGTGGTTCGAGTGGATGTGATCCGACACCGTGCGCGCGAAGGGCAATTCGCTGTAAGTTTGTTCGGTGTAACCGACGGAAAAGGTCTCGACCGGTTCGCGCCGCAGCTTCGTCATTAAAGCCGCGACTGCACTCGAATCCACGCCGCCGCTCAGGAATACTCCGAGCGGCACGTCGCTCATCAGGTGACTGTTGACCGCTCCCTCCAGTAGTTCGCGATAGCTTGCGACGTAATAACTCTCGTCACGCGAGGCGTGCGTCTTCGATGTATCCAGATCCCAGTACTGCCGGATCTGGGGCTGCCCATCGGGGCCAATCGTCATCGTGTGTCCTGGGAGCAGCTTGGCGATTCCGTCGTAAAAACTCTCCTCGCCAGATAGATATCCAAACGCGAGGAACTCGGGGAGCGCGGCGCGATTGAACTCGGGGCGAATGCCGCCGTTGGCCAGCACAGCCTTGATTTCCGACCCGAACAGCAGGCGGTCTGAGGTGAGCTTGTAGTAGAGCGGCTTGATGCCCAGCCGATCTCGCGCGATGAACAGAGTCTTCGTGTTGCGATTCCAGATCGCAAACGCAAACATTCCTCGCAGATGTTGGACGCAGTCCGGCCCGTATTCTTCGAAAAGGTGAATGACCGTCTCAGTGTCGCTGTGCGTGACATAGCGATGGCCGCGCGCGATCAGTTGTTCGCGCAGCGCGAGATGGTTGTAGATCTCGCCGTTAAACACGATCCACAGCGTGCCGTCTTCGTTAGAAATGGGCTGGTGTCCACCCGCGACGTCAACAATACTCAGCCGTCGCATGCCGATGCCAACTGCGCCGTCGGTATAAAAACCTTCGTCGTCCGGCCCTCGATGCGTGATCGCGCGACACATTTCACGTAGAGCAGCGGCACTCGCCCTTTTGTCCCGTCCGAATTCAAGTATTCCAGCGATCCCGCACATTCAGCGCTTCTCCGCGAAGGTTGACGACGTTGGATTTGACGACGTTGGGTTAGATGCAGACACAGGAACCGGCGCACCGCCAGTCAATCGCTCGAACAACGGCGTCACCGTGAACTCCGCCGGGGAAGAGTTGATCAGTGCGTCTTTTTTGCGCCATTCAAAAAAGCCTGTTCCTTCTTCCGACCGTCCTGTCGCTTGTGCTCCAGAAGTCCCCGCCGCCATCCGCAACACCGGCTGGCCCTGCCATGCGACCTCGGTTCCGCCGATAGCAATCAGGTGCACAAGCTTTTCTCCTTCGATGCAGCAATACAACATGCTTGCATCGGAAGACCACGGACCGAAATTCCACCTCTTATCCACTGAAGCTGAATCGATTGCGAAAAAGAACGCGTGGCTCTCATCATGATAGTCGACCTCATAGACCTGGACTGCCGCCTGCGCCATGGTGGCGAAGCTGGGCTCATCGACATCGACGGCGCCATCGCCGGACTTCCTGACGACCTGCCGACGAGGCACCAGCAACGTCGCCGTCTCAGCCGGCAATGCCACGCGCGCCGCGCACCGCACTAACGGTGCCGATTGCAACGCACCGTACCCTGGGGAAAGAAGACTGCGGCTGATTTCAATCGCGTCTTGCCAGACCGTTTCCTGCGGCATGAGAAGAGTCATGCTTGCCGCTGCGTGTGCAACGCCCGATTGCGATATTTCCACTCGTCCCGGCGCCAGGGTTCGCACTTCAAGATCGGCAGAGAAGTGCCAGCGTATCTCCAGTTCGTGATCTGCCTTGCCGAGCGCTTGATCGCGGATTAGCCACATGCCTCCAACGTTGAGCACGTGCCGCCGATGCGTAACCTTGTCCGCCAGCCGCTCATAGCCGTCGTGGCTTCCCGCGAAGTAAGTGAAACTTCTGCCCGAGATCCAGTGCTTCGTCTCCGTAGTCGGAATCTCCGTCCATGAAAATGGCTCGCCCGCTACTGCCTGATCGACCCCATCTACTCGCAGAGTGTTGTGCGCGCCTGTCCCGCGAAAAGTGTCACGGTCGGCCGGATCTTTCGAAATGTAAACGTTGCTCCCGGAATCGACCAGCCAGCGTCGGCCGTCCATGGTGAGGCGGACGCTGAGCGCATCTGCGTGTCCATGCCCGGAGCGCCCTACCCCCTGCGGCCCTGCGTCAACCACCATCGTTTGTCGGAAGGGCTCTGCGCTTGCAAGTACGTACACTCCCCCGTCGCGAAACCCGATCGAGTACGGGGCTGCACTATTCCTGGCTGGCAACAACGCATCGATGGCTCGCCTGCCGAAGAGCCAGATCGCTTCTTCTGTCAATCTCGCTGCAGGGAATTCCCGGGCATAAATCATTGCGCCCAGCGCCAGCGGATCGGACATATTCTCAGTCCGGTTGCGCCGCGGATTCCATAAACGCCCGCCATCGTCGTCGCCGAATCCTTCCGCTGGCCCTGCTTGCGTGAGGGCTGAGACTACGCCGAGCATGCGTCCAAGCACGGCGTCATAGGCCGGAGGGATCTCCAATCCGTTCTGCGCGGCGAGTATGCGCGCATAGAGAAAGAAGTCGAGGGCGTAGACGTGGTAGTGCAGCGATTGCTCGAAATAAACGCCATCGGGGCGGACCTGCCGTCCCGCCTCGTGCAGAACAATTTGCCAACCCAATTGCTTCCAGTCCGCTGCCCGCGGTATCTGCGGATACAGCGTGCCCAGGTAGAACAGTGCCACGGCCTCGCCCAGCAAGTGGGTGTTTGGAGAAAAATATGTCGACAGATAGCGCTCGATGTAGCGCCCGTGAAACGCAAGCGTTGGAGCGAGTTCCGCCCGAAATTCAGCGCACTCGGGTGCTTCGGCAAGTAACTGGTCTATCCACATCCACGACAGGCTCCGAAAAGCGACCTCGAGCGTGCTGCCCCAGTTGATGCCGAGCGGATACGGATTCGCCGCTGTCCAACTCCGCCACTGCGCTCTCAGTTCGTGCGTATACTTTTCATTCCCACTCAGCAGTCGCGCCTTTGCCAGCGTGACCAGATGCTGATGCCGGTTTAATTCCCAGGTGACCTTGTGGTCACCCACTGCGGCAAAATCGAGAAAGGGAATTTTGAACCACGGGTCCAGTGGCGCGCGCTTGCCATGGACCGGATCAAGATGCCAATCGATGTCTTTTGAACTACCGCTGCCGGCGCGGGTGAACTTCAGATTCTGATAGCCAAGTAATCGAAACCTGCCTTCACAAATTTCATCGGCCTCGGTCAGGATCTGCGCCGCCTCTTCAGGCAGATGGGTGCACAGGAGCGCGGCATGCTCCGAGTTTTTCCCGTCTGGAAAGAAGAAATTCTTTGGCGGTGTCGCCAGCGCACCGTCCAGTTTGATTGAGCCAGTTCCTACACCTGCACGGTGCCGAAGCAGGTCGGTCTGCTTGTGGAATTCCTGCCTCAGGCGCACCCGCACCTCTTCCCAATTCATATGGGATACGCGCGCCGCTTTGCGTTGCCATCCGGATGCCACGTTTTCCTCACCCTAATCTTACATGCTGAAAAGGCCAGCCTGGACGCGACCAGTTACCGTCGATTGCCCCGTCGAAAAGCTGGTTTTCAAGGCAGTCCACCGCGCTACCTGCCGCGGAATTGTGGCCAAATTGGCCCATTTCGCTTCCCCCGAGTGGAAAAACATGTCCACTTTTTGCCCTGAGCTGCGTGCGCTCTGGGACCTGCCTTAGCAATATCCCGTAATAAACTCATAATAAGCAAGTTATCGCCCACTGTACACCGCCCATCCCGCCTCAATGGAGAGCGGTTTGCTAGTACCCGTTCCAGGGTTGGTATAGTTCTGAGTGGTCGCTGTTGACCCCAGATAGTCAATTCTTAGGAGAGTTCGCTTGGGCTTGTCCGTCAGCATTTTTGGGTTGGGATACGTCGGTTCGGTTTCCGCCGCCTGCTTCGCCTCCATGGGCCATAAAGTCATAGGCGTCGACGTCAGCCGCGCCAAAGTCGAGATGCTCGGCTCGGGCCGTACGCCCATCGTTGAAGCGCGCATGAGCGAAATGGTCGCCGAAGCGCACCGCGCCGGCCTGCTCCGCGCCACCACCGATCCGATCGAAGCGGTAATGAATTCCGAAGTGTCGTTCGTCTGCGTCGGGACGCCCAGCCTGAAAAACGGCAAACTCGACCTGAGCCATATCGAGAGCGTGGCGCGAGAGATCGGCGCGGCCATCCGCCAGAAAAAGTCGCCGCATGTTTTTGTCTTGCGCAGCACCGTGCTTGCGGGGACTACCGAAACCTTGGTTTTGCCGGTTCTCGAAAAAGAAAGTGGCAAGAAGTGCGGGGAGGACTTCACCGTCTGCTACAACCCCGAGTTCATGCGCGAAGGCAGCGCCGTCGCCGACTTTCTGAACCCGCCCTACACGATTCTTGGCGCGAGCGATACCCGGCATCTCGCTCCGCTGCGCGAACTTTATAAAGAGACGCCAGGTACCCTTTACGAAACGACCATTCCCGTCGCCGAAATGGTGAAGTACTTTTCCAATTGTTACCACGCCGTCAAAGTCGGCTTCGCCAATGAAATGGGAACCATGTGCAAGCATCTTGGCGTCGATGCGCAGGAGGTCACGAAGATCTTTACCTCCGATACCAAGCTCAACATTTCGTCCGCGTACCTCTCTCCAGGATTCGCTTTTGGCGGCTCGTGTCTTCCGAAAGATTTGCGCGCGATTACTTACAAAGCCAAAGAACTCGATCTCAAATTGCCCATGCTCGAATCCTTGATGCCGAGCAACGCCGAGCACGTCGATCGCGCCGTGGAGATGGTGTTAGACACCGGCAAGAAGAAAATTGCCCAACTCGGTCTCAGCTTCAAAGCGGGGACCGACGATCTTCGCGAGAGTCCGCAGGTGCAATTGATCAAGCGCCTGATGGGTGAGGGCCTTGAAGTAAAAATCTGGGACGAAGATGTTTCGCTCGGGCGCCTCGCGGGCTCCAACCGCCAGTACATCGAAGAAGTCATCCCGCACATCGGATCGGTATTGTCCGCCGACCTCGAAGGTACACTCAAAGCTGCCGAAGTCGTGATTCTCGGCAACAAATCAGCGAGCAAAGAGCGGTTGGCCGCGCATCTGCGGCCGGAGCAGATTGTGATTGATCTGATTCATTTGGATAAGACGAAGCGGCCAGACGGCGCAAGGACTTATGAAGGGATTTGCTGGTAAGGCTGTCGCGGCAAGGTCACCACACGGGCTAGCATGAAGTTTCATCGCATCGAAACAAAATCCGCTGACTGGAAGCGACTTGATGCTTACGCCGATCGCACCGTCTTCCAGACCTGCGAATGGCTGCAATTCATCGCCGAATCGCAGAACGCCACTCCGGTGCTAGCCGAACTGCGCGAGCAAAACGAAGTTCTCGGGTACTTCACCGGCCTCACCCTCTCAAAGTTCGGCATGAAGGTTCTCGGCAGCTCCTTTCCCGGTTGGACGACTCCCTACATCGGCTTTAATCTCAATCCCGGAGTCCCGCGCCGCGCCGCTCTCGAAGCCCTTGAGAAATTTGCCTGGGATGATCTTAAGTGCCTGCATCTTGAAGTCTCCGATCCACACTTCACTTTCGAAGACGGCGAATCGGCGAGATTCAAGACGGAGTACTACGCCTCCTATCGCACCGACCTGTCGCGCCCCGAAGAAGAATTATTTAACGGCATGGAAAGCGCCTGCCGCCGCTGCATCCGCAAAGCGGAAAAGAGCGGGCTGAAAATCGAAGAGGCCCATGACCTCGCCTTCGCCGACGAATATTACGAGCAGCTGAAAGATGTTTTTGCGAAGCAGTCTCTTGTCCCGACCTATTCCGTTGAGCGCGTGCGGTCGCTCGTGCGCAACGTCGAACCTGGCGGCAATATTCTGCTGATTCGCGCGCGCGATCCAGAAGGGAAGTGCGTCGCCACCGGAATTTATCCGGGTTTCAACCAGATCGCTGAGTTCTGGGGAAACGCCAGCTTTCGCGCCTATCAAAACCTCCGGCCGAACGAGGCTTGCCACTGGTATGCGATGCGCTATTGGAAACATCGCGGCATGAATATTTTCGACTGGGGCGGCGAAGGAACGTACAAAGAAAAATACGGATGCAAGCCTCATCGCGTGCCCTGGTTTACGAAGTCTCGTTATCAGATCGTGGGCACGCTGCGTAATGAGGCCCGCAATATGTTTGCGCGCAAACAAAAATTTCTCGGATGGCTGCACGGCAACCGCCTCGGTGCCGAACGCAGCGCCGAACGCAGCCCAGCCGAAGAGTAGATTATTTAGAGGAAGAACACCGATGGCATTACTCGTACGCAGAGCCTTCCGGCATCTGTCGCGCGTTCACGACGTGCTCCTTCGCCGCACGCTGCTGGAGCGCGAAATTACAATTTACGACGACGACGTTTTCCTGACCTCCTATCCGCGTTCCGGCAACACTTGGACGCGTTTCCTCGTCGGCAATTTCGTGAATCCCACCGAGCCCGTCACATTCCTCAATGTTGAGCGCCTTGTTCCCGACATGTATAAGACCGCCGACTGGGTGTTGCGCCGTCTTCCCCGCCCGCGCGTGCTCAAGAGCCACGAGTGCTTCGACGCTCGCTATCGCCGCGTCATTTATATCGTGCGCGACCCGCGCGATGTCGCGATTTCCAACTACCACTGGGAGATGAAGCTGCGTTCCATTCCCGATGGTTGTCCGATCGAAGAGTTCGTTCCCCTGTGGATGGACGGAAATTTCTGGCGTCGCATCGGTTCCTGGGCCGACCACGTCAACAGTTGGATGGCGACGCGTCAGGGACACGATAACTTCATCCTGATGCGCTACGAAGATTTGCAGTCGGATCAGCAGCGCGAACTTGCGCGGGTGGCGCGCTTCATGGGCCTCGATCCCGATCCAGCGCGGATCAATCAAGCGATCGAAAGAAGCTCGGCCGCCAACATGCGCAAGATGGAAGAGACACAAGGCAAGAAGTGGGTCGCGACCTTCCACACTCGGAGCGACAAGCCCTTCGTGCGTAAAGCGTCGTCTGGAGGATGGCGAGCCGTTCTCCCTGAAAAAACGGTCACCCACATGGAAGCCCATTGGGGACCGCTGATGAAGCAACTCGGCTATAAGCTTTCTACCGAGATGGAAACTGCCGCGCCAGAGATCACTCACACCGCGCCGTAGAACTTCTCGCAGCGGAGGCGGAGGGAGTTGCGTTGCACCGCCTACTGCACCGTCTTTATTAGGACCTTCAGGCCGTTCCACGCAATCTGCACACCGATGCACAGGAGAATAAAGGCGATCACGCGCAAGATTCCGTGCACCGTTTGCGGTGCAATTTTCGTCGTCATCCTCGGCGCGTACCGATAACAGATGTACACGCCGAAACTGAGCAAAACCACAGCCAGAAGAATTCCCAGGTGACCAAGAAAATCATCGAACAGTTTAATCTGGGACGCGTGCGCACTCAATGTGAGCATGACGACGATCGTGCCGGGGCCGGCTGTTACAGGGAAAGTGAAAGGGAAGAAAACTTTTTCTTCCAGAGACCGAAAATCCACTGTAGCGACGTCTGATTTCATGGTGCTGGGGGCGGAACCGCTGTTATTCAAAAGCCCCCACCCCATCGCCGCCAAAACGAATCCTCCCGCGACCTGGACTACGGGTAACGAAATGCCGAAGAACCGTAGCAAAGCCGCGCCGACCAGTTCGATCACGAGCAGGAAGAGTGTGGTGGTGATCGCGATACGACGCGCCAGGTTGCGGAATACGTCCGGCGGTTCGTTTCCCACCAATCCGAGAAATACGAGCGCCGACCCCGGAGGGTTGATCAATGGCAAGAGAGCGCTGAACGCAATCGCGAAGTATTTTAGAACGAGCAGCATTTCGTAGTCGTCAGGCGGATTTAATTTTAAGAAAGAAGCATAGCATTCGGTTTCGGATTCCGCTTTTTGGGGAAATGTACTTCTGACGATTTAGAAATTCGCCGGCAGACCGTCTCCGTCGGCCCGAGTCAGATGCATTCGTGGACGCACCTCCGCAAACGGAACCAGCAGTTCCGCCAGCTTCTTCGAGGCGGCAAAAAGAAAATTGGATGGACCCGGAAGATATCCCGCAGCCTTGAACGCCGCGCCCCAGGCTTCATGGCTCTGGTTGCTAAGGATCAAGTCAAACCCTTCCCGTTCGAGTGCGCGCGTTGCGCAACTTACGACTGCGAAGTGATCTTCGGGGAGCGCGAAGCAATCGACGACCGATGCGACACGCATGTCCCCGTATTTCGCGTCTTTGCGGCGCTCGCCGACAACCGCCCACCCAATCGTTGAGCCCTTGCGCTTGGTGAAAATTCGTCGCAGATGAGTTCCCACCGTCGGATACAGAACTCGTAGCGTCTCGCCATCGTGTACGGCGGTGAATGAACAGCTCGTGCGCGCCTTTTCCCAGATTGCCCCTACGTCCCTCATCGAATCGTTGTCCTCGAAGCTGGCAACTTCCCGGCAATCGGTTGTCGACTTTGGCGCGAGCATCGCGCGATAGCCCTGAAACAGCTTAGAACCGGCCCATCCCGCGCCGCTGTAGGCGCCGAGGTCCATCACAACCTTGCGCAGCGGCGACGACCGGAGCGTGTGGATATTTCGCAGAAAGCGCCCAGGATTCACCACGCGAAAGAAAAACGGAACCAGACAATGCGCCCAGCCAAGACGGACCAGCATTTGCGGCAGGGGATTGTCGTATCCACCCATCCCCAGACAATAAAGAAGCGTCGCGCGCTGCATCGCGTCGCGCAGCAGCAGAGTGCCCACGATGGCATGTGCCTTGTTGACGATGCCTTCGGAAAGCGGATGATGATAGTAGCCGATCGAGCGGATTTTCCGGTCGGGAAAAAAGAATTCCTGCGTCTTCAGTGCGTAACCACCGCGGACGATGCCCCCATCGACCGCCACGAAGAACTCGTTGTAGATGCGGGAGTCTGCCGTTCGCGGCAGCCAGCGCGGCTCGGCCCAGCGGTAAAACACCATGTTCTGGTCTTCGCCTGCCTGCCGCAGCCGCTGATTAAAATCAGCGACCGCAGGTTCGTGCTCGGGGCGGTAGGGCTGAATGACGATGGGCATGAATGTGCTTCAACCGAGCACTCCTAGTGCGACGTCGCTTGCAGCTTTTCGACCACTTTCGCGACTGCGCCGATGTTCTTCATCTGCTCGATGTCTTCGGGCTCGAGTTGCACGCCAAACTTTTCTTCCACGGCTAGAACCAGGTTCAGATGCTGCATGGAGTCCCAATTCTCGATGGTCTCGGGCGAAGATTCGGCGGTGATTTTCTCGGCGGGAACGCCGAAGATGTCACTGGCTACGCTGCGCACCTGCTCGAACGTGCTGGCTGTCAATTCTTTCCTCCGGTCGTCGTTTCTGCGATTTCTTCGCCCACTCTCAGCTTAATCCATTCCGGGCGACGCAGCGTGCTGGTTCCGAGATCCAGCGCCCATCGCGAACCGGCCCCGTTCGATTCCTGCCGCTCAAAGCCGTGTTGCTCGTAGAAATCCCGCGCCGGGGCGTTTTTCTTCGTCGGAAGAAACCATCCAACTAATTGCTTCCGGCCACGGCGGGCAGCGCTTTCCGCCAGGTGCGCGAGCAGCGCGGTTTCGACCGTTCTTCCGATGACACGGCAGCTCAACAGAAAGGTGTCGATTTCGCACTGTTCGCCTTGATCATGCGTAATCGCGACTCCGACCAATCCGTGGTCGCCAAAACGATCGCGCACTTTGATGGAAAATATCTGCCACTCAGGCTGGCTCGACATTTCAGCGATTTGCGCCTCGCTATAACGCCGCGTAGTCAGATTGAACTGGTTTGTTTTCTGCGAAAGCTGCGACACCCGTGCCAGAGTCAACTCCGATACCGCTTCTAGCTCGGCTTCCTGCTCGAGGTAACGAAAAAAATCCTCTTTCGATTGAAAGGTCTGCTCCGCGCTTGCCCGTTGCTTTTGCTCGGCATACATCGCGGTGCGCTGCAGGTCCTCGGCCGAAAGCGTCAGGCGTTCGAAGACCGTACAATTTCTCACAGCCGCGGAATATTCCAGCGGATTTTTCGGCAGATCAATGACAGTAACTTCGGGCAGCGTGGCACGAACCTGCTCCCGCTCAAAGGGATTGTCGTCAACGAAGGCGAGCGCATCGATGCCAACATTTAATTCCTGCGCAATCTCGCGGAGATTTTGTGCCTTGTCCATCCAATTAATTCGCACTGCGGCAAAGTGTTTCGCGCGCAGCAGCATGCCCGGATGCTTTTCAATCGCTTCCATCGCATCGTCGAGATTGTTTTTGCTGCAGACGGCCAGCAAAATTCCTTTACGCGACAGGTCGAGCAGCGCGCGCTGCAAGGCTTGAAACGCCGCCCCCGGATATTCCTGCCCAATTTTGATCCCGGTCATGCCATCTTCGCCGATCACACCGCCCCAGAGGGTGTTATCCAGATCGACGACCACGACCTTGGCAGTGCGGCCGCTGAGCGGGACGATGAAACGCATCCACTCGCGCGCCATATCGACGAGATGATTGGCAGCGATGGGAAGTCGCGCCGTCAGCCACTTCCGCTCGTCGTGCCAATGCGTGGCGCCATGACGCGCGACCAGAGCGTCGTAATCGAGTGCGTAAACTCCTCGGAATTGCGCAGCCATCCGCCGCAGTTCACGATTGATCTGCCGGATCAGTCCGGATTGTCCAGTCTCCGATTGGTCGTCGAGAACTCCGAGACTCGGAGTGGACGGCCTCTCGAGTGTATGCACGATCATCGCCGCCTGGCTATGCTTTCGGAATGCTCCAATGCATTGCTCGTAGCTCTGGACCGCCTGCTCGGCTGCTCGCCGTGCCGCTTCCGGCGACAAGTCGGCGAAGTCGCGCCACAGTTCCGGTGCTGCTTGATCGGCCCGCACCGCAAGCACCGCCGCATTCGGAGCGAAGCGGTAGAGCGAACTCGCCGAATCCACTACATCTTGCACGTAGGTATTGAAATCGCCGACGTGGACTTCCAGATCGATTCCGTAAACGAATGCCTCGGCGCGCAGCAGAGGTACGATCGGCTCGACCGTGAACGAACGCAGAATGGCGAGCTTGAACTTAGGGAGAGCGACCTTATCGCCGATCTGATCCAGCCGCGAAATTACAAAGCTCGCGGTGCCCGACGCGGGATCATGTCGCCATAGCTCGGCGAGGCGGTGCGAAGCAAGATCAAACTCACCATTTGCGATCAGCGTGTCGATTTCTGACCGCAAATTTGCCGGGTTGCGATCTCGAGGGGCTGGATTGGACTGTAGATCGGACATTGAAGGGGCTAATTAGGATTCGGATCTGCGGCGGACCTAAGCCACACAAAATTAAATAAGTTAGGCGAATATCAGGCACCGCCCGCCTTTAATTATATCCGCTGATGTCAACTTGCTCATCTCGCTGGCCGCGATGGACGCCAGTCCTTCAAAGCTCCAGATATTCGATCAGCAGCCGGTTCTTGGTGTAAATCCACGCGATGCGCCGCCCGCCAAACGCTACCGCTGGCATGGGTTGGCGTGTGACCAGCGCACCCAGAGTGCGGGCATCGGCCAGCGCCCGCTCCAGATTGTCGACCACATAACAAACGTGGTGCAGTCCGCCGCCTTTCATAGCGAAGGAATATACCGGCGATTTTTCATCGACGGGTTCCACTAACTCCCACAGCGGATCGCCGGCCCGGCGACTCTCGAGGAACGTGACGCGGACGCCCTGGTTCGGGTCATGGATAATCTGCTGGTCCCAGTCCGTCTGCAACATTGCGGAGAAACCGTGCACAGTCCTTGGAATTGATGCAACGACGAAGCCTACGTGGTGAAATGCGCCTTCGGGTTGCCAGGTGAGGGAAATTGCGTTCATGGGTGCTTGAGCTGTTGCCTGTTGATTCCCGGATGCTGAAACTTTGTCTTTAGACCGACCACATACTTTACACTCTCGGCGCTACGACTCGCTCGAAAGTACTAAGGGAACATTGACCGCCGCCCGGCTTCGCGATAAAGTTCACACAGGTTTTGTTCTTCCCTCCATCCCCCAGGTTGTAATTTTTCATGCGGTTGGCGTTCTCCAAACTCGTCCTACTTCTCTGTCTGCTCACGAGCGTGGTGCTCACAAGCGTGGCGTGGGCCGCAGCCCCTCAATTTTCAGCGCAGAAACGAGTCGGGTTCCTTACCGGTGACCAATGGGAGCCCGCGGTCGCTGCCGATGGGTCAGGGCACGTCTACGTTCTCTATCCCCACTACGGCCGTGTCCGGGATTGCAAGAATTGCCGTATTCCAACCATGTTGTTGGTCGCAAGCGCCGATAGCGGCAAGACCTGGCAGGCTCCGCACGTCATGCTTGAGTCCGATTCCGGCCAGTATGATGCGCAGATCGCCGTCGATCCCGCCGATCGTCATATGCTGTATGCGGCGTGGCTTCAGAATCGTAAGCGAGCCGTCATGCTGGCCAAGTCGATCGATTCGGGAAATACCTGGTCTTTTACGTTGGCCGTCCGCAGTGAAGTGGAGCTGGATAAACCGGCGCTCGCCGTCCGGGGCCAGAATGTTTACGTCGCCTTCAATCATGAAGAAGAAGTCTGGGTGGCGGTGTCGCAGGATGCCGGACGCAGTTTCACTCCGACGCGAGTCAATGCCGAGAGCCGTCCCGGGTGGTCTCTGCTCGGCTCCGCGACCGTCGATCCCGTCGGCAACTCGTATCTGGCGTGGGCGTCGTACTCGAAAGCTGGAGGCGCACGCGGCGCAGTCAATCTCTATGTCGCAAAATCGGGCGATGCTGGCAGGTCGTGGAATGCGTCTCTGCTCGACGTTTCCTCGGCTGCGCCCGGTTGCAAGGAACAAGAATGTGGCGAAGGCTTCCTTGGCGCCCAGGTGTCTCTCACCTCCGATGCCGACGGAACCCTTTACGCTCTGTGGAGCGCCGGCAACACGCCTTTCGGCCCCCAGCGCATTTACTTTTCCTCCTCCACCAACGGCGGAGAAAGCTGGCTCTCGCGCATCAGCATCTCCTATGCCGAGCCCGACGTAGAGCACGGCTTCCCGGCCATCGTTGCCGGCAACTCGGGCGACGTCCGCATCGCGTGGATGGACGCGCGAAACTCGCGGACGAATCCGACGGCCAACTCTCCGTTGTGGAACACCTATTACCGCAGTTCGAGCAATGGCGGAGCGACCTGGGGCGAAGAGATTCGCATCTCCAACTACGTGCGCGGTTATCGCTACATCGCTAAAGAAGGCTTCCGGTTTCCTTTCGGCGATTATTTCGGAATGGCCATCGACAGCCACGGCGACACGCACGTGGTCTGGGGTGAGGGACTGAACTACCAGTCGCCGGGCTCGATCTGGTACTCCACCGGCCGATAGCTGCTCGTCGATAACACCCTTCCAATTGAGATTCCTGGGCAACCTGTTCGTGGCCGGCCCCAGTCGCGCGTCAATCCATTCGAACGAAATCCAACCCGCTCACTGGATCGTAAAAGAGCCTGTCAACCCCGGCAGCAATTCACGGACCAAAGAAAAAATCTCGACCCAACCAACCCTGGCGATCCTTTGACACTCTGAGAGCACGCATTCTGCATAAACGGTTTCATTTTTTGCGAATCCCGGGTCGTGAAGCGACTAATCGCGATTCGGTCTTGAGGCTGCTATGCGTCGACCGCACTTTGGCGTTTTCTTCCGGCTGATCTCCATTCTGATCTCCATTTTGGTGTTGGGCGCTGCGCCCGCAGTGGCGCAATTTCAGGCCGGACTGCAAGGCACGGTTCGAGACAACACCGGCGCTGTCGTTTCCGGCGCGTCCATTGCGGCTACCGAAGACGCTACTCAGGTGCGGTATGCTGCGACCAGCAATACATCCGGCTTCTACAGAATTTCCCAGCTTCCTCCTGGCACCTACACGGTAAGTATCGAAGCGAAGGGTTTCAAGACTTCGACGCTGGCCGGTGTAGTTGTCGAAGCCGAGACTGTGCGCGGGTTCGACGTGACCATGCAACTGAGCGGAGCACGCGAGACGGTCAATGTAACGGCAACTCCGGCAGCGCTCAAAACCGAAGATGCCACAATCGGTGGAACTCTGACCACGACAGAAGTTCAAAACCTGCCGGAGCTTGAGCGCGATCCTTATGAGTTAGTTCGTCTCGCCCCGGGAGTTTTCGGCGATGGCGCTCGCTTTGGCGATGGTCGCTCCGCAGGTTTCCCAAACGGCTCGGGGGCAGTCAGTGGCTCGGCTGGTCCGGGCGGATCCAACACCGCAATTTTCCAAATCGAGAACCAACAGCCGATCAGCGCAATGGGACAACGCATTACCTCCAACGACTATCTGGTCGATGGCGTCAGCGCGAATAGTCTGGCATGGGGTGGCGCGGCGGTAATCACCCCCAGCATCGAATCCGTGCAGGAAATCACGGTTCTCTCCAACGACTACGATGCGTCCGATGGACGTAGTTCCGGCGCTCACATAAAGACCGTCACCAAGAGCGGAACCAATACCTTCCACGGCGGGGGACTATTTCTCTATCACGACCCAAATTTCAACGCCTTCAACAAGTTTGGCGGCTTCACGGGTTCGAGCTTCGCCCCAACGCTCCGGGATGACGACTCCTTACGCCAGTTCGCGGGTACTCTTGGCGGCCCGATCATCAAGAACAAACTTTTCTTCTTCTTTAACTACGAAGGTGCGCGAGCCAACAATACTACTTCTCAGCCCCAGTACGTGGAAACGCCCCAATACGACGCCGCGATTCTGGCGCTTCGGCCTGGAACTCCGGTGGCGACGATCCTTGGTCAAAGCGGTCTCTCGCCGCGCATCAGCCAGTTGCTGCCCCCAAGTTGTACTGGTTTTGCCGCTGGCACCTGCAATGTCGTCGGTACCGGAATGGACATCGGCTCTCCCGTCGGTCCCTACAATATGTACGACCCTACGAGCGCTTTCAGCAACGGCGTTGGGGGCGGTTTCGACGGCGTTCCCGACCTTGAGATTGCGGAAATCTTTCTGCCAGCCTCGACCAAGGGAGATCAGTACAACGCTCGCCTCGACTACAACTCTGACAAGAACTTTTTTTCCGTAAATGTGTTCCTCACCTACCTCAATACCCTCGCAGCCGACGCTTCCGCGCAAGGACGCCCCAACGCGGACTTCGGCACCAAGAACTTCAGCCCGAGCGGTTTCCTCTCCTGGATAAGAATCATTAACCCGACCACCGTCAACGAGGCGCGCTTCAACTTTACGCGCTACGGCTACAACGGAATCACTGCCAACCCTCAAGTCAACTGGGCCATTCCGCGGGTCGAAATTCAAGGGTTTCCCCAGGGAGAGCGCGTTCGCTATGGAGCGCAGCAAGGCGACAATAGTCCGGCAATCACGGGAGAAAACACATTCGCGTTTCGCGATATGCTCTCGAAAGTGATCGGCAACAAAGCGTTTAAGTTCGGCTTTGAGTTCAGCCGGGAACAAGACAACGATGCCTTGATTGGTGGCGCGCGTCCGGATCAGGTTTTTCAAGGACCGTGGAATTTCGCTAACGGAACGCCGATCTTCGAACAAATCGAAGTCAATCCAATCACGGGCGCAGCCCCGATTGCCCGGCCTCAGTATTTCCGGTCATCCACCTATGGTGCCTTCGTGCAAAGCGACTGGAAGCTTCGTCCAAATTTAACGATTAACATCGGATTGCGTTGGGAATACTATGCTCCGCCGACTGAGGCAAAAGGAAATCTTACGAACTTCGTGCCCACAAGCGATCCGGTCAATGGATTAGTAGACGGATCAGAAGTGAACCCCGGCCAGCAGTGGAAATCGACATGGCTCCATTTCGGTCCGCGCCTGGGTTTCGCCTGGAGTCCCGAAAGATATAACAGCAAACTTGTCTTTCGTGGCGGCTTCGGCATCGCTTACGACCGCTTCGATGACAATGTTTTCAACAATACCCGTAACAGTCCCCCCGATGTGGCAAGTTATGGAATCTGTTGCGGTACGTCCTCCAGCCCCTTTGTTGGCGGACAGATTCTTTTCAATACGGGCACCAGTAACAACCCGCTCAGCTACCCTGGAAATTCTGTTTTGGCAACCGGACTGGGGTCAAATGGTTTGCCCATCGTTGTACCGGGGGGAGTATATGTCCCGCCCAACATCTACGCCAACCCGGTCAATATGCCAGTTCCGTATGTCTATCTCTATTCCACACAAATGCAATACAGCTTTCCTGGAGATTGGGTTCTGACTGTGGGGTATCAGGGAAGCGCCGGCCACCATCTGACGCGCATCAAGAACTTGTCCTTCTTTTACCCTAATCCAAACCCGAGCCTCAACCAGATATTTGATTTCACGCCTGACACCAACACCGATTTCAATGCACTGACCACTCAGTTTGAACATCGTTTCCACCACGGACTCTCGGCCAACGTCCAATACACCTATAGCAAGTCGATCGACCAGCTATCGGCGGAAGGCCCCGGCTTCGTCACGAACCAAACCTACCCGATCGACGATCACACTGAACGCGGCCCTTCGGACTACGATGCCACCCACAATTTCCGAGCCTATGCAGTGTGGGATTTGCCGATTCTTCGTACCCGGACCGATTTCTTGGGCAAAGTTGTCGGCGGTTGGGAACTCAACGGAATCTATCAGTTTCATTCCGGATTCCCTTGGACCCCCGTCTCCGACGATGTTTGCCCGGTAATTGGATTCAACACAATTTGTCCCAATCGGCCGACCGGATATAATGGCGGTGCAGGTCAAAATTACGATACCTCGGCATTTCTGCCCCCGACGTCCGGGAATTTTCCAGCTGTTGCCACTGGTCTCAATCCTTACTTCAACCTGCAAACGACGTGCGGAACTCCCTGCCTGCCTGCCCCCCCCGGAATCGGACGCAACACTTTCCGTGGACCACGCTATCAGGACATCGACATCAGTCTCTTGAAGGAGTTTGGCTTGCCCAGAATGAGGTTCGTAGGAGAAGGTGCCAAAATCCAACTCCGCATGACTGCCTATAATGTTTTCAACAAGCTCAATCTCGCGCCCTTCGGCTTTGGATCCAACTCCACAACCGTCAGCTTTGGGAACAGCAGTCCCGGCGTTCCAAACGTGAATCAGCAGTTCGGCACGGCAACAGCAGGACTCGCAGGACGCGTACTGGAACTCCAGGCACGGTTCAGCTTCTAACAAGCGGAGCGGAATAGCTCGATTTTGCTATGCCATGACGTCTAGCTCGTGGATTTTCGTGCAGTGGAGTCTGTGACGCTGCGGGCGAGGCATTTCAGTCCGTAAGCATCCCGCCCGTCAAATCGCTGAGTCGTTCGATCCGGCGTTCGCGGCAATAATCAGTCAGTTCCTCGACCAGCGTCTCCGTCGCCACCGGGTCAAAGTAACTTGCTGTGCCCACTTGCACCGCGCTCGCTCCCGCCAGCATGAACTCAACGACGTCCGCCGGAGTGCTGATTCCTCCCATGCCAATGACTGGAATTTTCACCGCATGCGCTGCGTCGTAGACCATACGGAGCGCGATCGGCTTGATCGCGGGGCCTGAGAGACCTGCCGTGATGTTGGCGATTCTGGGACGCCGTGTCTCCGCATCGATTGCCATGGCGACAAATGTATTCACCAGGGAAATTGCGTCTGCGCCCGCTTCCTGCGCCACATAGGCCATTTGCGCTATCGACGTCACGTTCGGCGAGAGCTTGACGATGATCGGCCGCGTCGCTGCGTGCTTCGCTTTCCGTACGACTTCGTCCAGCAGGTGCGGATCGCTGCCGAAGTGGATGCCTCCACTTGCTGTGTTCGGGCAGGAAACGTTGATTTCGTAGGCGGCAATGCCTTCGCCTTGATTGAGAACCTCGATCGTCTCCTCGTAATCGGCGCGGTTATAGCCGAACACGTTGGCAAAGACCATCACGTTCTTCTTTTCGCGCAGCGCGGGTAGTTTTTCGGTGAGAAACGCCGCCGCGCCGATATTTTGCAGCCCTATGGCATTGAGCATTCCCGCCGCCGTTTCGAACAAACGCGGCGGCGGATTCCCCGTCATCGGCTCTTTCGACAGCCCTTTCACGACCAACGCGCCGAGCCGGTCCAGATGCACGATGTCTTCAAATTCCACTCCGTAGCCGAACGTGCCCGATGCCGCGATGATCGGATTTTTCAGCTCGATGCCCGCGAAGCTGACACTCAAATCAGGAGGGCTGATGGGCGTCATTGTGCAGCTCCTGCGGGAGGCGTCAATGGCTGTGGCGACAATGACGGTGACGGCGAAAGCATCGGTGCGGGTGATGAAGACGTTGGCTGAGCACCCGGGCGATGGGCCGCCTGCAACGCTTCCGTCAATACTCGTCCCGTGGCTTGCGCCGGAGCGTTAATGCCAAGCAACGACGCGAAGGTCACTGCCAGATCCACGGGTTCGGCGTGCGTCCGGTAGGTTCCGGGCTGAAAGGCGAGACCATAAAATGCGAGCGGCACATGGGTATCGTACGAGAAAGGCGTCGCGTGATCGGTACCCTTCGTGATTCCGACTTGAAAGGGACGAGGCACTCCGAGCACATACCATCCTCCTTCGGGAGAATAGCTATGAGCGTAGCGGCGGCCGAGTTCTGTGGCTGGAGTTTCGCCGCGCGCCAGTTGTGACTTCGTGAAGTAGGCGGTCCATCCCGCCTGTTTCATGGCCTCACCGGTATCCGCTTCGGCGTCGGATTCTCTATGCCCTGAGAAAGCCTCTTCGCTCAGCCACGCGTTCGGAAAGTCAAGATCGAGCACGTAGTCGGCTTTCTTGGAATATTTTTTCGAGAGCGCGGCGTTGATCTGTTCTCGCAGTGACTTCGTGTCGATGCCAGCCGCAGGCAGATGCAGTGCCTTGGCAACCTCTGGCAACGGCGCCACGCCGTGATCGGCTGATAACGCCATCCAGACGTTGGCCATCCCGATTTGATGTCCGAGAAAAGTAAAGAACTCGGCCAGACTGCGATCGAGTTCCAGCGCCATTCCGCGCATCTGCGGAGAGTCGGGGCCGACCTGATGTCCGAGAATGTCGTTGGCCGAGAGGCTGATCACGAGCAAGTCCGTGGCCGCGCCCGCTCCAAGTTTCTCGTACAAGACCAGTTCTTTGGCAAACTCGAACTCGTAGTCGTTGGCGAATGGAGTCGATCCGACGACCTCATAAAATCCCGCTGGCTTTCCATCTTTGCCGTTGCGCGGAGCAGTTGACCCGAGCGTCATCCCGTCGCGGTCTTTCCATTCTTTATTCCAGTATTTGTCCACTCGTCGGTTGCTGTTGAAGTTAACCACCCACTCGGGCAGCTGCGAAAAATAGTACGTCGACGTGATCCAGTCACCGGATTTCGGATCGATCCAGTAGGCGGCGTCACCCGAAAATCCTGCTGGCAGTACCGCGGCCCGGTCTTTCAAGGAAACCGCGAAGACCCGCGCCTTGCCTCCGGTAGCCAGCTTTAATTCGTCCCCTAGCGTGTCGCTCATCAGGTTGCGCGGAGACGCTCCGGGGCTGCCATGATTCGGGCCAAACAGCGTCGTCGTGTCGTCCTCAACTGAGGTGACGCGCTTCTTTTTCAGCGGGTCCCACCATTCGTTGGCCACGATCCCATGGCCGCTGGTATAGCTTCCCGTCAACAGAGTTGCATGCCCAGGGGCCGTGCGCGTGTTGGCATAGTCGTAATTGCAGTCGGTGAAATAGGCTCCACGATCCGTGAAAAGG
Organism: uncultured Acidobacteriaceae bacterium; assembly: GCA_963726095.1. Lineage (GTDB taxonomy): Bacteria > Acidobacteriota > Terriglobia > Terriglobales > Acidobacteriaceae > Acidiflorens. The sequence goes on from CAVSBD010000004.1 coordinate 2,751,570, forward strand.
CGGAAGCCACTGTCACCGAACTGATCACGATAGCGTTCAAGATAGTCGGCGCGAAACTGGTCGATCACGATGACTACTACAAGTTTGGGACGGGCGTTATAGGCCGACGCCATCGCGGCTGGCGTGGACCAGGTCACGATCGGCAGCAATAGTAGCGCAGCCCACAGCATGCGGGGGAGTCTCATCGCGGCTAGTTTACAGGAGAACTGTAAGACCGCGCTGTCGTTCATTTTTCGCTCATTTCCTCGTTTGTTCCTGTGTTCATTCCTATGTTCGTTCCCATGTTCGTTCCAAGGTCGATCTCTGAATCTGCTACCATTCCGGCGTCATCTGAATTTCATCGTTATGAATTGGTGGGCCTCGATCGCCGGCGCAATCCTTATCTTCCTCATCCTCATGGATGCGTTTGAGACCGTCGTCTTGCCGCGCCGCATCAAACGCACTTTTCGCATCGCCTCCCTGTTCTACAAGAAAACCTGGCGCTTCTGGACCGGAGTTGGGCGGCATATCGAGTCCACAAATCGGCGCGAAGGGTTCCTCGCCTACTATGGTCCGCTCTCGCTGATCGTCCTGCTGGGCTTTTGGGCGGCGGCCCTGATTTTTGGTTTTGGACTGATGCAATATGGGCTGGGCGAACACGTATCGTTCGGTACCGAAAAAATTACCTTCGGAAAAATTCTTTATCTAAGCGGCGAGACTTTCTTCACCCTCGGCTATGGAGATATCACACCCAACAACCCCGCCGCCCGTGCGCTCTCGGTGATGGAAGCGGGCATGGGCTTCGCGTTTCTCGGCGTCGTGGTGGGATATTTGCCGGTGATTTATGGTTCGTTTGCCACTCGCGAAGTGGAGATTTCTCTGCTCGATGCGCGCGCCGGTTCGCCCCCAACCGCTGTCGAGTTCCTGGGTCGGCTCGGCTGCTGTCCCGATCAAAAAGTTCTAGACGGAATTTTTCGCGACTGGGAGCGCTGGTCCGCCGATCTGCTGGCCAGCCAGATTTCTTATCCGGTGCTCGGTTATTTCCGCTCGCAGCATGGCAATCAATCGTGGTTAGCCGCGTTAACCGTGATGCTCGATGTAACCTCGCTCGTCATGACCGGTGTGGAGGGTATTCATCCAGATCAGGCCAAGCTCACATTTTCGATGGCGCGCCACGCTGCGGTCGATCTCGCGCAGGTGGTGAACGCACAATACAGCCCGCATGACGCGGACCGCCTCTCGGAAGCGGATCAAAATCGGGTGAAAACGGAACTGGCCTGGCGCGGCGTCACCGTGAGCGATAAGCCTGACACATGGGAACGGCTCGCCGATCTGCGAATGGTCTACGAACCGTATCTCCACGCTCTCAGTCGCAGGCTACTGATGACATTGCCGCCCTGGATCCACTCCGAACGCCACAAAGACAATTGGCAAGGTGGCCCTTGGGATCGCGCCATCCAGGCCCGAGCCCTCGAACATCCAGGCCATGCCGTCGACGACCACTTCTAAACGGATCGGGTCATCCAATTTCGACGTCACTTGCTACAAGCGCGACCGTGATACCCCAGGGATCTTCAAAGGCCGGGCTTGCCAACTGAGTCGTCGTTGGTGAATAGCCTGCTTCGATCGTGTTCTTCCTCACGCGTTCGATCTCCGCTTCGTTTGGCAGAACAAGCTCCCAAAACAGCAGACGGGGTTCATAGCTTGACGCCGGAGACGAGCCGGCGGCCCAGGTGTTGAGTCCGACGTGGTGGTGATAGCCTCCGGCGGAAGTGAACAACGCGCCGGGAAATCGCCGGGTCACGACGTCGAGTCCGAGCGCAGCGTGATAGAAGCTTTCGGCCGCCGCAAGATCGCCTACATAGAAGTGAACGTGGCCTACGGTGGTATTGGCGGGCGCACCGGTCCAACTATTTTCCGCGGCTGCCACAAGCTGATTGAAGCGAAGTGGCTTGGTCGTCAAGTCGATCTCGCTGCCGTGACGTGTCCACTGCTCGCGAGGGCGGTCGGCATAGACCTCGACCTCGAGTCCGTCGGGATCGGTCAAATAGAGTGCTTCGCTGACTAGATGATCGGCCGCTGCAAAGGGCGTGCCACGGCGGACCAAATGTCTGACAAAACTGCCGAGCGCTTCGCGAGTGGGCAATAGAAACGCAGTGTGGTACAAGCCGAGCCGCTTGGCTTGGCCGAGTCCGCACACACCCGGAATTTCTACGAGTTCGAGCAGGACGGTCTTGCCACCGTGCGCCCCCAACTGCGCTAGACGTACCTCGCGAGTGCCAGGGTTGAGGACGGCGAGGCCGATCACTTGGCTATAGAAATCGACAGACCGCTCAAGATCGGATACCGCGAGGCGCACTCGTCCTATGTGCGCCGCCGCGGGCAAGCGATACGGCTCCGCTTGTATTGCCGCCGGATGCGTTCCGATCTTTGAGCGATCAGTGACAGGGACCGATGAATACCCCATGATTTCCGCCTTTGTTCCTCTTTTATTCAACCGCCTTTACCCCCGCCGAAGCCTCGCCGAGATCTCAGAGGCAAGCTTAGGCTTTGACGAACTGAACATCCAACGTGATGGTCACTTCTTCGCCGACGAGAATGCCGCCAGTTTCAAGCGCCGCGTTCCACGTCAGGCCGAAGTCCTTACGGGTGATGCGCGTGGTGGCTGAAAGTCCGATGCGCGTGTTCCCCCATGGGTCTTTTGTCGGAGTGCTCATTCCTTCGACTTCGAATACGACACTGCGGGTCACGCCATGAAGCGTCAGGTCGCCCGTGACGGACAATTCACCGTCACCGGTTTTTGTGACGCGTGTCGATTTGAAGCTGATAGCGGGGAACTTTTCTACGTCGAGGAAGTCGGCGCTTTTTAAGTGCGCGTCGCGCTGTGCCTCCCGGGTGTTGATGGTCGTGACGTCGATCGAGGCCTCAACACGGGATTTCGTGATGTCTTTTTCGTCGAGACTCAAAGTGCCAGTGACGGCGGTAAATTCGCCCTTCACGTTCGAGATCATCATGTGTTTGACCTTGAACTGAGCGCTGGAGTGAACGGGATCAATGTTCCAGTTGGTGGTCGTGGTGTTTTCTTTGGTGCTTACCGCGGGTGCACTGGCTACCGGGCTAGCTGTGGTCATGGTAAATCCTCCTGCCATAGAGATGATCGTTATAACGACTAAGATTCATGGAAAATGATGCAGAGAAAATATCGAGCCATCGATCGAGCCATTGGATGACCGGGTCATCGGTGCCTTAAAACCTTTTGTTCCTGCGCGTTCCGACCGTTCACCCGCCCGATGACTCGTTCCTCTGCTACCATTCCCCCTTCATGGAACATATTGGCGAACGCGTCGTGCGTGTCGAAGCGGAAGCACTGCGGGCGTTGGCGAACCGGCTGGCGGGTGCGATGGCCGCCGATTTCGACCGGGCGCTTGAACTTCTTTTGCGCTGTCAGGGGCGCGTCGTGGTCACCGGGATGGGCAAAAGCGGCCTCATTGCCCGCAAGATCGCGGCAACTCTAAGTTCCACGGGATCGCCCGCCCTCTATCTCCATCCCGTGGACGCCTTGCATGGCGATCTTGGAGTGATAGTGCGCGGCGACGTTGTGCTGGCGCTCTCGGCAAGTGGCGAGACCGAGGAGATCTTGCAGTTGATGGCTACGATCAAGCGGCTCCAGGTGCCGCTGATCGCCATGACTTGCGATCAGACGACCGGCGCTCCCGGTTCCAAACGTCCTTCCACTCTGACGTCAGCCGCTGACGTCGCGCTCGACTGTTCGATTTCCGAAGAAGCCTGTTCGCTGGGCCTCGCCCCGACGGCTTCGACCACCACGATGCTCGCGCTCGGGGACGCGTTGGCTGTCGCGCTTTCGGAAAAACGCGGCTTCAAGGAAGAAGATTTTGCCAACCTGCATCCCGGAGGAAAGCTCGGCAAGCGACTGGCGCGGGTGGAATCTTTGATGCACTCCGGGGATACAGTTCCACGAGTGACCGCGAAGACGAAGATGCCGGACGTGATCTACGAAATGTCACGCAAGAAACTCGGCATCACGGCGGTCGTCGACGGCGACCGCTTGCTTGGAGTCATCAGCGATGGCGATCTGCGGCGGCTGCTGCAGCAGCGTGGCAAAGACACGCTCGACCTGACAGCCGAAGACTGCATGACGCGTGATCCAAAAACGATTGGCGCGCAGGAATTTGCCGCGACTGCGCTGGCGCGCATGGAGGACACCAAGATTACCTCGCTGGCGGTCGTCGAGGGTGATCGGCGATTGCTAGGGATCGTGCACCTGCACGATTTGTGGGGCACGGAAATGGTGTAGCGCTAACGGTGAGTGCTGTGGCGCTCACCAATCTAGTGGCAGAAGCGCTGTAGTTTCGGAGGAGGCGGTGTGGGGTATTCGTCGAACTCGCCTTCCCAACCCGAACAACCGCGCGCCGTCACGGCGCGAATCACAACTTGCTCTAGGTCGCGAGCTTTTGCTTTCGCGTCGTTTGTTTGATCGCTGGTGAGAAAGCCGCCGCGATCGATTTCATTGAGGTCAGCGCCGGCAATGGAATATCCGGCATCGAGCGCGATGGTGAACCAGATGTATGCGGTGAATCGGTCCTGTGCGATACCGCGGCCTTCCTTCAAAGTCTTGGCATAAAAATATTGAGCCTGCGGAAGCCCTTGATCGGCGCCGATCTTATAGAGGCGTGGCGCCTTGGTGAAATCGCGATCGGCCATCAATCGTCCCAGGTAGTAGGCGCCATAGGCGCTGTTTTGTTCGGCTGCGATCTTCAGAAATTTCTGTGCCTGGTCGAGATCCCTCGAGCCCATGCTGCCAAGAAAATAGATTCGTCCGGCTAGCCAACCGGCCAGCGGGTCGCCCTGTTGAGCGGCTTTGCGATACAGGTCCACCGCACGGGCCGGATCGCGGTCGGCCATAGTGCCAGTCTCGTAGTAGTAGCCAAGCGCGATTTGAGCGGGTCCGTACCCAAGCTCGGACGAACGGCGAAAGTAGTCCATACCCGCGGTGTCATTTCGTGTCGGCCCGACGCCAGTGATCGCGTCCATGCCGCGTTCGTAAAGAGCTTCTGGCGAAGTGCTCTGGCCAAACGACAGGGTCGAGAGCAGCAACACAACTGCGGATAGAATCGTTCGGCGCATGGGTGGTTTTATCCCCGACTGGTATCGCACTCAGTATAGGAAACACACCACGCCTGTGTAGAGTTACGAAAGTTCCACGAGCAGAGCGTACAGGTGGTTAGCCATATGGCTTCTGAAAGGCGCGCCTGAGCCTAAGGGTTGCGCTCACGCATGAAGTCGCCGATCGCTGCGTATGCTGCGGTCAGCGTTTTTTCGTCGGGTAGGAAAACGATGCGGAAGTGCTTCGTCCCTGGACGTTGCCCAAATCCGGAGCCGTGCACGACCGTTACATATTTCTGGCGAATGAGCTCGGTGACGAATACATCATCGCCTTCTGGGATGTCGACGCTCGGGTACGCATAGAACGCCCCCTGCGGCGTAACACAGCTCACACGTGGAGTTTCTGCACACCACTTCATCGTCAGATCGCGTCGACTTCGCAGCTTGTGCTTCACTTCGACCAGGTGGTCCTGCGGGCCTTCAAGTGCGGGCTTGATGGCATATTGTTCCGGATGATTGGCGCACAAGCGAGCCCGCAATAGCTTGTTCACACCTTCCAGGTACGGTTTGATGACGGAAGCCTCGCCGCTCGCAATGCCCCATCCAATCCGCCATCCCGGGGCGAGGTAGTTTTTTGACAGCCCGCCGAACGTGATGACCGGGACGTCTGGCGCGACCGCGGCCATCGCCACATGACGGTCGTCATCGATGATGAGTTTGTCGTAAATTTCGTCGGCGAAAATGATCAGGTTATGCCGGCGCGCGAGCTCCGCAATCTCCTCGAGCATCTTGCGCGTGCAGACCGATCCCGTGGGATTGTTGGGATTGATCAAAACGATCCCACGCGTCCGCGGCGTGATTTTCCTCTTGATGTCGTCGAGATCGGGTTGCCATCCGTCCTCTTCTTTCAAGTAGTAAGCGTTCAGTCCAATTTCGATCTTCGCCAGAACCGCGGAGTAGAGCGGATAATCAGGGCACGGCGTCAGCAGGTTATCGCCGGGATTGAGCAGCGCGCTCAAACAGATGTCCACTGTCTCGCTGACACCCGAGGTGACAAAGACATCCTGAATGGTGGAGATCCCTTTGCGCGCCGCCTCGCCGCGAATTGCTTCCAGCGCCTGCGGGACGCCGGAAGACGGCGAGTATCCGTTCTTCCCATCTCGCATGGCCGCATAGACCGCTTCGATCAGATGCGCGGGAGTCTGAAAATCGAAGTTGAGCGGATCGCCGATATTGAGCGGCAAAATCTTGTGTCCCTGCTTCGCGACCTCATCGGCAACGCAGGCCAGGTCGCGGATGGCGTAGCGAACATTCTCGAGCCGGGCGGCGGGAACGATATCTCGGGTTTGAGTGACAGACATATAGGTCTCCGATGCAAATCAGCCGTCAGTCTGGCGCTTCTGCTGACGGCTGAGTGCTTCCTTACTCTCCCCGATCGATCTGTGCTTTCTGCAGCGTATCCGAGTAATCCACGTACACAGCTTTCCACTCGGAATAGAAGTCAATCGCGCCAATCCCGCCTTCGCGATGGCCGTTGCCGGTGGCCTTGGTGCCGCCGAAGGGCAGGTGAACTTCTGCACCGATTGTCGGCGCGTTGATGTAGGTGATGCCGGTCTCGAGATCGCGCACCGCCGCGAACGCCTTGTTCACATCTTTGGTGTAAACCGAAGACGATAGGCCGTATTCGATGTTGTTGGCGATGCCGATCGCATCTTCGAGATCGTCGCACGGAATGATCGAAACTACTGGCCCAAAGATTTCTTCCTGCGCGATGCGCATCTTCGGATCGACGTCGATAAAAACCGTCGGCTCGATAAACCAGCCGTACTGAAGATCGCCCTTGTCCAGTCGGTTGCCTCCGCTGACCAGTTTGGCGCCTTCGTTCTTGCCGATCTCGATGTAGCTCAGATCGGTGCCGAGTTGTTTCTCGTTGACGGCCGGACCCATCTCGATGGTTTCGTCGAGTCCGTTGCCGACTTTAATGGTCTTGGCTCGCGTGACGAAGTGATCGATAAATTTACGGTACACGCCCTTCTGCACGATGATGCGGCTGGTCGCGGTGCAGCGCTGTCCAGTCGTCCCGAACGCACCCCAGAGGCCGCCTTCAACGGCGAGCTCAAGATTGGCGTCATCGAGCACGATCATCGGATTCTTGCCGCCGAGTTCGAGCGAGCAAGGCTTGAAACTCTTGGCTGCCGTCGTGCCGATGGTCCTGCCAACCGCTGACGAACCGGTGAAAGAAACGGCGCGCACCGAGGCGTGCTCGGTCAGAGGTGCTCCGGCTTCGGGGCCGTAGCCGGCAATGACGTTGATGACGCCTGGCGGCACACCGGCGTCCGTCAACGCTTGCACCAGATTGAACGTCGAGAGCGGAGTGTCCTGCGCGGGCTTGATGACGCACGTGTTGCCGCAGACGATCGCGGGCAACAATTTCCACGAGGAGATGGCCATCGGAAAATTCCATGGCGTGATCATGCCGCAGACGCCGATCGGCTGGCGAACAGCCATGGCGAATTTGTTGGGCAGCTCCGAGGGCACAGTTGGGCCAAACAGACGTCGTCCTTCGCCGGCGTTGTAGTAGGCGGCGTCAATCGCTTCCTGCACGTCACCGCGGGTTTCTTTCAGCACCTTTCCCATTTCGCGAGTCATATCGCGCGCGTGCTCTTCTTTGCGCTCGATCAGAATCTCGGCGGCGCGGAAAACCATCTCGGCGCGGCGCGGCGCAGGAACCAGGCGCCACTTGGCAAACGCCCGCTTGGCGGCATCGACGGCGGCGTCAACGTCCGCTTTGTTTGACCGCTGGAAGATGGCGACGACTTCGCGCGTGTCGGCCGGATTGCGGTCTTCGAAAGTCTCTCCGCTCTGGGATTCGACCCACTCGCCGTCGATAAAGTTCTTGAAAACTCTGGTTTTCGTCGTGCCGCCAGTGGTGCTGGGTTTAATCATCGTATCGGTCGCCATAGGTGAGCCTCCGGAGGAAAAGTGCAGAACTTCTATGCTAACAACCGGGGGGATGTCGGGCAAGCCAGCCGCTACGTCCTGCCGCCGATTCAACGGCTGACCCCGGCGGTCACTTTCGTAACCGTTTGCCCCAATGACCCCCGTTTCAGACATGTCCCACCGGGCATATGATGATCACAGCGAGATCGAAATCCAGCAATCTCTCAACTTTATGATGAGGCAGGCACGCATTCGTGTCGAATAACAACAAGCCCGGAGTTTACGTCGCGTGGAAGACCGTCACCTATCGCAGCGTAATTTTGGCGGCGCTCGGCGTGTTGGCGATTTTCGGTTTCCTCATGCACATGGCGTTTCCGAAATTCACCGACTCTACGGTAAAGGCGGCCGGTTCGCTCTCAGCGGGATTGCTAGAAAAAGTGGCTGGCCTCGCACCTCCGCTTAAAGCCCCGTCTCCGGCAGTCGCGCAACAAGCAAATTTCACCGCCCTCGACGGTACCGTTCGGGTCAGAAAAGGCAACAGTAATAGTTGGATCAACGCCAACTACAACGTGCCGCTTGAAAAAGGCGACGTCGTGCAGACCGGCGCCGAAGGCATGGCGAAAATTGTTTTCAACGACGGCACCAACTACACCGTGAAACAAGATTCGCTGATCGTCATCGAAGAGAACTCCGCCAACGATCAACAGCAGACCAGCGTATCCGTCGCGGTCACCACCGGAACGGTCGATCTCACCACCGCGACCTATGTGCAGGGATCCAAGTCGCAGGTGATCGTCGCGGGCGCAAAGGCTTCGCTCGCTCCCGATTCGTCGGCGATGGTGCATAACGATCCTAAGGACAACCAGCACGAGATCCTGGTTAAGAAGGGCAGCGGCGACGTCGAACGCAATGGAGAAGTGGCTCACCTGGCGACATGGGAAAAGGTCAGTTTCCAAAGCGATTCGAAGACCATGGCCAAGGCTACAGAGATTGGCCCTCCAGTGCCCATGACGCCGGGCAACATGATGCCCGTCTTTATCAATCCCGGGGAGAAAGCGAAAGAAGTCGAATTTGCTTGGTCGCCAATGACCAACGCCGCCGGGTACCGGCTGCGAATCTCGCACAACCCTTATTTTTCGTCCCTGCTTCTCGACCGTAAGGTGGAAACGCCGAGTGTGGTCGTGACGGGGCTTCCCGTCGGCGCGTACTATTGGTCTATCCAATCCTTTGATGCGACGGGCAAGGAGTCGGTGGAGAGCGAAAAAAATCGCTTTACCATTGTGGTCAAAGCCCAGGAAAAAATTGACCTGTCGCTCGATCTCGATCCCTTCGTGCAGCACGGACACGTGATCGAAGTGACGGGCAAAACCGAGTCGGGTGCGCGCGTCATGGTGAATGGCAGGGAAGTGGCGCTCGTCAGCGACGACGGCACGTTCCACTACTTCACGCCGCCGCTACCGAACGGAGAAAACCTGATCACGGTGACGGCGCAAAACTCCAAAGGCGGAGTCAATACGCACCAGGAAAAAGTTGTGATTCAGTAAGAGTTCGATTGGGGTTCAGATCAGCGCGGGAACAAACGGGTAACCAGTTGACAACCTGTTCTGCCGAACATCCAAGTAGAATAAAAGAAAACAGCGGAGAGCGGTGGGTACGGGAAGCGTAACGAGCCCAGGTTCCAGGACGAACTCCCGGGAGAGAGAAGTTTCACATGTCAAACAATGGTTATAGTAACGGCTCATCGCGTTCGCACAATCTGCGTTCGCTGTTCAGCATGTTTTCGAGCGATCTCGCCATCGACCTCGGGACGGCGAACACGCTGGTGTATGCGCGCGGCAAAGGCATTGTCGTCAACGAGCCTTCCATCGTCGCGTTGAACAAGAACACCAACGAAGTCGAAGCGGTTGGCAAAGAAGCGAAAGAAATGTTGGGGCGCACGCCTGGCAACATCGTCGCCATCAAGCCCATGAAAGACGGCGTGATCGCCGATTTCAAAGTCACCGAAAAGATGTTGAACTACTTCATTCAGAAGGCGCACAACCGCAAGATGCTGGTGCATCCCCGGATCGTAATCGGCGTACCCTCGGAAATCACGCAGGTGGAAAAGCGCGCGGTTATGGATTCCGCCTATCGCGCCAAGGCGAGTGAAGTGCACCTCGTCGAACAAGCCATGGTCGCGGCCATCGGCGCCGGTTTGCCGATTACAGAGCCCAGCGGCAACATGGTCGTCGACATCGGCGGCGGCACGACTGACATCGCAGTCATTTCCCTCAGCGGCATTGTCTATTCACGTTCTGTGCGCATGGCCGGCAATCAGATGGACGAGGCCATCATGAACTACCTCAAGCGGAAATATAACTTGCTGGTCGGCGAGCGCACGGCAGAACAAATCAAAATGGAAATCGGCTCCGCCTACCCGCTCGACAAGCCGCTGACCATGGAAATCAAGGGTCGCAACCTGATCGAGGGCGTGCCGAAGACGATCACGGTCGACGACAGCGAAATCCGCGAGTCGCTTAGCGAATGCGTTTCAACCATCATGAATGCGATCCGCGTCGCGCTCGAGCGGACACCTCCCGAACTTTCCGCCGATATCAGCGACCGCGGGATCGTGCTGACCGGCGGCGGCGCGCTGATCAAGAACCTGGACAAGCGCATCCGCGAAGAAACCGGATTGCCGGTCTCGATTGCCGACGATCCGCTGTGCAGCGTCGTGCTCGGTACCGGCAAAATGCTCTCGGACTTCAAGCTGCTGCGGAAGATTTCAATCGAGTAAAAATCAGTGGTTAGTGGTTAGTGCTGGTGGTCGGTATCCAACGGTTTTTCTAACCACTAACCGCTAACCACCGACCACTGATTCTATGGATGTCCTCGGACGCTACCGCAATCTGATCGTGCTCGTCGGCGTGCTCTTCGCGCAGGTGCTTGGCCTGGCCGTGCAGGTCCGCCGCACGACCGACAACGAACCGACGCGCCTGATCCGTATCTGGGCGGTTGGAGCGGTTACTCCTCTCGAAGAAGTCCTCTCCTGGGCGCGGACCTCAACCAGCAACGTCTGGCACAACTATTTCTATCTCCGGGGAGTCCGCGCCGAAAATCGCGCCCTCAAAGCCGAGATCGAACGCATGAATCTGGAGCAGGTCCGCATCAGTCAGGACGCCGATCAGGCGCGCCGCTTGCAGGCACTGCTTTCCTTCAAAGAACAATTCATCTCGCAGACTATGGCCGCCCAGGTGATTGGTTCCAGCGGCAGCGAATTGTCGCGCTCGGTTTATATCGATAAGGGCGAGAAAGATGGCATTAAGCCCGACATGGCAGTGATCACCGCCGATGGAATTGTGGGCAAAGTGCTGCGTGTGTATCGCTCGACTTCGGTCGTGCTCTTAATCAATGATCAGACCAGCGGTGTCGGCGCGCTCCTGGACAAGACCCGTCTGCAAGGCATCCTGCATGGAACCCCGGCGGGCGAAGTGCAGCTGGAAAAAGTGATGAGCGACGAAACCGTGCCCGCTGGCGAGCAGGTACTCACCAGCGGCGGCGATGGGATTTTCCCCAAGGGTCTGCTGATCGGCAAAGTCACCAATGTTTCGCAGGGCAGCGAGCTTTTTCTGAACATTCACGTCCGCCCCGCGGCCGATCTGAGCAAGCTCGAAGAAGTGCTGGTGGTAACAAAGATCGACGAAAGGCAGGCCGCGCCCGATCAAACAGGTGCCGCGCGCGCCGTCGATATTCTGGCTGAACGCTTGCCTTCTGTGCCGGTAAAACCGGAGCCAACCGACAAAGCGCCTGTGACTGCCAAGCTGGCGAGTCCATCGAATTCTCAATCGAATCCCCGGGCCAATCTTTCGGTAAAGACTGTCAAGGTAACAGCTACCGATGGAAAGCCGAAGCCTGTTTCGACCGGCACGTCGACAGAACAAACTCTCACCCCCTCAGTAACCCAGGCGACGGCTTCCGACACGACGAAACCTCTAACAAAACCGGTCAAGGCCGTGACCGAAGGCAAGCCTCAGCCTCCGCCTGATTCACAACCAGTCGAGGATGCCCCTCACTAACGTGGCCATCACTTACACATCTGGAGAGCAGGTTGAGGTTTACCGGTTCAGCATTTCGGCGACCGTGCTCATTCCGCTTGCCGCTCTATTTTTGCAGGTATGGCTGCCGCTGAAGTTTCCCTTTTTCCTGATCTTCGACCTGCCCTTGCTCGTCACCATCGGTTTTGCGACCGCGCGGCGCAACCCCTTGGCCGGCTTGGTGACCGGCAGCGTGATCGGCATCATGCAGGATGCTCTGATGCATCAGCCCATCGGCCTGTTTGGAATCGCGAAGACGGTCGTGGGATTTGGCGCGTCCTCGCTCGGCATCAAGCTCGACGTTGAAAACGCAGGCGCCCGCTTCCTGCTCACGATCTTTTTCTACGGAGTGCATGAGGTCGTCTACTTCATAACTGCCCGCGGCCTGATCGGCCTCCGGATGGCGAGAAGCTGGCCCCACGAACTCCTGTCGTGCCTGGCCAATGCGGTGTTGGGTGTGTTCGTCTTCATGCTCCTCGACCGCGTCAAGCAGAGAACCTAACGCATGACCGCATAGGCCAGTGCCGCCGCCGCGAGGGTCGCTACAAAATTTACCGCTTGATTGCTGACCCACCCGCGGCGTTGCACCGTCGCTCCGAGCAGGCTGTCGATGAGCATTCCCGCGAATCCTGCAGCCACCGGAATCCAGAGCTCTGGCCAACGAATCATTCCTCCACCCGCAGCCACAATCCCGATGACCCCGCCGGCTGCCAGTCCAGTGAAGCTGCCGATCAGAGTAATGCCGCCGTCCACGCCCGCTGGGACTCGTTCCCAGGTTGTGATCAGGAATGCCTGGGTGCCCCGGGATTGTCCGATTTCGCTGGCGACCGTGTCGCACGCGGCCTCGGACAACGCCGCGGCAACCGCGGCCAGCCATATGCGATTTCCTGTCGCGCCAAAAAGAACCGAGGCGCCCGCCGAGACGGCCAGATTGGCCAGAACCTGCCACGCACCCCGTCCTTCTCGGCGCTCGGCGACGCCGAGCGCCAGCTTGCGCTGATATCCCTGGCGAGTCGCGATCCAGGTCATCAGAAACAGGGCTCCGAGCGAGGCAAAGGCCGCCGGACCCGCACCGGCAAAAAGCAAAAAACACGACCCTCCGCCCGCGAGCGCGCCCGGCAGATTAACCCCTCGCAAAGCCCGAGCCAGCACCGTAAAAACGAGCGTCAATCCCGCGGCAACCGCCAGATGCGCCGGCGTGGTGGCCCAGCCGTAGGGTAGAAATGAGTGCAGCATCGTTTGGCAGCCTTCAGCTATAGCCCGTCAGTATCAGTAGAATCTCATGTCACAAAGCTGAGATCTGACCGCTGAGAGCAGAGAGCCGATCCGTGTCCGTTAACACTATATTCGGTATCGTGCAGCAACCAACCGCGCCAGGTAGTGCTTGGCCTTTGGATTCGCCGGTAATCTGGCGAGAGCGAAACTGCCTCATTTACGCTACACTTTTGTTCGCTCGGCTCGGTTCGTGCATCTGAACTTCGGGATTTCATCGATTCCGGCTACTCTAAGGTGAATCTATGGCGGCTTCGGTCTGGTCTGGCTATCTAACCTTCGGATTAATCTCGATGCCGGTGCGCCTGTTTTCGGGCGCGCGTAGCAGCGGCATCTCATTCAATCAGTTGCACCGCACCGACCACCATCGTGTGAAGCAGCAACTCATTTGCCCGGCCGATAACCAGGTCCTCGAGCGTAGCGACATCGTCAAAGGCTACGAATACCGCAAGGACGAATACATCATCATCGATCCCGAAGAAATCAAAAAGATCGAGCCCAAGACCGCTAAGACCATGGAGATCCTCGAATTCGTGAAGACCAGCGAAGTCGATCCCGTTTATTTTGAGTCCTCCTATTACATGGTCCCCGAAGAGGCTGGACGCCGTCCCTACGCTCTGCTTACCAAGGCGCTCGAAGAAAGCGAGTACGTTGCCATCGCGAAATTAACCATGCACAATCGCGAATACACCGTTTTTTTGCGTCCTCACAAAGGCGGAATGATGCTCCACACCATGTATTACGCCGAGGAGGTACGCGAGGTCGAATCCTTCGGTGCACCCGACGTCGAGATCAAAGACGCGGAGATTAAAGTCGCGCATCAGCTGATCGAGGCTCTGGCTGGCGAGTGGGATCCGGAAAAATATCACGATACTTTCCAGGAAAATCTGAAAAAAATGATTACCGCGAAACTTGAGGGCGGGGAAGTGCAGGCCGTGGAGCAACCGAAGAAATTGGCTCCAGTGGTCGATCTGATGGCGGCCCTCAAGGAGAGCCTGGCGCAGACAAAAAAACCGGCTGCATCCGCCAAAGTTGCCGAGATGCCCGCCGAAGGCCACGCCAAGTCCCGCCGAGGACGATGAGAAGAATCACTGAGCCGGCGGCAATTTAACTCACCCGGCCAACCAATCCTCCGCCTTGAGGCTTCTGACCTCAATGACTCAATGTTCCACTCGCTTCTCTCGCGGCCCGGTTCCCGATACAATATCCGTTCCTCTGCAACATCAATTTTCTCTGTGGAGTTTGAATGAAGCGGTTTCTCTGGCTGGCGTTTGTGGCGTTGATTTACGTGATCTGTATGGGCTGCGGAGATACCTTCCGGCCGATTATCATTCCGAATCCACCGACCTTTCCCAGTCCCCGGGCGGCCCACAGCGTCGTCTCCATCAATGACAACGGAACCTTCGTGGCGGGCAGCGCCATGGTGATCGACGTCTCCGGTGGCTCGGACGTCAGCGTCCACGATGCCGACGTCCACCCGGTACATGCGGTGCAATTAACTGCATCGAGCGTCCTGGTCGTCAATCAAGCGGCGACTAATTTGGACCAACCGGCGTTACCCGTCCCGACCAGCACTTGCAACGTCACCTATCCGCCTACTCCTCCGCCGCCGAATCCTCCGCCACCGAACCAGCAGGTCTACAACGTTTGTCCTTCGATTACCAAGCTCAACTTCAACAGCACGGTGATCACCAGCAGCAACCCCATTTCTTTGCCGCCGTATTCGGGATCCGACTTCGTGGCTGGCGCTCCAACGGATAACGTCGCTTACGTGACCATGCCGACCTACCCTCCGGATCCGATGCAGCCGACCGTCATTTCGCCATCGGTCGGTGTGATCAGCACCCTGAGCAACAACCTGACGACCATAATCCCGGTCGGCAAGAATCCCATCGCGTTGGTCGTCACGCCCGATAAGAGCAAGCTTTATGTCGCGAACAATGGCGACAGTACCATCAGCGGATTTAACACGGCAGACCGCTCGGCCCGGGTGATCTCACCGGCCAACACTGCCAATCCGCCTATCTGGCTGGTCCCCCGTCTCGACAACCAGCGCGTGTACGTGTTGGAGCAAGGCGGTGCTCTGGATTGGATCGATACCACCTCGACGGCGGGCCCCGACACGCTGACTCCGTCCGGTCTGACGGTGCCCGGAGCGACGACGATGACCTACGACCCTAACCTCAATCGTCTGTATCTTGCCGGCGGTAGTCCGGGTTCGCCGGAGCTAGTGATCATCGACATTTCGCAATCGGCTCCGTCGCTTCTTGCAACCATTCCGATTCCAGCATTTGCGCTCGCCAATGCCCCGTCGGTTCCCGCGATTGCGGCGGCGGCTACCGCCCTGCCCGACGGGACCCGCGCCTACATCGGCTCATACGCCACGCTCCCGAGCCAAATCAATATTTCCTCGGTGATTGGCGACGGAACCAACGCCACATTCACCTACACGTTGGTTTCGGGGCACGACCTGACTCCCGGCGTGAGCGTGACAATTGCCGGAATGCCAACCGCACTCATTGGATTTAACGGTACGTTTCTGGTGGGGAGCACGGTGAGCGGGACAATGGCCTGCCCGGCAACTTGTTTTCAATTCTCCAACCCAACAGTTTTTAGCGCAACAACCGTGGCGGCCACGGGCACGGGCTCAAACATCTTTCCGCAGGTCACCTCCATATGGACCGCGTCGAACACCATCAAGACGACGATCGGTCTTCCTGGTTTTCCGGACGCGACCATCCCGTCGCCCTCACCGTACTATGTTCCAGCCTGTGTCAATGGCCGTTTCCGCTTCATGATGGCTTCCGCTGGCGATAGCTCCGGCACTTACCTTTCGAGCTGCGATGGAGGAAATGTCAATATCATCGACACCTCGAACGACACTTATAGCAATAGCCTGCTGGAGCCGGTCGGATCGCGCCTGCCGATTCCGCCCAGTGCGGTAAACCCTTCTCAGAATCCCATCTTCCTGTTCGCCGGCCCGTAAACGGCTCCCGGTAGGCCTTCCCGTATGCAGTTTGGGAAAAGACAGTTGTGGCGAAAAGCCTTAACGACAATTAGCTTTTGGAATTTGGGATTCGTTCGAGAAATTGCGGATTACCCAGCGAGCCAACTAACCACTAACCACTAACCACTAGAACTCTATCCCGCTGCAGCCGCGGCTTCCCGGCGATGATACTGCAACGCCACGTTCATAAATACGTTGCCGCTGGAAGTGGTGAAGCCGAGGACCAGCGCCTCGGTATCTTCGCTGCTCTTGCTGCCTTGCTCGGAGGTGAGTACGGTTGGAGGACAAACGTGAAAGTGAAATCCCTGATCGTTCAGGGTGGTGACGGCGTTTCCGATGACCTGGTTGGCTAGCTCGCAAACTGCTTCCCGTACCAATTCGTCGTTGGTCTCGGATACCTCGACGCCCGCCAGACGGCTGGCGAGCTGAACTGCGGCTTCCAGGTCCACATCGAAAATAATTCGCCCTTCAATCTCGCCCTTGAGGCAAACTTCGGCCGCCATCCCTTTCTTCCGATAGGCCTCTTGTTCCATGCTGAGGTTCTCTATCGAAATCGGAGACTGCAGTCCCTGCGCCAGTACGGCGTCGGCCGAGTTGATAAACGGCTGAATCAGGTCCATCCGCATGAATTAAGCTCCAGCTCCCGCTCCGCGCGCTGTTGCATCGTCACGCATGACATACTTGATGACTTCGTAGAGCACTTCGGGCTTCACCGGCTTCTGCACGAAGTGGCGTGCGCCGCGCTGCAAAGCGGCGACAATATTTTCCTGATATCCGACCGACGACACCATCACGATGCGTGCTGCCGGATGGTCGCGGACAATCTTCTCCGCCGCTTCGATGCCTTCCATCTGCGGCATGGTGATATCCATTAGAACGATGTCGGGCGTGAGCCGTTCATACTCGCTGATCGCCGATACTCCGTCGCCTGCCTCGCCGATTACCTGTCCGCCGAAGGTTTCCACCATCCGGGCCAGGTTCTTGCGGGCAAACACGGAGTCGTCCACGATCAGATAGCGAACCGGCTGTCCGTCTTCGCTCCGTTTTACGGGCGCAAACTTTTCCATGGCACTCCTCCCCACGTATCACTAAAACACGTTCTACAGACTTTAGGTAGATAACTCTAGTTACTTCCGGCACTAGTCGTCCGCTTGGTCTCGTGGACTTCTCCCCGCGACCGGTCGGACGAACATTGCCCTTGCAAAATCTCTGGTAAATCTTGAAGATCGGCGACGCGCATGGCGTAGCCACGTTCGATGGCCGCCTTTGGCATGCCAAATACGACGCATGTTTCCTGGCTCTGGGCCACCGTGGAGCCCCCCGCGGCTCGAATCTCGCCTAGGCCGGCTGCACCGTCTTCACCCATCCCGGTCATCAACACGCCCATGGCTTGTGGTCCAAACTCTTCCGCCACGCTCCTGAACAGCACATCCACCGAAGGACGATGGCCATTCACCGGAGCATCTTCGCTCAAGATCGCTACGTTGCCGAGCGGCAGCTTCTTCACCTTCATGTGCCGGTTCCCGGGACAAATCAGCGCCCGTCCGGCAAGCAGCAAATCGCCCGATTGCGCCTCTTTCACCCGGATCGGACAAGTCTCATCCAGTCTTTTTGCAAACAATTCGGTGAATCCGTCGGGCATATGCTGCACGACGAGGATGCTGCCGGAAAAATCCGCGGGCAATTGAGAAAACACATATTGCAGCGCATTCGGACCGCCCGTCGAAACCCCAAGAGCAAAAATATGTGTCGGTGCGATCGGCCGCAGTTTTGGCGGCAGGTCCAGACGGGCGTCTCCCGGCAAGAACTGTGCTTGCACGCCCGCACTCTGCGCCGCTGCCCGTATCTTGCGGATCAACTCCCGCGCAATCTCCGGCATATTCGCCGCAACGTCTTTTGGCTTGGCCACGAAATCGAACGCGCCGAGCGCCAGCGCCTTGAGCGTGATCGACGCGCCCGCCGTGCTGTGCGAACTGACCACGATGACCGGCAGCCGCCAGCGCCGCATGATTTCTTTCAGCGTGTCGACTCCATTCAGACCCGGCATTTCGAGGTCGAGCGTGATCACATCCGGCGACAGGTCTTCGATCTTTTTCAGGGCAAAGTGGCCGTCCATCGCCGTGCCCACCACTTCGATGGAGTTGTCTTGTTCGAGGATCCGCGGTATCAGCTTGCGCATCAATGCCGAGTCGTCCACGACCAGGACCTTCAACAATTTCTTCATGCCTGGCCCCCGACTGCGCCGCGTGCCCGCATTTCGGCGGGAAGCCCGACCGGGTTCGCGGGCAGGATGCCCGACAACAGGCCGGTCATGGGCGCGGCATTGGCATCCGCCCGTCCTCGCGTGAAGCGTTCCATCAACGCCATCATGTTCAGGATGAGCACCACCTTTCCATCGCCCAGAATCGAAGCGCCGCTAACGAGATCGGTCGAAATCGACTGATCGTCGAGCGCCTTGATGACTAACTCGTCTTCGCCCTCAAGTGCGTCAACGATGAGGCCAAATTTCCGCTCCCCGCTATGGATCACCAGCACGAAGATCTTGCGTTGCGCCGACTCCGGCCCGCTTGGTAGCTTCGCGCCCAGGCGCAGCAGCGGCAACACATCGTTGCGCAATTGCAGAACGTCATAGTGCTCCACCTGGTGGATCTCCCCATCGGTAGTACGCGCGATTTCCGCCACCGCGTTCAACGGCAAGGCATAGAGTCGGCCCTCCACGCGGAACAACAGCGCGCGGATAATGGCGAGCGTCAGCGGCAGCCGTAGCCGGAAAGTTGTGCCGCGCCCTTGCGTCGTTTCAATTTGGATTGTTCCCTTAAGCCGTCCAAGCACGCTCTGGACGACATCGAGTCCGACGCCTCGGCCCGAGAGTTCCGTAATCTCTTCCGCGGTCGAAAATCCCGGCTGCAGAACGAGCTCCAGCGTCTCGGCCTCGGTCATGCGGGCGGCTTGCTCAGGTTTGATCAATCCTTGCGACAAAGCGCGCTGCCTCACTTTTTCCGGATCGATGCCGCGGCCGTCATCACTGACTTCAATCACTACCTGGTTGCCCTGGTGAAATGCTCCCAGACGAAGCGTCCCCTGCGCACGCTTGCCTGCGCGGACGCGCTCCTCGGTGCTCTCGATGCCATGGCCGACCGCATTGCGGACAAGGTGAGTGAGTGGCTCGGCAATCGCATCCAGAATGCTTTTATCAAGATCGGTTTGTCCGCCACGAATCGTCAGGTCAACTTCTTTGCCGCAAGTGCGGCCCACGTCTCTCACGATGCGCGGGAAGCGCCGGAACAATTGATCGACGGGTACCATGCGGATCTTCATGACCGAATGCTGCAGGTCGTTCAGCACGCGGCCCTGGAACGCCATGGCGTCGGAAAACTTGCCGCGCAAAACATCCTTTGGAAACCGCTCTCCAAACTCGAGCAGCGCCTGCTGCAACATCGATTTCGCGAGAATCAGCTCGCCGACCAGGTTCAGTACGCTGTCGATTCTTTCCGCGTCCACCCGCAAAACGTTATCCGGCCCGGTCGACGCTGTCGCGAGCGCCGGTTCCGGAACAGAGGGCGTTTCATCGGCCGTAACCTCCGCGGCATCGATCGCATCCTGATGATGCTCTTCTGGAATCGGGCTGTCTTCGGAGTCAGAGCCGGAGCCGGAGTCGCTTTCAGGTTTTGCTTTGGACTTCGCTTTCGATTTCGTTGCTGATCCCGCCGCCGAACCGGCCGAAGCGGACAATGCCAGCGCAGACGCTTCCAACGGAACGACTCGAACATTCTGAGAGATGGTCGGAATGCTGCACTTGGCCCGAACCTGTTCCGCCGATTTTTCCGTAGCCAGAGCCGCTTCCACCAGGGTCACGGGCTCAACGCTGCCTTCCATGGGATAAAGAGCCAGTATCTCGCCAAGGCCAGACAGAGCCAGTTGGATCATCTGTCGTCCGGCAATCGGCATTACGCATTGCGGATCGATCGGTACCAGAACGTGATGAACACTCCCGCCCTCGGCGATGGCGGCGGCAATGGCCAGTTGTTCGTATTCAGACCAGCGGATCTTTTTGACTGGCTCTTTTTTTGTCGGTGCTTTTTTAACGTGGGCTTTTTTGCCCTTGGTTTTCTTGCCGCCTTTTTCGCTGGCGTCAGGAGCCGCGTGGGCGAGACGCGCGATGTCGGCGCGCAAAGAAGAAAGGTTTGGGAGCTTTGTGCCGTTGCGGTACGCTGCCAGCAGCGCGGTAAAAACGTCGGCGGCGCGCAACGCGATTTCAGGTACCAGACCAGCCGACGCTGAGTTGCCGAGGGTCAGCACATCCTCGAACTCGTGACACAGTTCGCTCAGTTCGCGGAAGCCACACGCTGCCGAGTCGCCTTTCAGGGTATGAACTGTCCGGCGCAGGCTGCGGGCTATCTCGGCATCGCTCGGCGACTTCTCCAACCGCATGCCTTCGTCATTCAATTTTTGGACGAGTTCCCCTGCGCTTTCAAAAAACAACTGGCGCAGTTCGCTCATCCTGTCGTCTGGGGGGACGCTCACATCTTCACCTCAACTCGCTGGTACGCAGTGCCACTGTTGCGGTGCACCATTTGAAATTTCTCGGTTAGCCCGAGCAGGCTCTCGGCATGGCCGACAAACAGAAAACCATGGGGATTCAAACAGCGGTAAAACTTCTCCACCAGACGCTTCTGTTCGGCCTCGTCGAAATACATCATCACGTTACGGCAGAAAATGATGTCGTTGCGCTGCGGCAGGTATTCGGTTTTCAAGTTGTGAAAGTCGAAGTGCACCAACTCTCGGACGTTTCGCTTTACCGCATAGCGGTCGCCGACTTTATCGAAGTAGCGCAAGCGGTAGCCGTAATCGACGCCGGCCATCTGGTGCTCGCTATAGGAGCCTTCCTGCGCTGTCCGAAGCACCGAATAGTTGATATCGCTCGCCAGAATCTCCACTCGCCAGGGCGCAGGCACAATTGGCCTCGGCATGGGCGATTCGGCTTGCAGAGGATGGCGCAGATAGTGGTACGACATGGCGTCGGCCACCTGCATCGCCATGGTGTAAGGTTCTTGACCCGTCGAACATCCCGCGCTCCAGATGCGCACGCTGTAGTCGCGCCGGTCCTGCTTGCGTTTCAGAATGCCGTCGAGCACGTCGTGCTGAAACAGCTCCAGCTGCGATTTGTTGCGGAAGAAGCTGGTCTCGTTGACCGTGAGATTTTCCACCAGCTGCGACAGTTCCTGTTTGCCCTGCTGGCTGATGAGCAAGCGGTAATAGCTGTAGAACGAATCCAGATGGCACTCTTTCAGTCGGCGCTGCAGACGATCCTGCAGGAACGGCGTGCGGCGGTCGTCAAAGTGCATGCCGCACTCCTGGTAGACAAGCGCCTGAAGCAGTTTTAGTTCCGCGTCCGTGAGTGCGGGCATTTCGCTGGTGGCCATGTGTGTTTGTTCGTTCGCTAATTTCCGCTGCTACTTCCCAGCGGATGCGCCCTTGGCGCCCGCCTTGCCACTGCCAGCCGCTGACGGTTTTTCCGCCGCCGGCTCGCTTCCAGTTTCCCGCGCCGCCAGGATCTTGCTGATGTCGAGCAAAATGATCAGACGACCCTGATACTTGCCCAGTCCGGTCACGCAATCCAATCCGCCTTCCACCATCATCGTGGGTGCGGCTTCAATTTCGCTCTCTGGAATCTTGAGAACCTCTGACGCCGAATCCACGATCATGCCGGCGAGGCGGCCGCGATGTTCGACGACCAGAATGCGACTCCGCCGGTCGATGCCCGCCGACTGCTGCCCGAAGCGCTTTCGCAGATCGACCACCGAGACGATCTTGCCCCTTAGATTGATCACACCTTCCAGATACGAGGGAGCGTCAGGCACAGCCGTGATCTCGGGCACGCGCACGATTTCATGCAGCGAGGTGATGGGCACGCCATAGGTCTCGCGTCCCACACGGAATCCCACAATATGTGTTTCCCGGCTCATAGATAGAATTCCTTTACCGCGATCCCGCCGCCGCGCCACGGGCTGAGCCAAATCCGGAACCGTCCGCGCGTTCATTCCGTATCGCGAAGCGATCCATCGAATCGAGCAAGCCGCGCGACATCTTCGACATCTGGTCCGAAGACGCGGCCAGTTCCGTCGAACCTGACGTCGACGACTGCACCAATTCGCGCATGCGTTCCATCGCGGCCACCACTGCCTGTGCTCCGGAAGCCTGTTCTTCGACCGCCGAGTTGATTTCGTGAGTGATTTCGTTCAGCCGCGTCGTGGCGCGCGCGATCTGCGACGAGCCGTGCGACTGTTCGTTGGTGGCGGCGCCGATTTCCTGCGCGAACTTGTAGACCTCGGTCACTACGTTCGAAATCTTGCGCAACGCCGCGTTCAGTTCCTGGCCCAGATTCAACCCTTCGTTGACGATCGTTGTGCTCTTCTCCATGTTGTCGACGGCTTTGCGGGCTTCCTTCTGAATACTCTCGATCAACTCGGAAATTTCTTTCGTAGACTGTGCCGATTTTTCCGCCAGCTTGCGCACTTCGTCCGCGACCACGGCGAATCCAAGGCCGTGCTCGCCGGCTCGCGCCGCTTCGATCGCGGCGTTCAACGCCAGCAGGTTGGTCTGTTCTGCCAGGTCGTCGATCACTTCGACGATCTTGCCGATGTTGTCGGCGCGCGTGCCGAGCGCGTCGATGATTTCGCCCGAGGAGCGGATCGTCGTGTTGATCCGGTTCAACCCGTCGGTAGCTTTTTCCATCGTCCCGATGCCGCTGTGCACTTCTTCGCGCGATCGGTTCGAGATATCGAGCAGAACTTTGGCCGTATCCGCCACCCGTTGAATCGAGGTCACCATCTGATCGATGGAAGCCGAGGTTTCGCTCACGCTCGAAGCCTGCGTTTGGGTGCTCTTTACCATGTTCTGCACGTTGACGCTCATCTCGTGCATGGTGCTGGTCACTTCATCGATCGCCGAGGAAGTCTGAAGGCTGTTTCGTGCCGACTCGTCAGAAGCGCTGGCCACCTGCGTCGAAGCGCTCGCCACTTGCGACGCCGCATCGCGCACATTGCGCACCATGCCGCGCAGACCTTCCACCATGCTGGTGAAAGCATTTGCCAAAGTGTCGTTCGCCGATCGCGAGTGGACTTCGACCGACAGGTTCCCGCCGGCAATCGATTCCGAAACCGCCGCCATCTCTTTCAGGTACTTGACCAGCGATTCGAAAGTTCGAGCCAATTGCCCGATCTCATCCTGACCCTGTACATCGATGGTGTGTTCCAGATCTCCGGTCTGGCCGATCTGGTCGGCAACGTGAATCAGCCGTGTCAGCGGACCCGTAATGTCATTGGCCGTGCGGAAAGCGATGATCGTCCCGAGACCCAGTGCGAGCAGGGAACTGAGCACCGCAAACAGGATCGTCAGGTTCGACGCCGTGTCATCGGTATGCCGGCGCTCATCCAGCAACTTGCGGTTCTCGCGGTCGACATCGTCCAGTACGTCACTCGATCGCGACACCCAGGAGTTGGGATCTTTCTGCAAATAGAAAATCTGAAGTTCGGCCACCGTCGCATTGCCACTGTCCACGGCCCGGCGTTTGTCCACCAGCGGGTTGGCGAAATCTCCGCCCCACGACTGTTCGAGGCTCTGCACTTTTTCCAGGCTGCTCTTCTGCTCGGTGGAATTCGCCAGTTCCTGGGCGCGGTGCAGGGCGTCGTTCAGCCCCCGTTCGCCTTCCGTCATTTTGTCGACGTCGCGCGTGTCGCCGCTTAGCAGGTAGTTCTGCAGGTGGAGACGGTTCTGCATCATCTGGAAGCGAACCGACGAAGTCGCCTCGGTCATGTCGATCGAATTCTGCGCCGCCGCCTTGGTCTCGTGCTCGCGGTGGACCCCGTAAAGGTTGATCGCCAGCAGCGCCAGCACCGTCCCCAGAATGACGCCGAAACTCACGTACAGCTTTTTCTTAATGGTCATAACTCCAGCCTTCCTCGGCCCGTGTTTTCGGACCAGGTCCAACCCTTTCTACTGCTGGGATGGGTCAAATCGGAATTCCACGATTCCGGTCGACTCCTGCGGACCCACTTCGAAATGCCACTTCTTTACAGCTTCCATGGCGGCATTCGCCAGCAAGGGATGTCCCCCCACCAGCTTGGCGTTCTTGACCGTTCCATTGGGAGCGACCGTGACTTGAACCCTGACCACGCCGGTGATATTCATCCGTCGCGCCAGGTCCGGATATTCGGGAGAAACCTTCGACTTTACCTTTCGATCGACTTCTTGCCCCCAAGCCTGGGGGGCGCTAGTCGCGGCCCATCCGCCAACCAACAGCAGACCCACCGCGAAAACTCTTAGAAAAAACGCAAGCGACTGTCTTTCTCGTTCGATGTATCGCATACATTGCTATATTCGGGCACTGCCCGCGCTGCCGCATACCAAAAGTTCTCTCTCCGCGTTACTTTGGTGACGGCCGCAAAACGATGAACCTTCGGTCTTTAGTTCGGATCGCTAGTTCGGTCTCCTGTTTGGTTCGTCCCATCTGCTGCCCGACCTTCGTTCCGGTTCGCCAACTCTCGTTCGTTCACGATTCTTTTGCCATGTCTCGATTGCAGAATGAGACGCTAGTATCACTTTAGTGCCGGTTCATAACTCGGCACCGCCAACTCCTATTCCCTTGACTCAATTTGAGAATCGAGCGTAGCTTTTATATGTAATTCAATTGTTTTCAACCGCTTAGAAAAGCGAGTGGGTGCGCACTGACTTCCCGTCACGGAAATTCAAATGGCGCCGATGCGTCTCAGTCTGAGGAGGCGTTCCATAAACTTCTCCTCGAACTTTCCCGTGCCGCTTTTCACAGCGACGATCCAAGCCACCTCATCGCTTCGTTCTGCTCCCTGACCCGCACTTACTTTCACGCCAGTGGCGCTTACTTCTGGAGCCGTACTCCCGACGGCGATCTGGTCGGCGCCGAAGCTGACGATGACCACGCCGCATCGTTTCGTGGCACCCGCAGGCGCCCCGGCGATTCCTCGGTTGCCGTCGAGGCCGTACAGAAGCGGCGTCCCTTCTTCGTCAATCACCTCGACGTGCCGCGCTATCCATGGCTTGGTTCGAGCCATGCTCAGGCCGCGCTGGCTTCACCGCTGCTGGTCTCCGGGGAAGTCATCGGTGCCATCACATTTCTGAGGACCACGCCAGGGGATGACTTCAATGACGGCGATCTGGCCCAGGTCACGATCCTCACGGCCCAGCTTGGTACCGGCCTCGAAGCTCTTCGCTTGAACCAGCTCTCGCGCGAAGAGCACCGTCGCGCCAGCATCCTGGTCGAGGTCGCGACCGCACTCCACGGACTACCCGACACAACTTCGGTGATGGAGAGCATCGCGGATCGCTTGCGCCGATTGCTCCGTTCGCCCGCCGTCCTCGTCTTTGTCCAGCAGGAAAAGATCTTCCAGCTTCAGGCGGTATCGACGGAAACTCCGCAGTTCGCTAGCTCGATCCGCGCACGTTTCGAACAGAAGAATCTGCGCTCGGCCCTCGAGATTGCCGCGCGTGCCGTTGCAGCAGGCGAACGGATTACTGTCAGCATCGATGGCGCCTCTCATTTCGGAGAAGAATCGCCGCCCGGTGTGCTCATCGCCGCGCCTTTTCGAACCTCGCGTTCTCACGGCGCCATTCTCGTCTACCCGCGCGCGGGTCTCCCCTTCACGCCGGAAGACAAGACTCTGATTTCCGCTTTATCCGGGTTTGGCGCCGTCGCCATGGCCAACGCCGAACTCTACGGGATGGCTCGCGCTCAGGCCCACGAACTGCATGAAATCCTCGAGATTTCTTTTGAACTTGGCTCGGCCGGCAAGCTCGACGAGTTCATGCAGACTTCTGTGGTTCGCGCTGCTAGTTTTCTCGGTTTCAAGCGTTGTTTCATCGGGCTTCTCGAAGGCGATACCTTTCACATTCGCTGGGGAGTGGAGAGCGGCTCGGCCCGTCCTGTCGATATCCCACTCTACGATGGTCCGGCCACCCGCAGTCTCAAGAAGAAGACTGTGTTCGTTGCCGAGGATGCGGCCCAGACTCCCGGGGCAAATCTGGACTTCGTCAAGGCCTTTCAGATCCGCCAACTTCTCGCTGTGCCGCTATTGGGCTCGAATGGCGACGTGCTGGGAATGTTCGGCGTGCTCGATCGCATCGAAGCCGGTCCGATCAACGACGAAGACGTTCGTCGCGCACGTGCCTTGGCAGCGCAGGTCGCAATTGCTCTTGAACTGACTCGCAACCTTCATCAGTCAGAGGAGCATCGCCGCCGCGCCGAAGCCCTGGTTGCCATTGCCCTCGATCTGAACACGGTGCTCCACCTGCCCGACTTCATGCGCAACTTTGTGTCACGCGCGGCCGGTTTGCTCGAAAGTCCCTCGGCGGCGTTGTGTCTTTATCAAAGCGCGGAGACCGATACTTGCCTCCTCCGTAACGGCTCTCAGGTTGACGACAAGTCCCTGCTGCGCCGCTTCAGCCAGGCGGTCAGTAGCGCGCTGCCGAAATATCCGGCCGATGTGATTTTTGCTCCCGCGACAGAATTGCTCGGCACTGCGCTCGCTTCGACCTTGGGTTGGACCGATTGCACCCTGGTCAGACTCACTGGCTCTTCAGGGGAGTTGGTCGGCGTTCTTTGCCTCGCCGACCGCGGCGCACCGCCTGCCATCGAAGACCATCAATTGCTGCGGGCGATCGCCGGCCACGCCAGCATCGCTCTCGAGAACGCCTGCCTCTTTACCCGCATGCAGCAGGCGAACCGCCATTGGCTTGATGTGTTCGACGCCATCAGCGATTTCATCGTCGTTCATGATGAGCAGCACAATATTCTCCGCGTCAACCGCACGCTGGCAGATTTTGTCGGCATCGCTCCCGATCAGTTGATTGGCATCAACATGCGCGCGCTTGACGCCCTCACCACCGGTGGATCTCCCCACTCCTGCCCTTTTTGCCGCAGCGGCGACGGCCTCGACGAATATGTCCACCCTCTTCTTGAACGCGTTTATTTGATTTCGACTTCGCGCATTCACTCTGCCAGCAGCTCCCAGTTGCAGACCGTGCACGTGCTCAAGGACATCACCGACCGCCGCGAGGCCGAGCGCCGCTACCGCGAACTCTTCGACAACATTCAGGAAGGAATCTACGTCTCAACGCCGCAGGGACGTTTCGTCGAGGTCAACGACGCGCTCGTGCGCATTCTTGGCTATGACACTCGCGACGAGGTTCTGCAACTCGACATTCCTAGTCAGGTCTATTTTTCTCCGCAACGCCGCGAGGAACTTACGACTCTCCTCAAAGAAAACGGAGAGATGCACAATCATCAGGAGATTCTCCGGCGCAAAGATGGGTCGCCAGTCCACGTGTTCATGAATTGCTTCGCGCTTCGCGATTCCTCAGGTACCGTCTTGCAGCATCGCGGCCTCATGCTCGATGTCAGCGGCTTGCACCAGCTCCCAGGCCGAACTGCAGAAGGAACGCGATTTCTCCAGCAAGATCCTGAATCATACCCAGAGCCTGATTCTGGTCACCGATACCGAAGGTGTGATCAGCTACGCCAACCGGCGCTGGAGCGGCCTCGGTTTTCTGCAAAGCCAGATCCTCTCTCAACCCTTGGCCGATCTCTGCGCCCCGGCGCGACGTGCCGCCCTCCGCGATGCACTCGCAGCCGTGGCCCGCGGCCAGCAGGTCGATAACTTCGATTTACCGATCGTCCGCGGCGACGGCGTCAGCGGCCAGTTTTCCGTCAATCTCAGCCCTATCAGCGGCGAAGACGGACACGTCAGCAACATCGTGGTGGTCATGACCGATGTGACCGACTCCGCCGTCCTCCGCTCCAAGCTCATGCACGCCGAGAAAATGGCGGCCGTTGGGCAACTTGTCTCCGGCGTGGCCCACGAGGTCAATAATCCCCTCACTGCCATCCTCGGCTTCACCGACCTGTTGATGGAAAATCCCGATCTGCCGGAAAGCGCGCGCCGCGATCTCCGTGTCGATTCTGCAGGAGGCGCAACGCACCAAGCAGATTGTCCAGAATCTGCTCAGCTTTGCCCGCCAGATGCCGCCCCAGCGCCAGCCCGTACAGCTCAACAACATTCTGCAGCGCACCGTGCAATCTGCGTTCCTACGACTTCATGAGCCACGGCATACAGGTCATCGAACGCCTCGACGAATCCCTGCCCCAGGTCGTCGGAGATTCGCACCAGCTACAGCAGGTCTTTCTAAACATCCTCAACAACGCTTATGACGCCGTCCGCGAAAGCACACGCCCGGCTCGCATCGAAATCACGAGCGCCAAAGCCGGAGCCTACGTCGAGATTTCGTTCCGCGACAGCGGTACTCGGCATCATCGATCCCGAACGCATCTTCGACCCCTTCTTTACCACCAAAGATGTCGGTAAGGGCACCGGCCTCGGCCTCAGTATTTGCTATGGCATCGTCCGCGAACATGGCGGCGAAATTGTTTGCCACAACAATCCGGATTCTGAAGGCGCCACGTTTACTCGTGCGCCTGCCGGTAGCGTCCGACTCCGCGTCGTTCGGCGCAGTGGCAGGAGTGCAAACCAAATGACAACAACTGGAACAACATCTCGCTTATCGCCCGTCCTCCTGATCGAGGACGAACCCGCCGTCATGGCATTGGTACGCGCCGTCCTCGAGGGCCACGGCTACTCCGTGGTGTTCAACCGAGTCCGGAGCCGAAGCCCTGCATCTGCTGCGAATCCGGCAATTTCCATGGCGTTGTCTCTGACATGCGGACTCCCGGAGGCGTCGACGGCGCTCAGGTCCATGCCTGGATCGCCGCTCATCGCCCCGAACTCGCCTCCCGCCTCGTTTTCATTACCGGAGACATCGCGAACGAAGAAACTGCCGCGACCTTGCGCCGAACCGGAGCGCCCTGCGTCGAAAAGCCGTTTCGCGTCTTGGACTTTATTTCCGTGGTTGAACAGACCATTGGCAAGGCTGCCGGGGTGAATGAAGGATGAAGATGGATAGCAACCATGTTTTCGTAATTCGACTCGTAATGTGACAGCAATATGACACCCAGCCTGATGAGTGATGAATTCCGTATCCGCCTGCTGATCGTCGATGACGAACAGACGATTCGCCGCCTTTGCATGACCGTCGGGGAATCGCTCGGCTTGGTGTGTCTTGAAGCCGAGAGC
This sequence comes from uncultured Acidobacteriaceae bacterium, assembly GCA_963726095.1. Classification (GTDB taxonomy): domain Bacteria; phylum Acidobacteriota; class Terriglobia; order Terriglobales; family Acidobacteriaceae; genus Acidiflorens. The sequence continues at coordinate 2,781,125 of CAVSBD010000004.1, forward strand.
GCCGACGCCGCCTTCGCGCTTCTCGATGCGCAACCCGTACACATGATCCTCACCGATATGGTGATGCCTAACATGTCGGGTATCGAATTTCTCGAACAGGTCAAGCGCGCCTTTCCCCGCATCGAAGTCGCAGTGATGACTGGCCACGGCTCGGTCGAAACCGCGGTACAGGCGATGAAGCTTGGCGCCTACGACTACATTTCGAAGCCTTTCGCTCCGCTCGACGAACTCCGCCTTTTCCTGCGCCGGATGGCCGACAAGATTCGCCTCGTCGAAGAAAATCTCTATCTCCGCGAGCGTTCCGAAACCGAGACCTCGCTTCACGGCATCATCGGCAATTCTTCGGGCATTCAGAATGTCTTGCGCCTGATCTCGCGCCTCAAAGACACGCGCACGCCGGTCCTGATCTCCGGCGAAAGCGGTACCGGCAAGGAACTCGTGGCCCGTGCCCTGCACTTCCGCGGAACCATGGCCAGCCGCCCGTTTGTTGCGGTCGATTGCGGATCGCTCGTCCCAACCCTCATCGAAAGCGAACTTTTCGGATACGAGAAAGGCGCTTTCACCGGAGCGCTGCGTTCCAAACAGGGATTGCTCCAGTCCGCCGATACTGGAACCATTTTTCTGGATGAAGTCGGCGAACTTCCGCTCGAAATGCAGGCCAAGCTTCTGCGCTTTCTTCAGGAAAAAGAAGTTCGCCCCGTCGGCAGCAATCAGAAGGTGAAAGTGGACGTGCGCATCATGGCTGCCACCAATCGCGATCTCGACACGGAATACAAGAAGGGAACTTTCCGCAAAGATCTCTACTTCCGTCTCAACGTGGTCACGATCTCTTTGCCGCCCCTGCGCGAACGCCGGTCTGACATCCCGATCCTTGCAGCCTGGTTTCTAGACCGGCTCGCCCCCGGACGCGAAGTCCAGGTCTCGGGCAACGCCATGAAAGCCATGCTCGCTTATGAGTGGCCCGGCAATGTCCGCGAACTCGAAAACTGTCTGGAACGTGCCGTTGCTTTGGGCGACCAGCGCATCATCGAGGTGGACGACTTGCCCCCTGCGATCGCGCAATGCAGAAATCCATGGCGAAGCCGCTCCGACAACAGAATTTTCGACTCGCGCCACCGATCTTCGCTCAATCGACCTTCGCGCCACTGACCTCGAAGACATCGAGCGCGCCACCATCGAGCGCGTTTTTTCCCAGGTCAACGGCGACAAAGCCCTCGCCGGAAAAATGCTCGGCATCAGCCGCGCGACGCTCTACCGCAAGCTGAAGCGGTACAACATAGGGGCCCACGACGATACTTCCCAATCATCTACTCTGCAATAACAGCGGTTTCTGGGTAAGTGGCGCAGTTTGAACTGAAATGCTACCAGTCTCTGAGCCGCGAAATTATTGGCCGTGGGTCAACTGATTCACAGTTAGTGTGAACGCATGCATGTTTACGCCAACTAAATTTTGACGCCTTGTGTCAACGCTGACTCATGTGTGTCAGAGATGCACGCATCTTCAAACTCCACCACCTAGAACTGGTTGTAGCTGGTTGAATTAGGTTCGGCAACCTGCGTGCCTCCCACACGTGAGGGACATCTCATGCGGTTTCTCTGATCGCGCGGTAAACTCGACCGTCTTTCGGAATTGCGGTAGAAGTTTTAGAGGTTGCTGTTACAACAGGAGTATCTATGACTGGCATTCCGACCTTGCAATTGAGCTTGCCTTCCGGGATCAAGCCGCGTTCGTTGGGCGTGAAGCTTATCGTGGTTTGCGTGTTGGCACTGATCATGATAATCCCAGCGCTTTTTGTGGGAAGCTTGGTCGAGGATAGAACCAATCGAGCGGCAGACGTTGTAAAAGAGATCAGCAGCCACGTCGGAGGTCAGCAGACTTTCCTCGGGCCGACTTTAGCGATTCCCTACACCATCCCAGCGCGTTCGCGGCTGGATTCTGCGAAGCGCGGCATGTACCTGGTGTTTCCCACACGCGCCTCAGCAGTCATCAAGGTCGCAACCGAGGAGCGGCGCCGTTCGCTCTTCAAGGTGCCGGTTTTCAGGGCAGACTTGAAACTTGATGGTGCGTTCGATTTGGCCGGTGTGCCTGCCGCCGCCCCGCCGGACGCCGAATTCGACTGGAGCAAGTCGGAAGTGGTGGTCGGAGTGAGTGACGCGCGCGGCGCGCTGACGGATGCCACGTTAACTGCGAACGGGAAAACTTCGACGCTGGTTCCGTCCGAAATCTCCCAGGGCATCTCAGTCGGCGGAGATCAGAACACGTTTGTCAAACTCGCACTGTTCGGAGCCAACGTTCAGGACCTCTCTAAACCGAATAGCCAATTCAACGTTACAGCCACACTCCGATTTTCCGGTGCGCAGCGGATTGCGCTCCTTGCTTATGGCAAGACTACCCAGTTTGCTGCTCAAGGCGATTGGCCAAGCCCCGGGTTTGATGGAGGGTTCCTACCAGTTACTCGAACGGTATCTGATCGGGGATTTGAGGCTGAGTGGTCCATCCCATTTATCGCACGAGGTGTGCGCGCCGAAGGCGCGGGTGACTCCATAACTGGGCTCGATTCAACCGCGCTCGGTATTTCCTTCATCGAGGTGGCAGACCCCTATCAATCTGTCGACCGATCGGTGAAGTACTTGCCCCTCTTCTTGGGACTCGTGTTTCTCTCATACTTCGTTTTTGAGGCCACGACTGGTAAGCGGGTTCACCCCGCACAATACATTTTGGTGGGCATCGCTCAGATCATCTTTTACTTGCTCCTACTGTCGCTCGCCGAAAGAATTGGTTTCGGCTACGGCTTTTTGCTTGCCGGCGCTGCGACAGTCATCTTGCTTTCGGCGAATGCGATGTGGATATTCGCCAGCCGACTTCAGGGCATTAGGGCCCTTGCCATCTTTAGTTTGCTGTACACGCTGATCTACCTGCTTCTACGGCTTGAAGACAACGCGCTGTTGGTCGGCGCAATTGCTAGCTTCTTGGCAGTGGCGGCGGCAATGTATTTCACCCGCTCACTGGACTGGTATGGCTCATCGACGGTAAAAAGCCAACCCGAGAGCAGTGAGTCGCAATAGTCGGCGAAACATCGGCCTTACACTAACTGTGTTTTTCGATTCCGATTCTTGAAGCACCCTTAACGCCTCGGCAAGAGATCAGCACAGCGCCCGCAAATTGCGCCTCAGGCGCTCGGCGTCATCGCCAAGCACACCCTCAACCGCGAGGTGCGTGCTTTTCCAGATCGGAACGGCCTGCGCGAGCAATTTTCTCCCCTTTGGCGTCAATGTCAGCAAACGGGCGCGCCGGTCCGCGGGATCGACGGTGATTTTGATCAGCGAACGTCGTTGCAAAGGTTTCAGAACGGCCGTCAAGGTGGTTCGATCCATTGCCAGCAGCGACGCGACCGACGCCATCGCGGGTGGCTCGGGGCGGTTCAACGACATCATCAGCGAAAATTGACCATTCGTTAGGCCGAGAGACCGGAAGGCGTCGTCGAAGCGCCTCGCCAGTGCCCGCGCCGCTCGTTGTACGTGCAGGCATAGGCAGGAGTCACGAACCAGCAGCGTTGTCTCATACGGAGGGCTCGTGGCTGGAGGTTTCGTAGCTCGGGGCTTCGCGGCTGGAGGCTTCGCGGCTGTTGACATGACCGAAGTATATTGATATCAACGTATGTTGCCAAACGATCTGGCGCGAAGCGGTGTTCTCCGATTCGTATCGGAAGAATCCTCTTCTTGGGAGAGAACGATGAAGTTGAAGGTGGCTGTACTAGGAAGCTTCGCGACGGTTGTCATTATGAGCGCAGTTTGTCCCCTTCATGCCCAGGACGCCAAAGCGCCATACCCCAACATGGCTCCGCTCGAGCAGTACCTCATCGCCGATCGCAATGCCGAGATCGCATTGGCGCGAACCGCCGCTCCGAAGTCCATATCCGGCGATGCTACAGTCGTGGTTCTTGACCGGCAGCAGGGCTACGTGACCGCAGTCAAGGGCAAGAACGGCTTCGTTTGTATCGTGGAGCGGGCGTGGATGTCGCCATTCGACGACCCGGAGTTTTGGAACCCCAAGAATCGTAGTCCTATCTGCTATAACCCCGCCGCCGCGCGATCCGTCCTCCTGTACACCTTCAAGAGGACGGAGTTGGTATTGGCTGGATTGACCAGGTCTCAAATTCTGGCCCGCACCAGGGCCGCGGTTGCCAATAAAGAATTGCCCGTGCCGGAACCTGGCGCGATGTCTTACATGTTGTCGAAGGATCAGTACCTCAACGATGCCGTCGTGCACTGGCATCCCCACTTGATGTTTCACATTCCGAAAGTAGACGCCGCGACTTGGGGTGCGAATCTCCTCGGCTCTCCAGTCTTGTTCGATCCCCGAGAATCGGTGGAACCGCAGTCACTGTTTTTCGTGCCCGTTGGCAAGTGGTCGGATGGAACGCCCGCTCCGCCGATGTAGGAATGTTAGGCCGGGTCTTCGTCCCTCGCGCAAACTTTCCGCTCCGAATTGAGACGACGGTGTCATTCTGAGACGCGGCATTGCCGCCGGCTACGGACCGAACTGGCGCCTCGCACGCTTGACCTCTCTAACTCCTTGTCCTTCCTTCACATACTCTTAGGTGCATGACCTTCAAGCTTTTGGTTTGGAGCGTGCATCTGAGAATGCCGATAAGGCAGACCGGGTCTTCCTGTAGCTCTTCCAAACTAGCTTCCAAACCAGGAAGAGGGAAGTCTCGGCTGCTCAGCTTCTTGTTTGGTCGAGGTCTCAACCGTGCCCAGCCAGGCCAGCGCTCGCGCTCTCGAACCCGAAATCGTCAGCCGTCTGGCGCGTTTTTTCCCCGAAGCCACTCCGGTGAGAATTCCGATACGGCTCAGCCGCGCTCGCAACCACGAAAACGGCAATCACAGCAACGACCACGATCCGAACGAGCACAACTCGAACGAAGAAGGCAATGGCCAGAACGCGCGCGACAACGGAACCAGCTTTCTTCAGGAAACCGTCATCGAGTTCGGCACGCCTCACGAAGTCTTGTTCACCACTAACCGTCCCTTGGAGTTTGCCGACCGCGTCCTCATCGAAAGCAAGGATGGTTCTTTACGCGCAGAGGCTTCTGTCGTTGCCGTGCAATATCATCCGGCACGTACCGTCGTCGCCGTCCGCTTCCTAAAACCTGTTCCAAATTGGATTGTGAAATCATGACACCGACAACCCCGTCTTCATTGCCCGCATTCGACGATCACGCCGGCTCGCTCGCCGCCGTGCGGCCCATCTACTGTGCGCTGGTCCGCGAATTTGTCGTGGACGTGCCCGCCTGCCCTTTCGAAGAGGCCGTCTCAGAATCGCCCGAGTCGATTAAAGAAGCCGAAACCTGGCTGCAACAGGTCGATGCGCAGATTCAGGTTCATCAATTGCGCCAGTTTCTCCAGACCACGCCCCTGGCCAATGAAATCGTGCTGCGTCATCTTCTGGTCCATCACCTCCACAAACCTTCGAAGTCGACCAGCGATCGCGACAAGACCGACTTCCTGCTGGTTCAATATTTTTCGCTGTGCGCCCCGTCGGGCATGGAAGATTCCGATATCGACCTCGATTATGTGGCGCAAGTGCTCGAGCCCGTGCTCGGTCCACAGGAACCGGTTCTACCCGCGTGGTTAAAGCCCCTTGAAACCATCATGCAGTCGGCCGCCCGCTGCAAACGCCTGAGCGATCTGCTCCACGGAGGCACGCTCGAGCAGGGACGCAAACTCAAGAGCGACAATGCCGCTCATTTCTTCGAGCCCTCCGCCATGGTCGCCTTCGCGCGTTTCAGCTTCATGATCCGGCGGATATTTTTCCGCCTGATGCACGACGATCTCAACGCCATCCAGGACGGCCTTCGCGAACTCGAACGCCGCAACGTTGCGACCATCGATTGCCGTCGCGCCCAGTTTTCCGCCGAAGAGCCAGTCGGGCGTCTGCGCATGATCTGCCAGTCCTGGAAAGTCATGTTCCATGCCGAATATTCCTCCGGTCAGCCGCTTCGCATGCTGGTCGATCTCAGGGCAGCGGTCGATGACGCGCTGCAGAACGGCGCGAAGAAGCCGCAAGCCAAAGGCGCAGCCGCCAGCGTGAGAACCACCGGAGCGTCGAAAAAATAACTGCCCCGAGCGGGCGACTTCTCCTGTGGAGACGGACTTTTCTCCGTCTCTTCCGACCGAAGCAATTCCAGGACCCAGAAAGTAGACATGCCAAGCAGCCGCCAAACTGTCCTGATTCTCACCGGCGATCCCGCTTTCTCGCGCGAGGTCACTGCCAGCTGGCCGCGCGATCCGGCCTATGCCCCGGAATTCATCGTGCTTGACCAGGACCCATCGCGTGACCTGCGGACCAGTGGCTACGATCTTGCGATCGCCGATGTGTCGTCCTCCGACTCCTCGAACCAGCGCATCAAAGCGCTGAAGCATTCCCTGACCGCAGTTGCGAAACCTGCGATCGTGATTCACTCCGACCCAGCCCGGGATCTCTACCGCATCGAAGGCCAAATTCTCGACCTGCGCCGCGAGCCTGGGGTCTGGCCCGCCCTTGTCGGGCTTCTCGGACGGGAAATCCTGCGTCGCCGTCACGCCGAGTCGCGCGCCAGCGAAGCCGAAAAAATCAGCGCCGCAGCCCAGGCCGAAGCCACTCTCGGACGTTACATGGTCGAAATGCGCACCAACGTCAACAACGCTCTCACCACCGTATTAGGCAACTCCGAACTTCTGGTCCAGGAACCCGGCCTCCCGGCGAGCGTCCAATCGCAAGCCGACAGCATCCGCAACATGGCCTTGCGGCTGCACGAAGTCTTCCAGCGCTTTTGGTCGCTCGAAAAAGAACTGACGGTCGCCGCCCGCGAGTCGAGCAAAAAAACCAGCGCGGCCGCCGCGGGCAACATCTAACGATCGCAACCAAGCTCCGTGTTTCTGCGCCAGCCTCATCGAAGAGGAACTTCAAGGCGCTGTTCATTCCAAAACATCTGCACAAGTGCTAGTCTTATTCGCGGAGCGTTTCCGTGCCTGCAAAATATCGATTTCTCTCTACTTCAAGCCGTCACCATCTGCCCTGCAATCTTTGCAGCAAATTACTGTTGGTGACGATCGCATTCGTGTCCGTCGCCATTGCGAGCGCACAGACCAAACCGGCCCCGGCGGCTTCCGCCAGCACGTCGGTCGAACGCGGAAAATACATTGTCGAAAGTGTGGCCGTCTGCGGACAGTGTCACACTCCGCGCGACAGCGAAGGAAATCCCGACCTCACCCGCCGCTTGCAGGGTGGTCCGGTGCCCTGGCAACCGTCCAGTCCCGACTCGAAGTGGCCCCAAACCGTGCCGCGCATTGGCGGCACACCTCCAGCCCCCGATGCCGACATGATCAAACTGCTCACGACTGGTATCTGGACCAACGGCCGCCGCCTGCACGCCCCCATGCCTCAATTTCGCATGGAGCGAAGCGATGCCGAAGCCGTTGTCGCTTACCTGAAATCGATCACGCCCCAGCACTAGTTAAGCCGCAGAGCGGACCGATCGCTTCGCGAAGCGCACGAGAAGAGCCGGGAGCTCAATCGCAGCACAAAAATAAAACCCCGCTCCTCAAACATCGAAGAAGCGGGGCTCTCGATTTCTAAACCAGTTCAGGAAAATCGTCTCAGGAAAATCTAGGCGTGATAAACCTGCTCGTGCTGGCGCGCTTCGTACCATAACGCCAATTCGACCCGGTTCCACAATCCCAGTTTGTCGTAGATCAAACGCAAGTAGTTTTTCACCACATGTTCGGTGGTTCCGAGAGAATCGGCGATCTCCCGGTTCTTGCAGCCCTCGGCTACGCGTTGAATGATGATCTGCTCGCGTTCGCTGGGCCCGCGGCGGTTTGCTGTCTCTCCAACCATAGTTGTCTCCTATAAAGCAAAGTCGCGAGCTTTACCCGCTTGATGCCACCCTTGATTCCAAACCGCAAAAACAGGCGATTGAAATGCGCTTTCACCGTTCGCTCGGCGATGTTCAGGTCGCGAGCGATTTCCGAGTTGTCACATCCTTGCAGCAGAAGGTTGATAATCTGCCGCTCCCGCGGTCCCACTTGGCTGAAATGTTCTTCCATAAAGAACTGCACCTCACCGACAACGCCCCGGAAGCCGCAAGCGGCGCTGAAACCTGCCCCCTCGGCGCGTCTGGATTCGGGTCTTTGCGTCTCATTTTGCATTCACGCGGCCAAAATGGTGTCTTGTTGTTAACTAACTGTGAAATTTCCCGTTGAGGACGTTTTTCCCCCGCAAAACGCGGTTACCGAGGTCACTTCTACAGCACTCGCCGTATTGATCCACGGGACTTTTACTCAGCTTCTAGGGTGAAATACTTAGTACAAAATTCCGGGTACCCTCCTACCAAAGCGCATATTTACACGGAAGTGCATCCTCAGCGGGTTGACTCTGGCTCCTCTATAATGAGCCGTGGACTTCAAACTGGTAAGCAACTACAAGCCCCAGGGTGATCAGGGTCATGCCATCGAATCGCTTGTCCGGGGCGTGTTTGACCGTGAGCAGCACCAGGTTTTGCTTGGCGTTACCGGATCGGGAAAGACCTACACTGCCGCCAAAGTGATCGAGGCCGCCAACCGTCCTGCCCTGGTCATGGCCCACAACAAGACCCTCGCCGCCCAGCTTTACCACGAATTCAAAAGCTTCTTCCCCAACAACGCCGTGGAGTACTTCGTTAGTTATTACGACTTCTTTCAACCCGAAGCCTATATTCCAGCGGCCGACCTTTACATCGAAAAAGAGTCGACCATCAACGATGAACTCGACAAGCTGCGTCTGTCGGCTACGCGTTCGCTCTTCGAACGCCGCGACGTTCTGATCGTTTCGTCGGTCAGCTGCATTTATGGCCTGGGATCTCCCGAGGCCTATTACGGGATGATGCTGTTCCTTGAAAAAGGGCAGAAGATCAAGCGCGCTGACATCACGCGCAAGCTGGTCGACATTCTGTACGAGCGTACCGAAGGCGACTTTCGCCGCGGTACCTTTCGCGTGCGTGGCGACGTCATCGAAATTTATCCCACGTATGACGACAACGCTTACCGCATCGAAATGTTCGGCGACGAGGTCGAATCTCTTTCGCAGATCGACCCCCTGTTTGGCACCGTCAAGCAAAAGTACATGCGCCTGCCGATTTATCCCAAGACGCACTATGTCATGAAGGAAGAGACAAAGGCGACGGCCGTTGCCTCGATCAAAGCCGAACTGGCCTGGTGGGAAGCGGAACTGGAAAAGCAGGGAAGACTCGTTGAATCGCAGCGCATCCATCAGCGCGTGATGTACGACCTGGAAATGATCAAGGCCATGGGCTACTGCCATGGTATCGAAAACTATTCCCGGCACTTCACCGGGCGCATGCCCGGCGAGCCTCCGCCAACCCTGCTCGATTATTTTCCGCGCGACTTTCTGATGTTTATCGACGAATCGCACCAGACCGTGCCCCAACTGCACGGTATGTATCACGGTGACCGTTCGCGCAAACAAACCCTGGTCGAATACGGATTCCGCATGCCCTCGGCGTTAGACAACCGTCCGCTGACGTTTGAAGAATTCGAGAACCGCACCAACCAGCTCATCTATGTTTCCGCGACTCCCGGCCCTTACGAACTGACCAAGTCAGCCGGAGTCGTCGTCGAGCAGATCATCCGCCCCACTGGATTGATCGATCCGCCGGTCGAAATTCGTCCGGTCAAGGGACAGATCGACGACCTGCTGCACATGATTCGCGACCGCGTCGCGCGCAACGAACGCGTGCTCGTCACCACCCTCACCAAACGCATGTCCGAGGATCTGGCCGAGTATTACAGCGAAGTCGGAGTCAAGTGCCGCTATCTCCACTCCGAAATCGAAACTCTCGAGCGCATCAAAATTCTGCGCGATCTGCGCAAAGGCGAATTTGACGTATTGATCGGCATCAATCTTCTCCGCGAAGGCCTCGACCTGCCCGAAGTCTCGCTCGTCGCGATTCTCGATGCCGATAAAGAAGGGTTCCTGCGTTCCGCTGGATCATTGATTCAAACCATTGGCCGCTGCGCCAGAAATCTGAACGGCCGCGCGATTCTCTACGCCGACCACATGACCGATTCGATGAAGAAAGCGCTCGACGAGACCAACCGCCGTCGCGCAATTCAGGAAGCCTATAACGCCGCCAACGGGATCACACCGGAGTCGATCATTCGTCCGCTGGATATGACGCTGGTTGCAATCGTCGGCGCCGATTACACCGACTTGACCGGCCCCGAAGCCGATGGCCTGCCGGATCTCAAAACGCAAGAGGAATTGGACGCCTACATCGCTAAATTAGAAAGCGACATGCGCGAAGCGGCGAAGCGGTTCGAGTTTGAGAAGGCTGCGAAGCTGCGCGACACAATCAAAGATCTGCGCACGAAAGAGTTTTTGATCGCCTAGGTGTCGAGTGGAAATCGGGTGTCGCCCGTTCTTTCGAAGCGCAGGGCGAGTCGCTAGTCGTGATCTCGTTCGCCCTGAGCCCCGGGCCTCTTTCGCTTCTCCCGCCGATTCGGCTGCGGTTCCGGCCCCGGCTTTCCGGGCGGAATGAAGTAGGCGTCGTTGAAGACGGCGTCACTCTGAAAATCTTTCATGCTGTCGTGATAACGCTGGGCGGAAATCGCAGTCCGGATCTCGGTTTTCGTCTCTTCCAAAGTCAACCTACGCTTACTGATCATCTTGTAGATGAAGTGCGCGCCCTCCGGGTCCGAGAACACTTCCGAAACTTCTCCCACCTTCAGATCCATGACCCTTTCATGCTGCGGAGGCAGCGTGGAGCGGCGTACATTTTCCATCTTCGTGTTGACATTACTGCGCGGCGATCCAGCTTCAGCGTAGGCGTCGACTTGTAATTTGTCGGGATCTTCGCCCACAACCGCGCGAGCGCGGAGATCGGCAGCCACTTTCACCATCGCATCGACGGAGAGGGCTTTTGCCACGGTAGCCGGCTGCGTATCTGCCGCTGCGAGATCATTGGTGTTCGGAACAGAGCCGTGCGGAACAAAAATCCGCGCTACCACAGCCTGTTCGAAAGACGTTTGGTTCTTCCTGTAATAGTCTTCGAGATCGGAGTCCGAAATTCTGTTCGCTTCCGTCTGCAACGTCCGGTTCAGGTCTTGAGCCAGAAGCTGCATGCGCGCATATCGCATTTCCTCCTCGAATGCCGAAGTCTTGTCGAGGCCGCGTTTTTCCGCGGCGGCCGACATTCTCAGATTTCGTGCGTACGCATGGGCGACGTTCAGCCGTAGTGACAGCGACATGCCAGGTTGCAGCGCCTCTGCGAGCCTTTCGAATTGGGCGCGCGTCATTACAGTCTTGCAGCTGCCTGTAGCAGCCGGCGCGGCGCAGAAACCATCTATCGTTATGACTGGATCATCCGGCCCAACTTTCACTTCCGCGGCATTCTCCGGGGCCGCCGCCGCCGGTTGCTGATCCTGCCCCGAGGCGATCCTCACCAACAGAATCGACACCACAAGATAAAAGAGAATTTGGAAGCGCATCATTCCATCCTCCCCGAACCTTCCGTCGATTCCAGTCGTCGAGATTGCCGGAAAAATGTGGGGCACAGGGCGAGACCCGCGTGCCCCACGGCGGCACTACTGCTCAAAAGCTCCCATGTTGATTTGTCCGCTTGCATTCACCCTGGGATTGCCATTGAAGTCCGTTGTCCCGAAATCACCCGAGCCCAAACTGGCGTTGCCCGTGTTCTCGGCGGGCGAACTCGTCGGGATATCGAAATTCGGGGTTGGCGAGCAGGTCGTAATTGGCGTCGGTGGCCCGCTCTCTTTGGTTGATGTGCAAGTCGCAGTCGTCAGGTAGTCGGGGTTCGCGAACACCGAATCCTTATCCTGCCCAGTTCCGGTCTGGTATGCCGCGAACGAGGTGTAGGCCTTCTTGTTGAGCTCAAACGTCGTCGTCGAACTCTTCGTGTAGTAGTCGTTGTAATTGGCTGTTACCGTGTCCCCCGTCGTGAAACCGTAGATGAACAGTCCCTCAGCGCCAGCATAGACAACGTTGTTTTCGAACACGATTCCGGTTGCGCGGTACTGCACCTGGAACTCGCCGCTGCCTGTCTTCTGCGTGTCATTGTCATACAGGCTGTTATTCACGATGGTGATGTTCGTGCTGCCGCCCGTCCCGCTCTTGGCGTAGCCTCCAACCGACACGCCGCACGAATTCGCGGCATAAATCAGATTGTTCCGGATGATGACGTTACTGGACACCTCACCCGAGATCTCGCTCGCGGCCTCAATATTCAGATCGTTGCCGTAAAGCGTATTGCGCTCGAATGTCACCTCGGTGCAACCATCGCAGTAGAGACCATCCTCGTCAAACGAACTTCCTTCTCCGGGATTGCCCTTGGCACTGTTGTTGTAAATCAGGTTGCCATAGACGTCGCCGTTCTTGGCTTGATCGTAGCCAGTCGGACCGACTCCTTCGAAACCGATCGCGTCCATGCCGATGTTGTCGTTGTTATAGATCGTGTTATTCGAGACAACAAAATTCTGCACGTTGCCGTTAAACGTGGTCGTCTCGCTCTCACCCGTCAGGCATCCCGTCACTGTGTTGCCGCTTACATTCACGCTGAGAGCGGTGCTGCTCGTGCCGAAGACGCCAATCCCATACGCGTTGCCATTCTTTCCCGCTGTGGTTTGGATGTTCTTCACCGTATTGTTCAGTATGTTGATCCCGCTTCCGCTGCCGGCAATCAGGATTCCTGCCGGAACATCCGCCGCTTTCGACGTCTTATAGTTCTGCAGGGTGAAGCCTTCGATCGTCAGGTAGCTGACGCCATTCGTGGCCCCGATTTCGAATAGCCCTTGTGTGTTGCAGCAGAGGAAGCCGTTGCTCGTGGCGAATGCCGGAGTCGTGCAGCACGCGACGCCGTTGCCATCCACGACCGCGACACCTTGCCCATTAAACACGATGGGCGCTGACGATGTACCAGAATTCGCGAACAGCACGCTTTCGCTGTAGGTTCCGGTTCCCACGTAGACAGTGTCGCCCGCCTGCGCTTCGAGAGCCGCGTGTCCAATCGTAAGCCAGGGCGCACTCGCACTGCCGCTATTGCTGTCACTACCGGTTTTCGCAACGTAATAAACCGAGGCCTGCGCGACACAACTCAGCGCAAACCAGCAGGTCAGAAGGAGAAACAGAGCGCGAACCGGGTCGCGCTTCAGCGTGTCTTGCGCACTACGGTGAAAGCGGTTGTCCATGACAAGCCTCCTTGAGAATTCTTCGTGCCAAATCCTGAATCACCGTTACAGGGGTCGCATGCATAGCCATGCATGCTTAGACAACGTTCGGCGCGCGCTCCAGTCGAAATTTCAGATGCTTCGTTTCGTTACTGTCCGATATTGCGGATACTAGCGAATACTTTCGTATTCTTTCGTTGCGCAGCATTGTGCCCCCCTCCGGTTGTCCTGTCAACCCTTCGTATTTGCCACCGAGTGCTGAGGTCCCGATCATGGCGATCCTGCCCGAATGTAGCTTCCGGCAATCAAAATCAAAACGAGCGGTTGTCTGTCTGGAGTGATCATCTCAAACATCTCTTTCAAAATCCGAGCGCGGCTGTTGTGAGATAGTCCCGGCACAACTGCAGTGGATCAGGGCCGAATTCACGGAATCTTAACTTCGTAGTAACCGGACATTAACGAAGCGCTACTAGCGTGAATCGAATCCGATTCCGCCCAATTTGCGGTCCGCGCGCGGCACAAAGCACGATGGATCTGTTGGGCCGCGCCAACCAGTACAAGAGGAAGCAAAAAAGTGAAAAGTTAAAGGAGATATACGATGAAAAGAGTTCTCGTGATTTTGGCGGTAGTGGCCATAAGCGTGGCCGCGAGCGTTGCTCAGGAGGGCGCCGTACCGACCGGTATTCCGCATCTCGATCACGTTTTCCTCATCATGATGGAAAACCACGGGTACACGGAAATTCTCGGCAATTCTAATGCCCCTTTCACCAACAAGTACGCCGCGTCCGCGAATCTGGCGACAAACTACTTCGCCGTGGCGCACCCCAGTCTCACCAATTACCTCGAAGTGGTCGGCGGTTCGAACTTCGGCGTCCACAGCGATAACACTTCCGATTGGCACAGCAAGAGCTGCGCCACCAACCTTTCCACTGGAATCGTCAACACCGATAATCCCCCGAGCCCGAACATTTGCCCGATCGCGGGAAGCGGAACCGATGCGGCCACTCCGGCGCTCGATTGCACGAATGAAGTGACCGGGCCTCCCTGCGAGATCAATCTCAACGGCAAGAACTCGTACCCAGGCGTCTCTACCACCCTCGGCATCACCATCGCCGAGCAACTGGTGACCGCCGGCAAGACCTGGAAGACCTATCAGGAAAACCTGCCGATCACTGGCCCTGACAACGTAAATTACAGCGATGGCAATTTCACCAACCTCACCAATTTCAGCAAGATCAAGCCCGTGTTGAATCCGCCGCTTTCGAGCGGCGATATCGTTCAGCTCTACGCCTCCAAGCACAATCCGTTCTCGTATTTTGCGGATATCCAGGAAGGCGGAAATCCCTCGCTCAGCTATGCCAACATGGCGGCGTTTGATGGAGTCGGTGGCGTCTGGGGCGATTTGGCTTCCGGTAACGTCCCCAACTATTCCTTCATTGTCCCCAACCAGTGCAACGACCAGCACGGCCGCGGCAACGGCACGGCTTTCTGCAACTATGATCCCGATGACGACGGCCGAAGGTCAGGACTGAACCCGGCGCTGATCCAACTGGGCGACCAGGCTTTGCAGAAATTGGTGGCGGCAATCCACGCCTCTCCAGCATGGAACAACGGCCATAGCGCCATCGTCGTAATCTGGGACGAAAATGACTATGCCGTGCAGCCGATCATTAACAAGGTGGTGGCCATCATCGACACCAACTACGGCATCCACGGACTGCAGAGCGCGCAGTATTACACTCACTTCTCGCTCCTTCGTTCCATCGAGGGTGGCTTCGGTCTGCCTTGCCTGAACCACGCCTGCGATGCCAGCACAACCGCGATTACGGATCTGTTCGGCGCACCTTAGTCCGCAGTTACGTCGGCAATTCCGTACGCATACGGTTGAAAAAAATGGGGCCGGTCATCCGACTGGTCCCATTTTCACTTTGCTATCCAACCGGTGATTGACGTCCTTCCCGCCAAGGCGTAGCGTTTCTCTCGATCATTCGCGAGGAACCACTCATGTTCTGCGAAAAATGTGGCGCTGTCGCGCCCGATGGCAGCCAGTTCTGCAATCATTGCGGCCACGCTTTCTCCTCCTCGGTGCCGCCTCTTCCGGTCGCGACCGCCGTTCCGCCACCTACACAGGTCGTGCCTCCTGCGCCCGATGCACCGACCAGCGGCAAGGCTCTGGCCAGCATGATCACCGGTATTTTTGGCCTGCTTTTCTTTTTCCCCGCCATCGCCGCGATTGCTCTTGGACACATCTCGCGCTCCGAGATCCAAAAAAGTAACGGGCGCCTCAAAGGCGGCGGCATGGCTGTCGCCGGACTGGTGATGGGGTATGGGGTCTTCCTTCTGATTCCGTTCATTCTCATCCTCGCAGCGATTGCCATCCCCAACCTGCTACGCGCACGGGTCGCGGCCAATGAGAGTTCTGCCGTGGCCTCCATCCGTGCGATCAACACTGCCCAACGTGCCTATAAAGCCGAATTTCCGGCGATTGGATTTGCCTGCGAACTCAACCACCTGGGTGGCAGCAGCGAATCCCAACCCTCGGCCGAGAACGCTCGCTTTCTCGACCGGCGTCTGAGCGCGGGAGAAAAAACTGGCTATCGCTTCTCGGTGGAGAGTTGCGTGAACGGCGAGACGGAACACAAATACCAGATCGTGGCGAGTCCCATGGTTCGCAATACGACTGGAAGAAGGGCGTTCTGCTCCGACGAATCAGGTGTGGTTAAGTGGGGGGAATCCAGCAGCGAATGCCTGGAAAACGGAGCGCCGCTTCAGTAGCGGAAAAATCTTACTCGCAGGCGCTTCTGCTGGCTGGTTCAAACCGGTCCATTTGCGCTTCGCGCTGCGTGCTGTAGTGCCCGTTGGCGGCTTTGCCGTATTGCTCTTCGCCGGGACAATAATAAAGAGCCGTGTGCGGATCGATCCATACCTGGATCGCGGGATCTCCCTGAAGATGAACTTCGGGCGCGGGAGCTTCGGCGATGCCGAGCGCGATCAGTGCGCGGTCCCAGTTGCTCAGCGTCGGCGTGGCTCGACGGGTCGAACCCGCCGCTGGCCATAACAACGCCAATGCGGCGACAAAAATCGCCGTCCCAAGATAAACGTCGGCGCGACGAAAGCGCAGCTTCACACGCAGGTCGCGGAAAGTCCGAATCAGAGTCCGAATCTCGGAGGGCGGGGCGATCTCGGCGCCATCGATTTCTACAGCGGTGTTCACTTCGCCCGATGTCGAGGTTCCCACAGCTGGCAGTTCGGCTTCAGCGGACAGCGGTAACGCCAGGCGACGCTCTGCATCTGCCGCGAAGTCTTCGACCGTATCTTCGTCCGCAGAAGTCCATCTCGTTTCCGCATTCGATGTCTCAACCGTCGACGGATCTAGCTCTGATGCTTCTTCGAGTTGATCGCCGAACGCGGACTTCCCAAACGGGGTGAAATTGGCCGGCGTCTTTTCTCGCGGCACAACGTCTCCAGGCAAAACATCGCTCGGTGCTCGCCGTGCTGGAGGCAGAGCCGAAAGCTTCTCATCCGCGAAATCTGGCCGAACCGGAAGTCTCGGACGCAACTTCGCGTCAGACCGCCGAAACCTCACGCTCGCGTCGTCTACAGATTCTTGAGGACTCTCGGCCCACAAACTTTGTCCCTGGCTCATCAGCCACATCGAAGCCCAATTCCGCTGCAAACGCTCGCCCGGACGAAGTGGCTCCGCCGCACAGGTCTCACAGAGCGACCCATCTCCGACTGTCTTCGGAATTCCGCAACCTGGGCAGACTTGAGGAGAAACTTTTTCGTTGGCAGCTTCAAGACCAAACCGTTCGGTCGCCGACTCGTGTTCCGTCTCCACCTGCTCCCGTTTTCGACGGTCGTTGTGTTCCTGGATAATGAACGCCGCCGACAGCAATCCCTGAAACGATTGCTCGTCCAGGCTCAAAGGAGAATGGCTCAGGTCTGGCTGGTTGAGATTTGGCCGGTTCGACGACATAGCATCGGTGGGAGAGTAGCGTCCAGACTAGCCCTATTGTAGTGCAAGTGGGAGCGGCGGGAAATCAAGAAAAACCGCGCTTTTTGGGACGATTCCCGTTTACGAGCCCCGTTTTGGGTTGGCCTCATGAGAATCTGCTCACGAAAGACCGGACTCGCCCACTCTCCCGCGACCTAACTCCTAGGTTCTAAACAGGCTGTACCCACGGCGAACATTTGGCGAACCACGTGCTTCTGGTTACATCGGGTCGCGACCCCAAGTCTGAACTGAAGATCACCTCTAGGAGCTGACAAAAAAGGCCATGATCAACCTCAACGAAATCAAAATCACTCCGCGCGACCAACAAGTACTGCGTCTGCTCGTGCAGGGATGCAGTAACAAAGAAATCGCTCACCACTTAAGCATCAGCCCGCGCACCGTCAAACAGCATCTGCGAACGCTGTTTCTCCGTGCGGGCATAAAAGAAGGCCGGAAACGCGTGAAACTCGCGACCGCCATGTTCATCAAGGAGCAGGTGCAACCATGCAACCGCGTGATCGGCTAACTACCAAAGAAATTCAAGTCGCGACCCTGGTGTGGCAGGGTCTCACCAACAAAGATATCGCCGGGGTTCTTCGAACCAGCGAGCAGGTGGTGAAGAACTACCTGCGCACCGCCTTCGACAAACTCGGCGTCTGGACCCGCCTTGAACTCGCCCTCTATGTCGCCAGCCACGGCGGTGCGAACTGGCATGTGGCCATGGGCAATGGCCTGCTGCCAGCGGGGCCGAACTGGACCTTGCCCGCTGGCGAACGCGATGTCTCGCCCTCCGGCGCAGAAACAAAAGCGGCGGCCGCCGGGAATCACTAGCTCCGGAGTGTCAGCTTCACTCGGTGTCCAGACAACAAGCCCGAAAGAATGCAGCCCACGGCACGAGCCGTGGGCTTTCGACGCTCAGCAGCGTGGCCCCAAACGCACCTACCGCGCCCTCGCTACGGAAACAGATTTCACACAACGCGCCGACTGACGGCACCCCAGGGCTTGATCGGCTCGACACGCGCTCTAGAGTTCACCGATAAGTAGCTTTATTTCAGTAGAATAGCCAGCTAACCTCGCACTGGCCGCCACTCCCGCAGCCCACCGCCGCTTCGGGTAATCTCGGTAATCAAATTGCTCCACCGCTTCAGGAATCGTGCGCAGGGCAATCCACGATTCCATGATTCTCCGATCTAAGCAGCTTCATCAGTTCAGACCCAAGACTGAGGTAGGAATGGCCTACAAAGACATTTTCTGGATGGCATGCGATTCGACCGAGCAGCTTCGCGCCGAATACGGACCGTTCCATACCCGCGAGGAAGCCGAAGTCGAAGCCCGCAAGCTCGGTTTTGGATACCTGCTTCGCTACGAACACATCCTAGGGCCCGACGAAGAGATCGAAGAAGTGCGCTGCGTTTTTATCGAACTGCAGGACGTGCACACTCCTCCCAAGCGAGGCATCACCTTCCACACTCGCTGCGCCAGTTGTGGCGAAGCCGAATCGCACGATAAGGGCTGGCAGGCTGAAGTCTGGGCCGACATCCACGAATTCGAACACACCCGCCACAAAGTCAGGCTTTTCGAGCACGCGCTCGGAGAAGGCCTGAAAGAAATCGCCGACTGGCGGGGCCACGCCGCCTAGTAAATAAGACAGACAAAAACATGAACTAAAGAACAAGACCGTTCACTGATTTTTCCCGGCCTCTTCTTCCTTTTTCGCCAGTGCTTCGAGATAGGCGCGCATCACCTCGCGATCCTCCGGCAGTATTTGGACAAACTGGAATCCATTACCAACCTGGGGAAACGAAGTGATCACCGTAGCCGTGATCAGAACTGATTCTTCTTCCAGATGCAGTTTGAGGTCGAGGCTAGTGCCCATCGGAAAGGGAAACATGGTCTCGATGTAGCAGCCTTCGAGGCTAAGCTCCGAGATAGCGCAGCGCATCGGAATGTCGCTGCCTTCCGTGTGGATTTCAACCGGAACGTTCACCGGAAATCGCGCGTTCTTACGCCGTTCGGGGTTCATTGGCCAAGCATTCTACCCCATCTCCCACCGGTTTATCGCCGACCTCAATTTTCGCCCGCCAGTCCTCACTGCCCGATCATCCCGTGAGCATTCTCTGAATTGTCGTATATGGTTCCGTAGATATCGCCATTGTTCGTAATCCCCGACAGACTGACCCTTCCGGCGGTTATCTCGACCTGATAGAAGATGCCATCGATGTAAATAAAATCAAAGCTTTGTCCTGCGACGTTAAAAGCCGAACCGACCATGTCGTCGGAGTCATTAATGCTGGTGAGGAAAGTCTGCTGCGCAAAAGGGTAATTGAACGGAGCATAGACCCCATTCTTGAGCAGGAAAGCCCGCGAGGTCGTTGACGAGTCTACATAAGTGCCAACGATATCCCCCAGGGAATTGATTCCGGTCGGTTGGGTCGCCAACGCTCCAGGATAGGCGAGCGTTGTGAAGGTTCCATTTTCGTAAAGAAAAGCAGTCTCTGAGTTGACACCGTCGTAGTAGCCGACGATTTGTCCGGCATCGTTGATTGCGGCCGGCCAGACACTCTGGCCCGAGACCCCGAAGGTGACCGCAGTCTTGCCGTCAAAGGTGAACCCAACTTCAAACCCGCCTCCTGGATAACACGCGCCCACGATGACACCGTGGCTATTGATTCCGCTCAACTGATTCACGAAACACCCTGGGATCGTCAGTGTCTTGTAGGTCGTCCCATCAAAATAGAAGGACGTATTATCGCTCACGCCTATGGCGATCTTGCCACTGAAGCCGTTCACAGACGACAGATAAGCTCCCGGATAGTCCACCGATCGAAACTGGTAGGCTCGCGGGTTTGTCTGGGCCGACGCTGGAAACTGTTGCGTCGGCGACGTTTGCGAAACAACCGACACGCTCAATGCAACCGTTGCGACAAGTAAACGCAGAATATAAGTCATGACTCACCTCGCATGAACCGAATGAAATGAATTGGCCGCCGGTATTGGGCAGCCGCCAGCGCCCTACCGGCCCCCTAATGGCCAATGATGCCGTGTGATTCCCCGGCTGAGTCGATCGCCAAACCAACCACATTGTTATTGTTCTCGACGCGAAAGATGACGGTGGCCGTCGTGTCGCCTCCCACGTCGATCTGGTTGAAAGCGCCTGCAGTGGCGGTGAACCCGTGCCTCGTGGTGGAATCTCGGAAGCTCCCCGCGATGACACCGGTGTCATTGATGCCGGATGCCCATGTCTCACTGGCCATCGGAAAATCAATCGCCGAATACACCTTGTTGCTCAGCAAAAATCCGTGCCACGCCGACGAGTAAAACGCTGCCCCCACTATGTCGCCGTTGCTGTTGATGCCGGTCGCTGTAGTCGCCAACGCCCCCGATCGATCGAACGATTTGTATGTGCCTGCTGAGTAGGTAAATCCGTGCTGCACCCCATTCGAGCCGTAATAATCTCCGACCACGACGCCGGCTTTGTTGATTCCCCCCGCCTCGGTACTGCTAAAGCTGGCGGGATAGTCGAGAACAGTAAATGCTGTGCCGTTCCAGATGAAGCCGTGAAGGCCGCTGCCAACGGTGTCGTTGAAGCTGCCAACCATAACCCCAGTGGCATTGATGCCGTTGATCACTCCCGCGTAGGCTCCATTCGGAAGAACCAGAACATGATTGGTTGTGCCCTTGAAGTAGAAAGGCGTTGCATCCGAACCCGGGTAGCCGAAATCACCTACGGCCGTGGTGTCGTTGTATTGATTGACGGTATTGGCCGTTGCGGCCGGGTAGTCTACCGTCCGGAACGCATACACCTTCTGTTTGGCCAGCCCTTCGACCACCGCCGCCGACGGCTTGTCTGACCGCGCGCCCTTCGCATGTGTCATCGGAATATGCAGCATGGCCTGCAAGCCGCCATTGCTCGGCTTCTGCTTGCTTGTTTGCGCAACGGAGAGCGGGTTGCATCCTGCGAAGAACAGGATGGCTAGAACTGCCGTTGGTTGAAACAATGGTCGATTCATGAGCGACTCCTCGTTTTTGAAGAACCCGTAGCGCCTCTACTCTTAATCAGCGCAATTACCACGGGAATCGCATCATGCCTCGAAAAACAACTTCACTTGCCACCGTACGAAAGGACGTGTCTGGAAGCCTGCCTCGTAGCGCCTCCCTGGCTGGCCGTGGGCTTAACGCAAATCCTTTTCCCGCCGATGAATCTCAAGAGAAAAGTCCGTTCGGGGGAGAAACATGCGGCGATTGGGACTACGGGCGAAGCTGGCGCTGGGGTTCGGCTTGCTATTGGCGATGCTGGTGGTTTTGGGAGGAGCGGCCTACGTTGCGGTTCGAAAAGTAACCAACGCCACCGAGGAAGTGAACATCTCCGTCAAGAAACGAGAGGTGATCACCCAGGTCGAAGTGGGTCTGCGCAAGCAGATCCAATCGGCCAATGACTATGTGTTTAACGGCGACGCCGGCTCGCTCCAGCGGTACGGAAAGGCGAAAGCCGATGTCGAACTCAAACTCGGGGAACTGGCCCAGGTGCTCGTTACATCCAAAGGCAAAGAGTTATTCGCAGCCCTCTCCGAGAGTTCCAAACAAATTAGCGCGCTGACCGAACAACAGATCGATTTTCGCAAACAGAGCCGGACATACGAAGCGACCGACTTGGCGTTCGGACCGAAAGAAGAGCAGGCAATCCGCGAAATGGCCGACACGGCGGATCAATTCGAGGGGCGCGAAGATCAGCGGGAGATGCAAGCCCTGCAGGCGGAGCGCGCCACCGAAGCGCAAGCGAATTTCATAACTTTCCTCGTCGTGATTTGCGGCTTCTGTATTGGGGCCCTGGCCGCCGTCTTGATCGTCCGCTCAATTACGGGCAGCATCCGGAAGATGCTGGGAATGATCGAGGGAATCGCCGACAAAGACTTGACGCTGGAAGATATCGCGGTCACTTCTCACGACGAAATCGGCCGCGCCGAAGCAGCGCTGAATACAATGAAAAACAATCTCCGTGACCTGCTCTATTCGATTGCCTCCGCGGCCAAGGGCGTGCACGGCACCAGCGACCGCATGTCGGAAATCAGCCGGCAGATCACCGACAGTTCGGAAAAAACTTCGGCGCAGGCAACCGTCGTTTCGAACGCCACCCAGCAGGTCGGCAGCAACCTGCAGACGGTCGCGACCGGAGCGAAGGAAATGAGCGTGAGCATACAGAGTATCGCGATGAATGCGCAGGAAGCCGCAGCGTTCGCCGGTGAAGCGGTGAAGGCGGCCCGCGCCGCTGACGCCACCATCACAAAGTTGGCGGCATCCAGCGCCGAGATCGGCGAGGTTGTCAAAGTCATTACCACCATCGCCCAGCAGACGAATCTACTGGCACTGAATGCTACCATCGAGGCCGCGCGGGCGGGCGAAGCCGGGAAAGGTTTCGCCGTCGTCGCGAATGAAGTCAAGGAACTGGCCAAGCAGACCGCCAAAGCCACCGAAGACATTGGCCGCAAAATCGCCGCCATCCAACAGGACAGCAAGGGCGCGGTGCAGGCCATCGGCAGCATTCACGAGGTGATTCACAAAATCAGTGGCGCATCTGCCACCATTGCCACGGCAGTCGAAGAGCAGAGCGCCACCACCAATGAAATGTCGCGCAACGTGACCGAGGCGGCCAACGGGTCCATCGAAATCTCAAGCACCATCGGAGAAGTAGCAACCGCGGCCGAGCTCGCAGCCTCCAGCGCGATGGAGTCGCAAAAGGCCGTGGAACAGTTGGCCGGGATGTCCGGCCAATTGAATAGTCTAGTCGCACAGTTCAAGACCGGCGATCACTCGGACGAACTGGCACAACCCTCAGAGAATGATCGAAGCTTTGCCGCAGCGGGCTCGCAGTGAGCATGCGGGCTATGACCAAGAGAACTACTTCGTCAATTTCGACGCGGCCGCTTCGTCGAGCATCCAGACGACTTTCCCGTTTGTTGGCTGCACCAGTTGCGCAGGGAGCGGCGGAGTATTTTTGACCTCGAGTATCCGCTGCACCATGCCGGCTTTGTCCGCGCCGCTGGCCATGAACATCGCTTCCGCCGTTTCATTGAGAACCGGGAAGGTAAAGGTGATGCGGTGCGTGTTGAACTTCTCGACCCAATTGGCGACCACGAGGCGCGACCGCTCATCGAGTGCCTTGGAGTCGGGGAATAGGGAAGCGGTATGGCCGTCTGGCCCCATGCCGAGCAGTATCAGATCGAAACGCGGAAATTCGCCCGGCTTCAGGGCAAAGAATTCGCGGATCTTTTTTTCGTAGTCCGCAGCCGCAGCATCGGCGTCGGGATTTTCTGCGTGCACGCGGAATACGTTTGCCGAAGGAATCGTGATCTTGGTTAGCAGCGATTCGTTCACCATCCTGTAGTTGCTCTCGGGGTCAGTCGGTGGCACGTGGCGCTCGTCGCCAAAGAAAAGAAAAACGCGATCCCACGCGAAGCTCGCATAGTTGGCGGCGAGCAGAGAGTACAGAGCCTTGGGCGTCGAACCGCCTGAGAGGGCGACCGTAAAGCGACCTTGAGCGCCGATAGCGGTGCGTCCAAGACTGACGAATTCCTCGGCAGCAGCGTGAAACAGATCGGCGGCGGTGGCAAGGACTTCAATCGAACGAGGCATAGGAAGCTGTAAATCTTAAACTGGGCTTGGCATTAGTTTCGCATGACTCGCACCGTAGCACGCCGCTCCGAGCAGGCCATTTTTTTCGTTCACGATGACCCGCACTGGAATTGCTTCGAGCAGCGATTGCATCCGGCCCTTGCCGACGAACGCCTGCATGAAGAGTGGCCCGGAAAGCTTCGCCAGAATTTTCGGCGCGATTCCGCCCGCCAGGAAAACCCCTCCCGAAGCCAGCACCTTCAAAGCCATGTTGCCCGCTTCCGCGCCGTAAATCGAAATCCACAAGTCGAGCGCCTGCTCGGCCAGCGGTGCTTTGCCGCCAACCGCCGCTTTCGAGATGGCCGCTCCCGGATCGCCCGCGGCGATTTCGTCCCGCAGCCATTGCGGCTCCTCCCCACGACGCGTGTCTTTTAGAAATAGATAGACGTTCACTAGGCCCGGGCCAGAAACGATGCGCTCGTAGCTGACGTGTCCGAAGCGGCGCAGCAGATAGCGCAGAAGTTCAATCTCCAGTTCGTTGCGCGGAGCGAAATCGCAATGCCCGCCTTCGCAGGCGAAGATGTGTTGGCGATCCCCATCCCAGATCAAGCCCGCTTCGCCGAGGCCGGTTCCAGCGGCCACTACCGCCTGATTTCCGGGAGTCGATTCTTGCTTCTGATCGAGCGGAACCTGATTCAGAGTGACCGTGTCTGACGCTTCCAGACACTGAATTCCCCACGCTTGCGCCTCGAGATCGTTAATCAGGTTGACGGAGTCGAGTTGCAGTTCCTGCGCGAGCGTCGCCGCTTCGATCACCCACGGCAGATTCGAGGTTTCGACTTTCCCGTTCCGCACCGGACCCGCGATTCCGAAACACGCGATGCTCGGGGTGATGCCGGTCTCGGCAACGAACTTGATGACGATCTCGTCGAGCCCGCGATACTCCTTGCTCTTGAACACCTTCTCGCGGACGGGGCTAAATTTCCCGGCGTCGAAGCGGTAATAGCTGAGGCGTGCGTGCGTGCCTCCTATATCTCCGGCGAGGATCATTTCTCGAAGTCTCTCCAGCGCCGCCCGTCCCGTTCCATCAAGTCCTCGGACTCTTTCGGTCCCCAGGTCCCGGAAGCGTAGTTCGGGAAATTGCGTGGTGGCAGAGCCTTCCAGACATCGAGCACGGGATTGACGATGCTCCATCCGGCCTCAACCATGTCGGCGCGTTGGAATAGCGTGGCGTCGCCAATCATGCAGTCGTGCAACAGGCGCTCGTAGCCGGTCGATGGCGTCAGGCCGAAGTAGTCGGCGTATGCGAAGTTCATGTTGACTTCGCCAAGTTGCATCGCCGGTCCGGGAGTCTTCGCGGCGAAGCGCAGCGAAATGCCTTCTTCGGGCTGTATGTTGAGCACAAGTTGGTTCGGCATCATGTTCTCCACCTGCGTCTCGCGGAAAAGCATAAAAGGAGCGCGCCGGAACTGGATGACGACATGTGTGCTCCGTCCCGGGAGTCGCTTGCCGGTGCGGAGATAGAAGGGAACTCCCGCCCAGCGCCAGTTGTCGATCAGCAATCGCATGGCGACGAAGGTCTCGGTGCGCGAGTCGGGCGGCACGCCTTCTTCCGAGCGATAAGCGGGTACGCGCTCGCCATCCATCCAGCCTTCACCATATTGCCCGCGAACTGTTTTGCTGAGCACATCTTCGGCACTGTAGGGCTGAATGGCGTGCAAAATTTTCGCCTGCTCGTCGCGCACGGCGTTGGCCTCGAAAGAAATCGGTGGCTCCATCGCGGTGAGCGTGATCAGCTGCATGATGTGGTTGGGCACCATGTCGCGTAGAGCGCCGGCTCCATCGTAGTATCCGCCGCGCGATTCAACACCCACGGTTTCGGCCACTGAAATCTGCACGTGATCGATATAGCGCCGATTCCAGATCGGTTCGAAAATTCCGTTCGCGAAGCGCAGCGCCAAAATATTCTGCACGGTTTCTTTGCCAAGATAGTGATCGATGCGGTAGATCTGCCGCTCGGTTACGACCTTCAGAATTTGCTGGTTGAGGGCTTTGGCGGAATCGAGATCGTGTCCAAATGGCTTCTCTATGATGACGCGGCGCCAATGGCCGTTGTCTTCCGCCATTAGTCCGACCTTCGAGATGCGCTCCACGATGTCGCCGAAAAAATTGGGGGCTGTGGCGAGATAAAAGAAATAGTTACCGTGCGCGTCTTGCGAGCTGTCGACTTCGGCCAGCTTGTTTTTCAGAACCTCATAGGTCGCGGGATTGTCGAAGTCGCCGCTGAGGTAGTGAACGCGAGCGACAAAGGTATCCCACAGTTTGGCATCGATGGGGCCGGTCGCGAACTTCTTGAAATCTTCGGTGAGTTTCTTGCGCGCGTCTTCATCGCTCATCGGCGTGCGGCCAACGCCGATCACCGCGAACTCTTTCGACAGTAATTGCTGGCTGGCGAGGTTGTAGAGCGCCGGTATCAGCTTGCGCCGCGTGAGATCGCCGGAGTAACCAAAGATCACCATGACGCACGGATCGGCCACGCGCGCCGTTCGAAGCTTGATCACTGCGGGCTGCGTTTCGGTTTGAACCATTGGCTCCCCTTGATTGAAACTTGAGGCTTTGATTCACTGAGGCATTGAATCATTGTGTCATTGAAACACTTAGTCATTCTTCAGTCTCAAATATGAGAATTTCAATGACTGAATGAGGTGATGACTCAATGCCCCAATGCTTTCTAAGTTTTTGGCGCTTTCAGCTCTATGTGTCCGCCGAATTTCTGCCGCATCGCTGAAAGCATTTTCTCGGCAAACGTGTGTTCCTGCCGCGAACGGAAACGCGTGTACAGCGCCGCCGTCAATACCTCGGCCGGAACCGCTTCTTCGAGCGCAGCCTGGATCGTCCATCGTCCTTCACCCGAGTCTTGCACATAGCCACTGTACTCGGAGAGATTCGGATTCTCGATCAATGCCATGGCGGTCAAATCCAGCAGCCACGAACTGATCACGCTGCCCCGCCGCCAGACTTCCGCGATATCCGGCAGATTCAGATCGTAGCGGATGTCTTCGGGAAGCTCTTTGCTGGTCGCGTTCTTGAAAATATCGAATCCCTCGGCATAGGCCTGCATGATTCCGTATTCGATTCCGTTGTGCACCATCTTGACGAAGTGCCCGGCGCCAGAAGGGCCACAGTGAATGTATCCATCTTCAGACGTACCAACCGCCGCGCCCGCTAATTTCTCGCGTCCCGGAGTTCGTGGCGTGTCGCCACGCCCCGGTGCCAGGGTTTTGAAAATGGGGTCCAGGCGCTGCACGGCCTCTTTCGGCCCCCCGATCATCATGCAGTACCCGCGATCGATTCCCCACACTCCGCCGCTGGTTCCCACATCGACGTAGTGGACACCCTTGGCCGCGCAAAGTTTCGACCGCCGCACGTCGTCCTTGAAATACGAGTTGCCGCCGTCGATGATCGTGTCACCTGCCTCCATTTTTGCCAGCAGCGTCTGCACGGTTTTCTCCGTCGGATCACCCGACGGCACCATGATCCATGCGGCGCGCGGAGCCTGCAATTTGCTCACCAGGTCGTCGAGCGACGAGGAGCCGACTGCCCCCTCTCCCGCGAGACCCTTGACGGCGTCAGCGCTCAGATCGGAGACAACCATGGTGTGACCGCCGCGCATCAGGCGCCGCGTCATATTCGCCCCCATGCGCCCGAGACCTACCATTCCTAGTTGCATTCTTGCTCCTTAAACTGAGTGTGCCGAGCTACGACTGTTGCACGATTTCGGCTAACTTCTTCAGGCCTGCTTTTACGTCGCTCCCTAGATGTAGGCGCAGCGCTCGGCGGTCGCGTTCGGCCAGCACCTGAAAATCTCCTCGCGCCTGGGCCGCTTTCACCACTCCAAAAGTGTATTTCTGGCCCGGGACTTGCAGGTCCTGCGCGTCATCGCAGGTGATCTGGAGAAATACGCCGCTGTTCGGGCCGCCTTTGTAGTCCTGTCCGGTCGAGTGCAGGAACCGCGGCCCGAACCCGAGGCAGGTCGCGACGTGTTTCCGATCGCGAACGCTCATGCGAATCGATTGCAGCAGCGCTTCGTGTTCCGCGTTCATTTCTACGTAGCCGAGGACCGCGAAATAGTCGCCGACGCCGATCCGCGAGAGGTGAGCCCGCAGATAACTCTTGAGCGATTTATCCGTGCCTGCGGACTTCGCCAGCTCAGCGGCGTTCTTCTCGTCCGTAAAGAGCTTGATGCCGCCCTCTTCGAGGATCGGCGTTTCGCTCGGAAGCGAACCTTTCGCTTCGTATTCAGACGTGAGCTTCTTGGTGACGATCTTGCTCGCCTCGACGTCCGGTTGATTGAACGCGTTGATGCCGAGAATCGATCCCGCGACCGCCGTGGCAATCTCCCAGCGGAAAAATTCCTGGCCTAGACTGTAAATGTCGGGCACCGCGATGCGCACGACCGAATGTCCAGCTTTTTCCAGCGCCGCAACCTTGCTATCCTGCGCCGAGTCCGGTCCGCTTTCCAGCCGGATATACGCGAAGATACGGTCTTTTCCATAAACTTCCGGCGCTCCCAAGTCCTCGCGGTCGATCGGGATAATCCCCTTGCCAAGTTTGCCGGTGGATTCTGCGATCAACTGTTCGAGCCATGCCCCGAGATCCGAGATTCCCGGCGACGTGACAAGCGTGATCTTGTCCTGCCCAGCTTTTGCCGCCGTGCCCATGATGAGGCCGAGCATCGCTCCCGGATTTTGTTCGACCGCAGACGCCGGCTTGCAGGCTTCGACCATTTCCTTTGTGCGCTGGAGAAACTTCGCGGTATCGAGTCCCATGGCGGCTCCGGGAATGATGCCGAAATTGGACAGAGCCGAGTAGCGCCCACCTATGGAGGGAAGCCCGTAGAAAATGTTGCGGAAGCGATCGCGTTCGGCGACCTGTTGCATCTTCGACCCGGGATCGGTGATTGCGATAAAGCGCCCGCCCGCTTTATCAGTGCCAATCGTCTGCTGTACGCGTTCGAAGAAATACTGCTTGTAGATGTTCGGCTCAAGCGTGCTGCCCGATTTGCTGGAGACAATAAATAGAGTCTTCGCAAGATCGATTTGTTTTTCGATGCTGCGGATTTGCGCCGGGTCAGTTGAGTCCAGAATGTGCAGCCGCGGGAATCCGGGGACTTGTCCGAAGGTCAACGCCAGAACTTCGGGGCAAAGGCTGGATCCACCCATTCCAAGCAACAGAATGTCAGAGAACCCTTCCTTTTTGATTTCCGCCGCGAATGCTTCACGTTGGCCTGCGGTCGCCAGTTGTTCGTCGACGATGCCCAGCCATCCCAGCCACGCGGACTCGTCTTCGTTGGTCCAGAGCGTGGCGTCATGCTGCCACAGCCGTCTTACTCTTCCCGATGCTCGCCAGTCGTTAAGGTTTTTTTTTACGGCCGCGTCAATCTCGGCGGGAAGGCTCGCTGTCTGAAGATTGACCTTCGGGTTCGAAGCGCGCTTGGTATTTTTCTCGACCGCAGCCAGCAGCGTGTCAAAAGCGTCGGCGAAAAGCTTTACGCCGTCCGCCGTGAGCTTGTCGGTAACATCTTTCATGACGATGCCCGCCGCGGCCAGATCAGACATGGTCTTGTGCGCGGCGTCCACGTTCTCGGTCAGGCTCGCGCGCGGCTTGCCATGATCGCGAAACGCATCAAGCGTTGCCGGTGGGACCGTGTTAACGGTGTCCGGTCCGATCAATTCCTCAATGTAAAGGACGTCACTGTAATTTGGATTTTTGGTGCCGGTGCTGGCCCAGAGCACACGCTGCGTCTGCGCCCCTTTGGCGGCCAGCGCCTTCCAGCGCGGAGTCGAGAAGATGCGCTGATACGCCTCATACGTCAGTTTGCCGTTGGCGATGGCGACCTTCCCTAAAAGGCCCTGGAGTCTCGCCTTGCGCGTTGCGTCGGTCTCAGTCTTGAGTTTCTCGCTGGCCAGCGAATCCACGAGCGAATCGATCCGGCTGATGAAGAAGCTGGCCACACTTGCCAGTTTGCTGACATCGCCGCCGTTCGCGGCGAAGCGTTCGGCGCCATCCACGAAGGTGGCCGCGACTTCCTCGTACACGCTCTGCGCAAACAGCAGGGTGACGTTGACGTTGATGCCTTCGCTCAACAATGCCCGGATCGCAGGGATGCCTTCAGGCGTGCCCGGAATTTTAATCATCACGTTTTCGCGAGCCACCGTTTTCCACAGGCGCCGCGCTTCATCGATCGATCCCTGCGTGTCATGCGCGAGGTAGGGCGACACTTCAAGGCTCACGTAGCCGTCGCGTTTCTTCGTGCTCTTATAAACCGGTGCAAGCAGGTCAGCCGCGTCCTGAATGTCGCGAATTGCGAGCAATTCGTAGCGGCCCTTGGCGTCCAGTTCGGAGCGGCCGGCGAGCGAATCGAGGAAGTCTTGATATTGCGTCGAACCGGCGATGGCTTTCTCGAAGATGGCGGGATTCGACGTCATGCCCCGCAGCCCGTCTTCGGTAATCAGGCGCTGGAGTTCTCCGCCTTTCAAGAGATCGCGGCGGATGTAATCGAGCCAGATGGACTGACCGAAGGTCTGAAGTTGGGTGAGAGGATTCGCCGCTTTGGCGGTTTCGAGAGTGTCGACTGGATTCATAACCATCTCCTGACTGAGCCAGGCTTGCAGGATAGACGCCTGGTGTTACAAAACCGTTACTGGACTCGATCAGGGCCCGTACCGGAGGCTTCGCCATACGATACGAGTCCTTATTATTTCCCGATCTGTTCGCGGGCGGCTTTCACTACCGCATCCACCGTAAAGCCGAACTTCTTCTGCAAATCCTTCAGCGGCGCCGATGCCCCGTAACTCCGCATGCCGATGATTTGGCCCTTCGGTCCCGTGAACTGTTCCCATCCGAAGGTCGATGCCTGTTCCACACCCACTCGCGCGGTCACGTCCGGCGGAAGCACCTGATCGCGGTAACCCTGATCTTGATGTGCGAACAAATCCCACGACGGCATGCTGACCACGCGCGCGCGAATCCCTTCGGCTTTGAGTCTCTCGTAAGCGTCGATGCAGAGATAGACCTCGCTGCCCGTCGCCATCAAAATCACCTGCGGCTTGCCACCTTCCGCGTCGGCCAAAATGTAGGCGCCGCGCGCCACTCCGGCCGCTGATCCATATTTTGTTCGATCGAAGGTCGGCAGAGCCTGGCGAGTCAGAATCAGCGCCACGGGTTCCTTCTTCAACCCCATGATGATCTTCCACGATTCGAGGACTTCGTTGGCGTCGCCGGGACGCAGAGTCATCAGGCCCGGAACCGCTCGCAGCGTAGCCAGTTGCTCGATCGGTTGATGCGTCGGGCCGTCCTCTCCTACGCCAATGGAATCGTGGGTGAAGATCCAGACCGACGGAATCTCCATGATCGCCGAGAGTCGGATCGGCATCTTCATGTAGTCGGTGAACACGAAGAACGTCGATCCGTAGGCGCGGAGCTTCGACAGCATCATGCCGTTGACGATCGCGCCCATCGCGTGTTCGCGAATGCCGAAGTGGAAGTTGCGCCCTGTGTAATTGCCCGGTTCAAAATCTCCCGCCGTGTCGAAGGTGAGGCGCGTTTTGGTCGAAGGATATAAGTCCGCCGATCCACCCATCAGCCAGGGATGGTTCTTGGCGATCGCGTTGAGAACTTTGCTCGAAGAGTCGCGGGTCGCAAGTCCTTTGGCGTCGGCTGCGAAGCTCGGGAGTTCTTTGTCCCATCCGTCGGCTGGTTCGTGGTTTACCATGCGCTTATATTGCGCGGCGAGGTCAGGGAACTGGGCGCTGTATTTCGCAAACAGTGCGTTCCACTCCGCATTGAGCTTCTTGCCTCGTTTGCCCATAACCTCGCGGAAGTTCTCCATGACTCCATCCGGGACCAGGAACTTCGCATCCTCGGGCCAGCCATAAAAGCGCTTCGTGAGTTTGATTTCTTCCTCGCCCAGCGCTTCGCCGTGCGCTTCTTTTGTGTCCTGCCGGTTCGGAGAGCCATAGCCGATGTGGCTGTCGACGATGATCAGCTTGGGACGATCCTCCACGCTGAGCGCATGGTTGTAGGCGTTCGCGAGCGCAACCAGATCGTTGGCGTCGTGCACGTGCTGGACGTCCCAACCATATGCCTCGAAGCGTGCAGCCACGTCCTCATCATAGGCAAGAGCAGTGTTGCCTTCGATCGTGATGTGGTTGTTGTCGTAGATCCAGCACAGATTCGAAAGCCTGAGATGCCCTGCGGTCGACGCGGCCTCCGACGAAATTCCTTCCATCATGTCGCCATCGCCGCAAATGACCCAGACGTTGTATTTGAAGAGGTCGAATCCCGGACGATTGAAATGTTGCGCCAGCCAGCGCTCCGCGATCGCCATCCCAACGCTATTCGCGACGCCCTGGCCCAGCGGCCCAGTGGTGGTCTCGACTCCCGCCGTCAATCCGTATTCAGGATGCCCCGGAGTCTTGCTGCCCAGTTGGCGAAAATTCTTGATTTCATCGAGCGTCACGGCCGCCGTCGTAAGAGCCTTGCCGTCGGCGCTCACGTCTCGCACACCCGCCAGATGTAGCAGCGAATAAAGCAGCATGGACGCATGTCCGTTCGAGAGAACGAAACGGTCGCGATTGGGCCAGATTGGATTTTCCGGATCGTAGCTAAGGATCTGCTGCCACAGGCAATAGGCCACTGGCGCCAGCGCCATAGGCGTTCCGGGATGCCCCGAATTCGCCTTCTGCACAGCGTCCATCGAGAGAGTGCGGATGGTGTTGATACACAGTTGATCAAGCTTGCTACCGGCGGCGACAACAGACTGATCACTCACGGCCATCAATTCTCTCCTTAACGCCACAGCTTTCGGT
Source organism: uncultured Acidobacteriaceae bacterium (assembly GCA_963726095.1). Lineage (GTDB taxonomy): Bacteria > Acidobacteriota > Terriglobia > Terriglobales > Acidobacteriaceae > Acidiflorens. The sequence continues at coordinate 2,813,822 of CAVSBD010000004.1, forward strand.
GCGAATCAATCGATCTCCCCAATTAACTTGGCGCAACTACAACTTTAGATGATAATGGAGTCAAATAGGTACAACCGGCCCAAGTTTATGTCCCATCAAGAAGCGAGCGGCAGGACGACAAAAATTAAGCCTCAATTTTACACTGTCAAGAAACGGCGCGGATGCTGTCTGGTTGGGCCGTGCCCAGTTGGATTGCGAAGGGAATGGGGGCAGGCGCTTTCGTGCCAACTCTCAGATCCCAACCAGCAAAAGTAAACGCCGAAGAAAGGTTGGCCAATGACTTTTGTCGAGAACTCCTGCTGAAGACCCCTACGTGGAGTAGACCCGGTTTTGGGTGACGCGGTGCTGGAGGGTCGATGCGAGTTGGTCGACGTCTGATGCGGAGAGGTGCATGACGTTTGGATCGAGCATGGGCACGCGGTTGCTTCCGACCGCATCGCGGCGCACTTGAATCAGCAGGGCTTGCAGTGCCTGTTGATCATATTTTTGCGGGCTGACACGAATCAGTTCCTGGAGCGCCGCGCCGACCGGCATACGTTCGCGATAGGGCCGTTCACTGATCATAGCGTCGAACGTGTCGGCCAGAGCCACAATGCGCACCGCTTGCGGCATTTCGTCTCCACGCAGACCGTCGGGATACCCCGATCCGTCGCCGCGTTCGTGATGCCAACGCACAATTTCGGGAATCTGCGGCCACGGGAATTGCACATGGCTCACGATCTGATGTCCGACAACTGTGTGGTCCCGCATCTCGCGGTACTCTTCGGCATCGAGTCTTGAGGGTTTCTCAAACAGTCGGCGGTCGACCGCCACCTTGCCAATGTCGTGTAAATACCCGGCCGACCGCAGAGAAGCGACGTCCGTTGGTTCCATTCCCAGCGCCTCGCCGATCGCCTGTGCGTAACGTCCCACTCGCAGCGAGTGGCCGTGAATGTTCACGTGTTTCACGTCGATCGCAGTCGCGAACGCTTCCAGCGCGTTGTCGTAGAAGCCATGCAATGATGCCAGCAGTCGCAGGTTTTCCGTGACCCGTTGCGCCAGCGTCTGTCCCAGGGAATGGTTTTGGATCGCCAGCGCCACGTAGTGGCTCAACATTTCAAAGGCGTCCAGCGCATCTTCTTCATACATCTCGTCACCGGGCCGACGTCCCAGGGCGATGACCCCGACCAGTTTGCCCCGGACCCGCAGCGGACAGACGCACTTGAAGAGCTCGGGCGCTACGTTACCATTTGCGCTCAAGAAAACGTCGTAGGTTGAACTGTTCAGGATCACCGGCCCCGCAGCCGCGCTCAGCGTATGCACATGCCGGGGCAGAAGGGGGATCAGCGACGGCTCAGGCAGGAGAGCGAAGCCCTGGGAGTCGACGGAGGTCAGCATTGAAGGCCGTTCCCCAAAAGAAAAAAGGACGGCTTCACGCGCTCCCGACGCCTCCATCACGGCCGTCAGCATCATGTGAGCGGTTTGGCGGAAGTCGCGGTCCGCCGTAAGTTCCGGACCCAGGTCCGCTAGCGCTTCGACAGTTCTTAACAGCTTTTTTAAATTGGTTCCCTGCAATGCCTCAAGCGGAGGTACTGGCGAGAAACCAGAGCCCCATCAGGCTAGCATTGGCAAACCCGTGGGGTTGTTGGTTAGTTTGGTGCCAGAAAAAGACGTGGGATCATTGAATCAATGCGGCTTGCCTACCCGGAAGTACCGGTTCCCGCCAAGTTCCTTGACAGGAGATGTTACTAGCCTCATACTTCGGCCAAATAGCCCGCGCCGCTTGCGTTCTGCCGGTTTCCCCGGCATTCTACCGATAGAGAAAAATTTGTGGTTGTGCCCCAATCCAAGCCGCCCCGCTTTGGCAAATTAACCGGAGTGTTGCACCTCAACTCTCCACAGGAAAGCTCGCTCCGTGGTTCCGGCAACCTCGACGAGACCACCGCGCTGGCTTCCCTGAAAGAAATCGTCGCTGCCGGCGACCATCGCCTTGAACCGATGCTCGCCGCCATTGCCGATGCCGCACGCCAATTGACGGGTGCATCCGGCGCAGCCATCGCGATGTGGAAAGAAGGCGTGATGGTGTGCCGCGCCCGCAGCGGCGACACCGCTCCGCCGATGGGCGCTCGCCTCAGTGCCGACACCGGCATTTCCGGCGAGTGCCTCCGCACCGGCAAAGTCCATCATTGTCAGGACACCGAAAATGATTCTCTGGTCGATGTCGAGGTCTGCCGCGCTCTCGGTTTACGCTCCATGGCTGTGTTGCCCATCCAAGGATGGCGCGGCATCAACGGTATTCTCGAAGTGTTTTCCACCAATCCGCAGGCTTTTTCAGAACAGCACATTGCCTTCCTCGAACAACTGGCATCCATCGCCGAACGCGCCCGCGCCACCCAGCCTCACGGCGCCTCGTCGACAGCACCAAAAAAGCCTGTCGAGAATGCGCAGCCTTCGGGCCTTTTGCCGGCGTCCGATCGCGTCGGCGATGTCGCCCTGGCGCTGGTAAAGCCACGTTCGCGACCGTTTGTTTTGGGAGTCGCCGGTCTTGCCGCCCTCGCCCTCCTTGCCGCGGTTGCTTGGCTCGGATGGCGTGGCGCTTCTGACGCCGATGGCCGAGCCCACGCAGCCGCGCCAAGTTCCGTGAACACGGCGAACCTCAATCCTACGGCTGCACATCCTCCCGACAATGACCCCATCTGGAAGGAGCATCCAGGCGGAGAGGCACTGACGCAATCCGGCAGTCCCGCTTCTGGCACCTCAGTGCAGTTGGCCGCCAAACTCGACGCAATTCCAGTCGCCAAACCGTCTCCGAATCGAAAGTCATCTTCGTCCTTGCTGGCTGATCTCGCCGAAGAGGTCGCGGTTCCGCATGGTGGTTCTGCTTCGTCCGCCGCCCCACCAGCGAGACCAGTTCGAGACCGGCAGGATTCTGTCTCTGCCCTCGATGTTCGTCAGTTCGATGCTCGCCTCGATCGGGGCCCAGTCGATGCTCCCGCCATTCCCACCACTGCCAACGCGTCTGCACTCAACGGAGTGCTATCCGCCAGCAGTTCGCTGCCAAAGCTGACGGCCCCGGTCTCCCAGGGAGTCTCCGGTGGTCAATTGGTGCGCCGTATTTCTCCCGTTTATCCCGCTCAGGCGCGCTTGTTGCGCTTGGAAGGTAAAGTTGTTCTGGACGCAACCGTCATGGAAGACGGCACCGTCGGCGACATTAAAGTTGTGGAGGGCGCACCGGAACTCGCGCCCGCAGCGGTCGAGGCAGTGAAGCGCTGGCGTTACAAACCGTTCAACCTCGACGGCAAACCAGTGAAGAACAAGGTCGACATTACCCTGGAATTCAAACTTCCTTCCGAATCTGCTTCGCGCTGAGAAAGAGTTGTCTTTCTCGACCCCACCTAAAACAACAACACGGAAACGTCTGTTCCCGATACACTGGAACACCTCCGGAGGGATTCGGCGATGCGCATCGCAAGCGTGGGTCACGCGTTCTTTGCAGCGACCCTGATCGGGATCGGAATTCTCGGCCTCATCAAAGGCGATTTCACTGCGGTATGGGATCCAGTTCCGAAGAATGTCCCCGCTCGCGAGCTACTGGTTTATCTCTGCCCGCTCATCTCCCTGGCATCTGGAATCGGTCTGCTCTTTCAGCGCACAGCGGCCATCGCGTCCCGCCTGCTCCTCGTCTCTGTCCTGCTTTGGATGGCCACTTTCAGGCTGCCCGGCCTGCTGCGAGCCCCCAAGGAGTATTACTACCCTTGGTGCGAACTCGCGGTGATAGTGGCGGCCGCCTGGGTTCTATATGTCTGGTTCGCGACTGACTGGGATAAGCATCACTTCGGTCGCGCCGCCGGCGACGTCGGCCTCCGCATCGCGAGGGTGTTCTTCGGACTCGCCATGATCCCTTTCGGCCTCGGCCATTTCCAATTTATCCATCAAACTGCTGAGATGGTGCCGCGCTGGCTGCCATGGCATTTGACTTGGGCTTATTTCTTCGGCTGCACCTTCATTGCCGCCGGCCTCGGAGTGCTCATCGGTGTCGGCGCGCGCCTGGCAGCTGCGCTGATGACCTTGCAAATCGGACTGTTCACCGCGCTGGTGTGGTATCCGGTCGTGGCATCCGCGCGGCCCAAAACCGCCTTCGAATGGAGCGAAACCGTCCTCTCCACCGTGCTGACGGCCGCCGCTTGGGTTGTAGCCGATTCTTACCGGGGAGTGCCGTGGCTCGGACAAAACAAACGCTAGTGGACTACAAGGAACAGGCTGCACCACCCGTCGTGCCAAATCGACGGGTGCGCAGCTATTAGTTACGAGCGCCCGAAATCAGAGCGCCGACGTTTTCTTCAAAGCTAAGCGGGATTGCTCCGCTTCAGTGATGATCTTCCCAGTTATGCTCCGTCTCCCAGCGGTGGTCTTTCCCATTCCACCACTGATGATAGGCGCCCCAGCAACGTTCTCGTTCGGCATTCAGGTCTCGCCGCCGGTCGTCGGCGGCGCGGCTGTGATCTCCATGATCGTGGATCGCACGGTCCAATTTCGCTTCCGCTTTCTCGATGGCGTGTTGGCACTTGCTTCGGTCGTCTGCGTGCACAAGAGGCGCCGCCACAAATAATAGGAGCGCCCACGCCATCACCGCCGCCACCGCTGATTTTCCAAATCCCGATTTTCCGAATCTTCGATTCAAAGCATTCTCCTCTCGGGCCACAGCCCGGACTCCGAGATTCTATGAGAACCCAGTCCACCCCTCGATACGGTGCATCCGGTATTTACTAAACACTCAACAAGGGGATGGCCTACACTCCCACCGGGAAGGGCTTGCTGTGGGTTTCGCCTCCAACCGAGAGTCCGGCGAAGCGACCTTGCAGCAGAGACATCAGCCCTGTGACCCAGTAGCCCACGACGAACAGCAGCAGGAACGGAACCGTGAAGTAGTTTTCGTTGTCGATGGCGTAGAAAACGGCCAGCGCGAAATAGGTTCCGATCAGGAGTTCAACCCAAGGGACCCATCCCAGGCGCTTGCGATATTTGGCTCCGAGAAGTTTGTCTTTCTTCGATTCCACGCGGTACTTCGGAGTGCGCGCGAAAGCGGTCTGCTTACCCACCAGAGCTTCGAGCACGGCCCGCGTGTTCGTGATCGTCAGGCCAATGCCCAAAGCCATCAGCAGCGGCAGGTAGAGAAGCGCCCGCGGCCAGCTCCTTGGGAACAATTCCTTTTGCGAGACCAGATAGAAACTCGAAATCGAAAACGTCGACGCCATGAACAGCGGCAGGTCGATGTAGAGCATCTGGAACCATCCCTGATAGAAGCGGATGATCATCGCAGGCATCAGCAGCACCGAAAGCACGATCATCAGCGGATAGCTGAGGTTCGCGGTCAGGTGATAGAAGGCCTCGATCTTCACGTGTCGCGTCGCGTCGCTCTTGAGCACGCGCGGCAGAATTTTCTTTGAGACCTGAATCAGTCCCTTGGCCCAGCGCGCCTGCTGCGTTTTGAAGGCAGTCATTTCCACTGGCAGTTCGGCGGGACATTCCACGTCTTGCAGATAAACGAATTTCCAACCCTTCATCTGCGCGCGGTAGGAAAGGTCGGTGTCTTCGGTGAGCGTGTCGTGCTCCCATCCTCCGGCTTCGTCGATGGCCGAGCGCCGCCACATTCCGGCGGTTCCGTTGAAGTTGAAAAAGACTCCGCTGCGCGAGCGCGCGGAATGTTCGAGCACGAAATGGCCGTCGAGCAGGATGGCTTCAACCTGTGTCAGCACCGAGTAATTGCGATTAATGTGGGTCCAGCGAGTTTGCACCATGCCCACTTTCGGATCGGTGAAGTGGTCGATGCAGTTCAGCAGAAAGTCAGGCGGAGGAACAAAATCGGCGTCGAAGATGGCCACGAATTCGCCTTTGGCGGTTTTGAGGCCCTCGGCGAGCGCTCCAGCCTTGTAGCCTTCGCGATTGTCGCGGTGCAGGTAGACGACGGGATGACCGAGCGCAGCATAGCGTTCGACCAGCAGGCGAGCGACTTCAATCGTCTCGTCGGTTGAGTCATCCAGCAGTTGGATGTCGAGCTTCTCCTGCGGATATTCCAGACGACAGACCGCGTCGAGCAGGCGATCGACCACATATTGTTCGTTAAAGATCGGCAGCTGCACAGTAACGCGCGGCATGTCGTCTTTCGGAAAACGCGCAGTCGGTTCGGTGGTCTTTTTCTCTTTGTGTTTGTAATAGAGATAGACCATCCAGTACCGATGCGCGCCATAAGCCGCGAGGATCGTCAGAACGATGAAATAAGGAATCAGCAGTGCCAGATCAAAGCCGTTGACCTGGTAGAGCCCGACGAATGTCTTGTCAAGAAAATGCTGGCGAAGATAGGCTCCCAAGCCCTTCGAGGCGAGTAGAGCGGCCAGAGTTGCCGGAGAAGTGATAAAAGTCAGGGCCATGAACGCAGAGCTTGCATTGTAAACGATCAGTCTGGAGGGTCGTCGTTGGTCGTTAGCCGCTCGCGGATTTTGCAAACGACCAACGACTATCGACCATCGACCGCTCTACCGCCATTCCTCACCAACCGCACTCACCTTCATCTCGATTTTTTGATCGGAACCTTCTTCGACCTGCACTGCCGTTCCGTTTGCTTCCTGCGACTTCAGGAAGGCTGGATCGCGCCAGATGCCATCTTCTAAGTCCTGCCATGCGTAGAGAGTGTAAGAGCCGGGGTGAAGGCCGCGAATGGTGAATACTCCTCGCTGGTCGGTCGCTCCCGTCGCGAAGTGATCGGCGAGCCTTCGATATTTTTCTTCGGGCACAGCGACGACAGTTGCGTTCGCAACCGGATGAACATCGTCCACATCTTTTTCTTTTTCGACAACGCTACCCTCAATCGCTCCTCCCTTGGTGCTTACAACCAGTTCGAGCGTTGCTGGTCCAGAAGCGGTGAAGCCGCTCGAGACATCTCGTCCGCCGAGAGTTACCGATTTGAGGAAGGAACCCTGACCATCTCCGCCGTAGACCTGCACCACGTAGTCGCCGGCGTTGATGTTCTTCCATTCAAAATTTCCCAGGTGGTCAACGCTTGCGTTCACGCCAAAGAATTCCTGAGACATGAACAGCGCGCTGTCTTCTGCGGCATCAGACTGGCGAAGATTTGCCGTGTATTGCGTCAGGTCGATGCTGCTGCGGTTCTCAAAACTCGTCTCCACGCGGATATGGCCGGAGAGATTGAACGATGGCAACGGCGTCAGTTTCAGACCCTCAACGTCCGCGGCGACGACGTTGACGTCTTGCTGTGCCGAAAGTTGATGGGCCGACGGCAGCGCGTTTTCGCTACCCGCGTTCACCCGCAACACGTAGGATCCGGGACCGACGCCGCGGACTTCGAACTGTCCGTCAGCACCGATTTCGCTCGCATTGGCTCGGAACGCGTCCCCGCTTTTGGACATGACTTCCACGACCGGCTTCTGCTTAGTGCTGACTCCGGTTATGACCCCGCGAATGCGATACGTCCGCGACGGGACCAGCGTGAAGTTCGCCGGTATCTCGTCTCCCGCCTTGAGAGTGATCGGCGAAGCCTGCATGGCATCGAAAGTGCTCGGATAGTAAGTTGTGAGATAGCGCGAATCGGCTGCGGGATCGCCCTCTTGCGCCTTTTTTTCGTGGCTCGGTTCGTAGTCGCGGAAATCGGGAGGCGGAATGGCTACGATCCAATATTGTCCCGGAAATAGTCCGGAGAGCCGGTACTCGCCCAGATCATTGGTCGCTTCCGTCCCAGCAGCTTCGCGCCCCGCTTTCCCCGGTTTCTTCCTTTGCGCCAGAACTCTGACCCCAGACATCGGGTCTCCGTCTTCGTCGGTAACGCGCCCCGTGATGACAGCAGTCGGCAACATGCGGAAAAGCAGGTCGTCGAGCGCCTGCCCCGCACGGAGAGTGAACACATTGACATCAGCCTTCAGGCCCCGGCCGTTGACCTCGACCATTCCCGTCTTTTCGAAAAAGATGCGGTAGCGGCCCGGAACGACACCCTCGACGTGAAAATGGCCATCGCTGTCGGTGGATGCCGTGTAATTGCCGCCCCGCTTCTGGTCTTCAGCCATGATCTGCACGACAACTTTTTTGAGCGGGCGACTGCCATGTTCCTGGATCACGGTTCCGGCGATGGAAGCGACGGGGGACGACGAGTTTGCCCCTGAGGCGGGGTCTTGCGCGCTCCCGAGCAGCGGCGTGAGAAGAATGCAGAAGATGCTGAGCGACCGCCTGATGCGAGATCGAGTCATTGAATCATTAACACTAAGACATTGAGCGATTGATTCAATACCTCGTTGACTCAATTCAGAAAATACTGACGGTACAAAGTATCGCGCTGAGCCGGGCGAAAGCCCGCATCGCGTATGATGCGCCGCAATTCTTCTTCGGTTGTGCAGTTGGTGACTCCTGCCGCCCGAACAACGTTCTCTTCCAGCATGACCGAGCCGACGTCGTTGCCGCCGAAGCGCAGTCCCATCTGGCAGACTTTTAATCCTTGCGTCACCCAACTGGCCTGCACGTTGAGGAAATTCGAAAGATAGAGCCGCGAGATCGCGAGGACTTTCAGGTATTCAACCGCCGTGGCTTCATCCCACCGGCGTCCGCCGAGTGCGGTGTGCTGCGGCTGGAAGCTCCAGGGAATGAACGCGGTAAATCCCCCGGTTTCCTGTTGCAAATCGTAGAGACATTGGAAATGGTTGATGCGGTGTTCGACCGACTCGCCGACGCCGAACATCATGGTCGCCGTGGTGCGCATCCCGAGTTGGTGCGCAGTGCGATGAACCTCGAGCCAATCCGCAGTCAGGCATTTGAGCCGGGCGATTTTGTAGCGGACTTCGTCGTCAAGAATCTCGGCGCCGCCGCCGGGGATCGAATCCAGTCCCGAGTCGCGCAGCCGCGCAATCGTGTCGCGCACCGTGAGATTGCTGTATTCGGCAATGGCGAGTATCTCCGAGGCCGAGTAGCAGTGAAGATGAATTGTCGGGAAGCGCTGCTTGATCCCGCTGAGCATCTTTTCGTGCCACTCGATCTTGAGATCGGGATGCAACCCACCCTGCATCAGGACGCCTGTGCCGCCGAGTTCGACGGTTTCGCGAATCTTGTCGTAGATGGTTTCGAGCTCGAGAATGTAGCCTTCTTTCGCCGCTGGCCCCTTCAGTGGGCGATAAAACGCGCAGAAAGTGCAGTATTCGGTGCAGAAGTTCGTGTAGTTAATGTTTCGGTCGATAATGTAAGTAACAGTGCCTTCGGGATGGATCTTTCGCCGCAATGCGTCCGCTTCCATGCCGATGCCGATCAGGTCATCGGATTCAAACATCTCTAAGGCTTGCTGCTTGGTCAGGGACATCCTCTTAAACCCTCGTCACTTCTATTTTAGCTGGTCAAACCTCGACTTTGTCATCAGGTAGACGCTATGCCGTGCCGTGGCGTGGTTTCATTCTCGGGCGCGCCGCTCGCGGACTCTCGGGTTTTTGCCGGCGCTTGTATTCGAAAAGCCCATAGAGCGCGCCGACCACCGAGAACGCGATCAGTGCGATCAGCACCGGCCAGTAATACCGGTTGAAGAACGTGACGATGTTCCGACCGTAGTGCGCGCCGAGATAGGCAAGGATAGCGAACCGTATGCTGCGTCCCACCGTCAACGCGGCCAGAAATTTCTTGGTCGGATACTGCATGGCCCCCGCAGCCAACAGCATCGGTGTGATCGGAAACGGCGGCGGCAAGATGGCGGGGACCGCGACCGATACGAATCCCCAGCGTTCAAAGAGCGCGTAAACCGTCTTGATTTTCTTCGGCGAGAACTTTTTTTCGAGTGTCGCTTTTCCGCCTCTGCGAGCCATGCGGTAAGTGAGGTATCCGCCGAGCACCGCTCCGACCGTCGACATGAAGGCGTAGTAAATCCATGGCTCGCGACGATGTGCCGCCAGCAGGACAGTTACGACGTCGGTGCTACCCGGCAGAGGAATGAGCGAGTTGTCCGCCACCCCGAGCAGGATCAGTCCAGGGCCTCCGAGATGGATCAGCCAGCGCATGGCGCTTTTTTGCGTCGCGACCACGGAGAACGCTGACAGAGGGGTCATCATTATTAGAGCGGGTTCAGGGGCAGGTAGTTGCAAAGTTCCGCCGAGGCTCCCGTTACACAGTTATACAGATCGTTCACCAGACCGCGAACCACCCACGCTCTTATAATAGCCGCCATGTCCAGTTCCCCTTCGTTTGGCCTCGTGGACCAGTCTGCCTCGCCGCTCGATCGCGAGGCGCCTTATCTCCGCGTGCATTCGGTCAACGTCTTCGTTCGAGATCTGGACAAGAGCCTGCGATTCTATCTCGACCAGTTGGGATTCAATCTGGCCTATGACGTACGCCTTCAGGCCGGACAGCGTTTGGTCGCCGTTGCACCTCCTCACGGTTCCGCGGTTCTCTCGTTGATCGCGCCTGATCCCAAGTCGGATGTTTACAAGCTGATCGGCCAGCCAACGGGTGTCACTTTCGTTGCCGAAGACGTCGTGTCTCTCTACGTTGAGTGGAGGCGGCGCGGCGTCGTCTTTCACAAGGTTCCGAGACTGCGTCGTGTCCGCTCTGATCCGCCTGTGTCGTCTTCGTCGTCCTTGCTGCTGGGAAAGCAGAAACCGATCTGGGGCGAAGTATTCACGCGCTTCGAAGACATCGATAAGAATATCTTCGCGCTGGTCAGCTTCGACGAGATGACGCAGGCAGTCGAAGCGCAGCGCCTCGCTGCTACGGAGAAACTCGAAGCTGAACGCCGCGCCGCCCACGAGCTGGAGATTGCCATGCAGGTGCAGGCGAGACTCTTTCCGCAGAACTTTCCGCCACTCGAAACCCTGGATTATGCGGGTGTCTGCATACAGGCTCGACAGGTCGGTGGGGATTATTACGACTTCCTCAATCTCGGCCAGAATCGCGTCGGGTTGGTGCTCGGCGACATCGCAGGAAAGGGAATTGCCGGTGCACTGCTCATGGCCAATCTACAGGCGAACTTGCGCAGCCAGTGCACGATCGTATGGGACGATCCGCGGCAATTGTTGCAGTCCGTGAATCAGTTGTTCTACGCAAATACAGCCGACGACGCTTATGCCACGCTCTTCTTCGCGGAATACGACGACCGCGCGCGACACATGCGCTACGTCAATTGCGGACATCTGCCAGGTTTGGTGCTTCGCGGAGTTGATACCGGAAACGGTGGCGTCAATGCAAACGCAAACGGAAATTTCGATCGACTCGACTCCACGAGCACTGTTCTCGGACTCTTCAAAGAATGGAATTGCGCTGTTGGCGAATGCCGCCTTACCCCCGGCGATACGGTCGCGTTCTATACAGACGGTGTCACCGAAGCCTTCAACGCCGGCGGAGAAGAATTTGGGGAGCATCGCCTGTGCGACGCCTTGCGCCGCCATCGCGAGTTGTCATCGCGCGATTTGCTGTCGGCGATCGTCCGCGAGGTACAGCAATTCAGTTCCGGCGAACAGTTCGATGACATCACCCTCATCGTGGCCAAGTGCAGAGAGTGCTGAACAACTACTTCAGATTTTCCACCAGGTAAAGGTCTCCGAGGGTGCGGTGGAAACCGTAGACGTAGGCCTTGCCGTCGGGGGTCATGAGGATCGGGCCGATGGTGGAGACGCCGGTTGGATCCAGTGGCGCGATCTGCTTCCAGACGGATTTTTTGCCCGTGGCCAATTCCAACCGATAAACCTTGGCGGGGACTTCACCGGTCCGATAGAGATAAATGAACCGTGCGTCGGTGCTCCAGTTGATCGGAGTGTCCCCAGGTTCCATGCCGTTGATGATGCGCGGGTCCCCTCCCGCCACAGGGAACAAGTAGCCTTTTTGGTCGGGGCCGATGCCGACGACCAACTGGCCATCGGGCGAAATGGCGAAGTTCTGTGCGTCGACGCCTTCCGGGGAAATTGCTTTCGGTTTTCCGCCGGATATGTCTTGCGTGTAGAGGCGTACGCCGCGGCCCGGTTCATTGCCGGAAAAGACGAAGCGCTTTCCGTCGGGGAACCATCGAGCCCACTGATGGTTGATGGTGTCGTTCGTCAGCGACTGAGTTTCACCGGCTCCGGTTGGCAACAGGCGCAGTTGTGCGGGTGAGCCGGGAGTCGCGATGATGGCCCATTTCTGGTCAGGAGACAGGGCTGCGGCGCCGCCTTCGCCGAGGCGAACGGCGGGCGTGCCATCGGTATTGCGGACGTAGACGGCGTAGGTCAGGTCTTGTACCTCGCCATATTGAACGCCTCCGCCAATGCCTTCTTCATCGAACAGAAGAGTCTTGCCGTCGGCGGAAAGGTCTGCCGGATAGGAATAATCGAGCCAGGAAAGGTCGCGCTCTTTGCTGGCATCGGGGGCCATTCCCATCGCTTCGCGGCGGCGATCGGCGCGGGCGAGTAACACTCGTCCGTCGTGCCAGATGTCGAACATAACCAGAGAGCCGGGGACGCGCGTCACCAATCGCGGTTTGCCTGACAGAGTGACGGCGGTGATGTAATGAAATAGTCCTAACTCACTGGCGGTGAACCAGATTTCCTGGCCGTCCGGCGACCAGGCTAGACCTTGCGTTCCGTACCACTGGCGCGTAAGTTCAGTCTTCTTTCCGTTGACGTCAACGATGGCAACGGAGCCGCCGTCGTCGCCTTGATTTGGATGGTCCATGAAGGCGACCATGTCCCCTTTCGGAGAAACTCGGGGATAGCTGATCCAGCCGCCACTGGTTTCATAGAGGACCTTGCCGATCGGATACTCGATCCGGTCGCGGCCGTTTACATTGCGGACGACAGCGAGATTGTTTCCGTCGGGAGACCAATCGGCCCACTCGACATCTTCAAGAATCGGTCGCGGCGCGCCGCCTGCCAGTGGCGCCCGGGCGAGCGTGCCTACGTTGACCCATGTGCCCACGGGATGACTGCCCAATGACAGAGCCATTTCGCCTTTGGAGGAGATGGCGAGGAGTTCGGCGCGGCCCAGTCCCAGGGAACGCGATTCGACCATGCCCTGGCGGGCGGAGAATGTTTCCACCGGATTCCCTTGCCATGCGGCGCTGTAGATGATCGTCTGGCCGTCGGGGGCGAAACGGGCAGAACGGATTTCACCGCGGCGGAAAGTGATCTCGTGATAGAGAGGGGCACTCGCGGCGGAAAATCCCCAGAAATGCCTGCCGGCGAAAAGTCCCGCGGCGAGCGTGGCCAGGAACCCCAAGCCGACGAGGAGCGGCAAGAGCAGACGATTCTTGCGAGGCTCGCTCTGCGCGGCGTGGCTCTGCGAAGCTTGGGTTGGACGGCTTGGCTGGCTTACCCCGTCTGCTTCTGCTCTAGCGTCGGCGGACGATGCTTCCGCGATCGGCACTGCGGCACTGCTCTTGCTGGCGGCGCGCGACGCGTCGGAGTCGCGCTTCAGGCGCTTCAGGTCTGCGCGAATCTCGGCAGCGCTCTGGCAGCGCAGATCGCGGTCCTTTTCGAGAGCCTTGCTCAGAATGACTTCAAATTGCGGCGGCAGGCCCGGATTCAATTGGACCGGGGGAAGTGGCACACGGTTCAGAATCGCTTCGAATACGACGGCCGAAGTTGCTCCGGAGAATGGCTGTCGGCCCGTCGCCATTTCGTAGAGGACGACTCCGAAGGAAAACAAGTCGGTGCGACGGTCGAGTGCTTCGCCGCGGGCCTGCTCGGGCGACATATAGCCGATGGTGCCCATCGCGGTGCCGGGAGTTGTCAGTTGGTCGGCGCTGACGGGACTTCCGACAGTGGCGGCCGAGGCATCGATTGGGTGGTTGCCTTGAGGAGTGAGCTTCGCCAGGCCGAAATCGAGGATCTTTGCCTGACCGCGTTGCGTGACAAAGATATTGGCGGGCTTGATGTCGCGGTGCACGATTCCGCCGCTGTGGGCGGCGTCGAGCGCGTCGGAGATTTGGATGCCTAGATCGAGCAGTTGCGGCGTCTTGAGTGGACGGCCGTCGATCATGTGCTTGAGGGTCGCGCCGTCCAGGTATTCCATGGCGATAAAAGCCTGGCCGTCCTCTTGTCCGATGTCATAGATCGTGCAGATGTTGGGATGATTGAGGCCGGACGCAGCCTGCGCTTCGCGCTGAAAACGGTTGAGGGACTGGGGATCTCTGGCTACATCGTCGGGCAGGAATTTGAGGGCGACGAAGCGGTGAAGGCGAGTGTCTTCCGCCTTGTAAACGACGCCCATGCCGCCGCCACCGATTTTCTCGATGACTCGGTAGTGCGAGATGGTCTGTCCGATCAATTCTTTGTTGATCAATGAGTGGTTCAGTGAAACAAGCTAACGCGATGAACGGATCATATTAGGGGGCAGGTTCGAGCAAGTCAATGTGGCAGGAAATATGTGCCATGAAATTTGCTCGGTCGCGGTTGCTGGTGAGCCCCATGTAAAGATGGGGTCTGGCCCACACATTCGCGTTTCAGCCGTTTCAGTTTTTTTGCATCACCACGAAAAGGGTTGCTCCTGTCCACGGATTTGGGACAAATTCCAACTCGAACGAACCGTTGAAGGGCAGATCGCCGTTCGTCTTCAAAGATTTCATCGCCGTTGCCAAGGGTGCAATCACCTCAGAGGGGTTGTACCCCCCCCCCATTTTTGTGTAACTTATTAATTTCACAGCTAGTTGCCCACACGACCCTCAAAAGAAAGGACTTAAAGGATTGGATCATCGATTTGGCGGGATTTTGAAGGATTTTCGTTCGATGAGTCGCGCCGGAAGACGGTTGAAAATTTCATGTTGTCAAAGAGGGTGGGTGCCGTCCGTCTCGGGAGGCGGACATAATTCACGAGCAGTGTTGCATGATTGTCGTGGTGTGTCTGTGACGGCGGTACGGGCGGATGGTGATGAAACCAGTTCTCAGTTCTCGGTTCCAGTTCTCAGTTGGAGCCCAAGGGGCGGGAGTTGTTGCAATCCCAGCCTCGCGCAACAGACGCGCGAGGCCGTTCCACGAGTCGTACACGTACTGAATCGTCTGGCCCTTCCGGTCGTTGAGAAATCGGGGAACGTCCCTGCGCGTGCCAGCGCCGAAGACTGGCTGCTCGAGTTGATGGCGAGAGACGATCTGCCGACTTCAGTTGGTCAATGGCGGCAGGTCATCGTCAAGGTTTTGGCGCGTCTGGCAAGTCGAGTGACCGCGCCATCGACTCCTATTGCGCGAACGCTCGCCTATCCTGGATAAATTCTCGAGGCGATAAATTTTGGTCGTCCGTGATCGGTACGTTGTTTATCCTCGTCTTTGATCTTTGCGCCGGAGGATGAGGATAAGGAGGATAAGAATGACGGAAGACGAGGCTTGGAAGCTGGCTAACCATTGGATCGCGTCCTGGAACGCTCATGACTTGAACGCAATCATGTCGCACTACGGAGAAACCATCGAGTTGACTTCTCCCGTTGCGGCCCGGCTACTCGGGACCGAGGGCAAGGTTGCCGGGATAGCGAACTTGAGAGCTTACTTCCAGCGGGGGCTGGAGGCATACCCGAATCTTCACTTCGAACTCGCGGACGTGCTCTGGGGCTTGCAATCCGTCGTCCTTTATTACAAGAATCAGAATGGGACGCGAACGGCTGAGTTCATGGAGCTTTCGCCGAGTGGAAAAGTGGCGCGAGTTGTGGCCAACTACGGTGGCAGTCGCGCTGTTTAGTACCACTCGTGCTTACCCAGGGCCACGCTCGAGACCTCCCTCGAAAAAATTGGGCGTTGTCGAACCCGCTCTCAGCTCTGATTGGGCACGGGCGCAGACGGCGTGTTGGGGGCGGAGCCGAGGTCGCGGCCGCAATAGGGACAGAATTTGTCCGCGGGACTTACGCCGCGCTGGCACTGCGGACAAAGGGCGTTCAACCGGCACTGGCATCTCGGGCAGAACCCGAATCCGGGTTGGACGGCGGTGGCGCATTGAGGACAGTTCAAGGTGCGCGGCTTCCGTAGAACGAAATAGAGGACGATGCCGAGTGCGTGGGGGATGAAGGTGGCCAGTAGAGTCCAAAGAACCGGGCTCATGCCGCGGCGGGCGGCGTCTTTGTAAATGTAGCCGACGAGCAGGATGGAGCAAGCCAGCAGAGTTCCCGCAAGGATTACCAGCGGGATGAGTATTGGCAGCCTGAAAAACGGATCTCCACTCTTGTTGGTGTGAAGTGCGTGCAGCATGGCCACCAGAGGTACGGCATAGCCGAGAGCGGCGATCGCCCAAACCCACGGCGAAATGATGCGAACCTCGTCCGCGAAGCGCGTTGAAGTTTCGTTTTTGATTGGCATATTCAATCTCCCCTAAATCAGCTGCTCGTTCCCCGAATCGTTTCCGCTCGTCAGTCGTGACCCCTCACTCGTGACGCATCGCTCGTGACGCCTTACTCGCGATAAGAGCCGTTGTGATCCGCTAAAAAAGTCCCGCGTGCCAATAGAACAATTCCTGTGAAAACCGCCGGCAGCAGATAGAAAACAACAAAGCCGCCTTCCCACACCGGCGAAGAAAGTCGCGCACGCTGGCCCATCCACTCGGATACGTGCCACAGAACCGCCGTTGAGATCACGGCCGAGAACGTCACGGCAGCGCAACAAATGAATACGACCCAGAGGCGTTCTTGCTGGCGCTGCAACTCGAGTGCTCGCTGGCGCACGCGCATTTGTGTCGCAGATACGAGATGGCTCGTGGCCATCACCGGAACGCCACGCAGCGCGCCGATCGCCTCCCGCGAATTTTCCTGGAATTCGCGACACGCTGAGCAAGCCTCCAGGTGCGCCAACAACCATGTGTCGTCGGACTCAGAAGTTTCTCCTGCGCCTGGCGCTCCTTCCGCGCTGGCGATCATGATGCGCGCGCGCTCGTGAGGATCAGAACTCGTAAGCTTAGCGTTCATAGGCGTGCTCCTTTCACCCACGGCTCGAGGGCAGTCAATCCGCGATAAATGCGCGATTTCACCGTGCCCAGAGGCGCACCGGTTACGACGGCGATTTCTTCGAGCGACATGCCTTCCTGAAAACGAAGCACAAGACTTTCACGATATTCGCTGGCGATATGGAGCATCGCGGCGGAAATCTGCTCGTTCTGCTCGCGTCGCACCGTCGTATCAAATGCCGAAGGCTGACTGGTCTCCGCGATCTCGAACGGGGCCGCGTCGTCGCTATCGGCCAGGGTGTTGAGACTCGCAGGTTGCTTGCGGCGCATGTGGTCGATCACCAGATTGCGCGCGATGGTGAAGAGCCATGTGCTGAACTCATGACGGCTGTCGTACTGGCGGCCACGTTCTAACACGCGAATCCACGTCTCCTGGAAGATGTCCTCTGCCAGTTCGCGGCTTTTGGTCAGAGACAGGAGATAGCGGAGAAGGCGGTGCTGGTATTTTTCGATCAGGTGGTCGAGCAAGTCGGGATCGCGGCGCGAGAGTCCACGTGCGATCTCGGTTTTTTCGTCGACCATCGTGTTCACGAAATAGCAGGCAGTGGCGTTCATGCTATCGATACATACGCAGGAATGGGGAAAAAAGACGCAAGGGGCAATGGGCCAGTTCTCTACTTTGTAAGTTATTGATCGGAATGGCGAAACCTGGTGACGTGCGCTGGAGATTCCGGGTATGGGCTTTTACCACGGAGCACACGGAGAACCCGGAAGTCGAGCCCGGTTCGTGATTGAAACTAGTCTTTGTGGAGGAACTTGTAGTCGAGGATCGACGCCGCGAGAACGTACGCGTCGTCGGCATTGTCGACGGCGTCTCGGGTCCGAATCAATCGTCCCTGGCAGAGAACATTGCTGTTTTTCTGGCCTGAGATTTCTTCGGGCATTTCGAAAATCAGTTCGACCAGCGCGTTGGCGGGTAATTGCTGGGGACCGAAGAACATGACGCCTGACTGGCTGATGTTCTGGATCTTCCCTTCGTACCACGTACTGAGATTTTTTCCGCGGTAGCGGACAGGTAGGCTCGAGCGCAGACGGCGGGCGCGCGGCATCCAGGTCGGCTGCTTCTTGCTCGTGCGACGTCGGACGGTCGTCGTGTCGGCGACAGGCTCGTCCACCTTGTCTCCGCGACGCATGGACTTCCAGTCGTACTGGTACGCAGTCGCGCACACCAGGCAGACCTGGTAATAATCGCCGCTAGCCGCGCGGCGGGGCCAGGAGAATTCATGAGAACAGCGTCCAAGCATGAGAACGTCCATCAGTTTCTGCGGCATGTGACGACTAGGGCCCCCGTCGGAATCGGACACTTCCATCTTCCGACGGCAGCGTCATTCTGGATAGGTTACTTTCGTGCAAAGGGCCGTAGGCCTTATGCTTTCCCATATGCCGGGAGCCGCGAAATCGCGCATGGGATTCGTCATCGCCGGCGGACGAAGTTCGCGCATGGGCGAGGACAAGGCTTTCCTGGAATTAGGTCACGTCACCTTGCTGGAAAGAGCGCTGGCCGCTGTGCGAGCGGTGAGCGAGAGCGTAGCGATCGTCGGCGAGCCGGCCAAGTTCGAGAAATACGGAGTGCCGGTACCCGACATATTTCCCGGCTGCGGGCCGTTGGCTGGAATTCACGCCGCCCTTTTGCATTCGACAGCCGATTCGAACCTGATGCTCGCGGTTGACATGCCGTTTGTTAGCAGCGAGCTTCTCGCGTTTCTCTTTGAGATTGCAGCGAAAGGTGATGCGTTTGTGACCGTGCCGCGCGTCAGGAATCGAACGCAGCCGCTCTGCGCTGTCTATCGGCGAGACTTTGCCGGGGTTGCGGAGCAAGCGTTGCGGGCAGGGAAATACAAAGTCGAGGCTGCGTTTTCGGGGTTGACCGTGCGTGTGATCGAAGAAAATGAGCTGGCGGCGGCAGGTTTTGCCGAGAAATGTTTTTTTAACGTCAATACTCCACAGGATCGTGCAGACGCCGCCGGTCAGCTGCGTTGAGGCGCTGGCGCATTCTTGACCGCTAAGGCCGCTAAGAATTTCACTACAAACGTTGCAAACACTTGAGCCGGGCTGGCATCTCGTGCCATGCTGTTGGGCATGGCGGCTTCGGGTACGCTGGCTCCCTACATCGAATTCAAGAATGTCTCCAAGGCATTTGGGGATCGGGTCATTTTGGATAATGTCAGCTTCGAAGTGCTCCCGGGAGAGATGGTCTGCATTCTGGGGCGCAGCGGCGTGGGCAAATCGGTATCGCTCCATCAGATCATGGGTTTTCTGAAGCCGGACTCCGGGCGGGTCATCGTCGCGGGGCAGGACATCACCGACTACAACGAAGCGCAACTGGAAGAGATTCGCAAGAAAGTAACGATGGTGTTTCAGAACGGAGCCTTGTTCGATTCGCTGACGGTTGGCGAAAATGTGGCGTTTCCGCTCCGCGAAAAAAGAGAACTTTCAGAAGAGCAGATTCTCCAGGTTGTGGATGGACTGTTGGAAATGGTCGGCGTTGCCGCCATGCGTGATCTGCTGCCGTCCGATCTGTCGACGGGCATGAAGCGCTCAGTGGCGATAGCTCGCGCGCTGGCTGCGCAACCCGAGTGCGTGCTTTACGACGAGCCGACAACGATGGTCGATCCGATGATGGGAAATTTGCTGGGTGACCTGATCGCCCGCCTCAAACTGCAATTGCATTTGACTTCCGTTGTTGTCACGCACGACATGCGTTTGGCAAAAAAGCTGGCTGACCGCGTCGTTTTTCTCTACGAGGCTCGCGCGATTTTCTTTGGGCCTTACAAAGATATGGAAAAATCAAACGAGCCGATCATTCAGGAATTTCTGGAACTGGATGAGTTGAAATTGGAAGCATAGACATTAGCCTCAACTACTAAGCTCCGACTCAGAAGCCTTGGCGAACCAGTTCTTCCACGTTGAGCGTACTTTGGGCCGGCGCACCTTTCATCATCTTTTCAACATATTTTGCGATCAGGTCGGCTTCGAGGTTCAAGGGGTCTCCCGGTTTTAGCGAGCCGAGGCTGGTCATCTCGACGGTGTGGGGGATGATGGCGACGGTGCAGCGATTGCCGTCGAGTTCGGCGACGGTGAGGCTGATGCCTTCGATCGAGATCGAACCTTTGAAGACTGTGTACTTTTCAATTTCGGATGGCAGTTCGATTCGCAACCACCAGTTTTCGGAATTCGCGATTCGTTCGAGCGCGAGCAGTTTGCCGACTCCATCCACGTGGCCCTGAACGATGTGGCCGCCGAAACGGCCGTTGGCCTGCATGGGTAGTTCGAGATTTACTTTTGCGCCTGCCTGGATCCTGGAGAAAGAAGTTCGCGCCCAGGTTTCGGGCGCCAGGTCGGCGGCGAATGACGTTGGTCTGATGTCGATCGCGGTCAGGCACACGCCGCTGACGGAAACGCTGTCGCCTGTGCGCAGCTGTTTCGGAGTGTTTGTGGCCTCGACGGTGACGCGGCGGTTCGAACCGTTTTGTTCGATTCTTACGACTTTGCCGACTTCTTCGATGATTCCGGTGAACATTCGTTCTCGCTCTCCACGGTATCGCTATTCACGACATTGATATTGAAGATACCATCTTGAATTCGGGGCGGTTCAGGATGCCGTTGTGTACGGGTCCCGGAGATATCCCTCGACGGCGAAGTCGTCGCCGAAGCGGTGGAGTTCGAAGCGCTGCACGCATTGTGCTTTGCCGTGCAGACTCTCGGCGATGAAGGGAACTGCCTCCGCTCCGAAAAATTTGGGAGCGTAGTAGAGGAAGACTTTGTCGACCTCGCCCGATGTGAGTGCCGCGCCATTGACCAGCGATCCGCCTTCGATGAGGAGGCTGGTGATTTCCAAGTCTCCGAGGCTCTTCACAATGGCGGCGAAGTCGGGGCGTCCTTCGGCGGTCGCGGCGATTTGTTGGACGCGAATGCCTTTCGCTTCGAGCTGCTTCCTGGTCAATTCGTCGCCGTTGGAACAGAGAATCAGAACGTCGTTTTCCGCGGTCTGAATGATTCGCGAATCGATCGGGATGCGAAGATAAGAATCCAGGATCACGCGCAACAGCTTGCGTCTGCGGGGCAGGCCACTGCGGTCTGTGAGCAAAGGATCGTCTGCCATGACGGTGCCGACTCCGGCCATGATGGCGTCGTGTTGATGCCGGAGTTGCTGCACATGGGCTCGAGCCACTTCGCCGGTGATCCAGTGGTAGCCGCGATGAGCGCCTTCGGTTGTGGCCGTCGCGGCGCTTATTTCCGTCTCACGTTCGGCGCCCGGTTTCTTGGCGTCGGCAATTTTGCCGTCGAGGGTCATCGCGGACTTCAACGTCACGAGCGGCTTGCCGGTTCGAATGTACTTCGCAAAGCTCTCGTTCAGCTTCTTGGCCTCTGCTTCGAATGCACCGACTTCGACTTTGATTCCAGCCGCGCGCAGCTTGGCGAATCCTTGGCCCGAGACCTGCGGGTTCGGATCTTGCATGGAGCAAACGATCCGGCTGATTCCGGCGGCGATGACCGCGTCGGCACAGGGAGGTGTGCGCCCCTGGTGAGAGCATGGTTCCAGGTTGAGATAGAGGGTCGCCCCGCGAGCCCGTTCGAAGGCTTGTTCTAGGGCAAGGACCTCGGCATGCTTCACGTCGCCGTAGGTGTGCGTTCCGGAACCAATTTCGCGGCCCGACGCGTCGACGATCACTGCGCCCACGGCGGGATTCGGAGAGACGAGGGCAAGGCCAGCTCGCGCCAGCTGGAGTGCTCGGCGCATGAATTGTTCGTCGGTTGTCATTGGAAGAAATGGGCTGCACGCTCTGAGCTTCGAGTGGAAAGCCAACCATTAACCGCTGCTAGCGCATTTTACGCGAACAGCGAGTCTATAAAATCCTTCGGATCAAAGGGCAACAGATCCCCCGCCTTCTCGCCGACGCCAACAAACCGCACCGGCAGTCCCAACTCGCGCGAAATCGCGACTACGACTCCACCTTTGGCGGTGCCATCGAGTTTAGTCAACACGATTCCAGTGACTCCCGCCGATTGCGTGAACTGCCTCGCTTGTTGCAATCCATTTTGGCCGGTGGTCGCGTCCATGACTAACAAAGTCTCGTGCGGCGCGCCGGGCACGATTCGTTGCGCGGTTCGCTTCATCTTTTCGAGTTCCATCATCAGGTTTTGTTTGGTGTGCAGCCGTCCGGCGGTGTCGACGATCACGTAATCGGTCTTGCGGGTGGTTGCTGATTGCAGCGCGTCGAAGAGCACCGCGGAGGGATCGCCTCCGGCCTTGGTTTTGATCACTTCCGTTCCTGTGCGCTGTCCCCAGATTTCAAGCTGCTCGATCGCAGCTGCGCGGAAGGTGTCGGCAGCGCACATCAGGACGGTTTTTCCCTGCGCGCGAAATACTTGCGCTAGCTTTCCGATGGTGGTGGTTTTGCCCGCGCCGTTTACGCCTACCACCATGATCACTTCTGGAGCGGCGTTTACTTTGGTGGGGGGCCTCGACGCCGTCGCTGTGAGGATCGCTAACAACTCTTCTTTTAGAAGCCGTTTCAGTTCGGTCACGTCTTTGATCTGTTTGCGGTCTGCTTTGTCGCGGAGCTTCTCGAGCACTTCCTGGGTCGTGGTCGTGCCGAGATCGGCGCCAATCAGAGTCGCTTCCAAATCGTCCAGCGTGGAGCGGTCGATTTCCTTGCCGATCGACACCACGTCATCGATGCGTTCAGCCAGGTTCTCGCGGGTGCGCGAGACCGCCTCTTTCATGCGCTCGATAAAACTAGGTTTCTTTTCTTCGTCCAGGCTGCCGAAAAGAGTTTGAATCATGAGGTGTCCGACTCGATTATATAGGCCGGGTGGGGCCACGAGTTTCGGACCGCGATTTAAGAAATACGAGCTATGACGATGAGTTGCAAGCTTCGAGTCGCGCGCAACCGCTTTGCTCGAAGCTCAAAGCGCAGCGCTCGCAGCTTAGGTGCGTGTGGTTTCTACAGTGATCGGGTCGGCCGGCAGGGCTAGCGTCCTCGCGGGCACAACGATTTCTGGTGCGGGCGTCGTTGTCGTTGGAGTTGGCACCGTCATTGGCAGTGGCTTCGGTATGCGGATGTCGCCACGGTAATAGACGGCCATCAGCGCGGTTACGGCGCTTGGGTCCAGGCGCTGTCCCGAGAGATTCTCGATGATTTTGAAAGCATCGATCGGATCGTGCGCTTTCTGATAAGGGCGGTTCGTCGTGAGCGCGTCAAACGTATCTGCAACCGCAATCACGCGAGCTAACAACGGAATCTGATCGCCTTTGAGGCCGTAGGGATATCCGCGGCCGTTGAGCGCTTCATGGTGCAGTTCGATACCGGGGAGCATTTCGCGCAACTGGGTCACCGGACGCAGAATATTTGCGCCTTTGGTGGTGTGCGTCTTCATGATCTCGAATTCTTCCGGAGTCAGTGCGCCCGGTTTTTTCAGGATGCGGTCTTCGATGCCGATCTTGCCGACGTCGTGGAGCTGCGCCGAGATGCGCAGGATCTCGAGGAAGCCGGGATCGAGACCCATTTCGGTGGCGATCATCAGCGAATATTTTGTGACGCGGTCGGAGTGGCCGCGGGTGTAGGGATCCTTTTCGTCGACCGCGCCCGAAAGCATCTGGATCGATCCCATGAAGAGCGCTTTGTTTTCTTCGGCGGCGCGCTTCAGGTCTTCGACGAATTGTTCGAGTTCCTCGGACATGGTGTTGAATGTGGTTGCCAGTTCGCCGATCTCGGTGCGCGTCTTTATGTGCACACGCTGAGAAAAATCTCCTCGCGCGATGGCGCGGCTGGACTGAGCCAGGGTTTGCAGCGGGCTGGTGATTCGTCGCGCCGAAAAAATGCTCAGACCCACGCTCACAAATACAGCGAGCCATGCTAGCAGACGGCCGGTCCGCTGCATGTCATAAATGCCGCGATAGGCATCTTCCTGGGGCTTTTGCACGACTACCGCCCAGTCCAGCGAAGTTACGGGACTGTAGGTGCCGAGCATTTCGATCTTGTCTTTGCTGTTGTTCCCGCGAACAGTAAATTCGCGGGTAGCGGCGAGCTGAGCTTTCGAACCTTCGTCGACAAAGTTGCGGACGATATCGAAATGCGTCATCTCTTGCCCCGTGGCGTATTGGGCGGTCGCGGCGGCGACGAGGCGTCCCTGGCTGTCGATCACGTAGGGCGTCAAGCCGGTCATGCTGACTTGCTGCAGTCGGCGGATGAGGTAATCCATGTCGACGACCGAGGCAATCATTCCTAAGAAGCGCTTGTCATACATGATCGGCGAACTGACCAGCATCACCGTGTGTGCCGATTTTCCGCTGCCGACCATGAGCGTCTGTCCGCTATAAATACGGCCTTCGCGAGCGGCTTGAAAGGCGCGCTCCAATTCTCTTTGCAGAAAGGCGTCAGGCTCGATGCGCCCCGCCGAAACACCTTTGGCGTCGGCGTTCAGCAGCGTTGCGTAAGCAATATCTTTCGACGACGAGACAAAATTCTCGAGCATCGCCCTCAGTTCCGGCGTCGGCAGTTGCGGAGAACTGAGGTCCTCTCCGCCCGTGGTCGACAGCATCATGACCTGGACCGAGGAAGACAGGTTCGCTAGCATCATGCGCAACGACTCCTGGTGCTGCGAGATGTCGTCCGCGAGCGAACGCGTCACGGTATTTTGCAGCAGCATTTCATTGGTTTTCAGGCGCTCCCGGTTCATGTCCTCGATCTGAGCCGAGTAAAAATACATGGGCAGAACGCTGATCGCCAGGAGCACGCCAAGGATGACGTACAGCAGCGGGATGCGCGCGGGAATGGGCAACTTTAAGGGCAAAAGGCAATCCTGTCGGCCCAAGCGCGGGGATAGCTGGTCCGTTCTGCCTCTATTCTAAGGTCGTCGGGCGCGGTGACCTCAGGTGCTCAAAGTACACCTGTCCGTTACCGAAGTACCCCGCCGCGTGTCACTGTGGTCTCAAGTGCTTGGGCAACGCTGAATGGAGTTATCGGTTCTCGTTTCCCGGTTCCAGGTGCGAACCGCCCTCCGTTGGTAGGGATTCAGGGCAACGGGTCTATAATGGTTGCCATCGATTAGTCCCATTGGCTTGGGGTGCTCCATGACGTCCTTCCGGGTTTCCTCTTTTTCCTGCTCCTGCCGGTTCCTCACAATTCTTGTGACTCTGTCTTCTATTGTGGTGCTGCCTTCGGTTGCGCTCGCTGGGAGCAGCCCACCCAGGATTTCCAAGGAGACGCGAGAGCAAATCGTCCACACTTTCGATGAGGAACTGGTTTACATACGTGTGAGTTTTCCCATGGGGCAAACGGGGCTAAAACTCAGGAATGGAAACGTAAGCCCAAGTGGAACTGACCTGCAGCATTTGATGGCGCTGTGGGGACCGGCGGCAAAACCGGGCGACCGGGCCCGTATCAGCGAAGTGACCATCAAAGACGATCACATCCGATTTGAGATCAACGGCGGCCCGATCAAAAAACAGAAGTGGTATCAACACATCCAGGTTCAAGGTGGGAATGGAGCGA
Organism: uncultured Acidobacteriaceae bacterium; assembly: GCA_963726095.1. Classification (GTDB taxonomy): domain Bacteria; phylum Acidobacteriota; class Terriglobia; order Terriglobales; family Acidobacteriaceae; genus Acidiflorens. The sequence goes on from CAVSBD010000004.1 coordinate 2,839,219, forward strand.
CCATCACGCCCGGCGATCCACAGGCGAATGCGCGCGGTTCGTTTCTCGATCTTTACTTCGATAAATATGTGCCGGATTTGACCGGGCCTGAGTTGAAAGATTTACTGCGGCCAGTGTTCGATTTCGACTCCAAGTCCGCTCTCGACGCATACCTTGAGACGGTTTCGCCGCAGATCAAAGAAGCGATCCAGAATCATCACGTGCTGGTCGGGATGAATCACGAAATGGTGATTTATGCCAAAGGGCGTCCACCAAAGAAAGTGCGCGAGCGCGCGGACGAGGTTGACTACGAAGAATGGATATTTGGCGTGCCCCCGCAGGACGTGGACTTCGTACGTTTTGTAGGAGACGAAGTGGTGCGCGTGGAGACCATGAAGGTCGACGGGGAGAAGGTTGTCCGGGTGGAAAAAGAAGTCGATGTCAGCGCACCGACAGTCGCTAAGAAGCAGGAGGAACGTCCCGCGAACGCCCCGACCTTGAGGCGTCCCGGAGAGGAAATGCCCGCCTCGACTCTACCGACGTCGAACCGGCAGGATCCGATCGGATCTCCGACGCCTCCGCCGAGCGATCCACATCCTGGACCGGACTTGATTGGCGGAGATCGAGCTACCGAGTGATCGGCCTGTGATGATCGTCCATGTGATGAGCGGCCATGTGACGATCAGCCATCTGAAAATCGCGCCAATAGATTTACACTAGTAGCGTGAAGATTGCTCTCGGCCAGATTAATCCCACGGTGGGGGATTTTTCTGGCAATGCCGCCAAGATTATTCAATTCGCACAGCAAGCACGTGGTGCTGGCGCTGGCCTCATTCTTTTTCCCGAACTGGCGGTTTCTGGTTATCCTCCGCGCGATCTCGTCGAGCGGCCTTCGTTCATCGCGCACAGTCGTGCAACCATCGAAAAAATCGCCGCCGAGACCGTGGGCATCGCGGTCATTTGTGGGACAGTCACTCCCGCCGAAGCCGACTCGGGCAAGAAAGTCATGAACTCCGCCGCCTTGTTGCGCGAGGGTCGAATCGATTTCATCCAATCGAAGATGTTGTTGCCGACCTATGACGTCTTTGACGAGATGAGGAATTTTGCCCCCGCCAAGAGCCAGCAGTTGTTCAACTTTTCCGGCAACCAGATGGCCTTGACGATTTGTGAAGACGCATGGAACGACAAGCGCTTCTGGAATCGTCGGCTTTACGTCATCGACCCAGTGGAGGAACTGGTGAGAGCCGGCGGCAATTTTGTGCTCAACATTTCGGCTTCGCCGTTTTGGCTGGGCAAGCGCGAACTGCGCCGCGACATGCTCACGGCGATTGCGCGCAATCAGAAAGTGCCGGTCGCAATGGTCAATCAGGTGGGTGGCAACGACAGTCTGGTTTTCGACGGATCGAGCCTCGTCATCGCGCCTGACGGACGCATCATCGCGCAAGGCAAGTCGTTCGAAGAAGACCTGATTTATTTCGATTCCGACACACTCACCGGAGAGATGCATCCCCAGACGATGGGAGAAGAGGCCAGCGCTTACGAGGCTCTGGTGCTCGGCACACGCGATTACGTTCACAAGTGCGGCTTCCAGCGGGCGATCATCGGGCTGAGCGGAGGCATCGACTCGGCGCTGACAGCGTCAATTGCGGTCGACGCGCTTGGTCCCGAGAACATTGTTGGCGTGGGGATGCCTGGGCCCTACTCATCGGCTGGGTCGGTGAATGACGCGCGAGACTTGGCTGCGAATCTAAAGATTCGTTTCGAATTGCTCTCGATACAGGAGATCTATGAAGCGGCGTGCCAAACGCTGACGCCGGTATTTGCGGGTCTGCCGCAGGATGTGACGGAAGAAAATATCCAATCGCGCGCTCGCGGATTGCTGCTCATGGCGCTCTCGAACAAGTTCGGCGCGCTGGTTCTTTCGACCGGCAACAAGAGCGAGTTGGCCGTCGGATATTGCACTCTTTACGGCGACATGGTCGGCGGCCTGGCCGTGATTTCGGATGTGCCGAAGACGCTCGTATATCGGCTCAGCGCTTATGTGAACTCGCAGGCGGCCGGTGATTCCGCAGGCGACCATCGAGAAAGCGCCGTCGGCCGAATTGAGTCCGGACCAAAAAGATTCCGACTCGTTGCCGCCATACGATGTGCTGGATGCGATTCTCGAAGACTTCGTTGAGGATTCCTCTTCGGCTGAGCAGATCGCGCGAACCCACAATTACGACCTGGAACTGGTGCAGCGGGTCATCCGGATGGTGGAGCGCAGCGAATATAAGCGGCAACAAGCGGCTCCGGGGATCAAGATTTCGGCCAAGGCGTTTGGGTATGGGCGGAGATTTCCGATTGCGGCTAAGTCGGAGTGAGGCCTTAGGAAATGACAGCGTCCGTTGTTTTTGAAACAATCAAATTTGACGTCAAAAAATGCAATTCCTGTTCCCTATGACAATCGTTGATCGTTCCATCCTGATAGCTCTCCTGTTGTGTGGCATCGCCATGTCGCAACCGGCGCCCACTCTCAAGGAAAGACCATCGCCGCTCCCAACCGAGGACACCGTCAACTCGTTCCTCTTCCAGATGAAGGGATACGAACCCACGATTACGTGGAAAGTGACGGACATCCGTCCTTCGGTGATCGCGGGCTTGGCGGAGGTTTCGATCATCATGACCGGGCCGCAGGGCTCCAGTCCCACCAAGCTTCTGGTGAGTGCGGACGGCAAGTATGCGATCTCGGGAGACATGTTTCCTTTTGGCGCGAAGCCATTTGAGGATGCCCGCGCGAAGTTGGAAAAAGGTGTGACCGGTCCAAGCAAGGGACCCGCGAAAGCGGCGGTGACGATCGTGGAGTTCAGCGATATGCAATGTCCGCATTGCCAGAAAGCGGCGCCGGCGATTGAACAATTGCTTGGGCAGGAGCCTGAGGTTCGTTTCGTCTTTCAGAACTTTCCGCTGCCTGCGCATGATTGGGCAGAAAAGGCTGCCGGATACGTGGACTGTGTCGGACGGAGTTCTAACGACGCCGTGTGGAAGTTTATTCAGAAAACCTTCGACGAACAGGCCAATATAACGACGGCGAATGTCGACGAAAAACTGAAGGCCATTGCCACGGCCTCGGGTGTGAATGGCGACGAGGCCGCTGCTTGCGCGGTCAAGCCCGATACCAAGGCGAGAGTCGAGGCCTCGGTTGTGCTGGGCAAGTCAGTGGGCGTGACGGGAACGCCGACTCTATTCATTGAGGGACGCGACGTGCCCGGTGGAGCGCCGGTCGATGTGCTGAAAAAGATTGTGGACTTTCAGATCAGTCAGGGAAAAGGCGACAAGTAGAACCTTACTTCCCGATCCAGATTTCCTTCGCTTCGCCCCGCTCTGGGCCTCGAATCACATACGGCGTAATGAGGATGAGCAGTTCGTCGTCTTCTTCCTGTTTGGAGGCTTGCGACACCAGGTTGCGGAAGCCCGGGATCTCTGAGAATCCCGGCAGACCGTCCAGGCTTCTCTGATCGCTTTGGCTGATCATTCCCGCGACCACTGCGGGTTCGCCTTCCTTGAGCAGAATTCCGCCCTTGTATTCACGATTGAGAATCGTCGGGATGCCGTTGCTGTTGGTGCTGCCCAGGGTGCGGAATTGAACTTCGAGTTCGAGGGCTACATCGGAATTGTTGTGGACCAGGGGCTTGGCCTTGAGCGTGAGTCCGATGTCCTCGTAGTTCACGGATGGAACCGGCGCCGTGAAGGACTGATTTCCGATGGCTTGCGAGATCGCCGGATTATTGAAGACGGGGGCGAAACTCGCGTTGAGGATGGGATAGCGCGATCCCATCTTAAATGTAGCCTCTTTCTGTTGGGCGGCGCGGAGACTCACATGGTCGAGTTGGCGAACAGAGGTGTCGTTCATGGTGAGCGCGGCCGAAAGCTGATCCAGGCTCAGGCCAAAAAAAGTCAGTCCGCCGCCGAAGGTAGCGAGCGGCTGGCTGAAGATTGAATTCTGCTGGCTTTGCAATTGGGCTAGAAGCGCGGAGATGGTCTGATTGCCGGCTTGATTGATGCCGCCGGATGCGATCAGTTGGTTGATGACCTGCTGGATGTTTTGTCCACCGAGAGCGCCCAGGGCCGCGGCCGGAATGTTGAAGAGGTTGAACACGTTGGGCACGTGCAGGCCGATATTCCGCATGTAGGTGTGGCTGACCTGGTAGACCTTCAGGTCAAGCATCACTTCCGGGCGGACGCTATCCAGTTGCGAGAGGTATTCCGTCGCCGCCTCCAGCGAAGCCTTGGGCCCGCGCAGCGTAACCGTATTCGACGCGGCGTTGAGGCTTACGAGTTTGAACTCGAACAGCGTCTTCAGCGAGTTCACTAACTCGGTCAAATCCTGGGTCGAATTGCTGCTCGGAATGTAAAACGAGCGCAATCCCATCCGATCGAAAAGACGATGGTTTTCGGGCGTGTCGGCGGAGGCAAATAGAACACCATCGTCGAGAGCTACGCTAAAACTTTTCGTGACCGAGGATGCGGCCTGCATCGCTGTGGCGAAATCGACGTCGTTCAGATCGAAGCGCACGCGGCGGCTCGGGAACGTGTCGTCAAACACAACGGACAGTCCATAGCTGGTGGCGATCGCCGTCATCAGACCTCGCGAATCGCCGCGATAGCTGAAATCATGACGGCCATCGATCGGCTTCGCCGTGATCGCGTCGGCGCTCTCCACCAATTGCGGCGGGCTGGCGGTGCGTACAGGCAGCGGGCCGAGCGCGTCGAGCACGCGCTGCCGGGCGAATTCATTTTGCGGATCGAGATCGAGCGCGGTACGGAATTCAGCCATGGCCTCGATCTGGCGGCCACGGTTCAGTTCATCGTTTCCGCGTTCGAGATGAAGTCCGGCGAGATGCTGGCGCGTCATTTCGCGGGCGGTCAGGTATTCGACGTTCCGTGGGACGAGGCGCGCAGCTTCTTCGAATTCGTAGAACGCCTGGTCGAGATTCTCAAGGTTGTCGTTGTCCGACTTTCGGACCGGTGATTTCTCCAGCTTGACCCCGCGAGCAAATGCCTGGCGAGCGGTCTTTAAGTCGTTGGGAGAACCTGTGCATGCCGGCGCGCCTTTTGTGTTGGAGCAGAGCGACGGCGGGGTGATGGGCGCATCCGAGGCCCAACACGCTCCAGCGAGCACACAGATTCCTGCTGGCAACCATCGCATAGTAACTACTATAGAATGCCCCGCCGCCTGTGTCTTGCAAGGGAAATACTCAGAAGGGAACTACCGTCGTAACGAGCCCCTCGCTGCTGGCAAGCCATTTTCAGGCTTGCGGTGCCTGCTCCGTTACCGCAACATTAAACGTTCCATACTCGTGGCGCGGCCGGTTTGGTTGTCGCAGTCGACTACGACGGCACAGAGGCGGACGTCCCCATTGGCAGCTTCGAAGCGGGCGGGCATTCCGTTGAGGAATTTTTCGATGACTAATTCTTTTTTCACTCCGATGACGCTGTCGTAGGGGCCGGTCATGCCTACGTCTGTGATGTAGGCAGTGCCCTTGGGCAACACAGTCTCGTCGGCGGTCGGAATATGGGTGTGGGTGCCGACGACGGCGGTGGCGCGTCCGTCCAGGTACCACCCGAAGGCCACTTTTTCAGAGCTGGCTTCGGCGTGAAAGTCGACGAAGACGATCTTCGCTTTAATTTGTTCAAGAAGTTTGTCGACGTAGCGGAACGGATCGTCGCTCGAACCCATAAAGACGCGCCCTTGCAGGTTGACAACAGCGTAGGCGACGCCGTTCTTCTGCCCCTCGTAAACGCCCCATCCGGGCAATCCCTGAGAAAAGTTGGCCGGGCGCAGCAGACGGCGAGCGGGGCTGTGTGGATTGCCATCCGCCATTTGGAAATATTCGATAATCTCGCGTTTATCCCAAACGTGATTGCCCGTCGTCATGACATCGATGCCGAGATCGAAGAGCTCTTCGGCCAGCGGAGGCGTGATTCCGAACCCGGCAGCAGCGTTTTCACAGTTCGCGATGACGAGGTCAATAGAGTGTTTCTTGCGGATTTCCGGCAGACGGTCTTTGACGATCGTGCGGCCCGGACGGCCAAAAATGTCGCCGATAAAAAGAATTTTCAAAAGTCAGGTCTCAGCTGTCAGGTATTACGTCTCGGGTATTTAGAACCGCCGCGAATCGTCGAGTCTTTTGTCCCTTGAGTTCGATGTTATCACGCTGAAAAATCGCAACTCGACTACTGGCTGGCGATTTCGGCGGTCTTCAGGAAATCGTAATTCCCCGACGGATTCAGGGTTATGTTTTGCACGCGGCGGGTGTGGACGAGGATGTTGTCGAAGTACCACAGGTTGATGTACGGAACATCATGGGCGAGGATCTGCTGAACTTCGGCATAGAGCTTCTTGCGGACATTCTGATCGGATTCGCGGCGTGCCTGGTCGATGAGAGTGTCGATGCGCGGATTGGAATAGAAGCCGCGATTGGCTCCTTTCGGAGGGAAGCGGCTGGAGTGGAAATTTTCGAAGATGTCGGGGTCTTCGTTTCCGCCGATCCAGCGCAGGGAATAAAACTGGAAGGATCCGCTGGTGACGTCGGCGAGGAACGTGGCGAACTCGAAGGTGCGGATATCGAGCGCGATACCGACCTCTCGTAGTTGCTGTTGCAGGACGGCAGCCAAGAGACGCGTGGATTCTTCGGTCGAGGTCTTCATGGCGATGTGGAAGCGCACGCCGTTGTGCGGGGCGTATCCGGCGGTGTCGAGTATCTGGCGGGCCTTCTCGGGATTGTAGGTGAAATCGTTCGTCGGCCGATCGTAGGCCCAGCTTTGAGTGGGTAAGACGCTCGAAGCCGGTTGGGCAAAGCCACGCCAGATGTAGCGAAGCAAAGGCGCGCGATCGATGGCGCAGGCGATGGCCTGGCGGACGCGGACATCGTGCAGCAACGGGTCGCGCGTGTTGAAGGCGAGATAGGCGAGGATGGTTCCCGGGCCGCGGTCGATCGTTAGATTGGGTTCGCTCTCGAGAGCGATCACTGTGTCGGGAGTGAGCGCGTTGATGGCCAAATCGGCGCTCCCTTTGCGCAGTTCGAGAGCGCGGGTGGTCGCATCGGGCACCACGGCAAAGCGAACGCGGGAAAGGTGCGGCTTTGGTCCCCAGTAGTTGGGGTTTGATTCGAGGATGACTTCTTTATCTTGTTCGGCGCTGACGAATTTGAACGGGCCGGAACCGATGGGCTGGCGCGTCATCTCGTCGAGCGAGCCGTAGGGGACGATGCCGATTGCGCCTTCGGACAGATTCCAGAGAAGGCCGGCGTTGGGTTCTTTGAGATGGAGGATCACAGTGGATTCGTCGGGAGCATCGACGCGATCGACGAGAATATAGGCGGCGGTTTTCGTGCTGCGAATTTTGCCTTCCAGCAGAGAGTCGAATGTCCACTTCACATCGCGTGAGGTCAGGGGCTGGCCGTTGTGAAATTTCACTCCCTGATGCAGGTGGAAGATGTAGGTGAGTGGGTCGGGATTTTCCCAGCGCTCGGCGAGTCCCGGCTGAACGTTGAAATGCTCGTCGCGCGTTAGTAGGGCGTCGAACAGGAGTTCATCGATGCGCTCGGATTGTCCGTCGATGCCCACTCGCGGGTCGAGGTTGGTCGGGCTGCTCTCGATGATCATGACCAGCGTCTCGCGGTCGGGCCGCTGGGAGCAGGACAGCAACGGCAACAGGAAAGCTGCCAGCAATAGAAGGTTCTTCCTCCTCGGCAAGCTCACGCTCAGGTTCTCGAATATTGTTTTGAGCGATGCGAGGAATCTAAGCATACGAGATCTTCCCCAGGATCGCGGGGCGTTTTGCTCCTGTGGCCGACGGAACGTTCGAGGCACGCTGATGCCACGTCTCCTGAGCTAACAGGGCGAAGGCCAGAGCTTCTTTCGCTTCGGAGGGGACGCCGAACTCGTCGGAAAAGCGCAGCGCGATCCCAAGACTCTTCAGTTCGCCGTGCAGCATGGCCACGAGCGTCGGGTTCTTGGTGCCTCCGCCCGAAGCGATCATTTCCTGAAAGTTCTGATTTCGTTTTAGCACGTGACGCTTCACTGCGTCGGCGATGGTGCGCGCGGTGAGAGCCGTCGCGGTTGCCACGACGTCGGGCTTGCTCGCTCCGCGGCAGAGTTGAAGAAATCGGCTCACGTATTCGCGGCCGAATTCTTCGCGTCCAGCGGTGCGCGGCGGCTTTTGCCGGAAGAATGGCGCCCGTGCCAGTCGCGCAATGACGCCGTCGAGTGGGCGTCCCGAACTGGCGATTCGTCCGTCGCGGTCGTAGCGTTTGGCGAAGAGTTCTTCCATCACGCCGTCGATGATCATGTTGCCGGGGCCGGTGTCGAAGGCCATGACCTGACGAAGCGACGCGTTTGCGGGAATCGCGGTCAGGTTGGCGATTCCGCCGATGTTCTGCGCGATGCGGCCGATGCGCTCGTCGCGATAGAGAAGGTAGTCGAGAAAAGGCACGAGGGGCGCACCTTTTCCGCCCGCCGCCATGTCAGCAGGACGAAAATCGGAAACGACCGGTACACCCAGTCGCGCAGCGATTATGGCGGCTTCTCCTGTTTGCCACGTGACGGCCAGCTTGCGGCCGAGAAATCTTGAAGCGGCTCCCTGGTGATAGAGAGTCTGTCCATGACAGCCGATGAGGTCGAGTTTTACGCGATGCTTGCGTGCCGTCTTTGCGACCGCTTCCGCATACAGTTCCCCGAGAAGAAAATTCAGCCGGGCCAGATCGGCTACGCGAGCCAGCTCTGCATTCATCATTTCTAAAATCGCGCGGCGAACGCGGGTAGGGAAAGGATATTCCTCGTGCGCTAGAAGCGTATGCGTACTGAGCGGGCGCACTCGTCCGCTGGCCGGCAAGCGCACGATGGCGACATTAATTCCGTCGGCGGAGGTGCCGCTCATGACTCCGGCTACGATCATGCCGCTCCCGCCTCATCTTTTGTGCGGGCCAGGGTTGCCAGCCTGACCTCTTCGCCGAATTCCCACAGACGGCGCGACAGGCGCTCGATCTTTTGCGGAGTCGGCGATGGCGTTCCGCGGCCGCTGAAAACGCCGCGCAGTTTCTTCCGGAGGCTCATCCCGCGTTTTAAGGCCTGCGCCACTTGATTGGCAAACTTCCGATCCCGTTCGGCTTCGCGGACGAGCGCCTCATAGGCGCGCACAATCATTTCTTCAGTGTGGCAGATCAAAGCGAGGTCTCCGCCAGCGCGGATGTGCTGGACGACCGTGTGTTCTATCGGAGCAAATTTCAGCACGGCTCCCATTTCCATGTCGTCGGAAACGATGAGTCCGTTATACCGAATCCTCTTGCGCAGAATGTCGGTGATCCATTTTTTCGACAACGAGGCGGGCGTCCGGTCTCCGGTAACTTGCGGGTAGGCGGCGTGCGAGACCATGAGGAAGGGCATGTTGTTGCGGAGAGCCCGGTAGGGGTGGATATCCTCTGCCAACATTTTTTTGAGCGGCTTGTCGATCACCGGCAGTTCATGATGGCTGTCGAGCTTGCCTTCGCCTAATCCGGGGAAGTGCTTGCCGCATCCGAGAACGGGAGCCTCGCGCAGCCCTTCGAGAAATGCGCGGGCATAACGCACGACCTGTTTCGGATCGTCCGAAACCGCACGGGAACTCATTACGGAACGCGAGGCTTCGTAGGCCAAGTCGAGCACGGGAGCGAAATCCACGTTGAAGCCCAGAGCGCGACAGTTCTCGCCAATGATACGACCGTGCTTCTGATAAAGCTTGCGGTTGCCAGTGGCGAAGACTTCTGCGGGAGACGGCGCTGAGCCAATCACGTCTCGGAAACGGTCCACGGTGCCGCCCTCGAGATCGACGCAGGTGAAAAGCGGCGTGGCTACATGTTTCTGAGAATCGCGCAGCAGAGCGTGGGTCTGCTGGGGACTCGAGAGGTTGCGGGCAAAGAGAATGACGCCTGCCGGCTGCATCCTTGTCAGCAGCGAAGCGAGGCGCGGAGAGAGTTCCGTGCCGTCGAAGCCGATAATCAGGAGTTGGCCGATCTCCGAATTAGCTTGGTTGGCTCTGGGCATTGCTAGTCAATCTGCCTCTTCAACTCCGCCAATAAGTTTAGCGCCTCGAGCGGGGTCAGCCGGTTCAAATCGACTTCACGAAGCTTTTCCAGCACTGGCTGCGACAGCGGAGTGAAGATGGTGAGTTGCGTTGGACGGTCTGGCGGCGCTGAAGCGCCGGGGGTCAGATGATCGGAAAGGCGGCGCTCGGCAGATTCGTGTTCGGCCAGAACTTCGCGGGCGCGGATCACGACCTCGTTCGGCAGGCCCGCCAGCTTGGCGACTTCGATTCCGTAGCTCCGGTCGGCCGCGCCGGGTTCAACTCGGCGGAGAAAAACCACACCGCCGCCCGTTTCTTTCACCGACACGTGGTAATTCTTCACTCCGCTCAATTGCTCGGCTAATTCGGTGAGTTCGAAGTAGTGGGTGGCGAAGAGAGTCTTCGCGTGCACGCGCGCGTGCAGATATTCGATGGCCGCCCATGCGATGGCCAATCCGTCGTAAGTGGACGTGCCGCGGCCCACTTCATCTAAGAGGATTAGTGATCGCGCGGTCGCAGTGTGCAGGATTGCTGCGGTCTCGGTCATCTCGACCATGAAGGTCGATCGTCCGCGAGCCAGGTTGTCGCTAGCGCCGATGCGGGTGAAGACGCGATCGACGATGCCCATGCGCACGGAGCGGGCTGGGACGAACGATCCCATCTGCGCCATGATCACGATCAGCGCAGCCTGGCGCAGGTAGGTGCTCTTGCCTCCCATGTTGGGCCCGGTGAGGACGATGATGTTTTGCGTCGCTTTGCTTGCGGACGTGTGGTGCCCCGACGAGTCCAGAAAAAGATCGTTCGGGACAAATCGTTCGCTGCCGGCGGCCATTTCCTGCAGTTCGATCACAGGATGGCGGCCTTCGATAATTTCAAGATCTCCGGCGTCTTTATTTGTTTCGTAGCCGTTTTTCGCAGGCTCGGCGAATTGCGGACGGCAATAGTTTCGCAACGCGGCGATGTGGGCGAGGCATCCGAGGACATCGACTTCGGCCAGCGCCAGCGCGGTCTGGCGGATACGCTTCGCTTCGGCAGCGATTGCCGAACGCAGATCGGCAAAAAGTCGGCGTTCGATTTCTACGATTTTTTCCTGGGCGTCCAGAATCTTCGATTCGTATTCCTTGAGCTCGGGAGTTGTGAAGCGCTCCGCATTGACCAGCGTTTGCTTGCGTTCGTAATCGGCGGGCGAGAGGTGCAGGTTGGCTTTTGAAATCTCGATGTAATAGCCGAAGATGGAATTGAACTTTACTTTGAGCGAGCCGATGCCGGTGCGTTCACGTTCGCGGGTTTCGACTTGCGCCAGATATTGTTTGGAGTTTCGGCTCAAGTCGCGCAGTTCGTCCAAATCTTTGTCCACTCCCGGCGCGATCACGCCGCCGTCGCTGAGTGTCAGTGGCGGCTCGGCAACGAGCGTTCGATCGATCTTTTCGCGGAGGTCGGCGAGTTCGTCGATGATCGCGTGGAGTGCGCCGAGGCGCGAAGCGGGCAAACCGCTTAGTCCGTTTCGAACTTTGGGAATGCGCGCTAACGATGCGGCCAGAGCCAGCACGTCGCGTGGATTCGCGGTTTCCAGCGTGACGCGGCTCAGGAGACGCTCCAAATCAAGAATGCCGTCGAGAGCGCGGCGCAGTTCCTCCCGGCGCACGGTGTCTTTGATTTGCGCTTCTATCGAATCCAGTCGCCCGTTGATCTCGGCCGGATCGAGCGAGGGACGCAGCATCCAGGTGCGCAGCAGGCGCTTGCCCATCGGCGTGACGGTTGCGTCCATGCAGCGGAAAAGAGTGACACCGGCGTCGGTGCCGGCGAAAAGGGGCTCGATCAACTCGAGGTTGCGGACGGTCACCGCGTCGAGTACGAGGCAATTCTGGCGTTCGTAGAATCCGATGCGGTCGACGTGGTCGAGCGTGCCGCGCTGGGTGGAGCGGATGTAATAAAGGATTGCCCCAGCGGCCGAAGCGGCCGCCGGTTTTCCGGAGAGGCCAAAGCCCTCGAGCGAAAGGACGCCGAAGTGATTTTCGAGCAGCGGGATGGCGTGGTCGGGAGCGAAGATCCAGTCGTCGAGGGGAGTCTCGGCCCAGCCTGTGCCGGAGAGCCGGGGATGCGGTGAAATCGGAGCGTCGCTCCGATGGAGGGGCGGAGCGCTCGACATCGCATGGGTGTTTTCCTGCCCAATGGCCCGATCCAGCAACGGCGCCGAAGATCCGTATAGCATCTCTTTTGGACGCAATTGTTCAAGTTCTTCTTGAATGCGGCGGCCCGCAGATTCTCCCGCGAACTCGGTAGCGCGAAACTCACCGGTTGATAGGTCGAGGGCGGCGAAACCTACACGGTCTTGCACCGAGGCGACGGCAGCGAGGAAGTTATTTTCTTCGGCATTCAACGACGAATCGGCGGCCGTTCCGGGCGTAACGACCCGGGTCACTTCACGGCGAACCAGCGTTTTGCCAGGCGCGCATCCTCGACCTGTTCGCAGACGGCTACCTTGAATCCACGGCGGATGAGCTTCGAGATATAGCCTTCGGCGGCGTGGTAGGGGACGCCGCACATCGGGATGCTCATGCCTTTTTCTTTGTTGCGCGAAGTCAGCGTGATCTGCAGTTCGCGGGCCGCCAGAATGGCATCATCAAAGAAGAGTTCGTAGAAATCGCCGAGCCGGAAGAAGAGCAGAGCGTTGGGGTGCTCTTTCTTGATGGCGCATATTGCCGCATCAGCGGCGTCGAGGGATCGGACATAAAGGAGTTGGTAATTTTGTAATCTCTAATTTGGCTAATTTGCAATCGCATGACAACAACGATTCAATCCATTTGACTCCGACCTCTCCTTTTGTTCTTCTTACGCCATGGAACTGCGCAAAGATCCGATCACCCGTTCCTGGGTGATTACCGGCGACGACGTTACCGAACCAGCACCGCGGTCTCAGCGTGCCAGTTTTGCGGTCCGTCGGCCGACCCGTCGCAAGTCATCGCCAATATGCCCGGCGTGGATGGCGGGGCGTGGTCGGCGCGCTCCGTGGTCCATCCTCAAGCGCTCTTTATCACATCGAAGGCGAAGCGGCGCGGCGCGGCGATGGGCTTTATGATCGCATGGGATCGGTCGGAGCCCACGAGGTTTTGCTGGAAAATCCCCGCCACGATGGCCATATCTGGAATGCCAAGGACAACGAAGTCGAGCAGTTTCTGCGGCTGGCCGCGCTGCGAATTCAGGATTTAAAGCGCGACGCCGGTTCAAGTACATCAGCATTTTCAAGAATCATGGCGAGGCGGCGGGAGAGGAATTCGATCACCCCACGTCGCAGCTGACGGCGACGATTTTTGTGCCGCGGCGCGTCCTGTACGAACTGCGCGCTGGGCGCGACTATTTTGAAAGCAAGGAACGCTGCGTTTTCTGCGACATTCTGGCGCAGGAGGAGCGCCAGAAGTTGCGCATCGCTTGAAATGCGCGGCGACTATGTGGCGTTTTGCCCGTATGCTCCGCGGGTTCCGTACGAAACTTGGATCATACCGCGCAGCCATGAGGCTTCATTCGAGCGTACGGGTTCGTCGCGCGTCGGCAAGTCTGACCGACTTGGCCGCCCTGCTGCGGCGCACGCTGCAGCGTATTCGCACCGTGACCGAGGCGTTTCATCTCGTGCTCCATACTTCGCCCAACAGCCAGCATCCATCGGCTACGCTCGGTTACTGGAAAACGCTCGACGACGACTATCACTGGCACATCGAGATTCTGCCGATCCTTGAGGCCAAAGCGAGGTCGTATACATTTAAGGAGAGTCTATTATTCTCCGGTCACGTCGGAGACGGCAGTGAAGCGGCTGCGCAAGGCGAAGATCTGATTCCAATTCCTGATTCCAATGAACGAGAGTGGGGCCGAGATCCGATGCGAAGGCCGAACGCGATTGCCGCTCGGTAGTCTGCTTTCCTTAGCGCCGTACTTTTGTTCTGGCAGTCGGCGTGTCCGCACAGACGCTATGCCGCCTCGCTTACGCGAGAAGCAGCAAGTTCTATGGGCGAAGCTCGAGAAATCGATTCTCGAGGTCGATCGCAATCTCGACGGCGTGATGGGCGTCGCCATCGTCGATCTCACCGACGGCCATAAATATCTGCTGCATGCCAATGACGTTTTCCCGCAAGCGAGTTCGATCAAGATTTGCGTTCTCGCCGAGCTTTACCGCCAGGCTCAGCAGGGCAAGCTTAAGCTCACGGACCTTTATACCGTGAACGCCGCCGATCTGGTGCAGGACAGCGACATCATGGGCGGCCTCACGCCCGGCGTGACCAGGATCACGCTGCGCGATCTGGCTACGATGATGGTCGCCGTCAGCGATAACTCGGCGACCAATGTACTGATCGACCGCGTTGGCATGGACAACGTGAATGCGTTCCTCAGCTCGGCAGGGCCTGCGCGAGACGAAACTCCGGCGCAAGATGATGGACCTGAAGGCCGCCGACCGAGGGGCGTGAGAATATTTCGACTCCCAACGAGATGGTGAAGCCTGCTGCAGGCCCTTTATCGCGGGCGAGATTCTAAATAAAGAGATGACCGACGATTTCTTCAAGGTGCTCTCGACGCACAAAGACAGCTGGATTCCGCGCGATCTGCCCGACGACTTGAAAATCGCCAACAAACCGGGCGCGCTCGAAGGCGTTCGCAACGATTCCGGCGTGGTATTCGTCGAAAAGCGTCCCTATATTCTCTGCGTCATGACTACCTATCTGCATCGCGAGCGCGATGGCGAAGAAGCGATCAGTGCGATCTCGCTCGCTGCCTGGCGGGTGTTTGATCGCATGGCGCGGGCCAGCGAATATGGCCGGGTGATTTCGCCGGGGAATAGCGGCAGGTAAAGGCGTCATTGGTTCGTGGCATTCTTCAACCAAATCTGTGCCCCAGGTTCGCGCCCGTTTTTTGGGCGCTAACCTGGGCCCTGCTCGTCGCCATGTGACCCGCGTCACAAACCCCTGTGACGCTCCGTTTCCGCGCATTGCCGTGCGCGGCAAACTATAATCACGGCAGGGTGGGGATGTAGGAACCTCCCGTGCAAGCACTAATTCAATGATGACTCTGATCTGGTTACGGGTGGCGCTGGTTTTTTACGCTGCGGGATTGCTTTATGCCCTGGTCGCGCTCACCCGCACCTCCGAAATCCTCAGCAAAATCGCGCTCCATGCCTCGTATCTCGGCATGGTTTTTCATTTCGTCTCGCTGACCGAAGCAGTCGTGCAGAGCGGCCAGTTGGCCTCCGCCTCGGTTCACAACTCCGAGTCGCTGCTGGCTTTCCTGATCATGGTCGTCTTCATGCTCGCCTACCTGATTTACAAGACGACGACACCCGGAATCGTAATTTTCCCGCTGGTTTTTCTGCTGACTTTCGTGGCTTCCACTGGGCAGCAACCGCTGGTCTTCACGTCCGATTGCCGTCAAAAAGGGCTGGCTCGCCGTGCACATCCTGATGATTTTCACCGGATACGCGGCTTTGTTCCTCAGCTTCGGCGCCAGCATTCTTTACCTCTTGCAGGAACGTGCGCTGAAATCCAAGAGTTCGAGCGGAATGTTCTCGCGGCTGCCCGTCTTACAGGTGATTGACGACATCGGCTACCGGTCGCTGATGCTGGGCTTCCCATTCATGACGCTTGGGCTGATTGCCGGCATCGGTCGTGGCCGAGTCCACTTACGGACGACTCGATTTCTTCGATCCCAAAATTTTGCTTTCCGTGCTGATGTGGGCGGTTTATCTGCTGATGGTGTTTACACGCGTCTGAATGCGGGATGGCGCGGACGCCGCGCCGCCACTCTGGCCAGTGTTGCCTTCGCAGCGGCCGATCGTGGCCTGGATTGCGAACTACTTTAGCGGGATGCACAGGTTTATCGCCTCATGAGATTCCAGCTCATCGGCGTGAATCACAAGACCGCTCCGGTCGAGGTGCGCGAGCGCCTCGCGATTCCGGAATCGCGCCTGCCCGATGCCTGCAAGCGACTGTCGGAGCATCCCGCTGTGGCCGAGGGCATGATCGTATCGACCTGTAACCGGGTGGAATTCATCGCCAACATGAAGAATGGCACCGGCGATCTGCGCGAGTTCATGCGCGAATATTTTCGAGACCGATCTCAGCCAGTTTGAGAGTCATCTCTACGAATTTCGCGAAGATGAGGCCATCCGCCACATCTTCCGCGTCGCCGCCAGTCTCGATTCGATGGTCGTCGGCGAGCCGCAGATTCTGGGTCAGGTCAAGGAAGCCTATGCCACGGCCCGCGCGGTGGGAGCGGTGCGCGCGCAACTCGATCAATTGCTGACGCGGGCCTTTGCAGTGGCCAAGCGAGTCCGGACCGAAACTGCCGTTGGATCGTCGTCGGTTTCGATTGCCTCGGTGGCCGTCGAACTGGCGCAGAAGATCTTTGGCAGCCTGAACGGCAAAGAGCGTGTACCTGGTTGGCGCGGGCAAGATGAGCGAATTGGCGGCGCGGCATCTGCTTGCGCATGGCGCCTCTTCGCTTTTTGTCGCCAATCGCACCTACGATCGGGCAATTCGCCTGGCGCAGAAATTCGATGGACAGGCGATTGAATTCAGCCGGCTCTACGAGACCTGCGATCGCGCCGACATCGTGATTACCTCCACCGGATCGCCGCACTTTATTTTCCGCCCTGAACACGGCGAGAAGTTGATGGCGCTACGCAAGAACAAGCCCATGTTCTTTATTGATATTGCCGTTCCGCGCGATGTTGACCCGGAGATGAATAAAGTCGATGGCATCTTCGTCTATGACATCGACGACCTGCAGCAGGCGGTCAGCTTCGCATGTTGCCGATCGCAAGAAAGAAGCCGAAAAAGCGGAAGCGATCGTCAACGGTGAGGTTGAAAAGTTTCATGTCCGACTGCAGACGCTTGATGTCGTTCCGACCATTGTCAGCCTGCAAGATCACCTGGAAACCATTCGCCAGGCCGAAATCGACCGGGTACGTGGACGGTTGGGCCGATGACCACCGATCAGGAGATGGCCGTCGAGGCTCTTGACGCGCGGCATCGTCAACAAGATCATGCACACTCCGATCAGCACGCTCAAAACGGCGGCGCGCGACCCGGAATCGACGACCGTGATCGAACTGGTGCGGCGACTTTTCAATCTGCACGACGAGCACATCGGCGACCTGCAACCCGAGGACAGCGGAAAGACCGTCACCGGGACGAAGACGAAGACTGGACTCGAACTCTAATGGCGCTCTTACGTATCGGCTCTCGCGGATCACAGCTCGCGCTCTGGCAGGCGCATCACATTTCTGATCTGCTGCGCGCTCAGGGCCACACCGTCGAACTTGAAATCATCAAGACCACCGGCGACAAGATCACCGACGTTGCGCTGGCCAAGGTCGGTACCAAGGGCATGTTCACGAAAGAAATTGAAGAAGCCCTACTAGAGAAGCGCGTCGATCTCGCCGTGCATAGCTTGAAAGACCTGCCGACGGAATTAGCCGCCGATTTCGAGATCGCCGCCATCACCACCCGCGAGAATCCGCGCGACGTATTTTGTTCCGTGAACTACTGTGGCATCGAAGCGTTGCCGCCGCGGGCGAATGTTGGCACGAGCAGTCTGCGTCGCCAGGCACAGTTGATGGCGATACGGCCCGATCTGCAGATTCATCCGCTCCGCGGCAATGTGGACACCCGGCTGCGCAAGCTTGAGGCGGGCGAGTACGATGCCATTATTCTGGCGGCGGCGGGATTGAATCGCCTCGGTAAAACACAGCTCGTGCGGCAAGTAATTTCGGCGGAGATCATGACTCCGGCCGCCGGACAGGGCGCGCTCGGGATTGAGATTCGGCGTGGCGATACCGCGACTCGGGCGCTGCTGGCCTTCCTGGACGATGCAGCCTCTCGGGCGACGACTACATGCGAGCGGGCGCTGCTCAATAAACTTGGCGGCGGATGCCAGGTTCCGATCGGAGCGTTTGCGGAAGTGAAAGCTGGGCGCATTCTTCTTAACGGTTTGGTGGCGCATCCTGACGGAACGAAAGTATTGCGCGAGACGCGACAAGGTGACGATCCGGTGCGGCTTGGAGAAGAAGTTGGCGAGACGCTGTTGCGGCGAGGCGGCGATGTTATTCTCGAAGAAGTTTATGGCGAAGGGTTTGCGTTGCCGCAACAGCCGTGAAAACGGTCGTCAGCCATCAGCCGTCAGTTACTGAGATCCTGAGACCTTCCTTTAATAATGCGAATGCCCAACGAAAAATATCCACTGGCACAAACCCGAATTCTGGTCGGACGCGCGCGGCATCAAGCGGGCAGTCTCTCCTCCAGTTTGCGCAGTTTGGGCGCGGCCGTCATCGAAATTCCATTTATTGAGATTCGGAAGCCGAAGTCGTTCGAGGCTCTCGACGCTGCCTTGAAAAATATTAAGACTTACGATTGGCTCATTCTCACCAGCGCCAATGGCGTCGAAGCCATGTGGGACCGTTTGCGAAAACTGCGCATCCCGCGCACCAGGCTCAAGCATCTCCAGATCGCCGCGATTGGGCCGGCGACCAAAAAAGCGATCATGAAGCACGGCCTCAAGGTAAAGATGGTTCCCGAAGAGTACGTTGCCGAGTCGGTGGTGAAGGGATTGCGCGACAAAGTCAACGGGAAGCGGGTCGTGCTCATACGGGCGAAAGTCGCGCGCGATGTGATTCCAGAAGACCTGCGCGCGGCCGGAGCGCACGTCGACGTGGTTGAGGCCTACGAGACGGTGGTGCCTGAGAAATCGCGGACGCGGCTGCGCGCTTTGCTGAAATCAGCTCGCCGTCCCCACATTGTGACCTTCACAAGTTCGTCGACGGCTAAGAATTTTGCCGAACTGCTGGGGGACCGCAAGGTGGCTGCCCTGGATCGGGTTCAGTTTGCATCAATTGGTCCGGTGACTTCGGCGACGCTACGAGAGCTCCAGATGCCGGTGGCGATCGAGGCGCGCGAGTTCACGATGGGCGGCCTGATTCGCGCGATTGTGCTGGCACGGTACGCGGAAGCTTCGTAGCGACCCGCGGGATAATCTCACCAGATCTACGGGGCTTTAGCGCTGGAGACTCCGCGCTGGGGATCAACCGCGTCCAGATATGTCTGCATGCGGTCCTTGATGTCGGGAGGCATGCCGGTGAACTCGATGCCGTTGCCGACGCCAGGGTCGCAGGTGCGGACGACGGCGGTGATTTTGATGTGCTCCGAATCGAGCCAGAAATCGAGGCGCAGCACGGTTCCGAGCGGGAACGGCAGCATATTTTCGACGTAGCATCCGTTGCCGCTTACATCGGTGGCGCTGATGCGGCTTGGGGCGTTGACGCGCTCGTCGCGAATCTCAATCGGGAACGAAATCTTGTGCCGGAACCAGCGGCGGCGGTTGGAACCGGAGATGGTCACGGTCGCGCCGTCCATCGGCAGATAGGCTTTCCACGGGCACTCCTGACCCGACACCAACTTCACTCCGACCTGATGTTTCCTGCCCGGGCCGATATTCATCACCCAGATCACCGTGCAGCGGGTTTTTCTTTCCTCGCACTGCACTCCGACGACATCGCCAACCTTCAACTCGTTTTCCACGCCAGAAATCAGCGCTCCCTCAGAGCTGATGTTCTGAGCGCGCGCATGTTGCGAGAACGGGCGTCCCTCGGCCGTCATTCCCCAGAGCCGCACGGGGAGGTCGACGCTGAGGCGCGGTTCGGTGGGATGGCTAGCCATGCGGTTATCTCTGTCTCTAATCCTTACCCTTGCAATCGGATCATGCCACTGACACTGACACTGACGATGATAACGCCGCCCGGCAGCTCCGCGGTATTACAAAGTGCACCGGCACAGTAACGAGCGCAGCACTACTTTCGGAACCTTCTCCGGCGAACTGGCCGTTCGCACACGGGCTTTAGGCAGGTAGTTCAGGCAGGTATCAGCGCCGGTTTTCCGGCCAGGTCGCGATAACCGATCAGGCTGAACTTTTGTTCCTCGAGAAACTGGCGCAAGTCAGGCGAAGTCAGCAGGCGCAGCTCCTCTTCGCGAGAATTGGTGAGGCGAGTCTTGGTCGCCTGCAGATCGGCGCTGCTATAACCGGGATGACAGACTAATTCCCAGGTTCCGTCGGGCAGACTCGCAAGCGTCTGGCGAAGCAGGGACGCATCGACAGTCCCCGTTTCGACCACTCCCAGCACGCCGTCGGGAGTGAGCAGTCCGGCGCGTTTTGTGCGCTGCAAAAATTGGCCGGAGAAACTGTGCAGCAGACGCACCTGGCCGTACCGTTTCCACAACTTGCGCTTGCCCTTGAATTGCCGGCCGTTGACCACTTTTACCGGGACAAATGGATTCCGAATGGAGCGGACGCCGCAAATCCTCGCCGCGCGCAGCAGAGCCGAAAGAATTTCGGGGAAGATGTGCGCATGCTTGTGCGAATCGAGGTGCGTAACCACGAGACCAGTGGCTTGAACCTTACGAATCTGCGCCGTGATCTCCGCGACCAGTTGATCGGGATCGAAGCCGCCGAGCATGGCGCGGGCGGCGAAGGCGGAAAGGCTCGCATAAAAGTTTCCCGGCTCGGCAGAACGAATGGCGAGCAGAGTGTCAATCGTATGCGGCGGCGAAACCGGGGTTCCATCGACCAGCACGACGTGGCATCCGACGGAGAGATTCGGCTTGGATCGCGCGGCCGCGACAGCATCATCGAACTGGGCGCCGGTGGCCATCAACGTAGCCGAAGTCACGATGCCAGCGTCGTGAGCTTCGACGATGCCTCGATTGATTCCAGCGGTCAGACCGAAATCGTC
Source organism: uncultured Acidobacteriaceae bacterium (assembly GCA_963726095.1). Lineage (GTDB taxonomy): Bacteria > Acidobacteriota > Terriglobia > Terriglobales > Acidobacteriaceae > Acidiflorens. Next base: position 2,860,044 of record CAVSBD010000004.1, read on the forward strand.
GGCGTTGACGATTAATTGTCGCACCGTAAAAGTGTAGCAGGAGCAATCGCGTGATCGGAGTCGCGGGATGACCTGAAGATGACCCGAGATGACGAGATCACCGGATATCCCGATTTCTCTCGTATGGTTTGACCCGCCGGGGAGAAGGCCAGTATTCTCAAATACAGCATCATTCCCGCCAGAGCGGGCGGTTAGCTCAGTTGGTTAGAGCGCCTGCCTTACAAGCAGGAGGTCGCAGGTTCGAGCCCTGCACTGCCCACCATCTTAGAACGGCCACTTAGTCTCCCGCTCCCCTTCGCAGAACGTATGAGCTATGTGCACGAGCCTCACTGGAACTCAAGCATGACGATCTCTGGATTCGACCCGAGACGCAGTGGCGGTCCCCACGTTCCAGCTCCGCTCGACGTGAAGACCTGCATCTGTCCGATCCAACTTAGGCCATAGACAAACTTGCGGTAAATGCGTTGGGCCATCCAGCTCCAGGGAATGAATTGGCCGAGGTGCGTATGCCCGGACAACTGCAGAGAAACGCCTGCAGCCTCCGCTATGTGCGGACGGTCGGGTGCATGCAACAAGAGAATGCTGGCGCGGCCGCGATCCACGCCGATCCGCTCGAGCGCCGACGCGAGGTGTCCATCCTGAGTGGCGTTGCGATAGGGCACGCCGATGATCTGTAAGCCGTCGGCTTCCACCTTCTCGTTATCAAGCACGCGCACTCCAGCGTCGGCGACGGCGCGCAAATATTTGCTGTCGTCCGCAAATTGTTCGTGATTGCCGGCAACAAAATAAACTCCATGCGGAGCGGTCAACTTCTTCAAGGGCTCGGCGGCTCGTCCGGCATCGATGGCGGTGCCGTCGAAGAGATCGCCGGCGATAAAAATCAAGTCGGGCTCTTCTTTTAAAATCTTAGCCACCATGCGGCGCAGAAAACTCCCGTTGCGCACGTGTCCCAGATGGACATCGCTGATGAGTGCCGCGGTTCGTCCTCGCCAAACCTCGGGCAGGTTAGCGAGCTTCACGGTGGTGCGAGTGATGCGCGTCCAGCTGGCGTTGAAGACTCCGTAGAGTCCAGCCAATACGGCCGCGCCATACAGCACTTCGACCATGCGATGAAAGATGCGATGGAAGGGAAGAGCGGCTCCAGAAAGCTGCGCAATGCCAAAAATAAGCCACGCGGCGAGGGTCGCGAGGAAAAGGAAACTTACGAGGCCAATCCAAACCGAAGCGAGCTTGTAAAACCCGCGCACCACGGCATTGGTATAGCGAAAGGCAAGCAGCGAGGCTGAAACAAAACTCACCGACAAGAGACCAAGAACGATCTTGATCCACAAAGTCTCACGCGGAGAATCCGGGGCAGAGAATGTCCACGTTTGGTAGAAGAGAAAATGGGCGAGAAAGAGAACCATCTGAACGATAACAACGAACCTTAAAATTCGCCGGGCTCTATGCATGCAGAATTAGATTCCCCGGACCGGCATTTCGATTGTGGAGTATTTCAGGCACAAACGGTCTGATCGAGCTAAGACCAAAAAGAAAGGCGCGGAGAGCATCCGCGCCTTTTCATTCGAGAACTGCAACTCTGTTCTTTCCGTGACTAATTCACGGTCAAGGTGAACGTCGTCATTTTGGTAACCGTTCCTTCCGTTACGCTGACCGTTATGGGGTAAGGGCCCGCCACCGTCGGCGCCTTGAGGTTCACTGTTGCGGAGCCGGGGGTAGTGGTGGCCGTCGAGGTCGCCGTCACCATGATGGGTGAGTTCGGATTGGGCAGAGTGGCCGGCGCCGTGTAGAGCCCGGTCTGATCGATCGTGCCATTCGCAGCTCCGCCGCTGACGGCCCAGGTCACAGACTGGCTGGTCGTGTTGCTGACCGTTGCCGAGAATTGTTGCGCCTGCCCTCCAGCCGGCGCACCCGGCAGGTTGGGATAGAGCGTGCTCACAGAACTCGGGCTCACGGTAACCACGGGCGTGGAAGAACCACCGCTTCCGCATGCCACCAGGAATCCGATCAGGAGTAGCGCGAGGCACAGTCCCGCGATTTGATAGCGACGTGAAATGCCGCGACCGAAAAGTCCGACCAGAACGATGCCCGCCAGCGGCATCGTGAGTGGCAACCAGAGCGGCCGATTCTCGGAGACCTTACGCCGGTTCCCGCCTCTCTCCGCGCCTCCAGCCATTCCTGTGAAGGGACCGGCCGTTTGAATGGTGATCTTGACACTCGTCGAGCCAGTTCCTGAATTGATCTGGGTCGGGTTAAACGCCACAGTCGCGCCCGTCGGCAACCCGGAGGCGGTGTAGGTTACGTTGTTGATGAAGTTGCCGCCGCCAAAAGGTGCAAGCAGCATGGTTGTCGACGTCGATTGACCAGGGTTGGCGGCCGCAGGGTTTGTCAGAGTCCCGGGAAGCGGGAAGCTTTGGACGACGGTCAGCGGAATCATAACGCTGGCAGTGAGAGCGCCGGAAGTGCCGGTGATGGTCACGGTGGCCGTGCCAGGCACCGCCGAAGCGCTCGCGGTCAGGGTAAGAGTGCTCGTTGTTGTCGTTGGATTCGGAACCAAGGTTGCAAGAACACCGGTAGGAAGGCCCGATGCCGCGAGGGTTACGCTGCCATTAAATCCGTTCTGCCCAGTGACCGTGATGGTGCTGGTGACGCCCAAGCCAGCTGGAACCACTGTCAGACTGCTCGGCGAAGCGCCCAGCGTAAAGCTCGGCACGGGTGCGGTCACGTGCAGCGCGAAAGTCTGCGTTTTGGCTGCGGGCGCCCCAGTAGTGTTCGCGGAAAGCGTTACGGTTGTATTCCCCACTGGAGTGGTCCCACTTGCGGTTACGGTCAAGGTTACGGTGACAGGAGTGGACGAGGTTGGGCTTACGGTTGCCGACGGCGAGAAGGCACACGCCGCGCCTGTGGGCAGGCCGCTCGGGCAGCTAAGCGTGACCGAACCTGCAAATGAACCTGAGGCCGAAACCACGAATGTGCTTTGATTCGAAGTTGAGCCTTGCACGACGTTGAGGGTGTTCGGACTTGGCGCGGTCAACGCGAAGTCAACGACATGGAGTGTAATCGCGGCATCATGTGTTGTCGTGCCCGCATCGGTACCGACTGCGTGGGCATTGAAACTGTAGTCGCCCACCGTTCCGCCAGCGGTAACCGTGTAGGTTGCGCCGCCCGTGGTCGGAGTTAACGGGGTCGGGGCCGGAGTACAGGTTGTCGGAGTTGTGCCGGTGCAGGTGATGTTGACTGGGCTGTTGTATCCCCCTTGCGACGTCAGTGTGCCGTTGAAAGTTGCTGTCTGCGTCGGGAAGACAGTCTGGGGCGAGTTGGAAATGACGTTCGTGAAATCCGAGGGAACTGCGAGGTTAAATTGCCAGATACCGCGACCGTAGGTCGAGACGCGCAGTTCCTTGGTGCTTCCATTATTGAAAATGCGAATGGCCGTGACTGGTGCGCTCGGCAGGAATCCTGAACCGGAGCTCGCTGGCGGTCCAACCTCAGTCCAAACCCCCGCGCCCCCGGTCGTTGGGCTTGAGAAAAGGCCAACGTCCGTTCCGGCGTAGACCAATGCCGCCGCCGGATCGACCAACAAAGAACTCACCGGAGCATCGGGAAGCGCGGTCGCGCCGCTTCCGGTCCAATCGGTCCAGCTGGTTCCGGTATTCGCTGTTTTGAAAACGTGCGAAACATGGAAGCCCATGATTCCAACATAAGCGGTCTGGCCGTTAGCCACCGACGTGTCAATGGCGACGGCAGAGATGGCGTAGTGGCTTGGATTGATGCTGCCCGTGACGTTCGTGGGGAAGGTGGGCGCGCTAGTCGTGACCCAGACTTCGCCTCCGCCTATGTTCGCCAGCGGCCCATAGCCCCAGGTGGTGGCGTAAATTACTTTGGAAAAGCCGTTGGCGTCGGTTGGACCACCCGCAGCCATTCCTGCAACCTGGTTGATTTCACCGCCGTTACAGGTTGTCGCGGTACCGGTGTCGAAATCGTTGCTGATCGGAACGAAGTTGCTGGCCAGCGAGTCGCCGCGCCAGATCCGGCACGTTCCGATCAGCATTTCGTTGGTGTCCTGCGGGTCGAGAATAAAAGGGGTATAGAAAGCCCCTTGGTCGATCCCCTCTCCTGGTGCAGCTTCGAGGAACGTGTTCGAATCGTTACAAAGGACTCCTTCCTCGCAGCCCGCAATTGTCGAATTGGGTTGCGAAGTAAACCATTCATCACCAGCAATGCCATCGCCGCCGTTGCCGGCGTTGGGATTAATCACGTTGTAGCCGCCGTCCCCCGACAGCGCGTTTTGCCACGTGGTGCTGCTCGTCGTCGTCGAGCTTTTCGGAGAGCCGTTGTCCTGGGTGCCACCGAGCACGATGTCTGCACTATTCGGGTGCACTGAAAACGACACGAACTCTGTCATGGAGCCGAGGGTCTGACTCAGACTGTCAAATTGATTGGTTCCGGTACAGCTCCCGGTGTCCAGGCCGGAATATCCGTCGAGAGTTCGGCTGATTCCGCCGTCGTGCGCGAAATAACCAGGACTCTTGCTGCCGACGACCATGAACGCCAGGCCATGCTGGTCCGGGTGAACGTGGGCGAGTTCGCCGAGGATAGAGCAGCCATACACGTGGGTGAGATTGATCCAGTCATTCGGCACATTCGTATCGATCGTCGAGCAAACACTTGCTCCGCTCGCGACGTGGCACTTGTAGAGGTTGATCGTGCCGGCGTAAAGATCGGTGGCTGTCCCATTCGGTACCGCGGCAAGTTCCAGGTTGTAGGTACCCTGCTGCACTCCGCAGCCGCTGCTGTCCGAGCCGCCGCCGCTGCCACAATTCGTAATGCCAGTATCCGGAATCTGGGTCCATGCGGTCCCGCCGTTTACACTTTTCCAGATGCCGTCATCGATTTCGCTGGTGGTGGCGTCAACGACCCAAACATAGGTTTCGTTGCGCCCTGGTGTCACGGCGAACTCCGCGCGATAAATTCCGCAGCCGGTCGCGTTCGAATTGGCTGGGCAGTTTGCCGAAGCCAATCCCGGAGTCGGTTGCGTGGCCAATCGCGAGAAGTGTTGGCCGTCCGTCGACGAGTAAATGCCGTGACGGCGGATCGCAGCGTAGAACGTCCCAGTCGTGCCGGCACTTGGGTTGTAAACCACGCCGGTGACAGACGCCGCGACGGCGCTGTCCGATAGGGTTACTCGATTCCATGTCGCCCCAGCGTCGGTAGAATAGTAGATTCCTCGCGCTGTAGAATTCGCGTCCTGTTCCAGGCCAAAGTCTAGTCCGATGTTGCCCGCCGTGGATGCCACGACCAGGTTTGTGTTTGAGGTGCTGAAAGCAATCTTGCTAAACCCGACCCCAACGAAGGATTGGCCACTCGCGGCGGATTTAATCTGAGTCCAACTGGTTCCCCCATCCGTGGACCGGAACATTCCCATGCCATAGTAAGAATCGCCAGAGCTGTTGGTTTCACCGGTTCCGACCAGAATGACGTTGCTGTTTCCGGGTTGCAGTGCGATCGCTCCCACTGCGAGCGATGGCTGATCGTCGATCAAAGACTGCCAGGTGACTAAATCGGGAGTGGCGCTCTTGCTTCCAGCATTCGTCGATCTCCAGAGCCCACCATAGGCGCCGCCAAGCAGAACAGTGTTGCCCGTGATGTCGGATGGATCGATTACAACCGAGGTGGCGCGCCCGGAAACCCAGTTGTAATCCTGACTGCCGTCACCCGTAGCGTCCGATGCTAGCGGCGCGGGCCCTAAATTCACCCAGGTGGTGGCCTGCGGAGAAGACCCGTTGGCGGTTCCAGCGGCTCTTTCTGCCGCTGCCCTCTGTGCGCGCATCGCCATCTTTTGCTGGTGTGCGCGCAGGCGGAGAGCGGCCGCGGACTCACCCTTTGGAGCCTCGCGGCCGCGCATGTTCCATTCCGCGCGTTTCTCGGCCTGGTCCCGCTCGTTCTCTTCGGCTTCGGCTATCGGTTTCCTGCCTGAGTCCTGCGCAAACGCGGTCGTAGAGAAAAGGCACGAGAGAGTAGTAAGTAAAAGGAAGCCCAAAAGGCCGGTTGCCGACAGGCTAGACAGGGAGGGTACGGACGGGCGCAATCGTCGCATGGTTTCTCCGTGGCGCAGAGTGATGTTGTAAGGGATGCGGAAGTATTATCTATGCTTCCTAGTAGTCTGAGCAAGATATTATGTGTCGGGTTGTATGAGGCCCAACGGTTTGTTGCGTTTGTGTCAAGAAATGGGCTATCCGCCCCCCACACCAGCTACACTTCGGCCAATTCTTCTTCCAGTAACTGTTTGTTATATAAGTCGGTGTAATAACCGTTCTGGGCGATGAGTTGGTCGTGAGTGCCTTGTTCTACGATGCGTCCCTGGTGAAGGACGGCGATGGAGCCGGCGTTGCGGACGGTCGAGACACGGTGGGAAATGAAGATCGTGGTGCGTCCGCGCATGATTTCGCGGAGATGGTTGAGGATTTTGTCTTCCGTGTGGGTGTCGACGCTTGACAGGGCATCGTCGAGGATCAGAATGCGGGGGCTGCGCAGCAGGGCGCGGGCGATGGCTGTGCGCTGCTTTTGGCCTCCGGAGAGCGTTATGCCGCGTTCGCCTACCGTGGTGTTGTAGCCTTCCGGGAAACTCTCGATATCTTGCGCGATGTTGGCCGCCGTGGCAGCAGCCTTGATCTGTTCGTCGGTGGCTTCGCCGTCTTCGCTCGCGATTCCGTAAGAAATGTTCTCGCGGATGGTATCACTGAACAGGAAGGTTTCTTGTGGGACAAATCCGATGTGGCGGCGGAGCGTGTCGAGCGGGAACTGGCGGATGGGGCGTCCGTCGACGAGGACCGAGCCGGGGGCGGCGTCGTAGATGCGCGGAATCAAGTTGACGAGCGTTGTCTTTCCAGAGCCGGTGGGGCCTACGATGGCCAGGCTCGATCCAGCCGGGATACGGAGATTGATATCTTTCAGGACTTCGACTCCGTTGTAGGCGAAGTTGAGGTGCTTGAATTCGACTTCTCCCTCAAATGTCTCAGCTTCTGTTTTAAGTCCGACTCCGTCGGCGATCTCGGGCTGTGCAGTCATAATTTCATTGATTCGCGCCAGTGACGCGGTTCCGCGCTGGAAGATGTTGATGACCCAGCCAAGGGCAATCACGGGCCAGGTCAACTGCACCATGTAGGTGTTGAAGGCAACGAAACCGCCGACGTTCATTTTGCCCATCAAAACTTGGCGTCCGCCCAGCCAGAGAACGATGACCACCGCCGCGCCCAGCATCAGTTCGAGTGTCGGCCACAGCATTCCCATCAGGCGGACGAGGCCGAGGCTCCGGCGGATGTATTCCTTGTTGGCAGCTTCGAAGGTGGTGATCTCGGCCTGCTCCTGGACGTAGGCGCGGATGACTCTGGCGCCGGAGAAATTTTCCTGAGCCCGGGCTGAGATATCGGAGAACATCGCCTGGATGCGTTCGAAGCGTTCGTGGATGCGGCGTCCGAAGTATTGAATGACTACGCTCGCGATCGGCAGCGGCAGAAAGGCGACCAGGGTAAGCTTTGGGCTGATGGCTAGCATGAAGGCGAGAGCTCCGGCGGTGAAGACCAGAGTGTTCGCCGAATACATGATGGCGGGGCCAAGCAGCATCCGCACCGCGTTGAGGTCGTTGGTGGCGCGGGCCATGATGTCGCCCGTGCGGTTGCGCTGATAGTACGAGTAGGAAAGATGCTCGAGGTGCTGGAACAGGTCGTTGCGGAGATCGAATTCGATGTCGCGCGAGACGCCGATCAAAACCCAGCGGGTCAGGAACTGAAACGTACCTTTGATGGCGGCGATGGCCAGGATCAGCAACGAGTAGGTGAGAAGCTTCTGCCGTGTCACCCCGACGTTGAGATCGTTGACGGCGCGCCGGATCACTTGCGGAAACAGAATCCAGACGCCGTTATTAAATAAGACGCACAGGCCGCCCCAGAACAGGCTGCGGCGGTAGCGCTTCAGGTAGGGAACGAGAGGACGTAGATTCTTGGGCAACACTGCGGCTACCGGCGAGGACTCGGTCACCATTTCTAGATGAGATTGTAGCAGCGGCGGGTGCGGATTTTCCGAGCGAGTGCGGTGGCAGCAGAGCGATCAAGGTCACTGTCAGCAGAGCCAGCGCCCAGATGGAGAGCATTCCGGCCGCGAACATTAGACCGGAGTAGAGCAGGTCAGCGCGTTCCATTTGGTGTCTCCACTTTTGCAGCCGGCAAACCAGCTGTGAAAAAACGGGTGAGGACAAGGATCCCTTCCTCACCCGGGAAGGAGAGACTCGCGGAGAAAACTTATTCCGTGGGCGCGGGCGCCATGTGCTGCTGCATCCGAGCTTCGTGCTTGGCCTCGATCTGAGCCAGCTTGGTTTTCTGATCGGCGGTCAGAAGCTGCACCAACTCGGCCTTGATGCGGGCGTGCTGCACCTGAAGCTCAATCATGGTCTGTGCATTGGCTGATGCCAAAGCGCGGGTCTTGTTCTCGTCGAACGGGCCGCTGGCTTCAAGCGCTTTCATGTCGGCATGATTCTGGTGCATCTGCGTCATAAGCGGTTGCAGGCCCGGTTTCTCTTTTGCCCAGATGGCCTTCATTTGTGTCTGCTGATCGGCGGTCAGATCGAGAGCGTGAGTATAGAAGCCGATCATGCGATTGAAATCGCCACCACCATGGCCGCGGTGATGGTACATGCCCTGGCCGATGGCGGCTGCTACGGTCAGCAGTATGGCTGCGCCGATGACGACGATGCGAGTGCGAGTTGACTTCATACGTACTCCTCCCATGGATTCTGATTTCTTGGGTTCGGGGATTCACCCCGAACTGGTATTCGTATTCAAAGATAAGAACACTATTCGTAGAAATAAGAGGTAAAGAGTCAGTCAAAGGCGGTAAAGTTTTGTAAAGCAATCGGACCCTTCGGTGATACAAATCTTTACCGCGTGGAGGCGGGCGTTGGTGTGATGATGAGAAGAATGGATCATGTCCTGGTGGTGGATGACGACGTCGAGTTGTGCGGACTGGTGCAGGAATACCTGACGGCCGAAGGCTTCAGCCTGAAGGCCGTCCACGACGGCGAAAAGGGACTACAGCAGGCTTTGACCAACGAGTATTCGCTGGTGGTGCTCGACGTCATGCTGCCGGGGATCAACGGTTTTGAGGTGCTGCGCCGGATTCGCAGCGTTTCGAAGATTCCGGTGCTTTTGTTGACCGCGCGGGGTGAGGACGTCGATCGCATCGTCGGACTGGAAATTGGGGCCGACGATTATCTGCCCAAGCCGTTTAATCCCAGGGAACTGGTGGCTCGAATCCGCGCGATTCTGCGGCGCACCAAACCGCCCTCACCGGGGGACGGCGTGCCAGAGGTCTTAACCGTCGGCGATGTGGAGTTGGATCCGGCGACGCGAAGTGTGTTGCGGGCGGGGCAGCCGGTCGATCTTACTTCCGTGGAATTCAATCTGCTCGAAGTGCTGCTGCGCGAGGCGGGTCGCGTCGTGACGCGCGAGAGATTGGTGAATGCGGTGCTCAGCCGGAAGTTCATGCCGTTTGACCGCAGTATCGATATGCACGTCAGCAAAGTGCGGCGGAAACTTGGTGACTCCGACGACGAGGGCGATCACATCAAGACGATCCGCGGCGTGGGGTATATGTTTGCGCGTCCCGCTGCAAAACAAAAGAAATGAGAAGTCTTTTCCTCAAGATTTTCCTGTCCTTCTGGGCGGCGCTGGCCTTGTCGCTGGTGTTAGCGATTCTGGCGACGATTGCCCTGCGTCCAGCGCGTCGCGGGATTGAAACCCAGGGTCTGCAGACTTTGGCCGAGGCGGTGAACGCCTATCATAGCGGCGGCGAGCGCGGCACCCACGAATATCTCGAAGGGATCTGGCACGCGCAGCATGTGCGAACGTTCGTTTTTGATGCCGCGGGGCACGAACTGGCAGGACGCCCCGTGCCCCCGTGGATTGAGGACGTTCGTCAGGGCCTTGAGCCGCGCGGCGGACCGATGCGGCACCGGACATGGATCGATCGTCTGCTGCCTTCTCCCATCACGCGCGAAGCGCTAACGCTCGACGGGAAACGGTACACGCTGATCTCTGAGTTGCCTCCCGGATCGAGGTCGGCTTTTGGCGCGCACGATGTGCCGGGCCTCGGCATCACCATCGCCATCCTTTCGTCGGGACTCATTTGCTATTTGCTGGCGCGGTCGGTGACCAGTCCAGTGACGCGGCTGCGAGCCGCCGTCCAGAGCTTTGCTGCCGGAGATTTGACTGCTCGCACGGGCCCACCGGCCGGCGGGCGCGGTGACGAATTGACGGGGTTGATGCGCGACTTCGATCGCATGGCGGAGCGGATCGAAACGCTCGTGGATTCACAGTCTCGCCTGCTCAAGGATGTTTCGCACGAGCTGCGTTCCCCTTTGGCCCGCCTCAGCGTAGCGCTTGGCTTGGCCCGGCAACGCGCGACTCCCGAGATTGAAGGATCGCTGAATCGCATCGAACTAGAAGCCGACCGCCTCAACCAATTGATTCAGCGGCTGCTGACCATTTCGCGGCTGGAGTCGGGTGCCGACGCATTGCGAAAGACGACCCTGTCACTCCGCGAATTGGTGGAGCAGGTGGCGCACGATGCGGAATACGAGAATCCCGGTCGAGGTTGCAAGGTGACTTCTGCTGTTGGAACTTCCGGCGACAAAACGACTGGCAACCAAAACGAAGAGGATGAATTTCTCGTCGAAGGCGACCCCGACCTCCTCCGCAGCGCCATGGAGAATGTAATAAGGAACGCCACGCGGTATACTGCCGAAGGTACTACGGTGGAGGTGCGACTGGAGCGGCAGCCGGTCGCGGACGGCGAGGAAATCATCGTTCGCGTGCTGGATTCCGGGCCGGGCGTTCCAGACGAAGCGCTACAGAAGATATTTGAGCCTTTTTACCGGCTCGACGACGCGCGCAACCGGCAGACCGGAGGCGCGGGCCTGGGGCTTGCGATTGCGGATCGAGCCATCAGGCTGCATGGCGGTCAACTTCGTGCATCCAACCGAAAAGAGGGTGGGTTAGAGGTGGAAATCCGTATTCCGGCGGCATCGCCGGTTTAGGGAGTTTGCTCTTCCCGCTCGTTCCTGATACACAAATATATTTCAGCCACAAGCTTCGATCTCCGTGACGGCTGGCAGCGAATCGCCCCCCACGGCAAGCGTGCTGAATACCTGCTCGGCGAAGCGCCGGCGATCAAGATCCATTTTTCGGAGAACTGATGTTGAAGAAAATCGGTGTAGTGGTGGCGCTCGTGTGCGCTTGCGCCTTGAGTTTTTTTCTGCTGAGTTGTGGCAGCTCCTCCTCCCGGCCCTCGGGACTTCTTTACGTGCTGACCCAAGGCATCAACGGCATCGGAACCAATATCACATCCTATGCGATCGATCTGGACAGCGGAAGTTTGTCGCTGATTAACTCGAACGCGAGCACGTGTCAGCCCATCGGTGCAACCTGCGGCGCGCCTTTGGATATTGTGCTGGATCCTACCGTGGCGTCGGCGTTTGTCTTGAATCAGGGGCTTCCGTCGTTGCCAGCTGCGCCGACCATCTATCCCTACAACGTCAACTCGGATGGGAGCTTTTCAGCGCCAGGCACGCCCGTAACCTGGACCTCCAACCTCGATGTGGCCATAGCGATGAGACGGGATGCGGCCGGACAGTTTCTGTTCGTGATCGATCAGGGAGCGTCTCCGACCCCGGGATTTCCCAACCCCTCGCAGAACAATCCTAGTTGTCCACACACACCCACGAGCCCGGCCGACACCTGCCCGTCAATCTCAGTTTTTCAGATGACGCCGGGGTCAACCTCGCTGACGCTGGCCCCCGGCAGCCCGTTCTATCTGAGCAAGATGCCCACCGGTCTGTCGACAATCGCGTACACGCCGTCAGGTGGCACAGCCCAGGAGTTGCTCTTCGTGTCGAATGACCAGGATGTGTGCACCCAGAACTGCCTCAAGCAGCACGATGACAACACAGTTAGCGTTTTCAACGTGGATTCAACGGGGGCACTCACGGAGCAGTCGACATCGCCTTATCATGTCGGTGGAACGAATCCAACCTCAGTGATCGCCCTCAACGTGACGCAAGCGGGCGGAACGACTCCGGTCATTTTCGTTTATGTGGGCAACAACGGACCAAATGGCGGCGACCTGAATCCGTTCCAGCTGTGCACGATCGTCAGCCAGACTTGCTCCCAGACGGACGTGAACGCCGGCCTCTTGGATCCGCTGGTCGAGGCTTGTCCGCAACCACCTTGCAATAACGTGCCGCCGAGCGCGGCGGGGCAGAACCCGGTTTCGATCGTCCCCGACCCCACCAATAATTTCATCTACTCATTGGCGCAAGGCTCAAACCAGGTTTTTGGATTCAAGATCAATACGACGTCAGGTGTGCTCACCGCCCTAAGCCCCGCGAATCAGCCGACCGGATCACAGCCCGTTGCGATGGCACTTCACCCCAGCGTCAACAACACCGGACAGTTTCTCTACACGTCGAATAGTAACTCGGCCAACATTTCCGGTTTTACGCTCAGCCCAACCAGCGGCGCGATGAGCAACGGAAGCACGACGACAGCGCCGTCGACGCCGACCGGAATGGCGGCGAGGTAATACATTGAGACATTGAATCATTTGATCACTGAACCCCGCCGGGAATTGGCTGTTCGATGACTCAATGACTCAAAAACAAAATGGTTCAATGAGTCAATGCTTCCCGCTAGGTGGGCATGCGGAGGATGAGGTAGCCTCCGATAAATCCAAAGACCAGGTCTGGAGACCAGGCGGCGACCGCGGGCGGAAGCTGGCTGAGGTTCCCCATCGCTTCGAACAGGCCTGAGATCGTCCAATAGACGACGCCGATTCCAATTGCGGTCGCCACTCCGGCGAGGGCGCCCGCTTGCCCGCCGATAAGCGCGAAGGGAATCGCGAGAACGGCCATGACCAGCGTAATCAGCGGGTAGGCAATCTTCTTCTGCAATTGCACTCGCAGGCGGACTACGTCAAAGCCGCTTTGCTCCAGGTCGCGGATGTAACGGCGCAGTTCTTCGTAATTCATCTCCGAGGATTGTTTGATTTCCTTTTTGAAATAAGCCGGCGGCTCGGCTAGTTCGGGATAGGTTGCGGCATCGAACTGGCGGTAGTCTGACGATCGCGGAGCCGTTCAGGCTTCGTTCCCATCCTTGCTCGTAGACCCACCGGCCCATCGAGTCGGACCAGTGCGCGCGCTCGCGCCGTAATGCGGTGCGTGATCTGGAAGGTGTGGGGATCGAATTGGAAGACGGAGAATGCCGCCGAAGACGTCGCGGTCGGGATCGAAAAATTGGTAGTAGTAAATATCGGAATGCTGGCCGAAGATCCACTTGCGGTCGGGGCGCAGATAGGTTTGCGCGGGCTTGCCTTTGATGCGGTTGCGCAGCGCGTCCTGCCGCTTGTTGGTGTAGGGAAGATAGAGCTGGTCGGAGACGAAGAGCACTCCGGCGACCAGAGTCGGAGCGAGCAGCACGGGGATGACGATGCGATAGAGGCTGATGCCGGTGGCTTTGATGGCGGTGATTTCGTTGGAGCGCTGCAGCAGGCCAAAGGTGACGAGCACGGCCAGCAGCATGCTGAGAGGCGCGGTGTTAGTAGAGGAAATAAGGAGTCACATTGAGCAGGTATTCGCCCACGGTAACGGGCGAGACCCCGTTGCGCAGAATGTCGCTGAGCAGCTCAAACAGGGTGAAGACCAGCAGCAGCATCAGGAAAGCGGCGACGATCATCGCGAGATAAAGCGCGAAATCGCGCAGCACATAATCGTCGAGGATGGTGGGGAAACGAAGATTGAATAAGCGCCAGCGGCGGGGCAGACGCGAAAAGATGCTTTCGCCGTTCCCGTTCGTCGCGCGCCCCGGCTCGCCGTTCGGCGACAGTGTTGGCAGATAGGGCTGATGGCCGCTGTCCACGGAAACAGCCGGACTTTGAGGTTCGAAAATTGGCACTTTGACGCTTTGAACCAGACGCGCAGCGAAGCGAGTTCAATGGGACGGCGCTCGGATTGCCAGAGGAGAAACGCTCCACCGACAAGAAATACGAAATCGGCAAGCCAGACTCCGGCGGCAGGCGGAAGCGCGTCCTTGCTTGCGCGAACGAGACGCCGATCAAAGAGACGCGAGTAATAAAGAAAGACAAGCAGGATGGTCAGGACAAATCCGCTCGACTTGCCGCCTTTTTTCGACGAGAGCCCGAGCGGAATGCCGACCAGGGCGAGCACGATGCAGGCGGTGGGCAACGCCAGCCGCCGATGGAATTCGATCGAGATCCCAACGCCGGTTGCACGGGGTCGGCGGTGCGTGCGCGCTTGCAGAAGGTCGGAAGTTTGGTCTCGCTGAGCGAAGCGGTTCGTGTTCCTGATTGTTTTGTGCCGGCAGGAATCCGTATAGGGAATATCGGTGGTCTGGAAGGTAGAGATCTGATACTGATCCGGGATTCTTGGGATCGGTTTCGTGGGTCGAGCCGTTGGTGAGGTGCAGATCCAGCGTGTCGGGTCCCTGGCTGACGAGGAGTGCCTTCGCGCGCGAGGCTGATGCGTGGCGCCGCAGGGTCAGACAAGTCGGCGAGGAACACGCCTTTCCAGAGCGCGCCGCCCGACATCGGCCTTCACGTCCTGGACGTAGAGGACGATCTTCGGAAATCCCTCGTAAAACACCCGAGGCTGCACTTCAAAAGAAGCCTGAGAAGACTTGAGGCCGTTTTCGAGCTCGTCCGAGGGCGGCGAGCGAGCGAGGCGCGAGATAGACGCTATTGGCAAAGCGCGAGCAGCCAGGCGACGACGACGAAGATCGAGATCATGCGCAGAAAGGTCCACACGCCGAGGCCGCTGGCGCGCATGGCGGTGATTTCGCTGTCGGCCGCGAGGCGGCTGAGTCCGATCAGGATGCCGACCAGCACGCCCATGGGTATGGTGTAAGTGAGCGCGACCGGTACGGTGAAGAAGAAGATTTCGGCAATGCTCGGCAGAGGAGCGCTGTTGCGGACGACGAGTTCGAGAATGCGTCCAAGATCGCGGGTAAAAAGAACGAACGTGAAGACCGCGGCGCCGATCAGGGCGTGGGAGACAACTTCTCCCAGAATGTAGCGGGTGAGGATGCGCATCCGCAAGGTTGGTGGACTCTTTGCGAGGATAGCATGAGCGGCTAACGGTTGGACTGGGCCCTTCTCGAAAAGCGCGAGAAGGGGACCGCCCTTCTTCTTCTCAGCTGCCCGCCTTTCCCGAATGCGAGATACTCGCCAGAAGTGTGCGCCACGCGCCACCCCCAGTCTTAATCGGGTGATCGATCAAGAGCTTGGTGCTCGACTTCCGCTCAAGATGTGGCCTACCCGCCGTGCTCTTACCTCGGCCGGCGCGGAGGCAGAGGGAATACCGCAGACGCAGCTAGGCCGCCTCCCAAGAGGCCAAGAGACGGCCTGCTGGCTTGATTCCGAGAACGGCTACTGCTTCATCTTCTCCCAGAACGTGAGTGGCCTGACGAAAAGGACTACTTGACCGGGCTGTGGCGAGACTGTGGCTTTACCGCATGTGTTTGTCGAAGCATATCCATGTTCAAGGATTTCCTTCGTGCTGAAGTTCTTCAGTTCCAGCCACGAATAGCTTCCCCCTCCTGGCCCACACAGCACATAGGGAGCATTGATTCGGAAGGACTCATCGTATTTCACAACAGGATGATCCACGACGATAGAACCGTTGTTCCTCGAGCTCGGGATGTTTACTTCGCTCGAATTCAGTGTTAGCTGTAGTCGTGCAACGCCTTTATCATCCATCGGTATTGCGATCGCTTCCTTGCGCTCTCCACCCACCCAGACATTCACGTAGGAGGAGGCCCCAACCATAGGGTGTCCATTTCTACCGTCCACCAATTTGATTTCTATCGTCTGGGCAGAAAGTGACATCGCAGACAAGATTAGCAAAATGGCGGCCAGAACGTTGAAAAAGCCAAAGCAGAAGGATACTTGACGATACCCGATTAGCATTGGGGGTATCCTCCCGCCTTCGTCATGTTCAACAACCAATGGAAAAAGGCGCCGATTGGGTTGTACGGAAAGCCTGAATCGATGTGGAACGTAGCTTGATTAGGCCCGAACTGCAAGGTTTGCGTGCTATCCAGTCCTCCATTCCCTCCGGGACCGCTTACAGCATGGAGGGTTGGCCCATAGCCGATGGCGTAGGTCCACCAATGGACCGGATAATAGCCGGGAGACACTCCTGCCGTTGAGCCATAGATGTTCAAGTTCAACGTGCCTTGTCCCGCAGGCGCTCCTATCGAGTAATTGAAGGTACTGTTGATATTGTTATCTGTGAAGCTCGTCCCGAACTGGTTGTTGACTGCGTTCAGAATGGTCGTTGTGCACTGCGACTGGGTTTGTGGGCCAGGTCCGTTGTTTGCGCCACCACAGGAACCGGGGTTATTACCGCAATCAACTATGCTCTGATAGATGGCCATGTCTTCCGCGTGACTTTGTTCAATGTAGCTGTCGAATAAGCTCTTCGCGGTTGATGCCATTTCAGTTAAGACCCGGGTGCATCCGAAATCGTTTAGAGCGCCGAAGTCGCGGTCGCTGCCATCCGGGTCAGCGTTAGTGACCCCAACACCCAAGAAGGAACAACTGAGTCCGGTGGGATCCGTACTACTCAGGGGGGTGTTTACCACATAGGCGTAACGGTTCCAGGATTGTGGGTTGCCCGGGTCAACGGCTTTCAGTCCCGACGGATCCGGTGACATCCAGCGTCCTTGGACCGGACCGTATTCGCGGAGCATGAAGTCGTAGAGTCCAGCGAGCGAGTCCTGATATTGTCCGGTGAAAGAGACATCGTAAGAAAAAGAACCTTTGGCATCGTAATTCTCGCCATAAGGAGCATACGCGGAATCGTATGCCAGAGTGCGAGACACCAGAGTGGTCGAGAGCCGAACGCTTCCAAGCCAGTCCCCGTGCAGAACGTGTTTCGTGCTTCCGTTGGACCCGACCAGCTCCGCCGTGCTGCCTCCCGGCAACGGGACACGAATGGTACCAGCAATTTGGCCGTTCATAAGTCCCAGTTTACCAATGGGAGTGTCCAAAACATAGATCTAGGTCAGTCCAGAAATGGAAAGGGGTTTCGAAAAGCGATACGGGTTGCGGCTGAGAGTTTGCAAAGCCAGCGCGTTTCAGAGAGAATGCCCATTCGCTCAACGATGGTGAAAAGAGGAAAGATGAATTTCTGTCGCCTGATTCGGTTGTCAGCATGGTGTGTCGTCGCGTCGGTTGCGATTGCACAGCAGCCTTCGGAGATGAAGCCGGTGGCGGAGCGGCTGGCGGCTTCGATTTATAACGGGCCATCGATGACGACGCTCGATGAACTTTCCGATGGAATCGGCGGCCGGCTGACCGGTTCACCCGCTTATGTTCGCTCGACGGAATGGGCCGTCGAAAAATTTCACAGCCTCGGTATCCAGAATGTACGGCTGGATCCCTTCACCATCGACGCGGGCTGGCAGCGCGGGACGGCCAGTGGAGCGATCGTGACGCCCTCGCCGCGGGCGCTGCATCTGGCGTCGCTCGGATGGGCGCCGTCGACTCCCGCGGGAGGTGTGGAGGGCGCGGTCGTAACCGTGGCGGATGTTTCGCCGGATGTTTTACGATCCCGCGAGAAAGAGCTGCGCGGCAAGATTGTCCTGTTCCAGACGTCCAAAATCACCGCGGAGGGGTACGGGAAAGCGATACCCAAACTCCAAGCGGCCTGGGCGACATTTCAGAAGGCGGGAGTACTGGCGGTGATGGTGCCCGATCGCACTCCGAATAACGTGATCAATGCGCACGCCGCATTATGGGGATCAAAGCTGGTGCCAGTGCCGGGCGCTCAGCTTGGAATGGAGGATGCGAAGCGCCTCGAACGCGATCTCGAACGCGGGCCAGTTACGGTCCATTTGACGATCGAGAACACCACGTCGGGGCCGATGACCGTCAACAACGTCGTGGCCGAGATTCGTGGCAGCGAGCGTCCCGACGAGTGGATTTTGATCGGTGCCCATCTGGATTCGTGGGATTTTGGTACCGGCGCCGAGGACAACGGTACCGGAGCCGTCACCGTGATTGAAGTGGCCCGCGCCATGATGGCCCTCGGCAAGGCTCCCAGGCGCAGCGTCAGATTCGCGCTTTGGGGTGGAGAGGAAGAAGGCCTTTTGGGTTCGTACGCATATACGCAATCGCACCTGACCGACATGAAGAAATGCGTTGCCGTTTTAAATACCGACAATGGCGCAGGGCATCCCAAGGGATGGAAAACGGAAGGTCGCGAAGATCTGAAAACCGCGATGCAGCCATGGAGCGACGCGCTGTTGGCGGACATGAGCGGTGGCGCCCTTTCGACAGAGACGACTTATGACACCGACCACGGCCCGTTCATGCTCCAGGGAATCCCGGCGCTCGATCTCGAGGTCGACATGTCGCACTATTTTGAACTCCACCACAAGTCCAGCGACACTTTCGATAAAGTCGATCCCTTGGACTTTAAGGGCGGAGAAGCGATTGTGGCGGTGACCGCCTATGCCATCGCGCAAGCCGATGCGGCGATCGCACCACACATCGATCACGACACCGTTGATGAGATATTGATTAAGGCGAAGTTGGAGGACATGCTGGTGAATGTGGGGGTCTGGAAACCGTAGGTCGTCCTCACCGCGTGTCCCTCACTGCGTGTTGATGAGAAACCAATCGGTTCCTGCGCGGTCCTGAGCGCGCGCTGCCAGATGCCACTTTCCTGTGGCGATCTTGCGGACCATAAACTCGTCCAGATCTCTTTGCGGCAATCTCTTGCCGTTGTTGAACGCCTTTTCGTGGATCGCGAGATTTCCCAACTGCCGTTGATAAAGGATCCACTGTGGCGGAGCACTGTCGAGTTTGGACATCATGTCATCGATGGTCTCTTTGCCCGTGGTGTCGAAAAACGTCTGCACAAACCCTTGCCACGGCGGGATATCGCAATAGTAATTGGCATAGGGAAAGGGAATCGAGAGCAGTTCGGTTTTTCCGGGGCCGTTCTTACCAGCGCTCGATATGAGGGAACAAACTCCGTCGGCAAAGGTATGCAGACCATCATCGATGATCATCTTTCCATAGGTTGGATGATCGATGACAAGACGGTGCGTAAACATTGGATAGGACTGGTAGCTCTGCCACGAGAAGGGATTGATCGTTTTTCGATAGGCTCCCGAAACTGCCATCAGCGCGGCGATGACCAGGAAGCTTGATCGCAACCATCGTTTTTCGAACTGGAGCGGAAATAGAACGACGCATGCCAGGATAAAAAAGGCGACCGGCCCGTAGAGTCCAAAGTGATAACCGCCGCTCGACAGGCTCCCCGCCAAGAGCAGCCCGAACGGCAGAAACAAAATCACCGGTTTTAAATCCACGGTAGATGCGCCGCCGGGCCGAAGCATTCCGACCACGAGTCTATATGCCAGAAACGATACGATCCCGTACTCCGCGATGACACACACGGCGGATACCGCGATGATCAGGTCTCCATTACGGATGACCGGCCACAACGTCGCAACAGCGCCCGCGAACAACACCAGCCCGCCAACCGTTTTGATCGTCCACTTGGGCGCCCCCGCTTCGACGGATGGTGCGACAAAGTAGGCCCAGCTGGCGGCCGCTACTGCACACAAGAATAAAGGGATTAGTTGTTGAAGGGAACGCAGGAAAACCGTGGTGTTCCACAACAGCAACCAGGGACGAGACAGGAGATTCGAGACGCCACCTTTCGGTCCGGCGGCGTGAAATATCGTGCTGGTGGCGTAGTCGCGCAGGGAATCTCCGGTCAAGAAAATAACGCCGAAGATCACGAGGGAGTTTACGGCGGCGAACACCAACAGAAGTGCGGTCTTCCTCGTTCTTACCAGGCAGGCAATCGCCAGAGCCGTCGAGAGACATAGTACCGCGCCGTCCGTGATTCTGGTCATGATCGCGCATCCCGAGAACAGGCCCAACAGAATGACTGACCTCAGGTAGGCATTAGTGTTCTGGATCGCGCTCAGCCGCAGAAGAAGAAGGATGGACAGGATGAAAGGGACATCCGTCATCACGTGATAATCGTCAAAGCGGTAGGCCTCGAAGAAGATTCCGACAAGAAAAACGCACGCAATTACGATCGCCTTCGAAACGTCTGAGAGCTTGCTCTTGGCAGTGACTCCTGCGATGCCCGTCGCAAAGGCGATGAGGTAAAGCACACCCGGAATCTTTGAGACCATCCACCCCTTGCCGGCCAAGTCCATCCACCATTCGGTTTGTAAGACCGCCAGGGGCTGCAACACGAGGTGCAGGTCACGGTACAGGCGAATTCCAGAGCGGTGCAGAACCGCACACCAGTACCAGCCGCCGTCGCAAGCCGGGTGGGTATTCGCGATGAGAGCGAGACCGAAAGCAACGCAAGCGGCTGCCATCAATCCGGGTAAGAGACCGCTCAACCGGACCTGAAGGCTTCCGTGAGATCGCGGTTCGCGTACCACGGGTTCGCGCACCATGATCGAGTGCAACGCCAGCGGTTCCGTGATTGTGGAGCCTGCTACTTCTGTTGGTATCGACACAAACGGAGTCGTCCCTAAGCTTGGAGCGAGGTTTCAGAGATTCAACGGCTACAACCAAGTGTGCCAGAGTCGAGAGGCGAGGAATGCAATTTCAGATGAGGCGAGGTTACTGACGTTTCACCGGAAATAAACGTGTTTGTCGAGGTGCCCGAGGGTGCTTCCGCTTAGCTTTTCCTCAGGAACAACGCGCCGAGCGGTGGCAAAGTCAGACGTAGAGAATACGGGCGACCGTGAGTTTCTTCTGGAAAAGCTTCGGTGCCTCCCATGTTGCCGGAGCCGCTGCCGCCGTAGTCGCGGGCGTCACTATTGAGAAGTTCTTTCCAGTATCCGCCAGATGGGACGCCGACCAGGTATCCAAGTCTTGGGACCGGTGTGAAATTGCAGACAACCAGCACCGGATTTTCTCCGTCGTTCCCTTTACGCAGCAGCGAGACGATGCTGGCAGGTCCGTCGTTGCAATCCACCCACTCAAAGCCGTTGGGATCGTTATCGAACCAGTGCAGAGGAGATTCTTCGCGATAGACGCGGTTCAGCTGTTCCACCCAATTCATCAGTCCGCGATGGAGCGAGCTTTCCAGTAGATTCCAGTCCAGACTGCGATCATGCGACCATTCGCGATACTGGCCGAACTCGATCCCCATGAAGAGCAGCTTCTTTCCCGGCTGCGCGAACATGTAGGCGAGCAACAGGCGCAGGTTGGCGAATTTCTGCCATTCGTCGCCCGGCATTTTGTTGATCAGCGAACCTTTTCCGTGGACGACTTCGTCGTGGCTCAGCGGGAGCACGAAATTTTCGTGAAACGAATACAACATACGAAATGTCAGCAGGTTGTGGTGATACTGCCGATAGATCGGGTCATTTCGAAAATAGCTCAGCGTATCGTGCATCCATCCCATATCCCACTTCAATCCGAACCCCAAACCGCCGAGGTGAGTAGGCCGCGAGACCATGGGGTATGACGTGGACTCTTCCGCGTAGGTCTGAATGTCGGGATGCTCGCCGTAGGCTTCAAGATTGAAGCGGCGCAGGAAGTCGATGGCTTCCAGATTTTCGCGTCCGCCGTATTGGTTGGGAATCCATTCGCCTTGCTTGCGCGAGTAGTCGAGATAGAGCATCGAAGCGACGGCGTCTACGCGCAGTCCGTCGGCGTGGTATTTGTCGAGCCAGAACATAGCGCTCGACATCAGGAAGCTGCGCACCTCGGCGCGTCCGTAATTGAAGATGAAGGTTTTCCAGTCGGGATGGAAACCCTGCCGCGAGTCGGAGTGTTCGAACAGATGCGTCCCGTCGAAGAAGGCCAGCCCATGTCCGTCAGAAGGGAAGTGCGACGGAACCCAGTCGAGAATCACCGCGATACCACGCTGGTGCAGGTAATCGACGAAATACATGAAGTCCTGCGGTGTGCCGTAGCGCGCGGTCGGAGAAAAATACCCTGTCGTTTGATATCCCCAGGAGCCGTAGAAAGGGTGCTCCATGATAGGGAGTAGTTCAACGTGTGTGAATCCGAGCTTCTTGACGTGGTCCGCCAGCCGCGGAGCGATCTCGCGATAAGTTAGCGAACGGTTTTGCTCTTCGGGAATACGCATCCAGGAGCCGAGATGGACTTCATAGATCGACATCGGTGCATGCAGCGAATTGAGGCCAGCACGCTTCTCGAGGAATGCGGCATCGTTCCATTTGTAATCCAGATCCCAGACCACGGAAGCCGTCCGCGGCGGCTGCTCGGCGTACAGTCCAATGGGGTCGGTTTTTTCGATTTGATAGCCGAGTTGCGTCGAGTGGATGTGGAACTTGTAAAGCGTCCCTTTGTCGACGCCAGGGATGAACCCTTCCCAGATCCCTGAAGACCCGCGAGGGCGAAGCGGGTGCGACTGCGGATTCCACCCATTGAAACTTCCGACGACCGAGACTTCACGAGCATTCGGAGCCCAGACGCTAAAGACAGTGCCCTTGGTTCCCCTGGACTCGACCATGTGCGCGCCCATCTTTTCGTAAATGCGATAGTGGCTGCCTTCGTTGAAAAGATAAAAATCTTCGGCGGTGAGCAGAGAAACGTCGTGACGGACGGGAGACAGTTCCTGGGTTGGTGGCGTTGGCGTCATGATGAGTCGAAACTATGGTCGAGACTATGGATGAGTCGGGACTAGTGTATTCCAATTCACGCAGCAAACACATGCCGCAAACACATTGGGTGGTGAGCGTTTTGCCCCGCCACACGGGTCCTTACTTCTGCTTTAGCGCTGCCCGTTTCACTTTGGCCCAGCCTTCTTTGACACTCTGGCGCGCGCGGCCGAGGGCCAGAGCGTCTGCGGGAACGTCTTCGGTGATGCAACTGGCAGCGGCCACGTACGCGCCATTGCCAATTTTTACCGGCGCCACCAGCGTCGAGTCGCTGCCGATGAAGACGCCGTCTCCGATGACGGTCTGGTGCTTGTTCACTCCGTCGTAATTGCAGGTAATGGTGCCGGCGCCGATGTTGACGCCCGCTCCGATTTCCGCGTCACCGAGATAAGTCAGGTGATTGGCCTTCGATCCTTTGCCTAGTTTTATTTTCTTGGTCTCGACGAAGTTGCCTACGTGGGCGCCTTCGCCCACCTCTGTTCCTGGGCGCAGGTGGGAGTACGGGCCGAGAATAGCGCCAGCGCCAGCGCGCGAGTCCGTCATGAGGGTGCCTGGTCGGACGGTGACGCCATCGCCGAGAACTGAGTTTTCGATCACGCTGTAGGAGCGAACCCGACAGTCCGCGCCGATTTTCGTCTTTCCCAGCAACTGGACGAACGGCTCGATCACGGTGTCCGTGCCGACTTCGACGTCACTGTCGATGACGCAAGTGTGGGGATAGAAAATCGTCACCCCCTGCGACATCAGCTCGCGGCACTTTGCCAGACGCAGACGCGCATCGAGGTCCATCATCTCGGCACGTGTGTTGCTGCCGAGAACCTCGCCGGCGTCGTCGGTTTTGATGGCGACTACCTTCTTGCGCGCATGGTTGAAGATCGCGGCCATGTCGGTGAGGTAGTACTCTCCGTGCACGTTGTTGGTGGAGAGTTGGTCAATGTGTTGGTAAAGGGCTGGCGCATCGAAGGCGTAGAAACCCGAGTTGATTTCGCGGATTTTTCTTTGCTTGGCCGTCGCGGATTTTTCTTCAACGATGGCTTGAACCTCCGGCTTCCCGGCACTCTTGCGAATCACCCGGCCGTATCCGAAAGGCTCATCCAGATCGGCGCTGAGCAGCGTCATCGCCGCTTTCTCCCCGGAGTGAAAATCGCTTAGCTTCTTGACGGTTGCCGCTGTGATGAGCGGAGCGTCGCCCGAGAGCACAACGACCTGGTCATACTTGGAGAGCGCATCGCGGGCAACCATCAGAGCGTGTCCGGTGCCGCGCTGTGCCGCCTGCAAAACGAAGTTCACGCCAGAAGCAGCAACGGCTTGGCGCACCCGCTCGGCCTCATGGCCGATAATTACGAAGACGTCGCTCGCGGGGACGACCTTCACCGCTGTCGCGACCACGTGCGCGAGGATTGGCCTGCCGCCGACTTCGTGCAGGACTTTGGGATGTTTCGATTTCAGCCGCGTGCCCTTGCCTGCCGCCATGATTGCGACGGCGATGCGGAGAGGATTCTCCGGCAGGGATTTTGATGTGCCCCTAGGTTTCTTTGCCATGCTTAGCCAATAAATCGTTTAGCCAATATATCGCGAACTAGCGGCGGACAGTCTGGCCGTCGGGCGCCTGCGCCATCAGCGCCATCAGGTCATGGGCGACGTGGTCGGTGGCGTGGCGAGCCACTTCGCCTTCTTCGAGATAGTCTCCAAGCACCGGACAGACGCCAAGGCCTTCGATGGCTTCCGCATCCACTACGATTTGAGAAGCGCCTTCCAGCGCGTACTTGGCCTTCATTTCTGAGGACGCCGCCTTGTGGTTGACCAACGTGTAGTCAAACAACTGCTTCCGAGCATGCCGGTTGAGAGCACGAATGTGATCGGACGCGGTTAAGCTCAAGCTTTCATTGACCTGTGTCATCAGATTGCAAATAAATACTTTAATGGCTGGCGATTCCGCGATCGCTTCAGGGATGCCGCGCACCAGCAAGTTCGGAATCAGGCTGGTGAAAAGCGATCCGGGGCCGATGGTGATGAGGTCGGCGTTGGCGATCGCCTCGAGCGTCTGCGGAAGCGGTTCGACGTCCGGAGGCACCAGGACAAGCTCCCGAATCTTGCCTTTGCTGGCCGTGATTTTGGTCTCACCGCGAACTGTGGTTCCGTCTTCGAACGAAGCTTCCAGCTCCACGCTCGACATGGTGGCGGGATAGATGTGCCCGCGGGTGAGCAGAATTTCCGAAGAAAGGCGAACAGCCTCGGCGAAATCTCCGGTGATCGAGGTGAGAGCGGCCAGGAAAAGATTTCCAAAGCTATGCCCTTCGAGCCCCGAGCCTTTCTGGAAGCGATGTTGGAACAGGCGCGAGAGCAGGGCATCGTCTTCCGACAGGGCGACGATGCAGTTACGAACGTCGCCCGGTGGAAGCATGTTGAATTCTTTGCGCAGCCGTCCGCTCGATCCACCGTCGTCACTGACCGTAACCACACCCGATAGATCGCTGATGGTGGGCTGGCCGCTAGACGCCGGCGCCATGACGTAGCGCTTCAGTCCCCGAAGCAAAGTGGAAAGTCCAGTACCCCCGCCGATCGCGACGACGCGCAGTTCGGGACCAGCTTTGACGGGGTCGGATGAGTCTGTGCGCACCTGGGGGACACCCTTATTGAATCATGGAGCGATTGTAGCGAGTCATCGAGCAACTGAGTCATCGCGTCATTCTTAACCACCTCAACACCTGAATGACTCAATGTCTCAATTGATTAGTAGGCGCTCGCTTCTTCTTCCTGTGGCTCCGATTCTCCGGCGCCAGGATCTGGATACAGCAGTTCGGTGAAACGCGGATCCTCAGCCAGATTCTGGAAATCGCCATCGTTGCGCGCCTGGAAGCGAAGAGCGGGCCGCACCTGGATCGCCTCGTCAAGCATTTTGAGCGATTCTTCGACGTGTCCGGTCAGGCAGTGCAGTGCCGCTAGGCCGTAAAGCACATATTCCGACTTCGGCTGCTGTTTCAGGAGTTTGTCGAGGTGTTCGCGCGCCGTGACGTAGTCACCGGTGTTGATCAGCGATACAGCGTAGTCATAGTGCTCCTCGGTCGTTTTGAACTGGAGCGTCACCGCGTCGAGATGCTTGTCGCAAGTGAGAATGTGGACCTGGGCGCGGTCGACCAGCGACTTATTTGGACCGGCGAGTACCTTCTGCAAATGGCCTTTCGCCTTCTCGTACTTGTGCTCTTGCAAAGCACGCAGTCCCGATTCGTAGTTCTGCACCGCTTGTGTGTGTCGTGGATCTTCTGTCGCTTGTTTCCTGGGGGCTACCTTGAGTGCCATCAAACCGCCTCTGATTGAGAATTGAAGTGCAAATTGAACTGCTATCGAACTGCCTATTGAAGAACAATCTTGCCAGCTAGTTAATGCTGGCCGCCGTCGCCAGATCGATCGATTTCCATTCGCCCTTGATGATGCCGGCGCGAATCTGTTTTGCCGTCTTGCCCTGCTTGTTCATCGTATAGGTGTAATAAAGCTCTTTGAGACAAGTGCCACATTGCGCGCCGTGTGTGCCCGAGAAGCAGCTATGCAGACTGTTGTGCCCCATCGTCCGGGCGCAGTAGCAGTAGCAAGGCTGCTGGTAGATCACCTTCGGAATCTTCGCCGCCAGCTCGTAGGCGTGCGTTTGATACGGAAACTGCGCGTTATCGCCCCAAAGCTGGTCCTGTTTCAGGATTGCCGGAAGCACGGTGCCCGGAGCCGGAGGAGCCGCGTTGAAATGCGGAACATCGTCGGCTTCGGACCGAAGCCAAGGCGCCGATACCATAGTGACCAGCAAAAACAGCGTCGCCGACGCAAAAAAGCGCGTACCCATGCCCATTGACCTCAATCCAATATTTTACCTTAAGGTGCGGGATTGGCGAGTTAATGGAATGGGTTCTGATCCCGCTCCTACCCCAGCTTCTCAAAGAACAAACAAATCGTCTCAATCCCGTGGTGAAAATTCGGAATGTGGAACTTCTCGTTGGGCGCGTGGAGGTTGTCGTCGGGCAGCCCGAAGCCCATCATGACCGACGGAATCTTCAGCACGTCCTGGAAGTCGGTGACGATCGGAATCGATCCGCCGGAGCGGATAAAAACGGTTTCCTTCTTGAACGTGTCATGCAGCGCTTCGGTCGCGGCTTTGATATAGCGGTTGTCGGTGCCGACCACGCACGCCGGACCTTTGCTGTGGACTTTGATCTTGGTTTCGATTCCCCTGGGTGTGTGTTTCTTAACGAACGCGCTGTAACGTTTGAAGATGTCCACCGGATCCTGGTTGGGGACAAGACGCATGGAAACCTTCGCCGAGGCGCGAGCAGGAATTACCGTCTTCGCTCCCGGGGCGACGAATCCACCGGGCATGCCGTGGACTTCCAACGTCGGACGCGCCCAGGTTCGATAGAGAACGGAATATCCCGGCTCGCCCGTCAGAACCTTGGACCCGACTTCCGTTTTGCGATAGTGCTCTTCATTGAAGGGCAGCCGCTTCCAGGCTTTCAGTTCGTCTTTGCTCGGAGTCTTCACGCCTTTGTAGAAGCCGGGGATCAGGATCTTTCCCTTGGAATCCTTCAGCTTGCTGATGATTTCGACCAGCGCAAAGAGTGGGTTCGGCGCCGCGCCGCCGTACATGCCCGAGTGGAGGTCGGTTTTCGCGCCGACAGCTTCGATCTCGGTGTAGACCAGGCCGCGCAGACCAACGCACAGCGTCGGAAGATTCGGCGCGAATAACTCTGTGTCGCAGACCAGCGCGAAATCAGCTTTTAGCTTCGCCTTTTCTTTTCGGACATACGCCGCAATCGATTCCCCTCCGACTTCCTCTTCGCCTTCAAAAATAACTTTGACGTTGATCGGCAGCTTGCCACCGTGCGCCTGCATCAGCGACTCGAGAGCTTTCACTTCCATCCAGAGCTGGCCTTTGTCGTCGACCGCACCGCGAGCATAGATGTTGTTGTTGCGTTCCGTTGGTTCGAACGGCGGTGTGTGCCACTCATCAACAGGATCGGGCGGTTGCACGTCGTAATGGGCGTACATCAGAACCGTCGGCTTGCCCGCGGCGTGGAGCCAGTCGGCGTAAAGCAAAGGATGACCTTTGGTGGGGATAATTTCGACGTTCTCCATCCCAATGCGGCGCAGTTCGGCAGCCACAAACTCCGCCGCTTTCTGCACGTCGCCTTTGTGTTCTTCGAGTGTGCTGACGCTCGGAATGCGGAGAAGAGTCTTTAACTCGTCGAGAAATCGCGGCTGGTTGTTGCGGGCGAAATCGACTGCGGGGGATGCCATTGGTTGTAACCTTTCTGGGCCCTGGGCTGAACTGGATGCCGAACTGGATAATCGCCGAAAACGTTTCAGTATACCGCCTCCGGGCGGAAGCGGTCTGCCGAGAATTTCGCGAGCGAGAATTTCGCGAAATCGATTGCGTCTTGCTCTCCTGTGATCAGATCGGCCATCACCTTGCCGGTGATCGGCGCCAGCAGAATTCCATCGCGAAAGTGTCCCGTCGCCACGAAGTATCCTGGTGTTGCGGTAGCGCCGAGAATGGGCAGCTTGTCGGGCGTTCCGGGACGCAGGCCGGCCCAGGCTTCGAGAATCCGGGCGTCGGCCAATCTTGGGACGAGGTCGAGAGCCGAGTGGCGCAATCGCTGAATGGTCTCGGGGATGGTTCGTTTGTCAAAGCCCGCTTCTTCGGCGCTTGCGCCGATCAGCATGCGGCCGTCGCTGCGCGGGATGAGGTAAACCTCGGGTGCGCGGATGACGTGACGCACGAATTCCCTGTGCGGCATCACCACGCACAGCATTTGCCCTTTGACGGGGCGGGTGGGAAACGAATCGGGTCCGATCTGCCCGGCCCAGGCCCCAGCGCAGTTCACGACGATGCCGGCGGCGAGATGCGTCTTGTTCGTGCGCACGCCCGATGCCTTCCCATCGGTGACTTCAACCGCTAGCACGTGATCGCCAGACGAAAAATCAATTTCACGATGCCGCGCGGCAGCGATCGCCGCCGCCGTCAACTGCCGCGGATCAACGCACCGCTCCGGCAGAAAAGTTGCCGTCAAACCGTTTAGTCGAAGTTCCGCCTCAAGCTGTGTGGTGGCGGGCATGTGCCCGCCGATAACGTCGCAGGGTCCCGTCACCTCGCGCCCCAAGACGAGCGTGCCGACCGACCGTAGGTCAATCTTCAGACCTGACTCATCTTGTAGTTCATGCACGAACTCCGGGTACATTCGCGCGCTAGCCGCCGCGAGCTCGACTAGTCCCGGGTGGGTTTCGAGCGGTGAGTCGCAAAGCATGCCACCCGCAGCCCATGAGGACTCGCGACCCGGTTCACCCTTCTCGACAATCAGGACCCGCAGCCCCCGCTTGTTCAGTTCAATGGCTAGTGAGAGGCCGATGATTCCCGCACCGATGATGATTGCGTCCCAGGACTTCACTCCAACATTCTAGCGGCAAGTTACCCCCTGCCAAGAACCTCAAACGCAATTGACAGCAACCTGCATCTCACAAACAATAGAGCACTGACAAGTCCACTTCATCTTTAACCGGAGACCAACCCTTATGTCGGAAGGCGATCAACCGAACGTGTATCACCCCGAACCGCAGAGCAATGTCGGGAAATGGATTCTGACGGCAGTCGCTGTTGCTTACGTCGGCGCTTCGGCATTCTTCATTTATGACCAGCACGGCAAACTCGAAAAAGTGACGCAGGACCAAACCGCGAGTCAGAAGGAAATTGCCGATTTGACCAAGCGCATGCAATCGGCTGAAGCCGATTCGGCGACATTGGCCGAGCGCGTCGGTATGACCAAGAAAGAATTGGCGGCGCGAGCCGATGAGTTGGCGCGCCAGCAGCAGGCTGCGTCGGCGCGCATTTCGGCGCAAGCGGCGGAGGAAAAGAAAGACGTGGGCGCGGTTGCCGGCGAGGTCGGCACGGTGAAGACCGATGTTGGCGGAGTGAAAACCGATGTGGCCGCCACCAAGGCATCGCTTGAAGCAACCATTGCGAAACTCCAGGGTACGATTGGCGATCTGGGCGTTCAGAGCGGACTGATCGCCAACACGCGCAGCGATCTGGAAGCGCTCAAGCACAAGGGCGACCGGCAGTACTTCGAGTTCACGTTGTTGAAGGGCGCGAAACCGCAGGCGTTTTCGACTGTGGCGTTGCAACTGAAGAAGACCGATGCCAAGAAGGGCAAGTACACCCTGAACGTCACCGCTGACGACAAGACCATCGAGAAGAAAGATAAGAACCAGAGCGAGCCGGTCCAGTTTTATACGGGGCGGGAACACATGCTCTATGAACTCGTGGTCTGGACAGTGGATAAGAACAAAATCACCGGCTACCTGAGCACTCCGAAGAATGCTCCCGTGCCCGTTACCGCGACGCCGCAGTAGTCACCGTCAAGTCGAACCACAATGCTGCCGCCGAGCGCGCATACGCTGCTAGAAATCGCACTCCGGACGGGAGTCATCTACTGCCTCGTGCTGCTAGGGATTCGGATCAGCGGCAAGAGGGAAGTCGGTCAGATGACTCCGTTCGACCTCACACTCCTTCTGTTGCTATCCAACTCCGTACAGAACGCGATGACCGGGCCCGACACGTCGCTCGCCGGAGGCGCCGTCGCCGCCACCACCCTGTTGGTCTTGAATTATCTCGTCGCCGAGATCTCTGGCGGAAACCGCCGCTTCCGAAAATACATTCAGGGTGAGCCGAGTCTGCTCGTGCACGATGGCGTGGTCATGGAGGCGCACATGGCCAAAGAACACGTCAGCATGGATGAACTGGAGCGCGCACTCCGGGAACACGGTGTAGCCACTTACAAAGAAGCGGCGCTGGCAGTGCTCGAGGTGGACGGTTCCATCAGCGTGCTCAAGTACGACGACATTGAGCCGGCCGCGTCGACCCACCTGAATCGGCGCAGATTTCTCAAGAAAAACTAGCGGCCCAAGCAGGGCTGATCTCGCCGCAGTTCAGACTCCGGCCCCTGCCGCTTTTTCGCCGGGAGTACGCACTTCGCGGATCAAATCGGCTTCGATGAGTTGCTCCACGCAGCGATACTGGTCGGGCCCGGTCTGGGCGTTGATGGTTGGAGCTTCGGTGGTGGGCACTACACCCACTGCCTGATTGCGGCCATTTTGCTTCGCCAGGTAGAGTCCGCGATCGGCTAGCCGAAGCACTTCATCCACCGACAGATTGGAACAGGCTTGGGGAAGCCATGGAAATGCAGCCCAGCCGACCGAGCACGAGCGCGTCAGAGTCCGCTCATTTCCTAAATCGAATTCCGTGCCGCTGATCGAGTCGAGAATCCTTGCCGCCATATGCGTGGCGTCGCTGCGTTCGGCCGAGCGGCAGACCACCAGAAATTCTTCTCCGCCCCAGCGAATCAGGAAATCGGACCCGCGAACCACCCCTGCGAGTCGGCGCGCGATCTGGATCAGAACTCGATCTCCCGCATCGTGGCCAAAGTGGTCGTTCACTTCCTTGAAGTGGTCGATATCGACGAGGAAAAAAACCAGATCGCGGTGACCGCGCTGATAGATGGGCCCACCGCGGTAGGCACGCACGGCTTGGCTGGCGTCGGCCGCGATCATGCTTTGGAAAAATCGCCGGTTGCGCACTCCGGTCAGCGGATCGCAGAGCGAGGCTTCCTGCAATTCGTTGTTGGCTTGGGCCAAAGCCGCGCTGCGCTCGGCTACGGCGAGCTCCAGGCGCTGTTTTTCCCGGCGGTGGCGGCACTGCCGCGAGTAGATCGTCACCCAGAGCAGGAGCGCGAACGCGACCGCGCCCGAGGACTTCGCCCACCACGTCTGCCACCACGGAGGAAGCACTGTAAATGAATAGGCCGCCAATGCGCCCTGCCCAAGTTGGCTGCAGCCGCAACTTACCTCGAACGTGTAGTTGCCCGCGGACAGGGACGAGTACCGCACCTCGCGAAGTTTGGTTTCCGTGAAATCCTTTTCCAGCCCACCGAGTCGATAACGGCACGTGAGGTCACGGCCATGGTGAAAGACTGGAGATGCGAAGCGCGCCAGCAGAGTCGCATCTTCGTATTTGATCTGAGGCGCGCTCTCCAGCAGACGATCTTGCTTACCATGATCTTCCTTGTCGTGATCTTCCTTACCAAAGACGGCGCTGGTCAGGACGATGCTTGGTTGCCTTAACGCAAGTTGGTCCTGACTCTCGTCATATCGGGCGAGTCCCTTGCTGGTGCCGAGCAGAATGCCGCCATCAGAATCCTGCCAGAGGCTGCCACAGTTCAGATCGTTCCAGATGAGCCCGTCCTCTTCGGTGAAGACGCGTTGTTTGCCGTCCGGCGAGATCATTGCGGCGCCCACGTCCATCGCCGTCCACACATGATCATGTTGGTCGATGCCGAGGCTACATACACCCTGAGCCACCTGCATCACGTCGACCCCGCCGTCGGCCCGCGAGCGCAGGCGGCTGCTCTGGCCTTCATCCTGATATCGCAGCCACGCTTCCCCGTCCCGCACCGCCTCGATTTCAATCACGTCGTCTGAGAGCAGTCCAGCTTCTTTGCCGAAGTGTTGCCAGCGCCCGTGATCGTAGCGGGAGACGCCGTTCGCGCCCGCGCTCCAGACCACTCCGCCGGGCCCCACGGAAACGCTTTGCGTCGTGCCCTGGTTCGCGGCAGGAGCGGACAACTCTGTCACCGAGAAGTGGCCCCGGTCGTGGTCATAGCGGATGAGGTGAAGCAAATCCTTGCCATCGGCCCAGATCGAATTATCGGGTGCGGAGGCGATGCTCTGTGGCCGCCAATCTGGTGGCAGAGGCACAGCTTGTGCGACCGGATGCTCCAGGTTCGCGTCGAAGCGATAGATGCCCTTGCCGGGGACAATCGTCCACACGGCGCCGTCGGAGGCAAGCTTGATTTGCCGAGCGCCGCCATGCGCTCCAGCCTGGGTCACAGTTTGCCAATGCGATGTCTGCGGATCCCAATAACAAACGGCTGTGTTCGCAGCGACCCACAGTCGGCCGCGATGATCGCGCACCACGCCGAGCACCAGCGCATCCGGCAAGCCTTCCGCATCGGTCCATCCCGACCATTGTTTCGACCCCGGCCAATAATCGAGGCCGGTTCCAGTGGTTCCGATCCAGATGCCACCCTCGCGATCCTCGAGCGCCGAAGCGACCGCACTGCTGGTGAGTCCGCTGCGGTGGTCAATGACGCGCCACCCGTTCCTGGAGTCTCCGTCCTCGTCGCGCCAGTAGAGACCTTGTGCCGTTGGCAGCAGAAGATTGCCGCGCTGGTCGAGACTCGGACCACCCTGATTGTTTGCGCTCGGAAGATTCTCGTGTAACCAGGAAGGTTTCGTCGGGCCGCCGTCGATGCGGATGAACCCCAGCCGTGACGTGGTTCTGATCCAAAGTTTGCCGCCGGGCGAAGGCAGCAGTGCCACAACACGTTCATCGTGCTCCTCGCCACCCAGGTCGACGGCTGCAAACGTCTCAGGCGTGGAAATCCCGGGACGGAAACGCTCAATGTCTTTTCCGGAGCTGAACCAGATGGTGTCATCTTCCGCACGCGCCACAGCGGAAACTTCGCTCTTCACGGCGTTCGTCCCGATGCGGAAGAGGTCATAGTGATTGTTATCCGGTTCCAGGCGCAATAGACCGTGCTGCGCGGAGACGAAAACAGTTCCATGCTGGTCGACCGCGAACGACTGGTAGGTGTCCCGCGGCGCCCCTGCTGCCGCCGGCAAGTCAATCGCCTCGAAGCGCTCGCGAAGGCGGCGCGCGATTCCTTTGCGCGTGCGCACCCATAGATTTCCGTCAGGCGCCGCCAGCACAAGATCGACTGATTCGCCGGGCAGACCATCGGCGCGGCCAAAACGCGTCACTCCATTTCCGTCATAGCGGAAGAGGCCGGTTTCCGTGCCGATCCACAGAAAGCCTTGACTATCTTGTGCCAGGGAGAGGATGGTGGCAGAACCGAGACCGAAATGTTCGCCGAAATGCTGAATAGAATAATGAGGATGGCCGGGAAGAACCGGCGGCGGCTTCACCGCGAGGGCATGGATCGAGAGACAAAAAAGGCACAGCACTGCGAGCCGTCGCCAGTTGGAGCGGTGCATGTACATGAGCCCTCGATTAGTAGAATCATAGGATGGAGACGTGTCCCTAAGTAACTTGAAACTGGTGTGGGAGGGTTACTGAAGTAAGCGATAAAGCACGGTGCGGGAATCGAAATACCCACCGTGCAAGTTCGCGCTAAGGTCTTGTCATCTTCTCCGGTTTCACCAGTTGATCGAATTCTTCCCCGCTGAGATACCCGAGCTTTACCGCTGCTTCGCGCAAGCTGCTGTGTTCGACGTGCGCCGTGTGCGCGATTTGCGCGGCTTTGTCGTATCCCACTGTCGGAGCCAGCGCCGTCACCAGCATCAGCGAATTCTTTACGTAGGAGTCCACCTTGGCGCGGTCGACTTCGATGCCGTTGATCATGTATTCGACGTAACCGTGACAGGCGTCGGTGATCAGCGTAACCGAGTGCAGAAAGTTATAGATGATGACCGGCTTGAACACATTGAGTTCAAAATTGCCTTGCGATCCGGCGAAACCGACTGCGGCCGTGGCTCCGTGAACCTGGACACAGACCATCGTCATCGCTTCGCATTGCGTGGGATTCACCTTGCCCGGCATGATCGACGATCCCGGCTCGTTCTCAGGAAGTATCAGCTCTCCGAGACCGCAGCGAGGACCGCTGGCCAGCCAGCGAATGTCGTTCGAAATTTTCATCAAAGACGCGGCCAGCGTTTCCATCGCCCCCTGGGCAAACACAATCTCATCGTGCGCTGACAGTGCCGCAAACTTGTTGCCGTGGGAGCGGAAGGGAAGTGAGGTCAGCTCCGCAATCTTCTTCGCCGCGCGCTCGGCAAATTCAGGATGTGCATTGAGACCGGTGCCCACCGCTGTGCCGCCGATCGCAAGATCGTAAAGGCCGCCGAGCACCTGTTCCAGTCGTTTGATGTCGCGGTCAAGAAGGCTGGCCCACCCGCCGAATTCTTGTCCAAAGGTTAGCGGTACCGCGTCCTGCAGATGAGTGCGGCCGATCTTGACGACGTGTTCAAATTCCTTTGCTTTCGCGGCGATCGCATCGCGCACCGTCTCGATGGCCGGAATCAGCGCGTTCTCGACGCGCTCGGCCGCCGCGATGTGCATCGCCGCCGGAAAAGTGTCGTTCGACGACTGCGACATATTGACGTCATCGTTCGGATGAACCGGCTTCTTACTCCCCATCACACCACCGGCGATTTCAATCGCGCGATTGGAGATGACTTCGTTCACGTTCATGTTGGTCTGCGTACCGCTGCCGGTCTGCCAGATGCGCAGCGGGAACTGGTCATTCAACTTGCCCGAGATAACTTCGTCGGCCGCTTGAACGATGAGCTTTGCTTTGTCGGCCGGGAGCTTGCCAAGATCCTGATTCACCAGCGCGCAGGCCTTCTTGAGAATTCCAAAAGCGCGAATCAGCTCCGGAGGCATGGTGTCGCGCCCAATATTAAAATGCAGCAGCGAGCGCTCGGTCTGCGCGCCCCAGTAGACATTCGCCGGGACTTCGATCTTGCCCATGCTGTCAGATTCGGTGCGGGTTCCAGTGGCGTTTGTGGTGATCGTCGACATCAGGAAGTCTCCAAAGCGAACGGTTATTATACGGCGCTGGCCCCATCGGGTCGAAGTTCGCGGCGAAGGGCGCCGCAAAGTTCAGATCGAAGTTCAGATCGACTTCACCGGAATCGTCATCACATCGTCGACCAGGCTCATTTCCTTTTGCACAAAGGGTTCGGCGTATGTGACTCCGCCCATCATGCCGTAGAAGCGGGCCATCGATTCGATGCGCGCGCGAATTTCCTTTTGCGCGGGGAATATGTCGCTGCCCGCTTTCTGATCGCTGAATTGCGATTTGTAGGCCATCAGTGCCGCGAGGCGAGTTTCAAATTGATCGCTGATGTCCACAACGAAGGTCGGGCGGACGTCGCGGTATAAGCTGGCATAAATGATCTTGAATGGACGATGCGCCGCCTCCGCGATGGGAAGCTTTGCCAGTCCAGACAAAAACGCCGCTTCGTAGCCAAGCACCGATGCCGTGTAGTGATCCGGATGGCGGCCCTCCCAGTAAGGAAGAATCAGAACCCTGGGACGCTGCTCACGCAGCACTCGCACGACTTTCAAGCGATTGTCCCAAGTATTTTCGACCCGGCCATCAGGGATATCCAGGGCTTGCCGCCAGCTAACCTTCAGAATGCGCGCCGCCTCATTTGCTTCATTGGCGCGGTCTTCGGCGGTGCCGCGCGTACCCATTTCTCCCTGCGTGAGGTCGAGAATGCCGGTGGTGTATCCGCGCTCGGCCATCTTGAGCAGAGTGCCGGCGCAGGTTTGTTCTACGTCATCGCGGTGAGCGGCTAGGGCGAGGATGTCGATAGGCATAAAGACTGTCGTTGGTCGATGGTCGTTAGTCGTTCGCGCTGTGCGAAGTCGACTAACGACTAACGACCATCGACCAGCGACAGTTCTTAAGCTGCCGGCTTCGTGGTCCGGCGACTCGCCAGCACGAAGGCCAGGCCGAACATGAATAACGCGAACAGCACTAGCGTCAGAATCGATGCGGTCAACGAGAATGCAAACGAGAACGAACTCGGCGCATCGGGATACATCAACGCGCGCAGCGCCTCCACTCCGTAGGTTAGCGGATTGGCATACATCAGCCAGCGAATCCACGCGGACGCTTTCGACAGAGGAAACATCGCTCCCGAAAGCAGCCAGAGCGGGATCAAAAATAAATTGATGATGGCGTGGAAAGCTTGGGTCGAGTCCAGAGGCCACGCGATGGCGAAGCCGAGCGCCGTCAGCGCGAACGACACCAGGAATATGGTCAGCGCGATCAGGCCAAATGAGCCGACCGTCATGTGGATGCCGACGAAAGGCGAAAAAACCAGAAATACCATCCCTTGCACAGCGGCGAGCGTCGTCCCTCCAAGAACTTTACCGAGCACGATGGCGGCACGTGGCACGGGAGCGACCATCACCGAAAGCAGGAAGCCTTCGTTGCGATCTTCGATCACCGACATCATGGTGAAGATCGCCGTAAAAAGCACGATCATCACCAGAACGCCCGGATAAAAGTAGTCGAGGTAATTCTGTTGTCCAGCCGAGGGTCCGGAGCGGAATGAACTCCCGAAGCCAGAGCCGATTACGATCCAAAACAGTAGAGGCGAGGCGATCACGCCCACGACCCTCGCGCGCTGCCGATAGAAGCGCACGATCTCGCGCCACCAAAGCGTGAAGGCCGGCAGCAGAATTCCGCCGGACACGGGTGCGGGTTTTGTAGCGGGGAAGGTAGCGGTCTGAGTCGCCATCGGTTTTAGTCTAGCAGCGATTGCCATGGCTTCGAAACCGCCCGGGAAGGTGGTAAACTTCTGTCGTGAAAACCCGGTTCACGACCGTCGGCTTTCTCCTTATAACATGGCTGTCCGTTGGTGTGTTCGCCCAGACGACAAACGCTAAACCCGAAGACGACAAGCCTCAACAAACCCAGCCTCAACAAACCAACGATGACGTCCCATTATTCAAAATGGGACCCGGCATGACGCCGCCGCACATGACTTACAGCCCCGAACCGGAGTTTTCAGACCTGGCACGTAAGAAGAAATTCCAAGGCACGTGCCTCCTTGAGTTGGTAGTCGGAGCCGATGGCAAGCCGCGAGACGTCCGCGTCACACGCCCTCTCGGTTTAGGTCTCGACGAGCAAGCCGTCAAAGCGGTCAAGAAATGGGAGTTCGAACCCGCGCGTAAAGATGGTCAGCCAATTGCGGTCAAGATGCACATCGAAGTGTCGTTTCGGCTGAATTGAGTTGACGGACCCAGCGTTGAAGAGGCACACGGTCAGTGTTTCTTTCCCGATTTCTTCTTTTCTCCTGTCGCTGGCTCTGACTCCGCTGTCTCACTCCAAAACTTGTGGCCGGTGCGGTGAATGAACACGTCTTCAAGTGTCGGCTTGCTGACACTGAGCGACTGGATTTCTCCGGGGAAAGCTTCGACTACGTCGGGGACGAAGCGATGCCCGTTTTCGATTTCGATACGGACTTGTTTGTCCATGACGGTCGCATCGACTTGAAACTTGCTGCGGACGCGGTCGGCCAAAGACTGCGGATCGTTCGCTTCGAGCAGAATTACATCGCCGCCGATTTCGTGGGTCAGGGCTTCGGGCGTGCCCAGAGCGACCAGGTTGCCTTCATTCAGAATGGCGAGGCGGTCGCAGCGTTCCGCTTCTTCCATCAGGTGAGTGGTGACGATGACTGAGACCCGCTCCTGATCGCGCAGGATCTGGAGATATTGCCAGAGATCATGACGTGCGCCGGGATCGAGCCCGGTTGTCGGCTCGTCCAGCAGCAGCACTTCTGGATGATGAAGCAGTCCTTTGGCGAGTTCAATGCGGCGCTGCATGCCTCCGGAGAAAGTTTCGACGAGATCGGCGCGGCGATCGAGCAAGCCGACGCGGGTGAGGATTTCTTCGATCCTCGCCTTGAGTTCGCTGCCGCGCAGGCCGTAAAGATGCCCCTGATGCCACAGGTTTTCGTAGGCGGTGAGCTTCGGATCAACGCTCTGCGCCTGGAAGACGACACCGATGTGGCGACGCAGCTGCGAAGGCTGCCGAACCGCATCGAGTCCAGCGATCATGGCGGCGCCCGAAGTCGGCACCATCAGCGTGGAGAGGATGCGGAACAAAGTCGTCTTGCCGCTGCCGTTTGGGCCGAGCAATCCAAACAATTCGGCGGGACGAACTTCGAACGAAACGCCGTTGAGCGCAGTGCGATCTTCATAACGATGAACCAGATCGCGAACCGCGATGATGGGCTGGACTGCCGGTTCGGTGGGCCGCACGGGCGGCGCGAAGTCGATGGCGGTTGAGTTCGGGGTCACAGGATATTCTACGCTGGGAAGAGGGCGGTCATCATCTGCGCCCTGAGCGAAGTCGAAGCGCGAGGCACCCGATATCTCACAAACGCCCAGTGACTATCCACACAGACACCGAACCACAATCAGTGCAACACTCCGAAAACTTTGTCATCCCGAACGGAGTGAGGGATCTGCAGTCAGCCACCAGTGGCACGACGTAACGGGCGAGCAACTAGCCGCCAGTGAGGAGCGAAAAATGCGGGGCGAGAAGCGCTATTACGTCTACATCATGGCCAGCCTTTCGCTGACTCTCTACACCGGCGTAACCGGAAACCTTTACCGGCGAGTATTGCAGCATAAGGCCGGCGAAATCGATGGCTTCACAAAGCGGTACCGCATCAATCGCCTGGTCTATTACGAGACTTTCAAGTATGTCAACAAAGCCATCGCTCGAGAAAAGCAAATCAAAGCATGGACGCGTGTGAAGCGCCTTGCGCTGATCAAGACCATGAATCCGATGTGGCAAGACTTAGCCGAGGGCTGGGGTGATCCAACCAAACTGCAGATCCCTCACTTCGTTCGGGATGACAATTCTAAGAGTAGAGGCGCAAGCACAGAGTTGGAAAAGAAAGAAAACGTCAGCGATCTGATTCCGCCAGCAAAAAAGTTATCGAGGAACATCACCCCCAAACCCTTATGACCTCACCCTCAAACCCTTGTCGTCCCGAATGAAGCTTGTCGTCCCGAATAAAGTTTGTCATCCCGAACGAAGTGAGGGATCTGCAGTTTGCCAGCGTGGGAACGACAACAGCTGCTCGCATCGGGCGCATGGGAACTTCGCAAAGGTGCGTACCGCAGTCATCCACGGCAGCGGTCGGGGAAACACAAGCCCCCTTCTAGTCTCCGCCGGAATGTTTAGGTTCCTTTGGGGAATCGGTGGGTATATGCTTCCGCTTCCCCTTTTTTGTTGCTGGCTTGAAGAACCTTGAACAATGTTTTCATCCCCCGTTCAAAGTTCTCCGGTGCTTCCGGGCCTTCTGTGTATTCTGGTGTTTTCATGGAGTGGTTATGCGCCTTCTAACTGCAGCGTGCTCGTTATTTCTTCTGTTCGGACTACAACAGCAATATAAGAAATCCCAAGCAACCCAACAACCAACTACCACAGAGCAACGCGGCACCCAAGGATCGCCTGTTGTCGTTAAAGTGCTTCCAACCGCTAAGACTCCCGAAGAAGCCGAGCAGGAGCGTAAAGACCGTGAAGACAAATCGGCGAATGATAGGAATTTGGTCTATTTGACTGGCGTACTTGCGGCTGTTGGATTCCTGCAATTGATCGTATTTGGTTATCAAGCCTATAAGTTGAGGGAAACCGTCAAATCCGCTGGGGAGCAGGCGGAGGCAATGGAGCGCCATATTGGAGAAGCGGCCCGCTCGGCCACTGCAATGGAAAAAATCGTGACTACCATTGAATCTGGCAACAAGGCTGTGTTGCGCGCTTACCTCACCAGCAAGATCGGCACGGCTCTGTATCAAGAACGGCGAGAGCCAGGCCAAAGCGATCTTAAGTTTGAGGGGAGAGCCGACCTGCTCAATACTGGGAACACCCAAGCCCGAAAGGTTCAAATACGGACGGGAGCGGATATTTTGCCTATCCCGATCCCAAAAGATTTCCAGTTCCCGTTGACAGACGAAAACGAGATTAAAGATGCAGGAATAGTGGGGGCCCACCAAACGTACATAATCGGTGGAACCGTGAAAGAGTTTGTCCCCGATTCCGAAATTCCGATAATCAAAGAAGGCACTAAGAAAGCCCTTTGTGTTTGGGGCATGATAACCTATGAAGATATTTTCGGGGCGCAGCACCACACTAAATTCGGCCATCACCTCACTTGGTATCCAAACAACACAGTGTTCGGGTATTACATTCCCGGTCAAAAT
The DNA here is from genome assembly GCA_963726095.1 of uncultured Acidobacteriaceae bacterium. Lineage (GTDB taxonomy): Bacteria > Acidobacteriota > Terriglobia > Terriglobales > Acidobacteriaceae > Acidiflorens. Next base: position 2,900,631 of record CAVSBD010000004.1, read on the forward strand.
GACGCGGACTAGCAGTCCGGCCACGGCAATTGCGAGTACGCCCTCCATCGTGCCCCTCCCAGTTCACCCACCGCGATATCTCACAAACGCACAGTGACCGCCCTCACAGACAGCGCGCTACAATCAGTGCAACACTGAAATGAATTGTGTCCGTCTCCCGAGACGGACATCGCAACCGCCTTCTTTGACAACGCGAAATTTCAAACATCGGTGGCCAGAAAGCCCTTCAAAAACCCGCCAAATCGTTGATCCGTTGCTTTAAGTCGTTTATTTTGAGGGTCGCGTGAGTAACTAGTTGTGAAATTAACAAGTTAAGCAAAAATTGGGGGGGGGTTACAAAACCTTACCGATCCTCATCGCCGCATATCAGCAGCCGCTGTTTCACTACTCGTCGATCTCATAAAGCGTCCATCTCATACGCTTTCTTCAGCCAGCGCTTCAATTCGTCGTCGATATCTGCCTTTGACTTCACTTCGATCCGGCGCGTGATCCGATCTTTCTTTTCGTAGCCTCCGGTGTCGATCAGGCGTTTCGGAGTTTTCATGTTGCCGAGAGCCAATCCGAGATCGATTCTTGTATTCGTCGCCGGCTTGATCTGAGCGAAAACGTGTTTACGGTAAAGCGGAACCGCGGTTTTGCCGGGGCAGGCTTTGACATCTTTACCGAGAGAGAATCCAAGTTTCATCAACTGTTCGTAGAGCGGACGCAGCGCTCCTCGCGGGCCCGAATATTGGGTTTCGACCCACTCGGCGGCGGTTTTCAGATAGGTCTCGGGCGAGTCTTCTTCGGTGCCTTTGCCGTCGGCGCGCTCGGCGATCCACGAGGCGGAGTTCGTGCCCAGTTTGTGTTCTTTCTTGAGCCACTCGCGCCGCTCTTTTTCAGTGGCCGGGCCGGACGCTATTGTGAGAGCGATCCATTCGTCGAGAGAACGTCCGGTTTTATCGGGGAGTTCTTTGATCCACTTCTGAACCATGGCGACGCCGGGATGGACGGCGTAAGAGATTCCGGAAGACATGCACACCTCCACTGGCACACCTCGCCAGCACACCTCTGCTGGAATACGGCACAACATCATAATCAATCTTCATGATTAATACTTCACGCTGGCTCGCGATAGAATCTTTCGATGGCTGCGAAGAAGTCCGCAAACGGGCGCTCTGGAGTTGGACATAACACGCGCCTGGCCAAAATCCAAAACCAGTGTTTCGTCTGTGGACGTGACAATCCCGACGGAATGCGGTTGAAGTTTGCTTATGACGAAGAGCGCAAGTGTTTCGTCTGCCGCTTCCGGCTCGGCAAGCGTTACAGCGGACCGCCGGGACATTGCCATGGTGGGATTATCGCGACCATTCTTGACGAAGCGATGGGTAAGGTGAACAAATTACGCGATGTGGTCGCGCTGACTTCTGAGATCAAGGTGAACTACCGCAGGCCCGTGCCGCTGCACAAGCCGTTGCGCGTCGAGTCGCGCGAGGTTTCGTTGAACGGACGCAGGCACGTCAACATGGCCGAGATCCTCAACGAAAACGGGGAAGTGCTGGCCCGTGGCGAAGGGACTTTCATCGCCATCGATCCCGAGCGCATGTTTGGCCGCTTTGCAAAACCGTAATTATGCCCGCACCCACCATCGTCGATGTCGAAGGCCGCAAGCTCAAGCTTACCAATCTTGAGAAAGTGCTCTATCCGGCGGCGGGCTTCGCCAAAGGGCAGGTCGTCGATTATTACGTCCGCATTGCGCCCGTGCTGGTGCCCCATTTGGCGGGGCGCGCCCTCACCATGAAGCGCTATCCGGAGGGCGTGGACCACGAATACTTCTTTGAGAAAAACGCTCCGATGCACCGGCCGGATTGGGTGAAAACCGCGCCCGTGTGGAGCGAGAGCAACCACAGAACGATCAACTTTATTCTGGCCAACGATCTCGCGACAGTCGTGTGGATCGCGAATCTGGCATCGATTGAGCTGCATCCGTCGTTATCGCTGGCCGCCGATATTTCGACTCCGACCATGATTGTGTTCGATCTCGACCCGGGGCCTCCGGCGAACATCGTGCAGTGTGCGCAGGTCGGTTTGTGGGTGCGCGATATTTTTGACCACTTCGGGCTGAAGAGTTTTCCGAAGACTTCGGGATCGAAAGGGATGCAGGTCTATGTCCCGCTGAATACGAAGACGAGCTACGACCAGACGAAGTCGTTTGCCCACGCCATCGCGCGATTGCTTGAGCAGGAGCATCCGGAGCTGGTGGTTTCGGATATGAAGAAGGCGGTGCGCACGAACAAAATATTCGTCGATTGGAGTCAGAACGACGAGCATAAGACGACGATTTCAGTGTATTCGCTGCGTGCGCGCGAGCACCCGACGGTGTCGACTCCCGTGACGTGGGACGAGGTGGAACAGGCCCTGAAGAAGAAGGATGCGGAGCGATTGGTGTTCGAAGCGAAAGACGTGCTCGCACGCGTTGAGAAGATGGGCGACCTGTTTGCTCCAGTGCAGACGTTGAAGCAGAAACTGCCGCAGCTGGCGGGACTGGCGGCGGAGGCGGAAAAAGAAGCGGATCAGGAAACGGGGCGAGGCGCGAGCGGCGCGGGCCGATCCGCTGCGTCGCCGCGTCCAAAGAAGGCGACGAAGACGAAAGGGAAGTCCGCCACGGCGAAACACCGCAAAGTATAGTTTCGCGTTGCGCGGCAGAAACATGGCACAACTTTACGTAGGCACCTCCGGATGGGCGTATCCAACATGGAAGCCCGCTTTCTATCCGGAAAAACTCGCGCAAAAAAAGTTTCTGAACTTCTACGCGTCGAAACTTAACGCGGTCGAAGTCAACTACACCTTCCGCCAACTCGTGAAAGAGACGACTGTCCAGAACTGGATCGCCGAGACGCCCGAGCATTTCCGCTTCACCATCAAAGCGCACCAGGTGCTTACGCACATCAAGCGCCTCAAGAATGCGGAAGAATTCCTCCAGCGTTTTGTCGGAACGCTCGAAGGGCTGGAGCGCGCGGGACGACTGGGCCCGATCCTGTTTCAATTGCCCCCGAATTTCAAAGTCGATCACGCGGTCCTGTCGGATTTTTTGAAGGCCTTGCCGCGAACGGTGCGCGCGGCTGTTGAATTTCGCAACGAGTCATGGTTTACGGATGCCACATGGGAAACGCTTCGGGGACCGAACGTCGCGCTGTGTGTGGCCGAAACCGAAGAGCGCGACACTCCGGACGTGGTTACCGCCGATTATGCCTACTACCGGTATCGCAAGCCCTCGTACACAGCCGATGAACGCAAAGTGATGATCGCGCGCATACGCGAGCATCTCGCCGCCGGGCGCGATGTGTTCGCTTACTTCAAGCACGAAGAGACGCCCGAGGGCGTGCTCTACGCCGTCGATTTGTTGCAGGGTGTAACAGAAAATAATTCCTGAAGAATAAAGACGACGATCACGCCGTGTATCGAGCGTGGTACTTTGCGGAACTCGACCGGGCAATCCATACTAACGGCGTGGCCTCCGACGCAAATTCGCGAACGCTGTCGGCGTTCCTCGACTATCTCCGGGTTGAGCGCGGATCGGCGAGACTGACCATTGCGGCTTATACCAGCGACCTCGCGCAGTTCGCCGCGTTCCTCGCTGAACGCCGGGTCGATCTTGTTCGGGCGCAGCGCGAGGATGTTCGCGAATATCTCCAGGAATTGTTTTCCCATGGGCTCGATGGGCGTTCGGTCGGCCGAAAGCTTTCGGCTATCCGGCAGTTGTATCGGCATTTGCTGCTCGACGAGAAAATCGAAAAAGATCCGACGCTGAATATCGATTTGCCGAAGCAGTGGAAGGTGCTGCCCAAAGCGCTCAGCCGCGATGAGGTCGGAAGCATGCTGGCGTCGCGGCCGGAAAACAACACTGCCCGTGGCCAGGCGCTGGCGCTCCGCGATCACGCCATGATTGAGCTTCTCTACGGCGGAGGCGTCCGAGTCTCGGAGGTCGCCGACGCGCGACTCGAGGACTTGAAATTGGAGATGGGATACATCCTGGTGCGTGGCAAGGGCGATAAGGAGCGCATGGTGCCGCTCGGAGCGCCGGCCCAGCAGGCGTTACAGCAATATCTGAAAAATAGCAGGGAGACGATTTCCAGGAAGAAAAATTCGCCGCTTCTTTTTCTTGGAGCCGGCGGCAGGCGTTTGACACGTCAGCGCGTCTGGCAGTTGGTCGGGAAAGCCAGCCTTGCCTCGGGACGCCATGCCAGTCCGCACATGCTGCGGCATTCGTGCGCTACGCATATGGTGGAAAACGGCGCCGACCTGCGGACGGTGCAAACGATTCTTGGACACTCCGATATTTCGACTACCCAGATTTATACGCATGTGGCACTGGACCGACTGAAGAGCGTGTATTCGAAACATCATCCGCGGGCGAAGGCAAAGGCGTAAACCCACCACGGAGACACGGGGACACGGAGAAAACCGAACTCAACTAATTTGTCACGAAACAACTGAGATTCAGTAACGAGATTCAAGAATGAGAGTTAATAACGAGCATCCGCTAAAGCACTCCTCCGTGCCTCCGTGTCTCCGTGGTGGACTTCGCCGGAGTCGGCGGAGCGCCGTATGACGCAGCGCCGCTCGATTGTCGAACTTGCCACGGATGACTTTCTGCGTCATCTGCGGGAGCGCAATGCTTCGGCGCATACGATCAAGGCCTACACCGGGGATCTTGATAACTTTGCCGTCTACGTCGGTTCCTGCGATTGGAAGGGAATTGATCACATCGCGATTCGCGGATTCCTCTCTCATCTTTACGACAAGGGGTTGAGTAAGACGTCGGTTGCGCGGGCGTTGGCGGCGGTGCGGTCGCTGTATCGGTGGCTGGCGCAGGAAGGCGTCGTTGAGCAGAATCCGGCCAAGCTGGTTTCTACGCCGCGGCTGCCGAAGAAACTGCCGCGCGTTCCTACGATTGAAGAAATGAATACGATGCTCGACGGCAAGATGCCCGAGGTGGCCTCGTTCCCCGAGCGCGACCGGCTGATGTTTGAATTGCTTTACGGGTGCGGCATTCGAAATTCGGAACTGGTCGGGATCAATCTCGACGACATCAGCATGAGCAACGAAGCGATATTGATTCGTGGAAAAGGCAAGAAAGAACGGTTCGTTCCGTTTGGAGGGTCGGCGCTTTCTGCGCTAGCTAACTATTTGCCATGGCGGCAACAGCTGCTCGCAACATTGAAAAGCAATCCGAACAAAGCCGCCTCTACGAAGGGAACGCCTGCCCTGCTCGTGAACCAGCGCGGAGGGCGGCTTACGACACGCAGCGTCGGGCGCATCGTCAAAAGAATTGCCGTAGCCAAGGGATTGTCGCCCGAGGTTCATCCGCACACGCTGCGTCACGCTTTCGGCACGCACATGCTGGAGGAGGGAGCGGACCTGCGGGCGATTCAGGAATTGCTTGGCCATGAGCGGTTGGCGACTACGCAGCGCTATACCCAGCTTTCCGTCAAGCATGTGATGAATGTTTACGATCAGACGCATCCCCGAGCAAAGTAGCCGCGAAGTGACCGCGAAGTAATCAGGATGCTTACTTCGCCCGCAGCAGCAGAACCGGGACGCTGATGTTGTGCTGCACTCTGTTGGCGGTCGTGCCCAGAAATATATCGGCAAGAAAACGATGGCCGTGGGTACTCATCGCGACCAGATCGCATCCCTTCTGTCGGACCCATTTGACGATCTCCCTGGCGGGTTCGCCGTAGGCGAGTTCGGTTTCCGTCGGAATGCCGAGTGACTCGAATTCTCTACGGATTTTGTCGAGGTACGCGCTGTCATCATCGACTTCCGGGCTTACCGCGTCGCGGCCGTAGGTTCTGGCGGCCCATCCGTCCGCCACGTGCAACAACACCAGGCGGCTCCCGGCGAGCGAGGCCAGTTGCTTGATGTGTTCGATGATCACGCGGTCGCTCGGCGAGTTATCGAGCGTTACGAGGATGGTGTTGTACATAGCTGGTCGTTTTTCAATACCACGGTTCTGAATTCCCATGAGAGGTGTGTAGCGTCAGCGGTCAATCAACCTCCGCTTACTACCTGCCATGCGGTTTTCACCGCTTGCGGCAGGCCATAGACATCCATAGCGGTGATCAGGATTGCGCTTGCCCAACCGGCTGTCAACAGAAACCAGCCGTTTCGCCACCTTCCCATCCGGCTGCGCGAGCTGGTGAATTGCATGAGTGGGAACATGGCGAACGGAAGCTGCAAGGCTAACACCACCTGGCTCAGGGTGAGCAGGTCGGTGACGCTGCTGTCGCCGCGCAGTCCGATGATGAGGACTGCAGGCAGAATTGCCAGCGTGCGGGTGATGAGGCGACGCACCCACGGCTTGATGCGCCAGTGCATGAAGCCTTCCATGACGACTTGCCCGGCAAGCGTGCCAGTGATGGTGCTGCTTTGTCCGCTGGCGAGGAGTGCCACGGCAAAGAGCGTGCTGGCGGCGGCCGTTCCTAGCAGCGGCGCCAGGGTCAGATAGGCGACTCGGATCCAATCGCTGCTGTCGGTGAAGTGCACCAGTTTTCCACCCGCCACCAGCACGCTTTCCTTGCCAAAGAAAACTGTCGCTGCGAGCACGAGTATCGCCGCGTTCACAAAAAAGGCGATCGTCAGAGCGGCGATTGAATCAATGGTGTTGAAGCGAATCGCGCTGCGAATTGAGGGTTCGTCCTTCTGCAACTTGCGGCTCTGCACCAGAGCGGAGTGCAGATAGAGGTTGTGGGGCATCACCGTCGCGCCGATGATGCCAATCGCGAGGTATAAGATGCCGGCGTGTCGCAGCGTTGGGGAGATTAATGCCCGCCCCATTTCCAAAAAGCTCGGTTGCGTCTCCGGCAGAACGAAAATCTCGATGAAATAGCAGACCGCGATAGTCACGATCAATAACAGGACGATGGCTTCGATTGTCCGCATGCCGAAGCTCTGCAACGCCAGGAGCAGAAGTACGTCGAGGCCTGTGATTATCACGGCCCACAGCAGCGGAATGTGGAAAAGCAGGTTGAGCGCAACTGCGCTTCCGAGAACCTCCGCCAGGTCGCAGGCCCCAATGGCGATTTCGCTCATCAGCCAGTTGGGCCAGCGTGTCCACGCGGGGTACCAGTCGCGGCAGCATTGGGCGAGGTCTTTTCCGGTGACGACCCCGAGTCGCGCGGAAATCACCTGCATGAAGATCGCCATCAGGCTGGCTAATCCAACGACCCACAACAGGCCATATTTGTACTGCGCCCCAGCCTGGAGATCGGTGCCCCAATTTCCGGGGTCCATGTAGCCGACGCTGACGAGAATTGCCGGGCCGACGAATGCCCGCCACTGCTCCCAAAATCCAGCCTGCGAGTGCGGCACTTCGATCGTGCTGTGCACACCCTCGAGAGACACCGAAGTGCGCTGGAGTTTCGTCTCGATCATGCCTTTTCTGGTTGCTTAGCTCCAGTATATTACCATGAATTAACCACAGTTAATGTTACGAATTACGACACGAAATAGGGCATTTCAGAGAGAGGAAAAGAGGGAACTATTACTCCGGTAACTTTGCCCAGACCGTTCCATAGGTCACCATGGCGGCAGGGAATCGCTCGTCCGCGAAACATCTTGATTCACGACCAGGAACGATGAGAATGAGCAAAATCGTCAAAGAGACCATCCTGCTGGTGTCGCTGTTGCTGATCGCAGCGTTGGTCCAGTTCTATGCGCAGTCGTTACCGATGGCGCTGTGCTTTTATTTTCTGCCTACGCTGTACTCGGCTTATCACTTCGGGCGTCGGCATGCGACGCTCACCGCGTTTGCCTGCGTGTTTCTGGTGGTTCTCCTCGACTTCATTACCAGGTTGCTGCCCGCGCATCCGGTGCTGACTTTGCCGGGGGAGCGCTTGTTCAACTTTGCCATCTGGGCGGGGATTCTCGTGGTCGTTGGTTACGGGATGGGAACGCTCTATGAGCGTAAGCAGGCGATGACCGCGGACATTCGAGAGAGCTTCAGTGGATTGCTCTCCGCGATGCAGCACTTCATGGCCTGCGACAAGCTTGCCAGCCAGGAAAATCAGCGAATTGCCCTCGCCGCCAGCCAGATGGGCGAGGCGATGGGCCTGGGGTCCGATCGCCTGGAGTTGATGCGATCGGCTGTGATGCTGCGAGACATGAGCAAACTCGGAATCACCAACGACATTCTCTACAAGGCTGCCGACATGACCCGCGAAGAGGCAGTGGCGAGCTTCCGCAAGCAGCCAAAAACGGATTCGCGGGCCCAGGCCGCGGGAAATTCACTGCGGCGCGTCATCCCGATCATGATCGCTCAGCAAATTGTGCAGGACCAGGGAGCGCGCTCGGTGAACGTACCGCTGGAAGCCCATATCTTGGCGGTAGCGGACGCCTATCAAAAATTGATCAATGGCAGTGGCAGCAGTGGCAAGGCTCTCTCACCCCGCGAAGCAGAGGAGCGGATCGTGGCGGACGCGGGACAGAAGTTCCACACTGGAGTGGTGGAAGCGCTGATCAAAATTATGGACAGCAAAGCGCATGGCGCGGGCGCGTAGGCTGCGGTAACTTCCACTAAGCGACGTTTGTTCCCGCTGTCTTTTTTCCACTGTCTTTTTTGCCACGCAGACCATCCCACAGCGTGGCAACCCTCGACTTGAGATCCGCCGTCAAATTTTCGTAGGCCGCCTCGCTCGCTTCGCTGATGGGTGGTGGCTGGATCGGCTTGCCAAACACAATTTGAAGATTGGCGAGCTTTGGATATTTCTCGTGGCGCGGCCACGCTTCGTAGAAGCCGTCGATTGCGATCGGGACGATCGGCGACTGCGTGTGGATCGACAAGATCGCCGCGCCTTTGCGGAAGATTGTCAGGTCGCCTGTGTTGGTGCGTTCGCCTTCGGGATAGAGAATCAGAATACGTCCGTGGCTGAGGCCAAAGGCTCCGGCACGCATCGCGGGGACGAGATTCGCGTCCGGATCAAGCACTACCACCCGGATCCACCGAGCCAGTCGCCGCATGAAACCTTTCCCGAAAATATCGCTCGTTCCAACCGCAAACGCTTCGCGGAATAAAGACCAGGGCAGCGCGCCTACCATCACCAGCGGATCGATGTAGCTCTGATGGTTGGAGCAGAGCAGGTACGGGCCTTTCGCGGGCAAGTTTTCGAGGCCGCTGATCTTGAGGTGAAAGCCGGTGCGTGCCACAAAATAAATCAGACGCCCTAGCAGAAAAAACGGAACATCCGCTACGAGATTGTGACGCGCCAGAGCCAGGACTTCGGGATCGGTCACAGGCTCGCTCAGGATTGTCGACCAGGCCGGAGCAGCCCCGCCTGCTTGTCCTTCTCCTCGAGCGGCGCTCTCTAGAACGGCGTCGACGAGGTCACGCACGGAATAAATCTCGCCGAGTTGGCCTTCGGGAACGTCGCCGCCAAGCTGCTGTTCAAGTGCGGCCAGCAATTCGACCCTCTGCATCGAATCGAGGCCGAGGTCGAGTTCAAGATTGTGGGTTGGACGAATCGTGGCGAGCGGATTGCGCGACGATTCCTTTGCCACCGCCAGCGCGCGCTGTACGTCGTCGCGATTCAACCACTGCTTCTCGTCGTCGGTCAGCGGCTTTTCCGTGCCGAGTTCCGCTTCGCCTGCGCCCGATTCCTTTAACTCGCGAACTTTTTTCTCGATCTGGAACCGCTTTAGTTTTCGAGTCGTCGTGCGCGGCAGGTCTTCTTGCCAAATGTCGTAGCTGCCGATTCGTTTTGTGGAGGCAATTTTGTGCGACAGCGCTTCAATTTCGAAGCGGATCGCTTCTTTGGAGTTGACGATCTTGCGCTCGCGCAACAGATCGAAGTTGGGCACGATCACCGCATGCAGGCGCTCAGACATGGGATCGCCCGGCCGCGCCTCAAGCGCCATCACGCAAATCTCTTTTACGTACTGCGCCTGTAGATAGTGCGCTTCAATTTCCTCGGGGTAGACATTTTTTCCGTTGGCGAGAACGATGACCTCCTTGCGCCGTCCCGTGATAAAGAGATTGCCGTCGGCGTCGAAGTATCCGAGGTCGCCGGTGTAGAACCATCCGTCACGCAGAACTTCGGCCGTGGGCCCCGGACGGTTCCAGTATCCCTTCATCACGATCGCGCCGCGGATTGCAATCTCGCCGGCAGGGGGCCTGCCTTCTTCCACCGGCTGTGGGTCGATGATTTTGGCCTCAACGCCCGGGAAGGGCTTCCCCACCGAGCCGAAGACGATGTCTCCGGGAGGATTCATCAAGGCACCGCCCGTGGTTTCGGTGAGACCGTAGGCGTTCAAGACGTCGATTCCGAAGGAGTAAAAGTCGCGAGCGATCGCGGGATCGAAGCGCGAGCCTCCGGTCACGAGGTAGCGCATGCGAGATCCGAACGTAGCGTGGATCTTGCCGAACAGAGTTTTGCCTCCGTTGATTCCAATCGTCCGCAGCGCGCGGTTGAGCGCCATCAAGGTGCGGACGATCCGCAGCGTAAACGCGCCGCGCTTGTTCAGTTCCTTGAAAATCTTTTCGTGGATCAGATAAAAAAACTGCGGCACGACGCAAAAAATAGTGATGTTGCGTTCCTGCAATGCGCGCAACAGTTCGGTAGTGTTGAGAGTTTCGAGGTACACGACGCGTGCGCCGTTGAAAAGTGGCAGGAACAGGTTCGCCATCTGTGCGAGGACGTGGAACATAGGAAGTATCCCGAGAAGCGCGTCTTCGGGACCGACTTTCACGACAGCCAGAACGGACTTCGCTTCGCCCAAGAGATTGGCGTGCGTGAGCATCACGCCCTTGGGATCGGCGGTCGTGCCCGATGTGTAAAGCAGCGCGGCGAGGTCGCCTTCGGCAGGTTCTACGGGCTGAAAGCCGCAGGGGCCAGCAGCAAAGATGGAATCGAGATCGGCGATGGTCGCGGACGGGGATTTCCCTGGCTCGTCTCGCCGCTCGTCTCGTCGCTCGGCCGCCGCGGAAGTCATCACCAGCCCGACGCTGAGTCCCGCAACGGCTTCTGTCGCGGTCCGAAGATGTTTCACATCGCAGAACAGGAGGGACGCGCCGCTGTCGATTAGCAACTTCTTGACCTGGTCGGCGTGAAAAGCGGTGTCCAGAGGGACGGCCGTCCTGCCGGCGGCGATGATGCCCAAATATGCTGCCACCCACCGCGGGTGGTTCGCGGCCAGAATGGCGATACGGGCGTCTCGCGGAACGCGCGACGAAAGCCAGTTCGCGACGCTTTCCGACATGCGGGTCAGTTCCGCGAAGGTGACGCGCTCCACCGTTTGCTGGCGTTGAATCTCCAGGGCAATGACGTCAGGGAACTTACGGGCCGATTCCTGAAACTTCTGATAGAAGGCGGGCATGGGAGAGTACGGGCGGAATGATACAGGGAATTGCGGTTCTATCCAATTCCGCCTCGCGGATCATATGCACTGTTGTAGTGTGCACTGGTGTCGTGTACACTGCTATCGTATGAAGAATATCACTTTTAGTGCCGACGAAGCTGCCATTGAACGCGCCCGCGAAGTTGCTCGTAGCGAGCACAGGCCCCTGATCGATGCTTTCCGCGAATGGCTCATTCAGTACGGATCCCGTCGCGTGAGCGCCGCCGAGGTCACGGAGCTTTACAACAGCCTCCGTCATGTGAACGCGGGCCGCAAATTTACGCGCGACGAGATGAATGAGCGATAGATACTTCCTCGACACCAACATCCTTGTCTATTCACTCGATCCGGTCGATCCCCGCAAGGCGCGGATAGCGGAGGAATTGGTTACACATGGAGTGGGGTCAAGGCTGGGTGTCATCAGCTACCAGGTTGTACAGGAGTTCATAAACGTCAGCCTGCGGCAGTTCAGGGCCACGATGACCGCGACCGAACTGGAGTTGTATTTTTTCAAAGTCTTGCTGCCGATGATGACGATTCCGTCGTCGTCCGGCTTATTTTTAGAAGCGCTACGGCTACAGACGGTCGGCCAGATTGCGTGGTACGACTCCCTGATTGTCGCGGCTGCGATCCAAGGCGATTGCGGAGTTCTCTACAGCGAAGACATGCAACATGGCCGCCGCTTCGGCGATCTCATCATCCGCAACCCGTTTCTTTAGTCAACATTCTTTAATCAACAGCGAGCGGTCGTCAGGTGTGTCCGTCCTTCGCCATCTCTCCCGCATCTAATGTGCTAGGCTTTTACTCACATCTGGGACGCGTGTCCCTTGAAGGATTTCTGTTTTGATCAACACTTTGCTGGGCAAGGTTTTCGGGACCAAGAACGAGCGCGAGGTCAAGCGCCTGCTGCCGCGCGTGGCGGCGATTAACGCGCTCGAACCGGAGATGCAGAAGCTCTCCGACGACCAACTCCGCGCCAAGACCGGCTGAATTCCGTGCCCGCATTCAGGAGCGGCTGGGTGCGATTGCCGACGAGCCGGTTGCAGACGGACCCCGAAAAAGCCGGGCTTCACAGCGAGAGCGAGGGCGTCGACATTGACGACCGGCAGAAGGAAATAGAAACCCAGCGCGACGAAGCGCTCAAAACCGTGCTCGATGAAATTCTCGAAGAGGCTTTTGCCGTTTGCCGCGAGGCGGGCAAGCGCGTCCTCAACATGCGGCATTTCGACGTCCAGCTGATCGGCGGCATGGTTCTGCACGAAGGCAAGATCGCCGAAATGAAAACCGGCGAAGGCAAGACACTGGTGGGAACCCTTCCGGTCTATCTCAACGCGCTCAGCGGACGCGGCGTGCACGTCGTCACGGTTAACGACTATCTGGCCAAGCGCGACTCCGAGTGGATGGGCAAGCTCTACAGCTTTCTCGGCCTGACCGTCGGCGTGATCGTCCACGACCTGGACGACGAAGAGCGCCGCGCTGCTTACGCTGCCGACGTGACCTACGGCACGAATAACGAATTCGGCTTCGATTATCTGCGCGACAACATGAAGTTCGACCTGCACGATTGCGTGCAGCGCGTGCACAACTTCGCCATCGTCGACGAAGTCGATTCCATCCTCATCGACGAAGCCCGCACTCCGCTCATCATTTCGGGCGCGAGCGAAGAATCGACCGACAAGTATTACAAGGTGAATCGCATTATCCCCAAGCTCGAAAAGGGCGAGGAAATCGATACAGCAGCCGGGCGAACCCAAGATCATGACCGGGGACTTCGTGGTCGATGAAAAACATCGTAACGTCACGGTCACGCGACGAGGGCTGGGAGAAAGTTGAGAAACTGCTCGGCATCGGCAACATCGCCGATCCCGAAAACTGGGCGCTGAAGCATCACGTCGAGACGGCCGTCAAAGCGCACGCGCTCTATAAAAGGGATGTCGAGTACGTGGTGAAAGATGGCGAAGTCATGATCGTCGACGAGTTCACGGGCCGCCTGATGCCGGGCCGCCGCTGGTCCGACGGACTGCACCAGGCGATCGAAGCCAAGGAAAACGTCAAGATCGAGCGCGAAAATCAGACGCTTGCCACCATCACATTCCAGAATTATTTCCGCATGTACAAAAAGCTGGCGGGCATGACCGGTACCGCGGAAACCGAAGCGCCGGAGTTCGACAAGATCTACCGGCTGGAAGTCGTCGTCATTCCACCGAATCGTCCGCTGCTGCGCAAAGAGAATCCCGACATCGTTTATCGCACCGAGAAAGAAAAATATTTTGCGGCCGCCGACGAAATTCAGAGGCTGCACGACAGCGGTCAGCCCGTGCTGGTTGGGCACCACATCGATTGAAAAGTCGGAACGCCTCTCAGAGTTGCTGAAGAAAAAAGGAATTGAAGACACGTCGTGCTCAACGCCAAGTATCACGAGCGCGAAGCCGAAATCGTCGCGCAGGCGGGACGCAAAGGCATGGTCACGATCGCGACCAACATGGCCGGCCGCGGCACCGACATTCTGCTCGGCGGCAATCCTGAATTCATGGCCAAGCAGGAATGCGTGAAGAAGGGAATCGCGCAGCCGATTCGCGCTGCGCAAGGCAAGATCGAAGCCGAGGTTGACGATCCGAATCGCACGGTCTGGTACTACGCCGGCAACGAGTACGCCGTTCCGACCGATCAGTGGAACGAGATTTTTGCGCGTTACAAGAGCCGATACCGACCAGCGAACATAAGGAAGTGATTGAGGCTGGCGGCCTGCACATCTTCGGTACCGAACGCCACGAGGCGCGCCGCATCGACAACCAGCTTCGCGGACGCGCCGGCCGCCAGGGCGATCCCGGCTCTTCGCGCTTCTATCTGTCACTCGAAGACGACTTGATGCGCATCTTCGCCAAGGAGTGGGTTTCGAACCTGCTGCAACGACTCGGCATGGAAGAGGGAATCCCGATCGAATCGCGCATGATCACGCGCCGCATCGAGGCCGCGCAGAAAGCGGTCGAAGGCCAGAACTTCGAAAGCCCGCAAACACCTGCTCGAATACGACGACGTCATGAACAAGCAGCGCACCGCCGTCTACGGACTGCGCCGCCGGCTGCTCGAAGGGCTCGACCAGAAAGATCTCATCATCGAAGACTACGTTTCCGGAATTCTCGGCGACATTCTGGAACGGCACTGTCCGCCGAAAGAGCACGTCGACGAATTGGGATCTCAAGGCGCTGAAAGACGCGGTCTTTACCCGCTTCGGTGTCGATATCTACGCCGAAGGGCTCAAGCCGGAAGACGATGAATCGCCAGGAACTGGGCGACGCGATCTTTGACAAGCTCAAAGAACGCTACGACGCCAAGGAAAAGCTGATTGGCGCCGACGCCATGCGTTATCACGAACGCATGATCATGCTGAGCGTGATCGACGCGCAGTGGAAAGACCACCTGCTCTCGATGGACCATCTGAAAGAAGGCATCAACCTTCGCGGTTACGGTCAGCACGATCCGCTGGTCGAGTACAAGCGCGAGTCGTATGACATGTTCGAAGAGATGATGCAGCGCTTTCAGGAAGAGACAGTGCGCTATCTCTACCTGATGCAGATTCATGGAGCGCCCGCCCGACCCAGGCCCCAGGCCCAGGCGGCCCCGATCTTTCGGCGCAAGGGCCAGATGCTGGCGTTCCGTCGGTGATCACTGGCGGCCGAGGCGGCAACGGACGAGCACCGCGCCAGGTCGCGACTTCCGTCGATGAAATCGAAGAGGCGTTCCAGCGCAAGAAAAAGAAAGAACTGGAACAGGCTCGCATGGCGGGAGCCGGCGACATGCAGGTGCAGCAGATCGTACGCTCCGGAGACAAAGTCGGCCGCAACGATCCGTGCCCATGCGGTAGCGGCAAGAAATATAAGAAATGTTGCGGCGCCTAGAGGGCGATTTCTCAAACGCGGATTAGTTGCTACCTCTCCGGCCCCGCCAACCTCTTTCGCGAACCCATCGAGTTCCTAGCCTAGTCCTCCTTGCCTATTGCACGAAAGGGATGTGTCCTTCGTCCGAAGTACAGTCATGAAATCAGTGGAGGACATCGACCTCGTCGGCTAACCTTAGAAGGCGAGGATTCACTCATGAAAGCCGTTGCTCTGCTCGTTGTTATTGCCGCTCTCCTGGCGCCGCTCTCCGCTCAGGACGATAGCCAGGTCGTTTCCAAAATTGTCGCACTCGAGAAGGCTTGGAACCAGGGCTACAAATTTCGAGACGTTAAAGCGATTGACGCACTTCTCGATGACGGCTTGGTATTGGTGAACGATGATGGCAGCCTGCAAGCCAAAGGAGTGTTTCTTGCGAGCGTTCGCGACTCCAAGGCATCGGACGAGCAGCAGGTCACGCCGGAATCAATTTCTGTGCACATATTCGGCGGAGTCGCGGTCGCGACGGGAGTATTCCGAATGAAGGGCGTCGAGGGCGGGAAGTCTTTCGTGAGGCGCAACCGCTTTGTGGATGTGTGGGTAAACAAAGGCGGTTCGTGGGTTTGCGTATCCGCATCGGCGACGCCAGTATTGCACTGAGACGAACCTGACCTATCCGGTAGAGGACATCTCCGATCAAGCTTTCTTAGTTTCCTTGCCGATCGCGCGAAATGTCATCTCCGTGACCTTGCTCCGAGTACGCCGCTTCCATGCGAAAAACATCGGAGCGTAGGTCTCGGTGATGTAGTCGTTGCAGGCGATTCCCAGGGCGCGTGCGGTTTCGTCAATCCAGCGTGGCGTTCCTTCGATCTCACCGAAATTTCCGATTGGGGTTTCATCCAGCACGACGTGACCTTTGCCGTCGCTCCACTCCGCGCGGTATTTTTCGTACTTGAAAGGTAGGGGAATACCCCAAAGCGCGCAGAACGCGGTCCATCTGCTCGCCATTTTCGACCTCGGTTTCAAGTTCAACCCTGACTTTGTGCCGTCCGGCTTTGCTTTTCGCCTTGTGGGTCAATACCCACCGCTCGCCATATTTGCGCAGTCGCAACATTTCGCCGCGTTTCCGAAGTTTCTGGCCAGGTAGGTCGTAGAGAGAATTTATTTCGTGGGTGGAGGGTGTGATTTGCTTGAAGCCCGCCAGTTTCAGGGCGCGAGCGAGTGCGGGCAGGTTCTCGCAGCGAAACTTTATTTCGATTTCCTTCGGCATCTCGAAATCATAACCGCCGCGTTGAAGACGCGGAGAAAATTGGCATTCAAGACTTCGGCTTCACTTCTGAATCAACGGACGCAGGCGTGCTTCTGCGAAACCAACTCATATGCGGCAAGCTCGCGTTCCACTTTCCGCCGTTTCGCGATCAATTCTGCCACGATCGAAACAGCGATTTCCTCCGGAGTGATGGCGCCAATGTCGAGGCCGACCGGGGCGTGGACGCGATCGAACAGGTGGGCAGCCAGCCCTTCGCTTTGCAGCTCTTTGAAGATGGTGATTGTCTTCCGCTTCGATCCAATCATCCCGACGTAGCGCGCCGGAGTTTGCACGGCCCAGCGCAATATCCGCATGTCGTCGCGATGCCCGCGGGTGACGATGACGATGTAGGACGACTCGCTCGGCACCAGTTGGGCCGCAGCTTTGTCGAAGTCCTCGGCAATAATCTGTTGCGCCTCAGGGAAGCGCTCGCGGCTGGCGTAAGCTTCGCGGTCGTCGATCACCGTGATGTCGAACCCGGCGATGCGCGCGACTTTGTAAAGACTGGCGGCAACGTGGCCGGCGCCGAAAATGTAGAGGTCGGCGGGCGGCAAGATGGGTTCGACGAAAATTTCGAGCGTGCCTCCGCAGACCAGTCCTGTGTCGTATTTCGGATCCTGATTGAGATCGAAGGTCAGGGTGCGCGGCCGCTCCGATTCCATCACGTCGCGCGCCGCCTGCCACACCTCGGCCTCGACACAGCCGCCGCCAATCGTTCCGACAATAGAGCCATCGTCGCGCACCAGCATCTTGGCGGTCTTGAACGAAGGAATCGATCCGCGCACGTTGACGATGGTCGCCACAGCGCCGCGGCGGCCGTCCTTGCGCAGGCGGACAATCTCCTCGTAGAGGTCCATGGGAGGATTATAAGCTCGCAGGTTGTGCTAGTTTGTATGGTTCTACACCGATTGATCCGATTCTCATACTCGATTCTCATACTCAGGAGCCCCATGAAAGCCGTTCGTATTCATCAATTCGGTGGGCCAGAGGTTCTGACCTTCGAAGATGTGCCCGATCCCAGACCGCGTAAGGATCAGGTGCTCATCCGGGTGCGCGCCTGCGCTCTCAACCATCTCGACATCTGGGTGCGCAAGGGACTGCCCGGCGTCAACCTCCCGCACATTCTCGGCAGCGACATCGCCGGCGAAATTGTCGAAGTCGGCGAGTACGTCACCGACCTCAAAGCGGGACAGCGCGTGCTTGTCGCGCCCATGCATTTCTGTAATCGGTGCCTGAAGTGTGTCGCGGGATTACAGAATCAGTGTCGCCAGTTCACTGTGCTCGGCAACGGCGTCGATGGCGGCAATTGCGAACTGATCGCGGTGCCTGCGGTGAATATCATTCCGCTCCCCGAGAGCTCGAATCTCGGCTTCGAAGAGGCGGCGAGCGTGCCACTGGTGTTTGTCACCGCATGGCACATGCTGGTTGGCCGCGCCGCGATCCGTCCCGGACAAACCGTGCTGGTTCTGGGCGCGAACTCCGGCGTAGGCATCGCGGCAATTCAGATTGCCAAGCTGTTCCACGCGCGTGTGGTCACGACCGCCGGCGACGAGCGCAAAATGGAGCGCGCGCGCCAATTGGGCGCCGATTTCGTCATCAATCATTATCAGCAGAAAATCTCCCAGGAAGTTCGCAAGATCACGAATTTCGAAGGCGTAGACATCGTGATCGAGCACGTTGGCCCGGCAACCTGGGACGAGAGTGTGCGCTCGCTCAAGGTCGGAGGCACGCTCGTCACCTGCGGCGCGACCACGGGGCCGAAAGTCGATCTTGATCTGCGGTTTCTTTTCTCACGTAACTTGTCGTTGCTGGGGTCGTATATGGGGACGATGAGCGAATTGCACGAAGTGCTGGGGCACGTGTTTGCGGGAACCCTCAAGCCCGTCATCGACCGTGTTTTCCCTCTGAGTGAAACTCGTGCGGCGCACGAATATATGGAGAAGAGCCAGATGTTTGGCAAGATTGTGCTGAATGTGTGAGAGCAAAATGTTCGGTTCGCGCCGATGTGACGTTGTGACGTTGATATATAACCAAGCATTTATGACATAGATTGACAATCTTTGATATCGGCACTAAAGTAAAAAATCAGGAGCATAATCGTGAACGTTTCCCTTACCAGCGAGTTGGAGAAATTCGTGAGCGCTAAAGTAGATTCGGGCCGCTACAACTCCGCAAGCGAAGTGGTCAGGGAAGCTCTCCGCCTGCTTGAGGAACATGACCTGGCACGCTCTGCGCAGCTTGCCGGGTTCAATCAGGAGTTGGGCCACCGTCTGGATGCGCTTGACCGCGGCAGGCATGTTTCTTCGGCAGAGTCCCGCGCCCGGTTAAAGCGCAGATCTGAACAACGCCGGAGAGCCAAGGCGTGACGCAGTACGTCCTGAGTGAGGATGCCGACCGAGACTTGGACGGCATCTGGGACTATATAGCTGAGGATAGTATTGACGCTGCAGATCGATGGATAGGCAAGCTGTTCGATGCGTTCGACGCCATTGGCGCCACGCCGGGTATAGGCCATAAACGGGAGGACCTGACCGTTTATCCAGTTCTGTTCTGGCCAGTTGGCGGTTACCTCATCATCTATCGTGTTACCTCCAGGGCCGTAGAGATCGTGGCGGTGACGCAGGGCGGGCGCGATATTCCCGCTTTCCTGCACGGTCGGCTCTCGCTGTGATTCGTATGGAAGCTCTGTTCAGTGATTGCTGGTGAAATGCGTTCATCCGGACAATCCTTTTCTCTTTCTCTGCGCGCTCGCCGCCCTCTCCGGTTAAAATATCCCTATGCCTCAAGAGCTGAGTTTCGGCCCCTACGTTGACATCGAAAACGGCAAGAAGGTAGTCAAGGAACTGGTCTATGGAGACGGCGTGCCTGAGGGCATCGTCATGACCACGCTCGATTCTACCGTCAACTGGATGCGCAAGAATTCCATCTGGCCGATGACGTTTGGGTTGGCTTGCTGCGCGATTGAGATGATGTCGATGGGGGCGTCGCGGTTCGATATTGCGCGCTTTGGAGCGGAAGTCTTCCGCCCGTCTCCGCGCCAATCGGACTTGATGATTATTGCCGGGCGCGTGTCGAACAAAATGGCTCCCGTGATTCGCCAGCTCTGGGAGCAGATGCCGGAACCGAAGTGGGTTATTTCGATGGGAGCTTGCGCTACGTCGGGTGGCGTCTTCAATAATTACGCGCTGGTGCAGAGCGTGAATCAGGTCATTCCCGTGGACATTTATGTGCCGGGATGTCCGCCGCGTCCGGAGCAGTTGATCTATGCCATCACTCTCTTGCAGGACAAGATCATGATCGAACGCGGCACGGTTAAGAAGGCACTCAATCTGGTGCCGAACGTGCAGAGCCCTCCTCCCAGCTACCCGGGCAGCTAGCAGCCTGTCATTGCAGGAACTACTCCGGCAGCAAGTACTCCGGCACTAAGAACAGCGTTTATTCTTTCATCCGCGTCGCGGACTGCCGTTCCGGCGGCGTCATCTGGTTCCAGATCGCGCTCAAATCTTTTTCCAGAATCTGATTGTTCGGGTCCGCGTGCAGAGCCATTGCGAACCATTGATAGGAAGTAGGCAGATCGCGCGGCACGCAGTGGCCGGTCGCATACATCGTGCCGAACGCACTTCGCGCTTTGGCATTCGATTTCGCCGACGCCTGCTTCAGATTTTTCACCGCCTCGTCACAGTTTTCCGGAACGCCTCGTCCGTAGAGATAGGCCTCGCCTTTGCGGAAAGCCGCGTCGCCAGTGTCAGCTACGATCGCCGCTGGGAGAGTTGTCGCCCGAACGGACGGTGACGGACGACTCGCTGGCTTGACGGCCGCGACCGCTGGCTGGTGTTTCGCGGGACGTTTCTCCGCTGGCGCAGCGGGTGGCGGCTCTGGCTGAATAGTCGGCGCCGCAAGGCGACGCGTTGTCGGTTGATTGGTGATCGCAGGGCTCTCGGGGGCAGCGTCCCTGGCCACCGGTTGCGATGAGGGCGTTTCGGCAGGACCATCGACAGTGCTAGCGCTCGTATTCGCGGATTGCGTCTTTCGCGGTTCCACTGCTCCCAGGTAGTTGGTGTAGGCCCACCACCCGGCTCCTCCCAAGGCGGCCAGCAGGGCCACCAGCAGGAAGATGCTCCGGGCACTGGTCTTGGGCTTCTCGGGCTCGAAAAACGAATCCAGCCCAGAGAACGCCTTTTCGCGCAGCGAATCCATACTCGGTTGATGGAGGCTGGACTGATTCGCGAAAGGCTCATTCAACCCGAGCATCGACGGCCCACTTATAGAGGTCGCAACCGGACTGGCGGCCCTGGCAGCGCTTTCCACGTTCACAGGCCGCGACGGGCCGGCATCGTTCGGGATCACTAAACCCGGCACGGGCGAACCCGACGGTCTTCTTGCTTCAACTCGCGGTTCGACTCGGGGTTCGAGCCGGTTATCGAGCACTGTGCCGCACATTCCGCAAAAACGGAAGTTGCCTGAATTGACCTCACCACACTTCGGGCAGATCACAATTTTCTCCGAATGTTGTCCTCCACAGTTTAACTCCAGCGGGCAATCTCGTTTCGCTCACCCGTGCATATTAAAATGCGAACGCTAGTGACACTGTTTATGCCGGGAGCTCCCAAAGCCAAGTCTGCCAAAGGCGTCGCTCGCTTCGAAGCGCCACTGGAGCGGCTGCGTTCGCGACTCAACTGGGTCGTCACCTACTTACCGTTCGATGCAGCCGCGCGCTGGGGGTTGCGTGGCCAGATCAAGGTGAGGGGCGAAATTAACGGGTACGCGTTTCGCACTTCGCTATTTCCCTCCAAGCGGTTTACGTCCAACGAGGGCCGGCACTTTCTGCTGATCAATAAGCGGATGCAAAAGGGCGCGCGGGCCATCGAAGGCAGCGTCGCACGTTTTCGGATGGAGCTGGATCTCGACGAGCGGATCGTGACGGTACCCGCGGAATTGGAACGTATTTTCAAGCAGGATCGCGCGCTCCGCCGCTGGCATGACGAGTTGAATCACCCAACGCGCAACGACATCGCGAAATGGATTACCGAACCGAAGAGCGCCGACACCAGGACGAGGCGCGCCGAACAGATGGCAGAGCGTCTGCTTGCCGTTATGGAGGCGGAAAGGGAATTGCCGCCGATTCTGCAGGTCGCGTTTGCCCGGCGTCCGAGAGCCCGCGATGGTTGGCACATCATGGCCCCCGGCCGCCGTCGCGGTCACCTGCTCGGCATATTCGGTTACAAGACGCCTGAGTCGCGGGGGCGGCGTATCGACAAGATGCTTGACGAGGCCGAAGCGCTCGCCGAGAAAAAAAGCAAATAGAACGCGGAGCCACACGAGCCTCAGTTTGACCGCCCACTGCCCCGCGTTGCACAATGCCGAGTTGCTGCCATCGCGGCACATGTCGCAGATACTGTCGAGGATACTCATGAAGTCTGCTTTTATTCCCGCTGTTATTTTTCGTATCGTCTTCATTCTCGCGATCGCCTCATCACTCGCTGCCGAGAGCCCGAGTTCACAGCAGGCCTCCGCGAAGCGGGCCATCACCGAGAAAGATCTCTTCGACTTTGTCTGGGTCGCGAATCCGCAGGTTTCGCCCGACGGATCGCGAGCGGTTTTCACACGCGTCGTGACGGACGAAAAGCACACGGGCTATGAAACTTCCATATGGATCGTCCCGACATCGGGAAGCGAGCCGCCATCACGCTTGACCAACGGCAAGCACGATGCTTCGCCACGCTGGTCGCCGGACGGCAAGCGCATAGCCTTTGTGCGCGGGGGCGAAAAGGACGACGCTGGCAAGCCTCGGCCGCCGCAGATCGCGATCCTGTCTTTGACGGGTGGCGAGGCGCGCATGATCACCGACCTGCCCAAAGGCGCGGCCGGTCCCGTCTGGTCGCCGGATGGAAAGCGGATCGCATTCATGAGTTCGACCACTCCCGAAGACATCGAAAAAGAACAGCGTAAGAAGAACGATTCCAATGCCAAGGGATCCCCGGCACCAGGCGACGCGAAAAGGGCTGGCTCCGATGACGAACGCGAATCCGATATTCACATCATTACGCGCGCCATTTACCGGGCCAACGACGAGGGCTATCTCGACTTCAAGCGCCACGAGCACATCTGGGTGATCGATGTCTCAGCTGCTTCCGATGATCCGGTCAAACCAATCCAGCTTACAAGTGGCGACTACGATGAAGAAGGGGTTGTTTGGACGCACGACGGTTCGCGAATCTATTTCCTGACCAGCCGTATCGACGAACCTTATTACGACCCGCCGAGCACCGATATTTATTCCGTTGCCTCATCGGGAGGTGCCCCAGAGAAACTGACCAGCGTTTCGATGGGCATCGGCGACCTGACGCTCAGTCCCGACGGGCGCCGTTTCTCTTTTCACGGTTCGGTGACCGAGCCGGTACGTTCCTACTCGCAGCCCGATCTCTGGGTAATGGATGTCGCGGCCAATGCACAGCCTCGCAATCTGACGGCAAATTACGATTTCGACATGGGAGACGCCGTCTTCGGCGACAACGCCGCTCCGCGCGGCGGAAATGGTGCGACGTTGCACTGGTCGCCGGATGGCCGCTGGCTTTTCGACATCGTCGCGAAGCAAGGGCGAACGCCGCTGGTCCGTGTCGACGCACAAACAGGCGCTGTCACGGAAATTACTCACGGCGATCAAGCCGTCCTCGATTTCTCCATCACGCCCGATGCCCGCACCACGGTCGCCTTGGTCTCTACGCCGGTCGCGATTGGCGATCTCTTCACTGTGTCTATGGGTGATAACCAGCCAGGCGCGCAAAGCCGTATCACCGACTTGAACAAACCTCTTTGGTCGCAACTCAACCTTACGGCACCCGACGAAATGAAGTACAAGAGTTTTGACGGCCTGCCGATTCAAGCGTGGATTCAGAAACCGCCCGACTTCGATCCCAAGAAAAAATATCCTTTGATCCTCAACATCCACGGCGGCCCGCACGCTGCCTACGGATGGGTCTTCGATCACGAATTTCAGTGGATGGCGGCGAAAGGTTACGTCGTTCTCTACGTCAATCCGCGCGGCTCGACGAGCTACGGCCAGGATTTCGCCAACATTATTCAGTACCACTACCCGGGGGACGACGATCGCGATCTGATGGTTGGGGTCGATGAGATTTTAAAACGCGGCTACGTCGATCCGAAAAAACTCGGCGTGACCGGTGGCAGCGGTGGTGGTGTGCTTACCGACTGGACCGTGACGCAGACGGATCGTTTCGCGGCTGCCGTGTCGCAGCGCGATATATCGAACTGGGCGTCGTGGTGGTATACCGCCGATTTCACCCTGTTCCAGGCGAACTGGTTTAAGGCGCCTCCGTTCCAGGATCCGACGGATTACGCGAACCGATCAGCCATCACATTCGTGGAGAAAATTCACACTCCTATCTTGTTCGTTCTGGGGCAGGCCGACTATCGCACTCCGCAAGATTCAGGCGGAGAGCAACTGTTTCGCGCGTTGAAGTATCTGAAGCGCCCGACGGCGATGGTCGTTTTTCCTCGCGAGACCCACGAACTCTCGCGCTCAGGAGAGCCGTGGCACCGAATTGAGCGGCTCGACAATATTGTTGGATGGTTCGACAAATGGCTGCTGGGCTTGCCGCATCCGGAGTTTGATCTGCTGCCGGAGAAACCTGGGACGAAAGCCGCCGGCAATTAAAGACAACTCGTTAGGGACAATTCGCTGGAAACATTTCCCCGGATGGCGGCTGGCCTGCGCCTGTCTTGGTCTCGAAATGTCAACACGTTGTCACTTAACTGTAAAAGTTTTGCTTTATAGCATTGCCTGTTGACACCCCGCCAAACCCGCGTGAATATTGGTGCTCTCAGCGTGCACGTAGTGGTCTCTTTTGCTGCGCGTTCGTAGCGAACGAAAACTTCATGACCCTTCCTCTCCCCAACCCGGCGCGCCGTGGGATGGAACCCATCCCATCGGCTGGCCGACCGAACCTATCTTTTATTTTTCAGGAGATGTCACCTTATGTCCCAAGAAAAGAGTAAACAGCTTTCCGTCACACATGATCGACCTGTGTCGACGCGCAAGAGTCTCACGCAAACTCACCGGGGATTTTCCATTCTGCTCGCGCTGCTCACTTTGGCCGGGAGCTTTGCACTTGCCGAGCGGCAACCGGGCGCTTCAGCATCGATGGTTGCCAGCGGAAGGGATCTTGGCGCGGAAGATCCGTCAACACAGATGACAGCAACGGTTTGGTTGCACCAACGTAACAAACCTGCCTTCGATGCCCTGGTGAAGTCGATGTATGAAAAGGGCTCACCTAATTATCATCGGTGGCTCACGATGGCCGACTACAAGGCGAAGTTCGCGCCCGCGGATCAGGATGCCGCGGCCGTGCGAAATTTCCTGAAGTCTCACAATCTGACCATCGTCTCGACCGATAAAAACAATCATTACGTGATGGCGCGCGGCCGTGTCAGCGACGTGCAAAACGCTTTCAATGTTCAGATCCGTCGATTTGACGTCAAGGGGGCCATCCGCCAGGTGGCCACGACCGAGCCTTCGGTGGCCGGTTCGGCCGGTGCAGTCGTTGCCGCGGTGCAAGTCGGAGACCTCGCATATTCATCGTATGCGGCTCCCTCGCGAGATATCGACACGGGCAAGGCGTTTCCAGGAGTTCCACTAACTCATGGCGCCAGTCCCGACGGGATTTTCTTCAGCTCCAACTGTTTCCGGGCGCCCGAAACCAAAACCTTTAAGACTGGCGGCGGGGGGCCCTTCGCGGTCTATTCCGGCAATCGCTACGGCGCAAACATCAACAATAACCCGCCGAACCTGGCGCCTTGTGGCTACGATGCTGCCGAACTGGAGACGGCATACGGGCTGAAGCAGGCTTATAAGAAAGGCTGGAATGGCACCGGCCAGACGATCGTGATCGTCGATGCCTTTGGTTCCAACACGATTCTTGCCGACGCCAACGTGTTCGCCGATCTCAACGGACTTCCCGAACTCACCTCATCAAATTTCCAGACTTTCAAACCCAATGGGTCCGCTAAATGCACGGCTCATAACGGCTGCATCGCGGGGAACTGGCAGTTCGAAACTACGCTAGATGTGGAGTCAGCCCACGCCATCGCTCCGGGCGCAAACATCGCTCTGGTGTTGGGAGCGGACAACTCTTTCACCAACCTCGATATTGCGAATCTTTATGCGATCGAGAATTTGTTGGGCAACGTAATCTCCAATAGTTTCGGAATTTCGGAGATCGCGCTGGTCGACTTTTTCCCGTCGGAACTGGTAGTTGAAAACGGTCTGTCGGAGTTGGCAGCGGCCCTCGGAATCTCGCAACAGATTTCGACGGGAGATGATGGCGATAACCTGGTTCTCGACCAGGAAGATTACGGCATTAACTCCGTATCTCCGAACGCCAATGCCACATCACCGTTCGCGACTGCTGTTGGCGGCACCAGCCTGTTTCTCAACGGCAATAAGAGCATCAAGTTCCAGACTGGCTGGGGCTTGAACTTTACCCGCATCGCAGACCCAACTCCGAACCCACCGACGATTCCCCCGCTACAATTCGGTTTCTCGGGCGGCGCTGGAGGCGGTGTCAGCACCTTCTTTGCGAAGCCTTCCTTCCAGGGGAGTTTGCCGGGAAGTTTCCGTATGGTCCCGGATATTGCCATGGAGGCTGACCCACAAACCGGCATCGAAATCATCGTGACTCCGGATAGTGTGCCGGGCGACGAGCAGTTCGTAGAAGTCTTCGGCGGCACCAGTCTGTCCTCGCCCATGTTCTCGGCAGTGTGGGCGATTACGAATCAGGCAGCCGGAGTTCCGCTCGGCCAAGCGGCGCCTGTCCTGTATAGCTTGACGGGAAGTGCGATCACTGACGTGACCGATCTCACCTCTTCGTTTAACGTGGCTGGTGTCATTTTCGATCCGCCGAATCCTCCAACCTTCGAGAGTGCTGACACCTTGGCGGGGCCGTTGGACGGCACCACCAAGTACATCAGTACGCTCTATCAGAGCCCCTCTTCGACTCGGTGGGATGTGTTTACATTTGGCACAGATTCGTCGCTGACAACGGGACCGGGATGGGACAACGTCACCGGATTGGGCACGCCGAATGGTGTGTCATTCATCAAGGCAGTTGTGGCGCTCACGGCGAAGTAGCTCTCGCAAACAGCGATTCAAAACTGCTGCATTTAAGGGCCGCCGCGAGGCGGCCCTTTTTTGCTTGCGGAAACCGTTCGGGGAAATTCTTCGATTTCTCTAGAATTCATTCGTTGCCGGCTCGCGAAATCCGTATAATTCAATCGTTTTAATAGATGGCACCGGTCTCCCTGCTCTCGGAGGAATTCGCGTGAAATTCTTGTCCTTGGTTTTCGCCGCTGTGGCGTTCTTTGGAGTCTTTGCCGCTGCCCAGACCATCACCGTCGATGTCTCGCACTCCACCAATCACTTCGTTCCCAGCGAAACTCTGGGTGCAGGAGTCGACCGCATTCCCGTCGATGCCATCGACAAAGATCTGCTGCCGGAGTCTTTGAAGGCGTCGCTATCCTCAGGTTGGCAGCCGGTTTCGTATCGGCAGAATACGGAGCTCGCCGTCGAGGCCTGGCACTGGAATCCTCAGGGAACATGGAGTGATACGAGCGTCTCCGGTGGCAGAGGCTACTTCACGGGCGCATCTGTGCCGACCGAGAATCTTCGCTACTCCTATGGATACGGGCTTCCTCGGCGCGGCTTTACGCGCAATGACGGCACTGAAAACGCCGGGTTCTCGCGTCTGACTGACGGCGATCTCAACACTTTTTGGAAGAGTAATCCTTATCTCACGCAACACTTCACCGGAGAAAGCGACGCCCTCCATCCGCAGTGGGTTGTGATCGACATGGCGCAGACCCAGCCGGTGAACGCCATCCGCATCGCGTGGGCCGCGCCATTTGCGACGCACTATGTCATCCAATATTGGACCGGTGACGATCCCATCCGCTCGCCTACTCACGGTGTCTGGCAGACTTTTCAGCAGGGTGCGGTGACCGCGGGGAAGGGCGGAACGGAAACGCTTCGGCTCGGTTCCGCTCCAGTTACGGTGCGTTACATTCGCGTTTGGATGACCGAGTCGTCCAACACCTGCGACGACGACGGTCCTTCCGACCCGCGCAATTGCGTCGGCTATGCGATTCGTGAACTTTATGTTGGGACGGTTACTGACGAGGGTCAGTTCCACGACTCATTGCGCCACACGGCGGATCAGGAGCAAACGACCACCTATTGTTCTTCGGTTGATCCATGGCATCAGCCTTCCGATCGCGGATCGACGCGGCAAGCGCAAATGGGCTTCGATCTCTTCTTCACTAGCGGCGTCACTCGCGGATTGCCGGCGATGGTTCCAGTGGCGATGCTTTATGACACGCCCGACAATGCCGTCGCCGAAATTGCTTATCTCGAAAATCGCCACTATCCGATTTCTTACGTCGAGATGGGCGAGGAAGCCGATGGGCAGTACATGCTCCCCGAGGATTATGCTGCGCTCTACGTGCAGTGGGCCACGGTGCTGCATAAGCTTGATCCGAAATTGAAACTCGGCGGACCTTCGTTTCAAGGCGTCAACCGCGATATCGAAGTGTGGCCCGATGCCGCAGGGCGTGTCTCCTGGACCGCGCGGTTTCTCGACTATCTCAAGCAACACGGACGCATGAAGGATCTTGCGTTCTTTTCGTTTGAGCACTACCCGCTCGATCCCTGCCGAATTCCCTGGGCCTCGCTCTATGACGAACCGGAGTTGATGCGGCACATCATCCAGGTATGGCATGAAGATGGCGTGCCCGCCGACATGCCGATGTTCGTCACCGAGGGAAATCTCTCGTCGGCGGCGAGCGAAACGTATCAGGACATTTTCTCCGGCCTCTGGCTTGCGGATTACATCGGGTCGCTGATGGAAGCTGGTGGCAAAGGCGTCTACTTCTTCCACTATTTGCCGTTGCAGATGGAACCGGGCTGCAATAGTTCTCCGGGCACGTTTGGCATGTTCACGGTCGATGCGGGCTACAAGATTCAGCAGCCACTGGCGCAATTTTTCGTCTCGCAACTCATCAATACGGAGTGGGCCGAGATGGCTGGCGGAGAACATCAGGTTTACTCGGCCAAGTCGGATGTCGAAGATGGTGCGAGCCGCGATTTGGTCACGGCCTACGCGTTGAAGCGTCCTGACGGCCAATGGTCGCTGCTCGTCGTCAATCGCGATCAGGAAAACGCGCATCGCTTGCGCATCGAATTTCGCAGCGTCGAAGGCCCAGCTGCGGCCTTGACCGGGCCTGTAGAGATGGCAACCTTCGGCAGCGCGCAGTATAAGTGGAATCCTCCACGCACCCGCTTCGTCGCTCACGCCGATGTCGCCGGGGGGCCGACCGTCGTGAGCTATACCAACGGCACGGCCGATCCTGATGGGCCGATTGTGCGGACGAAACAGAACGTGGGCAAAGACACCGTCTACGAATTCCCGGCGGCGTCAGTGGTAGTTATAAGGGGCAAGACTGCGGCGAAATAATATCTGACAATGCGATCATGTCGGGTCTGGTCGTCGCGGGCTCCGTGTCCGAAATGGCTGCTGTCTATTTCCTCTGAGGACGCTGCCAGTACCTTGTTTATCAATACGTTATCGGCGGCGATGACTGAGGTAATCACGCTTTTACTCAAACTCTGCTATACTGCTGTTAACGCTTTTGCTACGGTTTGCTCGTTAAGCGGGGATCCTGAATGGATCCGCATCACCTCCGCATTTCCTGCCCGCCGTTCGGTTCCAGCGCTAATTTAATTGCGAGCGGCATGCGAAACTCGGGCCAGTGAGTCTTGAGAGAATTTAAAGTAAGCCCCTCCAGAAAGAACACAATCGAATGTTGAAATTTACAGAACTGCCTCTGTCTGCTGCTTTGCAGCAGAAGCTGGCGGCAGCTCAATTCATTACCCCCACACCCATCCAGGCGAAAGCCATTCTCCCTGCCCTTGAAGGCAAGGACGTAATCGGCACGGCCCAGACCGGCACCGGCAAGACGCTGGCGTTTCTGATTCCAATTATTGAAATGCTTCGCGCTACGCCGGCCGCGGCAACATCCGCAGCTCCATCGAAAAGCGTCAGCGCGCTCGTCCTGTTGCCGACGCGTGAACTCGCCATGCAGGTTCACGAGCAGTATGAACAATTGCGTGACAAGAAGATGCCGAAAGCCGCGCTCGTGATCGGCGGCGTTTCCGAGAAAGCGCAGATCGCCAGCCTCCGCGGCGGCAGTGAGTTCGTCATTGCCACTCCCGGTCGCTTGCAGGATTTCATCACCCGCAAATTTGCCGACCTCCGGCATGTGAAGATACTCGTCCTCGACGAAGCTGATCGCATGTTAGACATGGGATTTCTCCCGTCGATCCGGCGCATTCTCCAGGTTCTGCCGCAGCGCCGTCAGACACTCTGTTTCTCAGCGACGATGGAACAGTCAGTGGCATCGCTCGTGCACGAATACATGCGCGATCCAGTACGCGTTGCGCTCGGATCAACTTTGAAGCCGGCCGAGAGCGTGAAGCTCGAAGCGTACGAAGTGCGGCCGTCCGAAAAATTGGACGTGTTGCGCCAGTTGCTCTACGCGGAAAAGGGACAGACTCTGATCTTTACCCGCACCAAGCGCGGCTCACAACGGCTGGCCAAAGAACTTGAACGCGATGGTTTCTCGGCGGCCATGATCCACGGTGACCGCACCCAGGCCCAGCGCAACGCGGCCCTCAGCGGATTCCAGGAAGGGCGTTACCAGATTCTGGTTGCGACCGACATTGCCTCGCGCGGATTGCACTGCGACGACGTGGCTCACGTCATTAACTACGACTTGCCGAAGATGGCGGAAGACTTCATCCATCGCGTCGGCCGTACCGGACGCGCTGGCCTGCAAGGCCGGGCTTCGACGCTTGTCACCGGTGTGGAAACCATCGACTTGCGCAACATCGAACGTACTTTGAAACTGCGCATCGAACGCAAACAGATCACGGCGTCGTCCGACGACCGGCCGAAGCGCTTCGTCGAAAACACCCTGGCATCGCGGACATTGACCCGGTTGCCGGGTGAAGTTTTTGTATAGAAGTTGGTAGGGAATCTGGACTCGCCGGAGCCTTGCGCTCCGGCGATTTTCTTTTGTGGCCAGATTTATTCGGGTTTGCGCGGCGCCAGCAGTTCGAGAGAATTCGGTTCTTCCTCGGCTCCGATACGGAACAGCGCTGCTTGCGCTTCGGCGAGTTCGCGCATTTCCTGCATTTCGTCTACTTCTTGCCCCATCCCGCCTTCCGGCTGTGTCTGCTCTCTTCTGGGTTCTTTTTTCGTTCTTGTCGCGTTGTTTTTGTTGTCGTGCTTGTTCTTTCTGGCGTTTGTTAAAAGTTGATCGGCCTCTTGGCATGCGGACTACCCCCGTAATTTCTAATTTTGTAATTATGATGGCCGGCTACAGGAAGGTCTGTAGGGTGGGCCCAGCTATTGGACCTGGGTTGCTTCAGGTGGACCGTTGCATCCTTCGTTTCTTTCGGGTCTGTAATCATTATATAGGCAACCGGCCTTCCCTTGGTGGTTTGCCTCTCTCCGTTGCAACGTGTTACCATCGAAGACGTTACGAAAATGAGAAGAGACAGGAGTGCAGAGGTTCAGTGCTAGCCAGAGAGCAAAAGCAAACCGTCGTTGACACGTATCGCACGCACCCGACCGATACCGGCAGCCCCGAAGTTCAGATCGCGCTGTTGAGCGAACGCATTGGTCAGTTGACGGATCACTTCAAGACGCACCAGAAAGACCACGGCTCGCGCCGCGGACTTCTCATGATGGTCAGCCGGCGTCGCAGCCTGCTCGACTATCTCAAGAAGTACGACTCGGAACGGTATAAAACCGTGATTTCCAAGCTCGGCATCCGCAAATAACAGCGCGACCGGTTCCGTGTGGGACCGGTCCAGAAAACTCCGAGTGTCTTTGCAAAGTGCGTTCCCAACCGCCGCCTGGCGTCCGCCGGCCCACGCGAACATCCGTATCCGCGCGCATGCCCTCATTGCCTTACAAAGGATGAACTATGAAGCCTGAAGCTACCAAAGTTTCCGTCGAACTCGCGGGCGGAAAAACCCTATCCATTGAAACTGGAAAATTAGCCAAACAAGCCGGCGGCGCTGCCGTCGTGCGCTTTGGCGAGAACGTCGTCCTCGCCACCGCAACTGCCAATCCCGAGCCGCGCGAGGGCATCGACTTTTTCCCGCTCACCGTTGACTACCGCGAATACACCTACGCCGGCGGACGCATTCCCGGCGGATTTATCAAGCGCGAAGGCCGCATGAGTGAGCGCGAAGTCCTCACCAGCCGCCAGATTGACCGTCCTGTGCGTCCCATGTTCGCCGATGGATTTAAAAACGAGACCCAGGTCATCGCCTTCGTTCTCTCCGCCGATACTGATAACGATCCTGACGTCTGCGGAATCAATGCCGCCTCCGCCGCGCTCACCATCTCAGACATCCCGTTCCTTGGTCCGATTGGCGCAGTGCGCGTCGGCCTGGTGGAAGGCCGCTTCATCGCCAACCCCACCTACGCAGAAATGCCGAGAGCATTCTCAACATCATGGTCGTCGGCACCGCCGAAGCGATCGTCATGATCGAGTCGGGCGCAAAAGGAGTAAAAGAAGAGACGGTCGTCGATGCCATCGAGTTCGGCCACACCGAGATCAAGAAAATTTGCGCCGCCATCAGCGAACTGCGCCGCCAAAGTCGGCAAGCCGAAGCGCAAAGTGACGCCGCCGGAGTTTGACGAGACTTATTTCAAAGGTCTGGAAGCTCAGATCGGTCTCAGGCTCTCCGATGCGCTCGATACCGCCAAGCATCCGAAAGCCGAGAGCTACGAACTGGTTCGCGTGCTCGAAAAAGAGCAGATCGCTGCCCTGCCCGCAGACGACCCCGCGGCCAAAGCGAAGTTCAAGAAGTATTACGAAATTCTGCGCGAGCGGATTTTCCGCAATCAGGTGATCGATCACAAACGCCGTCCCGATGGACGCGCCTTCGACCAGATCCGCGAGATTTGGATTGAAGCTGGAGTTCTTCCCCGCGCTCACGGCAGTGCCGTATTCACCCGCGGTGAAACCCAGGCATTGGTCACGACCACCCTCGGCACCAGCGACGACATGCAGCGACTGGAAGGCTTCCAAGGCGAATCCAAGAAGCGCTTCATGCTGCACTACAACTTCCCGCCGTTCTCGGTTGGAGAAGTCGGCTTCATGCGTGGCGCAGGACGCCGCGAAATCGGCCACGGAGCACTCGCCGAGCGCGCCGTTTCCGCCGTGCTTCCAAGTTTGGATGATTGGCCGTACGCGATGCGCGTCGTCTCCGACATTCTGGAGTCGAACGGATCGTCTTCGATGGCCACCATCTGCGGCGCTTCGCTTTCGCTGATGGATGCGGGCGTTCCGCTGACGTCTCCGGTCGCCGGAGTCGCGATGGGCTTGGTGAAGGAAGGCGATAACTACGCCATCCTGACCGACATCGCCGGCGCGGAAGATCACTACGGCGACATGGACTTCAAAGTTGCCGGAACCAAAGACGGCATCACCGCTCTACAGATGGACATCAAAGTTGCCGGCATCACTTCGCAGATCATGCGCGAAGCGCTGGCCCAGGCGCAGCGCGGACGGTTGTTCATCCTCGGAAAGATGGACGAGATCATCACCGAAGCGCCGCGTGAAGGTTTCGGCTTACGCGCCTCGTATCTACACCCTGCAGATTCCCGTCGACAAGATCCGCGACGTGATTGGGCCCGGTGGCAAGATGATCCGCAGCATCATCGAGCAGACCGGCGTGAAGATCGACGTGGAAGATTCCGGCAAGGTCAACGTGGCGTCGAACGACGAAGTTTCGGCGAACAAGGCTTTGCAGATCATCCGGGATCTGACAGCTTCGGCCGAAGTAGGGAAGACCTATCTCGGCAAAGTCAGCCGGCTGGCCGATTTCGGCGCATTCGTCGAAATTCTGCCTGGCCTCGATGGCCTGCTCCACATCAGCGAAGTCGCCGAGCACAGAATCAAAGACGTTCGCGACGAACTGAAAGAAGGCGATCAGGTGCTGGTGAAAGTGCTGGCCGTCGAAGGCAATCGCATCAAGTTGTCGCGCAAAGCCATTCTGAAAGAGCAGCGCGCCAAGATGGGCGGGGCTCCGATTCCAGAAACGCCAGAAACGGACGACGGTGGTATTCCAGCTCCGGCACCGGTTTCGCGCAGCGCGCCGCAAGGCACGCCCACAGCGGTAATCGAAGGCGGCGCGGATTTCGACGCCGACGACGAGCCGAACTTCAATCGCGTGGACGGAGTCGTAGCCTCGGTCGAAGCCGGCGCGGGGCGTCCGGAAGGTTCACGCGAAGGGCGTCCGGGCGGTGGTGGCGATCGCAATCGTCGTCGTCGCGGCCGCGGAGGACGTGTCCAGGCGGCGGCGGTGGTCAGGGAGGTCACGGTGGTGGTGGCCACTCCGGCGGCGGTGGTGGTGGACGCGGAAGAAGGTAGTTGTTTCGCCTTCGCGATCTCGTCACGCAGAGCGTTTTTCGATAGAAGTAGATAGAAGCCAGAAAAGGTCGCGGATAACGCGGCCTTTTCTTTTGTCTACTCCCGCGCGAGGTGCACACTTGTGCACGCTGGTACGTCTCTTCCCGATGTATCCTCCAATCAAGCCCATGAACGGTAGCCTCGCCGTGCCATGGGAAAACTTGGAGCGAACGATTGCCATCGTCGGACGAAACAGTCGCTGCTGACGTCGAGAAAACAAAACGGTTGGAGGATGACGATCCCGGAAGCGGCCTCCCGCTGAAATACCGGCATCTGGAGTGGTTGATTCCAGCCTTCTTTTGCGCTGTCATGGCAGCACAGCTGCTTTGCAGTAGCAGTCGGCTCTCCCAAACCGCGGACGAAGCGACTCACCTCTATGCAGGCTATCGCTACTTGAAGTGTGGCGATCTGACCGTGAGTCCCGAACACCCTCCGTTGGCGAAGTCGATCGCAGCCGCCCCTCTTCTTTTCTCGCATTACGCGGTCGATTGCGCCCCTTTCAAGGGCGACGATCTTCGGCAGGCGTTTACCGCCCTTAACTGGTTCTATACGCAGAATTGGCGATGGGCATTGGCCAATGCTAGGCGGTCAATTTCTGTTTTCGCGGTGGCGCTTTGTCTGTTGGTCTGGATCGCCGCGCGTCGCATGTTCGGCTTAGTAACGGCGGTTGTCGCCTGCCTGCTCTTGATTTTCGAGCCCAACATTCTTGCGTTCGGTTCTTTGATCATGACCGATGTGCCGGTCACGTGCACTCTGCTTTTCGCGGTTTTGAGTTTCTATTTGTGGATCCGGTATCGGACCACACACGTTGCTGCTGTTGACCGCTCTGGCCGCCGGTCTCACCTTGCTGACCAAGGCTTCCGGAGTGGTGGTGATACCGATCCTGTACCTTCTTGCCATGGCCGATGTGCTGGCTCCCTCCGATCAGCCGTCATCGTCATCGCCATCGCCATTGCGGCCATCAACCAGCCAGCAATCAAAATGGAGATTGGCCCTGCACAATCTACTGGCCGTCACGCTGATCTGCGCTCTTGCGGTTGCTGTTCTTTGGTTGGGGTATTCAATGCGTTTCGCTGCGCATCCAGGGATGATCCAACTCCAGCAACCAATGTCTCAGGCCGCGACTTTTACGGAACGGGTTCGCTTCGAACTCGAGAAGTATCACTTGTTGCCACAGGCGTACCTCGAAGGTTTCGGCGCCGCGCTGGCGCTGTCGAGTCAGGGCGGCGCCGCTTTTGTCGCCGGCAAATTGTATCTCCAGCCGCCCTGGTTCTCTACCGCGCTTACTTTCCTGATTCGAAATACGATTGCGATGTTGGCATTGATCATTGCTGCCGCATTCGGCATGGCCATCACGTTTCGACAACATGTTCGTGAACGTCTGTTCCTGCTGATTCCACTGGCTGTCTATCTGGCGGTAAGCCTGCACTCCAGCAGTAACCTTCAAATTCGCTATCTCTTGCCGATCTTTCCTTTTCTGCTGATCGCGGTTGCCGACGGATGTATGGACCTGGCCAGGCGCGTACATTGGATGAAGTATGCGTTGCTGTGCCTGATTGCATTGCACGCTGCTTCGTCACTGCATGCTTATCCCAACTATCTTTCCTACGCCAACGAATTGTGGGGCGGACCGGGGCAAGCTTACAAATATTTGCCATGGCTCGATATTGGCCAGGCCTATCCGGAAGCCAAGGACTATCTGGAACGGCATCCAGCCGAGAACTGCTGGTTCCTGACGGGCTGGCAATGGACTCCAGGTCTCTACGGCGTACCCTGCCAGGCGACTGGACTCTACTTGTCCGCAGAGATGCCGCCTCGCACCCATGGCACGATGATCGTCAGCAGCACTCTGCTCACCGACGTGCGACTCGGTGAACGCGAGTTTGCCGCCGCGTTTCGGAACGCTACGCCCAAAGCCCGCATCGGCGGCAGCGCGTTGCTGGTGTACGAAGGCGATTTCGACACTGGTCTGAATGCCGCTGTAGCGGAGAGAAATCTGGCCAGGAACGCGGCCGCCGCGGGACAAGCTTCCGCAGCGTTAGAGCACGCCCAGAAGGCAGTCGATTTTGGTCCATCGAGCCCGCTGGCGCACGCTGATCGGTGTATCTTGCTCGAGCCCACAAGAGTCGATTTAGCCTGGAAGGAGTGTTCCACGGCGCGCAGTCTGCTGTTGCAAGACCCGCTTCATGAGGAGCCTTTTCGAAAGTACCTCGTGGGATTACTCGATGTCACGCTCTCAGAGCTGAGAACTAAATATGTAAGCGCCTACGGAAGCGAGCCGGAGACCGTCCCCTCCGATCATTCACCGAACCGTTAAAGGTAGACACCGTACGATCCGTACACAGGGAAGGAAGCACTCGGCATGATAAAGAAACTGATACTGGACGTAATTCGCAGCTTCGGATACGAAGTATTCAAGACTCCCGCAGCGACCAAGGATGAACACCAGACGATTGCTCCAATTGCGTCGTATGCCCCGTGGAATACGGACGCCGCGTTCGCGAGAATCTACGAGCAGTGCCGCAAAAATACGCTCGTGGATATCTATCGTTGCTACGAAGTCTGGTCCTCAGTCGCGGAGTCTGCCAAGCTTTCGCAGGGAGATTTGATCGAAGTCGGCGTCTGGCGCGGCGGCACAGGAGCCTTGATCGCCGCACAGAGCGCCAAACTTATCCCGTCGGCCAAAGTGTTCCTTTGCGACACATTCACTGGCGTGGTCAAAACCGGAGACCGTGATACCAACTACGAAGATGGAATGCACTCCGATACTTCTGCGGAGATCGTAAAGCAGCTACTACAGCAGCTCGGAATTGGAAACGCAGTCCTGCTCCAGGGCATCTTCCCCGACGATACGGCAGCCGAGATCAAAGATCGCCAGTTCCGCTTCTGTCACATCGACGTCGATGTCTACCAGTCCGCGAAAGAAGTTTGCGAGTGGGTATGGCCGCGCCTGGTTTCGCGCGGCATGGTGGTGTTCGACGATTACGGAATGCGTGGAACCGAGGGTGTACAACGATTTGTCAATGAGTGGCGGGGACGCGAAGATTTGACTTTTCTCTATAACCTGAACGGACACGCCATCTTCATCAAGAAGTAGCAGTGAGACGCTCTGGTTAGGGTGCTGACTGGGGAGTTGGTTTGGTGACGCCGAACGATATCCACCTGTGCCCGACGAAGCTGAACCCTACTGTGAATGCCAGCACAATCGCTCCCGCGATGTAAGGTGCGGCGCGTTCGCGCCCGGTCTCGCGACGGACAGCGGCCACCACAAAAGGTAACGCGACGGTCGACACCACCATGGTGGTGGCATAGACGCCCAGGCAGCGCACCCACTCCTTGAAATAATTGCCCACGGTTTTGAAGACGAACCACTTATATCCGAGGAAAGCGAAGTTGATGCTGAAGAAGTTGGCCAGCACAATTGCGACGACGTATCCGTAAGCCATAAGCGGCGTCAGCAGCATTGTGAAAAACGCATAGCATCCATAACCAAACACTGTGTTACAAGCGCCCACCGTCAGGTAACGGAGCAACTGAGAACCATGCGGCTTAGTTGAATCGGCGGTCATCATCGCAGCAGTCGTCATCGGAATCCATTGACTCCTGTTAGTGCACCGTCTTAGCGCACCGTCCTATCGCACTGCCGACGCGCCCGAGGCCAGGGCCTTGCTGGGAAGCGGTTCGCCGGGTGCGTACTGAAAATTCAATCGTTCGCGTTCGACCACCAGGGGTCGATTGTGCACCTGCGTGTGTATGTTCCCGACATACTCTCCGATGATCCCCATGAAGAGAAGCTGGAGCGATCCCAGGAAAAACATTCCGATGGCGATGGGCGCAACCCCGACCGAAAAATTGCGCCAGAACAGAAGTTTATAGGCAAAATAAGCCGCGCCGCCCAGCATGGAGACTAGAGATCCAGCGAATCCCGCGAACGTCACAATGCGCAGCGGGACTTTCGACAGCTTGGTGATGCCAAGCATTGCCAGATCGTAAAGAGTGTAAAAGTTATTTTTCGTTTTTCCGCTCTTGCGGCGCTGCTGCACGTAGGACACTTCGGTGTGCGGCAGCCCGATTTCCGCGATCATGCCGCGGAAGTATGGGTAAGGATCTCCAAACTGACGAACCAGGTCGATCACCTGGCGGTCATAGAGTCCGAAGCCAGTGAAG
Organism: uncultured Acidobacteriaceae bacterium; assembly: GCA_963726095.1. Lineage (GTDB taxonomy): Bacteria > Acidobacteriota > Terriglobia > Terriglobales > Acidobacteriaceae > Acidiflorens. The sequence continues at coordinate 2,938,914 of CAVSBD010000004.1, forward strand.
TTTTCGTAGGTCTCAATGTCGTCGGCCAGGCGGTTGACGAGCCGGTAAAAAAGTTTCCGTACCATAAACATGGGCGCGGATTCGCGGCTCTCATGCTTCACCGCGATCACGATGGGCACTCCCTTTTCCCACTCTTCGAGAAGTTGCGCTAGCACTTCCGGCGGGTCCTGGAGATCGGACATGAGGACGATGATGGCGTCACCGCTGGCCTGCAGCAGCGCGTGCATTGGCGAGCGGACGTGGCCAAAGTTGCGGGCATTGCGGATCACTTTGACGTTCGAGTCGCCAGCAGCGATTTCGCGCAGAACGGCGTAGGTCGAGTCGCGAGACGCGTTGTCGATGAAGATGTGCTCGTAGCGATATTTTCCCAGGCTCAAGAACAGATTGCGCACGCGCTCGTAGACTTCGCGCACGTTGCCTTCTTCGTTGAAGCAGGGAGTGACGACGCTGATGGTTTTCATGAAAGGGCTCCCTGTTTCTGAGCGCGCGATTTGCTGGAGCTTTCCGTTGTCGCTGATTTACCACCAGCGCTGATCTGGCGCTCCGGCGGGACGGCGTAGCAAACGGTGTCGAGTCCGTCAGTGCAATGCGAACGAAGGAAGAGTGCAGAATCAGGCGCCAGCGTCTTCAATGAAACGAGCACGCGCCAGAGATGATCCGGCTTGTGATAACCGCAGACGGCAAGCACCGGCCGATCACGCCAGATGACGCGGTGCGCGCCTTCCAGAGCCTGAAGTTCCGCGCCTTCGATATCCATCTTGATCAGCGTGGCCTTCTCCTCGGCCAGGGCATCGTCGAGCCGGACGCAGTTAACTGCCGTGCCTGTCGAACTCGCGGCGTCCGTGATGCGGCCCCCGCCGATGCCGTCTCCCGCAAAGTGAACGACGCCGTTGTGGCCGCCGACCGCGGCGTTGAGCAGACGGGCTCGTGTTCCCATGTTGCTCACGAAGCGCTGCAGGCCCGACATGACCGCGGGATCGGCCTCGAAGGCGATCACTTTGCGGAAGCGGTTGTCGGTCTGAGCCACAAAGGACTGAATCGTGTCTCCGGTATAAGCGCCGCAATCGACCAGACACTCCTCGTTGCCGAGAGAAAACGTGCCAGGAAAATATTGTTCGCACTCCGAGGGAACGCCGATGCAGTCGAAATCGCCGTGCAAACGTAACTCAACTTGTGCCGTGAAGACTCGACGTGATTCGTCGTCGTCCAGAAGATCGAATGCGGCGGCAATGTCGTGTCCTTGCGCTACCAGACGTTCTGGCAAATCCCAGAAAAAGTAGGGAAGAAACTTGTCGGGGTGGCGCCAAAAGAGTAAGGGAAATGCTGCGGCGCGACAGCCCAGAGTCCGCAACTGCTGGAGCAGTGTCGACATGAGCGGTGAACGGCTCGGATGCCAGACGGCCACGACAAATACTGCGCTTTCCGTATACCTGGTAGCGGCATCCTGGGGAGACAGAACGGGAAGCCCGCCGACTGTCGTTTGCCACGCGCGAGGGTTATTGTCAGTGAACGCAACGACCTCGAGATCGGTGCCGGCAAGTCCGCGAAGTACAGATCGGCCGAGGCGTCCCGCTCCGAAGACGATTACCCGCCGTCGATTTGCGGCGGATTCGTCGAAGGCGCCCTGTTGACGCGCGCGCGCCGCTGCCGTTGTCTCACGCAGCAGAGAGTCGAGTTGTTGGTGCGCCGTTTTCATGGCTAATCGTTTCGTCGGTGTCAGCATCACTGCACGGCTTGAGATTCCTCAGTCGTTTCCACCGGAACCGGCTTTGGCAGCGCGCGCAGCCGGCGGTTGAACGGCGAGTCCGCGATTGTAGATAAGCTCGGTGAGCGACGGAATGTTGGCGTAGGGGCTGTCAATGGCGTCGATCATGATGGGCTGATCTTTCGGGACAGTGCTTCGAATGACCTCGCCACGCATCAGTTCGCGGCAGGAAATCTGCCCCTGCTGCAACGGAATCGCGAGGTACACGTCGGCATCCTGAAGAACGTGGCCGACCGGAAGATCGCGCTTGGCGTAGACTCCCCGAACGAGCGAGTCAAGATAGGCAATCTCCTTTTGCGGAGGCAGCCGCTTTTGCGTACCCGGAGCTCCGCACATTCTTTTTGCGCGATGAAACGCCTTGAACCATGTATCGACCTGTTCGGGCACCGAGCAATACGGAGATACCGTCATGCCTTCGGTCTGAATATCAACGTGACGCTCAAATGTGCGCGCGCCTTTCGCATAGGCCATCAGCATCGACGAAGTCCAATCGCGATATTCGTGAGTCGAAAATCCGATCACATGATTGGGATAACGATTGCGCAGATAGTCGATCTGGTTTACTTCGATGTCCGAATCTTCCGACGGGTAGAGCGAGACGCAATGATTGATGGCCAGAGGAATATGGCGATTCGAGAAAAATGTGACCAGGTCGTCGATGTCTTTCATGGACGAGCCGCCGGTCGAGACGATCACGGGCTTCTTCGTTTTCGCAATCTTCTCGATCAGGATCCAGTCGTTGCAGTCGGAACTCGCAATTTTGAGGATCGGGATGCCAAGTTCACAACAGACATCGACCGAGCTTTCATCAAACGGAGTGGCCATCGGGATGCAGCTTGCCTCGCGGACGGCTTTCACAAGAGCTGCGAACTCCTCAGGCTTGAGGCGGGTATCGATCGTCTTCTTGATGTAACGGATGTCGTCCCGCTGGCGAAAATCTTTGTGAATGAAGCTGTCAACGTCGCGAAGCTGAAGTTTGATTGCGGCGCGCACATTGTTGAAGCGCACCACCTGCGCATAATTGCTGATGATTTTCAATCCGCGCTGCACATCTCCCAAGTGGTTGTTGGCCACTTCCAGCACGAATAACTCGTCGAAGATATCATTGCCTGTCATGATCTTAGTCGCCTGTCCGATTCGAAGTGCCTAGCCCGCGAGTTGAGCGGTTCATCGCTGACTCTTTAGTTATGGTAATGTCCTTATTCTTTCCACACATTGTCCTTTAGTTCACTGTCATCGAGGAAAGGGTACATGTCCTCTAGATTGGGAGAAACGATGGTTCCGTCGGGCAACTGGCGCGCCTTTGATCGCGGTTCAAATTCCTGTGCTGGATCGAGGACAACATCGATCAACGCTGGTCCGGATGCGGTGAGTGCACGGTCGATCTCGCCCAGTTGCGATGCGCGGTCGATACGGATCGAGGGAATGCCATAGGCGCACGCGACCTTGACCATGTCGGGCAGCGATGCCCCGCTCGACGCGCTTTCTCCCGTAAGTCGTCCGAAGAATCCAGATTGCGTCATCCGCATCGAGAGATAGCCAGAGTTATTCATGACAAAGATCTTCACCGGCAGACGATGATGCACGACAGTCTGTAACTCTTGTATATTCATCTGAATGCTGCCATCGCCGGCGATGCAGATGACCCGCTTTCCAGGGCGCGCGAAAGCGGCGCCAACCGCGGCAGGCAAGTCGTAGCCCATCGAAGCCGACCCGGAGTTAGAGATCAGACGCTGGTTCTTTCGCAGCCGCATGGTCTGGAAAGGCACGATGCAGGCAGTCGCATTGCCGCAGATGACGGCGTCGTCGTCGGCAAGACGAGCCGACAGTTGCTCGACGAAGTAATAGGGATTCAGAGGCGGCCCCGGGCGGCGTTGGCGATCTTGCACTGCGGGATAGCGCTGCACCCTTGCGCGGCACCAGCTGAGCCATCGCGCGTGGGTCTCGGAACGGTAATTGCTAGACTCGCTCTGGCGAAGCAATTCATTCAGAAAATATTTCAGGTCGCTGTGGATCGCCAGATCTGGCTGAACCGTTGGTTTGTGGAACTCTGCCTCGTCGATATCCACCTGGATCTTGAACGCGTCTCGCGCGAACGATTTCCAGTTGTAGCTCGTCTGGCGGATGTTGAGGCGCGACCCGAGGGTCAGGAGAACATCGGCGTTTTGCACCGTGAAATTTCCGGCGCGATCGCCGATGGTGCCCTGGCGTCCGCAAAAGAGCGGATCGTCGGAGGCGATCAGGTCGTGGGTCCAGGCCGTCGTTACGGGAACGCCGAGCCGGCGGATCACCGCATCGAACTCCGCCAGAGCTTGGCCCGCGCGAATACCGGTTCCCGCCAGGATTACTGGACGCTTTGCTTTGGCCATGCGCTCGATTACATTGCGGCACTGAGATGCAAGCGTCTCCGCTTCGCTTCCTGGCGACGGGGACTTCGCAGCGTTTTCGAACGGATCGTCCTCGATCGGATCGTAGGCGCGAAGCTGCGACGGCTCGATCTGCGCAGCCTGTACATCGACCGGGACATCGAGCCAACAAGGGCCGGGACGCCCCGTTTGTGCAAGATGCCACGCACGCTCGAGGTGATAGCGGATCGACGACGGATCGCTGACCAGCACCGCGTATTTCGTGATTCCCGCGACCATGGCGATGGTGTCAGCTTCCTGATCTCCCAACTGGCGAAGGCCTGTGATGCCTTGGACGCGCATACAGGTCTCGCGTTTTACCTGCCCCGAGATGACGAGCATCGGGACGGAATCGGTCCACGCGCCGAAAACTCCATTGAGCGCGTTGATCGCGCCCGGGCCAGTCGTTACGTTGACCACGCCGGGTTGTCCGCTAATGCGCGCGTAACACTCAGCGGCGATCGCCGACGCCTGTTCGTGGTGATTGCAAACGTATTGAATTCGCGACTCTTTTCCGATGGAGTCGTTGAGATGCATGGCGCCGCCGCCGGTGACGAGGAATATGTGGCGCACACCCCAATCGGCGAGCTGGCCGACGATGTAGTCCGACAGTTTCATCGTCTGTGTTGTTATGAGGCTAGGCATGGGCGCCTCGCGCGACTGCCGCAGGTTTCGAAGCCTTTAGTGCTACAGATTTCTGGCTCGCGAACCAGGCACGAGTACGTTTGATCGCCTCGCGGAGCGGTACTTCCGATCGCAAGCCCAATTCGTCACATGCGCGTGCGGTCGAGGGGACATAGCGATGAACAGCGGCGCCCGGAATTGCATCAGCCGCAACCGAGACAGCGACCTTGGGTGGCATGGCCGCGGCAACTTCTCCTGCCAGCGCAGCGATGCTGAGTGCGTTTTCCGATCCCACGTTGTAGGCGCGGCCGGATTGGCCGCGGAACAAAATTGTCCACAGCCAGACAGCGAGATCGGATGCGTACAGGTACGAACGAAATGGAGAACCGTCGCCCTTCACATGGATCGGTCCGCCATGCATCGCGTCGGCGATGAAATTGCCGATGGCGAAATGTGCGTCGAGCTGCATGTAGGGGCCAACGAATGCGAAACAGCGGGCAACCGGAATCGACAACTGCGGCGAAGCCGTCAGCGCGCACAATAATTCCGCCGCCCGCTTTCCCTCGGCGTAGGCGGAGGATCGGCTTAGAGGATCGGGTCCGCCGGCGAATGATTCGTTGACATGCGTGACTTCAGGCGGCTGGTTGCCGTAGACGGCTCCCGAACTCACCATGAGAAATCTGGAAACGGAGCTCGCCATCGCGAACTGCAGTGCCCGCCGCGTGCCTTCGACGACGGTGTCGTACATGATCAGCGGAGCTTCACTGTTCAGCTTGGCGCTGGCGTCGGTTGCAGCGTGGATCACGTGAGAAAACTCGTCCTGGGGAAAGTCTCCGTGTCGAACGTCGGCCGCGTGCAGAGTGATCGCCGAGTCTTTCTCCAGGTGAGGCGCTTTGTGAGCGAGAGATTGTGGATGCCGCGACAATCCCACGGCGTGGGCGTCGAGATGCAAGCGCCGGTTGGCCCACGCAAAACTTTCGAGCAGCCAACAGCCGAAAAATCCGGTGGCGCCCGTGATCAGAATGCGCTGGCCGCGCAACTCTTGCCACAGAGGTTCGGTGCGCTCGAGGATGTTGTCCAGGTCGCGCGCCAGCCGGTTTGTAGGTGCGTGGCTCATGCGGTTGCGGCCTATTTTCCTTGCGTTGCGCGCGCGGCTTTCGGAATCTGGTGAAACGTTTCGGCCATGTAATCGATCATCGGTTGCGTGATACCGGGGTAGAGGCCGATCCAGAAAACGTTATTCATGACGAAATCGGTGTTCGACAAATCGCCGATGACGCGGCGCTGAATGTCGCGGTAAGCAGGCTGCCGCAACAAATTGCCGCCAAAGAGCTGGCGGGTCGCGATGTTTCGCTGCTCGAGAAATTGCACCAGCTGGCCGCGATTGGTGGGCGCGCCTGCTCTCACAGCGAGCGGGAAGCCGAACCAGCTCGGATCGGAATGCTCCGTGGCCTCGGGCAAAATGAAAATGTCCTGGAGATCGCCCAGCGCGTCCCGAAGTTTGGCAAAGTTTGCGCGTCGGGATGCAATGAATCCGGGAAGCTTCTTGAGCTGCGCGACTCCGACGGCCGCCTGCATGTCGGTTGCTTTCAGGTTGTAGCCGATGTGGCTGTAAATATATTTGTGGTCATATCCGGCGGGCAGCTCGCCGAGCTTCCACTCGAATCGCAGACCGCAGGTGTTCGATTTCCCGGGGTCACACCAGCAATCTCGTCCCCAATCGCGAAAAGACTCCGCTAGTTTCTTGAGCGCCGGCGATTGGGTCAGCACACATCCACCTTCGCCCATGGTGATGTGGTGCGCAGGATAAAAACTAGTCGTGGCGAAGTGTCCGAAAGTCCCGACTGGCTCGCCTTTGTAGGTCGATCCAACCGCGTCGCAGCAATCTTCAATGACCCAGAGATTGTGTTTGGTCGCGAGCGCCATCACGGCGTCGAGGTCAAACGGGTTGCCGAGCGTATGTGCCAGGACGATCGCCTTCGTGCGCGGCGAGACGGCAGCTTCAAGTTGCGTCGGATCGACGTTGTAGGTCGGAATCTGAACGTCGACGAAGACCGGAATCAGCCCGTTCTGAATGATCGGGTTGACGGTCGTGGGAAACCCGGCGGCAACGGTGATCACTTCGTCCCCGGCACGCAACCTTCGTTCGCCGAGCGATGGAGACGTGAGGCACGACAGAGCTGCGAGGTTGGCGGACGAACCGGAGTTGACGAGCGATGCGCAGCGCACGCCCATGAAGGCAGCGAATTCGCGTTCGAACTGTGCCGCGAAACGGCCGGTTGTGAGCCATGCATCGAGCGACGCTTCGACCAGAAGCTCGAGTTCGCTGCTGTCGAAAACTTTGCCGGATACAGATACGCTCGTCTGGCCCGGTACGAACGGCTGCGGTGCCAATGCGACTTCGTAATACTGCTTTACGAGTGCGCGGACCTCATCACGCAACTGGCCGGCAGATTTGCTGGTTGTTGTCGTCATGCCGCGTTATCCCTTGCCTGCCTGCGCCATCGCGGCGGGTGCGCCTAGAAATTCCCGATACCAAGCGAGAGTACGTTCCAGTCCAGATTCGAGAGTGAACTGCGGCTTCCAGTTCAGCAATGTGCGAGCGCGTTCGGCGCTCAGGAACTGATGCCGAATTTCGTTGCTTGCCCGGTTGAGCACTTCGGGCTCTAGCGGCGATTTCATTTTCTTCAGGATCAGGTTCACCATCTGGAGCACGTCGATCTGGCTCTCGTTCGAAAAATTGAAGGCCTGTCCGCGCAAGCTCGCGTCGGATGCTAGACGCTCGGCCAGGAGCATGTAGGCCGCTGCGCCATCCTCGATGTAAAAATAGTCGCGAACAAACTTACCGTCGGAGCGCACCACTGGCCGCTCCCCGCGAATGACGGAACGAATCGTCCCGGGAACCACGCGATTCCAGTTCAAGTCACCGCCGCCGTAGAAATTTCCGCAACGCGTGATCGCGACCGGCAAGTCGTAGCTGACCGCGTAAGTCTGCGCAATCAGGTCGGCGCATGATTTGCTGACGTCGTAGGGATGCCGCCCTTGCAGCGGCATCGATTCGCTATAGGGAAGCTGTTCCTGATCTCCGTAAGCCTTATCGGATGATGCGACGACAATCGACGCGACCTTGGGCGAGCGGCGGCATGCTTCGAGCAGATTCCATGTGCCTTCGATATTGGCCGAGAACGTAGAAACCGGGTTGCGGTTGGCGATGCCGACGATGGTTTGCGCGGCCAGATGAAAGACGACTTCGACTTCATACTCACCAAGCGCGCGCTCAATGAGATCGCGGTCGGTGATATCCCCGCGCACGGTATTGACTTGTTCGATGCGCCCGCTGCGGACGAGTTCGCTTTGCGGAACCCAGTCGCGCACCAGGCAGACAACGTTCGCACCAGATTCAAGCAGTCGCTTGACCAGCCACGAACCGAGCAATCCGGTGCCACCAGTGACGAAGACCGAGCGATCTTGCCAGAACGAACCTTGCCCGAATGGATTCATTCCGCCCACACTTTCCACGGAGTTTTCTCGCTCGCCCAGAGTTCGTTCAGATATTGATATTCGCGGTAGGTGTCCATGGCATAGAAGAAGCCGTCATGACGATAGGCCATGAGCTGACCTTCACGCGCCAACCGTTCCAGCGGTTCGCGTTCGAGGATGCACTCCGGACCTCCGAGATAATCGAGTACGCGCCGGTTGAAGACGAAAAAGCCGGCACTGATTAGGCCCGTGGCCTTGGGCTTCTCCATGAAACGTTGCACTTGCCCTTGAGAGTCGGCTTCGAGAACTCCGAAACGCGAAACGGGCGGCACCGACGTGACCGTTGCCAGACGGCCGTGCTGGCGGTGGAACTCCAGTAGATCGGTGATGTTCACGTCGCTCAATCCGTCACCGTAGGTGAGCAGAAACGTATCGTCGTCTGCCAGATAGCGAGAGACGCGCTGCAAGCGGCCTCCAGTCATCGTGTCGAGGCCGGTGTCGGCGAGGGTGACAGCGAAATCCTGCTCCTGATGCGCGCCCATGAATTGAATGTGCGATTTGCGCCCGAGGCAGATCTTGAAGTCGCTATTCATGGCCTCGTAGTTCAAGAAATATTCCTTGATCATGTTGCCGCGATAACCGAGGCAAAGGATGAACTCGCGCATCCCGTAGTGGGCATACATCTTCATGATGTGCCACAGGATGGGACGGCCACCGATCTCTACCATCGGCTTGGGGCGGAATTCGGTCTCTTCCCTTAGACGGGTACCCAATCCACCACAAAGAACAACAACTTTCATAATCAGGGTCCTGGCGGCGCTCGATATCGCTAAGTCTTTGGGACCGCGCACTGGAGCACGGCCGCAATTCAGTTATTTCACACGCGCCGGACGAAGAGAGAGTTACGGAAGTACTCTGCAGGGCTGGGGGTTGTTCTTCGGTTAGACAAGATCAGCCTTGTGAGCGGAGTGATCGAAAGGTTACTGAGGTTACCCTGTCACGACTGAGCGGGGACTGCCGCTCGTTTGGGGAACAGGTCGCCGACGCGGCGGATTTCAGCGCCGACAGCTTTCAATTTTTCTTCAATGTTTTCGTAGCCACGGTCGAGATGGTAAACGCGATCGATGATGGTCTCGCCATCGGCGACGAGGGCTGCGAGTACGAGCGAAGCCGAAGCTCGGAGATCCGAGGCGAGCACGGCGGCGGCGCTGAGCGCGGTCTTTCCTCGCACCACCGCGCGGCGGCCTTCAATCTTGATGTTCGCGCCCATGCGGACGAGTTCCTGCGCATGCATGAAGCGGTTCTCAAAAATATTTTCGGTGATGATCGATGTGCCCGCGGCCTGCGTGGCGAGCGCCATGTATTGCGCCTGCATGTCGGTCGGGAAGCCGGGATATTCTTCGGTATTCATGTCGGCAGCCTGGAGCGGCTGATCGCCCATGACCCGGACCGAGTCGGCTTTGATCGAGGTCTTCACTCCGGTTTCTGCAAGCTTCTGGAGGATCGCGGTGAGGTGCGCCGGTTCGCATCCGGCAACGTTCAGGTCTCCGCCTGTGAGCGCTGCGGCCACGATAAAAGTACCGGCTTCGATACGGTCGGGGATAATGCGATGCCGGGCGCCGTGAAGCTTCGCGACTCCTTTGATTGTGATCGTCGAAGTGCCCGCGCCTTCGATGCGCGCGCCCATGGCGTTGAGCAGTGCTGCGAGGTCGGCGACCTCGGGTTCACGGGCGCAATTCTGCATGACCGTCTCGCCATCGGCCAGGGTCGCGGCCATCAACAGGTCTTCGGTGCCGGTGACGGTGATTTTTTCGAAGACGATCTCCGCTCCGCGAAGGCGGCCACCTTTTAGAGGATCGGTCGTCGCTTCGACGTAGCCGTGTTCCTGCGTGATCTTCGCGCCGAGACGTTCCAGTCCCTTGATGTGGAGATCGATCGGGCGCGCGCCAATGGCGCATCCTCCAGGCAGCGAAACGCGGGCCCGTCCACAGCGTGCGACCAGCGGTCCCAGAACGAGCGTGGAGGCTCGCATAGTCTTCACCAATTCATACGACGCTTCGGGAGTGGCAAGCGTCTGGGCACATATGGTGGTGCGATGCTGGGCGCGCCCGTAGCCGAGTTCGACTTCTGCCCCCATGGCAGCGAGGAGTTTGCGCGTGGTCTCGATATCGCGGACCTGAGGAATATTTTCCAGAATCACCGGTTCGTCGGTGAGCAGGGCCGCCGCCATGCACGGCAGAGCAGCGTTCTTCGCGCCGCTGATGCGGACCGTGCCGAGTAGCGGATTGCCTCCGCGGATTACGAGTTTATCCATGTCCTGACAAATTCCTCAGTCGTAAAAGTCGCCCAATGGCCGGTTAACGACATTCTAACGGCGATGGCTCGCGCGTGGGACTTGGAAATATTCTGGAGAGTACCGTTTGTAACTCCTATTTCGCGCTGTCGCGGGCAAGCGCGATCGCCTGGCGGACTTTGCCTGAGGATTGTTTCAAGGCGGTCGTGGCTTGAGCGCGGCTGACCTGAGCGTTCGCCATGACCAGCGCCACTGGGACGCGTCCGCCGGCGGCTGCGAGGATATTGGCGGCAGCAGGCCGGTTCACGCCCCCGGCGGTTTCGAGGATTCCGGTCGCGCGTTCCAGCAACTTCTCGTTCTTTGTGTGCAGATTCACCATGAGGTTGCCGTAGACATACCCAAGCCTCGTCATCGCCCCCGTCGTAAGCATGTTCAGGATCATCTTCTGTGCAGTACCCGCCTTCATGCGCGTCGACCCCGCCACCACTTCAGCGCCCACCTCGGCGACGATCTCGATATGCGCGGCCTTGCCGAGCGCGGAGTTCCGATTGCTGACGACGGCGACGGTTTTCGCGCCGTGCGAGCGCGCGTACTTGATTGCCGCGACAGTGAAAGGGGTCCGTCCGCTGGCGGCGATGCCAACCACAACGTCTTTCTTCGTTGGATTCTTCCGTGCCATGGTTCGTCGGCCAAGTTTCTCGGAGTCTTCGTCGGCTTCTACCGCTGCGGCCAGCGCTTTATTTCCCCCGGCCATAATGAACTGCACCATGCGCGGCGAGACATCAAACGTTGGCGGGCACTCGACGGCGTCGAGCGCCGCGATTCGTCCGCTGGTGCCGGTGCCGACATAGATGATGCGTCCTCCCCGTGAGAGCGCCGTGGCGATCAGGTCGATAGCTTGCGCGATCCGTGGGAGCGCTTTTTTCACGGCACCCGCAACCTTGGCGTCTTCCGCGTTGATGATGCGAGCGATATTCAGCGCTGATTTTCGATCGAGATCGGTTGACGCGGCGTTGGCCTTTTCGGTGCCAAGCCCGCGAAGTTCGGCTGATTTTTTCTTTTGACTCGTCGCCTTGCGCCTCAAGCCGGAGTCTCCAGGGCTTCGCGCACCGCGTCATGGAAGACGGGGCGCAGCTGTTTGATGGCTTGGTTCTGGCAGTCGGGCCAGGTGCGGTTGCTGAGCAAGGTGATCGATAGTTGGCGCTCGCGGTCGATCCACATCGAGGTCCCTGTGTAACCGAGGTGCCCGATGGACTTCGCCGAGAAATGTTTTCCCGATTGCGAGGGCTCTGAGGGCGTATCCCAGCCGAGCGCTCGCGACGTACCTTGCGGGCTGACTTCTCGTCGCGAAAAGAGTTCAACCGTCGTTCCGCGCAGGATCGGGTGGCCGCCGTTGAGCATGCAGTGGGCGAACTTGGCGAGATCTTCCGCGGTCGAGAACAGGCCTGCATGTCCAGCGACCCCGCCGAGGATGCTCGCGTTTTCGTCCTGCACTTCGCCCTGGATGATGCGATGGCGAAACGTCCGATCATCGGCGGTCGGCGGAATCGTATCTTTCAGTGCCGGCGCGGGATTGAACGTCGTATGGGTCATGCCGAGCGGCCCGAAGACTTCGCGCTGGCAGAACACTTCGAGCGGTTCGTCGGCGAGGCGTTCGAGCGCGGTGGCAAGGACGATGAAACCGATGTCGCTATATTCGGCGTGCGAGCCAGGCGCGTTCGCGAGCAGAGTTGCGAAGGCCGCCTGCAACAGAGCTTCCCGGGACGCAGTTCGCAAAAAGAGTTTTTCGTACGCCGGCAGACCCGAACTGTGGGTGAGCAGCATGCGGAGCGTCACCTCTCTGCGACGGCCCTCGGCATCGTCGCTGAACTCAGGAACAATCGCAGTGACCGGCGCCTCAAGATCAACCACGCCGCGTTCGTAGAGAATCATTGCCATGGCCGTGGTCGCGACGACTTTGGTGAGGGAAGCGAGATCGAACAGCGTCGCCGTGGTCACCTTGGGCGCAGCCTGATCGTAGGTGAAGCGGCCGAGAGCCTTGTGCGCAACCAGTTCTCCGCGGAAAGTTACGGCTAGCGAGCATCCGGGAAAGACGCGGGCGGCAATGGCGTTGTCGAGAATGGCAAAAGCGCCACGAAAGCGATCATCCTGCGAGGCGAGGTTCCGCGCGAGGAAAGAGAAGCCGGCTGGCGAATTTTCACTTGCTGTCAAATTTGTTTTAACCGGTTCAAAGACATCTCGAGAGTCTTTTCTGGTTATAACAAACTGGGAGATCAAGGCAAAGTGACCAGCGTTGTCACTTTGTCGGACCGAGCGAAGCAAAACGGCCTTTCCGACGATGGTTGGTTACTCCCAGTACCTTGAGGCTTTTCTGCTGGGTGTGTATCGTCACAGCAAGAGTGAAAATCTTTTCGACAATTCTGACGCTCGTTCTTTTTTCGCTGCCGTGCGCGACGGCCTTCGCTCAGCCAGCGCTCGACTCCCGTCTTGCCGTCGTCGACTCTGTCATCAACGACGCCATCGCACAGCAGCAAATTCCGGGAGCCGTTCTCATCGTCGGGCACGATGGCCAAGTGATCCATCGCAAGGTCTATGGCAGTCGAGCCATTGAGCCTCGCCGCGAGACCATGACGCTCGATACGGTGTTCGATTGCGCGTCGCTGACAAAAGTGATCGCGACTACCACTGCAATCATGCAGCTTTGGGAGCAGGGAAAGTTTCGCTTGAACGATCCCGTCGCGAAATATCTTCCGGAGTTTGCGCAGAACGGCAAGCAGGACATTACGATCCGCCAACTCCTGATCCACTACTCCGGATTGCCTGAAGATCTCGACCTGACAAAGAAATGGGAGGGTAAAGACACCGCCTATCGCATGGCCTTTGAAATGGCGCCCGACCGGCCGCCAGGGTCGGCGTTCGTCTATAGCGACATCAATTTTGTCGTGCTCGGAGCGCTCGTCGAACGGCTCTCGGGCGAATCTCTCGACGAATATTCGTCGAAGCACATCTTTGTTCCGCTGGGTATGAAAGACACTCGATTTCTACCTCCCTCATCGTGGACATCGCGAATCGCGCCGACGGAAGAAGATGAAAATCATCATCTGCTGCGAGCGGTGGTGCACGACCCAACCGCACGCCGGATGGGCGGCGTGGCGGGACATGCTGGGGTATTCTCCACCGCCGATGATCTGGCGATTTTCGCGCAGGCTCTGCTTGATGGCGGACGCGGAGTGCTGACTCCACCGACGATTGCGAAAATGACGGCCCCGCAGCAGCCCGTGAACGCAACCACGCTGCGCGGATTCGGATGGGACATCGATTCTCCTTTTTCGACAAACCGCGGCGAGTTGCTCCCCGTCGGCAGCTTCGGACACACGGGATTCACCGGTACCTCTCTGTGGATCGATCCGACGACAAAGACTTACATCGTGCTGATGACCAACGCGGTGCATATGAACGTGGTGCCCGAGGTCAAGGTGAAGAACGAAAGGGTAAGTGCGGCTTCGCTTCGCACGAAAGTGGCTACGGTAGTGGCGGCCGCGCTGGCGCTTGATCCCTCCGAGGCTGAGAAGATGCGCCTGGCGGCCGTCACCGGCTACAACGAAATGCAAAGTGCGGCTCGCAAACTCGCGGTGCGAAACGGAAGCGTCAAGACAGGCATCGACGTTCTCGAAGAAACTAAGTTCGCGGCGCTTTATCCCGGACGCGGCGGTGCTCCAAAAAGTATCGGCCTGCTGACGAATCAGACCGGTATCGATTCAGAGGGACGCCGCACGATTGATGTGCTGGCCAACGTATCCGGCATTTCGCTCGATGCGATTTTCAGCCCCGAGCACGGCGTCGACGGCACGCTCGACACGATCGGCGTTAAGAACACAAAAGACGCGGCCACTGGAGTCGTGGTCTACAGCGTCTACGGTGGAAGCGACGCGAAGCGGCGTCCCTCGATCGAACTACTCAAGCATCTGGATGCGGTTGTGATTGACCTCGCCGATGCCGGAGCTCGTTTCTACACCTACGAAACCACGGTCGGATTTTTTCTTGAAGCAGCCGCCAAGGCGGGAATTGAAGTCATCATTCTCGATCGTCCGAATCCGGTCACGGGCTCGTTCGTCCAGGGTCCGGTTTCTGACGACGGACGTGAAAGTTTCACAAATTATTTTCCCGAACCTCCGCGCCACGGCATGACTCTCGGCGAACTTGCGAAAATGTTCAACACAGAGCGGCACATCGGTGCGCAGCTCAATGTCGTCGCCATGCAGGGTTGGCAGCCGGGAGACTGGTTCGACTCGACAGGCCTTGTCTGGGTCAATCCGTCACCGAGCCTGCGCGATCTGACCCAAGCGACTCTCTATCACGGCGTCGCGATGATCGAGGGGACCAATGTCTCCGTTGGCCGTGGTACCGACACTCCTTTCGAACTCGTGGGCGCTCCCTGGATCAAGGGCAGGGAGTTGGCGGCCTACTTAAACGGACGCGCCATCCAGAGTGTGCGCTTCGTGCCCATTGTTTTCACTCCGTCATCAAGTAATTTCGCGGGTGAGCGCTGCGAGGGTGTAAACGTCGTTTTGCAGGATCGAAACACGCTTGATTCGCCGGAGCTCGGAATCGAGCTGGCATCTGCGCTCCACAAGCTTTATCCGAACGATTTCAAGCTACAACGAATGAAGGATCTGCTGGTGAATCAGGCAGTCTTTGACGCGATTGCCGCAGGCGTCGACCCGCGCCGCATCGCCGCCGATTGGCAAGAGCGCCTCGACCAGTTCGTGCAGCTGCGGGAGAAATATCTGCTCTACAAAGTAACGTCAAAGTAGCCTGCAAAAATGGATCGGCGTAAGTCCGATTTTTGACCCTCGCAGACCCTCGCAATACCGTAGCCCTGCCCCCGTTCCTCGGTTAAAATATCCGGTCGGATAATTCTTAAGTCCCAGGTGGCCCCAGGTGTTCTATGACCGATAATCTTCTTCACATCCCAAGCGCTTTCTACCGCTGTGCCGGCCCGAATTGCGGGGTTCAGAAGGGCGACAGCGACCGCTGGTGGGTCATGTGGAGCTCTTTCGGCGATTACGAGGTTCCGGTGATGTACCTGGCGCCGTGGGACGAAAAGCTGGCAATCCAGGAAGGCGCGATGCACGTCTGCGGCGAGGGATGCGCGCAGAAACTGCAATCGCAGTTTATGGGAAATGTGATGACGAATCGGACGCGCCGGAGTAGTTAGGTTCGACCTTGGGAATGACGGCTAACCATGCGGTCGGGCAGCGCATCTGAGTTGGCAAGCGGTAATTAATTTTCCGAAAAAGTAGGTTTTCGATGGAGATACGTTCCATTTGCGCTCTGGTTTCACTCCTCGCGGGGATGGCCGCCGCGCAATCGTCTTTGACTCCGAATCCTGACGTGCACCCGGTCGACGCTGAAAAGCCGATGTTGATCATTCCGGCCGGAACCAGGATTCCGCTCTCGCTGAAGCAGGCGATTTCGACAAAGACGGCGAGGGAGGGTGATCCGGTCTATGCCGAGACTGCATTTCCGTTTGTCGTGAATGATCGCGTCCTGGTTCCTGCCGGAACTTACATTCAGGGAAAGATTATGCGCGCGCAACGCGGCGGCCACGTCAAGGGTCGGGCCGAAGTGCTCATTCACTTTACTTCGATGATTTATCCGAGCGGCTACACCGTGATGCTCGGCGGCTCGATCCAGAATACTCCGGGCGCCGAGCATACGACGATGAAAGACTCGGAAGGAACGGTTCGCCAGGATAGCGAAGCCGGGCAGAAAGCGAAGGCTGCCGCGGAGGGTGCAACTACAGGAGGGGTGATTGGCGCCATCACCAACGGAGGCAAAGGCGCCGGCATCGGTGCCGGTATCGGCGGAGTCGCCGGTCTTGCGGTCGCGATGCTCTCCCGGGGTGCCGACGTCAGGCTCGAGCCTGGGACGTCAATCGAGATGGAAATTCAACGCGAGGTCACGGTCGATCCCAGCCGAATCACTGCCCGGCGCGAGGTTATCGTTCGTAACGACTAACGACGAACGACGAGCTCGCCAACTATTTCAGCCCAAATACCGCGCTCACACGAGCCGTCACTGTCACGTTCTGCGGAGAAAACTCCGCAGTTGGGGCTGGGCCCTCCGCTTTCATCGCCATGGCGCGCCCAACCATCGGCGACATCACACGAATATTCTCGAACGTATCCACGGAGGCATACACTAACGCGCCGAGCGTGCGTCCGCTGGCCGTCGCCAGGGCCTGCGCGGAATCATGGGCGCGCCGGTAGGCGTCGGCGACCGCCTTGCTCTTGGCCTCTTCCGTCGAATCGAGGATATAGCTGACCGACTGGCTCTCGCTGACACTCGCGTCGGCGAGCTGTTGCGTCACCGCGCCGATCTTGGAGAAATCCTTGAGTTTTAGACTAACGCTGGTCGTGACCTGGTAGCCGATGATCTTGTGTTTCGGCTTGGTCCAGTCGTACTGCGGATTTACCGAGAAGAACCCGATTTCGGCCGTTTTCGGATCGATGGCGTTGTTGCGCAGAACCTGGCGAGTGGCTTCCGCTTGCTTGGCTGCCTGATCGTACGCTTCCTTTGCGTTGTCGGCTTGAGCGGAGATGTTGAATTGGATTAGCGCCGTGTCAGGCGTGGCTTCGAACTTGCCATCCGCGTTAACCGAGACCGTGTTGGCGATCGGGCCTGGATTAGAATTCTGCGCTTGCGAAACAGTGCTGACAGCGAGCACCGCGCAAAGACAAAGACAGAAAGAGAATACGGCAGCTTTCATCGATGGCTCCTCCTAGGGAAGAACGAATTCGTAGGGTCATTCAAGGAACGTTATACACCTCCGAGACTTGCGCCGCGGCGTTGCGACGCGACGAGGCTACACGAAAGCGGCTATGGGTTTTGTTTGGGTTTGCTGCGACCCAGCTTTTCCCCGGTCTGCCCGCCAGACGCGAAACAGGCGCAGCCTGACGGGCACCGGTTCTTCACCCAGTCACGGAACAACACCGACGTGACCGGGCCGTTTGAATCGACTTCACTTCACCCTAGGATGATCCAATCCATACCAAGTGATGCTTCACGAACGGGGAAATGTCGCGCTCGCAAGCGACAGTCATTTGTGGCTTCTGCCTAGAGATTAAGTAGTGCTTTAACTCTTGCGGCTAAATCTTTGGGAAAGAAGGATCTGGCCCGTTGATGTCTCTTCGCAGGTCTTGCCAGATGTTGTCCGGCATTTCAAGGAATATTTTGACGATTTGCGGATCAAACTGGCGGCCAGACCAGAGTTCGATCTCCTTGCGCGCCGCGTCAAACGATTGTGCCGGACGATAGGGCCGGTCAGTCGTGATGGCGTCGAGCGTGTCGGCGATTGAAAACATGCGCGCGCCCAGCGGAATTTCTTCGCCCTTCAGGCGACGGGGGTAACCCGTTCCGTCGTAGCGCTCCTGGTGAGCGTAGATGATTTCAGCCGCTTCTGCCAGAAACGGAATTCGCGAAATGATCTTATAACCCAGGTAGCAGTGTTCCTTCATCGTGCCCATTTCGTCATCGGTCAGTTTGCTCGGCTTTAGAAGGATGGCGTCGGGAATGGCGATTTTGCCGATGTCGTGGAGAAATGCTCCGCGGGCAATGACGTTGATCTCCTCTTTCGGCAAGCCCATTTTGCGGGCGATCGCGATGGTGTAGGCGGTCACGCGCCGGGAGTGGCCTTCGGTCTCTTTGTCCTTGAGATCGAGCGCATCCCCCAGCACTTCGAGCGTCGTGTCGTAAGATTTTTCCAGGTTCGAAAGCGCCGTTTTCCATTGTTGCGTGCGCGCCGCCACCAGCGCCTCGAGGTTGGTTCGGTAGGCGTCGTTTTCGCGCTTCAGGCGGCGATTCTCGAGCGCGCGGCGGACTGTCGCGAGCAACTGCTCGCGCTCGAACGGCTTCAGCAGGTAGTCGTACGCCCCATTGCGCAGCGCCTGGAGCGCGACTTGAATATCGTGGACAGCCGTTACCATCACGATCGGCATGTCAGGGTAGCGTTCCTTGGCACGCTCGAGCAGCGCAATCCCGTCCATTTCGGCCATCATCAGGTCGGAAAGCACCAGGTCAAACTCGTCGCCAGACTCCAGAATTGCCAGCGCCTCGACGCCGCTGGCAGCCTGCCGCGTCTGAAAATGGGCGCCGCCCAGCATCGAGGATACGATTTCGCGGATTGTTTCCTCGTCATCGACGACGAGGATGCGGTCATTGGGCATGGCGTATGACTGTGGCGTAGGGCTCTGTTTTAAGACGTGGCCTACGACTAATGTATCGCTCATTCTAGGCCACCTGTTCACATTCCGAAAGTAACCACCTGAACGCCGAAATCCGACGGTTAGCACAGCGCGCCGTGATATCAAAACAACTGTAGGTGTAGCTCTAAGTGTAAGTCCGTCTGTCCCTGTGCGTTGATTGTTGTCCATTTTATCTATGAGCCCTGCCCAGCTATTTGGCGCGCTGACCACCCCTTGGATGACCGCGCGTGAAACCGCCGCTCTGATCGTGGTGGCTGCGAGCCTGCTGTTTTTCCGCGTCTTCCGCGAACGCTGTTTGCTCGCGTGGGGAGCGGGCTGGGTCGCCTATGGAGCGTTTCTCGGGGCCGAGCGGGCAAGCCAGCTCCACGCCTCATCGAAAGCGCTGGCGGCTTTCGCCCACGCCGACTTTGTCGTGGCCATGACGCTGTTCGCCGTGGCGGCGCTGATGTCGGCGCAGTCCAAGCGAGTTTTAACCGGCGTGGTGGCAGTCGCCTGGGTTCTTATGGTCGCCGCCGCGATGCAGCCGGTGTATTTCGCTGACTTGAAGAGCGCCGTGCTGGTGATCGATATCCTGTGCCGGCTTTTGGCCGTCGCCGCCGTCGTCGAATTACTTCGCTATCGTTCTGGGCGCATTGGCCTCGGATCGTTTCTGTTTGGCGCCGGCATTCTCACTCTCAATCTCAACTGGCCGCGCTTTACCAGTTACATTCCGAGCGAGGGCTACCTGTTGGCGGAAGTCCTTTTTGGCGCGAGCATCCTGATCGTCGCCCTGGATGATTCGCGATTGCGCACGCGCCGTCTTGCCGTTCTGAACGAGTTGACGGTCACGATTTCGCGTGGACAGAATCACTCGCCAATGATTCAGACTGCCCTTGAGAAAGTTAGAGGTGCGGTCGGAGCCAAAGCGGCTTGGTTCCAGGTGATGGAAGGCGCGACTCTCGTGCCCACACAGCATTCGGGCTTGTCGCCGGATTTTCTCCGCGCCTTAGCACAGCTCGGGACCGACGAGAACCGTGTTCGTATTCTTCAGGAAAATCACGCGGTCGTGCTCAGACTCGCCGAAATGCCCGCGCCCGAGCGGGAACTCATCGATAAGCAGGATATTCATCACGTTGTAGTGGTGCCGGTGCAAGGCAAGAGGGCAGTGATCGGCATCGTGACGCTCGGATGCTCTGGCAGCCTGATCCACACTCGCGAAGAACTGGACTTCCTCGAAACCGTCGGCCAGACGATCGGCATCGCTTCCGAAAACCTGCGGCTGCTCGAACAGGTTCTGCGTTCGCAGCGGCAATGGATGAACACCTTCGATTCCATTCAGGATCTGATTCTCGCGCACGACGCCGACTTCCGCATTCTCAAAACCAATCAGGCGCTCTTGCAGCGTCTGGAGCAGGCGCCGGCTGACGTTCTCGGCAATCTTTGCGAAGACGTGCTTCCGCAAAAGCGATCATGGACGGGATGTCCTTATTGCGAGCGCGGTTCGGGCCTGTCGGAAGGAACAGATCCGTGCTTCGGCGGGCAGTCGATTGTTTCGACTTCGTCCTACGCCGAGCAGGGAAGCCAGCTGAAGGGCACGATCCACGTGGTGCACGACACCACCGCGCGTCAGGCGGCGGAAGAAAAATATCGCATGTTGTTTGAGCAGGCGCAGGAAGGCGTATTTGTCGCAACGCCGGCCGGCGAGTTGCTCGACTGCAACGACGCCTTCGTGACCATGCTCGGCTACAGCAGCCGCGACGAGTTGATGGCGCTCGACATGGGCAGCGTCCTGCATTCGATTCCAGAGGAACGGGAAGAATTTCGCAGGGAAATCGAAGCCCACAACTACGTGCGCAATTTTGAAATTACGGTGCGCCGCAAGGATGGCACCACGCTCGCGGTCGCACAGAGCTGCTTTGCCACCCGCGATTCGAGCGGCCAGATCGAGCGCTACCAGGGATTTGTTCTCGACATCACCGAGAAAAAACGGTCAGAAGATGAAATGCGGCGGCGCAATCGCGAATTGAATGCGCTGAACGCCATGGCCGTCATCGCTACGCAGTCGTTCGATCTTGATGAAATATTGAACCTCACGCTGCGCCAGGTCATTTCGTTGTTTGGCGCCGAGACTGGCTCCGTCTATTTGGCCACCGATCCCGACGATACCTACCGGCGTCGCGCCGGCTGGGGTCCGCGTAGTGAAGCTCGTGTCCGCATGTCTGAGGTCGTCTTCCCTGAAGGTCTGGGAGATCTGGTGATGCGTTCACGCGCCGAAGTCGTGACCCAGGACTTCATGCCGCACCTGCCGCCCGCTGTCGTCGAGTTTGTTTGCGCCGACCGTCTGCCCTACTGGATATGGGTTGTGCTCTGGAGCAAGGACAAGCCCATCGGCATCATGGGCATTGCGAGCAAAGAAGATCGGCACTATACGAGCAATGACGAGAACCTGCTCGTCGCCATCAGCCGCCAACTGGCCACTACGATCGAAAAGGTTCAGCTCTACGAAGAAACCTGTCGCGCCTACGAAGATTTGCGCCGGACGCAGGAACAGTTGCTGCAGAGCGAGAAGATGTCGGCTGTCGGCCAATTGATTTCTGGCGTGGCGCACGAACTGAATAATCCGCTGACTGCGATTCTCGGTTACGCCCAACTTTTGGAAGGTGCCGGACTTGACCACAAGTCGGCCGATTATGTGCGCAAGCTCTTCAAGCAGGCGCAGAGAACGCATCGCGTGGTGCAGAATCTGCTTTCCTTCGCCCGTCAGCGCAAACCGCAGAAGCAGGAAGTCGATTTGCGGCGAGTGCTTGGAAGAGTCGCTCACTCTGCGCGAATATGACCTGAAAGTGAATAACGTCACTCTCGAGCGCAACATCCCTGAAGATCTGCCTTCGGTCGTTGCCGACCCGCATCAACTGGAGCAGGTTTTCCTCAACATCGTGAACAACGCGCTCGACGCCATGGTTGAGAGCAGCGGCAGCGGCGTGTTGAAAGTGAACGTCTTTCGAAAAGATGCCTTCGTTTGCGTCGAGTTCGCCGACAGCGGCCCGGGCATCAAAGACCCGAATCGCATTTTCGATCCCTTCTATACGACGAAGTCCGTGGGCAAGGGAACTGGGCTTGGTCTGAGCATCTGCTACGGCATCGTGAAAGAACATGGCGGCGAAATCGTTGCCCGTAATCGCGACGAGGGTGGAGCGACGATTGAAGTCCGCTTGCTGGCCAGCGAAAAAACAGCTCTGCCGGAGCTGGTTTCGGCAGCGCGGCGCGAATCGGTTCTCCACGGACGCGTGCTGCTCGTGGAAGACGAAGAAGCAGTCATGGAATTCGAGCGCGACGTCCTGGTCGGCGCCGGTGCCGATGTGACCACCTCGATGAGCGTTCACGACACACAAGACCGCCTGCGACAGAATTCGTTTGATGTCATCGTGATGAATGGCCGCATGCCCGGTGGAATCAGCGCGCGCGAAATGTACGAATGGATCGCGAAGACATCGGCCCGGCCAGGAAAAAGGATTGTTGCTGACGTTTTCGACCATGACCGACGCTGAAACTCGAAGCTTCCTCCAGGAACAGACAGTGGCGTCATTGGCCAAACCCTTCGAGGTGGCCGACCTTATCGCGCAGGTCCGCACTCTGAGCCAAAGGGACGCTTCTGCTTCCTCGGTCGCCAGCGGAGCTTAACTACAGTTGTCCCTTCAATCCCCGCATCATCTCCGTAATCAGCTTTTCGTTGCGCCGGTACCACCGCCAATGCCCCTCGCGCTTGGCCTCGACCAGGGCAGCTTTCTCCAATATCCGCATGTGATGAGACACGGTGGGCTGCGATAGCTTCACCCGGCGCTCGATATCCCCGGCACAAAGTCCGGTTTCCTTGTCGATCGAACATCCGCCCTTTTCTTTGAGCGCGCACAGAATGCGGCGTCGAGTCGGGTCGGCAATCGCGTGCAGGAAGCGGTCGAAATCGGGGGCGTGCAGCCATGATGAGGAAGGTTATCAGAAAGTAAAGTGAGAGCTGTGGTTACAGGATGAGTCATCGAGCCACTCTTTGCGCGAAGCCTCTGGCCGATGCTCCGGAGTTTATTTCTTCACAATCGGCGTGTAGCCGTCGGCGATGAGGCGAGCGCGCATGGCCTCGGCGTCTTTCAGATCGGCGTAGGGCCCGATTTGAACGCGATAAAACTTGTCTCCCGCGCTGTTGTTTACGGTGAACGCCGGATACTGCTTCTTCTTTAGCGCCTCGACGAGTGAGTCAGCGTCTTCCTGACGGGTCACCGCAGCCACTTGAACAAAGTACCCGGCAGCGGCCGGTGCGGCGGCGGCCGGGTCTGTCGAAGCTGCCGGGTTCGTATCCTGACCTTGCGCCGGAGACTGGCTGGCGGTTGTTATCTTGGCGTCCGCTGGAGTCAGCGCCGCGTCGGCGTTCTTCGCGCCTACGGCTTTATAAAAACTGAAATCGCCCGATTGCGGCGTTGCCGATTGCGCCGCGCCGTTCTTTTGCGGTGAAGGTCGAACCACGGTTGAGGGCGTCCCAAGGGGAGCGCTTGGCGACATGCCCACCCCTGCCATGGCGGTCTTTCGCCCCAGCGAAAAGCCGATAGCAAAAAAGAACGCGCAGACCAGAACGAAGCTGAAGAAGATCGCCAGCATTCGGCCCGTGCCAAGCGTGATCTCAGTATCCTGCGTCGCCGTGGGCATCAGAAAAGTTTCGACCTCTAACTTCCGGCTGGCGTGGTCGGCTTAGACCCGGTCGCCAGCAATTTCTGCATGCCGGAGAAGAAATCAATCGGCACAGGGAAAACGACAGTCGTGTTCTTCTCGACGCCGATCTCGGTTAAAGTCTGCAGATAGCGCAACTGAATGCTGGCCGGCTCTGTGGACAAAAGATGCGCTGCGTCCACCAGTCGCTGCGCCGCCGAGAATTCACCCTCGGCATGGATGATCTTCGAGCGCTTTTCGCGTTCCGCTTCGGCCTGCTTCGCCATGGCGCGCAGCATCGATTCGGGCATATCCACCTGCTTGACTTCCACGTTCGCGACTTTCACTCCCCAGGGAGCGGTGTGCGTGTCGAGAATGCTCTGCAAGCGCAGGTTAATCTTGTCGCGGTGCGCCAGCAGTTCGTCGAGTTCCTGTTCGCCGAGCACCGATCGCAGAGTCGTCTGCGCAAACTGCGAAGTCTGGTACGCGTAATTCGAAACCTCAACCACCGCTTTGTTCGGGTCGATCACGCGCAGGAAGATCACCGCATTGACTTTCAAGGTGACGTTGTCGCGCGTGATGACGTCCTGCGGCGGAACTTCGATCGCCTCCTGCCGCAGCGAGATACGCACCATCCGATCAATCGGGCTGAAGACCAGAATCACGCCCGGCCCCTTGGCGTGCCCCTGAAGGCGCCCCAACCGGAAGATGACGCCGCGCTCATATTCGGCCAGGATCTTGATGGAACTCAGCGCATAGATGAGCACGATAATGGCGGCCACAGCGACCACCGGAAAGCCGAGATCCATCATGGTTTGCCTCCAGGCAAATTTCTTATTCAGTGTCTGAGCGGATTGTAGCTCACAGCGGGCCTTATGGCAGCGTTGTCGTATACGTGGAGTTACCAATCAAGATTCGTGGCTGGGTGGGAATCATGCGCATTTAGGCGATCTGTTTAAGCAATCACCGACCGCGTCCCGACCACCGGATCAACTCGCAGTGTGAGCCCATCGACTTGGCGCACGACGATGTGCTCTCCCAGCGGTACGTTGATCGCGGAGACGGCATCCCATAGTTCACCGTCCAGAAATACTTTCCCAACGGGCGACAATGCGGTCCGCGCGACTCCAACTTTGCCTATTAAACCTTCCGCCCCGGTAACAACTTTATTGCGCCGTGCCCGCAAGGCGATGGTCATGAGGAACGCGGAGATGATACCGACGGGGATGCTGACCGTGAGCGCGGTTGCGAGATGAACCTGCATCTCCGGGATCGGGGCATCCACCAGGAACAGACCGCCCATCGTCAACAGGACGATCCCTCCCGTCGTAAGCACGCCGTGACTCACGAACTTGGCTTCGGCGGCGAACAGCGCAAAGGCTCCTATGATCATGGCGATCGCCGCAAAGCGCACCGGTAGTAAGTTGAGAGCGAACGCCGCCAGCAGAATGAAGACCACGCCGACAGTGCCAGGAATGACCGCGCCCGGATGATTGAACTCCGCGTACAAGGCAAGTGCCCCGATTGCCATAAGAATGAAGGCAACGTTCGGGTCCATGATGTAGGAGAGAATGCGCTGCTTGAGCGTCATCCGGTAGTCGCGAACGGGTTCGCTGGTGATCTTCAGAGTGGCGCTGTTCCCGTTGAAGCGCTTGAAACTCTTCCCCTCCAACTGGCGAAAAAGGTCTTCCTTGGTCGGAGCGATGTATTCAATCAGCTTCTTATCGAGCGCCTCCTGATCGGTGAATGACTTCGACTCCCGCACAGCGCTTTCTGCGATTTCGACATTGCGGCCGCGCTTGGCGACAACCGAGCGCATCAACGCCGACGCATCGTTCTCCATCTTCTGTTTCATCACGTCGTCCATCTTGCCGCCGAGAATCACGGGATGGGCAGCGCCGGTGTTGGTGCCCGGAGCCATTGCCGCAACGTCCGCCGATTCCAGGATGAAAAAGCCAGCCGATGCAGCGCGGCTTCCGCTCGGGGTCACATAGACGATGACCGGCACAGGCGAGGCGACAATTTTCTCGATAATCTCACGCGTCGAATCGACGAGTCCGCCGGGCGTGTTGATCTCGATCAGAACCGCATCGTCGTGATTTGCCGCGGCTGCTTCAAGCGCGCGGCCAACGTACTCGGCGGTCACCGGTTGGATAGCGTCGTTAATCTCAACCTGCAAGATCTCGGCGGAGCAAACGCTGGCGAGAAAAAGCAAGCCAAGCAAAATAACGGACACGTGCAACCACCGCAATCGGGAAACTGAGCACTGAGCACTGAGAACTGAGAACTGAGAACTGAATCCTGTCATTGTTCTCTCCCCGCGAGCCTTGCTGCAACGGTGCGCTTCAAATCCTGACCGGCGGAATTGCCGGGTTCCAGTTGGAGCGCGCGATTGATGTTCTCGGTGGCCGCATCCGTTCTGTTTTCCCGCAAGTCGAGGCGCGCCAGAATCAGATAGGCCTCGGCCGACTCCCGCATGCGCAGCGAAGCCTCGGCTTCGTCTCGTGCCGCGCGAACATCGCCGCGAGCGTCGTAATCTTCCGCAAGAGCGTTCAGGGGCTCGGAACTCGAAGGATCGACCGCGGCCGCATGACGGAATTCAGCCTCGGCCTCAGTCGTGAATCCATGCGTCATGAGTTCCTTGCCCAGTTCGATGTGAAAGCGGGCGTGGGTGCGCGGATCGGAGCGCGCGAAGCGCGTCTCCGCCCAACTCGCCATTTGCGTGGTCATCTGCCGGAAGGCGTCTTCTTCGTAGTTGCGGTTGATGCGCTCGGATGGCATCTTCGTCGTCGCGCTGCTCGCAACAATGCTGCCGGGTGTTGGACTTAAGGAGTCGAGCACACTCTTCGCCTCGGCGTCGTTCGGCCGATGCTCGAGAGCGTTCCGCAGTTCCCGCGCTGCACCCGCTTTGTCACCCGCTCCGTTGAGCGTTACCGCCAGATTGAAGTGATAGTCGGCATCGCTCGGATCGTTCGCAATCGCTTTCTCGAAGTAGTCGGCAGCTTTTTTCTGACCGCGTCGCGCCGCCACGATTCCGAGGTTGTTATAGACCTCGGCCAAAGGCAGCCTCGCGGCCACAAACTCAAAAGCACTCTCCGCTTTCGCAAAATCTCCGTGTGCATACGCCGCCAGCCCCAGATAGAAGCTCGCTTCGCGCGACACCGCCGAAGAATGCGGCACCTGGCTCAGCGCGGCCATGGCTGGTTCGTAAGAGTGTTCATTGTAGTAAGTCTTGCCCAGTTCCAGCCAGGCTTGCGCATAGGCGGGGTTCAAGCGGACCGCCTCCCGATAACGCTGCATCTTTTCTTCGGTCGTCGTCGCCAGCGTGCCGCGTATGTAGTTCTCCAGTGCGTCGAGCCGAACCGGGACTACGCTGGCGACATACTTGTCTTTTGGGATGCTGAAGTCCGAATGAATCAAACGCAGCAAATCCCAGGCCAACGCCGATTGCAGGTTGCCGAGATTGGCCAGAGGCGCGGATTCGGTGATGGCGGGAGAGAGCCTCGGAGCGCGCATGTCGAGCAACTGCGCGACCACCGTGAGCTCGGTTCCATCGTAACGATAAGTACCGAGGACCGCGTAATCGACATCCATCTGTTCCGCGAGACGGTAGAGCGTGGCCCGCGACGGATGCACTCCGGCGGGAACGCCCTGGCGATCATAGGCCCGCAACCGTTCGTCACGGCTGGCTACGTACAGAACTGGAGAATTCAGCTGTTCGTGAAATGTTTCGGCAAAAGACTCGCCTAGCCACTCCAGACCGGGAGTCGGCGAAAGATTTTCGAAAGGAATCACGACCATCGTGCGACCCGCACTCTGAGGCAGGCGAGGACGTCCTGGGCGTAAAGCACAGGGCTGAGAACCAGGAGAGCCGCAACCACGCATTTCGAGGCGAGTTTCACAACAGATGATTATATCGGGCGCACGGGATATCTGAGCCCGCGGGCGTGTTCGGCGGTCTTAGGCGACCACTTTCGTTTTCTCGTCGTCAGTATTCTCGACATTGTCGCGAGCCTGCGATTCGGTCCAGCCCGGCAGGTCGTCGCTGCCGGTAATAAGCCGCGCGCCGCGTTCGTAAGTCAGATAGGACCACGCCCATTGGATCATTACCAGAAGACGATTGCGGAATCCAATGAGAAACAGAATATGGATAAACAGCCACGCCAGCCAGGCGAAATACCCGGATAACTCCAACTTGCCGATCTGCGCGACGGCGGCGGCGCGGCCTATCGTAGCCAGGCTCCCTTTGTCGTGATAATGAAAATCGCGCCGTGGCTGATTTTCGAGGTCGCCGGCGATTGTCTTGGCGACGCAGTCTCCCTGTTGAATCGCGACTGGCGCAACTCCCGGCAGCATCTTGCCGTTCTCATCTTTGAGTGCAGCGAGATCGCCGAGAACAAAGACTTCGCCGATGTCCGGGAATGCTCAGGTCGGGCTGCACGAACACTCGGCCGGCACGGTCCACGGGAACGCCCAGCATCTTCCCCAAAGGCGACGCTGCGACCCCGGCGGCCCACAGCGTCACAGCGGCGGGAATCTTTTCGTCGCCCACCCAAACCGCTCCCGGTTCCACCCGGTTGACCATGTGCGACGTACGCACCTCGACTCCCAGACGCTGCAATTGTTCTTCGGCTTTACGCGAGAGTTCCTCCGAATAGGTGGCGAGCACGCGCGGACCGCCTTCGATCAACAGAATCTTCGCCTGCCTGGGATCGATCTTGCGAAACTCGTGATTCATCGCGTGCCGCGCGATCTCAGCCAGAGTGCCAGCAAGCTCGACTCCGGTGGGGCCAGCTCCGATGACTACGAACTGCAGCGGAAGGCTGGCCGCCCCATCGGCCCTTTGCCGCTCAGCCAATTCAAACGCCAGCAGAACCCGGCGGCGGATTTCCAGCGCGTCTTCAATGGTTTTGAGTCCGGGAGCGAGCGGCTCCCATTCCTGATGTCCAAAATAAGCGTGTGTAGCGCCAGAGGCGACGATCAGAAAATCATAGTCATAACCTTGCGCTTGTTCCTTGGTGATGACCTTCTTTTGTTCCAGGTTGAAATCGACGACTTCTTCAAGCAATACTTCAACATTTGGATGCGCTCGCAGAATCCAACGAATCGGCGCGGCAATTTCTCCCGGAGACAGTCCAGCGGTCGCGACCTGGTAGAGCAGTGGTTGAAAGGTGTGGTGATTTCTGCGGTCAATGACAGTCACTTGCACGGGCAGCCGCGCGATCCGTTGCGCCGCCGTGAGCCCGGCAAAACCGGCACCCACGATCACCACCTTCGGCAGCTTGGCGTCTTTCGGCATCGAGTTCGCCATCTAGTATAGAGATTGCTGCCCCGTCCTTTTCGGTTCAAACTTTGAAACCCTGCCTTGGGTTGAAACCCGATACACTGCTGTTTCTCATGGTGATGCCGCCGACGGAGCCAGCTTCCCGAGCATTGCGTTTTCTTATGCCGTCGGTTCGTGATCTGATTTTCATTTTCCTTTTCTGGTCGCTGCTGTCGGGTCCCTTGTCCAATCGGCCCCTAGCCGATCCCGATATCGGATGGCACATCCGAACCGGCGAGCTGATTCTCCAGACGCACTCGGTTCCCCGCACCGATCCGTTTTCGTCGACGATGCAAGGTCAGCCGTGGTTCGCCTGGGAGTGGCTCTACGACCTGTTCCTCGGGATCTTGCACCACGCCTGCGGTTTGAACGGAGTGGTCTGGTTGTGCGCCGCTCTTGTGGCGACGACCTTCATGATCCTGTTGTCGCAGCTGGTCCAGCGCGGGACAGGGCTCTTGCTGGCAATCGTCCTCATGCTGCTGGCAGAGGCTGCTGCGGCCATTCATTTGTATGCCCGCCCACACATCGTAAGCTGGCTATTTTCGTTGCTTTGGTTTGTCGCCCTCGAACATTGGGAGTTGTCGGATCAGCGAAACGCGCCGCGATGGCTGCCATGGCTACGATGGTTCTTTCCCGCATCGATGCTGCTTTGGGTGAATCTGCATGGCGGATGGCTGTTCGGCATGGCGCTTCTCGCCGTCTATATCGTGGCCGCGTTCGTCGAGAGCGTTCACACAAAAGATGCATTCGCTGCGATTCGCGCGGCACGCAGAGCGCGAGCCATGGCCGTGGCGTGGCTCATCTCTGCGCTCGCGACGCTCGTAAATCCTTTCGGGTGGCGTCTCCATGTCCACATCTTCCACTACCTGCGCGATGGCTACCTGATGGACCACATCGACGAGTTTCACTCCCCCGATTTTCACGGATGGGCGCAGCGTTGCTTTGTCCTCCTCCTGCTCCTGGTGTTGATCTCGTTCGTCGCCGCAGCGCCCGGAACCCGTCGAAAATTGCGGCTCAGCAATCTGCTTGTGCTGCTGTTCGCGGTCTATGCCGGATTCTATTCATCGCGCAATCTTCCGATTTCGTCGATGCTTCTGGCGCTGATCGCCGGACCCATCCTGTGGGCAAGCTTCGTGTCGCTTGCGAAGAGCCCCGGGGCGTGGCGATGGCTGCGCAGCGTCGCGTTGCGAATCTCAAATTTCTCCGATCGCATGAGTGCGCAGGAAATGCAACTGACCGGCCATTTATGGCCGCTGGCTGCGACAGCGTTTGCTTTGGCGATCTGCCTCCAGGGCGGATGGCTCGGCTCGCGACAGCTCATTCATGCCAGGTTCGATCCAGAAAAAATGCCGGCCGCGGCTGTCGATTTCCTCGAGCACGAAGCCGAATCGCAAGGCCAGCAGCCTCCTCCCGTCTTTTCAACCGACGCCTGGGGAGGCTATCTCATCTACCGCATGTATCCGGAACGCAAGGTCGTGCTTGACGACCGTCACGATCTCTACGGTTCCGATCGCATTCGCCGGTATCTGCTCTTGATGCACGGCGAGCGCGGATGGCAGGACGTACTCCAAGGAGGGCAAATCGAAGGGCAGATTCGGATTGCACTACTGCCCGCCGGTTCTACCCTCGCCAACCTGCTGCGCTTAGTTCCGCAAGATTGGCTAATCGTCTACGAAGACAAAGTCGCGGTCGTGTTTCAAAAGAAGAGTTGAGAAGTTTGAAAAGAGTTGATGCAGTCCCGCAGCCTCACGTCCGCACCACCCGCTCCGCACAGTCCGGTTCCGGACACGCGTACGTCACATGATTACGCTGCCGGTCAAGGCTGATGATGAACATGGGTCGTCCGTGCCGGTCGCAGGTCGGTTGATTGGGTGTGAGCACCGGCGCATCTCCGCGTTTGGGCGTGGAGTAGCCGACCCTTTCGCCAAAGCAGCGGTGACAGAACTTGTCTGTGCAGCGAAAGAATTCGATTGAAAAGTCAGCGGTATAGGGAGCCAGCGCAGGCTCCATGGTGCGGAAATGCTGGTCGCAAAGGGGCAGGATGTCCGTCCGCATGCGAAGCGAGTGTAGCAAAACATCGGCTCATTGAGATATTGAGTCATTGAGGTATTTAGTCATTTTCAATCATTCAATGACTCAATGTTTCAATGCCTCAATGTCTTCGGCCTCATCCAATGTAGCGCAGCGCATCAACAATACCCAGATTCGAGGCGCGATAGGACGGAATCACGCCGCTGACCAGTCCCACGAGAGATGCAACCAACATCACCACCAACCCTGTGACCCACGTCATGTGCATCGAAACCGGCAAGCCAACTCCGGGCCGCGCGATAACCTTGATGAGCACGCTCCCGAGCGCGACGCCGACCGTTCCGCCGATCAGCGCCACCACAATCGACTCGCTCAGCAAAAGTCTCAGGATGTTTCCTTGCGTGAAACCAAGTGTGCGCAAGACGGCTACTTCCCGCGTCCGTTCGCGAATCGACATAGCCATCGTGTTGGCGCAAACCAGTAGCGTAGTGAAGACGACTGCGCCGCAGATACTCAGAATAAACGCCTTCACGTTGCCGAGCGTGGCGATGAAGTCCGCCTTGAATGCCTGTTCGCTCTCGCTCTTGGTCGGAACCGGACTGCCATGGAACATGTCGTCGATGGCACGCGCCGCTATCGGCATGTCCTCCGCCGTGTCGACGCGAGTGAAGTAAAAGCCGGCCGTATCTTTGAACCAATCCACCGATTCTTCCAGATATTTCGTGTGGAAGTAGAGATTGCTCGAGGGCGGATCGATGGTGTAGATGCCGCGAATGGTCAAATCAAGATTAGCCGGGAAAATCGTTCCTTCGAGCGGGACGTGATCGCCAATCTTCCAGTGGTGTTTCTTCGCCAGGTCGACATCGACGACACAGCCCGCGCGGTCGCGCTTCCACGCGGCCAGTTGCTCGGCAGGCATAATCTTGTCCGCGGCTACGTCGAAGTATTCATCCGGATCGGTGGCAAATTGCGCAAAGTAATTTTCCGGCTTGTCGTCAATATACTTGCCGCCAAACCAGGTCATCGGCACCACATGCACCACACCTGGAACCGTCCGAATTTTGTCGCGATAGTAAATCGGCAGAAAATTGGCCAGCGAAACCTTGTGCCGCGTCATGATCCGCAGCGCCGAGTCGGGCGCTCCCTTGTCGATGTAGAAACTCCGCCACACGCACAGCATGATGCAGAGCAGGAGCAGCGAAAACGCGATGCTCGCGACCGTGAGCAGGCTGCGCCGCTTGTTGCGAAACGCGGATTTGGCAACAAAAGTGGTGAGGGTCATGGCGGGTAACGACATTTTACAATGCGGGATTATCTTCGCGACCGGCTAAAACACCTTCCTCAGTTCCCGTCGCAGGATCTTCCCCGAGGCCGTCCGTGGCACCGCATCGACAAATCGAATCTCGCGCGGCTGTTTATGATGAGCAAGCCGGTCAGCAACAAACGAGCGAAGCTCTTTGTCTAACTCATCCGACGCGGCGAAACCTTCGCGCAGCACAACGAATGCACAGGGAATTTCCCCTGCATCCAAATCGGGCTTGGCCACCACGCCGCAATCGCGCACCGCGGGATGCTCGAGCAACAGCGCTTCGACCTCCGCAGGCGCCACCGGAAAGCCTTTGTACTTGATCATTTCCTTACTGCGATCGAGTACGTAATAGAACCCATCCGCGTCCGTTCGCACGATGTCGCCGGAAAAATACCATCCATCTCGCAGCACGGCTGCTGTGGCCTGCGGATCTTTCCAGTAGCCGAGCATAAATTGCGGACCCCGCATCACCAGTTCGCCCGGCTGGCCCGGAGCCACGTCCCGACCCTCGATGTCCACCACGCGGCACTCCGTCAGCGCCAGAGGTTGCCCGATCGACGACGGACGATTCATCTCAGGCGGTGAGTTATGGCCAACATGCGTCACCGGCGAGGCTTCCGTCATTCCGTATCCCTGATTGACGATGATCCCTGTGAGATCAGTCATACGCCGCGCCAGTTCCGGAGCGAGCGGCGCAGCGCCAGATTTCATCCAGCGCACCTTGTGCTCCTTCGGAAAGATCCCTGCCTCGACCGCCTGGCAAAGCGCGTTGATGGCTGGCGGCACCATCAGAATCATCGTGATGCCTTCCGTCGTCAGCAGCGCGCACAACTTCTGCACATCGAAGCGCGGCATCAGGACCAACGTCGAACCGAGCGTCAGCGAAAGCGTCAGGGCCACCGAGAGTCCATAGATGTGATAGAGCGGCAGGAAACAAAGAATCACGTCGTCCGCCGTAAGCTCCGCTGCATTCGGACCGACCGTCTGATAAACGTTCGCGACCAGGTTGTAGTGCGAGAGCATGACACCCTTGGGCATCCCCGTCGTGCCACTAGAGTAGGGAAGCGCCGCGACGGTCTCTTGCGGGCTCTTGTCAGGTTTCGGAAATTGCGCGGAAGTGGGCAAAAGCAGAGTCGAGAAATCCTCGCATCCTGCTCGCGAATTGCGAGTCGTAAAGATCCGGCGCAGCGAGGGAAGTCCGCCAAGATTTACGTTTTCAAGCAGCGGGCCGTCGGTGACAAGGAACGCTGCGCCGGAATTTTCCAACTGATACCGTATCTCGCGCTCGCGATACGAAGGATTGAGCAGCGTCGGGATCGCTCCGGCCAGAGTCGCCGCGTGATACGTGATGGCGAACTCCCAGGAATTCGGCAGGAAGATGGCGATCACTTCTCCGGGCTTGATTCCTGCCGAAACCAGGCCCCGGGCAAGGGTTTCAACCTGGTTGCCATACTCCGCAAACGTAAAACGGCGATTGCATGAAGTATCGACCAGCGCCGTCTTGCCGGCATTGCGTTGGCAACTTTCCAGAACCACATCGTGGACAAAACGGCCCGCCGGGTCGGCGTAAAGCTTGCTGCGAAGCAT
Organism: uncultured Acidobacteriaceae bacterium; assembly: GCA_963726095.1. Taxonomy (GTDB): domain Bacteria; phylum Acidobacteriota; class Terriglobia; order Terriglobales; family Acidobacteriaceae; genus Acidiflorens. Next base: position 2,972,672 of record CAVSBD010000004.1, read on the forward strand.
CGGCCTCGATTGCGTCGGGAAAGATTGCATCGGGAAAGATTGTATCGGGAAAGACTGTACCGGGAAAATCAGGCGCTCAGCTTGCGTAGAAACTCCTGCTCGTCCATCCGGTACTTGAACGCCTTGCGGCCATTGATAAACACTACGGGGACTTCGTCGGTATAGCGTCGTCGAATTTCAGCGTCGGAGTCGACGTCGATTTCACGCCACGTAAAGCCGCCCCGCTTGTGCAGCTTCACGATGCTCTCTTTGACGATTTCACAGAGGTGGCATCCCTTGCGGGAATACACGACGACTTCCCGAGGCTCCGGCATGCGAGGCAGTGTAGCAGTTTCGGTGCAAGGTTTCCAAGACAACCGATTCCTCGAAAGTACGTGACCGAAAACCAGTTAGCATATCGCCAAGAGGTAGAATCTCTCGATGACCATCAATCCCAAACCGCTCTTAGGCAAGACGGTGCTGGTAACGGGCGCGGCCAAGCGCCTGGGCCGCGCCATCGCGCTGGCGGCGGCCGAGAACGGCGCGAACGTCGCCATCACCTATCGCGAGTCGGCCCGCGAGGCGCGAGCCGTGATCGCCGAGTTGGCCGAGCATTGCCACGAAGCGCTGGCGGTGCGCTGCGACGTCACTGATGAAAAAAGCGTCCGCGAAATGGTGAAAGAAGTAGCTCGGGATCTCGGGGGCATCGACGTGCTGGTCAATAACGCCGCCAATTACGAGACCGTTGAATTCGAGAAGATCACCGTGGCGCAATGGGACGCGATCTTCGCCTCCAACACGCGCGGCCCGTTTCTCGTGTCACGCGAAGCCGTGCCGTATTTGCGAAAACGCATGGGTCGCATCGTGAACATGGGCTCGCTCGGCGGATTGCGTCCCTGGGCGACGCATGCGCATTATTGCTCGTCGAAAGCCGCCGTCCACATGTTGACCAAAGTGATGGCCAAAGCGCTGGCGCCAGAGATTGCGGTCAATGCGGTTGCTCCCGGAATGATCGATTTAGGCGAGAAAGCGGCCAAGGCCTTCATGCGCAAGACGGCAAAGCAAACGCCGATGCAGCGCAGCGGGTCAGCCGCCGACATAGCCGCCGCCGTGATGTTCTTCGCCACCGCTCCCTCGTTCATTACCGGCCAAATCTTGGCGGTGGATGGCGGTCTGGGCCTGTAGATATTGATTTGTTTCCTGGCTCGCATTCGCGTATCGTTCGGTTTCGCCGTTGAACATAACATCTGACTCAACCCTTGACCCAACTATGATCCGATCGATCCTCCGCGCCGGCTTCGTTCTTTGCACACTTTTGGCAACCAGTCTGGGTTTTACTCAAGACCGCCCCGAAGAGGGTGGTCGCGAACTCCAGGTCTGGTCCGGCGGCGGACGCTCCGTTCCCGGCGGCACCAAGGACACCAGTGTGTGGAACGCCGGCGTCCGCTACGGCTGGATCCTCACCGCTCCTCACGGCCCCGGATTTCTCAACGGACGCTTTGAACTCGGAGTCGAAGCCGTACCCGCCTTCGTTGTGTTCCAACCCGCGAACACTGCCTACGGCGCTGGAGTAAATCCCGTCAACTTCCGCTGGATCTTCGCTACCCGTGGAAAAGTTGCCCCATTCATCGAACTAAACGGCGGCACTCTCTTCACCACACATGATGTACCCTTCGGCACTTCCACCATCAATTTCACCTCGGGCGCAGCCTTCGGTATGTATTTTCTCGGAGATCATACCTGGTCGGTCGATGTCCGCTACATGCACATTTCGAACGCCGGCCTCACCGTCCCCAATCCGGGAGTGAATACGGTGCAGGTTCGCTTGGGGTTCGGCAAGTTTTTTGGGAAAAAATAAGTAAGGTTTCCCTCGAAAGCTCCCGCCGCACCCTGCAAAAATCCGTTGGCACGCTGCGAATATACGGGTATAAAATCGTTTCAATAAAGTGTGGGCGAAATCGAATTCCAAGCCCGCTCTTCCGCGGAGTCCTCACCATGAAGGTTGCTTCCTCTCGTGCGTTCCCGGTTCTTCTTGCATTGTTGTTCTTAGTGCTGGTTTCGTTCTCATGCCTCGCATCGGCACAAACAGCCGCAGCCCCTTCGAAGCGCATTCTCGGCTACTACCCGGAATGGTCGAAATACAACAACCCTCCGTTCGTTTACTCGGCCGCCCAGATTCCTTACAGCCAGTTGACCCATATCGCGCACGCGTTTTTGCTGCTCACCGACAAGGCCGACGGCAATCTGATCATTCCCCAGGGATTTATTGAGCCGGCCTTGATCGCCAATGCGCACGCGGCCGGCGTCAAAGTAATGGTTTCAATCGGCGGCGGTGACGGAATTCAGGGTCCGCGCTTCAATACCATGTCCCGTAACGAGGCCCATCGCCACGCATTCGTTCAAAACGTACATCAGTTTCTGACGCAATACGGCTACGACGGCGTCGACATCGACTGGGAAATTCCTTACGAAAAAGATTCTTCCGATTGCGTCACATTGATGCAGGAGTTGCGCACGGAATTGCCGTCGCCCTGGCTGATCTCGATGGCCACGCCCTCTGATCCTCGAGGTTATGGGCGCGGTTTCGACATTCCCGCGCTGGCGCCGTATCTCGACTTCATGAACGTTGAAACCTACGATGACACCGGGTCGTGGGCTGGCTATGCCGGACTCAACTCACCCCTGCTTCAGGACCCCAATGACCCCATCCAGGCCGGCAGCCTGAAGACTTCCATGGACCTTTACCAGAACGTCTATGGCGTGTCTCCAGCCGAAATGAACATCGGCACCGCTTTCTATGGATATGAATTCGACGGCGTCAGTGCGCTTTGGGCCGCTTGCAGCACTTGCAGCGTAAACGAACAGAACTACGGCCCCAATATCAAACCGCTGATCAATCGTCAGGGTTGGGTCAGGCAATATGACGAAACCGCCAAAGCTCCCTATCTCATAAACTCAACTTTGCCCGGATTTATTACCTACGACGATCCCGCTTCCACCAATCGCAAGACCCGCTACATTCTCGATCAGCGGGGTTTTGGCGGAGTCTTTATGTGGGAACTGAGCGCCGATTACGACGGCCATTCGCAGGATTTGATGGACGCCATGTACAAAGCAGCCCAGACGGGACGCTAACGCGTCGCTTCACTGACGGCGGAAACGCGCGTCGAAACAGGTTTTCTCCCACAGCACGGCCCCGGAGGAATCGGCGATCCGTGCGGACATGTTGCGGGATGGCCAAGGAAGGCGCAGATTTTGTCGGTCGCCTCTGCCGACAGAATGTGCTCAAACTTGCACGCCTGCTGCTCGATTTCAGTTTCGCTATCCATCGCGAGCGAGTCGGTAAAGAGTCGCTCCGCCAGCCGATGGCGGCGAATGATATCGGCGGCGCGCTGGTACCCCCGCCGCGTCAATTCGACGATTGCCGAGCCGTCTCCGGTCGAAACTCCCGACGGCTTGAGCGCGTCGTGGCATGGGTTCACAAAGGGCTTGTGATCGTGCAGTTCGGGAGGATGCGGCCGCGTCGATACCAATCCCATCGCCGCCATTTTTTCCACCGCGATCGATACCGGCAGAGCCCCGTGAACTTCCATGCGCTCGATCTCGGCGATTTCGCCATGCTCTTCCAGGGCAAATAATTCTTCCAGCACTTCGTCGAACTGCTCTTCGTCGGCCATCGCGAAAACTTCCTGCGCCGCGATTTTGCCGTGATGCAGTTCAATGCGGCGGTCGGCCAGTCGCGCCACCACCGGGTCGTGCGTGACCATGACGATCGTCCGCCCCTGCTGGTGCAGTTCGCGCAGCAACCGCAGGACAATTTCTTCGTTCGCCGCGTCGAGATTGCCTGTCGGTTCATCCGCCAAAACGATCTTCGGATCATTGATCAATGCTCGCGCAATGCAAACTCGCTGCTGTTCGCCGCCTGAAAGCTGCGATGGCAGGTGCCCGGCGCGGTCTTTAAGTCCCACGCGATCGAGCGCATCGAGAGCCTCTTTTTCGTCTGTCATGCTATGGAAATACTGCGCCAGCATCACATTCTCAACCGCCGTGAGATACGGGATCATGTGAAAATGCTGAAAAACAAATCCCACGGTTTCGGCACGAACATGATTGAGGTCAGAAGCGCTGAGGCTCGCGACGTTTTGTCCATCGAGCCAAATCTCGCCGCTCGTGGGCCGGTCGAGGCATCCGATCAGATTCACCATCGTGCTCTTGCCTGAACCCGAAGGCCCCATCATCGCCACCCACTCGCCGGGTGCAATCTCCAGAGAGACGTCGTCGAGAGCCTTGATCAGGCTTGCCCCGCCGCTGTTTTCCTCTGCGCGCGCCGGGTAGCTCTTCGTGACATTGTTGAGTCGAATCATCGCTGGCCTCTAATCCCCCCTCAAAATGATAGCGGGTTCGACTCGTCGGAGCATGCCGATCGGCACAATCGCCGAAATCAACGCGACGATGATACTTCCCGCCAGCACATAAGGGAACACGCTAAAGCGCGGCATAACCGGCGCGTTGAAGTTGGCGCGACCGATCCAGGCCGCAACGCCGATGCCAATAAAAAATCCCAGGATTGCACCGACCACTCCGAGCGCCGCCGCTTCCGCAGCGAAAAACCCGTTGATCAATCCTTCCGGCGCTCCGAGCGCCTTCATCAGCGCAAAGTCGCGCCGCCGGTCGAATACCCATCCGATCAGCGTCGCCAGCACGCATAACGCCGACGTCAGAACCACCAACGTAGCTGCCGCGTAAACCGTGGCGCGTGTCTTGTTCAGGACATTGGCTTCGCCTTCCATAATCTGCCGCACCGGGCGAATTTCGGCGCCGGGCAGTAGCTCCGAGAGTCGATGCATCGAGGCTTCAACTTCCGCGGCCGTCCCGCCGATACCCACTTCAATCGTTGACGGCGCGATGCCCGTCCAGTTCTGGAATGCTTTTTGGTCGAGATAGATGCGGCTGTCCTCGCTCGCCCCGGTCTGCAACATCCCCGCCGGAGTTAGTTCGATGGTCTTTCCTTGAAAGCTGAGTTCAAACGGCTGCCGATTGGGACTGACCACAGCCGCCGCGCGCATGCCGATGAGGGCGTCCTGCGGTAGTTCTGGCCAATGGCTCACCTTCCACCAACGATTCAACTGGCGGGCGCGCGCGAAGTCCGTTCCCACAACCACCACGGACTGTCCATCTTTTGTTCGCGCGACGGCGTAAGAGAAAGGAACAGCCAGCGTGCTCCCGCCGACCGTCGATTCAACTTTCGCCGCAGCGTCGGAGGGCAGCGACGCGCCGTCTTTGGCAACGATCACCACGTTCGCGCCGTAGTTGCGGAACTCGTTGCGCAATTTGGCCTGCGCGTCAACGTAGAGATTCATCATCGCGGTCGCTACCGCGGCGGCGACGACCATCGCCAACAGCGCCGCTGCCGCCCGTCTTCGGCGCAGAACGGCGGCCCGAAAAAGCATGCGCGCAAACATCGAAACGTGTGGCGCTGTCGCGCGTCGACTCGCGACCTGTTCCGGACTGAGAAGCGTACTCACGCTTCACCTCGCAACGCGAATACAGGATCGAACTTCACTGCCCGCTGTATCGCGGACGCGCTCCCCGCGAAGGTGACAATCACGGCGACTGCCAAAACAATCGGGAACAGCACCGGTTCGACCGAAATTTGCGCGGCAAAAATCGACCGCCCAATCTGGTGCGCGAGCAGTGTTCCCGCCGCAAACCCGACCACCCCTCCGACCAGCGCCAGCAGCAGCGCCTCGGCAAAAAAGAACGCTGAAACCGTAACATTGCCCGCGCCGAGTGCCTTCATCAAGCCGACTTCAACGCGGCGCTCAAAAATGGCAGTCGCCATCGCCGCCGACACCGCCAACGCCGACGCGAAAAGCGCGGCCAGCGTGATCAGCAGCATCAGTCCCTTGATCCGCGAAAGCACTGTGCCTTCGTTTTGCGCGACCTGCCGAATCTGCTCCGCATGCGAATGCGGAATCACTTCCTGCAACTGATACGCGATCGACTGCACATACGGAGAGCAATACCAGCGATCGTAAAGTTCAGGACTCATTGTCTTCGGATCGCGGATCGCAAGCGCGTCCTGTGGCTTAGTCATCGCGCTGACATAGACGCGGCGTACGGCTCCCGGCTTGCCAAGAATCTTCTGCGCCAGCGCCAATGGAGCGACGATCTCCTCATCTTCTGCGCCACCCGTCGACAGGACGCCCGAGATCGTCAACTGGCGACTGCCGATATTCAGCTTGTCTCCCGCCCGCACTCCAAGCTTTGCCCCGAGCCGCTCACCGATCAGAATGTTCTCTGAATTGTCGTCTGGCCATGCGCCAACAACGCTCCACCAGGGATGCGTGATCTTCACGCCCGTCTTGAAATCCTCTTTGCCGAAGTGGATTGATTTGTTGAAGTAAGTGCCCAGCAGAGTCACGTCTTTCGCGTCACCCGCGCCCACCCGAACCGTAACCGGCAGCATCGGAGAAAACCCGACAATATTGTTGTGCCAGAACGTTCCCCGAATCTTCGGCAGGTCTGCCTCGTCCAGAAACGCGCCATCGCTCGGAGGCTTCAGGTTGACGCCGCCAACTTCGATATCCAGCGTGTCTTCCTGCGGAGTCACCATCAAATTCGCGCCGTAGCTGCGCAACTCACGGTTAATCTTGTCGCCGATGTCGGTGGCGACAGCGATCATCGCGGTCGCGACCGCCACGCCCAGTGTGATCGCGATGCCTGCGAGAAGTTTGCGGCGCGCCTGCCGGCGAAACGATTCGTAGACGATGCGAGGAAACATTATTTTTGCTCGAAGTAGTGCCGGCCCGCCGCGACGTCGGCCTCGGAAACAATTACCGCGTCATCGGTGACCTGCGCCTTCAGCGGAATCGGATTGCATCCGCCGGGCATGCCGACCGATTGCGGATTGATCGGAGCCGCGCAGTTCTTGCAGATCACGCCCTGCGCTCCCTTATAGAAGCCCTGCGCGCCGCAGATTTCGCAGGCATCAAACAGGGTCGCAATTTTTCCATCCGGCTTCTGGTAGAGCCAGAAACGGACTTCCAGTCCGCCCTCTTTCGCCTCAAAGCGGTGCAGTTCGCCGTCGTAAACTTGCTTCAGCGGGATCGAAACCTTGCCGTCGACGAACGTCACTTCTTCAGCGGGAGAAAGCGCGCTGGCGCTCTTCTCATAAATGAAACTCGCCGTGATCATGACGATAAAAACAAACGAAAAGGCATAAACAGAAGTCATCCACAGCCGTTCCCGGCGCGCCGTCCACAGCGCTTTGCGGCGGGCGGCGCCCGATTCCGGCAGCGCCCCTGGCTGGCGACTCTTCATTTCAAACAACACCATCAGCGCAGCCAGAGCGACGATCGTGATGAAGAAGAAAATGTCGTTCCTGACGATCGGCCCAACCACCGCCATCTCCTGGCGCGAAGACGGAAGCACGCCATTTTCCGAAAGCTCGTGCAGGCCCGAGATCACCAGTTGCGCCGCCACCAGGAAAAGAATCGCGGTCGTAACCTTAAAGAACTTCTGCAAGTTGATCTTGACGCTGCCCTTGACGAACATCACGCCAAACAGCACGGCAACGATCACGCCCAGCAGCGTGCCGATGAAGCTCATCAATTCGGTCGAGTTCAGGCTGACCGCCGAGAGGATCAGCACCGTCTCGACGCCCTCGCGCAGCACCATCAGAAATACAAAAAGAAAGAGCCCGATCCATGCATCCTCGCGGGCGAAGAGGCCGATCTTGCCTTCGATCTCGCCCTTGAGCTTGCGGCCTGTCTTCATCATGAAGACGATCATGGTGACAACAAACACCGCCGCCACCAGCATGACCCAGCCTTCAAAGATGTCTTCGTTCCACTTGAGCCGAGAGAGTAGGACCGCCATGCCAATCGATCCGGCAAAAGCCGCAGCCAGGGCGGCGTAGACCGACTTGCGCAGATCGTTGCGCCCGATCTTGGCGAGATACGCGAGCGTGATGCCGACAATAAGCGCGGCCTCAACCCCTTCGCGCAGCGTGATGATGAATGCCTGGAGCATAAGGTAGATGCCGTTCTAATTGAAAATGAAATTCAATTTCAATATCAATAGGATACGGTTTTGACCGGGGCGGGTCAACGCGTGGAATCACGGACGGTTGTGATCTGCATCACGCGGGGAATGCGCGCATTAAACGGGGGGTTCTAGCCGTGACCAAGAGAGACTTGGATAGCGGGACGCAGTGATGATAGGTTACATGTAACCGGAGGTAAAGGCCAAATGAGCCCACGAGCGCAAGCCAAATCGTCCCGAGACAAAGTTCAAGCCCATCGCAAGCGTTTGCGCCAACAAGGGCTGCGCCCAATTCAGATTTGGGTTCCGGATATGCGCTCGCCTGCATTCGTTACCGAGGCGCACAAGCAATCCCTCGCGGTTGCCAAGAGCGCCCACGCCAGGCAAGACCTGGAGTTTATCGATTCGATCTCGGATGGGAGCGGAGAATGGAGTGAGAAGTGAAGCGCGGTGAGATTTGGACCGTCGCGGGCGGGAAGGGTTACGCCGCGAAGCCTCGTCCGGTTGTGATTCTGCAAGACGACCGATTCGACAAGACGGAGTCGATTACGATCTGCGCGTTCACGACCGATCCAACCGATGCTCCTTTATTTCGGCCGGCGGTCGAGCCAAGCGAGAGTAACGGGCTGCGCGCTGTTTGCCGGCTGATGGTGGATAAGATCACGACCGTTCCTAAGGCAAGGATCGGCGCGCGCGTCGGCCGCCTGGCTGACGAAGATGTTGTCCGCCTGAATCGTGCAGTGATGGTGTTTCTCGGTATTGCGGCTCCGAGCGACAAAGAGCGGCTGAAATCTTAGGGCCGCCGATAGTCCCCTTCAGTAATGTGGACTTAAAGGACTGGGCTGGCGATAATTTCCCTGTAACTGGACAGGTTATGAAGCTCCCAAGACCCGGACCCAAGCGGTTCGGGTTTTCCTTCAGCAGATTACTGCAATCGGTGGAGAGTGCACCCACACATCGCAAAGAGCGCGATGTTTGGGGAACCCAGCGTCACATCACCGTGCCATCCCTACACATCTCCACCCATTGGATGCCGTCAGGAGGCAATTCATGACGATGCTCGTCTAAGAACCGCTGCACCGTCTCTCTCACACCAGGGTGGTGCAGGTGGCCCAGACCGTGCAATGCATACCCCTGCGTTCTTTTGTCGGGCAGGGCCAAGATTCTCGTCAGAGTCTCTAACAAGGCGTCCAACAACGTCTTTTGTTCTTCGTTCAGAGCTCCTACGTCGCCCTCTTTCACGTTTTCGATGAGCAAGTGTTCCCAAAACCCCTGGCCAACGAAGTCCCACCACATATCAAAGCAATTCTCCATAACGGGAACCGTAGATTTCGCCACAAAATCGGAATACACGAAATACATCGAACGGACGCAGTTGGTTCTCTGCATCAGAGGGACTGATGACAGCCAGAGATGTTTCTGCAAACGAAAAGCGCCGTACGTGAACATGGCCCATACCGCGGAGTTTATCTGCGGAAGAGAAAACTTCGAGACTACATTCGCGAAGTTCGTGAACAGCCGGGTCATGTGTTCAACGACCACGGCTGGAGAATTAACACCCTCGTCATCGAAATCGCTGATATTTGCGAAATCAGGATCCTTATACCAATACTCCTCGGTGGCTGTGTCATGATCGAAAAAAAGACTGACGAATTCATCGAAGGAAAGCTTTGATAGATCGAAAAGGCCGTCCATTTCAGACAGTATACGGGTGCTCTCGCGATTACTACCTTAGTCTCTGCACAGTACTCATTGACAAACCAATGACTCTCTATGTGCTTAGATGATCCGCAAGAACTTTTTTGCAGACGCAACTTCTGGGAATAAGTTTTCCTCGGCTACGAACTCCCGTGAGTGCACGCACCGTCTGCTCCCACGCAGCTTGACCGGGTGCTTAAGGTGCAGCATCTCGTGGTAGAGAATGTACTCGACCGCATATCGCGGCACGCGCGGATGATCGAAGATGCGGCTGATGACAATCGCATTGTGCGCGGGATCGTAGTGCCCCAGGCTGCTGCGGGCGTGATTTCTGCTCCACGTCAGTTGCGGACGCCCCATCAACCCGTGAAAGAACCGCTGGTTGAGGTCGTCAAAAATTTCTTCCAGATGATAGTGATGTCCGCGGGCAGAGCGGATATGTTTGCGCCCCCGGATCTGCCGGACCAGGCGCGCCTTCGCGGTGACGTCCTGCCCGCCGATGTAGCGGCGGTAGCGCGCGCTAACGGCGCGATCGACCGGCTTCCTATAAAGCTTGGCCAGCAGGATGTGCGCGATCGCCTGCAACACCGCGTCAGGAGCGCCTTCGAGCAGGTCACTGAGACGCACGTACAGCTCTCCATCGCGCAGCCGAATGGTGTTGTTGATCGAAACAAATGGATAGAAACGAACGTGCATCGGCGGAGCAGGCGTGCGCGGACGCAGTTCGCTGTAGGCTGCGTGAAAAATCTCGGCGAGCTTCGGAGACACCTTGAAGGAAGATTAGCACGACAGCAGCCGCCCGCATTCACCAGGCAGCCGTCGGTCAAAACTCAGGCACCGTCCTGGGAAACTTCCGTAGGGAACCTACGGTTAAGGCGAATCGCGAACCGTTTTGAAAGGGCGCTTTGAAAGGGCATGGCTTTCAGCCGTGCCGCCAAAGCCCGCTATAGACGCGGCTTTAGCCGCTGGGGGGCGCGCGTTCAGGCCATCCCCGTCGCCCGACCGAGCAAATAAATTCGCGTCGTCACTCAAGCCGAATTTCCGGACTTGGCCGATCTGTCTTGTTCCCGCTCGAACCGCTTCCGTCAGTTTGATTTCGTTTTCTTTTTCTTCTTCACGTAGTCCTCGACCTCGGCCACTGTCTTGCGATGGTCGTCGGCGCTGGAATCAACCGTTTCGAGCGCGTCTTTGAGCAGAAACTCATATTGACTGACTTCCGCGGGACTGGTATTTGCGGCGTTGCTGATGGCGCGCAGTTTCGACTGAAATTCCGTGTCTGCCTCGATCACAACTTTCATCGGCTTGCGAATATCGTCCTTACGCCCTACGTACATATCGATGTTGTCGTTCAGTTCGTCATAGACGGCGAGGAAATCTTCCAGCATGTCGTGCGTCTGGTGGGCGCGGTCGGTCGCTTTCGGATCGCTCCGCATCTGTTCTAGCTTCGTCATGCGATCGCGTGCAAACGTAACGTAAAGCTTCAGGCGCGTTTCCGGCTCGAGCATGGCATCGCGAAGCTGGTCGATCTCCTCCGGATTCAGCGGATCGCGACGGCGCTCGGCCCAGAGCGAAAGACATAGCTGCACAACCAGCAAAAAGCCCAGTCCGCCGCTGATACTCCAACGTCTGCCGCTCTTCATTTCTATTTCTTTCCCTTCTTGTCTTTGGCAAACATCGCTTCCAGCAGTGTCGTGCGCACGTCCTCGAGATCGTGGATCGCCTTATCGACCGGTGCCTGATCGTCGAAAGCCAGCGTGCGTTTCACATCGCGCAGCTTGTCCGCCATTTTTCTGACGTCGATCTCCACATTCTTTAGATGCTTCTTGGTCTTGGTTGCGGCGTCGCGTGCTTTCTCGGAATAGGTGACGATGTCGGCGACCGCTTCGTTCGCCTTCTCCACGTTGCCCTCTGTATACAGCTTGTCGGCGTTGCGCAGTTGTTGCCGCGCGATCTGTATGCAGAGTTCAGGCAAATCCTCTGGATGCGCATTGGCCACGCGAGCCTTCAGGTCTTCGACGCTTTCGTCTTTAGCCGTGCCGAAGACACAAAAAAGCAAGACCAGCATCCCGCTAAATAATGCGGCCACGCCGAGCTTGCGAATCACGGTCAATGCTTCCTCGCTTCGATCCAGACCAGGCGATGCCGCGCCTTCCACTCGTCGTTCGGATCCTTGCCGTTCGACGCATCCAGAAAAAGGTGATAATACCGCGCCGCCTCAGGATAGTTCTTCAGATGATCGAGCGCCGTCGCGCGCAGAAAATAACTGACCGGCGTCTCCGGCAACAGCTTGGCGCGGACTTCCAGCGCCTTGATCGTCAGCCCGTAGTTCTCCGTCTCGTTGGCCGCAACCGCCAGGCTGCCATAGGCGACTCCAAGGTCGGGCTTGATCTTGACCGCCTTCAAAAACTCCTCCTCCGCTGGACCAAAATTGCGCTCCTTCAGCAGCACCTCGCCCAATCTTTGGTGCAGCTCGGCATCATTCGCATGCAACGTCACGAGATTCTGATAGATTGCCTCCGCTTCGGGAAATTTCTTGCCGTCCACCAGAAGTTCAGCAACATCGCGCTGCGCATCGGCATCTCCGGGAGCGAGCTTAGCCCCCGCCTGCATTTCCGCGAGCGCATCGTCCGTCTTCCCCTGCGCCGCCAGCATGCGCCCCAGTTGCAGATGAATGCCGGCATCGTTCGGCCGTTCCGCGGCCAGCCGCCGCAACAAAGGCTCGGCATCAGCCGCGTGCCCGGACTTCATCTCAATGTTGGCTAGTCCAATCGTAGCTTCTGTCGAACCCGGATCGAGCGCCAGCACCTGTTTGTACTCTGCTTCCGCCGCAGGAAATTCCTTTTGCCGCTCGTGCAGCAATCCGGCGGAGAGATGCGGCTCCGCATCCTTCGGCGTAAGTTCCGCCGCCTTCTGATACGCCGCGAGCGCGTCTTCGGGTTTCTTGGTTTCGACCAGGTGCGCAATCGCCAGCCACGCGCGCTCTTTCCCTTCGGCCTGTTCGCTAGCGGAACTTGCCGTCGGCTTCAAAGTTGTCGCCGCCCGCAAAAATTGCTCGGCTTCGGGATCATTCGAGCGCGCCAGCATCAGCCCAAGATTCAGATTCGATTCAAAAACATCAGGCTTGGCAGCCACCGACTTACGATAGGCCGCGATCGATTCATCGGTCCGGTTCAGGCGATTGAGAACGAATCCCAGATCGAACAACGCTTGATAATTTTTGGGATCAGTATCGAGGGCCTTGCGCAACAAAGTTTCCGCGCCGGCAAAATCATTCTTCTGGATGGCGTCTTCCGCCTGCGCAATCTCCGGAGGCTGTGCATCAACAATTTCCCTATGATGGCGGACGGTAACGTGGTTTTGCGCGAGAGCCGCGCCGCAAAAAGCGCAAACGCAGACAAGGCAAACAACAACCAGCATCGCGCGATGGAGCGGGCCCTTCATAACCGTCCGAACTATTCTACCCGCGCGCTGACTCTACGCCGCTCCCGTTCAAAACCTGCTTCAAATATTGTCCAGTATAAGAATTCTTCAACTCCGCAATCGCCTCAGGAGGCCCAACCCCGACCAGATTCCCGCCGCGCGCACCACCCTCGGGACCGAGATCGATGACCCAATCGGCGGTTTTGATGACCTCAAGATTGTGTTCGATCACGACAATCGATCCCCCGGCATCGATCAGCCGCCGGAACGCTGAAAGCAGTTTGCTGACATCGTCAAAGTGCAATCCGGTCGTCGGCTCGTCGAAAATATAGAGCATGCGGCGTTTTCTCTTAACGCCGTCCCCGCCCTCACCCATGCGGCTCACCGCTCGCGCACCCGGTTGCAGATGCGCTGCCAGCTTCATGCGCTGCGCCTCGCCTCCAGAAAGCGTCGTCGCCGATTGCCCCAGCCGCAGATATCCAAGCCCTACTTCATCGAGCACGCGCAATTTTTCCGTCAGCCGCGGAGCCTCGGCAAAAAACTTCAGCGCCTCGCGAATCGTCAGGTTCAACACCTCGTGGATGTTCTTGCCCTTGTAATGAATGTCCAGCACCTGCGGCTTATAGCGCGTCCCCTTGCACTCGTCGCAGATCAACTCCACGTCCGCCAGAAACTGCATTTCGACCGTAACCGTTCCATCTCCCTGGCAGTTCTCGCAACGTCCGCCCGGCACGTTGAAGGAAAAGTGTCCGGCAGGGAAGCCGCGCTTTTTCGCCTCAGGCAGCGAAGCAAACAATTCGCGGATAATGTCGAACGCCTTGATATACGTCACCGGATTCGACCGCGGCGTCCGCCCAATCGGAGACTGATCCACCAGCACAACTTCGTCGAGATAATCTTCGCCTTCAATGCTGTCCCACAGAACCGCCGCCGGGCCCGCGCCATTCGTCTGCCGCTTGGCCGTCGCCAACGCCTGATAAAGAACGTCATGCAGCAGCGAAGATTTCCCCGAGCCCGATACGCCCGTGATCGCGACCAGCATGTTCAGCGGAATCTCAAGATCGATCCGCTTGAGGTTGTGTGCCCGCGCTCCGGTGATTTGAATCTTATGCGGACCCGGTTGCCGCCGTTTCGTCGGAATCTGAATATGCAATTCGTCGCCGAGGTAGCGTCCCGTCAGCGAATGCGGCATCTTGACGATCTCGGCAAAAGTTCCCGAGCCCACAACCTTCCCGCCATTTTCCCCGGCTCCGGGGCCGAGATCGAGAATGTGGTCGGCCGCCCGCATGATGTCGGGATCGTGCTCCACCACAAGAATCGTATTTCCCAGATCGCGCAAATCGTGCAGGATCTTGATCAGCCGGTGTGTGTCGCGGCTGTGCAGCCCGATCGAAGGCTCGTCCAAAACGTAGAGCGTGCCCACCAGTCGCGACCCAAGCGATGTCGCCAGCTGAATCCGCTGCGCCTCGCCGCCTGACAATGTCGAAGACAACCGGTCCAGTGTCAAATATTCCAGCCCCACTTCGTTCAGAAAACGCAGCCGCTCCTTCAGTTCAATCAGAAGCTTCTCCGCAATCTCAGCTTGCTGCGGAGTCAGCGTCAGCCCGTCAAAGAAGCGCGCAGCCTCTTCGACCGTCATACTGCAAACCTGGCAGATATTCTTGCCATTGATCTTCACCTGCCGCGCTTCCACGCGAAGCCGGGTCCCGCTACACGATGAACAGAGCGAATAACCGCGATAGCGGCTGAGAAAAACCCGAACGTGCAGCTTATATTTCTTGCGCTCCAGATACTGAAAGAATCCCCGGACGCCGCCAAATTCGCCGTCGCCATCGGTGATCTGTCTTCTGCTGCTCAGGTTCGAGTTCGTACCACGGCACATCCAACGGGATCCCCGCCTGTTTGGCAAAGCGCTTCAGTTCGGTAAACAGAGGTCGATATTTCGGCTTGGTCCAGGGCTCGACCGCGCCTTCGTTGATCGTCTTTCCTTTGTCAGGAATCACCAGATCGAGATCGAAATCGATCGTGTTGCCAAACCCCTGGCACTTGGGACAGGCCCCGTAAGGATTGTTGAACGAAAACAGCCGAGGCTCCGGCTCGTCGTAACGCGTGCCGTCGTTCTTGCACTCGAAGCGCTGCGAAAAGCGGAATCGCTGGAATGACTCCTGCTCGCCATCGCGCGGAGCGGTTTCGAAAATCACTTCGCCCGCTTCCCGATATCCAATCTCGACCGCATCGACAATGCGCGCCCGCTGGTCGGCCGCGACCACCAGCCGGTCGACCAGCCCAAAAACCGGCTCTGAAAAATTAATGTCGAGCAGCGATTCCGGAGTGGAAAATTCAAAGACCTGCCCGTTCTGAATCAGCCGGTTAAACCCACGTTTTCGCAGATCGAACAGCCGCTCCCTCATCGCATCAGAAATCGCAACCGGCGCCGGCTTATCGCCGCAGCGCCGCTTTTTTCTTGGCGCGTGGCTTCTTGGCGGTCTTCTCTTCCACCACCGGCGCCAGACTCTGAATCGGAAAGAACACATTGAGCCGCGTCCCCTCACCCAAAGCCAGCAGCCGATCCGCAACCTCGTCGACCGTATCCTTCTTCACTTCCACGCCACACGCTAGACAATAAGTCCGCCCCACGCGCGCAAACAGCAGCCGCAAATAATCAAAGATCTCGGTCGCCGTGGCCACCGTCGATCGAGGATTCCGCGTCGAGTTCTTCTGCTTGATCGCAACCGCCGGCGCGATGCCGTCGATCAGGTCGACGTCCGGCTTCTCAATCCGCTCCAGAAACTGCCGCGCATACGCCGAAAGCGACTCAACATACCGCCGCTGCCCCTCGGCATAAATCGTGTCGAAGGCAAGCGAAGATTTCCCCGAACCGGACACGCCCGTCACCACAGTCAGAGCGTTGTGCGCGATCTCAAAATCAATGTTTTTGAGGTTGTGAACCCGGGCCCCACGAACCACTATGCTTTCTGTCGACATCTTCCCCTGGCACTACAGATGGATCAAAACTCGCTACCGAATCTTTCTATTATAAAGCGTCTCACTGATTACGATTTGTCATCCTCCTCAACTCTGTCATCCCGAACTCTGTCATCCTGCTCCTTACTCTGTCATCCTGAGCGCAGCAGGGACTTCACGAAGTGAAGACTCTGCGGAGTCGAAGGACCCCTGCGCGTCTTCACCACCTCAGAAGCGTCAGGGAATTCTCCCCGTGACTTCCCGGCGAATAGAACTCGGCGTCCACTTGTTTTTGGGTGGTGCAGCGCTTCGCCGCTGGCCATTGGATAAATTGGGGGCCCGACTTCGGAGTAAGATTGACGGTGCGTTCAGACGAATGAGATGAACTCTACCACTTGCCAATTTGAGAAACAGGATGGTGAAAGCTGTAAACGAAAAATACCCGCTGGGCTCAATTTCTGTTGGCAGCACTCACACGGGTTGCGAGCCAAATGGCGCTCCCTTACTCGAAGCCAAGCAACCGCCTTCTGCATCGGTGCGGCCTCGTTACTTGTAACCATATGTTTCGGAGTTCTCAGTCTTCTCCCTCGGGCTGCCCCCACTCCCACTGTTCACATCAAATCGTCAGGCGACCAGAGTCCTAATGTTGTCGATAACCGCGGCAATGTCACGATCGAGAACCAACAGTCAAATACCCAAGAGCAAAAGCGCAGAAAGAACGCAGAGAGCCAGAAACAATGAAATTTCTGTGTATGTTCATTTTCCTGCTTGCAACTAATGTATTAGGGCAACAGACCTCTCCAAGCACTGAAGTTCACTCGACAGGCACGTGCAGCCCGAACATTCTTTCAAACCAAGGTGTCGTACGATTTACCTGCAACGCCTCCCTTGATAAAGCGACGGCAGGGAAAGTCGTTTCCTTGCTAAACCAAATACTCCAAAAAGAGGGGGGCGCCGGGGCCTTAACACCAGAAACAAATCAGAAATTGGATCAAATACTGACATTCCTGAAGAGTCCGCCGCCAATTGAAAGAACTGACAAATTCGCTGTAATGATTCCGTTCGATACGGCTCCGAACCATCCGCCCATTCCAACCGACGAGAACCCAGATGACCCATTGCACAAAACATACTGGAACCTATCTTCGCTAGCGAGGAATGGAACCGTGCCACTCTGGGCAAGGGAAACGAAAGACAATGGCCAAATAACCTGGCAAGGTGAGACTGTGAGCATGGAGGACGCGCCCACATTTCTAAGCAGACTGTTGCAGTATTACATTTTCAAGTCAATTGATGGCATCGAAAGAAATAGCCTGACCGTTTATGTGGGCTACCCAGCAGAAGCGCGCGCGGGAATAGAGCCGCCCAACGCGATGCCATACCCCACCGAAAAACTGCTTGACGACCTTGCCAATAATCGGTTCTTCAAACCGTTCCTATTCAGAAAGTCGGCTGACGAAATGACATGGGAGCTTAAACCTGTCCTCGTGCCCAAAGGGACTACGATCAGGTTCATGGAGGAGCTACTTCCCAGCCCACGCTTCTACGTTCGGCTAGAAAGGGCAGGATTTTTTAGGGTCGAGTACGTGATCGAAAACTTCGTGGGAACGGGGCTTGGTAGCGTTCCGAAGCATTTTGTGACCGCTCAAGCTAGCACAACGGTGCAATGGGCATTTCTTGTAACGATGCACTATGAAATACAACGGCACGCTGAGGATGATTTCCACCCTGACCTATATGTTCAGTGGGCCGATGCCCTATACGCGGCGCTGCAACTAGAATTGGACGAATCTAAGCAAGCGAAATGAATATAACCATCGTGCCTAGGATGCACCGGTGATCACCATCAGACCGTTTGGTAAGGCACCTCCACCTTTCGACCACTAAGATGCGGCCTCGGCGCACCAACACTCTTTTATCTATCACATCCGCCCGGTGATCACCATCACAGACACATCTCCCACCAACTGCGACAATCTCTCCAGATTGGGGCAGTTCAGAGGTGTGTCCGTCAACCAAGACGGCCCTCGAAACTGCCCCAAAACCGTTTCTAGCGCACTTGGAGGAGCTAAGTCCTTATTCCGGAATACTTTGATATAAGTCCTTTAGATTCAAAGACCGAACCGAAAAATTCCCGCCAAGTCAATGATTTCATTAGACAGGGGGGGAGGGGGGGTAGGGGTACTAAACAGTAAACTATCCATCCGAGAACGCCAACGACGAACGACCAACGACAAATGCGCCCTCACCCAGCCGCGAACCAGAACAGCACGAGAATGTAAATCCACAGCGCGGTCATGCAGTGCCAATACCAGGATGTGATATCGACCACAATGCGACGCGTCTCCACCGGACGATGGAGCCATGCGGCGAGATTCGCGAACAAAAGCGCCAAGACGCCTCCGGCAAGATGCAGCCCGTGCATCGCCGTGAGCATGTAAACGAAGGAACTGCTGGTGCCGCCAGCAAGGTGAAATCCGGCAGCCGAGAGCTTGCTCCAGACAAAAAGCTGTCCGCCAAGAAACAAGAGGCCGAGAATGCTGGTCAGCGCCAGCCACGGAAAATGAGGTTCATCGCCGAGCGAGACACCCGGAATCGATCGCACAGGAGCCAGCGCCGCTTCACGCGTGATTCTGCGCCGTGCCAGTTCGATGGTGAAGCTGCTCAGGATGAGCACAACCGTGTTGACCAACAACATTGGCCAAGGTAACCGAACCGGAATCCAGGACTGAATGTATCCAGCGTTAAGATTGAGATTGAGATCGGCTGCTGGGAAGGCGCGGCGCGCGATATACACCGCGGAAAATGTAATGAAGAGCACCACGACCGGCGCCATCGCGAGCGCCAGACCCATACGCGCACGCCGCAGGCGTTCACCGTAATTCGGGATCGAGTCTGGCATGTCGCCGTCGCGCCCGCGGCCGTCATCTCCTCCGCCCGCGCGAGGTGGCAGCGAGGAACCGTGATGACCCGAAGGCCGCGTCGAGGTGGGAGTCAGTCGCGACATGACCGCTGCTCGTTGAAACTTCGGCCAAACTTCGCCGAAAACTTCGCCCGACTCGAGACTAGATCCGACTCGAGATTAGAATTGACGTGCCCAGAACCTAAAAGCCGGAATCGAAAAGCTGAAGCATGCTTCTTTCTTCCCATTCTAATTCCGAAAGCGATCGCGAGCGCTGGAACCGGAAACACCGCGAATCGCTTCTTAGTTCCGGTGACCGCGCTTCTTTCGCTCCCGATGCTCTGCTGGAAGAGGCTTTGGCCAAATACGTGCTCCCACGTTTCCCAAACGGCGGAGCCGCGCTCGACCTCGCCGGAGGCACCGGAAGGCACGCCATCTGGCTGGCAAAACGTGGCTGGGACGTTACCCTCATCGATGTCTCCGATGTCGGAGTCGAACAGGCTCGGCGGAATGCTGGAGCGACGGCGTCAAACATTCGATTTGTAGTAGATGACCTCACTCGCTTCCGGGCTTCGGAAAACCAAACCAAGTTCGATCTGGTGATCGTTTTCTACTTTCTGGAGCGACAAATTTTTCCGGAAATTCTGAGCGCCTTGCGGCTCGGTGGATTGCTGATCTACAAGACCCACCTGCGTCCGAGTGTCGTTCCGAGTGAAGTTCCGAGCGATCCGCAACAAGCAAATCTGACTCCGGGACCAAAAAGCCCAGCGTACTTACTTGCTCCAGGCGAACTTTTAGGTCTCGTTGATGGCATGCGCATCATGCACTACCGCGAAGAGTTAGCCAGCAGGCCGACGGCGGAATTGGTGGCCGAAAAAGCGTTCTGATTGAGAAAAACACGAGCCTTAATCGAGGAGTGTGCGGCGAAAGGCATTGACAATAACGATTTACGAGCCTAGCATTGAAATTGACCAAGCACTGCACTCTTTACTGTTTCTGGCCCTCTTGGACTAAGTCAGCCTAACTGTGAATTTCTTCTCTTCCGGGAGTCGGAGAGAAGTATGAGTCGTGACGCCATTGATTCGCCGGGATTTATCCGATACCAAACCCGGGCTGATCCGGGGTCATGTTCGCAATAGAGAAAGCCCAAGCCAATCGAGAAACAGAAGGGAAACATGAAAAACATCAAGTTTGTCGTCAAGGTAAACCGCGGCGGTGCCCACGCTCCTCAATACGTCCTGCGGGTCGATAAGACGCCGATCCAGACCACAACCAACCGCAAGTTGGCCCTCGTGATGGGACGATTCACCGCGGAAGATGCAGTCAAGTCGATGCAGAATTCCCACTGCAATCCCGAGTTGGTTTCCGTTCGCGTCGGCGCCTAAAGGTTCCCCGGCCATGCAAAAACGCGAATGTTCAGATTGTGGCGGGGAACTGGTCTTGGCGGTGCGCGCTAACATGCCGCAAAGCGCCAGTGCAGGAGATGCTCCCAGCCTGCTGACCAGCGCATTCACCAGCTGGAGATGCAGTACCTGCGGGTCCGCATTTACCGCCGCCCAGCTTCGTGAAGGCAAACGAAACAGACTGAAGTCGCGCGCCACCGTTTAATATTAATACCAATCTAATTTTCTCAATCTCCCGAGGGCATTAGCTCCTCTGTGGGCTCCCAGGATTCGGCGCTCACCGATGGCTCGAAGCTCTGTACCCTAGCAAGCTCCAAAATCGGATCGGCAAGATCAGCGAACTGCTCCTTCTCGGTCGAACCCTCGAGCGCGATGGTCGACGCTGTGCCGCTCGTAATCGCCTGCTGCACAGAATCAAATATCCAGTTCCGACGAAGCGCTGGTGCTTGACCGCCTCGTATCCCACTTCCTGCTCGCGCAAAAATTCCTTCTCCTGCAACCTGCGAATACGCCGTCATGCCAGCCCGCTTGTAGCCACGCGCCAATTCGAACATCGACAGATTCAGAGCGTGGAATCCAGCCAGCGTCACGAACTGGAACTTGTATCCCATGGCTGCGAGTTGCTGTTGAAAACTGGCGATCGTTGCGTCATCGAGGTTCTTCTTCCAGTTGAACGAAGGCGAGCAGTTATAAGCCAGCAGCTTGCCCGGAAAGACGCTGTGGACTGCGTCGGCAAACTCGCGAGCCTCTTTGAGGTCAGGCTTGGACGTCTCGCACCAGAGGATGTCGCAGTAAGGAGCGTAAGCGAGAGCGCGCGCGATCGCCGACTTTAGCCCACCCCGAATGCGATAGAAGCCTTCCGCAGTCCGCTCTCCAGTGAGGAATTCGCGGTCGCGCGGATCGATGTCGCTCGTGATGAGGTGAGCGCTGTCCGCGTCCGTCCGCGCCATGATCAGCGTCGGCACGCCCATCACGTCCGCTGCCAGTCGCGCCGCTACCAACTTCTGGATCGCCTCGGTCGTCGGTACCAGAACTTTGCCGCCCAAGTGTCCGCACTTCTTCGCCGAGGAAAGCTGGTCTTCGAAGTGGACGCACGCTGCGCCCGCCTCGATCATGGCCTTCATCAGCTCAAATGCGTTGAGGTTCCCGCCAAATCCCGCCTCGGCATCGGCCACAAGCGGAGCAAACCAGCTTACGTCGTTCTGCCCCTCGGCGTGATGGATCTGGTCGGCGCGCGTCAGCGCCTGATTGATGCGCCGTACCACGTTGGGAACGCTATCGGCAGGATAAAGACTCTGGTCGGGATACATCTGGCCAGCATTGTTGGCGTCGGCGGCGACTTGCCATCCGCTGACATAGATGGCCTTCAGTCCAGCTTTAATTTGTTGTACCGCCTGATTTCCCGTCATCGCCCCAAGCGCCGGGACGAACGACTCGGCGTCGTCATGCAGCAAGTCCCAGAGCCGCTCGGCACCCAGACGGGCCAGGGTGTGCTCGATGTGCAACGATCCACGCAGTCGCTCGACGTCCTGCGCAGTGTAAGGACGCGTGATTCCGCGCCACCGCGGGCTGGTCTTCCAACTGCCGTTGTTTGCGAACTTACTTGCCTGTCCGATAGACGCTGCCATGATGTTTTGACCCCGCTCCAGGAATTGCCTTCGGACGCCCTGCGTCCTGATGCAGAATGCCCCGGATGGTCTCTCCCGGCAAACCGTACCGTCCGTCCGGACCTACTGGTCCGATTTGACCTAGTTGGTCCCGCTTGCATCCGCATATGCCTATGATGTTGACTATGAACGTCATGACTTTCCCCCCCAGCGACATCGACGCCCAGAGCCAGTCTTCGATCGAGAGCGGTGTTCTCACCGCCGAGGCCAGCGCTTTCTTGCGGAAACTCGCAACCCAATTCGAGCCGCGCCGGCAAGAACTGCTGGCCCGCCGACGGGTCATTCAGCAGGAGATCGACAATGGCAAGCTGCCCGACTTTCTCCCGGAGACGGCTGAAATCCGTCGAGGCGACTGGAAGGTGGCGGCTATTCCAAACGACCTGGGCGACCGGCGCGTAGAGATCACCGGCCCAGTTGACCGCAAGATGATCATCAATGCTCTGAATTCGGGCGCGAATGTTTTTATGGCCGATTTCGAAGATTCGAATTCGCCTACGTGGAGCAACAACATCGAGGGCCAGCACAATTTGCGTGATGCTGTCCGAGGCACGATCGAGTACGTGAGTCCGGAGGGAAAGAAATATCAGCTTGGGGCGAATCGAGCGACCCTGGTCGTCCGGCCGCGGGGCTGGCATTTGAACGAAAAGCACTTCGATGTCGATGGCGAGCCGATCTCAGCATCGCTATTCGATTTCGGCCTGTTCTTTTTTCATAACGCCGTCACTTTGTTGAGTAAAGGCACGGGTCCCTATTTCTATTTGCCGAAGATGGAAAGCCATCTGGAAGCGCGCCTTTGGAATGATGTGTTTTGCTTTGCCCAGGACGAGCTGAAGATTCCACGGGGATCCATTCGCGCTACCGTCCTCATCGAAACGATTCTCGCCGCGTTTGAAATGGACGAGATCCTCTACGAACTACGCGAGCATTCCGCGGGACTGAATTGCGGCCGCTGGGATTACATCTTCAGCTTCATCAAGAAATTTCGCGCGCATCCGGAATTCGTTCTGCCCGATCGCTCCGAGGTCACGATGGAAGCGCCCTTTCTCAGTGCTTACGTCGAATTGCTGATTCAAACCTGCCACCGGCGCGGTATTCACGCCATGGGCGGCATGGCAGCGCAGATTCCGATAAGGAACGACGTAGCCGCGAACGAACAGGCCCTCGACAAAGTTCGCCGCGACAAACTTCGCGAGGTGAAAGCCGGCCACGATGGTACCTGGGTCGCTCATCCCGGTCTTGTTCCCGTGGCAAAGCAGATCTTCGATCAGTACATGCCCGAACCAAATCAGATCGCGAAGCAGCGCGTGAACCGCGCGATCAAGGCGTGGGACCTGCTCGCGGTCCCCGAGGGCGATATCACCGAAGCAGGGTTGCGCTGGAATATCGACGTCGGCTTGCAATACCTGCACTCATGGTTACAGGGTTCCGGCTGCGTTCCGATCTATAACCTGATGGAGGACGCGGCCACCGCCGAAATCTGTCGTGCGCAAGTCTGGCAATGGGTCCGGCACGGCGCGCATCTCAAAGACGCGCGCCTCGTCACCGAGGCTTTGGTGAAAGAGATCATTGCCCAGAGGACTGAAGAGCTAAGCTCCGGTTCGCGGAACGACGAGAAATTGCGACAGGCGGCGAACATCCTTGAGGAATTAACCACCGGACGCGAGTTCCCGGATTTCCTCACGCTTGCCAGTTACGACTTATTAGACTAGAACCTCAGGCATGCGCCCACGAGAGACGACTGCTAAGTTGCAAATCGACGCAAGCCTGCTCTCGCAGTCTCAGGAGTATATTGCTGAGCGCCAGATCGAGCGCGGAATCGATTCTCTGCAATCGCATCTGGCATTGATCGCAAACCTTGACCCCTCCCAGGAAAATGCGGCGCGACTGCTGGCACATCTAGCCATCTGGACCGACATCGGATTCACCGGCCCCCCGCTCCGGGAATTTCTCGAGCGATTTGTTCAACAGCGGCCAGAAGCACGCTCGAAGTTGCAGATTGCCGACTATCTCTGCCTGCGCATCGCCGAAGGAATGACCGCGATGGCGGAAGAGGCGATGGAAACTGCACTTGGACATTTCGATTTCGTGATCAGTCTCAGCGGCGAACTGGACGACCGTTTCCTGTTGGCGATCGTCTATTTCTGGAAAGGCCGTTGCCTGCGACGACGCGGCGAATACGACGAAGCCCTGATCTACACGGGCAAGGGAAGAGATATTGCTCTGGCGCTCGACCATGTCCGCATGGCCGCGGTCATGCAGGTGCTCGAGGGCTGGATTTTGTTTCAGCAAGGCAAGTGGAAAGACGCGGTTCGCGTTTCGCAACTGGCGGAAAATGTTCTTCGCCAGACCGACGACTACGTGACACTCGGCAATATCCAATCGTTTTACGGACGCATGGCTCGCCGCGAAGGGCGCTTTGACAAAGCGATCGAATTTTTTGAAAGTGCCATCGCTCACTATAAGAAGCGCGATCCCCGCCACCCGAATCTGGCCCGCTCGCTGGCCAACATGGCTCTGGCCAAGCGCGGAGTCGCGCTGCAATTACAGAAGAGAATCGATCGCGATGCCGAGCGCCGGCGCAAGGGTTCCACGTCGCAAAAAGGCAAATCCAGCGCGACCAGCCATGATTACCGCAGCCGCTTGACCGAACTTCGCCGCGAAGCTCTGGAGCATCTTGGCACGGCCCAGTCCATCTACAAGCTGCGGCCAAATCATCACGGCGTAGGCACGGCATTTTTAAACGCGGCCTATATTCATCTCGACAGCGGGGACTTTCAACGCGCCGAAGCCGAAGCCGCTTCGGCCTACGAGGTTGCTGAAAAAAAGCAGGACTACATCCTGATGGTTCGCGCCCGCATTCTGGGCTGCATGATCGAAAACGCCAAAGTGGAAGAAGAGATCGCTGAGGGCGCCGATCCCGGAAGCCACGCGCGCCGCGCTCTCGAATTTAGCCAGGAAGCCATTGAACTGGCGAAACATACTCAGCACCATCTGCTGCTTGCCAATGCTCATCTCTGGCAAGGTCTGACGCAATGCAATTCGTTTTTCGACAATCCGGAATCTGCGCGGGAATCCTACGATCTGGCGCGCGCCGCCTATGGCGCGCATCCACCGGCCAACATCTGGCAGGATCTTCAGACGCTTGGCGCGAAAATCCTTCGCAAGGGAAGCATTCATCCCGCGCTCAAAGCGTGGTCGCAAGGCGCGGTAGGAGAAAAGACTTTCCGCCAGATCAGCGAAGAGTTTTCCGAAATTGTGATCACGCAGGTTTGGGAGCGCGAAGGCCGGAAAGTATCGCGGGTAGCAGCTCGCTTGTCGATTTCTCCCAAGAAAGTCCGTCGCATCCTGTCACGCGTGGGACGCCGCAAGCCAAAATAGCCCGTTGCCGTGCTCAGCCCTGGCGCGGCAGGGCGTCACATCGAAAGAATCCAACCGCAAGATAAGAGAATCGAAGCTCTATGAAGATCGCCAAGGACGTAACCGAGCTCATCGGCCACACCCCGCTGGTGCAGCTGAACCACGTTGCCAAGGGCGCTGTCGCTGATGTTGTAGCCAAGTTGGAAAGTCAGAATCCGCTGGCCAGTGTAAAAGACCGCATCGGCGTCAGCATGATTGAAGATGCCGAAAAGGCCGGCCGCATTCATCCCGGTAAAACCGTTCTGATCGAGCCAACCAGCGGCAACACCGGCATCGCTCTCGCATTTGTCGCGGCGGTGAAGGGTTATAAGCTCATCCTCACTATGCCCGAGACCATGAGTCTCGAACGGCGCGTTCTGCTATTGGCTTTCGGAGCGGAGATAGTTCTTACGCCCGGCCCACGTGGCATGAAAGGTGCGATTCTCAAGGCCGAGGAGTTGCTGGCGAGCACTCCCAATGCCTACATGCTGCAACAATTCGACAACCCGGCGAATCCAAAGATTCACCTCGAAACGACTGGGCCAGAAATTTGGAACGACACCGACGGGCGCGTCGACATCCTCGTCTCCGGCGTAGGTACCGGGGGCACTATCACCGGCGTCTCGGAATACATCAAGCCCAGAAAGCCTTCGTTCAAAGCGATCGCGGTCGAACCAGAGGATAGTGCAGTTCTTTCCGGCGGAAAGCCCGCCCCGCATAAAATTCAAGGCATCGGTGCCGGATTCGTCCCCTCGATTTTGCGCCGCGACCTCATCGACGAGGTCATCACGGTCAGCAACGACGACTCCATTAATATGGCGCGTCGGCTTCCGCTCGAAGAGGGTCTGCTGGTCGGCATCTCCTCGGGAGCCGCTGTGGTCGCGGCATTACAGGTGGCCCGTCGTCCGGAAAATACCGGGAAATTGATTGTTGTGGTTCTACCGTCGTTCGGCGAGCGTTACCTGAGTAGTATTCTCTTCGAAGGACTCCGGAACCAGGCGTTGCAGACTCCAACGACGCAGCTTCCGACCTGATCTCTGATTTCTGATCTCTGATTTCTGATCTCTGATTTTGGTCTCGATCTTCGATCTCACTCATGCCGAGTTTCCTATCGCTAATCCGCGAGGACGTGGCCAACGTCATGGAGCACGATCCTGCGGCCAAGTCCCGTCTGGAAGTGTATTTGTGCTACTCCGGATTGCACGCGGTCTGGTTCTATCGTCTCAATCATTGGTTGTGGAACCATCATTGTTTTCTGCTGGCGCGCTGGCTTTCGCAGGTGGCGCGCCTGCTGACTGTCATCGAAATCCATCCCGGAGCCGAGATCGGCAGACGCTTGTTCATCGATCACGGGCTCGGGGTCGTAATCGGCGAGACCGCTGTCGTCGGCGACGACGTGACGCTCTATCAGGGTGTGACGCTGGGCGGCACTGGAAAAGATCGCGGAAAGCGCCATCCGACGCTTCTAGACAACGTAGTGGTGGGTGGAGGGGCAAAGATTCTCGGCAATATCACGGTCGGTCGTAACTGCCGGATTGGCGCCGGATCGGTCGTTCTGCGCGACGTTCCCGACGACTCCACCGTAGTCGGCGTTCCCGCTCACGTCATTTTTCGCGAAGGCAAGCGTGTCGTCATTACTGACCCCAAGCAGATCAACGATCCGCTTTCCGAAGCGCTGGCCGCCGTCGCATCCGAGGTAAACAAACTGACCGAGCGCGTCCGCCAACTCGAAGGCTCTGCCGAACGCGAACCGCTTTCCGCATCCATGCAAAGAATCATGGAAGATGTCGATTACCAGATTTAAATTGCGCCCGTTTGCGGCCCGTCTCAACCCAATAACAGCAGCCTTTGTCAAAAGGTTTTTCGTACCCCTATTCGCACCTGAAACGGTTCGACAGGGTGGAAAACGTCTGTGAATGATGGAGTTGCAGTCGGCGTTATTTGAGAGGTATAGGCGTAGTCAATATCGTGATCTCGCCGGTTCAGCAAATTCAAAAATTGGGCTGAAACACGCCATGTCTCGCCAATTTGATAACCGACCTCCGCGTTAAGCATGGCCGTTGAGTTTGAGCGATAAATAGCGTCGGGCGTCAAATAGCGTGGGCCAAAGTAGCGCAGGCGCAAACTCCCCGAGAAACGTTTGAGATCATGCGCGGTGACGCCCGTTGCAACCACCCAGCCAACTGCTTCCGGCACCCACTTACCGCCCGAACTGCCCGGCGCCGCATCATCTTCATCTATCGAGGTAAAAATGGCGCGGGAGTCCGCCAGATCAAAATCAAAAGCCCAATGTTCCCGTGGCGTGTAGTAGTTCGCCCATTCGATGCCATAGCGGTTGCTCGACTGTTCGGAAGCAACCGTGCCTCCAGTATCGCCATCCTGCTGCAGTTCGGAATTACTGTGGAGATACCAGAGTGAAAGAGTGCTTTGCAGGTGCCGGACCGCCGAAGAGCGTATGCCGACTTCGCCACCTTTGGTTTGGACTAATAGCGGAATTTTGGAGCTGGGCGTATTGGGGCAAGGATTGTCCGCGGAAATCGGTTCCACCGTTTGCGTTGCACCACGCGCGTCGTTACTGTGAAAACCGATTCCGCCCTGGATATAGAACTCAGTGTTGGACCACGGCCCGAAAATCAAACTGAGTTTCGGGCTGGGCAGCACCTTGGTGGCGGTGCCGGTATTTGCCGGAGTAACGAAGCTGGTGACGTCAACGTATCCCACGTCCCCGCGCATGGACGCGACCGTGCGGAATTTATCCGCCCACTGGATTTTATTTTCCACATAAAAACCTCCTTGCGTATCCGTAAAACGATCCGCCTGCGTAGTCGCGGGCAGAATGGTGCCGGTGGAGTGATCAGTCTTGTCTACCCGCAGGCGATCTTCCGTCTGGTAAAGGCCGTTGTGGATCCAATCGTTCCGGACCTGCAGGCCAAAAGTATTTTCCACCTTGCGGCCAAACCATCGGCTGAAAATCGTGTGGCGGGCATCCATGCCCGCGACCCAGCGCCTGTCCTGCTGTTCGAATTGGTCGCCGCGAATGGGGTCCGTCAGATAGTAGGTGAAATCAGAAAATAAATTGAGATCATAATAAAACCCGTAGGCCGTGACTGTGGTCTCGGAATTTGCGCCGTGGCGATGCCATTCGGACTGCAAGCTATAACGCTGGGAGTGGCCACCGTCGGTCGGGTTGAGTGCACCAAAAAAGCCGACAAGGGGTATGGCGTCAATCGGGATTTGATCGCTCGAGTGCCAGGTTCCGTGGTAACCGCGGGCGGTGACGCTGAAACCCTTGTCGACTCCTCCCTGGCCGTAGGTGACAAGGCCATTGAATTTGTAGTAATTGTCCGGATGCGTCCAAGGACCGTTATCGTGATACGCTTCCCCGCCATACAACAAACTGCCCGAACCGGCCTTTTGCGATATACCGAAAACGGCCCGCCCATAGCCATCATCGCCGCCTTCCACCTTGAAAAAATTCTGGGGCAGCGCCTTGTAAAACGCCAGATGGGCATTCCCAGCTGAGCCATAGTTGCCGACATCCGCGGAATAGGGACCTTTCTGGTAATCCACCCGCTCGACAAACTCCGGCATGACGGTGTTCATGTCGGAGTATCCCTCTCCATGCGCATGCGACGGCAGGTTGAGGGGCATGCCGTCAAGGAAAATGGCGAAATCTGTGCCGTGGTCGAGATTAAAACCACGAAGAAAATACTGGTTGGCCTTGCCGCCGCCTGCGTGTTGCGTGATGATGACCCCGGGAACCGTCTCCAAAACTTCTCCCGCCCGAAGAATCGGACGTTCTTGGATTTCCGTTGCGCCCACCGTTCCCTGGGTCGCGGACTGGGCAATTCCGACAAGGTCATCCTGTCGACCTTGGACGTTTACGGTGGTGCTCAAGGATCCCACTATGAGAGAGATGCGCAGCGGGGCCGGCGCTTCGGTGGTTCCTATGGTGACGGCGATTTCTTTGGTTTCAAACCCGGGCTTGGATACCACGAGTCGATGACTTCCTGCTGCTAGTCCGGGAATAATGAAGGAGCCGTTCGTGTCCGACTGTGTCGTTATTTGGAGTGCGTCGGTCGCGCTGCGAACCTGCACGGTAGCCCCGGCAATCACCGCCCCAGACGTATCGACGACAGTTCCCAATAGCTGAAGCGGGTAAACCTTATCTTGCGCGATCGTCGGAAGTGATAACCAAAGTACAAGCATCAGGCACAAGCCCGGAGTTCTAACCCCAGCAATACCATGCCCCTGATCTCCCTTAAAGGCTCTCGCTCGCATACGTTATCTCACGGCGTGCTACCCGCAATGACACGAAGTTTGCAATCGTGCTACACGCAATCCAATTTGTAAAGAAAATCTATCGATATTTGTGAAAGTTTATTCTTATATGGGACTTTTCCTGTTCGGGCACCAGGGTTCTCCCGGCGGTTGCCTCAACGGCGCGGGTGGTGGTGATTGTGCGCGACAGTCTCCGGCGAACTCATAACGAGTTGTCCATGCTGAACGCCCTTCGTACTGATAAGACGGTCGGCCAGTTTTTGCACATCTTTCGACTTGCCACGAAGTACGACCACTTCCAGGCAGTTCTCGTGATCGAGATGGGCGTGCAAAGCGGAAATCACGATTGCGTGACTCTGGTGCTGAAGATCGGTAAGCTTCTCTGGCAGCAAGCGGGTGTGATGATCATAAATGAGGGTAACCGTGCCGACCACAAGCGCATTTTTCGAGACAACGACGGCGCCGACAAGCCGGTCTCTAATTAAGTCGCGAAACGCCTCCGACCGGTTCTCATACCCCTTTTCCGCGATAAAGGAATCGAAGCGATGCAGTAGCTCCGAATCGATCGAAACTCCGATACGGCTGAGATTTCCCATGAGACACCTTTCAAATTAATAGGTGAGTAGCGTAGCACATTGTCTGAAAGGTGTAGCACTTGCGAGGCGTGTATCACTTCCCCCGCTGTACAGCTAACCCGCCTCAAGCCCGTTACCCCCTTTGCCTTCGACCCAAGTATGATTAACTGTTTGCACCAAGACCCGAGCCGATGAAATACGGTTTTGTAATCGACAATCGCAAATGCATCGGATGCCACGCCTGCACCGTCGCGTGCAAAACCGAGAACCAAGTGCCCATCGGCGTGAACCGCACCTGGGTGAAATACGTCGAGAAGGGTCTATTTCCCCAAACCCGCCGCGTTTTTCAGGTCACCCGCTGCAATCACTGCGAGAAGCCGCCCTGCGTCACCATCTGTCCCGTAACCGCGATGTACCAGCGAAAAGATGGCATCGTCGATTTCAGTTCCGACCGCTGCATCGGCTGCAAAGCCTGCATGCAGGCCTGTCCTTATGATTCGATCTACATCGATCCCGACGACGGCACCGCAGCCAAATGCCATTTCTGCGCCCATCGCACCGAAGTTGGACTCGAACCGGCCTGCGTGATCGTGTGTCCCGAACATGCGATCATCGCCGGAGATTTAAGCGATCCCTCGAGCGAAGCCGCGCAACTGGTGGCGACGCGAACCGGTGCGCGTGCGCAAGCCCGAGCAGGGAACTCAACCCAAGCTCTACTACATCGACGGCGATGAGAGCGCGATTGTGCCCACCGCCGCCCGCCACGAATCGATTTACATGTGGTCGCAACGCAACACCGCGGTTCATGGCGGCGGCGCAGTTTATCCCGCCGGACCATCCGTTGCTGCAAAAGAACGCTGCTTGCCGCATATGACGTTTCGCACGCGCGCCCGTGGGGATGGCAGGTTCCGGCCTACTGCTGGACGAAGTCGATCGGTTCCGGCGCCCTTGCGCTACCGGCGATCGCCATGTTGCTTGGACGAATGTCCAGTGATCGCGTGCGCGACATCGCGCTGGCAACCGTCGCGCTGCTGTTCACCGCGCTCACGACAGTTTTGCTGGTTTGGGATCTCGAGCACAAGGAGCGCTTCCTGCGGGTTGTGTTCACGCCGCAAAGCAAATCGTGGCTGGCGCGAGGAGCGTTCATTCTGATCGCGATACAGCGGATTGCTGTGGCGTGTTCTGGCTGGCGGCCGTGCTGGGTTTTCCGGTTGTGACCAGGATTCTTGTTGTGGCCGACGGTGCTGGTCGGATTCTGCGCCGCTGTCTACACCGCGTTTCTCTTTGGACAATGTGAAGGCCGCGATCTCTGGCAGACGCCGCTTCTGCCGGCGCATTTGATCGTGCAGGCACTGATGTGCGGGGCCGCTGTGTCTGGCGCTGCTTCCAAACGTCACTCGGCGGATCGGCGCAGACGCTGTCGTTTGCCGCGCTGGCCCTGGCCATCACCTTGGTGCTGCACCTGCTCATTGTTGTTGGCCGAGGTTGTCATGCCGCACAGCCACCGACAACGCCCGCTACGGCGCGCGACTGATGACGCATGGTCCGTTTGCGAGAGCTGTTCTGGGGTGGCGCGAGTTGTGTTGGGTGGAGTTATCCCGCTGCTGCTTTTGCTTGGTGAACTCTTGTTCTGTGCGACGCCGAATCGCATCGCGACCGGCATTGCCGGCGCGTTCGCACTGGCAGGACTTTTGATTTTTGAATGGTGCTTCGTGATGGCGGGGCAGAGCGTGCCCAATAGTTGACGTAGCGCCGACGTCTCGCCGACTGCGAAGCGCATCTTGCGCTGCAGCGCGATTGGCAGGAGATCTCGATGACCGATTTCAAGCGCGACGGCAGCCATCTCGCCTACTGTCCTCCGGTGGAGAAGTGGGACGACTGGGTTGAATCGATCCCGAAGCCTGGCCGCGCCGCGTCGAGAAGCACTATCAGCTGGTCCCGACGATCTGCTTCAACTGCGAATCGGCCTGCGGACTGCTGGCCTACGTCGATAAAGAGACCGGACAGGATCGACGAAGTTCGAAGGCAATCCCATGCATCCCGCGAGCCGCGGACGCCTTTGCGCCAAGGGCCCGGCGACCATCAATCAGATTCACGATCCCGATCGCATCCTTTATCCGATGAAACGCAGCGGGGCCGCGCGGCGGCGGGAAGTGGGCGCGCACTTCATGGGACGAGGTGCTGGAAACTTTCGGCACGCGCATTCGCAAAGCGATTCAGGAAAATCGCGGCGAAGAAGTGATGTATCACGTCGGCCGTCCGGGCCACGACTTCATCATGGAGCGCACGCTGCAGGCGTGGGGCATCGACGGCCACAACTCGCACACCAATGTCTGCTCGTCGTCGGCGCGCCTGGGTTATTTGCTTTGGCATTACGCCGACCGGCCATCGCCCGATCACGCCAATGCGCGCTTCATTCTTCTTGCTCTCGGCGCATCTCGAGTCGGGACATTATTTCAATCCGCACGCGCAGCGCATCATCGACGGAAAAATGGCGGGCGCGAAACTCGCCGTGATGGATCCGCGCCTCTCGAACACCGCGAGCATGGCCGATTACTGGATGCCGAGCTATCCCGGCACCGAAGCCGCGGTGCTGCTGGCGATGGCGAAGGTCATCCTCGGACGAAAATCGCTTCGACGCCGCGTTCGTGAAGAACTGGACGAACTGGGAAGAACTGGAAGTCGACGGATTCTCGCGCCAAGGGCCAGAGCTTTCGAAGCGCTGATCGAGGCGCTTGAAGAAGCACTACGCGCAGTTCACGCCGCAGTTTGCCGAGAAAGAAAGTGGAGTCAAGGCCGAGGTCATCGTCAAGACAGCGCGCGAGATCGCGACCGCCGGCAGCCGATTTGCCTCGCATCTGTGGCGCGGGAGCGCGTCCGGCAAACTGGGAGGATGGCAGCCGGCGCGCGCGTTGATGCTGCTGCATGTGCTGACCGGATCGGTCGGAACCGAAGGCGGACACAATCTGAATGCCTGGAACAAGTTTGTCCCGCAAGACCGTTCAAGATTCCGCCGCCGCAGAAGCGCTGGAACGAATTGCTCTATCCGCAGGAGTGGCCGCTGTGCACGCATGAAATGTCGTTCCTGCTCCCGCACTTTCTGAAGGAAGGCCGCGGCCGCATCGAAGCTTACTTCACGCGCGTCTTCAATCCGGTCTGGACTTATCCCGACGGCTTTTCCTGGATCGAAATGCTGCGCGACGAAGAGAAAGTCGGGCTGCACGCCGCGCTGACGCCGACCTGGAGCGAGACCGCGTGGTTTGCCGATTATGTCCTGCCCATGGGATTCAGTTCCGAGCGCCACGATCTGATGAGCCAGGAATCGTATGCCGGCAAGTGGATCGGCTTCCGCCAGCCCGTGCTTCGCGTGCTGCGGGAGCGAGCAGGAGAAAAGTTCGACTACACCTACCAGGCGAATCCCGGCGAAGTTTGGGAAGAGGATGAGTTCTGGATCAACCTCTCGTGGGCGATCGATCCCGATGGCTCGATGGGAATCCGGCAATGGTTCGAATCGCCCTACCGCCCCGGACAGAAACTGACAGTCGACGAATACTACGGATGGATTTTCGAAAACTCCGTTCCCGGGCCTGCCCGAGACCGCCGGCGAAAGAAGGACTTAAGCCGCTGCGAATACATGCGCAAGTATGGCGCGTACGAAGTGACCACGCGATGTCTACAAGCAGAACGAGAAGCCGGTAGCCGCCGCCGATCTTTCGGGATCAAGCGTCGAAGCGAACGGCGTGGTCAAGAAGGATGGCAAGCCGGTCGGCGTGATGGTCGAGGGCAAAGCGGTCGTCGGCTACAACACGCCTTCGCGCAAGCTGGAACTATTTTCGAAAACCATGGCCGACTGGAAGTGGCCGGAGTTCGCGCTGCCCGAGTATTACCGCAGCCACATCCATCGCTCGGCGCAGGCGGCTTCGCTTGGGAAAGCCGGCGACGAAGATTTCGATCCGCGGTACACGCCCCTGCGTCGAATGGCCAAAAGACGCGCACGGCGAGGTCTACACGCTGCTGCCGATTTTTCGTCTGCCGAATCTGATCCACACGCGATCGGGCAACTGCGAAATTTCTCTACGAGATTGCGCACAAGAATCCGCTGTGGGTGAATCCGGCCGACGCGACGAAGCTCGGCGACGTTCGCACCGGCGATCTGATCAAAGTTCACACCGAGATCGGCTACTTCGTGCTGCACGCGTGGGTCACCGAGGGCCTGGCGCCGGGAGTGGTCGCCTGCTCGCACCATCTGGGCCGCTGGCGCATCAATAAAGAAGATCAGGTCGAGCGCATGTCGAGCGCGTGGGTCGATCTGAAGGAAGTCGGCAAAGGTCAGTGGAAGATGCGCCAGACTCTGGACGTCGAGCCCTACGAGACGACCGATCCCGACACGCAAGCGCGTCTGGTGGAGCGATGCGGGCGTGCACCAGAACATCACCTTCCCCGTGCATCCCGATCCCGTCACCGGCATGCACTGCTGGCATCAGATGGTGCGCGTGGAGCGGGCAGGCGCCGACGATCGCTACGGCGACATCTTCGTCGACACGAATCTTTCGTTCGCTGTGTATCAGCGGTGGAAGGCGCTGGCGCGTCCCGCCCCAGGGCCCGGACGGACTGCGCCGGCCGTTGTGGATTCCGCGCGTGCATCGTCCGGAAGAGGCGGCGTTTTACGTCAAGTAAGTTTCGGCCGTTCGTTTTTGCCGTTGTAAAATACCGACATGCCTCTACAGTCAGGGAATCCCGCGTTCAACAAGAAGCGCACTCCGCCTCCAGACGAGACTTTCGAAGAGGCGGCTTATCTCAAGGCGCTTGGAGAAAAGCAGAAGATCGTGAGTCTCAAGCTTGCAGACGGCGAAGTCGTCCGTGGATGGATCGAGTATTACGACAAAAATATGGTGCGAGTGACGCGCGAAGACGGTCCTAATCTTTTCATCTTCAAGCACGAGATCGTGTACATCGCCGAAGACGGAAAAAAGAAGTAAAGCAGCACTCGGCAATTAGCAGTTCAGCACTCGGTAAATCAATCCCGACCACGAAAGTCTCTCCGCGGCATGGCTCTCTCAATCTCTCGATTTAGTCTCTCCCATGCAGGCGATGGCTCGCGAAGCCGGCAGCTTTGCTGATGGACCTACTTCCGGCAGCACGTCAAGATTGAATACAAGGGCGACGTGGATCTGGTCACGGTCGCTGATCGGAAGTCCGAAGCGTTGATTCTTGAAAGAATTCGCGCCCAGTTTCCGACTCATGACGTCATGGGCGAAGAGGGGACGCGCATCGAGACCGGCAGCGACTATAAGTGGTACGTCGATCCACTCGACGGCACCACCAATTTCGCGCATGGCTATCCTGTGTTTTGCGTCTCGCTCGCCGTTGAGCGAAAGGGCCAGCGCATCGCTGGTGTGATTTACGATCCGACGCGCGACGAAATGTTTAGTGCTGAACTCGGCGGCGGTGCGCGGTTGAACGCCGGTGCGATCGGCGTTTCCGCACCCCACGTCTCCCCGCTCCACGTCTCGACGACTCCGACGTTAGCCGAATGTCTGATCGCGACCGGGTTCCCCAGCCAAAAGCGCCACAAGAATCCAAACATTTACTTCTATCACCAGCTCACGCTGCGCACGCCACGGTGTCAGGCGCGCAGGATCGGCGGCGCTCGATCTGTGCAACGTCGCGTCGGGCCGTTTCGACGGCTTCTGGGAATTCAATCTCAATCCCTGGGATACGGCGGCGGGTGTGCTCATCGTGCAGGAGGCCGGCGGGAAGGTTACTGACTTTTCCGGCGGAGAATTCGACATCGCCAGCCGTGAAACGCTCGCGTCCAATGGATTAATGCATGATGCCCTCATGCACGAATTCAAAGAGATCATGGGCGGGCGCGGTCTGGAAGAATTGCCCAGCCCAGTAGCGCTACGCGAAGATGCGAACCTTCTGATCCCCTCCCTCAGCCCTCGCCCCACGCAAGCGTTACAATGACCCATGTGGGCTCGTCTCTGCTTGACCGCAAAATCGAAAAGCGTCCCGGCAAAGTTCGCCTTCAGGGACGCATCCTTTTCCTGACCGAAGATCCCGAGCTTATCAAGAAGCAACTCGCCGGTTGGGACTTGCCGTGGGACACCGCGCACCCCGCCAACAATCCCAAGCTTCGCGACGACATCTCAACCGACGAAATCACTCCCGCACACTTCTGTTTCTATTTTGATCGCACCCTGGGCGAGATTCCTTATGCCGGTCTGCGTTGCGGCAACACGCTGCCGATAGGGCGCAACGAGGTCAGGAACGGCGGTTTCGTCTGCTCCGTAAGCGGCAAGCGACGCGGCAAAGGTTCAAGCCGCGAACAGTCTCCTTATGCCGAAATGTGTGCCGGAATTCAGGTTGCGATTGCTGAGAATATAGAACGCATCTACCAGCAAAACTGCCAGAATCTTGGCCTTCTCACGTCGACCAATTTTTCCTTGATCGATCGCATCCGCGCCGGAGAAGAAATCGCGCTCAGTGAATTTACTGCGGGCGAAGACGAAATCACCAGGCAGGTGATTGAATACGGCGGACTGTTTCCCTTTAATGTCGCGCGCATGCAGGGGAAAGTTTTTCTGCCTCCGGTGAGGGCGGCGGACAAGAGTGTCCGCTCCACACGAGGCATGACGCTTGCGGAAAAGATATTTGCTCGCCACATGGTGACCGCCGATGGCGTCGGAGTCCCTGCGGTCAAGCCTGGTGACACCGGATTCACCCGCGTCGATCTGCGTTTCAGCCACGAATACGTTACGCCGATGGCCGCGATTTTCTACGAGCAGAATGTTGGGAAGGACGTTCCCGTCAACGACGCCGCAAGCATTCGCTTTTTCCGCGACCATCTAACATTCCTCGACGAAGTTATCTCCGAAGAAAAGAAAAAGATGGGACTGCTCGATTTGGCCACGCAACTCAAGTTGAAGCAGGAAGATTTTGCCAGCCAGCAGGGAATCAAGCTCCACGGCGAACTCACCGACCGCAAAGGCTCAGAAGGCATCTGCCACTCCGTGATGCTCGAGACTTACGCGCTGCCGGGACAAGTGAACGTGGGGTCAGACTCTCACACTCCTCACGTCGGCGCCATCGGATGCATCGCGTTCGGCATCGGCACCACCGATGTATTCAACTCCTGGATCACAAAAGACGTTCGCGTGAAAGTTCCGGAGTCGGTCAAGATCGTGATTCGCGGCCGGCGTCATTCGAACGTCACCGCCAAAGATTTCATCCTGAAGATTCTTTCGCTCGACTACGTGCGCAGCGGCAAGGCCCTCGCCAAAGTGATGGAATACGCTGGCGAAGCAGTGGAAGCGCTCTCGGTCGACGAGCGCGCCACTATGACCAATATGGCCGCTGAAATCGGAGGTTTCACCGGCATCGTCGCTCCCGACGAAAAAGTGGTCGAGTTTCTCATGGAACGCCGTGGCATTGAGCGTTCAGAGATCATGCAGATGATGGATGGCCTCCACAGCGACCCCGACGCTGTATACGCCGAAGTCATCGAACTCGACGCAGCCGAGATCACTCCCATGGTCGCGACTCCGGGCGATCCCGGCAACGGCAAATTTATCCGCGAACTCAATGCACCGGTGCCGATCGAAATCGCCTATGGCGGAACCTGCACCGCCGGCAAGAACGAAGACATGGACATGTACGCGGCCGTTCTCGCCGATGCCCTGAAGCAGGGAAAACGCATTTCGAAAAACGTCGATTTCTGGATTCAATTTGGCTCCCAGGAAACACGCGAATATTCGAAGCGTCGAGGGTACCTCGAGATTTTCGAGCAAGCCGGCGCGCTTGTGATCGAGCCAAGCTGCGGCGCGTGCATCAACGCCGGGCCGGGAGTTTCCACACGCCCCGATCAGGTCGTGATCAGCGCGCAGAACCGAAATTTCCCCGGCCGTAGTGGCCCGGGGCTGATGTATCTGGCGTCTCCGCTGACCGTTGCCGCAAGCGCGGTGGCCGGATACATCGTTGAATACGAGCCAACCCGCGAAAGCGTACTCACATCTATCTGAATGCCGGCGCACATATAAGTCCCGCAGCCAAAATCATCACATCTGGATGGTTCGGTCATCACAGCAGAGCAATTAGGAGCCGACTCATAATTGCCATGACCGCTCGTTCCTAGTGCGGTGTACAATGTGTGCGCTAGAGTACGTTGAAACGAACGCCTCCCGACCAATAGACGCCAGAGCACCCCGCCCGTCTGACGCCGCCGTTTTCTCCTCTCAACCTGGCAAGTAGCAAAGCGACGCTTTGCGGAATCGCGAATCTGTTCATGAAAATTTTGCTCTATAACCCCGACAACGGGGTCACGCGCAACTTCATGCCCCACCTCTGGATGTTTCTCCTGCAGTCGCTTACTCCCCCGGGCCACGAAGTTCTGCTTGTCGATGGCAACGCGAATCCGATGGATGAGGCGAGCATCGCGCAATTTGTGCGCGACAACAACATTGGATTGGTCGGCATCGGCGCGATGACGCGAATGATTGCCAAAGCCTATCGCATGGCCGACGCAGTACGCACCACCGGAGTTCCGGTCGTGATGGGCGGGCCTCACGTCACCGAAATGGCCGACGAGGCCCTCGGGCGCGACGGCGGTCCTCGCCATGCCGACGCTGTCGCCCTCGGCGAAGCCGACGCACTCTGGCCACAGATCGTGAACGACGCCGCCAGCGGGCAGTTGAAAGAGGTCTATGCGCCGGTCGATGCCTTCGGCCAGGAGAGCAAGCCGTCACTCAAGGAGTATCCGATCATTCCCTGGGAGTCGATCGATCTCGCCCAGTTCAATCTGGTGCCCAAGGCCATCGCGCCGACCCTCCAGAAAATCGGCGAAGGCTGGGGATCATTTCGTATCGTGCCCGTCGAGTCCGGACGAGGCTGCCCCTACGGATGTGAATTCTGCACCGTCACCGGATTCTTCGGAGACTCGATCCGCTTCCGCACCAACGAGAGTGTTGTAAACGAGTTGCTCATGTTGAAGGCGCGCGCTCGCCAAGAGAAAGGCCAGATTGCTGTCTTTTTTATTGACGACAATTTTGCCATCAACATCAAGCGCACGAAATCGCTGCTGCGTGACATTATCGCTGCCAAGGCGCAAGTTCACTGGGTCGCCCAGATCAGCGCCAATCTTTTGCGCGACGAAGAACTCGTTGACCTGATCGCCGACGCCGGCGGCAAGTGGATTTTTATCGGCATGGAGTCGATCGACCCCGCCAATCTGAAAGATGTGAATAAAGGCTTCAACAAGCCCGGTGAGTATGCAGCGGTGCTCCAGCGACTGGCGGCGCGGAACGTGTATGCCATCACATCCTTTATCTTCGGCATGGACAACGACACCGTCGGAGCCGCGGAGCGTACCTTGCAACAAGTTCGCACCTGGCCGCCGGGTCTGCCGATCTTTGGTCTGTTAACTCCGTTGCCGGCGACTCCACTCTATAAACGGCTGGAAAAAGCTGGCCGCCTGACGCGCCCCAAACACTGGCAGGAATTCATCCCATTCGCCATGGCTCACACACCGCTGAAGATGACGATCGACGAAGCCCACGCCGAGGTGAATTATGGCTGGGCTCAGGCCTATAGTCCGAAGGCCTTGGCTCAGGCCGTCGATTCGCTGAGCGATCAGCCGCTCGGATATCGCATCAACATCTTCATCGCGCGCCTCTGTTTCCGCGGCATCTATTTCCCAATGATGGGGAAGATGTCGTGGTTAAAGGTGGTAGCACAGAATCGCAAAACCATCTACAAACTCGTCCGGGAAGGTTTCAAGCCCGGCGCGTGGAAGGGTGCTCCCGCCCGGATTCCCGCGAAGTCCGCGCCTCCGGTCGAGGTGGTCGAAGCGAAGGTGCAGGTGGCGGAAGGATAGGCGTGCGATCTTAGGCGATCGCCACTTCCGTGACTTCTTCCGATGACAGGATATCCAGCAGAATGGCGAATCCGTGCCGTTCGATGTTTTCTTTCCACATGAGTTTTGAACGAGAGTATATCGTTTGTGTGTGGTGGGATGTTTCGCTGCTTCCTGTACCGATAGCCTCGTTCTTGCTAGAATAGCGGGTTCCATCACACTCCCTGCGCCCGAGGAGCTTGACATTTTATGGCTTACGTAATTGCCGAACCCTGCATCGGAACCAAAGACGCCGCTTGTGTCGATTCCTGTCCGGTGGATTGCATCCATCCGAAGAAGGACTCCGACAAGTTCGCGACCGAGGAAATGTTGTACATCGATCCCGTGGAGTGCATCGACTGCGGCGCCTGCGTCCCCGTCTGCCCGGTTTCGGCGATCTTCGCCCTCGACGATCTTCCGGAAAAGTGGAAAGACTACGCCGATAAGAACGCGAAATATTTCGGACGGTAGGAAACCAGCCATCAGCTCTCGGCTATGTGCCGTCAGTAAACTCATTTACGCGTTCATACGTAAGTTGATCCGCTGAGGAGCTGAAAGCTGACGGCTGACCGCTCCTTCCATTACAATCATTCATTAACTTTTTAACCTTCCATGGCGCTGAAGGAGTCGGAAGCGATCGTTCTGCGCACGTATCCGCTGCGTGAATCGGACCTGCTGGTGACGCTCTTTACCCGCATGGAAGGCAAAGTGAAAGGCGTGGCGCGGGCGGCCATGAAGTCCAGACGCCGCTTCGGCGGCGCACTCGAACCGCTCACCTATGTGCGGGCGTTTTACGACGACCGCGAACGCAAGGATTTGGCAAGGCTTGATTCCTGCGAGGTGATCGAGTCGCCGATGTCGGGCGAAGTCACCTACTCGCGAGCCGTGGCGTTGGCACATGTCGGTGAACTGATCGATGAGTTGATGCCCGACCGCGAAGCGAGCGACGCGGTTTTTCGTTTGAGTCTCGCAGTATTGCAGGAAATGCGCGGCACCGCAGTGTGGATGCCCGTCACCTACTTCGAACTGTGGATGACGCGCCTGATGGGATTTCTGCCCGATTTCTCCGAGTGCATCGTCTGCGGACGGCCACTCGACGGCAACCGGGCGTTCTATCACGCGTTGGCCGACGGATTGGTCTGCATCGACGACAAACGGATCGCCTCGTCGGAGTTATCGCCCGAGTCGAGAAAAATCGCGGCGCAGATGTTGCGATCGAGAGTGTCGGAGTTCAAAGGCATCGATTGGCCAAAGGCCGTCGCAGCCGATTTGCGCAAGTTTCTTCTCCAGATTTTAGAGCGCCACATCGAGAAGAAGCTGGTGACGGCGGGAATGTTGGAGAAAATTGGCAGTTAGCTTTCGTGCCATGTATGGATTGTCATCCCGAGCGAAGCGAGGGATCTGCATTTTGCCAAGGAACTGCAGATCCCTCGCTTCGCTCGGGATGACAAATCTGGCAAAACGTGACCTCACCCAAACCCAATTCGCTGACCTTCCAGGAGCTCATCCTCAAGCTCCAGGCCTTCTACGCTGCGCGCGGCGCGGTCATCCAGCAGCCCTACGATGTGGAAGTAGGCGCCGGCACGATGGCTCCAGAAACTTTCCTTCGCGTGCTCGGTCCGAAGCCCTACAAAGTCGCATATGTGCAACCCTCGCGCCGGCCCGCCGACGGCCGTTACGGAGAGAATCCTAACCGCCTGTTCAAGCACATGCAGCTCCAGGTCATCCTGAAGCCGCCGCCCGAAAACGTTCAGGAACTTTATCTCGAATCGCTGGGCGCGATCGGCATTGACCTGCGGCAGCACG
This sequence comes from uncultured Acidobacteriaceae bacterium, assembly GCA_963726095.1. GTDB lineage: Bacteria > Acidobacteriota > Terriglobia > Terriglobales > Acidobacteriaceae > Acidiflorens. Next base: position 3,014,701 of record CAVSBD010000004.1, read on the forward strand.
ACATCAAGTTTGAAGAAGATAACTGGGAATCGCCGACGCTCGGCGCGTGGGGCATCGGATGGCAGGTCATGCTCGATGGCCTCGAAGTCACACAGTTCACCTACTTCCAGCAATGCGGGGGCGTGGATCTCGATCCCATCTCTGCCGAACTGACCTACGGACTCGAACGCCTGTGCGCCTTTCTCCAGGACGTCGATTCCATCTACGACATCGTCTGGGCGCGCGATCCTGACACCGGCAGGGAAATGAAGTACGGAGACGTGCGCCTGGCCGACGAGCAGCAGTTCTCGGTCTACAACTTTGAAGCCGCGGATGTGCCAAGCGCGTGGAAGCATTTCGAACTTTGCGAAGCCGAGTGCAAGCGCCTGATCGAGCGCTACTCCGTCTTGAGTAAAGACAAAGAGTGAAAGCGATGCCGTGGCGCGCGAAAAATCGCGCTTCCCGCTTCTCGGCGCCTACGACCTCTGCCTGAAGTGCTCTCACTATTTCAACATTCTCGATGCCCGCGGCGCGATTTCGGTAACAGAGCGCGTCGGCGTCATTGCACGTGTACGAGCACTGGCCGTGGGAATCGCAAAGGCGTGGATGGATCAGCAGTACGGGGCCGAAAAAAAAAGCGATAAGACGGGCGATGCCACGCAGCTGCCCGCGAAAGAGAAGAAAGGAAAATTGGCGCCAGTCCTTACGTAGAATTCATGCCTGACTTCTTATTAGAAATCGGTTGCGAAGAAATTCCGGCGCGAATGATTGATGCCGCCGTTCGTGAGCTGCGCGAAAAAGTCACGACCCTGTTGCAGCGCGAACGCCTCGAACCCTCCGGAGCCGTCTCGCATCTCGACACCCCGCGCCGGTTGGCCGTTCTCGCCTCCGGCATTCCCGCCTCGCAACCCGACATCACCGAGCAGGTGAGCGGCCCCTCCGCACAGATCGCATATAAAGACGGCCAACCCACGCCCGCAGCCCATGCCTTTGCCAAGAAAGTCGGAGTGGATGTTGGCAAGCTCGAAAAAATCAGCACACCCAAAGGCGAGTATCTCTCGGCAACCGTCACGCGAAAAGGCCGAACTGCTTCCGAGATCCTTGCCGAAACTCTGCCCAAGGAAATCTCAACCCTCTACTGGCCCAAAAACATGTACTGGCGCAAGCGCGGAGAACTCTTCGTCCGCCCCGTGCGCTGGTTGGTGGCCATGCTCGACGGCGACGTCGTTCCGCTCGAACTGTTTGGCATTCACGCCGGCAAAACCTCGCGCGGCCATCGCATTATCGGAGCTCCGGTCGGTTTCAATCGCGAAGCCAGCGGACTACGTCGAGGCGCTGCGCACCGCAAAAGTAATTGGCTCTGCCGAACGCGAGCACGTGATTCGCAAAGCTCTCGACTGCCGCCACTCGCACCATCCCCGGAGCCCGCTGGCGCGAAGACAAGCCGCTGCGTCGCGACTGTCGTCAATCTGACCGAATTTCCTTCAGCCATTCTCGGCAGCTTCGACCCAGAGTTCCTCGACCTGCCTGAAGAAGTCCTGGTCACGGTGATGCGCGACCACCAGAAATATTTCGCCATCGAAGACGCCAACGGAAAACTCCTCCCGCATTTCCTCGCTATTCTCAACACTGCTGCCGACTCGGACGGATTGATCCGCCACGGCAACGAACGCGTCTTGCGGGCCCGCTTCAACGACGCCCGCTTTTTCTGGCAGACAGACCAAAAGCAAACTCTGCGCCAGCGCGTCGACCTGTTGCGCAATGTCACTTTCCAAAAAGATCTCGGCAGCTACTACGACAAGACGATGCGCGTGCAGCGGCTGGCAAGTTCGCTTGCAGAAACCGTCAAACAGAGCGGCATCGCCGTTCGGCCGGGCGTCGTGCACAAGGCGGCGCTGCTGGCGAAAACCGATCTGACCACCGAACTCGTCAAGGAATTCACCGAACTTCAGGGAATTGTTGGCGGCCTCTACGCGCGTGTGCAACCACTCGACGAAGACTTGAAGCCCGACGTCCAGATCGAAGTCTCGCGAGCCATCTACGATCACTACAAGCCCGGATCGATGGAAGACGCTGCCCCGGCTACGATCGAAGGAGCTGTCCTCTCCATCGCCGACAAAGCCGACTCGATTGCCGGAATGTTCGCGCTCGGGCTGATCCCCAGCGGATCGAAAGATCCCTTCGCGCTGCGTCGTCAGGCTAACGGGATCGTCAAGACCATCGCCGAGCACAAACTTCCGCTCCGCCTCTCTGAGATCATGGCTGACGCCCGCGGCCGCTATAAAGGTTCCGACGCAGAAAAGAAATTCGCGAACGCTGCTTACGCAGAATCCGTGCGCAGTTTCTTCCGCGAACGCCTGGAGTTTTACTTGAAAGATGCTCGCGGATACGCCTATGACGTTGTCGCAGCGGTGCTCGCCGTCGATTCTGACGATGTCGTGGACGCCGCCGCTCGAGCTGAAGCCGTCAGCAAAGTGCGCGGATCCGCCGACTTCGAGTCGATTTCCAGCGCCTTCAAGCGCATGAAGAATATCCTTCGCCAAGCGTCTGAAAAAACAAAAGTTATCGCGATGCGAGTGGACGCATCCGGATTGCATCAAGAATCCGAAAGAGCGCTCGCCGCCATGATTCCGCAGACCATCGAGACCGTCGACAAGCTGCGCGCGACCAGAGATTACGAAGGGGCACTCCTTGAGATCGCAAAGCTCCGCCCCGCCATCGACAAGTTCTTCGAAAAGGTGATGGTCATGGTTGACGACGAACATCTCCGCGCCAACCGCCTTGCTTTGCTGCAAACGGTGGTTAAAGAATTTTCGACGATTGCCGACTTTTCCGAGATAGTCACCGAAGGCAAGGAATCCGCGAAATAGCCTTGTAAAATTAGAGTTACGAATCAGACGACCGACCTAGAGCATAAAACAGAGGATAAGGACCCAAATGGCAACGACGACTCTCCCGAATACTGGAACCAGCGAAACGAAACCTGCGTCAACGACCACCAAGCCCGTCGCGACCAAGCCCGCCGGCACGAAATACGTTTATTCCTTCGGTGGTGGCAAGGCCGATGGCAACGGCAAGATGAAGGACGTTCTCGGTGGCAAAGGCGCTGGCCTCGCCGAGATGACCAATGCCGGATTGCCCGTGCCTCCCGGCTTCACCATTCAGACCGAAGCCTGCCGCGAATACATGCGCGGCAATGTGTCGAAAGCAGTCGACACCCAAATGCAGGAAGCACTCGCCCAACTCGAAACCCTGCAAGGCCAGAAGCTCGGCAAAGGCGACAATCCTCTGCTCGTCAGTGTCCGCTCCGGCGCGAAGTTTTCCATGCCCGGCATGATGGACACAATTTTGAACTTAGGCCTGAACGACCAGAGCGTCGAAGCGCTCGCTAAGCGCACCAACAATCCGCGCTTCGCCTACGACTCCTATCGCCGTCTGATTCAGATGTTCGGCAACGTCGTGCTCGACATTGAGAAACACGTTTTCGATGAAATCTTCGACGCCAAGAAGAAGCAGAAGAAAACAAAGTTTGATACCGGCCTCGATGCCAAAGCTCTTCAGGAAGTGATTGCTGAATACAAGAAAGCCGTCAAAAAGCACGCCAAGCGCGACTTTCCGCAGGATGCCATCGAACAGCTGGTCATGGCCCGCGACGCCGTATTCCGTTCCTGGCAAAACGATCGCGCCAAGCACTATCGCCGCATCAACAACATCGACGACATGCTCGGCACCGCCGTCAATGTGCAAGCGATGGTTTTCGGTAACCTCGGCGACACCAGCGGTACCGGCGTAGGATTCACCCGTAATCCGGCCAACGGTACCAAGGAATTCTACGGAGAGTTCCTGCTCAATGCGCAAGGCGAAGACGTGGTCTCCGGAGTGCGTACTCCGGTTCCAATTCTCGAACTCGAAAAAGTCATGCCCGACGTCTACAACCAACTGCGCGACATCACCACGCGTCTGGAAAAACATTACAAGGACATGCAGGATTTTGAATTCACGATTCAAGACCGCAAGCTCTACATGCTGCAGACGCGCAACGGCAAGCGCACCGGCCTGGCCGCGGTGCGGGTAGCGTTGCAGATGGTCGACGAAGGGCTGATCACCAAAGAGGAAGCGATTTTCCGCGTCGATCCCAATCAGCTCTATGACTTCCTGGTTCCGCGCCTCGATGAAAAGGGAAGCAAAGTCGAAGTGTTGGCGAAGGGCCTACCCGCATCTCCCGGCGCCGCTGTCGGACAAATCGTTTTCACTGCCGACGAAGCCGTGGAAAAAGCCGGCCACGAACGAAATGTGCCCGTCATTCTCGTTCGCGCCGAAACCACTCCCGAAGATATCCACGGCATGGAAGTCGCGAAAGGCATTCTCACTTCACGCGGCGGCATGACCAGTCACGCAGCCGTCGTAACCCGCGGCATGGGGAAGTGCTGCGTCGCTGGTGCTGGCGACATCGACGTCAACGAAAAAGCTGGCGAGATGCGCGTCAAAGGCCAGGTCTTCAAAGCCGGAGACTGGATTTCGCTCGACGGCACGACCGGCCGCGTCATCAAAGGCAAGCTCAATACGCTTGATCCTTCACCCGACGATCCTGAATTGCAGAAATTCATGGATTGGGCCGACCCCTATCGCACTATGAAGGTTCGCGCCAACGCTGACATTCCGCGCGACGCGATCCAGGCTCGTGCTTTTGGCGCCGAGGGCATTGGACTCTGCCGCACGGAGCACATGTTCTTCGGCGAAGAAAAAATTCCACACATGCGTGCCATGATTCTCGCCGACAACGAGAAAGATCGCCGCGTCGCGCTCAAGAAATTGCTGCCCATGCAGCGCAAAGATTTCGACGGCGTCTTCAAGGCGATGGACGGCTTCCCCGTCACCATCCGCACGCTCGACCCGCCGCTGCACGAATTCCTGCCGCGCCGCGAAGAGTTGATGGTCGACATTGCCACGCTGCCATACGCGGACGCGAAACAAAAGAAGTCGTTGGTTGCCAAATACAAAGACTACGGCGCGAAAGCCGTCGGCGATTTGAAAAAGTTGATGCCGCTTTTGCTCAGCCGCGTTGAGCAACTGCACGAGTTCAACCCCATGCTCGGGCATCGCGGATGCCGTCTAGGCATCACCTATCCCGAGATCACCGAAATGCAGGCCCGGGCCATTTTTGAGGCCGCTGTAGCGGTTGCACAACGCGGCATCAAAGTTTATCCCGAAGTGATGATCCCGCTCGTCGCGACGGTCAACGAAATGGCGAACCAGGCAGCGATCGTCAATCGCGTCGCCAAAGAAGTCTTCAAAGAAAAAGGACGCACCATCGAATACATGGTTGGCACCATGATCGAGTTGCCGCGCGCCGCCCTGATCGCCGATGAGATCGCGAAAGAGGCCGAGTTCTTCTCCTTCGGCACCAACGATCTCACCCAGACTACCTGGGGCTTCTCGCGTGACGACGTCAATAAAATCCTTCCCACATATCTCGCGGACGGAATCATCAAGCAGGATCCCTTCGCCGTTCTCGATCGCGAAGGCGTAGGCCAACTGGTAAAAATGGCAACCGAACGGGGACGCAAGACGCGCTCGAACTTGAAAGTCGGAATCTGCGGCGAGCACGGCGGCGAACCCTCGTCCGTCGAGTTCTGCTATCAGACCGGACTCAACTACGTTTCCTGTTCACCATTCCGCGTGCTGACCGCGCGTCTGGCGGCAGCACAAGCCGCCGCGAGCGAAAAGTTGCAGATCGACGCGGGCAGAACAAAGTAAAACAAAGCAAACATCAACGGGCATCGAATCTGGATGATTTAGACTCGATGCCCGCTACTTTCTGAAGCCCGGCCGTTGTCACCGCTGCGCGCGATGCTTATTGCACGCGTTGCAGTCGGTTAATCAGCTTCTGTGCCAGATTCTCTTCCGATTCCGACCACAACAACCGGCCCGTCGCCCCCGAATTCTTTTCCACGTTCGCCGTGAACTCCACCAGCTTTTGCACATTGCTGCGAACGTTCCGCTCCGCTACTGAAGTGAACGCAACTTCCTCATGCAGGAACGACGTGTCCAATCCGAAATCGATTTGAATATGTCCAGTCTCTTCCGCAGCCCGTTCCTCGAACTCCAACCCCTGCGCCGTCAGTCGGACCAGTGCTGGCTCCAGCACCCACTTCTCCGCGCCCTCCGGAGGAGTCCACAAATCCCAATACGCCTCGAACACGTAGGCGTAGTCGTCGTGGAGAAATTCCGCAACTTCAGCCACCGCCTCTTCCGGCGCTACTCCGGGACGATACCGCCGCTCCAAAATCGTGGGCTCGGTCCACGAAACCGGCTGGATCGCCGAGTAGGTCACGCCGCCAAGCGACGGAGAAAACGGAATCTGCCGCAGCACGCTCACCGCGCGCGGCAAAATCTCAGCCTCATCGAAACTGGGAAACCACAGACTCAAATAAAGCGAATCACCCATATCTGTATTCTAAATCCGAGACGCAAGAAGGTCGCACCCGACCCGATCGCTCATCGATTTTGACGAGCCAAAAGCGCCCTGTTAGTATGGATTTCGGCGGCAAGTCACCTTCTCACCACCAGAGTCCCCGTCGTCTAGCCTGGCCTAGGACATCGCCCTTTCACGGCGGTAACACGGGTTCAAATCCCGTCGGGGACGCCAAGCTATCTAAGGGTCTTTTCAGCTCGCGCCTTCGGTTTTCGAGAGACTGTAAGGCAGAAGCTGAAGGAAGACTGCAAGAAGCACTTGTTTGCGCGTGACGTGTGGCACTCAGTGCCTGGGGCAGCGGTCGTGCGCCCATTGTCTCTCGCGATGAAGATCAGGCGGCTGGTTGATCCTGCCCCTTGAACTCGACGTGGAGCTTGCTGGACAATCGTACGAGCGCGGCAAGAGAGTCTGCTTTCATCTTCTGCATCACTTGTCCCCGGTGCGCTTTTACCGTGATCTCACTGATGCCGAGTTCGCCGCCAACCTGTTTATTGAGCAGGCCAGAGACAACGAGCGCCATGACTTGTTTTTCCCGGGAAGTTAGCGAGGCGTAACGGTCCCGTAGTTCCTGCATCTCCGCTTCGTGATCGAGAGCGAGGCGGCTTTTTTCGAGTGCCCTTCTGATCGCGCTCACCAATGTCTCGTTGTCCAGAGGCTTGGTCAAGAATTCGAGTGCGCCGGCTTTCATGGCCTGCACTGTCTTCGGCACATCGCCGTAACCGGTTATGAAGATAATTGGCATGTCAATGTGTGCAGCCGCAAGCTGCTTCTGGAGTTCCAGACCGTTCAGGCCGGGAAGGGAAAGGTCCAGCACAAGGCAGCTCGAGACAGGTTTTCTCGGGTGACTCAGGAATTCCTGCGCGGATGCGAACGTCTCTGCCTTCCAGTTCTCGTTTCTTACCAGCAGTTCCAGCGATTCGCGGACGGAAACATCATCGTCGACAACGAAGACGACCGGTGTGGCGGCTGCCATGTTCGATACCTCTGTCTTATGACCCATAGCGCGCGCTGATCTCATCGGCACCCCTATGGAGTTCGACCGGCAGAACAGTTAACTGGTGCGTTCATGCCGCGTGTAGTGCCGTCTTTATCGCCGCAAGCAGAGCGTCATCGCTGAAAGGTTTGAGCAAAAAACCCGCTGCCCCCTGCTTGAGTACTCTGGCACGAATGGTTTCGTCTCTTTGACCGGTGATAAATATTGTCGGGATCTCCTGCCCCCGACGCTGCAGCTCCCGTTGAAGTTCCGGCCCGCTCATGTCCGGCATCGCGATGTCGAGGATCAAACAGCTGGTCTCGTCGGCGCAACCGGACTCAAGAAATTCTTTGCCTGACGAAAATGCTCGCGCGGCAAAACCAAACTCCCTAAGCAGGTCGGGTAATGACTCGCGCACCGATTCGTCGTCATCGACTACTACGGAAAGAAGTCGACGTGCGTCGTCGCTCCTGTCCTTAGGGGACTCCATGCGGCAACAATGCAGCATTCCCTGGCCGACGTCCATTGTACTTTGGTATTGCTTTCATGCCGCGCCCCTCGATTCATCGTCCTGATCGGCGCCGAGTTCGGAGTCAGCCACCTCACCGACTGCACGCGGAATGGCGAACGAAAATGTACATCCCGGCCCATCGTTCGGCGTCGCCCAGATACGGCCCTGATGAGCCTCAATGATGGAGCGGCTGATGGAAAGCCCAATCCCCATGCCATCCGTCTTGGTCGTGTAGAACGCCTCGAATATCTTGTTCGCGGCTTGCGCTGTCAACCCGACTCCGGAATCCTTCACACTGAGCCGGATTTGATCCCCCTCATCCTTTTCGGTTTTGATGAGCAGTTCTTTCGGGTGGTCGCCGATTGTGCTCATCGCGTCCCTTGCGTTTCGCAGCAAGTTCAGTATCACCTGCTGAAGTTGGATCCGGTCGCCAGCTACTGGAGGCAGGTCATCGGCAAAGTCGCACCGCAGCAACACACCACTCCTCTCGAACATGCTCATCGATAAGGCTGCTACCTCTCGCACTGCTTCATTCAGGTCCATCGCTTCAGGCAACGGTTCTTTCCTGCTATAAAGCGTGCGCAATCGAGTGATGACGTCAGAAGCCCGGTTGCCGTCACGAATGGTTCGCCGAACCGTTTCCCGTGCGCCGTCAATGTTGGGAGGATCCGCCGAAAGCATTCGCAAACCCGTGCTGGCATTCGTAACGATGCCGGAGAGAGGTTGGTTGACCTCATGTGCGATCGCCGCTGTCAACACTCCGAGGCTTGTAATCCTCGCGACCTTAGCGAGTTCCGATCGTGCCCTGGCGAGCGCTTCCTCCGATAGTTTCCTTTGCGTGATGTCTTCGGAGAGCGCCATCAGGAAGCGCGGCAGCCGATCCGCGCCCCGCACAACGGAGACATTGTTGCGCGCCCAAACTGGCTGACCATCTTTCCGGCGGTACTGCTTTTCAATCAGAAATTGCTCGCGCTTTCCGTCGAGCAACCCCCGAATCAGCTCGGCGTTCCGTTCGACATCCCCTTCGTACGTGATATCGAGGAAGGTTAGTTCCTGCAATTCCTGCTCGCTGTATCCCACCATTTTCTGGAAAACGGGATTGGTCGCGATCAACCGGCCCTTCAAGTCCGCAAGAGCGACGCCGACAGCAGAATTCTCAAAAACCGATCGCCACTGTTCTTCACTTCGCAAGACTTGCTCGTGCGCCGTTCGCAAATCGTCTTCACTTCGTTTGCGCGCCGTAATGTCGCGAATGTTTCCGGTGAATGCCAGAGGGCCGTCTTGCGGGATGCGGGTGATCGTAAGCTCGACCGGGAATTCGCTTCCATCGGCCCGCAGCGCGGTCATTTCAAGGCGCCGGCCTAACACTTTCGACTCGCCCGTGGCCAGGTAGCGCGCAAAGCCCTCGCGGTGTTTCTCGCGCAATGAAGGTGGAATGATGACATCGGAAAGACGCCTGCCCAACACCTCGTTTCGACGATGTCCGAATGCCAGCTCCGCCGCCGGGTTAAATTCGGTGATCAGACCGTTCTGGTCAATGGCTACAACCGAGTCGGGTGACGAGTCCAGGATCGCCGCTTTATGCACCTCACTGCGCTTCAGCTCTCGCTCTTCTTCACGGAGCCTTTCTTCGGTCAGCTTGCGCTCAGCAATTTCCTTTCTCAGCTCTTCGTTGCTGGCAGCGAGTTCCGCCGTTCGCCTGGCCACCCGTTGATCGAGTTCCGCGGAGATCTGCTTTTCTTTCCGTAACAGCATCGATTCTTGCAGGCCCATCGATGCCTGATTCGTCGCTACGTTAAGAAGAAGGCTTTCGGTCTTTCCGGGAAATCCCGGCTGGCTGGACCCCAGCACAATGACGCCGATCTCCCCTTGTACCCCCAACGGCGTAGGGAAGATGGAGATTCCATCAAACCCTGATTGGCTCCGCACTTGCGGCAGGGTGCCTTGCGCGTAGGCCGCCACCGAGTCGCCGAGCATTTTGCGGATATCTTCGGTCCCGGGATTGATTTTGCCGTGGTCGGCCACGCGGAGCATCTCCACTGAAGTCGTCGCATATGCGTCGCTCAAACGCGCATAGGCAAAATCCAGGCTCAGCATACCGAGCAGCACATCGAGAAGGGTTTGCACGATTTGCGATGGCTCGGTTCCCCGCCAGACAGCCGGTAGTGCGAGCAGGCTAAGCACATCGTTCATGCACCTTTGCAGGCGCTTGATCTCGTGGGCGGGATCTTCGAGTTCGACTTGCATTTCAGGCCGCCGTGCGTGTGTTGTTCCGGCGAGCGCGGCGTTGCCGGAATTCATCGAGGAACTCATTTGGCGGCACAAAGAAAGGATTCTGTTGCAGAAGACCGCCGATGATGACCATCGGATGCGTCCGCATGATGTCAATCACCTCGTCGCCGCGAAATTGCCCCAGATGGTAGGTGCAAATGACGGCGTCTTCGTGATGACGCCAGACCTCATTCACTCGCGACTCGAACTCGATTACCTCGTCGACGTGCGATTGATCATGAACCGCCCAATCCATACGACAACAAATGCGACTCAGGGGATATTCTCCCGCTGCGTTGCCGCTGGCCAGTTGCTCGAATGACGAGATCATGCGATCCGCATTGAACCGGCCATCCGGAAGGTAGACCTCTGTATTAATGCGAAGCTCCAGTTGACCGCTCTGCTCCGCGCTCGTCGCGTCGATTCCGGCCTCAGACAGGCGTTTCAGGTGTTCCCCGCGCTCATCCCGATTCACGACATGAATCGCCTTATGGCCACACTTGAATCCATCTTTGATGAACGGGAGCAGAACTCGATACTCTTCTTCGGCGTGGTTGAAGAACGCGCAGACGTGACGCGTCTGGTCCAGCGACGAGCCGGCAAAAGGTATGGCAGCCGTAGTCTTCTTCATGAGATATCCCCCCACAGGATACCGAGCGGCGCCCCAGCAGAATCTGTCCGACAAGGATGCACTATCTTGCGGCCATATGTCCAATCCGCGCCAGACCTTCGAGGACCGGCCGCGCGAGGATATAACCGATACCATCGTCCAATTGTTTCAAAGCCCATTCTTCTGCTTTGATGACGTCACGCTGCGGGTCAATCAGAATCTGGATTTCAGAAGCAATCGAAGGAGCACCAAATGGGCGGCACAAATGGAACGAAAGCGACCACGCTGAGTGTGAACGTCTTTACTGCTCCGGGAAAAGCGATGGTCGGTGAGCGCCCAAGGCCCTTCGGCGAGCCGCTCGGCTTTGATCCGATCACGTCCACCTTGATCTTCGGCGAGTACGATGCGGTGCTGGTGGACGCGATGTTGACGATTGCTGAGGCTGAAGCTCTCGCGGATTGGGTCGCTCTGCACAACCGCAACCTCCAAACCATCTATATTACCCACGCGCATTTCGACCACTTCTATGGTCTCGGCATTCTGCTCGACCGTTTTCCGGACGCTCGAGCTATAACAACTCCCAAGGCGCTGGCCGCGATGCAGCCGTCTTTCACTCCTGCGGTAGAGCGATTGGCTCGCAGCATGTTTCCTGGACAAGTGCCCACGAAATTGGTTGCGCCTCAGCCTTATGATCGCGAAACCTTCACGCTCGAGGGCCACGAATTGCGCATCATCGAGGACGGTCGCACTGATAGTCCCGATTCAACTTCTCTCTATGTTCCGTCGATCGGTCTGATCGTGGCTGGCGACGTTGTCTACAACCAATGCCGCATTTACGTTGGCGACACGACTCCGGAAAGCCGAAAGAACTGGATCGCGGCACTGGACCGTTTGGCGGCGCTCAATCCGACGATGGTTGTTGCCGGTCATAAGAAGACGGGTGCGCCTGATTCTCCGTCGGCGATCCAGGCCACCAAGCGTTATCTCGAGGACTTCGATCGTCTCCAGAAAACCGCCAAGTCTGACCAGGAGCTTTTTGATCAGATGACGGAGTTGTATCCGGATTGGGTAGCCAATCAGTCGTGGTTGATGTTCGGATTTCCGGGGGCATAACCCACATTTCAAAATTTCAAACTTCAATTTCAAAAAGGAGAAACAAAATGGCAACGCAAGGAAAAATTCTGGTACTGGTATCGAGCGGTCGCGGTTTCCTCTTGAAAGATGGCAAGGTTTACAAGGGCGCTGGCTACTATCTCAACGAACTGACGGTTCCGGTTCGCGCCCTGATGAAGGAGGGCTACGAAATCACCTTCGCCACACCCAGAGGCAACACGCCCCAACCGGATGTGAATTCAGAGACCGCCGATTTCTTCGGCGGGGATAAGGCCAAGCTTCAGGACTATATGTTGTTCCGCGACGGCCTGACTGGGCTCAGAGATCCAATGCGCATCGCGGATGTCATCGCATCGGGCCTGGATCAATATGACGCTGTTTTCGTCCCCGGCGGCCATGGCCCGATGATCGATCTTCTCGATGATCCCGACGCTGGCATCGTGTTTAGGCACTTTCATCAAACATCCAAGCCCACAGCAGTGCTCTGCCATGGCCCGATTTCACTACTCTCGGCTCTTCCAAATTCTTGGGAGGTGGTCGCTGCGCTGGCGGCGGGCGATGTCGCTGGAGCGCGCGCCAAGGCAAAGGGTTGGATCTACGCTGGCTATAAGATGACTATCTTTTCGACAGCGGAAGAGCAACAGCGCGAGCCGCTTGAGATTGGTGGCAAGGTTCTCTTCTACCCGGATTTCGCTTTGCAAACGGCGGGCGGCGACGTAAGTGTGGTCGCTCCGTGGGGGAGCTACGTGCTTCAAGATCGGGAGCTGATCTCAGGTCAGAACCCGTTCTCCGACGAAGCGCTTCTGAAACTCCTTCTACCGGCACTCGATGCGAGGAAGAAGCGGGCCGCTTAGAGGAATGCGGGTGGGGCTGTCGGATCGCGAATACGTGAAATGTTACTGGAAAGGTACCCCACCCCCCCTCCCCCCCTGTATTTGAAATCATGGAGTTAGAGGGAATTTTTTGACTCGGTCTTTGAATCGAAAGGACTTATATCAAAGTATTCCGGAATAAGGACTTAGCGGTTTTTCCCGAAGTGGATGCTATGGAGTTACGGATATCGTAGCTTCGTTCGTGGGGTGTACGTTTGGAGACGTTGGGTTGTCTTCCTTTGCCCTCGATTGTCTTTGGTTGTCAAAGTTTGGTTGTCAAAGAGCGTCTGAAATTGTTCAGCGGAGTTCGGCTGCCGTCTCATTGGACGGACGCGGTGCTGCCGTTTCCGGGTTGAGAGGACATTCTCGCGGTTTGTGAGGGGCTATGTCAGTGATGGGGCGCACTGTGCGTTTGTGACGTATGCGCTTTTAGAGGGCGCACGATTGCGCGGGAACAGACGGATGTTTTCCATTTTTCTGGCTCGGAGCTCTCACCTCACGATTCTCTTTCCGCTATCGGCGGAGTAAATCTTCCGTTTGACGCCACTAGAAGTCTGACGCTTCCTATTAATCCTGACGCGGGTATTGACGTTCGTTCGTTTGGAAGAGCCGACAGCGGAAGGATTCAACGCGGTGAGCACTGCGGCGGGATTCTTGTCGATGACAGTGAGCAAAGTACGAGCCGGCGCTTCTGGGATCCTCCGTCCGCCCTCCCAGTGCTTGATCGCGTCGAGGCTGAACCCGAACGTGTTAGAGAATCTGGCTTGGGTCATGCCAAGGCGATTTCGGATAGCTTTTACGTCAACTTCCTGGGGCACATGAGCCTTGAATCCTTCTTGCTCCCCAGCAAGGAAAGCCTCAACGTCGTTCAGGCCATTCATTATCTGCTCGAATTGCGTTTTCATGCTATCTCCCGTAGGTCTCGAAAATACCATCGGCCCGTTTCCTTAGTGTGTTGCGCTCTGCCATCGACAGATTCTCTTTTTCATTTTTCGGAAAAACAGTGATAAGAAAAACCGGAAAGCTCTGGTTGCGCCCGATATAAACAACCCGGGCTCCGCCGCTTTTTCCCATCCCTTTGCGTGCGATTCGAACCTTTCGAAATCCGCCCGTTCCACGGATGACGTCCCCACACTCCGGTTCAGCCGCAATGAGCGCCACGACGTCTGCACGCTCCTCCTCGCTAAAGAGCTTATTGGCAATCGCGAGGTAAGTAGGCGTTTCGACAACTGTCTGCACAATTCGTTTGTACTCCATTGGACACCATAGATCAAGTGAAATGTGTGCCAGTGGACACCTACGGTCTAGGAGCGCTCTTCGGCGGAGTATTCACGCCGCTATCGAGAGTAGGCCCGAGAAAACCGGGACAGCCGGGACGTTTCCCGTTTTTCCTGACGGGGTAATTGGGGATGTTCCGTGTCCCAGTTTTCGTGTGATTTGGCCGGGCTATAATGCCTGTGGAATCTGAACATGATTGATGTCGCCTGCCCTAAGTGCGGTGCCGTCTACCACTCCGAACAAAATCACATCGGAAGGCGGCTTAAATGCGTCAAGTGCGGGGGGATGGTTCCGATATTGGTGCTGACCGACCACACCGTGGTGCAGCGGCAGTCCACCATTCCTCGCGCTAAAAGCTATACGGTCTACCCGCTAGTCAAGAAGCATCGGCATATTTACGCGTTAGCCATCACTGCTGCTGTCATCGTAGCGGCGGTCGTTTCGGTTATATTCCTGCGTCCTTCGAGTGTTTCAAAGGAGGACATCGTTATTCCGTCGAAAGTTCAAGAGCAAACGCCAGCACCGCCAAATCCAAACGCGGAGACCACCGATAAATTTGAGGTTGTCGATGTGGAGCCAGGCGCGACTCAGCACCCATCGGGTGATGGCGTGAAGCCCGCGAAGATTGCCGAGCCACGGCCCAGCGATTACAACACGCTCCCAACAGGTACTCGTATCGAGGAAGACATCGACACCAGCGATCATGGCGAATTGGACGTGGATAACGGAACCAGCGAAGATGCGGTGGTGCGACTCTGTGGAGTCACGACTGACCAAACCTTGCGATGGTTCTTCGTGCAAGCACACAGTTCGGCACATGTGGCGAAGGTGCCTCGGGGCAGTTACAGGCTTATCTTCACGACTGGGCTGGACTGGATCGAATCGGAAGACTCCTTTAGGTGGCACCCTTCCTATAGTGAATTTGATAAAACCTTCGAATTTAATGAGCAGCGTGACTCCGAAGGGGTTCAGTACAAGGCAATCAGTGTGACACTGAACCCGGTGCTGTTTGGTAACGTTAAAACGAAGACAATCACGCGGGAAGAGTTCTCGAAGGGCCATCGGCACGTCGCTCTGCAACGATGACCCCTCATAAGGGCTGGTCAAAATTCACGCCGGCCCGTCTCCCAGAGCGTACTGACGATAACTGCTCCAGTTCCACTGTTCCGACTCCAGCACCAATCTCCGGACAACCGGATTTCGATGCATGCACTCGTGACAGACAACACTCACAGGATCGAGGTTCGTGGTGCCCACTCGCCGAAAAGCTGTAAAGTCCCGGGACATCCTTTACAGCTTTTCGGCGAGTGGGGCAGCCTTTATCGTGGTGGCGCTACGAATCAAAAACTGGAATGTGTGGCCAGCCCCCTACATTCGCGATCCGGCCAACGGCTTTGTTTCCATGACCCTCCCGATCAAGAACGGTGCCGAACTCAGCCTGAAAGTTGGATGACTGGAATTCGGCTGCCGTTAGTTATGCAGGTGCGGGCTCTGCGCAGGTTGGCCTTGTGTTCGGGCGGTTCCTTTGTGACTTTCACTTTGATAGACCGGGGACAGACGGAACATTCGGAAAAACCGGGAACAGACGGGACTGTTCCAAATTCTTACCAGGACTAGGCGGAACAAATAGGGTAATTCCGTCTGTCCCCGATTTTCCCTGAAACGTTGTTGCACGCCTCCTCACTATTTTGTGAGAGGAGAGGTGAACAATGAAAAAAAGCTGCTTACTAGTGCTAGCAGTTACATGCGTCGTGGGCCTGCTGATGATCGCGAGCTGCGGAGGATGCGAAAGCGGAAGTGGAGTGAAACTATGCACACCCAACGATAGCCGGAATCAACCGAAGGCGGTGCAGCGGTGAAGGCACCCAACCTTTTCAAAACATCCCTTTCAGGTCTCACCGTCTTTGTGTGTGCGGGCTGTATGCTGGCACAAGGAAATCCCGCTTGCAGCAGAACATGGACTGCGGACGTGTGTGGAGAAGAAACATTCAACGCCACGCAAGTGGTAGAAGTAGTGAACGTCGACACGGAACTGAATGCGACTACGGCGGCACATCTGGTTTTGCTTCAGCCGACCGAGCAGAGCGTGGACATCGCACTATCAGCTAGGACCTACTCGGGAGATATGGCGCTGTTCGGGGTACTGGATATCCAATCCTTTGTAGAGCAGAACCGTGAAATCAGTTTGGACCCTGTGATCCAAGCCTGCGAGTTTGGAACTCAGGCGCAATGCGACGCGGCGATCGCTGTTCTTACTGGCGGCGTGAGTTCCGACCAGCTGAAGAAGGCTTCGATCTGGTGGCATGGATGTATCAATGCCAATGACACCCAGACCAAGACTTTTACAAATCTGCCGGCGCGCAAGGGTTATGTGATCGCGGCATCGGCGCAGAACAATTCTGCGGTTACGATCACAGCGACGATTACACATCACGCCAACCCGCCGGAATCGACCACACAACAGATTTGTGGACCACTGCAACACGGCAGTATGCCTGTAGACGGGACGTACCATAACCAGCCGGTAGGCACGGTTTCGCTTGCTCTCAGCCCGCAGCATGGGGGAATGGTTTCAGGCGTGAACGCGAGCCTTGTTTCGCCGGTGGCACCCAGCGGCGTCTTTGCTGTGGGAACCAACGGCAACGTGACATTTAGTGGCACGGTGCAATCGAGAGTCTGCCCGCCTATTCCCGGCCGACCACATCCAATACCAATTCGTCAGAATCCGTGATGGTTCGGGCAAAGTCGTTCAGCGGTCCTGCCGTTTCAACCGGGGCGGCCCCGTCAGCTTTGGCAAAAGAGGCAGATTTGGCAGCCTCGGTTAAATGCACTACTGGCCACGATGGGCTAGGCCCCACCGGTACCCTCGAAACCTGAGGACAATCTAGTTAACCCTGGGAGAAACCGGGGACAGACGGGACGTTCCCCAGTTTCCATCCGTCGAAAAATTGGGGAACGTTGCAACGTTCCCTGCGGCTCGCGAAGCTGCCGCAGGGCCCGTGGAGCAACAGATAGTACAACTCTCTGTCAAAGCTCGGAGGCGGGTTCGAATCCCGCCGGGTCCATTCTCCTATATGTCGAGAAGATCTATCCCGGGGAGAGAACGCAGAGATAATCTCCCCGAGTAACTTGAAATTGGGTCCACGACTGCGAATACTAAAGTTGACAGAGAGCTGCACCACGTTCTTAATGACCCCGGGATATCCGGGGTCATTTGCGTTATCACGATCCAGATGAACCCCGCCGTTATCGAACACGGGGATGGATTGATTCGATGGTGCCGACAGTTGTGGTTCCCACCCTTCGCGAAAAGCACGCGAAGGATGGGGCACCCCCTGTTTTGGTAGTGGTTGCAAATCAGAAGCCTGGGCCACTTGCCAGTCGCCACTCTCCACTCTTTAGAGCCAACACTCACAGGAGCGAGGTTCGTGGTGCCCACTCGCCGAAAAGCGCGGCGAGCAGGGCAGCCTTTATCGTGGTGGTGCCAGGAGTTAGAAACTGGAACGTGTGGGCCAGTCCCACGCGATTGTCTTGTACTCCATTGGACACGGTGGATCAAGTAAGCTGTGTGCCATTGGACACCTGCGGCTTACGGACATTTATTAAGGACCGTGGCTCCGTTATCGAACGCGGGGATGGATTGATTCGATGGTGCCGACAGTTGTGGTTCCCACCCTTCGCGAAAAGCACGCGAAGGATGGGGCACCCTCTGTTTTGGTAGTGCCTGCAGAATCAGAAGCCTGGGCCACTCGCCAGTCGCCACTCTCCACTCTCCACTCTTTAGAGCCAACACTCACAGGAGCGAGGTTCGTGGTGCCCACTCGCCGAAAAGCGCGGCGAGTAGGGCAGCCTTTATCGTGGTGGTGCCAGGAGTTAGAAACTGGAATGTGTGGGCCAGCCCCACGCGATTGTCTGTACTCCATTGGACACGGTGGATCAAGTAAGCTGTGTGCCAGTGGACACCTGCGGCTTACGGACATTTATTAAGGACCGTGGCGCCGTTATCGAACGCGGGGATAGATTGATTCGATGGTGCCGACGGTTGTGGTTCCCACCCTTCGCGAAAAGCACGCGAAGGATGGGCGCCCTCTGTTTTGGTAGTGCCTGCAGAATCAGAAGCCTGGGCCACCCCGCCCAGCCATCTCCGTTAACAGACAACATTCATAGGAGCGAGGTTCGTGGTGCCCACTCGCCGAAAAGCGCGGCGAGTGGGGCAGCCTCGATCGTGGTGGTGCCAGGAGTGAAAAATTGGAATGTGTGGGCCAGCTCCTAGGCCGGCTTACGCTGCCGCCTTAACTTCTTGTACTGCCTTTGCGGCGGCCCGGATTATGTCGAGTACCTGTTCCGGAAGCGAGAGCATCGGGACGTGGCTGCTGTCGAGCTCATAGGTGGTTGCACCCATGCGCTTGGCCATGGCGCGCTCCAGATCGGGATGCACGGTGTGGTCTTTTTTGCCGACGATGTACCAGCTTGGCTTTGACTTCCAAGCGGCTCCGCCGGCTTTGGCCCCGAACAAGTCGGGTTTGGGGGCGCCCTGCGTCGCCCAAACGAGGTTCTGCTCCTGCTCCGAAAGATCTCCGCAGAAATACTTTGTGCCTTCGCGACTCAGCCAGATGCGTCCATCCACGACTTCGATGTGGGAGAAGACGTCCGTCTGCGGGAAGTTCGATTGCTGGGTCTGAGATGTCTCATCCTCGTCGGGAGCAAGCGCGCAGATGTAGACCAGGCCGGCGACGCGATCGTCGACTCCGGCGCCGGTGATGACGGTTCCGCCGTAGGAGTGGCCGACGAGGATGACCGGGCCGCTGACCCGGCCGATCGTTGCCTTCGTTACGGCGACGTCCTCTGCCGTTGAGTTGAGGCCGTACTGGGCGGCAATACACTCATACCCCTCCGCCTGAAGGGGACCGATCAGCTTGCTGAAACACGAGCCATCGGCCCAGAGGCCGTGACAGAAAACGATGCTGGGTTTGGTTTGCGTAGATTTCATGTTTGCTCTCCTTTCATTTCATACATCTATTTCGATAGTTTACGCCGATTGGCAAAGTGAATTGCCAGCTCGGCGAGCCTGTACAGGGTGACTATGTTTCGATAAGCGAGCCGAGCACCTCGGGCCACCGATTCTCAAAGTGGCGTTCTGGTTGGAGTCCGCGCTCCAACAGAGCTTGGATCCGTTGCAGCGTTGTGAAGGGAGGTCCGTGGTGCCCACTCGCCGAAATGCGCGGCGAGTTGGGCAGCCTTTTCGTGGTGGTGCCCGGAACCGTTACTGGCGCATCTCAGCGGCTACGTCGTCGCCGAACTTCTTTTGGATTTCTTTTTGGGTGTCGGGATCGAAGTCGGCTAGATCAAACATCCGGCGAACTTCGACCATTTCGTTATCCTTTCCGGGGATGCGCGAGGCCCATTCGAGCGCCTCTTCGCGCGACTTCACCTGGATGATCCAGTAGCCACCGACCACTTCCTTGGCTTCGGCGAAAGGGCCGTCGATAATTCTCGATTTTCCGTTTTTGAAGGTGACGCGCGCGCTCATGGTCGCGGGCGGGGTCAGGCCGTCGAGCGCGAGCAGCACTCCGGCTTTCCCTAGTTCCTCGTTGTACTTGCCCATTGCCTCCATCTCTTTGAAGTCGGGGACCCAGCCGGGTTTGGCGTTTTCGTAGCTTTTCGGAAACATGATCATCATGAAGCGCATGGTGTTCTCCTTGTGTGATGAGTGTTCGCGGACACCGAATCGGGGCCGCTACTTTTATATAGGAGCCTGGGCCGCGCGGGGCCTGTAAAGTTGCGAGGCGCCGGGTGCGCGGTGGGGCTCCACTTAGTCGTCGAACGGGGGGGCGGGGAATCGACACGCGATTTGTGGATTTTTCGGGGAGGGGTATCACCCTGGCGAAGACTTTCTGGCGGAATTGCATAGCCTGGGCTCCAAAACCACATGGGTCTGCGGTGCCCACTCGCCGAAAAGCGCGGCGATACCTTGGTCTAATTGTTTTTCGTTTCCTAGTCAGGCTTAATCAGCAGCGGGTATAAATACGGAGACCCGGAATCAGCGGAAGAGCACTGTTTATTGGAGGAGATGTTAATGAGCGTACAAATCGAACAGAAGAGCTATGAGATGCCCCCGAAAGAGGGGATCAGCGTTGCGTGTTTTCTCACTGTCGCCGACCTTGAGCGATCGGCTCGCTACTACGAAAAGGTTTTCGGCGCTCGCATTCTGACTATGGGTGACGGGAATGCGCCTCCGTACCTTCAGCTGGCGAATATCTGGATGATTCTGAATGTTGGGGGCGGGCCGACGCCGGATAAGCCGACGGTAGTGCTGAGCGTCCCCGACCCGAATCACATCAACAGCTTTATGAATTTCCGGGTGGCGGATATTCAGGCGTGTTATGAACTATGGAAAAGTCGAGGAGCGGAGTTCATCACGCCGCCGATCCCCAAGTATGGCGAGATCCGCTGCTACATCCGCGATCCTGACGGCTACATCATTGAAGTCGGGCAGAGCACGGACAAGGTCTACGGTTAAGGCGCACGCTATGAAGCGAATTGCTTTCTTGTTTGTAGTTGTCGCAGTGGCTGGCGTTGCCGTCTTTACGGCCGCCGCCGCTGCCGGAGATTCCGATGGAGAGGCTGTGCCGATTTTCGGGATTAAAATTCCCCCTGGATACCGCGATTGGAAGTTAGTCTCGGTGGCGCATGAAGCGGGCAACCTCAACGATATTCGCGCGATTCTCGGCAACGATGCCGCGATCAAGGCGTATCGGGAAGGGAAGCTTCCGTTCCCGGATGGCGCGATCATCGCGCGAATCGCGTGGAGCTACGTTCCTTCGGAGGAAAATAATAAAGTGTTTGGCCGCGACCAATCTTTCGTGCCGGGGGCCGCGCCGGAGTGGTATCTCCAGTTTATGGTGAAGGATTCGAAAAAGTACTCGGCGACGGGCGGGTGGGGGTACGCGCAATTTAACAAGGACGGCAAACCTGCCGATGAGGCGAAGCTCAAGACTTGCTTTCCTTGCCACGTGCCAGTCAAGGATCGTGACTATCTCTTCACCCGCTACACACCTTGATCAGAGGAGATAAGAGTGGATTGGAAACGGCTCGTCCAGTTTGCGCTGCTGGGCAACGGTGAATTGGAACAATATGCGATCTTGCTGGTGCGCGTTTCGATCGGGGTGTTCTTTGCCATCTCAGGAGCGGGCAAATTGTTTGTCGCCGGCGGCACGAGCCCAGTTTACGACACACTGGTGAAGGCAAAGATTCCGTTTCCGCGCCAGACGGCTTATTTCGTGGCGAGTGTCGAGTTCGTTTGCGGATCGCTTGCGGCCTTGGGATTTCTTTCGACTCCGGCTTGCGTGGCATTAATGATCGATATGATCGTCGCTACCGTGACAGAGGCAATTTCCACTTTGCCGAAAGGGCTTTCGCCGCTTAGCTGGCTCGACGATTTTCTCTACCTCCCGGAAGTCCTGTATGTGCTTTTCTTTGTCTGGCTGATCTCGTCAGGGCCGGGAAAGTTCAGTGTCGATTACTGGCTCGCAAGTCAGTTGCTGAGGTGATCGCCACAGATCTGCGGATTGGTGACGCCATAGACTTCGTCGGCCGGCGCGAAGCCCGTAACGCCAGGGCCGATCTTCTCGACGACGTCGGAGAAGTCCGAACCGAGAGTGAGGGGAGGTTGCGGGCTAACCTTGCTCTTGCCCTCACGGATGAACGCGTCCCAGGGAGCGACGCCCGCGGCCATCACGCGGAGCAGAACTTCGTTTGGGCCCGGCGACGGCGTCGGCACATCCTCAATGACCACGACGTCGGGGGGGGCCGAAGCTATGAATTCTTGCTGCTTTCACGGCTAATTGCTCTCCGCTAAAAAGGCGACCGCAGGGTCTGATAGTGGGTAAATTCGAGAGACACATTCCCTCAGCGGCTAAAGCCGCGTTGATTTTTAACGAGTTGCGGTGCGGCTAGAAGCCGCACCCTTTCAAAGCAAGATCAGGCTGAGCCACTACCCAGGATTTGCGATCATTTGCTCCCCGGCGGGAGTTGATTAATTACTGCCGCACCTACGTTGCTGACGACTTCGTCCTGGGAATCCGCGCCTCCCGAACAACCGATGGCTCCGATGATGGTTCCACGCTCGATGAGTGGAATGCCGCCGCGAGACGCGATGACTCCATCGAACGCGAGGAGATAGTTGAGATGCATGAGGTTGATGCCGTCCTCGAAGACCTTGGTGGGGCGCCGGAAAGTCGCGGCTGCTCGCGCCTTGTGCTGTGCGATCTGAATCGAGGCTAGCATCGCGCCGTCCATGCGTTGGAAAGCGACGAGGTTGCCGCCGGAATCGACTACTGCGAGGTTCATCTTCCAGTTTCGCTTCTTGGCTTCTGCCACAGCGGCGTCAATCACCGACCTGCGCCCGGTCGAGTTGATATCGCGGGCCCATACGGCACGTCGAATGGCATTTGGTCTGGAATGAAATCAAGAGGATTTGGCGCGAGGATCTCGACGCAATGTCTGGCGCGTTGATAGCGATGGCCGATTTGTTGCTTGGCATACGTTTTCCTCCTGAAAGCTTTGTAACTCGTCTCAGGCTTCTCCGAAATCGTTTCTGACATCGGCGGTTTCAACCCGCGCGCCGATTCTCTAACTCTGCATGCGAGGAGGACATAAACTCCCTGACCAAGCGAGTGATCTCATCGGCGGCTGTGTCTAATGCGAAATGGCCGCCGTCAACCACGTGGACTTCTGCCTTCGGAACATCTTTGCGGTAGCGTTCTGGTTCGCCGGGATCGAAAGAGGTTTCGTATTTTCCCCAAACGACGAGGAGGCGCGGTTGATTTTCGCGCATCCAGGCCTGCCATTTCGGGTAGGAGTCAACATTGGTTCGGTAGTCAAAAAAGAGATCGCTCTGGATCTCGCCCTGACCTGGGCGGTTCAGAAAATAGAATTCGTCCGTCCAAAGGTCTGGATCGTGACGCTCGACGTCAGGGTCGTTTCCGACGTGACGCGCGCGGGCGGCCTCGAGCGACAAAAGGTTGGTGCGCAGTGCGCTCTCGTTCGGAGCGCGATCGGCCCAGAAAGCGCGCCGCGTTTTCCAGTTTGCTCCCAGGCCTTCGTTGTGGGCGACGGCATCCTGCACAATGAGGGCCTCGATTCGCTCGGGGTGAGCGAGCGCCATGCGAAAGCCGACGGGGCCGCCGTAGTCCTGCATGTAGAGGGTGAAGCGGGAGAGTCCGAGCGCCTCGGTGAAATGGTTCATGATCTCGGCGTAATGGTCGAATGTGTATGCGAACTGCTTCGGGTCGGGCCAGTCGCTGTGTCCGAATCCGGGATAATCGGGCGCAATCAGGCGATACCGGTCCGACAGAGTTGCGAAAAGCGACTCGAACATCCGTGAGGATGAAGGAAGTCCGTGCAAGAAAAGAATGGTTTCCGCATCTTTATCTTTTTCTTGCGGACCAGCTTCTCGATAGAAGATCGACAGACCGTCGATCTGTATGGTGCGATAGATTGTGGGAATCATTGAACGACCCCTTCCTGTTAATTCGCTTGGTAACGCGGTAATCACAACAGAACTGTCGCTGCGAAACAATTGGACGATGGTATTGGACGATACCAAGGTCCAATTGTTTCACTTCCACGATTCTGGTCTCATCACGTCATCGCAACCGGTTTGCCAGGGAAGGATTCCATGAAAGCAATCGTTCGGTGCACCCTCTTTGTTTCAGCTTTTGTTGCCTTCCTTGCGTTGGCAATCACTATTCCTGGCCTGAAGATCTCCGCTGCCGCAAATCAGCAGGTCAAATCCGGAGTCGACCGGCTCTATGTGATTGACTGCGGCGATGGCAGTGGTGCCGACCAGTCCCACTGGACGCCCGGAGTCAACGTGGGAAAAGAAATCGGTTTTCCTGGCCACTGCTATCTCATCCATCACACACAGGGATGGGTTCTTTGGGACACGGGAATTGATGATGCGGTCGCGCAACTGCCTAATCACGAAGTGGTGTTCCACGAATGGGGACCTGGGACTGGGCCGACCTGGCGCAAACCGATTACCCTCGCGGCTCAACTTGAAGAAGTGCATGTGAAGCCGTCAGACATCAAGCTGATGGCCGTGTCGCATAGCCATCCCGACCACGCGGGGAATGTTGAAATGTTTCCCAACACGCTGATGCTGGTGCAAAAAGTCGAGTATGAGTGGGCCGGCAGCCGGCAGGACACCGTGGCTTTTGACAAGAAGCATCCGGTCAAGCTGGTCGATGGTGACTACGACATCTTTGGCGATGGCCGCCTCGTGCTGCTGTCTACTCCCGGACACACGCCGGGGCATCAATCTTTACTGGTGAGGCTCCCTAAGACGGGAGCGGTGATTCTTAGCGGCGACGCCGTCCATTTTCAGACGAGCTTCGAACATCGTTACGTCCCGGACAATAACTGGAGCAAAGACGCCTCGCTGCGGTCGATGGACAAAATCGCGGCAATCATGGCGAAGGAACACGCTCAGCTCTGGATTAACCACGATCAATCCCAAAGCGATGCGCAAAAGAAGTTGCCGGCGTATTACGAGTGATCGCTGACCAGCGTGAGTGCGATCGGCAGGCGTGGACGTTGGACGGTGCTCTGGAGGCGATGGTAAGCTGTCGATCTAAATCGCCCGCATGTCATGCGGTTTCGAAAGGGCGATTTCGAGGGAAGATGGAGTCAGACCTGATTCGGGAGCCAGAGACTGTAGGGAGCATGCCTAATGTCGCGCAGGCGGTTGTTGCTCCGCTCACGCGCGCTGCGATCTTCCTGATCGTCACGATAAAACCTGGCCCCGACAACCGGGATGTCGTTCGGTCATTCTGCGGAGATCTCGCCGCAATATTGCGCGCGGTGGAATTTCGCGACATTGAAGCGGGGCTCTCCTGTGTGATGGGCTTTGGCTCGGAAGCCTGGGACAACCTGTTTGGCGCGCCTCGTCCCGCCCACCTGCATCCCTTCCGTGAGATTCGCGCTGGGGCGCGTCAGGCGGTCGCTACGCCGGGCGATTTGATCTTCCACATCCGCGCCAAGCGAATGGATCTATGTTTTGAACTCGCGACGCAAATCATGGTGCAAATCGGCGTCGCTGTGTCGCCGGCGGACGAAGTGCACGGCTTCCGCTACTTTGATGATCGTGATCTCATGGGCTTTGTCGACGGAACCGAAAATCCAAGGGGCGACGCAGCGGCTGAGGCTGCGTTGATCGGCGAAGAAGATGCCAGATTCGCCGGTGGCAGCTACGTCATCGTGCAAAAATATTTGCATGATCTTGACGGCTGGAACCAGTTGTCAACCGAAGCTCAGGAAAAAATAATCGGGCGCAAGAAATTATCTGACATCGAATTAGACGATTCCGTGAAACCGACTTCCGCACACAACGCGCTCACCACGATTGTCGAGGACGGTAAAGAGGTCAAGATCCTGCGCGATAACATGCCGTTCGGAAAAGTTTCGGAAGGTGAGTTCGGCACTTATTTTATTGGGTACAGCCGGTCGCCGCGCACGATTGAGCAGATGCTTGAGAACATGTTCATCGGCAATCCTCCCGGAAACTACGATCGGATCCTCGACTTCAGTCGTGCCGTCACGGGCAATCTGTTTTTCGTGCCCTCTGCGACATTTCTCGAAAACGTTAGCAACGTAAGCAATGACACGGGCGCGAATACTGAAACCGCACCTCCCGTGCCTCGTGCCAGCGACGGTTCGCTCGGCATCGGTTCTCTTAAAGGAGACATTCCTCATGAATAACCTGCATCGCGAACTGGCGCCGATTTCCGACGGCGCGTGGGCTCAGATCGAAGAAGAAACTTCGCGCACCTTCAAGCGTCACCTCGCCGGGCGGCGCGTTGTCGACGTCGAAGGACCCGCCAGCACAATGCTCTCGGCCGTTGGCACCGGGCATCTGAAGGAAATCACGGCTCCCAAAATCGCAGCTCCCAAGGGCGGCATCGTCGCGCGACTGCGCGAAGTGAAAGCGCTGGTTGAGCTGCGCATTCCGTTTGAACTGATGCGCCAGTCCATTGACGACGTCGATCGTGGCGCCAACGATTCCGACTGGCAGCCCGCAAAGGACGCGGCACGCCAGCTAGCGTTCGCCGAAGACGCTGCCATTTTCGAAGGCTACGACGCCGCCGGGATTGTTGGGATCAGGCAGGGAACCAGCAATCCGAAGATGACGCTGCCGAGTGACGTCCGAAAATATCCGGACGCGATCGCTCAGGGCCTGAGCCGGTTGCGCCTGGTCGGAGTCAACGGACCCTACGCCGTTCTGCTCGGCGCCGACGCTTATACCGCGCTCGCGGAGACCAGCGATCAAGGATATCCCGTGCTTGAACACGTAAAGCGGCTCGTCGACGACAAAATCATCTGGGCGCCCGCGATTCAGGGAGCCTTCGTCGTGACCACGCGTGGCGGCGATTTCGATCTTCACATCGGGCAGGACGTCTCGATTGGCTATTTGAGCCACACCGACGCCACTGTCAAACTCTACTTGCAAGAAACGTTTACCTTCCTGTTTCTCACCGCCGAAGCGGCTGTGGCGCTGGCTCCGCCCGTCAAGAAATAAACGAACTCCGATCTGTCGCTTGCTCGCCCGAAAGACGAACGTTCTAGTCTTTTCAAAGTATTGCTGCGGTCAGGCAAACGCAATTAAGGTTGCAGCCATTTACGTGGGGTTGGACTTGGGAGACGCTCGTTTCGCCTAAATCTCGCCTAATAAGGAAGAGGAAAAGAAATAGGAACAGGTCGAATCGAACCCAAACTCGCGGCTTCTGGCTCGAATGAATTCGACATTCATTACCAGGGCTGGCGGGTTGTGCTGGCCGCTTGCCTTGGCGTGATGGCCGGGTTCGGCTCGCTGTTTGTGTATACGTTCGCGGTTTTTGTGAAACCGCTGGGCGCGGAGTTTGGCTGGAGCCGCGAAGCCATCTCGCAGGGCTTCGCAATCGCAGCCGTCACTCTCGGTTTGTGCTCACCGCTGCTCGGCCGCTTGATCGACAAGGTTGGTCCGCGACGCATCATCCTTCCTTGCATGACTGTGTTTGGATGCGGCATCGCTTCGCTGGCACTGTTGCGCTCCGGAATCTGGCAATTCTACGTCACCTGCTTCGTGCTCGGACTGGTTGGCAACGGCGCAGCTCATCTGGCGTATTCGCGCTCCATTTCGACCTGGTTCCAGCGACGTTTGGGGACGGCGTTGGCTTTCGTCATGGTAGGAGCGGGTTTGGGCGCGATGATCCTGCCGGTAGTTGCGCAAAACATTGTCAGCCGTTCTGGCTGGAGGGCTGCCTATGGCGCGCTCGGCTTTATCGCCTTACTTTTGGGATTGCCGCTCAGTTGGCGTTACATTCGCGAACGTAGTTTTGTCGGGAACGAGGCGGGCCAGGTTGAACCGGCGCGGCGCGACTCCGTACCGGTTGAGCATTCTGGAATGACGTGGCGGGAGGGCCTTCGCTTTTATCCCTTCTGGATTATCGTCGCCGTGCTCTGCGTGAGTTCGATCAGCATGAACGGCGCGATCACGCAGATGTCTGCCTTGCTGACCGATCGGGGAATCACACCCGGAAGGGCTGCGTTGTGCGCGTCTGTGCTGGGTGGCACGAGCCTGCTCGGGCGCGTCGGCGTAGGCTGGCTGCTGGACAGGTTTTTCGGAGCGCGGGTGGCTTTTGCCATCACGCTCTGTACGGCGTCCGGTATTTTTCTGCTGGCGCGGGCGAACAATTTTCCCGCCGGATGTCTGGCGGCCGCGCTCATTGGCATTGGGGCCGGCGGCGAAGCGGCCATCACTCCCTACTTGCTCACGCGTTACTTTGGCCTGCGGGCTTTTTCCACGCTCTATGGCATCACCTGGACGTTTTACGCCGCCGCCGCCGCGGTGGGACCGGTGATCCTGGGCCGGGCATTTGATTCGACCGGATCGTACGTTTCGTTGCTGGTTATTCTCGCGGCAGCACTCGCCCTGGCGGCGGCACTGAACCTGATGCTTCCGAAATATTCCGACTCATCGACGCCCTTTTTGAACACAACTTAAGGAAACTTTTATTAGGTCCTCCCGGCCGAGGGGATGCCATGGATGCGCGTCCCCCAGCGACTAAAGCCGCGTCTGTAGCGGGCTTTGGCGGCACGGCTGAAGCCGTGACCTTTCAAAGCGATTGATGCGCTGAAGCCGTGGCGTTTCACAGCGTTCATGATCCCACTTAATCAGAGGCTCCTTAAGACGGTCTGAGCCAACTGCACACTCTGTACAGTGTCCACGCGCCGGCGCGAAAGACGCCGAGGAGCGAACCGAAAAGAAGTGTCGAGAACATCCCGCGTGGTTTCAAACGCGCATACACCATGTTCATACTCCAGGCGGGGCTGGTGTAGATAGTTGCTGAGGTTCCTATTCCAATCCGAGTCCTGACGGGCGGCTCGTAGACAATCTTCTCAATTCCGCGGTTGAAAAACTTGGCCAATTGGAGAATGCGGCGGCTATAGCAGATCCTGTCGCGGAGTGGTATTTCCCCTCGTTTACTGAACGTCAGAATGAGCGACGACGCTTCCGCCGCATGACGAAGCGCGGCCGTGACGCCATTCGCAGTGATCGGATCCACCATGGATGCCGCCTCGCCGGCCAATAGCCAGTTGGGGCCGGCGACCGCGAGATGGACACGGCATCGGAATGAAGTCACATGCACGCCAGTGGCGGCGCTCTCACGAAGCAGCGGCTCAAAGCGCGGAAACTTCATCAGCTGTTCTCGAAAAACGTGCTCGACCGAATGACCCTGCTCGCGTCGAGCCTTGAGCGCCGCCCCAGTGGTGACGAGTCCGACGCTGACGGTATCGGGCTTGATGGGGATTTCCCAAATCCAATCCAGGTATTCCGACGGCTTCGGATCCATGTACAGCGTCGTTCCTTCGACTGGATTGGCCACCGGATCGGCGACCGGAAAATAGGTCCACACACCTACTTTCAGCGGACCAAACTGGATTGCCGGTAGATTGAATTCTCGCGCCAGCACCGACGATCCCTGCCCCGAGGCGTCGAGAAACCACGGCGATGAGATCCGTGAGCCCCCGGCGGTGTGGACCGCGGAAACTTTCTTGTCCTCTCGTTCCACGCGGAGAACCTTGTCCCGCATTAACGTCACTCCCAGATCCATCGCCAATTTCAAGAGTTCCTGGTCCAGGCGAATGCGATCGACGTGCAGGGTACGCAGTTCGACATGGAAGGGCGGGCCGGCGAGCCACGCAGAGGGAACATAGTGTTCGGAGCAACCGTCCCGCATCTTGAGAGTCACATGGCGTTTCCAGGTCGCGATCTGCTCGGCCACCAGATGCTCCATCGGCAGGCCGAGAGTTTTCAATAGATCGGGAGCTGACCAGTCCAGCGATTCGCCGACCGGCTGACGATTCGCTTCCGCAGGCTCGATGCAGATCACACGCTGACCCGCCTTGGCCAGATGCAGAGCGGCAGCTTTCCCAGCCAGACCGCCGCCGATCACGGTTACATCGCAAACGGTCGGCGCTTGGGCAGGCATGAGCTCAGTTTCTCACGGCTTCGATCGGGCTTGGTTGAGGATCCGGTGGGGCACACGTTTGGCGAAGCCGGCCTAAGCCTGTTTTCGGATTGCCGGCGCTTGGTCCAGTGCCTTCAGTATCTGCTGGGCTTGCCAGAGGTGGCGTCGCTCGTGAGCGGCGAGAATACGAAACGCGCCATAGACGTTGTAGCTGATGCGTCCGTATACGGGAGACTTGATCCTGACGCGGTCAATGGCGAGTCCCGCTGCGGAACATATTGCTTCCGATAGTTGAGCCTGCGACTCGACGAAGCCGTTCCGCGCCGGCTCGAAGTCTTTACACTGCGGAGCAAGCTGACTGAGGACTTTGTAACGAAGACGGTACGGGGGTTCGAGGTGCCGGATAAACAAAAGCGCGACTGCGCCGGTCTGTAGCGACCGGTTGGTCGACAGGCCCGGGGCATCCGCGACCGCCGTTGCTATCGCGGGAAGAAATGCGCGGGTGGTCTGCGCGAGATGGTCAAAGCATTCAGCAACGGACCATGAGCCCGGTTCGTGACGCCAGGTCAAATCGACCGGGTTGCGGCCCAAAACAAGCTTTTGAGCGGCGCGAGTCGCAGCTTGAATCTGTTCGAGCAGGGAAGTCAGCTGTACAAGGGAGGCTTGGCCCGCCGCCGGAACCAGAATGCTCGCTAGTAGCTCGGGCGACTCGGGGATGGTCGCGTTCGGTTCGCCAGATGTTCGCATTGTCTTAGGACTGGCAGTAGACATTAGCTGCGAATGAGTTTCGGACGCAATAGTCGAAAGACAGTAGAAACCACAAATCAGTTGGCGTTAGAGTATTTATTGAGCCGGGCGCGACTGGCATCGTCTTCGAGCCTTGTCTAATGTGAATCTACTATTGAAAGCCCCGTCGGGTCGGTGTGATCATCCGTTTCTATTCGGAGATGGACTGGCTCTTGAAATTGGGGTTGTAAAACGGGAGGCCGTATCCATGGCAGTTTCTCATCCCAGTGTTCCTAACCTGGCGACAGCCCGGTCGGGTTCCGGTTTTTACGAGAAGCTCAATACGAGCTGGCACGAGCGGGCCCTGCAAGTGTTCATGATTGTTGTGCTTGGGCACTGGGCTGAACATCTCGTCCAAGCCTATCAAATCTACGTCATGGGGTGGCCGCGTCCTAAGGCGCTGGGTCTGCTGGGATTGTTTTACCCCTGGTTGATCCAGACTGAAGTGTTGCACTACGGCTACGCGCTGGTCATGCTGATCGGTCTCTGGGTATTCCGAAAGGGGTTCACGGGAGTTTCGTATACCTGGTGGATGGTCGCGTTCTGGATACAGTTCTGGCACCACATCGAACACTTCCTACTGATCTGGCAGGCGACGACGCACCACAATTTCTGGCATAAGCCGGTGCCTTGCAGCATACTGCAACTCTTTTTCCCGCGGGTCGAGCTTCACCTCTTTTACAACTCGATCGTGTTCCTCCCCATGGTGGTCGCGATGTATTACCACGTGTTCCCGCCCGAAGGGGAGAAAGAAAAAGCAGCCTGCACTTGCGCCTGGCACCAGGATGAAGCACCCCTTGCAGCCTGAATCGGGACTTGCGGGTGAAGTGGTTCGGGCGAAGTGACGAATGATGTTTCGCCCGATTCACAATCTGGCAGCTTCGAATCTGCCTGTTGCTCGCCTTCACCTTGGTTGCATTTGATGTGGCGTGTCGCCGAGGCGCCGATTTATCAGATAAGTTCACCGATCGAGCGCGAAATCATGCCCCAGCCGGTTCGGGTCGGCTCCGTCCGAGTCACGTTCACTGTGCTGGACCGCGCCTCTAAGCCCGTCGAAGGTGCTCATATCTCGGTCGAGGCCGACATGTCACACGCGGGCATGAGTCCCGTCTTCGCGGAAGCGAGAGAAATTCAGCCGGGACGCTATCAGGTTGACCTCGCGCTTGGCATGGCCGGGGATTGGGTTATTCTCTTGCATGGCGCCCTCGCCAGCGGAGAAGAGTTGGAACGTCAGTTCGATATGAAGGGTGTCCAGCCGCGCGTCGCACTCAATTAGGGAAGCTGTTGAATTCATCCTCCATCCCGCGTTTTAATAGTTCAGAGCGGAGTTCA
The DNA here is from genome assembly GCA_963726095.1 of uncultured Acidobacteriaceae bacterium. Classification (GTDB taxonomy): domain Bacteria; phylum Acidobacteriota; class Terriglobia; order Terriglobales; family Acidobacteriaceae; genus Acidiflorens. The sequence goes on from CAVSBD010000004.1 coordinate 3,046,410, forward strand.
GACCCGAGTCCAGACCCGCCTCCTTTTGACTTGCTGCGTGTCCCCGTTCTTGGGCGGCTATTTCGCTGGCGTTATGCACGGCCGGTGCTGCAAGTGCCTCTCCTGATCGTCAGCGTCATCATGATCCTTCACGGACTCTTCGGGCCGTCACTCGCGCCGAAGAATCTGGCGACCACTCTCAGCTGGCTGCATTTTCGCGGTGTTCTGGTATTGGTTCTATTGTGCGCCGGAAACTTTTTCTGTTTGGCTTGCCCTTTCATGCTGGTTCGTCAAATGGCGCGGCGCGTGTTTACACCGCGTTTCAATTGGCCGCGCGCGCTGCGCAACAAATGGATTTCGGTGGCCTTCTTTGTTCTTATCCTCTTTACTTACGAATTATTCGATCTCTGGTCTTCACCGTGGTGGACGGCCTGGCTGATCATCGGTTACTTCCTCAGCGTGCTGGTGGTGGACGGATTCTTCAAACACGCTTCGTTCTGTAAATTCGTCTGCCCGATTGGTCAGTTTAACTTTGTCGCGTCGACGCTTTCTCCCTTGGAAGTGACAGTGCGCGATCAGGTCGTATGCACGAGTTGTGACACCAAGGATTGCATCCGCGGACGGCGAGAACCCTCTGCCGATCGCACTTCTGACCTGATCGTGATTCGCGGATGCGAACTGGCTCTATTTCAGCCGCGCAAAGTTGGCAACATGGATTGCACATTCTGCCTCGACTGCGTTCATGCCTGCCCCCACGACAATGTTGGCATCCTGAGCCGTTTGCCTGGAACCGAGTTGCTGACCGATCCTTTGCGCTCGGGAATCGGCTATTTTTCCAACCGCAAAGACCTCGCCGCCCTGGCCATCGTTTTCACGTTCGGCGCGCTCTTGAACGCGTTTGGCATGGTCAGTCCGGTTTACGCCGTAGAGAATTGGCTGGGTAAGATGCTGCACCTGAGCCATGAGGCTCCGGTGCTCGGGCTGATCTTCATCTTCTTTCTAGTCGTTGAACCGGTGCTGCTCTTGCTTGTCGCCGCCTGGCTGGCCACCACATGGGGAGGCGTTCGGCGCGGCCTGCTTGCAACGGTGGTTCGCTACACCTACGGCCTGGTTCCGTTGGGATTCGGAATGTGGCTCGCACACTACGGTTTTCACTTTTTGACTGGACTCTACACCATTATTCCGGTGACGCAGAGCGCGGTCGCGAGCCTGGGCCACGCCTTTCTCGGACAGCCGCGCTGGACCCTGACGGGTCTCCCGGCAAACGTCGTTCAAGTCGTCGAAATCGGATTCCTGCTGCTGGGCTTTGCCGGCTCCCTCGCGGTGACTCACGGCCTGGCGGAAGAAGATTCTCCGGCGGGGACGCTACGGGCGTTCATTCCGTGGGCCGCGGTCTGCGCCATACTTTGGGTGGCATCGATGTGGCTCATCTTTCAGCCCATGGAGATGCGCGCCACATTGATGTCCGGGGGCTGACGAGTGGATAAGCGATGACTAACATGGGGAAAATGTCGGCGCTTCTCGTCGTCGCACTCCTGTGCATCTCGCCGCCGTCTGCCCGAGCGCACAATGGTCCGCCGTTCCCGATCATCGAGAATCAGAAAGTGGGTCCTTGCGTGATCGCGCTCTGGACGCACCCCGATGTAGGCACAGGAACTTTCTTCGTGCTCGTCGACCCGGTGCCGGGCGGCAAGGTCCCGGACGATTTGAAGGTCCAGATCGGTATTGAACCAGAGAGTGGACGTCTGCCGGAGGTTCTCTACAATGCTGACCGCGACAGCACGCGGGGACAGGTTGAATACAAAGTTCTCGCCCAATTCGATCGCGATGAATTCTGGCGCGTGCGTCTGATCTTGCAAAGCTCGCAAGGTGGTGGGGAAGCGCTCTCAAGGGTCGAAGCGACGCCTCCCGGATATGGGCGCTGGGATCTGTTGTTGTATATGCTGCCGTTCCTGGCCGTCGCAATCCTGTGGTTTCGCGGTATCTCGCGCCGGCGGCGCGGCAGGAAAAAAAGCGGGGGATTGCAGGCTGCATGACATTGCAGGTTGCTCGATTCTGCGTTTCCCCGCATCTGACGCTCTAGTATCAATGATCTAGTGACCTGACCATCAGCAATGCTTTATTGTTAGACGCTTGCGTTCTTAGACTCTGGCGTACTTCGATTTGCGTTGAATGTAACGCGCTGCCGACTATGCGTATCCGACAATCTTGTCTTCAATCCGCAGTCTTGTTTGTTTTGGTCGGTGCGGTGCTCGTGAGTTTCTCGGGATGCCATTCAACGCCGAAATTTCCTGAGAAAAATTCCAAGGCATACGCGGATGTTGTTTCGGCGTTCTACATCGGCCTGGCTGCATTGCAAGTGGGCGATGACGTCCATGCCGAAAGCAAGCTTGCGGAAGTGACGCAGCTTGTGCCCGGAGAGCCGGCCGGGTGGGCCAACTGGGGGATCCTGGCGCTGCGCCAAAGAAACTACGATGCGGCGGCCGAACGCTTTCGGCGAGCGCGCGATCTTGCCACTGACAACGATCAGATTTACAGCCTTTTAGGTACGCTCGAGAGCCAGCAGGGCAATTCCGCGCAGGCGCTGGCTGACTTGCGGAAGGCGGTCAACCTCAATCCGCAAAACCTGCGGGCAATCTACCAGCTTGCGGAAGAGACGGAGCGCTTGGGCGACGCGAAAAGCGAAGCTGAGTTTCAGATACTGATGCAGAAAATTCTGGCGGTGCAACCGGACAATCTGGCGGCATTGCTCGAGCTGTGCCGAATCGCCGCCAAGCGCGGTGATGCGGATGTTGTAAAGTCGGCGGTGGGGCAAGTCAGCGCTCGTTCCACCACGTGGCCTCCGGAAGTGCAGCAACAGCTTACCGCTGTGCAGGTAGCGATTTCCGTTAACGATCTGCGCGCGGCCGCGACCCAAACCACCTTCCTGCGCAACGTGCTCATGCGCATTCCGGACTATCGTCTCAATCTTCGGGCAATCAAGGCCGCTCCCGGTGAAGAGGCCGAGCCGTTCACTCACTTTCTGCGACTTGCAAACCCGGATTTCAGGCCGGCACCGCCGGACTTGGCGCTCACGTTTAATCCGCAACCTCTGGCAAATTTCGGCAACGGCCAATGGAACTGGATCGGAGCTATTTCCCTGGGAAGCGCGGGCACGCCGGTTGTCGCTGTGGCCAACGCTCACGAAGTTCGTTTGGCTACCGGCGCGAAATTTCCATTTCCCGGGGGACGATCTGCCGAAGCGCCACTGCCCGAAGGCATTGTGCCTCTCGATTTCAACTACGACTTCAAGACCGATCTCGTGTTAGCAGGAGCGGGTGGAGTGCGCCTGATGCGTCAGGAAAGCCCGAGCTCCTTCACCGATGTAACCGCGCAGACTAAGCTGCCGAAGTCGGTGACCAACTCTCCTTACACGGGAGCCTGGGCGGTGGACATCGAAGCTGATGGCGATCTCGACATTGTTCTTGGCTCGAAAGATGGCGTGCCGACCGTTCTTAGAAACAACGGCGACGATACGTTCCTGGCCATTCACCCGTTTGCCGGAGTGACGGGTCTACGCGGTTTTGCGTGGGCCGACTTTGATGGCGATGGAAATCCAGACGCCGCCATCATCGACGCCGTCGGTCGCCTCCATATCTTTATCAATGAGCGTCAGGGTCAATTTCGCGAGCGCCCGCTGCCCGCGAATTTCCCTGCAGTGAAGGCCTTGGCTGTGGCTGACGTGGATGGCGACGGCGGTCTCGATTTGCTCGCGGTTCAGGCAGATGGTGCGATCGTCCGGATTTCTGACGTAAACGAAGGGCAACGCTGGGATGTGGCTGAGATCGCGCGCGTGCCCGGTGTGGCGAATGACGTTGCGAGTAATCTCGCAGGCGGCGTGAGGCTAGCCGTAGCCGATCTCGACAACAATGGAGCGCTCGATCTGATTTTGTCTCCGGAGTCGTTGCTCGCCGCCAAGAGTTCCGGCGGCGTGCTCATCTGGCTCGGCGACGCTCAGGGGAAGTTCACTCAGTTGAAGCAACTGGTTTCGCCAGCGCTCGCGTTTGTCTTTGATGTTGCAGATTTGAACGGCCACGGGAGACTCGATCTGGTTGGCCTCTCGGCGCAGGGGCAGCCCATCCAGGGAGTTAATCAGGGAACGAAGAATTATCACTGGCAGGTGGTTCGTCCTCATGCTGTACAGGCAGTTGGTGACCAACGCATCAACCCCTACGGCATTGGCGGAGAAATCGAAGTCCGCTCTGGATTGCTCGTGCAGAAGCAGCCGATCACGGGCCCGCAGCTTCATTTCGGATTGGGTGAGCAGACGCAAGCGGAAGTTGTCCGCGTGGTGTGGCCGAACGGCACGGTGCGCGCAGAGTTTGGCGTTAAGGCCGACACGGATGTGATCACCGAGCAGCGCCTCAAAGCGTCGTGCCCGTTTCTTTTCGCTTACAACGGAAAGGAAATGGAGTTCGTAAAAGATGCGGTTCCGTGGGGGTCGGCCATTGGCCTGCGCATCAATACTCTCGGCTCCGCGCAAGTCGCCGCGACTGGGGAGTGGTACAAGATCGGGCGCGAACAGCTCGTTCCACACGATGGCTATTACGATCTCCGCATCACGGCCGAACTTTGGGAAGTCTATTACTACGATTACATCGCGCTGATGACGGTTGACCATCCGGTTGGCACCGAGATTTTTGTCGACGAGCGTTTCGTCATTCCGCCGACGAAACTTGGTCTGACTGTTGTGGAGACGCCTCACCCGATCGCGCGCGCGATCGATGACACAGGCCAGGACGTGACTGACCTGGTCCGCGAAGTCGATGGAAAAGCCGTCGCCAGTTTCGGCCGCGGACAATTCCAGGGAATCACCCGCGACCACTACCTTGAAGTCGACCTCGGGGACGATGCGCCGAAAACCGGTCCGCTCTACCTGATTGCGCAAGGTTCCATTCACGACACCGAATCTTCAGTCAACGTCGCCATCACGCAGGGAAGCCGCTGGCATGCTCACGGCCTCAGCGTCGAAGTGCCAGATGGCCGAGGCGGTTGGGTTACCGCGCAAGATAACCTCGGATTTCCTGCGGGACGGAAAAAGACAATTCTCTTCAATCTCTCGAACGTCTTCCGTCCGGGAACTCCTCGCCGGGTTCGGCTGCGCACGAATCTTGAAATTTACTGGGACGCCATTCGCTGGGCAAAGGGTGCTCCCGATGCGCCGCTCAAGGAAGTGACTCTGGACCCCACTGTGGCCGATCTGCACTATCGCGGATACTCCGTGATGCATATGCCGACCACGGCGGCGCGTGCTCCGGAGGTTCCGAACTACAACGAGATTGAAGGGACCAAGCAACGCTGGCGCGATTTGATCGGCTATTACACGCGCTACGGCGATATTCGCGAACTTTTGAAAACCATCGACGATCGCTACGTCATCGTAAATTCGGGCGACGAGATGTCGCTGCGTTTCGCCGAGCAGCCGCCTCCCGCCGCGGGATGGGTGCGCGACTTTGTGATTAAGGGCGATGGCTGGATCAAGGACGGTGATTACAACTCGACCTTCTCCAAGACTGTTTTGCCTTTGCCCTATCACGCGAAAAACGAATACACCACCCGGCCCGGAGCGCTCGAAGATGAATGGGCTTACCAGCAACATCCGGACGACTGGAAAAATTATCACACCCGTTACGTCACTCCCTACGTTTTCAAGAACGCTTTGCGAAGCGGATTTTCGGGACCGGAATCGAGCAGGAGTGAACTGAGTAAATGAAGGGCAGCCGGATCGCAAGAGTTCTTCTAGCTATTTTCTTTGTAGGGTTGCTGGCCGTGCCGCTCGTGGTCAAGCGGCTTTCTGCGCGTCGCGAAGCGGATCGGTCAGCCGATGGCACGACAGTTGACGCGAGCACCGCTCTGGCGCGCCACGGTTTCTACCTTCAGGAAGTTTCTCATGCAGCCGGAATCAACTTTGTTCATCAGGCTCCGGCGCTTGATCCTCAGCTCGATCGCATCATGCCCGAAGTCGCCTCGATGGGCGCGTCCGTGTCGATCGTGGATTTCGACCGCGATGGCTGGCCCGATATCTACGTTACCAACAGCGCGATCGGCAGCAAGAATGCCCTTTACCGCAATATGGGCGATGGCACTTTCAAAGACGTGGCTGAAGAATTGGGAATCGCCGACGTCAATCAACCGGGTACTGGTGTTTCCACCGGCGCGGTGTGGGGCGATTACGATAACGATGGATACGAGGACTTGTTCCTGATCAAGTGGGGACGCCCGGAGCTCTATCACAACGACCACGGCCACGGTTTTACACGCGTTACCCAGCAAGCCGGGCTGCCGCCCTGGATCAATGCCAACAGCGCAATCTGGTTCGACTACGACGGCGATGGGCTTCTCGATCTCTTCGTCGCCGGATACTACGCCGAAGACATCGACCTCTGGCATCTGAACACGACGCGCATCATGCCAGACAGTTTTGAATACGCCAAGAATGGTGGCCGAAAGTATTTGTTTCACAATCTCGGCAATGGAAAGTTTGAAGAAGTCAGCCAGAAACTTGGCATCGACAGCCACCGTTGGACGCTGGCGGCTGCGGCCGCTGACTTGCGCGGCACCGGGCATCCCGATCTGTTTGTCGCCAATGATTATGGCGTTTCGGAACTGTACTTTAACGACGGCAAACGGTTTCGAGAAGTCGGGCAACAGACCGGCGTCGGCTTCGCGCCCAAGAGCGGGATGAATGCCGCTTTCGGCGATGTTCTGAATCAAGGCCGGTACGCGGTTTATGTTTCGAATATTTCCGAGGACGGCATCCTCATCCAGGGAAATAATCTGTGGATGCCCAAAGCAGGCACGGCTGGAGACGGGATCCAATACGAGAACCTCGCGCGCGACTTCGGCGTCGAACTGGGTGGATGGAGTTTTGGCGCGCAGTTCGGCGACCTGAATAACGACGGGACGCTCGACCTGTATCTGGCGAACGGTTACATCTCGCTGGACCGGAATCGCAGCTACTGGTATGACTTTTCGAAGGTTGCTGGAGGCAATAGCACGATCATCGGCGATGCCAAAAACTGGCCTGCATTTGAAGGGCGCAGCCTGTCGGGTTATCAAAACAAGCGGGTCTGGCTTAATGACGGAGCCGGCAAATTTATCGATGTCGCGCAGGCGGTCGGCGTCACCGACACTTACGACGGTCGCTCTGTCGCTTTGGTAGATTTGTGGAATCGCGGTGTGCTCGATGTGGTCGTCGCCAACCAGAAGGGGCCGCTGCTCGTCTATAAGAACACGGTCACTCCCGGGAACGAGTGGGTGGAATTTGAATTGGAGGGCACGGCCAGTAACCGCAGCGCGATCGGAGCGCAGGTCACGTTATTCTGGAACGGACAGAAACAAGTGCAAGAGGTTTCCGGAGGCTCCGGGTTTGCGGCGCAGAACGACCGGAGGTTGCATTTCGGTCTCGGCCCAAGTCCGCGCGTGGAGAAAGCGATTATTCGTTGGCCCTCTGGCAAACTTCAGACGGTTGATCAGCCTGCGACGCGCCAGTTGCACAAGATTAAGGAGCCTGCATGAGTCAGCAACTTACCGCGCCAGTCATGCCGCCGCAGGCGCCTCCAAAGCGGGCGTCGCTCTTTAGTCTCGACAATCGTTACATCGCTCCCGCGTTTATTACTTGCATACTGCTCGCCGGGCATCTTTCTTTCGGCATCCTCGAGAGTTACCAGAAGACGTTGCTGGCGATCGTCACCAGCATCGCATTCGAACTCGTACTCGGCCGCATCTTCTTTCATAAGTGGTTGCATCCTGCGAGCGCCTACATCTCTGGCATCAGCGTTGGCATTCTGGTGCGCTCGCCAGCTTTCTGGCCTTACGCTCTCTGCGCGCGCAATTTCCATCACTTCCAAGTATGTTTTGCGAGTGAAAGACCGCCATATCTGGAATCCCTCGAATTTCGGAATCTCGGTGCTGTTGTTTCTGGCCCCAGAGACGGTTGCGACTCTGAGCATTCAGTGGGGCAACTATTTGTGGCCCATGCTGGTGATTTGGGTGCTCGGCTCCGTCATCATCGCGCGGCTGCATCGGTTCCACATCACCGGAATTTACGTGGCCTCGTTTTTGGCGTTCGCATTCCTGCGAAGCTGGATGACGGGCAGTCCGTGGCAGTCGGAGGTCGCGCCTATCACGGGACCGATGTATCAACTCTTCATCTTCTTCATGATCACCGATCCGAAAACTACGGTACGCTCGAAGCGCGGGCAATGCATTGTAGTCTTCCTGGTTGCGCTGTTGGAAATGATCCTGCGTCTACGCCAGATCGTCTACGCTCCGTTCTATGCGCTCTTTATTGTGGGACCGGCGGCAATGCTGGTCGAGATATGGCTCGACAGCCGCCGCGCGAATTTGGCCAGGGCTGTGCCGGCCGCGTGAGGCTTCGTGAATAGGTCCGGGGAAGTGAGAAAGTATCTGAGGCTGCGGCGCTCGGGCCCATCGTGTTTACTTCTTGCGACACTCCTTTTACTGGCGGGATGCAAGCAGAAACCGACGAATGCAGTCGACACTGGTGTCGCGGCTAAAGCTGCTCCTTCCACTCCTCCCGCTCCGTCGTCGTCGCCCGCTCCAAGGGCATCACCGGTGTCGGCGCCACCTCAAATCATTTCTCCTGCAAATTCTCCTCGTCCGTCGGGTCCTATCGAATTTACCGACGTGACCGCGCAAGCTGGGATCCACTTCAAGCACAACAGCGGCGCATACGGGAAAAAGTATCTGCCGGAAACGATGGGTAGCGGAGTTTGTTTTCTCGACTACGACAACGACGGCTGGCAGGATATTCTGCTCGTCAATTCCATGGACTGGCCGGGGCACAAATCCGGCCACTCGTTTCCCGCGCTTTATCACAACAATAAAGATGGCACGTTCACCGACGTGACGCGGCAAGCCGGACTCGCGGTCGAAGTGTACGGAATGGGCTGCGCCGTCGGTGACTACGATAATGACGGCTTCGTCGATATTTACATCACGGCCGTCGGATCGAATCATCTGTTTCACAATCTGGGCAACGGTAAGTTTGCGGATGTGACGGCCAAGGCTGGCGTCGGCGATCCGGGATTCTCTGCCGGCGCCGTGTGGTTTGACTACGACAACGACGGAAAGCTAGACCTGTTTGTCGCCCACTACATCGACTGGTCGATCGAATCCGATCAGTATTGTTCTCTCGACAACAAAAACAAGTCGTATTGCACGCCTCAAAGATACAAAGGGCAAAGCTCGACCCTCTTCCATAACCTCGGGAATGGAACTTTCGAGAATGTAACCCGGAGCGCGGGACTCGACGATCCCACCGGGAAGGCGCTCGGCGTCGCGCTTTTGGATTACGACAATGACGGCTGGCTCGACCTTTTTGTCTCGAACGACACCGAGCCCAACAAGCTCTACCACAACAACCACAACGGCACCTTTACCGATGTTGGCGTCGCTGCGGGTGTCGCCTACGGCGAAGCCGGAACCGCGCGCGCTGGAATGGGCACCGATGCCGCCGACTATGACAACTCGGGTTGGCAAAGCCTAGTGCTCGGTAATTTCACGAACGAGGGCATGGCGCTCTACCACAACGATGGCTCAGGCCTGTTTACGGATCAAGCTCCGGCCACGGGCATTGCACGGATGTCGACCAAGTCGCTGACCTTCGGCACATTTTTCTTCGACTATGACCTCGACGGATTGCCCGACATTCTCGCCATTAACGGTCACGTCTCCGACGATATCAGCGTGGTGCAACCGAACGTCAAGTACGCGCAACCTCCCCACGTTTTTCGGAACCTCGGCAACAACAAGTTTGATGAAGTGACGGCGAAACTGGGCTCGGCGCTGCCGCGCCCGATCGTGGGCCGGGGCGCGGCTTATGCTGACTTCGACAACGACGGCGATCTCGATCTCATGATCACAGCCAACAACGGCGAGGCGCGATTGTTGCGTAACGATAACGGCAACCAGAACGACATGTTGCGCGTGAAGACTGTCGGCACCCGTTCCAACCGCGACGGTATTGGAGCGAAAGTCACGGTAACGACCAGCAAGGGGCTGCGGCTCTGTGGCATGGTGAAAACCGGTTCGAGCTATCTATCGCAAAGCGAATTGCCGCTGACCTTTGGGCTGGGCAAGCCGGAGGCGAACAAAACTGTGACCGTCGATATCCTCTGGCCCAGTCGCCAAAAAGATTCCATCGCCAACGTCAAGCCGAATCAATTCATCACAGTGCGTGAAGGCAAAGGGATTGTTTCGGCACTGCCGATACCGATCCGCCCGCATTCGCCCTCTCATTCGCCACAGTGACAGAGCAACGGTCCTTAGACCTAGACCTTAGAAGGCCCAGCGCAACGAGACCGTGCCATTATTTGCGTGGAAGTATCGCGGGTTCGTCGGTCCGGTGAAGGAACCTTCGCCGTACTGGTAGTAATTCCAGCCGCCATTCCAGGCCAGCTTGATGGCCAAAATCCACGCTCAGGTGGCCACTGGCTGCTGGTATTTATACTGCAAGGAGCCGGGCGGTTGCAGAACGTTGAACTGCGGCACGTTGCCGTCAACGCTGGTGATGCTGTAGCCGACGATTGGCTGTTACCCGCTTCTGCGGCTTGAACCTGACGGTGGTCATTCCGAAGTTCGTGTGGTTGGTGTAGTAGGACGTGTTGAGCAACGGATTGGCCGGGTCGTTCGCAGCGCAGGAAGTTGGCATTGGCGACGAAGGGAAGAATCACGCCGACAGGTGGCGTGTCATTGAAGCAGATCAGCGCATTCTGGATCACGCTCGTTGATAGTTGTAAGCCAAATCCACCCCGAAGCGTTCGCGCGGCGTTAGCGACGCGGTCAGTCCGTAGTTTTGGTTGTGGCCCAACGAAATTGGGTCGACGCGTCGGCGTTGGAGTCCTGCAGAATATTGATCGACCCGCCCACGGTCGCCCACGGCCGCGGAGTGTAGGTGGTCTGGAACCGGTAGCGTGCTTCCTTGCGCGGCGCCATCCGGACGAACACGTTGTCGTAGTTCGTGTGCTCGAGATCGAAATTCAATCGCAAGCCATGGATGGGCCGCGCCCAGATCCCGAGGAGCGCCGTGTATTCGTTCGACCACGAAATGATCCAGGTCTCCGGGCAGAAAATCGTTAAAGTGATCGAAGTCGCGGTCGCCGTAGCGGAAGCCGATGCGCGCTCCCATCTTTTTCGAAACGTCCCAGGCCAGTTGCGTCTCGATTTCTCTTCCAGGTCTGGTTGAAAGACGATTGAGTGCATGGTTGGCGTCCCACCGGGACGTTGTGGCGTTAGTGAGTCGGCGTGCTACAGCAGGTTGCAGGGTGGTAGCGCACAACTGTAGTCGAGTTCGTTGAAATTGCCGTTCTCGGGAATGCGATAGGCCCAGAAATAGAATTTCTCGATCAGGCGCAGATGCTCGGTTAAATGCAATGTGGCTTCGAGATCCGACCACGTTCGGAAATCGGTTGTGCGGCGCCCGTGCCGGTGCCGTTGAAGGCGAGGGTGTTGGTGCGCGTGATCAGCCCGCTGAAAGACTCGTTCAGCGGCGTAGCTCGATATTGGCAGACACTGTAAGAACAGAGAACCGACGAGTCTCGAGGCTGCTGGGATGTAATTGCTGCGCAAGCTGACCCGCTCGGTAGGCGTGGAAGTGCGAACTCGCTGGTTCCGCGAGTAACCGAAATAGGCGCTGCAGGTGATATTGGTCAGGGCTCCCGCCGACGATCAGACTGGTTGCCGGCGGCACGACGGCGCAGGGTGTCTTGTTCGCAGTGTCGATGGACAAGCCCAACGCAACCGAACTCACCCGGCGATAGTGGCAGCAGCGCCGGCCGAAGGACCAGTTGCGTAGTCCGTTATCTCCCTTGTAGTAAGTCGAGGAATTGGTCGTAGCTGAGAACGGTTCGCGGCGCGACTTCCCAAGTCGACCCCAGCCGGTAAGAGTTCATGGTCGTGTTCCAGGGCTGGAGGAGCAGGGCATCCGTACCCTCGTGCATGCTGCTGTACGAAGGCCCGGTCATATTGTTATGCGAGTACCCGAGGCGAAAGCTCACCGCGACTGCGGCAGCAAGCGTGAGATCAACGTCGCTCATGCGCCGCGTGGTATCAAAAAGGTGGGGCGAGTTGAGCACCGGAATCGATGGGAGACCTCAGGAGCGGTGGAGGCGGGATTCAGCGGATTGGCCAGCAAGTCGTAATCCGAAAAATTCTGATCGCGGCGGAAACTGCCTTGCAGGTTGTACCACTTGTTCTTGTCCGCGCGAAGCCGCAAGTAGTTGTTCGGATCGCCTCCCCATCCCAAGCTGTTGACGTAAAGATTGTCGAACAGCAAACCCTGGTGGTCGACCGATTGCATCGAAAGCGTCTGATCGAGGAGATCGCGGGCCGGTCTTGCAGATTCACCAGCGTGTCGTACATATCGCCGCTGCCGGTCACGTCGCTGGTACGGTAGCCGAACTCAACGAGGAGTGAATCACGTAACCGCCGCTGGATACGCCATCCGGCTCGGCGGTTGGCGGGGCGCTCGAAGTGGGCGTCGGCGTCGCAGAGCATTTGACGGCGACGAGCATCATGCAATGCCAGATGCGCGATGCGAACAAAAGCGATCGACCAGCACCATCGATCGATGCCTCTTCGTCTTACGTCTTTGTCCCGCCTCAAGCGAACGCAATGCGAATTTTTTGCGCGGTGCGCCATCAGCTACTCCCTCACTTGAAGAACACATTGCTGAAGTTGGACCCGTGAATCTGTGCGTGACACATGGTGCAGGCCTGATACTTGGCCGACTGGTTGTGTGCCGGGCCGGCCGGCCCCTGCGTCGGAAAAGTGTGGCACTGCAGACAGAGCATGTTCACCGGCATCACTTTCAGCAGCCGTGGATTGGTTGACCATGCGGCGTGTGGCAACTGGTGCATCCCTCGGTCTTTACCGGCACATGCTCGTAGACGAACGGTCCCTGCTTGTCGACGTGGCACTTGTAGCAAACTGCGTCCCCACTCGGCAGCGCTCGTAGCTGCCGGACCGTCGCCGTTCCGTGAGGGTTATGGCAATCGTTGCATTGCATCAGCCCTTCGTTCACTCGATGGTGATAGGGCTTGGCAAAGTCAGCTTTCGCGGCGGTATGGCACCCGTAACAAAGCTGAGGTTGATCCTGAGACGAGCAGGAACTCTTTGTCCTTGGCGTGATGTGGCGAGTGGCAGTCAAGGCATCCAACGTCGCTGCTGGAGTGGGCGGATTCGAGAAATGCGATTGCGCATGACTGTCGCCGTGGCAGGTAAGACAACGCGCGCTCGTCTCTTGCCGCGACTTACCCTCGAAGACGAATATCTTCGTCTTGTCGCCGCCAGCCCGCACGTGGTCCGCGCCTGGACCATGGCAGCCCTCGCAACCTCGGTGCGACGGGTCGCCCTCTTTATTGAGCATGGTCTTCCAGTGCGGCGTTTTTCCCAGGCGTTATAGATTTCCTCGTGGCAGGTCTTGCAGGTTTCCGCCCCTACGTATTTGGAAAGGTCGGTGACGGGCGCCACGGCTGCGGATCCGCTGGCGGATTGCGTGCTCTTGCTGGAGGCCGGTTGACCGGCGGCAGTCGCAGACGCAACAGTCAATGCTAACCAGGCCAGTAGCCCGGCTAAGCGAGAGAGATGCTTGTATATTCGACTGGTCTTCACGTTCTGGTTCCTCGCTGCGCGACGGCTCGCTGACATTTTCCCGCGACGCGTCGCGCGTGTCTGAGCACAATTGCTCACTGCAGACGACCGAGGGTATCTGTAATCCTCAACGCGCCGCGCGCTTGCTCGTCATCGATTTCTGAAATGTCTCTTGTAAAGGACGGCTCTTCCCTCCGCTCAATCAAGAGGCTATGTCGGCAATAACTCGACGCAAGTTCAATTGCAGTCGCCTTCAAAGTTTTCTTTTGCGATTCGCACGAGCGAATGGACCCAGCATAAGCCGGATCGCAGAATGCGGGAGGGGGATCAGTAGAAAAGTGACGGAAATCTTGGGCAGGACCCTCCTGAAACGGAACTCTCCCCGAAAACGCTTGCCCTTGCCGAAAGGTTTTCGAGGCTGTTGGCGACGTGCAGCCGTCGGCCGCTATCGGTACCGCCAAGACGGCTGCTTTGCGGCACCCAAAAAAATCGTCGATTGGCGTGTAATTCAGGGTAATATGGCGGACTCAGGGATCCGCATAACTCATGCTTCGAGGTGAAGGAGGAACATGACTACCGAAAAATCAGTCCAGGAAAAAGTCACGACAGGGTCGATCGCGTTGGCCGTTGTACTCATCGCGTTTGGGCTGCTTGCTTTGGCCTTGCCGATGTTCGCGTCCATCGGAGTGGTCAGAGTGTTGGCTTGGATTGTCGTCTTCAACGGCATTTTCCAGTTCGCCTACGCGTTTCGCTCGCTTGGCGTCGGCCGGGTGGCGTGGAAATTTTTGGTCGCGGTTCTCTACGTCATGGCGGGCATGTGGCTATTGTTCCATCCGCTGATCGGCGTGGCGACTTTGACCCTGCTGCTCGGCGGGTTCTTCCTCGCCGAAGGCATTATGGATCTGGCGGGATACTTCTTCGCGCGCAAGAACGGCTTGCGAAGTGGTTCCAGCTGGATGCTACTCGATGGCATCATCACGATCGTTCTGGCCGCGATGATCTGGCAACGGTGGCCTTCGAGTTCGCTCTGGGTGCTCGGAACCCTGGTCGGAGTCAGCCTGCTGATGACCGGTACCACTCGACTGATGTTGGCGCTGGCGGTTCGCAGGCTTGCGAAGGGTGAGCAGTTCGGCGTGGTTCAAGGCAAAGCGGCTTAAGGATTAAGTCCTGGGCGGGCGGGATGCTCTGGGTGAGCGTCCCCCGGCGGCTAGAAGCCGCTATTGATTTTTAACGAGTTGCGGTGCGGCTGGAAGCCGCACCCTTTCAAAGCAAGATCAAGACCGGAGTTTTTCCGCAGGCTGTGAAGCCGTGCCCTTTCAAAGCGATTTGACTTAGCTAGAGCCTCGCGCCTTTTGCGTTCAAAAAGAAGCCTCAACATTCAATAACACTGACCGCAAGGCCAGCCAGGGACGTTTCTTTGTATCTCGACTGCATGTCGAGCCCGGTTTGATACATGGTCGCGATCACTTGATCCAACGAAACTTTGTGTTCGTCGGTCTCGCGCATCGCGATGCGGCAGGCATTGATTGCTTTTACCGATCCCATCGCATTCCGCTCGATGCACGGGATCTGCACCAGGCCGCCAATCGGATCGCAGGTCATTCCGAGGTTATGCTCCATGCCAACCTCGGCGGCGTATTCGATCTGACGATTCGTTCCGCCGAGCGCCGCGACTAGTCCTCCCGCTGCCATCGAACACGCCACTCCCACTTCGCCCTGGCATCCCACTTCCGCGCCGGAAATTGAAGCATTTTCTTTATAGAGGATTCCAATCGCTCCAGCGGTGAGAAAGTATCGCTCGAGACCTTCCCACGAAGCGTCTGGCACGAAGCGCATGTAGTAATGCGCGACCGCTGGAATGATCCCGGCTGCGCCGTTGGTGGGCGCGGTTACGACCCTGCCGCCCGCTGCGTTCTCTTCATTCACCGCCATTGCGAAGACGTTGACCCAGTCGATCGCGCCCAGCGGATCGGATGTACCTTGCACGGCCAGCTTTCGCGCCAGTCGCGGGGCTCGCCGCCTGACATTGAGCCCACCCGGCAGAATGCCTTCTGTTTCGAGGCCTCGAGCCACGCAATCCTGCATAACCTGCCAGATCCGCCGGAGATAGTCGCGAACCTCGCCTTCGTCATGCCATGCCTTCTCATTTTCGAGAACGATCTTCCAGACTGGAAGCTCGTGTTGATCTCCGATGTTCAGGAGTTCGTCGCCGCTCGCGAAAGGGTAGGGAGGAGGAGTCTTAGGCGTTCCGGTCGCGGACGGTTCATCGCCGGCGCGGGAGATGAATCCTCCGCCAACCGAATAATAAACATCCGTTTTCATTTTTGATACCTTCGCCGAATCATCGAATGCCGTAAAGCGCATCGCGTTCGGATGGCCGGGCAGGATGCGGTCCTTCAGAAAAAGCAGGTCGGTAGACTCGTCGAACGAAATGTCTTTCGTTGCCAGCAGGCGAACGGTCTTACTTTCCCGAATCCCTCGTATCTTCTCTTCGATCGACGCCGGATCCACTTCATCCGGAACCTCGCCCGACAGCCCGAGCAGGATCGCACGATCGGTCGCGTGTCCGTGTCCGGTGAGCGCTAATGAACCATAAAGTTCGACCTGAAGGCGGGTGACGCGTGCCAGCTGCCCTTCGGGTTGAAGGGTCTGGACAAACTTCCGCGCCGCGCGCATCGGCCCAACGGTGTGAGAGCTGGAAGGTCCGATTCCGATTTTGAAGATTTCAAAGATGCTTGTACGCACAATCCATCCTGCTCCGGCAGCACCACCCTATCTTAAACAGGTGTGCGGAGGAACTAAATAGCGCGTGGGTGACCGGAGCAGTTGGTCGAGGAGGGTTGGACGAAGATGAACGGTGGGGGGAGGGCCGCCAAGGCGCGGAAGTAGACACGCCTTGGCGGTTCCTGACTTTCGGCGTACGACTACTTCTGCAACGTGCGAATGTAGGCTACGACCGCCTTCACATCGTCGGCCGCCAGACTCTTCACTCCGCCCGGATGCTTTGCCTTCTCGGCAACAGCCTTGGCGAGGTCATCATCGGACATCTTCTTGGCTTCGTCCGCGATTAGGCTCGGAGCCTTCATCGCCGGCTTGCCAGCTGCGTCCGCTCCGTGGCAGGCGGCGCATTTCGATTTGTAGAGGGTGGCTCCGTCTTCGGCCCATGACAGACTGGGCATCAGAACAAACAGCGCCACTGCGATCGTCATTACCAACATCAGAAGCTTTGTGGTCTTCATGATTTCGTTATTCTCCTCGTGGAATTCATTAGCGTACGACTGCATCTCTAGAACTTTGCAACCGTGACATTTTGCAACGTCAAATCTCGTGCTCGAAGTTCCGAAGCGTAGCGGGACGTTGCACATCGCCTGCTACCTATTGAGATTTTCAACATTGTGCTCTACGGTGGCTGTGACCGATGTCACTCTAAATCGTGACCTTATTACACCGTGACGGGTGGCCGCCCGACTGGAAGTTGGCTGCGGGTAGTAGCGGTAGAGCAGGGGTCCGGAAGCCGAGGCTTCGAGGCCGCATTCCAGTTGCTCCGCTCCAGAAACGATGGTGGCTCGTAAGTGCGGCCCCGCGCCAGCCGCCGTTCCTCCCGCCGAGTAGACCACAGCAGGAACGGGCCGAGCGACATGGCCGAGAGCCGGGCAATGATCGGGAACTCGCTCTCGACTTCGTGGCGCAGTTGGCGGATCTGTTGACTGACACCGCGATTGATTTTCTTGAACTCGTGCTCCATCACCCACAGCGCGGCATTGTAAGCGCCGCTGAGCTTCTTCATCTGGCGGATAAACCGCTCACGCACTCGCGGATCGGGATAATCTTTGTATCGCCGCCAGCCCATCAGCATGGTCTGGCAAAGCCGATAGAGGCTCGGGCCATTGCGCTCAAAATCGCGCCAGAACGCCCAATCCAGAAATCGCTTGGAATCCTCACGCGAAATGGCGGCGTGCTTGAAGTTGAACTTGTACTGTCCATGGACATCGGCAAACTCTACGTCGCCAAGCAGGCGGCCCTGGGCGGCGATTTCCTGATACAACGGCGTGCCCGGAACCGGCGTGTAGAGCATGAACTGGTGGAAGTCAGTCTGATAGTCGACCGCGGCTTCGATTTCGCTGATGATGTTTTCTGGCGTGTGGTGCTCAAGGCCGATGATGGTCGATCCCTGCACGCGTATGCCATGCTCGCGCAGTTCGCGCGTCAGCGCCGTGACGTCGTGGCCTTGCAGCTTGCGGTAACCGGCCTTCGGAGATTCGAGTCCCATCCACACCCAGGAAACACCAAGCTCGACCAGTTCGAGCATGGTGTATTTTCGAATCGCGTTGGCGGATGCAAAAATCGCCAGTTCCCAACTCTTGCCATTCTCTTTCATCAGTTCGAGCAGGCGCAGTGCGCGGGTGCGGTGAAGCAGGAAGTTTTCGTCCATCACAAAAAACGAATTTACCTTCAGCTCCGATTCGATGCGGCACATCACCTCGAACAACTCGTCGCCAGTTTCGTAGAAATTGACGAACTTTCCTTTGCCGCCGAAAAACGCCGAGGTTGTGCAGAAGTTGCATCCCATAGGGCATCCAACCGACGGGATAATCGTGGCAGCCGTCGCGCCCTCGCGCTGCGGCAGCTTCACTCCCATAATTCGCGTCTCGAGACCAGAAACGATCGCCGGATGGCGGATGGGTGCGCTGTCGTCTTCGCCCAAATACCGGCGCATCCATGAAATTCCTTCTCCACGCACGATGTGATCGGCATCAATCATCGTTTCTACTTCCGGAATTGCGGCCACGTGTCCCCCGACGACAATCACCGACTGCGGAGAAAGTTCGCGCACCATGCGGCACATCTCTTTCACCTTCAAAACATTCACGATGATTCCCGAGATCCCAACGATGTCGTAATGATTGGCGGTCAATTCGCGCGCAAAAGCCTCACGGGTAGGGAAGTCCAGCACGCTGCAAGGCGCGGAGATGTTCTCCTGGATCATCATGATCCCCCACGAGCGGTGAAACATACGCAGCGAAAAGCTGCCCTGGGCGCGTGTGACCTGGTTGTGATATAGCTCCATCGGATTGATCGATCGGCTGCCAAATTCGTCGTCTTGCGCGTAAGGACCGAATACGGAGCTGAGCAAAATGCGAGCCTGACTACCCTTGGGGTGAACTGGAGTTTGCTGCGTTAATGGCGGCTGAGTTTTTATCATGATTTTCCGAGCCTACGCCGGCCGTGGCTGCGGCCACGGTGACCGGGTTCACATTACGAAACTATTACGCGATGCGATGCCAGCCGATTGCAAACAACGGACCGCCAGCGTGCTACCAGTCTGGTGTTTCGAATCACCGACCCGTGTGAGGTGCGTCACATCGGCTCGAAGCCGGCAATGTTGTACTGGTTCTGCGGAGAGCTATCGTGTGCCTTGCAATACCAGGGAAAGTGCTCGAAATCCAGGAAATGGGAGCCATGCGCTCGGCCCGCGTGCAGTTTGGCGGCATCGTGCGCCAGGTTTCGCTCAGTTTTGTCCCTGAGGCTAACGTGGGCGAATACGTCATGGTCCATGTCGGCTTCGCGATCAGCCGTGTGGACGCTTTCGAGGCCGAGCGCACTTACCAGCTGCTGGAAGAAATGGGAGCTCTCGAAGCTGAGTTGCCGCCGCCGGAACCTTAGTTCATAAGGCTCTAAGACCGAAGGCTCGAAGCATGAAATATCTCGACGAATATCGCGATCATCGCATTGCCCACGCTCTGGCGGCCGAAATCGCTCGTTGCACGACGCGTCCCTGGGTGCTGATGGAAATCTGTGGCGGACAAACTCACACCATCATGCGTTACGGTCTTGACGACCTGCTGCCACGCGGCATCGAGATTGTGCATGGTCCGGGATGCCCCGTCTGTGTCACTCCCCTCGAAACCGTCGACAAGGCCATTGCGTTAGCGCTGCGGCCCGATGTGATCCTGGTTTCCTACGGGGACATGCTGCGCGTCCCCGGGTCGCATCAGGACCTGTTTCGCGCCAAAGCGCAGGGTGCGGACGTTCGCATCGCTTACTCTCCCATGGAGGCGGTGAAGATCGCCCGCGCCAATCCCGATCGCGAAGTGGTATTTCTGGCGATTGGCTTTGAGACTACGGCTCCCGCAAATGCGATGGCCGCATGGCAGGCGCGCCAGGAAGGTCTCACTAATTTCTCTCTTCTGGTCTCGCATGTGCTGGTGCCGCCAGCCATCCGCGCCTTGATGGTCTCGAGCGAAAATCGCGTGCAGGGTTTCATCGCGCCCGGCCACGTGTGCACGGTCGTCGGCTGCGAAGAGTATCAAAGCCTGGTCAATGATTTTCGTGTGCCGATCGTTGTCGGCGGATTTGAGCCCGTCGATATTCTGGAAGCTGTCCTCATGTTGGTCCGGCAACTCGAAGCTGCAGAAGCCAAGCTCGAAAACCAATACGTGAGGTCGGTCAGCTATCACGGAAATTTGACGGCACGGCAGATCGTGGCAGAGGTATTCGAAGTTGCGGATCAGAAATGGCGCGGCATCGGTCCGATCCCGCACAGTGGATTACGTCTGCGCGGGGAGTATGCTGCCCTCGACGCAGATAAAAAATTTGAACTTGGCGACCTTGTCGTCGACGAGCCGGCCGAGTGTATCAGCGCCCAGGTCTTGCAAGGCCTGAAAAAACCGACCGACTGCCCTGCGTTCGGTATGCGCTGCACGCCCGAGAATCCGCTCGGAGCTCCGATGGTTTCAACCGAGGGCGCATGTGCCGCCTACTATCACTATCGCCGCCACGCCGTCGCACGGGATGTCGTACAGATTAAAGCGGCAGGGACCGAACCCGTGGTGACTGAACAGGAGGAGTCGTGTCCACCAAGCCTCGTGTCGAAATAAAGTTCGAGCTCAGTTGCCCGACACCGCTGCCTGCCAAAGACACGATTCTCCTCGGTCACGGCAGCGGAGGCAAGTTGAGCGCCGAGCTGGTTCGCGATCTCTTTCTGCCAGCCTTCCAGAATCCGGCGCTGGCCAGGCTCGATGATCAGGCTGTCGTTAATGTGAACGGCCAGCGATTGGCTATGACTACGGATTCTTTTGTCGTGAAACCTTTGTTCTTCCCCGGCGGCAACATCGGCTCGCTCGCCGTTCACGGCACCGTGAACGACTTGGCTATGGGTGGCGCAACGCCGTTATTCCTCAGCGCCGCCTTCATCATCGAAGAAGGCTTTCCGATGGTGGATCTCCGTCAAGTGGTGCAGTCCTTGCGCGAGGCCGCAGCGGACGCAGGCGTGCAGGTCGTCACCGGCGATACTAAGGTCGTCGAACGAGGAAAGGGCGACGGCCTATTCATTAACACGACGGGAATCGGCCTGGTTCCAGAGGGAGTCGATTTGTCCGCCGACCGTGCCCGTCCCGGGGACAAGGTGCTGATCAGCGGTTCGATTGGCGATCATGGCATCGCGATCCTGGCGCACCGCGAGGGCCTGGAATTCGAGACCCAAATCCAAAGCGACAGCGCCGCCTTGCATACGCTCGTCGCTCAGATGCTCAACGTCTTTCGGGGCGCAACTTCCCAAATTCGCTGCATGCGCGATCCCACGCGGGGCGGCGTTTCGAGCACTTTGAACGAGATTGCCGAACGCTCCAGCGTAGGCATTGAGCTGGAGCAGAGTTCGCTCCCCATTCATGAAGAAGTCAAAGGGGCGTGCGAACTGCTCGGGTTGGATCCTCTTTACGTGGCGAATGAAGGAAAGCTGATCGCAATCGTTGCTGCCGGAAGCTGCCGAGGCCGTATTGCAGGCGATGCAAAGTCATCCGCTGGGAAGGGAAGCGCGGATCATTGGCAAAGTAAAGAAAGAGAATGCAGGTCTCGTCACCATGCGGACGCCGCTCGGGACATCGCGAGTGGTAGACATGCTCGCGGGCGATCAACTGCCTCGCATCTGCTGAGGGAAAACTGACGGCTGAAAGCTGACGGCTACACAGCTAAATACTCGCCACCGTACACCCGCCCACTGCCCACCACGCTGCTACGTCCAATGGATGGTCGCGATACCAGTGTCCGACTCCTAGACGGTCCAGTTCTGTCAGAACTTCCGCGACCGCTTCTTCCAGAGATGCTTGCACCGGTGCGCTCAAGCTGCACCCCGGTTCAAGCGTCTCCGCTTTAATTCCCACGAGCAGCACATCGGTCGGCGCGACCCCGAACAACTCGGCGCTCAGCAATGCATCCACGAGGGCCGGCGAATGTGGATCCATTCTGACGGCGGGACGGATGCGCATGATATCCGGCTTGCGGTAGAGCTCTATCGTTCCCGCGGCGGCATCGGTGTTGACTGCGTCGATCTTGATTGCGTCGATGAGGATAACGGCATCTTTTCCGGAGATCCGATCGATCAGGTCCAGGGCCGGGGTCCCGAGGTCGGCAAGTTCGACTCCATCATCGAACCAATAGTGTGCGGCGAGAAGCCGCGCCACATAGGGTCCAACGCCGTCATCCCCGAGCAAGACGTTTCCGATCCCGCCAATCAGCACCTTCTTCATAACACCTTCGCCTTTGCAATCAACTTGCCCGAAGGATCGAATGCGTGGCAGGCACAAGCCATGCAAGGATCGAAGGAGTGGATTGTCCGCAGGACTTCGAGCGGCTCATCTGGCCGTGCTAGTGGTGTGTGCAGCAGTGACGCTTCGTAAGGACCGTGTGCTCCGCTCGCATCGCGCGGGCTGGCATTCCAGGTTGAAGGTACCACCGCCTGGTAGTTCTTGATCTTCGCGTCTTCAATGACAATCCAATGTGACAATGTTCCACGCGGGGCTTCGTGAGTGCCCACGCCTTCGACTTCGTGATCCGGAAACACGGGCGCGTTATAGACAGAGTAGTCGCCCTTACCGATGTTCTCGGTCAGGAGTGCCAGCTGCTTTTGCGCCAGTTCGGCCAGCATGCTGGCGCGGATGGCGCGCGCCGCATGACGTCCGAGCGTGGAGTGCAACATGTCGGGAGTCACATGGATGCCACCTACGGCCTCGATCTTTTCGATTGCAGCCTTTGTATGTCGAACCGTCAGCGGATGCCCCTGCGCGAAGCCAACCAGCACCTGCGCGAGTGGGCCGACCTGCATCGGTTGCCCGTTGTAGCGCGGCGCTTTTACCCAGCTATACTTCTTCTCCGCGTTCCAGCCAGTAAAGTCGGGCTCGGTTTCTCCCGACCATGGATGCAACGGCTTGCCGCCCTGATAGTAGGCGTGCGTGACATCTTCGCTGACCCCGGCGCGAAAATCCTTGTCGGCTGCGGTCTTAAAGGAATGAACGCCGGCGAGGTCGCCATTCATAATGACTCCACCCGGAAGATCGTAGGCGCTTCCCTTGGTGTCGACCGGGAGATCGGGAACAGCCAGGTAGTTGCGCACGCCGCTGCCAATCTTGAACCACTCCGGATACATCGCGGCCACGGCGCAAACATCAACGACGTAGACCTCATTGATGAACCGGATGACGTCGGCGAACAACTCGCGGATCTTCTCCAGTTTCTCCATGTTGAGGGCGCTGGCGCTGTCGAGGTCGATGGCGTTGGCTACGCCTCCGACGGTCAGATTCTGGATGTGCGGTGTCTTCGATCCAAGAATCCCGACCACCTGTAGCGCCTTGCGCTGATATTCGAGCGCCTGAATGTAGTGCGAGAACGCGAGCAGGTTTACATCCGGCGACAGGCGCATCGCAGGATGTCCCCAGTAGCCGTTCATGAAAATTCCCAGTTGTCCGCTGGCGGCGACCGCATTCACGCGATCCTGTGCGGCCTTGAACTCTTCGCGCGAATTGCGCGTCCACGGCGACAGGCTCTCGGCCAGTTTCGTCGTCGCACCGACATCAGCCTTTGGGATCTGCATAATGTCGACCCAGTCGAGCGCCGACAATTGGTAGAAGTGGACGATGTGATCGTGCAACGCATGCGCAATCAGAATCAGATTGCGGATGTATTGCGCATTCAGCGGTATTTCGAGCTGCAGCGCGTCTTCTACCGCGCGCACGCTGGCCATGGCATGCACCGTAGTGCAAACACCGCAGAAACGCTGCGTGAACAACCACGCATCACGCGGATCGCGTCCACGCAGGATCTTCTCAATCCCACGCCACATGGTGCACGATGCCCATGCATTGCTGACCGCATTGTTGTCCACTTCCACGTCGACGCGGAGATGGCCTTCGATTCTCGTGATTGGATCGATGGTGATTCGGTTTGCCATATGTCCTTACCTGTAGCGTGAATTTCTAAATATCTCTTTCAATCTCCGGTCTCAATCTCCGGCGTCAGTCTCCGGCAACGTACCGTCCGCCACCGAGTGCAGCCGGAACGCGCGCGGAATCAGCACTCATTTTGTTAACCCGTTGCGCTTCCATCTTGCGCCACATGCTGTTGGTCCCGGGCAGAATGGCCAGAACCTTGGCGAGGAAGATGAAGATCGCTGTCCCCATGGCTACGAAGCCCAGGGAGATCAGAAGCTCGATGACGCTCGGGAAGTAGAAGGCACCCTGCTTCGGTTGGAATGCCATGGTGGTCGGCGCGAAGCGGTAGATCATTCCGCCCGCGAGAGCCAGCAACGTTCCGTAGAACATGGTCCGCGGACTGCGCTTTAGAACCGATTCCCGCAACATCCAGACGCTCGCGCTGAGCACCGCGATCTCGATCCAGAACAGCAGCGCATAACCGTCGAAGTGGAAGGCGCTGAGAATTTGTCCGCGTAGCGTGAGATCGACGGTGCGAAAGGCGAGCCAGCACCCGATGACCCAGGCGTTGATGCGATTCATTTCGGCGAGTATGTCGATATCGAGAGGTCGATTCCACGCGATGTTGCTCAGTAGAAGTGTGAGCGCGACGAAGGCAAATCCGAGGAAAGCCGCGGCCCACACATAGAGGAGCGGCAGGAAAGGCGTCTGCCAGAGCGGGGATACACGGGTTCCACCGAGCAGCATCAGCGCGCCGAGCGACGACTGGTGCATCGCGGGGAGAACATACGCCAGGCTCACAATCGAGGGCAGCGCCGCCTTGAAGTACTTCTCGGCTTTTTCTACGGTCGGCCGCAAGTCGGGGCGGCGCTCGTAAATATATTCCAGTGCGGGAGGTAAGTTTTCCAGGAATAAGGGAATCGTGGCATAGAACGTCATGCAGACCGCGACTTCCAGCAAGGGCGAGTGAACGTTCCAACGCCACGGGAACAGGATCCAGTAGAAATTCCATGGACGGCCGACGTCGACACCCAACATCGCTAATCCAAAGACGTAGGCGAGGAAACTGGTGAGAGCGGCCGTGCGCATGACGACGTGTAACCGATCGCGGCGGAAGACCCAGGCGGCGATGCCGACCGAGAATGCTCCCGAACCGAGGCCAGTCAGAACCATCGTGTTGAAGGTCTTCCAGATGCCCCAGGCGTAGCCGTCATTCATGCCGCTGACGGGACCCAGGCCGTAGATTTCGCGGTAGACCACCAGGATCAATGCAACTGCGCTCATGCCGCAGAGCACGATGAACGGGCGCGTCCAGATGGGCACGTCGAACACGGGAACGTCTCTTTGCCATGTGCGTTTCATATTCGACGCCGCTGTTAAGGTCTTTGTTGTGCTCGCAGTGGTTGTGCTCATAGTTGCGCCCTTAATCCGGTGGCCTTTTCTTCTGCTTCGGTGTGCTCCTCGTGGCCTTTCCGGTTGTTGCGGATGGTGCCGACCAGGACGCCAAACAGACCAATGGGAAGCACAAGGTAGCTGTACAGACGCTTCTGCCACTTCAAATATTGGCCCGGCACGGATTCGTTGTTCAGCTTGGGAAGACCGAGTTTGTCGAATGCGACGTGAGAGAGGTAAAGAACCTGCGTGCCTCCGCCTTCGTGCTCGCCGAAGACCCGATTCTCGTAATATTTTCCGGGGTTGGCGGCGATTCGAAGCTTCGCTTCCTTCAGGAGCTTTTCGCGCGATCCGAAGATGATTGCTTTCCGTGGGCAGACCGTGGTGCAGGCAGGCTCCAGGCCCTCGGCCAGACGCTCTTTACAGAATTCGCACTTTACGATTTCAGGATTGAACCCTTCCCAGCGGAACTTCGGCACGTTGTAAGGGCAGGCGATTTCACAATAGCGGCAGCCGACGCAGACTTTGCCGTTCCAGGTGACTACTCCTGACTTGGGATCTTTCTTTAGACCTCCAAACATGCAGGCAGCCGCGCAGGCAGGATCGACACAATGCATACATTGCTGCTTCACATAGGAGAAGGCGGTGCCATCGTCAGGCTTGTAAAGTTTGATGATGGTCTTGGTGTGATTATTGAGATCGTTGGGCGCCTGGTGAAGAGGATCGAGGCGGGTATCGGGCGTTAAGCCGTTGGCTTTGGTGCAGGCGACAACACAGGTTTTACAACCGATGCAGAGGGTCGCGTCGTAAAGCATTCCCACCGCTTCCGGCGATGCTTTCGCCGGTTCCTCGGCGTGGGCGATCCCGGTCATCGTAGCGGCGGAAACCGCCCCGCCGACGGCCACGGCCATACCGCCCGTGGTGATCTGGTGCAAGAGTTCGCGTCGAGTGACATTCATCGTTAGTCTCCTAGCGGACCTTGGCTCTGTGGCTTCTGATTTTTTTCTTCATCGGTTGCTGAGAGGGGTGCTGCGGGAGCCTGTTCCGGGAGTTGCTTGGCTCCCATGACTGCTGCGCCGCCCAAGGCGCCGGCGACTGCACCAACCAGTGCTGCGGCGCCAATGGTCACGCCGCCGATGCGGCTGTAAATCGGCGGATATGTGTCGGGCGGAGTGACCAGGTGAATCGGTACGGTTTCAAACGTACTCATTTTCCAAATCACATTTTTCTCTGTGCATCCGACGCAGGGAATTCCGCAGCCGATCGGCCACACCCCGGGGATTTCGTTGAAATGCCGCGTTGAGCAGGCGGCATGCGTGACCGGCCCCTTGCAGCCTAGTTTGTAGAGGCACCAGCCCTTGCGATGTCCTTCATCGCCGAAGCCCAGCGCAAAACGCCCCGCGTCAAAGTGCGCGCGCCGGGGGCAGTTGTCGTGGATCACGCGTTCGTAGGCAAATTTTGGACGTTTGAGATCGTCCAGTTCGGGCAGCTTGCCCATGGTCACGAATTCCAGTACCAGCGCCAGCAGGTTATAAGGATTCGGCGGGCAGCCCGGCAGATTAACGATCGGCTTGCCCGAGATGATCGAGTCGACGCCCACGGCTCCCGTCGGATTCGGATCGGCTGACGGCACGCCGCCCCATGAGGCGCACGAGCCAATCGCGATCACCGCGCCTGCTTGCGAACCAACTTCTTTCAACACCTGAATCGCGGGCTTGCCACCCATCTCCATATACACGCCGTCATCCCGCGTGGGGATGGAGCCTTCGACTACGAGCACAAACTTGCCGGCGTTTTCGGCGACGGCGGTGCGCAATGCGGCTTCCGCCTGCGCGCCCGATGCGGCCATCAAAGTCTCGTGATAATCGAGGGAGATGACGTCCAAAATGAGGTGGGCCACGTCGGGAGCGGAAGTGCGCAACAACGTTTCCGTGCAGCCGGTGCAATCCTGGAAATGCAGCCAGATCACCGACGGCCGCTTGGTCTTGCCGATCGCGGCTGCTACCTGCAATAAGGATTTCTTGCTGGTGAGCGCCAGGCCAACTGGTGCCGTCGCCATCAGCATGCCGCAGAGCTGAATGAAGTTTCGCCGGGAAACCCCGCTCGCCTCCAGGTGCTCGGCAATGGTCACGTTCTTACGATTTGCTTTTGAGGTTAGAAGACCGGAAGTTAGAAGATTGGACATCGGTGCCTTCCTGCGCGCAAATTTGCCCCAGTAGATCCCGAGGCGGGAAATTGGATTTCGGAGGTGGAGCAGAAACGAGCTAAGGAGAAACGGGCTGAGGAAGCAGAATAAGGTTCCGCGTGATCGGTATCGAACCGCTGTCGATGTGGCTCTCGCATCCTTGTTTCCTTCTCGGCCCGCGACAAGCAAAACTTCTTATGTATTGATCAAATTTACTTATCTCGCGGATAGGCAATTTCGATCAGTGACGGGCATCACCGATGCGCGTGAGCGGGGTCATCAAGCGGCTGGGCGCTCCAAAAACGCCCGGAATCCGGTGCTGAAAGATGTAAAGCTGTGGTGGCTTTTGTACAGTCTGCTGCGCCCGGCGGGCTTCGCGATACGCTCCAAGTTTCCCCCGTGACCGAGCAGGATCAAGCGGTTCCAGTGTTACACGCAACTGTGATGCTCATCACAGATCGTGTCTCCGAAAGGCCTCATTATTTGACAGTGCAGAGGAAGTTGCACGGATGTATCCTCGATGCGAAATGAAGGACGAACAAAAAAATCGAATGGAGAACGACGAAGATGAAGAAAATTAGCACCGGGTTGTTGACAATCGCAACAGCGCTTGTTGTTGTTTTCAGCTTTTCGGCGTCTGGGCTCGCGCAAGAAGCGCTCTACAAATCGAAATGTGCCATGTGTCATGGTGCGGACGGAAAGAAGGTTGCCGGTCACGATCTCTCCGGAGCCGACGCGCAGGCCAAGTCAGACGCAGACCTTTCTGGGATCATCACCAACGGCAAAGGCAAGATGCCGCCATACAAATCGCTGAAGCCGGAAGAGGTCTCCGGACTCGTTACTTACATCCGGACGCTGAAGAAATAGCCGGGAAACTGCTCCCACGGTCAGTTGGATTGTCGAACGCGGCGGTGATTCCGTCGTTACGCAATTGCTTTGTCCGTTGCAGTGCGTGAGAAGTGCGTAATAAGAACTCAGAAGATTGGTGGGTTTGCACATGAATCTGCGAGAACGCTTCCGGGACTGGCTCGAGCCGATCTACTTTCTAGGGCAGAATCCCATTTCGCTAACGGGCGCTGTGATCACTACGAGCACGGCGCTCACCACTATCGCCTTCTGGTTCTATGACATCTTTCTGCCCGGGCCGCCGCATCCCTACGTCGGTCTTCTAGTTTTCCTGATCCTGCCCGGAGTCTTCATCTTCGGTCTGCTGCTGATTCCGATCGGCGTCTGGATCCAGCGGCGCAAGCTGCACGCAGCCGGAGAGCTACCGAGCACATTTCCGGCGATCGATTTGAAACTGCCGATCGTCCGCCGCACCCTGGAATACGTCGCGGCCGCCACCGTCCTTAATCTTTTGATCGTGGCGACCGCGTCCTACCGCGGCGTGGAGTATATGGACTCCACCAATTTCTGCGGCAAGACCTGTCACACCGTGATGGAGCCGGAATATACCGCCTATCAGAATTCCCCTCACTCTCGCGTCGCTTGCGTCGAATGCCATATCGGTCCCGGCGCAGGTTGGTTTGTGCGCTCCAAACTTTCTGGATTGAGGCAAGTCGTCGCGGTGACGCTTCACACGTATTCGCGCCCCATCCCGTCGCCCGTAAAGTACCTTCGCCCGGCGCGCGAGACCTGCGAACAATGCCACTGGCCGCAGCGTTTCACTGGCGACAAGTTCCTGGTAAATACCAGCTATAAAGACGACGAGAAAAATACTCCGCAGACCGATGTGCTGTTGCTCAACGTTGGCGGACGCACCTGGAAGGGTTCGGTCGGCATCCACGGCCACCATCTGACCGAAGGCGCCCGCATCCGCTACATTTCGACGGACAACGAGCGCCAGACGATTCCAGTAGTCGACTACACCGACGATCAAGGCAAGACCACAGAGTATGTTTCCACTGACTCCAAAGCGACGAAAGATCAACTAGACAAGGGCGAACATCGCGTCATGGATTGTGTCGATTGCCACAACCGACCGACTCATGCCTTCGACCTGCCCGAAAACGCTGTGGACAAGGAAATCTCGAGCGGCCACATCAGCGCCGAATTGCCCTATATCAAGAAGAAGGCAGTGGAAGTCCTCAAGGTGAACTACTCTGCCCGCGACGTCGCCGAGCGCAGCATAAAAGCAGAACTCAACAATTTCTATCGCACAAATTATGCGGATATCTATCAAACCCGGCGCACCCTGGTGGAGCAGGCCGAGCAGGGAGTAGCAAACATCTATCTGCGCAATGTTTTTCCCGACATGCGCCTAACCTGGGGATCGCACCCCAATAATCTTGGACACAACGACTCGCCGGGTTGCTTCCGCTGTCATGACGGAAGCCACACCAGCGCCGACGGTAAAACCATCACCAATGACTGTTCCGCGTGTCACCAGGTCCTGGCTATGGGGGAGGAAAATCCCAAGGTTCTGACTGACTTGGGCTTGAAGTAGCAATACCGGGGGAGTACAGGGGTCGAGAAGGAGCACCAACGTGCGTAACACTGCGCGTGCGGTAGAAGTAATGATAGGAATAGGAACTCATAAACGATTTAATAAACGGTTCAATCGACGATTTAGATTTGTCGCTGTCGCGTTGCTGATCTCGGGATGCGTTCTCGCGTTGTTGGCGCTGCTGCCGGCTCCTGTTCGAGCCGACGCCAAAGCGGCTCATCCTCTCAAACAGGACGAAAGCTGCCTCGCTTGTCACGGCGACGCGGGCATGAAGTCTGACAAAGGCAAAAGCCTCGCCATCGATCCGGGCAAACACGCCGCTAGCGTCCACGGTGTTTTAGGCTGCACCGATTGCCATACGACGATCAAGGAGTACCCGCATCCCGCGAAAGTCCCGGTGGTGCAGTGCGCGTCTTGTCACTCCGACGAAGCGTCCCATGCCAAAGCCAGCATTCACGGCGCGGTGGATGTAAGCTGCCAGTCCTGCCACGGCAATCCGCATGAAGTTGCGGTAGCCGCTCAACTGGCGCCGGCCAGGTGCGCGCAGTGCCACGCCGACGTCGTTAAAGATTTCCAGGGAAGCATCCACGGTCAAGCTGCTGCTAAGGGAGATCCCGACGCACCCAATTGCCTGTCATGCCACGGAGAGGTGCACCAGCTCCAGGCATCGAGCGATGCCAGATCGCATGTCGCGAAGAAAAATCTGCCCGACACCTGTGCCTCGTGTCACAGCAACCCTCAATTTCTCTCCCGGCACAAGATCCAGCTTGCGCATCCGGTCGAACTCTACAAGCAGAGCGTTCATGGACGAGCCGTCGTCGACGGAGACGGCGCAGCCGCAACTTGCTCCGATTGTCACGGCAGCCACAACATTCTTCCGTCGAAAGATGCGCGTTCCAAGGTCAACCACTGGAATATCGCGTCGACCTGCGGCCAATGCCACACCGACATCAGCAAAACCTATCTCGCGAGCGTTCACGGTCAGGCCATGAAAAATGGTGAAGCCGGCGCACCCGTATGCAGCGACTGCCACGGAGAGCATCTGATTCTTGCTCCGAAAGAGCCCGGTTCGCTCGTGAACGCCGCACGCGTCTCATTGGTCACCTGCGGGCGATGCCATAACGATGAACGCCTCGTGCTGCGCTACAATCTGCCCGCAGACCGCGTCCCTTCCTACGCCGACAGCTATCACGGTCTGGCCAGCCGCGGCGGATCGCAGAGTGTCGCGAACTGCGCTTCGTGTCATGGCGTGCACAATATTTTTCCTTCGAATGACCCGCGCTCCACGGTCAATTCCGCAAACCTGAAAAAGACCTGTGGGACCTGTCACTCCGGCGCCGGCGATCACGTTATCTCCGGACCCGTCCACGTGCAAACCGCCAGCGGACCCGCGCACGCAACCGTGAAATGGATTCGCTGGACGTATTGGATGCTGATCCCAATGACATTGGGATTCATGGTGCTGCACAATCTCATCGATTTTCTCGCCAAGCTGCGACGCAAGCAGCCGCACCATGACAATGGTCAGCGCGTCACCCGGATGAACCTCAACTTCCGCCTTGCTCACTGGGGAGTGATCCTGAGTTTCCCAACCCTGGTCTTCACCGGGTTCGCCCTGAAGTATCCCGAATCCTGGTGGGCGCGTCCGCTGCTGCTCTGGGAGAGCCATTTCGCTTTCCGCGGATCGGTGCATCGCGGAGCGGCCGTCTTGCTCGTAGCCTCCACGCTCTACCACATCTTTCATCTCGCCATGAACAAGCGAGACCGTCTGTTCGTGAAAGCGATGCTGCCGCAATTCAAGGACGCGACCGACCTGTTGCAGGTCTTCACCTACAACCTGGGAATCACGAAAGTTGAGCCGACTTTCGAAAAATTCAACTACGCCGAGAAGCTCGAATACCTCGCATTCATGTGGGGAACGCTGGTCATGACCGTCTCCGGTCTTCTTCTCTGGTTTAACAATTTCACCCTGCACTATTTGCCCAAATGGGTTTCCGACGCGGCTACGGCGATCCACTACTATGAGGCGGTGCTGGCGACCTTTGCCATCCTCATCTGGCACTCCTACATGGTGATCTTCGACCCGCTCGTTTATCCCATGGATACCGCATGGCTCAATGGCAAAGTTCCTGCCGACCACTACCGCCATTCGCGTCCGTCGTACTACCGCGCTTTGCAACGGGCGGGCCTGATCGAGACGCCGCTGCAGTCGCTGCCGAAGGTGGAGAGTGAGCACGACAACCGCGGCGATGTGGCGGACGCTGACAATAAGGAAGAGGGAAGCACGGAGGCTGACGATCAGCCGGTGGCGAAGTCGTAGCGAGGGAATGCAAAAAAGCGGCCCGGAGGAGGATGTCCGGCCCGCTTTCTACCACGCGTGCTTCTGGGATTTAAAACGACTATGCGGTAATCAACGATTCCAGCGCGACGCGGCTGGGAATCACCAGCGTCGAACCATTCTGCTGGATGATGTGCTGCTTCTTGAATCCTGCGAGCAGGCGGCTTACGGTCTCTCTTGACGACCCGATCATCTGCCCGATCTCTTCGTGGGTTAAGGCCAGCTTCATTTGTCCAGGGTTCTTCGATTTCGCATTCTGGTCCAACCATCCCATCAGCAACCGCGCGAGTTTCTCGCTGGCTGAATCGGAAAGAATGAGGTCGCGGATTTCGCGGCAGGTAGTCGCGTAGTCCTGGCTGATATGCTGCGTCACCCACAGGGCCAACTCGCCGTGTGCGCGCATTAACCGCAGCAAATCGCAGTTGCGGACGAAACTGATTTCCGACGGTTCTTGTACTTCAGCCGTCGCTTCGTACGAGCGTCCGGAGACCACCGACGCCACTCCGATCGCTCGGCCCGCTTCGGCGATCCGCAAGATTAGCGTTCGTCCATCACTGCCGCAAATCGAAAGTTTCACCCGGCCTTTGCGTACCATGAACATCCCGCGTGCCGATTGCCCCTCGGCAAACAGAACTGCTCCCGTGGGATAGCTGGTTGTCAGCGCGACTTGCTCCAGCGCTTCCGAAACGACTGGGGAAAAATCGCAGAACGCCTTTTCTGCACTCTGAGATTGAATGATCACTTGCGTCGCCATGTCTCGCCTCCGCTCACTTATGCTTTGGCAAACACCTAGCCATTCTTTCGGCGAACTGGGCGATTTCAAACAGGATGACCTAACCGTAACAAAACACGACCTTTATGAGGGATATTGCAGGATGCCAAAGCCAGATGCGCCGTACCGATTTGGTCAATCACTGGGTGCTTTCCCACAGCGATGTGTGATCCCCATCACCAATTCCTCGGTCACATGACCAAGGAGATATGACTTGTGCCCTGATGGGATGGGGATTGGGAATGTGAGCGTCCGGCTATGGTAGAGCGATGACCTAGCCCAACGCCTCCTCGATCGCGTTCAGAAGAGCGTTTCGTGCGAACGGCTTCTCGAGCAAAGTGATGCCGCGCTGCAACACCGTGCGCTCCGCCATCAGTTCGCCGGTGTACCCCGACATATAGATGACTTTCAGCCCCGGCTGCGAGGCGGTCAGTTTCTCGGCCAATTCTGGACCGTTCATCTTTCGCATCATCACGTCGGTCAACAGCAAATCGATCGGCGTGGGATGCGCCTGGACCCAATCGAGCGCCGACTTCCCGTCGTCGGCTTCCGCGACGGAATAGCCCTGCTCCTCGAGCACCTTGCGCGTCAGGCTGCGCATGATCTCGTCGTCTTCCACCAGCAGGATAGTGCCTCCACGGCGCTTCCGCGCCGCCTCCGCTTCGGGCTCGGGCGAGATGCCGATCTTGTGCTCCGCACTTGGAAGATAGATCTTGAATGTCGTCCCTTGTCCCGGCTCGCTGTAGACCATGATATGTCCGGCGCTCTGCTTCACAATTCCGTAGACGGTGGCCAGCCCTAAGCCGGTTCCTTTGCCCGCTTCTTTGGTGGTGAAAAACGGCTCGAAGATGCGTGATGCCGTCACGTCGTCCATCCCGTGGCCAGTGTCGCTGATGGCGAGCACCACGTACCTTCCCGCGGGCATCGATTGTTGCTGCTCGGCAAAACCCTCGTCGAATTTTGTAGCCGCCGTCTCCAAAATAAACTTGCCGCCTCGCGGCATGGCATCGCGCGCATTGACTGCAAGGTTCACGACCACTTGGTCGATTTGCCCCGGGTCTGCTTCAATGATGGCCGATGTCGATTTCGAAACGATGATGACCTCGATATCTTCCCCGAGCAGAGGGCGCAGCAGTTTGCTGATATCCCGAAGGCGCTCGTTAAGATCGAGCACACGCGGCTGAATTGCGGTTGTCCGGCTGAAAGCCAGCAGTTGCTTCGTCAACGACCGCCCGCGCTCCGTGGCCTTCTTGATGTTCTCCACATACAGCGAGGGTTCGGCCGAAGGGTCGATACGGTCGCGTAGAAACTCCGTGCAGGCGTTGATGATCCCAAGAATGTTGTTAAAATCGTGCGCCACTCCGCCAGCGAGACGTCCGATCGCTTCCATCTTCTGCGATTGATGGAGTAGCGTTTCCGTTCTCTTCTGACTCGTGATATCCCGCGCAATCGCGGATGCCCCGACGATGTCGCCTTTCGCATCCCGCAACGGGGACACCGAAATCGAGACGTTCAGATGCCGCCCGTCTTTGGTGACCCGCACCGACTCATGGTGCTCGACCGATTCGCCCCGCGCTATCTTCCGAAGAATCTCGGGAATTTCATCCGGCCGATCACTCGGGGCCAGCAGGGAAATGTTCTTGCCGATCACGTCGTCCGGCGGATATCCGTAGATATGCTCCGCTCCCCGGTTCCAGCTTGTGATCGTGCCGTCCAGATCTTTGCCGATGATCGCGTCCTCCGACGAATCGATAATCGATGCCAGCCGCGTCCGGGACTCGCCTAGTTGCTCGGTCGTTTTATGATGGAGTTCTTCGTTGGCGCGCCGCAGTTCCTCGGCGATCCTCTTGCGATCGCTGATATCGCGGATGGCGCTCAACACGAATATGCCTTTCTCAGTGGAAAGCGGGCTGAGACTGATCTCGACGGGAAACTCCGAGCCGTTGCGCCGCTTGCCGTAGAGATCTAGATTCGCGCCCATGCGCCGCGTTTTCGGAGCGTCCGCGAATTGCTCACGGTGGCGATGATGCTGACCGCGATAATTGTCCGGGACCAGCAACTCGACTTTCTGCCCGACCAATTCCTCGCGGTCATAGCCGAAGAGCGCCTGGGCCTGCGAATTCACCTGCACAATCGTCCCGCTGCTATCGACGGCGACAACGGCGTCGGGCAGGGCTTCCAGAAGATCGCTGGAAAGGAGAACGTTCGCCGGGGCCTTGGGCGGCAGCGCTGTCGAAGATTCTGAAGGCGAACCACTGACGCGTTTTGAAGAAGATGGCAAGTCCGGCTCCGCTCGGAAAATCGTCGGTTCCCAATCGTTTCCAATCTATGTGCTGGGCTCCCGTCTGTAAAGCCGTTGACGCCAGAACGCGGGGAAATGGCTCCTCGTGACCGGTGTCACAATCAGCCGTGATGTTCCTCACCGCCGCCGGCCAAGGGATTTGAAATCCTGATATTGCAAGCCGGAGAACTGCATGTCGACCGCCCGACCGCCGGAAATGCCCTTTGCATTCAACCCTGGAACTGGCACGGGCGAAATTTCGTGCCAGGGTACGGAGCCTACGGCTCCGACTCCGACTTCGAAGACGGTCGCCGCGCGCACGGAGACTGCCACCGAGGTCTCCCCGCTTACAACACCGCAAAAACAGCGTCGCCGCGCCTTGGTCGTTCCCCGCGAGCACGGAGCCTGGGGAATGCTGCTGCTTCCCCTCATAACCGGTGCCGCGGTTGGTTTGTTCGCGGGAGGCCACTTATTTCCCGTTTGCTTCTTGATCGCCACGGTATTGGCGGTCTTTTGGCTGCGGACGCCGGCAGAGAGCTGGTTCGGCTCCGCTGCGCTACGCGCCCGAACTCCAGAAGAAATCAGGCTGGTCCGCAACGTGACTCTCGCGCTTCTTTGCGTCGCGATCGCCTCGGTGATGGCTCTGTTTCGGTGGGCCGACGGCATCGATCTCGTGCCGATCAGCATCATCGCTGGCGTGGCATTCTGGGCCCAGACCATCCTCAAGAAAATAGGACGCGACGCTAGAATGTTTGCCGAGGTTCTGGGCGCCGTGGTGCTCACTTCCACGGCGCCTGCGGCCTACTGCGTCGTGGCGGGCAAACTTGATGCGACGGCCTGGATCCTCTGGTTGCTGAACTGGCTGGTCGCGGGCGACCAGATTCATTTCGTCTGGCTGAGACTCCGCGGAGCGCGCGCTGCTGGATGCCGCGAAAAACTAGCCGCCGGTTGGACCTTCCTCGCCGGGCAATTTCTTCTGATTGCATTGTTGATGACGATGTACCGTTTTGACGCATTACCGGCCCTTGCAGCACTGGCATTCGTCCCGATTTTGCTTCGCGGTTGTGCATGGTTCGTTTGCAAACCACAACCGATCGCGATCCGTCGACTGGGCTGGACCGAACTATCTCAGGCACTGCTCTTTGCTGCCATTCTTACCGCGAGCTATGGATTCCATAAGTTCTGATCGTTCTTGTGATCACCGTCACATACTCCGGTGACGTGGAATGCTGCCCGTAAGTTCCACCACACTTAAGCTGGAGCAGCACGGTCAGAGAACATTGAAGCAGGATACCGAATAGTATGGCGAACGAACCGAGCACCCAACCAACCTCGCAGTCGACTTCGCAATCAGGCTCGCAATCAAGCACCAGGTCAGACTGGCAGGCGAAGCAGGCCTATGCGATGGCCGCGATCTGTCTCGTCGTCGGTTTAGCAATCGGATATCTTTTCCGCGGATCGCAATCACCCGCGCCGGCCAAGGCTGCCGCCAGCGTACCGGCCCCGGCCAACGTCAACGTCCAGACAGTTGCTGCTCCGGGCGCACATGGCGCCATGGGCGGTGGCCAAATGCCCAGCCTCGAAGACATGAAGCACATGGCTGACAAAAAGGCCGAGCCGCTGCTCGACAAACTCAAGGCCGATCCCAAGAACGCTGATCTCCTGATCCAGGTGGGAAATCTCTACAAGTCAACGCATCAGTTCAAAGATGCGGCTGCGTACTACGACAAGGCGCTTCAGATGGATCCCAAGAATGTAGCCATCCGGACCGAAATGGCGTCATGCCTCTACTACAACGGCGATGCGGATGGCGCGATTCGCGAACTGCAAAAATCGTTGCGCGAGAATCCGAAAGACGCCAACTCACTGTTCAACCTCGGGATGATCAAGTGGCAGGGGAAACAAGACACCAAGGGCGCATTAGGCGCATGGCGAGAGTTGTTGAAGCAGAACCCGCAGCTTAGCGCCGATCGCAAAGCCACGGTGGAGAAATTGATAGCCGACGCCCAAATGCAGGGCAAGAGTTAACGCGGCGGCAGCAACGCAAAAGAACGAAGGAGCAAGGTCATGACAACATCCTCAGATCGAACCCGCACCGAGCAATGGACAAGCGTGCAAGCCTACACCTTGGCCGTCATCTGTCTGCTGGTAGGAATCGCCGCCGGATGGCTGGTCCGCGGCTCCGCAGGCCCGTCGTCCACCGCGGTTGAAACCGCGAGCGCATCCACGCCGGCCGCAGCCATGGGAAATGTAAATCCCTCGCAAACTCCGAGTCCAGCGGAAATGCAGAAAATGGCTGACACGCAAGCCGCGCCGTTGCTCGAAAAACTAAAAGCGGATCCCGCCAATACCAATCTTCTCGAAAGCGTCGGCAACATCTATTACGACGCGCAGATATATCCGACTGCCATCGGCTACTATCAAAGCGCTCTGAAATCGGAGCCATCGAATGCCGCCGTCCGCACCGACATGGCGACCGCGTACTGGTACACCGGAGACGCCGACACCGCCATCACGGAATTCCAGAAATCGCTCACCTTTGAGCCGAACAAAGCCAACACGCTGTTCAATCTCGGTATCGTTGAGTGGCAAGGCAAGATGGATACCAACAAAGCTGTGGCTACATGGCAGAAGCTGCTGGCCACCAATCCGAACTACGAAGGTAAAGACAAAGTTGTGGAGTTAATTGCACAGGCCCAAAAACACTCAGGCGTAAAACCAGGAACGCCGGCGAAACCCCTGCAATAACGCGCCGGAAAACGCTGGTAGGGCTGCGAGAAATGCGAACGTAGGAAAGATGATAGGCATGACGGCGGAAGCGCAACAGATGATCGAGCACATCGGCGGTCTGGTGCGAAAACCGGGCTTCGCGATCGATGAAAATACGCGGCTGGTTTCGTCGGGCTTGATCGACTCAATGGCGCTGGTCGACCTCTTGATCAAGCTTGAAGACCTGACGCACATGCGCATTCCGGCGGGTAAGGTGCAGCCGAAGGATTTGGATACCGTCGCGTTGATGTTTGCTACGGCCGAGCGCGTGGGGAAAATTCGCAAATAGTCGGGGCCCGAGGCCGTCCGAAGTTGAGTTCGCAACCTAGCTTTCAACGTCCAGTTCCGGATGCTCTCGCAACAACTTCTCGCACGTGGCTGAGCGGGCCGCTTTTCCTGCGGTGCTCTTTACGATCCAATGTGGACGTTTCAGGAAAATCGTTCGCACGGAAACGCCAATTTCTGCCACCACTCGATTACGGAGTTCTTGCTCGATGTCCGTGGCACTTGCGAGTAGTTC
Source organism: uncultured Acidobacteriaceae bacterium (assembly GCA_963726095.1). GTDB lineage: Bacteria > Acidobacteriota > Terriglobia > Terriglobales > Acidobacteriaceae > Acidiflorens. The sequence continues at coordinate 3,084,947 of CAVSBD010000004.1, forward strand.
TTCATGTTGTACTTCAGCTACCACGGCGATCTCTTCCGTCCCAAGTTCGGGATTATAGACGCCGATTGCTACAACCCGCCCATCGTGAATCGAGGGATGGCCACTAACTGCTTCCTCGATATCCTGCGCATAAATATTCTCACCGCCGATAATCAGCAGATCCTTCTTACGTCCCACGACGTAGAGCTCGTCATCGGACTGCAGATAAAAACCGAGGTCGCCGCCGTGATACCAACCGTCGATGAGTGCCTCCGCCGTAAGGTCGGGACGGTTGTAGTACCCCGCAAACAGGCTGTCGCTCTGAATGAGAATTTCGCCCACGCAACCGTGGGGCAGCACTTCGCCGGAAGCGGAAACGATGCGGAGCTTATTCCCCGCCAGTAGTCGTCCCGAGGATGTGAACCGAACCGCGCCGGCTGTCCCTTCCGCAACCGGCTGAATCACCTGGGCGCTGCGAAATTTACGGCCATCAGCCCAGATGCGTGTGGGCGCGGGCGATTGGCCAGACTGCGTTACTGCGAACACATTTTCGGCCATGGCGTAAGAGGACTGCAGCACGCCATCGCGCAATCCGATGAAGGAAAAGGCATTCTGAAATTCGTCCATGCTGCTCGCCCGCACCGGCTCCGAACAATTGATCAATGCCCGCGCAGACGAAAGGTCGTACTGCTCCCAACGCGCCCTCGGCGCGCGGCGCGGAATAAACTGAAAAGCAAAATTCGGCATCCACGCCAGGGTGCATTTGTATTCGGTGAAGATCTGGAGCATCGACTCGGGATGCATCACCCAATCGAGCGGCGACTGCATCACGACCGGAACATGGCAAACCAGCGGCAGCATGAAACAGGCAATCAGCCCCATGTCGTGGTAAAGAGGTAGCCAGCTGTAAATCCGGTCACTGTTCCCGTTGATCTTCAACGCCGCTGCCAGATGTTCAATCTGCTTCAGCACCGCGCCATGCGTCAGTGCCACTCCTTTTTGTAGTCCGGTTGTGCCCGCTGAATGCTGAATGAATGCCAGGGCGTCGCGTTCTGCCTTTAGATCTGGGAGCTTCTCCGAGCCGGCGCTTAAGTCAGTGTCCGCGCCGTTGCTCGCCCGTAACAGCGCCGCATCTTCCCCCAGCGTGACGTGCGCCAGCATATCGTCGGGAAATTTATCGTCGATTACGACGATCTTCGCGCGTAGATTGGCCGTCACTCCTGCTAGGCCTGACCGGTACTTCTCGGCCTCAACCTTAAAATTCGGATAGGCCAGAAATGCTGGCACTGCGCCAATCATCATCGCGCCGGCAAACATTGTCATCGCCGGAATGCCCTGCGGCATGATGATGACTACGCGATCCCCGGCGATCACTCCGCGGTTCCGCAACAGGGTCGCGTGCTGCTGTGCACGCCCTCGAAACTCGCCGAAGGTTACGGTCTCGCGTTCATCTTCATCGATCCACGAAGTGATGAACGGACGTTCGCCCGGCGCCGCGGCCAGCGCATCGATGAGGTTGCCGAGATTGTCGAAGGCTCCGGGATTGCCCAGACTAGTCACTGTAACCCATTGTAGTAACGCTCAATTGTAGTGAGGCCCAAAAGGCGCATTTGTGACCTGGATCACACCCTGCTGTGTCGGCTTCGCCTGCGAGCTGAGCTATAGACAAGCCATAATAAAACTCGCATGTGGCTTCGAGCGATCCTCTACATTTCCGTCTTTCTCGTGTGCGTTGCGGTCTTCGCTAAAGTTCGCTCACGCACAATAAGACAAGCTCTTCTGCTGGTCGCTTGCTACGCGCTCTACTTCACTTGGGGATACTGGTTCGCGGCCGTCCTTATCACTTCTACGGTCATGAATTTCCTCGTGGGCAAATGGCTGCGGCGCAGGCCATCGCCGCTCCCGCTGTCGATTGGCATCCTGTTGAATCTGGCACTGCTGGGGAGTTTCAAATACCTTCCAGAAATTGCCGTCCGGCTTTCGTTATCATCCCCATCGTTTTCATCTCTACCGTTTTCCCTGCAACCATTCGCGCACCTGGCACTCCCTGTCGGCGTTTCTTTCTGGACGTTCCAGGCGATGAGCTATCTGTTCGATCTTTATCGCGGTTCTGATACGGAAACGGATTCTGACCCTGACAAGGAGGACGAACTCAGTCCCACGTTCCCAGAATTCGCCATCTACATGGCGTTTTTCCCCGTAGCCATCGCAGGACCCATCTGCCGCCTGCCTGAAATGCTGCTGCAATTCCGCTCCGACACGCCGACATCGGCGCAAGAAATCGGTCGCGGGTTTCGCCGGATCGCGACCGGCGTCCTGATGATGCAGTTGGCAAAATTGCTGGGGCAGGGAATTCTCGCCGGCGATGGGGTCGCATCCGGCTTTGATCGGCTGACTCACCGGACTGGCGCCGACGTCTGGTGCCTGGCGTTCGGATACGGCCTCCAGCTTTTCCTCGATTTCGCCGGATACTCGCACATCGCCATCGGCGCCGCACAGGCTCTGGGTTTTACTATCCCCGAAAACTTCGCGCGCCCGTTTCAATCCACCAGTCCGTCGGTGTTCTGGACGCGCTGGCACATGTCGCTCTCGTTCTGGATTCGCGACTACGTTTTCCTTCCGCTCGCGGTGATGCGCCGTGAGATGTGGTGGAGAAATCTAGTGCTCGTCGTGTCGATGGTTCTGTTCGGCGTGTGGCACAAGGCGACGGTGCTCTTCGTGCTGTGGGGCTGCTATCACGGAACCCTCCTGGTTCTCCATCGGCAAGTGCAGCAACTGCAGCGCAGATTGAACTGGGAGCGTCCCGCAAAACTCTGGGAGCCTTTGTCGTGGGCGGTCACCATCAGTCTCGTCAGTCTGGGATGGATTTTCTTCCGCGCCAACTCTTCGCTCGAAGCCCGCGAGATGCTGTCGGCAGTCTTTTCTCCGGCAACTTATCTCTCGCACGCTTTGAGTGGAAGCCTCTATCTGCTCGTCGCAGGCGTCGCCGCCGGATACGCGATTGCGCTCGTGGTGGCCGACGCGCTCGACCGCAACTCTGGCGAAGGGTTCCTCGCCACGCTGGCGCGCTGGCGCTGGTTCTGGATCCCACCGCTCTACGCGATTGCGTTACTCGTGGTCTTGATCGTTACTCTGTCTCGAGGAACCAGCACAGCGCAGATGATGTACGGGAATTTCTAGCCTATCCTCACTCCACCACCGACCCATCCGGCGCAAACACCGGAAACCCATCCCAGGGCCGCGACATTCGTAGTTGCTCGACGGCGGCGTTGCGGTCGTATCCGAAGAGAAAGAGTCCGAAGTTGTAATGCAGCACGCGGTCGTCCGGTTTCTTCCGGATCGCCCACTGATATTCCGCCGCCGTCTCATCCGGGTTCTCGTCCGGCGCCCCTGCCTTGATCGTCAACCGCAGCACCTGATCCGAGTGATTCAGCTGATTGGTAAACGGAGGCTTCTGCAGCCGTTGCAACATCTCTCGATTGATCCGCAGACGATCATGCGCGGTCAAAGCCAGCAGTTGCTCGCACTCGACTTGCGACGGCAGGTCGGAAACCACACCCGGGTCGTTTTGTAGAGAAGCGGCGGGCCGCGTATCGGCTGACATCCTCGTTGCAATTTGCCGGAACATCGCACGCGCTAAAAGATAATTTCCTTCGGGAGTCATGTGCACGTGCTCATAAACCAGCTCGCTTCCGATCGCCCCCTGCGAGATGTCCTTGAACTCGGGAGCATCGGCGAAGATCGCTTCGGCATCGACCAGCTCAGCTCCCGACGAAGCGGCCACTGAGCGGTCGATCTCATTGATGCGGCTGTCGGCTCGAAAGCGAAGAGTATCTAAATCGCGGGCGCGGAGGAAATGCTCTTTGGCCGTGCGATAGTCGCCTGTCATCCAGAGACAGCGAGCGATGCGGAATTCAAGCTCCGCATATTGATCGTCAATCTTTAGCGCGGAAAGATACGGCTTCAAGGCGTCCGCATACGAATGCGCGTTCTCGAGGTCCGCTCCCTGCTGCTCGAGCGCCGTCCACGAACGGAAAGCATCGTCCGCCAGTCCTTCGCGATGCATCGACGCAAAGGGGGCGCAGTCCTTTATGTTGGTCGCGACAGTGGCCACGATCACCCGCGCGCCCGACCTGCGCGCCACCGCGATCGTCTCCCGCAAATTGCTCTCGAAGTTTTCATAGACATGCTTCATCAGCGGAGAACTCGCCGCCACCTGCTTATCGAGAAACATTTCCATCCCGCCCCATTCGCGCTTCGCGGTGCCGACTTTTGTCAGAAGCTGTCCAATGCGAGTGGAGTGAAAGAATATGCTGGCGCGAATCACAGGAAGGCTCATGCCCGACGAAGTGAGTGCGGTCCCGGGCCCATACGGTCCGACGACTTCGTTATTGCCTGAGTAAATGATGAATAGGTCTGGGCGCTCGTCCGCAAGGCCCTTGGCGATCGGCAGCAGCACATGGGAATTGATCGCGACGCTCCCCGTGTTGATCACCTCGAACTTCGTCGAGGGATAGCGCTCCCTGAGCATCACATCGAGATAGCGGCTGAATCCATAGGCCGGATCGGGATCGCCCATGGCCGCCGATTCTCCCAGGACAAAAATTCGAAATGTCCCCTGGGGCTTCTGCGCGGGAATCGCATACGCCTGCGGCGTCTTGATCATTCCGGGAGGGAAAAACGGAGCAGGGAAGAACAGGTTGTAGCAAGCGGCCGGCTGCCCCTGTGCTGTGCAGGGAACGGTCAGGGCAGTGGAAAATCCAACGCCAAACAGGCGGAGCGCAACTTCTGTGAGACCGACCAGCAACACGGGAACAAGGATCGCCGTCGCCACGCTCAGCCCCCAGAAGCGCGCGCCGCGAACTGAAGTTTCGGTTTGGGTCGAGGTGGGCATGCATTTCCGCTGCGAAGAAGTTTCTTCTAACTCTACCGGCAAAACAGGGCTGGATCAGGATCTGAGTTCGGGGGCCTAACCACGTCCTCAAACCTGGTTGATCCAGCCCTGCACAGTTCCCATGGCGGCGACGGTTCAACGCCGCGCCAAGGAAAATTAAAATTAAGATGTCTCGCTCTACCTCTTCTTGATCTACCTCTTAATGACGGGCGCCTTGGGCTTGGCCTTCATCGCCGAACTTACCGATCCGTCGGCATTGTGGGCCGCGTCGTGGCACATCAGCGTGCACGTACCCGTGCCGCGGCTGTAAGAAATTGGGGCGCCGTTATTTTCGCCCACCACGTTGCCGTCAAAATTCACGAGGCGCTCGCCGGTGATCGTCGGAGAAACTGCCCCCATCCCATGCGCGGTGTGGCACGTCGAGCAACTGAAGCCGTATTGCGAGATATGCAGGCTGTGCTGCGTAAAGCTGCTGTTGGCGACAATGTTCGTCAGGTCGTGGCACTTCGCGCACATGGCGTACGGTCCAGTCACGGTGAGGTCTGGATTCGGGAACAGGTTCGTGACGATGCCGCCTGGCGTCGCCGCCTGGCTGAATTGATAATTGCGCTCCAGAATGTGCGAGTTGATCGATCCATGCGGACCATTGGGTCCTGCGCCGCCGAACTCGCGATTGTCGTCGCTGTTATGGCAGTCGGCACAGAACATGCGTGTCCCCATTGCGCGCGCAGACGCGGTGCCGTTCTGATTGAGCATGTTCAGCAGCAAGCTCGGTTGCGGCAGAGGGCTGGTGCGGTCATGCGTTACGGGATGGCTTGAAGTCGCCGTCGAAGCAAATTCCGGAATCACGTTCAGCGCATCGGGCGCGGAGACGACTCGCACCGGTGCATATCCGTAAATAATCAAACGCTGTTTGCCGGTGCTGGTTCCGTGGCAACGCAGGCAATTCTCGAACTGATTGATCGCCGGCGTCAGCAGCGTCACTCCGTCCATCGCGCTGACTCCGGAGACGCCAGCCTGCGATGGCCGCAGCGCCGGTGGCGGACTAAATGTCGTGGTCTGTGTCGAGGCATGGGCATTGTGGCAATCGACGCACACCGCATGCCGGTTATTGTTCAAGAGCACCGGCTCGGCGGCGTCATGGAAGTTATTGCCTGACGGTAAGGGATGCCCCGTCTTCGCCACCTCTGCCATGATGTTCGCGGGTGCTGGCGACACGTAGGTTCCACCGTTGTGGCAAGTCATGCAGTCCTGCGTCACCGGATCGCTCCCAGGCGACGGTGGTGTTGCCGGCCGCAGCAAGCGCGCCGGAGCAACTGAATCATGCGACATGTGGCAGGAGTTGCAGGCGTTCATTCCAACGGTGGGATAAGGACCGATATGGCCATCCGACGAAACCTGGTTGGTGGCGGTCTGATGGATGCTGCCGGTAAAGCCGGTCAACGGATTGATCAACCCTTGCACGACGCGGTTCGGATCGTGACACGCCAGGCACATCTGCGCGTTCGAACTATCGCGGACCAGAAAACTCTGCGCGATCCGGTCGGTGCCTTGCACGTGAACGTTGTGGCAAGTCGAGCACTCGATGTTGCCATTCACCAGCGCCACGGCGCCCGTGGGATCGGCGGTCTTTCCCTGAGCCACGAGCGACGCAACCAGGTTCGGAGCATCCTTCATCGGCAGTACCAGGCTGAAAGGATGCGATCCGGTCAAAGTTGTGCCGAAGGAATCGCCGCCATTCAACGACCCGACTGTCGGCAGTTGCCCATACGCCGCTGATTGCCCAACGCCGACCGTGCCGTCGTGACAACTCAGACAAAGGCTGCTCGTGATTCCAAGCGTCGGCTGCGAATTGCCCTGCTCGGAATAGGTCGTGCTCGTATACGGGGTGTAGGTCTGCGTCGACAGTTTCTGGTTCCAGAGTGGAGTGATGCCTCCCAGTCCACTGTGTGGAGCATGGCAAAAAGTGCAGCCGAGGCTGCCCTGCGAATACATCTGCGCTCCGCTGGCAGCGGTCAGGTTGTGCATCCCGAGCGCGTCGCCGTTGATCTGCGCCTGCGCCGCCGTGAAAGTAGTTGCCAAGGCGATCATCATCATGAGCATCGTCATGAGCAAAACCGCGGGAAGGGCCCGAATGTTCTTCACTGCTTCCTCCCTTCGGCCGAAGTCGCAATACCGTAATAGTGAAAGACTTCAACCCGCCGGTTGAAGGAATCGACGACGTAGATACGGTCTTGTTTGTCGATCTGTAGCCCTGCCGGCAGCTGAAACTGTCCCGGCCCCGTTCCTCGTTCGCCGAAGTGGTAGAGCAACCTGCCTTCGCGATCGAAGACCTGCACCATGCCCCACTGTCCATCGACCACATAAAGATGATTTTCGGAGTCGAAGCCGATCCCTTTGGGACGGAACATCCATCCCGCTCCATCTCCGGCCTTGCCAATGGCGTAGCGGAAAGCGCCCGACCGGTCGAGCACCTGCACACGGAAGTTCATGGCATCGACCACCACGAGATCCGGACCGTTCAGCCGTAGTTCGGTCGGGAAGTTGAACTCTCCGTCGCCGGTCCCGGTCTTTCCGATCACCTGGAGCACGCTGCCCTGCATGTCCATGATGTAGATTTTGTTGCGCAGCGTGTCGCTGACGTAGATGCGTTGCGCCGCTGAGTCCACCGCGATTCCCGTCGGGCGCTTGAAATATCCCTCGCCACCCTTCAAGCTGCCGATCGCCCGCCGGTACTTGCCGTTTTCATCGAACACGAAAATCTTCCCGGTCTGCGAATCGGTCACATAGATATTGTCTTGCGCGTCGACGGTCACGCATTGCGGCGTAAGCATCGGATCTCTGCCGGCCTCGCGCCGCGAAATGAATTTGTATTTCTGCTGCGTGAAATCAAAAATGTGCACGCCCGCCGCGGCCACGTCCGTGACGATGATCCGGCCGCGCGAGTCGGTCACGATACTGTAGGGACTTACCAGGTAGTGAAAGTCGGGCTGGCCAGCGATTACATCGACCACACGAGTCCAGAAGCTGCGCTTCGGTTTTACTTCGCGCTCCAGGCTGAAGGCGCGCTCGAAGGAGAGCTTCCGTCCGCCATCCATCAGCAAGTCCGGTGGCGGCGGTGGGCCAATATTTTTCTTGGAAGGTTTCGCAGCCAACGGTGTGACCAGCAATGAAACGAGCAATGCCGCCGGCAGTGTCGCAACTGCAGCCATCGCCAGAACTGCACCGATTACCGTATGGCCTCGCCTGATTAGAAGAAGTCGAACCATCTGCTCATCCCGACATAGAAAGATGTGGTATTGACGGGTGCGCCAACTGCGCTGATGCCTTGCGTGAACCGTGTATAGCCAGCCAGCAAACTAATTCTGCGTAGATGGTACTGCATCTGAGAATTAAAGACTTCGGTGTTGTTGTGCGAGTCGGTCGCGGCCAGCGTGTTGCTGATGGCGCGAGAGAACGTTCCCGAAATCGACAGCCGCTTTACTGGTGTAATCGACAGCCCGCCTCCGTAGCTTGAACCGTTAAATAGAATGAAATCGGTCACGCCCGGCGTCGGTGTCGGCGTAATCACTCCACCAGCGCCGAACAGCGATATTCCGCTCGATTGGGTATAGAACGAATTGATGGCCAACCTGCGCATGCTCAACGAACTCGAATAGCTCTCGCTGTGCGTATTCGTTCCCGCGTAATTCGTAAGCCCGCTGTGATTTCCGTTGAAAGCCGCGATCCAGGTCAGTCCGCCCGGCAGCCGCCGGTTCACGTTCCCGCTATAGCTGTAATACGAGGTCGTATAGGTGACCAGCAGCGTCTGCACGTTCTGCGCGTAGCTGAATTGTCCCGAGGTCCGCCAGTTGCCAAAGCGGTGGAAGAAGTTTACGTTGCCTACCAGTCCGACCGCGTTATTGCCTTGCCCGTTCGAGCTGTCGATCACTGACATGGAAAAGGTGAATGTGTCCCACAACCGCTTGCCGCAGTTAAGTGTTCCGCTCAGGTATTCGCCGGTGTAGCTCTGGCCGAAATAATGTTGGTCGTAGTAGGTCGCCATCGCCGAAGCGGAGAGATAGTTTGTGAAGGTGTAGGTCATGCTGCCGCCAAGAGTCGACGAATAGGATCCCGATCCGAGATCGATTCCGGCGACCGGTGTGCCGTTGCCCACGTTCTGCGCTACATAGCCGTTGAGGTTGTTGGTGTAGTTCTGCGTTACGTTCCAGCTGAGTTTTCCGGTGGGATGGAAACTTGCGCTCGCCGTTTCCGTGCTGTCGGAATAGTTCGAGATGTTCGAAGTGTCGTCGGTGCCGCCGCTGGTAGCGTAGTTGCTGCTGGCCGACGCCCGGTTGTAGTTGACGTAGAACGATCCGTGCATCGGCAGAGTGTGTTGGGCGCCAAAACCGAGATCGTGTCCGCTCGAACTGAGTGTGGCCGCCTCATCACCGGCCAGAAACGCGGGAAAGTCTGAGTTCAGACTGTTGTGATCGAAGAATGCGTTGAGCCGGAAGCCGGCAATCTGATAGTTCGAGTGCACGTTGAACAACTTCGTGCTCGAATTATCCTCCTGGTCGGTGCCGTACAGCGTGCTGCTGCCAGACCCTTGCGAATACCCAACCGACAGAGTCGGCCAGTCGGGATGCAATATGCTCCAGTTGATTCCGATTCCGTGACTCGACCCGTAGGTCGTGAAACTTGGCTGCCCAGCTAGCGCAAATGTGCCCGTGCTGTTGCGGTCGTAGTGATAATTGATGGAGCCGGGATAATTGCTGCCCGTGAAAAAATTCGCTGTCCCATTGATTCCGCTGGCCCCGGTCAGCGACTGATAATTCGAATCAAGCCGCGACTGATCGTAGTAGGGGTTCGCCGTGAACGACAGGAAATTGGGATTGTAGTAGGAGCCCGCGATCTTGCCATCGAATCCAAGATTCAGCCCGTGGTTCGACGGGATGGCATCGCCGTAGTCGCCCTGGTATCCGAAGTTGAATAACGCGCCCGCGCTCAGTTTCGTGTTCTCGCCGATATTCAGCTGTGGCGTGGCCTGCGCCATCACCATCGACGCCTGCAGCGCCATGACGAGAAGTCCCAGTCCGGGGGTGAGTTTTGCGATTTTCATGGGACCCGATACCTTCCCGCCAGAGGCTCAAAAGCAGTGCCAATCCTGCCTAGTAAATGGCACAACGAGTGCCAAAATCATGGCCGGGAAACAGTCGCTAACCCATTGCAAATAATAGCGTTGTAGAGGTCGTGTGAGGTCCGTGCGGTGTCCCGGTGCGGCATATCACCCGCCCAGCGAGTCGAAAGACTCAATCTGGGAATTCCGGTGACGATTGGGGGAGGGATTTAGAAACCCTGAGACGAATTTAACGCGGCGCGGCTGGGAGCCGCGCCGGTTTACTGAAGCCTGAAACAGATGGCCGAAGGCTGAGAGCTGACAGCTCTAAACGACTTCGATCTTCGCCTTGGCCCTTAACTGCTTGGCCAGGCCCGATCGCAGCTTCTCGTACTTGCTCTTCTGCAAATCCACCTTCAAGTCGTTCTTCACTTCGGCAAAGGGCTGCCTGTGCGGCGCAGTATGCGCATTGAGCCGGATGATCGTGTAGGCCGACTCGATCTGGATCAATCCCGTCATTTGTCCCGGCTGCAATCCTTGTAGTGCCTTCAAGACCTGCGGCGGAAGCTTGTCGCGTCCCACAACTTTGTGGTCGCCCATATTTACCCGGAAATCGTCTTCCGAGATTTTTTCCGCGAGCAACCCGAAATCCTGATAGCTCTTGGTCGCCTTGGCCTGCCGCAGCGCTTCTTCCGCTTTTTTCTGCGCCTCTTTCGCCTGGGCGGGCGTCGGCTTCAACGCCGGAACTACCGAAATGCTCTGAAACGTGAACGACTCCGGCTGCATGTATTTCGCCGCGTTCTTGTCGTAGTAAGCCCTCACCTCGGCCGCCGATACCGCGGACCGGTCTTCGACCTCGGTCTTCAGCATCTCCTCAATCAGCATCGAGCGCTGCATCTGTTTCCGGAGCCGCTGTTCGGATCCGCCCATTTCAGTCTGCATGTATTGCTGATATTCGTCGGGACTCTTGAATTGCTTACGGAAATCACCTTCCGCCTGATTCAGCTTCGCGGGTGTGATCGTCACTTTCCGCCGCACCGCTTCCTGATACACCAGCTCCTCGAAAATAATCATTTCCAGCGCGCCCTGCCGGATGGCTGCTTCCTGCGCCTTCGGAAAGCCGTTGTGCTGCTGCGCGTAGGGGAAGATGGCGTACATTTCGCGCAACAAATCGCGGTCTGTGAGCGCGGCACCGTTCACGCGCGCCACCGTCTTATCGCTGACTGTCATCGCCGACACCATCGGGGCGGATGTCGTCGTGGCCGACGCATTCGCCAGACCTGTGCTCGCGTGGGATGCCACCTGGGCCAACCCCGCCGAGACCGTGATCAGAACCACTGCAAAGATTGTGCTCAGGCGCTTCATAATGACCTCGATTACTCTGTTCTTGATTCTACTGGGTACCGGGTACTGAGTTACTGGGTACTGTTTCCTATAAAAAAAGGGGAGAGAATTCTCTCTCCCCGCGTGCATTCACCCTTGTGTCTACTGGAATACGGTGGTGATGTTGTTGGTGTTGTTGGCTTCGTTCGCTTCGCCGAAGTGGCATTGACGGCAGAATTGAGTCGTCGAAGGAGCGTTCGTGTTGGCGACGTTGTTGATGTTCGGATTGTAGGGGCCGTTCACGAAGAAGAAGGTGGCGTAGAACTTGCCGCCGCCATCGTTCGCGATCGGGCTAGCTGTGCTGGAAGAGTACACGGTCATCACATGCTGATTGTGGCAGGTGGTGCACAGTACATAGGGTGCGCCCGCGGCGGTTACGCCATACGGATTCGACCATTTACCAGGGGCCAGAGCCGGCCAGCCGTAGTTCGCAACAAACTGCGCGTACGGTGTGCCAGGAGTCACGGAGAGTTTTCCCGCGGTGTTGACCAGGCCGCTGCCGGTGCTGATCGTGGCAAGCTGACCCACCGGGTGATCGTTGGTGTAGTTGCCGGCCGTGGTGCCGTCATTGCCGAGCAGGGTTGGGATTTTTCCCGCGCCGTAAGCAGTATTCGTCAACAGGCCAATTCTCTGTTCGTAGGATTGATTCACCATCATGTTCGACGCTGTGACGTTGCCGTCATGGCAGCTCAGGCAGAGCAGAATGCCGCCAACTTCCTGGCTCCCGCTCGAAATGCTGGAGGGCAGAAGTTCGGTGTACTTTCCGCTATCGCCGAAGGCAATCGTTTGGCCGTACAGTGGGCTGGCGTCCTGGCCCCACAATGCGTAGCTGCCCGCGTCCGCTCCGCCGTTGTGGCCGGAACCGAAGGAGCCGCTGTGTGGAGCATGGCATCCGGCGCAACCGCGGCCGTTGTTGTTGTGGGCGCCGAGGACGTCAACCGGGGAAGTCCAAGTCTGGCCCAGTGCGAACCCTGCGATTGCGAGAACGAACATTACGACTAGCATCGCTTTTTTCATAAAATTACAACCTCCAATGATTTTTGGTACGTTTTTTCAAAACTCTCAGAGGCTTAGGCCGTGGGTCGCGTCGTGTGCCTTGGCACTTGTCGTAACCGCCCCTCGGCTGTATCAAATGCAACTGGCTACCCAAAACGGTTCCGAAGCGGGAAAATGCGAAGTCTGCGGCAAGTTATTGATATTAAAGGGGAAGTGTAGACGAGGACGCGGCCCTTGGGACCCATCGGTAACCAGAAGGCTGGGGCAAAAGAGCCAAAAGACAAATTGGATTGGTGAAATGCCACAGTTGGAGGCGGCGGTTGGACCCGAGTCGAGATCTGGTGTTGCGAAATGCAGCATTTCGCGAGAAAAGCGACGCTGGGGACTAAGGGACAGGAAATCCACCACGGAGGCACGGAGAAAAACAAACCTGGAAGATTGCTTCCTCCTAGGCGTCGGCCTTCACGGATCGCGAGAACTGACAGCTGATAGCTGACAGCTCTATTTGCTCTGCGGAGCTACGATCGGCGTCACTTCCTTGGCGGTCGCTCCTGCCTTTTTCTCACGCTGGTCTTCTTTATCTTTCTTCAGTTTTTCCGCCTCGGCGTCGGTCACGTATCGGAATTGCTGGACGCGTCCCGGATAGATCTCCGAAGTGAAGACGCGATTGTTCTTATCGGTGGTGATCCCGACCAGTCCCTGAAACTGCCCGGGCAGCATGCCATGTCCGCCGAAGCTGATGAGCAGCTGCGCGTCTTTGTTATAGACCTGCACGCGATCCTGCATGCCGTCGACGACCCATATATGATCGTCGCTGTCGATCGCCACGCCTTTGGGGCGCGAGAAATATCCCGGCCCGTCGCCCGATTTTCCGAAGGTGCTGATGAACTTGCCATCCGCGTCGAAGATCTCGACTCGATTGTTCAGCGTGTCGCAGACATAAAGATTGCCCTCGGAATCGACCGCCAATCCAGTGGGTTTCGCGAAGTCCCCGGGAGTCGTCAGCTCATGGTTATGTCCGGTCGTGCCCATCTTGCGTTTGAGCTTAAGTGAATCGGCATCGTAGACCAGCACCTGGTCCAGTGCGATATCGGAGACATACAGCTGCCGGTTCTCGCGATCGATGGCCAGCATACTCGGATCGCTCAGTCCGTCGGTGATTACGTCTTCCGGCTGGTGAGCCGCGTTGAAGACCAGAATGTGGCGCAGGCCGGGATCGGATACAAACAAGCGATCTCCGTCATCCATGGCCAGCCCAATGATCCGGGCGAAGTGCGCGTGCGACTTGTTCTTGATCATTTCCAATTCGCGCGTTTCGGTATTGAAAATGAAGATCGCTCCGACTTTCTGATCCGCGACAAAAAGGTTGTTCTTGGAATCGACGGCCATGCCGTAGGGCTCCGCCAGCTGCCACAAAACTTTTGTGCTCTCCGCCTGCGTCTGCGTGCCCGCCAGGCGGTCCATCCACTTCGCCTTTTTGGTGCTGTTCTCGTCTTCGACCTGCGAGATCTTTTCCGCCGCGTAGAACGCCTGGTAGCGGACGCGCGCAATCGCCGGCGGGTTCGGCCACACGATATTCGAATAATCGATGACCGGAACTTTCGCCGGTGTAGCATCCTTCTTTTTCTTGTCGGCGAGGGCAGACCCGGGAATCAGCAGCGACAGCCCGAGCAGAACGCACAGTGCCAGCAGCCACTGCGTTCCGCTGACGGGTCTGGTTTCGGAAATCGTTATATTCTTCATGGTTTTTCTCTCCACGGCGTTCTCCCCATACGGCCTACCGTTTCGTCAGGTCTTTGTGACACGTAACACAGAAGGCCAGATTGTTCGCCTGATCATTCACCAGCAAATCCGGTTGCGCCGAAGCGTGCGGCTGATGGCATGACAGGCAGCTGATCTTGGCGTGGATCTTGGTGACATCGGTCGGATCTGGAACATCGGCCACGGGGTGTCCGGCGATCGGATGTCCGCGGCCAAACTTCAGCGGCAGCACCACCGCCTTATTTTTCTTGAAATAGTCTTCGGGAAGCTTGACGCTTCCGCCGAGAATCGTAATCAGGTGTTCGGACTCCAGTTTCGCCGGCGGAGGAGCGTCGGGCCCGTGGCACTCGAGACAGAGTGTGTCCACTTTGGCCGCGCGCAGCAGATGCTCGTTGTTGCCGCCGTGCGGCTCATGGCAGATGGCGCAAGATTGTCCAAAGGCCGGCTGGTGCAGGTGGGCTTTCTTGAACTGGTCGGCCTGGTCGGAATGGCAAGCCAGACAAGCGCTGACCGGGTCGGGCTGCAAGAAGCCGGGCGTCTTGCCCGCATGGGGATTATGGCAGGCGATGCACTCACCCTGCGCTCCCGGATGGGCCACTTTTGCCTTGTCGATGTGTTCGACCTGATCGCTGTGGCAGGTCGCGCACAGTGCGCGCGAGTCGGTATTCGTCAGTACAACTTTTCCATCTTTGGCTGGCGCGTGGCAGGTGTCGCAACTCTTTTCGGCAAACGGCGGATGGGTGAATTTCTGCATCAGCTTGGGCAGAGCCGATTGGTGCGGATCATGACACTGCGTGCAGGTCGCCCCGGCGAACGGTTGCCCCTGGTGAGTCTTGATCAGGGCTTCATCCTTTGGATCGTGGCAATCGACGCACAGCGCGGGAACGGCCTTCGTCAGGTGATAGTCGAATTCCTGCTTACCTTTTTCGCCGACCTTATGTGTCGTATGGCAGGTATCGCATCCCATGTCGAGTGCTGCGTGACGGCTACCTTTTTCCGGAACATTCGTTCCTTGCGTATGGCAGGTGAGGCAGAGATTGTCTTTCTTGTCGCCCGACTCCGCCTTCAATAGCTGAAATTTATTGTCGGAAGTATGCGGGTCGTGGCATTTGAGGCAGTCCCGCACTGCGGGCGGATGAACCGTGCCCTTGAGTGTCGCGGCGTCTTTGTCACCATGGCAGGTCACGCAAAGCGCCTGCGGAGTCGAGGTGATGAGCTTGATCCGCGTGATGTCTTTGTTGACGCGGACTTCATGGCAGCTCAGACAGCCGGTCGCAATCGCCGAGTGCACAAACTTACCTTTGGATTTGTCCTCGTGGCATTCCAGACACTTGGCGCCATCGACGTTCTTTTCCAGGGGTACCGGATGCACTGCGGCGGCAGACCGGGAAACCAGCAACGCCACCACTACAAATAGAAGCGCGACGATAGCCAAAAAAGAACGGTCGCGGTTGCGCGCCAGCCTCTCCTGACAATAAATACGATCCGCGAACGTCGTCACAGAGCCTCCACGGGGTGCGATTGCACGAACCTCGCCGTATTTGACTGGCCGCGGCACGAAGGGCCTGTGCGCTCCTAACTGGCTGAACATAAGACCTTTGAGAAGCATCTGTGACCTCGCCTGAAATGCTCGACGGAAATCATCCTCTCCCGATATGGGCCTTCTGCCACAGCATCGTTCGTGAAATGCCCCACGACTGATATCGGCGAAAAAGACATCGCGACTGACCTTAACGAAACGACAGCCCGCGAAACCCGGCGTTGGCTGGTCACTCCCCGGTCACTTGCCTCGGTGAGGGGCGTCACCAGCCAATTGTGATGGGTGAAATCCCCGCCGCCCCGAACATGGCTGCGTGATATAGCCCAGAAGGGCTTTCACTCTCAACGCCGTGCTTGCAGTTAAGTGCCATGGATTCCGTCCTATACACGCCGCACCCGGTCTGGCGTGGAACTTGCATTTATCGCGTAGGAGCGTGGAAAAGTTATGTCCGCAAACTTACGCACTTTTTTTCAGAAAGCTTGTCATAAAGCCTGGCGCACCGTTGCTTCGATCCAAACCGGTGTAGTTCTTCTGATCCTAGTCGTGGTTCTCTCGGCGGTCGGAACCATCGTTCTGCAACGGCCCGTCACCGAGCCCGACGAGATGCGCAATGCCTACTCGGCTCAGACGCTGCACGTACTTGACTCCATGGGACTCACCGACGTATTTCACGCCTGGTGGTTTCTAGGACTGATGCTGCTGGTCAGCCTGAGTATAGTCGCCGCTTCGGTCGATCGTTTCCCGAATTCGTGGCGCTTTTTCTCGCGGCCTTATAAGTATCCGGAAGAAAGCTTCCGCCGCTCCGTCCGTCCGCAGCAATCGCTGGCTATCGCGGATGAAGAATCGGGTCTGGTGGCCGCCGAGCGCGCGCTGCATGAGCTCGGCTACAAACCGGAGCGTGTCATCCGCGAAGATCATTTCTCAATTTTTGCCGAGCGCAGCCGCATCTCGGAAATGGCCGTTTATATTGTCCACGCCAGCCTGCTCCTCATTTTCTTTGGCACCATCGTCGACGGTCTCTGGGGATGGCGCGGCACGCTCAATCTCAACGAAGGTCAGACCTCGAACGTCGTCGAACTGCGCGACGGCAAGACGCGCACCCTCCCCTTCGCGATTCGTTGCGACTCCGCAGGCCAGGAAAACTACACCGACGGCACGCCTAAGAAATGGTGGTCGAAGTTGGCCGTCGTTAAAGACGGACGCGACCTTAAGAGCAAGGAAATTGTGGTCAACGATCCGTTGCTCTACAGCGGAGTGCGTTTCTATCAGTCCAGTTACGGTCCGAACGGCAAGGTGGAAAAATTGGCCCTGGTTGCAGCGCCGAGTGGCAATCCCAGTCAGAAGCAGGAGATCGGATTGGCCGTGAACGACACTGTCGCGCTCGATCCCGACACTACAGTACGTTTTGCCGAATTTATTCCTGATTATTTCGTTCTCGATGGCCAGGTCTACCGCAAGTCGAACGAAGTAGAAAATCCAGCGGCTCATCTGATCGTTACTACGAAAGCGACCTCGATTGCCGCCGCGAAGAGCTACGACGTGTGGCTTCCGTCCATCGACGCGGTTGCCGACAATTCCAAAGCTCCTTACTTCTTTCAGGCCACCGATCTGAAGATGGGCCACTTCACCGGGTTGCAGGTTTCGCACGAACCCGGTCAATGGGGAGTCTGGTCCGGCGTAGTGCTCATGGGCATCGGACTGGCGTTCGTTTTCTATGTCGTGCACATGCGCTTCTGGGCTGTTCCCATCCATGATCCGAAGACGGGTAAGTATTCGCTGTGGATCGGCGGCAGCGCCAACCGCAATCGTGACGCATTTGAAGAGCGCTTTAAACAGGTCGTTGAATTGATTGAAAAAGATCTGAAAGCTTCTCCCGGCACCGACCCTGACAAAAAAGACAAACAAAAGGTCCAGAAGAAGGATTCGAAGAGTTCAAAGACAAGGACAATGACCGCTCCGAGCGAGACGGTCACTACCATCGCCGGACGCTGAACCGGCTCATTGGAGGATTGCAATGTCGACAACACACGCAAAAGCGGAGCAGCAACCGTCAAGCGGCATGACCCTGGTCGTCGCGGTGGGATTGGCCATCGCCTTTCTGCTCTTCATGGCGTTTCTAAACGTAGTCAAGAGCGGCAATCTCTTGAGCGAGACCAATCTCCTCTTCGCCACTCTCATTTTCTATTGCGGCGCGGGAGCCCTCTATCTCGGCTTCGGCATCACCGGCACCGCGTCCTATCTGAAATTCGCTTCCATCGCCACCTGGATGGGATTGCTCGCCAACACAGGCGCTGTGGCCCACCGTTGGTATGAAGCTGGACATCCGCCCTTCGCCAGCGTCTACGAAATGCTTCTCAGTTTCGTCTGGACGCTGGCTGTCCTCACTCTGATTGCAGAAAAGAAGTATGGAGTCAAAGTCATCGGAACCGTCACTATGCCGGTCGCGATCGTCGGCGTCGTTCTGATGCAACTGCTCCGTACCGAAGTCCATCCGCTGGTCCCGGCCCTGCAATCGACCTGGCTTCATGTCCACGTGACGCTCGCCATGCTGGCCTACGCCGCCTGCGCTCTGAGCTTCGCTCTGGCCATGATGTTCCTGATCCAGGACAAAATGAAGACCGAGACTTTCCTTGCCGTCACCAGCGCCAGCGTCGTCGCGATTTACGCCAGCATTCTGCTGACGCGCTTCGAAAAATGGGGCGGCCTGGCGCTCTCCGCCTGGAATCCTGACACGAAATCGGAAGTCTTCCTCTCCAAAGGCGTTCGTCTCTTCGTCACCGTTCCTGACTTGGGATGGCTGATCGTGCTCACTCTTTTGGTGGTCGCCACTCCGCTGGTCTGCTACGTCATTGCGCGTGTGAAAAACGACGACAGCTTCCTCACCATCGCGAATCGCGCCGTCTTCGTCAGCATCCTGTTGCAGGTGATGACGCTCGCCATGTTCCTGGTGCGCGCCCGCGACGCACGCTATTCATCGCTCGACGCCGACGGACTATTTCCCACGACTCTCGCCGCCAGCCCCTTCATTCTTTCTGGTCTGGTTGGCGGAATCTTTGTCTCGTTACTTTATCTCTTGCTGGTATGGCGCCGTATCGATCTCGAAGGTCTTCTGCCGAGCGCCGACAATCTCGACCGCATCACTTATAAAACGATTTGCCTGGCCTTCCCCCTACTCACCCTGATGATCGCCGCCGGAGCCTATTGGGCCAACCAAACCTGGGGCTCCTATTGGAGCTGGGATCCAAAAGAGACTTGGGCGGCGATCACCTGGTTGGTCTATGCGCTCTACCTGCACATGCGCATCACGCGCGGATGGCGCGGCCGGCGCGCTGCTTACTTCGCCATCGCTGGTTTCGCGGTGGTGATGTTCACTTTCTTTGGCGTTACATATTTGCTTCCGGGATTGCACGCGTACGCCTAGATCTCGTCCTCGGCGGTTTGGTGAAGAGGTGTTGTGATGAATTCAGTACGGGTTAACTGGCAACTCAAAGCAATCTTACCGGTAGTCTTTGTTCTGCTGACCGGGCTGCTGCTGTTCATCGCCGCGACCGTATCGTTTCGCGATCCCGAGCGCCACGCCGTCTTGATCGTCGCCGGCGCGGGAGCCGTCGCCATTTGTGCCGTCTCCATCGGCGCCCTGGCATATTTCATCCAGCGCCCGATGGTCGAGTTACAGGAGAAAATCGCTGAAGTAGGCGAAGGGAATCTGAAAGTTGCAGTCAGCTTCGCCAGCCGCAATGACGAAATCGGAGACCTGGGCCGCAACTTCAATCACATGGTGCAGCAACTGCGCGACAGCCGCGATGAAATCGAGACCCTGCATCGCACGCAAATGTCTCGTGCCGAACACCTGGCAACTTTGGGCGAGCTGGCCACCGGCCTCGCCCACGAGATTCGCAATCCTTTAGCCGGAATCGCCGGAGTGATCGACATCGTCGGCCGCGATCTGCCTTCCACCAGCCCAGCTCGAGCCGTAGTAAAAGATGTTCGCCAGGAGATCGCTCAAATCAATCGCATCCTCACCGATCTTCTTGGAGCAGCGCGTCCCCATCCCCCGCGGATTTCCCGCAGCAATCTCAACACCACCATCGAACATGCCGTCATGCTGGCGCGGCAGCAGGTGCTTTCGAAACCAATCTCCATCGAATTGAAGAAATCGCCAGACTTGCCCGAAATTGAGCACGAT
Organism: uncultured Acidobacteriaceae bacterium; assembly: GCA_963726095.1. Classification (GTDB taxonomy): domain Bacteria; phylum Acidobacteriota; class Terriglobia; order Terriglobales; family Acidobacteriaceae; genus Acidiflorens. The sequence continues at coordinate 3,104,784 of CAVSBD010000004.1, forward strand.
AGCGATCAGATCCACCAGGTCTTTCTCAATCTGCTGCTCAATGCAGTGCAAGCGGTGCATGGCGAGGGCAAAATAGAAGTCGAGATCGCTTCCCGCAACGACCAAGCCACAATTGTCGTATCGGACACCGGTTGCGGCATTCCGCCCCATCAGTTGGCCCACATTTTCCGACCCTTCTATACCACCAAAGGCAACGGCACTGGCCTCGGACTCTCTCTGGCCCGCCGCATCGTCGAGGAACACCACGGTCGCATCGAGGTCAATAGCATCGTAGGGAAGGGAAGCAAGTTCGAAGTCGTGCTCCCTTTCACAATGCCCGCAGCAGCCGTAGCCGCCTCTTAAGAACAGTTCCCAGTTGCCAGTTGCCAGTTCTCGGTAGTAAACCCAGCCCTGAGTAATGGGGTACTGAGAACTGGGAACTGAGAACTGACAACTGCTTTCGTAGTAAATTAATCACGGATGGCAGCTGAGAAAATCATGATCGTCGACGACGAGCGCCTGGTGCGCTGGTCGCTCCGCCAGAAGTGCGAAGAATGGGGATACCACGTAATTGAAGCCGACGCGGGCGAACCCGGCCTCAAACTGGCGCAGCGCGAATCTCCTGACCTGGTTTTACTCGATGTCCGCATGCCCGACCTCACCGGCATCGAAGTCCTCGATCAGCTCAAGAAGAGTGGCGACGCCCGGGCCGTCATCATGATTACCGCCGATCCCCAACTGGACGACGTGAAAGCCGCGCTCAAGCTCGGAGCCTACGACTTCGTCGGCAAGCCGGTCGATTTCGACGAACTCCACGTCACCATCAAGAACGCGCTCGAGGCCACCAGCCTTCGCACAGAGGTCCAAGCGCTCCGCAGCGAGGTGCGCCGCGGTGCTGGCTACGAGAGCGTGGTCAGCGTCTCCGCCAAGATGACCGAGCTCATGCACTTCGTCAGGAAAGTCGCCGCCAGCGAGGCGACGACGATTTTGATTCAGGGCGAGAGCGGAACTGGTAAGGATCTCTTCGCAAAAGCCATCCATTACGAAAGCTCGCGCCAGCAGAAGCCTTTCGTGGCCATTAACTGCTCGGCCATCCCCGAGACTCTGATGGAAGCCGAACTCTTCGGCCACGAAAAAGGCGCATTCACCGACGCCAAGCAGATGAAGAAGGGATTGTTCGAGGCCGCCGATGGGGGCACGTTATTTCTGGATGAAATTGGCGAACTCTCTCCGCTGCTGCAAGCCAAACTGCTGCGCGTCCTCGAAGACCAGGTGATCCGCCGCGTTGGCGGCGTCAAGGACATGCAGGTCGATGTGCGCGTCATCGCGGCCTCGAATCGGGATCTCGAAAAAGCTGTGCGCGACGGCCAGTTTCGCCAGGATCTCTACTATCGACTCGCCATCATCGCCATCTTCATTCCGCCGTTGCGCGATCGCAAGGAAGACATTCTCCCATTGGTCGACTTTTTCATCGACCGCTACAACCGCCGCTTCAAGAAGTCAGTTCGCGGCATCACCGACGACACACGCCGCCTCATTCTTAACCATAACTGGCCCGGCAATGTGCGCGAACTGAAGAACACGATCGAGCGTGGCATGATCCTCGAAGACGAACCGTTCCTGCGCCCTGTGTATCTGCCGTTTTCTGTAGGAGAGTCGGGCGGCCGCACCGTCTTCGAACGCACCTCGCCCGCCGATGGCGGACAAACCCTGCCCAACGGACGCACCCTCCCGCGCCTTTATATTCCCGAAGGCGGCACGAGTCTGGAAGAAGTCGAACACTCGATGGTCGAACTCGCCATGCGCCAGGCTAACGGCAACCAGACCCATGCCGCTAAGCTCCTCGACATCAGCCGCGACGCGCTGCGGTATAAGCTGAAAAAATTTGGATTGATTCGAGGAGACGAAGAAGGGCAGCAGACGGTGTCGGCAGAAGAGCCATAATCAGTGGTTAGTGGTTAGTGATTAGTTGTTAGTGATTAGTCACATGGAACGTGCCATCGTCTCGATAACTGAGCACTAACAACTAATCACTAGCCACTAACCACTGAGTCTGGTGCCGGCAAGCGCCTGTTCGGCGGGTTGAAGATGGAACAACCGCTGCAGCGCAGTGGTCATCTGCTCCTGCTCCACCTTCTCTGGAAGCTCCTTTAGCTCTCGGGCCAGGGACCCTGCGATCCGCTGCGTCATCCTCGACATCATGGCAGTTAACATTTCGTCCTGGTCCTTGGAGAACGGTCCGTTCTCCTGTCGGAATGCATCCAGCTCTTGCCGGCAAACTTCATCGAGCCGCTGGCGTAGCGCCACGATCGTCGGTACCACGCGCTCCGCCATCAGCTTCCGGCGGAAACCTTGCGCTTCCGCCAGCAGAATCTTTTGCGCCTCGGCGGCGGCCGCTGCCCGCTCGCCCGCGTTGTGGTCCACCACATTTTCCAGATCGTCGAGGTCATAGAGGAAAACGCCTTTCACCTCGCGGACGTCGGCGTCAATATCGCGCGGCATCGCGATGTCCACGATGACCAGCGGCCGATCCTGTCGACGGTCGTTTTTCTGATCTTTCTCAAGCTGATCTTTCTCTCTCTCTTTGCGCACCGAGAGCATCAACTCCGCTTCCTCGCGGCTCAGGATCGTATGTGGACAGGATGTCGAACTGATGATGATGTCCGCGGCCGCCATGTGCTGCCAGCGCTCTTCAAACGCCACCGCAACGCCACCTAGCTTCTCCGCGAGTTCCAGGGCATGTTCAAACGTACGATTGATCACTTGCACGGAACTCGCGCCGCGATTGAGCAACCCGCGGGCCGACAATTCGCCCATCTTGCCCGCACCCAGGAGCAAAACCTTCTTGTTTTCCAATGTTCCCAAAACCTTGTAAGCCAGTTCCACCGCAGCATACGGAATCGAAACCGGAGCGTTGCCGATGGCTGTCTCCGTGCGAACGCGCTTCGAAACCGTCAGCGCCTTCTGCATCACGGCATCGAGAAACCGCCCTGTAGTGCCCAGGGTTTGTGCTCGCTTCCAGGCGTCCTTGACTTGCCCCACGACCTGCGGCTCGCCGACCACCATGGAATCGAGGCTCGACGCGACCCGGAAGATATGCATCAGCGCTGATTCATCGAGCAAGCGGTAGAAATGCTTCCACTCACAGAGCTTCAGGCCATATTGCAATCCGAGCAGCCGCATCACCGAGTTCGCAGCCAGGGTGACGTCGTTCGCCCAGAGCAGAAACTCCGTGCGATTGCACGTGGCGAGGACAATGACTTCTTCGATCCCCTCGGCCCGCGACAACTGCACCAGGGCTTCCGAGCGCCCGGTGTCGCTCATCCAGAACCGTTCCCGCACCGCTACGGGTGCTGTTCGGTAGTTGAGCCCGACAACCATCAGAGTGGGTTCCACAGCATTCTCCCGTCGCTTCACAGTTGGGAAAATGCACATCCACTGCCAACCGGCCTGGGCTACTCATTGGTGTGTGTTGTCAATAGGTTGGGAAGAACACTATATGGGAAGGCAACAGGTGCGGCTATTTAGATTGTGGGAAATGACGCTGGATCGGTGTCTTTTAGCCCCAAACGAACAGACCTCGGCTACGCGTGGGGGAGCGTGCAGCCAAGGGAACCTGGCGACGAAAAGCGTAGGGGAAAATAGCCTGTTGTCGTTCTCTTACTCTTGCAATGAAACTCTTGCTGCGAAACTCTTACCGTGAATTTCCTGCCGGGGTAATCTCAGTCAACCCATTCTCGTGTTTGCTATGGGGCTGATAGACGCAGAACGGCTCCTCGGAGAGATAGTTGCCTGTCGCCGCATAGGCGCGCGCCCGGCAGCCCATGCACACGTTGCGGAACTCGCAGCATCCGCACTTGCCTTGCAGATTGTCGGTGTCGCGCAGTTGATTGAACACCGGAGAATTCTTCCAGATGTCGATGAAAGTCTGTTTCTTGAGATCTCCGGCGAGTGCCGGAAGATATCCGCAGGGATAAACCTCACCCTGGTGAGAGATGAAACACACCGCGGTGCCGGCCAGGCATCCCTTGGTCATCGCGTTCATGTCCGAAGGATGTTTTCCCGGATGGCCCACCGGCTGTCCGATTCCGAATGGCTTCAGTTCCATTCCTGTTGAGCCAGGCATCGCCATTTCCGTCGGACCAATTCCAATGCCCTGATGTTTCGCCTGCGCTTCTGGGGCTGGATGCGACGGTTGGGTGGCCGCTTCGGCAGCCTTTTCCGACCGATGTTCCGCCGCGCGACGTTGACGTACGACACGGAAATAGTGGGGCGCGCATGTCGCCTTCATCTCGATCTCGCCTTCCTGCGAGCGATCATAAAACCAGTTCAGCATGCGCTCGTATTCTTCGGGAGGAACCATCTGTTCGGCGGCGATATCGACGCCGCATCCGACCGGAACCAGCAGGAATGTATGCAGGGCGTCCGCTCCAAGGAACTTGGCCAACTCCAGCATTTCCGGAAGCTGATGCGCATTGTGACGCGCCACGGTCGTATTGATCTGCACCGACATCCCCAAGCTCTTCAAATTGCGGAAGCCTGAAATTGCGGCATCGAATGCGCCGGGAATCCCGCGGAAAGAATCGTGCGTCAGAGCGTCGGTACCGTCGAGGCTGATGGCCACGCGTTTCACGCCGGCGTCGACAATCCTTTGCGCGGCGTCTTTGTTGACGAGGGTGCCATTGGTAGCCAGCGCCATCCGCAGCCCTTTATCCGTGCCGTAACGCGCGAGCTCAAAGATATCGGACCGGAACAACGGCTCGCCTCCGCTGAGCACCAGGATCGGATTCGATACTTCCGCAATCTGGTCGATAATTTCCTTCGCCCGCGCGGTCGAAAGGTCCGACGGAGAACTCAGTTCCGTGGCGCTCGCCCGGCAATGAATGCAGCGCAGATTGCACCCCTTCGTCAGCTCCCAGAAAACCAGTCTTGGTTTGTTGGGGTATCCTGCCAGGGCCGGCGTGGAATGAGCCAAATTCGTATGATCAGTATTCGTATGATCGGAATGCGTAGGATTGGATGTTTCGGAATGATGCCCACTGCCGTGTGTTGAAGTCATTTGCGCTTCCTCCCCACTGGAACCCGCTCTTTACCGCCTAACTTCTAGGGTCAAGATAATAAAGAACGCGTTCTTCGGCGGTGACTTTAATCACGGGAAATTGTGATCCCGGTCACGCGCTGCCAAACGTCCGGAAAAAGGACTCTCACCAGGGAAAACGTAGCGCCGTTGTCCTGACCCACGCCTCAGCCGGGAGGTCGAGGCCAGACGCTAATTGTGGTTTGCCAACTCCCGCAGCGCCGCCGTATTCCGTATAAGCAACGTCGAGCCGCGCCAATTCACAATCTGACGTTTCTTCAGATCGGCAAACAGTCGGGTGACCGTCTCCCGTGAAGTCCCGATCATCTGGGCGATTTCCTCATGCGTCAGGCGCAGCTTGATCCGGGGCTCGGCTTTGCTGGACTCCCCGTTCTTGCCGCTCCACTCGAGCAGCAATTTGGCGAGCTTCTCCGTGGCGCAGTGGGACAATCCGAGCGACCCCGCCTCTTTGCAGGCATTGTGATACTTTTCGCTCAGCTGTTCGGCCACCTTGAAACAAACCTCAACGTCATCCTTCAGGAACTTAAGAAAATCTTCGCGCTTCACGTAATTGACCTGGCAAGGATCGAGCGTCTCGGCCGTGACCTCATAAGGCTTGCCCGAGATTGTGGCGCTCAGCCCCAGCACTTCGCCTGGTTCTGCGAGCTTGACGATGACAGTTCTGCCGTTGGGCGAGTTAATCGAGAGCTTGACGCTGCCTTTGCATAGCACAAAGATCCCGCGCGGAGCCTGCCCTTCGACAAAGAGCACCGCTCCCTGCGGATAAGACGCCGCGTACTTGATGTTCTCAAAGCCCTGCAGCGCCGAAGCCGGCAAATCGCAGAAAATGCGATCCGAGCGCAACTTACAGGTAATGCAGCTTTCGACAATTTCCATGCCATATGGTGAGAGCATGTGTCAGCCTCCTAATAACCGACTTCATCTGCCAGAGGTCCGGTCGTCCAGTCGTTCGTCCGGGGCTGGCGGCGTCGTAAGTGACTCCGACTAGCGGCCCGAAAAGCAGACCTCGTCTGAGTGCAGTTTGCGTCTGAATCAAACCCCGGGCAGTGCCCCCGGATACATTCCGATGTGACGTGGCTCACATGGACCGGAATCGCTTGGTCCGGCGGTCGGGGTGTCGCCACGCAGATTTGATCATCATCGGCTTGACGACTGCTTACGGGCACGAACGCAACCCCGTGCCCCTCCCCGTTCGTGGCGCAGTTCTACTTCGTCTGCAGAGATTCAACGTACTTGGTGAGGTTTGTCACCCGCTGCTGCACTTCCGCTTCGTGTCCGCCGCTCACGCTCCAGAAGAGCTGGCCCCACATTGGCATCTCGCGGGTACCATGCGCAGGAAGGGGAGATTCGCCACGGATCGACGCCGATACTTTCAACGCCGGAAATTTCCCGCCGTTATTCGCGCTCAGTTTTGTAAGGTCTGCGGGAGCGACCTTCAAAGCGCTCGCTGCCGGACCCGCCCCCTTGCCGTCCGCGCCATGGCAAACCGCGCAGTAGGATGTATACATATCTTTGCCCGACGCAGCCGATGTGTTTTGGATCGTGGCGTGCTTGATCACTGTTCCTGTTTGTTCGGGCGCCTTGTCCTGCGCCGCAACCACACCGACCACACATGCGATCGTTATTGCCGCCAAAATCAATTTCCTAGACATAGCACTCTCTCCTTAAGTAGTCCTCTTCTTCCGCTTTTTCCGCCAATTCTCCTTACGAACTCAGCACTCGTTCTTTGCAAATCAGTTTAAAATCCTGCAACCTTCCACCCTCGCCCGTTCCGCACTACCGAAAGGTGAGATACGACCGAACTGGAGTGATAAAAATCAGCTTCATACTTGCTGATCAACGTCCCGCGATCCCAGGTGTTGAAGCTCTGCACCGACGGACCTGATGCATCGAACACGTCGCCCAATCCGTTAGGCAGCCATTTCCACGTGTAGTCGACCACCGCATTGCCGGTTCCGCCGGTCTCTACGCCCGTAACCGCGATCAGTTGTCGCTCGGCCAGCGGCGCCTGATGCAGGAACGTTCCGTCGGCTTGTTCTGTCTTTTTGTAACTGGGGATGCTGCCGAGTAATCGCTCGCCGGCGGGCGTAAGCGAAACCAGCGCGCTGCCCCGAGCCTGCTTGGTCACTCTGACGATCCCAGCTTTTTCGAGCAATCGATAATTGAGGTCTTCCGGTTTCTCTTCGGGGTTGGGCTTCACCAGACCGGTGCGAAAATGGACAACCGCAGGCCCCGGGCCTTGCAGCGCGGCAGTCACAATTCCGCTCGCCTGTTCCGCTTTGAGGGGCGCATTCGCGCGAACCTGGAGCCCCACATAAACCGCCAAGCCTGCAATCGCGGCGACCAGACACATCATCGACAGCAGCGGCAGAAATGACGACCGTCGCTCCATTTCGACTTCGGCTTCAAACATGGCATGCCTCTTTCGTCCCCAAAGAATGCGCAACCGTATTCGATTGTCGTCCCTCCCGATTGGCGATTGCTGTGATCGACCGCACATCGCAATGTGTATTGCGTCACAAAACCACGGCGCACGAAGAGTTACAAAGGATTTGTTCCTTGAGGTGGGGCAAACTTTGCGTTTGAGCCACGGCCCTCTATGATTCCGACAGATCCCGATTCCGACAGATCCCAACCGTCCGCGAGAGTTTTGAAATGGTGTTCGAAATGGCAGACGAAAAAGTAAAAGACTGGTTCGAAAAGAACAGTTCCGAGGATGCCCTCGACGCCCTGTTCTCGCCTGAGACAGTAGCCGTGATCGGGGCCACTGATCGCGCCGGAAGCGTCGGCCGCACCGTGCTGCAAAACCTGCTCGCTCCCGCATTCCACGGCAAGGTCTATCCCATCAATCCCCAGCGCTCCGAAGTTTTGGGAGTGAAAACTTACAAAAGCATCGCCGAAGTTCCGGTCCCCGTGGATCTCGTCGTGCTGGCCACGCCCGCCGTCACCATCCCCGCTCTGATCGGCGAATGCGTCGCCGCCAAAGCGAAATCCGCCGTCGTCATTTCCGCGGGATTCAAAGAGCGGGGTGCGGGCGGAACACTTCTCGAGCGCCAGATTCAGGAACAAATCCAGCACAGCTCTTTGCGCGTGATCGGGCCGAATTGCCTTGGCGTCATGAATCCGATCATCGGGATGAACGCCACCTTCGCGAAATCCGCGCCCAAAGCTGGCAGCGTAGCCTTCCTCAGCCAGAGTGGAGCCCTGCTCACCGCCATCCTCGATTGGAGCGATAAAGAAGACGTCGGCTTCAGCGCAATCGTGTCAACCGGATCGATGCTCGACGTAGGCTGGGGAGATCTCATCGACCACTTCGGAGACGATCCGCACACCAAGAGCATTCTGATGTACATGGAATCTGTCGGGGACGCGCGATCGTTCCTGTCAGCGGCGCGTGAAGTCGCCCTGACCAAGCCCATCATCGTCATCAAAGCAGGCAGATCGGAGGCCGCATCAAAAGCCGCTGCCTCCCACACTGGTGCGCTCACCGGCAGCGACGAAGTTCTCGACGCCGCCTTCCGCCGCTGCGGAGTCTTGCGGGTCCACAACATTGCCGACTTGTTTTACATGGCCGAAGTCCTCGGCAAACAGCCTCGCCCCAAAGGCCCGAGGCTGACTATCCTCACCAACGCCGGTGGTCCCGGAGTGCTTGCCACTGACGCCCTGGTCGCGAACGGCTGCGAACTTGCCGCGCTGATGCCAGAAACCCTGCAACAATTGGACGAGTTCCTCCCCGCCCACTGGAGCCACGCCAATCCGATCGACGTGCTCGGTGACGCCGATTCCGACCGCTACGCCAAAGCCATCGACATCGCGGCCAAAGATCCCAACAGTGACGGCCTGTTGGTGACGCTAGCGCCGCAGGGCATGACCGATCCTGCTGAGATCGCAACCCGCTTGAAACCCTACGCCAATTCTTCCGGCAAGCCTCTTCTCGCCAGTTGGATGGGTGGCACAAGCACCGCCGCCGGTGAAGCCATCCTCAACGCCGCCGGCATTCCGACGTTCACTTTCCCCGACACCGCCGCGCGCGCTTTCACCTACATGTGGCGTTACACAGAAAACCTGCGCAGCCTCTATGAAACCCCCGGTTTGACGGAGGGTCCAGAACTCGACAACGTGGCGCGCGCTCGCGCGCGGCAAATCATTTCGACCGCCCGCCAAAGTGGCCGTGTTCTTCTGAACGAACTCGAATCGAAAACCGTTCTCAATCACTACGGAATTCCGACTGTCCCCACCGTCATCGCGCACACCGAAGACGAAGCCGTGAAACACGCCGCCCAACTCGGCTTCCCCGTCGTTCTGAAAATCTTTTCCAACAGCATCACCCACAAGACCGACGTCGGGGGAGTCAAACTCAATCTTGCCGATGAGGCAGCCGTTCGCGAAGCTTATCGATCTATTCTGGCGTCGGTCACCGAAAAAGTGGGACCTGCGGAGTTTGGCGGAGTTACGGTGCAACCGATGATCAAGCTCGAAGGCTACGAGTTGATTCTCGGCAGCAGCATCGATCCCCAGTTTGGACCGGTTCTGTTATTCGGTTCTGGCGGCCAGTTGGTTGAGGTCTACAAAGACAGCGCGCTCGCCCTCCCGCCCTTGAACCGCACTCTGGCGCAAAGGTTGATGGAGCGAACCCAGATCTACCGCGCCCTCCAGGGCGTTCGCGGTCGCAAGCCCGTCGACCTCAATGCCCTCCAAAGCCTGCTCGTTCGCTTCAGTCAGTTGGTCGTCGAACAGTCCGCGATTGCGGAAATCGATATTAATCCGCTTGATTGCGTCTCCCGAACGGCTCCTCGCTCTCGACGCGCGAATCGTGTTGCACGAGCCCGAAAAAGAAAACGCCGTTCCGAAACCTGCCATCCGTCCTTATCCCACGCAGTACGTTTCCACCTGGAAAATGAAAAACGGTCAAACTGTAACCATCCGTCCCATCCGTCCCGAGGACGAGCCGCTGCTAGCCGAATTTCATCACACGCTTTCCGACCGCACCGTTTACCTGCGATATTTCGCGTCGCTCAGTCTGAAATCCCGCATCGCCCACGAACGGCTGCTCCGCATCTGTTTCGGCGATTACGAGCGTGAAATGGTTCTGGTCGCAGAATTCGCCGACCCGAGCAACTCCAGCTCCAATTCCGATTCCAAAGTCATCGGAGTCGGCCGCCTCTCCAAACTGCGTGCCCGCAACAACGACGCCGAAGTCGCCGTGCTGGTTTCTGACGCGTTTCAAAATCAGGGTCTGGGATTCGAACTTCTCCGCCGAGTCATCGACGTGGCCCGCGAAGAAAAACTCACTCGCGTCAGTTCTGAAATGCTGGGGGACAATCTAGCCATGCGAATCATCTCTAAAAAGATGGGCTTCCGTCTCAGCGGAGAGTTGGGCTCCGGGAGTATTCGCGCGGTTTTGGACTTGTAGGAGGCCGGGACAGCATGTTCGGGCTGCCGGCCGCACAACGGTTGACTCCCGACCCGCATCTACTTTAACCTGACACTGAGAACGCGTTTTAATCTATGGCGAGCACCTCGACGTTTTCCTGGCGGCACATCATCATCCTCGTCGCCGTGTTCGCGCTCTCGGCCAGCCTGGCCACACGCACTTTTACTGGAATTCATCTTGAGCATCCAACCCTCAAAGCCGATCCTGCCGACGCCATGCGCCAGCACCTCGCTGCCGACGCCTCGGTCTTTACCAATCCGATCTCCAGCATCGGTGTGATGCTTCCTGCGGCCGCCCCGCACGCGCCTCCTGCGGAAGTCCGCGTCATCACTGTTGAACTTTCCGATCCGCTTTACAACCGTCCTCCTCCTTCATTTCCCATCCTGTAGTTGACGGCCAGTTGCTGACGGCCAATTTCCTTAAAAAACGCTATTTCGCCACGGAATCGTCAGCGGTTGCAAAACGCCGTCTCCGGTCCTAACGTTGAACGGAATCCGCTCATCGAATTCCATGTCGTAGCCATGACGGGGTCCGTTCCAGAACAGATTGGAGCTTGAATGCGCCGGTTATCGAAGCGAAATTACATCGTCATCGCCGTTGTCGTTGTGGCGATTGTTAGCTGGGTCATTCTCAAATTCCCCGATCACGGCGCCCAGGCCAGCCGCGAAGATTCGAACCTTCCCACCGTTGCGGTCGCCTTGGCGACTCGCGGCCCGATTCGCAGCTCCATCACTCTCTCGGGAGCATTCCGTCCCTACCAGGAGGTCGACGTTCACGCGAAGGTTGCGGGATACATCCAGCACATCTACGTCGACGTCGGCGACAAGGTGAAAGACAAACAGATTCTTGCCATTCTCGAAGTTCCCGAACTCAGCGCCCAGGTCGCCGAAGCCAACGCCGATATTCAGCGCAGCGAGGATGCCATCCATCGCGCCCAACAAGACGTCAAACGCGCTGAATCGAATTACACCGCCTCCCATGCCGCTTACACGCGGCTGAAGCAGGCGTCGGAAGCTCGCCCAGGCCTCATCGCTCAACAGGAACTCGACGACTCCTTCGCCCACGATCAGGAAGCCGAAGCGCAGGCCGGCAGCGCGCGCTCGGCTTTTGCCGAAGCGCAAAGTCAACACACAATGGCCATGGCAAATCAGGATCGCTACGCTTCACTCGAAGCTTATTCGCGAGTCATCGCTCCTTTCAACGGCGTAGTCACCAAGCGCTACGCCGATACCGGCGCGCTCATTCAGGCCGGAACCGCATCCGACACTCAATCTCTTCCCGTGGTGCGGCTCGCCGAGTGGTCGCGGCTACGCCTGGTTGTTCCTGTGCCGGAATCGGCCGTTCCCGATGTCCGCCTGGGCCAGGCCATCGAAGTCGTCGTTCCTTCTCTTAAGCGGACTTTCAATGGAAAAGTCGCACGCTACGCCGACGCCCTCAGCGACGAAACCCGCACCATGCACACCGAAATCGATGTCGACAATCCAGACGGTTCGCTCGTCGAAGGCATGTATGCCGAGACCACTCTCACCCGCCGCCAGAAAGACTCTGCCCTTACCGTGCCCGTTCAGGCCGTAAAGCGTGACGGCGCAAGCGCCACTGTTTTCGTCGTGGATAAATCCGGCACCGTTGACGAACGCCCAATTACCGTTGGTGTGGACAGCGGATCGCGCATTGAGGCCGTCACCGGACTAGCTGAGGGAGACCAGGTCGTCGTTGGAAATCTCAATGCACTGCAAGCCGGAGAGAAAGTTCACCCCAAATTGATGGCGCAAGGTGAATCCGCCGGGGAGGGCCAGAACTAATGTCCGGATTTGCCATTCGCTATCCCTACCTCATCATCGTCGCTTGTCTGATTATTGCCATCGTCGGCGGCGTCACGCTCGTTCGGATGCCCGTCGACTTATTTCCGCCCATCAACATCCCAGTCGTCGTCGTGGCGACGTTTTATTCTGGCATGCCCCCCGAGCAGATCGAGAACGACATCACCGACCCCTTCGAACGCTTCTTCACCTTGGGCAGCGGCATCGACCACATCGAGTCGCGCAGCCTCCCCGGGGTGAGCCTGATCAAGATTTATTTCCAGCCCGGAACGGATGCCAGTTCTGACCTGAGCACGATTTCGAATCTGGCGATGGCTGACCTGCGCCGCTTGCCGCCGGGAACTCTTCCACCAGTGGTGTTGAAGTTCGATGCGTCCAGTCTTCCGGTCTGCCTCATCACCCTCAAAGGCCAGGGATTAAACGAGACCGAACTCCACGATATCGGGCAATACAACGTTAGAAACCAGATCGCCAGCGTTCCCGGAGCCTCGGTGCCGCAGCCCTTTGGCGGCCGTTATCGGCAGATTATGGTCTACGTCGATCCCATGAAGCTCGATGCCCGCCAGCTCTCGGTCATGGATGTCGTACGCACCGTCAATGACAGCAACCTGATTCTCCCCGCCGGTGATGTGAAGATCGGCCCCTACGACTACAACCTCTACACCAACAGCCAGGTTCCGAATACGGATGCCATCAACTCGCTGCCGTTGAAATCCGTGGGCGCGAATTCCGTGTTAGTGAGTGACATTGGAAAAGCGGTCGATTCTCACCAGATCCAAACGAATGTAGTCAGGGTCGATGGCCAGCGCTCGGTCTACCTGCCGATCCTCAAGCAGGGAGGCAACACCAACACCATCGCCGTGGTCGACGGAATCAAAGAAGCGACCAAAAACCTAGTGGACATTCCGAAGCAGCTCATCACGAAGGTTGTGTTCGATCAGTCAATCTTCGTCAAGATGGCGATCGAGAACCTCCTCCACGAAGGCGCGATCGGCCTGGTTCTCACCGGATTGATGATTCTGTTGTTTCTCGGGAGCTTCCGGGCGACGGCCGCGGTTTTTCTTTCCATCCCGCTCTCGGCGCTCGCGGCGTTCCTGGCCATCTCTGCCGGAGGAGGCACTGTCAACACCATGGTGCTTGGCGGACTGGCGCTGGCCTTCTCGCGATTGATCGATAACTCGGTGGTCGTGCTCGAAAACATCTTCCGCCATATCGAAATGGGAGAGTCGGCCGAAGTCGCCGCCGAGAAAGGTGGAAGCGAAGTCTCGCTTGCGGTTCTGGCCGCGACCATCACGACCGCCATCGTGTTTTTCCCGGTCGTCTTCCTCTATGGGGTGAGCAAGTTTCTCTTCACCGCTTTAGCCTCGGCCGTGATTCTTTCGCTTCTGGCTTCTTATCTCGTGGCCATGACGGTGGTGCCGCTGTTTTGCGCAAAACTTCTTGGTTCGGCCCACCTCAGTCACGAACATGCGGAGCCGGCCGGTTGGTTCGGCCGCGTTGTCTCAAAGTTCAATGAATATTTTGAAAAGATGCTGCGTCGTTATGACCACACTCTCGGCCGCAGCCTGCTGCGTCCAGCGGCGACCACCATCGGACTCGTCGGGGTTTCACTGCTTTGTCTCGCACTGTACCCGCTCATGGGTGTCGCCTATTTCCCGCGCACTGATCCCGGACAATTCGTCATCAATCTGAAAGCTCCCTCCGGCACGAGAATCGAAAACACCGAGCAATATGTGAAGCAAGTCGAAGACCTCATCAAAAGCGTGGTCCCGCCGAACGAGCTTGGCATGATCGTCTCGAACATCGGGCTCACCACGGATTTCTCTGCCATCTACACCAGCAATTCCGCCTCGCACACTGCATTCGTGCAGGTCAGCCTGCAACAGGACCACAAAGTCGGCAGCTATGAATACATGGAACGCGTTCGCCGAAAATTGAGCGCCCAGTTGCCGCAGTTGAGCGCCTACTTCCAAACCGGAGGCCTCGTCGATTCCGTCCTCAACATGGGTCTCCCTGCGCCCATCGACGTCCAGCTCACCGGCAACCATTTGAAGCAGACCTATGCCGGCGCTCAACAGCTAGCGCGCGAAATACGCAAACTGAATGGCGTGAGCGACGTCCTGATCCCGCAGGATATCGACTACCCGGCGCTGCGGCTCGATATTGATCGTGAAAAAGCTAGTCTTCTTGGCCTGACGCAAAAAGAAGTCGTCGATAACGTCATCACCGCTCTGACCTCGAACGGCATGATCGCTCCGAACTATTGGATTGACCCGAAGAGCGGCAATCCCTATCTGCTGACCGTGCAATATCCCGAAGACGAAGTGAAAAACCTGAACGATCTGAAGCTGATCCCGCTGCGCGGCACCAACAGTAAAGAGCCGACTCCGCTCGACACGGTCGTCAACATTCAAACCATCCCCACGCCGACCGAAGTGGACCACTATCAACTGTTTCGATCCATCGACGTCTTCGTCTCCCCGAAGTCAGAAGACCTCGGCCGCGTCAGCAGTCAGATCAACCGGATCATCGCGCAAAACAAATTGCCTGAGGACGTCCGCGTCACCGTTCGTGGCTCGGTTCAGAGCATGAACGCGTCGTTTAAGAGCTTTGGCCTGGGATTGATCCTTTCCGTGGTTCTCGTATACCTCGTGCTGGTGGCGCAGTTCGCGTCCTTCATCGACCCCTTCATTATTCTGTTGGCGGTGCCGCCTGGCCTCGCCGGAGTGCTGCTGTTCCTGCTCGTGACCGGCACAACGCTCAACGTCATGTCACTTATGGGCGTCGTCATGATGGTCGGAATCGTGGTGTCGAACAGCATTCTGATCGTTGAATTCACCCGCCAGATGCGCAAGCAGGGAACTCCCCTGCGCGAAGCAACTGCTGTGGCTTCTCGCCTGCGCCTTCGACCAGTGTTGATGACATCGCTTGCGACACTGCTCGGACTGATTCCGATGGCGATGAAGCTGGGCACCGGAGCCGAAGCCTATGCGCCGCTGGCCCGCTCCATCATTGGAGGTCTGCTTGTGTCCGTCGTAGTCACCGTCTATCTGGTCCCCGCCGCCTATCTCTGGATTCACCACAAAGAAGAGACCGCCGCTCCGGAGGTATCCGCGTAATGACCCGGCTGACGCTGTTACTCGCTCTTTTGCTGCTCGTCCTGTTATCGACAAGTTATGTGACAGCCCAGTCGAATCCAGTGACGCCCAGCCAGGCGCCAGCCGCACCCCCGCGGATGGCCCTCACTCTGCAGCAAGCCGAAGCTTTGGCCATCAAGAACAACCCACAGATTTCGAGTGCCCGCCTGCAGGCTCTAGCCGCGCAGCAGGTGGTACGCGAAGTCCGCTCCAATTACTGGCCCACGGCAGTGGGCAACCTGACAGCGGTCGATTCCAAGGACAACTCCCGCATCACGGCTGGCGCACTGAACAACCCCATCATCTATGAACGCGGCGCTGGCGGCGTCAATGTCAGCCAGCAGATCACCGACTTCGGCAGGACTGCAAACCTTGTTTCAAGCGCCGGCTTCAACGCCAAGGCGCAAGAACAAAGTTCTCTCGCCACGCGTCAGCAAATCCTGCTGGCTACCGACCAGTCTTTCTACAACGTGCTGCAAGCTCGCGCTGTACTCCGTGTAGCCGAACAAACCGTTAGCAATCGCCAGGACGTAGTCGATCAAGTCCAGGCCCTTACCCGCAGCAATCTGAAATCCGATCTCGATTTAAGTTTCTCGCAGGTCAACTTTGCCCAAGCCCGGCTGCTTCAGTTGGACGCGCAAAATAACGAAAAGCTGGCGCAAGCCACACTGGCCGCGATTCTCGGCTACAGCACGGCGCAGGAGTTTGACCCGGTCGAAGAGACTACTGCGCTCGAGGCTCCTCCAGCGGATCTCGATACGCTGGTGCAGCAGGGCATCGACTCGCGGCCCGAACTGCGCGCCGCCGACTACCAATACCAGGCCGCGGAAAAATTCATGCACGCCGAGCAGGATGCCTTCCGTCCGTCGCTGAGCGCTCTGGCCGCCATCGGCGGCACACCCGCGCGCGACGAACATTTAGGGCCGTGGTACGGTGCGGCCGGGGTCAATCTTCAGATCCCAATCTTCAACGGTTTCCTTTTCTCCGCCCGAGCCAAAGAAGCCGACCTCCGCGCCCAGTCTGTCCAGCAACGGCTGCTCGACCTGCGTAATTCTGTCGCCCGGGATATCCGCGCCAGTTGGCTCAACGCCAAAACGTCCTATGATCGCCTGGACGTAACCAATCAACTCCTCAAGCAGGCGAACCTGGCTCTCGATCTGTCGCAAACGCGCTACAAACTGGGATTAGGATCGATCGTCGAACTAAGCCAGGCTCAACTCCAGCAAACGCAGGCCGAAATCAGCCAGGCGCAGGCAAGTTACGAATATCGGCTCGCGCTCGATGTGCTGCGCTATCAGACTACGGGGTTGTAGGTCACTGGGCTGTAGTTCCCGGTTGTAGTTCTTTCGAGGGAAGGCGCTGTCGTATCCAATTCCGTGCTCGCCTCGCGTCGTCAGGATCGACGAACAAAATGTAGGCTGACAAAATGTCCCACTGGAACATCGGGATGTTCAGTGAATACTCCAGGGTGAGATGAAATAACACTCCAAGCGCCAGTAGTATGTACCGCAGTTCCTTAACCCAGATCAACACGCCCAATGAAAACTCCAACACCAATGCTGCCCAGCCCTCCAGCTTAAGCATGGTCGGGCCGAGCAACCACGCCGGCACCGGAAACCGCCTGAATTCGTCGAGATGATAGATGTAATACATCGCCGTTCCTTGCAGCCACGGCGCTCCTCTGACTTTTATGCAGAAGGTCGCGAAATAGACCATCGCCAATTCAAACTGGATCATCCGTTGCGCCCACGGGCTGCGCGGCCGAATCTCGGCGCCTTCCTTCCCGCGCCACACACGAATCAGCCGATCCACTGACAAAGCCGCACCTGCCGGTGCGAAAATCAGGAAGAATCCGGACACTCGCAGGAACGTGTCTCCGCCGTGCAGAATGGAAAGGTTTCGTTGCTGCATCGAAGCCAGGCACAGATAAACCAGCACACTGTTGAAACGAGTCAGGAAGCCGATGGTGAGCAGCGTGGCCGATCCTAAGAAAACCCAGAAATAGGCATTGATCCAGCCATCGGTCTGCGGAATGATCGAGAACAAATTGAGCCGTGTGCCCGGTTCCAGTGTGTGCATCGTCGACAAACTCACCCAGGCGTGAGGGCCGTACCAGGCCAGCCAGTCCGGTCGCAGCAGGATAAGCGTAGCCACCACCAGCAAGCCGTAGACGATGCGAAACACTGAAATGGGGACAGGCGATCGCGGCTCGAAAAAAAACTTGTTCCATGCCGCAATGAAGGATTTCACTGTCACTCTAGATCCTCGGGCCGCACTCCATAGCCGTAGAGAATGTGCTGGTTCCAGGGCTCGGGTAGATACGAGCCGTCCATGCGCGGGACAATGAACGACCAGTGGTAGATGAGAATCACGGTCTTAACCGGATGCGCGGGCGTGCTGTTCAAACGCGCCACGCGCCGCGCGATGTCGGCCAGCATGGGGTCGTTTTCATTCAATGTGAGAGTCTCTGAAAACTTGCGATAGCGTTCTTTGAAGTAACGCTCGGTCAGGCTGAGCTGCTCCATGCGGGGAAACGCCCAGGTCGTTCTCGTTCCATCCTTATAGATGACGGTCGCGTCGACATACGTGTTCGCCGCCTTCGGCGACGGCGAAAACATGTCCCAGGATTGAAACAGTCCGGACCAGAGAAAATACGGCCGCACCTTTTCTTTGCAAAGCAGGATGAGCGGACTGTCGAGCGGCAGGCACCAGCAGGAAATTGCGAGAATATGAAAGATTAAAAAAGCGTTGATCGCGACATAGTTCGTGCGGCTCAGCTTCGTGAACGAATCGGAAGTTTTGGGCTTCTTCATGGTGTCCGCGGAGGAACGAATCTTTTCAGGCGACTTGCGTCTGATTGCGCGATTACTTGCCGCTTCTGCAACATTCGCAAGATCCAGTACCCAGCGACTGCAGCCGCCAAATGCTTGAGCGTGTGCCCACTGATCCAATGTTCAGACGCGAAGATTTTGCGGTCGAAGGTTTCCAGGATCTTCGCAAGCACATAAAACCCCACCACGACTGCCAAATCCGCCCTACGCGTGAAATGCTGCGGAAAGATGAATGAGACCAAGAGCACGAGCACCGAATAGACCTGCACCGCCGCGTACAAGCGCAGGTCCCCAGCACCACGCGTTTCACTCGCGCGCCACAGCAGTACGGTGCCCATCCCGACGGTTAGCAGAAGTGGCAGCGACCACAGACCCATGCGCAGGCTGACACGCTCTGTGATCACGGCCGCCACGAGCGACATGAATGCCATCATGATCGGCAAACGGTCCCAAACAAGACGGGCGTTATTCGGTTGAAGATGATAGTAGGCAGAACCAAAGGCGGTGAGCAACATTCCCGCGAAAACAAAAAAATAAGGCCACCGCTCGCGTGGATCGGCGAAATGCCCAGCCTTTGGATCGGAGCCCGCCCCGAGTACAAATGCGAGGCCCCACACGCCAATTATCGCGAATGGCAGATTGGAAACTACATCGCCAAAATTAGGAATGCCAAGAAAACCGCGTGTGTCGCCGAACCGGTGGTAGGCCTGAGGCTGTGGAACTCGCGGCACAAAGACAACGCCCAAACCGACCACCAGCGCGAGTATCAGCAACAGCCAGATGCTAGCCCCCTGGGAAATCAATCCGTCTCCCTTACTGAATCGCATTCCCGTAAGTCGGCACTCCTTGCTGCAAAAGAAACAGCAGCTCTTGCCCCCGCGATGACCAATCGCTCTGCGGATACTTCGAAACCAACTGCTGCGTCAGCGACTCGGCCATGCTCTTGGCCTGGTCTGACTTCTTCGGTTGCTCTTCCACTTTGTAAATCTCAATCAGCGCCGCGCGCCGCATCGCCGCATCATACAACGCCTCCGCGGCCGCCGGAGACTCAGGATGCTCCTTCACATACTTCTCGTAAATCTCCGCCTCTTTATCGGGACACTTCGACGATCCCTGCCAGTCTCCGCACAGTTTGTTGTCGATCAAGTGGAATGCCGCCAGCTGCGCCCACTTCGAATCCGGGATACTTCTTCATCACCTGCTTCATCGCCTCTTCGTCGATGCTTTGCCGCATGTACGATTTTCCTTCTCGCGCGCCGACGGACGCGACATGATATCCGCTTTCTCGATCTGCCATTTGATATCGGCAGCGCGATACAGTCCTTCGCCTGCCAGCGGGGAAGTAGGGAATAGGTCAAAGACGCGCCGGTAAAGCCGCACCGCCTCCTGGTCCGCGCCTCGCCGTCCATGCCGGCGGCTCGCCTCATCTTCGGCATCGACCGCTGCGCCGTATAAAATCCGGTCGCCATTCGGAGTCGACGCCCACACAATCCCGGTGTCCACCACCCAGCCGCTGATGGTCTTGCCTTCGTCTTCTTCCTCCAACACAAATGCCGGGTCGGGAGTTCGCGACAGCCCAAGCAAGGCCTCGACGTGCAGCCACTTCGGAGTCCGATCCAGCAGCACCAGTTCGCGCCCGCGCTCCGCCTGTCCGAGCTTGTTCGACGACGCATCGGGCGTCAAATAGATGACCGCCTCACGCACCAGCGTCCCGCGCTCCGCGGCCTCGAGCCGGGCATTTCCAAACCCAACAAAAGCGGTCCCAAGCAATAGCAAAGCAATCCGTTTCACAGTCGTATCCATCTCCGAACAGAGGTTAGCACGTAGAGTAAGATGCACGGAATTGGGCCGGCAAAAGACGCGATTCGATCTATAACGGGGGCTGACCTACATATTCTAATTTTGGACGCCTGGCGCCAAGCTGTATGCATTCGTGGTGCCCAGTCGCCGAAAACCCGCGGCGAGTGGGGCAGCCGTTTTCGAGGTGGTACGCAGTTGACAAGAACCCACCCCCTCGCTATACACGATGGTTCAACCAACGATGGTTCAACCATGACGTCACGCGCCTCGGCCCCGCAGATTCATATTCGCGACCTCAAGACCATCGACGACCTTAGCCGTCTGCGGGACGTTGAAAAAGAAGTCTGGGGCATGGCTGATGAAGACAGCCTGCCACTCACTTTGGCCATTGCCTGCAAGGCCGCAGGCAACATTTTTGTCGGCGCCTTCGATCAAGACCGTCTCGTCGGGTTCGCCTTCGGCTTCCTCGGTCGCGAACACGGCCAAACCATAATCCACTCCCACATGTTGGCCGTCCTCGACGCCTATCGTCACCTCGATCTTGGTTCGCGCTTGAAGCAGGCCCAGCGTGAACGCGCCATGGCGATGGGCATCCACGAGATGACGTGGACTTACGACCCGCTGCAAAGCCGGAACGCTCATTTCAACTTCGCCAAGCTCGGCGTCGTCTCCGACACTTACAAAGTTGATTTCTACGGGCCCGAAACCTCCAGCCTGCTGCACCGCAACGGCACAGACCGTCTCTGGGTCCGCTGGATTCTGAACTCCCGCCGGGTGCGCGACCGGATTGCTGGAAAAAACGCCCGTGTCGAAACGCTTGACGCCTTGAAGCTTTTAGCGCCACTCGTGCGCTTCGATCCCAACGGCAAGCCAGCCCGTGCCGATCTCGCCGAATCCCTCTCACGCCAGCGCATCAGCATCGAAATCCCCGGCGAGATTCTCGAAGTCGAGCGCACCGACATGCCTTTGGCTCGGGAATGGCGCGAAGCCACCCGCTGGGCCTTTCGCGAATCGCTAAAGGTCGGATTCGTCGTCGCCGAATTCGCCAGGTCCATCCGCGGCCAGCAAGGTCCGGGCGCGTATCTGCTGCAACGTGCCACGGTGAACGAGTTGATTCCCGAACTGTGAGTCGAATCCATTGCGTGGGCTAGGTCACTATGCTCGCGCGCTGTAGAATGGTCGGTTCTCCGCCCAAGGGCTGAGACCGCAATTCATACTCCGAGGTCAATCATGGCCGAAACAATCGCGTCGCAGGTCAACATCGACTCCGTACTCGACGAGCAGCGAAGCTTCCCGCCTCCTGCCGAATTTTCCCAGAAAGCCCAGATCAAGAGCCTCGCCGAATACGAAGCCCTCTATAAAGAATCCATCGAACAGCCCGAAAAATTCTGGGGACGCGCCGCCGAAGAACTGCACTGGTTCAAGAAATGGGACAAAGTCCTCGAGTGGAAAGCGCCGTGGGCCAAGTGGTTCGTCAACGGGCAGCTCAATCTCTCCTACAACTGCCTTGATCGCCACGTGCAAACCGCGCGCAAGAACAAAGCCGCGCTGATCTGGGAGAGCGAGCCCGGCGAGATTCGTACCTTCACCTATCAGCAGCTCTATAAAGAAGTGCAGAAATTCGCGAACGTCCTCAAGGGTCTCGGAGTTCGCAAAGGTGATCGCGTGGCCATCTACATGGGCATGACGCCCGAGCTGCCGATCGCCATGCTGGCCTGCGCCCGCATTGGCGCGCCTCACTCCATCGTCTTCGGAGGATTTTCCGCCAACGCTCTCGTCGATCGCATCCACGACTCGCAAGCGGTGGCCGTCATTACGCAAGATGGATCCTACCGCCGCGGCGCTGAAGTCAAGCTTTTTCCAGTCGTCGAAGAAGCGCTCAAGTCGTGCCCGTCGATCAAGCACGTCGTTGTCTACAAACGCACAGGAAGTCCCGTCAACCTGACCGCAGGCCGCGATCACTGGTGGCATGAGCTGATGTCGATTGCATCCGACGATTGCCCCGCCGAGCCGCTCGATGCAGAGCATCCGCTCTACATCCTCTATACCTCCGGCACCACCGGGAAGCCAAAAGGCATCGTGCATACGACGGGCGGCTATTCCGTCGGCACCTACCTCTCCACGAAATACGTTTTCGACCTTCGCGAAGAAGACACCTACTGGTGTACCGCCGACATCGGATGGGTCACCGGCCACAGCTACATCGTCTACGGACCGTTGCAATGCGGCGCTACCAGCCTCATGTACGAAGGCGCGCCGAATTTCCCCGAGCCTGATCGCTTCTGGTCGATCATCGATCGTCATCAGGTCAATATTTTTTATACCGCTCCAACCGCCATTCGGACTTTCGCCAAGTGGGGAGATGAATGGCCAACGAAACACAAAATGGAAAGCTTGCGTTTGCTCGGCACCGTCGGCGAACCCATCAATCCCGAAGCTTGGATGTGGTACCGCGAACTCATCGGCCACAACCGCTGCCCGATTGTCGACACCTGGTGGCAAACGGAAACCGGGTCCATCATGATCACCCCGATTCCGGGCGCGATCGCGACGAAACCCGGCTCGGCGACCAAGCCATTTTTCGGGGTCGCTCCTGAGATTGTCACGATGGAGGGCAATCCCGTTCCTGAAGGCTCCGGCGGCTATCTGGTTATCCGCAAGCCCTGGCCTTCGATGCTTCGCACCATCTACGGCGATCCCGACCGCTACGAGAAGCAGTACTGGTCGCAGATTCCCGGAGGCACGTATTTCACCGGCGACGGCGCCCGCAAAGACAAAGACGGCTACTACTGGATCATGGGCCGCGTCGACGATGTCCTCAACGTCTCCGGCCATCGCTTGAGCACGATGGAAGTGGAGTCTGCGCTGGTTGCTCACCCAAAAGTAGCCGAAGCAGCGGTGGTTGGCCGCCCGGACGAGATTAAAGGGCAGGCGATTTCGGCATTCGTGACGCTCGAGCACGGAGTCGAACCCACCGACGCGCTAAAGGATGAATTGAAAAAGTGGGTCGCGAAAGAAATCGGTTCTCTGGCCAAGCCGGACGACATCCGCTTTACCGACATGCTCCCGAAAACCCGCAGCGGAAAAATCATGCGCCGCTTGTTGAGAGAATTGGCGAGCAGTGGGGAAGTGAAAGGCGATACTACGACGCTGGAAGATTTCGGAGTGATCGCGAAACTAAAAGAGCAGGACGAAGCCTAGAATCTAGCGAGAACTGGCAGAAAAGCGCGGACGGGTTATCGCGCGGTGGCCGCCGCTGACTGCCTCTGCTCGCGCATCTGTTGCAGAAAAATTTCCACAGGATCTTGATACTTCTGCCGGAACAGATCGACTAGGGCATCCTCACTGGCCGCATTCGTCCCCCGAGCTTCGTTGGCCGACGCCTGGCTGGCGAAAATCTGGCTCCCCACGCCGCTCTCGGCCATCGGACTATCCAGTCCTTCAGGTTCCACCAGCAGCTCCGGAGACTTATCCCCATTCGCCCGCAGCGTCGTAATCATCTGGTTTACGTGCTCGCGCTGCTCATCCGTCGTTTGCAGGAATTCCACTCCCATCCCAAACTCCGGGTGCGCTACCAGCACGATTCCCTCGGCGTGCACTTCGAGGCCACCAGTCTTCATCGTAAGGATGACGCGCGTGCCTCGCGGGAACGGCGATCCCGTCGTCAGATAACACGCTCCCAAACTCAAATCTGTAAGTCGGCAATTCACCGGAGGATCATCCGCCTCTGGCTCCGGCAATTGCGTGCCGAGCCAATAACGCAGCGCTCCGCGCTGCTCATCGGACGCATCCTTGAACCGCACCCCTGCCTGATTTCCGTGGCCGCCCCAGGCCAGCTCGCCTTCGATATCGAGCTTTTGTTTCATCCCTGGCAACTCGAGCGAAAAACGCAGTGAACTTTCTTTCGCCACACGCCCTGTGAACTGAAGCGCCATCCCGCCTTCGCAAAGATCGATGGTCTGCGCCTTATAGCTATTAATTCCCTGGCACTCCACTGGAATCTGTACCGGGACTCTCATCTGCAGCCGCCGCTCTCGCTTCATCAGCGCCCGCACGGCCCGAAAACTCGCCTTCGCGCGTTCCACCGCAAACGGCTTGTGCAGGACAAAGTGCGCCCCCATGTCAAAGCCGCCCTTCAATCCCACCGAAGCTTCGACCAGCACAATCGTGAGGGCACGCTTGTTTACGGGAGCCGCTTTCGCTCCCCGCAACACGCCACTGGCTTCTTCCGGATTCACCCCGTCCACGATAATGGCCTCGAAGCGCTGGCGCGTGATGCGGCGTATCGCATCGTCGGCCGCCGTGCAATGTTCGACCCCGATTTCGAGGTCGCTCAGAACACGCCGCAGAATGCGCACCGTTTTATCGTCGGAACTGAGTAGTAAAGACTTCAGATTCATGTCTAAGTATCAGAATGAAGCGGTCTTGCGCGTGCGCCGGTCGGCCGGGACCGCCTGCCGCTGCCGTCTTCGAACGGAAGACTGCATGCGGAAGACTCCCTTTTCGCACTCTAAGTCTACGAGATTCCTAGGTCAACGCCATGGCCCGGTCCTACGGTTACTCCAGTCACCATGAACATTCCGGGATGGATAAAGTCCGGGTGCGAATCGAGGGCTTGTCTCCTCTAATCGGCCGGCGGCGGGATCTCAGGAGCGGGTCGCCGAGAATCCAATTAATCATAGAAGTCGGAGATCACCTATGTCCTTTCGTATGCTCCGCCCCAGCGATGTCAACGCGCAAGTAGAAGTATCAGAAGGGGATACGGCAATCTGTCGGGTGCTTGTCACTTTTATGTTGACTATCTTATAAAAACCTATTATTATCAATAGCTTCCAAGGTAGCCGAGGGGATTGGAATCCGTAGTCGTTGGCTCATTTAGTACGCGGATATTCGGTATGAATCCCCCGCGGTCTCGCTGGAATCTAAGCTGGTAGCGCTTTTTAAGCGAAGTCCTTATTTCACAAGAGGGTATACTTTTCATGGCCAAGCGACGCGGAAACCCCAACTGGGGCAAGCCCGAGCCCATCGGACCGGTGACTCCCACGATCACTGAGTTCGAGCAAGTGGTGCACGAATACAAACTTTCCCCCGACCAGTATTTGCGGTCGACCCGGCTGCGCGAGTGGGCGCGCCGGAACAAGAATTCCAAGTACATCCCCGAGCCCTTGCTCGAAGCTTGGGGTTTTGAAATCGAATCCACCTTATAAGACCAGGGGTCGGGATAACGAGTCTGGATTTGAAGAAAGGGTCGCCACAAGGCGGCCCTTTTTCTTGTGGCAAACAGGCATCGAGTTACGGGCTCGGAACCCATGGCTTCTTGCCCCATCGAACGAGTATGCTATCAAGCATGAAATTCGCCGGTTCCGAACTCGCAGGCCTTATCGTGGCCGTAAGCTTCGCTGCCGGCCTGAACGTCTACGCCACCGTTGCCACATTAGGACTCCTGTCGCACGCCGGGGTTCTGGATTTGCCGACCGGCCTGCATCTCCTGGCCAGTTGGTGGGTCATCGCCGCGGCGGCCGTCCTTTTTGCGATCGAGTTCTTCGCTGACAAAGTTCCGGCATTCGATCTTTTCTGGAACGCCCTCCACACCTTCGTCCGCATCCCCGTCGCCGCCCTGATCGCCTACGGAGCAACCTCGCAGCTTTCGCCCGAGAAGCAATTGCTGGCCGCGCTGGCCGGAGGCGCGATCGCCCTCGCGGCCCATGGAGGCAAGACCGCCGCTCGCGTCGCTGTGACGCCGTCTCCGGAACCAGTTTCGAACATCGCTCTCAGCGCCGGAGAAGACACGCTTGCGATCTTTCTAACCTGGCTGGCCACCCAGCATCCAATCACCGCCGCTGTAATCGTCGCCGCATTTTTGGCCGTGATCATCGTCGTTATGCGATGGGTGATAAGAGCGATGAAGAATCTGTTTCGCGGTGCAGAGGACGAACTGAAACCGGCGGCAACGCGCAAGCTAGACGCCGCCTAGATGTTGATTTTGTTTTTGAACCGGGCGCGGTTTGAGTCGCGCCGTCTCGAAGTTACTAACGAGGGCTTAGCCCCTGAGGCAAACGCACCAATGACTCCAATTCCACCATTCACCGACGTCCCGACCGCGATCGAAGAAATTCGCGCTGGACGCATGATCGTCGTCATCGACGACGAAGACCGCGAAAACGAAGGCGACCTGACCCTCGCCGCCGAAAAGGTTACTCCCGAAGCCATCAACTTCATGGCCAAATACGGACGTGGCCTCGTCTGCCTCGCCATGACCGAGGAGCGCCTCGACCATCTCCGCATTGGCCCCATGACCGCCGAAAACACCAGCCAATACGGCACCGCCTTCTGCGAAGCCATCGATGCGCGCCAAGGCGTGACCACCGGAATCTCCGCTCACGACCGCGCCCACACTATTCAGGTTGCCATCGATCCCAAGACGCGCCCCTCCGATCTCGCCCGTCCCGGCCACATGTTCCCGCTTCGTGCCCGCAAAGGCGGAGTCCTCGTCCGCGCCGGACAAACCGAAGCCTCCGTCGATCTCGCCCGCCTTGCCGGACTCGTCCCCGCTGGCATCATCTGCGAAATTATGAAAGACGACGGCTCGATGGCCCGCGTTCCCGACCTGGTCGAATTCTGCCGCATCCACGAAATGAAGATGCTGACCGTAGCCGAGCTGATCCGCTACCGCATGCAGCATGAGCGCTACGTCCACCGCGTCGGCGAGTCGCTGGTCGAAACCAAGCACGGAGAATTCCGCCTCATCGCCTACGAAAGCGAAGTCGACGGCGGCAGTTCGCACATCGCCCTGATCCGCGGCGACATCGCCGATTCTGAAGTCCCGGTTCTGGTACGAATGCACGCCCACTGTCTGCTGGGAGACGTTTTCGGCGCAACCGCCTGCGATTGCAATCCCACGCTAGAAGCCTCGCTGAAAATCATCGCCGAGGAAGACCGGGGCGCTTTGATCTACCTGCACCAGACGTCAAAAGGGTTTACCGCGGAAAAAATCGGAGAGCAGTCGTTCCTGACCTTCCATCGCGAACGCCGCTTGCCGGCGCTCCCCGAAAGCGAACGCAAAATTCACCGCGAAATCGGGTTAGGGGCGCAGATATTGTCTGACCTGAATCTAAAGAGAATCAGACTGCTGACGAATCATCCACGAAGGGTTGCGGCGCTGGAAGGATTCGACATAGAAATTGTCGAACAAGTCCCGGTGAAGCTCTCAGTTCCAAGAAACTAGGCTTGTCTTACGCTGATTTCTTTAGGGCGGGCCACTCGGCGAAGGCCAGAAAAAATAGCAGACCGAAGTTCACCAGCGGCACCAGCATCAACAGGCTTAGCGCGGGTTCGAATCCAGCCTTTTCGAATATTTTCCAGTAGGGAACAATCGGAGCCACAAGAACGAAAAGACAGAAGAAGATGACTAACAAGTGCATGGGTTGAAAGAGTCCTTCAAACATGCCCAGCCTCCTGTCAGAACGGCTTCCTCGCCGTAATCACTTCATCCTTAATAAAAAACTGCGCCGAGCAAATCGCCGAGCCGCAAATTGTCGGCAACAGGCCCGCCATCTGCTTCCGCGTAATCAGACCCAGAGTGCCGCAAGTAGGGCACGAGAGTACCGCCCAGTACGGATCTTCGCGCTCGCCCACCTCTCCAGCATTCTCCAGCACGAACACGGTGCCAGGCTCCATCTGTTCGGGAATCCATTCGTTGATAATGCTCAATTCACCGATCATCATGCCTCCCCCGTCTTCCCGAGTGCTTGGTACTCGATCTTGGTGCTCGACCCACTCGACCTACGCTCGGCGCGCCCGTCGCAATTCACGAACTCGCTCCGAAACGGCCGTCTTCTTCCGCGACTGAATCTCGGCCCGCACACGCCGCACTTCGTCGCTCAAACAAATATCGAACATCGGCTGCCGCGCATTTTTCAATAGATCAACGACCTGTTTGGCGGAAGTCCGCAGATACAGACGAGTGCCGTCAGTCAGCAGGTGATACTCCGCCGATGCGCTGACGGTTGCCGCGAGGCTTGTGCCAAATTCTTTTTGCAGAAATGCAATCACCTTGCGCATCCGTTGCAGCGAAAACCCTCGCCGCCGAAGCTGGCAGATGACCGCGACCGTGACCAGTTCATCCCAGGTATAAATCCGGCGATGCCCCTTGCGTCCCGGAGCGACGATTCCGCGCTCATCCCACCACTGCAATTGCCGCGCAGTGATTCCCGTCAGCGCTATTACGTCGTTCGAACTGAACTCGGATGTGTTCTGGCGTTGCTGTTGCATTGAGCGTCCGTTCTGTTTGAAACAAAAGAAACTGGAAATGTTTTGAACATTCTAGGCGGCATCACCCCGAAGTCAACCAATCTTTCTTCGTTCCGTGTGTTAACCAGAGGGATACGGGACGACGAGTGTTTGGATGTCTCGGAGCGCGGGCTCCGGCTCATCTGTACCTTTCGTCCGCTTCGCATTACCATTAGAGATAGCAAAACTTCTTTCTCGGGGCCGTTCAAAATTCATGATTCAACCACTGCGCATTTCTCTATTTGCGTTGCTACTCCTCTCTCTGACCACGTCGACCTTCTCCCAGCAAAAAGAGCGAAAGCACAAACCGGATGCCACGGAGAGTGCTGCATCCTCCAGTTCGGCGACGAAAGACGACAACGCCGGGGACAAGGACAAAGACGATAAGAACCAAGGCGACCCCGCGTTTCGCGGCATGAAGTACCGCAACATCGGCCCCTTCCGCGGTGGCCGCTCGCTGACGGCAGCCGGAATTCCCGGCGACCCGACTACTTACTACTTCGGATCGACCGGTGGCGGTGTGTGGAAATCAACCGACGGCGCCAACACGTGGCAATCGGTCTTCGACAAAGACGGCGCGCCCTCCATCGGCAGCATCGCCGTTTCTGTCTCCGACCCAAACATCGTCTACGTCGGCACCGGAGAAGCCTGCATCCGCGGCAACATCTCGAACGGCGACGGCGTCTGGAAGTCGGTCGACGCCGGCAAATCCTGGAAGAGTGTTGGCCTTAAAGACACACGCGCCATCGGCAAAGTCATCATCAATCCGAGCAATCCAGATATCGCTTTCGTTGCAGCCCTCGGTCATCCCTACGGACCGAACGCCGAGCGCGGCGTCTTCCGCACCACCGACGGCGGCAAGACCTGGGACAAAGTTCTCTACAAAGACGAAAACACCGGAGCGCATCGACGTAGCCTTCGATCCGCAGAATCCCCACATTCTGTTTGCTTCGCTCTGGGAAGCGCGACGCACTCCCTGGACGCTTTCGAGCGGAGGCCCGGGCAGCGGCATTTATCGCTCATCCGACGGGGGTACGACGTGGAAACACTTTAATAGTGACGAGCATGGCCTGCCGAAGGGACCTTATGGACGCATCGGTATCGCCGTCGCCGCCAACTCCGAACGCGTCTACGCCCTGATCGAAGCCAAAGAAGGTGGAGGCCTCTACCGCTCCGACGACGGTGGCGACTCCTGGGATCTGGTCAACGGCAGCCATGGACTTTTGCAGCGCCCGTGGTACTACATGCACGTGATCGCCGACCCGCAGGATCCGAACACGCTTTACATCGCGGATGTTGAATTCTTCAAGTCGACCGACGGCGGACGCAACTTCAATAAAGTCAAAGTTCCCCACGGCGACAATCACGGTCTCTGGATCGATCCGAAAAATACAAAAAGAATGATCGCCTCAAACGACGGTGGCGCGACCGTTAGCCTCGACGGCGGCAAGTCCTGGACGCGCGAAGACAATCAGCCGACCGCGCAGTTCTATCACGTCATCACCGACAATCGCACGCCTTACTATGTTTACGGCGCGCAGCAGGATAACTCCACCATCGCCATCGCCAGCCGCAGTGACGATGGAGCGATCGGACGTGACGCGTGGTACGCCGTTGGTGGTGGCGAGGCTGGATACATCGCTCCCGATCCCCGCGATCCGAACATCGTCTATGCCGGCGACTATCAGGGCAACCTGACCCGCTTCGATCGCCGCACCAACCAGATCAAGAGCATCGCCGTTTGGCCCGAACTGAGCGATGCGCGCGGAGCCGCCGGACTCGACCACCGTTTCCAGTGGACTGCCCCCATCGTGACTTCACCGCTTGATCCCAACACGATTTACTACGGCGGCGAGCGCGTCTTCAAAACGACTGACGGGGGTACGCACTGGGAAGCCATCAGCGGCGACCTCACGCGCAACGACAAGTCGAAGCAGCAGGCCGCGGGCGGCCCGATCACGATCGACGACACCGGCACCGAATACTACGACACTGTGTTTGCCATCGCTCCCTCACCCGTCGCCAAAGGTCTGATCTGGGCCGGAACCGATGATGGCCTCATCCAGATCACTCGCGATGAAGGGAAGAGTTGGACCAACGTCACTGCCAACATCAAAGACCTGCCCGAATGGAGCCGCGTCAGCCTCATCGAAGCCTCGCCGCACGACGCCGGTACCGCCTACGTTGCAATCGATCGTCATCAGAACGACGATCTCGCGCCCTACATTTACAAGACGGCCGACTACGGCGTTACCTGGAGCAAGATCGTCACCGGCATTCCCGATGGATCATTCGTCCGCGCTGTCCGTGAAGATCCGAAGAAGAAGGGTCTTCTGTACGCCGGCACCGAACGCGGCGTCTTCGTCAGCTTCGACGACGGCGCCCACTGGCGATCGCTGCAACTCAATCTGCCCATCACTCCCGTCCACGATCTGGTCATCAAGAACGACGATCTGGTATTGGCCACACACGGACGCGCCTTCTGGATCCTCGATGACGTCTCGCCACTCCGCCAGTTCACCGATGCGGTTGCGGCGGAAGACATTCATCTTTATCAGCCCACGACCGCCTATCGCATCCACTCTGCGGAGGCTCCGGCGCGGCTTTCTTTCGCCGGAAAGAATCCTCCGAATGGCGCAGTGTTTTACTATTACGTCAAACAAGCGCCTAAGGCCGAGGTCAAGATCGAGATCCTCGATGCGGCGGGCAACGTCGTTCGCAACTACTCGAGCAGCAAGGTCGAGTCGCTCGAAGAGCCGCTCGATCCTGAAGACAAAAAGCCCGAAAAGCAGATCAAGACCGAAGACGGCCTCAACCGCTTCGTCTGGGATCTCCACTACGACGATGCCAGGCGAGTCCCGGGGTACTTCCTCTGGGAATACAACGATGGCGCGCGCGGGCCGCTGGCACTTCCCGGCAAGTATCAGGTCCGCCTGACGGCGAGCGGCAAGACTCTGACGGCTCCTTTCGAACTGCAGCTTGATCCCCGGGTCACCACCTCGCAAGCGGACCTTGAGAAGCAGTTCAAACTGGAACTCGATCTTCGCGACCAACTCGATCGTGTCTACGCGGCTGTCAATCAGATACAGGACGTCCGCGAGCAACTCGATGGACTCAAGAAGCGTCTCGTCCCTGACAATTCGTCGAAGGCGCTGTTTGATGGGGCGAACCTGCTCGACGCGAGACTCATAGCCGTCCGCGATCCCCTCATCAACTTCAAGATCAGCGCCAGCGAAGACTCTCTTGCCTACGCTCCCGGAATCGACGCCAAGCTGGCGTACCTCTCGCTCGGCGTCGCTGGTTTCGCCGACTCGGCGCCAACTGCGGCGCAATATGAGGAATTCGCCAAACTGAAAAAGCAAGCCGATGAATTCTTAGCCAATTGGGAGCAGGTCAAGAACGCGGACATCACGAATTTCCAGAAGTTGGCCGCGGAACAAAACATCCATCCGATTTACGTTCCGGATGTGAAGAGCCCGCGCGTGGCTGGCGGAGGCGATGAATAAGGAGAAGGGAATTGTGAGGGGGTTGAGTGTGGTGACGGGGCTTTGCCCCGTCCAGGGCACTCGCGGCCCCGCGAGGCTAAATAAAGATCGCTAGATAAACATCTCGTCTTGCGGCACGCCGTCGCCGTTCTTCGGATGCCGTCTTTTCGAGCCGAGAAAAACTTCAAATCCGGTGCTGATCGCCGCCATCAGCCCATTGACCTGCCGCAGCGGAGAGATCACCGTCTTGTGCACCGCGTCGCTCGTCTCCTCGACCCGGTCCATGGTGCGATTCAGAAGCTCATCCGCGCGGATCACCTGAAGCCGCGTCCGATCTAGAGCGTCGGTCAGCGTCGCGTCGAAGCGCGCCAGTTGATTGCGCACCATGTTGCTCGACTCGGCGAAGTTCGTGCTCATGACTTCAATCTTCGGCCGCAGCTCGACCAGCGTGGTCTGTACCGTTTCCATCGCAGGCAGAGCTTTGGTGGTCAGCTCCGTCGCCAGCGCCTCGATCTTGATGCTGCTCTTGCGGAGCGTAAGAAAGAGAGCGACCAGGGCCACTGCTTGGCCCACGATCGCAATCGTCGTCACTGCGATGAAAATTCTTAGGAGATTGTCGTTCATAATTTCTCCTGCCGAGTCAGTCCCTAGATATTCTTTGACGGCTCAGCGCCGGCGGTCGTCGTCTCGTTATAGGCCTGACGTCCTGCCTCATACGCCGAACGGAATTGCTCTTTTTGCTGATTCAATGCATCGCGTCCGCGGTCGGCCCACTCGCTCGCCTGTTCGCGTGCGCGGCGGGCATGATGGCGCGCCCGTTCGCTGCCTTCCTGCGCCTTCGACCGCAGCACCTCGCGCATCTCGTCGCCCGACTTCGGAGCGTACAGCACTCCGACGACCGCTCCTACCCCAAGCCCTGCCAGGAACCACAAGAAGCCGTTGCTGCCTTCACTATCCGCCATCGACAACCTCCTCAAGTTCTCTCTGTATCGGATGGTAGCACCGCAATTTGCGAAAGACAATTCAGGCGAATACGGTAGCCGGCCGTTTTCCCTCACTGTAGCGATATCGACTCCGTATCGCGCTTACTGGGGATCTACCGCTGGCCCGGCGGTTCCCAAACAAGCTCTTGTGCGCCGCGTCACAAAGGCGGAGAATGAGGCGGTTTCAGGAGGCGCTTTTTGTCCGACCCCAAATACCGGCAGCGTGGATACCAGGATTCCGGCTCCGGAAAGAAAAGAGAATTCGACAAGGACTCGGCCAAGTCCGCTCCCAAGAAAGAAAACACCTTTGGACCGCGCCCCATCCAGATGCCCGGTACCCGTACCGTCTCCCGCTGTGCCGAATGCGGTGCGCTCCTCCAGAACCTTTCTGCGACTCTCGGACAATGCCCAAAATGCGGATTCGATCTGCATGCCTGCAAACAATGCGAACACTTCGACCCCTCGAGCCGCTTCGAATGCAGTCAGCCAGTCCCCGCCAGAGTTTCTCCGAAAGATAAACGCAACGACTGCCAGTTCTTCTCGATCCGCGTGATGGTAGAAAAAGAGACTTCCAGCAAAGGCAGTCAGCGTCCGAACGATGCGCGGGCAGCGTTTGATAATTTGTTTAAAGACGTCTAACAAAACCTTCCTACGCACGGCAGGTGCCGGGCTGTCTCGCAAGAATCACTGCAATCTCGCATAACCGCTCAAGCATCTTTCCGGAGCGGGTCCTAAATCGTGATCTGCCTGTATCTGACTAAGTGTTTCCGCGAAAGGATCTGGCATGCACCACTGGTCGGCAAAAAACCGTGGCACGGTAATCGATACGAGGCCTCTGTCGCTGTAGGTAAAGCTCTGTGGTGCACTTGTGGTATCAACCTGTTGGTTGGCAAACGTGTAAGTTGCCGGAGTAATACTGGCAGACCCGAGCTTGCAGTCGCTCAGTGCGCCGCTGCCGCCCACCACCGCCGTCGGCGCAGGACCGAAAGTGATCGTCTGGCTCACCATCATACTGACTTGATCATTCACGGTGATAGTCTCGGAGTCGGCCACGTCGGGGAACGTATCCGTGACCGTGACCGTCTCGTTATCGGAGGCGGGAACACTTGCCGGCGGCTCGGTTGGCTGCGGAGCGGTCGTGCCTCCGCCATTGAGCGAAGATAGGAAGATAGTCTGGGTGTAACTGGAGCCGCTGAGCGTGGGCTCGTAAGGTTGCTCAAGGCGGCGTTGTCGGTAAAGGCGATGGTGGCGCTTGGCGGGGTTCCCGATGCAGGCGCGTCATAGGAAATTGTAACCAGGCAGGCCCCGCCAAACGGAAGTGTGGTTGAGAAAGAACTCGCCCATTGGAGCAATTGATCGTTCCTACATTGAACCGTCTCCCCGATGGTGAAATCTGAGCCTGATCAAGGTGAGTCCAGTTTGGCCTTGGCCGATATTGGATGCAGTGATGCTTTGAGTCCCCGTCGCTCCCGCGCGGCTACTTTCCTGTGCCCGTCAGGGAAACCGTCTGCGGACTGCTGTTGGCGCTGTCGTTTATGCTCAGCGTCGCCGTGCGCGTGCCCGCGGCCCGTGGAGTAAACGTCACCGAGATAATGCATTTCCCCTTTGCCGCGACGCTGCTGCCGCAAGTGTTAGTCTGCGCGAAGTCGAGCGCATCCGTTCCCGTAAAGGCGATCTCGCCCACGGTCAGGGCCGCCGGCAGATTGTTAGTCAGAGTTATTTTCCTCACCGCGCTGGTGGTTCCTACGGTTTGGCCGGCAAAGGTTATGGACGTGGGTGTCCACGTCACTTGCTCCTCACCTGTCCCCGTCAGAGAAACAATCTGCGGGCTGTTGTTGGCGCTGTCGTTTATGCTCAGCGTCGCCGCGCGCGCGCCTGTCGCCTGCGGAGTAAATGTCACCGAGATGGTGCATTTCCCCTTCGCAGCTACGCTGCTGCCGCAGGTGTTGGTCTGCACAAAATCACCTGCATCTGCTCCCGTGACGGTAATGCTGCCGATGCTCAGCGCCGTGGGCAAATCATTGGTCACAGTTACTGCCTTGGCCGTACTGGTCTCGACTGCCTGCTTGGCAAAGGTTAGCGAGGCAGGCGCCCATTTCACTTGAGGTTCACCCGTACCCGACAGGGGAACGTCTTGCGGGCTGCCCGATGAATCGTCGGTCACAGCCAGGCTGGCGGTCTCAGCACCCAAAACGCTTGGAGTGTACGTCAGGCTTATGGTGCACTTGCCTCCCGGCGCCAAAGTCGCGGGACAATTATTGGTCTGTGCGAAGTCTCCGGCCTCGGCTCCTGTGAGCGCTATGCCCGACAAGGTCAGGTTCGTCGTGCCCGTGCTGGTCAATGTCACTTTTTTTGTGGCGCTGGTGGTGTTGATTGCCTGACTAGCGAATTTCAGAGTGGTCGGGGAAAGGGTTAGCGCCG
Organism: uncultured Acidobacteriaceae bacterium; assembly: GCA_963726095.1. Taxonomy (GTDB): domain Bacteria; phylum Acidobacteriota; class Terriglobia; order Terriglobales; family Acidobacteriaceae; genus Acidiflorens. The sequence goes on from CAVSBD010000004.1 coordinate 3,140,061, forward strand.
CGCTCTCGCTGCTCGAGGAAATTTTCAAGGCAATCGCGTCTTCGTACCCTGCGGCGCAGCCATGGCAAGTGGCTTGAAACGGATTCACTGTGGGGAAGTCGGTTGAGTTCGTTCCACCAGTGATGTAGGCGCTGCCGGAGGAATCGATAGCGATGCCGAGCCCCCCCGAATTAACACTGCCCCCCAGATAGGTGGAGAAGATCAAGGCCGATCCGGCGGGGTCAAACTCGGTCACGAAGATGTCTCCCGAGCCAGAGAGGTTCGCCTGTATCGGATTTACCGTGGGGAAGTTGGTCGACTGAGTCGTTCCCGTAACGAACGCATCGCCGGAGGAATCGACGGCTAGGCTGTAACCGAAGTCAGCATAATTGCCGCCCAGGTAGGTGGAGTAAACCAGGTTCGAGCCTGCGCTGTTGAACTTCGTGACAAACGCTGTATATTCGCCAGCAGTGAAGGTTCCTTGAAATGGATTGACGGTGGGAAAGTTGGTCGAGCCGGTCACGCCAGTCACGTAGGCGCTGCCGGACGCATCAACGGCGATGCCGTAGCCCCGGTCTCCATAGTCATAACCGTTGCCGCCCAGGTAGGTGGAGTAGACCAGGGCCGATCCGGCAGCATCGAACTTGGTCACAAATGCCGTCCCATCTGGGGCTTTGTTCGTGGCCTGGAACGGGTTCATGGTTGGAAAGTTGGTCGAGTTGGTATACCCCGTCACATAGGCGCTGTTGGAAGAATCGACTGTGATTCCTATCCCTTGATCCGCAACACTGCCGCCCAGATAGGTGGAGTAAACCAAGGCCGATCCCGCGGCATTGAACTTGGTCACAAATGCGTCTGTGTACCCTCCTGTGCCGCTGAGTTTGGCTTGAAAAGGGTTCTCAGTGGGGAAGTTGTTTGATGCGGTCAACCCCGTAACGTAGGCGCTGCCGGAGGAATCAACGGCAATGCCATCGCCGTAGTCCACGCCACTGCCACCCAGATAAGTTGAGTAGACTAACGCCGAGCCGGTGGGATTCAATTTCGTCACAAACCCGTCATTGCTACCACCGATGCTTCCCTGGAACGGATTGACGGTGGGGAAGTTGGTCGAGGTAGTCTGGCCCGTTACGTAGGCATTGCCGGAGGAATCGACGGCGATGGCATAAGCGATGTCTTGATTATTGCCGCCCAGATAGGTGGAGTAGACCAGAGCCGAGCCGGCGGCATCGAACTTGGTCACAAACGCCTTATAGGGACCAATGCCATAGCCCTGCAACGGATCGAGGGTGGGAAAGTCGGTCGAGCTGGTGTAGCCCGTCACGTAGGCGTCGCCCGAAGAATCGATGGCGATGCCATTACCGGTGTTCAACTTGCTCCCACCCAAATAGGTGGAGTATGTGAGCACTGGGTCAATCACCAACGCCCGCCTGGGGTCGTAGCGCGCCACGCGAAAAACTACTTGGTTGTTTCCCCGCAACACGAACCTGGCGGAACGAGGTTCGGAATTCGCGGCTCTTGGTTTGGCATTTGATTCTCCCAACACAGATTGGCTGTCATCGGCCGCTCCAGCAGGCTGATACGCAACGGGCCTGTGCAAGCGCAACTCCTCTTTTCCTATCTTCAGCAGCAGGTCGCCGCTGGCGGGGTCGACGTGCATTCTGTCTGCTCCCGCGAAACTCAGTCTAATTTGGTTCGGATCAGCGCCAGGCGCTACTACAAAGTCATATTCCAATTGCCCGCTCTGGTTGCCGTAGTAAACCAAGTCGATGCCGGAATAGATTCCCTCATACTTCACCTTGGCAAAGGTCGGAACATTCGTGCGCCACTTCTGGGGATCGTTGCCGATAAAATAGTTGCTCTTACCCGGCAATTCGTCAAAGCCCTCGACGCTTGCCTGGGAGTTGCTGCTGGCCAGTTGCAAGCGCAGAGTCGTCACGGCCGCGGTTTCCGAATCATCGTTTCGTATGCTCTCCGTAGCTTTCGAGTCGTCACGGAAGAGCACGCCGTCATGACGGAGTAACTTCGGGAAAGCGTCCACCTTATCGAGCCCTGCCCGCTTGACCGTTTCACTGGGCTGCTGGTTTGCCGGGAGGGGCTTGCGCACCGTGAGCACCGCTTCGCCGCCTGTCAAGAACAGCGAGTAACCCTGACCACGCGCCAGAAACTTGACCGCGCTGTTCACCTGGCCATGGTTCGCTTCAAAACTCAGGGGCAGTTTGCCATAATTCGCAACCAATTGATTGGCGGGTATGCCGGCAACGACCGCTGGGTTCAGGGCGCCAGACAATCTGTTCGGCGCCGCGCTTTTCGGGACGAGTGGCTGACGGATTCCAGGGGTAGATTGTCCCAGCAAGATCGTGCTGGACAGGATTGCGAGGAGGCCGACTAACCGCAGTGCTCGTATTGACATCCCTTTGCATTTCATGGCGAGTTCTCCGTGTTCTCTCTTTTTCCTGAATACCCGGACTTGCGGGCAAATAAAGACCAGCCCGAGACCGGCCAGCGTGATGGTGCGCTGCGTTTGCTGCTGTTTCTTTCGCGCACGCACGCTCCGCCCGAGGTCACAGCCGCTCTATCTCATATAAGCAAGACAAGATGCTGGCACTTACCGTCCCGCGGGTCCCCTAGCCCACGGGACGGCCCGAAGGCCGCTCTATTTGGGATAGCGGAAAGTGAGGCCAGAAACTGGCAAAGTTTGCGAAGAAATCAGCTGGGTAGGGGCGCCCGCCGCTACGCACGGGCCATTGGAGGTGGGCTGGAGTTGTGGTAGGCTGGCTTCCCCCGCCAGTGACGGTCCCATGGTCGCCGATCGCACTCCGTCTCCTGAAATCACCGAACTGCTTCGCGCCTGGGGACAGGGGGATCAATCCGCCCTGGAACAACTTACCCCCCTGGTTTATCAGGAACTCCACCGTCTAGCGCGACGCCACATGTCCCGCGAAAATGAAGGTCACACCCTGCAGGCTACGGCACTCATCCATGAGGTCTACTTGCGCCTGGTGGATTTCCGGAGCGTGCAGTGGCAGGATCGGGCTCACTTTTTTGCCGTCTGCGCCCGGCTGATGCGGCGCATCCTCATCGACTTTGCCCGTTCCCACGACTCCCTGAAACGCGGCGGAGACGATAGCAGAGTTGCGCTGGATGAAGGCCTCATTATTTCCCCCGACGTGCCCGCGCAGTTGATGGACCTGGAACATGCCTTGACCAAACTGGCAGTAGAGGATCCGAGAAAGAGCAGCGTGGTGGAACTCCGTTTTTTCGGTGGTCTGACCGTGAAAGAAACTGCCGAAGTGTTGAAGGTCTCCCCCGATACGGTGATGCGGGACTGGAGCATGGCGCGGGCCTGGCTATTGCGCGAGATAGACGAAGGGCAACGCCATGCAACCTGAGCGCTGGAGCCGCCTCGAACAGCTCTATCACGCCGCGATGGAACAAGAGGAAGACCGGAGAGCGGCCTTCCTCGAGCGCTCTTGCGGAGGCGATCATGTTCTTCGTCGTGAAGTCCAATCACTCATCGCCTATGCCCAGAAGTCCGGAGGAATCATCGACAAACCGGCGCTGCAGCTTGTTGCCGCAGCCATGGCGCACGATCTCTGTTCTCACGACGCCCCTAAAGCCGACAAGATGATCGGCGTGCGGATCGCCCAATACCGTATCGTCGAAAAGTTGGGCGTAGGCGGGATGGGGGACGTTTACCGCGCGGTCCGCGCGGATGACCAGTTCGAGAAGCAGGTTGCGATTAAACTCGTGCGTCAAGGGCTGGACACGGAGTCTGTTTATGCCCGCTTCCGGAAAGAGCGTCAGATTCTGGCCGGCTTCGAGCATGAAAATATCGCCCGCCTGCTCGACGGCGGCACAACCGACGAGGGCCATCCGTACTTTGTCATGGAACTGGTCGAGGGCAAGCCCATCGATGAGTATTGCATTGAAGGCAATCTGGGAGTGGCCGCTCGCCTTGATCTTTTCGAGAGCGTTTGTTCGGCGGCGCAGTACGCCCACCAACGCTTGGTCGTGCACCGTGATATTAAGCCCAGCAATATTCTGGTGACAGCCGAGGGCATCCCCAAACTGCTTGATTTCGGCATTGCGACTATTCTGAGCCCGGAAACCTATTCTCCGGGAGCCGACCCCACGGTTACCGCGCAGCGCATCATGACGCCGCAATATGCCAGCCCTGAGCAGCTTCGCGGCGAGGCAATTACAACGGCTACCGACGTCTATTCGCTGGGCATTGTCCTCTACCGCTTGTTGACTGGACGGTTGCCTTATCGTTTGGACACGAACTCCCCTTACGATTTGGCGCAGGCTATTTGTGAAGTCGAGCCGGAGAAGCCGAGCACGGCTGTGCGACAATCTGGGCCCAGGAACTCCGGTTCCGAGAAGTTGACGCGGACGCTGTCCGGCGATCTCGATCAGATCCTGCTGAAAGCGCTACGCAAGGAACCGCAGATGCGCTATGCATCGCCGCAGGATTTTGCTGAAGATCTGCGGTCGTACGCGCTGGGCTTGCCAGTGTCGGCCAGCCGCGGCACTTTCAGCTATCGCAGCGGCAAATTCATTAAGCGCAATAAATTGTCAATGGCAGCCACAGCGGCTCTCGCGCTGGTAGTCGTGGCTGGAGCGGCGGCGATTATTCGCGAGGCCCGCATCGCACGGATGCAGCAAGCCCGCGCGGAGCAGCGTTTCGAATCCCTGCGCAAGTTGACCAATTCGTTGCTGTTCGAGTTTCATGATTCCATTGAGAACTTACCCGGTTCCACGGCCGCGCGTGCACTGGTTGTACGCCGTGCCTTGGAGTACCTTGACCAAATCGCGGCGCAGGCGCATGACGACCCAGCGACTCTGCGTGATCTCGCTGCCGCGTATGAGCGTCTGGGACAAATCCAGAGCCAGGCTTTTCATCCCCATACCGGCGGGGCAGGATCACTGCAGCAGGCGGACACACTCTTCGAGAAGGCGTTGGAAATTCGCCGGAGATTGGCGTCCTCAAACCCTGAGGATATGAGCCTACAATTCGATTTGCTCGGGTCGATGTCGAACGTCGCGGCGGTCTACGAAGAACGTGGGGATCTCGATCGAGCGCTGGACCTGCAACGACAACGGTTGGAAATCGAAGAACGATTGCAGTCGAAGCATGATTCCGAGGAGCTGAGGTCTGCCGTGGGCAGTTCGCTGATCGCCATCGGCGACTTGAAGATCTGGCTCGGCGACCATGCAGCAGCCGTCGCCTATATGCAGCGGGCGCTGGCGATGAGCCAGGCTTCGCTCGATGCCAGTCCAGCCAGCTTCCAGTCGCGTCGCAGCGTATTGCGAGCGCATAGCTGGCTGGGTACAGCTCTGAAATTTGACCGGCAGTACGCGGACGCGGCCAGTGAAACTCGAAAAGCGCTTGCTTTGGCGGACCAACTCGCGGCCGACGATCCGCACAACACTTATGTGCAACGATATATCGGAAGCGATAGCGAGGAGTTGTGTAAATGCCTGGCTTATGCGGGCCTTTTTTCAGAAGTGCGAAGCCAATGCCGAAGGGCAGTCGCGATTGATGAAAATATGATGAAGTCCGACAAGGACAATGTGCAGGCAACTGCGGACTTCGCGTCTACCAATTTGACCACGGGCCTGGTTCTTTATCTCATGCACTCGCCGAGAGAGGCCGCCTCGTTTTTGCAGCGGGCGGACACAATATACCGTGACGTGGCGGTTCGGGACCCCGACTCCCAATCAAACGCAGTCGACCATGCGACCACTCTCATTTATTTGGGAAGAATTGCCGCCCAGATTCATGAACCGGATCTGGCGCGCCGGCACCTAGCACAGGCACAGGAAATACTCGAGCAACTGGTGAAGCTGAGTCCGAAGCACCGTTATTTTCTAAACACGCTGGATGAAGCCCGGGCAGCGATCAAAGCCCTCCCGCAGGATACGTCTCCCGTTGCCGTCCATTGAGGTCAAAGGCTGCTAGCGGGACCTTCTGAAGCTCAGCCAACTGCTGCCTAGTTACCCGCGCTTGGATGAATCGGCAGACAAGAACGCCTCATGAATATCGGTCCGCTTTTCGTGGCGCACGCGAGAGCGCCGGAACTGATTCAGTCAAACGAAGGTTCGTTCCATTACCCAGCACCATCGCTCTTACAGAGCTGCCATGCACAACTGCCCGCGGCCAATCAATCTGCCCATAGCGCGCCAGCCAGTCCAGCAAGGAGAAATGGATCAGTTGCCCGGCGCCGGTATCTTGTCAGTCACGCAACCGCGGCCGGCAGGTCATGCCAGAACCGCAGCCGCGTTGCTGTGGCAGCATCTCCGGGGGAATTCCACTGCGGAAGACGAACAGAATCCCAGACGAACAGAATCCCAGACGAACAGAATCCCAGACGAACAGAATCCCGGTTAGACAAGCACGGTCCGGCAAGCGGGGTCTGCCACCCTGAACCGACGCGGGAAGGAGGGCAGCAGCGGTTGAATCAGATTCCACAAGGCTTCTGGAAGCAAAGAGCCGCTCACAGCCTTAGCATCCTGGCAATTGGCTAGAAAGGTGTGTTGAACACTGGGCACTTCCTCGATTGAAGACCGGGTTTTGTTAGAAGTTCTTGGGACTGAAGCGAGTTCTCAGACAAACCCTCAGGTCTCGGTCGTCCGAGTGATGGGCACTTTCACCGACGCCATACCAGCCGCAGTTGCCGCCTGTATGCCCATGTCCGAATCCTCAAACACCAGGCAGGTTGCCGGCGCGGCGCCGAGCCGTTTGGCGGCGATCAAAAACGGCTCGGGATCGGGCTTGCTTTTCTCGTAGTCCCCAGCGCACACCAGAGTCTCGAATTTATCGAGGAGATTGAGGGCTTCGAGCGACGCTGTTACCGATTCCCGCGTGCTCCCGGAAACCACCGCAAGCGGGATTCGACCGTAACTCTCTTCAATATGTTCCAACACCGACGGAATGGCCTTAAGCGAAGGTAGGTTGTCAAAATACAGTTCCTCTTTTCGCTGCGCCACATCCGCCACCGGCATGCTCATGCCGCGTTCTCGATTGAGCGTGCCAATGATTTCAACCACAGACATGCCGCCCCAGGCATAGAAGAGGTCTTGGCTGAAATCGCATCCCCATTCCGCGAGCGCTTTGTTCCAGGCTACGTAGTGAAGCGGCATCGAGTCGGCGATGGTGCCGTCGCAGTCAAACAGGTAGGCCTTGAATAAACCGTCGGGCAACTTCAACTTCATCGTGACTAAGGTTCCTTAATCTTTAAATTATTCTCAAAAAACCGCAACTGGGTGGGTCAAATTCGTCGCCCGTCACGGCTTTTGCGTTGGACGCAGCAGCACTTCGCTCGCAAAGCTCTGGGGCGCCTGCGTCACGAGCATGGCTACGACGTGCGCCACGTCCGAGGCTTGCAGCATTTTTTCTTCGTTCTTTCCGGGATGCGGGCTGAATTCGGTATGCACCGATCCGGGGCAGACGACCGACACGCGCACGTTGTGGGCACGCAGTTCTTCGGCTACGGAATAACTCAATCCGTTGAGGCCCCATTTTGAGGCTGCGTACGCCGCTCCATTGGGCAGCGCGTTCTTGCCCGCGAGCGACGAGATGTTGATGATGTGGCCGCCACGGGCCTTGTCCTTTGAAGTTTGAATCATCAACGGCGCCAGGCCACGGATGCAGTAATAGACGCCGCGCAAATTTGTATTGAGCACGCGCTCCCAACTGTCGGGCGCGAGTTGATGCAACGGCCCTCCCGGGCCGCCGATTCCGGCATTATTCACCAGAATGTCCACGCGGTGGAAGGTGCGTTCGACACGCTCTGCCATCGACTCCACCGAACCACGATCAGTGACATCGCATTCGATGACGGAACTCCGGCCGGAATTGTGGGCGATGTTTTCGATGGCGGCGGCGGTTTGTTCGAGCGCTGCGCGGATGCGTCCGCAGAGTACGACGCGGGCGCCAAGATCGGCGAGTTTGAGGGCAATGGCTCGGCCAATGCCACGCCCAGCGCCGGTTACGACGGATACTTGGCCGGCCAAAGGCAGGTTTGATACGGTTTCGGTCACGCAAGGGCTCCTCGGACGATTTCGCTTGCGCTATTGTAGTCCGGAGCTGTCGCAGTCTGATTTTGCGGCGTCATCTGCGTTGTGCGCGACACCAATTGCCTCGTAAACGGTGCTGCGTCTTTCGGCATCTAAGCTGGCAAGGGCAAAGTGAGCAAGCCGCTTGCCTTAGGGGGAGTACATCCTTATAATCCGCACACCGGAATAATGTTAGGTGTCAGAGGATTGATCGCCGGAGCATTGAATTCGGACCTCGTCGCCGACAGAAAAGTGACGAAAAAGGCGATTCTCAGAAGCACGGATTCTGGAAGTGTGAGACGTTCGGCAGCATTGATATTGATCGCAAGCCGTAGCAAGTGAGTCAACTCCAAGTTTCCCCGATGAGTGAAGGAGCCACAGGAATGAAGAAGATTGTTCTCGCGATGTTGCTGGTAGCCGCAGTTACCGCCGTCGCGCAAACCACTGCCGCGCCGGCCCAAGCCGCTCCGCAGGCCAGCGCACCCGCACCCCAGAAAAAAGAGATCAAAGATCCGGCAGAATACAACGCCTACGTGGGCGCGGTGCAGCAGACCGACCCGGCAGCCAAGGTTAGTGGATTGGAAGCATTCTTGACCCAGTATCCGAACAGCGTGATGAAGGAAGATGCGCTGGAACTTTTGATGGGCGCCTACCAGGCGACGAACAACCAGCCGAAGACGATCGAGACGGCGCAGAAAGTGTTAGCCGCAAACGCCTGCAACATCCGGGCGCTGGCGCTCCTCGCGTACGCGAATCAGGCGCAGCAGAAGTTTGCCGACGCCGGGCAGAGTGGTGACAAAGGATTGCAGTGCTTGCAGACGGCAACCAAGCCGTTTGGAACCTCCGATGCCGATTGGCAGAAGCTTAAGGCCCAGACCACGGTGATATTTGATGGTGCGGCTGGACTGGCTGCGTACCAAGCCACCGCGACTCAACCTGCGGGCCAGCCCAAGGACTTTGCCAAGGCCGAGAAATTGCTGCGAGCCGCGGTTGAAGCCGATCCGGATAATCTGCTCGACGTTTACGATCTGGCGCTCGGGTATCTATCCCCGGGTCCGGCGGAAGACGATGTCAACGGACTTTTCTTCATAGCGCGTGCCTCGAACCTGGCACTGGGCGCGGGGAAAGCTCAGATCGCAAAGTTTGGCCTCAGCCGGTATACCAAGTATCACGGCAGCGACGAGGGATGGAGTGACTTGCTAGCGTCGACGGCGACGACGAAGTTGCCGCCGGCTGGCTTCACTATCAAGAAGTACGTGCCCCCGACTCCCGCCGAGCAGGCCGCTGATCTTGTGAAAAGTAAGAAAGTGGAAGAGATGAGCTTCGCGGAGTGGCAGATGGTTCTTTCCGAAGGCACTCCTGAAGACGCCGAAAAGGTGTGGACCGTGCTGAAAGGGAAGCCGCTGCAGATGGTGGGTTACGTGATCAGCATCGACTCCACCGACAAGACCACGACCAAGCTGATGCTCGCCGGAAGCTCCGACGATATCGACGCCAAGCGCGCGGATATTGACTTGACCATGGGCGCGGTGATTCCGAAGGCGAGCATGCCTGCGGTGGATGCGGACTTCCAGTTCCAGGGAACGCCTGTCTCCTATGTGGCCAAGCCTTTTGTGATGACCATGAACGATGGAGCTTTGCTCGTAACCTCGAAGCCGAAGCCGAAGCCGCCCGTCCACAGGAAGCCTGCTGCACACTAAGAGCCAGTCTCAGAAAAAACTAAGGGCGGTCCCTGAACGGGACCGCCCTTTTATTTGGTGTGGGGGAGTGCGCGCGCTAGCGGACTTGCTTTCGCTCCATGGCGACCGGGCGAGCGCTGCGCGGCGGACGTTTGCCTCCGGCACGCATGGCTCGAACGTCAATCTTGAGTTCCTGCATGATGCGGCTCAGCGTGTTGCGGTGCATGTCCAGTTGCCGCGCGGCCTTGCACTGGTTGCCGCGGTTCTCTTCGAGCACGGTCACGATGAAGCGCTTCTTGAATTCGCGGACTGCTTCGGAATAAAGAATGTTGCTCTTGTACATCTGAAGAATGAGTGCTTCCAATTGATCTTTCACTTGCTGCCTCGTTTCTTATCTGCACAACGAATTTCTGATGTTGCCGGACGATTTCCGGCTGGACTAGCGATTACTCCACTAGCGATTGATGCGAGCGCCCGCCGCATGCGCCTGCCGCATGTAATCCAAGCCCTGGTAAAACCGTTGCCGTAATTCGGAGGGCGCAAGCCAGATTGCGGCCCGTCCGCCCACCAGAAAATACGGAGCCAATTCCGATCCTCCGAGCCACCTCGCTGCGGGCTCGAACGTGGTCATCGCCAAGAGCACGATCGCGACTACCAATGCGCCCCGCGCCAAGCCGAGCACCGCGCCCAGTACACGGTCGATTGTGGTCAGTCCGGCCTTCTTCATCAACCAGCGCGCGGCCCGCCCCGCAAGGCCGGCAACAATCATGACCGCGAAGAAAATAAGCAGGAAAGCAGCGATCTCGCCAACCCATGGCGATTTTAAATGGGGCGCGAACCAGTCCGCTAGGCGGTGATATTGCCACGCGGCCAGCAGGTATCCCGCAACCAAGCCGGCGACCTTGAAGGCTTCATGGAAGAAGCCCGCGATGGCTGCCGCGACCACGGAAAACGCAAGAAACGCAATAATGACCCAGTCCGCGATGCTCATGATGGAAGCTCAGGATAAAGGCACGAAGCGGCCAGAGCTCCGCGGGCTAAATCTCCAACTCGCGTCCCGTCAACTGACGATAGGCCCCGAGGTACTTTTCACTCGTCCGCAGCGCAACTTCCTGGGGGAGGGCTGGCGCGGGCGGTTGTTTGTTCCAGCGAATTTCTTCGAGGTAGTCTCGTACGTATTGCTTGTCGTAGGAATCTTGCGCTTTGCCCGGCTGGTAACTGTCGGCCGGCCAGAAGCGCGAGGAATCCGGTGTGAGTACTTCATCCGCCAGCGTGATGCCCTTGGCGGTCTGTCCAAATTCAAACTTGGTGTCGGCGATGATAATGCCGCGCTGCCGCGCGTAATCCGCCGCCTTCTTGTAGATGCCGAGCGTGAGATCGCGCAGCTGATGGCTCAATTTCGGGTCGACCAGCTTGCACATCTCCTCGAAGGAAATGTTGATGTCGTGTCCGGTCGTTGCCTTGGTCGCCGGCGTGAAAATCGGCTCGGGCAGGCGGATCGGACTCCTTCAGTCCGGTCGGCAGTTTGATGCCGCACACCGTGCCCGATGCTTTGTATTCTTTCCATCCCGAGCCAGAGAGATAGCCGCGCGCCACGCACTCGACGGGGAACATTTCGGCGCGCATGACCATCATCGAACGCCCGCGAAGTTCGTCGGCATGTGCGCGAATCGCAGCCGGGTATTGGGTCACGTCGGCGGTGACGAAGTGGTTGGGCACGACGTCTTTGAGGAAGTCGAACCAGAACAGGGAGATCTGCGTCAGGACGCGGCCCTTGTGCGGAATGCCGGTCGCGAGTACGTAGTCGAAGGCTGAGATGCGATCGGTGGCGACGAACAACAGGTGGTCGGGATCGAGTTCATAGACGTCACGCACTTTGCCGCTGGCGTGTAGTTTGAGGTCGGAGTAGTCGGTGCGCAGCAGATACGGGATCTAAAATTTGGGGGCTCATATTCAAAAATCACCGGGAGAAAACTTTGCGTATTCTAGCCGCCGCTAAAGATTTGTCAACGCTTTCCTCAGAGGGGTCGAGTGCGACAAGACAGCGCCGAATCGAAAAGGATTGACAGATTCAGTTTAAAGCAGAAGCCCAGCCTGGCGCTGGTTTTCGCTCGAGCGGTGTGTGGAAAAACTGAGGAAGGCTCTGGAAAAAGAGGTTGCGAGTCGGCGCTGGTACCAAGCAAAGAAACCACTCCGTCGTCAAGGACGGAGCGCAGGAATATTTGTGCTGTCACTCGACTGCTCAACGGTTTCAAAACTGGCTGGGCCATTTGCGGGCGGCATGGAAGACACGGATCAACTGCACAACATCGCCCCGCACACGGTAAGGAATTATATAGGGCGTTTCCGAGACGACTAATTCGCGAGTGCCAGATATCCGACCGGGGCGACCTGAAGATGGGAACCGCTCAATATCCTGTACAGCACCCCGAATGGCCGCAACGGTTCTCTCGGCAGCGGCTCGATTGTCGCGCGAGATATACTCCGCTAAAGCGTCCAAATTGTTGATCGCTGCCTGCAACCACTCAACGCGCACGGTTCGTCCACTTCTTCAGCACCCGCTGCACTTCCTCCTCGCTGGCAAAGTCGCCGGCGTCGGCCTCGGCAAGACCCTTCTTGATTTCGCTGATCTGCCATTCGTTGACGGAGACATATTCCTCGATTGCTTGAGCGGCAACGAACGAGCGGCTGCGGTTCATCGATTTCGACAAACGGTCGAGCTTGTTCTTGAGCTTGGCTTCCAGGCGGAGGGTGAGGACGGAAGATTCTGACATAATGAGTACATTATACATCGGTTGTATACAGGATAGAAGATGTGCCGTATATGTCTCTCTCCCTTCTCAACTTTACCTCTCTCGATGACTACTTCCGCCAAGCAAGTAAGATTTCGCCGCCAGATTTGTGCCGCACTGCTCCAAATTTCTGCAGAATCAATGCAATCGGAAACCCACGAACAGAAGGGTTCCGATCGAGATGGCAGTAACCCCGTACCAAATTCGGGAACCGCGCTCCGCGACCACAATAGACAACGGAATGGCGCACAAGACTCCTGTCAGAACCATGAAAGGCTTCCCCGGATAACTTGCAAGCCAGGCCTTGGGCCCTAATATCCAAAGCCAGACATATAGGGCAGGTAAGATGCTCAACGCACCCACGATTTTGGTCCAATGCGGCGTTTGGCCCCCTAGTTGTCGCTCGCGTAAAGAGTGGCCGCGCCTACGCCGCCCCAAACCTTACCGATACCAGCTTCGACACTCCCGGCTCCTGCATCGTTACGCCGTAGAGTACCGGTGCGATGCTCATGGTTCGCTTGCTGTGCGTGATCAGAATGAACTGCGTCTGCACGCTCATCTCCCGGACCAGTTCAGTGAAGCGCGCGATATTTGACTCGTCGAGTGGGGCATCGACTTCGTCGAGGATGCAGAATGGACTCGGCGTGTACTGGAAGATGCCGACCAGCAGCGCCAGCGCAGTGAGCGCCTTTTCGCCGCCGGAGAGCAGAAGCACGTTTTGCAGTTTCTTTCCCGGAGGTGACGCGACGACGTCAATGCCGCTCTCCGCGCTGTTTTCGAGGTCGGTGAGACGCATGAAGCCGTGGCCTCCACCGAAGAGTTTGCGGAAGGTGGCCTGAAAGTTCTCGTTGATCTTGTTGAATGCTTCTTCAAATTTCTGCCGCGAGACCTGATCGATTTCCTTGATCGTTGCCGCGGTGTTTTCGATGGCGTCGAGCAGATCTTTTCTTTGAGTGGAGAGGAACTCATGGCGCTCGGCCGTCTCTTTATATTCTTCGAGAGCCATCATGTTGACGGGACCCATGGCGTCGAGGCGGGCGCGCATTTCGCGCTGTGCCTGATCTTCGGCAGCAAGCTCGTCGGCAGCAACCAGAGTGATGGTCGTATCCGCCATCAGGATTGGGCGTTCGATGCCGAGATCGTTCAGGCAGGTGTCGGCGAGATGCTGCAAATCGGATTGCAGTTTGGCCGCAATCGCCGACAGTTCGCCGCGCCGGTCACGAGCAAGATCCAGTTGCTGACGCGTGGAACGAAGCTGTTCGTCGATTTCCGCGAGCCGCGCGCGGACTTGTTCGGATTCAAGCTGGAGCAGGCCTTCGCGGGCTTCTCCGGCATTGCGCTCGGCTTCGAACTCGATAAGCTGTGCGGCGAGCGACGTGTTTTCGTTCTGGCGCTGCGTTATTTCTGTAGTCGCCGATTCCATTTGCGATTGCAAAGTGCCTGCGCGCTCGCGCATTTCGGCAACCAGCGTCTCGATGCGCTGCAACAGCGTCGTCGCCGAACGGTGGCGCTCTTCTAAAGTAGCCACGCGTGCGGCACGCTGCGATGTAGTTTCGGCTGCGGTGTCGCGCTGGGTGCGGAGGACGACGAGACGATCTTGTCCGGCGGCGAGCTGTTGCTCAAACAGGGCGCGCGCTTCTTCGATGGAACCCAGTTCCGCCTGCCGCGACTGGATCAAGTTTTCCTGGTCCAGTCGCTCTGCCACAAGCCGCTGCAGTTCGCGTTCACTGACGACAATTCGTTCGCGCACGCGCGACATCTCGCCATCCAGTTGCTTCAGCAGATGGCCGGAAGTCATCGCCTGTTTCTCGGCCTCGCGCCTCTCATCTTCGAGACGATCGAGCAGGGAAGTGTGCTCTTTGATTTCGCGGCCGAGCGTGAGCGCCAGCATTTCCGTCTCGCGGAGAGCACGCTCCAACTCTTCGAGCAGGCGCATCACGTCGCGCAACTCGCGCTTCATCGACAGCGGGCCCTCGCTGCGCTGTGTGCCGCCGGTGACGGTCACGTTGTGGAAGCACTCGCCCGTCTGCGAGAGAAAGAACGCGTCGGGACTCGAAAGCGCGAGTTCGCGCGCGGCCGCTGGATCGGGCACGATGTATCCGTTGCCAAGCTTCGGCAGGATCACTTCCAGCGACTTGCCGAACCCGTTGAGTACGCGAATCGAGTTCTTCAGTGGAATCACCGTGTCGTTGACCGGAGCGTAGTGCTGGCTCTGATCGGCGACGAACGAAAACTTGGCTTGCGAATCTTCGGGATGCACCAGGAAAGTCGCGCGTCCGTTTACATCGGACCGAAGCAGGCGCAGACCTTCGTCGGCCGCTCCCCACGACTTCACGACGACATAGTTGAGTTCGTCGCGGAGAAAGTCTTCGACCACGCGCTCGTAGCGCGGCTCGACTTCGAGGAAATCGGCGAGCACTCCGGCGGGCGTGTTGCCTCCTTGCATGGCGCCGGACTGAAAGAGGCGGCGGACCGATTCAGTGGAGTAGCCATGCTCGGCGATGACGGCTTCGAGCGATCCGCGTTTGCCGAGTGCGGTGGCGTATTCCGCCCGGATCGAGTCGAGATGCTTCTTGGTGTCGTTTTCGTTGGCGCGTTTTGCCGCGAGCGTCTCGCGCAAGCTCGTGATCTCGGCGCCGAGGCCACTGAGACGCTCGGAGACGCTCTCGAATTCCATCGCGATCTGGCCGCGCTGTCCGCCGAAGGTTTCCGATTGCGAGGAAGCGGTTGCGACCTCGGATTGCAGGCGCTGCTCTTCGCGTCCAATGCCGGCGAGGCGTTCTTGCGATTGCGTGAGCTGATTGCGCAGATTCGAAGCGCTGCCGACCGCTTTGAGAATCGACGTGCGATGGCCCTCTTGCTCGCCTTCAAGCATCGCCAGATTGATGGCGGCGTGGGCCGTTTCCTGGAGGCTGAGGTCGTGTTCACGCTGCGCGTCTGCGAGATCGGCCGCGGCGGAGTCGAGGACGCGCCGATGGCCGTCGCGCTCCTCTTCAAGGGCGGCAAGCCGGTTTTGCGCCTGCGCCAACTCCGTTTCCGCCGAAGCGAGACGAACGATCAATTCCGCGCAGCGTTCTTCGTTGGTGCGGATGCGCGCCTTGCCGCGATCGCCTTCGATTGCGATTTGGCTCAGGCGGTCGCGATTTTGCCGGGTCTCGGTTTCGATGGCGTAACCGCGCTGTGTGCGCTCGCTGTGCTCGGCTTCGGATTGTTGCACGCTCTCTGATTGCAGCCGAATTTCTTCGCCAAGTTGCTGGAGACTACCTTCGAGCGCGACGCTTTCCTGATCCATCTGCGCGAATTTGCTCGCGAGCACGACGCGCAGTTTGGCCCGCATTTCTTCGCGGAGCTTGGCATAACGCTCGGCCTTGCTGGCCTGTCGCTTCAGCGAATTCATCTGCCGCGTCACTTCTTCGAAGATGTCGTTGACGCGGTTGAGATTGGTCTTCGCGTCTTCGAGGCGCGCTTCGGCGAGACGCTTCTTCGTTTTGAACTTGGTGATGCCAGCCGCCTCTTCGATGATCGCGCGGCGATCGGTGGGACGGCTGCTCAAGATTTGGCCGATGCGCCCCTGTTCGATCAGCGCGTAGGATTCAGGGCCGAGGCCGGTGCCCATGAAGAGTTCCTGAATATCGCGCAGGCGGCAGAGTTTTCCGTTGAGCAGGTATTCGCTGTCGCCGCTGCGAAACAGACGGCGGGTCACGGAAATTTCTCCGGCATGGTGCTGTTGCTGGTTGAACTTGCGGCGGCGGATTTTCAAAACAACTTGCGGGCCAGCTACTGCTACGGCGGCGTCGACGTCGGAATTGCTTTCGGCTGCTTCGCCAGTCGGAGCGGCGGTCGCGATTTCGCCCTCGACTTCTTCGGTTTTCCCCGGCTGCGCTTCTTCGACGGCGACTTCGGTTTCGGCGGCGGCTTTGGCGCGAATCTCGGCCTCGTCCCAGTTTTCTTCGCTCGGCAGGTCGTCTTTGATTTCGATTTCCGTCGGCGCGTTCGTGTCAGGGCCGCCGTAGATTTCGGGATCGATCAGCGTGAGCGAAACTTCGGCCATGCCGGTCGGATTGCGGCCGTTGGTCCCGGCGAAAATGACGTCTTCCATGCGCGAGCCGCGCAGCGACTTGGCCGACTGTTCACCGAGCACCCAGGAGATGGCGTCGGCGATGTTCGACTTGCCGCAGCCGTTCGGGCCGATGATCGCGGCAATGCCTTCGCCGTGGAATTTCAGCTCGGTGCGGTCACAGAACGACTTGAATCCCAGAATTTGCAGCTTCTTCAGTTTGAGCAATGTGGCTCCCCTCGTACTCAATACGCAGGTGGACTGCAAAAATATAGATGTCCACAGACTCGGTTTGCGCTGGCTGGAGTGCGCTGCAAATTGCGGGACCGGGCGGTTAACTCTATGTTAACTACCGAGGTTCCCCAGGGTCGTCTGGTTGGATGCCGCTCCCGAACCTGCTCTCAAACTGCGGGAACGTCACCCACGCTTTTGACCAACTCTAACGGCGAATACGGGGACGGGTCAAGTGATAAAACACCACATATTGTGGGCACCTTCCGCCGACCGCCTTTAGTTGCACACATACTGCAGCTATTACGCGCAAGTTGCTGGTGAGGAGTGAGAAGGACGGGAGAACCGCGAGAGCAATTTCACTGTAACGCCGGGCGCGCGGAGATTCAAGGGCCGGAAGTGCCGAAAGACCTTACCATCGCGATCAGGGAAGCGTTAGAACGCGCGTGTCGGTCAGATCGAGTTTCGGGTCCGCGGTCGCTCTCGCTGTCGATGCGAGTGAGCAATCATCCCGCACGGCCCCAGTAAATACTTTCTTACCGTTCCACACGATGCGAATGTCACCCGGCTTCGGGAATAACTCCGGGCGCAGATGCAGGCGAATGCTTTTGATGTCGTGGCTGTGGATCTCGATCAGGCTGCCGGCGCTGTCGGGTTTTATGCGGGCGTCGATGTCGGATTTGCCGGGCTTGCCGTCTAGAATCTCCACCCAGTAGGCTCGGGCGGCCAGCGCATCCGTTTCGATGAGGTCGACGGTCCGCGGGAATGGGTTGCGTACTTTGTCTTTGAAAAAGGCCAATGCGAGGCCGTCGTCGGAATCGAGCGTGATGTCGTGGGCGCGGTTGGGCAGGATTTTCAATTCTGGTTTCACGGCGGGATTCAGTTCGGTCAGCGCGGCGTGCGTTGTGGTCGAGCAATCGGGAGTGATGCGCGGGTCATTCTCTCCGTGAACAAAGAGCAGCGGGAGATTTCTGAGATTTGGCAGTCCGGCTTTCACCTGTTCGTTGCACTGGCCTGCGCCCATCAACGAAACAACCGCGGCGAAGCGGTGGGGCCAGAGCGTGGCGAAGTAGAGTGAGCCGGTGCCTCCGTTGCTGAAGCCGGTGAGGTAGATGCAATCGCGGTCCACGTTGTAGCGTTCGAGGACATCGCGGAGAACGATGTCGAAACGGCGGGCGACCTCCGGCGTCCACCAGTAAGCGGCGGCTTGCGGGTAGAGCACGAGATAGTCCGTCGTGGAAACGGCGTCGTCCGAGGAATTCATGCCATCCATGGCGAAACCGGCTCCTCCGCTCAAGACGACCAGCAGCGGCGAGGGGCGCGCCTCGCTATAGGTCAGCGGGATACGGAGCAAATAGGAGATTGCCGGGTTGTCTTTGGTGGATGGGCTGACTTCGAAGACTGTGCCGCGCTTGATCGGAGGCGACTTCGCGGGCAAAGCGCGGTGGCATTCGTCGAGTGATGGTGACAGTGATGACGAGGGGTTCGTTGGCGAGGATTCAGAGAGCAGCTTGAGTTGAGCTTGCACCAACGAGCTTCCGCTTTGCCGGAGTTGGTTGAGGGTGTCCGAGGGTAGATCGATTTTGCGCGCCAGCGCAACAGCGAGCGCGAGCGACTGCGCGGCCGTTTGGCCGGAAGTGAGAGACGAAGATAGTTGCGCGGAAGTGATTGGTGTCGTGTTTGTTTGCAGGAGCGCTTGTAGCGCGGCGAGACGCGTGTCGGCCGATGCGAGCCAGCTCTCAATCGGTTCGTCGCGCACGCGCGATTCCAGTTCCATCCTCGCGGTTTCCTGGTACGGGCCGGAGTTCCGATAGTTGGCTTCATAATCCACGCGCTCGATCACTCCCGATTCGGGCGACCACCAGTAGGTCAATTTGAGCGATCCGTCGGGCGTGCTGGCCTCGATGCGATGGCAAATCTTGTCGTGGATGGATTCGTCACCAACCCACCGGAAATCCAGGCCGACCTCAGAGTTGCTATGCCAGGTTGCTCCCTTGGCGATCGTGGCGGGCGGAAGGCTCATCACCTCGTGCAAGGCTCGGATCAGGTTGCTGGACGTTTCGCGCGCGATCTCCCAGGGATAGCGCGGCTCGCCGGTGGGAGAGATTTCCATGCCTTCGGAAAAGTGTGAAGGACGCTTCTGCATGCGATTCTGGAAATCGATCCTTTCTTTGGCGAGGCGGTCTTTGCCTTTGGAGCGGTATTCGGTCATGTCGGCCGCCTCACGGTTGCGCTGGAAGCCTAGAACGATCTTGTCTGGGCCCGATGCGACAACCAGCACAACCGTGCGAAAGCGCGACTCGAGTTGGTATTCATCCCCGTCGTTTTGAACTTTTCGGTGGAAAGTGTAGCGATAGGTCAGGTGGTCTCCGGGGCGGAAATCGTAGCGCCATGGAGGAGCTTGCGCGGGAGCGGGAATAATGAGACACGCGAGAGCCGTGGCGGCCGCTACGAAGTGGGCCGCGAGTGCACGGATAAATGCCGAGCTGCGCTCGGCTTGGACGGGCGAGACGCCCGTCCCCACATGAATCCAACTTCCCAGGCTATTCAAACCGTTCACTTTTTGCGCTCGACCAGATAGCGAGCCAGGTCCTTTAGAGTAGACGCGGCCGGGCCGTATTTGGTTAGCTCGTCGCACGCTTGATCGATCAGGGTGTCGGCTTTGCGGAGCGATTCTTCGATTCCGAAGAGCGCGGGATAGGTCGTCTTCTCGGCAGCAGTATCTTTGCCTGCGGTCTTGCCGAGTTGTTCCGAGGTTTGGGTTACGTCGAGTACGTCGTCGACGATCTGGAACGCCAGGCCGACCGACTGGCCGTAGGTGCGGAGATGGGCGATATCAGCGACGGTTGCTCCGGCGTAGATGCCCCCGCTGACCACGCTAGCGGTGATGAGCGCTGCAGTCTTTGAGCGATGAATGTATTCGAGAGTGGCGAGGTCTGGCTTTGTGCGCTCGGCTTCGAGGTCGACGACTTGTCCGCCGATCATGCCGTCGATGGTGCCGGTGTCGTGGGCGATTTCCCGGATGATTGCGACGCGCGCTTCAGCGGGGCAAAGCAGTTGCGACAGCACTTCGTAGGCCTGCGTCTGGAGAGCGTCCCCGGCCAGGATGGCGATGGCTTCGCCGAAGGCTTTGTGACAGGTGGGGCGTCCGCGGCGCAGGTCGTCGTTGTCGAGCGCGGGCAGGTCGTCGTGGATTAAGGAATATGTGTGCAGCATTTCGAGCGCAGCGCCGACCTGGGCGATGCCGACCGGGAGCGGTTCGTGGTCCGATCCGGTAAACGAGGCGGCGATCATGCGGCCGGCTTCCATGCAGAGAATCGGACGCAGGCGCTTGCCGCCGGCGAAAACGCTGTGGCGCATCGCCTGGTGAATGGACGTGGGATGCTGCGTGGCTGGAGGCAAAAGCTGTTCGAGCGCGCGGTCGGCGGCTTCGCGTCCTACCTCCAGAGTTTGGGTCAGCATGGCTTCGCAGTATAACAAGCCGGAGGTCCCATGATAAAAATGGACGCCAGTAGCAGCGTCCATCGTTGTTGTTCGAACATCATGCGCGCAAGACTACGCCGCCGCGTGACGGGCGGTGTGTTGCAGTACGGAACGCACTACCTCTTCTTTACGCGGCTCGCAGATGTCGGATGCGCCAAGGTTCAACGCCTCCGTCCAAAGTTTGTCGTCGGCGAGCCGGTGTGTGCCTACGATGCACAGACTCGGGAACTGACGGTGCAAACGCTTCACTTCATCTGGACCTGATGTTTCGAGATCCAGCACAAGGGCTTCGGCGCGGTGCCGGGAGATTGCCGGACCGACCTCTTGGTAGGTCCCGGCCAAATGAACCGATTCAAAATGTTGAGAAAGACTTGCTACGAGAGACTGGGCAGTTCTGGGGTCTTTCTGATAGAGGACTACGCTGACTGGTTCCATGCATCCCCCTGACTGTCGCCGCAGTTTCGCGGCGGCCTTGGCTGCGAAAGCAAAGTGCTAGCACAGGCGTTATCAGATTCCGATCGGAACGGCGGCGGCAGTCGCGATTGGCTTTCAGCAGTGAAAGTCAGCCGCTACCTGCGCAGCGCCTTCTCGGCCGGGGGCTCGAACGGTTCCGTTTGGAGCTTTCCGTTCTGTTTCAACAGAATTTCAACTTTTCCTTCCGCCTCTTCCAGCTGTTTGCGGCAAGTGGCGGAAAGTTGCATGCCTTCTTCAAAAAGCGTCAACGACTTTTCCAAAGGAACTTCACCCTTTTCCAGTTCCTGGACGATTTTCTCGAGACGCTCAAGGCAATCTTCAAACTTCACCAATTTCGGGTTGCTCCTGCTTTTATTGTAATGCGCTTTTTGATGAGGAATGTCCAGAGAAAGTTGCGGATTTGAAAATTTTATAGGCGACCCTGGTCCCAAAATGCAACGGGGGGATTCAGGGTTTTCGGGCAGCGGTATCAGAACGTAGAAGTTTCAGGTAGTCGCGGGCGGATTTGAGTGCCTGCTCGGCCTCATGGTGAGAAACGAACCCGGTGTCATCGTAAAGAGCGAGATTGCGCTTTCGGCGCAAACGGTCAAAGACGATCAAAAGACCCGCGTGTTTCTTGTCGATCCGTGATCGCACAAAATCGATGATTGCGATGTGGTGTCCGGGCTGACTTCGTGCTCGGAATCCGTGGCTGAACATAAAGCCGAGGGAAGCTTTGAGCATCGCTTCGTAGGCCTGCTGAAGACATGCCCCATCGTCAAAAGCCAGAATTTTGTGGGCCCGAAGCCAGCTTGTTATCGGCGCTAGCGAAGAAACGCTCGATTTGCGCCCAGTCAACGGCGTGAGACTTTAATTTGTTCATCTGGAGCTGACAGCAAAACACTCTTATTGTGCCAGACGTTCTCGATGAAGGCGTCCTTGCGAGCTCGACGGGCTGCGAACTCTCTGGGAGTGAGGACCGTGTAGTTGATTTCGCGCCCCAGTTGCCGCTCGAGCTTTTGCGCAACTCGGGCCAGGCTTTCCTCGGGAGGGTTCCCAATCACCAGCACGTCGATGTCGCTGGCCGAATCTTGCTGGTTATCTGCAAACGAGCCGTACAGATATGCCTCGTCGATACCTTCGATTTGTTTGAGGGATTGCGCGATCAGGGGACCAGCGCCGACAGTTTTTTCGACGATCTTCCGAACCTCGTGGAAAAGAGGGTATTGACGATTGAGCCGAAAATATTTCTGGCGGCCACTGAGCTCGGAGCGGAACAAGCCGTCTCGTTCCAGTCGGGATAATTCCTTCGATAGATTGGACGGGTCAATACTAAGCCGCGCTGCAAGGTCCCGCAGGTGATGACGGGCCGCTGGGTTCGCAAAATAGTAAGCCAGCAGCGACCGACGCGCCTTGGAGCGGAAATCGAGCATGTGGTAGAAGTCTACCACAAGTGTGGTAATAGTTAACCCCGGAGCGAGCCCTATCCGAGAGCTTCGAGAACATCGACTGCAGTCGTGTAGCGCCCCTGCGGCGCGCTGATCTGTGCGCCTTGAACGCGGTCGCGAACAGCTCTCAGCATTTCGCGAGCGATGGCTACGCCCTCTTCGCGCGCGGCTTCGGGACTGGTGGCGGTGGTCATGCGGTTCAGGATCTCGTCAGGCACGGAGACTCGCAGCTCGTTCTTCATGAACTCGGCATTGCGGGCGCTGACGAGCGGCCAGATTCCCGCGACGACGGGAATGCGGCAGTGTTCGATTCGCCGGAGGAAATTTTCCAGGAGGCTGAGGTCGAAGACCGGCTGCGTCACCACGTATTCCGCCCCGGCCTGCACTTTGTATTCGAAGCGCTTGATCTCCTCGTCGAGATTGGGAAGGCCGGGATTGGCTCCAACTCCGATGACGAAGCCGGTGCCAACGCCAATCGGATTGCCTCCCAAGTCCAATCCACGGTTCAAGTTGTGGACGATATTTACCAATCCAATTGAATCCACGTCGAAGACTGCCGTGGCGTCAGGATAGTTGCCCATCTTCGGCGGATCGCCGGTGATGCAGATCAAGTTGCGGATGCCGGTGGCCGCCGCGCCCAGCAAATCTGACTGAATTCCCAGCACATTTCTGTCTCGGCATGTGTAGTGCAGAATGGCCTCGATGCCAACCGTCTGCTGCATCAGGAGAGACAGCGCCTGGTTGCTCATGCGTGCCGAGGCGCGGGGACTGTCGGGAATGTTGACGGCATCGACGCCAACCGATTTAACAAACTTTGCGCCTTCGATTTCCTTGCGGATATCGATGCCCTTGGGCGGGACGATCTCGACCATGGTGACGAATTCACCGGCGGCGAGTTTCTTACCCACACTAGAGCGTTCGGCCATCGGGACACTCGCCGGAGCTAACGGTGCGGAGCCCGAATGAATCGCCTCCGATATCGCGGTCTTGCCGCGAGCTTCGCGTACACGGAGCGCCGACTTCATGGCACGGATGTGGTCGGGCGTAGTGCCGCAGCATCCGCCGATCAGTTGAACGCCAGCGGCAACAAATTTGCGCGTGTAACTCGCCATATATTCCGGCGAACAGAGATAGATGTTACGTCCCTCGACCGAACGCGGCATACCGGCGTTTGGCTGGGCGGCCAGGGGCAGGGAAGTCACGGCGCGGACGCGTTCGATGGCGTCGAGCATGGCGACGGGTCCAACGCTGCAATTGATGCCGATGACGTCGATTTTCCACTCGCTGAGGCGGGCGGCGAAGGCTTCCGGGTCGGCGCCGTCGAGGCAGTTGCCGTCTTCATCGATCGTGACTTGGGCGACGATGGGAATGTTGGCGTTGACATCGCGGCAGGCCTGGACGGCCTGATGCAACTCCTCGATGTAGCCGAAGGTTTCGAGCATCAGCAGATCGACGCCGCCCTCGATCAAGGCCGCGGCCTGATTGCGAAAGGCAGTGCGTGCCTCTTCAAACGAAGTCTTGCCCAGAGGCTCGATGCGGACACCGAGCGGTCCCATCGATCCGGCAACCCACACATCGAAGCTTTTGGCGGCTTCGTGGGCAACTTGCGCGCCGGCGAGATTGATGTCGCGGACTCGGTCCTCGAGGCTGTGGCGCGCCAGGCGGAAACTGTTGCCGCCGAAGGTGTTGGTCTCGATGATCTCGGCACCAGCTTGCAGATAGTCATGGTGAACGCTGCGGATCATCTCCGGCTGCGACAGATTCAACTCGTCGTAACAGCGGTTAATGAAAACGCCTTTGGCATACAGAAGCGTGCCCATGGCTCCATCGCAGAGCACGGGCGACTGCTTTAGACGTTCGATTAGATTCTGTGCCATCTCTTTGAGAATACAGGAAGCGGTAGAAAAAATTCTGCGTCCCGGCGCAAGCGGCGCTGATCTATTCCGGGAAGCAGTCGAGTCTGAATCTGGGATTGAGCAATCATGGAATCTGAGGTTCGCTCTGCGGCATGGAAGACGTTGCTGGCATTCTCGATCATCTATTTTGTCTGGGGATCGACTTTTCTGGCGATACGGGTGGGCGTGCGCGAAGTTCCTCCTCTGATTCTCGCCGGCATGCGTTTTGCGGTGGCCGGCCTCGTGCTTTTTGGCTGGATGGCGCTGAAGGGGACGCCTTTGCCGACGCGGCGCGAATGGGTGGCCGCCTCTGTGTTGGCAGTCTGCATTTTTGTACTTGATTATGGCCTGTTGTTTTGGGCTGAGCAGCGCCTGCCATCAGGGATTGCCGCGGTCATGCTGGCGACGATTCCGGCTTTCATGGCGCTTGCGGAAATCATCTTCCTGCGAACGCAGCGGCTGACGTTGCGGCTCGCGGTGGCCCTCCTGATCGGGATCGGCGGGGTATTGGTTCTGGTGAGCCCGTCTTTGAATCTGAACGAAGTTCCCGTCGATCCCTCCGGTGCGCTGGCGCTGTTGATTGGCGCGATCAGCTGGGCGATCGCTTCGGTTCTCAATCGCAAACTGCCGCTGCCGGCCTCCAAGGGAATGAGTTCAGGAGCGCAGATGCTTGCCGGAGGCATCATGCTAGGTCTCGTGGCGGCGCTCTTCGGTGAATATCGCGGATTCCACATCGCATCCGTATCGCGAGGCGCATGGTTCGCCTTAGCGTACCTGATCGTTGCTGGATCAATCGTTGGATTTACGGCCTATGTATGGCTACTCCATCATCAGTCGCCGACCAAGGTTGGCACTTACGCTTACGTCAATCCGATCGTGGCGGTGATTCTCGGGTATTTTCTAGGTGGCGAAGCGGTTGGGCCGAGGACGATCCTCGGAACGCTGCTCGTCTTGGTCAGCGTGATTGTCATCACCACGACACCGGCGAAGAAGGCTTCGACCCGTTTTGCGCAGCCGCTCCAGGAAAGTGTCGAGAGCTAGAGGTCATCCCAGATCATTCACATTTAATTCATCTCCGATTCACTTCGCGTTAACCTCAGAGCCCCGCGCACCACGAATACTTTGACCTCAAGTAGTACTTCAAGGAGGCTAAAGTGTCTCAACGTCGTTCTCTCCCTCTCGCACTGGTTGCTCTTGCGTTCGTGGGGCTGTTTTCTTTCACAGCCGCTGCGCAGACAAACAGCAAGATTCAACACGTTTTACTCATCAGCATTGATGGCATGCACTCGCTCGATTTCGCGAACTGCGCCAAGGGCGTTCCTGTGTATGGGAACAATCCTTACTGTCCGCATCTGGCGTCGCTTTCCTCAACTGGCGTCCACTATCTCCAAGCGTTAACTCCGAAACCCTCCGATTCTTTCCCTGGCCTTACGGCTCAGATCACCGGTGGAACACCGCGTTCGGCGGGAATGTACTACGACGTCAGCTACGATCGCGCGCTGTCTCCTCCGAAGAAGACGACGCCCTATGGCATCGTTGGCGGCGAAAAGCTCTGCCCGAGCGTGATTGGCACGCAGGTTGGGTACGATGAAGAGATCGATTTCAATTACCTGAAGCTTGATTCTGGCAAGCCGAACGGCAGCTCCGGCATCAATGGCATCAACCCCGATTATCTGCCGCGCGATCCAAAAAATGGCTGCGCGCCGGTCTATCCGCACAGCTTCATCCGGGCGAACACGATCTTCAACGTAGTGAAGAACGCCGGTGGTTACACTGCTTGGTCTGACAAACATCCGTCGTACGATTTCACCAACGGACCGAGCGGCGACGGCGTCGTCGACTTGTGGTCGCCCGAGATCAACTCCATCCCGGTGCCGATTGCCGCGGTGCAAGGTTGCAGTCCTCTGCCTGATCCGGGTGCTGCCCAGTCGAGCAACGCCTGGACGGACAGCTTCCAGAACATCCGCTGCTACGACCAGTTCAAGGTGCAGGCGGTGCTGAACTGGATTGACGGCAAGACGCACGACGGCAGTGCCACGGCCCCGGTACCGAACTTATTCGGCATGAACTTCCAGGCGGTGAGCGTCGGTCAGAAGCTGGTGGAAAAATCACTCGGCCTCACCGGCGGTTATATGGATTCAGTGGGAACTCCGACGGCTTCGTTGTTCGACGAAATCCAGTTTGTTGACACGGCAGTCGGCCAGATGGTCGCAGAGCTGAAGAAACAAGGCTTGCTCGACTCGACGCTGATCGTCATTTCAGCGAAGCACGGGCAATCACCGATCGATCCGAACCGCGTCCTTCGCATCCCCGGCGACGCGCCTTCCGATGAGCCACCATCGCAGGTGATTTCTCCTGCTGGTGTCGGCCCCGGACTGCCGGTCGCGCAGGCTGACGAGGATGACGTCTCCTTGATCTGGTTGACGGATCAAAGCCAGACGGCGGCTTCGGTGGCGGCCCTGGAAGCAAACGAGGCGCTTTTTGGCGAAGGACAGATCTTCGCCGGCACCGCGCTCACCCTGCAATTCAACAATCCGCTCACCGATTCACGGACCCCGGATGTCATCGTGGCCCCGAATGTCGGCGTGGTCTATACGGGCGGTACGAAAAAAGTGGCCGAGCACGGCGGCTTCGCTTACGACGATCGTAACGTATTACTGATTGTTTCGAACCCGAGCTACAAGCCGTCAACGTTTGTAGATCAAGTCGAGACGCGGCAGATTGCACCCACGATCGTAAAAGCGCTGGGACTGGATCCAAACAATCTGAGTGCCGTTCGATCCGAGCACACGGAGACGTTGCCAGGACTGCCCTTTACTCAGAAATAACTGGCGGTACGAAAAGAAAAAAGCGGGAAGCGATTTCGCTTCCCGCTTTTTTCTTGAACGATTGCCGGATACCTAGTAGCGGTTTTGCTTGGCCCAGAGACGAACCTCATCCTCGACCGAAAACTGGTCCGGATTCGGCCGCGCGAACCTCGATTCGAGAAGGAAGGCATGGGCTTCAAGCGGGATCAGGAAGTGAAAGCGGACATCGACAAAACCGCGCACGAAGAGCTCGGTGTACCGCTCGAGCCCCAACACCTGATACTGGACAGCGTGTACCATCGCGTGAAACAGGGATCGCTCGAGCATATGCTCGTTGAAGACCAGCACATCGATGAAAGTGAGCGAGTTCAGGTGTGCGAAGTCAGGCAGGTTGTTGAAACCGAGCGCCCGCATTTGTGGATAGAACGCCGGGTTCGAGACGCGCGCTCCGTGCAGTTCCACCACCTTGATCCGATTCAGCAGAACTGCGGGAAAGTAAGATCCTAGGCGGCCCGTTTGTTCCGCGGTGAGTGGCGTGGCCACAGGAAGGTAATGATCGCGTTGGTCACGCATGAACGACGCCACGCTTTCCATCGCGAGAAGTAAGTGGCTCTCGTTTAGTCCCGGCGCTGGAGCGGCGGCGGCTTCTTCCGACGAAAACTGTTTTTCAATTGAAGAATAGTACTCGTTGAGTGCGCTCGCGGTTTCAATCGACTTGCGAAGCACGTCTCGGCGTCCGTGGCGAGCCAATAGTTGCGTGGAAAAACGGAGCCGAAGCTTGTGCGTGGCGCAATGGGCGCTCAATAATTCCAACTGGGCGTGGCGGAGCTCCGCGTTCATTCGTACGATGGAGAGTTTATCCTCCGAGCTTTCGGTTATTGACATCTCTAAAAGACTCCTGAATCGACAGAATCCCCACTCCAAGGGGATGCAGCAGTTCGCTGCTACGTGTATAGTGTTGACAGCGTGCACGTTATAGTACAGCCTCTCTCCCATGCTTCCTAACGAACGGGAATCGAACGGCGGAAAACGGGGGGTCTTCACCCGAACTGCTGCCAATCGACGGCTTGCGGCATCCAGGGTCGATCTTGCGGATGCTCCTACCTCACCAGCATGGGAGAGGGGGAAGGGCTGTATTTGCTTTTTATATCAAATTATGTGTACACTGTCAACAGTATTCGTTAGCGTCCGAAAGAGAGAAAATCATGGCGCGAACACCCGACCCGGATCTTGAAGATCGCATTCTGGATGCAGCTCGCCGACTGTGGAAAAAAGGAGAGGGCGGGGGGGCGCTTACCATGCGCGCCGTGGCTCGCGCCGCGGGCACGAACACCCCTGCGGTATATCGCCGCTTCGATCGCCGTGAAGAGATTCTGCAAGCACTGATCGCGCAGGTCCGGCAAGAGGTCTACCAACAGCTCGAGGCAGCGCCTTCGGCGGAAGAAGCCTGCGAGCGCTATGTCGATTTTGGGCTGCATAATCCTCACGAATACGAACTCTACTATTTGCACGAGCACGAAGTATTCGCCCCAGAAGAGCCAGGCAAAGGCTCGTCCGCGACCAAGCCTCTCCGGCGCAGACGGCCTTCGGAAGAATTAATGAAGATAAAGCTGGCGGCGCAGTTGGGAGGAGCGGCCGACGATTACACGCGCCTGACGCTCGCGCTCTGGGCTGTGCTGCACGGGACCGTGATGCTGCTGATCCGAAAAACGATCCCGCCCCACTTTGAACCGGAAATGCGCTCGGTTTGTCGTGCCTCCGTGAAAGCGTTGCTCCTCGGAGAAGCACGTCTGCGGAGCTAAGCCTTCATTTCACGCCGACGTTATCGTGATCGTAGTACTCGTAAGCCGACATCGGTTTTGCGCCGCCTTTTTTCCAGATACGGCTTTCGGCGGGCAGTTTCCCCAGCACTCGCGCCATCTCTCTCACATGCATGGCTACGGATCCACAGCAGGAGCCGATGTAGTTGATGCCGATCTCTTTCGCCTGAAGCGCGTAGTCTCCCATTTGTTTGCGGGTGAGCTGTAGTGGGTCGAGCGCGTAGGGGAATTCTGCCAGGCTGGTGAAGTCAGGCTTATCCGCAGGAGTGTTGTAGGCGACGGGCTGGCAAGCGAGATAGCCGTCGACCGCTTTCCGCATTTGTTCCATCGGGCCGAGGATGTGTTGCGGCGGCCGCAGGCAGTTCATGCCGACGATGTCGGCTCCCGCATCGAGCAACGTTTTGGCGGCGGTGGCCGCGTCGGTGCCTTCAGCGGTTTCATCTTTGTTTTCGAAGCAGATGGTCACCATCGCCGGGAGCCCGGTTATCTTGGCTCGCTCGACGCAAAGCAGGGCTTCGCCCAACCAGGAAAAAGTCTCGCCGATGATAAAGTCAACGCCTTCTTCGCACTGGATTTTGAGCTGCTCATCGAAAGTTTGACGCACGCGGTCTGCCGATGCCGCGCTATTGGGCTCGTACATCCACGTAAGACTTAGATTGCCGGCGACTAAACACTGATCGCCCGCGACTTCCTTCGCCACGCGCACGGCATTTCGATTGATGTCCTCGACGCGATCTTCGAGACCGACGGTAGCCAGTTTGTCGCGGCTGGCATAGAAGGTGAGAGCCTGGAGCACTTCGGCGCCTGCTTCGCGAAATTCGATGTGCAGTTCGCGCAAAGCTTCGGGATACACGATGGCGACCTCGGGAGTGAAGGGCCCGGGACGAACCCATCCGCGCTTTTCGAGTTCAAGCAGGTAACCGCCATCGCCGAGGACGGGTCCGTGTTTCAGTCGTTCTAGAATTCCTTGCTTGGGCATAGGTGCTCCTGTCGTTTGACATAAGGTTTGAAATAGCGTTGAAATAACACGCGAAGTAACCGGGATTCAATCAGCAGACCGTTGCTCATGCCACGGCCTCCCTGAATTTGCCTTTTTTCAGGTCGCGCAGAACTTGATGGGCGCAGTTGTGCCCGGGGGCTCCCGTGACGCCGCCGCCAGGGTGAGCACCGGCGCCGCATAAATAAAGGCCAGCGATGGGAGTGCGATATTGCGACCATCCGGCGACCGGGCGATTAAAAAATAATTGCTCGAGCGTCAAATCACCGTGAAAGATGTTGCCTTCCGTGAGCCCGTAAGTGTGCTCCAGATCTAGCGGGGTGAGAATCTGGCGGGCGACGATCGCGCTGGGAACGTTGGGAGCGTATTCGGCAATTTTCTTGACCACGCGATCGCCAAGCAGTTCGCGATTGTCGTCCCATGTGCCCTGACGAAGTTTGTAGGGGACATATTGCACAAAACATGTCATCACATGCTTGCCTGCGGGAGCGAGCGACGGGTCGGCATTCGACGCGATGACGCAATCGACCCAGAGTTGCTCGGGAATTTCTCCGAACTTGGCGATGTCGTAGCAGCGTTCGGCGAATTCGAGCGACGGAATCAACGTGAACAGCGACCGCTGTTGCGGCTCGTAGTTTGGCGGAGTGCCGGTAAAGCGCGGCTCTTCGGCCAGGACCATGTTGACCTTGGCGCACGGGCCGTCCATCTTGATGCCACGGACGGCGCGGACAAAATCGGCGGGAAGGTCGTGTTCCGGCACCATGCCGAGAAATGTCCGCTTGGGATCGGCGTTTGAAAGCACGACGCGAGCGCGAATTTCAGTGCCGTCCTGGAGCACGACGGCGCGCACTTTGCCGTCGCGAGAATCGATCTGCTCTACCGGGGCACTGGTGCGGATTTCCGCGCCGAAGCCTTGCGCTGCTTTGGCCATGGCGCTGGTAATCGACCCCATGCCACCCATGACGTGTCCGTAGAAGCCCTGCTGGTCGTGCTCGCCTCCACTTAGTAAGTGAAACAGAAGGCCCAGCGCGGTTCCGGGCTGGTAGGGACCTCCGTGTTTGCCGTAGACGTTATTCGCGAGAAATAGCGTCTTCACTTTCTCGGATTCGTAGTTGCGGTCGAGGAAGTCGCCGAGGCTGCCAGTCAGGAACGAGACGAGCTGCGATATTTCGGTGGAAGAGATTCCGCGAAAGCGTTTGCCGGCGCGAAACAGGTCCGACCATCCGTGGAGCGATTCGGTGCCGGGTTCGGGCGGCGGCTCGAGAAAAAATGGCTGCAGGTAGCGCGCCAACTTCTTGAGTTGATCGTCGACGCGGACGAAGGTCTCCGCGTCTCTTGGCGAAATCTTGCGAAGTTCTGCGACAACCTTGTCGCGATTGGCCCACCAGGAAACGAGGTGGCCGTCAGGGAAGGGAACTTGCAGCGAGGGATCGCAGGGAACCATGCGCAATCCGTGATCGGCGAGATGGAGGTCGCGAATCACCTCCGGGCGTAGCATGCTGGCGATGTACGAAGTCGTGGACGCGCGGCAGCCGGGCGCAATTTCCTCAGTCACGCAGCAACCGCCAACGATCTCGCGGCGTTCAAGGACGAGAGTGGAATAACCGGCGCGCGCCAGATACGCGGCTGCGGTCAGGCCGTTGTGTCCGGCGCCAATAACGATCGCGTCGTACGCCGAGTTGTTGGAGCGGGCCATTCTCTGGTTATGCGTCTGACCGGTGGTCAAACAAGGAAATCACCGGTTGAGGAAAACTATCGAAAGAGCACGAAAAAAGCCATTGAAAAATGGTTTCCCGGTGCGGTATCTTGCTTTGACCGAGGGTCAAAATAAATTGGGAGTAGGGCCATGGAAGGCATTACCAGTAGTCTGGCAAAACCCACACAGATGAGGCGGGACGCGAAGCCACGTCCGCGATCGGAGGCCAAGCGGGCTCGCATCGTGGATGTAGCGATTCGGCATTTTGCGGAGCGCGGATATAGCGCGGCGCGTGTCGAGGATATTGCGGCGCAGTTGGGCATTGCCAAGGGATCGGTGTTTCAACATTTCAAAAGCAAGGACGGACTTTTCTTCGAGGCGTACAAAAAGGCGGTGCAGTCGTTCCCGAAGTATATGCAAGCTCCGGTAGCGGTCCAGGAGCGAGGACTGTTTGAAGTGCTGCGGTATTGGCTGGGACGGACTGAAAACATGGTGCGCGACAACTGGTCGGCATACCGGATTTATCTGGTGGGGAATTACGGGACGGATCTGGCGCTGCGGAGGGAAATCAACCGCTTCTTGGTCGCCGAGGATCCGTACGGTTGGCGCGAGTTTGTAAGTTTTGGAGTTAAGCGCGGGGAACTGCGCTCTGACCTGGATGTAGACATGATCGGGTCGATCCTGGAGTGGACCATGGACCGTTTTCAGGATGCGCTGCTGACCGAGGAGTTAGATCCGGGATTATTTCGTAAGTCGGGTCCGGTGCCGGAGGAAAAAGAAGCGCGCATGGAGCAGTTTGTCGAATTGTTGCGGCGCGCGATTGGATCGGAGAAAGCTCAAGTGACGGGGAAGAACGAGCATGACCAACCAGAATGACCGTGGAGCAGATTGTTGCCAGTTATGATGCTGCCGCGCCGTTGGCCGAGGCGTCGACGATCCCGGCGCCCATGGTATGTGGATGCGCGCATTGCGGAACTCGAACGGCAGACCGTGTTCTCGAAGACTTGGCAGGTGATGGGCCGCGTCGATCAGGTGGAGAAGCCGGGGCAGTTTGTGACTGCGACGGTCGCTGGAGAACCGCTTGTGGCCGTGCGCGGCACGGACGGCGTGTTGCGGGCCTTCTACAACGTTTGCCGCCATCACGCGGCGGCAGTCGTGACCGAACCATGCGGGCAGGCTTCGATTTTGCACTGTCCGTATCACGGTTGGAATTATGGCCTCGACGGTGCGCTCAAAGGGATGCCGGAGTTCGATGGCGTAAAGAACTTTGAGCGCAAAGATAATGGACTGGTTCCGGTCAAAGTCGACACGTGGGAACAGTTTGTCTTCGTGAATCTGGATCCAAACGCCGCTCCGCTGGCTGAGTTTCTTAGGCGGAATCGTCAAACGCGTCGCGCCGCTTGGATTGAGCAAAACTGCATTACTTCAGCAGCCAGACTTATGACATTCATTGTAACTGGAAGGTATTCGTCGATAATTACCTCGATGGCGGATACCATGTGCCCCATCTGCATAAAGGTCTCAATTCGGTTCTGGATTACAAGCATTACACGATTGAAAACGAAGACCGGTATTGTTTGCAGTCGAGCCCCATGGTGAGTTCGAACGAGGATGCAGCGACGGGGACAACGCGGCGTGGCGATCGGGCATGGTATTTCTGGCTGCATCCGAATTTCATGTTCAATTGCTACGAAGGTTATTTGGACACGAACCTCGTGATTCCGATGGATGTGGACCACTGCCGCGTGGTTTTTGATTTCTACTTCAGCGATGTGAGCGAGGCGGCGCGCGCCTACAACGAGGGTAGCGTGGCCGTGGGAAATCGCGTGCAGGACGAAGATCTGGGAATTTGTGAGGCGGTACAGCGCGGGCTGAAGTCGCGAGCGTACGGGGCGGGGCGGCTCTCGGTCCGGCGGGAGGCAGGCGAGCAATTGTTTCATCGGTTGCTGGCGGCGGATTTAAAGCGGGGGCAGACTTCGTGAGACCTTTTCTGAAAATCATCGGCGCGGTCCTGGTTTTGCTAGCTTCCTGCGATCTGGTTTTCGCGCAGGTCACGGTTATTCGCGCAGGTCATTTAGTCGATCCGGACTCAGGTACGGTGCTTACCGACCAGAAAATCCTGATCGTCGGCAATAAGATTGCCGCTGTCGGAAAGGAACTATCAATCCCCGGCGGCGCGAAGTGGATCGACTTGTCGGATAAGACGGTGCTGCCGGGGCTGATCGATTGCCACACGCATCTGGCGGATGGAGCTTGGGACCAGCGAGCCATTCAACGGGTGCGAAAGTCGGCGCAGCAGTTAGTTCTTGAGTCGGTTCCGAATGCTCGGTTGATGTTGTTATCGGGATTTACCGCTGTGCGCGACGTGGGAACTTACCGTGCGTTGGGCGACGTTGCGCTGCGCGATGCCATCGCTCGCGGAGATGTTATTGGTCCGCGCATGTTCGTCGCAGGAGCGTATATCACGATTACTGGCGGCGCGGGTGCGATGACCGGGCAGGCTCCGGACATCCAGTTGCCGTGGGACTTTCATTACGGCGAAGCGAACAGTCCATGGGAAGTGCGGCAGAGGGTGCGGTTGCTGGCCCATAACGGCGCGGACATGATCAAGATGCTCTCGACGGGAGCGGTCCTGACGCACGGAAGCAGTCCGGCGTCGATTGAGTTCACAGAAGAAGAATTGCAAGCCGGGGTCGACGAGGCAAAGAATTTCGGGTTGCGTGTTGCCGTGCACGCTCACGCAGCGCAAGGGATCAAGAATGCAATTCTGGCAGGCGCAGCTTCGGTCGAACACGCGGAAATGCTCGATGACGAAATCATATCGATGGCGAAGCAGCACGGAACTTATCTCGACATGGATATCTACGACGAAGAATGCATACAAGAGCTAGGAAAGGAGGGACACGAACCCGCGGATTTTCTTGAGCACGATGCAGCTCTCGGGAGAATACAGCGCGAGAGCTTTGGCAAGGCAGTGCGCGCGGGCGTAAAAATGGCATTTGGCACCGATGCCGGTGTATGTAAGTACGGGACGAGCGGAAAGCAATTTGCCTTCATGGTGAAGTATGGGATGACTCCGATGCAGGCGATCCAGGCAGCGACGTCGAGCGCCGCCGATCTCCTGGGACATTCGGATGAGTTGGGGTCGATCAAACCTGGTAAGTATGCGGATTTGATCGCGGTGAGTGGAGATCCGCTCAAGGATATCAGCCTGCTTGAACGGGTGGAGTTCGTGATGAAGGATGGGAAGGTTTATAAGTCGGCCGGGGCACCGGCCTGTGCGCAGTAGTCCGTAGCCGCGTCTGTCTATTGGGTGAAGTCTAAGGGTGAAAATTAAGTTCGATGAGTTCCGTGGTGTCTTGCGGCGCAGGCCCCCACTTCCACTTTTCGATGGCATCGATAGCGGCTTTGGCCAGCACCGGACTGCCACCGACGACTTGAGTGGTCTTCACTTTTCCGTTGGGCGCGACCAGCGCTGCGACTCGGACGGTTCCAGTGATCTTCATTTTGCTAGCCAGTTCCGGATAGTTCGGGACCACCTGGCTGACGATTTTTCGCTTCGCTTGCGGCTGGTCTTGAGCCGAAGACGCGGAAGGCGAAAAAATAATGCCCAACAAACACGCAGAGAGGGCCACTGTGAGAGAGGGTCGGATGAATGCCTTCATTTGCTTGTTAGACTACCGAAAATCAGCGTTGCAGCGAAGGTAACCACGGTAACTCTGACTAGTTCCCATTGGGTAACTGCGGCAGAAGTTCAGAGTGAGATACTAACGAGCTGCTGCGGCAACAATCTACTGTCTACTGATGGTCCCTCGGAATCGTTTCCTGCCAGGTCTTCTGCTTGATTTCCTGGCCGTCTTTGAATAACTGGCGGGTGTACTTGTAGTAGAAGTTGTGCGCGTCGCTTGAGAGCGTGAGATGCCCTTGCCAGATCAGGATGCGGTCCTTGAGGTGGAACGCGATTTCAGCTTCGGCGTGCACCGAACTGGTGGCTGGATCGTCGTCACTGACTAGGTACGTGATCCCCTCGAAATCGTCTTCTTTTCCCCAGGGATAAATTTCCGCCGACTTACCCGTCCAAGTCACCTTTGTCTTCGCGTTGACCTCGTCGCGCTCGGTTTTCCAATCGCCGGGCCAGGGGTAGCCTTCGTCCTTCATATCACTCCGCTCCTCAGACGGCCCGGGCGGGTTGAATTGCGGCGTGGCGTACATCGAAGGTGGGACTAACGGCAGCGTGAGTCGCGAACCCATCTCGCCGCCCAGTTGCAATGTGGTCGTCATGGCATAGGGGGTAGGCCAAACCATGGGCCAGAGAGCGTTCGAAATTGCCAGCCGGATACGATGGCCTTTGGGAAAGGTCCAAGTGGCTAAGTGCATCTCGATGTCGAGAGGATAAGTTTCGTTCGGGACCAGGTCTTTCGGGTCCGATGAAGACCCGCGCTGCGCGCCGTTGATGCCAGCTCCAGTGATTTGAGTTACGGTGCCGTCGGGCGCGACATCAGACAACCTGGCAAACCAGTCGGCCAGCGTAGCGGTCGAACTGACGCGCAGTAGCGCATGCGGACGCCCGAGGATGGTGAGATCTTGCGTGAGCACGGCTGAATCGTAAGTCAGGCTGAAGGCGTCCACGGGCCGCTGATCGGTGAGTAACTCGCCCCACCAGAATCCAGCTTCCGCGCCGATGCTCGGAACGTAGCGGAGCTGGTGAGACGCGGGTTTCGCCGGTTCGGTCGAAAGCACATGCGCGTCGTAGAGATATAGAGTCGAGTTCGCCGCGCCTTTCGGGGGCCATCCGCTTTCGGCACGCCATTTCCCGGGCACGATTTTCAAATTCGCATTGGGAGGATGCCAATCTTGCATGTAGATGGCGAGCGGTGGTCCTTCCATGATGCCGGTGTTGCGATTCTTGAGCCAATAATCCCACCAGCGCAGAGCATCTTCGCGCCACTCGATCTCAGGTCCCATCGCGGAGTCATGAGGAAAGGTGTGATTCCAGGGGCCGACAATCGCCTTCAACGGCGCTTTGACTTGCTCGAACATGTGCGGGATGTTGTCGCGATAGCCGTCGAAGAGGCCCCCTATGAGAAAGCAGGGAACCTTGATCTCGCTGAGCGGGCGCAGCGGTGCGTGCCAGAAATCACCGTCGCGCTGGTGTTTGAAATACATCAGCGACCAGGGCGGCGAATCAAAACGGGGGCCAAGGACCTTCTCATCGATCGTATAGTCGGGGGCTCCGGTGATCGAGGGAGCGAGGTCCATGTTGAGTTCGAATTCGTCGAAGTGCATCATGCCATCGACATAGTGAACATCGTCGTGGAAAAGCTGTTCGGTCGCATCGACGGCAATGATCGCTTTGAGCGCGGGCGGGTTGCGCATCGCCATCTGGATGGAGTTGAAGCCTCCCCAGGAAATGCCGAACATTCCGACTTTGCCTGTCGACCACGGCTGAGAGGCGAGCCATGCGATCACTTGCTCGCCGTCGAGTTGTTCTTGCTCCGAATATTCGCGATTCGTGGGCACGCCCTCACTCGCGCCAAAGCCGCGGATATCGACGCGCACGCTGACGTATCCGCGGGCCGCGAACCAGCTATGGACGGGATAGTCGCGCACGGCGGTGGAATCGTCTTTGCGATACGGAAGGTATTCGAGGAGCGCGGGAAATTTCTCTCCCGGCTTGGTTTCGCTCGGCATGTAGAGCGTCGCGGCAAGGCGTACGCCATCGGGCATCGGAATCCATTGCTGGACCATGGTTACGGTGTGCAAGCTGGCTGGAGTCTTGGGAGCGGCGCTCAGGACGGCGGGTGACATCAGCGCAAGCATGATCATGAGCGTGCGCATGAGCATAAGGATGACCGGTGCGATGGCGATTTGTTTCCACCTGGGCGGATGCGATTGATCAGTCATGAGCGTCGCAAATGATAGCAGAGCGTGTGCACTGATGTAGCCGGGG
Source organism: uncultured Acidobacteriaceae bacterium (assembly GCA_963726095.1). Lineage (GTDB taxonomy): Bacteria > Acidobacteriota > Terriglobia > Terriglobales > Acidobacteriaceae > Acidiflorens. Next base: position 3,177,406 of record CAVSBD010000004.1, read on the forward strand.
CGGGAAGCAGTGCGTTAGTTCGTTGCCGGCAATCCCACATCGGCGAGCATTTTCTGGAAGGCCGGCTCGCCGTGCAAATGGTCGAACTCGCGCATCGACGCCATTTGTACTACGCCGTCGGAATGCTGATCGTAGGCAATCTTGAGATAGCCCAACGCTTCCTGCTTGTTGCCGAGGACCGAGTAACTTGCGGCGAGGAATAACGGAGAAAAGCGGCCGCGATCATAGAGTTTCTGCTGTTGCTGAATCAGAGCATCGAGTAGACCCTTGGCTCCTCCCCTGGCAAAGCCCTGTTCGGTGGCGTCGGCGACGGCGAGAGCGGAACCGTCGTGCACCAGCGTGGCTTCTTTCCGCGCCTCGACCAGGTAGCGAGGGTAATCCGCGGTGATCAGGTAAATCTCCTTTAGAAAGCGGTGAGGAGAAATAAAGTCTGGTTCGTTTTCTTCCATCTGTTTGAGCAACGCGATGGCCTCCGGCTGGCGGCCGGCGTCGAAAAGGAGGATGCCCTTGTCGGCCAGAACAGATTTCGAAGCAGGGTCGAGGGCTTGGGCGCGTTCGATTTCCGCCAGAGCCTCCGGGAAGCGCCGCATACACATGAGGTAGCTTGCATACCAGTGGTGGGCAGCGCTGTTGTTCGGATTGAGTTCAAGGGCGCGCAGGAATTCATGATCGGCCCTTCGGGTATCCATCATTCCGAAAAAAGAAACGAACGCCAGAGAGGCATGGGCCTCGGAAGACTGCGGGTCGAGTTCGACGGCTTTCTTCGCGGCGGCCAGCGCGCGCGGATACGCCTCTGAGGAGGGCATCACGGTGTATTCGCGAAGCAAGTTGTAGCAATCGGCGAGTCCCACGTAGGCGGGCGCGTAATTCGGGTCGTGAACGATCGCCTGCGTGAAGGAGTCGACGGCCTTATTCAGGCTCTCGGGAGTGCGCTTCTCCCAGTAATAGCGGCCTTTCAGGTAGAACTCCTCGGCCTCGCGATTGGCCGGAGGACGAGATGAATTTATGGCGACAGAAGAAGGTAACGAAGAAGATATGGACGCGGATGCCTGCGGTGTACTCGCCTTTGCAGAGTGATCGCGCCCAGCGTCGTGTCTCCGCCAGAAAGTCCAGACGAAAAACAGCACCACCACCACAGAGGCAGATAGTGCGAGAAGCAGTTTCCAATCTAACGGAGATGGGAAAGCGCCTGCTGCGGGATCGGGAAGCTCCGGTTTACCGCTGGCGCCCGGTTCGGGCAGCCCGTCCGTATGGGTGGGCGCGATCTGGGTCGGTGCGATCCAGCGGTAGCCGCGGCGCTCGATGGTTTCGATAAAGATGGGATTATCGGCTGGGTCGCCGAGAGCATCGCGTAGCCGCTTGATGGCACTGCTGATTCCACGGTCGAAATCGACAAAAATATCCTGCGGCCAAAGGGCTTGCCTGAAGTCTTCACGGGTGACGATTTCGTTGGGCCGGCTGAGTAGAAGTTTCAGGGTGCGGAAGGGCAAATCCTGAATCTTGACCCTGACCCCCTTCTTGCGCAGTTCACCCGCACGCAGGTCGGCCTCAAACACGCCGAAGCGAACAACCGCCTGAGGCTCGATCGACACACTCATAGATAAGAAGTCGGGGGGATGCAACAGTCTAGCATCGGGAGAAGCGCCTGGGACTGGCACTTTCTGGCTACCTAATCCAGACAATAACTTCTCGTAACACACTGTACCTAAAACAGATATTCCGTTGCTTCGATGCAGCGAACGCGTCGCGTCCAAAACCTTGACCAGAAGCCTTTTTGCGGCGACAGTCGGCGTGCATTCGCGGCTGTCTCCGCCAAGGGCCAGAGAGCGGATCAACGACCACGGAGCCATTGCCCATATCCCCAGAACAAACGGCAACTTTCACTCCCAAGGAGACACTTCATGATTTCGTTCCGCCACAAAACTGGAATAAATCGCCGCACGGCCGCGTTTGCGCTCACCGTGTTGGCTATTGCGCTGATCGCTGCCGGATTCGTGACTCCGGCTCAAGCGCAGACTTCCGTGGCTTTCCCGTCGCCCACCACTTTTACTGCTGCCTACTGCAGTTCCTACCCCTGCGGTAACTCTGTGACGGCCGCCGCCACCGGAGATTTCAACGGCGACGGCAAGCTGGATGTCCTCACCCTCGATGGTAGCAATCTCAACGTGATCTTGGGCAAGGGCGACGGTACGTTCCAGACACCCATCTCGCTCAATATAACTGCCACCGGTATATTTTCGGAATCGATCGCCGTGGGCGACTTTACTAGCAGTCACGTGCTCGATGTTGCCCTGTGGGCGGTGAACGCTAATACCGGCAACTCGGAACTTCACATCTTCCTCGGCAATGGCGCCGGCAGCCTTACTTACAACGCAACCTATTCGGCTCCCAACAGCGGCAATACCAATCCCGGCCCGAATAACCTCGTCGCTATGGATGTGAACGGCGACGGGAAAATCGATATCGTCGCTATGACTCCCTACAACGGCGTGTTCGTGTTCCTGGGCAATGGCGACGGCACTTTCCAGGCGCCAACTGCCTACACCACACTCTGCACGAATAGCATTGGGCCCTGCCAGTCGCTGGCCGTCGGCGATCTGAATGGCGATGGCAGGCCAGACCTGGCATTCCAATCGAACGACACCACCGGTGGCGGGATCACCGTTATGCTGAACACCGGCGCTGGGACGTTTGGAACACCTACTTACTACCCTGTCGCGATCTCAGGTGTCTTTGCCGGCGCCGGCATCGCCATCGGCGACGTGAACGGCGATAAGAAACCAGACATCGTCGTCGGCAGCGGAGGTGGTGCCACAGCCATCGTCTACCTGAATCAGGGTAGCGGCACATTTAAGGTAGGCGGAACAGTCGGCAGCGTTGCTCTTTACGCCACCAACAACCTTGTCCTGGCCGACATCAACAACGACAAGAAACTGGATATCGTTGTTCCCGACCCCTTCGGCGACGTTTACACCTTTTACGGAACCGGCAAAGGCACCTTCACCACGGGGCCGGTGTACCCGCTCCAAAGCTGCAACGACTGCAGCAATTTTCTCGTCGCTGTGGGCGATTTCAACGGTGATGGCACGCTCGATGTGCTGGACACCGACGGCTTCTATACCAACACCGTGTCCCTTGGCCGCGGAGATGGAACTTTCCAGACTGCTCAGTCATTCCCGTTTGCCCTCGAAGGACAGTACCAAAACATCGCGGTCGCGGATTTTAACGGCGACGGCATCCCAGATGTGGCCGCGCAGGGATTAGCGAATGGGACCATCGCCGTTGTCCTCGGCGCCGCCCACGGAGTGCTCACCACCAAGCAACTGATCACATCTGTGTGCACCAACACATTTACCTATGGCATCGCTGCCGGAGATGTGAACGGCGACGGCAAAGCCGACCTGGTAGCGGTTTTCGGCGGCGGTTCGGACAGTTGTAACCACGAGGTTGCAGTCCTGCTCGGCTTAGGCACAGGCAAATTCAAAAAGGCCGTTTTTTACCCCACAGGAGCAGGGACCAATGCGCAGGAGGAAGAAATCTATCTGGTAGACGTGAACGGCGATGGCAAACTCGACATCGTCATCGCCAACTCCGATGGCACCCTCAGCGTGCTGCTCAACAAGGGCAGTGGAACTTACACCACAGAGGCCCTGGTTCCCGCCGTTGCCAACCTTGTTTACCAGGAGTCCTTAACCTTTGCCGACTTCAACGGTGACGGCAAGATGGACATCGCGTTGACGTCGAGGGGAGCCTATTCCACCGTCTGGGTGCTGCCCGGAAATGGCAATGGAACCTTCGGCGCCCCCGTCCAAACCCAGACGTCGTACGTTGTGGATGCCGCCGTCGCCGGCGACTTCAACAAGGACGGAAAGCAGGACTTGCTGGCCACGATCAATGGCATACCCAACTGCGGTTCTGGCGCTCAGTTTCTTCAGGGAAACGGTAACGGTACGTTCACCGCCGGCACAATCAGTTGCGTGGGCGGGGGCGCCTTCAGTAATGCACCTGTTGCGGCCGACTTAAACGGAGATGGGAACCTCGATGTAGTCATCCCCTATAGCGCGGGCAACTTTGAGTTCGGGCCCGCCCTACTTCAGGGCAATGGCAAGGGCACGTTCACCACCACGGAGTTCTATTACACGGGCACGGGTGACGTCGGCGCGGCAGTGGCGGACTTCAATGGCGATGGAATGCTCGATGTGGCATTGCTCAACAGAGGCAACGGCGCGTTCGTCAGCCTTATGCTCAATTCCACGCAGCCCGTGAGCATTTCGCCGCTGAACGTCAACTTCGGATCGGTCACGGTCGGCTCGAAAAAGCCGGAGACCGTAATTCTCACCAACAATCAGAAAACGTCGCTGGCGATCACCAGCTACACGCTGGGTGGAACCGATCCGGGCGACTTTACCGAGAAATCAACCTGTGGAACCAGCCGCAAGGCTGGCTGGGACTGCACCATCACCGTCACGTTCACTCCAACCGCTACTGGCGCGCGGACCGCGACTTTGTCGATCAAGGACGCTGTCGGTACCCAGACGGTCCAACTCAACGGCACCGGCAAGTAGCAGACCGGCGGCAAACAGAATCACCGTGGGCTGGTCTCCTGGCTCCCCGGTGCCGGAGCGCGGATTGGGGAAATCCGCGCTTCGGATTGAATTCGTCATACAAAGTTTCGGGCGAGAGTATCCGCGACTGGACCCGTGGCTTCATGCCACGGGTTTTTTACGTCCGCGATCCCGCCCCTCTTGGCTTGACACTGCCTGTCGGCCTTCTTATCGTTGCTACCGGTGATCGTGAAATTTATGAATATCGTGAAAGCTACAAGAAACTTTGAGCAATGGCTGCGGCAGCGCGTTCGCATCGTTGAGCCCGATCTGCAGTTCAAACACGAGCAGATGGCGGCGGCGCTGTTTCCATTTTTCCGCGCCACTTTCTATCGCTGGCTCGAGATGTGGCCGGAAGGATGCGGCGAGCTGGAAAAAGCGCCGCACATTTTGTCGGTTGGCGACCTGCACGTGGAAAACTTCGGCACTTGGCGCGATGCCGACGGCCGCCTGGTATGGGGCATCAATGATTTTGACGAAGCGTCAGTGTATCCCTACACCATGGATCTGGTGCGGCTGGCGACGAGTGCATTGCTCGCAGCTCGTGAAGAACGTCTGACGATGAAGGCGAAAGATTCGGCGGCTTCGATTCTTGAAGGATATGTGACTGGCCTTGAGGATGGCGGCTGCCCATTCGTGCTCGAAGAGAGTCATGCGTGGCTGCGGGCGATTGCCGAGAGCAAGTTGCGTGATCCGGTCGTGTTCTGGGCAAAAATCGATCGTTTGCAGACGGTGAAGGGAGAAATCCCCGAGAGCGCGCGCGAAGCTCTCGAACATCTCCTGCCTGGACATGGAATCGAATATCGCGTGGCGCGACGCAGAGCGGGCCTCGGAAGCCTGGGGCGAGTGCGCCTCGTGGCAATTGCCCAGTGGAACGGAGGCCGTGTGGCCCGCGAAGCAAAAGCGTTGACCGGATCGGCGTTGCAATGGCTCAGACCCGAGCGCGCCCCGGCGGAGATTCTTTACGCGGCGATTCTCCGGCGGGCGGTGCGTTGTCCTGATCCGTACGTTCAGATGCGCGGTCACTGGATCGTCAGACGACTGTCGCCGCATTGTTCGCGCATCGAGTTGGAGGCACTGGCGACCAATAAGGGCGAATGCCGGTTGCTGGAAGCGATGGGCCGCGAAACCGCAAACATACACCTCGGAACGCCCGAAAAGCGAAAGGCGATTCTGAAGGATCTGCACGGAAGAAAGGGAAACTGGCTGCTCGCCGCCGCCGAATCCATGGCCGAGGCCATGGAAAAAGACTGGCGCGTATGGAGGGAGCGCTGGCAGAAATAGACTCTGCCAGCGCCTAGTGGAGCGAGAGTCGGTGCGAAGACTCGGGTCGATCGAAGAGCCGGAACTCCATCTTCTGCGGTTTGCTTTCGGCGCCGATATTAATGAGCGCGTCGAGGATATATTCCAGAGCGGCGGGTGATCCCGACCAAACCCGGGAAAACGACTCGCGATGCACGGATAGCTCGCCGACCAGACGGCCGACCGAGTTGGGCCCGAGATCGGGATCGCGCAGATTCCCGTCGCTGCCAATCGCCAATGGCGGATCATGGGCCGGCGGAAGCCGCAGGCTGGCCTGCGTCAGCCAATGGCCGATCAGCGTCTTCAGATGCTGGCGGCAGCAGACACTTTTCATATCCTTTTGCGTGGCAAGCGTGGGATGCCACGACAGGATCTTGATGCGGTCGACCCAGCGGTTTTCAACCACGAGAAACCACCCCGTGTGGCGGAAGGTGTCGAGACCGCAAACGCAACACGGCGCACGTCTGGTAATGGCGTAGTCCATGGACTTTCCCCCGTGAATCAGCTGGCGTTGCCGGCGGCGTAACTGAGATAGCGTGGCAGCGCAGGCCGGTTGAGGGGGACGGTCAACATTCCGTTCGTGGCGTCGAAACGCAAGGTGAAGTGCGAAGCGCAGGCATCGCACAACCAGAAGTGTTCACGCCGGCGTATCTTCCTGCGATTGCCATCGAAGGGCGCGTTAACATCGGTCGGAAAAGTTTCGGCCAGGAATAGTTTGCCATTGTGCAGTGAACGGAAAGGTACTGTACATGCGGGGTTGGCGCATTTCTGAAGCATGGAGGCTGGTCCATTCTTCTCTTCTGTAAGTTTCGGCCAGAGAGATTTCAACGACAGTGCACGCGTGTGGCCGAATGTCTCGGGCTCTTACGAGAACTAGCTATGACTCGCAATCACAGCCACTTAAATCAAAAGACTGATTCAGCTGAACCGTGTGCGTCCTTTTTCGCTGACGGATGCTGGTCACGTCCGCCGAATCGCCGTCATCAAATAGTAAACATCTGCGTGTGATCCCGCTCACAATCAAATTGGTTGCGATGCATCCCTCGAAACATGCGTTTCGCCCCTGGCTCTGATCACTTCGAGCGCAGTCAGTCGTCTCATAATTCGGTTCACAGTTCGGTGGTGGTCCGGTCATAGTCCGGCTGGCCAGTGATTTCATACCGTGCCAATCAGAGTCCCATTTTGGAGACAGACTGCATGATGAGAAGCGCCCTGATCTTGCTCTTCGCCGTTGCCAGCAGCTTCGCCCAAAACACCTTTCACGGAAACAACGCACATTCCGGGGTCTACGAATCGACTGGTCCAAAACAGCTCGGCGGCGTGAAGTGGACTTTCAAGGCTGGAGGCGCCATTGTGACTTCGCCAGCGATCGCCGACGGCGTGGTCTATATCGGTGCGATGGACGGACACCTCTACGCCATCGACCAGGAAACGGGTAAGGAGAAGTGGAACTTCAAGTCGCGGATGCCAATCGCGTCGTCTCCGGCGGTGACCGCTGACGCGCTCTATTTCGTTTCGTCGGCGGGATCGCTGGCCGCTCTCGATCTCAAGACGGGGCAGCCGAAATGGGTCTCGGCGATGGAATATGAACGAAAGTTTGAAGCCAAAAATCTTCACGGCTATCCGTCAGCGGCTCAAACGATTCCTGACGCATGGGACATCTTCACTTCGTCCCCGGCAGTGGCCAACGGCAAGGTTTACTTCGGCAGTGGAGACGGCAACGTTTATGCTGCGGACGCGCAGACTGGAATGTTGCTCTGGAAGTTTGCGACGAAAGACGTCGTCCACTCTTCGCCGGCGGTGGTCAACAATACTGTCTATATCGGTAGTTGGGACAGTTATCTCTACGCACTCGACGCCGACACCGGCCTCGAGAAGTGGTCGTTCAAGAGCGGAGAAGACAACACAATCCACAACCAGGTCGGCTTTCAGTCATCCCCGGCGGTCGTCGACGGCACAGTTTACATCGGATGCCGCGACGCTCACGTCTATGCAATCGATGCCGCCACCGGACGCAAAAAGTGGGACTATCCGACAGCCAAGTCATGGGTGATCGGCACACCGGCTGTGCGCGACGGGATGGTCTATGTCGGGACCTCCGACAGCTCGCGCTTCATGGCTTTGGACGCGAAGAACGGACGCCTGCGCTTTAATTTCAACGCCGGAGCTTACATGTTTTCGTCGGCCGCGCTGGCTGGAGACTTGGCCTATGTCGGCGACCACAACGGACGACTCTATGCCGTCGATGCCAAGTCCGGAAAACTCGCGTGGGAGTTCCAAACCGAAGCCTCGAAAAAAGATCCGCTGAAAATCCTGAACGCTGACGGCACCCTCAACCAGGCGGCGTTCGCTCCGGTGTTTGGAGACTTTGAGGATATGTACCTCGACGTCTACCGCTTCGTCTCCATCGGATCGATCGTCTCGTCGCCCGTGGTGGACAAGGGCGTCGTCTACGTTGGGAGCATGGACGGCAACCTGTACGCGCTGCAATAAGTCACTCAGGGCAGTCGCAAGATGGCCGAACATGCGGCTCCGAGACTAGTGAAGCAGCAATGTCGAAGCCGCCGCGATAATACCAACCACTGCCAGCACAAGCCCGAGGTGCCAGAAGATGCGCCGCCCGGAAAGCAGCGTGATCGACGTAATCACCAGTGCGATCTCGAGAAACACTTCGCCCAGATCAAAGCGGTTCGCTTTTCGGGCTGTGAGTGTAAGCTCGCTTTCGGTTTCGCGCGCCTTCGCCTCAAGTTCTTTCTGCTCGTCTTTATAACGATCGGCCTCGCCCTTGTATTTCTCCTGGAGCTTGCCGAGGTTTTCCTGGTCCTTGGCATTGACCACAGCGGTCAGATCGGCGAACATCTCGTCGTTATGGCGGCGAATATTTTTGGCCTGATAAAAAGCCCACTCGTCGGTGACTTTATTCTGCAGGATGATTTCTTCGGTGTGAGCGCGATGCCCAAGCAGCGACGCAACCGCGACCAACACGGCTAACACCGCCATGGTGAGCGTAATAGGAGCAAGATCGGGATGCTCCCGGGCATGTTCCGCGTGCTCGTGTAGTTCGCTCAGTTCATCAGACATGTTGTCAGGCTCCTGTCAGTTCGTGGCCTATGAGGATAAACCAAATCCTCTATTCGCCCATGACTTTAATCAGCACCCGCTTGTCGCGCTGTCCGTCGAATTCGGCATAGAAGATCTGTTGCCAGGGGCCGAAGTCGAGCCTGCCGTTCGTGACCGGGACGATCACCTCGTGATGAATGATCAGCGACTTCAGGTGCGCATCTCCGTTATCTTCTCCGGTCTGATGATGCTGGTAGTTCTGTCGGAAGGGAGCGAGCGTCTCCAGCCACTGGTCGATGTCTTTGATCAGTCCGCTCTCGTTGTCATTGACGTAGACTCCCGCGGTAATGTGCATGGCGGAGACAAGGATCATCCCGTCTTTGATCCCGGATTTGTTCAGAGCGGACTCGACTTGCGGAGTCAGATGAATGTAAGCGCGCTTGGTCTTCGTGTGCAGGGTCAGGTATTCGGTGTGGAATTTCATGCTTCCACATTTACCACGGGGAATGGGGTCGCTCAAGCTGCCGATGACGACGTGTCGTCACTGGAGCGCATCCCCGCACTTTTGAAAAGTGGCCTTACGGACACCCTACTCTACGAGTGTACGGACCGAGGCGGCTGGCTCTCCATCACCACGCGCAGAATGCGGTTGATGCGCGTCTGGTAGCCCTTGCCGTGGCCCTTGAGCCAATCGAGCACGTCCGCATCGAGACGAATCGTCAGTTGCTTTTTCTCTGGCGGCCAAGCCGTCGTTGCTTTCTTGAGAAATGTCTTGTCGAGCGCCGGGATGTCCGAATAATCGATATCGGCATCTTTCGTGCGGTCAATCCTCGCCAAGTCGCTCTTGATAGATTTTTTGTTCACGTCGGTTCCCCTTTCGCATCGAGATGATACGTGTTCCCTCATCGCGTGGCGCATGGGCGATGACCACCAGACGCCCGGCCAGCAAGCCTAAAGTGACAAGCCGCTCTTCTTCGTAATTGAAGCGGTCGTCTTCGAACGTGACGCAAGGCCCAGACAAAACCTGTTCGGCATCTTCAAAACTGAGGCCATGTTTGGCGAAGTTCTTCCGGTTCTTCGCCTCGTCCCATTCGTAGTTCATTTCTGCTCTTGTAGGGTAACTCTATTTGTAGTTACACGCAAGGGACTGCGATTGCTTTCCATGGGTTTTCACATCAGGTACCCACAACTACCGATCCCTCACTTGGTTCAAGAGGACAATTTATTGAGGTTGTGACAGGCCCTACCGCATCGACTCTTCGACTTCCGAAAGCCAGCTAGGACGTTTCAACACTTCCCGCGGTTTGGGCCCGTCGGCGGCGCCGACGATGCCGTCGCGTTCCATGAGATCGATGAGGTGGGCGGCGCGTCCGTAGCCGACGCGCAAGCGGCGTTGGATGAGGGAAGTGGAAGCCTTGCCGAATTCGATCACCAGGCGCACCGCATCGTTGTAGAGCGGATCGTTGTCGTCGGCGGAAAGCTCTCCCGAGTCATCCCCATCGGCTGAACCTTCGCGATCTTCTTTCGGAGTCTCCAGGAATTTCTCCTGATACTGTGCCTGACCCTGCGCCTTCCAGAATTCGACAACGGCCGCGATTTCTTTCTCGGTGACATACGGGGCGTGAAGCCGATGTACACGCGCCGATCCCGAGGGCAGGTAGAGCATGTCGCCGCGCCCTAGGAGCGATTCGGCGCCGTTGGCATCGAGAATCGTGCGCGAATCGACTTTGGTCGCAACTCTGAACGACACGCGGGCAGGGAAGTTCGCCTTGATGAGTCCGGTGATGACGTCGACGGAAGGCCTTTGGGTGGCCAGGACAAGATGGATGCCGACCGCACGCGCCATCTGCGCCAGACGGGTGATTGATTCTTCGACGTTATTGCCGTCGAGCATCATCAGGTCAGCCAGTTCGTCGATGATGATGACGATCTTCGGAATCGGCCCGTCCTCAGGGTTCGTCTGCTCGCTGAAGAGGCTCGGCGTATCGTCAAACAGGCGGTTGTAACTGTCGATATTGCGGACGCCTTTCGCGGCCAGCAGTTTGAGACGGCGCTCCATTTCGCGGACGGCGTTGCGCAGCGCATTCGCAGCAAGTTTCGGCTCGGTGATGATCGGCGTGTAGAGGTGCGGCACGCCTTCGTAGTTGCCAAGCTCGAGGCGCTTCGGATCGACCAACACAAGCCGCACTTCATCGGGCGTCGACTTATACAAGAATCGACATGATCATCGAATTGACGGCCACACTCTTGCCGGTGCCGGTCGAACCTGCGATCAGCAGGTGAGGCATGCTGGCCAGGTCGGCTGCGGCGATCCGTCCGTTGATGTCCTTGCCCATGGCGATGGTGAGCTTGGACTTCGTGCCGAGAAATTCCTGCGATTCGATGTTCTCGCGCAGCCAGATGATTTCGCGCTCGCGGTTCGGTACCTGGATGCCGACGGTGCTCTTGCCCGGCATGCGCTCGACGAGAATGCTTTCGGCGCGCAGCGCGAGGCAGAGGTCGTCGGTGAGTCCGATGATGCGGCTGTATTTGATGCCAGCTTCGGGCTTGAACTCGAAAGTGGTGACGACCGGGCCAGGATTGATCTGCGTGACCTGCCCGTGGACATCGAACTCCGCATACTTCGCCGTCAGAACCTGCGCGACGGTTTTGAGCTCTTCCTCATTAACGGATTGCTGCTCGTCCGGCCGGTGCAGCAGGCTCGACGGCGGCAGCTTGTAGCTGCCGGCAATCTTCGGAAGCGTGGTCTTCACTCCTGATTTTTGCTCGGTGTCGGCTCGCTCGGTGACCGCAATAGAGGATGGCGGCTCCGTGCTCGGCGTCGGTGCAAAGTCGGAGCCTTCTTCGATTCCGTCATCGGCCATCATGCGCTCGATGCCAGTCCGCGGAGATGAACCGGAGAGCTGTCTGCACTCCGGGAATCTCCCGCTCACGCTGCGCCGCTTCCACTCGCGGAGTATCGACGCGCTGCGCCGCCTGACGTGCCTGAACCAGCTGCGTGGTAACCACCGGCTTGTCTGCGCGCCGCTTCTCCAGTTCCTTCTGTTGCCGCCTGCGCTCGCGGTCCGCCTTCCAGTCTTGATAGCGATCTCGTAGTGCAACAACGAAGGCAAAGCGCGTCGGCGCCCAGAGTTCAATCGCCGAGAACGAAAAAGCAGTCGTCAGGTAAAGCGCGACCGCCAGAACCGTCGTGCAGACAATGTATGCGCCGGCAACGTTCAAGTAGCGGATTAATACGTCGCCGACGATGCGGCCGACCAGTCCTTCGATCGGGATGGCACCCATCCAGCGAAAATGTCCCGGCAGAATCGCCAGCAGCGCGGGTACAAAAATGAGCAGCCAAGCTCCGCCAAGGGTCTTGGCAATCGGAGTCTGCACCGCGCGCGAGCGAAACCAGCGGGCCCCGAGCATCCCGAGAAAGATGGGCAGGAGAAACGATCCGATGCCCAAAAACTGCAGCATGATGTCGGAGAGATAAGCCCCGAAGATGCCGATCCAGTTGCGGGCCGCGTGCGATCCGGTGAGGATGGACGCGCTATTGAGCGAAGGATCGAGCGGCGAATACGACGCTAGTGCGAGAAAAAGGAGGAGCGCGGAGACGCACAACAGGAAACCGACGAGCTCGTTCAGACGCCGGTTCTTGGTGGGCGAAAAGACCTTAGAAAAAAATGTCATGTGGCATCGACAGCGCCAGGCTAACAACCCGCCCAGAACGCCGTTTCAGGCCAGAGCCTAATAATTATGACAAGAAGCAGAGATTCCGGCAACTTCGGAAAAGGGGCGGGGTGGCGAGTTGGGTTCCGAAAAACTTCCCCAGTATCCCTCAATAAAGATCGCCACGCCCCCCATTGCCCAACGGCCGCTCGCAAACGCGGCCTTATTTCGCCCCTTCTTCGAGCCCCCGGTCCTTCAGCATCGCCTTCGAGTTCGGCGGAGCTCCGCGCCAGGCTTCGTACATTTTTCCCAGGTCTTCCGTGTTGCCGCGCGAAAGTACCATCTTGCGGAAGCGATCGCCGTTGGCTCGCGTCAGGCCTCCGTGTTCTTCGAACCATGCGTAGCCGTCGTCGGCCAGCATTTCGGTCCAGAGATAGGCGTAGTATCCAGCGCTGTAACCGCCTCCCCAAATGTGGGCGAAATAGCTCGAGCGATAGCGCGGCGGCACGTAGCTGACGTTGAGGTGGGTGCGGTCAAGAGCCTGCTTCTCGAAGTCATCCGGATTCTGTAGCGGAGCATCGGCACCGAGCGCGTGCCACTGCATGTCCAGTTCGGCCGCGGCGAGCAACTCGGTCATGCCGTACCCCTTGTTGAAGGTGTCGGCTTTTCTGAGGCGAGCGACGAGATCTTCTGGCATTGGAGCGCCGGTTTTATAGTGTTTCGCGAAGTGCTGAAAGATCGAAGGATAAGTCGCCCAATGCTCATTGAATTGCGACGGGAATTCGACAAAGTCGCGCGCGGTTGAAGTGCCGGCAAGCGTCGGATATTCGGCGTCAGAGAACATGCCGTGCAGGGCGTGTCCGAATTCGTGGAACATGGTGATGACGTCGGTGAAGGTGATGAGCGCGGGCTCGCCTTCGGCTGGCTTTGGCAGGTTGGCGACGTTGTAAACGACCGGTGTCGTATTCAGCAGCCGAGACTGGCTGACGAATTCCGACATCCACGCGCCGCCTTGCTTGTTGTCGCGCTTGAAATAGTCGCAATAGAAAAGAGCCAGGTGTTTGCCGTTCGCGTCGAAGACTTCGAACACGCGTACGTCAGGCTGATAGACCGGAATGTCGTGCCGTTCTTTAAACGTTAGCCCATACAGTTGATTGGCTGCATAGAAGACGCCGTTTTCGAGAACATTATTGATCTCGAAGTAAGGTTTCACCTGAGCGTCGTCGATGTCATAACGCGCCTTGCGGACCTGTTCGGAATAAAGTTCCCAGTCATAGGCCTGAACCTTGAATCCGCCCTTCTGCGCGTCGATCACGTCCTGAATATCTTTCGCTTCACGCGCGGCCTTGGCGGTCGCGGCTGGCACGATCGCGTCCATGAACTTCAACGCCGCTTCCGGAGTCTTGGCCATCTGATCTTCCAGCTTCCACGCGGCCCAGTTCTGGTAGCCGAGAAGTTTTGCCTTCTGCGCCCGTAGCTGGGCGAGCTTCGCAATCGTGTCGCGCGTGTCGTTGGCATCGCCGTGCTCGGCGCGATTCCATGCATTCTCAAAAATGGTCTGGCGCGTGCTGCGATTGGTCAGCGAAACCAGGTCGGGCTGCTGGGTGGTGTTCTGCAGCGGGATCACGTAGCCGTCGACCTTGCGTCCCTTGGCCGCCGCTGCCGCAGCAGCGAGCCGAGCATCGGAGAAACCGGCGAGCGCACCCTTGTCGGCAGTCTGATAAGCGCCAGCTTTCGTTGCCGCCAGCAATTTGTTGCTGAAGGCGTCGGAGAGCGTGGAAAGCTGTTCGTTAAGCTTTCGGAGTTCAGTCTTGTCAGCTTCGGAAAGCGCGGCGCCCTCGTGCACGAACTGGTCATACACGCGATCGAGCAGTCTTCGTGACTCGGCATCGAGCTTCAGCGACTCGCGCTGCTTGTAGACCGCGGACACGCGCGCGAAGAGCTTGGTGTTAAGAATGATGAAATCCTGGTGCGCCGCAAACTTCGGAGCCTCGATCGTCCTGACGTTCTGGAGCGTGTCATTGGTGTTCGCGCCTGTCACTCCGCCAAAGGCGTTCGTCACGCGATTGAGTAAGCGCCCGGTCTTCTCCATGGCGACGATCGTGTTCTCGAAGGTTGGCGGTGCGGGATTGTCGGCGATCGCCTGGACCTCCGCCTCCTCCTGGGCCATGCCGGCTTCGAGAGCCGGTTGGTAGTCTTCATCCTTTATCTTGTCGAAAGGCGGCGCCTCGAAAGGCAGCGTGCTGGGCGCATAAAAAGGATTCGAAGGCCCAAAATCGGCTGCGGCAGCGTAGGCAGGGTTGGCGGAGCCAACGGTTAAGGTTGTGGCGGTAATCACATTGCTCATAAAGAAAAGGGTGGCCTTTGTGGCGCTACGTCGAGTTAAGCTCATGATCGCTTTGTCAGTCCTCGTGTGAAAGATTGTAACGGAAACGACCCTTGGTGACCTACCCTTGCGCGTTCTTCGCTCGCGGGGATTTCCGCAAGGACTAGTCTACAGCGGCTCGCGTCTCAGGAACGCGACAAGATCGCGCGAGCCGTGAACGATTCGGACGATTTCAACGCCGGATTCCAGTGGAAAGTAAAGCACCAGCATTTTTTCAAAACCCGTGATTCTAAAGACCCGCAAGGATGTCAATCTGACGTGTCGAAGGCGGAGTATAGAACCCATCCGGGGATGAGTTGAAAGCAGCGCGAAGGTCTCGTGTGCGGCCAGTAGAAAACGATGTCCGGTCTCAGCGCCTGCTTTGGTTGCGAGATAATGCGCTTGTTGATCGAGGTCTTGGTCGGCCTTCGGACGAAGGACATACCGAGCGTTCACTGCCCGTTGCTGCCCCGAAGTTGTTCATCCAGCTTTTGATGCTTGGATTCCCAATACCCTGGCGTGATGTGGATTGGATCGCCGGAGTTGAGCCCTTCGAGGGCCAAAGCCGTCAATTTGTCCTCAGCATTTTGGTCGGCGCGGACAAGACGCTCCAGATAAGCCTCGACGGTCAAGCCCTCCGACTGAGCTCGTTCGCGCAGCTTGGTCTCTAATTCAGCAGGAATGCTGATGCTCACACAGGTATCCTCAATCCTCTTTAGAAAAAGTTTACTCTGACGAAGAGCTTTTTCAAGTCATTTTCGGTCGACGCTAGACCGACGGAATACTCTGCGGCAGGACTGGGATCTAGCCCAATAATCCCTTGGCCCACGCCAGCACCGCAATCCCAATCACGATGCGATACATCGCAAACGGTGCGAAGCCTCGTTTGCGGACCCACCCCATGAACCAGGCAACCGCTCCATAGGCGACGATGAATGAAACGACGAATCCGATGGCGAGGATCACCCATTGATGCGGGGTAATGTCGTGCACTCCGATCGGATTTTCATCTTTGCCCGTCAGAGACTTCATCAGCGTGTAGAGCGTAGCGACCGTCATGGTCGGAATCGACAGGAAGAACGAAAATTCAAGTGCGGCGGCGCGCGACATTCCCACGAGCTGTCCGCCAGCGATGGTCGACATGGAGCGCGATGTGCCAGGGAAAACGGCGGAGAGGATCTGGCAGGCGCCGATCCAGATGGCTTGGCCGCCGTGGATGTCGTCCATTTTCCAGGTGTGAATCGGAGAACCGGGCGCTCCCGGTCCAGCCTTTTCCCATGGAGCCTTCATAGCATCGATCACCCACATGACGAGGCCGCCGATCAGCAGCGACGCGCCCATCACGTAGAGGCTCTCAAGATTCTTGCCAATCACTTTGGTCAGCAGGAAAGAGGGAATTGCCGTGACAACAAATGCAATTATGACCAGGCTCAACGGATGTGTGAGGTAGTCGCAGTCTCTCTTTTCGCCTTTGGGCCAGGTTGAGATGAGCTTGGTGATGTGACTCCAGAAATAAATCGGCAGCACCAAGATCGCCCCCAGTTGAATGACGATGGAATACATCTTCCAATAGCCGCTTGAAAGCGGCACGTGCATCAGCTGTTCGGCGATGCGCAGGTGGGCTGTCGAACTGACGGGCAGAAATTCGGTCAGGCCTTCAACAATCCCCAGCAGCACAGACAACAAATAGTCGTTCAAGTATTCGCTCCATGTTCAATTTTCAGTGTTCAATTGTCAGTCAAGAGACACGGCGTTTAAAGTCCAGCACCCGATTCCGCGTAGCGGCGAAAAAAGCTGTTCGGCTTCCACTGCGAACGATGGTCGCTGTTAGCCGTATCAATCACGAGCGCCCGGATGATCTCTTCGTAAGTCGCAGCGGCGGCCAGATCGACCGGTTGGTTTACGTCGTCCGACGGCGCGTGGTAGCGCTGCGTCAGCCAGTCTTTGAATAACTTCTTTTGTTCGGTTGAATCAGGATCGGGAGCGACGCTCATAATCACCGACGGAATACCGTGCCGAATAAAGTTGTATTGATCGCTGCGCACGAAGAGATTGCGCAAGGGCTCGGGATCGGGCTGCACCTTGACGCCGTGCGCTTCCGCAATGGAGCGCGCTCGCTCTCCGAGATCGCTGTCGTCAAGGCCGAGCACGGTAAGCAACTTCAGCGGCACGATGGGCAAGAACATATCGACGTTGATATCCGCGACGATCGATTTCGGCGGGACCGTCGGATGCGCAGCAAAGTACTTCGAACCAAGCAATCCCTTTTCTTCGGCGGTAACGAGAATCAGAATCACCGAGCGGCGCAGCTTTTCCGGATTTTTCTTGAAGCTCGCGGCCATGTCGAGTACCAGCGCGCTGCCAGATCCGTCGTCCATGGCTCCGTTGTAGATGCGATCTCCGTTGATGGGCTCGCCGATACCGATGTGATCGAGATGAGCCGAGAGGACGACGTATTCGTCTTTAAGCGCCGGATCGCTGCCGGGAAGCTTGGCAACGATGTTCGCCGACTCGATCCTGGTGACATCGACACGTGTCTTTGCGGCGAGCGAAACCGTGAGAGGGAAGTGCGGCAGCGCTTTGCGATCCTTGCCAAGCGCCGCGATTTCCGCAAAGGTGTGTCCCGAGCCCACGAAGAACTTCTCGGCGCTCGCAGGATTCACGGTGACCGCGATCTTCGCACCTTCGGTCTCGTTAAATTCCGGATAGTCGAGGTCCATGCTGGGATGGGCGCGGTTCAGCGCCATCCTCGACCACGGGATATCCATCGATGCCGGATTTGGCAGCGAAACAATGCCAACGACGCCGGCCGCGCGTAGCACTTTCCATCGCTCGGCGGCAGTCTGGTAATGCGACGCCAGCGCTCCGGGAATTTCGGCGGCCGATCCGGAGAGAATGACGATGATCTTGCCGCGCAGGTCTTGTCCGGCGAAGTCGTCGTAATTAATTTCAGGCACCTTGAGTCCGTAGCCGACGAAAACGAGCTGCGCTTTAACTTCAGGCGCGGGCATGATGCGCGTACTAATGGTGGCGTCTTGACCGAGGACGAGCGCTTCACGTTTGCCGTCGCGCACCAGGGCCAGGCTACAGTCTTTTTCGACAATCTGGCGCGAGACGAATTTTACCGGCTGGTAATAGCCGTCGACTCCAGCGGGCTCGGCTCCGGCTGCTTTGAGTTGCTCGATGGCGTACTTTTGCGCTTCATGTTCGCCGCGGCTGCCGGTGTCGCGGCCTTCCAGTTTGTCATCGGCAAGGACTTTAATGTGGTCCCACCATGTCTGGCCGTCAAAATGGCGCACGCCTTGAGCAAAAGCGGAAAGTGCAATAACAAAGATCAACGCCAGCGAAAAGACCGACAGTTTGATTCTCATTCTCTGCCTCAAAATGGTGTCCCTCAAAGTGCGAAGGTTCCTAGGATAGCAGGAAGAAGTTGCTGGGAATGGCACTTTGCAGACGATCGCGCTCTCGCGCTCACCGGCCCGCTTCGAAACGGTAGCCGATGCCGCGCAGCGTTTTCAGATAACGCGGATGCCGCGGGTCGCGTTCGATTTTCTCGCGTAGACGCCGCACGAATACATCAATCGACCGCGGTGTGACGAACGATCCTTCTTTCCATACAGCATCGAGCAACTGGTCGCGAGTGAAGACGCGTCCGCGGTGTCGCGCCAGATATTCGAGAAGCCGGAATTCGCGGACAGTCGTAAGAACGGTCCTGCCTTGCACCCGCACCGTCATCGAAGCGATATCGATATCCAGTTCGCCGACCTGGATAACTTCCTGACTAGGCGCTTCCGGTTGCACTCGGAGCACGTTGCGGACCCGCGCGATTAATTCGCGAGGGCTGAACGGCTTGGTGATGTATCCGTCGCCACCGGCATCGAACGCCTGCAGGCGGTCCGGTTCCTGTGTTCTGGCCGAGAGAAAAATCACGGGAGTCTTGCCCAGCCGCTCGTGCTGCCGGATCTGACGGCAAAGGTCGAATCCGCTGATCCCGGGCAACATGATGTCGAGCAAGAACAGCGCGGGCTGCGACATGGCCGCCATTGGAACCACCGGCGCTCCCGAGAAGAATGTCGAGACCTCATATCCGGCGCTGCGCAAATTGTGTTCGATCAGGCGAGACACGTCGGGATCGTCTTCCACGACATAAATAAGGTCGGGGAATCGCGGCCGCTGCGTCGCCTCCGTGAGTTCAATGGACAGACCTGGTTCCTCGCGCGTCTTTCAAGAGCTTTATTTGGATGGGTCTCACCGGAACACTAGTGAGACTTTGTTTCACTAACGTTGCAATTGCGTGAATGCCGGGTTAATTTGATCGTCCTACTGTTGTTGCAATTGCCCCACGATCACGCCGGGATGGCCGTTTAGCGGAGAGAGGTCGAAGTAATAGAACTTTGACCCACTCGCCGCCATGAATGTGTTGCCTCCGTACGTACCCGATCCGTCTGCACTCCACGTGTATTTGAAGAGGTCAAACTCCTGAAACGGAATCAGCCCCGTGGGAGTACTGGAATCGAGGTTGGAGTTTGCATCCGCCGAAAGCGAGCCGTTCGGAGAAACCTGTTCCAATCCCGCAACCACCGTGGCTTGTGGATCGAGCATTTCCTCGGTTCCTAAGCCGTAATGGCCATTGATTGGCGCGAATTGAAATCCCGGAGGATACGTACTCGTCTGGAACTCCATCGTGCCAGACGCTGCCGATGCTGCGGTGCCCAGCAGAAAGCCGGTGACGCCGCTCGCAGATGGTATGGCATACCCCACTACCGGAACTCCCGTGCCGGAGAAAGTGAATCGGCCTGTTGCCGGATCAACGGCGTACTGCGCCGATACAGTGGTAGTTGTCGCTGTTCCACCGTTTCGTTCGTACGCTGTTCCACTGACTGCGGCGGAGCCGTCGAAATGGAGCACCCCAACGCCGACATCGGAACTGCCGGGCACTGCGCCTCCGAAGCGGTAGATGTGGCTGTTGTTGAGAGTTGCCTGCGTGAATGGACCGGCGCTGGCGGCGGCTTCTCCAGTAATCAACGGGTGCGCGTTCGAAATAACCTGCGCGGAATTAAAGATCAGATGATTCGCGTCGACGACGTAATAAATGAGGTTAAAGCTTGTGGCGCCCACCGAGAGCGTCGCGCTGCCCCGCCCGTTTGTATCGGGTGCACCGATTGTTCCGCTGGCGCTCGATGGTCCGGAGAGGGAACCGCCGTCGTTCACATCGACGGTTGCGGAGGTCAACGATCCGCTCAGGGCTGTCGCGGTGCCAGCGATCGCCAGATGATTGAGGCTCGAGTCCCACCCGGAAAAACGCAAAGCAAACGGCCCGGTCACAGGATTGGGGAACGCAGTGCTGTCTTGAACGTGAAAATAGCCGGTGCCGCGAGTCCCGGTTCCCGTCGTGTCGTCGAACTCGACGATGCGTCCGTCCATGAAGGCTGTGGTCAACGTGGTTGGCGCAAGGCGGAACTGCGCGGTCGAAGTGGCCGTGGTCAGCGTCAAGCAGCCGCGAGCGGCGTCGGTGAAAGAAATCGAACTTCCCGCAGTGAGCGGCTGGTCGAGCTGCGCGCCGGTCGCGCGAATAATATCTTCAACGCCGGTGAGGTTGCCGTTGACATCTCCAGTGAAGCTACCCGAGAAAGTGACGGGGCCGTTCGCGTCGAATCCTGTGAAGACGAACGCATAAGGAGTGCTCACCTGAATCGAAGTGTTCGAAACCTGGCAGGGGTGAGAACTCTCGTCGTCACCCGGCCGCAGAGAGATGATCGCCGGCGAGTTTCCGGGAATTGCCGGGGCCGGAAATACCGCCTGCGCTGGTACGGGCGCCTGAGTATCCACAACTTGTATCGCAAAACTGCTGCTGGCATAACCAGCCGGTGGAGTGCCGGAGATTACGCCGCTCGGGCTCAGGCTCATCCCTTGCGGTAGAGACCCGCTGCCGGATGCAACGCTCCAGGAGTAAGGTGGAGCGCCGCCGCTGGCCACCAGTTGCACAGGAGCATAAGGAATGCCACCGACCGGAGCCATCAGCGTTGGAGTGACAACTTTGAGTTGCGATGGCGCCACGCTGATGCTCATCGGGAACGGCAAGCTCGCTCCGGTTGCGTCAGTTGCGGTCAGCGTGAAGGGATAGACGCCGGTAGCGATCGGAATGCCAATGATCTCGATGGAAGTCTGATCCGTTGGATCTGGAGTCAATTGCAATCCGGGCGGCAGCAGGGTGTTTCCGAGCGACCAGGTGTAGGGTCCGAGTCCTCCCGTGACGCTCACCAGGCAGGTGACTTGGGCAACTTGGGTGCTGAATTGAACGCACGTGTAATTGTTGTTCAGAAACGCGGTGGCCAGCGGCACCGGGTTCTGCGGTGGTGCGAGCGGCGGATAAATACTGATCGGAATGGCCGCCGACCGCGTTGTGTCAGTCACCGAAGTCGCCGTCACAATCACCTGTATCGGCGTCGTAACTCCGGTGGGTGGCGTGTACATGACGGAAAGAGCCGTCGGGCCGGAGAGGTTTCCTGTGGGGCCTCCCTTGAATTGAGGTGCCAGTAGCCACGTGACACCGGCATTTGAAGAATCGCCGGTGACCTTGACCGTGATCGTAAGCGTCTGGGTCGGGCCGTCATCGATGGACGCTGCTCCTGTCGGAGAAACAACATCGATATTAATGCCCGGGACGCCGCAGCATCCGCTGCCAGTGCCGCTACTCCCGCCGCCGCAGCCGGCGAGAAGAACCGAAATCACCAGAACAAGAGTGCTTAAAATAAAATGGCGATATTTCACAAAATCCATTTCTCCGAAACTAGAAGGTCAACTTCATGGCAAACTGCATCGTCCGCGGACGGTGTGCATTCACGGGATGAAGAAACGCGTTGCCGGTCAGGCAGTCCGTCTGTGCGTCGCCGGCCGCGCTGTAAGATTCAACGCCATAGCAACTAACGGTATTGTTGGCGCGATTGCCGAAATTGGGGCTGGGGTCATACACACGAAACTGGGTGTGGTTGAAGATGTTGAAGACCTCTGAACGGAACTCGAGGCTGGTGCCTTCCTTGATCTTGAAAATCTTGTTCAGCGTCATATCAAAATTCCACCGGCTCGGGTTGTTCAGCAGATTGCGTCCTGCGTCGCCGAAGGTCAGCCCCCGCGGCGCGGCGAATGCCGCCGGATTCCCGAGCGTTGGACCGAAGCTCTGAGGATTGTTCGCACCGACCGGCGCCGGACCGTGAATATCACCGACAACGTCAGGGAACGACGCGACCGAAGAGATGCCGCCGGCCTCGCCCGCGTTATCAGGGACAGAGATTCCAAGCGCGCCGTATCCGCTGTTAATCACCGTGAAAGGAGTCCCGCTCTGAACGGTTGTCACACCCGATAGCGCCCAGCCCGACAGAAAATAAGTTGCCGTCCGATCGAAGAACCCTGGCGACGCCGAGGCTTCGGGGATTGGCTCGGCCATAACCCACGCATGCACCCGGTTCGAATCAAATTTCCAGTTCGGGAGCGTCCATGTGTAATTGATGTTGAACAGGTGCCGTTGATCGAAGTTCGAACTCGCCTTGTTCGCCGACGGCACCAGCGTGTTGACGATGGTTGTGTCGTTTCGATCGGACGAATCGTCGATCGAGTGGCTATAGGTGTAAGACATATCGACAGTCAGCGGACCACTGGTCTTTCTCAACGTGGTCTGGAACGCGTTGTAGTTTGAATCGCCGACGTTTTGCAGTGAGAAGATTTTCTGCAATCCGAAGTAAGGCCGGTAAACATTGATCGGGAACAGGCCTTGCTCGTTGTCATACTCGCAAGCTGCCAGCATGTTGATGAAAGCCGGCTGGGTCGAGTTGATATTCACCCCGTTGACTTGGAAAACGGGATACTTGAGGGTGCCGTGGTTTACGCAATCGCTCGCCCCGAGTTGCTGGTTGTTGATGATGGGCTGATGCGGTCCGTAAGGATTCCCGTTGAGGATGACTCCGCTGTTCGCTTGCGAGGGCGCCACTGGGAACGAATTCGGCTGCAGGACCGCCGTGAGGTGAGTGCCCTTGCTGCCCACGTAGGCCATACCGAGGACGAGGCTGCGGTTGAGTTCGCGCTGCACCCCGAAGCTCCACTGCTGCACATAGGGCCAAATCGCCTTGCGCGGAATCGAAGTGACATCGATCGGATACGCGCCTTTTCCAGATATGCAAATGATTCCGGGGACGCCACCAATCCCGCCAATGCAAGGGTAAGCATCTCCGACAGCCGACGGAGCCAGCTGTGTCATGGTGAAATTAACCGGGGCGCTGCCGACAAGCGATCCAGTGTTGGCCTCGCTCCCCGTGCCATGTTCAAAGAACACGCCGTAACCGGCGCGAATCGAAGTGCGGCCGTCGCCCACTGGATCGTAAGCAAAACCGATCCTCGGTGCCGGATTGAATCGATGCGATTGCTGGCAGGTATCGGGCACGCCGCCAACGCCGCACTGCACCAATCCATTAATGATGAATGGATTGACGTCGTTCGGGCCCGTCGGAATCGCGACATGTCTGCCGTTGTCAAACAGCCGTCCATCCTGATGGATGACCAGCGAGGACGGCGGCGTTACATACGCCGTGGGATCCCAATTCCAAACTTGGTTGTTAACTTCGTGATAGTTACCGAAAAGGCTGAATCGAATTCCGAGATTCAGCGTAAGCCGCGAATTAACTTTCCAGTCGTCCTGTACGTATGGCTCGTAGATGTTGTAGCGGTTGTAATACTTCTGTTGCGAGCTGTCTTGCTGGAACGAGCTGATCGCGCCGAGGAGAAGATTGCTGTATTCGTTTCCCGTGAAGAAATTAGCGTTGCCGAAGTTGCTGAAGGTGAGCAAGCCCTGCACATCGCCGGTGTTGGGGCCGTTGTCTGAGTTGATCTCGTTTCTCTGTCCAAAGATGACCTGCAAGCCCATCTGCAAGGTGTGCCGGTGAATGACCTTGCTGATGTCATCCTTTCCGCTCCACGTTGGATTCGCCAGTTGCCAGGGCGCATAACCGGGGTCGACAGAGAAACCGCCGCCGTAAGCGAGATTTCCGGGAGCAAGAGTCACACCCGACAACTTGCCGCCAAAGTTGTTGTTGAAAATATATCCCTGGTCGCCATTGATGCCGTCTGGACGCTGAATGTTGACGCCCGCCGCCGGACGATCGCTGAGGCTGATGTGAGACGCCGTATAGCTCACGACAACTTCGTTGAGCAGTGAACTCGATACCGTCTGCGTCACATGCGCCAGGTAGCTCTCGCCCGGTCCAAACAAACGCCCTTGCACCGTCGGAAAACTGTTGCGGACGTATCCCCAGATCGGGCGCGCTTCCGTTGTATCCCACGAGTCGTGGATGTAGCGGAACGTAGCCCGCAGTTTTCCGGGGGTGATGTCGTGATCGATACGGAATAATTCTTCACGCCAGTATGTTGGCTGCGCGAAGGCGAAGTCGTAGCAGGATCCGACCGTCGAGTTACAACCTTGTGAAGAATTAGGAACGGGAATCATGCCCGAGCCGTTGAAAGTCGCGCCGGTAGTCGGGTTCGTAAATGTTGTCGTTGGAGCGCCCGCGAGCGCAGCACCGACCGGATCGATTACCGGGAAGCCGTGTGTAACCGCGTCGTTGTATCCGACGATGTTGTAAGGCAACGTCGTGCCGGCATGGATGTGGGGGCAATCGGGGAACTGGATCGGATTGTAAGAAATAATCGGCTGCCCCGGCGGCAGCACCGGGCAAACATCGCTGAAATCGGCGCCGATGTACTGGTTGCCATCCGCGTTCGTCCGCACCGATGGCCGCTCCGCAAGCGACGGTACCGCCTGGTTGAAGTTGTTGTCGGTCGGATCCTTTTCCAACCGGAACTCTTCGGAGAAAAAGAAGAAAGTGCGGTCGCGGTGGGGATAGAGCTTCGGAATTGTGATCGGGCCACCAAGAGTAAATCCGAAATCGTTCTTGCGGTACTGAGGGGCCCGCAAGGTCTCGTCGAAGTAGTTGCGCGCGTTAAAAATCTCGTTACGTCCGTAGTAGTAGGCGCCCCCGTGCAGGGAAGAGCCTCCGGACTTGGTATCGACCAGAATCGTGCCTGACGCGCTGCGCCCGTACTGCGCGCCATAGTTCGACGTTAGCACCTTCATTTCGTTGATGGCATCGAGGCTGGGAAAAACGACCAGCGTGCTCTCGCTGCCGTGGATCCCGGCGTGCAATACATCGGATCCATCGACGCTGAAGGTGTTGTACTCGACGCGGCCGCCGTTGACGCTGAACTTGACGCTGCCCTTCACTCCCACCAGAGCTTCATCCTGCCCGCTCTGATTGCTCACGCCCGGGGCGAAGGTCAACATGCTGACAAAATTGCGTCCGTTCAGAGGCGTTGCCTCAACCTGTTTTGAAGTGATGACTTCATTAACCTCGGCCTTTTCCGTTTCCACGTGGCCAACATTCTCGCTGACGACTTCAATCTTTTCGGGACTGGCTGCGGCAGGTTCGAGCGCGCCGTCCATTTCGATCTCCTGCCCGGCGGTAAGAGCCAAGCCGTCCGAAGAGAAATCTTTGAACCCCTTGGCCGCAATTTTCAGCGAGTAGGTGCCCGGCGACGCGTTGATGAAGTATTGGCCCTGCGCATTCGTGGTTGCGGTCAGCGGCGTACCCGAGCCGGATAACGTGACCGTCGCGTTCGGAAGGACGGCGTTCGATTGGTCAGTCACGGCGCCGTAGACCTGTACTTCATTCTTGTTATGCGGAGCCGGCTTGAGCGGTGTGGCCACCTGCGTGGTTTGCTGCGCGACCGGCGCAGTCGCGCCGGCTGGCGGGTCGGGAATTTGCGCCGTAGGCGGTATCAGGTCGGGACCGAATGGTACCTGCGCCAGCGCCAGCGGCGCCAAAGCGAGGATATAAAAAGCTAAATATAAATGGCACTTCAGGGTCTTCACGACGAGCACACCTCGAACCAAAGGAACCGAAAAACAAAGGAACTAAGGAGTACCGGAGAATTGTTACGGCAGTATGACTCCCTTGTTAATTTCAAATGAAGATGGCGAATGAATCGTGCATGCCCGCATAAGTTTGGCCGCATCAGCCGCAGCAACAGTTGGTTCGCGCCCTTAGTCGGAATTCACGAGCTTTTAACAGAACGTTAACTCAGGCATAACAGAGAGCGTCGAGAGTGTCGGATTCGGAAGTCAGGCCTCTATTTAGGAGATCGCTGTGTCTCGCTCTCGCAGACAATCGTTCGTTTGTTTGTCCTTCGTCCTCATCCTCCTGGTCCTGTTGCTTCCTTCGCTCTCGCGAGCTCAAACCACCGGAATCGTGACTTTCGGTAAGTTGAAAAACCTGGAGTTCGTCAATCAGTTCTACGACGGCGGAAAGGGAAGTCTCGGATCCGGCCCAGGTCCCAACTTCGGTTTGACCTTCACATCGACCGCCCAGACCATCACCTCGGCCAGCAAGGGCGGCTCGGGGAACTTCATCAATAACCCCGGAAAATTCCCGGTCATGTTTTTTCAGAAGGGAAGCAATGTAACGATCAGCGTGGCCAATGGAGTCGACACTGGCGTGTATTTCTATTACTCGGCGCTTCAGACTGGAAAGTTTACGGTTTATTCCGGCGCAAATGGCGCTGGCAACATTCTCGCCAGCGTTTCACTACCGGCCAACAACACCGGTTGCACCACTTACAAGATGTGTGTGTGGACCAGGATCGTCGTCCCTTTGAGCGCCACCGCCAATTCCATCGTCTTCAGTGGCGTCGCCAACAATTTGGCGATCAGCAAAACCTATCTCGGAATGCTACCGGTGCGATGAGTCTCTTAGGCTTTTCACGAATCGTGGACAGTGCAGAAATCCACAGTGCGTGGCGTTTTTGCGCTTCGCGCGCGAGGAAATTAATGTGCCGTTCATCTTGTTGTCATTTCCGATTAACAGCTCTGATTGATAGTTCTCTCGCATCCGAAGCGGAGAAACTCCGGCTCGTACCGATTTGTTACGCGAGTTCTTACGTTGGAGCGGGTGCTCCGACACCGTGATCTTTTCGGTGTTGGGAATGGCAAGGAAGCACCGGGCGCCAGTGCGGGTCCGAACCAAACGCACTCTGTAAGACGGCAAGGCACAGTCCAAAAAGCTCTATTGAACGAAGCTCTAAGGAGAATATTCAGATGAGAACAAAAGCATTCTTCGCGGTCGCTGTTTTGACCGCACTCGTCGGACTGGCTTCCGTAGCTAGCGCCCAGGTGCAGTTCGTGGGCGTAGGCTCGTCAGCCATGTTCAACACACTTTCAGCAGCGGCATTCACCGATCTCTGTTCGTCCCGCACCGGCAGCGACTGCCACCACTGGAGCCAGAGCGGCAAGAACTCCGCCGACAACCAGAACTGGGCCCAGGCCGTCGATAGCCGCAACACCTCCATACCGCCCGAGGCTGGCACTTTCTTCGTCGCGTGGGACAACAACACCAGTCCAATCAAGATTTGGTCTTACCTGAGCGTTGACACGATCGTCGGAGAGCGGCTGTTCTTCGCCGTTCCGCGCGCGACCCAGCAGATCGATTCGGGCGCTCTCACTGCTGCCGGCGGCAACAAAGTTCCGGCCGCGATCCTCCTTAACCGCCAGACGGGCACAACCCAGGCCGACAGCACGACCGGCATACCCTCAGCCGTCCTCTCTGCCATCCAGACCACTTTCACGGCGGCCATCAGTGACGTCCGCCCCGAAGACGCGAAGTTCGAAGTGAACCGTGTCCTGGCGCCGCTCTCCGTCACCGGAACCGGTCTGGGTTACGGCACGGCGTCGAACACAACTTGCTTCCAGCCGCCTGACAGCTGGACCGTCAGCGCTAACCTGGGCTGCCCGATCTACGGCACAGCCGGAGGTCGATCGGTTCCCGTCCAGTACGCCTTACTGGCAAGGACCCCTTCACCAATTCGGCCGCCTGGAAGTACAAAACCATCGAGATCGGCGCAGAGCCGATTGATGTTTGTTTACAATGCCAGCAATGCCAATGGACTCGGTGCGCTTGGTCCTGACGGCAATAACGCGTTCAAGAACCTGAATCGCTTTACCGCCCTGTATCTCTTCAACGGAACGTTAGGTCGTGCACAGGATATCGATCCATCCCTGACGCTGGCTCTGCAAGGCCTTTCGGGTAAGCCGAATCCCGGAGTGAACCTGGTTCTTCGCGAGCCGCTGTCGGGCACAATGACTGCTACGGAGTTCAACGTTTTCCGCAGCACCGAAGCGCTGAAAGAAGTACCCGACTTCGCCTCACAAGAAACCGGAGTCAATCTCGCCAATGGCTGTTCGCTGGGCACAAACTGCCCAGATCCGCTGTTTCTCCCTGGTCCGGGTGGTTCTACCCGTACGCGTGAGATCGGTACGGGCGCTGAGATCGCTGGCTTGAGCGGCTCTGGCGGCATCAAGAACCTCGCCGACAGCATCGGTTACACGTTCTTCTCCTTCGGCAACGTCAACCCACTCTCCGCGATTCCTCCCGCGAAGGGTGTCGGGCGCTACGTTACGCTCGACGGGGTCGATCCTATCAACTCGGGATACGGTTCCTACACCTTTGACGGCAACACCTACGCCCCCGGCGAACTGCCTTCCTGCGTTGCTCCTTGCATCGCGGCGGGCGGTACGTCACTGCCGAACGTTCGCAACGGCTCCTACGGCGCTTGGACGATTATTCGCGCAGTCACCGACGCCACTGGCACAAACCTCACCAACACCCAGGCTCTGGTCACGGCGGCGCAGAATGAAGTCAACAACACAACTGCCGACTTCGTTCCGTTCGTTTGCACCGACACCACTGGACTCTGCACTGGTGAACCCGGTCTGAAAGTGTTCCACTCGCACTTCACGCCGACCGGCGTGGCTGGCGCGCCGCACAACGGCAATACCACTGCCACCGAAGTCGGCGGCGACGTGCACGGCGCGGTCTTCACCGACCAGGCCGATCTGGACTACTTCAGCGATACCGGTAAGGAACTGCTGAAGATCCGTCAGTAACTGAACAGTGTCTTAGAAAATTAACGTGGGGCAGGCTGACCGCAAGGGCCAGCCTGCTTCTTTTTGCGAGGCGTCCTTATTTATGAAGTTTGTAGTGTCACGGTCTTCGGCAGTGCTGATTTTTGCTGTCTTATTTCTGCTGCAGGCTTCTGGAGTGAGCCAGAACGTCGCGGCGATCGATCTGAACGCTCCTTCCAGCAAGAGTGTCGAGGACTTCTCTAACGCTTCCATCAGCGGAAGCCAGTTGCGAGCCGACCCACCCGCTCCTCTGGAGAAGGCGGAGAACAAGACTTTCACCCGCGAGTTTATCGCTGTACAGTGGCGTCCGGCCGACCGAATCTATCTCTACGTCGTCCGTCCGGTGGGTGTGAAGAAGCCCCCGGTCGCGATTTACATCTATGGCCACCCCTCCGATACAGATCGCTTTCTAAACGATGGATGGTGCGAACGGACGACCAGCGGCGGCTATGCGGCCGTGGGTTTCGTTCCAGCTCTAACCGGCCATCGCTATCACGACCGCCCGATGAAGCAGTGGTTCGTGAGCGAACTGCAAGAGTCGCTCGGAAAATCAACGCACGACGTACAGATGATTCTTAACTATCTGGCGGATCGCGGTGACCTCGACCTGACGAACGCCGGCGTGTTCGGTGTCGGCGCCGGCGGAACGATTGCCGTGATGGCAGCGTCGGTCGATTCGCGAATCAAAGCCATCGACCTGCTCGATCCCTGGGGAGACTGGCCAATATGGATGCAAAAGTCCGCGATCGTTCCTGACGATGAGCGTGATGCCTATATCAAACCTGAGTTTCTGAAAAAGGTTGCCGATTTCGATCCGGTCAAATTGTTGCCATCGTTGAAGACCCCGCATATCCGGCTCAACCAGGTCTCGGACGACTCAGACAACACACCGGAAGAGGCAAAAGCAAAGATCGAAAGCGCGCTCCCTGTTAACGCTGAGCATCACCGATTCGACACCAGCCAGCAGTTCTACGCGGGCGTCGCGTCCGGCGGTCGTGTTTTTGATTGGATCAAGCTCCAAATCAAAGTTCCGGAGTCAAAAGATCGCGAAGCCGCGAAAGAAACATCCGGTCCTGGTAGTGGCGCGGGGAAATAGGTTTTGGAATAGGTGCTTTGAATGTTTAGACGTTCCATTGTCTCTAATTTGATTGTCAAGGCCACTGTCATGGCCGTGCTGTCCGCGGCGCTGGCTCTTGTCGGTTGCGGCGGGAAAAACGGAGTGATCGGCACCGGCGGGGGAGCGTCCCTTACTTCGCTGTCGCTTACTCCGACGAATCCGTCTGTCGCGCTCGCTGTGCCGCCAACGTCCACCGTTGCCTTCGATGTCATCGGCCATTACACGTTCGGTAACCCGCAAGACATCACGACCCAGATGGCATGGACCACCGCGGACCCAACCGTCGCGACCATCAACAGTAAAGGCGTAGCTACCGCCGTCAACTCCGGAAGAGTAATTATCACCGGAACGATTACCGATCCCGTTTCTCAAGGCCTATTCACGGTCAGCACCATTCTCACGGTAGTTCCGCAATTGACAGCAATCACAATCAGCCCATCGAGCGCTCAGATCGCAAAGGGCACTAATCAGCAATTCGTTGCTGTTGGCACGTACAACGATGGCACCACGCCGAACATCACGTCGCTGGTGACGTGGAACTCCACGCAGACCGGCGTGGCTGCAGTGAGTTCATCGCCCGGAACGCAAGGCTTGGCGCGCGCCGCAGGCCAAGGCTCGACGAACATCACGGCCACATTGGGAACCGTCAGCAGTATGCCGTCCTCGCTGGCGGTTTCAACGTCGACTCTGGTCTCGATTGCAATCACCCCATCATCTCCAACGGTGGGACTTGCAACTTCGCAACCTCTAACCGCTACGGGGACGTTTAGCGACGCAACCACGCAAGACCTGAGCGGACAAGTAACCTGGTCAACTCTGACGGCTCATTCGCGAGTGGCCAGAGTTTCCGCGATGGGCCTTGTCACAGGCCTGGGGTTGGGCGGGGAGACCATCACGGCGACCGATCCCGCTTCCAACATCAGCAACAGCACCGGCGTCACAGTTGATGACAGCTCCGTGGCGAGCGTCGAAGTGTTGCCCGTCGCCATGGTGAAGTTGGTTCAAGCTTTGTCTCCCGAACCGATCGTTGCGAACGGAACCGCGCAGCAGATGCGCGCCAGCGCAACACTGAAAGACGGCAGCACCGTCGACGTCACCGGCATTCAGGGAGTGGTGTGGAGTTCGACCGATCCCGCGGTCGCGACCGTCGCACCGGCGACGGGATTGATGACGACCGCCGGATCGGGATCGACAAACATCATGGCTGCGGTCGGGAACGAACAAGGCAGCACACCTTTGAGTGTGGTGGCGGCCACTCTGCAATCGTTAGTCGTCGCGCCTGACAATGCACAAGTGGCGCAGGGTGGAATTCAGAACGTCGTGGCCCTGGCCACGTTTCTCGCGCCCGACAACCTCACCCTCTTTCAGCAGGACGTCAGCAATGTTGCCGTCTGGACCGGCGATGCCAACGCCAGTGTGAACTACGTCAACGGCCTCGAAGAACTCGCTACAGGAATTGCAACTGGCACCTCGAACATCGCCGCTAGCTTCGCGGTTCCCGGAGTCAACCCGCTGTTGGCGGCCGCGTCGCTCAATGTCACCGCCGGCCAACTTGGCACCATCAGTCTTGTGCCCGGCAGCGCCAGCGTTCCGCTCGATGGAGGCCTCCAGTTCCGTGCGACGGGCAATTTCACCGACGGCACGAAGGCGGATCTGAGCCTTCTGGCCGCTTGGGAATCGTCAAACGACGCCATCACCACCGTCAGCCCCTTCGGATTCACCGACGCTAGCGGCCCTGGCCAGACCAGCGTGACCGCCAGCTTCCTGAATTCCGTGACCAGCGCCACGATCACCGGTTCGGGATCGGTTGTGGTCAATCCCGGTGCAATCACCCGAATCGACATTTGCGCGTCCACAGTTTCCAATCCGCTTTCGAACTGTCCGCCGCTCGATCCTGTGACTCCTCCGCCCGGCATCAGTTTTGCAAATCAAACACAACTTGGTTTGGTCGCGATTGCCACTTTCTCTGACGGCAGTCGTCAGGACTTGACCGATGCCGTGCGCTGGACCTCAGGAACTTCTTCGGCGGCATCGATCAGTAACGATCCTGGTATCCCCGGAATCGCAACCGGAGTCGGCGCCCCCGGCGTGATGACGGCCGGTATCCTGGGAGGAGCTACGCTAGTCACCGCAAGCGCGGGCGGCGTCAGCGGAAGCAGTTCCGTCCAGGTAAGCGCGGCGAGCCTGGATTCGCTCGCGATCACGCCCGCAAACGGAATCGTGGCTCTCGGAACTCCGCAACAGTTGAAGGTCACAGGGTCGTTCAGCGATGGCTCGAAGCAAGATCTCACCTCGACGGTGCAATGGAGCAGCCTGAATCCGGACATCGCAATCGTCACTCTCGGCGGTCTTGCCTATTCGACAGGGAAGGGTATCGCGTCCGTTTCCACCGCTCCGTCCGCGCTCGGCATAACTTTGGGATCGGTCACGGTCACGCTGGTGAATCCGTCAGCGACCAGTGTCTTCCCATGGCCGGTCGGGTCGGTATTTCTGTTCCAGTCGCTGACGGTCAGTTCTGGCGACGTTTCGTTGCTCGTGAATACACCTCTTACCATCATCAGCGAGAGCGATCCTGCTGATCCGCAGCACCTGCAACCGTGCAAACCTGGTCTGAATTGCAACGTCACGTTTGTGCCGCCACCGGTACAACCCACGCCGGGAACTTACACCGTGACTACGGGAACCGCGCAGGCGTCCGCCGTGATCACGGCAACCGCGAATGTGGTTATCGATACGATTTCGACGCAGGTCTCGGGCAGCACAACTTTGAGCGTGCAGTAGCGCCCCGGGACGCGCCGCTTTTGCCCTCCGCCAGTCCACGCGTTACACTGCAAAATATGAATACCGCGAACCAACCGAATGTGAAATTTGTTCAAACCGAGGACTATCGCGAGGCCTATTCCAACAGCGTGCAGATCCGGGTGAACGTCTGGGATTTCTTTCTCGTTTTTGGCACCATGCAGCAAAGCTCGGAGACCCAAGTAGAATTGCGCAATTTTCAGGGCATCTACCTGAGCCCGCAACAAGCTAAGGCGCTGATGGCGCTGCTGCAGCAGAACGTGAGCAGTTACGAATCCACATTCGGCGAAATCAAACTTGAGCCGCGCGCTCCGGGTGGGCCCGTCCACTGATGGCAGCGCGGCCGGCGCGTTTCGATCCTAAAGTGAGAGTGAAAGAGAAATCGCAAGCGCCGCCCTCGGCATGGGCAGGGCAGGCGCTTCTATTCGCATTGTTTTTTGCCGGATTGATGCTGCTGCACGCTCCCCTGCTGCGCCTTCCTTATTTTTGGGATGAGGCTGGGTACTACGTTCCCGTGGCTCGCGATCTGTTTCTGACCGGATCGCCGATTCCAATATCCACGCCGTCGAACGCTCATCCTCCTCTGGTGATGGCGTGGCTGGCGCTCGCGTGGCGCATCTTCGGATACTCGACTCTGGTCACACACACGGCGATGCTGGCGGTAAGCGCATTTTCGCTGGTGGGATTATTTCGACTGGCGCGAGTCACTGCGAACTTGCCGGTGGCCTGGGTAACGACGATTCTGGTTGCGCTTTATCCCGTTTACTACATCCAAAGCTCTTTGGCACAGGTCGATCTGGCGGCGGCCGGATTCACATTCTGGGGACTGGCGGCGTATCTCGCGGATGACTCAGAATCCCACGCATGGAAAAGCGCGCTCTGGTTTTCGCTCGCAGCGCTGGCGAAAGAAACCGCGATCCTGGCGCCTCTGGCGTTGTTTGGGTGGCAGGTGACTGCTGGTTTGATTCGTCCTCGCGTGAAGCTGACTCGATGGAACGAATTTCTCCCACCATCGGAAAGACGTCTCACGCTTCGCGTTACTCGCTCCCGTCATCCCGCTCGCGGCTTGGTATGCCTATCACTATGCGAAGACTGGATTCGTTCTGGGCAACGCCGATTTTGTTCGCTACAACCTTTCTGAAACGCTCAACCCTTTGCGCATCCCGCTCGCTCTTCTACTCCGGCTCTGGCAGCTCTTGGGATATTTCGGCCTGTATTTGTTGACGCTGGCGGGATCGCTTGCCATGCTGCAACCGCCCCGTGTAGACAGCGGCGTCGCTCGACCGAGAATCGCTTTCTGGATACAGGCCGTCCTGCTTTCGGTCGTGGTCGCGTATATGGCTTTCATGTCGGCCGTCGGCGGAGCAGTCCTTGCCCGCTACATGTTGCCGGTTGTGCCGTTGGTGATCCTCGCGTTCGTTGCGACGCTCTGGCGTCGCGTGCGGCAGTGGAAACTGATCGTAGGCGCGGTTGCCGTCGCTTTCGTCGCCGGACTGTTCATCAATCCGCCCTACGGATTTTCTCTCGAAGACAATCTTGCCTATCGAGACTTCGTCGTGATGCACGCCGACGCCATCCACTTTCTGGCGCTTGCCTACCCAGGTGTGCCCGTCCTAACCGCCTGGCCCGCATCGGATGAAATCAGCCGTCCATGGCTCGGTTACGTCAGCAAGCCATTTCGCGCCGTGCGTATCGACGATTTTTCCGCATCCCAAATCGACCTCGCGGCCCGGGTGCGAGACCGCTTCGATGTGGTTTTGGTTTTCTCCACGAAATACCAGCCTCCACACGCGGTTCTCGAAAATTGGACCGCATGGCAACATCTCAAAGAGAAATTCTTTGGCTACCATCGCGACCTGCTGCCGGAAGATGTCGCCCAGCGCCTCGGTGGAAGTATCGCCTACCACGACGAAAAGAATGGCCAGTGGATCGCTGTGATTGCAGTGGATCAGACGCGGCGAACCTTGCCGTAGCGTCGCCGCCGAGACGACCTACGTCCCCATCAGGTGGCAGGAATGCGTTTTGACCACGACCCAAATTTCTTTCCCCGGAACCAACTGAAGGGCGTCGCGAGCCCCGAGCGTTAGGTGCACCTCGAATTCCGTGCCGTCGCAGTTGACCACCGCCGAAATGATGACGTCTCTCTGCTCCAGTCGCAGAATCGTTCCGGGCAGAACATTTCTTGCGCTCAGCCCGCGCGGATGCTCGATGGCAAGCAATAAGTCTCCAGCGCGAACGCCGATTCGCACATTGGAGCCAACCTCGGCCCGCACCAGAGGCGTCTCTAGCTCCAGTTTCCCGCCGCCCAATCGGCAGGTCATGGTGCCGCGGTCCTCGTTCTGCGCCCGCACCGTCGCGGAGAAGACGTTTTCAAATCCCGACAAGCGCGCGATCGTCTCTATTTGTGGAGCGCGCATCACTTCATGCGGCCGGCCCTGCGCCACGATTCTGCCCGCTTCAAGCATGATCACTTCATCCCCGAGAGCAAACACTTCCTCGCTATTGTGGGTGACAAACAGAATCGGGACACGATGATTCTGGTTCCACTTTCTCAGATCTCCCACGAGCAGTGATTTCGTCGAGCGGTCGAGCGCTGCCAGCGGTTCGTCGAGCAACAAGGCGCATGGTTCGGTGACGAGCGCTCGCGCGAGCGCAACGCGCTGCCGCTCGCCTCCAGAGATTTGTCCCGGCCTCCGGTCGCGCACACGGTCGATTCGGAATGCGTTCATGATTTCACGGGCGCGAACTCTTCGCTCACTCGCACTCAAGTCGCGAAGTCCGTAGGCAACATTTTCTTCAGCCGTCAGGTGAGGGAAGAGCGCGAGCTCCTGATGGACGTATCCGATGCGCCGCTTCCATGCAGCAACACTTCGCTTCTTTTCCGCGTTGTAAAGATCAACCCCGCCGACGGAGACGCGTCCATCGTCCGGATCGACCAAACCCGCGATGCAATCGAGTAGAGTGGTTTTTCCCGCACCCGACGCGCCAAACAAAATCGTAAAGCCGGCCAGCGCGCGAAAATGAACGTTAAGGTTAAAGCTGCCTTCAGGATTAAAGTAGCGCTTGCGAAGCCGGACCTCGAGTTCCGAGGAGATCGCCTGAATCGGCGCCAGCTTCGCTGGAGGCGTAGTTACCGCCATGGACCCACCGCCCAGGGACGCCGATTCAATCCATACACAACCGAAAGCACCAGAAATGAAATAACCAGCAGCACGAGCGCCGTCATGTTCGCGCTCGAATAGTCCGCGATCTGCACGCGATCGAAAATATCAATCGAGATGGTCCGTGTGACTCCGGGAATGTTGCCACCCACCATGAGCACCACGCCAAACTCACCGAGCGTGTGCGCGAAGCTGAGGGCGAAACCCGTTATCAGCCCCGCTTTTGAAAGAGGCAGCACGATGCGCCGGAAAGTCTGCAACGGCGAATGCCCGAGAGATGCCGAAGCGCGGAGCAACGAGGAATCGACCGCGCCGAATGCCGCCGCGAACGGTTGCACCGCAAAGGGGAGACTGTATAACAAAGACCCAATGACGAGGCCTTCGAAAGTAAAAGCCAAGGTGTGGCCGGTGAGCGATTCCCACCAGCGGCCGAGCGGACTCCTCGAACCGAGCGCCACCAGGAGATAAAATCCGAGAACGGTTGGCGGCAAAACGATGGGAAGCGCCACCGCCGCTTCGACCAGGAATTTCCAGCGCCACCGCGAATACGTCAGCCAGTACGCGATAGGAATTCCGATCGCGATGAGCAGCGTCGAAACGATTCCGGCAAGACGCACTGTCAACCAGAACGCCTCCCAGTTCATTTCAAATACCTCGCCATGCGCTAATGCTTCTCCGCAGGCAGAGTAAAGCCATAGGCGGCGAGCTGGGAAGTGGCTTCCCGAGTGCGGATGTAATCAAGAAATTTACGCCCGGCATCCTGCTGCTTCGACTTCGAGAGCACAACCGCCGCTTGATTGAGCGTGGGATAGGCGTCGAGCGGAATAGTCCAATATCGCCCTTTGTTTTTCATCGCCGGAGCGAGAGCATGAGAGAGAGCGAGCAGCCCCGCCTGGGCGTTGCCCGATTCCACGAACTGAGCCGCCTGGGCGATGTTTTCTCCGAGAACTAGCCGGCTTGAGACTTGATCATAAATTCCGAAGTGTTCCAATGTGGCCTTGGCGGCGCGGCCATATGGCGCAGTCGCCGGATTCGCGATTGAAATCTTCTTTACTGAGGCGTCCAGCAGAGCGTTGATGCCAAGCTTCGGCAAGTCGAGCGTCGAATCGCCTGGTACCCAGAGCACAAGGCGCCCGACGGCATAGCGATACAAGGTCTCTTTCGACGCCAGTCCCGCGTTGATCAGTTGTTCCGGATACGCTTCATCCGCCGAAAAGAATACGTCGAACGGCGCCCCGTTCTGAATTTGAGTCGTCAGATTACCTGACGCACCGAAAGTGAGTTTCACCTCTTGGCCCGTCTGAGCCTTATACTTCGCGACGATTTCAGGTAAGACCGCGCTCAAGTCAGCCGCAGCCGCCACGGTGATTTGCTGGGCAAGGGCCGATGCGCACAAAAGAAGAATAACGGCGAGCCGACGGAACATTGTCAGTCCTTTCGAATAAAAATGTTTTGGTACGCGCTACACCCAGCAACTGCCCGTTCACTCTGGCGACGAAACCGGAGCGACCAGAGCCTTCTTATCGATCCAGGCGAACGCTCCCCGCACGATGAAAACGTTGAGCAATATCGAAATCAACGACGCGGCAATCACTGTGCTAAAAACATTCTCCGCGATCATCCCCGCCGAGCGTGCCACTTGTACGACCACAAAAGAGAGTTCTCCGATCTGCGTCAGTCCGGCTGCCACCGCGATCGCCGTCCAGATTGGATATCGAAACAGCCACGTAATCAGCGTCCAAACCAGAAACTTGCCGAAGACGATCAGAACCAGCATCAGGCCGAGCAGGGGCAGACTTTTGAAAAGAACCTTGGGATCGATCAAGGTTCCAAGGGAAACGAAAAACAACGCGACGAACGTGTCGCGAAGGGGAGCAAGTTGCGCCTGCGCATCGTGCAGGTCGGGCAATCCGCTGATGGAGAGCCCTGCAAGGAACGCGCCCAGCGCCACAGAAAAGCCAGCCGCCTGCGCCAGCGCAGCCGCGCCCAGGCAAATTGCGATCGCGACCAATAAAAACAGTTCCGAATTGCAGGTCAGCTTAACCGTTCGAAGCAGGTTGGGGATCACCTTGAGCGCAAGAAAGGCAAGTGGAACAAACAAGAGCACCGCCTTGCCAAGTATCCATGCCGCTTTCGCGAAACGGCCTTCCCCAGAACCCGCGAATACCGGAAGCACGACCGTCATGCAGATGACCGCGACATCCTCGACCAGGGTGATGCCGATCGTAATTCGCCCGTAGGTGGTGTTGAGCCTCCCGGAATCCGTGAGCACTCGCGCCAGAACCATTGTGCTGGCGACTGAGATCGTTGCTCCGATAACGATCCCCGCGACCAGGTTCATCCCCAGGATTTCCGCGGCGCCGATGGAGATGCCCACAATCGCCAAAATTCCAAGCGGACCGCCGACCAGGGCAACCCACTTCACACGCATCAAATCGGGGATGGAAAATTCGACGCCAATGGAAAACATCAGGAAAACGACGCCGGCTTCCGCGAACACTTCAAACGGGTGCAAGTCGGAAAGTTGAGGGCCCGGGGTAAACGGGCTGATCACGATCCCACCAAGAATGAAGCCCAGAATCAGAGGCAGGTTGAGCCTCCAGGCGACCAGACCGCCCATCACGGCCGCCAGAAAGATGTACGTCAGATCGCGAAATACAATCGGGCTCGGTTCCATTTTCCGGGTTCCAGGTCAGGTTGCTATCTCAAACTAACTTGGTCTTCGATAGCGGCAGCTCGCGCACACGCTTGCCCGTGGCCGCGAACACAGCGTTGTACAGCGCCGGAGCAAACGGCGGCACACCCGGTTCGCCAACTCCAGCGGGAGGCGCTTCGCTGGCCACGATGTGCACATCGACGTGTCGTGGCGCTCGATTCATGCGCGTAACCAGGTAATTATTGAAGTTGCTTTGATCGATCACTCCGTTGGTCGCCGTGATCTCTCCAAAAAGAGCCAGACTCGTGCCGAACACAGCTGCGCCCTCGAACTGATTGCGGATATTATCCGGGCTCACAACCGTGCCCGCGTCCACCGCCGTCCACACTCCCGGAATGTGCACCTGTCCGCGGCTGTCGACTTCTACCTCGACGACCGTCGCGACATAGGTGAGAAAGCTGCGGTGCGCCGCGATGCCCATGCCGCGGCCTTTGCCTAAGCTCGCGGATCGTTTTCCCCAGCCCGATTTCTCTGCCGCGACCTCGACCACCCGCCGGAGTCTGGCGGTGTCGAGCGGGTAGCGATCCTTCTCATCCGCCTCATCATCCTTATAGGTCAGCGGGACGATGCGTGCTGGCCCGATCAGATCGAGCAGGTACTGCACCGAATCCTTGTTGGCGGACTTGGCCAATTCGTCGGCGAACGAATGAATCGCAAATGCGTGATAAATATTCGCGACGCTGCGCAACCATCCGATGCGTACGTGATAGTCGGCCGGACCATTCTCGGCGCGCTGATTTGGAATATCAAAAGGAAGGTTGTTCCAACCCAGGCCCATTTCGTCGTCGGCGTACGTGGCCGAAACGTCAAAGGTCGAACCAATCGGCGGATACACGGTGCGCTGCAACCAGGCCGACGGCTTGCCATTCGGACCGATCGCAGCTTTCATATACATCGCTGCGACCGAGTGGAAGAAATCGAAGTGAATATCGTCTTCCCGCGACCAGACGACCTTCACCGGCTTACCCAGTTGTTTCGACAAAACCGCAGCTTCCGCCACCTGATCCGGCTTCGACTTGCGTCCAAACCCGCCGCCGAGCAACGTCACGTAGCATGTCACATCCTCTTTCTTAATGCCGAGCACACTGGCGATCGTATCCTGCACCGCCTGCGGATTTTGCGTCGGCGCCCACGCCACGACTTTTCCGTCCCGATATTCCGCGACCGCGACCGGCGGCTCCATCGAAGCATGCGCCAGATGCGGCGCGTAGTATTCGGCCTCGACGATCTTAAATTCGCTTCCGCCCGCTTTCTGTACCCGCGCAAACTCGGCGTCCACGTCTCCCACATTGCGCGCGACTTTGCCCGGCTGGCGCGAAGTCGCTTCGAGGGTCTTGCGGAACGGCCCCGAGTTATACACCGCGTGCGGACTTTCGCTCCATTCGATGTTCAAACTCTTTCGTCCTTTGAACGCCGCCCAGGTATTGTCGGCAATCACCGCGACCCCGCCCAGCGGTTGAAACAGATGAGGTGGTTTAAAAGGAGCGATGGTCAGAGTCTTCTGCACGCCCGGCACCTTCAGCGCAGCCTTGTCATCGTACGATTTAATCTTCTGGCCGAGGACCGGCGGATGTTCAACGGAAGCAAAGACCATCCCCGGCATAGTCGCGTCCATGCCAAACACAGCTTTGCCCGTAACAATTTCTGGCAGATCAAACAGGGAGTTGCTTTCCTTGCCGATGTAGCGCCACTCCGATCGCGTCTTGAGCGGCACGTCTTCCTTCTTCGGCACCGGCAATTTTGCCGCGGCCGCTGCCAGTTCGCCGTATCCGAGCTTGCGCCCACTGGCGCGGTGCACCACGAAATGCGGTTCGGTCGAACACTCTTTGGGAGACACTCCCCATTGCGTCGCTGCCGCGCTGATCAGCATGACGCGTCCTGTAGCGCCCACCTGTCGCATCAGGTCAAACGAACTGCGAACCGAATGCGATCCGTCGGTATCCTGATCGCCATATTTCGGATCGCCCGGTGCCTGCTCAATCTTCACCTTTGACCAATCGGCATCGAGTTCGTCGGTGACCACGAGCGGCAAAGCCGTCCGGCTGCCGCAACCCATCTCCGAACGATGCGCGACGATCGTGACCGTTCCGTCGGAAGCGATCGACATCCACAGGCCCGGCTCAAACGGGGCGGGCGGCGCTTCGCCTTCAGCGGCCCACAGCGGCTGAGAAACGAAGCGCGCGCTCAACACAAAAACACCGCTCGCCAACGCTCCCTGCAAAAACCCGCGACGATTGAAGGAGCGGCTGATGTTTTCAATAGTTTTTGTTCGGGATGCGCTCGTCTCGCCAAGTTTCGTATCCGCGGTTTTCATGCCATCTCCTTCGCTGCCTGATGGATGGCCGCGCGAATTCGCTGATAGGTTCCGCAGCGGCAGATGTTGCCCGACATTGCTGTATCGATATCCTGATCGCTCGGAGTCTTATTTTCTTTCAGCAGCGAGATCGCCTGCATAATCTGCCCCGTCTGGCAGTATCCGCATTGCGGTACTCGAATCTCCATCCATGCCTTCTGGACCGGATGCATCGGCGCGATACCCTCAATGGTTGTGATCTCGCCACTGACCTCTTTCATGGGAGTGCTGCACGAGCGAATCGCTGTGCCATCCTGATGCACGGTGCACGCGCCACACAGGGCCATGCCGCAGCCGAATTTTGTTCCGCTGAGGCCGGCCACATCGCGCAAATACCACAGCAGCGGCATGTCCGGATCGCCATCAAACGTCTTTTCTTTCCCGTTCACTTTAAAGCGGATCATGGATTCCTCCGATCATTGGCACCCCGGTCACCCGCGATGAGTCAACAAACGCTAAAGAAATTTGATTCCCATATCCTAGCCGCAGAGTGCGAATTGTGGAAGCTCCATGGTCAAATCGCACCACGGAGGCACAGAGACACGGAGGAAACCCCAATGAAATTCTCCGTGTCTCAGTGTCTCCGTGGTGGATTCGGGTTTCTCAGGCGAGAGGCTCGCTGCTGGTCCGTGTCGGCGTCATATAATCGTCTGTTCATTCGCCTGGATTGCGGGCGTCTGCATTGCAGGGAGGAATTTTGGCCTACGACGATCTACGGGACTGGATCAAAGCGCTTGATCGTGCCGGCGAACTCAAGCGCATCGGCATCGAAGCCGACCCGATATTAGAAATCACGGAAATTGTCGACCGCGTCTCGAAAAGCAAAGACAGCCACGGAACCGTCGGTGGCAAGGCGCTGCTGTTCGAGAACGTGAAGGGCTACCCCGGTTCGAAACTCCTCATCAACCAGTTCGGCTCCGCCAATCGAATGAAGCTGGCGCTCGAAGTCGACGCACTCGACGAAATCGCCGACCGCATCCGCGCCTTTATGGACGTGAAGTCGCCCCAAGGCTTTCTCGATAAAGTGAAGATGTTGCCCATGCTGGCGGAAATGGGCAAGTTCTTTCCGAAAACAGTCGCCACCGGCCCGTGCAAAGAAGTGATTAAGCGCGACAATTTCTCGCTCCTGGATTTTCCCGTCCTGCAATGCTGGCCGAAAGATGCGGGACGTTTCATCACTCTGCCCTGCGTGATCACGCGCGATCCGAAGACCGGCAAGCGCAACGTCGGTATGTATCGCATGCAGATTTACGACGAGCGCACCGCCGGCATGCACTGGCAACGCCAGAAAGTAGCCGCCGAACATTATCGCGATCACATGCGAGCAGCCGCGACCGCTGGCGCTGTAGACATCATGGCCCGCTCGTCAGGAGGTTCAGTCCAACCCGAAGGTGATCGCCCAACGGGCAAAATGGAGGTCGCTGTCGCCATCGGCACCGATCCCGCTCTGACATTCTCCGCAATTGTTCCCGCGCCGCCCGATGTAGAAGAATTCATCATCGCCGGATTTCTTCGCCAGAAGCCGGTTGAGTTAGTGAAGTGCGAGACGGTCGAGCTCGAAGTCCCAGCCAATGCCGAAATCATCCTCGAAGGCTACGTCAATCTGGACGAACTGCGCACCGAGGGCCCTTTCGGCGATCACACCGGCTTCTACTCGCTCGAAGACCAATACCCAGTCTTCCACGTAACCTGTGTCACGCATCGAAAGGATCCGATCTACGCCACGACCGTCGTAGGCAAGCCTCCGCAAGAGGACTCCTGGATGGGTAAAGCCGTCGAGCGGATTTTCCTGCCCCTGATGAAGCTGACCATCCCCGAATTGGTCGACATCAACCTGCCGATCGAAGGCGTGTTCCACAACCTCATGCTGGTTTCGATCCGCAAGTCCTATCCCGGACAAGCCCGCAAAGTGATGAACGCCATCTGGTCGCTCGGCCAGGCGATGTTCACGAAATGCATCATCGTCGTCGACGAAGACGTCGACGTACAAGATGTCGCCGACGTTACCTTGAAGGTCTTGAACAACATCGATCCCGAACGCGACATCCAGTTCACGCTGGGCCCGGTCGATTCGCTGGACCATGCCGCCCGTCTGGCCAACTATGGTTCAAAGATGGGCATCGACGCCACCCGCAAATGGTCAACGGAGGGATTTGCCCGTCCGTGGCCCGATGAGATTGTGATGGACTCGAAAACCCGGGCAGCCGTCGATGCAAAGTGGAAGGCGCTGGCCAGGGAACTGGGGTTGGAGTAAGACTCGGCGACGGGTCCGACATCTCATCTGTTGGCATCCCGCCGGCTAAGTGCGGGCAACACTAATGCCCAGTGACCTCTTGGCCGATAATCAACAGGGGCGCGGGTCTCCGACCGCCGTACACTTTAAAGAAGACTGGACAAAGAAGAGTGGACCTGTCGGAAAGCCAAAAAATTGGACCTCCATAAACATCCCGAGGCCGGCACTATCCGCGAAATAGCCGACGCGCGGGCTAAGCCTCGTTTCAAAATCGGCACCGACATCACCGTCTATTACCCGTACGACTGGCACGCTCAAGGGCTATACCGTCGACATCAGCGAATCCGGTATTTCGGCAATCTTGCGTATGGAAGTTGCACTCGATGAGATCGTGGAGCTGGATTTCACTGTCCCTCTCGGTCGCGTGACGACTTGTGCCATTGTTCGGCAGCGAAGCGCTTTTCGCTACGGATTTCAGTTC
The DNA here is from genome assembly GCA_963726095.1 of uncultured Acidobacteriaceae bacterium. Taxonomy (GTDB): domain Bacteria; phylum Acidobacteriota; class Terriglobia; order Terriglobales; family Acidobacteriaceae; genus Acidiflorens. The sequence goes on from CAVSBD010000004.1 coordinate 3,221,250, forward strand.
CTTGAGCTGAATTTCATGACCGAAATCATCCGCTCTACCTGCCGCGATCTCGAAGTGGAACAATCCCTCAAGAACAATCCCTGAAGTCGTCTGCTGTTCGCTGTTTGCAGATCGACCTGGCTCCTCCCAGTCCGCTGTTTTGGGGCTCAAAAATCGCAAAGTCTGGCTGGTCGCATCGGGCTTGAGCAGCATCCAAATGTGTGATCTCATTAAAGAGGCTTGCGGGCCACAGTGGCTCGCCATCGCGCTTTGACCTCAACCCTCAACCTCACCTTTTGCGATGATTGAATCATGGACGATGGATCGTGAATGATGAATCGCGAAGAAAATCGAATCGAGAGGAGAAAATCATGAAAGCAACCAGCTACATTCCCGAGGGATACAACACCATTACGCCGTACCTGGTCATCAAGGGAGCGGCGAAAGCCATCGATTATTACAAGAATGTCTTCGGCGCGACCGTCGTCGTGCGCATGGATGGTCCCGATGGCAAGGTCGGCCACGCCGAGTTGCAGATCGGTGACTCACGCATCATGTTGGCCGACGAAAATCCCGCCTTGGGCCACCGCAGTGCGGAGACCATCGGTGCGTCTCCGGTCAGTCTCTACGTCTACCTCCCCGACTGCGACACAGTCGTCGCCAAGGCCGCCGCGCAAGGGGCAAAAATCATGCGCCCCGTCGAGGACCAGTTCTATGGAGACCGCTCCGGTTTCATTCAAGATCCATTCGGTCATCTCTGGGGCGTCGCTACTCATAAAGAGGATGTATCGGCGGAAGAGATGCAAGAGCGCATGAAGAAGTTGGCGCCGGCGGCCTGAAATCAGCCGTTAGCCATTAGCATTTAGCCGTTAGCTCGCGCGTCTCCGATTTCTGACGCGGGCTAACGGCTGAGTGCTGATACGGCATCGCTGCTAGAATATTGTCTACCGTTTCTCGAAAGGAATACTCCCCAATGCTTGCTGCCGGCAATCCTTTTCCTAAGTTTTCTCTTCCGAATCAAGATGGAAAGACCACAACCCTGGCCGATTTCGCGGGAAGCTGGCTGGTGATTTATTTCTATCCGAAAGACGACACGCCCGGATGCACCATTCAAGGCAAGTCTTTTACCGCGACCAAGGCCGATTTTGATGCTGCGGGAGTGAAAGTCATTGGCGTGAGCGCCGACGATGTCGCCTCCCACAAGAATTTCTGCGACAAATTTGCCTTCTCGATCGACCTCCTCGCCGACACCAATTCCAGCCTGATGAAGTCGCTCGGGATCGGTCAGGCGGAATGGAAAGGGATGAAGTTCTGGGAGCGCACGAGTTTCGTCGTTGATCCCAAGGGCATCATCCGCAAGGTTTACGAGAAAGTAGACCCGCAAGGCCATGAGCGAACTCTGCTCGACGACATCGCGAATCTGAAGGAGAAAGCGGCCTAGACTCGGGTTCGTACCGCCCACTAATCCGCGAGCAGATCGCCACCCATTTCGCCGCTCTTGTTCCAGGGCCAACGCAGTGTCTCTCGGATGCTCTCGCTCATCACCGTCGGCAGAATGGCCATCAACCGCGAGCGCAAATCTTTGTAGCCCTGGATGCCGGCAAAAAGATCGCTCATTAGATCTCGAAAGCTGGCGCTCTGCGCGGTCAAGGAAACCATTCTCTCCAGAACGCTGTCCCCGAAAACTGTTCCGTTGTAAAAACGATGCGAGACTCGTGCGGCCAGTTTCAATTCGCCGAGCACTTCGTCTCGCAGCGCGGCCGAGTACTCAAGAGGCCTCTCCGCGAGCAACGCGTCGGCGCACAACTCCGCCGACCGCAGGGCGTAGTAGAGACCTTCGCCGGTGATCGGATCGACCAGTCCGGCGCTGTCTCCGATCATTGCCCATCCATCTCCAGCGACTTCAAGCGCTTCGAAAATTTCCGGACGAAATGACGGGAGGATGTGGGAATAGAATCGAGCGTCCTTGAGAGCAAATCCGTTGTGTTCGAGCCAGCTTTCGAGCGTGCGGCGCAGCACAGCGGTCGACGTCTCTCCCATTTTGCCAGCGATTCCTGCGGACACATGATCCGCGCGCGGAAACACCCAGATGTAGCCAGTGATCCCTTTGAGAAACTGAATCTGCATCAAAGACGTGTGGCCGGGAATGAAGTAGCCGGCGGTAACCATCAGGTCGCTCGGCGAAATTGGCTCGAGAAATTGGGAACGAAACGGATTGCGTGCTCCTGCCGCTAATACCAGAAACGACGCCTGATACTCGGCTCGTGCAGTGGTCAGTCGCCAATCTCCGCCGCTGCCCTCGATTCGTGTGACGCGTTCCTGCATTACGTCGGCGCCCGCTCTCCGTGCACGGTCAAGCAGCAACCCGTTCAGTGAGAGACGTGAGAAGATCGCGACCGGGTGCCGCAAGTGGAAGCGTACCCGTTGTCCGGTGGGACTGATCAGTTCGCAATGTTCAATGAAATTGCCGGAGTTCTCGCCCGCGGCCGTAGCCTCGACCAGAAACGGATATTGCTCGAGAGCTTTATGAGTGAGTCCGCCCCCGCAGGGTTTTTCCCACGCAAGCCTTTCCTCAAATACCAGGACTTGCTTGCCCGCCGCAGCCAGTCGTTCCGCAGCCAACGCTCCTGCCGGACCGCCTCCAACAATCGCAATCGTATGGAGCACCGTCATTCCGGTCAGGAATTATTCAGAGGGATTATTCGGACGGATCATTCAGAAAGATCGTTTCCGTCGCCGTTTGTAAAGCAAATAGAACCGGCGGCGGGCTCAACCGCTCCGCCGCGGCACGAACATTTGCATCAAGACAAGATGCGTCAAGGCGAGACAAACGAGCAGCCCGCCCTGGTTTGGACGATCTGGCTATTGCAGAGTCGTGGCGCTGTTCAGTCCCTGATAGACGAACAACCCGGCAATCACCAGGATCATCGCTCCTGACAAGGCGCTGAGCACCTTGACGATCGGTGTGATCTTGCGCATCTTCACCAGAACTTCCATCTGGTCTTTGTGCATCTGGGATTCAGTATCGTTGAGGAAGATCGAATCGTCCTCATGCATCGTGAGTGTGCTGCGATAGATTAAGAGCAAAATCAGAACGCCCGTCAAGACGCCCCACGAAACAAGCAACCCGTACATTGGAGACATGTGTCACCTCGGCGCTGAGATCGAGGCAATCCCCGGAAGTGCACTTTCAATTTCCTGCGGAAACTTCGTGGAATCCGCCGACGCTCGGGTAACGGCCCCTTACTGCCCCCGATTATAGCCCCGTTTTATGAATCGGCAACGCGACTTATTTCGCAGGATGGCATCGAATAGTCGTACCTCGGAAAATACCCACCTGCGAAAATGCTTGTTGGGCCGCGGACGACCTTTGCTATAATCATTAGTTACAAGGAGATAAACAGATGGCGACGACTACCGCACCCACCCCGAACGAAACTCAGCCCCAGGCCCAGCCTCAAACAAAGACGACGGCGCCTGTCCTGACCCCGAGCGCCATTGCCAAAGTGAAGGAAATCATGGCCTCGCAGACGCCGGTACCGGCGGGATTGCGCTTGTCAGTCGTTGGCGGCGGATGCTCCGGATTCCAATATTCCATGGCCTTTGAAAACAGCGCCGGCATGATGGACAAAGTGTTCGACTTCGAAGGACTGAAGGTTTATGTCGACGCCACGTCGCTGATGTACCTCGGCGGAGCCCATGTCGATTATGTTGAGACACTCGAAGGAGCAGGCTTCAAGTTCGAAAATCCAAATGTGAAGAGCACCTGCGGCTGCGGATCGTCGTTTAACGTCTAAGCTTAATCCGCACGTTTTGCAGTAGGAGTTTTTGTAGCAAAAATGAGCCCCGCGAGAGCGGGGCTTTTTCGTTGCTGCGAATTTGCGGGAGTCGAACTCTATTGCTGCGGCGAACTCTGCGGCTGATTTTGAGGCGTAGGGGTCTGCGGCTGCAGGCCGTTCTGAACTCCCTGTCCCGGTGTGATTCCGCCACCAAGGCCTCCTGCGGTAGCGGGATTTACCCCGCCGAACCCGCCACCGGTCGGCATGCCCGGATTGATCGGTCCCTTGAGCAACCCTCCTTGCTCAGACCCCGGCACATAAATGAAAAGCCAGTCTTTGTAATGATCTTTTTCGTAGAAAACGCGGATGCTCTTTGCCTTGCTCGTGCTGGCAACTCCAAGGATGGGACCGCCGCCAAAGGTCGGTCCGTTAAACCCCGAACTGGACTCGGAACTGGACTTCGATCCGTTCGGACCGGACGATCCGCCCGAGTCTCCCTCCTCTGAATCCGCGTTGCCATTCGCTCCGGCTTGCAGGTTCGGAGCGTTCGTCTGTTGAATTCCGCCGCTTGCCTGCGCAGCCATCGCTCCGAGGGCGCTCGCCCCGAGTTGCTGCGCGGCCGCATTCAGCGCACCTCCGGGTGCACCCGGCAGTCCTCCGGGCTGTCCCGGAACACCCGGCACACCTTGCCCCGGCACTTGCCCCAGCACGGGCCCGATGTTCAGGCTCACATCGCTCTGGTGCAGGAATTTAAAATCCCGCTCCTTGCCCGTCTCGGGATCCACGTTCATCGGATCTTTATAGCGTTTGCGAATGAAATGGAGGTTGTTGGTATTTTCCAGTTCCTCGATACGATTCGGATAGCGATTGTACTTCTTGTAGAAGTGCTGGATGGCGCGCATGTAGGAGGTGCCGCGATGGCGCATTTCGTCTTCGCGGTCGCGCAGGATTTGTTGCTTCATCGCCGGCAGCACCGCCAGCAATCCGATTGTCAGCAACGCCATCGACAGCATGAGAACGAGCATCATGTAGCCGCCCTGGCGGTTTTCTGATTTTGCAAGCGGTGAATTTCGAGATTTGCGGCGCCGGAACATAACTTGATCGCCCTGAAACGGCCTACCCCTGAACCAGGGGCAAACTCTGCCGGTTGTTATTGATCACGTCTTCGACGTCCACTGCGTTGGGAGAAATGCGCAAAACGCGATAGCGGCGGTTGACAATGTCGCCTTCGGCGGCGATAAAGACGTCTTCGCCTTGCGACAGGAAAACTTTCTTCGTCTCTCCCGGCCGGTTGGCGAAGCCGAAAAACTTCAGAGTGATGGGTGGCGGCGGCTGAATTACCGGTGCGCTCAGCGTAGCGGATTGCGGGTCGGTGACGCCGGGCCCTTTGGGCTTTTCGATAACCGCGAGCGATCCCGCCACAAAGATGTTCCTGCCATTGCCCGCGTACTTGATCTCTTCGCTGCGAGCGAGCAGGTTAAGATCAAGCGTGGGATCGAGCCGCGGTTCGACCACCGGAACCATTTTCCCCGACGGCGTGCGTCGCATGGCTGGCTTGGCCAGCGCCGATGGCAATTTGGTCGCTTCGGGGGCGCTCGACGACGATGACGCGGGCCAGAATTCATAGGCGAGCATCAGAACTGCGATCCCGCCGAGGACCCCGAGCGCGATCAACTGCTTCCGGTTTTCGATTCCGAGTTTCACTCAATTTCCCGTTTAAGTCACACGCCCGAACGCAAGTAGCTGTGCATCGATATTTGTAGCTTGACCGCTCCGGTGCTTTCGCCCGCCAGCTCCACGCCGTCCACGGTAAAGAAAAGCTTCGAACGCTCGAGCGCGTTGATAAAGCGCACCAGTTGCAGGTAGTCTCCGGAAAAGTTTCCTTCGATCGAGACTGGAACAATGCCGGAAGTTTCGGCGTCTTCTTCTTTGTAGGTCGCCGACTGGATGTGGACCCCGTTCTGCGCCGCGATTTTCCCCAGCTCGTTGGCCAAGTCAGAATCCTTGGCGGCAAAGCGGTCTTTGTAAAACAGGCCAATCTGTCCTTTGGCCTTCACGATCTTCTGGTCCATCCCCTTGAGCGGCTCGACGTCGTGCGTTTTCCGGATCAGTTCTACGCGCATCGTATTCAATTGCAACTGGCGCGAGTCCGCCGAACCAACCAGGGGCGAAAACAGAACGCCGACCGCGATCACATCGACGGCGATCATCGCGCCAATCGCAATCTTCAACTTGCGTCGCGAACTTCCGAGATCCGGCATTATTTCCCGCTCCTCTCAGCTACATCGGGAATATAAATCGCGTCGACGGTCGCAAGCACCGTCGCCCCCTCTGCGGATTGTTCTCCCTTCAGCTGCGCTTGCTGGAAATGAGTGGAACCTTCCATGCGATGCACCAGTTCGATGGCGGCCGAACGCGTGTCGCAGGCCACTTTCATATCGAGTTGCAGCTGATTCTGCTCGTTCAATTCCGGACGCAGCGAAACCACATGCAGGTTCGAAGGTGTGACCCGTTCCAGATCTTCGAATACGCGTGTCCAGGAAAAAGCTTTCCGTTGAATCAACCCGTTCAGAAACTGCGACTGATCGCGCGTGCTGCGGTTGGCGGACATGTCGAGGATCGCCTGATCCGCGGCGCGTTCCTTATCGCGGTCAGCGATCTGCTGCTCGATGTGCGCGATGGCGTGGCGATCCCGGCCGGCGTTGATCCAACCGCGGACAGTCATGCCGAGCAGGCCGATCGTGAGCAAGGCAAGTAGGCCGACGCCCAGTCCCCAGCGCCCCCAGAATTCGCGGGCATCTTCGTAGGGCCGGGTCGCGAGATTGATATCTAAACGCATAATTATGAAAGTCCGCTGTTCGCTATTCGTCGTTCGCTTTGGATTTTAGCGAGAGCGAAGCGAAGAGCGATTTACGAAATCAACGCTCCCACTACACCCGCCATGCGCCAGCGTGGGACCGTACCTGTCGTCGATCCGATCTGTGACGCGGTGATCAGGTCCTCGACGGTTGCTCCCGATTGGTTTTTAAGCGCAGGCGCCGCTCCACCCGACTCCGGCAGGCCGGCGACATACACGCGCTCAATGTTGAGGTTGTAGGTATCCTGAAAAAACACCACCGAGGGATACACTTCTTCCGCCAGTTGATCGCCGGTGATGGTTACGCCGCGAACATTTTCGAGCGTGCGGAACAGCAAAAGCTGTTCCTGGTCGAGGATCGCAATGCTGATGGTGCGGGCGTCGACTTTGACGATCAGCGTGGGGCGCTCCGCGTCCGCCGCCCCGAGAGCGGCCAGCATCGACGGCATGACCATCCCCGGGTTATAGCCCGCATCGCGAAACGCCGATTCATACTCCTGGAGCACTTTATTCAACACGACCGCCGCGACCGCCCGCACGCCTTTACTGGTCGTCTGCGCGTGATACGAAATCCGTGCGTCATTCGGATCGAACGGCAGTGACTTCTTCAGCCGGAAACGGACGACGGCTTCGGCTTCGTCGCGTTTCGAGGGAAGTGTTTCGAAGTCGAGCAGCACCACGCGCACCGCGGTATCGGGCAGAATCGCGATCACGTCTTTCGAGCGTCCTCCGACCCCTCCGAGAGCGCTCTCAATCGCCTGGCGCACCGCCGTACCGTCTCGCAGATTCGCTTCCATCAAGTCGGGGACAACCGTGCCTGGCGCCAGTTCGCGCGCCGAAGACATTTCCACCATCCGCCCCGTGTCGGCAGCGCGGCCCGCGAGCACGCGGTCGGCTGCGATTTCGCAAGCGAGTGTAGGGCGGCGCGCGGTCTTGGAAGAACTCGTCATTCGATATGTGTCGCGATCTTGTCGCTGATTCCTGATGTCGCTAATTCCTATTGTCGTTAAGAACTGATGATATCGCCTACGTTCGTCACCGAGTAGTTACCTATGGGGATGCCTGGGCTGTCCGCTAGGCCGCGATTCGGAAGGCCAAGGTCCCGAACGTCAAGGTTCGGAGCGTCACGGGCCCAAGCCGCGCTCGTTCCAAAACGCAGTCGAGCCCAGCCTCAGCGCATGGTCTCGATAAAGGTGACCTTGTTGATCTCTTTCAGGGTGGTAAATCCACCGCGGACTTTGTCGAGCGCCGACTCGCGCAGGAAGCGCATGCCCTCTTCGCGGGCGGCCTTCCGAATCTCTGACGTTGGTCGCCGCTCCAGAATCATCTCGCGAATGCGGTCGGTCAAATCCAGAAGCTCATGAATCGCCGTCCGCCCGCGGAAGCCGGTTCCGGCGCACTCGATGCAGCCTTGCCCTTCATAGAGCGCAACCTGCGACCACTGCTTTGGATCCAACCCGCTCGCCTCAAGCACATCATCCGGATAATGCACAGCCGTGCGGCAGGATTCGCAAATGATCCTGACCAGCCGCTGCGCCAGAATGCAGTTCAGCGCCGAGACAAAGTTATAAGGCTCGACGCCCATATTCAGGAAGCGTCCAAGCACGTCAACCACGTTATTAGCGTGGACCGTCGTGAATACCAGGTGGCCTGTGAGCGCCGACTGGATGGCGATCTGCGCCGTTTCACTGTCGCGGATTTCGCCGACCATGATCTTGTCAGGATCGTGGCGCAAGATCGACCGCAGGCCGCGGGCGAAGGTCAGTCCTTTTTTCTCGTTGACCGGAATCTGGGTGATGCCGCGGAGTTGATATTCGACCGGATCCTCGATGGTGATGATCTTGTCTTCGTCGGTCTTGATTTCGTTCACGGCGGCGTAAAGCGTCGTCGTTTTGCCGGAGCCCGTCGGACCCGTAACCAGCACCATGCCGTAGGGTTCTTTGATGTAGCGGCGGAAGCGGCGCAGATCGTCCTCGTCAAATCCGACCACTTCGAGCGTGAGCTTTTTGAACTTTTCGCTCATCGACTCTTTGTCGAGCACGCGAAGCACGGCGTCTTCGCCATGAATCGACGGCATGATGGACACACGGAAGTCGATGGCGCGCCCGTTGTACTTCACGCGGAAGCGTCCGTCCTGCGGCACGCGGCGCTCGGAAATATCGAGCTCGCTCATCACCTTGATACGCGAAATGATGGTGGAGTGGTGCTCTTTGCCGATCGGGGGCATGGCATTAGTCAGCACGCCGTCGATACGGAACTTGATGCTCACCGAATCGTCCCGCGTCTCGATGTGGATGTCACTCGCCCGCCGCTGTAATGCCGTGAAGATCGTGGTATCAACCAGGCGGATGATCGGGCTCATGTCGGCGCCCGCCGTCGCCGTCAACTTGTCGATCGAAATGGTCTCGTCGTTGCCCGCCTCGTCCTCGCGGATCACGTCGAGCGTGAAGCCTTCGCTCGCGTCTTCGAGCACGCGCTTGGATTGCTCGGTCTTTTGCAGGATGTCGGAGATTTGCTTGAGCGTCGAAACCTTGGTGACAATCCGCTTGCCGAGCAGCAGGCTGACTTCGTCGATCATCATCAGTTCGCTGGGATTGGCAATGGCGATGACCAGACGGCCGTCCGCCGTTTCCTCCAGCGGAACGAACTTGTAGCGGAACATCAGATGTACGGGCATTTTTTCGAAGAGATCGTGGTGCAACTGAAAATCGGTGAGATCGATGAATTCGCAACGGTAGCGCCGCGCCAGATCACGCGCGCGTTCGAGTTCGTCGGGAACTGACGCCACTTCCGGCACCAATTTCCCGCCGTTTCCGCCACTCACCAATGCTGTTTTCTTGTCTGCCATCCCCATTCCAGTTTACAGCTTTCCAACGCAACATTCGGCCGCCCAGTACCTCGGTGCGCCTTAGTGAACGTTTGCCCCTAAAGTAAAGATCGGCATATAAAGCGAAATCAATATTCCGCCGACAAAGACCGCCATCACGATTAGAATCAGCGGCTCAATCAGCGCCATGGCCGCGCCCAGAGCCGTCTGCACGTCTTCTTCGTAGAACTCCGCCACCGAACTGAGCATCGCCGGCAAGCGCTCCGGTCGATTCGCCCACTTCCAGCATTTCGACTGCGAGATCAGGGAAGAGCTTCTGTTCCTCGAGGCTGTGGGCCAGCCTCTGACCTTCTCGCACGCGCACGGCCGCAGCCGTAACGCCATTCAGCATCTGCCGGCTGCTCATGCGATTCACCCGCAGTTTCCATGGCAGGCACCAGCGGCAGGCCGCCCTTGCAGCAGCGTCGCCAGGATGCGCGAAAAATTGGCGACCTGATACTTCAGCCGGATCTCGCCGATCAACGGCAGAGAGAGCAAAAATTTATCGATACTCTCAGCCCCGCGATCGCTCTGCTTCCAGCGCCACAGGAGAAAACCAGCTACCACCGCAACCAGTAACACGATCCAGCCATACTTCTGCGCGTTCAGACCGATATGCCAGCATCAACGACCGTGATGGCCGGCAAGTCCGCTCCCAGATTGTTAAACAGGTCGGCAAACTTCGGGACCACGTACGTGATGAGGAAAATCAGCATCACCGTGACCACCGAAATCAGCAGCGCCGGGTATACCAGCGACACCAGAAGCTTTTTGCGGAAGGTCTGCACCATGCGCTGATAGCTGATGTAGCGGCTCAGAACTTCTTCCATGTTGCCGCTCTTCTCGCCCGCCATCAGCGTGGTGGTGTACATCTTGGGAAAGACCTGCTGGGCGGCGAAAGAATCCGAGAGCAGCTCGCCGCCCTTCACCCGCTCGCGCACGTTCTCGAGCAACTGCAAAAGTGACTTGTCCCGCTGCCGCTTGATCAAGAGATCGAGCGCCGTCAGGATCGGCAAGCCCGCCTTGATCAGCGTAAGAAATTGCTGGTTGAAAATGAGGAAGGTTGACTGCCGCAGTTTGCCGCGCTGTCCAAACTGCGCGCCGGTCGAGCTAAGCAGCGTGCGGGGCTTGACCCAGTAGACCAGGTATCCCTGCTGCGCGAACCGGTCGTGGACTTCGGCTTCGGAATAGCCGTGCTCCACCTGCTGCCGCAGATGCCCCTGTTCGTCGGCGACTTTGACCAGGAATTGTGCCATGCTTACCGTCTGAATCCGTGCCCGGAACTCGTTTTACCGAGTCCCTTAGAGCAAGTGTAACACTGTGTTCCGAAAGCGCTTACCGCGATCCGTCCATCCGTGTGGTACGCAAGTAACCCGCCGATTACGGGCCTAAATCTCCCTCCACCGTTTCGACCCCCGGCGGAGCTGTGAACTGAAACCGGCTGTCGCTCAACTCCCCATTTTCCTTCCAGCCGGCAAAGCGGAACTCCGTTGTCGCCCCGTCCGCCTCTTCTAATACGATGCGGACAATCTGGTTCGATGGCGTGATTTCCAGCTACACTTCATTCACCTGCCCCGCCATCGCCTTCGGGACTCCGCGCAACACCGTATCGCCGGGGAGTAGAGGGCGGTTGATCGACAGCCTTAGAAAGTCCCTGTAATTCATTCTCTAACTTGGTCTTACCGAGCAAAAAGGCGAGCGGAGATCGTAGATCGTCCAGCTCTTTGAGCGACGTCTTTCTGAGCTGCCGTTCGGCAGGAAGGTAAAACCACACAGCCTGACCGTCGCTGACAAACAGCTTCTCCTTCGGAGAACGGTACTCCCAGCGCATCTTGCGCGGCTTTTTCAGCCACAAGGTGCCCGACTCAACCCGTTCGGCCCCATCGCCGCGATAGATCTCGGTGAAGTCCGATTCCAGGCTGCGCAGGTGGTTGTAGTGGTCGTCGACCGCCCGAGCCAGTTGATGGATGTCTTCCCCTAACAAGGGAAGACTTGTCCCCAGCAGCAGTAACCAAGCGAACATCATCAAACAGAAATGCAATCGCCTCTTCAATCGCGGTTTTTCTCCAATTTCAATTCTACGTTGTCTTACCCTGGACGACTATTACACGCGCGTAAATGCTTGCCGTGGCACGGGCGGTTCCTCTTGACAGCGTGTTGCTGAGTGGGCAGACTTCTTGTCACACCATGTTGGGCCGGTGTTTACGCTCTGAAATTCCGGCCGGAAGAAGCACAGCTCTTCTAGGAGTCTCGTATGCCTTCGCCTCGTCTTGCCTTCGCAGTCACGATCCTGCTCAGCGCGCTAGCGATGGCGCAGTCCGTTTCACCGGCGCATTCGCCGCTCGTTTCGAAAAATGCAGCTTCGTCGCAACCCGACGCCGCAGCTCAAACGAGAGTCGTCGTCGACTACGGCAAACTCCCGCTGGCCTTCGAAGCCAATCACGGACAAACCGACGCGCAGGTAAAGTTTCTCTCCCGCACCAGCGCCTACTCTCTATTCCTCACCGGGGATGAAGCCGTACTGACGTTGAACGCGAAAAAGACGAATGCGCAAAATAGAGACGCTTCGACGGGTTTCGTATCAGGGCATCGCTTCAGCGGTGCCGCCAGCGTCACGAAACTAGACGCCGCTTCAGGGACTAACGTAATCGCGCACGTCCTGCGCATGAAACTCCAGAACGCCAACAAGTCCGCCACCGTCACCGAGTCGGCGAACTAGCCGCCACTACCAACTATTTCATCGGCAACGATCCGGCGAAATGGCGCACCAACGTCCCCACTTACGCGAAAGTAAAATACGAAAACATCTACAACGGCATCGACCTTGTGTACTACGGCAACCAGCGCCAATTGGAATACGACTTCATCGTCGCTCCGGCCGCGAACCCCCACTGCATCGCCTTCAACCTCATCGGAGCCAATAAAATCCGCCGGGATGCGCACGGCGACTTAGCGTTCAAAATGGGAGACGAAGAGATTCGCTGGCATAGGCCCATCGTCTACCAGGAAAAAGATGGAGTCCGCCAAAACATCGCTGCCCGCTACACCATCACCGACAAAACCCGCGTAGGCTTCGAGCTAGCGAAGTACGATACAACCAAGCCACTATTCATCGATCCGCTGGTTTATTCGACCTACCTCGGCGGTAGTGGGGATGACGTCGGCTCAGCCATCGCCGTGGACAGTGCGAATAACGCTTATGTTACTGGCTTTACTCGATCAGCCGATTTTCCGGTCACATCCGGCGCTCTTCAGACAAACGTCGACTGTAGCGTCAACGGCTGTGATAACGCTTTTGTATCGAAGATCAATCCCGCCGGCACAGCGTTGGTTTACTCCACCTATCTAGGAGGTGACTCGGGCGCTCAAGGCTCTTCAATCGCCGTGGACAGTAAGGGGAATGTCTACGTCACCGGTCTAGCCGGCGCAAATTTTCCACTGGTGAACCCTTTGCAACCAACCTACGGTGGCAACTATGACGCCTTCGTGAGCAAGATTAATCCTTCGGGATCGGCCTTGGTCTACTCCACCTATCTGGGCGGAAGCGGACAGGACCTGGGCTCCGGCATAGCTGTGGACAGCGCAGGCAATGCCTACGTCACAGGCAACACCGGTTCATCTAACTTTCCTACAACCCCCAGTGCCTTCCAGACCGTTTGCAACGGGGGCGGCAGCTCCTGTGGCAATCCCAGCCGGGACGCCTTCGTGGCCAAGATCAACCCCAAAGGATCGGCTTTTGTTTACTCCACATATCTAGGCGGCAGTGGGGACGAGAGTGGCGACAGCATCGCCGTGGACAACGCGGGCAACGCTTACATAACTGGCTTCACCGGCTCAACCAATTTTCCCACCAAGAACCCTTTGCAACCGAGCAACCATGGTACTTACCTTGGTTGTCCCTGCAATGCCTTCGTGACCAAGCTCAACTCTTCGGGATCAGCTTTGGTTTACTCCACCTATCTGGGTGGCAGCAATAATGACGGTGGTATCGGCATTGCGGTGGACAGCGCAGGCGATGCTTATGTAGCCGGCTTCGCCGAATCTAGTGACTTTCCCACGATGAATCCGTGGCAGCCGACACTTAGTGGCGGTTTAAACGCCTTCGTCTCCAAGATCGACCCTTCAGGTTCGGCTTTTGTTTATTCCACTTATTTGGGCGGGAACGATAATGACCTCGCACAAGGGATAGCCACGGACAGCAAGGGCAACGCATACGTAATCGGACGCGCCTTATCGACGAACTTTCCCACGATGAACCCCGTACAGCCCGTTAACGCTGGCGCTCCCGACGCATTCGTGACTGCGTTCAACCCCACAGGATCGGCTTTGCTTTACTCTACCTACCTCGGTGGCACCAATGCCGAAATCGGCTTCGGCATCGCCGTGGATAGTTCGGGTAGCGCTTACGTCACAGGCGAGACCATCTCTATCAACTTCCCTGCCATAAGTCCCTTGCAGCCAGCCAATGGCGGATCCTCCGACACCTTCGTGAGCAAAATTACAGCGGATGTTGCGCTGACGCCTCAAGTCGTCAGTTTCGGCAACCAGCTAGTGGGTACGACCAGCATTCCGCAGATTTCGAAGTTGACCAATACGGGTAGCGCCACGCTCAGCATCACATCCATGGGCGTTACCGGCGCGAACAGCGGCGATTTTGCTCAGACGAACAACTGTGGCACGTACCTGCCAGTCGGAGACAGTTGCAACATTACCGTCACATTCACGCCGACGGCGCTTGCAGCCAGGATAGCCACCGTAACAATCCAAGACAGCGGAGAGGACGCTCCTCACACGATCGGCCTCAACGGCGTTGGCACGAGCGCTACGAGCACCACACTCACTTCCTCCCCGAATCCATCGGCATTGCATCAGTCCGTCAGCCTCACGGCTGTCATAACTCCCGCGCAAAATGGGACACCGACTGGAACCGTCACTTTCTATGACGGCACGACCGCGTTGGGCACCGCCGCCCTGAGCCTCGACAAGGCTGTACTGAAGTTTGCCAAGCTGGCGACGGGGTCGCACTCCTTAACGGCTGCCTACAGCGGAGACTCTGTATTCCAGCCCAGCACTTCACCGGTTGTGATTCAAGTGGTGAAGATACGCACCACGGTCAAACTCACGTCGAGTCTCAATCCCTCCGTTTTTGGACAGGCGGTGACTTTCTCTGCAACGGTCGCGTCCAGCATTGGTCCGCCACCGAATGGGGAAACTGTCACCTTCAGGAAGGGCTCAAAGGTGTTAGGAACGGGAACGCTGAGTGGCGGCATAGCTAGCTTGACGACCTCAACGCTGCCGGTGGGGACGGATGCGATCCTGGCGGTCTACGGCGGTGACTCCAACTTTCTCACTGGCACTTCGAACACTGTGCGGCAGGTGGTCAACACGGCCGCCGAGTGATGTTGTCTAGGTAGCTTGCCGGAAGTTTCGAATTGCAAGGGACCATTTGAACATGCCGCATGGCCCCGGACTTCAAGCGTGTTACCGAATCGTCCGATACACCGAATATTGCGACGTTCCGAACGCTTTTGCAGAAAGCCACACGTAGCGAGGGCGGGTTCGAGCACAGGGTTGTGATAGACGATCCATACCGGGCGCGGGGCTTTTCCCAGTGAATTCTGGAGCCGCTGGAGAGAATCCGATAGTGTGCGCTCGGTCAGCGGGTTGAAAAGGTAAAGCACCAGCGGATCTTCCGGTAGTTCAAAATCGCGGGCATTTCCGAGGACGGATTCGATCTCGGCACAACGCTGCGTGGGACTCCGATAGCTGCGAATATTTTCCTCCGCCGCCTGGTGCAGTTCCGCAATCAATTCGACTCCCACAATTTTGCGAAACGGATACTCCGACGCCATCAGCAATGTGCGGCCTTTGCCTGATCCAATATCGATAAAAGTGAATTGGTCGAACTCGATCGGCAGGCTGGCCATCATTTCGCGAAACAATATCGGCTCGGTCGGCTGGTAGGGTGAGTGAAACATTCCCAGCAATCGGGCACGCCAGCTTGTTGTGCCGCTAGTGGTGTTAACGCGATTGTCCCAGTCGTACTCCATATCGCCGTAACGTTGTCGGCGCGAGTTCGGTGTCGACTCCCGCAGAAACGTCCAGAGTTTGCCGAGGAGCAGGGAAGTCGCCGCAACGGGTCCGTTTGCCTGCGACCGTCCGCGCCAGGAGTCGCGTAGCGCAAGCCACAGTTGTCGGGAGAAACCTGAAGGCACGCTAAGGATGCTAACAAATCGCCTGTCGTTGGGCCGCGCTGTGGAATCCGCTCTAGTTTGAAGCTGGTCGAGCCGTCGCGTCGCTCGCCTTAGTGACGATCGGAAGTCCTTTGCTGATGAAGGGAATGCTTTTCGCGTCCTGCACTTCGATGCTCCCATCGGGAAGCAGACGATAAGGATTTCCCTTTGGATCGGTGGGCGAAAAATGGATAAGCCCAGCCCGGCTTAGATCACCCACGCTGTCGGGCAGCCGCCCGGTTTGCTCGCGGTATTTCTCTACCGCTTGCTCCAGTCGCGTCACGTCTTCGTCCACCTGCAACGCCGCCAAATGCTCAGTCGCGTTCTGCCGGATCAGCGGGTCCTGGTTGCTCTGGTAAGTGGTGAACCACAACATACGCGCGGTGTCGAACTCGCCGGCATGCTGCGCCATACGCGCCGCCAAAACTTCAAGAAGTTTGTTTGTCACTGGAAGCTTCGCACCTTGAGCAAATGCGTCCGCCGCTTTGGCATAGTCTTTAAGCTCGGTGTAATACAGAAATCCCAGGTTGTAGTAGAGCCGCCATTGATCGGGATTGTGCTCGATGCCATATTTCATCAACGCAATGGCTTCGCCAGGCATGCCCGCGCCGTCGGGCGGCTTCGGGCCGAGAAAATTCGCTCCAAACTGATACGCCGGCAAGAGCCTTGGATCGAGTTCCGTGGTGACTTCGAGCAGTGGCGACAGCAGGCGGTAATCACTTGAACCGACATGATGCTGGGTGCCGAAATACTGCACCGCGCGCGTCCAATAGATGTCCGCCAAGAGACCGGTGTAGCCCAGGCTCAAACGCCGCAATCCGGTTGTGGACCGAATATAGAGAGCCTCCTGCGCTCCGGGTGCAGGTCTCATGGCGTCGATGGCGCGTAGCGCGAATACCGCGCCTGCCACGGAAAACAGCAGGGCGGCAGCCGTGGCCGCGAGATTCACGACGCTGTTTGCAGCTCATTTCAGGTTCCTGCGCTGAAAAATCAGTACCGCTCCCGAGATAGCCATCGCCGAATACAGCAGGGCGTAGACGGTGTTGTAGAGGATCAATCGACCGGGTATCGGATCCCCATGCGCCGCCTGCCCGATCACGTTTAGCGCGGAAAAATCCGGCACGAGATGGGCCACTCGCGTTGGCCAGCCACCCGCTGACGCCCGGCATGGTTTTCGCAAAGCCACGCAAATCCTGCGACAGATTTCCGATCACAAACAGCGCGAAGGTGAACACCGCGGCCATCAGAGGCGTCGAGAACGAAGAGAAGAAAAGCGCCAGCGCACACACAACAAAGAACTGCAGCACGATGAAATACACCGCCGCCAGCACCGGTACGTCCATCTTCTCGAATCGGTG
Organism: uncultured Acidobacteriaceae bacterium; assembly: GCA_963726095.1. Lineage (GTDB taxonomy): Bacteria > Acidobacteriota > Terriglobia > Terriglobales > Acidobacteriaceae > Acidiflorens. The sequence goes on from CAVSBD010000004.1 coordinate 3,238,322, forward strand.
GGCGACGGATAGCAGTGCCAGGAACACGCCGATGGCCATGAAGAATGTGTTCACCACCAGCGTGCCCGTGAGCCCGAAGAATTTCCCGACGACGAACTCCCACCGCCGAACCGGCCGCGAAAGAACTGTATAGAGCGTGCGCTTGTCGATCTCTTTCGAAACCAGGCCAATCCCAATAAAGATCGCGATCAGCACTCCAAACAGCGACACCGCGGTCAACCCAAGGTTCACCACCACCAGGCGCTCGATGTCGATCGAGATCTGTCCCACCAGCAGAGCCGTGGCCGACAGCAGCAGAGCGAATGCGATCAGGTTATAGAGAACCCGGTCGCGAACGGCTTCGCGAAAAGTGTTAAACGCGATATAGCCAATGCGGGAGTTCATACGACCGCACCTTTTCGGTTTTCCGCGGGCTCGAGTTTTTGTAAGTAATACTCTTCGAGCGATCGCCGTACCGGCGCAAGAGAAATCAGCCTCAGGCGCTCGCGACGCAGAAGGTCCAAAGCTGCGTCTTGCTGTGCTTCGGGCAACACCGCGTTTACCATGTCGCCGCTGACGCGCGCCTCGGCTCCAAGGGCCGTCAACCCCGCCGGCACTTTCTGGGCGTGAAAAATAATTTCAATTTTGCCCTGCGATTGCGAAGTCAATTCCGCGACCGCTCCCACGCCCCGCAATTCTCCACTTTGAATGACACCGACCCGGTCGCAAAGCGCTTCGGCGTCTGAAAGTATGTGCGTCGAGAAGAAAACGGTCTTGCCTTCGCTTCGCAGTTGATGGATCAAGTCGCGCACTTCGCGCCGGCCCATGGGGTCCAGGCCCGACATCGGCTCATCCAAAAACACCAGCTTCGGATCATGCAGCACGGCCTGCGCCAGCCCCACCCGCTGCAACATTCCCTTGGAAAATTTGCGCAATTCCACTCCGGCGGAGTCGCTCAATCCGACCCGCTTCAGCATTTCTTCCACACGGGCCGACCGGCTCCTGGCCGGCATCCCAGAGAGCTGGCCATAATAGTTGAGCAACTCGCGCGCGCTGAGGTGATCGTAGAAGTACGGTTGCTCGGGTAAAAATCCGATCTGCGATTTGACGCGCGGATCGTCCATATCCATTCCCAGGATCCGAGCCGTTCCGCCGGTTGGAAATACCAGCCCCATGAGAAGCTTGAGAGTCGTGGTTTTACCGGCACCGTTCGGGCCGAGAAACCCGAAAACCTCCCCCTCTTCGATGCTGAGCCGGAGCGGCCGCAGGGCGAGCTTCGGGCGTTTACGCCAGAAGCCGACCATGTAGCTTTTTTCGAGGTCGATAATTTCGATCGCAGACATGGCTATTTCGCAGCGCCCAAATCGATCTGTGGAATTGATAGGGAACCCGACGAAGAGAATTATAAGCAAACGTTATGCACCGTGCTGGTGCACACAGCGATGCGCGGTTACGAAGGTAAACCTTTAAGCTCAAACACGCCGGATCTGCGTATTCTCGGCGCTACTGTAATGAAGCGACCGTGCCATCGCAGGTGGTAATCGCCGTGTAGCTGTAGCGTACCACCGCGTCGGCGTCGGAGCAAAAATAGCGAACGCCTGTATTGTTCGGAACCGTCGGGCTGGCGATCGCCGAATAACTGCCGGACACTCCGGTTGCGACGAAGGTATAGCCGCTCTTGATTCCCCCGGCCAAGACCGAATCGATCAAGCAGGCGCTGGCGGAGGTGGGTGTCGTTGTGCCGGTGCAAGCGCCGCCAAGCGTAGACAGATTGGCGGCATAGCCGACCGATGGATAGCTTGAGTTATAGGAAACCATGGCGGTGTTGATAGTGCGAACCGATCCCACCGCGGACGACTCGTTGGCCACTTGTCGTGCGTGTAGATAGCCAGGCACTGCGATCGCCGCAATGATCAGAATGATCGCGACCACGATCAATAGTTCGATAAGTGAAAATCCCTTAGCCCTTCGCATCGCGTCTCCTTGATCCCCGGATACGTCGTCAACCCGATCAAGCTTCCCTTACGTTGTTGCACGTTGAATACCGCAATCAGACCATCCGACTCGTGTCCTAAGTCATTGAGAGAGCGATGTGATTTGCGTCTTTGTCTGCTCCGTTGCTGAGATTGTCATCCCCGCACAGCCTCAATTGACACTTTTTGTCACTCGATCCCTCGAACCAGCAGCGATTAAGATCGGCCACCGTCGCGGAAGGCAACAGCATCTTTCCGCCAAAAAAAGAAAGCAGAGGATTGCTCCTCTGCTTCGCTTCGGCTCGTACCCTCCCCCAGGTATTCGCCACGAACAAACTTATTGCAGCGGGGCTTCGGTTCCGGTGCAGCTCGTGACGGCGGCGGTACCGGTCTTGCGCACAACTGCATCCTGGATCGAGCAGAACGAGTTCACACCCGTGCTGTTCGAAGTGACCGGATTGCCATAAACGTAATAGCTGCCGGAAGTGCCCGTTGAGTGGAAGGTGTATCCGCTCTTGGTGCCGCTAGCCAGCTGAGAATCGATCAAGCAAGCCGAAGCGGACGTTGGCACGACGGTGCCGGTGCAGCTGCCGCCCAGCGTGCCAAGGTTGGCCGCGAAGCCGACCGTCGGATAGCTGGAGTTGTAAGAAATCATGGCTGTGTTGGTTGTGCGGACAGACGCCACTGCGGACGACTCGTTCGCCGCAATACGTGCACGCAACAGGTTCGGGATAGCAATCGCGGCGATGATCAGGATGATCGCTACCACGATCAAGAGTTCGATGAGTGAAAAGCCTTTTTGTTTCTTCATTTGTTTGAGATGACTCCGCCCCTCGGGGTCTGATTTAATTAGCTGAACAACACCTCGCTATTGCACTCCAGGAGCCATTCCTTCAGGGCACGATCGGCGGGAAGTCGAGATTGAAGACAGTGTTAACAAATGGCTTATAGGTGACTGTCTGTGAGGGCCCGGCGGCGAGATTCCGTCATGTCAAAAATTGCTACAACGGTTCTGGACCGTTCCGCCAGATTATGTCAATCATCGCCGATCGTAGCGGTAGAGATGGAAAACGGGGCAAAAAACAAAAAAGCAGAGGATTTCTCCTCTGCTTCTTGTCGGCTTGTACCCTCCCCCAGGTATTTTGCCAAAAACCAAACTACTGAAGCGGGGCTTCGGTTCCAGCGCAGCTCGTGACGGCGGCGGTACCGGTCTTGCGCACAACTGCATCCTGGATCGAGCAGAACGAGTTCACACCCGTGCTGTTCGAAGTGACCGGGTTGCCGTAGACGTAGTAGCTGCCAGAGAGGCCAGCCGCAACGAACGTGTAGCCGCTCTTGGTGCCGCTAGCCAGCTGAGAATCGATCAAGCAAGCCGAAGCGGACGTTGGCACGACGGTGCCGGTGCAGCTGCCGCCCAGCGTGCCAAGGTTGGCCGCGAAGCCGACCGTCGGATAGCTGGAGTTGTAAGAAATCATGGCTGTGTTGGTTGTGCGGACAGACGCCACTGCGGACGACTCGTTCGCCGCAATACGTGCACGCAACAGGTTCGGGATAGCAATCGCGGCGATGATCAGGATGATCGCCACCACGATCAGCAGTTCGATCAGTGAGAAGCCCTTTTGTTTCCGCATTTATATTGTCCTCGTCTCCGTTTGACTGTTTTGGTTGGATGACCAACTCGCATGTACTATGGCACTCTGAGGGCCAGATACCCAAGTGACGGAAGTCAGATGTCCTTTTGGACCAAGGTCCAGCATTTTCAGTCATCTCCGCCTGAAGGTAACCTCGTCAGCGGCTTCATGATTTGTCCAGTATGACACTTTGGGGGAGCAAGACTGACAATTTTTGCCAGCCGCGCCGTCTCCCGCCCCGCGCCCCTGAACTCCCCGCCAGACACGGCAAGTCCCATTCTACCGAACGCGCCTATTCGTCGTTCTTGCGTCTCGGAGGTGCTTCTGACTCGCGACGGATCGGTGGACAGGCGCGCACGATCGCCGGAATCTTCTTCCAGGACTCGACAATGCTGGCATACGTTACCGTCGATTCGTCAGCACCTGCGCCTCATCCCGACGAAATGCGGATCGCGCTAGAATCGTTCCGCGACCAACATGATGGCCCCCCAGCAAAATCGTTCGCTTATCCTCGGCCTGCTGCTGGTGGTTGCCACTCTCGCCTTTTACAACCCGGTCGTCCGCAACCCGTTCCTCGACTACGACGATCTGTCGTACATTCAGAAAAATAACCATGTCCTCGGCGGCCTGACGTGGGAAGACATCAAGTGGTCATTCACGACCGTGCGCGACGGCAACTGGCATCCTTTGACCTGGATGTCTCACGCACTGGATTGCCAGCTCTTTGGCCTCAATCCAGCCGGCCATCACTACGTCAATCTCTTGTTCCATGCCGCCAGCGCCGTGCTGCTCTTTTTGTTACTCCAGCAAGCCACCGGATTCACCTGGGGTAGTCTGTGCGTTGCGGCCTTATTTGCTCTGCATCCGGTCAATGTCGAATCGGTCGCCTGGGCCGCCGAACGCAAGAACGTACTGAGCATGTTTTTCTTCCTGCTCACGCTCATCGCCTACGACGGTTACGCGCGCGGGGGTGGACGGCGACAATCTGGACGTCAACAATATGGACTGGCGGTTCTGTTTTTCGCCCTCGGATTGATGGCGAAATCTCAGATTGTCACCCTGCCTTTTGTCCTATTGTTGTGGGACTTCTGGCCCCTGGAGCGCATGGCTCCCGCACGCTTGGATCCCGCGAAAGACCCGCCTCAAACTGGGCCGCCGCGTTCCTTTTCCTATCTCGTCATCGAAAAATTGCCATTCTTCGTTCTGGCCGCGGTTGATTCGGTAATCACCGTGTGGGCCCAACGCGCGGGCGCTTCCGTGCGCACACTCGCGGAAGCCCCAATGTCGATCCGGCTTGAGAATGTTCTCGTCTCATACGTGCGCTACCTGGTCGAACTAGTCTGGCCAACGCGTCTGGCCCCAATGTACCCGCGACCGGCGGGTCCTCCGCTGCCATGGCAGGTTGTTGGAGCGGCGTTGATCCTGCTCGTGACTTCGGCTCTGGTGTGGCACTGGCGCGAACGCCGCTATCTACTCTTCGGCTGGCTTTGGTTTTTGGGAACACTGGTTCCAATGATCGGCATCATCACCGTAGGCGAACAAGCGATGGCCGACCGCTATGCTTACATACCTTTCATCGGACTGTTTATCGCGGTTGTGTGGGCCGCGAGTGCCGCTGTTTCCGAGCGCCGAATCTCCCCGGCCTGGCCTGCCAGCGTTGCCGTCGCCATCATTCTTGTTCTCGGATGCCTCACCTACCGTCAAGTCGGTCGATGGCGCGATCCGGAAGCTTTGTGGCGTTATACGTTGTCCGTCACGGAAGACAATTACGTAGCCCATAACAATCTCGCCATCGTGTTAGCCAAGCAAGGCCGAGCCGACGAGGCCGTGGCGGAATATCGGGAGAGTAACGCGCTGCACCGTTTCCAACCCTCCCAGCTACTTGAACTCGGATACTACGAAATGTTATTGGGCCATCCCGACCAAGCGATCAAGGATGCCAACGACGTCCTGCAAGCGTCGACCTCGCAAGGAGCAGTCGATACCGGACTCCGGGCTTCCGCGTGGGGTCAGCTCGGTGAAGCGCAAATGGATTTGGGCAACTACGGGCTAGCCGCCGAAAGCTACCAAAAGGCCTTCGAGCAAAATCCGCAAGACAAAGCCGCCCTCGTTGGGGCCGGACTTCTAGCCATGCGTGAGGGACGAGCGGATCTGGCCGTGCAGCTTTTATTGCAGGCCGTCAGGGTTGAACCAAGGGACGCTAACGTTCTTCTCTACGCTCAGGCGTTGCGCCGTGCCGGTCGAGCCAGCGAAGCCGATGCGGCGGTCGCGCAGGTACACAAGATTGCGTCCGACGTCCGACAGGCGCAATTTGAAGCCGCGCAGTTGCTGTCGCTCGCAGGCTTGAAGCCGCTGTAGCAGCAAAAAAGCAACACGCCCAAGGAACCGCTGATTAAGTCGAATCACGAACCGCTTTGAAATCGCGCCTTGAAACGATATCAGCCGTGCCCCAGGTTCGCGCCCTTTTTTTGGGCGCTAACCTGGGCGCAGCTTACAGCGAGCAGAGCCCCGCAACGAAAATCAACCCGCGTCAAGGGCACTTTGACAGACCGCTTTGAAAGGGCACGGCTTCAGAGCCTGCCCTGAGCGGAGCCGAAGGGTGCGCCAAAGCCCGCTACAGACGCGGCTTTAGCCGCTGGGGACGAGCATTCCGGGCATCCCGCCTCGCCCCGTTGCATTCGTTGCAGCAGCACGCTGGAGATAGAAACCGTCACGACTGCCAGCGTCCACGGAATCACCGGCGAAATCCAAAACAGGGAATTGGCAAAGCTGACCAGCGCCATCCAGGCGAGACTCGTAAAAGCCCCGAACAGAAAGGCGACTCGTCTGGGTCCGTGTTGGAAAGGTAATGGATAGACGCATATTGCCTGTACCATCAAGGCGAACGGAAACGCGACCACCAGGTCCACGAAATAATGTTCGCCCGTTCCTAGAGTCGCGAGGACCGTAAAGAAGACAAAGGCCAAGGCGATCGCGCGGATCCAGCGCGCCAGTCCCTTGGAGTTCCACCACACCAGCAGCACCCAAGCCATATGCAACGAGGGGATGGCGTTGCGCGCACCCGGAATTTTGATGGTCTCCAAAACCAAATGCCGCGCCTGTATCAGCGACAACGGAGCCCATGGAAATCCCGGTCCAAAGACATGCACCGGCCCAGTCGCCGGGACCATGTTGTAATACAACACTCCGAGCGGCCCGGTGAGCAGGAACGCCAGCATCACGGGGAAAGCCTTTCTGCTGTCCCGACGCAGTTGGGCGGCATAAACCAATGCCAACGGCAACGGCAACGCGATATAAAACACCAGCGCTGCGAACCGGAGCCACAAATGGCGCGAAAATATTTGTCCGACCAGAAAGCTCAGTTGCACGTGCAGGCTGCAGTCGAAGGAATACAAGAACAGGTCGAAGGTTTTTGGATGCATGGCCTCGGTGAAGTCGAGCAGGGTCGACGCCATATATTCCGAGGCGACGAACAGAATGGCCGGTAGAAACGCGTAAAGCAGCAGGGTCCGATCCCCGCTTCGCGCCGAGATCGTCTTCGCCCAGATCGTGCGCGCTCCGAGAATCACCAAACTCGACAGTCCAAGGAATGAAAAGGCAACGATAAATTTGGGCTTGAAGCCCATGACCCGATAGTCGAGACCCGCCAGCACAAGAGCGCCTGCAACCACCACCCCTAAGTTCAACCATGACGGCTGGATCACCAGCAGCGTGACCATCGCGCCTCCGAGGGCCATGGCCATGAAGGCATCCGCCATCGAGGAATTGTAAAAATCGGCATTCAGCGCAAGCGTCAACACGATTGCGACAAGCGCGACCGTGAGTGCGATTTTTATCGATTCAGAGCGATGCAAGCGACACCTCTCCCCTCCCTCGCAGAGTACCAAAACCGCCAACCTCGACGAATAGGGCCCGTAACGATTGAGGCACGAGAGTAATTACGGTTCCTGCGTTGAGGCTCAGCCACTGCGCTAAAATGATTCCGGCGAGCCCATGCCAAACCTTCAACTGAAATCCGAGCAGGACATCGCTCACGCGTCCACCCTGGCCGCCCCGCGGTATTTTGAGCCGGAAACGTTTGAGGACGAAAAGAAGAAACTCTTCAGTTCGACATGGCAGGTCGTCGGCCATGTCCATCAGGCGGCGAATCCGGGAGACTACTTCACCTTCGATCTTGTCGGCGAACCGCTCCTGATCGCGCGCGGCGAAGACGGCATTCTGCGCGGCTTTTACAATGTCTGCCGCCATCGCGCCGGCAATCCCGCCACCGGCTGCGGCAATCGCAAGCTCTTCCGCTGCGGCTATCACGGATGGACCTATCGCCTCGACGGCGCGCTGCTGGTAACGCCTGAGTTCGATGGCGTAGCGGACTTCGATCCCACGGAGTTCGGCCTAGCGCCGGTGCGTCTCGAGGAATGGTTCAATCTCATCTTCGTCAATCTCGACGACGAAGCCCAGTCACTGACGGAAGCCTTAGGCGATCTGCCATCCCATGCCGAGAAATTTGCCTTCGGCAGCATGAAGTTTTCCGAGCGCCGCACCTACGAAATGAATTGCAACTGGAAAACTTATATCGATAATTATCTCGAGGGCTACCACGTACCGAGCGTGCATCCGGCGCTCAATCGCGAGATCAATTACAACGAATATACAGTCGAGCCCTATCCCCAATATGTCCGGCAGTGGACGCCGATCCGCGGTGCTCAGCCCGGAGACCCCACTCCGCGCCACTATCAGAAATCCGGCGCCGAATTGACGGCCGATTATTTCTGGGTCTTCCCCAACTGGATGCTCAACTGTTATCCCGACAACATTTCGCTCAACATCATCCTTCCTCTCGGTCCAGAACGGACTCTCGGAATTTTCGAATGGTATGTGCCGGAAAAAGACCTGGGAAGCGAAGCCGCGCGCAAGGCTCTAGCCTTTAGCGACGAGATTCAGCAGGAAGACACGAAGATCTGCGAAATCGTGCAGAAGAACCTGCACTCCCGCAGTTACCATAGCGGCCGCTACAGCGTGAAACAGGAAAAAGGCGTCCACGCCTTCCACCAAATGTACCGCGAGCTGATGCCGTGACTTGCTGACGATGACTTCCTGTTCGATATTTCAGATTCTGTCTTGATCGGGCTCTGATGTCGTTTGCTCCGATTCCGATCCGCTTTGAAGGGGCGCGGCTTCCAGCCGCGCCGTAACAGCAGCTAAATAAGAAGCGGCTTTTAGCCGCTGGGGCGCAGCCGAACGCGTGTTACCGTCGATTCGGCCGGGTGAACACAAGATCGCCCGATCCAGATAGCTCGCGCTAAAATCGATTCGGCCCCCGCCCATTCCAATGTCCTCATCGCGCGAAACGCACGTCGTCATTCTTTGCCTCGTGCTGGTGGCCGCGACTCTTGCGTTCTATAGTCCTCTCACTCACAACCAGTTCATCGCTTTCGATGACACCTCTTACATTCTGCAAAACCCCTGGGTCCAGAACGGACTGACATGGAACACCGTGAAGTGGTCGTTCACCACCTTTCGCGACGGAAACTGGCATCCGCTGACCTGGCTCTCGCACGCATTGGATTACCAACTCTTCCATCTCAATCCCGTCGGACATCACAACACGAATCTCCTGCTGCACGCCGCCAACGCCGTTCTCCTCTTTTTGTTGCTGCGGCGGGCGACGGGATCGACGGCGGGATCGACCTGGCCGAGCCTCTTCGTTGCTGCGCTGTTTGCTCTTCATCCCATCAACGTCGAATCCGTCGCATGGGCCGCTGAACGCAAAAACGTCCTCAGTATGTTTTTCCTCCTGCTCGCGCTCCATGCCTATGACCGCTACGTCAACGATCGCACCGGCAAACGATTGTTCTATATAGCAGTGGCTGTTTGCTTCGCCTTGGGACTGATGGCAAAACCGCAAATCGTCACGCTCCCCTTCGTACTGCTGCTCTGGGATTACTGGCCGCTCGGGCGGCTGGCTGCCCAAGGATATGAAAGAGGATATGAAAGGGGATCTGTCGCAGGATCCGAAGCTGTTTCGCCAGCGCCGCGCTCTTTCGTCTTCCTCTTGCGCGAGAAGCTGCCTCTTCTTTTTCTAGCTATCGCGGATTCAATCGTCACCGTCATCGCGCAACGATCGGGGCACGCCGTCCGGACAGCCACCGAAGTTTCGCTCGCGGCGCGCTGGGAAAATATTTTCGTTTCCTACTCCCGCTACCTCGGCAAAGCCTTCTGGCCGACGAGGCTGGCTCCGATGTATCCGCGGCCAGAGGGTTTGCTCCCCGCCGGGCAAGTGGCGGGAGCGATCTTCTTGCTCCTCGTGATTTCGGCCCTCGTTCTGCGCTGGCGCGAACACCGATACCTGCTTTTCGGATGGCTCTGGTTCCTTGGAACGCTGGTTCCGATGATCGGCATCATCACCGTCGGCGAGCAGTCGATGGCCGACCGCTATGCCTATCTTCCGTTCATCGGCCTGTTTGTCGCAGTGGTTTGGGCCGCACGTGACTTAGCCACGAAGTTCCAAATCCCGACGGTGTGGCGCGTTGTCGCCGCCGTTGTGGTCGTCTTCGTCCTCGGATGCCTCACCCATCGTCAAATCGCCCATTGGCACGATGAAGAAACTCTTTGGCGCTACACCTTGACCGTGACGGAAGGGAATTACGTGGCGCACAACGATCTGGCCCTGCTGCTTGCGAGGCAAAACCGGGACGACGAAGCCGTCGCTCAATTCGAAGCGGCCGCGGCGGCGCACCAATATCCCGCCGCTCAAGTTCTAACCCTTGCCGCCTACGAGTTGCGCGTCGGCCATGTGCAAGAAGCAATCAGACAGGCCGAAGCGGTGCTGCAACGTTCCACCGATCCAAAAGTTCAGGCCGCGGCATGGACCACGCTCGGTCAAGCTCACATGCAGCTACACGACTACGACCAAAGCGCGGCAAGCTATCAGCAAGCACTGCGCCTGAATCCAGAAGAAGCGAGCGCCTTGATTGGTTCCGCCCTGCTGGCTCTCCGGCGTGACGACTTCAATACCGCAATCGATGAGTTCGATCGCGCCGTGAAAATCGATCCCAGCGACGTGAACTTTCTGCTGTGGGGGGAAGCGCTGCGGCGAGCCGGACGCTCGGCCGAGGCCGATTCGGCAAACGCCGAAGCCCGGAAGGTATCCAGGAATTTTGCTCAGGCGCAAATCAGCGGAGCACAACTTCTCAACGCAGTCGGTCTGAAACCACAGTAGCTGCTCCGTTCTCTACTCTCCGCCCTACGGTTCCCCCGGCTCTTCAATCGAAACCGGCGCTCCCTGCTGCGTTGTCGTCTTCTTGGGCTTCTTCGCATGCGTCGAGCCGTGCGCGTTATGCCCAGCCTTCTCCACGTCATACTCTGTCGGCACCGGAGGAAACAAAAGAAACGCGCCCTCACCTAACTGTTGCGTCCGACGCAAAACAATCTCAGATCGCCCCTCGTAATCCTGAATCGTCCCCTTGATTTCAATCTGCCGCCCTTCGAGCTGGCGAATGTCTCCGACCTTCTTGCGATCCGCCGGAAACACGACCACGGTAAACGGGCACGCTCGAGCCTCCGCGCAAAAAGTAAGAAACGTCGTTCCGTTCGATCCGCTCTCGACATGCAGAACGGTTCCAATCACGCATTGACTGGAGCCGACGTGCTTAGCGGCCTCCGCAAACGAAACGCAATCTGTTTTGGATGGTTTATTCGCAAACGGCTTGCTCGCAAAGCCAGAGTTCGCGGCAAGAACGATGCTCGTGAGAAAAAGCAGAGCAGAAATACGCATAGCGAAAGAGGTGCCGAAAAAGAGGCGCAGAAATGTTCGGCCTCGGTTTCGATTCTAGGCGTGAAGGAAGAAGACCCGACGCGAGACGCGAAAATAAATCGCAAATTCGCCGAAAATTCGTCCCAAAAAGGGAATTGGCAGGACGGAGTTACACCCCGGCCTGCCAAAGTTTTTGCGCCCGTCGTTCTCGCGCCCGTCGTTCTTGCGCAAGTCAACGACGCGCGTCCGCTACTTCGTAAATGATTTTACGGCCGCTGCTTCGTCGTCCTTGACGTCAAAGACGGTATAGAGCTTCGTGATCTGCAGCAGGTCGTGGACTTTCTTGGTGAGGTTGAGCAGCTTGAGTTCGCCACCCTGGTTTTTTGACGTGGTGAAGGCGCTGACCAGCTCGCCAATGCCTGAGCTGTCGATATAGTTCACGTCGCCGAGGTTCAGCAGAATCTTTTTCTGCCCTTTCGAAAGCAGGTCGCGCACCGTATCGCGCAGCACTACGCTGCCTTCGCCGAGGGTGATTCGGCCGCTGAGATCGACAATCGTGACGCCATCCACCTGACGAGTACTGGACTTCATGCTCACTGGGGAGCCTCCTTGGAATCCGCGGCATTGCCGTGGACATGCTTGATCATTCTAAGTTCGGTGCCGCTGTGCGACGGGTGGATCTCCACCACATCCATGAACGAGCGTATCAGGAAAATGCCTCGCCCCGATGTCTTCATCAAATTGTCCGGCGCCAACGGGTCCGGAATCTTGCTGGCGTCGAGCCCTTTGCCCTGATCGCGAATCACAATCACCAGGTCTTTGGGCGTGACCTCGAACGCCATCGTAACTTTTTTCGTCGGGTCGTAGGCGTTGCCATGCAAAACCGCATTCACCGCCGCTTCCCGCACCGCCATGGAGATCTTCATGATCTCCTCGTCGTCAAATCCCGCCTCGGCGGCCATACGGCCCGCCGTCTCCTCCGCAGAATTGACTGTCTCCAACGTCGAATCGAGCGTATAGGAGACCCGGTTTTGAGACATATCGCGAACGGTTCCTGAGCCGGTCTTTCGAGATCGACCTAGATCGACCTGTTTTCGACGATGAGCGACGTTGCTCCGGCTCTGTCTGCATCGCCCGAAACCACTTTCACGGGCGAATTGAGAGTTTGCCTGTAGGATCAAGAAAAGTCAACGCGAACGGGCATTCCGGCCGTCGCTCAGCTTGAACCTGCTTTGAAAGGGGCACGGCTTCAGCCTGCGGAAAAACTCCGGCCTTGATCTTGCTTTGAAAGGGTGCGGCTTCCAGCCGCACCGCAACCCGTTAAAAATCAATAGCGGCTTCCAGCCGCTGGGGGAATGTGTCTTCCCAACTGACCCAGTGCCGGGCATGCCGGTCTTCAAGCAGCCGGGCGGCCAATAGGGATACCGATAATCCCCGCAGCCCTGTAAAATAATTGTAGAAATACAAGCAGCAGCAGAGAAAAGAGAGTAGACCCTATGTCGCAAAATAACGGACACCCCACCAGCCTCCGCCTGAAAACCGGCCTCGCCGAAATGCTAAAAGGCGGAGTGATCATGGACGTCACCACTCCGCAGCAGGCCGAGATCGCCGAACGCGCCGGAGCCGTCGCCGTCATGGCCCTCGAGCGCGTCCCCGCCCAAATCCGCGCCGAAGGCGGAGTAGCCCGCATGGCCTCGCCCAAAATCATCCGCGAAATCATGGCCACCGTCGACATCCCCGTCATGGCCAAGTGCCGCATCGGCCATTTCGCCGAGGCCCAAATTCTTGCAGGAACTGGGCGTCGACTACATCGACGAGTCCGAAGTCCTGACCCCCGCCGACGAAGCCCACCACGTCGACAAGCATGCCTTCAAAGTCCCCTTCGTCTGCGGAGCAAGAAATCTAGGAGAAGCTCTCCGCCGCATCGCCGAAGGCGCAGCCATGATCCGCACCAAAGGTGAAGCCGGCACCGGAGACGTAGTCCACGCCGTCAAACACATCCGCCAGATCGTGCAGGAGATGAAAATCCTAACCGTCCTAGGCGAAGAAGAACTCTACGCCAAAGCCAAAGAGCACGGCGCGCCCTATGAGCTAATCAAGATGGTCGCGAAAGAAGGAAAGCTGCCGGTCCCAAATTTCAGCGCCGGAGGCATAGCCACCCCCGCCGACGCGAGCCTGGTAATGCAACTAGGAGCCGAAGCCGTCTTCGTAGGCAGCGGCATCTTCATGGGCAAGCGCACGTCCTGTGCGCAATGTCAGGACGGCAAGCATTCGTACGACGACAGCTGCGCATTCGCCCCGGTGGAGCAAGCGGAGAAGCGCGCCAAAGCAATCGTGCAAGCCGCGACGCACTTCAAAGATCCGAAAGTGCTACTTGAAGTTAGCGAGGACTTAGTCGGAGCTATGAAGGGGCTGGCCGTTTCGGGACTGGATGAGGCGCAGATGCTGCAAACGAGAGGTTGGTAGCGCATTCCGATGGCTGACGACGTGACCGCTAAGAAGACCCTCGTTCGCCCGTCTAAGTCCACGAGGAAGGATTTCTCGAAGGCAGTCGAAACGGAAATATTACTAAAATGCAAACGCATTTGCGCCCTCTGTTTCGGCTTCAAGAATGACAGGACGCAAAAAAGGGGCCAACTAGCGCACATCGACAGAAACAAGGCAAATTCGAGTCGAGACAACGCAGCATTTCTGTGTACTCCTCATCACGACGAGTACGACATAGTTTCAAAACAAACTAAAAGAATTACGCCGGAAGAACTCAAGGCCTATCAACAGCAGCTTTGTGCCTTATTAGACTCACCCGCCTTGTGGCCGAGTATCCACGCGGCCAACAACACCAGAAAACATTTGAAGAGCCGCGGAATTTCACTCGAAGTTTACGACCGTCGTCTGCCAACGTACAAAACAACGATTCGCTTTCTTCGTGACGTTCAGAAAGATCTAAGACCCGACCTTCAAGAAGTTCTAAAGTTTGCCGCCGACACAGAAGAAGCCCTATTTCTATTCGACGAAAATATTGCGAACTACCTGTCGGAGCTCCTGAAACGTGCCCTGCGCCTTCGCGCGGTCGCGCTCATGTTAGGGAAGGACTACACTTCGTCGTTAATGGAAGAGGAAACCGAGTTATCGCTGTGGTTCTCCGCCCAGTTCGAGGAGACCCGAAGGCGATTTGCTCCTTTTTTGCGGCTGACTGCCTAATAATCAAACGATGGGTGGCCCACACCAGGCCCTCTTCGGTCTGAGCGGGAATTGAAGCGGCGCCTTCCAGCGCTACCTTAAGGCTAGTAACTCAAATGATCGACCCTCCCAAGGATGACGTACTGTCCCGAAACACTCGGAGAAAGACCTACTACGAGATTCTCGGAGTCCCTTCGGGAGCAAGCATTGACCATATTCAGTCTTCCTACCGTCTTCTCACAACAAAAACCCCCATTACCGAGGTCGCGTACCGCACCCTCACTGACCAGAAGATCCGCTCGGAATACGATGCTTGGATGCTAAGTGGATTCAAACATGGGGCACAACCACCAGATGCGGCTGATCAGGCGAAAAAAGAGACAAGATGGGGCAAACGCGGCCGGGAACGGTGTTCTTGCGGCCGAATTCTACAACCCGATGACGAGTGGCACTGTCGGGAATGCTGGGGAAAGCTTGATTACTACATCGTGTTCGATATGTTTGGCGGGTATATCGTTCACGACAGCCAAATGCCGCTCGTAACCGACCCCGATGGGCAAACCTACTGGCAAGCGCCGTACGGCACGCTTCTCGGCCCCTTCCCTAAAGAGGAAGCCGAAATCGTTCTGAGAGCAAAGAACGAACTGCGCAAGAAGTAATTCACAGTTTGCCAGAACCACTTATCCGGGCGAAGAAATCGCGATGCGGACTTGCACTCCCCGAGTGGGATACTTGACCGCTGGTGAGATAATTGCCTGCATGGGTCAAGAGGTAAAAGGCAAGATTCTTGCCATCGCGCAATCTAAACCAAGATACGCGGGTGTCACCGTGGGCGAATTGGAGCATAAGCACGGACTAAACAGGAACGAGATCGACGCCGCGTTGAAGGAATTGGAGAAGGAAGGAAAGCTCAGGGAGGTGCCTTTGTTCTACATTCCCGAGGGGAAGTAAATACAAGACCGGCGGGCTCTCGACGATCCGGCCCGTACTCCGTTTGCGGCGTTTCCTGCCACTCCCTCAAAAACCAGAAGCCCCGCTAGTCAGGCGGGGCTCAAACAATTGCCAGTAGGTACGCTATCTGCGAAGCACCTTCATTATAGCACCGGCGCTCCAAAATAACGACTGTTACTAATGTCGAGGGCCGTGCGGAGGACGACGGACTCGAACCGTAATGGCTGACTAAGCCACTCGACTACTTCGCAGGTAGCGTCCAGTACCCACTGGCAACATCCTCCAGGCGCAACCTGCCAAATCCAATATTCGTCTTGCCTGATGGAGTTGCAAGCCCACGAAAGTAGCCGCTTCAAAAGAGGACTCCCGGCTTTAATTCATCACATCCGCGCTGTGTCCACCATCACTGACTCCATTCCCGTGCGATGCGAGCATCATTCTCAGATCGCGTGAGCGAAGCGTGTGCCCGCCTCGAGAGGTGGTCAAGTCTTCCGCGTTAAGCAGCAGACGCTCTTTGACATTGACATTCTGGATCCTCCCCTACCGGGCGTGACAAACTGAAGCGGAGTGCCCGTCACGGCCTCGGTTTTGTCACTCTTGACTTTTTGATCGGGACGGAGCGCGGTCCAATCACTAAGGACGAGCCGAAGACCCGTAAGTCCTTATTCCGGAATACTTTGATATAAGTCCTTATTTTTCAAAGACCAGATCCAAAAATTGCCCGTAACCTCATGATTCCTATAGACAGGGGGGAGGGGGGGTACCGGTACTAACCAGTAAACTTCGACCCGATTTCGATCCCGGCCATTCGCGGTCTTGACCCGTCAACGGAATTTATTTTCGACCGTCATCGGCCCGGTGGCCGACATCTCCCCGAATCTCCTGGCCCCTGAATGCTAACCGAGGCTGCTCCACGTTCCGCGGTTTTCGAAATATGAGATTCCGCACCCGTCGGCCCTTGGGATTGTGACTTGGCTTCTTCCATTTTCATCCCTTGTTCCCCGTCATAAACTGTCATAATATGAAGCCATGCCCATGACGTCTCTGAACATCTCTCTCCCCGAAGCGCTCAAAGAATACGTTGAAGGGCAGGTCGCCTCCGGAGACTGGGGAACGCCCAGCGAATACGTTCGCGAACTCATTCGCCAGGACAAAACCCGTCGCCTTGGTGATCTCGAACAGGAACTCGTCGCCGCCGCCAAGGGCGCGAACATCGAGCTGCCCGTGGCCGAAATTAAGAGTAAGGGACTGATGACAACCTTGCAGGAACGAGCACGTTTGGAGCGCCTGCGCCGCGACATCCGCGAAGGCTTGGAAAGCGGTCCCGCCCGCTCTTGGAGCGCCTCCGATATGAAGCGCGAGGGCCGAAAGCTTCTTAAGCGCCGCTCCGCCGCCGCGAAGTAGATGCCCAGGCTTGTCGTCCGTCCGCGCGCCCTGACCGATCTGGCAGAGATCTGGGCATATATCGCGGGAGATAGTCCGGAGCGAGCTGACGCCTTTGCGGATCTACTGGCAGGGAAGTTTGAAGCGTTAGCTCGACATCCGGGAATCGGTCGGCCCCGGTCCGAATTGGCAGCGGACATACGCAGCTTTACGGTTGGCCGTTACGTCATCTTCTATTTGGTGGCTTCTCGGGGTGTCGAGATAGTTCGTGTTCTCCACGGCTCGCGGGACATCGAGGCAATGTTCGCGACACCAGTAATCGACACGCACTGAAATGGAGGTTATTACAAGCATGAGTGCCTACATGGTTTTCACCCGTGACAAGACGCTCGACCAGGGTGAGATGGACGTTTGCGCCAAAGCGGTTCCCGCAAGCATCCCAGGCCACGAACTAAAGCCCTCGCGTTTTATGGCGCACACGAAGACCTGGAAGTCGCGCCCACCGAAGGCACGGTCATACTCGAGTTCCCGAGTATGGCCGCCGCCAAAACGTGGTACGACAGCCCGCTCTATCGCGAAGCCCGCGAGCATCGCTTCAAAGGAGCAACCTATCGCGTCACTCTGGTGGATGGAGTCTGAGGATCGCGTTCGCGTATTTTAGCTGCAAAAAAAAGAAAGAAGAAATATGGCGCGCATATTCATCACCGGCTCTTCCGACGGTCTGGGCCTCATGGCAGGCGAACTTCTCATCAGCCAGGGGCACAGCGTGGTCCTGCACGCCCGAAACGCGCAGCGCGCTGCAGAAACGCAACAGGCGGTTCCCAAAGCCGAAGCTGTTGTCATCGGAGACCTCACCAGCATCGCGCAAACGCGAAAAGTCGCCGAACAGGTCAACACGCTCGGCGCGTTCGATGCTGTGATTCACAACGCTGGTATCGGCTACCGCGAGCCCCGGCGCGTTGCGACCGAAGATGGTTTGCCCCACGTCTTCGCCGTAAATACTCTCGCGCCGTACATCCTGACCGCCCTGATTCACCGTCCAAAACGGCTCATCTATTTGAGTTCCGGTCTGCATCGCGGTGGCGACGCCAGTCTAAAAGATCTCGCGTGGCGCGATCGTCCCTGGCAGGGTCAGCAGGCTTATTCAGACACCAAGTTTCATGATGTGTTGCTTGCTTTCGCCATCGCGCGGCGTTGGACCGATGTTCTCTCGAACGCACTTGAGCCCGGATGGGTGGCCACAAAAATGGGAGGTCCGGGAGCTCCCGACGATCTCGACGCCGGCTGCGAAACCCAGGCCTGGCTCGCGGTGAGCGACGATAAAGCTGCGAAAGTGACCGGCGAGTACTTCTTTCACAAAAGGCTGCGGGCTCCGATTGCAGCAACAAAAAACTTCGAGCGCCAGGACAAATTACTCGACGCCTGCCGGCAATTCTCTGACATCGATCTCCCTGGCGTCGCCCTCGAATCGCAGTAAGTTTCTGTTGGTCCAGAGAATCTAAATTACGGCTACTCTCCGGCGAAAAGTGGCGCTATCATCCTATGCGGAGGATACCCATGCGATCTGCGCCGCTGAAACCTTCTCCCCGTCGAATCTTTTTGCTGGCCGCGATTTTGTCCTGCATAGTTCTGTCTAGCGTGGTCTTATCTCTCGCCGACGACAAGCCCGCCGACAAATACAACGAGACCGCGACCGTCCTGTCCGCCACATCCAAGCACGGACACTTTTATCAGGTCTCGACCGACAGCCGGATCTATCTGCTGCTGTGCGAACACAACGGCACTCTGCATCTGGGCGCAGCGGAATGCAAAGTCGGCGACAAGTTTATCGCCGCTGGTGATGTGATCCATTTCCGCATCGACGGCGACTGGGCCTACATGGCTCCCATGCCCGCGGGGAACGAAGAGAAGCTTCGCATCCTCACGACCGAGCTGAAGGTCATCCCGCCATTGCCGCCCGCAACTTCGGCAGCTGTAGCTTCGACGCCAGTTGCTTCGACACCAAACAGTAAATCTCCGGCCACGAGCGGCGAGCAGGGTATCGTGATCGGTACAGGCCTCCAGGTGAAGGGTCAGCATGGAGTCGGCTGGTCAACCACGCCCGCAGCCTCGCCAATTCAGGCGGCGAGTGCCGCGACGCCGGTGATGCCGATGGCCCCGGTGATGGCCGTTCCGGTGACTGGTGGCGCGCCCGTTGTTGTCATGCCCACCGCGCCGACGACAGGCGGTGTCGTAACCGGCGTTCCAGTGACCGGAGGCGCTCCCATAACGGCGATTCCCACCGCTCCTGTGATGGGAATGCCCGTCGGCGGCGCACCCGCCGGTGGTGGCCTGGTGATTGGGGGCGGCTCGGCGCCGCAGTGGGAGCACGTTCTGCGCATCCACACTGCGGGCAGAACCTACCAACTGGAGTGTTCAAGCAAGCCATGCTCGATCGCGAAAAAGAACCTTGCACTCGGAGACACCGTCACATTTCGTATCGACAAGAAATGGGCCTACCTCTCAACAGGTGCGCCTGGATCGAGCCCAGACCCACAGGATGAGCAAAGGTACAAAATCCTGAGCGCGACCGTAGATCCTGATCCGACGGACACGAAAGTTCCGGATGCAAAACCGGCAGATCCAGCAACACCTGCTACAAAGCCGCAGTGAGTGCGCGGCAAAGCACTGGCTGACAGTAAAAATCGAAATTCGGTTCAAATCGACTCAATCGTTTCGAAGAAGAATTGTGCCTTGAGGGATTATCACGCTCCGAGCGTTGACGTCTGCGTCCGATCATCCGTTCCCATCATCCGTTAAGATTGTCTTTGTTCCATTCTCCACGCCTCTATGAAAATCGGTGTCCTTGCCCTCCAGGGCGATTTCGACGCGCATCGCCGCCGGCTCGAAGAGCTGGGCGCTGAGGTTGTGCTGGTCAAAAAGCCGGAGCAACTCGACGATATCGACGGTCTGGTCATTCCAGGAGGCGAGTCGGGTACATTTCTCAAGCTGCTTGGCGAAGCCGGATTCGCAAAGCTAAGAGATTTCGTCCGTGAGAAACCAACCTTCGGAACCTGCGCTGGCGCGATTCTGCTGGCCTCCGAAGTGGAGAATCCGAAACAAGCCGGACTCGGCGCGCTCGATATCACCGTCCGCCGCAATGCCTACGGCCGCCAGATCGATAGCTCGATCCGCGAAGGGCAATTTCTGAACCAGCCGATCGAGATGGTCTTCATCCGCGCGCCCAAAATCGAACGCATCGGCGCCGGCGTCGAAATCGTTGCCACTGAAGACAAAGATCCTGTACTGGTTCGAAAGGGCAAGACGCTGGCGGCCACGTTTCATCCTGAACTCAGCGATGACACGCGCGTTCACAAGTATTTTATGGATCTTGTAGAGAATAATCTTGTGGCGAAGGTCGGAAAGAATCAGGCCGAGGAAGCCCTCGACCGGGAAAATAACTAGAGGAAATTAGTCGCTTAAGTGGCGTCGGATCAAAGTGGCCAGGCCAACCAGACCGCCTCCGAGCAGTGCCAAAAGACCGGGTTGCGGAAAGACTGAAGACTTGACGACGGCGGGCGCAGCATAGGAATTTGCAACTAAGACCAAAACAAGCAGCGCAACAGGGCCCAAGTTTCGCACGGCAGAAACACCTCTCGCCCCTGTAGTGGCAAGTAATGCTCCAACCGGGCGATTTTGTCGGTTAATTCCTAACTATGGTTTTTTCAGTCAAATCAGGCTATTGGAAGAGGGAAATTACGGAATTTCCAGAGGTTCGCCGATTTGCTGCGCATCCTTTTGCACATTTTTGCCCCAAAGAGTGACTCCCGGCTTCCAGCAAGGGGTTTGGCCAACCTTGCACCTGACAAATTCTGTCACCTGACCTTGCTTTTTACGCCCTGATGGCAACTGCTCCCGAGTTGGAATTGAGTTCGGTCTCGTTTCGCTCTTACGTGCGTCTACTCCGCGCGAACGCCAATTTTCGCCGTTTGTGGGGCGCACAAATCGTCAGCGAAATTGGCGATTGGTTCTACACGCTGGCAATCTACAACCTGCTTCTTCAACTCACCGGTCGCGCCAGTTCAGTTGCACTCGCGCTCGTGCTGCAAGTTCTGCCCCAGACCTTGATCGGGCCGACCGCGGGACTCGTCAATGATCGCCTCCACCGCAAGCGCGTCATGATCGCGTCTGACATCGGACGCATGGCCATCGTTCTCTGCATGCTGCTCATCCGCTCCAAAGATATGGTGTGGATGGTCTATCCCCTCCTCATGGCGGAAACGTTGCTGGTCGCCTTCTTCGAACCCGCGCGAAATTCGATCATCCCGAACATCGTCGATAGGGAAGACATCGTAGTCGCGAACACGCTTTCCTCGACCACATGGTCGGTCAATCTAATGTTAGGCGCGACCCTCGGCGGATTAGTCGCCGCCTTCTTTGGGCGCAATACTGTCTTCCTCTTAAACGCACTGTCGTTTGTTGTCTCGGCGCTACTGATCTGGAGCATGAATTTCCTCGAGCCTCACGCCGAAGGGGCGCGTCCGTTTCAAGCCAAGGAGCTGGTGGATTTCTCGCCGATTCTGGAGGGCATCCGTTACATCCGGTCACAGGCGCGACTACGCGCCGCCGTCTTCGTGAAGTTTGGCAACCTGATCATCGGCCCCGGATGGGTTCTTTTCACGGTCATGGGACAAAACGAATTTGCCGTGCGCTGGCGAGGGATGCCACCGGAACGCGCAGCATTTCTAGGGATGAGTCTGTTACTCGGCGCCCGCGGATTAGGCGCGCTGCTTGGTCCGTTGCTGACGGCACCATGGGCGGGACATTGGAAGCATCGCTTAGAGAACGCAATCTTCTGGGGATATCTTGCAGCAGCAGTCGGCTACACGTTTCTCGGAGCCGCCAGCCATCTCTGGCAGGCATGTCTATGCATCGCATTGGCGCATTTCGGCAGTTCGATCGTATGGGTGTTCTCGACGACGCTGTTACAGATGCAGAGCGACGACAAATTTCGCGGACGAGTGTTCGCCGCCGACCTCGGGCTGTGCATGTTTACGATCGCCGCCGGTGCGTATCTTGCTGGGCGTTTCGTGGATATGGGGTTTCGCTGCGCGCAATGTTGCCAGCGTCTCCGGCATGCTGATGCTGATTCCAGCCGCGTGGTGGGGGATGTCAATTCGGAGTCGATCGGACGGAAGTAAGGTCGTGTGAACTCCCTCAGACCAGTCGGTCGATCTTCGCCGCGAGAATAAAGTCCGATTCCGTCAGACCGTTAACCGCGTGGGTCCACGTCGTGATCTCGACTTTGCCCCATCCCAATAGGATGTCGGGATGATGACCTTGCTCCTCGGCCACTTCGCCCACCCGATTCACAAAGGCGAGCGCCGACTTAAAGTCGCGAAACTTATAGGTCCGCACGAGATGATGCTGGTCGACAATCTTCCACCGAGCCGGATCGTCCAACCTGTCATGCAGGTCAGACAAGTCTTTGCCTTTGAGCGGAGGAATGCTCCCACGGCAGGGAACGCAGTTTCGATCAGCCAGCAAACTCATAGTCGACTCCCGCAGCAGGATACTCCAAAAGCCCGGCGCCAGACCTAACTCTAAAAGTCTTGCTCCACGGATATACGCACGTATATACTTCAGGTATTATGCGGAACATTAGAGTTCAACTCGTCAAGTGGGGCAATAGTCACGCCGTCCGTATTCCGAAGACCGTTCTCGATCGCGCCGAACTGCGGGAGGGCGATCAACTCGAAGTCCGGGTCGAGGAACGCCGCATTTCCCTTGAGCCCGCGGTTCCGAAACTCAAGCTGCGCGACTTGGTCGCCCGCATCACACCTCAAAATTTGCACGCCGGGCAGGATTGGGCCAGACCAGTTGGTCGTGAAATATGGTGAGAGGTCCTTACGTTCCCGACGCAGGCCACTTGATAAAGTTCAACTTGGATTCGGGGACTGGTCACGGGCAAGCCGAGTGGAGGCCCGCACTTGTGCTCTCTCCAGCAAGCTACAACCGTCCAACTGGTTTGGCATTGGTCGCGCCGGTCGCCAACCACCAGAAGGGCTACCCCTTCGAAGTAGCGTTACCCAAGGGAATGATAGTCAGCGGCGTCGTCCTGTCCGACGCCGTCAAGAATGTGGACTGGCGAACGCGCGATGCCCGCTTCGTAGAGGCGGCACCGATGGCCGTTCTGGACGCCGTCCGCGAACGACTGGGCCTGCTCCTAGGCATCGCGCAAGACTAAAACTCAAGCGCTGCCTTTTAGAACGGAATATCTTCGTCCGTAATGGGAGAAGCGCCGACGGGAGCATGCTCGGGCTCAGGACCGCTCTGGTCAAAGCTGTTCCCGCCCGAGGAGGCCGATACCCCGCGCGAGCTTCCCGAGGATTCGCCCCCGCCCTCGCCACGTCCGCCGAGTAATACGAGATCGTTGGCGACAACTTCTGTCATGTACTTTTTCTGGCCAGACGTCTTGTCATCCCACGACCGGGTCTGCAATCGGCCTTCGATGTAGACCTTCCCGCCCTTTTTCAGATACTCGCCGGCGATCTCCGCCAGCCGCTGCCAAAGAACGACGTTGTGCCACTCTGTGCGGTCTTGCCAGTTTCCGTCTTTCCCTTTGAAGCGCTCGTTGGTCGCCAAGGTGATCTTTGCCACCGGCGTACCCTGCGGCGTGAACTTCACTTCGGGGTCCTTGCCCAGGTTCCCGATCAGAATAACTTTGTTTACGCTTTTGCCGGCCATGTTCGCGGACTCCTTTTACGGGTCACTATAACAGATAGCGGCAGACGGGGCCTGTGCGGAATGTACAACCAAAATGTGATGAATCAGGTGGCCCCGCGCTACCAGACAGAAAGGGCAGAAAGCACAGATTGCTACGTGGAAAGCTGAAACAGCATCAGGTAGACGATCACGCCCGTCACCGATACATAGAGCCAGATGGGAAAAGTCCAGCGCGCAATGGCGCGGTGCGGTCCAAACTGCCCGCGCAACCCGCGGCTAAGAGTGATCAGCACCATAGGCACAATGACGATCGCCAAAATCGTGTGCGAGATCAGAATGGTGAAGTAGAGCGTTCGGATCCATCCCGTGCCGCGAAAATAGACGATGCCGCCGTGGTGAGGCCAGTGATAATAAAGGTAGGACACAAGAAACAGCGACGAAGTCGCGAACGCGGTCAGCATCACAAAGCGATGCGCCGCCATCTTGCCGCGCGCTATCAGCGTGCGACCGATCACCAGGAGCACGGCGCTGCATCCGTTAAGCGTGGCATTGATCTTGGGGAAGATTGAGTAGTCGGTCATGATTGGCGAATTCGTATTGTAGAACATAGGTTTGTAGGGAGGAAGGCAACGGCTTGGCAACTCCTCAGCGTCGGATAGAATGGAACCAACATGCCCGATTTGCCGTCTGAAGTGCCAACTGAGGCACAGTCCCAAGTGTCATCCGCAGCGCTGCCCCCAGCGCCGCCAATAGTCGACTCCGATGGACTGAGCGTTCAACTCCCCGCGGCTGGTGCGGCCGTCGGCGCCAAAGCCGAAACCCAAGAAGGAACAGCACGCCCGCTACCCGTAGTTGCCGTATGGGCGCGCGATCTACTGGTTTCACTCGCGATCTCGGCCTTCATTATTGTTTTTCTTTATCAACCGGTAAAAGTCGAAGGCACCAGCATGATGCCCGGCCTCGAAGACCAGGAACGTATCTTCGTCAACAAGTTCGTCTATCGCTGGGAGCCAATCCAGCGCGGCGACATCGTCGTCTTCCGCTATCCGCGCGACACTTCGAAAAGTTATATCAAGCGCGTCATCGGAATTGCCGGCGACCGCATCCGCATCGAAAATGGCCAAGTCTACGTCAACGGAGAGGCGCTCGACGAAGACTACGTTCCGAGCGATTACGCCGATGCCCGTTCCTTCAACGAACTGGTCGTTCCGCCCAACAGTTTTTTCGTCCTCGGAGACCATCGCTCCATGTCAAACGACAGCCGCGACTTCGGGACAGTGAACGAACGGTTTATATACGGGAAAGCTGTGTTCGGATATTGGCCGATGGAGAAACTAGGAAGGCTGCGGTAAACCGAGTCTAGGTCTTCAGTGTTGTCCCGTCAGGTCAGACAACTTCCGCAGTTTAACTGTCTCGTCATTGGCGATGTCCTGTCTTAGCCATCCGAGGTGCCCAGCCCCATAGATCACGAGAATTCTGTCGTTTGGAGATTCGGCCAGCTTCACAATATTGCTATAAATCCGAATATTCCTCTGATACCAGGCAGCCAGCAAGTCCGGTCCTGCATAGTCAGAAGGATCTCCGTAGGGCACGATGGCGTGATACAGCGCCACATCTTTTGCCACCCTCGGGTCGGAATTCATGAACTCCAACGTCTCGAGTACGGTGTGCGATTGCAAGAAACCGTCCTGCTCCTTCACCATCGTGCCCCAGCCCGCAGTGACAGCGTCGAGTTTCTCGGCGCGGCCATTTGCCTTGGCATAGTTGACCACTCTCTGCAGAGGGAAATCACCTTCCTCATCGACTGGGTAGACGGCGTGATGACCAAGCTCCTTGGCCAACCGGTATCCGATTTGATCGATCTCGTTACGTGACAGCGTGTATTTTCCCGCGAGGTAATCGGAATACTGTTGGGCTACTCGCTCGCTCCCGATATCGGCTTCAATCGCGATCTTTGTCGGATGGAACTTCTTCAAAACTTCGATCAGCTGCGCGACTTCTTGCTGGCGTTTTGGCGATAGGATGTCGTCAGCTTTCATGTTGTAAATGTCGCGTCCAGGGTTCGACATGTGGTACGTCCCGAGCACCAGAATCTCCGGGCGTGCCTCCGATTGAGCCCACGCAGCGATCGATATTGTCACTAACCCCAGAATCAGCGAGATCTTCCTCATACACCCTCCGCGGGTAGCTACGAACGTCCGCTTGGAAAAGTTCCGCGATCCTGCAGCTGCCTGGAACTAAGACCTTTCTTCGATTCTCATCTGCTGTTAGAATCTCTGAAATCCACTCCCAGGAGTTGCAATGCAAGCAATCCTTGCGCTCGAAGACGGCAGAGTCTTCCGAGGCAAAGGCTACGGCGCCAAAGGCGAATGCTCCGGCGAAGTCGTTTTTAATACTTCCATCACCGGATACCAGGAAATTTTCACCGACCCTTCCTACGCGGGACAGATCGTCGTCCTCACCAACCCCGAAATCGGAAACTACGGCACCAATCCCGAAGACAGCGAATCACAGCGCCCGTACATCGAGGGCCTGATCGTGCGCGAGTTCTCGAAAGTAAGTTCCAACTGGCGCTCGCAGCAGGTCACCGACGAGTTCATGGAGCAGTTCAAGATTCCCGTGCTCGCCGACATCGATACGCGCGCCCTCGTGCGCCATCTGCGCGACAACGGCGTAATGCGCGGCGTCATCTCGACGCTCGAAGCCGATACTGACAAGCTCGTGGCCAAATCGCGCGCGATCCCGAAAATGGATGGCCAGGACCTCGCGAAGGTCGTTTCCACCAACCACACCTACGTGTGGGAAACCGGCGAGCGTTCGCACCTTCCCGACGAAGTCGTCGGAGTGAAAGACGAGCCCGCCCGTTTTCACGTAGTCGCCTACGACTTCGGAATCAAGCAGAACATCCTGCGCAAACTGCGGGGAGAAGGCTGCAAAGTCACGGTCGTCCCTGCGCAAACGACGGCCGAAGACGTGCTCGCGTTAAAGCCCGATGGTGTATTCCTGTCGAACGGCCCCGGCGATCCCGAGCCCTGCACCTATGCCGTCGACAATATCCGCCGCCTGATGGGACGCCAGCCCATCTTCGGAATCTGCCTCGGCCATCAACTGACCGGCATAGCTCTTGGAGGCAAAACCTTCAAGCTGAAATTCGGCCACCACGGCGGAAATCATCCCGTGAAGCAGTTGGGGAGCGGCAAGATCGAGATCACCGCCCACAACCACAACTTCGCCGTCGATCCCGATTCGCTCCCGCAAAGCGAAGTCGAATTGACACACATCGATCTAAACGACAACACGCTGGAAGGCATGCGCCACCGGAATCTGCCGCTGTTCACGGTGCAATACCATCCGGAAGCGGCGCCGGGTCCGCACGATTCGCACTATTTGTTTAAGGATTTCGTGAAGATGATGGAGGAGTGCAAGCGGTGAGCGCTTGACGGGTTGCTTTTGTTTTGAAAGGGCACGCCTTTCAGGCGTGCCGCAACGAGCGCAATAGTGACGCGGCTTTAGCCGCCGAGGGAATGCAGGCAGCTCCAATGAAGCCACAAAGAGAACACGCGACCAATAACGCCCAGACCTACATGGTCACCTCGTCCACGTTGGAACGTCGCTCTCTGTTTCAGGCCGAACCCTGGGCGAGACTCGTGATCGACACGCTTTATCACTACCGGGGTACTGCCTACTTCCTGCACGAGTTCGTCATTATGCCCGATCATTTTCACGCTCTTATTACTCCACAGACGAGTCTCGAGAAGGCGGTTCAATTCATCAAAGGCGGTTTCTCATATCGAGCAAAGAAAGAACTCGGCTCGCATATGGAGATCTGGCAGAAGGGATTTCAGGACCATCGCATTCGCGACGCGGGTGATTACGTCGTGCACGTTGCGTACATTCGAAATAATCCGGTGCAAGGAGCGCTTATGCTGCGAGTCCGAGGCGAATTCCAGTATTCGTCCGCGCACGCCGGGATTCGAGTTGGACGCTGATCCCCCAGGGGCTAAAGCCCAACACTTCAGGTGAAGCCCGCTGCGGCACGCCTGGAAGGCGTGCCCTTTCAAAACAAAATCGCAAATCAAATTGAAACAAATGACGGCGCTCGAATCCGGACCCGATTCCAAGCAAGGCCAAGACCGCATAATGCCCAAACGAACTGACATCTCGAAAATCCTGATCCTAGGCTCCGGCCCCATCGTCATCGGCCAGTCCGCCGAGTTCGACTACTCCGGCACGCAGGCCTGTAAGGCGCTCAAGGCCGAGGGCTTTGAAGTCGTGCTCGCCAACTCGAATCCGGCCACCATCATGACCGATCCCGAGTCGGCCGACCGCACTTACATCGAGCCGCTTACTCGCGAATATCTCGAAGAGATCATTCGCATCGAGCGCGAGATGTCGCCGAGCGCCGGTTTTGCCATTCTGCCTACCGTCGGCGGACAGACCGCGCTCAACCTCGCCATCGAACTTTCCGACGGCGGTGTGCTCGAAAAATATAACGTTATTCTGATCGGCGCCCAGATCAGCGCCATCAAAAAGGCCGAAGACCGTCTGTTTTTCAAAGACGCCATGCAGCGCATCGGACTCGATGTGCCGAAATCGGCCCTCGTCAACAATCTGAAAGACGGCATCGAGTTCGCCGGCAAGATCGGTTTTCCCGTCATCATCCGCCCCAGCTTCACGCTCGGCGGAACCGGCGGCGGCATCGCCTACAACCGCGAAGAGTTGATGGAAGTCCTCGCTCGCGGCCTCGATCTCTCGCCCGTGCACGAGTGCCTGATCGAAGAGTCCGTTCTCGGATGGAAAGAATACGAACTCGAGGTGATGCGTGACACCAAAGACAACGTCATCATCATCTGCTCGATTGAAAATTTCGATCCCATGGGCGTGCACACCGGAGATTCCATCACCGTCGCTCCCGCGCAAACCCTCACCGATCGCGAATATCAGATGATGCGCGACGCGTCGATTGCCGTCATTCGCGAAATCGGCGTCGAGACCGGCGGATCGAATATTCAATTTGGCGTCAATCCCTCCACCGGACGCATGGTCATCATCGAGATGAACCCGCGCGTCTCGCGCTCGTCTGCCCTCGCGTCGAAAGCTACCGGATTCCCGATCGCTAAAATTGCCGCCAAGCTGGCCGTCGGCTATACGCTCGACGAAATTCCAAACGACATCACGCGCAAGACTCCAGCGTGCTTCGAGCCGACGCTCGACTACGTCGTCGTCAAAATTCCGAAGTGGCAGTTCGAAAAATTTCCCGGCGCCGACGAAGGCCTCGGCCCGCAGATGAAGTCCGTTGGCGAAGTGATGGCCATCGGCCGCACCTTTAAAGAAGCGCTGCAAAAAGGAATTCGCTCGCTCGATACCGGCAAGCGCGTTGGCTCGCAGCAGATCGAGCCGAAAATTCTGACGCAGCGTCTCGTCACGCCCCATCCCGAGCGCCTGACTTATGTGCAGTACGCGATCCGCCAGGGCTACTCGATCAAGCAAATCGCGAAGATGACCTCGATCGACCCGTGGTTCCTCTACCAGCTCAAAGAAATTAACGACATGCAGCTTGAGCTGGAAAAGCATCCGATGGAATCGATCCCAGGCGAATGTGCTGCGCGAGGCCAAGCGCATGGGCTTTTCCGATGGACGCCTCGCAGGAACCTGGCGTCTCGACGGCAAAGGCGGCCAGGAAAAAGTCCGCCACTTCCGCACAAAGCACCGACTGAAGCCGGTTTACAAGCGGGTCGATACCTGCGCTGCCGAATTCGAGAGCTACACGCCCTATCTCTACTCGACCTACGAAGAAGAAGACGAAGCCGCGCCAACCACAAAAGAAGAAGGTCGTCATTCTCGGCTCCGGCCCCAACCGCATCGGGCAGGGAATCGAGTTCGACTATTGCTGCTGCCATGCCAGCTACGCCCTGCGCGAAGACGGCTACGAAACCATCATGATCAACTGCAATCCCGAGACGGTCTCGACCGATTACGACACCAGCGACCGCCTCTACTTCGAGCCGCTCACGCTCGAAGATGTATTCGCCGTCTGCGAACACGAAGCTTCCGGCGGCGCGCCCGTCGGCGTGATCGTGCAATTTGGCGGACAGACTCCGCTGAATCTTTCTTTGCCGCTCAAGGCTGCGGGCGTGAACATCATCGGCACCACACCGGAATCCATCGACCTCGCCGAAGACCGCAAGCGTTTCGGCAAGCTGCTCGACGAACTCGACATTCCACAAGCTCCCGGAGCCATGGTCGCGTCGGTCGAAGAAGCCGTCGAAGCGGCGAAGAAAATTGGCTTCCCCGTGCTGGTACGTCCTTCCTACGTGCTGGGCGGACGAGCCATGGTCATCGCCTACGACGAAGACACGATTCAGCAATACATGAAGCAGGCCGTCGAATATTCGCAGGACCGCCCCATCCTCATCGACAAGTTTCTCGAAGACGCAATCGAGGTCGACGTCGATGCGCTCTCTGACGGCCAAGACGTAGTCATCGGCGGCATCATGCAGCACATCGAAGAAGCCGGCATTCACTCCGGCGACTCGTCGTGCGTGCTGCCCGCAGTCGATATCCCCGAAGACGTTGCTGAAGCGCATGCGCGAATACACTTTCAAATTGGCGCGCGCGCTTAAAGTTATCGGACTGATGAATGTCCAGTTCGCCATCCCGCGCCCCCACGGACAGAAGACGAACGGCGATCGTTGAGCCCAAGGTCTATGTCCTCGAAGTCAACCCGCGTGCGTCACGCACCGTACCGTTATGTCTCCAAGGCGACGGGCGTTCCGATGGCCAAGATCGCAGCGCGGCTGATGACCGGACGCAAGCTGCGCGAGTTCCTTCCCGAGAATATCGATCGCGGCACCGATCTCGACACTGGTCGCTGCTTCTTCGTGAAGTCGCCAGTGTTTCCGTGGTCGAAGTTTCCCGGTGTCGACACTGTGCTCGGTCCCGAGATGCGATCCACGGGTGAAGTCATGGGCGTTGCGGACAATTTCGGCGAAGCATTCGCCAAAGCGCAAATCGCCGCCGGGCCAGAAGCTGCCGATGCAAGGGCACGGTCTTCATCAGCGTGACCGATCACGACAAGCCGCAGATGGTCGAGGTCGCGCATCGCTTCGTTGACATGGGGTTCAAACTCGTCGCCACGCACGGAACGGCAGATATTCTGGAAGAAGCGCGCCTCGCCGTCGATCGCGTCTACAAAGTGAAAGAGGGACGCCCGAATGCCGTCGATCTGATCAAGGCCGATCGTATCCAGCTAATCGTCAATACGCCACACGGGCCGGATCCATATTTCGACGAGAAGGCAATCCGTCGTGCCGCGGTTACGGCGCGCATCCCGACCATCACAACGCTCTCCGCTGCCAGAGCCGCCGCCGAGGGCATTGCCGCCCTGCAACGCGGAGAAGTGCGAGTGCAAGCCTTGCAGGTACTGCACGCGGAGCGAATTGCTGCCAAGTGAAGCGACCTGAATCCCAACGTCTACACCTATATCTATCTCTATGACCAAGGCGCCTCTTGCGATCACGGTTGTTCTTGGCCTCCCACTGTTCATCGGCGCGGTGATCCTCGGTCCAGCGGCGTTCGACCTCGTGTTCCACCGCCGTCCGCCGGAGCGCTTTTTAATCCCTGGCGGGTTCAACGGGTGGACGCGCATCGAGTATCGTCAGAAAGGCGCGCCGCCGTTACCGACCGAGAATGGCCGTCTTCTCCTGCAACTGGACGCTCACGGAACTCTGAAAACTTCGTCCGACCCGCAGTCCGGCCACGGTAGGGACGATTTCTACTACTACCCGTTGAGCCCAACGTCGAATCAAACACCAGACCGCGGACCCAGCCAGCGCACTCCGCTCTCAAACGTTGGCATCTGCAAAGGCGGCATGATCTGGCAAGTCGAGACCATGGTCGACGAACCCACCTCCACGCCGTTCACTCGCTTTTATGTCGGCACTGAAGCGCAATATCGCCACGAAGTCGATCCCAACGGCAAAGACTCTGCGGCCTGCGAATGATCCTGATCAGTCTGATCGCGTTCCACGTGGTCGCCGTCTCTCTCGGAGTCGGTATCGTGACGGGAGTTCTGCCCACGCGTCTGGTCGCCGACCTGATCGGCTATTTGCACAAGTCGATCGGAATCACCACACCATGCCCAGCACAGGTAAAGACGGCCGCGCTGATCTGGATCGCGTCAGCGATTGTCGGCGTCGACGGAATTCTGGCGTTTTTTATCGTCATCACTTCGATCTCGCGTCCCAGATGACAGTCCTCCCGCAGCAGCGGTACCCTGTAAACAGATTACAACTGGAGTTCACATGCTTTTATCCGGCATTTTCCCCGCGCTGACCACGCCCTTCTATCCCGATGGCGAGGTCTATTACAAGAAGATCGAATCGAACGTGGAGCGCCACTCGCGCACTCCGGTCGCCGGAATGGTGATCCTCGGATCGACCGGCGAGGCCATCCTCCTCTCCGACGAAGAACGGCGCAATGCGTTGAAGACCGCCATCGCGGCGGCTGCGCCAAACAAAGTGATGGTCGCTGGCACCGCCGCCGAGTCCGCGCACGAAACTCTGCGCCTCACCGAATACGCCGCCGAACTCGGATACGATGCCGCGCTGGTTCGCACTCCGCACTACTACAAAAAGCAAATGCTGCCGGCGAACCTGCTCGCGTTTTATCGCACCGTCGCCGATCGCTCGCCGCTGCCGATCATTCTCTACAATTTTCCCGACGTCACGGGCTATGACCTGCCAGCAGAATTGGTCATCGAGCTAGCCGCACATTCGAACATCGCCGGCATCAAGGAATCCAGCGGCAACCTCGAAAAGGTGAAAGCGATGGTCGAAGGCACGCGCGCCGCCGGCATCAAGAAGCAGGCGACCGTGACCGAGACATTCGAGGCAGTGACCCCGCGCATGGTCAAAGCGGCAGTAGCGGAGAGCGAAAAACAAAGCAGGGAACTGGTCAGCGTGGCGTCGCTTACCGCGTCTGGCGAGAAAGACAGCGTCGCCCCAAAGCCATCGTCCACCGCCGTCACTGTACTCGGCAAAATGAAAACGCGGCAAAAGGAAGTCGGCTTCCAGGTCATGGTCGGCGCAGCCGGTCAGCTCGAACCGTCGTTCGGCTTAGGAGCCGTGGGAGCCGTTCTGGCCTTCGCCAGCCCCGCGCCCATGGCGTGCTATGAAATTTACGCCGCCATCAAAGGCGGAGACAGCGCTCTGGCCCGCGAAAAACAAGAACGCGTGAAACAGGCAGCCCAACGTATCGGCGGCGAACTCGGTATCCCCGGCCTGAAGTATGCGATGGATCTGAACGGCTACTACGGCGGGACGGCGCGTCTCCCATTCTTGCCCCTGACCGGCGAGCAGAAGGCCGATGTCGAAAAGTTGATGGCCGGGATTAAGAGCTAAGTCCGCACCAGAATCCTGTTGCGCGTCGGGAGGCTCGGGCGACCAGTCTCTGAGCGACAAGGTTAAGTCAGTCATTGCCGTTCTCTAATACCTGTGCCACAATCCCGTGCATGCGCCACGTTCTCCTGCTAGTACTTTTGTTCGCTGTTGCGATTCCATACCTATCTGCGAAGGATGTGCCCTTCCAGGTTGTAACCTGGCCAGAGTCAGGGAAACCGGCTCTGCGCTTCACTTTTTATAAGTTTAAGGAGATGGGAGAAATGGGGAGGGAACACACATATGTTACGGACATCATTGCCCAGAACCTCTCAGCCAAAACTATCGGGAATGCGACTTTCTCTCTTTATGTATTCGACAAGAACAAAGCTCGCATCGGCGACGGCGATATTTACCTTACAAATGTGAGTGCGGGACAGATCGTCAAGTTTCCGGTCACACTTACCGCATCAGGAACCCCCGCTTCTTTGACCGTATCCCCGTCGGATACCTCACGCGCTGTCTCTGTAACCGAGAACTCAGTTCCGCAAGGCGCATTGCTACGCGTCGACGGCAAGGAAATGGGCACGACACCAAAGATAGTTGAAGTCGACGTTGGCAAGCATGTGCTTGAATTCAGCAAAGAGGGTTTCAATTCAGGGAAATTCCCCCTGGAGATCACGTCGCACGATACTTCCGGAGGCAGCGTCAGCTACGAACTTGGTAGCGCCGCGCACGATACTCTCGAGTTGCGCGATGGTTCCGTACTCTCCGGAGACTTGGTGTCGGTGAATGGCATGCAGGTTGTCGTCCGGATCGGTGGAAACGCTCAAACCTTCGATCGGAACCAAGTCAAGCGCATCCTGCTGACGGAGCGTGATCCGGCCAACTGAACGAGCTAGGAACCCAGTCTAACTCGGTCGCTGTCCGTTGCCGTTGCGTTGTTACTGTGCCACAATCCACTGCATGCGGCGCCAACTCTTAGCACTGATGTTAGCTGGTTGTTTTTTCTCGGTCGCGTCTGCCAAGGACGCCGACTCCGGCCTCGTTATCTTCTGGCCTAACCAGGACAGCGCGGTTTTGAAGCTGACCTTCTCGAAATTTCAGGATCTGGGGACAACCGCAAGCGGAAAGCTGCTGCAGTCCAATGTGCTGGTACAGAATCTCTCTTCGAAACCGATTCCTAGCGCAAGTTTCAGCGTGGCCCTGGTGGACCAGGACCATGTCCGCATCGGCGACGGTACGTTGATGGTTAGCGATCTGGATGCGGGCCAGTCAGCCAGAGTCGGGTTCACTTGCGAATCCATCGGAACTCCGGCTTTTCTGTCCCTAAGGGCGAGTAACAAGGGCGGTTTACCGACGACCCTGAAAACGATCCCGATGACGGTGATCTCCGTACCCGCCGGGGCGAATCTTAAAGTCGACGACAAAGACGAAGGATTGACTCCGGCGAGGATCAACGTCGGCATCGGAACGCATCAGTTGGAGTTAAAGAAAGAAGGCTTCGCCGTCGCGACCACGCCGTTGGAAGTGGCTCCAGACGAAGCTCCCGGCGGCAGCATCACTGTGACTCTCGGTGGACTCAGCGACGATACGATCGAACTGCGCGACGGCACGATCCTGACCGGAGAAGTGGAATCCATGACGCTGGAATCGGTCGTCGTTCTGGTTCAGGGACAGCGGCAAAAGTTGGAACGCAATCAAGTCAAGAAGATGTTCCTCGTCGAGCGCACTGTGACGAAGACCGTTGTGGATCCCCGCGAACCCGCAAAGAAAAAGGCTATCAGCACGCCATCCCCGAATCCCTAGACCAGACTGGGCAGGAAGAGCTCGATTCACAATGTAGTTGTCTCGAACCGCCAACCCTGTTTATAATTAGAACGAACGTTCGAACTATGTCACACTTATCCAGGTCCGCGGCCACTCGTCCCGAGCGCGGACTTAAAGCCTCACCCCGCGTCGCCGCCTCGCGCTTCGATCGCCGTCTCGGGCACATCCTCGACCACGCCACTGAAGTCTTTTGCGTTAAAGGTTACGAAGGCGCCTCGATGCGCGATCTTTCGCGCGCCACCGGCATGTCGCTGGCCGGGCTTTATTATTATTTCGAATCTAAAGAGCGGCTGCTCTTCCTGATTCAGAAACACACGTTCACCACCATCCTCGAAAACCTAAAAGCGCGACTCGATGATGTCACTGACCCCGAGCAGCGCATCCGCATTTTTATCCTGAACCACTTGCAATACTTTGTGACGAACCAGCAGGGATTGAAAGTCCTGTCCCATGAAGATGAATCGCTGAAGAACGGCCTGAGTTCCGAGATCGCCGGAATCAAGCGGCAGTACTACCGTATTTGTCTCGGCCTGGTGGAAGATCTGAAGCGCAACCGTGGACTCGATTTCAACCCGCGCACCGCCGTGATGAGTCTCTTTGGCATGATCAACTGGATCTATACCTGGTATAACCCGCGGGTGGATGGCGATGCCGAAGCGCTCGCGGAGCAGATGGGTGACATCGTTCTCAACGGCATGCGCGGCCAGAAGTCGCGCAAGAAGAAATAACTCGACACAAATTCAAGGAGCAGCCCATGGCGACCACAACGCAGCCGGTAACCGGCGAAACCACCAAGCAACTCATCAACTATCGCACCGATGCCGGCGTGGCCGTGATCGAGATGAACGATCCTCCCGCGAATACTTACACCTATGAGATGAACCGCCAGCTCGACGAAGCCATCCTCAAGGCCCGCATGGACAACGACGTCTACGTCATCGTCCTCACCGGCGTCGGCGACAAGTTTTTCTCCGCCGGGGCGAACATTAAGATGCTGGCCTCAGTCGATCCGACCTTCAAGTATTACTTCTGTCTCCACGCGAACGAAACCCTGCTCCGCCTGGAGCACACGCCCAAGC
Organism: uncultured Acidobacteriaceae bacterium; assembly: GCA_963726095.1. GTDB lineage: Bacteria > Acidobacteriota > Terriglobia > Terriglobales > Acidobacteriaceae > Acidiflorens. Next base: position 3,274,163 of record CAVSBD010000004.1, read on the forward strand.
TCGTAATCGCCGCCATCAACGGCCACTGCGTCGGCGGAGGCCTCGAGATCGCCATGGCGGCCGACCTCCGCATCGCCCGCAAAGACGCTGGCAAGATCGGCCTGCCTGAAGTCAACCTCGGCGTGCTACCCGGCACCGGCGGAACGCAACGCCTGTCGCGTCTGGTAGGGAAGAGCCGGGCCATCGAGCTGATGATCACCGGCAACACCTTCTCGTTCGAAGAGGCGCAGGAGTTCGGCATTATCAACGACATCTTCGAGCGCGACGGCTTCATGGCGAACATCATGGAATATGCTCGCCAGTTCACGCCGCCGAACAAAGCCGCCAAAGCCGTAGGCCGCATCAAGCGCGCCGTGCAAACAGGATGGGAGATTCCCATGGAATCAGCGCTCGCTGTCGAGCGTGAAAATCAGCAAATCCTCTTCCAGAGCGAAGACGCGAAAGAAGGGCTGGCTGCATACGTCGAAAAAAGGCCAGCGGTTTTCACCGCCAAATAGCAATCGTATTTGGAAACTTAATTGTTTTGAAAGGGCACGGCTTCAGAGCCTGCCCTGAGCGGAGCCGAAGGGTGCCGTTCAAGCCACCAACGACGCGGGCTTTAGCCCCCGAGGTTCTATGCCAGGCAAAGTACCCAAGATCGGAAGTTTCAGCGAGTGGGTCGGAGTCTTCAACGAATGGCGCAAGGAAGTAGGCGTCAATAAAGATGACGTCGAGGCCTTTCACTTCGACACTCTCTACGGGGCGATAGAAACAGAAGAGATTCAATTCGGCGCCTACAAGGGCCGCAACAAATGGGAGAACCTGCGCCAGGTTCCCACGCAGCAGATGCGCGACGCGTTGATGAACATGATCATCTATCAGGGCGACACCGAATTCGCCAGCGTCGAGCAGCAACGCAACCTGTTCGAAACCGCGCCCACCGAGTGGGACCGCCGCGCCATCACCCGCGTCATGATCGAGGAGATGCGCCACGGCTGGCAGATGTGCGCGCTGCTCATCGACTTCTTTGGCTCTTCCGGAAAAGTCGAAGCGCAAAAGATGCTCGAGCGCCGCGCCTTTGAAAATCAGCGCCTGCTCGGCACCTTCAACGTCGAGGTCGACAATTGGCTTGACTTCTTCACCTACACCGATTTCGTCGATCGCGACGGCAAATTCCAGCTCCAGATGCTCAAGTATTCTTCGTTCGCGCCGCTTGGACGCTCGACTTCGTACATGCTGCGCGAGGAAGCCTTCCACATGGGGACCGGCAACGACGGCCTGCGTCGTGTCGTCGAAGCCGGAGTGATCCCACGCTGGCTCCTGCAAAAATATTTGAATAAGTGGATCTCGAGTTCGTTCGATCTTTTCGGCACCGACCATTCTTCGTCGGCCCACTGGGCCTATGTCTGGGGAATCAAGGGCCGTTACGACGAACTGCAAAATGACAAGGTCGCCGACCTCGACGATCTCAACGACTACAGCCGCCATCTCTATCGTCAGGAAGTCGCAGGCCTGGTCGATCGTTTGAACACGTTCTTGAAGCCCGGCGAAACCAAGCTCTACACGCCCGACATCCGCTTCAACCGCAACATCGGACGCTGGGCCGGGCAGAAATTTCACTGCGAGACCGGCGAACCGCTCGACGACCGCGCCTACGAGCAGCACTGTGAGGAAACGCTGCCCAGCACAAAGGACAAAACGCTGCTCCTCGACATCATCCGCAACGAGAAGAAGTGGATCAAAGAAAAAATCGGCGCCCGCGATCCGCTCTCGACAATCACCGAGCCGCGGAAGTCGGCCATCAACCTTTAACCCGATAAGAATTTACGATCTGAAGTTAATATGGTTTGACATGGCGACTGCCTCCACAACCCGCCTCAAGGTCGAGATCAAAGGCCCGGTGGCCCGCATCACGCTGTCGAACCCGCCGCTCAACGTCATCGACGTCCCGATGATGCTTGAACTCGAGCAGCAACTTAGCCAAATCGAAGCGAGCACCGAAATTTCAACCGTCGTTTTTCAAGGCAGCGCCCGCGCCTTTTCCGCTGGCGTGGATATCAAGGCGCACGTTCCCGAGGAGATCCACGAAATGCTTGGGAGTTTTCACTCGGTTATCCGTGCGATTGTAGCTTCGCGCACCATAACGATTGCCTCCGTTCGCGGAATCTGCCTCGGCGGCGGCGCTGAACTTGCCGCTGTCTGCGACATGGTTTATACCGCGCGCAATGCTCGCTGGGGATTTCCTGAAATCAAGCTAGCCAGCTTTCCACCCGTCGCCTCGGTCGTGCTGGCCGCGCTCGTCGGTCAGAAGTGCGCTGCCGAACTTATCCTCACCGGCCGCACATTTTCGGGACACAAGGCGGCCGCGATAGGACTGGCAAACCGCTGCGCGCCTGCCGATAAACTCGAATCGACCGTCGCACGAACGCTGGCCGAACTCCAGCAACTCAGCCCGTCTGCGCTCGTCCTCGCCAAAAAACCCCTTTACGCATGGGATTCGATCCACTTCGATAAAGGCCTGGCTCGCGCGGAAAAGATTTATCTCGAAGAACTCATCTCGACCGCAGACGCGCGCGAGGGTATCATGGCTTTCCTCGAAAAACGCGTTCCCAAATGGACAGGCAAATAGAAAACGTCGAGGTCAGCGCCCGCCAGAAGGTCACCGCCAAGCCTACAACGAAAAGTAGCTATAGCTCCGGCCACCTGATGTGCCGCACCCCTTTGTGGGGAATCGCCGGCTTTCTGGGCTGTGCCTACTTCGCCTGGGTTTCGTTCAGCCATGCTACTCACAACGAACTCGAGTGGCCTCACGATCTGTGGACCGCCGCGACCTACGTGGTCTGGATCCTTTTGCTCGTCGGTTTAGCGCTCGATACACGCTGTCTGCGCGAGCGCCTGTTTTTCGGCGTCCTTGTCGTGAACTTTATCGCGGGTTGCGCGCTGACGCTTTGGCATCACGTCCCGCCCGCGGACGTGCGGACGGGGCGATTGGCAACCGGAGCGCTCTGGGGCCTAGCGGCCCTGCTCAGTTTGACCACGCTCGGAACTCGTTCGCGACTGCTTCGTAACTAGGGATATCTTAGCCATGGATTTTGAAATCTCTCCCGGCCAGGTGAAGTCGCTGCAAAAGAGCGGCGAAACTTTCACCCTGCTCGATGTCCGCGAGCCATGGGAGTATGCATCTTCGCACCTCGAAGGCACGAAGCAGATTCCGATGGGCGACATCCCCACCCGAGCCCATCAGGAACTCGATCCCGACGACCACATTGTTGTCATGTGCCATCGCGGGGTGCGGTCATTGTCCGTCACCAACTGGCTGCGCCAGCAGGGATACGAAAAAGTCCAATCCATGCGTGGCGGCATCGACGGCTGGGCCCGGACGGTGGATCCGAAAGTTCCGTTGTACTGAAAAGAGAAGCTGCTAGCTATTACCTTCTAGCAACCTCGATTTCGGCTCGCTAGAGGCTAGCAGCTAAGAGCAGGAGCTGTTCTTGATCACTGACTGCCACATCCACATCGAGCCGCTGGAACTCTTCAAGCCGAAGGCGCTCGAAGTGATCAAGCATAAGCGTGAGAATTGGGACGACATCGTCGAGTATTGCCGTTCGCCGAAGGCCTTCTTGAAATATCTCGACCAGTGCGCCGTCGACCGCGCCGTACTGATCAACTACGTTGCGCCGGAAGTGATCGGCTTTACATCGGCTGTCAACCAATTCGTCGCCGACTATACGAAGTACGATCCCAAGCGCCTGCTCTCCTGTGGCAGCCTTCACCCGCGGCACACCACCAACATCATGGCCGACGTCGAGCACATCCTGCGTCTGGGCCTGCGCATGATCAAAATCCATCCGCCGCATCAGCTGCTCTATCCGAACGACTATCTACACGGCGTCAAAGAACTCGAAATCATCTATCGCGCCGCCGAGGCCAATGGGATCCCGGTAATGTTTCACACCGGAACATCAGTTTTTCCCGGCGCGCGCAACAAATATGGCGATCCCATCTATCTTGACGATGTCGCCGTCGATTTTCCGAAACTCAACATCATAATGGCTCACGGGGGCCGGCCCCTCTGGATGGACACCGCGTTCTTTCTCCTGCGCCGCCATCCAAACGTCTATTTCGACATCAGCGGCATTCCTCCGAAGGCGCTGCTGAAGTATTTTCCGCGTCTCAGCGAGATCGCCCACAAAACGCTGTTCGGCACAGACTGGCCAAGCCCGGGCGTGGTCGACGTCAAGCGCAACCTCGATGAATTCAAAAGTCTGCCATTGACCGATAAAATGCGCGGACAGATATTGAGCGAGACAGCAGCGTCGCTGTGGCCGGAATAAGTCGCTGCCAACCTCGTCCCTGCCTTGGAAAGCCGCGCGCAACAGGCGTATAAAAGAAGGTTGGGCAGTTGCGGATTTTTGACTAGCAATCCGCGGCCGCAAGTTTCGATCTTACGTACGATCACTCGTACAACGAGCGAGGGTTTATGTCCAGCGTTACCAGCCTCCACGCCCCCAAGGGACTCGAAGGGGTCGTCGCCACTACCTCCAGCATCTGCTACATCGACGGCGATGCCGGAGTCCTCGCCTATCGCGGCATCGATATTCACGATCTTGCAGACAATTCGACTTTTGAAGAGGTTTGCTACCTGCTCTGGTTCGGACGCCTGCCCAAAGCCGACGAACTCAAGTCGCTGAAGCAACGCATGGCGGAAGAGCGGAAGCTGGATGCATCCATTATTTACCGCCTCCAATTGGCGCCCAAGCATGCTCTGCCAATGGATGTGCTGCGAACGCTGGTTTCGGCTCTGGCTTTTTACGATCCCGAATACGACCGCAACGACCACGATGCTAACGTCAACAAGGCGATTCGCCTCACCTCCCAGATCGCAATGCTGGTGGCCAGCTACGATCGCATCCGCAAAGGGAAGCCCGTGGTGGAACCGGATCGCTCGCTCTCGCACGCGGCAAATTTTCTGCTGATGCTCAACGGCACTGCGCCGTCAAAAACGGCCGAACGCGCCTTCGATATCGCGCTCATTTTGCATGCCGACCATGAACTGAATGCTTCTACCTTCGCGGCCCGGGTCACCGCCGCAACCCTCTCCGACATGCATTCCGCCGTAACCTCGGCCGTCGGCACCCTCAAGGGTCCTTTGCACGGCGGCGCCAACGAAGCGGTCTTCAAGATTCTCAAAGAAATCGATGCCAGCGGCGCCGACCCTGTCGAGTACATCAAGGGCATGTTGGCCCAGAAAAAAAAGGTCCCAGGTTTTGGACACCGCGTCTACCACACCGAGGATCCCCGAGCCACACATCTCCGTCAGATGTCGCGCGACCTGGGTCAGTCGAGTGGCGATCCGCGCTGGTTTGATTACTCGGAAAAGATCGAGAACTTCGTCAAAGCTGACAAAAAGCTCAATGCCAACGTCGACTTCTACTCCGCTTCTACCTACCAGACGCTCGGCATCGACGTGGACCTGTTCACCCCCATCTTCGCCGTCTCTCGCGTCGGTGGATGGACCGCGCACGTCATCGAACAGCTCGACGACAACCGTCTCATCCGCCCACGAGCGGACTACCTAGGCCCCGTCTATCCACAGAAGTACGTTCCTGTCGAAAAGCGCTGAGTTCTGGGATTTTTCGAGTCAGAGCCGCCCGGCATTCCGTCCTTTGCCGAGCTGCCTACCACCCAACTGGGCCGCTACTCCGCGCGGAAGTACATGTCCTAAGGTGACCTGTACTACGTCCATACGTTTAACTATCGTAGTACTCAAGTAACAGGCAGGACAGTGACTGCCCGTTGCAAAATTCCAGGAAACCGCTGACATCCTCAGTCAGGTCTGTGTTTCCCGCCTCGAATGTGGGCCCGTTGGCCCGAGGCGACTTTCAGGTGGAGCCTATGAAGTTCCGGTCGCAACTCTTCGCCTTCATGGCGATAATTCTCTTGGCGGCATTCTCTGTCGCTCAATCTTCCTATCAGGTTGTCGCTTTCAACGACGGCGGCACCATCCGCGGAACCGTCAAGTGGCACGGAGCGATGCCACATCTGATCGCCTCCGAGATTAATAAAGATCCACAAATTTGTGATCCACAGGGTGAAAAGCACCGCGACCTCGAGCGCCTGCTGGTCGCTCCAGACGGCGGAGTCGCAAACACCGTGGTCTTCCTGCGCAATGTCACCCGCGGAAAAGCGATGGAACTGCCCGTCGAACGCCGCTCCCTTAACCAGAAGAACTGCCGCTACGAGCCCCACATTCTCCTGGTGCCACTCGATGCCACGCTGACTGTAAAGAGCAGCGACCCCTTGTTGCATACCGTCCACATGTCTGGCAGTTCGGACTACAACCTGCCCTTCACCGCCGCCGGTCAGGAAATCTCGCGCACGATGAACCGTGACGGTGTCGTGAGTCTCCGTTGCAACGCCGGGCATGTATGGATGAACGGTGAAATGATCGTCGCCAAGCATCCTTACTACGCGGTCACCGACGCCGACGGCAACTTCGAACTGACCAACGTTCCTCCCGGCGACTACGAGATCGTCGCCTGGCACGAGGGCTGGAAAGTCGTCGGCGAGAGCCCCGTTTACGACATCGCTACCCAGGTCCGCGTTAGCCGCCCCGTTTTTGCAGATCCGGTGATCTGGAGCAAACCCGTCACCGTGCCTCCCCACGGAGTCGCCGACATAGACTTCACACTCAGCGAACACATGCCTCTGATGGCGATGGGCCACTAGGTCGAAGGTCAGCACTCGCGGTACACTCGACCGCTATAGACTGTAGGTCGAAACCCGCATGTCTCCGCAAGTCGAAACCACTGCGCCGCTGTTGCCGCCTGCCCCTTCAACTTGGTCGAGTGACTTCGCCGTGCTCGCCGCTCTCGCGGCGGCCACGATCGTCGCGCAATTACTGCTCGGCTCACGCTTCGGTTTTCATCGCGACGAACTTGCCACCCTCGACGACGCCCGCCATCTGGCCTGGGGATACGTCGCCTATCCGCCGATCACCCCATTGTTTGGCCGTCTGTCTCTTATTCTCTTCGGAACATCCTTGCCCGGGTTCCGTTTTTTCGCCAACGTTGCCGAAGCCGTCGCCGTCGTTCTCACGGGTCTCATGGCCCGAGGCCTGGGAGGCCGTCGCGGTGCTCAACTCGTTGCCGCCTTGGCCGCCATTCCGTTTTGTCTCGCGGGCGGTGCACTCATGCAATATGTCTCGTTCGACTACCTGTGCTGGGTGCTGGCTGCTTATTTCGTTGTTCGTCTGCTGCAAACTGAGGACCCGCGGTGGTGGCTGGCTATCGGCGCCTCCATCGGCTTCGGTATGCTGACGAAATACACGATGGGATTCTTCGCGCTCGGCATTGTGGCTGGCGTTCTCCTCACCGACACACGCCGGCATCTCACGAGCAAATGGCTTTGGATCGGGGTTGGATTATCCGTCCTGATTTTTCTCCCCAATCTGCTTTGGCAAGCCCAGCATCATTTCATCTCGCTCGACTTCCTCAAGCACATCCACGAACGCGACGTCCGCATCGGACGCACCAAAGACTTTCTTCCCGACCAACTCAAAATCACACTCCTTGCGGCCCCGCTCTGGATAGCCGGCCTTTACTTTTATCTGATCTCACAACAAGGCCAGCGCTTTCGCATGCTGGGCTGGATGTACATCGTCCCACTCCTCCTCTTTATCGTCGCCAAGGGCCGTGGATACTATCTGGCAGCGGCCTATCCGATGCTCTATGCGGCGGGCAGTGTGTGGGGCGAACAGCGTTTGCGCTCTCTGAGCAAAGTGTGGGCAGGTTGCCTGCGAGCCCTGGTCCGAGCTGCATTGATAGCGGACATCGTTATGGTAGGAGCTATCGTGCTCCCGCCCGCGCCCGTGAACTCACCTCTGTGGAAGTTTGCCAGCCAGCGTAACGGCGACCTCCTCGAAGAACTCGGTTGGCCCGAACTGGTCAAAACCGTCGCCCAGATTCGAGACACGCTGCCGGCCGAGGACAGGACTCACCTCGCCGTTCTCGCCGGAAATTACGGCGAAGCGGGCGCGATCAATTTATATGGCCCCGCGTACGGACTACCTCCTGCAATCAGCGGAGTCAACTCCTTCTACGAACGCGGCTACGGCAATCCGCCGCCCGAAACCCTGATCGTCCTCGGACTATCTCGGGAGTTCCTCGACCGCACTTTCACTTCGTGCCAGGTTGCCGGGCATACCCCCAACCCCTACGCCATCCAAAACGAAGAAACCAGCGATCATCCCGATATCTACGTGTGCCGTGGACTGCGGCAGCCCTGGCCAGATTTCTGGAAGACTTTTCGCTACTACGGATAGGACAGCCGCCTTCTCCCCTGTATTGGCTCACACGCCGCCAAAACCTCAGTACAATAGAAGAGGATATGATGCGCCGGGTCTATCTCGACAACAACGCGACCACGCCGGTTCTCCCCGAAGTCTTGGAGGCGATGCGGCCCTACTTCGCTGAGCACTTTGGCAATGCTTCGTCCATTCACCACCATGGGCAGGAGACGCGCGGAGCCATCGAGCGAGCCCGCGGTTCCGTCGCCACGCTGCTCGGATGCAAGGCGGCCGAGGTCGTATTTACCAGCGGTGGCACAGAAGGTGACAATCTCGCGATATTCGGACTCGTCCAGCCCGGCGATCACATCATCACTTCGACCATCGAACATTCGGCGGTCCTCAACACCTGCCGTCACATCGCCAGGAATGCAACAGCGGGATGCGATGTGACTTATATCCCGGTCGATGGCCGCTGCCTGATTGATCCAGCAGACGTGAAGCGCGCCATTCGGCCGAATACCAAATTGATCTCGATCATGTTCGCCAACAACGAGACCGGAGCATTGCAGCCGGTCGCGGAGATTGCAAAGATCGCCGCCGAGGCTGACATTTATTTCCACACAGATGCCGTACAAGCGGCCGGAAAAGTCCCGCTCAACGTCGACGAAATCGGATGTGACCTGCTGACCATCTCCAGCCACAAGATTCACGGCCCGCAAGGAGTCGGTGCGGTCTACGTGCGCAAGGGGACGCAGCTTGTTCCGATCCTCTTCGGCGGCACTCACGAACGCTCTCGCCGCGCCGGAACTGAAAACGTTCCCGGCATCGTCGGTTTCGGCAAGGCCGCCGAATTGGCCACCGCCGGATTCGAGCGCGGAGACCACCAGAAAATGGCTGCCGCGCGTGATCGCCTGCAAAGGGAACTGCTGGCAATCGAAGGAACGGGACTCAACGGCGACGGAGCACCGCGCGTACCGAACACGACCAACGTCTATTTCGACGGCATCGAAGGCGAGTCGCTGGTCATCGCGCTCGACTTGAAAGGTCTGTCGGTCTCTTCGGGCGCCGCGTGTTCCTCGGGAGCAATCGAACCGTCCCATGTCCTGGTCGCGATGGGCGTGCCTCATGACCGGGCCAAAGCCAGTATCCGTTTCAGTTTAGGCAAACAGAGTACGCTAGACGACATAGACTTCGCGCTGCATGTGATCCCGGAGACCGTAAATCGTTTGCGGGAATTATCACCGACCTGGAAGGGAACCGCAGTAAGCATTTAGCCGTTAGCAATCAGCTAGATGCCAAGTTTTCATCGCTAAATGCTATCCGAAACCATCGCCGTCGCCATGTCGGGAGGAGTTGACTCCTCGGTCGTTGCGGCCATGCTGCGCGCGGAGGGACGAAGCGTCATCGGCCTCACCATGCAGCTCTGGAATCAGCGCCGCCTTGCCGGCCACGAAGGCATGCCCGAGTCCGTCCAGGGACGTTGCTGCTCGATCGACGACGTCCATGACGCGCGCCGTGTTGCCGAGACGCTCGGCATTCCCTATTACGTGGTCAATCACGAAGAGCGCTTTGAGCGCGACGTCGTGCGCCCCTTCGTCGAGGAGTATCTCGCCGGTCGCACACCCATCCCGTGTAGCCTCTGCAACAATCACTTGAAGTTTGATCAGCTACTGATTGTGGCGCAACAGATTGGCGCGGATAAAGTTGCAACCGGACACTATGCTCAGGTCGCTTTCGACGAAGACCGCCAGCGCTGGCTCCTGAAGCGTCCTGCCGATCGCTCGAAAGATCAAACCTACTTTCTCTTCGGCCTGACGCAAGAGCAGTTGAGCCGAACTCTGTTTCCGCTCGGCGGCCTGACCAAGCCTGAAGTCCGCGAACTCGCGCGCAAGCACAGCCTAGTCATCGCCGAAAAGCCCGACTCCCAGGAAATCTGCTTCGTCCCCGGCGGCGACTACAAGCGCTTCATCGAAGCCTATCTCTCCGAACAGGGAGAGGCGCAAGGCGAGATCCCAGCTGAGATCGCCGGCGAGATGGTCACCACCGACGGCAAGGTGATCGGCGAGCACGCCGGCGTTCACAACTTCACCGTCGGACAGCGCAAGGGTCTCGGCGTGGCGACCGGCTCGCCGCTCTATGTCATCCAAATCAAGAACGACACCCGGCAGGTGGTCGTCGGCAAAGATGAGGAGCTCTACTCGCGAACTCTCCTAGCCACCCGCGGTCAACCTGATTTCGACCGCAGAGCTGACCGGGCCAAAGCGGGTCACCGTCAAAATCCGCCACAAGCATCAGCCCGCGCCCGCAATGATCGAAGCCAACGGTCCGGATGGCGTTCGAGTCACCTTCGACGAGCCGCAGCGCGCACTGACTCCGGGCCAGGCCGCCGTCTTCTACGACGGCGACATCGTAGTCGGCGGCGGCTGGATCGAAAACCCAGCCTAGAGGCCGCGTTGCGCTGTACCTTCCACCCCCCCCCCAACTCTGTCATGCCGACCGGAGCGAATCATCGCGAAGCGATGCTTCGCGGAGTGGAGGGACCTTGTGTTGTCGAGGCAAGAACGAATCGTGAGTTCCCTCTGCTTCTTGCAGGCTTAGGATTTTCTCCGTGAGGAAAGGTAAACCAGGACACTGCTAGGCGTATGTGGAGTATACTGTGGACTGGACTCCACATATGCAAATCGTCCAAATTGTCCTCGATAAAAAGCTGCTCCACGCCGCCGACCAGGCCGCGAAGCGCACCCGTCAAAATCGGTCCGCTCTGGTGCGTGACGCCCTGCGCGAACATCTCCGCCACCTGGAACTGCGGGCCAAAGAAGAACGCGACCGCGAGGGCTACTCGCGAGGGTCCGAAGCCGATGCCGAGGCACAGGCTTGGGAATCGGAGGCTGCGTGGCCGCAAGAATGACCGGATCAAGAATCCTCCGAGGCGAAGTTCGGCTGTACCAGTTTGCGGCGCCCGATAAGAAACGACCGGCTCTCGTGCTGACGCGCAACTCCGCCCTCGCCTACCTGTCCACGGTCACGGTTGCGCCCGTCACATCCACCATTCGCGGTGTCCCATCGGAAGTCCTGCTCAATGAAGAAGATGGCATGAAGTCCCCGTGTGCCGTTAACCTACACAACGCGGTCACCGTATCTCAGCAGCGATTAGGGAAACGGGTGGCCCAGCTGAGCCCAGAACGGATGAACGAAGTGTGTGCCGCCCTGCGCTTCTCCCTGGGATGTGATTCAAACTGGACGCGATCTCTCAAATAAAGCCGCGGCAGCTCGCAATGGTTCCCCCCTAGGCGCACCACTCGTAACTGGCAACCTCCACAAGCGTATGCCACGATACAAACATCGCCATACAACCGATGAAGAAGCAAACCGCCGCCGCGCTCGTCCTCCTCTTGCTGATTCCCGTGGTCTTTATGCTGGGAGGATGGGTGTTCAGCGCGATTAATCCCGAAATTGCGGCCGGCCATCCGAACTATGTGCGCAACTACCATTACCTTAACCTCGCGCGGATCATGTCGTTTTGGGCCATGTTGGCGGTTGTCGCAAGCTTGTGGGTGGGGGCATGCTTTCTGTTGATTCGCTCCAAGCAGCGATCTTCGTGGTGGCTGTTGCTCGCGGCATTCGGGCCCTTCGGGTTCGCCATCCTGGCAATGCTTCGCGATCGGGCGCCCGCGGAAGCAGACCGCCATGAACGGTCCCTGTGGAACCTGAACTGGTTCGTGCGCGCCAGCTACCATGCAGGCAAATTCGCGATCATCTGGACGCTCGCCTATGAGGCCATGGTTCTCAAGCGAAACCTGATGGTCCAGTATCAGTCGGCCACCACCGGAATGTCCCCCACCGAGATCCTCGCCCAACAGAACGCATCGTCGGGAATGTGGGCGTTCGCCGAAGGGAACGAAGTGATGTTCATCGTCGTCGTTCTTTATCTCGTTTGGCCCGTCGTTTTCAATGCTGTAGCCAACATCGTGACTCGCTTCACCGCGACGACCGCGTCATCCAACGCACGCTGACCGGCTTTCCCCAGCCTGAGTCGCACCCCCCTGATCCCTCAAAGACCTGGAGCGAATCGTCGAATCGAGCCCGTGCTCGACCGCCCGCTGCTCCTCGGTTACTGCCCAAGTTACCAGCAATTACCTTTGCCCGAAGCGATAGCACCTTCGTGGCCTAGACCCGCCGATAAAGCAGCAGTATGGTGGATTCACGACGGGGCCTTCGTAGTTCTCTCTCCCAGTACAAGGTCCGATCGTGGGGGAGCGGTCTATGAAAATCTGGCATCTGGCTTATGCAGCGTTGGGGATTGCGGTGGCTCGCTGGGTTTTTAAGCGACAACCAATGCAGGTAACCGATCCGATCACCCGTTTTCGTAGTTCTGGCCTGCTGTAAGTAGTAATTTGGGTGAAAGGGCATGGACGCGCCCCGTTGCGCGTCGCTTCGATCTGAGCGCGTCCATGCCGCTTTCCCATTTCTTCTTCCCATTTTGTAATCTCGTGCCAAACTCCGGAAGTGCTAATACCATCGTGTCCCTCCGGTAACTTCAATTCTTTTCCATCTCGCCTAAACTTCTTTTAGGTGCTCTCGCCGGGCGCAATCACGTTCGTCGGCGAATCCACGAGTCCACGAATCCAGATGATGCGATCCGAATCCCTCAACGTGCGGTTGATTGTTTTCGCTGCCCTCGCGGCCGCCTTGTTCAGCCCGATGACCGCTTCCGCGCAGGACGATACTCAGTCCCTGGGAGATCTGGCGCGCGACATCCGCAAGAACAGGATGGATCACCCTCAACCGCAACCAGGCCCGGTCGGAACCGTAATCGACAACGACAACCTGACGCAGGTGATGGATGAAGTCAGCAGCGCCCGGCCGATCAAATCGGACAAGACGGTCTTCTCCATCGACACTGCCACCAACACTCTCAAAGTGTCGATGCCCGATGCAACCTGCAGCATGTCGTTCAATTCGAAGTCGAGTGCGCTGATGGTCCGTCCGGTTCTGGTCGAAGATTTGCCGCTCACCGAACTGCTCAAAATTGATGGACCGGGTTCAATCCAGGACGAAAGTCTGCAGTTGGAGGTTTTCAACGGCACGGATTGGGACATCCGCGAGATTACGGTGGGATTGACGCTCGAACGCAAGCCCGGAGAGAATGCCGAATTGGCCGCCCGCGCTCGCGTGATTCCCGCTGCCGAAGGACTCGCGCCGCCGTCGGTCGAGCGTCGTTCCGACGTGACGCTGCTCTATCACCTCAAAGCACAAGCCAAGCCGTTCAGCACGACAGAGTTCCGCGAGAATATCGGAATCACTCCCGGTCCAGATGAAGACTGGCGATGGTCGATCGTGGAGGCAAAGGGAGTACGTCCCTCGCAGACGCAGCCAGAATCAGAGACAAGCCAAGATCCACTCTTCGCCGCTCCGTCGGCGCTGATGCCAGGATCGAACACAAACGTAGTTCCGCTCGCGCCGGTGACTCCGAATCGCGACGCACAAGACAAACCGAGTGTTGCAACCCCGCAACAGTGACGCCGTCGTTCAAGCTTTTTTTATGAGACGCGTAATCCAGACCAGGATCACTGCGCCGATAAACGCAACCACGATCGAGCCGATCAATCCGCCACCGGGCCAGATTCCCAGCATCCCGAATATCCATCCACCGACCACTCCACCGAGAATGCCGAGAACGATATCGACAACCACGCCATAACCGCCGCCTTTCATGACCTGGCCGGCGAGCCAACCCGCAATCAGTCCCACCACGATCCATACAAGAAATCCCATGACTGACCTCCTTGGAATCCGCTTCGAATGCGAGGCTGGAATGTACACCTAGCTCGGTAAATACTCAAGCGCTCTTGCAGCAGGCAACTCAGATCGGAGAGTTTCGCGTGATGGATTTCTGCTCACCTGCTGCAACGCTTTGCTCAGAACTCGCACAATTAGAGAACAAACGCGGTCTTCACCGAGGCGAACGGGCACGACACTAAATAAATCGGCGGATCTTGAGACGATCTCTCCGTTTTTTACGCATTCCAATGTAGAGCTGGTTTTCGCTCTTCGTGGCTGACACCAGGAAGGGAAAACCTGCCCTGATCGGACCGTGGTGTCACGCATCAACGTCTCCGCCTCGCCCCTTCCCAGGGCCCGAAGAGAAATTCCTGTCGGGCATTTGCAAGTCAACGATCAAAACGAAACAACCATTGGCACAATGTTGCCAATAAAAGGAGAACCACAATGAAAAAGCAAGCAGCGTTGACAGTCGCCGGATTCCTACCCCTAGCGGCGTGGAAGACTCGTGAAATGCACGGCGTTATTCGAAAGGCGTTCGGCCTGTTGCTCGGCGGAGCGTTGCTTATGGCTTCTCTCACTGCTGGCACCGCCTCGGCCTTCGCTCAATTCGCGGGTCCGGCGCCGCTGGCACTGGTAAATGGCTGGACCGACGCGCCGTTCGGCACAAGCCACGCGACCGTCGAGGAAGTCGCAGGCATCGTCCAGTTCAGGGGAGCAATCGCGGGCGGCACTAGCGTTGTGGCGTTCACGCTTCCCGCGTCGCTGACCCCGGCGGCCAGTGTCTACGTCCCCGTCGACATGTGTGGCGCCACGAACGGTCGGCTTATTAGTCAGTCGAACGGTAACGTTAGCGTCCAGGCCGAAAGCGCGTTCGCCAACGCCCAGTGTTTCACGGCGCTTGACGGTGCCTCGTTCGCGCTGAGTACAACCGGATTCACAGCTCTCACGCTGATCAACGGGTGGAGCAATACTGTGTTTGGCACCAACAATCCGGCGGTCCAGAAAATCAACGGGATCGTGCATTTTCAAGGCGCGATGTCGACTACCGGCGCTAACGCGGAGGCTTTCGTTCTGCCCAAAGGCTATCGTCCGACCACCAACGTCTACATCCCCGTCGATCTATGCAACGCGACCAACGGCCGGCTTAACATTGCGCCGACTGGTATCGTGATGGTCGAGGCCGAAACCGTGTTTAGCAATGCCCAATGCTTTACATCGCTGGAAGGTGCATGGTTCGCGGCGTCCGCCAGCGGGTTTAAGGCGCTTACGTTAATCAA
This sequence comes from uncultured Acidobacteriaceae bacterium, assembly GCA_963726095.1. Taxonomy (GTDB): domain Bacteria; phylum Acidobacteriota; class Terriglobia; order Terriglobales; family Acidobacteriaceae; genus Acidiflorens. The sequence goes on from CAVSBD010000004.1 coordinate 3,289,493, forward strand.
CGGTTGGACCGAGTCCCCGTTTGCCACGAGCAAGGCGGAAGCGGCGAACGAATACGGCATCGTCTACTTCAAAGGTGCGATTGCCACTGGGGGCACTAGTCCACAACCGTTCACGCTACCCGTCGCGTTTCGCCCTGTCACCACTGTGTATGTTCCTGTGGATCTGTGCGATGCCACCAAGGGTCGTCTTTACATTCAGCTGAGCGGGAGCGTGTTCGTCGAAGCGGAGACGGTTTTCGCCAACGCCGAGTGCTTCACCTCGCTCGACGGTGTCTCTTTCGTTCAATGACCGTCGTTTCAATGATCGTTCAATCACGTGGGATTCAATACTCGATTCGAGCATTGGCTAACCGAAGCGGGGTCGGCAGAACTTTTCGTCGGCCCCCACTTTGCAAACTCGCGACACTAATCGGCGATCTCGACCGCCTTCAGAAAGCGCGGTTGTTTTCGCGCCTTCGTCAGTTGCTCGAACGCGTACGCGATCTTCAACAGCGTGGGTTCGCTCCAGGCACGCCCGAAAAAAGAGATGCCGACCGGCAAACCCCAAAGATTTCCGGCCGTCACGTTGATGTTGGGATAGCCGGCAACTGCCGCGGCGCTTGAACTGCCTCCCGGAGCATGGTCGCCATTGATCAAGTCCGTGATCCACGCCGGGCCGCCCGTAGGGGCGACAAGCGCGTCGAGTTTGAATTTGTCCATCACGAAATCGATGCCTTCAGCACGACTCAGTCGCTGGTTCAATGCCATTGCGTCGAGATATTCCTGTTCGCTCAGCGGGCCCTTCTGTTCCGATTTCAAAAAGAAGTCTTGCCCAAAGTACGGCATTTCGCGGTCACGATTCCGTTCGTTGAAATCGATCACATCTTTCAAACTTTTGATCGAAGGATGCCCGCGACGGGCAAGATAACTTCCTAGGTCCGCTTTCAACTCATAGTAGAAAACCGTGGACTCACTCTCGTCGAATTTGCCAATCGTCGGAATGTCCGCGGGATCGACGATCTCAGCGCCCGCACGTTTCATCTCGCCGAGCACGGTGTCCATCAGCCGGTCAACGGCGTCGTTGAAGCCGCAATATTTGCGGACAACTCCCAGGCGCGCGCCCTTGAGCCCGGAAGGATCGCAAAACTTTGTGTAGTCGGTAAACGCCTTCCCCTGGCGATTGGCGGTCGCCGCATCTTGCGGATCAGCGCCCGCCATCGCACTGAGAAGAACGGCAACGTCGCGCACGGTACGCGCCATGGGTCCGGCTGTGTCTTGACTGTGGGAGATTGGAATAATGCCGCTGCGGCTGACGAGGCCGACGGTCGGCTTCAGTCCCGCGAGTCCGTTTGCCGACGAAGGGCAGACCACCGATCCGTCCGTTTCGGTCCCGACGCCCGCGACGGCGAGATTGGCAGAAATCGCGGCTCCCGTCCCAGAACTCGAGCCGCAGGGATTGCGATCGAGAGCGTAGGGATTGCGCGTCTGGCCGCCGCGGCCGCTCCACCCGCTGGTCGAATGACTGGAGCGAATGTTTGCCCACTCACTGAGATTAGTTTTGCCAAGGATCACAGCTCCGGCCTTGCGCAACTGCGCGGCGACAAAGGCATCGTTCGCCGGGCGCGATCCCATGAGCGCCAGGGATCCGGCCGTCGTGTTCATGCGATCGCCGGTATCGATGTTGTCTTTGATGAGAACAGGAACGCCATGCAATGGACCACGCGGCCCTTTCGACTTGCGCTCCTGATCAAGCGCCTCGGCAATCTGTAGCGCATCCGGGTTGAGCTCGATAATGGAGTTGAGCATCGGCCCCGCCTTGTCAATCTTCGCAATGCGCGCCAAATACTTTTCAGTCACAGAACGTGAAGAGATGTGACCTAACTGAAAAGCTTTTTGCAGATCGTCAATCGTGATTTCGTCGAGTTCGAAGTGGATATCGAAGCTGGCAGCCGACGATGCCGTGGTGGGCGCAGAATCCACCACGCGAGCAGCCCCGTGTGCCGGCCCCGCGGCCGTGGCCAGAGTTGCCGTGATAGACGATTGAAGAAATCTGCGGCGAGACTTGAACGTCGAGGGAAGGGAATCGGCAGACATAAAGGCTCCCGCGACCGCAGTGAATTTCAACGCAAGTCGCAAGCGGGAATCTTACGGAGCGCCCGCGAGAAAGGCAATCCTCTGGGGGGGTAGTACATTTCGCGAAAAATTGTCGCCGCCCTCGGAACCGGACCCCAGGATTGTGGAAGTCTGAACCCGCTGCAGTACCGTTCCCCCGCTCACGCGCCACTCACCAGCGCCGTTATTAGGGGCCAACGTGACCACTCTTGTGAAACTCCGCGGAGTATAACGGGGCGGGTGTCCCGCCACTTAGTTTCTGCATAAGCACAAAACTGAAAGTGCATGTGTAATATTCCCCTTTCGCTGCGCCTGTAGCTTGTGCGCTCAGAACAGGGAAAACCCATCCTTCTATAAGTTCGGGCTCGAAGCCAGGAGGCGTCTTCTCCCCGACAACCCTAAAAGTTGTCGGCATCGTCACGTATTGACCGTTCCCGTTAGTCACATCGCATAGCCCGAACTGAGGCCCTTCTTGAAGCTGGATCATCACCTGGGGTGTGTCCACGTAGCTATAGGTAACGGTTTCAGTAGCAATACCGTTGTACGCAGACTTGCCCCAAGGAAAACTGCCCTCTAGCGATTGAAGTTCGCATTTATCAGCGCCTCCGGGCCCGCACTGAATCTCAGTAGCCGGAGCCTCGCGAGAGTCGGGCCTGGCAGATATCGCGCCTGGTTGCCGGTCAGCGGCAGGCGCAGTTGGCGTGAAGCTCCCTACATAAGTGCAGTTGTAAGTGCCTCCACTAACATCCGTCATGCCGACGAATTGCAGGGTGCCCTTAGGGCCACGGATAATCGTAGTCAAGCTGGAATAGTCTGGCGTGCCGACGCATCCGTAAGTGTACTCGGAGAGCTTGTTAGTCGGAATAGCAGTGTAGGTAACGGTTCCAGAGGTGGTGATTCTGCCGATGTTGTACGAAGCAGTCGTGAACCAGATCGCGCCATCGCTGCCGGAGGCGAGTCCCTGCGCCAACGTGGAAAGCGGAAAAGTCGTGATCGCGCCCGAGGGAGTGATGTTGCCGATGATGTTGTTGCTAGGGTAGGTGGCGCTGCAATTGGAAATGAACCACATATTGCCATCCGGCCCGACGGTCAGGCTGTGTAGCCATACTGGAGGATTATTTGTGCAGCTGCTCGCCGTATTGTAAACAGTGATTTGGCCGGCTGGCGTCACTTTTGTGATATGTTCGCTGTCCTGGACGTAGACAGCTCCATCCGATCCGGTCGCGATCGATGGGCCGGTCTCAGGGTTAAACAACTCGCTAATCGTATAGTAGGTATAAGTGCCGTCGCTGGCCACACGGGCAACCTGAAACTCGTAATTCCGAATGCCCTGGTTAATGCTTACGATAACTTTGCTCGACACCCACATTGCACCATCAGAACCCAGCGTGATTCCACCTTGTAGAGTGGTACACCCAACCGCATTGCAATAGATTCCGGAATTGGGAGCGGGATACTCCGTAATGATCCCCTTGGTCGACATGAAGCCGACCGCCTGGTTTCCGAGATCAACGAACCAGAAGTTATCAGCGGAATCGGCGACGATGCCCGACGGGCAGAACGCGGGAGCCAACGCTGGCGCCGTTTCCACGACCGAAACCTCTCCTCCTTTGTAGAAGTTCAGGCCTTGGCAACTAGGAGAGTCGAAAGTGAAAAATTCCTGGCCTTTGGAATTAAAAGCTCCGTCAAATCCATCATAGTTGATATTGAAGATGCCCGAAACAAGGAGAGTCTCAGAAATCTTTTGGGCAGTGGCGCTCGGAACGAGAATGCAAGCCCATATGGTTAGGCTGGCCAAGAAAAACATGCGGTCGCAAACCGAGCGGAAGTTCATCGGCGTCTCCTCTGAAAAATTGTGCGACCTTAGGTCTGGGGCCTGAATACTCAGAATAAAGCCGGGAAGAAGATCAAGCTCTGGGAAGTGGGTAAACGGCGGATACCCCAAAGCGTGGGCTAGAGTATGTCTTGTGGTCGGTGGTCTTGTCAATATGCACCTTCCTGCATCTCCAGCCGCGAATCCAAGGCTGAGTTTGGGAGAAAAGCCTTTGACCGCTGCTTACACAGACGGCGCGGAGTAGGTCTTTAGAAACTCGCTGTCGAGGGTCCGTTGTCTTGAGACGGAAACGAATGGTAGTCTAACAATGTTGAGCGGGAGTAGTTCAGCGGTAGAACGCCAGCTTCCCAAGCTGGATGTCACGGGTTCGATCCCCGTCTCCCGCTCCATCTTTCGTAGTCGTCACGGGTACGATCCGCAACCCCACAAGCAAAGAGACAGAACACGAGGGTTATCGAGGCGGAAGTGTTTTCCGAGAGATTGAGCGGTGATTCGAGGCGGTTGATTCGAAGTGGCCGACAGAGTTTTTAAAACTTCCGGTCGGTGAAATCAGGTACTACTTCGTAGCGGTCGACGACGACGAAGCGGCTTTCATTTGCACCAGGCCCACTCCGAGGCCTCCCACTGCTCCGGCGAGTAGTCCGAGCAGCACCAACATCGGCACGGCTTCCAGAATCGATTTCTTGGCTTTCGGCATTGTGGCTCTCCCGGCGAAACTTCGTTGTCGAGCTTAGTTTAGCATTTATGCGGCCATTCCCGCCTTTCTCGTGCCTCGCAACCCATTGTGGCAGCGCGAGATGCAGCGCTTTATTCAGAAGCGCTTCCCGGGATGAAGAATTTTGCACCAAAAGGCAGGCTCCCCGGAAAAGACATGTCGCCAAGTGCGGACGCTTTTACCGCGGGCAAGCTATGATAAAAACCAGAGACCGACGAGTTGAAATAGAACGACTCGAAGTATAACGATTTGAAATATATTGATCCCTGCGCCATTCCAGGAGAGACTTCATGACCGAACCAACGTACGACGAATTAAAGGCTCGATTGTCAGAACTGGAAAGACAAGCCGAGAAAAAACCGGGCCGCTCGATGGAGTTCCGTGTCAGTGAAAAAGGCGGTGTCAGCGTCTATGGACTCGGTCGCTTTCCGGTGACGCTCTACTACGAACAGTGGACCAAACTGCTGAACGCTGTCCCCGACCTCAAGGCTTTCATCGAAGAGAACAAGAGCAGGCTCAAACTCAAAGAGAGCTAGCCTAGATAAAGACAGCTAGTTTCGAATCGTTCCGAGCGAGTGTCTCGTTTGTGTCATCTGAAGATATTCTCAGCAAACCGCAACCGCCGCCCGACGACCGCGTAGCCTACGGCGCCGATACCAACCAGTTTCTCGACGTGCGTTTGCCTTCCGCCAAAGGGCCGCATCCGGTTTTGTTGAATATTCACGGCGGCTTCTGGCGCGCCAAGTATGACCTGGCACATGCCGGACACCTGTGCGAAGCGCTCCGAGTTTCGGGGATCGCAACTTTTAACCTCGAATATCGGCGTGTCGGAAATCCGGGCGGCGGATGGCCTGGAACCTTCGACGATATCCGCTCGGCGTATCGCTTCATTCAGCAGCAAAGTTCCCGATTCCACCTCGACGTCGATCGCCTGGTCGTCATGGGACACTCCGCGGGCGGGCAACTTGCCTTGTGTCTCGCGGCGCACGAGACTTCGCTTCGCCGCGTCATCTCGCTGGCCGGAGTCGTCGATCTGAAGAAAGCCTTCGGCTTGCACCTGAGCCACGACGCTGTGGCCGAATTTCTCGGCGGCACGCCCGACGCGGTCGCGGAACACTATCGTGAAGCCGATCCGCTGGAACTGGCAATTCCGAATGCCCGGCAATGGTTGATCCACGGTAAGGCAGACGACACCGTCCCACCGGACTTCAGCCGCGACTACGTCTCTTTGAAGAAGAAGGCAGGAGAGTCAGCCGAACTGCTTGCGATTCCTGGCGCGGGACACTTTGACCTGATCGATCCGGGTTCGGAAGCGTTCAAACAGGTCAGGAATACCGTCCTCCTAGCTGTGGGAATAGCTTCCCAAGCATTTCATTTTGCTCCCAATCAAAATGCCTCCAAAACATTCCGGGTCTACGGGTAGTTGGTGAAATGGCAATGTTTCACTTGCTTACATCCGGGGCTATGTGTGATTCCACCACGAACTTGTGGCAGTCGTGAAACGAAATTACATTTTTATAGCATCTTCCGTCTGTCCTGACGATAGTCTGGTCGCCACCACGAGACTCCAGAGGATATTGGCACTCCACTGTCTCCGCCGCTGTTGGAAGCAAGAAGGTTCCGAGATCCGGAATTGGAACGTCCCCATAATTGATGGCATGGTAGTCAGCAATAATTGGAAAGTTTCGGTTTAGCTCGGTCGCGCTCGCTTCTACACGTACAAGCTGGCCGGTCGTTCGATCAGTCCAAAGGGAGCCTACTAGACCGGGTGTATAGGTTAGATCCGATACTGCCAGCACGAAGGAAACGTTGCTTGCCGCGCCCAACTCAAACTTAAAGCGGTTTGCTGAACCCGAGGGCAGTTCTACGTCGCCGGCGTAGACGAAGTTCGTCTGGCTGGCCGGGCTGAATATTGTAGCCAATACTGTTTCAAATTCCACCACGCTCCATAGCCCCCCTGTATGCATATCGCTTAAGTACCTAGCCAAGGCGGGTCCTCTATCGGTGTTCGGCGGTAGCTTGAGAGCGTGCCCGTTGATTGCGATTTTGGAAAATCGCTCCACTTGACCATTGACCACCGCCACCTCACCTGACCACGTCTAGATCTTTCCAATCGCCCTTAAGTAGTCCTCGGGTGGCCCGCTGAACGGTTTCCTGGCAAACAAAATTCAGGGTGCTCGTCGACAGCGCATACAGGCAGGCATCGTCTAGAGGCGCGAATTGTGTTCCTCCGGCGGCAATCTCTGCACACCTTCGCGGCCGGTGCTCCGCAGGTATTCGAGCAATATCAACCCCTTGCTCGAAACCCTGCTTCGGGAACGGAAGATCCCCTGGGCCGGTCAGATCGGCCACTTTCGGCTGGTCTAGTAAAGCGAGACGCATCTCTTTGCCATTAGGTTTTTTCAGAAAGATCGCGTCCTTGCTTAGTCGAAACTCTATCGGATCGTCTACGGCCCAATCCAGCTTGTAAGTGGATTTTTCTCTCAGACGAACGGAAAAAGTTGCCTTGTCGTGCTCGATGTAGAGTATGAATACCGAGCCGCTCACTGTCCTCTCGGAATTCACGCGGACCACTTTTCCCGTGAGATAGGTGTTTGTGTCAGCCTTGGTCGAGAGTGACACGGCAAGAATCAGAAGTAGAAGGCGCGAATGCCGAGACATGGCGCAATTGTAGCGCCGCCCTTGAAGAGGGGCTAGATTGTTGGAAGAGCGATAAAGCCTAACGCTTTACCGAGTTCGAAACATGGCTTCGCAGAAGCCGGTCCTTTTTGCTATTGTGCGGACTGCCCCTTGGTTCTACTATTTCCGCCCAGAAAGAATCCGCCGAGCCCTTAGTTTGGGATGGTGCGCCCGGAGAGAATCGAACTCCCAACCTCATGGTTCGTAGCCATGCGCTCTATCCAATTGAGCTACGGGCGCGTCTAGAAGAATTGCGTCTGTAAATTATAACGGAAGCGGAATCATTTCCCCAATTCCAATCGCTGTGGCCTAGTAGTAAAGTTCTAGTAAAGAATCCGGGTCGTTCAGCTTTACCACGTGGCTTCCCGCCAAAAGCCGCGCCAGTTCAGGGAATCCAACGAATGGCTCCAACTTCTGTTTTGTAAACTTTGCGTAAAAGTTTCCGGGCCAGCGCAAAACCTACCCGCCCACCAGTTCTGTTTATGCATGTTGGCAATGTGTTAGCGATGGCATGCGACATGCTCCACGTTAGAGCAGACGAAGTGGCGCGCAACGGGGCATTTGGAAAACAACTTCGGCCAGAGGTCTTTCCGGATGCCCCTTTGCAAATACTTCGTGCATCGATCATAGGGTCTCCGCCCGATTTCTCGGCCGCCCTCCCCCGAGAGTCCTCTTGTAAAGGCCTGAGGATTAAGCAGGGAAAACGAGCGGAGCCCATTTTTTCCAGCCCTGATTTTTCCTGCCTTGGAATTCCGAAGAAATGAAGGCCTGCCTCTCAGGCAGTGCTTGCAGCTTCGCCCGTTTCCACTTGAGAGGGCGTCGGATAGCTCTAAAGAAAGATAACTCTAGGCAAGAACTAGTTGATCCTGCACGTCGATTCCGGCCTGACGCAGCAGTTTGATGACGGAATCGGTCTTCATGCGCGAGGCGTCGAACAGCACCCGCACCGTCCGCTCTTTCTCGTTGAACTGAATCCGCTGGATACCATAGACCTCGCGGACACTGTCAATGGCCCGCATCGTCGTTTCTCCCGGCGGAGTCAGATAGCGGTAAGCGGCTTCGAGGTAGGTCATTCAGGCTTCTCCCAAAAAATAGGTTCGACAATCACCCTCCAAGTATCTAATAACAGCCGGGTTCCGCCAAGCGCGAATCTCTACACTCTCACCCGGTATAGACTTCTGGCAAGGAACTGATGGCTCATCCTGACGCTGTGTCGATCTCTGGCCCCGAAGCCGACAAACCGAAAGATCCTGTCTGCGGGATGCAGGTGAATCCGGCAACCGCCAAATTCAAGACGGTCCACGCCGGCAAGGAGTATTTCTTCTGTTGTGCCGGTTGCCTGGGAAAGTTTCAGGCGAACCCGGAGAAGATTCTGTCCGCTCCGCCAAAACCCATGGGATCGGGGCTGGTATCGCTTGGCGGACCGGGCTTGGTCATGCCGACCATAGCCGCGACGCAAGACGCCGCAACGCAAACAAAAAACACACGCGCCTACGTCTGCCCCATGTGTCCCGAGGTACGGCAATCTCAGCCGGGCCCGTGTCCGAAGTGCGGCATGGCGCTCGATCCTGAATCGCCCACTCTGCCTTCGACGAAAACCGAGTACACCTGCCCCATGCATCCGCAAATTGTTCGACCGGAGCCGGGGCATTGTCCGATCTGTGGCATGGCACTCGAACCGCGCACAGTGACGGCTAACACTAACGAGGAAGAGAATCCCGAGTTGCGTGAAATGACGCGGCGCTTCTGGGTGAGTCTGGTGCTGACGGCCCCGCTGCTCGCAATCGCCATGAGCGGCATGATGCGGCCGGCTGCTTCTCGTGGTTCCGGCTGGTTGCCGTGGCTCGAACTTCTGCTCGCCACCCCCGTCGTCCTCTGGTGTGGATGGCCATTCTTCCAGCGCGGATGGGCCTCGGTGGTCAATCGCAGCACCAATATGTTCACCCTGATCGCCATGGGAACGGGCGTCGCCTACGTCTATAGCCTCGTCGCAACGTTGTTTCCACAGATATTCCCCGCATCGTTCCGCAGTATGGGCGACCGGCCGGACGTCTATTTCGAAGCCGCCGCCGCCATCGTCACGCTCGTATTGCTTGGGCAAGTACTGGAACTGCGCGCGCGCAGCCAGACGTCGAGCGCCATCCGCGCCCTGCTGGATCTGAGTCCGAAGCTGGCGCGGCGGATCGGCGAAGACGATTCCGAGCGCGATATCCCGCTCGAGCAAGTGAAGCCGGGAGATCGACTGCGCGTTCGTCCTGGAGAGAAGATTCCGGTCGACGGAGTTGTGCTCGATGGATCAAGCGTGGTCGATGAATCCATGATCACGGGCGAATCCGTTCCCGTCGCGAAGACGGCTGACTCGCGAGTAATCGGCGCGACGGTGAACGGCAACGGGTCGCTGGTCATGCGCGCCGAGCTCGTGGGCAGCGAGACCATGCTGGCGCAGATCGTGCGGTTGGTCAGCCAGGCGCAACGCACTCGGGCTCCCATCCAGAGACTGGCCGACAGAGTTGCGGGATGGTTTGTTCCGGCGGTGATTGGGATTGCGGTGGTGGCCTTCATCGCGTGGGCGACGATCGGTCCGGAACCACGGCTTGCTCATGCCATCGTAAACGCCGTAGCCGTGCTGATCATCGCCTGTCCCTGCGCGCTCGGCTTAGCGACACCCATGGCCATCATGGTCGGAACTGGACGCGGCGCGCGCGCTGGTGTCCTCATCAAGAATGCCGAGGCGCTGGAGACGCTCGAGAAAGTCGACACCATCGTCTTCGACAAAACCGGCACGTTGACCGAGGGAAAACCGCAAGTTGTCGCATTCTCGACGACGGGTATTTTGCCAGATCTTTCGGGCAATGAAATTCTGCGTTTGGCTGCGAGTCTCGAGCGCGGTAGCGAACATCCTCTGGGCGCGGCCATTGTACGAAAAGCGAGCGAAGAGAAATTGAAGTTGAGTGATTCCGCCGATTTCCAATCCACGCCGGGCCAAGGCGTACAGGGAACGGTCGATGGTAAGAGGGTGGCGTTGGGAAATGCAGCGCTCATGCGCGCTACCGGAGCATTCGAAACTAAGGCTGCAGTCCAAGCTCCCGACTCCGCTGCTTCGACAGTGATCTACGCGGCCATCGATGGTAAGTATGCCGCGTATTTCGCGGTAGCGGACCCGGTCAAGCCATCTACGCGTGGCGCGCTCCGCGAACTGAAAGCGCAAGGGATGCGCCTGGTGATGCTCACGGGGGACACCCAGGCTACCGCGCAAGCGATTGCCGCAGGCCTCGGCATTGAAGAGTTTAAGGCCGAAGTTTTACCGGCCCAAAAAGCCGAGATTGTGAAGAACCTTCAAAGCGAAGGCCGCATTGTCGCTATGGCCGGGGATGGTATCAACGACGCTCCCGCGCTGGCGCAGGCCAACGTCGGAATTGCCATGGGCACCGGCACCGACATCGCCATCGAAAGCGGCGGCATTACTTTACTTAAAGGAGACCTTGAAGGAATTCTGCGCGCGCGAAAACTCAGTCAGGCGACGATGCGCAACATCCGGCAGAACTTGTTTTTTGCGTTCCTCTACAACTCGCTCGGAGTGCCGATCGCCGCCGGCGCGTTGTATCCAGTGTTCGGATTACTGCTGAGCCCGATTCTGGCAGCAGCCGCCATGAGCTTCAGTTCGGTGTCGGTGATTACAAATTCGTTAAGGTTGCGCAGCGTCAAATTGTGACCCCGCAAGACCTCGTGTGGCGCTCCCGACGGAATGTAATCGCCCAACGTCAACGGATGGCTGACAGCTGACAGCTCCCGTTACAGTTTGCTCAAATACTCCGTGATCTCCGAGCTCGACCAATCCACCGCACCAATGAACTTGCGGCGGATCACTCCGTTGCGGTCAATGATGAAGGTTTCCGGCCAGCCGAAGGTGCCATAGAGAGTGCTCGATTTGTGCGCGCCGTCGCGGACGGTGACGATGTTGAGGTTATAGTCCTTCAAAAACTTGTGGTACGCGGCGTCATCCTCGTCAATACTCACACCCAGCACGACGACGCCCTTCGATTTCAGCCGTCTTTGCATACTGACAAGAGAAGGAGTCTCCTCGACACACGGCGGGCAGAAGCTTCCCCAGAAATTCAGCACCACAACCTGCCCGCGAAACTGGCTGAGCGTAACCGAGTGGTCGGAGTCCTGTACGGTGAAGTCCGGCGCCTTCGAGCCAATGCGGGTCGGACTGCTTCCGCTATAGCAGCCAATCAGCATTGCTAACAGGACGGCGAGCAAGGCAACCGTCGATACGCGAGCGGGGAAGCGAAGTCTCACACCGCTATAATAACGAAAAAGTGTTCGTTACTATAATGGATCATGCATCTCCAGCGGAGTCTCTAGACACTTCGACGCACGTTTTGCCCCACGGCGTCCCTGAAGTATCGATCATCGTCCCCGCCCGCAACGAAGAATTGAACCTGGCCGCATGCCTGCAGTCGTTAATCACCCAAACAGGTGTCCAGCCCGATGTCGCGTTCGAGATCATCGTGGTCGACGACGCCTCCGTCGATCGCACCCGCGAGATTGCCCAGAGTTTTGCCGGGGTGCGCGTTATTTCTCCCGCACCTGCCCCGCCAGGTTGGACCGGAAAGAACAATGCCGTAATCGCTGGAGTTCGAGACGCTCGCGGAGAGTGGCTGCTGTTCACCGACGCCGACACCATCCATCGTCCCGGGTCGTTGGCTCGCGCATTGCAAGAAGCGAAAAGAGAGCAGGCTGACTTGCTGTCCTATTCTCCCGAACAAATCGTCGGCAGCTTCTCAGAGAGGGCAGTGATGCCCGTCGTCTTTGGGGAACTCGCCGCCCACTTTCCGCCGCATAAAGTGCGCGCGCAGAAATCAGGAATCGCCGCGGCCAACGGGCAATACATCCTCGTTCGCCGCTCAGCCTATGGATCCGTGGGTGGGCACACCGAGATCGCCACAGAAATCCTGGAAGACGTTGCGCTCGCTCGCCGGTTCCGCAACGCTGGATACCGCATTCATTTCCGCTACGGCGGCGATGCCCTCCGCACGCGCATGTATCGCAACTGGTCACAACTTCGCGAAGGCTGGACGAAGAACCTGGCACTGCTGTTTCCGAAACCAGAATTTCTTGCCCTAGAGACCCTGGTCATGTGGCTCGTCGCTTGGATTTCGCTAGCCATCGCCGTGTGGGGAGCTGCCACCGTTCATTTCTTGTGGACTGTCTTCGCCGCGCTGTGGCTGCTGGTGTATCGACGAATTCGCGTCGCGCACTTTACGATGCTGAACAACCTGATCGCCATCGCCTTCGGTCTGCCGATTTTCGCCTATCTCTTGCTGCGTTCAAAGCGCGCCTTCTGGAAGGGCCAAGTATCATGGAAGGGACGAGCCTACACAGTCGGCAGTCCAGTCAAGGACTCAGAAAAGAACCGCGATGAGTCTAGTTTCGACTCCAAATCCAACGAAAGCGGAAATCCAGGCCGAGAGCTAGAAGCTAGAAGCTAAGATCTGCCCTATGGTCTACCTCACCCGAAAAGCCGAGTTCTCCGCGGCGCACTTCTATCACAATCCGGCTTTCACCCGGGAGGAGAACCAACTCGTCTTCGGCAAATGCAACAACCCGAATGGCCACGGCCACAACTACACCCTCGAAGTCACCGTGAAGGGCGAGGTCGATCCCAAGTCAGGATTTGTCGTCGATCTCAAGCAACTGAAAGACGTCATGAGCAGGGAAGTGCTCGATGCCCTCGACCATCGCTTCCTGAATAAAGAGGTCCCCGAGTTCTTTACCCAGATTCCGACGACCGAGAATCTTGCCATCGTTATCTGGCAGCGGCTTGCTCCCAAACTCGACGCCGCACGTTTGCACCGCGTGCGCGTCTACGAGACGCCTGATCTGTTTGTCGATTTCTACGGAGAAGCATGAAAGCCCACCTCACCCGTCGATACATGTTTTCGGCCTCGCACCGTCTCCACAGCGACGAGATGTCCCGCGAAGAGAACCGCGCGATCTACGGCAAGTGCAATAATCCCTACGGGCATGGACACAATTACTCGATCGAGGTTACCGTCAGCGGACAAGTCGATCCGCAGACCGGCATGGTCTGCAATCTCGTCGATCTGGATGGATTCGTGCGCCAGCATGTTTTCGAACGCTACGACCATCAGAATCTGAATCTACTCCCCGAGTTCGAAAAGGAAGTTCCAACTACGGAAAACCTTTGCATCGCCATCTACGATATTGTGAAGCGCGGCTTCCACCGGGCTCATCTAGAGAAGGTACGGATTGAAGAGACGATGATGAATTCGTTCGAATATCTCGGAGAAGAAGGTCGTTAAACGTCGTTAGTCGTCGGTCGCTAGTCGTTCGCGATTCGGTTTGAAAACGACTTCGGTTTGCCAGCGACTAACGACCAACGACCAACGACAGTCCCCTTATGAAATCGCCCATCGAACCCAAAGCCGAACCAACCACCCTCACCAGCGCCACCTACGAGGACCTTGTCCGCGAAATGATCGTTCGCCTCGGAGAAGATCCCGAGCGCGAAGGCCTGGCGCGAACCCCCGAGAGGGTCGCGAAAGCCATGAAGTTTCTCGTCAAGGGCTATCAGGAAGATCCCGAAGCACTCTTGCGCGAAGCGTTGTTCACTGTCAGTTATGACGAAATGGTGATCGTGAAAGACGTCGAGATGTTCAGCCTCTGCGAACATCACCTGTTGCCGTTTTTTGGCAAGGTACACGTGGCCTACATACCCAACGGAAAGGTAATCGGGCTGAGCAAGATCCCGCGTTTGATCGAAGCCTTCTCGCGCCGCTTACAGATCCAGGAGCGGCTGACAACGCAGATCGCCGAGGCGATTCAGCATGCCGTCGAACCGCAAGGCGTCGGAGTGGTGATCGAGGCGCGGCATCTCTGCATGATGATGCGGGGCGTCGAGAAACAGCATTCGGCTGCCGTCACATCGTCCATGCTTGGCTGCTTCCGCAGCGAAGAAGAAACGCGCAGCGAATTCTTGTCGCTGATCCGCCAACGCCCGAACGGCGTGTGATCCCATCACGCGCTGTTGCCGAATCTGTTGCTGAACTATTGTCGAACCTGTTGTCGAACTATAGACATCTCCTCGAAAGACCGCATCCGTTGGACTAAGCTGAAGCGTTCGCAGGTTGTAACGCATGCCAATGCCCCGCGGATCCGCACTCTCCGGCCGTCTTGCCCTCATCACCGGCGCCAACCGTGGCATCGGGCTTGCCATCGGCCGCGCTCTCGCCCGCGAGGGATGCAATCTGGTCATCACCGGCCGCGACGAGCGCGCTTTGGTCAAAGCGCAGGCCGAACTGGAGAAACTCCAGTCCAGTAGCCACTCGGCAAAAACAACAAAAAAGACGAAGCCGTTTGTGCTCGCCCAATCCTGCGATGTGCGCAGCCCGCAATCGGTCGACTATCTTTTCGCACTCGTCCGCGGACTGCACAAGCCGCTGGATATTCTAGTCAATAACGCCGGCATCGGACATGCGATTCGGACGGTCAGCGACTTACCCTATCCAACGTGGATGGAAGTCATCGACACCAACCTCAACGGCCTGTTTCTGATGACGCAAGCCGCTCTCGCTGTCATGAAACGCGGCGGAAGCATCGTTAACAATCTTTCCGTCGCTGCCGAGCGCGTCTTCCCCGGTTCGGCAGCCTACAACGCGTCGAAGCACGGTGCGCTTGGCTTCGTCAACACGTTGCGCGAAGAGTTGCGTCCCAAGGGGATTCGAGTGATTGCGCTCATGCCCGGCGCCACCGACACGGCGATCTGGAACACGCTATGGCCCAAAGCGCCAAGGCGCAAAATGATGTCAGCCGAGACGGTGGCACGCGCGGTGATTGATGCGCTACTTCTTCCGGATGACACGGCCGCCGAGAAGATCGTAATTGCGCCCTCAATCGGCGTACTCTAGGAGGGAAGCGAGCAGCGACTCGCAGGCTTTCCTGAGCATCATATCTACAGACGTTTCGCCAACTCCTTGTGCAACGAGCCGAGGGAATATGTCAGTTCTAGATCGAGTCAGCGCCCAATTTAAGGTTCACTTCAACGCTATACAAGAACCCGAGCACCGCTTAGCGTGGGCCATAGCCATTGCCGCCGACGTCCTCCAGATCGGCGCCTTCCCCATTTTCGTTGAAGGAGCGATTTCTCCGGCCGATTCATTGCTCGATCTGATGGTCGGGTTCGCAATGATTCGTCTGCTCGGATGGCACTGGGCTTTCTTGCCCACGGCCGCGGCGAAACTAATTCCGGGTGCAGACCTGTTTCCGACATGGACGGCCGCAGTCTGGTTCGTAACCGGCCAGCAGATCAAAGCGTCTTCCGATTCCGGCGCCACCTCGGAGGAGCCAGAGATTCTGCCCCCGGGCCCCGCCCCAGCACCGAGACGTTGAGATTTTTAGGGATAGCTGACAGCTCCCTACCAGGTCCCATATCGATAGCGGTGCGATCGCTCGCGGAAGAGGTTAATCATCACGACGCCCGCGACAAATCCTCCAATATGCGCCCAGAACGCGATCCCTCCGGCACTCTGGCTGGTATCAGCGATCGCAGTTGTGGTTCCGCTGAGGAACTGCACTACGAACCAGTAGCCGAGCATCAGCCAGGCCGGAACGTGAAAGAAGAATATCGGAGGAAACCACACCAGCACGCGGGCCTTGGGATAAAGAATAAAGTACGCACCCATCACGCCGGCAATCGCCCCACTGGCGCCGATGCTTGGGACACGCGATCCCTGGTTGACCAGAATGTGGGCGGCGCCCGCAGCCAATCCACTGATCAGGTAAAACGCGAGATAATTGAAGTGTCCGATGTAGTCTTCCACGTTGTCGCCGAATATCCATAGGAAAAGCATGTTGCCGGCCACGTGCCAGAGATTCGCGTGCAGGAACATTGAGGTGAATAGCGGCACAATCGCCGTCGCCAGACCATCGAAGGAGTGCCCAGTCAGCACCGCTATGGTGTGGTGAGGAACAATGCCAAACTCCCCAATGAATGAGTTCAACGCCCGATGACTCTCGACTCCAAGCGAGTATTCCCACAGAAAGATCAGCACGTTCAGAATGATCAGGAAATAGTTGACGAAGGGCGTCGAGAAAGTCGGTTGATCGTCACGAAGAGGGATCATTTAATTGAGAAGGTGTAATTTGTAATCGGCAACCGAAAAACCATCGTCCCTAATCCTGATACTGTAGCCACGAGCCTCAATCACCAATTACAAATTACCAGATTACAAATCTCCATGAATGGTGTAGTGATCATCGATAAACCGTCCGGGATGACTTCGCACGACGTCGTCAACCGCGTCCGGCGAATTCTCGGGCAGCGCTCGGTCGGCCATCTCGGCACGCTCGATCCTTTGGCCACGGGAGTCCTGCCGGTCGTCCTCGGCAATCTCACGCGTCTCGCGCAGTTCTACGCGCATTCTGAAAAGACCTATGAGGGAGTGATTCGCTTTGGCTTCGCCACCGACACCTACGACGCTGACGGCGGGCCCACGACGCCGCCTCAGGAAGTGGCTCTCGATATTGCCGCGTTGCGAGCCGTGGCCTCGCAGTTCCAGGGACTGATCCAGCAGATGCCGCCGCCCTTCTCAGCCAAGAAAATTGCTGGAGTCCCCGCCTACAAACTGGCCCGGAAGAAGCAAGAGGTGGAACTGAAGCCGGTCGAAGTGGAGGTCAAGGAATTCGACATTCTCGACGCGACCGCCGACCGTGTCACTTTTCGAGCCCACGTGACATCGGGGACATACATCCGTTCAATCGCTCACGATATGGGCAAGGTGCTAGGCTGCGGAGCTCACTTGGCGTCGCTGCGGCGTACCGCCGTTTCAGAATTCTGCATAGCAGACGCTTGCACCCTGGAAGCTTTGCAAACTGCCGCGCAGCAGGGAATCGCCCAGTCGCTGCTCGTCCATCCCAGAAAATTGGTACCGCAATTGCCGTCGGTCACCGCCAGCGAAGACAGCGCCGCCTTCATCCGCAGCGGACGCTCCGTCAATTTGCCAGAAATGTCCCGCGCCCCACAAGTGAAGGTCTTTTACGGACAGGCGGAACTCATCGCCATCGCGACCCGAATCGCAGGAACACTATTTCACCCGGGGATCGTGTTCACCGGATCTGGGGAGTGAGGAAATCGCCAGTTACGGGGATCTGGGATCTGGAACGGACACTAACGGACGCTATGGTTATAATAGTAATGTCCGATAACAGGTATTATGTTAACTACGCAAAGGGGTCCATCCGGCATCACCCCTCGCCCTTGATCACCTGAGTTAACTTCTGCCGAAACTCTTGCAGAGCCTCCAGTCGCTCCGGAGTAGCCTCCACAGTCTCTTCTTTCGCTCGAAAGACTTTCTTGCCGGCCTCTTCTACTAGGACGCCCATGACTCCGCCCATCCGCCAGCCAGGAGTGCCCAGAATCTGGACGCCATCCACGCCCGGCACAAGCAGCGCAACGCAGTCTCTGCGCACCACTCCAACACACTTCGGATAGCGATCGAAAGTCTGAAGCTCGAATCCGGCAAGGTAAAGACGTTGTAGTTGTTCGGCAGAATCAGGCATGAACTGACGCTCTTCTGTATTCAAGCTCTTAAGAAGACTCTAGAAATTGAAAGACGGGAACCACAAGCTGAGAGCTGACGGCTGAGAGCCGCACTACATCTTGTACTTGCCCAGATCGTCGTCGCCAAGGTCTTCCAGCCACTTCCGGAGTTCCTCGCTATTGACCGCAGGCACCGGATTATTGGCACTCTGCTTCGAGTTCTTCAGGACCTCGTCCTCGACGAATATCGGGCAATCCACGCGCAGGGCAAGCGCCAGAGCGTCTGAGGGACGGGAATCGATGCTCACGACGCGTCCTTCCCTTTCAAGCCAGATCACGGCGTAAAAAGTGTCGTCCTTCAATTCCGTAACCACAATCTTGTGTACCAGCGCGTCGAGACCCGTCAAGACGTTCTTGATCAAGTCGTGCGTCATCGGCCGCGGCGTGTTTACTTTTTCAATCTCGAGAGCAATGGCGTTCGCTTCGTACACGCCGACCCAGATGGGGAGCACCGTATCACTGCCCACGTCCTTAAGCAGCACGATCGGCATGTTTGAAACTGGGTCCATCATGAGCCCTCGAATTTTCATTTCTACTTCCATGATCAACCAGCCATTTCTCCGAGCAAACTGTTCGGGAAACTTGCGGTGACGCGTACATTGACGTAGCTCCCAGTCGCCAGTTCGACGCCCTCAGGCGCGGTAAAGTTCATCACCTTGATCTGCGAAGTGCGTCCCACCCACTGTCTGCGGGCAGCATTGCGCCCTTCAACCATCACTTCAAGAGTTTGCCCAATGTGTCGCCGGTTGCGTTGCGCCCCCAACTGCTTTTGTTTGTCATTCAAAACCGCCAGCCTGCGCGTCTTTTCCGCATCGGGTATCGCATCCTCCAGACCCAGAGCAGGCGTATTCGGCCGCGGCGAATACTTGAACGTGAACACGCTGTCATAGCCAACTACGTCGAGCAGCGAAAGCGTTTCCTCGAATTCCCTTTCCGTCTCGCCCGGAAATCCAACAATCAAATCGCTGGTGATCGAAATGTCGCGATGAGCAGAGTGAATCCAGGAAATGCGCTCCAGATATTGTTCGCGCGTGTAAAGCCGCTGCATCGCGTCGAGCACGCGCGTTGAACCGCTTTGGACTGGTAGATGCACGTGATCGCAGAGCGCGGGAACCGCGTCGATGGCTTCGATGATGTCGCGCCCAAAATCGCGCGGATGCGAGGTCGTAAAGCGCACGCGCCGAATCCCGGGAACCTCCGCGAGCGCTACCAGCAGTTCGGCAAAGCTCATTTTTCCATCGGGATCCCGATAAGAGTTAACGTTTTGCCCGAGGAGCTGAATTTCCGTGTAACCAAGATCCGACAGCTGCCCCGCCTCGCCAAGCACTGACGACGATGTCCGGCTCCGCTCCTTGCCACGCGTGTACGGCACGACGCAGTAGGCGCAGAATTTGTCGCACCCCTCGATGATCGTGATGTATCCGCGATGCGGATTCGTGCGCGCCGTAAATTCCGTCTCGAAGCATTCGTCGGTCGCGCGGTCGTCGAGCCCCGTGACCCGCGGCGCCCCCGCTTCCAGTTGCACCAGCATCTGGGGAAGGTTCCGGTAAGAAGCCGATCCGCACACCAGGGAAACGTACGGCGCGCGCTCGAAAATCTTTTCGCCTTCCTGCTGCGCCACACAACCGAGCACGCCAAATTGCTTGCCTTGCGCTTTGTATTTTTTGTAGTCGGAGAGCCGGTTAAACACCTTCTGCTCGGCCTTGTCGCGAATGGAGCAGGTGTTATACAGCACCAGCCCCGCTTCTTCGACCGACGGCACCTGCCGATACCCCTGCTGCAAAAGCGTCCCGACCACCTTTTCGGAGTCGTGCGCGTTCATCTGACAGCCAAAGGTCTCGAGGTAAAAAGTCTTGTCGGCGCTCGCTGACATTCCCCCAGTATAACCCGGTATCAGATCGTGTCATCCAACCGTGCCCCAGGTTCGCGCCCGTTCGTTGGGCGCTAACCTGGGAGCCGTGCAGAATGATTCGTGTTCAAGCTTGTGACTTTTCAGAGACCGGCGGACGCGTCTCCAGAGTCTCGCCTGACTCCACAAACGACTGCATCCAGCCGAGCACCCGCAGCCATCCCTGGGAGTGAGCTTTCGCGGAATCGAGCGCACCAGCGAAACCGCTATGACGGATCGTCAAGCGCGTACCTGTCCCCGCTTTCTTCGGTCCGTTGGGATGGAGGCCGTGAACGTCAGCCGGTTCCAGTTCCCAACGGACGACGGTCTCTTGGTTGCCACACCAACTGGCCATCCATGTATGAACGAGCAAACGGGGTGGATCGATCTCGGTATACTCGCCGTCCACGCGGAAGGAATGGCCATCGTCACCGACTCCGACGCTCGACCACTTCCCTCCCACCCGCAGATCGCCTTTCCATTCCGTGATGCGATACAAGCCTTGTTGGCCCCACCAGCGTGGCACCTGGTTGGGATCGGTGATTGCCTGGAACACGCGCGCCGGCGGCGCGGCTACGAAGACTTCTCCGATGATTGTGTCCTGATCGGGAGCAATTGCTGTGGTCGGCGCTGTAGTCACCGCTTTGGTCACCATGATGAATTCATCCTTTCGTCTTATTCGTAAACGTTATGCCGAAACTTTGTTCGGCGTATTGTTTGAGGCTTTCCATTACACCGGGCCATCCACCGCTGTAGTCTTCGCGCGCGGTTGCATCCTGCGCCAGACCGCTGTGCGTGACCTTAACGCGGGTACCCGATGCCGTCGGCGTCAGTTCCCAACGCACCGTCGTTTCCGTGTCCTTGTCCGTGTGCCAGTTGGCGATCCATGTATAAACGAGCCGCCGCGGCGGATCAAACTCCACGATCTTGCCGTGACACTTGAATTCGTTCACCCCATTCACGTCCATCTTGCTCGGGAGGGTCGCGTAACTGTAACTGCCGCCGAGGCTCGCCTCCATCTTCCAGAACTTCACCGGACAGCTCTCGTTGGTGAACCAACGGGTGAGCTGTTCCGGTTCGGTGAGGGCGCGGAAGACGCGTTCCGCTGGAGTAGCGATCTCGATCTCCGAGACGACCGCATCCTTGTCGGTAGTGACACTGGTTCTGGCTTTGGACATTGGAGTTCTCCGAAACGCCGGTCTATTTTGCAGTCCTACTTCACTCGCTCGAGCGTGAAGATCTCCTTCCGCTCGACGCCGGGACCGGTGTACACCCACTCTTCGACATGATGATCCGCGTCGGGCTGAGAGAAAGTGACGTGTTGCATGTGTCCGTCGCCCGGCCCGATATTTGTTCCATCCATGAATTCAAAGCTGACGGACTTCGCGTCGGCGGAGACGACCTTCATGCGCGGCTGGTTCCCGGCCCCGCAATAGTGCGTCATCAGCAGCCGATCGCCATCCATGTGGAACATGGTGATCATGTTTTCCGGGCCGTGTCCGTGAATTTCGCTCATCAACGCCGAACCGCCAGCCGTTGATCGAAACGTGACTTCGACGACCTCACCCTGCTGGCTCTTGCCAGACCACTTCCCTTCCAATCCCTTGAGCATGTCAAACGTTTTGCGCGAGTCCGACTCAGCCGCCACCGAACCGGCGGAGAGCAGGACGAGGGTTGCGACCATGGTTGCGACGACGACTGCGAATTTGCGAGTTTTCATTGTGTCTTTCTCCTGAAGTTATTTTTGTTTGCCCTTGGTGACCGATTCGCCCAACTCGCGGGCGTACTCCTGTTCTACAAATGCCTTCAAATTACCCAGATTCGTCTGCCAGAACTGACGATATTGTTCGATCCACGAGTCGACTGCTTTCAGCGGCTCGGCATTGAGGCGGTAGACGCGGTGGCGTCCGCTGCGCGATTCAATAACAAGGCGTGCCTTCCGCAGTTGACGCAGGTGCTTGGAAATTGCGGGACGCGATATGGGGAACGCCTCGGCGATTTGCCCCGCTGGCCGTGACCCTTGACGCAGTAGGTCAAGAACAGCGCGACGCGTAGGATCGGCCAGAGCGTGAAACGTGGCTTCCGGTAAATATGTAACCGATCGGTTCCGCATAATGCGTAACTCTACGGTTACGCATTGATCTTGTCAAGGAAAAAAGAAGAGGAAAAACGACGGGAGGTAAAGAGGACGGAAACGGTTTTGCGAGGATTCAGGGTGTCTTAGGTGGCGTCAAGCGGCAGATTCGGATTTCCGCCGCCAAGCTTCTGGGTGAGATGAGCGGCGATCAACTTTCCGTGAAAGCGGCCGTTCTCAATGAAGATTTCGCTAGTCCGCGACCCCGCAACGATCACTCCGGCCACGTAGACTCCGGGAACATTCGACTCCAGGTTCTCCGGATCGCACACCGGACGCAATTGTTCCGCGGAGAGTTCGATTCCCACGCTGCGCAGGAAATCGTAGTCGGGATGGTATCCGGTGAGCGCGAACACAAAGTCGTTCTTCAGTCGTTTCGTGCCCGACTGCGTTCTCACCACCACGCAGTCGGCATTGATCTCCTGCAGGTTGCTATCAAAGTAGGCGTTGATTTGCCCAGCCTTGATGCGGTTCTCGATATCGGGACGCACCCAATATTTGATGTTCTTGTGCAGTTGTGGGCCACGGTGGACGAGTGTGACCCGCGCTCCGTGACGCCACAAGTCCAGGGCCGCTTCCGCGGCCGAATTCTTCCCGCCAACCACCACCACGTCGGTATCAAAATAAGGATGCGGATCGCGATAGTAATGAAAAACTTTTTTCAGCTCCTCACCCGGTATCTTCAGCTGATTCGCCAGATCGTAGTAGCCGGTTGCGATCACGATCTTGCGCGAGCGGTAATCGTGAATGGCGTTGTTACGGTCCGAGGTCGTAACGCGGAAATCGCCGTCCGCGCCAGTCACGGTTTTCACCCACTCGTATTGCCGGATGGGCAGACGATAATGTTCCGCAACCCGCCGGTAGTATTCGAGAGCCTCGAGCCGGTTAGGTTTAGGCGAGGCGGTTGTAAAAGGAACATCGCCGATCTCCAGCAATTCCGGCGTCGTAAAGAACACCATGTTGATCGGATAGTGATACAGCGAATTCACCAGACATCCCTTATCGACGATCAGTGCCCGAAAGCCGGCTTTCTGCGCCTCGATCGCACACGCCATACCAGTAGGGCCGGCGCCGACGATCAAAACATCACTCGGAGGATCAGAGCGCGGGTCGTCCTTCGTTCGCGTAAGAGTTTCGGGAATCTGCTCAGCGGCTAAAAGCGTAGCTTGCTTCATTGTGAATATGCAAAAAGACCAGGCGAAAACAGGAGATCGGAAACCGCAATTCTAGCATCGGGATGTTAAGTTCATTCCGCGCGCAAAGAGAAGCTCACTTCTTCACACAAACCGCAACTCCGTCGCGGATCGGCAATATCGTCGTGAACAGTTCCTTTGAGTCGTAAATCAGCTTGTTGAATTCCAAAATAGCCTTGGTTTCAGGCGTCGGCGCGGGCTTGGCGACGCGTCCGCTCCACAGAACGTTATCGGTGATAAAAAGCCCACCCTTTTTAAGTCGTGGAAGGGCGAGTCGAAATGCTCGCGGATAATCCACCTTGTCGATGTCGTTGAAGATGATGTCGTAGGGCTCTTTCTCCTCCGAAAGAAACTCAAGGGCATCTCCGACGCGAATCGTGATTTGATCGGCGACGCCGGCGCGCTCGAAGTAGCGCCGTGCTTTTTCGCCGCGCTTGGGATCGCCATCCGTATAAATAACGCGTCCGCTGGGGCCGACCGCGCGCGCCCACCAGATTGTCGAGTATCCGATCGCGGAACCCATTTCGAAAATCTTCTTCGCGCTGCTGATCATGGCCAACTGGTAGAGAAAGCGAGCCACCGCTGGGCCCACGATTGCGACTTTATTCTTCGCCGCGTCGGCTTCCATCTCGGTCAGAACTTCGTCGCGCGGAGGCAACATCGAATACATGTAATCTTCGACGTCCCCAACAGTGATTCCCCCCATGCGCCAGTACGCGTTTGCGGCTTGATCGGGCATTCGTGCTCCTTGCGTCGGTAATCTTGAAATTTACGAAATGGTTTGGCCGGGCTTCATTTCCAGCACCTTGACTTCCGGGACCAGTGTTTGCAGATCGCTCGGCCTTCCCGTCAGTACGGGAAAAGTTCCAAAGTGCATGGGAATCACCGTTTCCGGTTGCAGTAACTTGCAGGCGTACGCAGCCTCGCGCGGAGACATCGTGTAGTGATCGCCAATCGGCAGCATCACAATCTTGGGTGCATAAAGATCGCGAATGATCGCCATGTCGCTGAAGACGTTTGTGTCGCCCGCGTGATAAATCTTAATGCCGTTGGAAAACTCCATCACGTATCCGCAGGCCTCACCACCATAAACAGTTTCATCGCCGTCCTGGATCCCGCAGGAATGAACCGCGTGTACCATCGTGATCTTCACATCAGCAACGGTCTGCGTGCCCCCTTTATTCATGGCCGCAGTCTGCTTAACCCCTTTTTTCTGTAGCCAGCCACAAAGCTCGGGAATGCCGACCGCGATCGGATTCAGCGCCTTGCCGACTTCCACCGCATCTCCGATGTGATCAAAGTGCCCGTGCGTGCAGACCAGAACGTCCGCTTTTCTTACGTTCTTCTCGCTGTCGGGACACATGGGATTTCCCGCGATCCAAGGATCGACGTAGAAAGTCTTCCCTTCCGGCGTCACGATACGGAACGTCGCGTGGCCGAGCCACGTCAGTTGGATTCCTTTGAGATTCAATCGCCGCTCCTTCTATCTAAGTTGCGAACTAGCATTCTAGTAAGCCGCGACGAAGCGCGCAAACGAGAAGGGCGCGACTTCTGGCGCGAGCGTCGCCCGATTTAAACCGTGTCGGCTCAACCCAACTGGTGTATAAAATGTGGACCATGCCCGAACCCAAAGTATTGATTTCCCGCGAGGCGATTGCCCAGCGGATTGCTGAACTCGGAGCCGAAATTGCCCGGGATTTTAGCGGTCAGTCAATCATCCTGGTCGGCGTTCTCAAAGGCGCCGCCATTTTTCTGAGCGACCTCGCTCGCCAGATTCCGCTCGATGCCACGTTCGACTTCATCGGCGTCTCGAGCTATGGCAACCGCCCCACCGTTAAAGACGATCCGGCCGGTCATGCTGCCTGGGATTCGCTCGGCGAAGTCCGATTGACGAAAGACATGGATAGCTCCATGACCGATCGCAACGTGATCTTGGTCGAAGACATTCTCGACACCGGCCTGACGCTGAGCTACATTTCCAAGCTCGTGCGGGCGCACCAGCCGCGATCCTTGAGCATTGCGGCTTTGCTCGACAAGCCTTCCCGTCGGAAGCAACCGATCAAGGCGCAATATATCGGTTTCACGATTCCCGATGCCTACGTGGTCGGCTACGGACTGGACTATGCAGAGCGCTACCGCAATCTTCCGGATGTCTGCGTACTGGACAATCCGCGAGAGGAATGACCAGCGACTAATCACCAGCCACTAACCGCTAGCCCCTGTTGCCCACTGCTATGATGAATCTCGTGAAAACCTCCGCCTCGCAACCTAAAGCCGCATACGAGGTGGAACCGCTCCTGCTCGAAGTCGCCGACGTCGTAAACACGACGCTCGACTTGGAGACCACGCTCCGCCGCGTGGCGGAACTGGTCCGCAAGGTGATCGATTACGAGATTTTTGCCATCCTGTTGCTGAACGAACAACGCCAGGAACTGTACGTTCGCTTCAGCGTTGGCTATCCGCCAGAAGTTGCCGACAAGTTGCGCGTGAAATTGGGCCAGGGTGTCACTGGACGCGCGGCCGAAACCCGTCAGGCCGTGCTCGTAGCCGACGCGACACAGGAAGATTTCTATCTTGAAGCTCTGCCCAACGTTCACTCGGAGCTCGCGATCCCCTTGATCGTCAAGAACCGCGTGATCGGCGTAATCGATCTCGAGGCGCGCCAGAAGGCCTATTTCACCGACGAACACAAACGCTTGCTGACGCTGATTGCGTCGCGCATGGCCGTAGGAATAGAAAACGCGCGGCTGCACACGCGCACCACCCGCCAAGCCCGCACTCTGCTTCTGCTGAACGAGATCGCCCGCGAACTCTCCTCTATTTTGAATTTGGATGAGTTACTCAAGCGCGTTGCCGAATTGCTCAACCGCCTGATCGACTACCAGATGTTCAGCATCCTTCTTCTTGACAAGGCCGGAGAAAAACTTCAGCACCGTTTTGCCCAGCGCTTCGAAGAACGCCTCCATCTGAAGCACGATATCCCCGTCGGCCGTGGAGTAGTCGGCTATGCTGCGCAAATGAAAGAGGCAGTCCTGGTTCCCGACGTAGCCAAGAGCGAACGCTACATTCCAACCAATCCAGAGACGCGGTCGGAGCTGGCAGTCCCGCTGATTTATCAGGAGAAAGTGATTGGCGTTCTCGATCTCGAACACACCCGCAAGGGCTATTTCACCGAGGATCACAAAAGAACTCTGACAACTCTCGCCGCACAACTGGCTATCGCAATCGAAAATGCGCGCCTCTACGAAGAGATCGCCCGCCAGGAGCAGCGACTGGAACGCGATCTTGCGCTCGCGCGCGAACTCCAATTTCGCCTGCTGCCGCATTCGCTGCCCAAAATGCAGAACCTTGAGGTGGAGGCGAAGTTCGTTCCCGCCCGTGCCATCGGCGGCGATCTCTACGATTTCGTCCCTTATTCGTTGTCGCGACTCGGCATCGCGATCGGCGATGTCAGCGGCAAGGGTGCTCCCGCTGCCATTTACGCCGCGCTAGTGAGCGGCATTCTCCGCTCGCATGCGCCCATCGAACCGGGACCGGCGGAGATGCTGTCAGCCGTGAACCTGTCGCTCGCTGAAAGAAGAATCGCCGCGCAGTTCGTCTCGATTATCTACGCCGTATGGGACGACGAAAAGCGCACCTTGCTGGTCGCTAATTCCGGCCTTCCGCGGCCGATTTATTGTCACGACGGAAAAATCGAAGTGATTGATGCGATCGGTTTGCCCTTGGGGCTATTTGACGAGGCCGATTACGAAGAAATCAGTTTCAAGGCCAAGCCTGGCGATCTGTTTGTTTTCTACAGTGACGGCATTCTCGACGCGCGCAACAGAAACGGGCATTCCTTTGGGCAGGAACGTGTCGAAGCCATCGTCGCCGGATGCGCAACCAAATCGGCCGATTGCGTGGTAAACGAAATTTTCAAGGCCGTCACTGACCACGCTGCCGGCGCCGAAGCCTTCGACGATCAGACCGTGGTCGCCATTAAAGTGAAAGCCGGTCCGGGCAAACGCAAGTGAAGCTGGCGCCCGCATCAGAAGCTTTGCGCGCGCCAGCGCTCGCCTATCGAGCTGTCAAGGCCCCGGCGCGCGGCGGGTCGCACAAACAACAACTCTATTGTGAAGGTGTAGATCTTGAAGCGCTTGCCAAGCGCCACGGCACTCCGCTCTACGTCTATTCAACAGCGATGATTCTCGCCCGGCTCGATGCCTTCGCTCGCGCCTTTCATGCCGTTCCCCACACCGTTTGCTACTCGGTGAAAGCCAATTCAACACTCGGAATTCTTGGCTTGATCGCCGGCGCCGGCGCCGGCTTCGACGTGGTTTCTGGCGGAGAACTGGAACGGGTTCTGAAGGTAAACCGCAGAGCAGCCGGCAGAGTTGTTTTCTCCGGAGTCGGCAAAACCGCGGCCGAGATGGAGCTTGCGCTCCGCTCGGGAATATTACTGTTCAACGTCGAGAGTGCGTCGGAATTGAATCTGCTTTCAGCGACGGCCGCGCGCTTGAAAAAACGTGCGTCCATCGCCGTACGTGTCAATCCCGATGTTTCTGCGAAAACTCACCCCTACATTTCGACGGGACTACATCAGCATAAATTCGGCGTCCCCATTCCCGAGGCCAAAGCCCTCTACGCGCTGGCCGCAAGGCAGCCGTACCTGCAAGTCGCCGGAGTGAGCGTTCACATCGGATCGCAGATTGCCGATGTCGGTTCGTTTCAGGCCGCGCTTGAGCGCGTTGCGGATCTGGTGCGAGCACTGCGCGCGGAGGGACACGACTTGCGCTACGTCGACGCCGGCGGCGGCCTAGGAATCTCCTACGAGGCTGCACAGCCGAATTTCGAAACACAGATTACAGCCTACGCCAAGGCTGTGATCGCGCCATTGCGGGGGCTGAAACTGCATTTACTGCTCGAGCCCGGGCGCTCCATCGTGGGACCGGCAGGCGCGTTGCTCGCCCGCGTCCTCTACCGCAAAACGAATCATCGCAAGCGTTTTCTGATCGTCGACGCAGCAATGAACGACTTGCTGCGCCCGTCACTCTATGGCGCGCACCACGAAATCGTCCCGCTGCGCCGAACCTCGACCAAAACCGAGACCACCGACGTGGTCGGCCCTATCTGCGAGACGGGAGACTTTTTCGCCCGCGATCGAAAACTTCCACAAGTCAGCGAAGGCGATCTGCTGGCGGTTCTCGACGTAGGCGCATATGGCTCCGTGCTCTCTTCGAACTACAACACCCGGGGACGAGCCGCGGAAGTTCTGGTGGACGGAACTCGAAGTCAGACTAATCAGAAAACGAGAAACCCTGAAAGACCTATTAAGATCGGAAATGATCTAGACATGCTGCACCCTAGGTCTTAGCTAGAAGCCAGCAGCTAGCAGCTAGCAGCCGATTCCCTACAACGCTTCCAGAAAATTCATCACTGCCCGCAGCACCGGCTCCGGTTGCTGAATAAACAGTGCGTGCCCCAGATTGCGAAACTTGACGTGCGTGTGATGTGGCAACAACCGCGTCGCCAGCGCAACGTCCGCCTCCGACATCAAGCCTCCCAATTCGTGCGCGGCCTGCAAAAGCAACGTCGGACAGCTGATTCCGCGCAAGATGGTCTCTCCATCCCAGCCCTCGAGTGATGCCCCATCCAGCGTCATCTCATAGACGTCCGGGTCCGCCTGTTGCACACATCGCGCCCACGAGAGCAAATAAGGTTCATCATTGCCGGGGAGCTCGTGAATGGCGACCGACCCACCGCTCGGAACCAGCAACACGATTTTCCCAATGCCCTGGGCAATCTGCTCGACCGATCCTCCTTTGCGCGCCAGATCGCGCAATCCAGCAAACAAAGTGGTGTACATCGGATTCTTCAGCTGCCTGACAACAATCATGTTGTCGCCGAGAACCAGTGCCCGCACCAGCTCCGGATGGTGCGCCGCGACCCACATTCCCAACATACCGCCAAGTGAATGTCCGAACACCACGGCCGGCGCGGAGACCCGATCGCGCAAAAGGCAAGCAACGTCCTCGGAATATTTCGGACCAAAATACCCGCGCGCCACACGCGAAGACTTGCCATGGCCACGCAAATCGGGAGCGAAGATGTGCCAGCGCAAACTCAGCGCCGGAATCACCGGCATAAATACTTGCCAGCGGCGTCCGAGGCCGTGCAGCAGAACCAGCGGTGGCCCGTTGGCAGGCCCTTCCGCGTAATTCAGCTCCACTTCTCCGGTGTCGAACCTGTGTTCAACCAGGCCTAAATGATTTTCGCTCACTGCATTTTCGCCAGGAAGATTTTCGTCATGCGGAATCAGTGGCTCGCCGCGTCAGCATCGTACGTCACTTTGCCGCCGACCCAGGTCTTCAGAACTTTGACGTCGCGAATCTTTACCGGGTCGATCGTGAGCACGTCGTCGCTCAGCAAAACCATATCGGCGAGCTTTCCGGGAGTGATCGAGCCCTTTTCGTTCTCCTGAAATTCCGCGTATGCCGAACCCATCGTATAGGCTTCGATCGCCTCTTTGATCGTCAACTTCTGCTCGGGAAACCATCCATTCGGATTCTTCCCATCCAGCGTGGCCCGCGTCGTAGCCGCGTAAAGTGTGAGCATCGGATTGAGCGGCGCAACATTCCAATCCGTGCCCAGCGCCAGGCGCACACCGTGGTCAAGAAAGGTCCGGAAAGCGTAGGTGCGCATGGCGCGGTCGTGGCCGATCCGTCCTTCAGCCCAGCGGCCGTCGTCAATCGCGTGGTAAGGCTGCACCGACGCGATTACGTGCAACCGCGCGAAGCGTTCGAAATCCTTTGCCGCCATGTGCTGCGCATGTTCGATCCGCCATCGACGATCGCGGCTGCCGTGTTCTTTTTCGATATCCGCATAGATGTCGAGAATGGCAGAGATCCCCGCGTCTCCAATGGCATGGGTGCAGAGCTGCAACCCCGCCGCATCAGCCCTCATCATGCGATCATGCATCAGCGAGATGGGATGCATCTCGTCCGAGAGAATGCCTCGATTCGAAGGCTGATTCGTAAACGGCTCAAAGAAATAGGCCGTCGCTGAACCGAGCGAACCATCGGCGTAGGCCTTGAGCGCGCCAATGCGCAGGTACGGCCCGCCAAACGCCCGCCGGATGCCGATCTTCACCTGATCGTCCACCTGCGTGATCAGCGGAGCGGCGTAAATCCGCGTCGTCAGTTTCCCTTCATCGAGCAACTCGGAATAAATCGCGATGTCGGCATAGTCGGGATTCATGTGCTGCACGCTCGTCACGCCGAGCGAAGCCGCGTGCGCAAGAGCTCGTTCGATCGCGTGTCGCCGTTGATCGTAGGTCGGGGACGGGACCGCCTTGAACAGCATATCCATGGCCGCATCCTTCAACGCGCCCGTCGGATTTCCCTTTGCGTCACGAACGATGACGCCGCCATCGGGATCGGGAGTCTGCGCGGTGATTCCCGCAAGCTTCAAAGCCAGCGAGTTGGCCAGGACCATGTGCCCGTCGTACCGGCTCACGGCGACTGGAGTGTCAGCAGTCGCCGAGTCGATCAACTCTTTCGTTGGCAGCTCCGCCGGACTCCACTTGGTCTCGTCCCAATCGCCGTTGAGCACCCACTCGCCCTTGCCCGTCTTAGCGGCGCGTTCCCGAATGCGGCGCGCGAATTCCTGAGCACTGGTGGCGTCGTTTAGTTCAACGCTGTCAAGTTGCGACCCGCCATCATAGAAATGGACATGAGCATCGTTGAAGCCCGGCACAAGGCGCTTTCCGCCAGCGTCGACAACGCGCGTCTGAGGCCCACGCCAGGTTTCAACTTGCGCTGCCGATCCAACCGCCACGATGCGATCACCGAGAACCGCAACTGCTTCCGCTTCCGGACGCAAGGCATCAACGGTCCACACCCGCGCGTCGTTGATGATGAGATCGGCGGCCGGCTTGGTCTGGCCGACGGCACAGAGCGAGCATAAGACCGAGCAAGTAAGAACCCAGCAAGTAAGAACGACCTGTCGCAGAAAACTACGCATCCTTGCTCTCCAACGCTCCGTCAGCGTTCCCCCCACTTGAGTTTGGTGCCTAGCACTTCGAAGAATGTTTTCTGGAAACGTATCAACTGTGCCGCATGCTCGGCCTTGGCAGCCCGCACGATGTCGCCGTCGCGCACCGGCATGCCAACCTGCCCGTCGAGACTTAGATAGGCTTCTTCCTGCCCTGTCTTGACCTGGATTTCAATTTCAACGCTGTCGCGCACCACCACCGGCCGATGGGTCAGTCCGTGCGGCGAGACGGGCGTGATGACGAAAGCCGCCACATCTGGTTCGAGAATCGGACCGCCGGCGCCGAGCGAATAGGCGGTCGATCCGGTCGGCGTCGAAACGATCAGGCCGTCGGCCTTGTAGTTCGAAACGAACTCGGTGTCGACGAAAAGCTCAAAATGGTTGAGGCGAGCAATGGCGCTCTTGCTTACGACCAGTTCATTGAGAGCGACGTGCGTAGCCACCACCGCTCCGCCACGGACCAGCGAACAAGACAGCATCGAGCGACTGTCAATTATGTAACGTTCCTTGGCGATTGCCTCGAGTGACGGATACAGATCGGGCAACTGCAGCTCGGTCATGAAGCCTAGCGTCCCCAGGTTGACGCCGAGAATGAGCGTGCCCACGCTCGATACTGCTCGCGCCGCCGACAGCAACGTGCCATCACCACCGAGCACGATCGCGAGATCGGGAGCCCGCGCCGCCAGTTCGCTGCGCGGGACCACCGTCGAGGGGGAAAAATAAGCAGTGCTCTCCTGGTCGGCCACAACCGCGTAGCCATGCTCAGTCAGCCACTTTTCAAGTGCGGGCAGCACCGAGGACAGTTCGGGACGGTCCGGTTTCGAAAGGATGGCGACAATCTTTTGCCGAGATGGTTCTGGCGGAGTTTCGGACATTTCTTCGGAGTCTTGAGCTCAAATCCGGCCGCTCGGGACTTCCCTTTCGGAGCCGGACACCCGATTGTACAGAATCAGGAGTGTTCAGACATATTCAGACATATATTCAGACGAGGCTTGCTGAAGACTCCGCATGCAGCAGGAATTCGCGATTGCCCTCGCCGCCCAGAATCGGCGACTCAATCCATTCAAGACTCGTGCAACCGAGATGGGTGAGAGAGGCTTGCACTCGCGCAATCGCCGCGTGCTGGGCCGCTTCATCTCGCACGATTCCTCCCTTGCCAACGAGTTCCCTGCCCACTTCGAACTGTGGTTTCACCAGCACGACCAGTTCAACCGATCGAGGACCAGAACGAGGAACAGAACTCTGTTGATTGCATAACGCCGCCGCTCGAGTCACCGCCGGCAGCACCAGCGTCGCGGAGATGAACGAGACATCCATGGCCATGAAGTCGATCGGCTCACCAATATCCGTGGCCTCGAGATAGCGCGCATTGGTTTTTTCCAGCAGACGCATGCGAGGATCGTTGCGCAGTCTGAAATCCATCTGACCGTAGCCCGTATCCACGGCGATCACCTTCGCCGCTCCGTGTTGCAGCATGCAATCGCTGAAGCCCCCGGTCGAAGCGCCGATGTCGAGACCGACCTTGCCATTGAGATCGATTCGCCAGTGTTCGAGCGCTTTCTCCAACTTGAGCCCGCCCCGGCTGACGTAGCGCAGATACTCCCCAAGCAACCGCAGACTCGAGCCGGAGTCGATCGACGCTCCCGCTTTTTCCACTTTTTGTTCGTTCACCAGAACTTTTCCCGCGAGAATCATCGCCTGCGCGCGTTCTCGCGACGGCGTCAGTCCTCGATCCACGAGCAACTTGTCGAGACGGGTCTTCACAGAGATATTTTCACGGAGACAGAAGAGGCCGCCGGCCCGATGCGTCTAGCACTCGATGCGGTGCAGAATGATGAACCATAACTGTTAACACGAAGTTACAAGATTAAGACCCTGCTTTTCCACAAACTTTTCCTCAAGGGTGTTGAAAACTTCGAGCACCAACCGTCTACCCCATAAAAAAAGCCGCCCATCTCTGGGCGGCCTCGTCTCAAAGTCAAATGTCGACCTACCTATCCTGCCACTTCTTCCAGCGTCTTCTGGTCGATATCGAAGTTTGCGTGGACGTTCTGCACATCATCATTATCGTCGAGCGCTTCCATCAGGCGAATCATCTGCACCGCCTGCTGCCCTTCAAGCTTGATGTAGGTGTCGGGAATCATTGCAACACTCGAGGACGCGGGTGCAATGCCGGCCTTCTTCACCGCCTCGAGCACGGATTCATAGGCGGAAGGCTCGGTTAGGATTTCCCAATTCTCGCCTTCGTCCTTCAAATCTTCGCCACCCGCCTCCAGGATGATATTCATCAAATCGTCTTCCTTGGCCGCAGACTTGGGAATGACGATGTCGCCCTTCTTGTGAAACATATACGCGACCGCGCCTGCGGCGGCCATGTTGCCGTTATTCTTGCCAAACACATGCCGGATTTCGCTCACCGTGCGATTCCGGTTGTCGGTCGAAATTTCCGCCAGCAACGCGACGCCACCCGGCCCGTAGCCCTCAAGCGTGAACTCTTCATACGTCAGGCCGGGCAATTCGCCCGTCCCGCGCTGGATGGCGCGCTTGATGTTGTCCGCTGGCATGTTCTCAGCCTTGGCCGCGAGGATCGCTGTGCGCAGCCGCGGATTCATGTCGGGATCTCCGCCCGACTTTGCCGCCATGGCAATTTCCTTAATCAGTCGGGTGAAAATCTTGCCGCGCTTGGCGTCGAGCGCGCCCTTTTTGTGCTTGATTGTTGCCCACTTAGAATGGCCGGACATAGCTCTACCTCGTATCTCTTCTTTCTAAAACAAAAGCGTAAATTGCGCTGATTCTCGGAATTCTGATGATCGGCACGATGGATCCGCCCGCGGAGGAAATCATCGGATCAGCCTCGTAAATCGTTCAGGCGAAGGCAAATTATAGCATGGCCCCACTCCACTCCGGTCTGCTCTCTCTATGCACTCCCTTTGTATTCCGATGTGTACACCGTGGTTCGAGTCGTCGTCAATCTGCCAGATAAATCACCGAAATGCGATAGCCTTATCCCGAATTGCCCATGTCCGCCAATTCGCTTGCCGGGTCTCTCGAGAGCCAGTTGTCTGAACTCGAAGCCTCCCGCTACCTCTTCGGCAAACAACAAGCCGCAAGCGTCGTCCAACTGCTGACTCGTCTGGACGCAAAACAATTCCCCGACCCGCCTTCGCTGATCCGCTTCCACGAAACGCTTCTCTTCCTGCGCGCCTTTCCCCAGGGCCCGGCTGTCGTTCGAGCGACCGGGCGCATCCTGAATTCCTTCCACAAGAAAATTGCCGCGCTGCTCCAAGCCGGCGCCGATATGGACGCCTTCGATACCTTCGAAACGTCCGGAATCGCCGGCACCGACATGGAAGATACGCTCAGCTTCGACGTCGCACGCTGGCTCATCCAACGCATGCCCGCAAAAGTCAATATTGCCTGGGACAGCTACGAGCCTGGACGCGAACTCGGCACCACCGGCCCGCGCTTTATCCCGCTCCTCGAAGACGACGCGTTCGTCGAGGCCGACACGCCGTGGCGAGACTGGATCGAGGCCGCCGCGGGAAAAAGGAAAGCCAAAAAGAACGCCGCTCCAGCCTGGCTCCTGCAACGCTTCGAACAATTGCCGCTGCCGCCTCAGCAGAGATCTGAACTCTACGAATCCCTGCGCATCCCTTTGCGCTGGAAGCTCGAAAACTCCCCCATCACGCGCACGCGAAACATCAAACCAGTTCGCCAGATTTTCTACCACAGCGAACCTCTCATCAGCCGCAGTCAGGTGTCGCTGGCCACCGAACTTGCGAAGCGTCCTCCAAAACTAACCGCGCTGTCGCCGAAGCAAGGCGAAGAGGTCATGGACCTGATCCGCGAAGTCATGCTCGTCCGCTACCGCGAACTCTACGGCACAACGTTAGGCGATCCGCGGTCGGTCGTTCGCGCCGAAATTGGCCGCGGCGTCACCATCTACCTCTGGAACCTGCCGCCCGACCGCCGTCTCCCACTGCGCGCCTACGTCGCCGGACTGACTCTCAAAAACGGCGTGCCCATCAACTACATCGAGTCCATCGGACTCTGCGAGTGGATGGAAGTTGGCTTCAACACCTTCTACACCTTCCGCGGCGGTGAGGCCGGATGGATCTACGCGCAAGTGCTCCGCTGCGTCTGTCACCTCATGGGGACGACCTGTATCTCGGTCTATCCCTATCAACTCGGCAAAGACAACGACGAAGCCATCGAATCCGGCGCATTCTGGTTCTACCGCAAGCTCGGATTCCGCCCCGGCCGCGCCGATCTCGAGCAGTTGGCCGAGCGCGAAGAAAAGAAAATCGCCGCCAACCCGAAATACCGCACCCCCGCCCGCACCCTGAAACGCCTCGCCGCCGAGCACGTATTCTACGAACTCCCCGGAAGCGAAGTAGGTGCATGGGACCGATTCTCTACCCGCAACATCGGCCTGCGCGTGAATCGCCGCATGGCTCGAGATTTTGGCGGAGACGCTGCACGGATGCGTGAACATTCGAAGCGTGCGCTGGAGCGAGCGCTCGGAGTAAATATGTCTTCGTGGACGCCACTGGAAACGGCGGCTTTCGACAACTATGCGCTAGTCCTCGGTCAGGTTCCGGAACTCAGCCAGTGGAACAACAAAGACAAAGAGGATCTGGTCCGACTCATCCGAGCCAAGGCCAGCCGTGACGAAATGTTCTACCTGCACCTTACCCAACAACACGATCGACTTCGGAGTGCTTTGCTGCAGCATCGCAGTCAACGAGAGTAATCACGATCCTTCGCCAATTCGCAACCGAAGTAACGTTGGAATCGTCGTCTGTCAGCGGTACGATTTCGTCATGGCTATGCGGTCGCTCCTCTTCATCGCCCGTACACTCTGTACGGCAACCGCGCAGCAAGCCGGACAGCGGACGGCACCCACTGATGTTATGGGAATCCTCAGCCTCCCTGATGGATCAAAGTTCAGAACCACGCTCTACAACATGAGGATCATCGGTCAACTTCGTACAACGAAGAAACTTCCATACTTCATTCTTGCGGGAACCACCTGTACCGAATGCGACGAGAACACCTCGATCTACATCCATTCGCCAAGCGATGGTCCGATGAAAAACGAAGCCGAGCAGCGCCGCTTTGTTTATCCGGGACGGGAAACAGACAATGAGACTGGTCAACCTGTCTACGAAGCCAAAATGTTTATTGGAGATTGCCTCTCAACGCACCCGAGTGCCGTGATCTGGCTTGAACGTGGAATCGGAGACGACAAGAAATGGCATTCAAGTGTGACCGTGGCGGAAGTAAAAAACGACACGCTCTTGGTCAGCCAGCTACATGGCCAGTTGCCGAAGATGGCCGAGGTTCAAGAGGCCGTTCGAAATCGAAAATGTCAGGAACTGCAGGGTATAGACGGCCCAAGCGAACCGTAGTTGTCGAAATCAGCAATATCACAAAGTGGGGTCCACCCGTCGCCCGATACGCATACACCACCGCTGCACCTCTCCCAACAACACGATCGGCTGCGGAGTGCTTTGCTGCGGCGGCATCGCAGTCAACGAGTGTAAAGGGGATGTTCCGCCAATTGAGAAGATGGCCTACCACTCGAAGGGCGGCAAATTATTTAATGGGAATGTCTGCCTGTTTTGAAAACCACCCAACGCTCGGCACAGAGCCCCAGAACATCCTCACGGAAGGGACGTATTTGGTCATGCCGCCAGTTGGTGCAGTGCGAGCAAAAACGTCGAAGCGCCAATTCAAAACGTCCGCGACATAGATGGTCCGATCTGGGCCCATCGCCATGAAGTGAGCCCACGCCATCTGGCCAGGCCCGTGCCCCGGTTCCCCGAAAGCGCCAAGGATTTTACCGGTCTGATCTAGTTCTACGATGCGGTCGTAACCTCCGTCGGTCATCCAAACATGCTGATCTGGCGTGATCAATAAACCGTAAGGGTAGCCGATGCCAGTCCATTGCTGAATAAAGTTTCCATCTGAATCGAAAATTTGGATGCGCTGGTTTTCGCGGTCGCCCACGAAGACGCGCCCTTCCTTATCGACGGCAATCGTATGAGGCAAGTTGAATTCACCGATCCCGGTTCCATACTTGCCCCACGCCTTGATGAAGTTTCCAGAGCGATCAAACTTCACGACCCGAGAATTGCCATAGCCGTCCGCCACATAAATATCGCCGTTTTTCGCGAAAGCCACATCGGCTGGCCGGTTGAACAGCCAGTTTGCTTCTGCAGCGGTGTTGATTCTTCCCAGAACCAGCAGCACGTTACCGGACTGGTCCAACTTAAGCACGAGATGGCTTCCGTCGTCGGTCGTCCAAAGATTATCGTCCGCATCGATGCGCAAACCATGCGGGTGAGCGAAGAGGCCCTCGCCGATACTCTGAATAAAATTGCCCTGCTCGTCATATTCGGCAAGCATTGGCTTGGTCCGTTGGAAGAGAAATATATGTCCTTTCGAATTGATTGCGACGCCAGCGGCCTCGCCAACAACCATCCCCTTGGGAAACTTGAAAAAATTAGCTACCACACGATATGGGAGTTCCGGAACCGCCTGGAACGGAGTCGTCTTTACCGCCGGTGAAAGCGTTTGCGTCGATTGTGCTCCAGCACGCGATGCCAGGAGCATAAAGCTAGCGAGAACCACTTTTATGAATTTGTTCATATGGTTTAAGAGACGATCAACAAAAGTGTAAACAGCGATTGCACTCACGACCGACCAAGCAGTGGTTGTTGGCGTAATGGCGATTTGCGTCACCTGACCGCTACTGGGCACCAGCGCTTCGAACGTTTATCGAAAGCAGCATACCGTTATCTTTGACTTGCGACTCAAGTCGGAACCCTCCCTCCTGCCGATAGTAGGTAAATGGTGCCCCGGTTGAAGGATCAAGGAAAGCGCTCAGGGCGGTTGCACCATCCCGTTCCAGCGCGATAGCGGCTCTCAGTAGCATCCACCGCGTTTGACTGTATGCCTCTGCCCACCGCAAGCGGGACAAAGACGGAGTGAATTTGGCTATGATCGGATTGTCACGTGATGCAGTTAAGAACGCATTGTTATACTCGGCTTCAAACTGGGCGGGAGGCTCGCTCCAACGCGAGTTCCAGTCTGTATAAAACCCGGATTGTTTTCGAATACAAATCCGTAAGCTTTCGACAGACCCCCCGCAGCCATCGATGATCTCCGCGGCTTTGTTCTCGTTCGCTCCCAGGATGGGCACTCCAGCAGTCAGGCTTTTAATCGCATCTTCCCTGGAGTGGGCGCCCGCCACAACATCCGCCAAGTCACTGCGATCAAGCTTTTCCCTAGCGATAGCCGATTGCATCTTCATGCCGAGGGGGATTCGTCGAGCGCCTTCCGCAAGGGAATCGAGTTCGCTTCGCGAGAACTTCCCCAACTCGGGTTGCAGTACATCGGACATCTCACGCTCAAGTTTGTAGCTGATCAGCACCGAAGTGATCGTGCCATCGGTTGACAGTTGTCGGGAAGCTGCCACAGCGGCGAGCCAGTCTTGCAGACCTTCCTTGGCGTGCCCATCGCGAAAGCGCAATCTTGCTCGAATTCCGGCGAGGGCAACCAATTCTCGAATAGCACCTCGATGGGACGTATTAGCATAGGGCCCATCGCCGACGCTAAGTTCCCAATCGCACGTTCCCAGCGTGGAGGCATGCTGAAACTCAGTTAAGGCTTCGGATGTGGCGGCAATTAGTTTTTCGTCGCTCTGATCCAACGGAGCCTGAAGGGCTCTTTCTAACGCGGGTGCTGCATCCGGTTCCAGAGCATGTGCCTGCCTCATTGCAACGTTCGCACGCAAATACTTGACAGCTGCGTTTTCGTCAGCGGCGCCACAGACGTTTGTACAGATCAGCAACGTGAAAAACAGCGCAATGCTAGTTGATCTCATACTCGGGCCTCTATCCCGCCCGTGGAACGCTCACCGCGAGCGATCTTGCATGTTAACTGTCGAGGCCGCCCGCCGTGCTCGATACGCATACACCACCGCCAGCAGCGGAGGCGCCAGCAAAAATCCCCAGAGCGGAATCAGAAATCCCAGTACCAGCGGAGCCAGAATCGAAGCCCACATCGGCACCCGCGCAACTCGCCGCATGATATACGGCTGGAGCAGAAATCCATCCACCAGCACAATCACCGCATAGAGAATGCACACGTAGAGAGGATGTTCCCAATCCGTCCAACGCAGATAAGCCGCGAGCACCGGCCCCAGCAAGCCAAGAATCGGCCCAAAGTGCGGGACGATCTGCACCACCGCCGCCAACCCCGCCCACAGTGGAGCCCACGGCACGCCGATGATCCACAATCCGACCATCCAAAGAATGCCGACCGCAATCGAATCCTGTAATTGAGCGATGGCCCAGCGCTTAAGCGCTGAGGCGGTGATTCGGACGTGATCGGTTGCAGTCATCGGTCATCGCTCATCATCGGGCCCTTGTGCCAGAAAACTTTCGAGCAAAATCCTGCGGCATTCGCGGAGTCGCTCCGGCCTGGGTACACACATAGCGCGCCACTTCATTTGCAATGTGATTAATCTCGTCCAGACCCATCCCGTGGAGCAATCCCAAAACCAGCGCGGCAGTAAACGAATCACCCGCGCCCACCGTATCGACGACTTTCACAGGCTCCGACGCACAATCTGACCATCGTCCGTCGTTCCTCTGATACAGCAGGCTACCGTTCGAACCGCGCGTAAGCGCGACCACTCCCAAAGAAAAAGTCTCGGCCAGGCTCTCAATTTTCTTCTCCGCCGATCCTGCCAGGTCGAACATTCTTGCCAGAACCGGCAGTTCGTCGTCGTTGAGCTTCACCACGTTCGCCAGGAGCAGCGATTCCTGGACCACCGATCGCGTGTAGAACGGCTGCCGCAGATTGACATCAAAGACGCGCAGTGCACTCGGCGGCGCCTCCGCGATCAGATGTTGAATGCTATTCCGCGACAACTTCCAGCGTTGCGCGAGGCTGCCAAAGCAGATCGCATCCGCCGCGCTCACCGCCGCCGTGGCCTCAGGAGGCTCGGCAATAAAATCCCACGCAACATTTTCCTGAATGGTGAAATGAGCGATCCCGTTGCCCGACAGCGCAACCGACGCGGTGCCCGTT
Source organism: uncultured Acidobacteriaceae bacterium (assembly GCA_963726095.1). Lineage (GTDB taxonomy): Bacteria > Acidobacteriota > Terriglobia > Terriglobales > Acidobacteriaceae > Acidiflorens. Next base: position 3,329,784 of record CAVSBD010000004.1, read on the forward strand.
GGCCTGTCCGGATCAACCTGAACCGTGTCGTCGGGCAGTCCCAGATCATCGAAGCGCCGAATAATTTCGCGCCCATAGTCATCGTTCCCGATGCAGGTGATGACCTGCACCCGCGCTCCGAGAGCATACGCGTGGTACGAGAAGTTCGCCGGGGCGCCACCCAACTGTGGCCCCTCCGGCAGCAAATCCCACAGCACTTCGCCGACGCCGACAACCTTGAAACTCATACTGGCCTATTCGATTCCCAGTCGCTTCTGCATCTGTTCGAGCGCCACGCCTTTGGTCTCCGGCACCATCATCTTCACCCAGATCAGCTGCAACACCATCATCCCCGCAAAGAATGAAAACACATATCCCGGCGAAAAGGCCGAGACCATCCTCGGAAAAAATGTAGTGAGCAGAGCGGCAAAAATCCAATGCGTGAAGCTACCCAGCGCCTGACCCTCCGCGCGCTGGCGGTTAGGAAATATCTCAGAGATAAATACCCAGATCACCGCTCCCTGGCCAACCGCGTGAGCCGCGATAAAAGCAAACACACATGCCGGCACGATGGCGAAATGCTGCGTAAAGAACGCCCAGGCCGTCAGCCCGAGCGATGCGATGTATCCGAAAGATCCAATAAACAACAGCGTGCGCCGACCCAACCGGTCGATGAGCCAGAGACCGACGAAAGTGAAAACGAGATTCGTGATGCCGATTCCGATCGATTGCAGCAGCGCGGCCTTCGTTCCGAGGCCGGCCAATTCAAAAATGCGAGGCGCGAAATAGAGAATCGCATTGATGCCCGAAAGTTGATTGAAGAACGCAATCAAGATCGCAAGCAGGATCGGCTTGCGCAGACGGCGCGTCCAGAAATGCGGCGACGACGCCTTCTCTGATGATGCGACCGCGATGTCATTCGCTTCGGCCGCTATCTCGTTCGGCGAGGCGTTGGGCCTGATGCGTTGAAGCACGTTCAACGCACCTGCCCGATCTCCCTTTCTCGCAATCAGCCAGCGCGGGCTTTCGGGAATACCGAAGCAAAACGCGGTGTAAAGAAGCGACGGCAACGCGGCAATTCCCAGCATCCAGCGCCACGCGTTTTCTCCGATGCCGGCGAGCAGCGCGTTCGATACAAAAGCGATCAGTATGCCGAAGACGATGTTGAACTGAAACATCCCAGCCAACCGGCCGCGGAACTTAGGTGGCGCGATTTCAGAGATATAAAGCGGCGCGACCACCGTTGATATGCCGATCCCCAACCCGCCAACAACGCGAGCAAAGATGAACTCGCCCACGTTGGTGGCGAGCCCTGACCCGACCGCGCCGACAAAATAAAGCGCCCCGATCCAGAGCAGCGTCGCTTTGCGACCGAAGCGATCAGCGGGCCACCCGCCCAGCAGTGAGCCCACAACGGTCCCGTAGAGCGCGGACGCCATGGCAATCCCATGCAGGTTGTCACTCAGCCCCCAAAGCGACTGGATCGTCTTTTCCGCACCCGAGATCACCACCGTGTCAAAGCCAAAGAGAAATCCCGCGAGTGCCGAGGTGAGCGACCAGAAGAAGACGCGACCATTCATAGGCAAGTAAGAGAGCTGACGCGGCCGAACCACTGAAACACGAGACAGCGGATCAAGCGATCAACGATAAGCGCATTGCTCATCGTGCGCAATGGAGGGCGCCGTCGACCGGGTCTCGGCGAACTTGAACCACCTCGTTTGACCGTGTATAAACATTAAGGCGCAATTTGCCAGCCGCCTTCAGGGCGGGGATGCGCAAAGCAGGCTTCGACGTTCCCTCATAGAGTCTGCAAGAGATTGATTTCAAAGCGGAAGTGGTGGAACTGGCAGACACACCATCTTGAGGGGGTGGCGCCGAAAGGCGTGGGGGTTCAAATCCCCCCTTCCGCACCAAGACATTAATTCCTTGAGAATTTCCAGGGAATATACGAATTAGAATCGGGCCTCGGCCCGGACGGAGTTTTTTTCGCAATGACGATTTTGATCACCATCATCCACATTATCGTATGTCTGTTTCTGATCGCGGTCGTGTTGCTCCAGAGCGGCAAGAGCGGAGATTTAGCCGCAGCGTTTGGCGGACAAGGTAGTCAGACTGCGTTCGGTCCGCGAGGCGCGGCTTCGGTCCTGTCGAAAGCGACCACTTGGTCCGCGATCATCTTCATGCTTACCTCGATCACACTCTCGATTTTCGCGGCTCGCAAAACCGGACCCACGTCCGTACTCTCGGGCGTAAAAACGTCGCAGACAAAGTCACAGCCGACGACACAGCCGACGACTCCGACTCCAGCGCCAGCAGCGCCACAAAAATAAGGGCGTCAGGTGTTAGGTCTCAGGAAAAGCAACACATCGATTGTCGGCTTAAGCTGGACGCGATTTTCCTGAGACCTGACACCTGCCCTTCTGACGCCTATTCCTTTAGAAACGGATTCTCTTCCCTCTCCTCACCAATGGTCGTCCGCGGGCCGTGGCCCGGAATCACTACCGTGTCATCGGGCAATGTAAGCACGCGATCGTGCAGCGAGCGCATGATCTTTTCAAACGAGCCCCCAGGGAGATCGGTCCGTCCAATGCTGCGGGCGAAGAGTGTGTCGCCGGCGATCAGTAGTTTCTCCGCTGGAAAATAAAGACAGACACTGCCCTCGGTGTGTCCCGGCGTATGCAGGACATTCGCTTTCAGGCTGCCCACCTGCAAGGAATCGCCCGTCCCCACGCTTGCCTCGATCTCGACCTTGCCCGGATCTGGCACCCCTATCCAGGTCGCCTGCACATCAAGCAGCTTCAGCAACTCGTAGTCGTCCTGGTTCAGCAGGATCGGCGCACCCGTCGCAGCCCGCAGCTTCATCGCGCCGCCGACGTGATCGATGTGTGCGTGCGTGATGACAATCTGTTTTACTTGCAGTTTGTGCTGTCGCAGGATGGCGAGAACATCGTCAATGTCATCGCCAGGATCGATGACCATGGCTTCGTGCGTCGTCTCATCGCCAAGGATCGAGCAGTTGCATTGCAGCGGGCCGACCGGAAGGATTTTGTGAATCATCGTTCTTGGTTTCGCTCATGCTTATTTTCGCTCATCTTGTTGCTCATTGCTCGGATTCACGTATTTCCATGTTGCGGATGAGCCCATCTTCTATCGCGTAGATGTGCTGAACCATCCGATCCATTAATAACGTACCTTGGGTGTCATGTACGACTTGTTTCACTTCAACCACGGTGCGCCCCGCGTCGTAAGGAGCAAAACTAACCGGCTGAACCTTCGGGTCCAAGGTTTTCCATTGCCGAGTCCAGTATTCTCGTACTCCGTTGTGGCCGTGAACCCGTCCCCCTTCCATCCCGTTCGGCCAGTCCACATCCGGATGCATAAAGGCGAGCACCGTATCCACGTCACGCGCGTTAAACGCTGCGTACACCGTCCGCAAAACTTGCTCCGTCGAATTTACTTTGATGTTCGTCGCCATAAAATAACCCTACCAGACGTATCCTACGATGCTGCCGCGACCTGCCCCGTCCGCTGGTCCGAGCGGAAACGCAGCAAGGCCGCAATGTTGCCGGCGCGATCCAACCCATCGTGCTCTTTCAGGTAGAACAATTCAATGTCGCGGCGGATGGCAACCGGAATGATCGCGTCGCAGACATCTTCGAGTTCGCGAGTCTTGCGCCCGCACGCGACGCATGCCTGTATCAGGTGGGCGTCGAGATGACCGCAATGGGGGCACTCCACGGCTTGCGCCGAATAGTTCTCGCCGAGGAAAATGCTCTGCACTTCCCCTGCTTCGAGCGCCCGCAAAACTCGCCGCAATCCGGTGACACCGCGGCCGTTCGCCTTGGCGAAGTCAACCGCTTCTTCGGCCTTCGCATGAGCGCGCTCCTTAATCCAGCGTTTTAGCAGTGCCCCGGCGCGCTCGCGAATCTCCTCGTTCGAAACGCTCGCCACATCTGCAGAAAATCGCCCAATCACGCGCTCCTTCACATACGGATGAAGTTGCGCCTCGAGTTCTGGCCAGTTCGCATCCTGGCAGCCTATAATGAGCCGCTCCCACGCACCTTTCTCAAAATCTGTTCGCATGCGTTCCGCAGCGGCTTTGAAATGCTGTAGCGCTTCCCCAGCCACGCGGCGCTCGGCGTGGCCGCCGTCGTACCCGTTGTAGCCGTAGCTCGCCCCGTTGCGCGAAAGCATGTGGACGATCGCTCCGCCTTCACGTAAGTCGTCGAGGCGCAGATCAAAGAAGCGAGCCCGCTGCCGGTCGACCATGGCAACGCAGAGTGTGGGCTGCGCGCCGAGCAACGCCGCCAGCGGCTTCAACTGAAATTGCGGCTGCAAATAAATCCGCGTGCTACCCAAGTCGGGAGGCAGTTCATACTCCTTCCAGAACTTCTGCGCAGAGCAAGCGAACACAGCTCTTCCCCGGGCCTGGCCGCGCAGATTCATGGCCAATTCAAGAACACGATCGAGGTCAGCGTGCAGCGATCCATTCTTGCCCGCGGCAGCGGCACTCTTCAATGCTTGCTTGACGATATCTTTGGCCACAATAGCCTCACGTCGATGAGAACGGTCCTGCGGAGGATCGGGCTGGAAATAGAAGCTCAGGGCACACGCGTTCTTGCTTTCGTCCGCGTGAAAAGACGCCAATTCACGGATTTCATTCCGAGTCATCATCTCGACGCTCCTTAAAACTGAGATGCTGTTAGGAAAAGGTTGGTTTTCGGTTTTAGCTGTGAGTTTTGGCGAGGAGTTCGTGCTCGAATTCGCCCGCCAAAGAGGGGGCGCGCCGAATACAATCGCGCGCGCGCTGCACTGATTCGCGCACGGCCTCCTTGTGCCGCCCGGTGATAGCGGCAATTTCACTGAGCGAAAAGCCTTCCATCCCATAAAGAATGAACGCTTCGCGATCGGTGCGGCCGGCGCCGCGGAGTGCGGCCTGCACTAGGGCAATCAGTTCATCGGAAGAAGCTGTTTCTTCCGGAGTGGATACACGCTGATCGGCAATCGCGCTCTCTCGGGTCCAGCCTTCGTCGGGCTGATGGAACTGGAGACCAGGTTCATCCGAAGCTTGAACATTCTGCCGTCGCCGACTGTCTTCTAAGTGGATGGCCGAGCCCAGCTCTTGCAACCGCGCTCCCATTTCAGTCATCGCTCGTAGGGCAAGATGATAGAGCCACGGCTCCAGCGACATTTTCTCCGGACGATCGTGATCGCCCAGCGCCCGCGCGATCACTTCGTTGACTACTTCGGATGTGGAGAGGCCGTCACCCGGAATTTCCTCGTCGGCGTGCCGGAAATAAAGCTCGCGATCGACGAAGCGCTCCAGTCGAGCGAGGTTGGCATTCACATACGACCCAATGTCGTCAGCTGAAATTGTCGGTGGCAGCACGGCTGCCAGCGTTTTCACGAACGGAACGCCCGGCTCGCGCAGCTCCTGCGACCCGGCCCGCCAACGCCGCCACTTGTGGCTGGAGCGCAGCTTTTCCTTATGCCGCCCGACCTGCTGCACCAGTTCGTCAAAGGCCGCTTTGATCGCGGCCGCCGGACTCGCGGCCGTTGCCTCGGCCGCCAGTTGGCCCGAGGGCAGGCGCAGATTCAGGGAAACAGACGTTCCTTCGCGCGCAAGGTTTTGATCGATGACCGCTCTTAAATGAACAAGGTCCGGACGGAACACTTGGAGGCGTTTCTGGATCTTCTCAGTCTGGTGGGTGATTTCTTTGTCGATGTCGGGAGTTTTATGAACCTTATAACTGACGTGAACGTTCATTTTCGCGCCTCGGACGCGGGAAAGAAACCCGTGAAGCTGCGTTCCTAACAATCCGATTGTACACCTCGTTGCTTGGAGCAGGAGCGACGCGCGAAAGCGAGTTTACACAAGCTCGCCTTCGTTATTTGTAGTACAGCGAATCCTCGGTTAACTCCTTTGGCAGCACTATCGGGAAGGGCGGGAATTCGTGCGAGATGCCCTTAAGTAACGGAGTAGTTGCTTCCGAGCGCGCTGTTCCGTCATGGACGGCGATGTGATGAGGCTGGCTTGGCGCGGAACCCTCCCAAAGTGAAACGCCGGCGTAGGCTCCATCTTTGCGCAGAATGTAGTAGGTCATGTCCGTGAACTTGATTTTGTTCATGTCGTTGTTGTAGTTCCGGACAATTCGCTTGAGAGTGTCAAGGCCCGCTTCCATCGGCGACATCCCGCGCCGCATATTTTCGACGATGGTATGGGCGCCCGCGACTTTAATGTTCTCTTCTCCGCTGCCGGTGGCGCCCGCCGAACCCACGTCCTGATCTGTGTAGCAGCCGGCGCCAATGATTGGCGAATCGCCGACGCGCCCCGGCAATTTAAAGGCAAGCCCACTCGTAGTCGTGCAGCCGGAGATTTCTCCTTTGTCATTCAGCGCCGAGCAGTGAATCGTCCCAGTCGGCGGAGACAAAACGCGCCGCACGGCCGCCATGCGGAATTGCGGCTCGATCCCAATCCGCGCGGCACCGTCTGCCAGTCGGCGGACCCGTTCTCCCCAAATTTCGGCCGTTGGCTCGGTGGTTGGAATGGCCGGCGCCTTCCATTGCGGGTCCGCGATTCCCGGTCCCCACCAATCGTCCGTCGAATGGTATTCCTTCCATAGCAGCCAGATCTTGCGCGAATTTTCGGTAAGCAGATTTTCGCGCGCGAACCCCATCGCTACCGCAAATCGCTCCGCGCCTTCACCGACCAGCATGACGTGCGCGGTGTGCTCCATGACAGCCTTTGCTACCAGCGAAACATTCTTTATATTCCGCACGCCGCCAACTGATCCCGCGCGCCGCGACGGGCCGTGCATACAGCAGGCATCGAGTTCGACGACGCCCTCCTCGTTCGGAATCCCGCCCAGTCCAACCGTGTCGTCGTGCGGATCGTCCTCAGGCCCTTTGACGACGCGGAGAGCGGCATCAAGTGTATCCCCGCCGCTCTTCAGGAAAGCAAAGGCATCGTCGAGATACTTGAGTCCGTTGTTGGCGCTGACGATGATCGGCCGCTTGCCAGGATTCGCCGCGCCATTCTTGCCGGTACCCTGCGCTCCGGCATCGGTAGCGTTCAATCCCGCGGCCAGCGAAGCAACTGCTGCCGATCCCAAAAATCCTCGACGCGTGATAGTCATGATTTGTCTGTGGCTCCTCGAACCGGCGAGGATAACACGATTTCCCTGAACCCCTGCCACAGGCAGGCAGCTGACTGCAATTGCGCATCATCCCAACGAATCGTTGATACCATGTCGAAAGATCGTTCCGAAGATCGCACAGAAGCCCGTTATGAAAAAGCCCCGCCCCAAGCGCAGCTTCCGTCCCCGCAATCAGAATCGCCGCACCGCGCGCTTCTCGCGAAAAGTTGAGGTTCTCTACGAAGACGAGGCCGTCGTCGCACTCGATAAGCCAGCCGGACTGTTGGCGGTTCCCGTCGAAGGCTCCGACATGCCGTCGGCTCTGTCCATCGTTGCCGAAGAACTGAAAACCAGAAGAGAACGCGCCCTGATCGTGCACCGCATCGATCGCTACACCTCCGGAGCGCTGCTCTTTGCGAAAACTGATGCCGATCGCCACAAACTTCTGCGGCAGTTTCTAGCCCACACCACATTGCGGGAATATCTGACTGTGGTGCGAGGACACCTCGCGCAAAAAGAAGCGACGCTGATCCACTATTTCCGGCGCGAAGGAATGTTTCAACAGTTGACCAACGCGAGTGACCCCGAAGGAACTCGCGCCGAACTTCGCTATGTCGTCGAGCGCCGTCTACGGGGCGCTTCGCTCGTCAGAGTCACGCTGATCACCGGACTACAAAATCAGATCCGGGTGCAGTTTCTCGCGCTCGGCCACGCCGTCGTGGGCGACCGAAAGTACGATAAAGAGGAAGCGAAAGAGCGCCGCATTGATCGGGTCGCGCTTCATGCGGCCCGCCTGCAATTCGTTCATCCCCGCACGGGAGAGAACGTCTCAGTCGAGTCCCCGCTCCCACCGGACTTCCAATCCCTGATCAAGGCCCTTCAGCCGGCTCGAGCGGAGCGGTGACCGAGAACGGCTGCGAGAGTCACGCGAGAATCACCCACAAATCAATGGAAGCATCCTCCGGATTCCCTCGCGAAACGGATCTGGTTCGGCGATGAGGCTGAGCACCAGATGTCCTTCGCCCGCAAAATCATAAAAATGTCCGGGATGGACGCTGACACCCGCCTCGCGCAACAAACGAATCGCTAGTTCTTCATCGCTGCCAAGGACGGGCACGCGCAGCACTGCATACCATCCGCCCTCGACCAGCAGTCGTGTACAAGCTGGACGACCCACCAACTGACGATCAAGTTCCGCGAGATTCGCGCGCACACGATCGAGAAGAGTCGGCTGAACCTGCTTCCGCTGCTCCAGCAGCACAGATGTCGCAAGCTGGACAGGCGCGTTCATCGAGAGGAACGTGTCCGCGATAATTTCCAGCCGCGCACCAGCTTCAGCGACGGTCTTGTTCGGTCCGCTCGTCGCGACCCAGGCCAACTTCATCTGCGGCAGCGCAGAAATCTTGGAAACTCCGCTCAAGGTAAACGTGAGCGCCGCATCGTTGGCAACAAAGCTCCGGCGATGCCTGCCGTCGTGCGCATAATCAAGAAACACCTCATCCGCAATCAGCGCAAGGCCGCGCTCGCTACACAAAATATTCAGCGTCGAGGCTTCCGCATCTGCCACATACGACCCCGTCGGGTTATTCGGATGTACAAGAATGACAGCGCGCGACTTAGGAGAAACAGCCCTTCCCAGCGAATCGAAATCGATCTGCCATCCGTGATCGTAGAGCAGCGGATACGGCACGAGCTTCACGTCGGCCAGATCGGCCAGAAACTCAAACAGCGGATAACTCGGTTTCGGCACCAGAATCTCGTCTCCCGCATTGCAAAGCAGACGAAAGACGTATGAGTAGGCTTCGCTGGTACTGGTCGTCAGAATCAGGAGTTCAGGATCGAGATCGACATCGTGCGCCTCGCGATAGTAGCGGCAGACGGCTTGCCGCGCTTCGAGCAATCCGCGAGGTTGCGGATCGTAACGCATCGCGGCAGGTTTCGACAATGCGGCAAGCACAGCATCTGCAGCGGGACGAATTCCCGCTTCCGTAGGGTTCGAGATCGTCAGATCGAGTAATTTCCCCCCCGAAGCGCGCGCCTCTTCGATCGCCCGCGTCAGAGCGTTCGAACTGAGCTGCCAGTTTGTGCGCTCTGAAAACATTGGGGTTCGGGCCAATCGAATTCTACTTCAGGAAAAACCCCAACGATTCCGGAGCAGGCAAGGTCTTTGTATTCCAATACTGCCGCTGCGCCGCCTGCACCGCGACAATCTTCCCTTGTACTTCCCCAGCGAGGTTGTCGTAGCGAATCAGAACGTTGTCGATCCAATACGGATGATTCTCCCGCGCCCATCCCGTGGCGTAGAGGCCCCGCGTCTCTGTAATCGCATCGCGCAGGCTTTGCAAGCGCCCGTTGATGTCTACGATCTCGTCAAGATCATGCTGCGCCCGCGTCTGGTCGGTTGCATTCTGATAAGCGTCCCAGTAGTAGTGGCTGATTTCGGAAGTGAACTGAATCTTCATCCCCAGCGCGTCGAGATGCCACGCCGCAAGCAGAATGTCGTCGAGAGTGCCGGCGTGGAGATGCGCCTTGCCGCGATTGCGCAGCAACGCCTCCGCCGCGTGCTCTGCACCAGTTCGTAGATCATGGGAAACGGGCAGCGCGGTGCTCGCCATATTTTCGCCGGCTTCGCTGAACGGATCAGTCCAGAACAGTTCGTTGGTCATGTCCTCGAGTTTCACACCCGCAAGAAGCGTGTGCGAGTGACTCAAATCCCCAATCGCGCCGGCGAACGTGCTGTCTTCGTTCCGGTAAAAAGCCCAGTCGTAGCAGCTCTTGAAATCGTCGATGCTCGATTCTCCCGGCTGCCAACTGGCTGCCGCCCCAAAGACCAGCGCTGGCCATGTCATGTCTGTCAGCGCTTCACCGTCGTCATTCCATGTGGTATTGAGCGCGCCGAGCGCCTGGTGCTTTTGCCCGTCGCGTACAAAATTTCGGATGTTCACAAACGCACTTTCGAAATCCGGCCACATCTCGCGCCAGTTGCCCGCTCCAGGCGCCACCACCACTCGCAAGCCAGCGTTTGTATAAGGCGTAATGATGCTCTCGTAGCTCGGCTTCGGATCGTAGTCCCACGGCACCGCAATCATGTCCTTCGGAAGAATCGTCAGCAACTCGGGATACTTGACGGCGATGTCTCCCCAGAACATCAACTGCTTGTGATAGGGCTGCATGATCTCGAAAACTTTTTGCAGATGTTCGAGATATACGCGGCCAAGTCCCTGCTGGGTAGCGAGGTCTTTCGTTTTGCCCAGCCCCAGTTCGAAAACTTCGTCTGACCCGATGTGAAAGAACGGTCCCGGAAATTGCGGCACCACTTCACCGTAGACCTGCCGAATAAAATCATAAGTCTTCGGATTAGTCGGTGTGAGCACATGCCCATGCGGCATTTCGGCCACATCCGAATAAACTTCATACTTCAACAACTGATGCAGATGCCCAAAGGCCTGCTGCTCGGGCAAGAGCGTGACGTAGTATTTCCCCGCATACTCGACCAGTTCCTTAATGTCCGCCGCAGTCATCGCAGCCGTGCTCGAAGGATCTTTCCCTTTTGGCGAAGCCAGCGGTTGCGTCTGGAAATCGAAAACGTGTTCCATGTTGAACCCGAGCAAATTGATCTTGTACTCGGAGAGCGTGCGAATCTGCGTCTTCAAATAATCCAGCGTCAGAATCGGCCCACGGCTGATGTCGTCGCTCACCCCGCGCCACTCCATGCTCGGCCAGTCGCGGATCGCGACCGCTGGAATGGCGAGTGTCTTCCTTTCCGGGCCTTCGGGAAGAAGCAATTGACGAAGCGTCTGCACGCCATAGAACAACCCCTGCGCCGTCCGACCCGCGACCAGCACTCCAGACTCGGTCGAGCGCAGTACGTAGCTTTGCTTATCAAGGTCGGCATTGCCCATTTCATCGAGTTTTACGCCCTGCGCATCGAGATAAGAGCGCAAACCGCGGTCGGTGAGCCGCCCGAGCGAAATATGACCGCTCCCCTTAGGAGCAGCCGTCGCGGGCTCGATCGCCAGCTTCATCCCCGTCCGATCGTGAATTTCCGTCTGCAGCATTTCCGCAGCGGTTCGGTCTTCACCGCTGCCGATAAGAATCACCGTCGATGGCTTGACGATCATTTTGCCCTCGCCCATGCGGACTTCTTTCGGCGCGGGCAGAACTTTGAGCACCCGGGCTGGGTCGTTGACCTGAGCCTGAACGCTGAGCGACAGGCAGACAATACCGGCGAAAATCCATTTAATTGTTTTCATGGCTTGAGCAAAAGCCGAGAGTAGCAGGTTGGATCAGTCCATCACAAGGTGCGCGAGAAGGCGTTCCTACTTCGCGAACGCCTCTTTATTCACCACATAGGGCATCTTCGTAATATCCCCACCGTAATTCCCTTCCAGCACATCAACGAGCCCCTGCACGCAGCGCCCTGCCATGCCTTTATTCGGGTCCGGCGACAGCCGCGTGATACGCGCCGCGCTCGCGAAATGCGGCAGCAAGCGGCAGCGGTCGGCAATCGCCGGATCGCGCAACGGCGAATCGGCCGGGAGCGGTTCTTTTTCGTATACATCGAGCGCCGCTCCACCGATCCAGTTCTCGCGCAAAGCGCGCGCCAGCGCCATCTCGTCCACCACCGGGCCGCGTGACGTATTAATCACCATCGCGGTCGGCTTCATCATCCGCAGCGTAGTTTCGTTGATCAGGTGGTAAGTCGGCGTGGCGCTTTCGCCCTCGCGCAGCAAGGGTACGTGCAGGCTGATGAAATCCGCAGCGCTCAGGGCTTCGTTCAATGTCGTGTAGCGAATTGTCGTTTTTTCGCGGCTGATGCCGCGCTCAAAGCGCAGATCGCTGGTTTCCTGGATAGCCTTGACGTAATCGTGGTTCTCGAACGCCGGATCGAAGCAGAGAATGTTCATGTCAAATCCGGCGCATTTCTTGATCATCGCGAGACCGATGCGCCCGGTGCCGATAATGGCTATGGTTTTGCCGGTGACTTCATCGCCCAAAAACGGCAAATACGGATGCCAATATCCCCATCGGTTTTCGCGGCAAAGTTGCTCGGCGGGCCAAAGTCGGCGCGCCAGTTCGCCCATCAGGAAAAACGCGAACTCCGCCGTCGCCTCGGTAAGCACGTCGGCAGTATTCGTAAACGGAATTTTGTATTTGTTAGCGTCGGCGCGGTTGATGTTGTCGAATCCAACGGCAAACTGTGCGACGACTTTAAGCGTGCCCGCTCCGGCGGCAAAAACCTCAGCATCGATCGCATCGCGCAGCGTGGTAACCAGGCCACCAATGCCAGACCTCACTTTCTCTACGATCAAGCTTTTCGCAGGAGCCTCGGGCTTGGGATAGACCTCGAGTTCGTATCCTTTTTGGCGGAGAATGTTGAGGGCGTCTCCAATGTCGCAGGTGGCAAAAACACGGATTCTCTTGCTCATTGCGGCACTAGTGTATCGCACGCTAGAGGATGAGCGAAGAACGAGTGGCAAGGAGGAAAAACGCGAGTCGCGTTTCAGCAAGAGCTATGCTGTGCCTCTACGCTTCCGTGCGTTCCGGCCGCGGAGCTGCGCCCGCCGCCTGCGCGTGATGGCGAACATCGGCTCCGAGCACCCAGAAAATTACATCCTCGGCGATGTTCGTGGCGTGGTCGGCCACGCGCTCCAGATTGCGCGCAACCAGCAGCGCATCTAGCGCCTGTTGAGTGGCTTGCGGCTCTTCGTTCATCTTTCGCACGAGCACGATAAAAGCTTCGTCGCGCATCCGATCAACAACATGGTCCATCTCCAAAACGGCCTGGGCCAGTTCGGCTTTGCCTTCAACGAACGATTCCAAAGCCCGCCGCACCATCGCGCTGACGGCCGTTGCCATGCGACCGATATCGACCGGCAACTCGACCGCCGGCAGCTCGATCAAATCCATAACCCGCTCTGCAATGTTGACTGCCTGATCGCCGACCCGTTCCAGATCGGCGTTAATCTTCGTGACAGCGAGGATAAATCGCAGATCGGTGGCCGCCGGCTGTTGCGTCGCGAGAATATCGAAGGCCAGTTCGTCGATCTCACGCTCACCGGCATTGATCAAACTCTCGTTTTCGAGCACAAGGTGGCAGCGCGTCAAATCGCGCTCGGTGTATGCCTGGCAGGCGCGATCGACCGCCAGCTCCGCAAGGCCGCCCATGCGAAGCAATTTCTCCCGGAGTTCCTCCATCTGCTGCTGAAACCGCGTGCGCATCATGCCAGCCTCTTTTAACCGAATCTACCCGTCACATAATCTTCCGTCCGTTTGTCGGAGGGATTTGTGAATATTTTTTCGGTTTTGTCGAACTCGATCATCTTGCCCAGCAGGAAAAATCCCGTGAATTCGGCCACACGGGCTGCCTGCTGCATATTATGCGTCACAATCACAATTGTGTATTGCTCTTTTAATTGAAATATCAGCTCTTCAATCTTTCCGGTCGAGATCGGATCGAGCGCCGAGCACGGCTCATCCATGAGCAAAACCTCCGGCTGCACCGCCAAAGCGCGGGCGATGCAAAGGCGCTGCTGCTGTCCGCCTGAGAGGCTGGCACCCGATTTCTTGTGGAGATGGTCTTTCACTTCGTCCCAGAGTGCCGAACTGATCAGTGATTTGTGGACGATTTCTTCCAGCTGTTTCCGATTGGTGAAACCATTCAGCTTGAGCCCCGCCGCCACGTTGTCATAGATCGACATCGTCGGAAACGGATTCGGCTTCTGAAACACCATGCCGACGCGCCGCCGCAGCTGCGTCGCCGACGTCCCGTTATAAACGCTCAGCTCGCCGATGCGCACGCTGCCTTCGACCCGCGCGTCTGGAATCGTCTCATGCATCCGATTCAAGCAGCGAATAAACGTGGACTTCCCGCATCCCGAAGGCCCAATCAGCGCGGTCGCGTGGTTCGCTTGCACCGTAATGTTGATATCGAACAGCGCCTGCGTCTTGCCATAAAACGCATTCAAGTGCTCGACTTTAATTCCGACGCCCATAACTCGCTCAGCTCCTACCGATTCCTGTCAAATGCATCAGGCCCCCGACAATGTCCCGTGCCTTACCGCGATGCGAACGGCTGCCACCGCGCCCACAATGAGCACAATCAAGCACCAGCGCTCCCGCCCAGGCCTGCCGGTGCCATTCGTCGAAGGGAGAGATCGCGTACGTAAAAATTTGCAGCGATAAAGCCGCCGTCGGCTGGCCCGGATCCCAATTCCAAAATTGATTGCCAAACGCCGTGAAGAGCAGAGGCGCCGTTTCTCCAGCCACGCGTGCGAAGGCCAGCATGACACCTGTGATCACTCCCGAGGTAGCGGTGCGCAGTGTGATGGAGAGAGTAGTGCGCCAGCGCGAAACTCCCAGGCCAAATGCGGCCTCGCGAATCGCCTGCGGCACCAGCAACAGCATCTGCTCCGTCGTACGGGCAATCGTCGGAATCATCATGATCGCCAGCGCAACACCGCCCGCCAGCGCCGAAAAATGTTTCTGACGAATCACGACCAGTGCATAGGCGACGATGCCGATGACGATCGACGGTACGCCGTTGAGGACGTCAGAAATAAAGCGTACCGCATCTCCATACCGATTTCGCCCGTACTCCGAGAGAAAGACACCCGCGCCGATTCCCAGCGGAACGCCGAGCAAACTGGCAAGCGCCAGGATCACCATCGAGCCGATAATCGCATTCGCCATACCGCCGCCCGGTTCCCCGACCGGCTTTGGAGTTTGCGTCAGGAAAGCGATATTGATCGAACCGATTCCTTTGTAGACAAGGTAGGCAAAGATCGCAAACAGCGGCAACAGGACCAGCACGACCGTAAGAACGGCAACCCCGGTCATCAGACGATCGGTCGCCCGCCGCCGAAAACTAAAGGGCGGGATAACGACTTGCGCAGTCGTCACCGTCTTCGAATTAGAGTTCGTATCCGTCATGGCTACAAAGCAAGTCTAGGCAACGCTTCTCGACGGCTGTCCGCGCGTCACGCTCCACACCATCAAGCGTGCGAACGCGTTCACCACGATCGTGACAAAGAACAGCGCCAGTCCTATTTCAATCAGGGCAGAGAGATACAAATCGCCAGTCGCTTCGCTGAATTCGTTCGCCAGCACACTGGCCATGGTGTATCCGGGAGCAAATAACGACTTCGCAATTTCCGGACGGTTCCCAATCACCATCGTGACCGCCATCGTCTCGCCGAGCGCGCGGCCAAGACCCAAGATAATCGCGCCAACGATTCCCGCCCGCGCGTTGCGCAGCACGCCCATGCGGATCATCTCCCACCGCGTCGCCCCAAGCGCCAATACCGCTTCCCGCTGATGCTGCGGAACAACCGTGAGCACTTCGCGTGTGATGGAAGAAATGATCGGAATCACCATGATGGCCAGAATCACTCCGGCGGCCAACATCCCAATTCCATAGGGAGGTCCACTGAACAGGCCCGTCCAACCAAGAGTAGTGGCAAGAAACGGCTGGACGTATTGCCGCAGTATCGGCACCAGTACGAAGATTGCCCAAAGTCCGTAGACAACGCTCGGAATCGCGGCCAACAGCTCAGTCGTGAAAGAAAGCGCGCCGCGCAACCCGACCGGGCACATTTCCGTGATAAACACAGCCACGCCGACCGCCAGGGGTACCGCAATCACCAGCGAGAGCAACGACGATACAAGTGTCCCGTAGATGAACGGCAGGGCGCCGTACTGATCCATTACGGGATTCCAATCCGATTGTCCGAAGAATTTCCAACCAAAGGCGTGCCAGGACAACGCCGACCCGATCACCAACTCGTAAACAATCAGGCCGAGCAGCACAACCACTGCCAGGCCGCAGAGCCGCATCGCCCCACCAAAAATATTGTCAGGGATTTCGCTGACTTTCCCCTGCAACAACGGACCCGTATTGGTTTCGATTTTCAGTGCGGCCTTGGAGCCGCGCTCCGGTTCGGGAGCGTTGAAACGCGGCCGGGGCAGGGCTTGATTTGACATTCGCCCATTAGGCTAGCAGACGGTTGTTACAAATCGGTTAAAAAGCGGCCCCGTCGAGCTCCGAGCATACCCAATCAGCTCGCGCGAGGCTCATCGCTCGAAGCCGGTGTGTCACAATACTGCTCGTCACCCTCGATTCGTCTATGCCCACGTTTGCCGCCATCGATATCGGATCCAATTCGGTCCGGCTGAAAATTTCTCGCCTCCACGCTGGGCGCCTCAAGGAAATCCATGAGGACCGCGAAGTCACGCGCTTGGGCGAAGGTGTCTTCAGCGGCGGATTGCTTTCGCCTGAGGCCATGTCTGAAACGGTTCGCGTCCTTCGCCGTTTCCACAGATCGACACAAGAATGCGGCACAGATTCGGTGAAGGTGGTCGCAACCGCGGCCCTCCGCGATGCCCGCAATTCGCGGACATTTCTCGAATGGGTGCGCTCCACCACTGGATGGACCATCGAAATTATTTCTGGCCTCGAGGAAGCCCGCTTGATTCACCTCGGCATCATTTCCGCCAGCCGCCTCGGCGCTCAAAGCGTTCTGCTCATGGATCTAGGCGGCGGCAGTTGCGAACTCACGCTGTCCCGCGAAGGAAAACTTCGAGACACGGTGAGCCTGCCTCTCGGAGCTGTGCGTCTGACGAGCGAATTTCTCCACCACGACCCTCCGCGTAAGAGTGAACTGAAACAGCTCACCCAATTTGTTGCCCGCGAAGTGACGAGAATTCAGGATCGCATCAAGTCCGCCCGCGTCGGCGCTGTGATTGCCACGTCAGGCACGGCCGCCGCGCTCGTCGGCGTAGCCGGTCACTTGGCGCGCCCAAGAAAGCGAGCTGCGACCCGCTCTGCAAATTATGTCACGCGCGAGATGCTTCGCCGCATCGCCAAACTCATCACCCGTTTGACCCTCGATCAAAGGCGAAAGGTCCCGGGCATCGGACCCCGCCGCGCTGAGATTATTTGTGCCGGAGCCGTGGTCTACGCCGAGTTGATGGAGCGCTGCCACCTTGCCGGCTTTCGCTACTCGGCCCTCGGACTGCGCGACGGCATCCTGGCGCAGATGGCTGCCGAATATGATCGCAGCACCCGTTCCGGTCGCGCCATCGAATCGGAACGCTGGGAATCGATCAAGCGAGCCGTCGAACACTATCGCGTCGATCTCCATCACGCCTTGCACGTGCGGGACTCCGCCCTGCAATTGTTTTCGGCGTTGAAGTCTGTCCACCAGCTTCCTCCTGAGTATCATGAATGGCTTTCCGCCGCCGCGATGCTTTACGAAGTCGGCGATTACGTGAACCGCAACGGCCACCACCGTCACACGTACTACATCATTGCGAACTCGGAAATCCTGGGCTACACGCCGCAGCAACGCCGCATTATCGGCTCGATCGCGCGCTACCTCGGCAAGTCACGACCCACTCCCGGAGACGGCCCGATGAGCGCCTTAACTCCCGAAGAGCAGGAAAATGTAACCAAAGCTTCCGTCCTGCTCCGTATCGCACGGGCCATGAATATGGGCAGAAGTCAGTCGGTAGAAAAGGTAAACGTGTCAGCCAGGAACGGAAAAGTCTCGATGGCGCTAAGCCCGCGCGGAAAAGCGAGTGTGGAACTGGAGGTCTGGGCGATTGAGAAAGATCGTGCTTACTTCCGCGAAGTCTTCGGACGCGAACTCTCAGTGGCGGCAGCGTGAAGCGTCCGCAGGATGCGCGGAGTGATGCACCAGCTCAGCGACCCGGAATTGCGCCGCATCTCAACTTTCGCGACCGCGCCTTTCTTTAATTCGACCACCGCTTCGCATCCGCTATCGCTGATCACTCGACCCAGAAATTCGCGCAAGTTCGGGTTGTGCCCTACCAGCAGCACGGAATCTTGCCGCGCATATTTTTCCAGCATTTTCTGAAAATCTGAAAAGTTCGCTTGCGGTCGCAGCGCGTTCTCAATCACCAGTTTGCCTTCGTGCCCCATCTCGTTCCCGACCAGAGCGGCGGTCTGCGTCGATCGCTTCAGCGGGCTCGAGACAATGATCTCCACCTGCACTCCGAGTGCTGCCAGCGCGCGGCCAATGTAGCCGCACTGCTCGATGCCGTCCTTGTCGAGTCCCCGCTTCTCGTCCTTTTTTGCCGTGGTCAGCTGCTGTCCGGCACTGGCGTGACGCAAAAAATAAAGAAACATTTCCGGTTACTTATCCCTTCCCGCAATCACTCGCCTGCCGGAAAGCGCAGCACCAGATCGCAAAACCGAAGTTCTACCAGCGGCAACCGGGCTCGGTATCTCGTCGGGTGATCGACTGCCTTCCGCCAGACCGATGAAGAAATCCTGCGCGCTAAAAGCGTCCGCACCCTTCGGAGGACGCTTGCTCCGTCCCCGCGGCGATTGCCATGGACGCAGGTAGCGTCCATCGCTTTGCAGGAATCTCGCTTTCACATTGTCCGCAAGATACGCCGCCAGAATCTCATGCATGACGCGATCGCGCAGCAACGGGTTTTTCAGGGGGAAAAGGACTTCAACCCGCTCGTGCAGATTGCGCGGCATCCAATCGGCGCTGCCCATATAAACTTCAGGCTCGCCGCCGTTTTCAAAGTAATAAATGCGGCTGTGCTCGAGGAAGCGCCCAACAATGCTGCGCACCCGTATACGGTCGCTCAGACCCCGAATCCCCGGCCGCAGCGAACAGATGCCGCGCACCATCAAATCGATCTCCACGCCAGCCTGTGACGCCCGATAAAGCGCCTGAATCATGTTCGCATCGAGCAACGAATTATTCTTCACGATCATGCGCGCCGGGCGCCCTGCCCGCGCGTGCTCCGCTTCCCGTTCAATCAGCTGCATGCATTTTTCCGCCAGGTCCAGCGGAGCCACCAGCAGCGGGTCATAGTTCGGATGTTCCGCGTAGGCCGTTAAGAAACTAAACACATTGTGCACCGCTCCCGTAATCGCAGGGTCGGCGGTCAGCAGGCTCAGATCGGTATAGATCTTCGCCGTCGTCGCGTTGTAGTTGCCGGTCCCGAGATGCGCGTATTGCCGCGCCACCCCATCCGGATCGCGCCGCACCAGCAACGATAGTTTGCAGTGTGTCTTCAACCCGACCAATCCGTGGAACACCTGCACCCCGGCATCTTCCAGATCACGAGCCCAGCGAATGTTCGACGCTTCGTCAAAACGCGCCTTCAGTTCGACGACCGCTGTGACTTCCTTATGCGCGGCCGCAGCGATCAGCGACGGCACAATTAGCGAATGTTCACTCGTTCGATACAGTGTCTGCTTAATGGAAAGCACGCGCTCGTCTTCTGCCGCCGACTGAATGAACGAGACGACCGCATCGTAGGAATCGTAAGGATGGTGCAGCAAAATGTCGTGGCGGCGTAATTCCTCGAACAAATCTTGCGACTTGGCGGTCAGGCGCAGTTCGCGCGGAACAAACGTCCGGAACTTCAGGTCGGGACGCGCCGCTTCGTCATAAATGTTGAACAGGCGCGACAGATTCACCGGACCGTTGACTGGGAAAATCTGCCATGGCTCCAGTTCGAACACTGTTCCCAGTCGCTCGATAATTTCGGGATTCGCTTCCGACTCAATTTCCATTCGTACCGCGTCACCCTTGCGGCGGTTATGCAACTCGGCGCGCACCGACTCCAGCAGATTGCGCGATTCTTCTTCTTGCAGATAGAGGTTACTGTTGCGCGTGACGCGAAACGCGGCCGACGAAACGATGTCGTATCCCTGATACATGCGCGTGGCGTGATGCACGACAAGATCGGCAAGAAAGATGAAATCGATGGTTCCCGCCGATGGCAATCGCACCAGCCGGGGAAGCGATCGCGGAACCGTCACCACTCCCGTATACGTCAGAGAAGAGCGCCGGCGCCGGCGCAGCAGAAGCGCCACACACAGCGCCTTATTGATAACGCGCGGAAAAGGATGCGCCGGGTCCACCGTTACCGGGGTCAGCAGCGGATCAAGCTCTCGCTCGCAGTAGTCATCGACGAAGGCCATGCCCGCGTCGTCGATCTCGTCAATGCGGAGCACTCGAATTCCCTGCTCCGTAAGCTCAGGTCGCAGGCGTTCATTCCAGCACGAGTATTGCTCTTCCACGAACTCGTGCGTCGCGTCCTTGATCAGGTCGCGCTCTTCCATCATGGTGAGGCCATCGGGAGTAGTCGAGTTGTGGCCGTCTTCCAGTTGCTGCAGCAACCCACCCACACGGACTTCAAAAAACTCGTCGAGGTTGCTGGCGGAGATGGCGAGGAATTTCAACCGTTCGAGCACCGGGTTCCGCAGGTCGCCGGCTTCTTCGAGCACCCGCCAATTGAACTTCAACCACGAAGCCTCGCGGTTGAGGAGGGTCGCGCGGTTGCTCACACTCTGTCGAGCCATAGTCTTCAAACCGTACTGTGTCAGTCGATGGGAAGTTGATGATTGGACGTCGCGTTCGGGATTTTGGCCTGAAAGCCCACGATCTTCAAGCCAACAATCTTCGGGTACCGAAACTCTTTCGAATTGCCCAGGGTCAGAAACGGCCCGACGCTCCGAACCTACAGTATACCAATTTGGGCGCGCCAACATCCTCCGGCGCGAAGAAGCTTTCCTGCCTCGAAGTGCAATTCCCTGCGCACCGAGCGGCCCCGACGGATCGGCACGGAGGACTGCAGGACCATGAATCGATGGGGCTTAGCGAAATAAGGTCGAGATCGACAAATGGAAGGCCGGGTGCTAATGTCCTCAATGTTGATAAAGTCTATTAGTTGAATCGACTTTATTACAAACAAACATCGCATCCCGAAATCTCTCAATCACTTGGAGCAGAACAGCCAATGAAATCAGCCACGCAACTTCTTCTAGCGGCCCTGACCCTGGCGGCAGTCTCCGCCGGCGCCTGGTCACAAACTTCGGACGCACCCACCCCTGCGTCCCGCTCAACCACAAAGCATGCCACCGCCGCAGCGCGGCCTGCGATCACTCCTGCAGACGTTCAGGCGCTCAAAGAAGCCATTGCGGCCCAACAACTTCAAATCCAGCAACTGAGCCAGCAGCTCCAGCAAGCGCAGCAGAGTTGGCAGCAGGCCCAGGCAGCGGCGACCGAAGCTACCAACAAAGCCACTGCAGCTCAAGTCCAGGCCACCGAGCAACAGGAAACGGTCGGCGAGTTGAAGAGCGATGTGGCTGACCTCAAAGCAGTGAGCTCTTCCTCGCTCAACAAGTCAACTGGCATTCTGACCGACGGCGCGGTATTGCAGAACGCCGTGTTGACCCAGCAAGACGCAACCCAGTCCTCCAGCATCGTCGCCGGCGACGTGTACAACAAGCAGATGGAGAGCCCCATCACCATCCGCTTCAAAGGCATCAACATCACCCCCGGCGGATACGCCGCTGCCGAGTTCGTGCGTCGGTCGCGCGCCTTGAGTTCTGACTTACCCACTCCTTTTAACTCATTGACGATGCCGGGCGCTTCGCAGAGCCAGATCTCGGAATTCTTCGGATCCGGCCGCCAGTCCAAGATCACGACCTTTGTGGATGGTCGCCTCGGCAACGTAAATCTTTCCAGCTACGTGTCGGCCGACTTTCTCTCTGCCGGCGTCACCTCCACGCCTACCTCGACCAACAGTTACACTCTCCGCCTTCGCCAGGCGTGGGCCCAGGCGAAGTTCAGCAACGGATTCAGCTTCGCCGGCGGCCAGATGTGGAGCCTCGTCACCGAGAACTCGAAAGGCATCACCGTCGATGACGACATGGGCAAAACCAACGACGTCCGGCCCAAGACGATCGACCCGACCTACAACGTCGGCTTCAACTTCGCGCGTCAGTATGGGCTCCGCGCCACCAAGAGCTTCGGCGACAAGGTTGCGATTGGTATCTCTATCGAGAATGAGCAAGCCACGGTCGCCACACACGGCAACGCAAACAACTTCTTGCTCGGCAATTTAGGCGCCAGCAACAGCTACAACACGACGGCCACCTACTCGTTTAATCCTTCACCGGATATCATCGCTAAGATCGCTTTTGATCCCGGCTTCGGTCACTACGAAATCTTTGGCCTGCTTGATCGCTTCACCGGTCGCGTCTTCCCTTGCGTCGAGTTTGCAGCAGGCACACCCTTGTGCACCGCAACCGGCGCGACGAGCGCAACCGGAGCGTACAACTCTTCCAAGGAAGGCGGCGGTCTCGGCGCGAGCGCTCGCTGGAACATCGCCAAGCGCGTTACCTTTGGCGTGAAAGGCACGGGCGGCAGCGGAATCGGCCGCTACGCTGCCGGAGGCCTTCCCGATGCCTCCGTCAACGCCGACGGTACCATTCACCTGATCAAGAACTTCCAAGGCTTGGGCACCCTCGAGTTGCATCTGAGCAAGAAGCTCGATATCTTCGGATACGGCGGAGCTGAATACGCCGGACGCTCGTACAGTTTCGACGCTCTCAACGGCACAGGGGTGAACGTCGGCTACGGCGCTCCCACCTTCAAGAATTCGGGTTGCTACACCGAAGTTTCCCCTGGCTCGGGAGGCTTTGCTCCTGGCGCTCTCGCCAATTGCACCGCCGACACTCGAGCGCTGATCGAGGGCACCGCCGGCTTCTGGTACCGCTTTTACACCGGCCCCAAAGGCAGTTTCCGCTACGGTACGCAGGTTTCCTACGTAACCCGCAACACCTGGTCGGGTGACGGAGGCCTAGCTGCTGGCAGCGCGGGACGATCGCCAAACGGGATCGACACGATGGTCTTCACATCGTTCCGTTACTACCTCCCGTAACGACAACCGTCACCAAAAGAAATGGTCCCGCGTCGGACTTCGACGCGGGACCGTTTCTTGTTTGTCGTGGATTTCTGTATTTCGTTTATTTGAGCTGCTTGATGGCCGCCTTCACCTTCTCCACCACGCTATCCGGCAACGGAGCGTAACTGAGTTGGCTCGTCATCTTCTGCCCGTCGGTGACCATCCAGTTCAGAAAGTCCGTGATGATTTGACCCTTCTTCGCATCCTTCGCGGGCGTCGGAATCAGCAACCAGGTAAAGCTCGAGATCGGATACGCATCCTTGCCCGGAGCGTTCGTGATGGATACGCGAAAATCAGCGGGCACCTTCGCCGAAGCCGCCGCCGCCGTCACGCCCTGCAGCGATGCCTTGACAAAATTACCGTCGGCATTTTTCACCGATCCAAACGCGATGTTGTTTTGCAACGCGTAGATCAGTTCGATATAACCGATCGATCCCGGCAGTTGACGGATCTGTCCCGCCACCCCCTCGTTGCCTTTGCCTCCCAACCCTACAGGCCACTTCGGCGACGGACCCTTCCCCACGTCCGCAGCCCAATCCTTGCTCACCTTCGACAGATAGTCGGTAAAGATGTAGGTGGTACCGCTCCCGTCGGAACGGTGCACGACGATGATCGACTGGTTGGGAAACCTCACTCCCGGATTGGATTTCGCAATTGCCGCATCGTTCCAGTTCTGGATCTTGCCCAGAAATATGCCCGCCAGCGCCTCCGGAGTGAACTTGATTTCGCCGCTGACTCCCGGCACGTTGTACGCCGGTACCACCGCGCCCATCACCGTCGGGATGTGGACAATCTTGATCTTCGACTCTTGCAGCTGTTCATCCGTCATCGGACCGTCGCTCGCTCCGAAATCAACCGTTCCACTGGTCACCTGGCGAATCCCGCCGCCGCTGCCGATGGATTGGTAGTTGATCTGTACATCCGAATGCAGCTTGTTGTACTCGCTGAACCACTTGGAATAAATGGGATATGGGAATGTGGCGCCCGCCCCGTTCAATGTGGTTTCAGCCATGGCTGGCAGCGCCAGGGCGAGGGCAGCCAACAACACCGCGATGCGATATTTCACTCTTGAAGTCCTCCTGATTTTCGATTTTAAGTATGCAAGCTTGTTGTATGGCCGAAGTGTTAAAGGAAGGTTACAAAGGAATGAATTTATGATGAACGGACTTTGCTTTACAACCACTTAGCCCTTTCGGACCGTCACACGTTGCTTATCGTTTCTCTCTCCCGCTGCGCCACGACCTCTGCGCCATCGAGGCCCCAGGGCCACCAATTCCAATCGCCGGCCAGAGTCAGAAGAGCCGGGCCGATCACCATCCGGACTAGCGTCGCATCAATCAAGACGGCGACCGCCAGTGTGAAGCCGAGCATCTTGATCACCAGGAAGTCACCCAGGGTAAATCCCGTGAACACCACGATCATGATGGCCGCGGCGCTTGTGATCAGCCCCGCGGTTTTCGCAAGGGCTTCGGCGATGGCTTCGTTTTCACCCAGGCCGCTCCTGCGCGATTCGAGAACTCGTGCCACCAGAAATACTTCGTAGTCCATGCTCAAACCGAAAACGATCGCGAAAGCGAGGATGGGTACGATTGGAAAGACGCCCGCCGTCCCTTCCGGCACGCCCAGCAGACGGCACCCGTGTCCCTCCTGAAAAACCAGAACTAATGCGCCGAACGCAGCACCGACGGAAATCAGATTCAGCAGGACGGCCTTCGCGGCAGCGAAGAGCGACCGGAACCCGGCGAAGAGCGCCAGGAATGTCGCCGTCACAACCAGCACGATCACACGCGGCAGCCGGTCTCCAACCGCATCCGCATAGTCGGCGTTAAGGCCAGGAATGCCACCGACGCTGATCTTCGCGCCGGCTACACCGGTCACCCCAGCGACCTGAAGCCGGCGGAGGTCGCGCACCCAGCGAATCTGTTCCGCCGGCGTGACTCCCGACGCAGGTAGGACCTCCAGCAGCGTGGCCTTTCCGTCGCCTCGGAGAAAACTCCGGCGTGTCTCCGACGAGAGAGACCCAATAAAGTCGCGTCGGCCCTCGGTGAGCGTCGCCAATGACAGCACGCGATCGGCCCGCGGGTCGCTCGCCAGTCGAGCCGAGAGTCGCGTAGCGGCGTCCCATCCAGCATCGGTTTGCGAAATCGACTGCGACGGAAGCTCCAATATCACTCGCAGCGAATCGACAATGCCGCCGCGGCCCATTTTCTCCAGTGAATGAAAGGCCTTCACAGATTCGGCCGAGGGCGGTAACCAATCCCCTCGAGGGAGCTCCGTGTTTAACCGCGCCGCTTGCGACGCCAAGAGCAAAAGCGGGAGACCAGCCAAGCCCAGCGCAATCCACGGATGCGACGTGACCACTCGGCCCCACCGTTTCCATCCGTCGTGTGCACCGGCGGCAGTTTGCGCGCGCAATTTGTATTTGGCGACGAAAGCGCCAGCATCGATCCTCTTGCCGAGCAGCGCGAGTCCCGCCGGAAGCAGAGTGGTCGCGAGCAGCACGCTCGTGCCCGCCACCACAAATCCTGACACGCCGATCGAGCGAATCTCGCTGATCGGAACGGTCAGCAGCGCGGCAAATCCGATCGCTACCGTCGATGCCGACACCAGAAGTGTGTGCGCCGCCTGACGGGCGGCGATGCACGAACCTTCCGAGGGATCGCACCCAACACATAGCGCTTCACGGAAGCGTCCAACCATGAGCAGCGCGTAATCAATCCCGAGACTAAGCCCGAGCATCGTCGCAAGGTTTTGAACCAGGATGGAGAGGTGCCAACGTCGAGCCAGAATCGACACCAGGCCCAGCGCCATAGCGATGCCGAGTTGACCAACGGCTAGCGGAATCAGCGCCGCCACAACGCTGCCGAATGCCAGCAGCAGCAGTATGAGCGTAGCCGGAAGAACCAGACTCTCTCCCCTGCGGATGTCATGCGAGCTGGCTTCGCGAAGATCGTAGTTGAGGGGCAACTCACCCGTGAGTTCCAGTTTCACCGCCGGGTAGCGCCCGCGGAGCTGATCTTCGAGCTTCCGCATCTGCTCACGAATTTTCGGGACCATCAATTCCGGCGTGCCGCTCTCGGGCGCGAGCCCGATGAGGACAAACGTGCCGCCCCCGGTTCCTAAAAAAATCGGATCGGGCTGGTCGAGGCGACTTACGACTGCTGAAATGTCGGGGCCCTTCAGTGCGCTGACAATCGTCGTCAGCGCCTCCGTGCCTTCGTCGGAGTCTGCCGCGGGCAACCCCTGGATCACGAGCACCACCCGATCCACGAACGGCGAGTGGAAGCGGGTAGCCAACTGTTCGGCAACGTATTCCGCCTCGCTGCCTTTCAGGTGCACAGCGGTATCGAGGTGGCGCTCAACATGGAATGACAACGGAGCGAGCGCCAACGCCACCACGGCGACTAAAGCAGCGAGCCAATAACGGGGCCGCGTTCTCGTTTCTTCCATTATTGTTTCCGAAAGACCAGGCGTTCCTTGATTCGTTCCCCTGTGCCCAACTCCCCCGTGGTCGTCATCGTCATCTCCTGTCCATCCGCGGAGACCACCCACCGGTCTTGTTCGGCGATTTCATCCCCGCGTTTGTAGGCTGAGGTGACGGTATGGGGATCAATCAGGGCTAATGCGACGGTATCGTTACGCGAGTCCTTCAGCGGATAATCCCGGCCATCGAGGTTCGCCGTATAGCTGAACTCGCCCGCGAAACGCACGCCGTTTCCGTTCGGCTCAATCTTGATAACGAGCCCTTGCCGCAATCGAGTCTTGCTCAAGTCCTGCGTCCACTCCCCAATAAATGGATTGCCAGAATCAGGCGTGCCTCCGGTCCGTTTCCACACGGTGATCTGATCTTCGCGTCCTGGCTGGACTGTGGTGGTGGTCAACTCCTTGCGGTCGCTCGAAAGCTTGTCGTGCAGCGTTGCCACTAACGCCCCATTCTTTTTCTCTTTAATTTCCGCTTGGTCCTTACCAATTCTGCGCATCACGACCTGATTAAACGCAGGGATATTCTGTACGTGGTTATCCCGCCCATCCCAGCCCGAGGTAAATTCGATGTGAACACCCGAGATCTTTACGTGTACACCTTTGCCCGCATGGGTAATGGAAAGCACTCTTGGTGGATTCAGGCCGGAATCCGCGGAAACAAGTTTCCAGGTACCGAGCCGCGGATCGCTGGCCCAGAGCCTCGTTGTGACAAGCACCAGGAGGGTGACGAGAACGACCGGCATCATTGAGATTGGTTTGAGGGTAATCTGTTTGCCCATGGTGGAGTCTATTTTCTTCACTAGCCGGAGTGTAGCGCGAATCCGGTGGCATCCAAAACATCAACCCTTGGATGCGGATTTCCCGAGGCCGTCCGTAACTTTCGACACGGAGCCGCATCTTCTGGCACACTGCTTATCAGATTGCTTATTGACGAGGACAACATTCTTTGAGCGACAGCAATAATATTCGTTACGCCCCGGGCTGGCCCGGCATCGCGCCCCGCTGGACTTCGAGCGCCAAGACCGGCATCGGCAGCGCCCTCAATCTTCACAGTCGCGTCTGGTTCACGCTGAGTCATGGCATTCTCAACGAAATTTATTTCCCGCGCCTCGATCAGGCCTGCATTCGAGATTTCGGCCTTCTCGTCACCAACGGTAAAGATTTTTTCTCCGAAGAGAAACGCCATTGTACCTTTGAAAACCTCGCCATCGAACCGGGAGTGCCCGCCTACGAACTGACCAACACTTCGATCACCGGCGAATACCGGATCGAAAAAGAAGTGCTGACCGATCCCTGGCGCAACGTTGTACTCCAGAAAATTCGCTTCGTGCCAATCAAGGGAAAGCTGAGCGATTACCGTCTTTACGCTTTGCTCGCGTCCCACCTGGCGAACATGGGATACGAAAACACCGGCTGGGTTGGCGATTACAAAGGTACTCCGATGCTCTTCGCTGAGCGCGATTCCTGCGCCCTCGCCCTTGCCTGCTCGGCGCCCATGCCCAAACGCTCCGTCGGATTTGCCGGCACTTCCGATGGCTGGCAAGACCTCTCGCAGCATTTCCAGATGACCTGGGAGTACGACCGCGCTGAAAACGGAAATGTAGCTTTGACGGCGGAAATCGATCTTGTGGCTTGCGGCGGCGTTTTTATCCTCGCTCTCGGCTTCGGCGGCATCTGGTCCGAGGCCGGCCAGCATGCCCTTTCTTCCATGCTCACCGATTACGAAATCACGCGCAAGGATTACGTGTTCCAGTGGCAGCACTGGCAGAAATCTTTCCAGAAGCTCGACGCAAAGCCACGCGAAAAAGATCTCTACCGCGTTAGCATGGCCGTCCTGCGTTGCCACGAATCCAAGGACTTTCTCGGGGGTATCATCGCCAGCCTTTCGATTCCCTGGGGATTCAACAAGGGCGACGAAGACCTCGGGGGTTACCACATCGTGTGGCCGCGCGATCTCGTCGAGAATGCCGGTGGCTTGCTCGCGGCCGGCGCCCACCAGGATGCGCTTCGAGTCTTGCATTACCTCGAGGTCACGCAAGAAGCCGATGGCCACTGGGCACAAAACATGTGGTTGGACGGCCGCCCCTATTGGAGCGGCTCTCAGATGGACGAAACTGCTTTTCCGGTTTTGCTGGTCGATGCGCTGCGTCGCGAAGCCCCGCGTTGCTTCGGCGATGCCAGTCGCTGGTGGCCCATGGTGCGCAAGGCAGCCGAGTTCATCGTGGCCTGCGGTCCCGTCACCCAGCAGGATCGCTGGGAAGAAGATGGAGGCTATTCCCCATTCACCCTCGCCGCCGAAGTCTCGGCGTTGCTCGTCGCCGCTGACTTAGCCGATTCCGTCGGCCGATCTGACGCCGCCGAATTCTTGCGCGAGATGGCCGACACATGGAACGACAACATCGAACGCTGGACCTACGCCGTCAACAGTGATCTAGCACGTGCGGTGGGCGTCGAAGGCTACTACGTCCGCATCACACCCGAAGACGGTGACGGAGTCGCCTCTCCGCTGCAAGGTTTTGTTCCCATCAAGAACCGCCCCTACGGCCCTCACGCGCGTCCCGTCGAAGTCGTCAGTCCCGACGCACTCGCGCTGGTGCGCTTCGGCCTTCGCGCTCCGGACGATCCGCGGATTCTCAACACCGTCAAAGTGATCGACCACGTGTTGCGCATCAATCTGCCAAACGGTCCGGGCTGGTATCGCTACAACGGGGATGGTTACGGAGAACATGAAGACGGCTCGCCCTTCGACGGCACCGGAATAGGCCGTCCCTGGCCGCTTCTGGCTGGTGAACGCGCCCACTACGAACTTGCTGCTGGACGCCCGGCTAATGCTGAAGCGCTGCTCGGCGTCTTGGAAAACTCGACGGGAACCAGTCGCCTGATTCCCGAGCAAGTCTGGGACGCCGCCGATATTCCCGAGCGTGAACTCTTCGCTGGCAAGTGCACCGGATCGGCCTGTCCGCTGGTTTGGGCTCACGCCGAGTACATCAAGCTGCGCCGGTCGCTCCTCGATGGAAAGATTTTCGATCAGCCCCCGCAGACCATCGAGCGCTATCTCAAAAACAAAGTCTCGGCAAAATTCTTCAACTGGCGTTTCAACAACAAAGCCCACACTATGCCCTGTGGAAAGACGTTACGTCTGCTGCTGATGGACCATGCCATGGTGCATTGGAGTTTTGACAACTGGCAAACAACCCATGACAGCGACTCCGAAGATAGCAAGTGGGGCCTTCAACATCTCGATCTCCCGACCGATACACTTCCGGCGGGACGCCAGATCCTCTTCACCTTCTTCTGGAAAAATGCCGCGCGATGGGAAGGCGGCAACTACCAGGTCATGGTCGAGTAGAACAATCCAGTGCGATCCTGTTAAGCCTTGAGCACCGCGTTGATCGAAGGAACGGCCTGCTCTGAGAACGTGAACGTCCCACCCTCTTGCATTTCGCGGCCCGCACGTAGAACCGCTCCAATGGCTGCGCGCGCCAGGCCGCTGCCCACACTGACCCGCTTCACTCCGATCGCCGTATATTCGTCCAGACTCAACCGCAAGCCTGGTAATCCAGCCAGGACATTCACCGGACGGTCGAGCGAGCGTACAACCGCTAAAATGTCTTCTCTGTTGATCAGTCCGGGGGCGTAAAGAACATCTGCTCCCGCCTGCTGAAAAGCTTGCAGACGAGCGATCGTGTCGCCGAGGTCCGGCTTGCCGTGCAGGTAGTTTTCCGCCCTTGCCGTCAAGGTGAAAACGAAAGGAAGCCTGCTCGCCGCTTCCGCAGCCGCGCGCACTCGTTCGACGGCAAGGCTCATTTCGTAGATTGGGTTCTCGGGATTTCCACTGGAGTCCTCGATCGATCCGCCGACAATTCCTGTTTCCGCCGCGATCTTGATCGTCTTTGCGACAACTTCCGGCGCGTCTCCGAAACCGTTCCCCAGGTCGGCGCTGACTGGCAGATCGACGGCGGAAGCAAGTGCCGCCAAATGCGACATCGTCTCCCCGCGGTCAACCGTGTTGTCACGCCGTCCCACTGAAAAGGCATGTCCTGCACTGGTCGAGGCCAGCGCCTCGAATCCAAGCTGTTCGAGCATCCGCGCCGTTCCCACGTCCCACGGATTCGGGATGATGAACGCCCGATTACGCGCATGGAGTGCGCGAAAAGCCAGTCCCTTTTGACTCTGCGTTCGCATTAGATCACCTGTCGCGTTCGACGGCCGTCTTTCTTAAGTGCCACTTGGCTATTAGTCACTTCGATCCCGTGAATGTGGAAGGCATGTTCAGCGTTCCGTCGACCGCCTCGACGAAATTTCTCTCCTCGCGAAGAATCAGCCGCTTGCTTTGTGCCATTGCAAAATTAGCACGAGCCTCCGCATCCGTTTTCAACCGCGTCCGGTACGCCTCGTACGACGCGAGACTATCAAACGCGATCAGTCCCCATGCCACGTCGTTGGTTCCCTCATCAGGAAGAAAATATCCAATGAGATGTCCGCCGCACCGCGGAATGATCCGTCCCCAATTTTCAGCGTATGTCTTAAACGCGTCACGCTGGAACGGATCGATCTGGTAGCGGATGAAACAGGTGATTGTCATCGTTGCCCCCGAAATTGTTGTTGTCGAAACCGTTGTCGAAATCCGAGCACTCGAAGAGTTGGGATCCGGGTCCGCCGCTTCCCGAAACCCAGCCGCGAAACTCGCGCCCGCCCCGATCATGGCCATCGCTTCGCGCCGATTGATCTGCGCTCGGCGTCGGCTTCTTCGTATCCACAGGAATCAGTCTGCCAGTTGCCCGACATCAACACTTCGCTTATCATCAAAGTATGAATGTAGACAATCATACCGACGCCGACGCTCACGTCCACGTTGATGTTGCCGTCGCCCGAATCGCCGCCGCCATCGGCGAACCGGCCCGCGCACGCATGCTCTACTGCCTCATCGACGGCCGCGCCCGCACCAGTACCGAACTGGCCGCCGTTGCGGACGTGACTCCATCGACCGCGAGCGTCCACCTCCATCGCCTGAACCAGCAGCGCCTCGTGAAAGTCTCAGCCCAGGGCAAGCACCGTTATTACAGTCTCGAAGGCTCCGCCGTCGGCAACGCCCTCGAAGCCTTGAGCGTTCTCGCCGGCACACCGCGCGACGCCTTTGTCCCCAACACTCCAACGCGCCTGCGCGCCGCCCGAACCTGCTACGACCATATCGCCGGAACCATCGGAGTCGCCCTCCACGACCGTTTCAGGACGCTGCACTGGCTGTCGCCGCACGCATGCCCGAAACGAGCAGCGCCGAAACTTACGACCTCACTCCCGCCGGAATCAAAGCATTCGCGTCTCTCGGCATCGACATCGACGCCACTCGTTCCTTGCGCCGCCGCTTCGCCTTCGCGTGTCTTGACTGGAGCGAACGTCGTCCTCATATCGGAGGATCACTAGCCGCTGCATTGCTCAAGCTAGCGCTGAAGAAGAAATGGTTTGTTCAGGACCTCGACAGCCGCGCTTTGGCCGTCACAGCCTTGGGTCTGCGCGAATTAGAGGCTCGATTTCGCCTCAAGCTCTGATGTGCAGTTTGCGGTAAAATTCGGCGGATAGTTTTGGAGAGAGTCTTGAACTATCGCGTAGTTGTTCCGTTAGGAGTTCCCATGTCCATTCGTGGCCGATTCCTGATTTCGCTAGTCGCCCCGCTGCTCGCATTCACCGTCTCCGCTCCCGCCCAGCCGCAACCAAAAGCCGTCATGGCCTACTACGAATACTCCGGATCCGGCCATTCCCTGCACGCTTTCGCCTCCTACCTCAACCAGATTCCCACCGACACCTGGGCGATTGATCGCAATGGAGACGTCTCCGGCACCGCGCCCGCGTCAGCACTCGCCTTCGCGCAGTCCCATGGCATGCAGACTTTCGCCACCGTCTCTAACTTCGGCAATCTGGGCTTCGTCCCAATCATCGCCCAGCACATCCTGGAACATCCCGCGATTCGCGCGAAAGCCATCCAAAACATGCTCGCCGTGCTCGCCACCTATGGCTATACCGGCATGAACATCGATTTCGAAGCCGTTCCCCACCGCGACCGCGCCGAATTCACGGCCTTTATTCGCGAACTCGCCCAAGCCATGCGCCCCGCCGGATACCTCACCGTCGTCTCCGTTCCCGCCGAGTTACAAGATGACCCCAATGATTCCTGGGCAGGCGCCTTCGACTTCAAAGCGCTCGCTCCGAACGTCGACATCCTCCAGCTGATGACCTACGACGAAAACGGACCCTGGGGACCTCCCGGCCCCGTCGCCGGTCTCGACTGGGTTGAGCCCTGCGTACAATTCGCCGTCTCCGTTGTCCCCTCCGCCAAGATCAGTCTAGGCATGCCCGCTTACGGATACGACTGGAACCTCACCAAAAACACCGGCGTCCAGGTCTATTGGAGACAGATCCCCGCGCTCCTCGCAAAATCAGGCGCCACCCCGCAATGGGACGTGACCTCTTCTTCGCCCTATTTCACCTACACTTCATCGAACGGCTGCAACCACGTCGTCTGGTACGAAGACGCCCAAAGCGTCCCCCTGAAGAGCGCATTGACCGAAACCTACAACCTGATGGGCGTCTCCGTCTTTGCCCTGGGCTACGACGATCAAACTTTCTGGGAAGCCATTACCGCCGGATTCAACACCGGCCAGCACTGATCGAGCTGTTCCCGTGAATCCAACTCCTATCCCACTTCGAGGCTTCGAGGTTCCATGCGCATTCTCTCCCCCTTTGTTATGGTCATACTCATCGCGATCCAGATCGCAATAATGATGACAATAATGACCACCGTCCCCGCGGCCTCCCAAACCTTGCCCGCTCCCGAGGCCATCACCGATCCCAGGCAGATCGCGTCCAAGCCTGACGCCCGGGTCGAAAAGACTCTCTCCATCGAGAAGTTGTATATGACGCGCCAAGTCGGAGGCTCGACCTGGTCCCCCGACGCCACTTCCGTCGCCTTCGTCAGCAATCTCAGCGGACGCAACAATCTCTGGCTCGTCCCCTCCACCGGAGGATGGCCCACCCAACTCACCGTCAGCAACGAGCGCCAGACCAGTCCAACCTGGTCCCCAAACGGCAAGTGGATCGCCTACATGTCCGACTACGACGGCGACGAGCAATGGGACATCTTCCTCGTCTCGCCCAAGTCCGGACAAGTCGTCAACCTCACCAACACCCGCGAGATCTCCGAAGAAAGTCCTGCCTGGTCTCCCGACGGACGCTATCTCGCCTACATCGTTAAACCGAAGACCTCGTCCGTATTTGAGATCGACGTCTACGACACCGTCCTGCGCAACGTGAAGCGCCTGACCAGCGGAACCGCCAACGACCGCATGAACGTAAGTCCGATCTGGTCACAGAACGGACAATTCATCGTCTACACACAAGAACAGTCAAAAGGCACTGACTCCAATGTATTCATCGTCGATGTCGATACCGCGAAGAGCACTCTGCTGACGCCCCACCAAGCCGAGTCCACCTACTCGGCCAGCGACGTTTCTCCCGATGGCAAGAGCGTTCTCGTCACCTCCAACGCCGGCAACGGATACGACAACGTCGGCCTGCTCGACATCGCCAGCAAAAAGATTCGCTGGATCACCCAGGACAAATGGGAAATTTCCGGCGAAGAGTTTTCTCCCGACGGAAAGTTCCTCACCTACACCGCCAACGTAGACGGCAATACCGATATCTATCTTTTCGACATCGCCTCAGGAAACTCGCGCGCCCTTCCCTTGCCCAAGGGCGTCAACTACCCCTCCGGCCGCACTTCATCCTTCACTCACGACGGCGCGCGCATGCTCTACAACCACAATGGACCGACCACTCCCGGCGACCTGTGGGTTTACGATCTCGCCGCCTCCAAGTCTCACCAGCTCACGCATTCTCTCGTCGGCGGCGTCCGCTCCGAAGACATGGTCGAGCCGCAGCTCGTTCACTATCCCAGCAAAGACGGCAAGTGGACCATTTCCGCCTTCGTCTACGTCCCCTACAACCTGCCACGCAATCCCGAGCATCCCGCCATCGTCTACGTCCATGGCGGACCAACCGCGCAGACCATCAATCTCTTCAGCCGCTTCATCCAGTACATGGCCAATCAGGGATACATCGTCATCGCCCCCAACTATCGCGGATCGACCGGCTACGGAAAAGAATTTCAGCAGGCCAATCTCTTCGACATGGGCGGAGGCGACTTACAGGACGTACTCTCAGCCGCCGACTGGATCAAACAAACCGGCTACGTCGATCCCAAAAAACTAATTCTGATGGGCGGCAGCTACGGTGGCTACATGACCATGATGGGAGTCACGAAAGCTCCCGAAGTCTGGGCCGCGGGCGTTCCGATCGTCCCGTTCGTGAACTGGTTCACCGAGATCGCGCACGAAGACCCCGTGCTGCAACAGAGCGATCTAGCCACCATGGGCGACCTGGTAAAAAACAAAGCGCTCTACGAAGATCGTTCCCCAATCAACTTCGTGGACAAAATCAAAGCGCCTCTCTATCTCCTCGCCGGAGGCAACGATCCGCGCTGCCCCAAAGAAGAAGCCCAGCAGGTAGTCGACGCCGTAAAAAAACGCGGCGGAGTCGCCGAATACAAAGTCTACGAAAACGAAGGCCACGGCTTCTCAAAAGTAGAAAACCAGATCGACGCCTACAAACGCGTAGCCGACTTCCTAAAAGCACACGTCCCGCCAGCGGATTGCAGTTGCTCCCTGAACCAATGACGATGAGTGATGACGATGAGTAATGACATTGGAGCGGCAGGACGCCAGCCCCGAAGGGGCGAAATTAAAATAGCCCAGGGCGTAAGCCCTGGGTCAGGACGGCAATGCGCGAGTGGCCCACACAACGCGCTTTTCGTTGTGTGGGCCGAATCTCACGCCGTTTGCCACGATTATGGCGTGATCTCAAACACCAGGCCCTGATTATCGCTCCCGCCGATGATGGCCGTGCCAAAGACATTCCCTTTGTCATCGACGGCGAGTTGGCAATAGGGTTGGCCACCGTCGCTGCCGCCGGCAAAGTCGTGGAGGTCGGTATAACTCCAACCGCCAGGGCCCGGCGTCAGCTTGAATACCGATCCGAGGCCATAGGCGCTCTCGCCATTCAGAACACCGTATAGGTTCCCCTTCTTATCGAAGGTGAGTTTGTTATACAGACCACCGTAACCACCGGTGAAGCTATAAAGCACGGTGAAGTTCCAGCCTGCACTCGAAGGGGACAATTCATACACTGTGCCGCCGCCATTGATCCCGCCATCAAAAGTACCGCCGTATAGGTTGCCGTCCTTATCCAGAATTAAACCGCCCACCGGATTTTGGCCGTCATTCAAGCCTTGAAAGCTATACAGAACCGCCTCTACCCAACCAGATTGCGTGTGCGCCAGCTTGTATATGGCTCCGACGCCGTTGGCGCCACCGAAAGAAGTGGTGCCGTAAAGATTGCCGTGGTCATCCGCAGTCACCGCTGCCGCCGGATTCACGGCGTCAACGCCCCCCGTGAAGCTGTAGATCACGTGCTCGATCCCGGAAGGCTTGATCTGATAGACCGTGCCATTGCCATAGACGCCACCCAGAAGCGTGGTTCCAAACAGATTTCCTGCCTGGTCAAAAACCACTCCGCCGATGGGTTCCTGGCCGTCTGTTCCGTGGCCAAAACCATGGACGACCCTCTCTGGGCAAGTGTTTTTGCAGGGCCCCACTTCAAAGGCTGTACCGAAATATCCACCACCCTCCGTCGAACCAAATAACGCACCGTCATGCATCGCCAAACTTCCGAAAGCCGGCCCTGCCCCATCCGCTTGGCCGAAAAAACTGTGCAATGAGCGATATTGCCAGGATCCACCAGAGGGTGAAAGCTCGTAGACGCTTCCGGAACCGAATCTCCCGCCCAAATACGTGGCCCCGTAAAGTTTTCCAGAGCGGTCAGGATCGAGGATCGGTCCCCCGTAGGGAGTGGCGCCATCCGTGCCGATGCCCGTGAAGTTATAAATGACATTGTAAGTTTGGCATCGCGCCGGCTGAGACACACTGGCAAGAAATACAAATGCCGCCAAGAAAGCCGAGAAAATCCCCCAGGCACACTCTGCCAAAGCAGAGCGGCCAACTTGATATTGCAACATTACAAGACCCCCGTTGTTGATGGATGTTAGTTCGGCGTCCCGGCAGAACCAGGCCATGAATTATGCAGACTGGCGGAAGTTTGTGCAAGCATTCAGATCTCAGGCGAGTGGTCCACACACAAGGCGCTTTCGTCGCACGGGGCAGCTCATAGTTTGAGACATCGTTTGTGCCATCGCAAAAGCTGATCAATGTGAGAGTTCTCGGGCGGGCCGGTGGCCCAGGTAAATGCGGAGAGTGACGGGTGGCCCACCCATCTTCCATCGTTGGTGTTTTTTCGTGCGCAAAATTGAAAGCGGGTGCCCCATCCTTCCGCGCACTTTGCGGAAGGGTGGGCGGGCAGACTGCCTGCACCATGAGCTCTTGCGTTTCACGCCACTCGCGGCTGAACCGACATCTTCCCCCAACCCTGATCCACTCCCACCGCTCCTGCTTCACCGAGAAGATAGAAGCGGCAACTGCTCCATCGCCAATCCTCAGGCGCGGCCATCAGACCGCGCTTTACCGGATTCCAATGCAGATACTCCAGTTTCTCCACACGCTTCTTGGCGGTCCAGACATTGAAGTCGTAAAACCGGGTCTGCCAGAAAGGAACGCGCGCCGGGACCTCGCCAAACAGCCGGCTCTGGCGCGGATCGCGGGCTTTTGTTTTCGGCAACAGGGCGCGGGCGGTCCTCTGCTTCAACACCTGCATCACGGTGGAGGGCGTCCCGACTTCGGGCTCGCTGAGTAGTAAGTGGATATGTTCCGGCATTACGACATATCCGACGACCACGAAGCGGTATTTCTTTCGGGTCTGTTCTAACACAGAGAGCAGGCAGTCGCGGCTCCGCGCGGATCGCAGAAGAGGCAGCCGGTGATAGCAAGAACAGGTGATAAAGTGCAAGTGATGAGCGCCGTAGGAACGGTGCAATCCTCGGGGCATAACAAGCTCATGCTAGCAGCAGCATCGCGTCCCACCCTTGCAAAAAGCGCAAGGATGGGGCACCCGCGTTTCATTATGGGAAACGAAAAACCACCGAGGGCGGACGAAGGGTGGGCCACCCGTCCGGGATTGACTACACACTTCCGAGCTGTGCCTGGGGCAAGGGAACAGGGGATGTTCCTACAGGTGCGCCCGGGTGGTCGTATCTTGGCACAAATTAGCGGAGGTCTTTATGGATCTTGTGACCCTAAAACGTAGGCGGTTATTAACGGTCGGGCTTGGCGTGCTGGGATTCGTTATAGCCGCTGTCATTTGGGCATGGACTGAGTTGACGGCTTCGTCACCACCACATCTCAATGTTCTACTGATGCTGCTGGTGTTCCTTTGTCCGCCCTCTTTTTTTTCTGCTGCATTGATTGATGCTGAGCCGGGGGCGACAGGCTTCACGATGATGTGGCTAGTAATCGGGTGCATGAACGCTGCTCTTTATTCCGTGGTTGGTTTCGTTGTGGGAAAGTGGCTCTGGAAAAAAGGTGATGGCGTCACGTAACTGCTTATTGTCTGGTCGACAGGATCCGGCAGCGATCCGACGGATTTACGTCCTCGCCTACGACGCAAATGGGCGGGTGGCCCACCCTAGAGAAGCGATTGGTTTCGTATGCATTACCCAACCGAGGGTGCCCCATTCTTGCGCGTTCTTTGCGCAAGGGTGGGATTCCACGACTCCCGCCTTTTGGGCTCCAACTGAGAACTAGGAACCGAGAAGCTGGTTTTCATCACCATCCGCCCGTACCGCCGTCACAGACATATCACCGCAGGCAGTGCAACACTGTCGATGAATTGTGCCCGCCTCCTGAGGCGGACATCGCAACCGCCTTCTTTGACAACGCGAAATTGCAAACATCGGTGCCCAGAAAATACCTCAAAAACCCGCCAAAATCGATGATCCAGTCCTCTAAGTCCTCTATTTTGAGGATCGTGTGAGTAACTAGTTGTAGAATGAACAAGTTAAGCAAAAAGTGGGGGGGGGGGGGGGGGGGTACAAAATCAACTTAGCTATCTTTGCGGTAGAGCAGATTGCGCATCGCTTCGCGGCGCGCTGCGTTGGCCTCGGCATCGGTCTTGCGATCGACAGCGTCTTTCCGATCTTTGGTCGCCGCTTCGCCGGACTCTTCGACACTGCACTCTGGACACCGGTTCGCAAAGCCGGGCTTATCCGGTTTCAGTTCAAATTCTTCCGAGCAGATCGAGCAAACTTTGATGGGAAAAGCCATGGCCACCTCCATTTTATTCTTTGCTAAATATGTTTTCTAAATACGATTGCCGATCCTAACTTTGTGCCGAGTGCCTCGCCGCAGCATGCTTCTTCGCCGCTTCCAACCGCAAGGCAACCATGTAGAGCACGATGGCCACGTTGACTGCGACGATCGAAAGCCGAAACCACGCGGGATGATGCCACAGATCAATCACCTCGAACGGAATATAAATCGTGCCCGAAGCAATCGCCATCCACTCCGCCCATGCCCGCACGTACCACAGTCCATAAGCCTCGATGAAGCGAAGGATCACGTAGACCGCGGCCACCACCGCGACCTTCCACAGCCGGATGTCACTGAGTTGGTAGACGAGATCGATGAAAACGCCGACTATCTTGTGGTTCGGATTAGCATGAAAAAATTCCAGGAAACTTTCCGTTACTCCCCAGATGTCTTTGTGACGCATGGAGAAGATGCCCAGTCCCGCGAGCACGACCAGCAACCCTTTCGTGAACTCGAGCAGTGCGACGGTGCGCACGCCTCGAATGTGTCCGGGATCGTCGATTCTATGGTGCATGGTGACGGCGATGGCGCTCATACCCGTTCGCGGACTTGGTCGCGAACGCTGGCGCGCAGCTCCTCTACGATCTCCTGTGCGGCTTTGCGCGCGGCTTCGCCCTGCGTCACGTCAAATGAAATGGCGCCGACACGCGCGTGTCCACCGCCTCCGTACCGCTCGCACACCCGCGCGAGATTGACGGTTGGCGGGCGCTTTGACCAGGGATTCGATCCGACGGAAACCTTTACCCGAAACGAACTCTTGCTCAGCCCGACACTGTAAATGGAATCGGGATGCAAATAGTAGGGAATAAATTTGTTGTAGCCTTCGAGGTCGAGATCGGTGATGTCGAAGAAAATCGTCCCGTCTTTTTCGACGGTACGTTGCCGCAGTGTTTCGACAGATTTCTGGTGCCGATCGAGCAGCGGCGGAAGCACGGCTTTGACGAACGGTTCTTCGAGAATGCTGGCCAGTGACTGGTTCGCAAGCAACGGAATCATCGTCTTGACGAGGTCGCGGTCGGTCGACGCTTCGATGGCCATCGTTAGCTTCATCGCGGGAGCTTGCATCTCAACGGCCGATTTGGCGTCCCGATATTGCGCGGCATCGACGATGTCGGTCCAGTGGACAAGCTCCGCGACCGGACGAGGATCGAAACCGAATCGCTTTTCGCCGATCATGGCGATAAAGCTGGTGCAGGATTTGAAGTCCGGATCGTAGAACTTGCGGTTGCTCGCATCCTGCTCGAAGTGAGCAGCGTCGGCCGGAGAAAGAAATGCGCTCTCGTGGTGATCGAACCACCAGGTGATCTTCGGAGAACTGGAATATTTGAAGTCGACGATGGCGTTTTCGTCGCCATCAAACTGGTTCTCGTCGAAAAGCGCCCCGGCGCGATGCAATAGACCGGAGTAAACGAAGTCCACATCGCTGCGGATGCGTTCCCTGTAGAAACGGGTGAACAGAGCGGCTGAAGACGCTCCGTCGAAACATTTGTCGTGGTAAAAAACCCGCAGTCGCAAATTTGGCTTCCCTTCCCGTTTTCTCCAAGGGTGTGGTGAAAAACTAATAGAGTTGCTGGTTTGTCGAGTTATGTCAAGGCGGATGTTGCGGCAGATGGTACGAATTCACTTCTTTCTGCGGCGGATCTTGAAGTCGAAGCTGACAACCCCGTTCTGATCGCGCAACGCCACAATAGAAATGTTGCGCGT
This sequence comes from uncultured Acidobacteriaceae bacterium, assembly GCA_963726095.1. Taxonomy (GTDB): domain Bacteria; phylum Acidobacteriota; class Terriglobia; order Terriglobales; family Acidobacteriaceae; genus Acidiflorens. The sequence goes on from CAVSBD010000004.1 coordinate 3,370,195, forward strand.
CACGTTGTATTCCACTTGAATGATCTGCTGGTTCGATACGGAAACGTTCGTGCTGTAGGTAAGTGTCAGGTTGTTTGCGACCTGCTGTTCGACTGTGACTTGCGGTCCTCGCACCACGTTCGTCTCGCTCGCCAGTCCTTGCGGATCGATTTTCACGCGGCTTGCCCCGAAAAGATGCTGCAAGCGGCTGTTGACGGTGCTATTGAGCGCTTCGTTGATCAGCAGGTTCGAGGCATCGCCACCGAATCCGAAGCCTCCGTTGTTCGCCACGGCAGCAGACTCCTCGCGAGTTCGGCCAAGCGCCAATAGCGCGATCACGTCGGCCTCAGGTAGTTGCGGTTCCGATTGCCATGCGACTTTCAAGCCGTTCGTGACGCTCGCGTCGCCGCGGAACTGCACGGTGATGTCGTAGTCGCGGACGCGCGTGGTCGCGGTCATATCGATGATCGGCTGCGTCTTCGCGGGATTGGCGAACGTCACGTCGCCGCGTTCCAGCTTGTATTTGGTTCCGTTGAACGAGATCTCGCCTTCTGACACCTCGACTCTTCCTAGGATCGCCGGCCGATCGGCCGTTCCGCGGACTCTGAGATCGGCATTGCCTGAAAGCCTCGCAATGGCGGTCTGCATTTGCAGTTCGGGCGTTGTCACGACATGAACGTCGAGTTTGAGGTGGCTCTCAATGGTGTCTCCCTGCGCAAACACGCCACCCTGCTTGCTCCTTTCGATATAGGCACCGAAGTCGAATCCAGGAGTAACCGCGAGTTTGGTCACGACGACATCGCCACTCAACAGCGCTGCATTCGAAGTGCCCGTCAGGCGAAGGTCGGCGTTGGCGGTGGAACTTACTCCTGGCGGATAACGCAGGCGAACGTCGCGCGCCGTCGCTCCCAAGTCGATCAGAATCGTGCCTCCGCTCTGATAGGTCGCCGATCCCGTCAGAGCGACCTTGCCGCCTCCTGCGGTGCCAACGAGGTTGTCGATCTCAAGGCGGTTGCGATCAAACAGCAATACGCCGTTCAGATCGCTCAGGCCGCTGGGAAAGTCGTTATGGCTTAGGAAGGTGTCCTTCACTTCCAGACGGCCCTGAAGAACAGGCTTGTCCATCGTGCCGCTGGCATTAAGACTTACGTTTAGCGAGCCCCGAGCCAGGATTTTGGGATTGAACGACTGCAGCAGCGTCATGTTGACCGAACCCTCCGCCTGAAGGTCCAGTTCCCGCGAGCCGGTCAAGTGCGCTCGGCCATGAGCGGTAAAGTCGGTGCCGCTCCCGGAGAGGTGAAAGTTCTTGATCGTGACCGATTCATCGGCCACTTCGAAGCGAATAGGCTCCGCGCTCTGTACCTGCACGTGATCGATCTCAGCGCTAAACGACTGGAGTTCAGCGGAAGCCTTCAAATCGACTGGCGTGCGTAGCGGCCCGCGCACCTGGAGTGTCCCGTCAAGAGGAGAATGGCCCGTAATTTTGCCCGGCAAGTAGGTCCTGAGAAGCCAATCGACGTCGAGATGATGAAACGACAGACTGAGATCGGCGGGAAAATCGTGTTCCAGTTGAACCTTGCCTTGAATCGATATGTCCGCGTTCTGAAAGTCGGAACGGGCCTTCAGGTCGAGTTGCCGTCCGTGAGTGACAGCGTCGAGGTAGAAGTCGCCAGCCTTCTCGTTATCGACGGCGAGATCCTTGATGTGAACATGCGCATCGATTGAGGGTTGCTCCGTAGTGCCACTCGCGTGCGCGGTGAAGTCGGCGATGCCATCCGCGGTTATACGGCCGTTTTGTAGGAATGGGAAGCGAGCGAAGCTCAGGTTGCGTCCAGAGAAAGTCGCGCGAAACTGGCGGTTCTGAATGTTGAATGCAGCGTTGCCCGATAACGGAGCGTCATACGCGCTGGCATCAACGTTGTTGAATTGAAGCTCGTTGTCCGCGAGTCGAAGATCAGTTCGTAACCTCGGAACAGACTCGCCATAGATCATCCCGTTGCGAACCTCGATATGGCCGTCCCCATGTGGGCTATTCGGCGTCCCCGAAATTGATGCGGACAGGTCCACCATGCCCGCGAGTGGCTGCTCGACGCCGGCAAAGTGGGCGAGTTCGGCTGCGTCGGCGTTCCGCAGATCAACATGCAGGGCAAAGGCATCGTCATCCTCAAATCTGCCTCCGGTGAGGACGGCGCTGGCATCGAAGTGCGCGGTCGCGTGGCCGTGGATCAGGGAGCCGTTATGGGCAGAAAAATGACCGCTGGAGTATTGCACCGTGCTCGTCAGAGCGTCCCAGTGCACAACCTGACCCGAAGTTCGTTCCGTCGCGGGCAGGTTCGTATCAAAGTCATAAACTTCGAAGTTCCCGTTGACTGCGGGAGCGGAGACGGTGCCGCTGGCAGTACCGTTTAGCGTAGCCCATCCGTGAATGGCAAAGGGCAACTTTTGCGATCCGTTGAGTTCTTCAAGAAGCGGCATCCACTCCCGGAGATTGTGGCTGGTGAGAGAAAAATGCAGAAGCGAAGTCGCGGCGAGATTACCGTTGGCCGTTATTTCGGAGCCACTCGTGTTCAGGTGAAGTTGCGTTATTTCCAATTCGTCCCGCGATCCCCGATAGATGCCGTCAACGTGGCCGTCGACCGGAATTTCTCCGGGAGCCGGCGATTTCGCCGGCTCGATGCCAATCTTCAAGTGAGTCTCGGCATCGCGGATCGAACCTACCCAGAGCATTTCAACATTGCCGCTCATGTTTCCGGAAAGAGCAATGCGATCGAGTGGAGTTTTCCTGGTGCTTAAGAGTTCTATCACCGGAAGGAGCGGGAACCCCGACAAAAGCACACGAACCGAACCACGCTGCAAACCAGCAGGAACAACTTTCCTCGCGGCCTGGCGCCGTCCGGCTACCGGCGTCGAGGTCAGAGAATTCTGCCAGTTCGTAACGTCAACCTCGCCCTGCACATCGCCACCAAGTACGTTCGCCTTGATCGAGGACGCACGGAATCGATCCGGAGTGATGGCAAGGTTGGCGTTGATGCGGCTATTGCGCGTGGAGACTTTCCCGTTCGACCAGTCGATGTCTTTCGATTGCACGGAGCCTTGCGCGGAATAAGTCTGGAGGTTCCAGGAACCGTTGCCTTGAAACTGCGCCGTGCCTCGGCGAAGTTGCGGCTGGTGCGTCAGCGCAGCGAGTTCGCCGAGGTCCACGATGCCGCGATAGTCGCCGCTTATCTGAGGATTGTGAAAATCCTGAAGGCTGCCCTTGAAGTGAACTTCCGACTTGCCAGAGGACAGGTTCAGAACGCCGATGTCGACATGACCTCGACCGAGAATCAACGAAGCGTCAGCTTTCCACACAAATGACGGATAGCGCTGGATGGCGGTGGTCACACCGCCGGCCGTCACGCGGGCTTCGTAGCGCCGCCGCAGAAACGAATAGTTCATCAACAGCCCGAGGTCGAGCCCTGAAACTTCGAACGGCACCTTCTTGTCTTCCCACAGAAGTTCTCCCCTTCGCACCTCGATGAGCGAAACGGACAGCGAGATGAGTTGCTCCACCGGTCCCTGGTTGGAAATTCTCGCCGCTTCGGGTTCCGGAGCATTGGTAGTGCCGTCGGGATAATCAATGATGTGAACGACTGGGTGATCTAGCTCCAGAGAATGCAATCCCACGGTGGTACTGAGAAGAGAGATGATCTTCAACTCCGCCTGCACGCGTTCAACGCGGAAGAATGGTTCCTGGTCGGGCGCTTCACGGCCGTGGATGGTCAGGTTGCGGGCGTCGACGCGCAGGCGGAAAGGGATGGTGTGGAGTTCTCCCAGTTCGACGCGGCCTCCGGTCATTTTCTCGATCGTCGCGACCACCCGGCGTCGGACCAGTGCCTGGAACGAATCGGTCGTCACATACCATGCAAGCAGTCCGAGACTAATCAGGCTGAAAACGCAAAACGAGAGAAAAAGTTTCCAAAGGATGCGCCGGCGTTGTGGAGAAGCTGGCTCGTGGGGATGATGGGTCGACGGTTCGTTCCCTCGCTCGCCGGATTGTCGGTCCGGTGGCTCGCTCAACGGTTCCGCTCTCCGCTGCCAGAGTCCGGCGTAACGATTTGGCTGCCCGAGCGTAGACTGGCCAGCCATCCCGAGAGCAACTCGTTCATCTTTTTCTCCGCCAGTAGGTCTCTAATTTTGCCGAAAACCTCAGTCAGCGGAGTCGCGCGATTGCCTGCTTTTTTCATTTCCGGCAACAACTGATCGTTGTAGTAGGCTTCGACCGCTTTTTGATCAACCTGAATCGAGGGGCGCAGACGGTCCTCGACGAGCCTCATGAGCTGGATCTGATCGCTCAGACGCTTTTCGAGCGCAGACGGGGTGAGACCAAAGCGTTGGAGCTCGGCCTTCCATTTTTCTTCAGTCGCGCAGTCCGGGTGCAATGCACGGACCTCGGCGACGCGAGCCGCGACCTGATCAGGCGGCGCCGGTTGAGAAGGCCGCACCTGCTCTCGAAGCAATTCCTGATCGATCAATCGGTCTAGAGACGCTTTACGTTCCTCGGAGGTAAAGGAGTCGGGATCGCGCGCGTTCGAGAATGCTTCGAAGTCCAGTTCTTCTTCCCAATCGCTCTGAAGGACGACGTGACCATTGACGTTGGCCACGATGCGGTCGACCACCTGGCCTCCCATGGCACAAGTCGTAGCCAGGAAAGCCAGCGCCAGCCAAATCGCAACTGTTTTGGCGAGCTTAATCGATTCGAACTGGACGATTCCAAGTCTCATCAGAAGGACTGTCCGACGCTGAACGAAAAGTTGAAGTGCCCGGCGCGCTGATACCCAAACTGACCAACCTGTTGCCCGGTGCTTGGGTTGGTCGTGATGTTCGTATAGCTCGGAAAGGCCGGCGGATTCAAATTGTATCCGAAGTCAAAGCGCAGAGGCCCGATCGGAGTCTGGTAGCGCATTCCGAGACCGATGGCGTGCGAAAAATAATTGTAGTTGCATTTTAAGTGCGTGTCCTCGTGGAGACAGAATTGCTGGTTCGGTTGATGAAAACGCACAGCCGCGTCCAGCATTTCCTGCGGTCGCGCAAACACGTTTCCCATGTCATGAAATAGAGTGAAGCCCACACTATCCTGCAGGAACGGAATGATTACGTTCGGCAATCTCATCTCCAAATTATTGACAAAGACCGCGCTGCCACCCACTGGGAAGCCTGTAAACGGGTCACGCGGGCCTGCCTGATTTAACCCAAATCCGCGATGAGAGTTTCCCCCTCCGGCGAAGAAGCGTTCCGGCAGGGGAATCAGAGTGCTGCTGGTGGAAGCTGTTTCGGATGGGTCCAGTACCACGGTGTTTCCGAACGGATTCTCCAACCCGACCGTAGTCGATCGCGCGAAAACGAGACCTCTGCCCGTGCTGCGATTGCGAAAGAACGTGTGGTAGGTGGAGTTCTTGATCAGCATTCGACTGAAATCCGCTTCAGAGCCGAAATAACTGGCAGCCACGCCACCTTCAACGGTTGTGTAGTTGCCGCGTGTGCTCTCCAGGTCGTTGTCGCGCCGGTTACGAACGTAGAGAAAATTTGGAGTTCCCACCCGGGTCGGCTTGGACAACAGCGGGATCAGGTTGTCGCTGACTTCGATACTGCTGGCCCTCACGAGGCGGTAGCTGAAGCGATAGGCGAGCGTTGTCAGGTCGCGATCCTGCACCTTGTACAGAACTTGTAGCGCTTGCAGCGTCCCTTCCAACCGCTGGGAGGTGAAGGTGGATACGTCCACGGTGTTGTCGTAAAAGGCCGTCGCGGAAAAGCGCAGGTCGCGGTTCAACAATTTTGGAACAGCAAAGCTGAGGAGTCCGCGCTGCTGCAATCGGCCGACGTTGCTTTTAAACGTGAGGGTTTGCTGGCGGCCGCCCACGTTGATACGGCTGATGCCAAATGACACCCTCGGACTAACACCCGTCGCTCCAAGTGGCTGGTTGGTTCCGAACGACGGCTGACCAGTCTGGAATTCCAAGCCGACGCCGTAATCGAAGGTGTAGCGATCCGCTTCGCGGGTCGTCACGAGCACATTTTTGCGCGACTCGGTGCCGTCCGGATTCTGGATCGCCGTATCAACTTGCTTGAATAAACCGAGGTCGTAAAGGCGGCGCTGGCTTTCGAGCATTTGCTGCTGGCTCAGTGGCGTTGCCGGCTGCACTTGCATCGCGCGGCGCGCTACGCCGGGCCTCGTGTAATGCAAGCCATCGAGAAAAACGTGGTCCACAAAGAATTGCTCTCCCTCATGAATGGTGAAAGTGACACCCACGCGCGGCAGTTTGTCGGGTTCGGTTACCGGAACGTAAGCTGACCTCAACCGAAGCGTTCGGAAAACCGTTGTCAAAGTATTTTCCGAGGATGGTGTCCCGATCCTCGGCGAGACTCGATTCGTCAAAGCCTTGTCTTTCCTCGGTCTGAATTTCCGGTAACTGTTCCTGTGGGAGCGTGTAGTTGCCTTCGATGCGAACCCATGCCACGCGGGTCTGCGGACCCTCCTTGACAACGAGTTGGATGGCCAGAAGCGAGGGATCTCCCAGGTATTTTTCCACCAGTTGACTGGTCACTTCCGCCTGCCGGAACCCGCTCGCCCGATACAGGCCCCGAATCCTCTGTACGTCTTCATCGAGCAGGACTTCGCTGTAGCGTCCGTGGCTGAAAATGCGGCCGGCAGATTGCGTCTGCATGTGCGACCGGATCAGGTCGTCGGAAAAGTATTTGTTGCCGGAAATGCGAATCGCCGACAACTTGTGGCGGTCGCCCGGATTGATCAGATAAACGACCTGGAGACTCTTCCCGTCCTGCGCGTTATGCTGGCTGACGCTGACCGTAACCTGGAAGTAGCCGAGCGTCTGCAGGTGGTTCTGGATACTGCGACGCCCTTCGTTCAGGAGGTCGTCATCCACCGCGCCTTCCTCGTAAATCGGAACCAGCTTACGCAGAGTACGCTGGCTGAGCTTAAAGCCTTCGGAGACAACTTCAACGACGGGCCCCCGGTCAATTTTGAAGGCGTAGTCCACCGTATTGCGATCGGCCTGATAGGTACGGCTAGCCACGGAAACCTGCGCCAGCAACCGATCCTGCTTCTGATAACGCGAACGAATCCTCTGCAGAGCCTTCGTAATGCGGCTCGACGAGACGGGATCGCCGGAATGCAACTTAGCGATCTCGCGAATGTCTGCGAGGGAATAACCGGCATCGCCCTCGAGAGAGATAACGCCGACGACAGCCCGAGAGCCGGGGTCCACATGAAACGTGAAGTTGATCTGGTGCTGCTCGTCGACGCGCTCTTCGGTGACCGTAACCTTCGACTTGTGATATCCGTTTTCTTCCATCACGCGCTGGATGCCGGCTAGTGCGCGGTCGAGTTTATCTTTGGTAGACAGTTCGCCGAGCTGCAACCGGGTTGCGCCGATTAATTGGTTAGCTGACGGATTTTGAGAGACCCCTTCGATGAAGACCATCCCGACAAAAAAATTGGCAGTCGTTCGAAAACGCAATCGGACACCAGCGGTATCAGTGCGATCCGCCTCCGCCTGAATGTCGGCGAAGCGTCCGGTGGCAAAAAGAGCCTGCATCGCGTCGTGGAGTTTGTCACGCGTGAGTGGTTCGCCGACTTTCAGCGGAAGGCCTTGCAGCAAAGCCGCCGACTCTTCGGGAGGGACGCCCGGTAGCTCCAACTGGTCGATGGGCAATCCTAGATAGGGTGTGATGCTTCCGAGTTGAGGAGACGACTCGGCGGTTTGCTGCGCCGCAGAGGGTGATTCCGTGGCTGAGCTTGCCCCGCGCGTCATCACCAACCCAAAAGAGAGGACCAGCAAAACGCGAGTTGCGCCGATTCGCCAGAAGAAGTGCGCCGGAATTTCACGCTGTTCGAACATTCAACCTTAGCGGGCCAATCTTCTCTTCATGAATTGGATGACGTTCTTGAAGACCTGGAGGCGTCTTCCGTACCTCGGCGGCGATTCCCCAGTTCTGACCGCCGTTATTCACGCGAAACGCCATGTGTTGCCCGCTGGGCCAAGTTTGATGACCGGAACCTATAATACTGGTTGGAAAGCTCGGGCAAGGTAATCGCCAAGGTTATTGTTCCGGATCGAGTCTTCGGCCATGGATGAGCGCTACTCGCGGCAAGTGTTATTTAAGGAAATCGGCGCCGACGGTCAGAAAAAACTGGCGGAGGCTCGCGTAGTCATCGTCGGATGCGGCGCCACTGGTTCGGCGATTGCCTCGCTGCTGGCGCGTTCTGGCGTCGGGACGCTGCGGATTCTCGACCGCGATTACGTTGAGCCCAGCAATCTCCAGCGGCAAACGTTGTTTGACGAAAGCGATGCCCGAGAATCACTGCCCAAGGCAATCGCAGCCGCACGACAGATCGCGCGCTTTAATTCCCAGATTGTCGTCGAATCTCACGTGGCCGACCTGATTCCTTCGAATGTCGATTCCCTGCTCGGCGGAGCCAATCTGATTTTGGACGGCACCGACAATTTCGAGACTCGATATCTGATCAACGATTACGCGGTGAAAAACCTGGTGCCCTGGATTTATTCAGCCGCGGTCGGCAGTTACTGCGTAGCCATGAATATTTTGCCAGGACAAACCGCCTGCCTGGCCTGCATGTTTCCTGCGTCTCCACGGGGCACGGTTGAGACCTGCGAGACCGCGGGCATTCTGAATTCTGCCGTGAACCTGGTCGCCTCGATCGCGGCTTCCGAGGCAACGAAGTTTCTGGTCGGCGCACGGTCGAAGATGCGCCGCACATTACTCTCATGGGATGTCTGGAGCAACGAACGGGCGGAGTTGGCCGCGGACGTCCCTCGCAGTGGTTGTGTCGTTTGCGGGGAGCGCGAGTTTGTTCATCTGGCAGGCGAGGGACGCCCGCACATCACACTATGCGGGAGAAATTCTGTGCAGATTCACGAACGGCAAAGGCCCGTCGACTTCGTCGAACTCACTGGCCGCTTGCAGCCGCACGGCAACGTTCGCCACAACGAGTTCGTCCTGAAGTTCTGGCGCGAGCCCTATGAGATGACACTGTTTCCCGACGGGCGTGCCATCATTAAAGGAACGACCGACACCGCAGTTGCACGCAGCCTGTATGCGCAATACGTGGGGAACTAGACAGTCGCTGAGAGCTGCCGGCCGGGCCACGCGCTTGCACGTTGTACGCAACAGTCTTCACCAAGCCCTGGTGAACGAAGTCACGGAATCTCCGAGATTTAGCCGAATACGCCGCGAATCGCCGAGGATCGTCTGGGTTTGCCATATGGAACAAACTGGCCAGCAAACTGCACTCAGAGGGTTAAGTTTTAAGCCCTTGTGGAGGTAGTATGCGACCCTATTTGGTTCTGACAGCAGTGGTTCTACTGGCAGCGGCGGCTTTTGGACAGCAGCCTTTCCCTCGTCCGATATACGGGCCGTATGTCCCGCTCATTACCACTCCTGAGATTTCTTTACAGCAGTATTCTCCGAACCCGGTGGGCGCGAGCAATGCCACGACCGGTCTCATTGCCGGTGCGACAAACAGCACACTCTCCCAGGTTCAGGGATCGACCAGTTCCACCTATACTGTGCCGGTTTGGTATCAGGGCGGCGGCGCTCCGCTAATGAGTCAGGGCGTCAATCTGTGGCCGGAAACAATTGGGCGTGAAGGACGCGTCATCCGCAGCGCGATGCGCGAACAGATGCGCGAAGAGCACGGACGGGAAGAAAAAGGCCGAGGAGAAGCCGTGGCCGGCTGGACCTACTTCTCGGGACGCGAACATACCGTGGTTTTGGGGAACGTCGCCCACGGCAAGAAGGCGGATCACGTCTACACCAATGACGACATCACTCGCCAGAATGACAAGAACGGAGACGTGGAGCACGGCGGCAAGAAGGAAAAGATTTAGGGCGTTTCCAGCTTTCAGCCGTCAGCTCTCAGCTTTCAGTCAGTGGCCCTCGGTCTACGGGTTCCGCGCGGAGGCTGAGAGCTTTCACTTTTGACGTCGGATAAGCCAATCCTCCACCCAATCTGTTATCTTCGTCCCGTTGATCTCACAAGATAATTTTTGGGCGCCGATCGGCGCCGGGGATGAATGCCTCGATGGTTGACGCTGCTCTACCAAAAGATGCGCGGCCTGAACCTTCTCGCGCCTACCGCTGGACGGTGCTGCTTTTTGTCAGCATCGCGATGGGCGGGAATTACTACATTTACGACAGCATCAATCCTCTGGAACGCATCTTCATCGACAAGTTGGGCTTTTCGGCCACGGCTTTTGGCTGGCTGAATTCTTCTTATAGCGTCGCCGCGGTTCTAACTCTGCTGATCGGCGGCATCATCATCGACCGCATCGGCACCAAAAAGGCAATCACGTTCTTTGCCGTTCTGTGCCTGCTCGGGAGCCGCCCTCACCGCCATGCGCGGACAGCCGGGAGTCATGATCGCGGGACGAACAGTGCTTGGGTTGGGCGCCGAGTCCATGATCGTCGCGGTCACGACCGTGCTTGCCAAGTGGTTCAAGGGCAAAGAACTGAGTTTCGCCTTCGGGATCAATCTCCTCATCGCTCGTTTGGCGTCGGTCGCCGCAGACAACTCGCCCACCTGGGCGAATAAGGCGTTCTATCCCAATGGCCCTTCGGGTGAGCCCAGTTGGCAGGGACCGCTGTTGATCGCCGTTGGTGCCGGCGTGCTAGCGGTCGTCTGTTCGGTCGTCTATTGGGCACTGGAAAGCCGAGCCGAAAGCCGATACGAACTGGGGCAGGCGGGATCGATCGACAAACTCGAATTCGGCCAGATTTTGCGATTCAACCCGTCCTATTGGTTCGTGGTCGGCCTCTGTTTTACTTTCTACTCGGCGATCTTCCCTTTCCGCACGTTTGCCATCGACTTCTTCACCAACAAGATTCTGGCGGCCCACGGCGGCATTCACGCCACCGAAGCCATGCGGATGTTTGCTCTCGAGCAGGCGGGAAATCTCAATAGCTTGCTTCCGCTGTCGGCCATGATCGTGACCCCTCTTTTCGGTCTGCTGGCCGACAAGATCGGCAAGCGCGCCTTGCTGATGATGTTCGGCTCCGTCCTTCTGATGCCGGTGTATCTCATGATGGGCTACACCAATATTTCTCTTTATGTTCCGGTCTGCATGATGGGAATCGCCTTCTCGCTGATTCCGGCGGTCATGTGGCCGTCAGTTGCTTATATTGTCGATCAGAACCGACTGGGAACGGCCTATGCCTTGATGACGCTGATCCAACAGATCGGTTTCTTCATCCTGAACCTGCTGATCGGCAAGGCCAACGACTACTCGCACGCCGGCGCTCGACAACCCGGGAGGCTACGGACTCGGGATGTGGATCTTCTCCATCCTCGGCTTCGTCGGTCTGACCTTCGCCATTTTGTTGAGGATTCGCGAAACTGGTCCCGGATGGTCATGGATTGGAGACGATTACAGCGAAGGCCTAACTGGGAAAAATTGGGAGCAGGCGCGACCTCGGCCCCGAATCGGCATCCAATTTTCGGTAGGCTATCCGGCACCGCGTTTTCGACTGGGTACTTGGCTGACAGAAGGAGTCGGAACAGAACCGTCCTGCTGTGGGTCAATTCGTGCAGGTTACTAACGTGACTTTTGATCGTCCGCAACTCAGTACTTTGGTCGCCGAAATCAACTGATTGAATACGGTTTTTGGTATTCTTAAAATACAGGAAATGGTTGATGGTGTCCCCGCGACCTTCTCGACAGATTTGCACGAAGTTAGCACAACGAAAAGAGTTCGAAGCCGCATCTGAACAGGTAGCGGCCGGAAAAGGCGACTTGACCGACCAGAAGCAACGCATCACCGAAGCAGAGGCGATTGAGCAGGCGAAGCAGGGGCGACGAAGCAGCTTTCGAAGTCCTGTATCACCTGCACAAGCGGCGTGTGTACTCGCTATGTTTGCGCATGGTTTCCAATCCCGCCCAGGCCGAAGATCTGGCCCAGGAAGCATTTCTTCAGCTCTTTCGCAAGATCGCAACCTTTCGCGGCGAATCCGCCTTCTCCACCTGGCTTCATCGGATGACGGTCAACGTCGTGCTGATGCAACTCCGCAAGAAGGGTTTGCCGGTGGTATCGCTCGAAGAAACGCTCGAAGCCGACGACGAGGCGCCGCGGAAAGAGTTTGGCACCAAGGATGTGAAGCTGACAGGCTCGGTCGATCGCCTGCAGTTGCAGCGAGCCATCGACCGGTTGCCGCCGGGTTATCGAACAGGTATTTGTGTTGCACGACGTGGAAGGATTCGAACACAACGAAATTGCCCAGATGGTGGGGTGCTCGATTGGCAATAGCAAGTCGCAGTTGCATAAGGCCAGATTGAAGCTGCGGGATTATTTGAAGTTCATGAGAGCCGAAAAGGCCAAGACAGGTTAGCGGAACTGCGGTATTGGGGAGAGGGTTGCCATGAAGTGTCAGGATGTAGAAGAGCTTTTGCCGGAACTCCTTGACGGAGCGCCGGACAGTGCTTTTCGGTCGGAATTCGAAGGTCATTTGAGGTCTTGTCCGGATTGCTCGGACCTGGTTTCGGACCTGAAGTCGATCTCTGTCCAAGCTCGAGAACTGGGGTCGAGCGAAGAGCCGGCTCCGAGACTGTGGCTGCGGATTGCCGCTGAGCTGCGCGCGGAAGGGATCACGCACGATGCTCCAGAACTTGCCGTCCAGCGTCCGGTGCTCCTGTCAGCGGTTCCGCGGCGACGCTGGAACGCTCTGGTGGATGGTTCCGGTCGCTGCTGCGATCGTTGCCGCCGGGTCTTACACGGTTAGTCATCGATCATCATCTTCCACCAGCCCAACCGCCGCGAACACTTCGGTGTCCCCTGCTCCGTTGATTGCTTCTGAGGCAAAGAAGTCTGAGGCAAAGAAGCCGGCCGTAAGTCCGGCTCCCGTAGCTGTCGAAGCTCCGCAGGAAGCGGTGGCGAAGAATGTCAAGAACAAAGTTGCGGTTCCCGCAAGCGCTGATGAAGCGGCGGATACCGTCGCTTCCGCTCCGAGTCTCAGCGCTCCTAGTCTTGAGGACCGGCAGTTCCTGACCGCGGTGTCAACGCTGTCTCCTTCAATGCGCGTGACCTACGAAAATCAATTGCAGTCAGTTAATGCGGACATTCGAGAGACGCAAGCATACGTGGATCGAAATCCGGGAGATGTTGACGCCCGGCAGCATCTGATGGATGCTTATCAACAAAAAGAGCTGCTTTACCAGATTGCGTTGGACCGTATTCAGTAAGGGAAGGGCGGACCGGCGAACCCGGCCGCAGGGGCGTAGATTTATGGCGAGTGTTTGGCAAACGGGTGTGCGGGAAACGAGTCTGGTTCGGGGAACGAAATTAGGGCAAACCGCTGTCGTGACGGCCCTAGTGACAACCTGTCTGGTTGCGGCGGCTTTCGCCGAGTCGCAGAAGGAGTACCGCTTTACCGTCGGTCACAACGCCAATATTTCCATCGACACCCAATATGGCGCAATCTCGGTGAGGCCGGGCGCCGACAACGCCGTCATCGTGACTGCCACGCTTAAGTCCGACAAGGTCGAAGTCGATCAACAGCAAAACGGCAACCGGATTGAGATCGCATCCCACCTCATGGTAGGGTCCACCCAGGAAAATGGACAGGTCGACTATGAAGTGACCGTGCCTGCCGACGCTAAGCTCGCGCTGCGCTCCTCAACTGGCCCCCTCTCCGCAGAGCACCTGCAGGGCGACGTCACCCTTGAAGGGCCCGACGCCATGGTCGATGTTCGCGATGTCAGCAACGCCCACGTACATGTCCGAACCATGCGTGGACCGATCACGCTTACCGATGTCCGTAACGCGCACGTCGAAATTGAGTCGCTTAGCGGTGATCTGAACATGAATTCCGTCACTGGACCGCTGGTGCAGGCGACTTCCAGCAGCGGCAAGATTTTCTACAACGGCGACTTTGGTTCAGACGGCGACTACAAGTTCACGACCCATACAGGTGACATCGAAGCGTTGGTTCCGACCGAGGTCTCGGCCGATTTTCGCGCGCATTCGGTGCTGGGCCGGGTGCATCACGATTTCCCTCTCAAGTCTCAGCATTCCCGATATCCCTCCGATGCGGGACGTTCCTTTGTTGGCACCATGGGGAAGGCAGCTTCGCAGGTCGTGCTGCGTTCTTTCAGTGGTAAAATCCGCCTCAAGCAACGCTGAATTCAAGTAAATTTCACTTGAACGCGCGCTGATCATGCCTTGTGCCTTGACACGCGCCGTGGAGCACCATGGCAGTACGAGCGGTATTTCTGGTCGGGTTCATGGCGTCCGGCAAAAGCTGCGTGGGCCGGCAATTGGCGGAGCGACTGGACTGGGATTTCGTGGACTTGGATAGCAAGATCGAGGCACGCGAAGGGCGGACGATTCCTGAGATTTTCCGGGAGCGCGGCGAGTCCGGATTTCGACGGGCCGAAACCGAAGCCTTGCTGGAACTAACGTCAAACCTCGATCGGGAGACCGTGGTCGCTCTCGGGGGCGGGGCGTTCGTTCATGCCGGCAACCGCAACCTGCTGGAGCCTTGGCCGTCTGTATTCCTGGACGCTCCCGTGGATGAACTTTGGAGACGCGCGTTGGACGACGCTACCGAGCGGCCGTTGCGAGCCGATGCGAGCGAATTTGCCCGTCTACATCAAAGCCGGCTGCCTTTCTACCGGGAAGCGACGGTGACCATCGTAACCACCGGCAAGAATCCAGTCTCCCTTTGCGCCGAAATCGAGCGTAGTTTGCAGTTTCAGGCAAGGGGTAAGGCTACGGACCCAGCGGAGCCTCGCCCAGCCAGTTTCCAGACAGGAGAATCACAGTGAAGTTGTCGCGTCGAAGGTTGGCTTTCGGTTTTTATTTCGCGATGGCAGTGGTCTGGTGCGGTGCGGCATCGGCTGCTCCAGTACCCAAGGACAAAGAAAAGCAGCACGAGGGTAAGGAGATCGATTCTGGCTCTTTCGGCGTGTTCCAGGGCGGACACCGCGTAGGAACCGAGACTTTTTCCGTTTACGAAACATCCTACGGGAGCATCATCGAGTCCGAGTTTAAAACGGAGAATACTACGCCTGTATCGGTGCAGACTTCTGTTTTGCAGCTGAACGCAAAAGGCGAGATCCGTCATTACGACTGGAAAGAAATAAGCCCAGAGAAGGCCGAGTCAGTCGTCGTACCGAACGACGAATTTCTTAATCAAAAGTGGCACACCGAACTGGAGACGAAAGAACACGAACAGCCTTACTTGTTGCCGCCCTCGACGAACGTGCTCGACGACTATTTCTTTATTCACCGGGAATTGCTGGCGTGGAAATATCTGCAAGGCGATTGCAAGGTGGAAAAAGGGATGATGCAGTGCACGCCCAAGCAGCGTGCGCAGTTTGGAACGTTGAACCCGCGCCAACACACCTCCGCGCCGTTGGCCGCCGAATTTATTGGCCGCGAAGTCGTGGCCCTCAAAAACGGTCCGCAGAACCTGCTCAAACTAGAACTGAAGAATGATTCCGGGACGTGGCAGCTGTGGCTCAACGACAAGTTCATGCTCATGCGGGTCAATGTGCTCGGCGAAAATACGATCGTGGAACGCGACTAAGCGCGACTGAGCGATCGCGCCTTATGGTAGGCCCCGGTTCTCGTCGTGGCGCTGTTGGCGCCCGAGGTTCCATCCCCTTCGGGAGTTCAGTACTTCCCTCTCAGGCGATACGATAGAGTTGAAACTTGGGTGTGATCCTCAACGGTGTGACCCTTGACGTTTCTCGATTCCAAAACGTCGCGTGTATTGCTCACCGCTTTACTATTCGCGGTGGGCTTAGGGTTTCTCTACTCCGCGCGGCGTACGCTGATACTGTTCCTGTTTGCCATTTTCTTCGCTTACCTGATCAACCCAGCGGTTGGGCGGCTGGAAAAAGTAGTTCGTAGCCGCGTTTGGGCGATCACGGCGATTTATCTATTGCTTCTGATCAGTCTTGGGACACTCGGTTTCCTGGTGGGTCCGCGGATCGGTCGACAAAGCACCCGCTTGGAACAGACGCTCCCAGCACTGATGGATAAAGCCAGCACCGGTCAACTGTCCGGCCAATTGGGGCAACTTACAGCCAAGATCGGAAACGAACACGGCTGGAGCACTGAAACCCAAAAACGGATCCAAGACTTTCTTTTGGGCCATCGGGCGGACCTGACTCGCCTGGCACAGCGAGTGGGCGTTCGCGTAGCCGAAGCGGCACAGGAAATCTGGGTTTTGTTTCTGGTTCCGATACTTGCCATTTTTTTTCTCCGCGACGGCGGCAGCTTCCACGAAGTCATTTTGACCCTGGTTCAGTCCCGCTCACAGCGCGAGTTTCTACAGAACGTGCTTCAGGATTTGAACCAGATGTTGGCGCAGTTCATTCGAGCGCAATTGACGCTGGCGGCATTCTCGCTCGTCGTTTATAGCTCCGTTCTCGGCATCATGCGCGTTCCGTATGCCTTGACGCTTGGCACGGTAGGCGGGGCACTCGAGTTCATTCCCGTGGCCGGTCCGTTGGTAGCGGGCGCCGCCATGATGGTCGTCGCAATTCTCTCCGGCTACTCGCACTGGCCCCTTCTCGTGCTGTTTCTGGTAATCTGGCGGCTTATCCAGGATTACGTCATTTCGCCGCGCATCATGGGTCATAGCGTGGAATTGCACCCCCTGGCGGCATTATTCGGCATTCTGGCCGGCGGCGAAATCGCCGGCATTCTCGGCGTGTATCTCTCAATTCCGGTGATGGCGAGTTTGCGCATTGTCTGGCGGCGCTGGCGCGTCTATGCCGAAAAGAGAAAATTCGGCCCCCTCAACGAATATTCGTTCCCGCAAGAACTGGGCCAGGGGCGAAGCTAGTCCCAACGGCATCCCGGCGGAGTCAGCCCTGTTACCCCCCTCAACAAATACCGCTGGTATAAAATTACTGTTCACCATGTCCAGCAAAATCCCTGTAGGAATTCTCGGTGCCACGGGCATCGTCGGGCAGAGGTTTATCCAGATGCTCGAGCAGCACCCGTGGTTCGAAGTCGCATGGCTCGCCGCCTCCGACCGTTCGGAAGGCCGCACTTATGCCGATGCCGCTCGTTGGCGTCTGAAGACTGCCATTCCCGCCAAAGTTGCCAGCATGACGGTAGCTCCGGCCAAGCCTGACGGCGCTCCCAAGATCATTTTTGCGGCGCTCGACGCTTCAATCGCTCGCGAAATGGAACCTGCTTTTGCCGATGCCGGCTGCGCCCTCGTCTCGAACTCGAGTGCGCTGCGGATGCAGTCCGATGTTCCACTCGTAATCCCGGAGGTCAACGGCGATCACATTAGGTTGATCGAGTCGCAGCCATGGCGCAAGAAGTCCGGAGGGTTCGCGGTCACGAACCCCAATTGTTCGACTATCGGACTGGTGCTGGCGCTAGCTCCGCTTCATCGAGCATTCACACTTGAAGCCGTAATGGCGGTAACCATGCAGGCGGTCAGCGGGGCGGGATATCCCGGAGTCGCTTCGCTCGATATTTTGGGCAACGTCATTCCCCACATCGCCAAAGAAGAAGAAAAGATGGAAGAGGAAACGCAAAAATTGCTCGGGACGTTGAACGGTTCGCATATCGATCCCGCCCCCTTTGCCGTAAGCGCGCAATGCAATCGCGTCGCGGTGGAAGATGGGCACACGGAATCAGTGTCGATCCGCCTGAAGCGGAAAGCGACTGCCGAGGAAATTATTGCGGCCTGGAATGACTTCCAAACTGAACCGCAAAAACTCAAGCTGCCGAGCGCCCCATCACAGCCAGTCGTCTACTTGACCGCGCCAGACCGTCCACAACCGCGTTTCGATGTCGATCTTGGTGCGGGAATGGCGACTGCTGTCGGACGCCTGCGTAAGTGCAATGTGCTGGATTGGAAGTTTACCGTCCTCTCGCACAACACCATTCGTGGGGCGGCGGGTGCGGCATTGCTCAATGCCGAGTTGCTCAAGGTGAAGGGATATCTCGGGTGATGCGAGCCTTCACCGCTGAGACGCGAGGTCGCGGAAAAAGGCAAAATCTTGTCTTGAACCTTCTGCGCCTTCAAAGAAGTAGCTCTGCGTTTACGTGCTTCCGCCGCAAGGTCGCCCTCAGCCCCAAGGAGTATTCCCGCCGATGATTGTGATGAAGTTCGGCGGGACGTCCGTGCAAGACGCTAAGGCGATCGACCGTGTGGCCCATATTGTCCAGGGGAGGCTCGCCGATCGTCCCGTGGTCGTGGTCAGCGCGATGGCGAAAGTCACCGATTCCCTGCTCGCCATGGGCAAAGCTGCCGGTGGCGGTGATCGCAAGACTGCTCTCAAAATGGCGCGGGCGCTGCGCGAACGCCACTACGATACCGCCGGAGAGTTACTCGGCACTGCGCTCTTTACTGAATTTCACAGCGACCTCGGCGCTGACTTCGAAGATCTCGACGAACTGCTGCGCGGTATCGGTGCGGTGGGAGAAATCACTCCGCGTACCTACGACTACGTTGCTTCGTTCGGCGAGGTGCTCTCGAGCAAAATCGTTGCGGCCGCTTTCGCAGCCCGCGGATTGCCGGGCGTTCATGTCGATTCGCGCCAGTGCCTGCTGACCGACAGCACCTACACCCGCGCTGTTCCGCAGTTCGACGAAACCAACGAGCGCCTGCGGAAAAAAGTTCAACCCTTGGTCGAGTCCGGGAAAGTTGCGGTGATGGGGGGATTCATCGGTTCGAATCGTTCCGGCATCACGACCACGATTGGTCGCGGAGGATCGGATTTTTCGGCCGCGATTTTTGGCGCTGGCCTTAATGCCGAGCGCATTGAAATTTGGACCGACGTCGATGGCATGATGACGACCGACCCTCGCCTATGTCCTGACGCGCGCCGCATCAAGGTCATCAGCTTTGACGAGGCCGCCGAGCTAGCCTATTTCGGCGCCAAAGTCCTGCATCCGGCAACGGTGATGCCTGCGATTCAGCTCAACATCCCCGTATTTGTGCTGAACTCACTCAACCCGACCTGCGAAGGGACAAAGATCACGGCCCGCGCTCCGCGCTGCGCGAATATTTTCAAGGCCATCGCGCTCAAGAAGAAGATCACGCTGGTCGAAGTCGCGTCGCCGCGTCGCCTGCTCGTACAGGGATATTTGAAATCAATCTTCGAGGCCTTCGACGATCACGACGTCGCTGTCGACGTGGTATCGACGTCAGAAGTCAGCGTCTCCGTTACGGCCGAGACCAACGAAGCGATTCCGGCGCTCGCGGCCGATCTGGCAAAGATCGCCGACGTTAAGTATGAAGGGCGCAAGGCGATTGTCTGTCTGGTCGGTGAAAACCTGCGCGACACTCCCGGAATCGCCGCCAAAGTCTTCGGCATCTTAGAAGACGTGAAGATTCGCATGATCTCGCAAGGCGCGTCGGAAATTAATCTGACGTTTGTGATCGAAGAGGATGACGCGACAGAAGTTGTCCGACGTCTTCATAAGGCATTTTTTGCCGAAGCGGATCCGGAAGTGTTCGCTTGAGGTTTCCAAATGCATCTCTTAATCCTTGGGCGCGGTAAAACAGGGAAGCTCGTGGCTGAAGCAGCCCGTGCGCGCCGCCATCACGTGCAGGTGCTCGCAGCGGCTGAAAATGCGGCAGGCGATGCGCTGACGCCCGAAGCGCTGGCCTCGACTGACGTAGTCATCGACTTCACAACGCCCACTGCCGCTGTTGCCAACGCTGAAGCCTGCATCCGCGCCAAGAAACATCTCGTTGTCGGAACTACGGGCTGGTACGAACACATCCCGCGTTTGCGGGACCTGGTACTCTCCGCCAACACCGGTTTTCTTTACGGATCGAATTTTTCCATCGGCGTGAATCTCTTTTTCGAAATTGCCGCCACCGCCGGATGCGCGCTGAAATATGACTACTCGGGGCAGATCTTCGAACGCCATCACGAGAGCAAGAAAGACGCGCCCTCCGGGACGGCGATCACGATGCAGAAGATCGTATGCGACTCCGGAGGGAAATCGCTGGAAATCACTTCTTTTCGCGAAGGCGACGTGGTCGGACTGCACGAATTGGTTTTCAATTCCGCCGGCGACCGCATCTACCTGTGCCACGATGCCAAATCGCGTCTTGGGTACGCGGAGGGGGCAGTGCGGGGCGCGGAATGGCTCGCGTCGAAATCGGGCTTCTTCGAGTTCCGCCAGATCTGGCGCGAACTTTAGTTGAGATCGCACAGGCTTTTTTCCGACGGGCTCGTCTTGATGATGAAAACCCGGAACTGAGAACTTGTTCAGTCAATTTCCACAAATGCAAGCGCTCGCGAGAAGAGTTATGCTTTCTTTATGCAACTGCAACTGCGAGGCTGTGGCACCGCATTAGTCACACCGTTCGCCCAGGACGGCGCTGTCGACGAAACCGCTCTCCGTAATCTGGTCGCCTGGCAAGTCGAATCAGGCATCGATTTTCTCGTTCCCTGCGGCACCACGGGAGAAACTCCTACCCTTACCCACGACGAATGGTTGCGCGTGATCGATGTGACGATCGAAGTCGCTGCCGGGCGTGTTCCGATCGTCGCCGGCGCTACTTCGAACTCGACGCAAGAAGCTGTGGCTAAAGCTAAAGAAATCGCAGGACACGGAGGCGTCAATGCGATTCTCACTGCGTCTCCGTATTACAACAAGCCCACGCAGGAGGGTCAGTACCGGCATTTCCGCGCGATTGCCGAAGCGGTCGATAAGCCCATCATTCTCTACAATGTGCCGGGCCGCACCAGCGCCAACATCGAACCCGCAACGCTCGCAAGATTGAGTGAAGTACCGAACATCGTGGGTGTGAAAGAAGCCAGCGGCAACATCACGCAGATTGCGGAGGTGTTGAACTCTGTGCCAGACAGTTTCGTCGTGCTGTCTGGGGACGACGCCATGACTTTGCCCGTAATCGCGCTCGGAGGTGTGGGCCTGATCTCGGTGGCGTCGAACCAGATTCCGCGAGAAATGTCGGAAATGATTCGTGCCGCGCTCAACAACGATTGGCAAACAGCGCGCACCATCCACCGCAAATATCTTCCGCTGATGTTGGCGAACTTCATCGAATCCAGTCCGTTGCCGGTGAAGGCTGTTCTCGCGATGATGGGCAAGATCGAAGAAGTTTATCGCCTGCCTCTGCTCCCCATGCGGCGCGACACGCGCTCGAAACTCCAGAAAGTCGCCGCGGAAGCGGGATTGATTACGCGCCCGGCTGGCCCGCCAGCCGCCGCAGTCGAATTTTATGTCTACGAAAATTGGGCTGCTGGTCCGCATAAAGCAATGCTGCATCGCTCGTCGTGCGGCCAATGCAGTTCCGGCAAAGGACGCCCGGCTGGACACGATCCTAACCACTCGCGCTGGCATGGGCCTTATGGAACGGTCGGCGAAGCGCGCGAGGCCACTCATCAAATGCCCGGCGTTCTGATCCGCAGCGAATGCAAGTGTGTGGCGTAGGATGCCTGGAACAACTTTTGGACACGTTGACGTCGGGCCTAGTGGAATCGGTTTAACTTTTTTTGAGGAGGCATCTATGAATCGTGTTACCCGGAACCGCATCACCCGATACCTGCTGATTGCGTTTGCGATCACGATTTCATCCTTTGCCCAGCGACCCGCACCCGCCGCACAGCCGAGCGCACATGCGAGCCCGCCGGCCCTCCCATCCGCGGACAAAGTCTGGTCCGATCTCGTGGACGGCAACAAACGATTTGTCAGCGGAAAAACGCGTGCATATTCAGTCGTACACCTACGCGCTAAGCTGGCCTCGGGACAGCAACCGAACGTCATCGTGCTCTCCTGCTCTGACAGCCGTGTTGCGCCGGAACTCGTATTCGATCAAAGCTTGGGAGATATTTTTGTCGTACGCACAGCTGGCAACGTTGCCGATCCGGTCGCCTTGGGCAGCATTGAATATGCCGTCGATCATATCCATAGCCCACTTCTCGTCGTCATGGGTCACCAAAAGTGCGGTGCCGTGGCCGCAGCTTGCTCCGGCGACAAGATGCCCAGCGCAAATTTGCAGGCGATTGTCGACAAGATCGATCCCGCCATGATTCAGGCAAAGACCTACGCCAAATCTGACGAACTGATCGAATCGACGGTCAAAGAGAACGTGCATCAGAGCGCGAAAGACCTGCTCGCGAACAGCGCCATCATTCGCGATGCCGTGAAGTCGGGAAAACTCACAGTCGTCGAAGCGGAATACGAACTCGGCAGCGGCGAAGTCATACGCCTGAACGCTCCCGCTAGTGGCAAGAACTAATTTAGATCGCACCGGTCTAGGTCGAACCGGCGGAGGCAAGAATCACACCCACTCTGAAGTCTGCTGTTGAAGAACTCTCAACGCGCGAAACTCTCGGCAATCCCGGCGAAGCGCGGTCGATTTTTTTTGATTTCCGTTCCGCTCTCACCAGGGGCGAAGTTCGCGCGGCAGAGAAGGTCGCCGGACGCTGGGTTGTCAATCCCTGGGTGAAGCAAGGCATTCTGCTCGGTTTTCGCATTGGCGAACTGACAGAAATGTCGGACGGGAACGTCCTTTCATTCGTTGACAAAGACACCTACCCTGCCCGCCGTCCGACTCTCGCCGATCGTATTCGCGTGGTTCCCGGCGGATCGTCTATTCGTGAAGGCGCCTACGTGGCTCCGTCCGTGATTTGCATGCCGCCGATGTTCGTCAACGTCGGCGCTTACGTGGACGAGGGCACGATGATTGATTCGCACGCTCTGGTCGGCTCCTGTGCCCAGATCGGAAAGCGCGTCCATCTGAGCGCCGCTGCGCAGGTCGGAGGCGTCCTCGAACCGATCAATGCGGCTCCGGTCATCATTGAAGACGACGTCCTGATCGGCGGCAATTGCGGAGTCTACGAAGGCACGCTAGTCCGCGCTCGGGCGGTGATCGGAGCAGGGACCATTCTGACGCGATCCACTCCGCTCTACGATCTGGTGCGGGGAGAGGTTTATCGGGCGTCCGCTGATCAACCCCTCGAGGTTCCTGAGAATGCGGTGGTCGTGCCTGGCTCTCGCGCGGTAAAAAAGGGCAAAGGCGCGGAGTGGAATCTCTCGCTCTACACGCCGGTGATCGTCAAGTATCGCGACGAGAAAACCGAACGTGGGATTGAGTTGGAAGATTGGTTGCGGTGACGACCATCCGCGAGCCGCGCCCACCGCTTTACATTCTGCTATAATGTAAAGCATGGCAGAAGCGACCATCTCGTCCAAGAACCAGATCGTGATTCCCCGTGAGGCTCGCGAGGCGCTGGGATTGAAACCCGGGGACAAACTCTTGGTAGTGGTCTCCAGCGATAAGGTGATCGTTCTGCAAAAGCCCGAGTCCTATCGCGTGGCCCTACGCGGGATTGCTCGGGGGATTTATCCGAAGGACTATTTGGAAAAAGAGCGGCAAAGTTGGAAATAGAAAAGCTCCGCGCTTTTCTTCGCCGGCATGCTCTCATTGCTCTCGACACGTCCGTTTTCATCTACCAAATGCAAGACCATCCGCGCTATTTTGCTTGCACGGACTGCATTTTCGATTGGCTTGATCGGCCTGGCGCGAAGGCGCTTACCTCCACCATTACCATGACGGAATTGCTGGTGCAGCCTTACCGCGACCACAATGAAAATGCTGCTGACAAATTTCGCGGCCTGCTTTCCACGCACCCGAACATCGCTTGGATTGCCCCGAACCTCGACATTGCGGTGACCGCCGCCCGGATTCGCGCCCTACACCGTCTTAAAACTCCCGACGCTCTGCAAGCTGCAACTGCCGTGGTTGCGCGGGCTCGCGGATTGATCACGAACGACACGGTCTTCGAACGCGTGGCAGGTGTTGAAACGTTGATTTTGGACAGACTGGTCTAGATCCCAGGCATCACAAGGGCAACGTTGGCAAGGGCACGCCAGGGAGCGCCCG
The DNA here is from genome assembly GCA_963726095.1 of uncultured Acidobacteriaceae bacterium. Taxonomy (GTDB): domain Bacteria; phylum Acidobacteriota; class Terriglobia; order Terriglobales; family Acidobacteriaceae; genus Acidiflorens. The sequence goes on from CAVSBD010000004.1 coordinate 3,394,088, forward strand.
TTGTTCGGCCGAAAGTTTGCGGCGCATTTCCATATGCTTCTCGCGGAAATGCGCGCATGCACGTTGCCCCCAGGCGCGGACGAAGTAATAATTCAGAGCGCCTCCGATTGCCGAACTGGTGATCGGAACCAGACGCCCAGCCCACTTCTCAGCCACTTCCGTACCCGCTTTCACCGCGATTCGTTGGATCACGCGCGGCACAAAGCGATTGACCACTTCTTTTTCCAGCAACTCGCGGCCAATGTCGACTCCGGCGGCGCTCGCAGCTGCGATCCAAAGGTCGGCGATCTCTTCGTCGGTATTCAGCTCAAAACCATAGATCAGGCTGAGCTTCTGGATGGTGCGCATGGTGATCGTCGAAAGTATTCCGAGGTCAGGCAAAATTGTGAGGATGCCACCAAGGCCGAATCCAGCACCCTCAGCGGCGGCGAGTTTCATGCCGGCCCGGATAGTAGATTCGGCGACGTCGTCGAGGCGTTCCACGGGAATCGTGAACACGCCCTGAAAGGTAGCGAGCGGAAGTCCGTGCGCCACGCGCATTTGCATGAGGAAGCGTCCCGGATCGACCTTGATGGTGTTGTAAGTACGAGTCAGTCCACGACTGATCGCGCCTTCGACGCGCCGGCTCAGCCATGATTGTTTCTCCGCAACCATTCACTAAAGTCTATCCGTGTCGTAGCTTATTTGCAGTGTTAATCATGTCGAACGAAGGGAGGATCCATAGCGCGGACGAAAATGCAGATCCCTCACTTCGTTCGGGATGCAATTTTGACAACACGGACATTCTGACAATTCTGACGATCATGGCAATTCTTCTACGGAGGAATGGAGCGATCTTCGTGTGCTAGCATCTGTTCAACGAATGCCAACTGGAAAATTGCACATAGTTCCGCTCGGCGGGATGGGCGAGTTCGGTATGAACTGCATGGCCATCCGCTACGGCGACGACATCATTGTGGTTGACGCCGGACTTATGTTCCCCGAAGCCGAATTGCTCGGCGTCGACATTGTAGTTCCCGACATTTCTTATCTCCTCGAGAACCGGCGGTATGTTCGCGGCATCGTCCTCACGCATGGCCATGAAGACCATATCGGTGGGCTGCCCTGGGTTCTGAGTGAATTGAACGTCCCGGTTTTTGCAACAGAGTTCACGCTGGCCTACGTCGAAGATAAGCTCGACGAACACCAACTTCTCGACGACGCCGATCTGCGCGAGATTCGTCCCGGAGAGCGTTTCAAGGTCGGTCCATTCACTATTCATGCGCTCCAGGTGACCCACAGTCTTGTCGATTGCGTCGCGCTCGCGATCCACACACCGCTCGGCGTGGTGTTGCATACGGGCGATTTTAAGGTGGATCCGACGCCGACAGACAACCGCCTCTTCGACCTTCACGGGTTTGCGGAGTACGGCAAAGAAGGAGTGTTGGCGCTGCTACAAGACTCGACCAATGTTGAGCGCAAAGGGTACACACCGAGCGAACGGGCTGTGCATCGGAAATTTGAAGAAGTCTTTGCCCGGACCGAACGCCGATTGTTTATCTCGTGTTTTTCGTCGTCGATTCACCGCATCAAACTGACGGTTGACATGGCGCGAGAGCATGGCCGCAAGATTTGCTTTATCGGCCGGTCGATGGAGAATTCTTCGGAGATCGCGGAAGACCTGGGCTACCTACAGATCCCAGATGGGCTGATGATCCATCCTGGCGAAATGAAGAATTTCGCACCAGAAAAAGTCTGCGTGCTGATCAGCGGCACCCAGGGAGAACCAATGTCGGCGCTCTCTCGCGCGGCAGTCGACAACCACAAGCACGCCAAGATCGAGAAAGGCGACACGGTGGTATTGTCGTCCCGGATCATTCCGGGCAACGAAAAAGCCATCTACCGCGTGGTCGATCACCTGTTCCGCCGCGAAGCGCATGTTATTTACGACGACGGGTCGTATCCGCCAATCCATGTCAGCGGACATGCGAGCCAGGAAGAGCTAAAGCTCATCATCAATCTGGTGCGGCCGAAGTATTTTATTCCGATCCATGGCGAATATCGCCAACTCAAACTGCACGCCGAACTGGCTGCATCCATGACCGGCGCCGTCGGCAAGGTGATGCTGATAGAAAGCGGGGACGTCCTCGAAATCGACGAGCAGGGTGCTCGAAAGGCCGGGCGGGTCAACGTGGGGCGCGTGTGCATCGATTCCGGATCACGAACCGATGTCGTCGAGGACATTATCGTCAAAGACCGACGCCACCTCAGCGAGGACGGGTTTGTGATGCCGGTGATCGCCATGAACAAGCTCACCGGGCGTGTGGAATCGGCACCGGAGATTGTGACTCGGGGCTTCAATCCCGGCGAAGACGGGGTGATCGCACGTATCAAGGAAATTGTGAGTGAAACGCTCGATGCCTCGAGCGCCGAAGAAAAGGCTGACTACGGTGTGATCAAAGAAAAAATCCGGACGGATTTGAAACGGTACATCTCGCGCCAGACGCAGCGACGGCCGCTCATAATGCCGGTGATCGTGGAGATTTAAGCGAAATATTTGAGTAGAACATCGAGTTAAGATTCAGGAGATAGATTCATCGTCACGTTCAGCGACATTCAGAAAGCCCAGATTCTCCTCCGCGACGTCGCCGTTCGCACTCCGTTATTTGAATGGACCTCGGCAACTGAACAGCGCAAGCTCTATCTCAAGCTGGAAAATCAGCAGCCCATCGGGGCGTTCAAGCTGCGCGGGGCATACAACAAGGTCGCGTCTCTGACCGATGAGGAACGTCGACGAGGCGTGATCTCTTACTCCAGCGGCAATCACGCACAAGGTGTCGCCTATGCGGCGCGCGCGCTCGGGGTCAAAGCGATCATCGTGATGCCGCGAACCGCTCCGAAGAACAAGCTCGACGCTACCGCCGGACTCGGCGCTGAGATTGTCCTGGTGGGACCCGGAAGTGAGGAACGTCGTCTGCGCGCCGAAGAATTGGCCACGGAGCATGGATACGTGATTGTTCCGCCGTACAATGACGAGAAAATCATCGCTGGGCAAGGGACCGTGGCCCTCGAGATTCTCGAAGACCTGCCCGGCGTCGAAACCGTGCTCGTCCCTGTGGGTGGCGGCGGATTGATTGGCGGGGTCGCGGCCGCGGTCAAGCTGGCAAATCCCAAGGTGAAGGTGATCGGGGTCGAACCGGAAATTGCTGCTGACGCGCAAGCGAGTCTGCGCGCGGGACACGTTGTCACCTTCCCTGCCGAGCAAGTTTCGCAAACTCTGGCGGACGGTCTTCGCACCCAGAGTATCGGCGCAATCAACTTCGAACACATCCGAGCCTATGTCGACGACATAGTCACCGTGACAGAAGAGGAGATTCGCCAGACGATGCGCAAGCTGAGTGCAAATCCCCATACGACCGCCGAACCGAGCGGCGCGGTGGCGCCGGCGGCATTTCTTTTCCACGCGGACCAATTGCCGGACACTAAGATCAACGTAGCTGTGATCAGCGGCGGCAACATTGATCCGCAGCTGCTGCGGGCGCTGCGCGATGAGTTTGAAGGATCATCGAATCTCGCAACGCAGGCGAGACAGATATGATCCGCTTCGGTATTGCAGGTTTCGGATTGCACGCTGTCCGCAGGCTCATGCCCGGGTTCGCGCTCGCGAAATATTGCAAGGTAGTGGCCCTTTCTCGTCGTGACGCAACTAAGGCTCGCGAGGCAGCGGCAACCTATGGAATCCCTCATATTTTCGCTTCTACGGAGGAACTGAGCCGCTGCTCCGATGTGGACGCCGTGCTGGTCACGACCCCTAACGCGTGCCACCTGGAAGATGTGCTGACGGCGGTCGCTGCGGGCAAGCCAGTGCTCTGCGAAAAACCGATGGCGATGAACGCGGATGAATGCGGGCAGATGGTTGAAGCGGCAAGGCGGGCGGGCGTTCTGCTGGGCGTTGCACAGGTTTTTCGCTTCGAGGAGAGCACCGCCCGATTTCGCGAACGCATTGCCGCCGGCGACATCGGCCATCCCATCTTTGCGCGCGCCGAGTTCTCTTATTCCGGCGTCGGCCATCACCGCACCTGGCTTTATGACCGCGCATTGTCGGGGGGTGGGCCGATCGCCGATGTTGGCGTGCACTGCATCGACGCCTTGCGCTACATTCTGCAGGATGAACCGAGGCTGGTGAGTGCAGTTGGACGTCGGGACGAGCAGTCGGGCGACGTGGAAGCAGCGGCCGTCGTGAGCCTTGAGTTTCGACGCGGCACCATGGCTACCGTTCTTGTGTCAACCCGTGCAGACTATCGCACTCCGCTTGAGATCGTAGGCGACAAGGGCGTTCTGCGGGCGATGGATGCGCTGAACGTGGAGCGGCCCATTCAGCTGGAATTATGGCGTTCGGGACAACGCATTGCGGAAGAGACCGTTTCCAATCATCTCGCGTATGCCCGGCAAGTAGACTCCTTCGCGGCGGCGGCCGAAGGTCGCTCACTATTCCCGGTGCCCTCGGTATTCCCGGTGCCCGGCGAAGAAGGGTGGAGGAACCAGGTCATTCTAGATGCCGCCTACCGCAGCCTGTCGTCGGGTAAAAGCGAACTCATCGCTGAATAGCACCGGGGCTCAATCTTCGAAAGGCTAGGGCTGCCTGTCGCAATCTGAAGCAGAACCAGAAATGGCACGACCGAGCCACTTGCAAGGGCGCGACGGCGTGGTAACATCAGTAACCTCGCGACAGGTTACCAACCAGGTCGCCTAGTGTGAAATCGGCTCTCCCAAACGGTCAGTTTTCCGGGTGGTGAGATAGCCCCGCCGGTTTCGGAGCACCACAAGATTTAGTCCTCGCAGGCGCGAAGTTGCGCGCCATGGAGAAAAGACCGGTGGTGATGTCAAGAAACAGATTTGGTTGATTGTGTGCAGGAGTTTGCAGTTGCTTCTCGAAGGCGGTCGCAAATTATGGCTGCAAGTTATTGATAATAAGCATGATTACAGGTAGTTCTGTTTTGGAATGACAAATGCACTTGAAGAGTCGGCGAACTTCGTCTTAGGGCGTAGTGGTGTGTGGACGAAACTGGAAAGAGAAATTTGGAGGGGACTAAAATGAGGCGAGTGTTTTTTCTGGCATTACTAGCGTTGGCTTTGCCGATGGCTGCCTGGGCTGATGGAATTACCCTGACGAACGAGTTCGGGTCGATTTCAATTTCGGCTGCAGGCATTTCTTCGATGCAATCTCAACTGAAGAGTTTTAACGGCATCACCAATCCCATGGGCCACGCGATTGGCTCCGTGAGTTTCACGACGGGCGCACTGATCTCCGGTTCGCTGCTGTCAGGTGGGACATTCTCGGCGACGGGTTCGTCCTTTGTTGTGATTGGCAAAGGCAATTATGGCGAGCCAAAGGGAACGATCTTTAGTGGCAGCTTCGTTGGTCCGATCACCTGGACCTTAACGAGCGCTCCCGGGGCAAAAAATCTCACCTACAGTCTCACTGGCACGATTCAGGGGATGCTGTATAACGGACGCATCGTCAGCGGAGTAACGACGCAGAACTTCTTTACGATCCAGCCTCAGCTCGATGGTGGAGTAGCGCACATCCGTGGAGGAATCACGACGCTCTCTACTCCGGAACCTGGCACCTTGGGTCTTCTCGGTGCGGGTCTGGTCGGTGTCGCTGGGATGTTCCGCCGTAAGCTGATGGGGGCATAACCTAAACGATCGATTCGCCTGAAACACTCAACTCATGGCCCCGCCGGTCGGCGGGGCCTTTGATTTTCTGGAGTACTCCGAGAGCTACCCACGGTTTTTTCTGACCGCAACATTCCCGGCAATCTCCGTCGAATCCAATTCCCATACGTTTGCTTCTGGTCTTCTTCTGTTACTGCGGTAACGGACCTCCATGGCTTTGGCGTTGACCTAACCCCGCCGCAAACTTAGAGTCAGGCGCAGGGGGACGTATGAAGGATATCCATGAGGTTTTGCGCCGCAAGCAGGCGCAGTACACGCAACTAGGCAAACAGATCGAGATGCTGCAGCAGGCGGCCGAAAAGCTGCGCGAAGTGGCACCCTTGCTGGCTGAAACCGACGTTGAAGACGACAGTGCCGTATTGGCGGAAGTGGACGACGAAAGCGCCATGGCCGCCAAGGCTGGTGCTCAATCCTCAGCGGCCCCTGCCAAGCCTGCGCGCGGGGCAGCTCCGCGCTGGCCGTAGAACCCCGTTGCAACGGGAACAGGCGCGAGGCAGAAGAGGCTGGCTACCATGATCTTGCAGGCATTGTTGGTATCGAAGGATGAGCCGACCGCAGAGACGCTGGTTCAGGTCCTGGCGCAGTTCGGGGTTGCTGTCGACCGCTCGAATGCAGCCGACGTGGCAGCGGCGCGACTGGCGGAGCATCGCTTCGACCAGGTCATCGTAGATTTTGACGATACCGAAGCTGCAGCTCATTTACTCGAAACCTGCCGAACGCTTGCCGGCCCCGATCGTAATGCGCCGGTCACCGTCGCCCTCCTGCAAAACAGTACGCAGATCCGTTCGATTCTGGGAGCGGGAGCGCACTTCGTTCTCGTGAAACCGGTCAATCACGATCAGGTTTACAACACTCTTCGCGCGGCCACATCGCTGCTGAAGCGCGAGCGGCGGCAAAGTTTCCGCGTTGCTGTCCAGGCTGCGGTCTCGATTCATTTAGAGGACAACACAACGGTCGAGGGCATCCTGCTCGACTTAAGCACCGGGGGCATGGACGTGCTGGCGGCGAAGCCTCTCGCGTCCGGAGTCATGGTGCGCGTCTCGTTTGCCCTCCCTGACGGAGGCGCAGGAATCGAAGGCGACGCCGAGGTCGCGTGGGGCACATCCAATGGACAGACTGGCTTACGCTTTCTAGACATGGACACCAAGATGCGCGACGAATTGAGCGAGTGGCTCACGGCGCGGTCACATCAAGCTCTGCCGGAAGAACCGGATGCTGCGAGCCCCTGTAAGCTTACCGATTTGAGTCTGGGAGGCTGCTACGTACAGACAGACTCTCCTTTTCCCCAATCTTCAGCCGTCGATCTTTGCCTGCGCGCCGCCGGGATGGAAATTCACGCCGAAGGCTTAGTCCGCGTGATGCATCCGGGGCACGGCATGGGGATCGAGTTCCCCGCGCGAACCGAGGAGCAACGCAAGACTGTTGGGGAGTTCATCGAGTTCCTGACCCGTGAACCCGGTGCCACGCCACAACTAGAAACGTCGCCTCGCGCGCTGGTCGCGAATTCAGTCGATTTGAGCCAGACCGGCTCCGGCGATTCCGAAGACCCATTGCTTGACTTGCTTCGCTCTGGCAACTCGTTGGACGAAGAAGCTTTCCTCGCCGAATTGCACCGGCAACGTAACCCGGTCAGCGTCGATCAATAGCCGATCCCCTCCGATCAGCAATCACCAATCGGCGTTCAGCGAACTCGTGTGATGTCCTGCACCCAGTTAGTCTCCCAGGTCTTGCCATCGTCTGGCGAATCTGCTTGCTCCCAGTGGCCCGACGTCGAAGTGATGTTAGTCCAGAGGAAGCGCGCCCGAACTTGCTTTCCCTTGACCGTATCATTCCCATAGAAAGTGCCCACACCATTGTGGAAGCCTCCAATCATGGGCGGATCCAATGGTGTGGATGGTGTCCGGCTGTCGAGCCACCAGATTGACCACTGCTGGGTCTTCGGGTCGAAGGACCGCAGCGCGACACCGCGATAGGGAGCACCGGGAACGCTGAGCACGGTATCGTCCACATTGCTGTAACTCCCCATAAGCGATTGATTCGACAACGTGCCTTCGAATTCAGTCCACTCGTGATTATTGTCGAGTCGCTGCTTCAGCTTGCGATGATGGGCGTGCCATTGACCAACCAGGAAGTCGAAATCGTGAAGACCGGGAACGGCACTGTCTGTCTGATTCATCCCGGGGACCGAATCCCGGTGCGATTGTGCGGTCAACTGGCGGGGCGCTGCCAGACACAGACTTACCAGCGCGATGATGACCGCATAGTGGTGAATACTGACGCCGCTCCCTATTGAATCTTGGCGATAGCCAATTCTCAACGCTGACTGAACTCCATTTCGCCGATACGCGTTCATCGTCCCCTCCGGAATCAAACTGAACTAATGCCAACCTTTTAGACTGACTCAGCTCGTGGTATTTGGGAATACCCACTTCCATGAAACCCTCAATACCACTTTCAAAGAACCAACTCTGTTCCGGCGTGTTAACAAAAAATAAACCGGGGACCAGGTCGACACCCCGTCTTTGATGTCGGCCCAATCCCCAGCGGTCTGTTCCACCTCATTGAACCGAGAATACCCCCGACCTATTTCGGCCAGATTTCGCGGCCGTTAATTTTCTGAGAATTTTCCCATGCAATAGCCATGCCATAGAATGATTGGTCCCGTAAGGACGAGGCACCGCCGCGTCCCTTCGGTAGATTTGCGGGCAGGAGATGACGCGCCACGAGGCGCAATCCCAGTTGATCAATCGTCCAGTCTCGCGTGCCTTGGTGATCGGCGGCCTGTGTCTGGCCGCGGTCGCGCCGTTTCTCTGGTTGGGCATCCCTTCGGGTCATGATTTCGAATTCCACATGTATTCGTGGATGGATGTCCTCGGGCAATGGAAGCACGGCATCGTGTATCCGCGGTGGGCCGCGTTTGCACACTGGGGATATGGCGAAGCCCGCTTCCTGTTTTATCCCCCGGCTTCGTGGACGCTGGGGGCTGCTCTCGGATGCATTCTGCCATGGCAAGTGGTTCCCGGTGCCTATTGCTGGGTTGCTCTCACGCTCGCAGGAGCGGCCATGTACCGGCTCGCCCGCCAGCGACTCTCTGCCCCTGACGCCCTGTTCGCAGCCGTGCTCTATGCGCTGAACCCTTACCACTTGTTGATTGTGTACTGGCGAAGCGCGTATGCCGAACTTCTTGCTGCCGCGCTGCTGCCTTGTCTTTTGCTCTGCCTGTTACGACTCAGGGAACCGGGCCTTCGTCCAGCTCTGCGGCTAAGTCTGACGCTCGCGGCAGCCTGGCTGACCAATGCCCCCTCCGCAGTCATGATCCATTATTCTGCCGCTGGTCTCGCTCTTGTCCTCGCTGCTCGCGAGGCCGTTGCCGAGCGATCCGGAGGCAAGGCAACGAGACTGCTTGGCAAAGTGGCGCTGGCGGTGCTCCTCGGAGCTGGACTGGCCGCGTTTTACCTCGTTCCTGCAGCTTATGAACAGGGATGGATCAATCTCAGCCAGGTAATGGCTCCCGGGGTGCGACCCCAGGACAATTTTCTCTTCACCACGATCCCGGATCCGGATCACAATCGATTCAATTTGTTGGTGTCGGTGATCGGCGTGGCAGAGTTCGCAATCCTGGCTGCCGTGATCTGGTTCTCGCGAAGAAATTCGCAAGCAGCGGCGGTCCCTGGCGGACTACCGCCAGAACAGAGTGAGTCCGATCGGTCCAGGGACAAAGACCGTAGCCTATGGATCTTGCTGAGCGTCTGGGGCACGGCAAGCGCTGTGATGATGCTCTCTGTGAGCAATCTCCTCTGGCAGCACTTACCCAAGTTCCGTTTCGTGCAGCTTCCCTTCCGCTGGCTCTTATGCCTGAACGCGGCGTTGGCGATGCTCGTAACGTTGGCATGCAAACGCTGGCCCGCACGCTTGCTGGTATCGGTCGTGCTAATCGCGGTGGTCCTCTTAGCGGGCCGTCGTTTCCAGCAACCCTGGTGGGATCAGGCCAGCGACATCCGCGAAATGAGCGACGCCATCGCGGACGGCATTGGGTACGAGGGTACGGATGAATACGTCCCGGCAGGAGCTGACGCGTACGAACTGAATAAGCTGCTACCCGCTGTCAGTGTTGCCCGAGACGACGATCATGCCGCGCCCGTTCGCACCGAGATGCTGTCGTGGGGGCAGACGGAAAAGCATCTTATTGTCCACGCGACGGTGCCGGAGAAACTCGTCATTCGGCTTTTCAACTACCCGGCGTGGACAGTCTTCGTCAACAGAGAGCCTGTGAGAACCGAGACCACGGAGATCACTGGCTTGATCGTAGTGCCGGTCGTCGCTGGCGATAGCGATGTGCGTATCTTCTTTCGCAGAACAACAGACCGCAAGATTGGTGCTGTGATCTTCCTTGTCAGCGTATTGATATTTCTTCTGCTTTGGCGTCGATCGGCGCGAGGGAGAGTGCAACGCCCGCGGGATCGGACGATATCGGAGAATCCGGCCGCATGAACCCGACGAGAATTCTCATCGCCACTTCAAACGCCGGCAAAATCCGGGACTTCGCCGGCGCTGCCGCCCCGTATGGAATCTCGATTGAGAGTATCGCGAACTTTTCGTCTTTACCTCCCGTCGTCGAAGACGGCGCGACCTTTGAAGAGAACGCACGCAAAAAGGCCGAGGGCTACAGTTTGGCCGCTCCCGGAGAAATCGTTCTCGCCGACGACTCGGGGCTTGAGATCGACGCGTTAGGTGGGGCTCCGGGTATGCACTCGGCTCGCTATGCCGCTCCGGAGCTGCAAAACAAAGAGCCGCACGCCGCCGAGGTTAATTCGGATGACGCCGCGAACAACGCCCGCGTGCTGCGCGAACTGAAAGGCACGCCGGAGCATAAGCGCACCGCGCGTTTCGTTTGCGTGCTCGCCGCCGCACGAGACGGCAAAACGCTTGACACCTTTCGCGGAATTGCCGAGGGAGTCATCCTCGACACACCTCGGGGCACAGGCGGATTCGGATACGACCCTTTGTTTTATTTTCCGCAGATCCAAAAGACATTTGCAGAATTGAGCCCCGAAGAGAAAGCACGCTATAGCCACCGAGGCGCGGCTTTCCGAGCGTTAGTGGAGTGGCACCGGAGAGTTTAGTTGCGCGACCCGCCTCGCGTTTAGAGCTTAAGGTATCGAGCGCGGCTTGACTCGTCTTCACCGAGAAACCGATAATGGTTGGTTTGCACCTTCCACAATTCTGAGGAGTAAGCTTCTTGGTGTCAGCAGCTGATTCCGTATCGCGAGCCGTCCCGCAAATCGAGCATGGGGTTGCGCCATTGCGCGCCGGCCAGGGCAGCTCGTTCCTGTTGCGCCGCCTTCATTCCCTGAGCGGCGTCTTCCCGATTGGGGCGTTTCTCGTCGAACACTTCGTGTCAAATGCTGAGGCGTTCAAAGGCCCCGCCGCCTATGGCAGGCAGGTCGAGTTTCTAAACAGCTTTCCGGGCGTTCTGTTGCTGGAATTATTTTTTATCTGGATTCCGATCCTTTATCACGGCATCTACGGCGTCTACATCTGGTATCGGGGAGACACGAACGTTGTCAGCTATCCGTGGTCCGGCAACTGGATGTACACCGCGCAACGCTGGACAGGGATCATCGCCTTCGCCTACATCGTGCAGCACACCTATCATTTGCGGTTCACCGGAGTGCATCTGGCTACGCATCCGATGCAATCCTTCGCAAAGGTACAAGCCGAATTTCAGAATCCGTGGATGATTGTCTTCTACTGCGTCGGGATCATTGCCGCAAGCTGGCACTTCAGTTATGGACTGTGGCTATTTGCAGCGAAATGGGGCATCACGACTGGAGAGACAGCGCGACGACGATTTGGCTATGTGTGCTTCGTGCTTGCTCTCGGCCTGATTCTCCTGGCCGGCATCAGCATGATTGGATTCTCCCGAATTCCGCAGCAGCCTCTGAACCAGGATGCGAGTTCTGACAACATTGCGATGGGAACATTGCGATGGGAACATTGCAATGAGAACATCGCGCTGAAGGTGTTGAAACGCCACGCGCTGAAACTTATTCTTTAAACCTGTTCGCACAAGATCGGATTTACAAAGCATGGCAGCTCCGAAAATTATCGTCGTCGGTGGAGGCCTCGCCGGCCTGGCCGCCGTCATAAAGATTGCTGAGATGGGCGGCGAAGTTGATCTCTTTTCCATCGTCCCCGTAAAGCGCTCGCATTCGGTTTGTGCACAAGGTGGCATCAACGCCGCCAAGAATCTGAAGGGCGAAGGCGACTCGACTTACAAGCATTTCGACGACACCATCTATGGCGGGGACTTCCTGGCGAACCAACCGCCGGTGAAGGCGATGTGCGAAGCCGCACCCGGAATCATCGACCTGCTGGACCGAATGGGCGTTCCCTTCAACCGCACCCCTGAAGGACTGCTCGATTTCCGGCGATTCGGAGGCACGCTCTACAACCGCACTGCCTTCGCTGGAGCCACCACTGGCCAGCAACTTCTCTACGCGCTCGATGAACAGGTTCGGCGCTATGAGTCCGAAGGTAAAGTGAAGAAGTACGAGCACTGGGAATTTCTTTCCGCCGTGCTCGACGGCAAGCGCGTGGCGCGCGGAATTTGCGCGATGGACCTCCGCACCATGGAAGTCCGCACCTTTCCCGCCGATGCCATCATCATCGCAACGGGCGGATGCGGCGCGATCTTCGGCAAGTCGACAAATTCTGTCGTCTGCACCGGATCGGCGCAGTCCGCGCTCTATCAGCAAGGCGCGTACTACGCCAACGGAGAGTTCATCCAGGTTCATCCCACCTGCATTCCGGGAGAGGACAAACTGCGCCTGATGTCGGAGTCGGCTCGCGGCGAAGGGGGACGCGTCTGGGTGCCGAAAACACAAGGCGACAAGCGCGATCCGAAATCGATTCCCGCGAGTGAGCGTTGGTATTTCCTGGAAGAGTGGTATCCGAAGTATGGCAACCTGGTGCCCCGCGACGTGGCCACGCGCGCGATTTTCAAAGTAGTGTTCGAGTACAACCTCGGCATCGATGGCAAGCCGATGGTCTATCTTGACCTGACGCACATCGATCGCAAAATTCTCGACCGCAAGCTCGAAGGCATCCTGGAAATCTACGAGAAGTTTGTCGGCGACGACCCTCGGGACACCCCGATGAAGATTTTCCCCGGCATGCACTACACCATGGGCGGCCTATGGATCGACTACAAGCAGCAAACGAATATCCCCGGCATCTTCGCGGCTGGCGAGGCCGAATATCAATACCACGGCGCCAATCGCCTGGGCGCGAACTCTCTGGTGTCGTGCATCTTCGGGGGCTTCAGGGCGGGTCCAAACGCGGTGCAATATGCGAAGAGTCTGACCGCGCCACCCAGCGATGGCCATTTCGAAGCCGAACGCAGGCGCCAGCTTGATATCAACACCGGCCTGATGAAATCCGACGGTAACGAGAATCCGTTTCTGATCTGGCGTGAGTTGGGCGCGCTGATGACCGAGAACTGCACAGTCATCCGCTACAACAAGAAGTGCCAAGCCGCTGACGCGAAGATCGTGGACATGCTGCATCGTTTCCAGAGAATCAATCTCAGCGATCGCACGCAGTGGGCGAACACAACGATTGCCTTTACACGCCAGCTCTACAACATGCTGCAACTCTCGCGAGTGGTCGCGCAGGGAGCCGCCATGCGCGATGAGTCGCGCGGCTCTCACTACAAGCCCGACTTCCCCGAGCGTGACGATGTGAATTGGATGAAGACCACCAAGGCGACGTTCGCGCCCGATGCGGATGAGCCGAAGTTCGAATTCGAGGCAGTGGACGCGAGTCTGATTCCGCCGCGGCCGAGGAAGTACTAGATGAGGCCAGATGAATCGCATGGTTCGTGTGATTTGCATTGTGCTCGGCGTTCTCCTGATTGGGTTCGCCCTGTCGGCGAACTGGGCTGCAATCGTGCCATTAGGTGCAATAGTGACGATTCCCGTGGCGGCCTTGCTTCTGTTTTATGGCTTTAGAAAGAGCTAGCAGCAATGCGACTTCAAATACGTCTTTGGTGCGAACCGGGAAGGGCACGAGTTCCACTCGTGCCGATTAAGCCGGTCCCCGAAACGACGGCTTCAGCCGCGGGGGGCCAAGGGTCAAGCTTGAATCCGGGGAATGCAGAGCAATAACGATACTCGATAGCGTTAAGAACAAGCCGGGCGACCACAGGATTCTGATGAATGTAGTTCCGATGATGAACGAAATCCCGAGCATCGCGGATCCGATGATCCGTGAATCCACGCTGCCAGATTTCCGACTTGCGCCCGATAAGGGTTCCGAGTTCGTGGGAGTACGCGCCCTTGATTAACTGGATAGCGCGTTCGACGGTTACGTCCGGAGCAGGAGTAAGCAAGAGATGAACATGATCGGGCATAACAACGAAGGGGTGCAACGTATAGCGCCCTTCGCGACGGTAATGATAGAGAGTCTTGAGAAATAGTCGCGCATAGTTTTCGACGACGAAAAGTCGCCGCCAGCGCCAAGTCGTGAAAGTTAAGAAATAAGTTCCGGGAGGAGAGATGAGTCGCGAAGGCTTCAAGAGTTCCCCCAGCGGCTGGAAGCCGCAGTTCTCTCCAAGCCTAAATCGGCACGAGTGGAACTCGTGCCCTTCCCGGTTATTTTTCTTAGGATGGCGTTTCGTTTCGGGAAAGAAGATGTCGATATTCTGATGTTGCAAAAAGGTTTTGAGAATTGGGAAGGGCACGAGTTCTAGTCGTGCCGATTAAGCGGTCCCGCGGAACTGCGGCTTTAAGCCGCTGGGGCCCAGTCAACAGATAGCGAGATAACGGTATGCTTTCTAACCAACATCAAGAACGGAAATTCCGACAGCTTCAAGGAGAGCTCTCAAAATACGGGAGCGCAAAACCGCTTACAAAGCTCGGTGTTAGCGACGGATATCTCTTCACCGAGGTAGATGGGGTCACAGTGGCAATCACGAGGAAGAGCCACAACGTAGAGGACAGAGGGGGGTTCATAATCCCCGCTGTCCGCACCTATAAGGAAGTGCATGCTCCCTCGAATTTGGACGCTGCGGTGATCGCCGGCAAACTCTTTAAGGACCAGAAATCAAAAGATGACCTGGATTTGGCGAAGGCTTGTGCTCATCCTAAGGGGCATCTTGGCCCGATCATCGACTTCGATTGGTTTTGCAACAACCAGAACTGCCCTTGCCATTTTGCCGCCGAAGAAGAGCGGAGCGTACGAAAATACCGGAGCGGCGTTTCCTAGCTGATGCGGAATTCTAAGAGACGCATTTGGTACCAATGAAATCATGGCCGACAAGAAAACTGTTCTTCTCAACATCCGCCGCCAGCCCACCCCCGACGCCACCGCGTCGTGGGAAGAGTTCGAAATCCCCTACAAGCCGAACATGAACGTCACTTCGGCGTTGATGGAGATCGCGGCCAACCCCGTTACCCGCGACGGCAAGCAGACTACGCCTGTCACCTACGACTCGAATTGTTTGGAAGAAATTTGCGGCTCTTGCGCCATGCTCATTAACGGACGCGCTCGGATGGCTTGCTCCGCTCTGCTCGATCAGCTTGAGCAGCCGATCAGGCTTGAGCCGTTTTCGAAGTTTCCTGTGGTTCGCGATTTGGCGGTTGATCGCAGCGTGTTGTTTGAGAACCTCAAGAAAGTTAAAGCCTGGGTTCCAGTTGACGGCAGCTATGACCTTGGTCCCGGCCCGCGCGTTACGCAGGAGGCGCAGGAACAGTCTTATCCTTTGTCGAATTGCATCTCGTGTTGCTGCTGCATGGAAGCTTGTCCGCAGTTCAACGAAGATACTGGATTCGTCGGTGCGGCGACAATCTCGCAGGTGCGGCTGTTCAATAATCATCCGACTGGGCAGGCTCTCAAGCGCGAACGCCTCTCCGCGCTGATGGGCGACGGTGGCATTCAGGAGTGCGGCTACTCGCAGAACTGCGTGGAAATTTGCCCGAAGGAAATTCCGCTCACCACCTCAATCGCCGAGGTAGGGGGGCAAGTGATGCGTCAGGCTCTCGGGGATCTGCTGCGAAAATAGCGCGGGTTAGGCGTCCCTTAAAGATAATGGTTCCCAAACTGACCCCGGTGACCAACGACTTGCCCCAACGTAACCAACTCCTAACTATCTTAGGTAAGGGGGTTTAGCCGGATTTGCTTCACCGGATCATTGAACTCTGGTTTACAATTGCGCAACTTGTTGGAGAATAGGGTATTGCTGTTCTCCGGACGGGATCGGCTACGGCGGTCATCAAAACAACGTCGTAAACAAAAATGGCACGAGCAGCCACAACTCGAGGACTCGCGCAACGCCGGGGTCTAGGCGCGTATGCGGCCGCACTCATTGTTGTGGCTCTGGTCGTGGTTTCTACTCCGCAGGCCTTCGCCATTCGCCGCACCACGACGCGTCACCGGATCCTGCATCGCCTTAAGAGTCTCCTGTGGAATCCGATGTTTCGTCCATCGCACGATTCCCTCCTCCGTCAAAACGAGGAGATCGACCGCCTGGACCTTCCGCGGATTCAAGACGACGACGAACTCGAGGCCCTAAAAGCGTCGGGAGATCTCGTCCCTATCGTGGCGAGCGAGACGCTGAAGATTGAGCCGAGCCTCGATCCCTCGCGGCGTTATTGCCGCCCGTGGACCCGCGATTTTGTGCAGGATTTGTCGGAGGCTTACTATCACGAATTCCACGCTCAGATCCAGGTCAACTCGGCAGTGCGCACGGTTAAAGTGCAGAAGAAGCTGCGCCGCCATAATCGCAACGCCGCTCCGGTTGATGGAGACACGGCGTCGTCGCATCTTGCCGGGGTTACCGTCGACCTTCAGCGCCGCGGCATGACGAAACAACAATTGGTTTTCGTCGAACGTTATCTTTTCTACTTGAACGCCCTTGGACTGGTCGAACCCGAGGAAGAACGGCGCCACTGGTGTTTTCACGTGATGGTGGCGGAGAGCTACAACGATTGGCGCCAGACGCAAACCATTTTCCCCGTCGCGCCGATCGGGCCGCGAGCGCCAGCACCGGCCAGCGCAATCGCCGCCGTTGGCGCATCGAACTAGCCCTCTAAAGCTGCAATCCAAGTCTGAAATTTAAGGCTGCAATCCGCGAGAATGATAGTTCTGATGGCAGGCCTTCCTGGAACGGGGAAAACGACGCTGGCGCATAGACTGGCATGCCACTTTCAAGGAGCAATCCTAAGCAAAGACGAGATCCGGGCAGCCCTGTTTTCTCCCGACGATATCGAATACTCGCTGAAGCAAGATGACTTCGTATTCGAGATCATGCTCGATGCGGCCCGTTTCCTGCTTCAGAAAGATGCAACACGAAAGATTTTTCTGGACGGCCGCACCTTCTCCCGCCGCTACCAGATCGACCGCGTGCTGACTCTGGCCGGTGAACTCGGTCAACCGTGGAAAATCATCGAGTGCGTTTGCTCCGATGCATCCGCCCGCCGCCGTCTTGATATCACGCCTGACCCGATGCACCCCGCGCACAATCGAAGCTTCGCCCTCTACCTCGAAATGAAAGGGCAATTCGAACCGATCGCATATCCCAAGTCGATAATCTCGACCGACGAACCACTTGAAGATTGCCTGCAACAGTCAGTCGCCGCGTTGCGGTGATGCTGGCAGCCGGTCTGCTCATATAGAATCGCTCTCGCCATGAACCCTCGATATTCAGCTGCCTGTTTAATCCTCACGCTCGGCGCAGCTTCCTACGCCCAAACTCCTGTCAGCAAGAAAGCTCTCGAGATTCAGAACTCGGCGATTGTCGTCGACACGCACGCTGACACTCCCCAGCGATTCCTTGATGAGAACTACGACATCGGATCGACCGACCCCAACGATCACGGCCACATCAGCCTCGACAAAGCCAAAGCGGGAGGTCTGGGAGCGGAGTTTTTTTCGATCTGGGTCGAACCCAAAACGAATGAGGGCCATTACGCACGACATACGCTTGATCTGATCGATTCTGTTTACGAGCAGGCCGCCCGCCATCCTGACCGGATGATGATGGCCTTCAGCGTCGCCGATATCGAACGCGCCCATCGCGAACACAAGTTCGCCGCGCTTCTCGGGATCGAAGGCGGCCACTCCATCGAAAACGACATCCGGCTGCTGCGCGATTTTTATCGCCTCGGTGTGCGCTACATGACCCTGAGTTGGTCAAATACGAACGAGTTCGCCGACTCTTCTGGCGACATCGACGATCCCAAGATCGAACACCACAACGGGCTCACGGATCGCGGCAAGCAGATCGTCCTGGAAATGAATCGCCTCGGTATGCTGGTCGATATTTCGCACGTCGCCGATAAGACTTTCTACGACGCCATCGCGACCAGCAAGGCGCCAGTCATCGCCTCGCACTCCTCCGCCCGCGCACTGACCAATCACGCGCGCAATATGACCGACGACATGCTGCGCGCTGTCGCGAAAAACGGTGGCGTGGTTCAGGTGAATTTCTACAACGCCTTCATCGACGAGAGCTACCGCAAGGCGGCCGAAGCTCAGGCCAAAGATCGCGATGCTGCAGTCGAGGCTAACGCCAACCAACTTAAAGCGGCTGGAAAAACCGTCACTTACCTCGACAACGACCGTGTCGAACGCGAGTGGGCTGCCAGGATTCCCCGTCCTACGCTGAGTGCGTTGATCGATCACATCGACCATATCGCGAAAGTCGCCGGCATCGATCACGTCGGGCTGGGATCGGATTTCGACGGCGTGAGCGGAGCGACTCCACAAGGCATCGATTCGGCGGCCGATCTTCCCAGAATCACGCAGGCTCTGCTCGACCGCGGCTATAGCACCGACGAAATCTGCAAGATTCTCGGGGGGAATATTTTGCGCGTGTTTCGGGAGGCTGAGCGCGTCAGCACCCAGATGCAAGCAGCTAAACCCGCTCCCTGAACCGGATCCAATTCCGAGGTCCTGAATGACGAGAACCATCGCAAAACGCATCAGTCCCATGCTCGCCGTGGCCAACCTCGACGAAAGGCTCTCGTTCTACGAACGCGTTCTCGGATTCACTCCCGTTCAGAAGGCGGCTGAATATGCCATCGTGCAACGCGATGGTCAGACCATCCATTTTCAGAAAGCCGATTCCGAAGAGGTGATGAACTGTGTTCGCGGGCGCACCGAAATCTATATAGAAGTCTCCGATATCCAGTCATTGTGGGAGCACGTGAAGACGTTTAAAAACGAATGCCGTATTCGAGATCTGTTCGATCGCGATTATGGCATGGCCGAATTTCACATTTCCGATCCGAACGAGTGTCTGGTCTTCGTTGGAGAATCCACAGCATCGAAAACCTAAGCAGCGACCCTCGGAGCGCCTCACAAGCCGCGATCTCCTGTCGTACAATAAACGTTTGCCCAAATACTCTCGGGAGCATCCATGCGAACCTTGCTGCAGACTCTTGTCCTGATAATCTCCGCTTCCCTGCTTGCGGTCGCGCAGGCGTCCTCACCTGCCGCGCCGACGCCCAAACCGCTCGTGAAGAACCCTGCTACGGCCGCTCCCGCCGAGCCGACCGCCATCATCCACACTACGGTGGGCGACATGCATTGCACTTTGTTGCCGAAAGTGGCCCCGATCGGCGTCGCGAACTTTATTGGTCTGGCGACCGGCAGCAAAGATTGGACCAACCCCGTCTCACACGCGAAAAAGCACGGCGTGCCGCTCTACGATGGCACCATCTTCCACCGCGTGATTCCCGAATTCATGATCCAGGGTGGAGATCCCGCCGGCACCGGCGAGGGCGACCCGGGCTATCAGTTCAAGAATGAAACGACTCCTGAAGTGAAATTCGATCGACCTGGCCGCCTCGCGTATGCGAATTCAGGTCCCGACACCAACGGTTCGCAATTCTTCATTATGGAAGTGGCCCTTGAGGGACAGCATGCCCAGATGTTGAATGGTCACTACACCATCTTCGGCCAGTGCGATGACGCTACGGTGGAACTGGTGAAACAGATTGCCCGCATGGCGGTGGATGGCGAACGCCCGCTTCGCCCAGTGAAGATCACGCACATCGAGATACATCGCGCAGCAAGCGCCGCGAAGCCCGCGCCGAAACCATCGGCGGGAACAAAGAAACCGTCGTAAATGTAGAGATGCGGTTATCCGCGTCCTGCCGCGGCCAGCACGAAGACTAAATTCAGAATTACGAGGAGACCTACGAGGAGACTATGACCCGCACACCCGGAACCTACGCCGTGTTTGAAACCAGTGAAGGCAACATCGTTTGCCGGCTTCATGAAAAAGATGCCCCCAAGACCGTGGCCAATTTTGTCGAACTCGCCGAAGGCAAACGCGAGTGGACCCATCCCACTACCCGCAAGAAGACGCAAGATCCTCTCTATCATGGAACGATCTTTCATCGCGTGATTCCCGATTTTATGATCCAGGGCGGAGATCCGATGGGCACAGGATTCGGCGGCCCTGGCTATCAGTTCGAGGATGAGACCAAAGGCTCGTCGCATCGCTTCGACAAAGCGGGTAGGCTGGCGATGGCCAACGCCGGACCTAACACGAACGGATCACAGTTCTTTATTACGGTCGGCAATACCGACTGGTTGACGGGCAAGCACACCATTTTCGGCGAGGTCGTCGAGGGCTATGATGTTGTAGAAAAGATTTCGAAAATGGCCCGCAATCGCCAGGACCGACCCAACAAAGACGTAGTGGTGAAGTCGGTGAAAATCGAGCGCTAAGCTTCACGCTCTGAGTCAGGGTATTTCGAGAGTCTGTTTCAATATTCTTTTTAATAGTCGGTTCCTTCCTGGCATCTGGAGGCATGTATCATGGCGTCGTTCAACGGACTCCCCGTCCCCGCTGAGGGGCAAAAGATCGAATACCACGACGGCAAATACACCGTCCCTGATCGTCCTATCGTTCCGTTCATCGAAGGCGATGGCACGGGACGCGATATCTGGAAAGCGTCTGCACGCGTATTCGACGCTGCGGTCGAAAAGGCCTACCAGGGCAAGCGCTCGGTTGTGTGGTATGAAGTCTTTGCTGGAGAAAAGGCCAAGGCCCGCTTCCAGAACTGGCTTCCCGACGACACGATTGCCGCCATCCGCGAATTTCGCGTTGCCATCAAAGGCCCACTCACAACGCCCGTCGGCGGCGGCATCCGCTCTCTCAACGTCGCCTTGCGCCAGATCCTCGATCTCTATTCCTGCGTGCGTCCCGTGAAGTACTACGCTGGAGTCCCATCGCCGGTGAAGCATCCGGAGCGCATGGACATCGTTATCTTTCGCGAGAACACGGAAGACGTCTACATCGGAATCGAATGGGAAGAAGGCACCGCCGAGTGCGCCCGCCTGATCGACTTCCTCAACAAAGACATGTTGAAAGGCGGCAAGAAGCAAATCCGCCGGGACTCTGGCGTGGGCATCAAACCGATTTCGGTCACTGGAACCAAGCGTTTGGTGCGCATGGCGATTCAGCACGCCATCGACAACGGCAGGAAGTCAGTGACGTTGGTCCACAAAGGGAATATTCAGAAATTCACCGAAGGCGCGTTTCGTAAGTGGGGATACGAGCTGGCCAGGCAGGAATTCCGGGATAAGGTCGTCACCGAACGCGAGAGCTGGATTCTCGATAACAAAGACAAGAACGCGGCTCTCACGGTGGCGCAAAACGCGGAACTCGTGGAGCCTGGCATGGAGTTTGCTCCGCCCGAGTTTCGACAAGCGGTCGAAAAAGAAGTGCAGCAGGTTCTCGAGTCCATATACGACACGCACGGCAAGGGTGCGTGGAAGCGAAAGCTAATGATCAACGACCGTATCGCCGACTCGATTTTTCAACAGGTGGTGACGCGGGCCGATGAATATAGCGTTCTCGCGACGCCGAATCTGAATGGCGACTATATCTCCGACGCCTGCGCGGCACAGGTTGGCGGATTGGGCATCGCTCCAGGTGCCAACATCGGCGATGGTTATGCAATCTTCGAAGCGACGCATGGAACGGCTCCGAAATATGCTGACAAGGACGTTATCAATCCGGGTTCGGTGATTTTATCGGGCGTCATGATGTTCCGATTCATGGGATGGACTGAAGCCGCCGATCTAATCGAACAAAGCCTCGAGAGGACCATCGAGCAGAAAAAAGTGACCTACGATTTCGAACGAATGCTTGAAGGCGCCACCAAAGTGAAGACGAGCGAATTCGCCACCTGCATGATCGAAAATATGAGCATCGCAGTCGCTGCAGACTAGAAAATATCCCTCGTTTTGAAAGGGCACGGCTTCAGCCGCGCCGGTCAACGACAGTTATAAGACGGGCTTTAGTCCCGAGGAAAGGTGCCATCATGCGCAATAAAGTAACCATCGTAGGCTCCGGCAACGTAGGCGCGACCGCCGCGCACTGGATCGCGTCGAAAGAACTCGCCGATGTAGTCCTCATCGATATCATCGAAGGCGTCCCACAAGGCAAGGGTCTCGACCTGCTCGAAGCGATGCCGATCGAGAAGAGAGACTCCCATATCCTCGGTACCAACGACTATGCCGACACGGCCAAGTCCGACATCGTTGTCATCACTGCCGGAATCCCGCGTAAGCCTGGCATGAGCCGCGATGATCTTCTCAATACCAATCACAAGATCATGAACGACGTGGTGGGCAAGATCGTGCAGCACTCGCCGAACTGCATTCTTATCATTGTCTCCAATCCGCTGGATGCCATGGCGCAAGCCGCTTATAAGATGAGCGGATTCCCGCGCGAGCGCGTCATCGGCATGGCCGGAGTGCTTGACTCGGCCCGCTTCCGCACCTTTATCGCGCAGGAACTCAAAGTGAGCGTCGAGAACGTGACCGCATTCGTGCTGGGCGGCCACGGCGACACCATGGTTCCGCTTCCCCGCTACTCGACGGTTGCCGGCATTCCGATCACCGAATTGATGGACAAAGCGACGCTCGATGCCATCGTCCAGCGCACTCGCGATGGAGGAGCCGAGATTGTGAAGCATCTCAAGACCGGCTCCGCCTACTACGCTCCGTCGGCCGCCGCAACAGAAATGGTTGAAGCCATCCTTAAGGACAAGAAGAAGATTCTCCCCTGTGCCGCCTATCTGAATGGGGAGTACGGGATCCACGGGCTTTTTGTTGGAGTGCCCGTAAAACTTGGCGCAAAGGGGATCGAGCAGATTATCGAGATCAAACTGACGCCCGAAGAAAAAGCGGCACTCGACAAAAGCGTGGCGGCAGTGAAGGAACTGGTCGCGGTGATCAACGTATAGGGCGTAGCTTCATGGCTTTGCCAGTGCGGAACACAAGCGATTTGACCATAGTCTCTGACCATAGTGGACTCTACGGATGAAAGAAGTTGCCATTTCCGAGTTCAAGGCTAAGTGCCTCAGCCTTCTGGAAGAGGTTCGCAAGACGCGCAAGCCCATTCGCGTGACCCGCTTCGGTGAAGCCGTCGCCGAAGTGATTCCTCCCGCGCCGCAACCGCACCCCAAGCACTGGGTTGGATGTATGGAGGGCACGATCGAAATTGTAGGCGACATCGTCGGTCCTACCGGAAGCCTCGACGATTGGGAAGCGGGCCGCGATTGAAACTTCTTCCCGCCACGCCCGGCCTTAAGGTCCTGGCAAACCGCTGATTGAATCCTCCCACCACCCCCGTTATAGTGTGAAGGTCCAACAACCCTCATGGATTTCGACCAGCTGGAAATCTTCCTGGAAGTTGCGCGCCTGTCCAGTTTCTCGCGGGCGGCGGAGAAGCGTTTCCGCACCCAGCCTGCCATCTCCTCGCAGATTCGCGCACTCGAAGAAGAAGTTGGCGCGCGGCTGCTTGACCGCTCCGGGGGTCGCGTCTCGGTCACCGCATCGGGCAAGATTTTTTTCAAATACGCAGAAGATACGCTGGAGCGCCGCAAGACCATTCTCACAGAAATCGCCGAAACCGAGCGCGTCCCTCGAGGCGAAATTGTCGTCGGAGCGAACGAAGGCACGTGTCTGCACATCCTGCCCGAGGTGTTCGCACAGTTTAAGCGTGACTATCCGAATGTTGCGGTGAGCATAAAGCGTTCGGACTACGCGAAGATTCTCGAATCGGTCCTGGAGAATGTGGTCGACTTCGGCGTCGTCTCTTTGCCGGTAACGGACAACCGCCTCGCAGCGCAGATGATCCATCGCGACGAACTGGTCGTGATCACGGCTCCGCAGCACGTGCTGGCGGCGAAGAAAACGGTGACTGTCGCGGAGGTCTCGACCTATCCTCTTGTCGTCCCCAAACTCGGTCACACCCGCGACGCTCTCGACGCGCTATTCTACGATCATCACTTGAAGCCGAACTTCGCCATGGAACTCGATTCCAGCGAATTACTGAAACGCTTTGTCGCCGCCGACGTCGGCGTCGGATTCATCGCCCGGTCGAATATTGAAGAGGATATTCGCGCCAAGGCACTCGTCGCGATCACACTTTCTGATGCGCAGATCCGCCGCGATCTGGCGATCGTCTTCCGCAAAGACAAATCCCTGAGCCGTGCGGCCAAGGCGTTCATGGACATTGCCGTAAGGCAGAGGAATTTCTCCACGGCCGGAGCCGGAAAGCGCTCCAAATGAAGGCAGCTCAATTCTTCCTAGTCTTGACGCTCATCTTAGACCGCACGCTTATGGTCTCGGCCGCTGGCGCGCAAGCGCAAACCGTCCCTCACAAAACGCCTCTCGTAAATAGCGACAGACTTATCTCGCTCAAGGTGACTGGAACCACGCGCTACACCGACAAAGAAATTCTTGCCGCATGTGGCCTGCAAATTGGTCAATTGGCAGCCGAGGGCGATTTCAAGGAAGCGGTGCAGCGCATCGGCTCTTCGGGCTTCTTTAGCGATGTTTCCTACTCCTACGCGTCGTCAGGAGCGGGTGTACGGCTCGAATTGCGGCTTGCGGACGTAGATAAGTCAAACCTGGTTCCGGCAGTATTCGAGAATTTTGTCTGGTTTACTGACGCCGAACTGCAATCGGCGTTGCGCGCCCGAGTCCCGTTATTCAAGCAATTGTTGCCGCTCATGGGCAATCTGTCGGACCAAGTCACCGAGGCTCTGCAAAGTATCCTCAGCGAGAGGCAGCTCCCGGGACACGTGGATGTGACGCCGCATCAAGACGTTCCGGGAGGCCTCCTGTCATCATTCGTCTACCGCGTCGAGGAACTCACCATCCGCATCCATTCCATCGAATTCCCAGGAGCGTCTGCCGAACACGCCGCGCTGCTGGCGACGGCCGCGCGCCGCCTGGTGGGGGCTGAATACGGGCGCACAGCCCTCATCGAGACTGCAAAATTTGACCTGTTGCCGGTTTACCAGCAACGTGGATATTTGAAGGCCGCCTTCGGAATACCCGAAGCCCGCGTGATCGCCCAGCCAGCCACCGAGCCAGATGCTAGCAGTCTCGCGGACATTCAAGTCGACGCTGTCATTCCCGTAACGCCCGGCAAGGTTTACGTCTCTTCGGGCGTCGATTGGAAAGGCACATCGGCAATACATACCGACGAGGTCGCTGCCCTGCTTCACCTGGCGGCCGGTCAGCCTGCCGATGCAGTGCGCCTGCAACGCGACATCGAAGATGTGACCAAGCTCTACCGCAGCCGCGGATACATGACGGTTAAGGTCAAGACCGATGCTCAATTCGACGACGTGAAGAGCGCCGTGCACTACGATATTGCTGTTGTCGAGGGCGACCAATACAAGATGGGGGAACTGGACATCCTCGGACTCGACTCGCAGGCACAAGCGAAGCTACAGGCGGCATGGACGCTCGCCGCAGGCCAGCCTTATAACGCCGACTATCCCAAGAAGTTTGTGGCAGAAACACACGAGCTTGTACCTCGGGGCGTGCAGTGGTCCGTCAACGTTCGTGAAACGCCTGACGCGAGGGATAAGACCGTGGACGTCGAAATACGTTTTCGACAACAGTAGGGGCGGCAGCGTTGGTCGCGAACAGATAGAATATCTTTATAGAATATCTCTAAGGAGATTCGCAGCATGAAAGCAAATCGAATTACGACTACGGTTCTTATGATTCCGGTGATTCTCGGCCTAGCAGTCATCCCTGCGCTCGCCGCCGGCAAGAGCCAGACGCTAACTGGTGAAGTCAGCGACGCCATGTGCGGAGCCAAACATGAAATGCCCGGCAAAGCCGCCGATTGCACGCGCGGATGCGTGAAGCACGGATCTGCCTACGCACTCGTCGTGGGAAACACCGTTTATACCCTCGCCACTTCTGACAAAGCCACGCTCGACAAACTGGATAGCCTTGCTGGAGCGAAAGCAAAGGTCTCCGGAGAGGTCGATGGCACGACAATCACCGTGAAATCAGTCTCAGCGGGGTCGTAAGGCCCGTCGTAGATCGATCGAAGTCGCGGCAAAACAAAACCGGCGGGCTCTATGCCCGCCGGTTTCTTATTGTTTCCAGATTTGGTTAGTTCTGACTTGGGTTATCGTCCCGCCGCTTGAGTGTTGGACGATCGTCATCGTCGCTGCTCGTCTTGTCTGACCCACCCTTGTCGCTGGTCGAAGCGCGGCGCAAGCTGGGCTTGGTTCCGTCCTTCTCCTCGATCACCTTGTGCCGGTTCTGAATCGTCGCCAGACGCGATTTCACATCGTCAAATTCTGATGTCGAAACGATGTATTCCGCTCTCGCCGGAAGAATCGTGGCAATCTCCTTCTGCGATTCTTCAATGCGGTCCGGAGTCTGCGGATGCGAGGCGAAGGCCTTAGCCAAAGTGCCGGGTTTCTTCTTTTCTTTGGCCTGAATCTTTTCGAAGAAGGCGATAAACGCCTGGGGATCGTAGCCCGTCTTGTACATGTATTGCAGGCCGAGGTAATCGGCTTCGGCTTCAAAATTACGCTGGAACTTCATGAAGGTGAGTGGCAAACCCAAGCCAGCAGCTTCGTAGATCCCATATCCGATGCCGCCGCCCACAAAAATGAGCGGGAGGGTCGCGATCTGCGCAATGTTCGCCCGCGTCATCTGCCGCATTCCGTGACGGGCTGCCACGTGAGCAATCTCGTGCGCCATCACCCCGGCGAGTTCGGCCTCTTCATCGGCCGCCAGGATCAGACCCGAATTCACGTAGAAGAATCCGCCGGGCAAGGCGAAGGCGTTGACTTCGTCAGAGTCGACTACCTTGATCGTGAACGGAACCTGAGCGTCGGAATTCCGCACCAGATTCTGTCCGATGCGATTGACGTACTCGTTCACGACCGGGTCTTGGACCATTTTCAGGCCCTGCTCGACCTGCATCGAATATTGCTTGCCCATTCGAATTTCGCTTTCGAGCGAATACCAATCACCCATTCCGCGCCCGCCAACCTTGCGGTTGCCGATCGCGTCGACATCGGCCTTGCTGCCGTCATGCTTCACCTTGCTATCGTCGGGTTCCTGTATCGGAGGCGGCGCGGTCGAAGTGTCGGCGACGGTGGCTGGCACTGTGCCGTCCGCGGGAGGAGTGGTCGGTTGTCCGGTCTGGTCTTTCGATGTTGAGCCTGACGTAGACGCCGGGGGCGTTGATGCTGGGGGCGTTGACGTCGGAGCCTGTGCCGACGGCTGCGTACTGGCAGGCTGTGAAGTCTGATCTTGTGCCAAGGCTGGCAGCATCATTAACGCCAGGAAAGTCAGGGAGAAAAGCGATTTGCGGAACGGCATTTGGACACCCCGTGGGGAAACCCGGTCGGTTGCCTCCATTATACCCCTGTATGCAAGCCCAAACTGACGGAACTCCCCAGTTGATTGGACGCAATCCGAGCCCCGAGAGTTACCCGGTATTTCGAGGAGTGCACCGTTCTTTAGCTGTTTCTTATCCTGGATGCATTCTGACAGTCGGCGCTGTGCCTCGCCACAGGTAGCCGGTCCGGCTTCTCGTTTCTTCGGCCACGGTGTACCATGGCCCGACTTTCGAAAATACGGACCGCTTATGTGAGGTATTCCGCATGTTGAGCCGCCGCAGCTTCTTATCGTCCTCATTCGCCTCCGCCTCGTCCCTGGCAATGGCATCCACGGCTTGGCGGGGCCAACTCTGGGCTCAACTGGAATCGCTCCCAAAGACTCTCCCGGCGCGCTCGCTTTTCGAGCAGGACGAAGAGGCCTACTGGCGCGAACTGCGGCGGCAGTTTCTTATCCCCAGCGACGAAATCTATCTGAATAACGGCACGGTGGGCTCAACAGAGTGCTGAAAAACTCATATCGCGTGCACAGGGGAATGAGGTAAGAAACAAGCATGCGCGGAGACGATGAGCAGCAAGAGGGTGTGTTTAGTTATGTGAGCCTGGAGCAACGGGTGCCGAAGGATCATCCGTTGCGAGTGATTCGCAGGCTGGTGGATGAGGCCTTGGCGGGGTTGTCGGGGCGCTTCGATGAGCTGTATGGGAGGACGGGGCGGCCGTCGATTGCGCCGGAGAAGTTGCTGCGGGCACTGTTGCTGCAAGCGCTGTACGGCAAGCGGAGCGAGCGGTTGCTGATGGAGGAGTTGGACTACAGCCTGCTGTTTCGCTGGTTTGTGGGATTGGCGATCGACGACGAGGTTTGGGACGCGACGGTGTTTAGCAAGAACCGGGATCGGCTGATCGAAGGGGAGGTGGCGAGCGGGTTTTTTGCGGCGGTGCGCCAACAACTGGAACGATGGGGACTGTTGAGCGACGAGCATTTTACGGTGGACGGGACGATGCTGGAAGCGTGGGCGAATCGGCGGAGTTTTCGCGAGAAGGCCGATCCGCCGGAGCGGGCAGCGGGCACGGCGGGAAGCGGTTGCTGCGCGATACGCATGAAAGCCGCACCGATCCGGAGGCGCGGCTGTATCGCAAGTGCAATGCGGGAGCGGCCGAGCCCAGCTATCTGGGACACGTGCTGGCCGAGAACAATCACGGACTGATTGTGGCGGCCTGCGTCACGGAGGCGGGAACCAAAGCGGAGCGGGAGGCGGCGCTGACTCTGCTCGATGAGCGCCGGAGCAGGAAGCGGCGCACGTTGGGCGCGGACAAGCAGTATCAGGAACGACAGTTTGTGGAAGCGCTGCGGGCCCGCAACGTGGTACCGCACGTGGCGGAATACGAACGCGGGAACCTGCAACGGAATAGCTTGCGCGCGGAAGAACGCAACAGCCCGGAGTTTGTGCAGAGCCAGAAGAAACGGAAACTGGTGGAGCAAAGTTTTGCCTGGATCAAACACTGGGCCGGGTTCCGGCAGGTGAAGTTACGGAGTCGGCGGCGAGTGGAGTGGCTGTTTCAAATTGCAGCCGCGGCCTACAACCTGGTCCGGATGACGCGCCTGCAAGCGGCACCAGCATGATCCCGATCCACGTTTCGGACCTGCGGTCAGGCCGAAACGGAAGACCAGAACGAACGCAGTAACAAGAAAAACTGATGTGGGACGTACTCTGCTCTGCAATCAGGGAGTTTTTCAGCAAACTGTCAAGCCCGGCCCCAGTCCTGCGTGCCGTCTTTGAAGGCTACGAGGCGTGCGAAAAGCTCAACGAGACCGATCCCGAGGACTATCCCATCTGGGGATACGCGGCATGGAACCAGTTTCGCGACCCGCTGGCCGAGTTCGTAGGTTGTCACCGCGACGAAATTGCGCTCTTGCGTAACGCCACCGAAGCCAACAGCTACATCGCCAACGGCCTTGACCTGAAGCCGGGAGATGAAGTTCTAATGACCGACCAGGAGCATCCGGGAGGCGAACATCCCTTCGACCTGAAGGCCAAACGTTATGGAATCGTCGTAAAGAAAATTACTCTGCCCAGGCCGGTAGAGGGCCCGGCGCAGGTCTTAACCCTTTTCAGCGACGCCATTACACCGCGCACGCGAGTCTTATTCTTCAGCCACATTACGACTTTCTCTGGAGTGGTTCTGCCCGTGAAAGAGCTGTGCGCCCTGACCCGAAGCAAAGGCATCATCAGCGCCGTAGACGGAGCGCACGTCCCCGGCATGATGCGCCTCAATCTGCACGAAATGGGTTGCGATATGTACTCCGCCAGCCCACACAAATGGCTGCAGGCGCCGAAAGGCTCGGGATTCCTCTATGTCAGAGACGAGATGATCGATCGCCTGTGGAACACAATTGCCACCGAAGGCTGGGACGATACGAAACTCCGAGCCGAGCGGTTCCAGCGCATCGGAAGCTCAAACGTGCCGGCGCTTTGGGGGCTCCGGGCGTCCATCCAACTGGCCAACGATATCGGCATGGACCGAATCGAGCGGCGCCATCGCCAACTCTGCGACTACATTCTGGCTGGGATGATGAAGCGGGGAGCAACGTCGTGGACGTCTCCGGACGCCTCGATGAGGTGCGCAATCGCGACGGTTAACGTGCCGCCTCTCGTCCGGATGGATCTGGAGCACTGGCTGTGGACGGCAAAGAAAATTCGCGTCCGCGGGGCCGAGCCGAGTAAGCTGCGGTTGTCCACCCCTTATTACCTGTCGAAGCAGGAGATTGACGTGTTCCTGGACGCGTTTAATGAATACAAGAAGAATCCTCAGTCGCATGGGGGAAAATGACTCGCCGGCAGGTTCCGCCGTGCGAGCCTGATGCCCTCGTGGCCGTGCCCGGTGCCGCCCTGAACCCCTTGCCCCGAGCGGCTTTCGCCTGACTCATTGCCTGACACAAGCAGTTGACGCTAGGAGAATCCCGGCGTATGTTCTTTTATTAAATGGTTTTAATATAGCCCCCCGCCCGGAGTTAGCCATGGTTTCTCTCACTTCCCGTCTTTGGCAATCCCTGCGAATTTCTTTGATTCTTCTTTGTGCACAGGCTTCGCTGGCCCAAACCACATTTATTCGGGTTAACCAGGCCGGATACGAAGCAAAGTCCGCGCCTTTCCGCGCTTATCTTATGTCCGCAACGGCGGTGTCCGCAGCGGCGGTGTCCGCGACGGCGTCATCGGGCGAGACTTTCAA
The DNA here is from genome assembly GCA_963726095.1 of uncultured Acidobacteriaceae bacterium. Classification (GTDB taxonomy): domain Bacteria; phylum Acidobacteriota; class Terriglobia; order Terriglobales; family Acidobacteriaceae; genus Acidiflorens. The sequence continues at coordinate 3,424,726 of CAVSBD010000004.1, forward strand.
CGTGATCAACACGAAAGGCGAGATCGTCCACTCCGGCACCGTCGGTGCGCTCCTCGGAGTTTGGGGGCACAGTAATCGAGTCTCCTACAACGTGTACGCGATTGATTTCAACGTTCCTGCCGGGGACGTTTATACGATCAAAGTGTCAGGCGCGGCGAAGGCCACGTCGCCGGTCTTCGCGGTCGACACGGCCGACAATCTCTATGCGGGTTTACTGTTGAACACCTTGTTTTTTTACCAGACGCAACGGGATGGGAAACAGTTCATCCCAAATGCATTACGAACCGCGCCCGGCCATCTCAAAGACGCGAACGCAAAGATCTACCTGACGCCGCCGCTCGACGGCAACGACTTTATCGATACCGCTCCGCCGACAGCTCCGATCGTCCTGGCCGGCTTGCCGAACATCGATGCCAGCGGCGGCTGGTGGGACGCAGGCGACTATGAGAAGTATGTCGAGACCGTCAGCTACACCGCCGCACTTATGCAGGTCGGAGTCCGTGACTTCCCTGCCCAGATGGGAGCCGGCGCCCCCGTCAATCCACCGGCTCCGGTAGGATCGATCTCCTATGCCGGCATCAGCGGAGCGGGCGCACCCGCGTCGTCCGACTTCACCGCGGAAGCCCAGTTCGGCGTCGACTGGCTCCTCAAGATGTGGGACGACAAAACCAAGACACTCTACTATCAGGTCGACAACACTCAAGATTGGGACTACTTCGGCGAAGGTGATCCCGGCTCGACAGCCTGCGGTGGCTCGTTTTCAAGTCCGTTCTGCCTGATCACCGAATACGACATTTGGACGCTGCCGCAAGCGGCGGATCACTTCCAGCAGCCCGGCGACACGAGAGCGTGCGATGCGCTGACTACTTATTACATCTGCAATCGGCCGGTGTACCTGGCTGGGCCGCCGGGATCGCCCATCAGCCCGAACCTTGCGGGGCGATTAGCGGCCGACTTCGCGCTGTGCTATCAACTCAATCGAAATTCTCGCCCGTGGCTGGCGAAGCAATGTCTGCGCGATGCCGAAGACGTTTTCGCGCTCGCTGACCTCACCTACTCCGATCCCGCGCCTGCGGAATACGGAGGCACATGCGGAAGTTGCCTGCTGACGATCAGTCCATTTGACGGCTATCCGGAGAACGTTTGGGACGATGACATGGAGCTGGGCGCGACTGAACTCTATTTTGCTCTGCAAGCCTCCGGGGGCCAGAATCTTCCGGTCGGATTGCTGCACACCGACCCCGCGGACTATCTGTCGCAAGCCGCCGGTTTTGCGCACGATTACATCACGCGAATCTACAACCCAGGCTACGCCGACACGCTCAACTTGTACGACGTGAGCGGACTGGCGCACTTCGAGTTATATCGCGCGCTCGAAATGGCCGGAGATCCCGCCGGACTTCCGGTGTCTGCGTCAGGAGTGCGCTCACAGTTGTTGCGGCAAGTCGGCGACGCAATTAAGCAGGCGGGCACCGATGCCTGGGGCTTCGGCACGGGATGGAGTTGTTGCGACACGACCTCCCATGGTGCTGGCATTTCGGTGATGGCCAGCGAGGCGGCCTATCTTACGAATGAGAAGTTCTACGACACGTACTCTCAGCGCTGGCTCGGCAACATTCTGGGAGCGAACGCCTGGGGATCGTCTTTTATCGTCGGCGACGGCAGTACATTTCCAAACTGCATTCAGCATCAGGTCGCAAATTTGGCGGGCGCTCAGGATGGAAGCTCTGGAGGCACTCCGGTACTTTGGGGCGCGGCGGTCGAAGGGCCCAGCGGTGGTACGGCCTCGGGCGTCGTCGATGGCATGATTCTCTGTCCGGCTGATGGAGCGGACACTTTCAAGAAATTTAATGGCAACGATGGAGCGTTCAATCCTTCGCAGGTCGCGGTCTATCAGGACAACATGCAGTCCTACACGACGACCGAACCTGGCATCGATCTCACAGCGACTTCGTTTCTGATGTGGTCGTGGAGAATGGCGGGGGAACCGGCGTTTTGAGTGGCACCTGCTGCGTTAGGTCCAGCGAAACCAACGCAGGGCAAGCACAAACGACACCGCCGCCCACACCGCCAGCACCAGCAATCTGCCCGATTGGGATGCGAGGGATGCGCCTTCAGTGATGGTGGCGCGAAGGGTATCGATGAGCGCGGTCAGCGGCAGTAGTTTGATGAAACCCTGTGCGAGTGCCGGAAATTTCTGGTAAGAAAAGAAGACGCCAGAGAAAATCCACATCGGCATCATCACCAGATTGAGCAGGCCCGAGACGCTTTCGATCTTCTGCGCGCGGCACGCGGTGAGCAAGCCGATGCCGCCGAACGTCACCGCTCCGGCTGCCCCTAAAAGAACCACGGACAGGACCGAACCCTGAATGCGCATGTGAAAGACAATTACGCCGAATCCCAGGAGCAACCCAACCTCGATCACCATCAGAACCAGCCGGCTGCTTACCAGCGCGAGAAGGAAATCGCTGCGCCGCATTGGAGTGGCAACGAAGCGCTTCAGCAGTTTGCGCTGGCGCATTTCGACCAGGGCAAATCCAATTCCCCACATACCGGAGTTCATCAGGTTCATTCCGAGGAGTCCTGGAATCAGGAAGTCGATATAGCGCGACCCTGGTTCGCTCGAAGATTGCGCTGTGGTCGTCACGACATCTTTGCGTCCGGCAGCGGCTTGTAGCGCATCGTCGACTTCGGCGCGCGCCAAGACGCTTTCAGGACGCGCCGGATCGTAATAGAAGGTATAGGTGCCGTCGGGATTTGACTCAATCGCGAGATCAAACTTGCCGAAGTGAAAACCCTTTAACGCCGCGTCGCGATCAAGTACGCTGGCACGAACCGTGGCGTGTGCGCTCGCCTGCGCGGTTGAATTCGAAGTTGAAGTTGAAGTCAAAGCCGAACTCTGGAGCATGGCCTGCGTTTTCTCAGCGCCGGCGCCGGCGATCACGACGACCGAGGCGACATCGGCAGGTTTGTCGCGAAATGCAAAGCCCAATCCCGCCGCTAGCAACAACGGAAAGACGAACACCCAGAAGATGACTTCCGGCTCGCGCTTGAGCTCCAAAAGGCGCGCCCAGAGCAGATGCCGGTATCCGGACAAACGTCCGTTGCGCAGCGGCGGCCGCGCGTTCTTGCCGATCCCGGTCACTGCGGGTTCCACAGTCGTTGTCGTTTTCGTTGTCAGTCGTTATAGGTGTAGCCATTCAGTCTTCTCGCAGGTGACGCCCTGTAAGCTGGACGAAAACATCTTCAAGGCTCGCTTGGCGCGTACTCAAGTGTTCGAGGTGATGACCGTCTTTCGCGACCGCCTCTAGCAGCGCGGGAATCGTGAGGTGCGGCTCTCGGACGCTGAGACAAATCGTTGCATCCTCGCGCCGGACGGATTCGACGCTCGGCAACGAGCGCCAGCGATCAGACTGGTCGCCATCACCGTTGCCACTCGCATCGCCGTCGATTTGAAACTCCACAACGTGATGTCCGCCAAGTCGCTCAATCAATTCCTCTGGAGTGCCGTCGGCGATAATCTGGCCGTGATCGACAATCGCAAGCCGGTCGCACAGCCGCTCGGCCTCGTCCATGTAGTGCGTGGTGAGCAGGACGGTGCCTCCTTTTTTCTGAAACCGGCGGATAATCTCCCAGAGCTGCCGGCGACTTTGAGGATCGAGTCCAGTGGTCGGCTCGTCGAGGAAAAGAATGCGCGGGTTACCGACCAGAGCCGTGGCGACGGCAAGTCGCTGCTTCTGTCCGCCAGATAGTTTGCCGACCCAGGCGTCCGCTTTTTCGCCGAGTTCGAGTTCCGCGATCACTTCGTCGGCGGGTCGGGGCTCGCTGTAAAAGCTGGCGAAGAGTTCCACGGTCTCGCGAACGTTCAATTTCTCTGAAAGCCGCGTTTCTTGTAGCGAGATCCCGATCCATTCGCGCAATTGGCGCGGGTCTTCGTTCCAGGTGTGTCCAAAGATACGGACTTCGCCTGACGTGGGCGCGAGCAGCCCTTCGAGAATTTCGATGGTCGTTGTCTTCCCTGCGCCATTCGGACCAAGCAATCCGAAACATTGGCCCGTCTCGATCCGCAGACTGACTCCGCGAACAGCTTCGACCTTGCCATCGTAAGTCTTACGTAGATCACTGCACTGGATCGGAGAAGCCACCCGAACATTCTAAATGAGCGTTACGGCTCCGAATGTGAACCGCTTGTAACCGGCAATGGTGCATCGCCCTTGGCATCGCGCCAAAGGATGGCGTTCAGCGTTTTGGCGTCAGCCGCATCGGGTTTCGAGAAATCCATGAGCGAAGATTCTTTCGCGCCGGGCGCGTTCTTCTCGTTCACCTTGTAGATAAGGCCGTTCTGCAGATTCTTATCGTCCGCTTCATAGGGCGGGTGCGTTCCCGGACCGGCAAACAACGGAGTCATCAGTGGTGCGTACGCGTCGAACAGATTCATCGGGTGCAGCCCTAGGAGCGATTCCATGGTGTGAATCATGCTGACGGTCGTGTAGAAATTGTGGTCGACAAACGGCTGCGTGCTCTTGTCCCCCTGCGGCGAATACTTACTGATGACGAGCGCCGTCGAGCGATGGGCGTCCACGTGATCGGCTCCATCCTGCGCGTCATCTTCGATGACGAAGATGGCGGTGTCGTCCCAATAAAGACTGTGCGAGACCGCGCCGACAATTCGTCCGAGCGCGAGATCGTTGTCGGCAACCGACGCTTGCGGCGTGGGATGGCCGGGGCGCGTGCCTCCGGTGTGATCATCGGGCAGATAAATCAGTGAGAACTGCGGCAGTTCTTTTGCCGGTACGCCCGTTGCAGGTCCGCCCTTGGCTTTTACAAACTCGTCAAACTCGCGGAGGAATTCGTCGGCGCGAAGCTGGTCGGGATAATCGGTTTCAAAATCGGGATAGAGGGGATCGAAGTGATCGCGCAGCGCCGCTTTCGTCGGGCGCATACGCTTCACCTGTGGTATGGCCCATGGCCAGGGACTCGGGCCACCGCGCGGGTTGCCCAGGTTCGCGGGTAGCGGATCGCCCTTCTTGATTTCGGTTACAGGACAAGGAGCGGAGGCCGCTGACGGCGTTCCCATTTTTGGCGACGCAACTTTTTGGTTCTTACACCAGATCGAGCTGATGAACTCTCCGTAGATGCGATACGTCAGACCTTTTTTTGCCAAGTTGTCCCACAGAAAGCCGGTCGCCGGATCGTCGATGTCGGGGATTCCCTGCTCTAAGGGCAACTCGTCGGCTACGGTGCCATCGGCATCATAGGTGCGCTCTTTGCTGCGATAGCCGATGGGCCAGTTTTTTTCGTTGTAGTCCGAGGTCGTCGAAGCGGTCGACCAGATGTGGCCGTCGCCGGAAACTTCTCCGCTGTCGTAAAAGTTATCGAGTACTCCGAATTGCAAGGCAAGTTTGTGTTGATTCGGAGTGATGTCCGCGCCGTACATGGTGAGCGATTTGTCGCCGTCGCCGACGGGCAGGTCGCCGAAAATCTGATCGTAGGTGCGGTTTTCTTTCAGAACGTAGATCACGTGTCGGATGGGATTTGTGCCCCCAGCAAATTCAACTTTGGCGACGTTCGAAGCGATTAAATTGTTTTCTTCGACTTGGTGCGTCCAGGCGGCGAGATTCCTGTCGATCTCGGCGAGGCTGATGCGTGCGACTGATCCGCCAATCAACGTTGGAATGTAGGGATGCTCTTTTCTCTTGCGTTCACCTTTCAGTTTGCCGAGCATGTTGTTGGGACCGCTGCCTTGGCCCTTGGCGGTGGCGATGAGGAGATCGTTGCCGACGATCGCCAAGGCGCTCGGATACCACTCGGTGGGGATGAAACCGAGGGGTGCTGCGGGATGTCCCTCAAACCCAACGGTGCCATAACGGGTGTCGAATGCAGCCACGGCGTCGAGCGCTCCGCTAGCGATATAAATACGTTCATCATCTTTGGAGACGGCGATAGCTTGGGGTACCGCGCCGTTCATCTTTAGCTCGAATGTACGCACGACTTCTCCGTCGTCTAGCCCAACTACGACCACCTTGTCAGCATTGCTCAAAGCAACATATAGCGTTATTTCATTTGGGCTTAAAGCCATTACTGTGGGATGTGAACTGGGCGCAATCGGATCGGCCTCGTCTGACACTTTGATCCAGCGCGCGACGTTGCCTGTCAGGAGGTTCAATTCCGCAACGGACGAAGTATTCCACAAACTCACCCAAGCTTTGGTCCCGGATTTGTTGGCAATTACGGTGTAGGGATATGCACTCGGAATATAGCGGCTGCGGCTGAGATCGAATGACTTCTCAATCTTTCCCGAAGCAATGTCCACCAACACAACATTGTCTGAGAGATTATTCGCGATGAGCAGCCGGTCACCGTTCGATCCGGGGAGAACGGCCAACCCCGCGGGATAAGGAGTCGCAGTTCCGGCTGGAGTCTTGCGATGGCCGAAGGCGACCACCTTACCTGCCGGTAGTTTTTGCGGCGCGATCTTGATGAAGCGCTCGGGAGTCACAGCGCCATCTGCGAACTTGTAAACGGCAATGCCGTTGCCCGTGCTCTTTGGCTTCTCGCCAGTCGGGTCGGTGATCGATCCCATCGAGGCATAGATATGGTTACCATCGGTCGAAAACGCGAGGCCGATGAAATAGCTTTGGCGCGTGGAATAGTCGTCGCTGAGGCGGTCGTCGGGAAAATCGCGCAGCTGATTGTTGCTGAGATCGAGAATCGCGATTGACTGGCGGGCCTGCGCTTCCTGCGTGCCGTATCCCTGATTCAACAAGGCAGCATAGCGGCCGTCTGGGCTGACTGCGATGGTTGCGGGAAAACTGTTGGTGCGGCCGAGATATCCGGGGACTGGCACAGTCAGCTTCTTGCCGGTAGGAAGATTGATTTGCCGCGGCGTATCAGCGCCGCTAACAGCAACGAAGGGAGTGCCGAGGAAAACACCGAGGATTAGAACGAGAAGTATCTTTTTCACGAGCGGAGACCTCGGAAGGTTTGTACCATCCGGCACGCGAGAGAGGCAAACCGCCAGTGGCTATTACTTTTTCCCGGCTTTGGCTTTAGCTTTTTCTTTGGCCTGGGCATCGGCAAACTTAGCGGCGAATGCATCTGAAGTCGGGCCAAGTTTCTCGGGATGGCGGATGATGTCGACAAACAGCGCGCGGATGTCGATGGGCATGCCGATAAACTCACGCTGGTCTGCCGGCAGAGGTGGACCTCCTGGACTTCCGGCAGCCGGAACTGGCGATGGCAAGCGAAAAGCATACATTCCTCCCGCCGCCAGAGACTCGCTTGGATATTGCAGCAACCAACTGCAGTTGTGGCTATCGATAATCATGTTCGCGGAAACGACGACCCACTGTCCGTCGTCGGCAGCGATAGGGCGCTGGCAGTTCCAAACATCCGATTGTGGCACGATGGCAGCGGGATCGCTGAATCCGTAGGTGTCGATCTCTAGTTTCGCGATATTGTGCCGGTCAGCGAACTGCTTTACTTCGGGCAGCGCCTGATTCCAGTCAACGTTTGAGTCGCTGGCCAGCCAGTACGCTGGACGGCCCATGCCGAGGGCGTTGAAGTATGGAAAATAGTGCGGGTAGGTACGAACCGCTGTGACGAGGCTGCTGGCGGCGAGCACCACCGTAAGAACGATTGCGATGCGCGCGGCAAGTGGAGACGACCGGCGCATTCTCGCCAACAGATGCGGCAACGGGGCGAGCAGCAGAATCGTGAGCACGAGCGGGATCGTGAAGTGGCGGAAGCTGACATCGAAGTGCCCCAGGATCGAAGCAGCCAAAAAGACGGACAGAGTCACCCAGAGCACGCGCCACTGAACTGCGTTCTCCGGGGCAATCGCCGATGTTTGACCGTCAGCGCTGCGGCCACGAGCCAATACCGCAACAATCGACAGCACGATCAAGCCGAGAAATCCCAAAGTCGACTTCAAGACAAAAAGCACCGGGAAGTAAAACCAGACGCCGCGAGGATACCTTGTCCCGAGAATGAAAGTGGGCCGAACAAAATTGAAGAAAAGAACGAGAATTCCCCTTAAATAAAGCCACGGGGGCATCAACAGTCGCCTGACTGGCGCCCAGGCTGGTCCGTGCCCGACAAGGTAGAGCACATCGGAAGTCTGGTTCCAGGAAAAGACGAAGTAGACAACATAGACTGCCAGCGCGGCATAGAGCACTCCGCGCAGCGTCGCTCGCCAGCGCAGTCGACGCCATGCGCGAACATCGAGCTTCGCGAGCGGCTGGCCAGGCAGCGGACGCCAGCGCGTGCTAAGTCCGAAGAAGCCAAACGCAAAGAACAGAAGTCCGGCAGAGAACTTTGAAAGCAGTGCACCGGCCAGGTAAGCCGCAAATACAGTCACTTTCCTGGGCGTAGGTTCCTGCCAGATTTCAGCGAACGACCATAGTGTCAGTACCGAAAAAAAAGTAACAGCCACGTCCGTCAACACCAACGGCCCAAAGGTCAGAAAAAGCGGTGCGCTGACGTAAGCGCTGAGGCAAAGAAGTCCGGCCCATCGACCGCCGAGACGGCCGGCGAAGAGATAGAGGACCCAACCGAGGGCGAGCGTAAGCAGTAACATCGGCAGGCGTACCCAGGCCAGCGTCGTGGCGGTATCGTTCCAGTGATCGAGCACCCATTCGCCGAACACCCATTGTCCGAGATAGGCGTGCGGCAGAAATCGGCGGCTCTCGGTCCATGACGGATTCGAATAATCGGCGTGCGTCCCGCGCAGAACCAGCGGAATTGCCGCTAGCATTTTGGCTATGGGCGGGTGCTCTTCGTTCAGCCGCATGTCGAACTTCTGCAGATAGCTGAGTCCAGCGCCAATATGCGCCACTTCATCGATCGCAACCGACTCGTGCAGCGCCGCGCCGCCCGACAGGACGGCGAACAGCAATAGCATCACAATGGCAGTGATATCAGACAGCGTGGAGCGGTTCGAGGTGGCGTTCATGCTGACTTAATGTGTGCCTTAATATATCTTGATTCTTGCTTTCCGGTTTCGCGCGAAACCCCACCGTCCTCAAAGCGGCAGTGCGCTCGGGAAGCGAGCCTGAAAATCGAGGAGACCGACCCATTCCGGAGTAATCGTGATCCGCACCATGTCCTGATCTTTGATCAGGGCAGCCATTTGTTTCACCCAGGCTCCGCCCTGCTCAGGACCGAAATAACGGTCGGCGGCCATCGCATATTCGGGCACGACGCCCTTCATCGGTTCGAGCCGCGCGGAACCGCGCACCAGCAGCACTTTATTCGGGAAAGTGTTGTCGTCAATCGTCAAGGCAACTTTAGGGTTCTTCGCCAGCGCCTTCAGTTTGGGAGCCTTGGTTGGGGTTGCGAGCACAATGTTGCGGTCTTTCTCATTCCAATGAAACCAAATGGGGACCACGCGCGGCGTGCCGTCCATCCAGACGTAGGCCAAACGCGCTGGAATCTTTGATCGCAATAACTCCTGCGACGCCGGATGCTGCAGAAGCTCGAGTGCTCCCTGTTTAACGGGCATGTCCACGCTCCGTACATAGAGTGAAAGTCGCCGAGGGTTTCAGTGCCCCGGCTTGAAAATCGCGAACACAGCACCTTGCGGATCAGCGATAACCGACATTCGACCGACTCCTTCGACGGTCATTGGAGGCACAAAAAGGCTCGCGCCCTTTTCCTTCGCCAGACTCGCAGTGGTATCGACGTTGTCGACCAGAAAGTATGCCATCCAGTGCGGGGGCGTTCCGGGCTGGCGATAGCTGGAGGGTGGCACACCTCCGATGAAGTGCTCGCCGTTTTTGATATGCAGGTAGCCCGACTTGTCTTTTGGATCAGCGGCGATCTGCCAGCCGAAAAGGCCGGAGTAGAAATCAGAAGCGCGTTTCGTATCAGGTGTGCTCAGATCAGCCCAGCAAAGCGTGCCGTGTTCTCCGGCGATGCCGATTCCCGAGTTTTGGATTGCCTTCCACAGACAGAAGACCGCCCCGGTCGGATCCTGGATGACCGCCATGCGGCCCGCGTCCATCACGTCGAAGGCTGGCGCGATAATTGTGCCTCCCAACCCCTGCGCTTTGGTCACGGAGGCATCGACGTCATCGACCGAGACGTAAATCATCCAGTGGGGAGGAACTCCATGCGAGCGCTCCTCGGGACGCTGCGTGCATCCGGCAGCGGCGTCACGGCCCTGGAGCCGCCAGATGGTGTAGAAGTCGTTCGGACCCATCGGCATGTCGTTTGGCTCCCAACCGAAGAGAGCAGTGTAGAAAGTCTTGGCAGCGGCTTGATCGCTGGTGTGGAGTTCAATCCAGCAGAAAGAACCGGCGGAATGCTTGTCGATGTTGGTCATGGCGGGAGAGAGTGTACACCAACTCCGGCTTCCCGATTGTCAACGTGAGATGAACGCTGCTTGCTGTTTCGGAAAACAGGAGGGATTTAAAGTCTCAGCTTATAGGTTCTTTTCCGTCCACGCGCCGATCTGCTCAAGGGCTTTGCTCAGATTTTCTAGTGAGTTGGCTACGCTGAAGCGGATATAGCCTTCTCCGTATTCGCCGAAGGAGGTACCGGAAAGGCAGGCTACTCCAGCTTGTTCGAGGAGCGCGTCGGCCAGCTTTTTTGAAGTCCAGCCGGTTTTCGTGATGTTGGGGAAAGCGTAGAACGCGCCTTTCGGCACGCGGCAGGAGAAGCCCTTGATCCGATTGAGTCCAGCCACAAAGACGTCGCGGCGGTGTTTGAATTCGGCGCTCATTTTGTCGACGGACGACTGATCGCCCCGGAGCGCCTCTATGCCAGCAATTTGCGTGAAGCTGGCGGTGCAGGATGTTGAATTGGTTACCAGACGTGCGATCGGGGTAGCCAAATCGGGGCGCATTACACCGTATCCCAAACGCCATCCGGTCATGGCGTAGGTCTTCGAAAAACCGTCGAGCAAAATCGTTCGGTCTTTGAACCCGGGGACGCTCATGATCGAGAAGTGGTCTCCGTCGTAAATCAGGCGGCTGTAGATTTCGTCCGACAGAATCATGATGTTGCGGTCGCCGATCGCCTCAGCGATCTCGAATATGTCTTTTTTCGTGAGGACTCCGCCGGTCGGATTGTGCGGCGAGTTGAGGATAATCAGCCTCGTGCGGTCGTTGATCAGCGAGGCCAGCTCTTTTGTGTCGATGGAAAAATCACGGTCCTCGCGCAGCGGAATCGGGACTGCCTTTCCCACAGAATAATTGACCATCGACTCATAGATGGGAAATCCTGGATTCGGGTAGATGACCTCATCTCCCGCTTCAATGAGTGCCAGAACAATAAAGAAAATAATCGGCTTGCCGCCCGGGACTACGACCACTTCTTCGTTCAATACCGATACGTTTCGAGTGCGGCTTACATACTCGGCAATCGCCTGCCGCAGCTCGGGGAGGCCGGCGGCGGGTCCGTAGTGAGTCCATCCTTTGCGGAGGGCGTCGATTCCAGCCTCGACAACGTTCGCGGGAGTGTCGAAGTCGGGCTCGCCGATTTCGAGATGGATGATCTTCTTGCCCTGTCTTTCAAGAGCGCGGGCGCGATTCAGGACCTCAAAGGCAGTCTCGGTGCCGAGGCGCGACATGCGTCCGGCCAGACGTAATTCGAACTGGGTTGTAGCTGACATGGCGGAAGAAATTATAGTCCTCAGGGGAGTTCTAGGTTCCCGATTCCCTGTAAACTCGGCGAAACTCCGGCTGAATCACGTCGAGGCGGTACGATAAGTTGGCGAGGAGGAGCATGAAGCAGTCAAACAGATCGATCCCGCATGCCACGGTCATTCCGGTCCTGTCCTATCCCGATGTCGATCAGGCCGCAGCCTGGCTTTGCGACGCTCTTGGATTCAGTGTGCGGCTACGTATTGGCAGCCATCGCGTTCAACTTAATGTGGGAGACGGAGCGGTGATCGTGGGAGAAATGCGTCCCAACGAGGTCGACGTCAGCGGTGGGCTGGGCCTTGGACACTCGATCCTGGTTCGAGTCGACGACGCCGACGCACACTGCCAGCGGGCGCGCACGCGCGGCGCAAAGATCCTGCGAGAGCCGACGACTCATCCGTATGGGGAGCGGCAGTACAACGTGGAGGACCTGGCTGGACACTTATGGACGTTCTCGCAGTCGGTGGCAGACGCCGATCCGCGGGAGTGGGGCGGAACGCCAGAGGAGATGTAGATGCGGGCGGATATCCCCGCACATCCCGGAGCATGCTCGGTCGGGGGTTGACTACTCTGGTAGCGATTATTCCGAGATGGTGCTTTCTTCGCTCTGTGCGCGCAGGACGCGATCGACTGAGTAAGGCGCGCGTTGCGCCGGTTCGTGGTAATGACGGACTTGCATTTCCCCTAACAGGCCTACGGCCAACATATTCAGTCCGGCCAGCAAGAGGACCGCTGAGAACATCATGAGCGGGCCGTGCTGGTACATGACGTCGGTCTGGTGCAGAAGTTTTTGCAGGATCAGCCAGCCGGAGATTCCGCAACCGGCCAGGATGCTAAACATTCCTACCGTACCGAAGAAATGCAACGGGCGTGAGAGATACTTAAGCAAAAACCGGATCGTGATGAGGTCGAAGAAGACACGGAAGGTACGCGAGATGCCGTAGTGCGAGATGCCGCGCTCACGGTTAATATTTTTGATCGGGACTTCGATGATCGATGCGCCGTGCCATGAGGCCAGGGCGGGAATGAAGCGGTGAAGCTCTCCGTAGAGCGGGACTTGTCCCAGTATTTCGCGGCGGTACGCTTTGAAGGTCGTGCCGAAATCATGGATGTCGACTCCGCTCAGCTTGGCCATGAGCCAGTTGGCGCAGCGCGACGGGATGCGGCGCAGCCAGAAATTATCGACACGGTTCTTGCGCCATCCGCTGACGATGTCGTAACCTTCGGCAATTTTTTCCAAAAATAGCGGGATGTCGGCGGGGTCGTGTTGCAGGTCGCCGTCCATGGCGATGATGTATTCGCCGCGGGCGTGGTCAAATCCGGCAGCGAGACCGGCGGTCTGCCCGAAATTGCGGCGCAGCTTGACGATCGTCACGCGGCTGTCGACAGCTGCGATTTCACGCAGCAACGCAAACGTGCCGTCGATGGAGCCGTCATCGACGAGGACCATTTCGAAAGTCTCTCCGCTGGCTTCCATTACGGATTTGAGGCGGGCGTAGAGATCGGTTACGTTCTCCTGCTCGTTGTGGAGAGGGACTACGATGGAGTATTTGAGCACAATGCACTGATTATACGGCAACGGAGTGGTCGATTCTAAGTAACTTAGGTGAGGCGAGGCAAAGTTTCCCCCGGCGGTTAAAGCCCCGGATAATTACCGGAGCCTTGCGCCAGGACTTCTTGCGCATGGTCGCTTACGTGGCATGTTCGCTCAACAAGATTTTCAACAAGAGCAACCAGCGGCGGACGTTCGTGGTCATCAGGAAATTCTCTTTCACATGTTCGTGGCCGTTGCGACCAAGAGTCGTGGCAAATTCGGGATGTGTGAGGAGATAGCGGATCTGGTAAGCACATCCTTCTACGGAATGGACTAACATGCCGGTCAGTTTGTGGATGACCTGGTTCGGAATGCCTCCGACGGCTCCGGCGATGGTGGGCTTCCCTTTCCAGAGCGCTTCGGTCACGGTGAGTCCGAAACCTTCTTTGATCGATTTCTGAACGACGATTGTCGAAGCGCGCTGCAGCGCATTGATCTCGAGCGCGCACCAGGGCGGCAAGTCGAGAATGATCACGTCGGGATCGTTACCGGCGGCTTCTTTGACTTCTTTCAGGACGACTGCGCCTTCGGGATCGTCGCTGGCTCCTCCCCCGGCCAGGACCAGCTGGCAATCGACATATTTTCTTGCCAGCTTAAAGGCTTGCACTACGCCCACGGGATCTTTCAAGCGATCGAATCGAGATACCTGGGTCACGATCGGTCGCGAGCGATCGACTCCGAATTCGTCGCAGACTTTTTGTACGAAGGTATCGTCGAGATCTTTATTTTTTTCTGAAAGCGGGTCGATACAGGGATAGAAAAGATATTGGGGAATCGGCAGCTGGCGGGCGAATGATTGCGATGAAAAAATGGCGGCATCGTACTGCTCGATGAAGGGGCGGAGAAATCCCCAGACTTGCGGGTTCGGACTGGAGAGATCGATGTGGCAACGCCACACCCAGCGAGCATGCGACTCCTTGCGCGAACGTATCAGGGGCGCGGGTTGGGGATCGTGGATCACAACCACGTCTTCGTTGAACTGCATACGCTGCCGGTTTTGCTCGTTGTAGGCGAGGAAGACTTCCTGGGCTGCTCGCGTCAGCTGATATTCGCCGCCGTGCAAAGCGTTGTGGAACGCTTTCGTGACTTCGAAGAAGTCATTGCCGCCGGTGATCACGTCCCAAAGCGTCGCCACTTCGAGTTCTCCCAGCAATGGCACCAGGCGATTCAGCATCTCGGCGACCCCTCCGCCCACGGCGGTGGAGTTGACCATCTTCACGCTCTTGCCTTTGAGGTCGCGGGCCAGGAAGCGCAATTCGTCCAGTTCGGCTGCGCCGATGATTGCCTGGTAATCGTCGAGATGCGGCGCGGGGACCGGCGCAGGCGGAGTTTCCCAAGCACGCGGGGTGCCGCGACGATCAGGCAGCGGCGGGACGGCAATGGGTTGGGCAGCAGTTACAGCTTGAGGTTTCACGTTTCTTCTCCAGTGAGGCGCCTACTTAAGTCAACGACCTTTCGATAATGCGGACCATTTGCTTGCGGACATCCTCCAACGTCGCGGTGTAGATATCGATTCGATTCAACGCGCGGGCAGCGTCGGTGAGTCCTACGTCTTCGTGGAGCCACTGCGAGAAATCGTTCGACATCAGCCTGAGCCGGAGGCGCGCCTCGATGAAGTGATGATGAATGGAATGCACACTGACTTCTCTCAGGCCCTGAGCGAATTCCTGCATGCTCTGGGCGACGAAGTTTGTAGGCATGACCACGATGTCAGAGGCACAGAAGTAGAAGGTTTCTTCAGCGGCCTTGGGGCCATCAGCAGGGTTGGCTTCGAGATGCTTCTCGACAATTTCGACAAATCGTCCGCGCAAATCCGTCAGGGAGGTAAATTCGCGTACATCCACACTCGCCAGCTGTTCCGCTAGGCCGGGCTCGTTGCACGATGTGAGGGCCCAGTGTGCGAAGTCGTTGGAAAATCCTTCACGGATGAAGTGATGCTCCTGCAGAGTGCGGAAAGTATGCTGAAAAATAGAATCATCGGGACAGGTGCGCAGAGCCTCGAGCAGTTCTGCCAACGTGGCCGCTTTGTAACTGGTGATACGCAGGAGGTGGGCCGAGGTGTTGAAGTAGAACGGCTTCACCGGCGTGCGTTGCGCGACTGATGGTGTGCTCGAAAGGGATTCGCTCGTTGCTACTGGTGTTGTCATCCATTCACCGCCGCGGCTACGCCGCTCTCAAGTGTGTCTTGTCCAGTGCAGGCCTGAAGCCATAGGCCAAGGAATGTTAAGAGTTCATCCGGGGGCTTCACCCAGGCGTGGGCCGCCGTCTGCCGCCGATGAGGGCGTACGAGGACGCCTAAGCCTCGGCCTTCCATAACCCGGAACGCAGATTCGTCGGTATTGTCGTCGCCGAGATAGGCGACCGGCGCGTCAGCACCAATTTCAGAAAGCAAAATGCGGACGGCGCCGCCTTTATCCGCTCCGGATGCGCGAATCTCGATTCCGCCATCGAATTCCAGCAAATCCAGGCCGCTCTGTGCGGCAATGAGACGCCAACCGAGCAGAGTACGAGATCGGAGATCCTCGGCCTCGCTGTCGCTTAGGCCGCGCCAATGAACGGCGATGCTACCATCCTTGACCTCCGCGGCATGCTCGAGCTGCTGGTAGCCGAGCCAGCGGCCAGCGTCGGCAAGCCCGTCGCGCGTACGCTCGTCGAGACGAGGCATTTCGGTGGTTCCATCGCGCTTCAGGCGTTGAAGTCCGTGAATGCCCCAAACTTCTGGAACGGGGTGAACGTTGAGCAAGGGCAGCACGTCAGAAGCGTCACGTCCGGAGACGATGACCACGCGGGTCCGGCCACTGCTCATGATTTCTTGCAACAAGAGCGGGACTCCGGGATATGGGTACGCCTGTCTGCGATTGGAACGAAATGGAGCGAGCGTTCCGTCATAATCGAGCAGCAGTACCGATAGCCGCGCCAGAGCGACCTTGCGGAGAAATGGCGTGAGCTGCGACAGCAGTTCGAGCCTCAAATCGATTGGTCCTTTCGTCTTCTAGTGTGGTGATCGGTCAGGCAACGGTTACAGCGGCCCGGAGTTTCTCACGGTCCTCCTCGGGGACATCCAGCCGAATCTCACAAAGTTCCGCGACTAGGATGCCCGCCCAGCGGTAAATGTTGTGCTCTTTAATCACTCTTCGCATGCGGCGCATACGAAGCTCTTTGTCTTCCGGCTCCATCTCGAGCGCGGCGCGGATGGCTTCAGCGGTTTGATCAATGTCATAAGGATTGACGAGCAGCGCATCGCGCAGTTCGCGAGCGGCGCCCGTGAATTGGCTCAGGATGAGGACGCCACGTTCGTCACTACGCGCGGCCAGAAATTCCTTCGCTACAAGATTCATGCCATCGTGCAGCGAAGTCACCAGACAAAGGTCGGCGGTGCGGTAATAGGGTTCAATCTCCTGATGGCTATGCTGGCGTTTGAGAAAGACGATGGGCTTCCACTTGCCAGTCTGAAAGCGCCAATTGATGCGTTCGGCTTCCGCCTCCACTTCGGCGAGCAAATCGTGATAACGCTTGATATGAGTGCGGCTGGGCGCTCCGATCTGCACAAAGGTGAACTTACCCTGGTAAGCGGGATACTTTTCGAGGAACCGCTCGATCGCCAGAAACCGTTCGAGAATGCCCTTGGTGTAGTCGACTCGATCGACGCCGACACCCATAAACACTGCTTCAACGCCGAGGCTTCGCAACAGCGCGGCTCGTTCGAGATAATTGAAGCCGTGGTTATTTTCGGCGTCATCGTCGCCGGTAAAGGCGACGCTGATTGGAAATGGCCGCACCAGAGTCCGGTGATCCTGACGAAGAACAGAAAAATGTTCCCAGTCGACACGAGATTCGACCACGCGGTCGACAGTCTCCAGAAAATTGTTGCAGTGCGACTGCACGTGAAAGCCAATCAAATCGGCGCCTAGCAGACCGTCCACTAACTGGCGCTGCCACGGGCAGATGCCGAAAGCTTCCGGATTGGGCCAGGGGATGTGCCAGAAGATCGCCACCCGCGCGTCGGGACGCTTCTCTTTGATCATCCGAGGCAGGAGCGCGAAGTGATAGTCCTGGACCAGCACGACGGGCTTGGCTACGTTTTCAATTTCTTCCACGACCGCGTCGGTGAACTTACGGTTCACATCCTGATAATGCTGCCAGTCGGCGGCGCGAAATAACGGGCGCGTGTGGGCGATGTGGCAAAGGGGCCAGAGGCCCTCGTTGGCGAAGCCATAGTAGTAGCCTTCCTCTTCTTCCTTGGTCAGCCAGACGCGGCGCAGGTTGTAACGAGGGTCGTCGGGAGGAACGCGGACGCGATCAGCGGCGTCAACGACTTCTGCGTCTGCGTTGCCGCTGCCGTGGGCGATCCACGTGCCATCGCATGCGTTAAGGACCGGTTCGAGCGCAGTGACCAAGCCACTCGGCGGAACAATCACTTCGAGAGTTTTTCCATTGCGTTGATGCATGTAGGGTTCGCGATTGGAGACCACAAAAAGGTGGCTATCGTCGAGGCGCGTGCGCAGTTGTACCGACAGGCGCTCAGCCGTCCACATGGATTCTCCAGCTTCGCGCAGGCGCGCTTCGTTCTCGGCAGCATTGCGGGCGTGGTTAAGACTCTCGGCCATGGTGGCGACTTCGCGCGCCAACGGGCGGAACATCGCGAGGTCCGGCATGTCGACTTTATTGCGGGAAGAAATTTTTCCAGTGCGGAGAGCGCGCATCCACTGCGCGGCCCTGGCGATGGGGCCAGTTATGCTCCAGCGGACAATCAGCAGCGTTATGAAAACGATGATGATGACCTGGGCTAGCACGCGGAAAAACGCCTGGCGCCACACCAGAAGACTTTGGGTTCGGATGTACCCCGCGTCATGCACGACCGCAAGGCCGCCGAGTATTTCATCCTGGCGGCGAACCGGCAGCGCGAGAATGTGGAGCGGAACCGATCCGAGCCTGACAAATGCGCTCTCCCCGTGGCTCATAACCATGGCTCGCGTTGTGGTCTGTGCCAGGACGGGTAAATCCGTGGGGATGGTCTCAGCTAACTCTGGAGTGATGGCGACTCTAGCTCCGTTGCGGTCGTAGACTACGACTCCGAGCAGGTGCTCTCGATTGCCGAATTTCTGGACCCAGCGCGCGAGTTCCCTTTCCGAACTCTTATCCAATGATTTGTCTGCACCGGATTTTTCTGCCCCAGACTTCTCTGCCCCCACTGTGAGCGAGTGCTCGACGTTGCCAACCAGGCTTTCGCCGAGCATTTCGGCGCGCCGCTCAAGGTCACTGCGCAGCGCGCGCTTTTCAACCAGTACTTCGTAGTAAGAAAAACCAGAAGAGACCAGCGTGATGCCTAGAATAAGAGAAACAATGAGGCGAACACTCAACAATCGCATGCATACTCCTCCTTTCGAGGACTTGGCCGTGAAGCCCTATCGAGACGAAGCGACGGCTTCAGTTGCATGCTCGCGAAGATAGCTTTCGTGTATTTGCAAAAATAATTGCACGTGCGCTGCCATCGCCTCCTTCGACCTAAGTATTGAAATAAAAGCGCCTTCACGCGGACCGAGGATCCGCACAGTGCAAGGATGACGGGTCAATAGAAAAAAGTGGATACCGCGAATACCGTACGTCGAGACGTTGAGGATGGTATGGGGAATTCAAATCGTCGACTCAGAATCGACGATGGGGAGCCGAGCTGGTAGCCCCGGCAGGAATCGAACCTGCATAGTCAGTTTAGGAAACTGAAGTCCTATCCGTTGAACGACGGGGCCACGTGGAATCAGGGTAGCAGGTTGAGAAACGGGTTTCCAGAGTTGCCGCCGCCGACGCCGCCACCGACAAAGTGGACGATTTCGAGGCGATCGCCGGCGCGCAACGAGGTCACGGACCATAGATCGCGAGGGACGATTTCGCGGTTGAGTTCGACGGCGACGCGGTCGGGCTTCATACCGAGTTCGGCGACGAGCGCACTCAGAGATTCAGCGGAGCAGGACTCGGATTTACCGTTGATGGTGAGGTTCATCGCAGCTATTGTCTATTGTCGCATTGTCGATTTTTCGCGACGGGGATGTCGATATCTGATACGCGGGCCGGGCCGCCATCCAGATCAGAACGCTATATCGTCGAGCGTAGTTGGAATTTGCGCGTGGCTGTCCTTCCGGCAAAGCTCGCCTGCACCACGACGGACGAGTCGGTGAGCGACTTTTCATCCACTTGAAAACTCATTTCGGCGTTGCCTTTGGCGTCGGTGAGGACCTGCGCATAATAAGGAGCGGCATCGGGCCGGGCCAGACGCAGCGTGAGACGAGCTCCCTCGACCGTGACGCCGCCATCGGTGACGCGGATCTGCATCATCAAAGAACCGCCCGCGTGCACGGACGCGGCGTTGGTCCATTCAAGTTCGAGTTCCTTGACTGCGGCCAATATTTCGGGCGTGTCGCGTTTGTCGAAGATGGTATCAACTTTGCCATCGCGAATCGCGTCGAGCATTTCGCGATGCAGTTCGCGGAGATGCTTCTCTTTATCCTGATCGTTGCCCGGCGAGCCGTCCGCGCCGGTGCCGTAGGGTACAGCCCTTTTCCCGATGCAACGGCCCTTGACGAAGACTTGCGTCTGGAGCAAATGTTCGGCTTCGCGCGCTTCGCTTTGCACGTGGTACACCGTGTCTTCGTGCCGAATGTCCGTGTTAAAGCCAAATATCATGAAGGTCCGGGTCTCCAGTGCCTAGCTGCGTGTGATCGGATTGTCGGGTGGTCAAGATCCAAAGCGCATTCGGTGGCAGATAATCCGTGTCAGATGAACCAATCCCTTGACACATCTGCCAGCCAAAATTAGTCTAGAGCGTTCTACAAGTTGCGCTTGGCGCAAATTATATATAGCTCCCCCTATGCCGGACAATTATTTCGCTCGCTACCTCCCCCTCCTGATGCATTTCGGCATCGCGACGGCGCTTGCGAGCGTAATTGTCATCCTTTCTCAGCTGGTCGGCCAGCATAAGCCCGGTCGGGCGAAAATGTCACCCTACGAATGCGGCGTACAGCCGCTTGGCGACGCTCGCGGCCGGTTTTCCGTGAAGTTCTACCTCGTGGCCATGCTCTTCATCTTGTTCGACGTGGAAGCCGTCTTCCTTTACCCCTGGGCGGTCATCCTGCGCGAGCTGAAGATGTTCGGGTTCTGGGAAATGATGGTTTACATCGGCATCGTCCTGATCGGCCTCTTCTACGTATGGAAAAAAGGTGTGCTTGACTGGGGATTGACTGCGGTCAGGAAGGGAGACTTCTAGTGGGGCTCGCGCCTGCGATCACCGACATCGAACAACTGAAGTCTCATCCTGCGCTGGCGTGTCTTACGGCTTGGAATGCGGCGATGGTGCCCGAGGTCAAGTTCGATCGCGATGAGTTGACGATCTGGATCGAAAAGGAAAGCATTCGCGAGGCCTGTGCGATCTTGCGCGACTTCAACGATTGCCCCTTCAACTATCTTGCTGATCTGACTTGCGTCGATTGGTATCCATCGGAACCGCGGTTTGAGGTTGTTTATCATCTTCTATCGATTTCTAAAAAAGAGCGCGTGCGCCTGAAGGCCCGCCTCGATGGCTCGAGCCCAGCGATCGAATCAGTGACGTCGGTTTGGCCCGCAGCCAACCACTACGAACGGGAAGTATTCGATCTTTTTGGCGTTCGCTTCACGGGACACCCCAACCTGAAACGCATCATGATGCCCGACGACTGGGAAGGTCACCCCCTCCGGAAGGATTATCCGGTGGAGGGCTACCGGTAGATCGGGTTTGACCAGATCGAGACCATGACGGAATTTCCCACAGCTACAGCCGAACCCGATCAGGATTCAACTCTTGTCCTGAACATGGGGCCACAGCATCCCTCGACCCACGGGGTGTTGCGACTGGTGCTTGAAATCGACGGCGAGACGATTGTTAGGGTCAAGCCCGAGATCGGCTACCTGCATACTGGGATTGAAAAGACCTGCGAAGCGAAGTTCTACCAGCAAGTGGTGCCGCTCACCGACCGCATCGACTATCTCTGCCCGATGACCAACAATCTGACCTACTGCCTGGCAGTAGAGAAGTTGTTGGGATTGGAGATTCCTCCGAAGGCGCAGTGGATGCGGGTTTTGATGAACGAATTGACCCGCATCAATTCCCACCTGGTATGGCTCGGGACGCACGCCATGGATCTCGGCGCGATGACGGTCTTCCTTTATTGTTTCCGCGAACGCGAAGATGTGCTGCGTTTTTTTGAGATGGTGAGTGGGCAGCGCATGATGACGTCGTATTTCCGCATCGGCGGGATTGCGCTCGAACCGCCGCTCGGGTTCTTTGAGAAAGTGAAGAAGTTCGCCGACCGCTTCCTCGGAAATGTCGATGAGTATGAAGGTTTGCTCACGGGGAATCCGATCTTCCTGATGCGGACCAGGGGCATTGCCCGCCTGAGCGCCGAAGACGCGATTGCCTTAGGGGCGTGCGGGCCGACGTTGCGCGGCAGTGGAGTTGATATTGATTTGCGACGCGACGCGCCTTATTCGGGATACGAAAATTTCCAGTTCAAGGTACCGGTGCGGACCGAGGGTGATGTGTTGGCGCGGTATCTCTGTCGCGTGGCCGAGTTGCGGGAATCGATCGGTATCGTGCAACAGGCTTTGGCGGGGATGCCCGAAGGACCGGTGAAGGCCGATGCGCCGAAGGTCGTGCTCCCTGATCGCGAGAAGATGAAGACGCAGATGG
The DNA here is from genome assembly GCA_963726095.1 of uncultured Acidobacteriaceae bacterium. GTDB lineage: Bacteria > Acidobacteriota > Terriglobia > Terriglobales > Acidobacteriaceae > Acidiflorens. The sequence continues at coordinate 3,446,681 of CAVSBD010000004.1, forward strand.
AAGCACTCATCTACCATTTCAAGATCATCACCGAGGGATTTACGGTTCCAGCAGGCGAGGTTTATCAGGCTGTCGAATCTCCGCGGGGCGAGATGGGATACTACATCGTGAGCGATGGGACGGCGAAGCCTTACCGCGTGCACATGCGCGGTCCGTCGTATGCAAACCTCCAGGTGCTGGCAAAGATGTGTGAAGGACAATTGATTGCCGATGTAGTCGCCGCGATCGGCAGCATTGATGTGGTGCTGGGAGATATCGACCGCTGATGCGTTTTTCTGACCAATTTGAATCTCGCTTTGCCGAGATGCTGACGCATTACCCGACGAAGCGATCCGCGCTCGTGCCTACGCTGCTTTATGCCCAGGACGAAGTGGGAAGCCTGACTGACGAAGTCATTGCCGAACTCGCCGAGCGTCTGGATCTGACCGACCTCGAAGTCCGGAACGTGATCAGCTACTACTCGATGCTGACGACGAAACCCCGGGGGAAATACAACGTGCAGGTGTGTACGAACATTGCCTGCATGCTGGTCGGCGGCGAAGAACTGCTCGAGCACTGCGAAAAGAAGCTGGGCATCGGCCATAAAGGGACGACTCCAGACGGCTTGTTCTCGCTCGAGGAAGTAGAGTGTATCGGTGGTTGCAGTTGGGCTCCGGCAGTGCAGGTGAACTACGACTTTCACGAGAACCTGACCAATGCAAAGATGGATCAAGTGCTGGACGAATATCGGAAGAAAGCGTAGTGGATTGGTAATTTGTAATCGGCAATTTGTAATTTGTAATTGAAAACCAACACCCGCGACGTTTGGTTTTTGATTACAAATTACAAATAACAAATTAAAAATGGCTTTCTTAGTTTCCCATCCCGATGAAGTAAAGGTCATCTCGAAGCGCTTCGGTCGGGGCGCAACCGATATCGACCGCTATCTCGAACTGGACGGCTACAAGGCCGTGCAGAAGGCGCTCGCCATGCAACCGGACGCCATCATTAATGAGGTCAAGAGTTCCGGGCTGCGCGGGCGGGGCGGGGCGGGATTCAGTACTGGGATGAAGTGGTCGTTCGTCCCCAAACAGTCGGCTAAGCCGAAATACGTGCTCTGCAACGGGGACGAGAGCGAGCCTGGCACTTGCAAGGACCGGTTGATTTTCGAACACGATCCGCATTCGATCATCGAAGGGGTGATGATCGCAGCGATTGCGGTTGGCGCTCACACCGGATACATCTACGTCCGCGGCGAGTATCGCTATCTACTCGTCATCATGCAGAAGGCGATCAAAGATGCTTACGCCAAGGGTTTTCTTGGCAAGAACATTTTTGGCAGCGGATACGACCTCGATATTCATTGGCACGGTGGAGCGGGCGCATACGAAGTGGGTGAAGAATCGGCGCTGATGGAATCGCTTGAGGGCAAGCGTGGCATTCCGCGCATTCGACCTCCCTTCCCGGCCGTGGTCGGACTATGGGGTGGGCCGACGGTCATCAATAACGCGGAGACGCTGGCCGCGGTGCCTCACATTATGTTGGGGGGCGCGGACTGGTACGCGAAGCTCGGTACGGCCAAGAATGGCGGCACGCGGCTGTTTTGTCTTGCGGGGAATCTTAACAAGCCGGGTGTCTACGAACTGCCGATGGGCTACAACCTTAAGAAGATGATCTATGACGTCGGCGGAGGAATCCCGAACGGGCGCAAATTGAAGGCTGTGGTCCCTGGAGGATCGTCTACCCCGGTCCTGCTGCCGGAAGAGATTGATGTAGCCATGGATTTCGATTCCGTGGCGAAAACGGGATCGATGCTCGGTTCGGGCGGCGTGGTCGTGCTCGACGATACGGCTTGCATCGTGAAGTTCGCTCTGCGCACGATGAAGTTCTACCGGCATGAGAGTTGTGGATGGTGTATCCCTTGCCGTGAAGGCACGGACTGGCTGGAGAAGACTTTAATTCGATTCCACTCCGGCGGCGGAGTGAAGAAAGACATCGACAACATGTATTACCTGTCGGAAAACATGTTGGGCAAAACGTTCTGTCCGTTGGGAGATGCGGCGGCGATGCCGACGATGGCGTTTGTGAAGAAGTTCAGAAAAGAATTTGAAGATCACCTGGACGGCAAGCCTTGCCCGTTTGAGAAGACGGCGGAGCTGGCGCACGCGTAGCACGATTACAAAATCACCCGATTACGAAACCAAAAGATGCCCGATGTAAGTCTCACAGTCGACGGAAAGAAACTCACGGCTCCCGCGGGGTCGCTGTTGATTGATGCCTGCAAGAATGCGGGCATTGAAGTCCCCTCGTTTTGCTACTATCCCGGCCTCTCGTTGCAGGGCGCTTGTCGTATGTGCGTTGTCAAAGTCGAGAAGATGCCCAAGCTTCAGACCGCCTGCACGACGGTCGTGACCGAGGGCATGGTCGTCGCAACCGACAGCGATGAAGTGCGCCAGGCTCGCAAGGCGATGGTCGAGTTGCTCTTGGGCAATCATCCTCTGGATTGTCCAGTCTGCGACGCGGGCGGCGAATGCGAATTGCAGGACATGACTTTTTCGTACGGCGCTGCCGAGTCGAAGTTCATGGAGGCCAAGAACCACAAAGAAGAACAGCAGTGGTCTCCGGTGGTGTATTTCGATCGTCCGCGGTGCATCCTTTGTTATCGCTGCGTTCGCGTTTGCGGCGAGGGGATGGACGTTTGGGCGCTCGGAGTCCAGAACCGCGGTGTCGGGTCGACCATCGCGCCGAATGAAGCTGATCACCTCGACTGCGAAGAATGTGGAATGTGCATCGACATTTGCCCAGTCGGGGCCCTGACTTCCGGCGCGTATCGCTACAAGACACGCCCGTGGGAGATGAACCACGTCAGCACCGTCTGCACGCACTGCGGCGACGGCTGCAAGACCACGCTCGGCGTGCGCCGCTGCGACACCGGTTCTGAGATCGTCCGCGGAGATAACCGCGATAAAGGTGGAATCAACGGCGACTTCCTCTGCGTCAAGGGGCGTTACGCCTTTGACTTTGCGCATCATGAGGAACGGCTCACACAACCGCTTGTTCGGAAGAATGGCAAGCTGACGCCCGCGACCTGGGAAGAGGCATTTGAAACGATTGGGAAGAAATTCCGCGAGGTTCGGGATCAGAGCGGCGGCACAGCAATCGGCGTCATCGGCTCGAATCGTACGACCAACGAAGAAAATTATCTGCTCTCGAAGTTTGCACGCGCGGTATTGAAGACAAACAACATCGATCATCACAGGACAGCCGATTACCCTGCGCTTGCAGCGGCGTTGCATGGCAAGCACGGAAAGACCGCTTCCATGCGCGACGTTTTAAGCGCGCCGGCAATTCTGCTGATTGGTAACGATCCTACGAATCAGCATCCGCTGCTGGCATGGCAAATTCGGACGAACGTACGGTTACGGCGCGCCAAGCTCTACGTGATTAATTCGGAGCCAATTAAGCTAGTGCGACAGGCCGCTGCCGTTGGCATGGTTGCCGCAGGCGCCGAGGCAAAAGCGGTCGCGTTCCTTGCGGGCGACGATTCCCCGCTGGATTCGCTGGTCGGCTCAGGTACCACGGCGCGCGAAGCCTGGCTCGGGCTGCGCGACAAAATTCGCGCAGAACAGAACATGGTCATCGCCTTCGGTTCTGAGCTGCGTGGGCCGGACGTCGAGAAGCTGGCGAGTTTTGCTTCGTCCCTGGCGGGAGCGAAGCTGATTTGTCTCGGTGATTACGCGAATTCACGCGGGGCGAGCGAGATGGGGCTTTATCCCGACCTGCTGCCTGGGTATGAACCACTAGCCGACAACGCTCGATTCGAGCGGGAGTGGGGAAAGCTGCCGGGGGACAAGGGGCTGGCGCTGACCGAGATGATGGACGCAGCTGCGGCCGGGAAGCTGAAGGCGCTCTACGTTATCGGATCGAATCCCGTCGGGCGGTTGGGCATCGATCCCGCTTCTCTCTCAAAAACTTTTATTGTCGCGCAAGATATGTTCCTGACCGAAACCGGCAGCATCGCCGACGTAGTGTTGCCAGCGGCGAATGCGTATGAAAAAACGGGCACATACACGAACACATGCGGTGATCTACAACTCGTCAAGAAGGCCGGCGAAGTCACGAACACGAAACCCGACTTTGAGATGATCGTGCGCATCGCGGACGCGATGGGATTCGATGTGCGCCGTCTGGTGCCCTTCGGAAGCGGGACGCATTCTGACATGGGACAAAGTCGCGGCGCCCAGTCAGGCGAGGCAGACCGTCATGCCGTGTGGCTCGAGGCGCATAACCTCGAACCAAAGATGACCCCGTTTGATCCGATGGCGATTCTCGACGAAGTGCAGCGCGTGGTTGCGGGTTACGATGTTTCGCGAGTGAATTTGCTGGCTGGTAACGATCAGCATCTTGAAATTGCGGGAAGCGGCCCGAGTTTGATGCAAGCGCCAGAACTGATTGTCCCGGCAAACAATGATCTGTTCAGTTCAGGGACGCTCGGGCGATATTCCAAAACGCTGAATTCAGTTTTCGAAAACAAGTCTGCCGACGCGGGCGTGGCGGCGGATTAAGTTCGGGTCCCTAGCACTGCATTAACCAGAAACACGTTCCGGAATTCATAGGAAGATTTTGAGCATAACTACTTTCATCATTATTTCGCTGATCAAGTCGGCGGCAGTCGTCGGAGTTTTGCTGACGGCGGTGGCATACAGCGTTTGGCTGGAGCGCAAGGTTTCGGCGCACATCCAGAACCGCTGGGGCCCCACTCGGGTCGGCCCATTCGGACTGCTGCAACCGCTGGCGGATGGCGTGAAATTTATTTTCAAGGAAGATTTGACGCAACCGCATGTGTATAAGCCGCTGTATATTGCGGCTCCGATCATTGCGGTCGTGTTTGCAATTTCATCGATCGCGGTAATCCCGTTCGGAACGTGGATCCAGGTCGGCCCGCTCCCGGTCGTCGGGTCGCTTGGAACGTATTCCCAGATCACCGATGTCAATATCGGTTTGCTGTTGGTGCTCGGAATCACGTCGATGGGCGTCTACGGCATCGCTCTCGCGGGTTGGTCATCGAACAACAAATACGCATTGCTCGGCGGACTACGGGCCAGCGCCCAGATGATCAGCTACGAAGTTTCACTCGGGCTGTCGCTCGTGGGAGTCGTGATCATGGCGGGTAGCCTCAGCCTGCGCGAGATCGTCGATGCACAAGGCGGTGTGTTCTGGGGTTTTATTCCACGTTGGAATATATTTCACGGACAGACGCTGGCGTTCTTTGTCTTCATGATTGCCGCGTATGCGGAGACCAACCGCATGCCCTTCGATCTGCCAGAGGCCGAGTCGGAACTCATTGCCGGGTATCACACCGAATACAGCGCCATGAAATTCGCCATGTTCTTCATGGCCGAGTACGCCAACATGATCACGGCGTCTTGCATGGCCACGATGCTGTTTCTCGGTGGATGGCATGGGCCAATCTTTGGTCCCTATTTTCTGCGCGTGCTGCTGCCGGTCGCATGGTTTTGTCTCAAAGTTTTCGTGTTCATGTTCGTGTACGTCTGGGTGCGCTGGACGTTGCCCCGGTTTCGCTATGACCAGCTCATGGCGTTTGGATGGAAAGTACTTTTGCCCTTGGCAGTCGCCAATATCGTGATAACGGCGCTGATAGTGGCCTGGAGAGCTTGACGGCAGTTCGTAGTTGACTCAGTAGCTGACACTCAAATGTTTCATTTAATTCTATTTCTCTTTTTCGGAGCGATTTGCGTGGCGGGGGCGATCAACCTGCTGATGCAGAGTCATCCCATTAACAGCGCCTTGTCGCTGGTAGTGGTGATGGGGTCGCTAGCGGTCGAGTATCTGCTGCTGGGTGCCGAGTTTGTGGCTGCGGTGCAGGTTATTGTTTATGCCGGCGCGATCATGGTGATGTTTTTGATCACCATCATGCTGCTCAATGCCGGCAAAGAAGAACGCAGCAAAGGCAGCCGCGTGGCCATGTTGCTCGGCGTCCCGGGAGTCGTGATTGGGGGCGCACTGATCGCCTGGACAATTCTCGCCCGGTCAACCACAAATTCCGTCGCGATCGGAGCGCTCAAGGGCGATCCCAAGGCGATAGCGCGGTTGTTGTTCAATGATTTTCTGCTGCCGTTTGAAGTCACTTCGGTGCTGATTCTGATCGCGATCATGGGCGCAGTCGTGCTCGTCAGCAGGCCGGAAGCGGTGGTCCGATCACAAGACAGCAGCCCGGTGCGGCAGCCGGAGCCAATTATTAAAGACCGTGAACTGGTTGCGGCAGGAAAGGACCATTGATGGTTCCTCTTTCCTACTATCTCGTGCTGAGCGGAATCCTGTTCGTCTGCGGAGTGCTTGGCTTCCTGATCAAGCGAAACATCATCACGATTTTCATGTCGATCGAGTTGATGCTGAATGGCGTCAACTTGTCGTTCGTGGCTTTCGCGGCACAGTGGCACTCGTTAAGCGGGCAGGTATTCGTATTTTTCGTGATGGTGGTTGCGGCGGCTGAAGCGGCTGTAGGATTGGCGATCATCATCGCTGTGTATCGCACGCGTGAAACTTTGAATGTAGACCAGGTAAACCTGCTCAAGCTATGATGCAGAATCCTTATCTTTGGCTTGTCCCGGTGCTCCCGCTAGGTGGGGCGGCGATCAACGGCTTCTTTGGACGGCGATCGTCCAAGGTAGCGATCTCCACGATCGCGCTTGTCTTCTCCGGAGCTGCCTTTGCCATGGCTCTATTCTTGGCCGCCGGATTCTCCTCAGCCGCTGCTCCTTATTACTTCGATCTCGCACACTGGATTCGCTCCGGAACCTTCCAGGTCGATTTCAGTTTCTATCTCGACCAGTTGTCTTTGGTCATGCTACTGGTGGTTACGGGCGTCGGCTTCCTCATCCACATTTACTCCGTTGGCTACATGTGGGACGACGACGGGTATTACCGGTTCATGAGCTATCTGAACCTGTTCATGTTCTTCATGCTGACGCTGGTGTTGGCGAAGAACTACCTGGTCATGTTTATTGGCTGGGAAGGCGTGGGCCTGGCTTCGTACCTGCTGATCGGGTTCTGGTTTACGAAAGATTCGGCGGCATCAGCGGGCAAGAAAGCATTCATCGTCAACCGGATTGGCGACTTCGGATTCTTGATCGCGCTGTTTCTGATCATTCAGCATTTTAATTCGCTCGACTTCACCACGGTGTTCAACGCGGTCACGCCTCTCGCTAAAGAAACTAGTGGCGCCGGCCTGCTGACCGCGGTCGGACTCCTGCTGATGGTGGGCGCTGCTGGAAAGTCGGCGCAGATTCCGCTTTATGTGTGGTTGCCTGACGCCATGGAAGGCCCGACGCCAGTGTCGGCGCTTATCCACGCGGCGACCATGGTCACGGCGGGCGTTTACATGGTGGCACGGTCGCACGTGATTTTTGAACGGGCGCCTGAGGCGTTGACGGTCGTTGCTGTTATTGGAACGCTCACGGCCCTTTTCGCGGCGACAATCGGCATCGCTCAGACTGATATTAAAAAGGTGTTGGCCTACTCGACCGTGTCGCAACTGGGCTATATGTTCATGGCCTGCGGCGTGGGAGCGTTTTCGGCGGGCATCTTTCACTTGATGACGCATGCGTTTTTCAAAGGCCTGCTCTTCCTGGCGGCTGGGTCAGTGATTCACGGCGTGGGCGGCGAGCAGGACATGCGGAAAATGGGTGGGCTGCCGAGTCTATATGCCGTGGACCTGCGCAACGATGGGCATTGCAACTCTGGCAATCGCTGGTATTCCGCCGCTTGCCGGTTTCTGGTCCAAGGACGAAATCCTTTGGCAAGCGTTCAACGTCAGTTGGGTGTACTGGATCATCGGTGTGATCACCGCGTTTATCACGTCCTTTTATATGTTCCGGCTGATGTACATGACGTTTGGCGGCGATATCTATCGTGGCGCAACCAACCCGTCAGCGCATGATCATGACGACCACGGCCACAGCTCGGGCCACGGACATGATCCACATGAGAGCCCGTGGGTGATGCTGGGACCGCTTGTTATTCTGGCCGTGCTCTCGATCGTGGGAGGGCTTGTCGGAATCGGCAATCACTTCGAACATTTCCTGGCGCCGGTATTTCAAGGCCCCGCCGCCGAGGTCGCACAAGAAGGCGCGAGCGAAGCTGGGAAAAGCGGGCTTGAGTATCTGCTGATGGCCGTTTCGGTCAGCGTGGCTGTCCTTGGATGGTTCCTGGCCTACTTGTTGTATCGCCGCAGCCCACAGATTCCGGCACGCATCGCGACCGGGCTCGGCGGACTCTATCGCGCGGTCGTCCACAAGTACTACATCGACGAAATCTACGCGGCTTTGTTCGTGAAGCCACTGATCGAAGGTTCGACCGCAATTTTGTGGCATGGTGTCGACCAGGGAGTGATCGATGCCTCAGTCAATGAATCGGCGCACGCGGCGCGTGAATTGTCGGACAACGTCCGCCACATGCAATCGGGCAACTTGCGTTCGTATGCCGGATGGATTGCTGCCGGCGGCGCGGTTGTGATTGCTTACATGGTTTGGATGGGAGTGACGCACTAACGAATATGGAAAGCCTCAGCCCCATCATTCTGACCCTGGTGACTTTCATCCCTGCTCTGGGCGGAGTCTTGATTCTGTTCATACCGCGACGCGACCGCGACATTAAGCTCTTTGCGCTGGTCATTTCTTTGTTGGCCTTTGTCGCTTCGCTGCATTTGCCGGTCCACCTGCATCGCGAAATTGGTACCTTCAAATTCGAGATCGACCGAGCCTGGATCACGTCGCCCAACATTCACTACCACATGGGCATCGACGGAATTTCCGTGTGGCTGGTGGTGCTAACTACTTTCCTGACGCCGCTGTGTGTTCTGATTTCCTGGACCTCGATTCACGAGCGGGTGAAGGAATTCTTCATCCTGTTACTGATTCTCGAGACGGCACTGATCGGCGTCTTCACATCGCTCGACTTGTTCCTGTTCTATTTCTTCTGGGAAGCGACGCTGATTCCGATGGCGCTGCTGATCGGGATGTACGGGCACGGGCGCAAGGTTTATGCCGCGGTGAAATATTTCCTTTTCACCATGATCGGCTCGATGTTTATGCTGGCGGCGATTTTGTGGCTGTATGCGAAGACCGGCAGCTTCGATTTCGTCACCATTCAGAATGCAATCCGTAGTGGCAGCGTGCCGGGATTCGAAACCGCATCGCTCTGGCTTTTCCTTGGCTTCTTTATTGCTTTTGCCGTGAAGGTGCCGCTCTTCCCTCTTCATACATGGTTGCCCGATGCTCACGTCGAAGCGCCTACGGCAGGGTCAGTATTGCTGGCCGGCGTCCTCCTGAAGATGGGAACCTACGGGTTGTTGCGGTTTAACGTTGGGCTCTTTCCTGAGCAAGCACGCCGCAACGCGCCCTGGATTATCACGCTGGCGATCATCGGCATTATTTACGGCGCGTTGGTTGCCCTGGTGCAGCCGAACATGAAGAAGCTGATCGCGTACTCCTCGGTCAGCCATCTTGGATTTGTCGTGCTCGGAATTTTCAGCTTTACCGCGGCTGGGCTGAATGGCGCAGTCTTTGTCATGCTGGCGCACGGAGTGGCCACGGGCGGCCTTTTCATGCTGGCGGGAATACTGTACGAACGGCGGCATACCTACGAGATGTCCGAATTCGGCGGCCTCGCCACGCCTATGCCGAAGTACGCAACGTTCTTTCTTGTCACCGTTCTTGCATCGGTCGGGCTGCCCCTGATGAACGGCTTTATCGGCGAGTTCCTGGTGCTGACTGGAGCTTTTCAGGCGCGGCCGATCTACGGCATTCTCGCCGCGACCGGCGTGATCTGGAGCGCGGGGTACCTGCTCTGGATGTATCAGCGTGTTTTCTACGGTACGGTGACCCACGACATTAACAAGACTCTGCCCGACCTCAATTTGCGCGAAAAGGTCGCGCTGGCACCAATTGCGATCATGGCGCTCGTCATGGGCGTGGCGCCTCTGATTTGGCTTAACGCCATTGATCCTTCGGTGCAGGCAGCGCTGGCGAACCTTCCGCAAATGCTGAGCAAGGTGGTGCGCTAGTGACGATGACGATGCTTCATTCGTTGCCGGCCCTGCTGGCACAAGCGGAGATGGCTATCTCACAGTCCGTTCCGCCGCCAAGCGCCGATTACATCCGGATCCTGCCGGAATTGGTGCTGACGGTTTTCGGGATGTTGGTCATGGTGATCGATCCCCTGCTCGACGAAGAAAACAGCCATCAGGCGCTCGGCACAATCTCGTTCGTCGGGACCCTCATCGCATTAGCTTCGACGTTTTGGATCGCCCACTCGCCCGAGTATCACGGAACCGCGTTCTGGAATATGGTTCGGGTGGACGACTTCAGCATTTTCTTCCACATCGTTCTTATTGCGATCGCTGCCGTTGCCATCCTGAGCTCGTTTGAATATTTGCAAGTGCAACGCATACGCGCCGGTGAATATTACGGCCTGATTCTGTTCGGTACGGTGGGCATGTGCCTGATGTCGTCGGCAATCGAACTGGTACTGATTTTCATCGCACTGGAAATTTCGTCGATCTCGACATACGTTCTGGCCGGTTTCCGGCGGCGCGACGCCGCCAGCAGTGAATCATCGCTGAAATACTTCCTGCTGGGCTCGTTTGCGACCGCGTTCTTTCTCTACGGCGTAGCCATGATTTTCGGCGCCACTGGATCCACAAACGTGGATGCGATAAGCGCGGCCTTGCGCTCCGGAAACGTTCCTGTGCTGGCTTATGTTGCCACAGCATTGATGTTTGTCGGGCTCGGCTTCAAGGTTGCGTCCGCACCGTTTCACATCTGGACGCCTGACGTTTACGAAGGCGCGCCCGCGCCAGTTGTCGGATTGATGTCTACGGGTCCGAAAGCGGCCGCTTTTGCCGTGCTGCTGCGAATCATGTTTGAAGCGAACGTACCCGGGCGCTTCTGGCTGATCTGGGTTTCGGCTGCGCTCACCATGACCCTTGGCAATATCGGGGCACTCGTGCAAGGCAACGTGAAGCGGCTGCTCGCGTATTCCTCAATCGCGCACGCGGGATATCTGCTCGCCGCCTTTGCGGCGTATCCCGAGCTAGGCACTTCGGCAGCGATGTTTTATACGGCTGCATATGCGGCGATGAATGTCGGCGCGTTTGTGATTGTCGGCCATTTTGCAAACGTTGGGGAGAAATACGTCGCCCTCGACGACTATGCGGGTCTCGGTCGCAGATCGCCGGTTCTGGCCGCAACATTAACGTTTTTCTTGATGTCTCTGATCGGTATTCCTATTACAGGTGGCTTCTTCGCCAAGTTTTACGTACTAACTGCAACGTTGAAATCGGACCTGGTTGGTTTGTCCATTATTCTCGTCCTCAATAGTGCGATAGGAGCGTATTACTATCTCCGTATCATCGTCGTGATGTATATGCGCGAGCCGCGAGGCGATGTTCCAGTGACTCGCGTGCCGGTGGCCGCCGGGCTAGCCATTGCGGTGTGCGTGCTGCTTACGCTCTATCTCGGAGTGTTCCCAGGGCGCGTCGTGGATTATGCCACCGAGTCCGCCCGCGGCCTCGTGCACGATACAGCGATCCGCGCCGCGTCATCGTCTTTGCCTTCGGTCGAACCGGCTGCGCGATAGGATTTGTACGCCGGCATACGCGGAGTTTGTAACGGTTTGTATGGCTTGCCAGTGGCTCGATTTGCAGGTTTCAGCGCAGGCGGCAGAAAGCACAACAATCTGTGCCCCTGTGATTGACAATCGACGCCTGAGTGGGTATTTTTACCTACACTAGTTTTCCCAGAAATATATTTCTGGCCCCCGGAGGAATCACATGATGCAGTTCATTCGTACGACTTTGGAAAGACGAACAGGGTCAAGATATCGCTGAATACGCAGTCATGCTCGCCGTCATCCTGGTTTTGGTGATCGGCACCGTACGTCTCATCGGAGGCAATGCCAACAACGTATTCTCTGGCGTCGCCAGTAATATGCAGTAAGACATCTTCCGCTGTTAGCGAAGATATAGGTCTTGTAGTGGATCAAATCTCTATGACGCGATTTAGCAACTTCCGTTTATTTAGCCGCTACTGGTTTAGAGGTGCGGCGGAGGCGCAGAATCGGAGCCGGTCACCAGAGAAATAAGATCAGCTCAGAGATTCCACCGAAGCCGCGAACAAATCGCGGCTGTTTTTTTTGGGCAAATTTATCGAAAAACACGGAAGGTCATCCACATGATTGTCAACATGTCCGACAGCGCCACCGAGCAGCAGATCGAACACATCATTCAACGCATCCGCGAAGCAGGATTTCAGCCGCACGTCACTCGCGGCACCGAGCGGACCATCGTTGCCGCCGTTGGCAGTGGGGGGCGCCGTCACGAGATCGAGGCGCTATCGGTCGCGCCGGGTGTAGACAACGTGGTCGCCATCGCGCAACCCTTCAAGCTGGTCAGCCGCCAGACGCGGCCGCAAGCGTCAGTGGTAGATGTCGCGGGAGTAAAGATTGGCGGTCCTGACGTGGTGGTAATGGCGGGCCCGTGCTCGGTCGAGTCACGGGAGCAGTTGCTGGAGACGGCGCGAGGAGTCAAGCGCGCTGGCGCGAACATGCTGCGTGGGGGCGCCTACAAGCCGCGGACGTCTCCCTATGAGTTTCAGGGCCTGGGAATCGAGGCGCTCAAGATTCTGCGCGAAGCGCGCGAACTGACCGGGCTACCGGTGGTGACCGAGGTGATGAGCACCGAAGACGTCGATCTGATTTGCGAGTACGCCGATATGCTCCAGGTTGGCGCTCGCAACATGCAGAATTTCGCCCTCCTGCGGCGACTCGCGACGGTCAAAAAACCAATTCTTCTGAAGCGCGGGCCCTCGGCGTCGGTGAAAGAGTGGTTGCTGGCGGCGGAATATCTGCTTTCAGGCGGGAACGAGCAGGTCGCGCTTTGTGAGCGAGGAATCAAGACGTTTGAAACCGGCCTGCGAAACACATTCGATCTGGCGGCGGTTGCGCTGGCCAAGGAGCTTTCGCATCTGCCGGTGGTGGCCGACCCATCGCATGGCACCGGTAAGCAAAGCTTGATCGGAGCGGTCTCGCGGGCAGCGATCGCGGTGGGAGCAGATGCGATTATCGTCGAAGTACATCCCTGCCCCGAACGGGCGCTGTCGGACGGGCCGCAGTCGCTGGATTTGGCACAGTTTGAAAGCGTAATGAAGGGATTGAGCGCGCCTTTGCGGCCCGTCTTAGGTTCTATTCCCGCGCACGCGTAGCTGCGCATGCTGGTGCTGCGACGCTATGTGCCCTTGCCCGACATCGGCAGCTGCTGTGGGGCGCTGGCGTCGTTATCGCTAATGTAGAGCGTGCCAGTCGTTGTTCCGGTTTCATCAGGCGCGAACTCGACTTGAACGGTACAGCTCTTCCCCACTCCGAGCGTCGCGGGACAAGTGTTGGTCGCAACAACGAAGTCGTCGGTCGCGGTGATGGTGCCCATCGCAATCGCGATTGGGTTCTGGTTCGTGATCGTGAGTGTCTTCGCAGCACTTGTGGTGCCGACGGGTACCGAACCAAATGCCAAGTTCGCCGGGCTCAGAACCATTCCGAGCCCCTTGCCTACGAGGTCCACGCGCTCTGGACTGGCCGGATCGCTCGTGACGACGCTCAACGCACCGGGACGCTGAGAGGAAGCGGACGGCGCGAAAGTGACATTGATGGTGCAGCTGCCACCGGCCGCAACGGATGATCCGCAGTTGTTGGTTGCCGTGTAGTCGGTATTGGCATGAATCGATGTTACGGTGACCGCGGCAACGCCGGTGTTGGTGAGTGTGAGCGAGAGCGCCGCTGTCGATCCGAGCGCGACACCCTTGAAATCTAATTCTGTGGGTGACAACTCAACAGAAGTTCCGAGGCCAGAAAGCGTGGTTGTCTGCGGACTGCTGCTGTCGCTATCTTTCACGGTTATTTTGCCCGTTCTCGTGCCGATGCCATTCGGAGTAAACGTGACACAGATGCTGCAGGCTGCGGTGCAACTACCATCGGAACTCTGCGGTTTGAGGACGGTGCCAGCGGTGCAATAGGTTGTGTTGCCAGTGGAGCAGTCTGTGACTGGTGTGCAACTTTGCCCGGAGACGGCAAACTGCGGGTTGCTGCTGGTAATCGAGTCGAGGGTGAGCGCGGTGAGCCTGGAGTTGAAGACGTCGAGACGGCGCGTCACCACTGTGCTCGCGATGCCTTTAACTGCGGTACCCATGTGCAATGTGGTTGCCGATACCAAGGGGCACTGCCGCGGCGTGAGAACAAACGGCGACAGAGGAGTCTGGTTGAAATTAAAGCTGTCGCTCATGTCGCTCGCGTTCGCATCGCGTGCGCTGAGAGCGGGAAGCCCGAAGCGCTCTTCTATAAACTTCAGAACGGAAGCGAATTCGTACTGCGCCGTCGAGATGTGCCCCTTTCTGGCATAGGGAGAGATAATCACGAGCGGAACGCGCGGGCCCAGGCCGAAGTCGTCTGTCTGGACGGGCGCAACGTGATCGTAGTCCCCGCCAAAGTCGTCCCACACCAAAAAGACCGCAGTCGAGGCCCAGAGCGACGGATTATTCATCAGGGCATTCAATTCCGTGACGGTGGCGTTTTCACCCTCGCAGGTGCTGGCGTCGGGATGCTCGCTTTGCCAGAACGGAGTGATGATCCAGCTCACGGAAGGCAGATGATTGGACTGCACGTCGGAGATGAAGTTGGAAGTATCTACGACCTTGCTCCAATCGGGACCGTTCCGGACGTTGCCGATCGCATTGAATGTCGACCAGATGTAGCCGGGATCGGTGTTGGGCGGGGCATAGTATTTCCAGCTCACTGAGGCGTTGTCGAGAGTCTCGGCCATGGTGGTGACGCCAGTAAAGCAGGGGAACTGAGCAGTGATGATGCCATTGGGCTGCATGACGTGCACGAGTTCCTGGTCTTCCTCGGTATTCGGGCCGTCGCAGCCCCAGCTATGGGTCTGGAGAAGGTTAAACGGGTTATCGATTACGCCAAAGGAGTCTGCCGCGATCGTGTAGAGGTGATTTGGAAAGCTCGGGCCGTGGAGCGAGGAAAACATCCGCGCCCCGAGCGCGAAGTTGCGGGCGTAGGCAAAATAATTTGGGATATCCGCCGACAGTGAACTGGCGGCAGGCAAGAAGCTCGCCTGTGTCATCGCCGCTCGCTCCAGTGCCCAGGCCCACGAGATCGAATTGATCCATCTTGCCGTTGTTCATCCCGAGGAGCGCAGCTGCCCAGCTATGGTCAATATCGTGGGGATAGCGGTCGGGCGCGCGTCCCTCTGGCACTACTTGACCGGTAGAGAGGGTACATGTCTTTGTCCCATATTTTGTGTTGAAGGCACCAAAGATATTGTCGTAGGTTCGGTTCTCCTTAATAAGGAAGACGACGTGGCTGATTTTCTGGATACCTACGGGAGGAGCTGCTGGCTGCGCGCCGGCGAGTAAGGAGAAGGCCAAGGCAAAGGCAAGACATACCAAAGGGGAAGAATGACCGTGGCGGGGGAACAGCATTCGGAGGCCTCCTGGGGCGGACCTGGCACAAATCGGGACCTGCGCAATAGTGGCTAGGATGCGGGTACGAGTCAAATGGAACGGCACTTCTGAGTCGCAATACTGAAAATTGAGAATTCCAAGGTGGGGACAAGCATGGGACGGGGCCACTTTGTCCCAAGACCGAGCTTCCGGCTGGCCTGAGGTTTGTTTCCAGCGAGTTACGGACTGCTGGACGTTGTCAGTGCGCGCGGTTGGGACAGATTGTCCCGTTTCTGGCCGACTCCGACGACATGTAACCAATTGACAATAAGAGGCTTAGTCGCATTGTATTTGGTCCGATGATTGCGAACTAAGGGCTAGGCGCGATAGGCATGCTCTACGTCCATCGATTGCCGCGGTCCACAACTATCTATGAATATCAACGGTAATTCGCAGATCAAACCCGGACGCGAGGGTCGTCCGTCTAGCCCCCCGATGCTCGGTGCAGGTTGGGGCCGGGCGCTTGGACTCGCACTCCTTCTGGTATCGGCCGTCCCGTCATTTGCGGGACCACGGCAGATTGCAGAAGACGGCGGCCACATCGTAAAGGGGAAGTTCTCCGGAGACCTCAATCAGCAAGCAGCGGGTGGGATGGTCACAGTGATCGTCCAACATCGCCAGATGCCCACGAGCGCTCATCTGAAGAGCATGCAGACGCGCGGCGCAGCCATCAGGGGGCAGTTCCACACGATCCGTGCGGTGACAATGCGCGTGCCCGTCGGTATGCTGGCGGAACTGGCGAGTGATCCGAACGTGGCCTATATCACGCCAGATCGCGCTCTAACCTTGACCTCAAATCCGCAAACTGAAGAATTTGCTACCGCCGTTCAGGCCGACATCGCGGCATCGCAGTTTGCATTGGATGGCACTGGCATCGGCGTGGCGGTCATCGACAGCGGAATCGCCGCTCATCCGGATCTCAACAATAGCAATGGCAACAGCCGCGTCGTCTATAGTCAGAGTTTTGTCGCAGGTGACGGGACGACTTCAGACAAGTACGGACACGGAACTCACGTGGCCGGGTTGGTCGGCGGCAACGGTTCCAGTTCGGGCGCTTCCAATGGCTATGCAGCAACCTTCGCCGGCATGGCTCCCAACGTCAATCTGATTAACCTGCGGGTATTGGACCAGAATGGCTCGGGCACCGACAGCGAGGTCATTGCTGCGATAGAGCAGGCGATCGCTCTTAAGAACACCTACAACATTCGCGTCATCAGCATGTCGCTGGGGCGCCCCGTTTTCGAAAGCTATACGCTCGACCCAGTCGATCAGGCAGTGGAAGCAGCCTGGCAGGCCGGCATCGTGGTGGTTGCAGCTGCTGGTAACAGCGGCCGCTTCGGACCCACGAATGGATTCGCCACCATCGGTGTTCCGGCAAACGATCCCGCCGTGATCACGGTGGGCGCGACGATGACCGAGCAAACCGCAACGCGGGTTGACGACAAGATCGCCAGTTACAGTTCGAAGGGTCCAGCCCTGATCGATCACATCGTGAAACCCGATCTTGTTGCTCCCGGAAACAGGATGGTGTCGTTGCGAGTTGCAGGAAGCACACTCGACTCCGCTTTCCCGCAATATGAAGTGGGCCCGAGCAGCGGCACACCCATGTACTACGTTCTGAGCGGGACCAGCATGGCGACGCCGATCGTCAGTGGCGCCGTAGCTTTGATGTTGCAGCAGAACCCCTCCTTAACGCCTGATCAAGTGAAAGCGCGCTTGATGAAGACAGCGTGGAAGGGGCTGGGAACGTACTCTTCGTCGTGGGACAACTGGGGAAATTCCTACAGCAACGAGTACGACATTTTCACTTATGGAGCGGGGTATCTGGACATTGACGCCGCGCTCGGCAGCACGGATCTCGTGACGGGAGTTGCTCTGTCCCCGACCGCGATCCTTAACTCGAATGGCAGTGTCACCATCGCCACGACCACACCGGACTCATTGTTCTCAGGAAGCAGCGTAGTCTGGGGTGGAAGTTCAGCGATATTCGGCAATTCGGTAGTGTGGGGTTCTGGCAAGATTTCCAGCACCTCGGTAGTGTGGGGCGCGCAATCCGTTGTGTGGGGTGCGCAATCCGTTTCTGGCACCAGTGTGGTCTGGGGAATAACTTCAGGCGCCGCGGCTGCGACATCAGCTCTCAGCAATGGCGATCCGGGGGACAACTAGACAACCGACTGAGACCATATTCGGAGACTGCCATGACAAAAACATTACCAATCAAAGCGAAAGTCATGATCGGGATGGTGGCCGTTGCGAGTCTGTGCGCCCTGTCTTTCGGCGTAGTCAGATGGCAATCGCAATCTTGGCCACAGTTGACGCTCCTGATGGCGGCAGCCGCGCTGAGTTCGCGTCTTAAGGTGAAGCTACCTGGGATGCCGAGCTCGATGTCGGGGAACCTGCCGGTCATAATGTTGGGAGTGACGCAACTAGGGTTGTTCGCGAGCCTGCTGGTAGCGGTAACGGCGGCGATCGCGCAATCTTACGGTTCCGGCTCGAACAAGACTAAACCGGTGCAATTCGTATTCAATGCGTGCACACTTATGAACGCAGCTGGACTCGCCTACCTGGTCTATCACAGCCAGATATTCGGGACCTTCAGTGCGGCGCATACGATGTCTCTGGTACTGGCCGCTGGGACTTATTTCCTGGCGAACACGGCGCCCGTAGCGAGCATCATCGGATTAACCGAAGGCGGCAACCCTTTTGCCCTGTGGCATAAGGTGTTCCTGTGGTCATTCCCGAACTATCTGATCGGTGCGGGATTAACGGCCATCGCATCTGCCTTCACCACCGTCAGCGGACTAGCGACGGTAGCAACCCTGTTGGCGGTACTGTACGGGGTCTACCAGAGCTACAAGGTGTACGTTGGCCGAGCGGAACAGACACAGCCGCAGGTGTTGGCCATGGCTGCCGGTCGATGAGATAACCTTCCAAGTATCCTTCCAAGCGCGCGGCCGAACTGGCCGCGCGTTTTTTTTGGTGAATCAGCATATAAATCCAAATTTCCGTTCAGTGCGTACCTAATCCGAAGACGCAATTTCACACTGAGAGGATTTTCGGATATGAAGCAGAATATGCTAGTCGTACTGGCGTTGATGGTCGCAGCCGTCTCGGCTGGGGCATGGATGGACAATCCAGTGGTTGGTGGGAAGGAAATGTATCCCACAAAGAACATCATCGAGAATGCGGTCAATTCGGCGGACCATACGACGCTGGTAGCGGCAGTGAAGGCGGCCAGCCTGGTGGAAACACTTGAGGGCGCAGGCCCGTTCACGGTATTCGCCCCAACCAACGAAGCGTTCAACAAATTGCCGGCTGGCACGGTCGACTCGCTCCTGAAACCCGAGAACAAAGCGACATTGACTAAGGTACTGACCTATCACGTCGTGGCTGGACGGCTGTCTTCGCAAGATCTCATGAAGAGGATCAAAGAAGGCAACGGCACTGCCGAACTAACGACCGTGGAGGGTGGCAAGTTGTGGGTCATGTTGCACGATGGCAAGCACATCGAATTGAAAGATGAAAAGGGCGGCACGGCGCTAGTTACAATCGCGAACGTGTTCCAGTCGAATGGAGTCATCCACGTAATTGATACAGTGGTGATGCCGAACTGAGATTTTTGCCAGTTTTACTTCTTTAGATTCTTTCGAAAGCCTTAACCTCGCTCACGCGGGGTTTTTTGTTTCATTTGACATCGCCGCAGGCGGGACCGAGGTACTTCGAGTTGATGGTGAAATCCATGGTCATATTATGATCGCCGGACTTGGTCACCGAATGCATCGTGCCCTTTACGTTGTCGGATCCCATCGCCTCAACTACCAGACTTCCGTCGGACGACGTTTGCTTGTCTTCACAATGAAACTTCACTTCCAGCCTGCTTCCCGTTGAGGTAATAACCGTGCGGGTGCACTCGCCACGGTTGTTGCTGAAAGCTGAGTGGTTGTCCAACTTGTCTTTAGTGACGCATTCCTTGCGTACATCGGTCGGGGGCGTGCCTTTCATCATCGCTTCCATACGGGCTCGCTGCTCGGGAGGCATCTTGGCCAGCATGTCAGGAGAAATATTGGGCATGGCGGGCATTCCCGTCATGGAGTGGGTGACAGTCACTTCCCAAAGCCCCTCCTTCACGTTTAGGCGCGCGATCGCATCGCCGGCCCAAAGGGCGAGCGAAGCAAAGACGATCAGAACCAGAAGAACTTTATTCCGCATCAGCACTCCCCCTTCTATCTTCTCTCAGTCAACTTGCGCTCAACAGCATTACACGCGGTGAGTAGTGGATCAAATCATTTGTGTGACGAGCGTTGTTTAGACTGGTGCTGGCAGTGTCCTGAAGCGCGCCTGGATGCATGCTGAATGGCTGTACAATTCGACAGGATTGCTATACAAATAGCGAACATCTTGAACCCTAACGGGACAAGAACCTCAGCCTGGGGAATCAAGCGTTGTCCAACGCAGCATATCCATACGCCAGACCCAGAACGCTCGACGAAGCCGTATCTCTGCTGGCCTCCGGTCATGCCCGAATTCTGTCGGGTGGAACGGATTTCTATCCATCGCTTGGCGATCGCGTCATGCGGGACCCGGTCGTCGACATCTCGGGTCTCGGCGAATTGTGCGGCGTCTCGCGCGAATCCGGAAACTTCCGCATTGGCGGCCTCACCACCTGGACCGACATAATTCGGACTTCTCTTCCCTGCTGTTTCGACGCCCTAAAGAGCGCTGCTCGCGAGGTGGGATCGGTACAGATACAGAATCGTGGAACGGTCGCTGGGAATCTGTGCAACGCGTCGCCAGCGGCCGATGGTGTGCCTCCGCTGCTGGCGCTCGACGCCGAAGTGGAACTGGCATCGCAGAAGGGGCGGCGGACAATTCCCCTGGCTGATTTCCTGGTGGGCAACCGGAAAACGCAACTAGCCGCAGATGAGTTGCTGACGGCGGTGCTCGTGCCACGAGAATTGGAAGACGCGAGGTCGGCGTTCGTAAAATTGGGAGCACGGCGTTATCTGGTGATTTCGATTTCGATGGTTGCTGTGGTGATAAAAAGCGACGACCACGGCAAAGTGATCGACGCGCGCGTCGCTGTTGGATCCTGTTCGGCCGTGGCGCGCCGGCTGCGCGCGTTGGAGAATGACCTGGTCGGGGCATCAACGCGCGAAGGACTGGCGAAGTTGACCAGGCGCGAGCATCTCGCTCCTTTATCGCCAATCGACGACGTGCGCGCGACCGCGGACTACCGCATGGACGCTTCGCTGCACTTAGTGCAACGAGCGCTGGACGTCTGCACATTAGACGCGTGCACGGGGAACCAGTAATGGCCGCGACGACCGAGCCTCGTGTGGTAGCTACCGAACGCGCCCTCGAGTTCACTGTGAATGGCCGGACAGTTTCCAGCTCGAGCGCGCCAATCAAGCGGCTATCTCGAGTATTGCGCGAGGAATTCGGGCTCATTGGAACCAAGGTAGGTTGCGACGCTGGAGATTGCGGGGCCTGTACGGTTTTGTTGGACAGAGAGCCAGTTTGTTCGTGTCTCGTTGCCGTCGGCCAGGCGGAGGGTTGTCGGGTAACGACAGTCGAAGGGCTGGCGGGTCGCGGGTCGTCGGCAGGTTCTTCATCCACAGTTGGTGAAAGACTGAAGGAATCATTTCTTCTCCACGGCGCGGCACAGTGCGGAGCCTGCACTCCCGGTATGTTAATGGCCGCCGCCGCCTTATTGGAGAGGAACTCGACTCCGACTTCAAATGCCGTTGAGGACGCGATAGGCGGCGTGTTGTGCCGATGCACTGGCTACCGAAAGATCATCGCGGCGATTATTGATGCTGCCGCGACGAGACCGGGCCAGCAACCGGACATTAATTTGACCGGGGGCGGTGCGGTCGGACAACGACTGGTTCGGATCGACGGAAAACGCAAGGTTGATGGTAGCGAGATTTTCGGTGCTGACGAGATTCCCGCCGGAACGCTGTCAGTGCGTGCGATCCGCAGCCCGTATCACCGAGCACGGTTCCGCTTCGCCGATTTGGCAAAGTTCATCCGCGATCATCCGGGGATTGAAGCCGTCCTGACCGCAAAAGACGTTCCTGGGCGAAATTGCTACGGCGTAATCCCTGCGTACGCCGATCAGCCGGTGTTTGCCGAAATCGAAACGCGACACCGAGGAGAAGCGGTCGCAGCCGTGGTTGGCGATTCGGAGGTTGTGGAATCGCTCGAGCTGTCGGATCTTCCTGTGACATGGGAAGAGCTCCCGCCGCTCCGCGAGATCGACGAGGCACTCGCGGCCGGAGCGAGCCGGATTCACGAGCATCGCGCCGACAATGTCCTGGTGCGAGGACGCGTGGTGCGCGGCGACGTCGACAAAGGATTGGCAGCCGCCGATATCGTCGCGGATTGTGAATACGAAACCGGTTTCGTGGAGCACGCGTACATCGAGCCTGAGGCGGGATTCGCACGACGCGTCGGCGATGGCGTCGAGATTCAGGCCTGCACGCAGTCTCCCTACATGGATCGGAACGATATTGCTGCGATTCTCGGAGTCGCGCCAG
Organism: uncultured Acidobacteriaceae bacterium; assembly: GCA_963726095.1. Taxonomy (GTDB): domain Bacteria; phylum Acidobacteriota; class Terriglobia; order Terriglobales; family Acidobacteriaceae; genus Acidiflorens. The sequence continues at coordinate 3,468,777 of CAVSBD010000004.1, forward strand.
AACGGGTACGAATCATTCCGACTGCGGTGGGCGGAGGGTTCGGCTCGAAGCTCGATCTCTCTGTGCAGCCTTTCTTGGCAGTGGCGGCGTGGCATCTGGCAAAACCCGTGCGGATGGTCTTCTCGCGGACGGAGTCGATCATCTCGACAACGAAGCGACATCCGGCGCGCATGCGGTTGCGGGGAGGCTGTTCTAAAGATGGCAAGCTTGTCGCGCTCGACTTCGCGGCGGACTTCAATACCGGGGCCTACTCCTCGTGGGGACCCACGGTATCTGCTCGAGTCCCGGTGCACGGGTCGGGTCCGTATTACATTCCGCATTATCGGGCGCTCACGCGCGCGGTGCACACAAACTTGGTGCCTGCGGGCGCATTTCGCGGCTTTGGAGTTCCACAAGCGGGAATTGCCCAAGAGCAACTCTACGACGAACTGGCCGATCGCCTTGGAATGGATCGATTGGAATTCCGAATCCTGAATGCACTCGACGGTCAGACGCCGACCGTGACCGGACAGGTTCTTGGGGAGGGAGTTGGTATTCGGGCATGCCTCGAGGCGCTCCGTCCGCGATGGAAAGCTGCGCGAAGCGAGTTCCAGGAGTTTAACGCGAGGACCTCTGGTCGGTTGCGTCGCGGTGTTGGCGTTGCAGGAATGTGGTACGGCTGCGGAAACACTTCTCTCCCTAATCCATCGACGGTTCGCATAGGCTTAAAGCGAAGCGGACGAATCGCGCTGCACCAGGGAGCCGTGGATATTGGCCAGGGATCCAATACGGTCGTCACGCAGATTTGCGCGGACGCATTGGGCGCGCCGATCGATCATTTCGATCTCGTTTCCGGAGACACGGCCATCACTCCGGATTGCGGCAAGACGTCTGCCTCGCGGCAGACGTTTGTTACCGGCAAGGCGGCACAGATGGCGGGAGCAAAGTTACGGGGCGAGATTTTGAGAATCGCCGGTGCCTGCGATTGTGCGACCCTGGTCTTCGAGGAGAGCGGGATAGTCGTGCGCGAGGGGGACCGGGCGCAACCGGTGGCGCTTGCAGAATTGCCGCTCGACAAGTACGGGTACGTGATTACGAGCGAAGAAACCTTTGATCCTCCAACCAGTAAGCTGGACGAAAACGGGCAGGGTGTTCCCTACGCCGTCTATGGTTTTGGCGCGCACATGGCCGAAATCGAAGTTGATGTCGACCTGGGCACGGTCCGGGTCCTAAAAGTAACGGCCGCGCACGATGTTGGACGTGCAATCAATCCAACACTGATCGAGGGACAGATTGAAGGCGGTGTCGCACAGGGACTTGGCATGGCTCTGATGGAAGAGTTCTTTCCGGGGCGCGGCGAGAACCTTCACGATTACTTGATTCCGTCTGCGGGAGATATTCCTCCGGTAGATTCGATTTTGATCGAGGACCCCTCGCCAGTCGGGCCGTTTGGAGCGAAAGGAATTGGCGAGCAGGCAGTGATCCCAACCGCACCGGCGATTTTGAATGCGCTCCACGACGCGATCGGAATCCGGCTGCGCAAAATCCCCGCAACGCCCGACCGAGTGCGAGCGGCTATTCTCGCTGCTGAAAGGGGACAACTTCGTGGCTGACGACGCCATCCGTTGCGACGCTTGCCCCGTTTTGTGCTACATCAAGCCGGGGAGAACGGGCTCGTGCGATCGCTATGCGAATCACAACGGACGACTGGTGCGACTGGATCCGCACGTGGTGCTCGACCGTGCGATGTCCCGCGGCGAAACCGTCGTGCCCTTTCTCGAAAAGTCCCTCGAGTGGGACGGCTCTCTCGTGAGCGGCGAACACACATTCGTGACCGCGATTGGCGCGGGCACGACGTATCCGGACTATAAGCCCGCACCTTTTATCATTTCGTCGAGAGTCGCCGGCGTGGACATGGTCACGGTCGTGACTGAGGGAATTTTCAGTTACTGCGGCGTAAAACTCAAGATCGACACCGATCGACACCTTGGAGCCGAGTGCAGCACCGTTCGCGCGCAGGGTGAGGCCGTGGGACACGTGACGACAAACGAATACGGGTCGCAGATGCTGTCGCTTGGCGGCGTGAGGCATCTGACCGGCGGCAGCCGTCAGGAAGGGACCGCAACCTGCGACGCATTGTTGAACCTCTGTAACGGCAAAGCGGTGGAACTGACGATTGAGGGCGGCGCGAAAGTCGTAGTGCAAGCCGACAGGCCTCCGATTGTCGACGGCGTGCAGGAAGAACGGATGCGAGTCGGATGCGGATCGGCAACGATCGGCATGTTCGCCAAACAATGGTTCGGCAAAGTGGATGAGGTCGTCGTCGTGGACGATCACATTACGGGCGTGTTGTCAGAACATCAGGCGGGGAAGCTGCTGGGCGTTCCTGGTACGGGTATCAAAATGAAGGGGCGGCGGTCTACGCCGGGCCGATATTTTCGCGTCGCGGATCCGGGAACTTCCTGGGGTGGGACCAATATCGAAGATCCGCTTTCCATTCTCGCGCCGTTTGATGGTAAGGTCGCAAAAGCCGGACTGCGGCTGCTGATGGTCAGTACAACAGGTGAGCATTCCGCCTATTTCGAATTAGACGATGAGCTTCGCCCGGTGGAAAAAGAGATGCCTTCGGCGTTGCAGGAATCGGTGGAGCGCATTCGCGAGAACTGCGAGCCGGCACTCTGCACGGTATTGTTCATGGGCGGTGCGGGCGGTTCGCTGCGCGCCGGCGTCACCGAGAATCCAGTAAAGCTGACACGTTCGGTGCGCGACACGCTCACGCGCGTTACCTGCGGTGGCGCCCCAGTTTACGTTTGGCCGGGCGGCGGAATCACGATCATGGTCGACGTCACCCGCATGCCCGAGAACGCCTTCGGCTATGTTCCAACTCCCGCACTGGTCGCGCCCATTGAGTTCACGATGCGACTTTCTGATTACGCCACTCTCGGCGGATATATGGATCATGTGCGTCCGTTAAGTGCCATGGGCGCGAGTCGAGACGACAACGAGGGTCCTCGACGGGTCGCGGCACGAGCAGACAATCCATGGCCTCTCGGTTCCGGAACATCAGTTCCGGAGACAGCAGTTCGGGAGACAAACGAGAAATGAATCACCGGGCACAAATTCGCCTGCTTCCCGATGGGAAGCGCTTGCATATGCAGGATGGTCCGATCGATTTGATCGTGGATGCCTTTGGCGCGGCGAGCGAGGTCAAAGCTGCGTATCGCGCGGCGGCAATGCGATTCGTAGAGGTTCTGGATGAGCTTTGCAGCGAGCTTCCTTTTCTGCGACGGCCCGCGAGCAACGACAGCCGTTTGCCATCGGGCATGGTTGCGCGGCGAATGTCCGCGGCGGTTCAACCCTATGCCTCTATGACGTTCATTACTCCGATGGCCGCTGTAGCGGGTGCGGTTGCGGAAGAAATTCTCGCGGTGATGACATCAAATGCCAACCTGTCGCGAGCCTATGTGAATGACGGCGGAGACATTGCCTTGCACCTGTCGGCCGGTGAGAGATTCGTGGTGGGCATGGTGGAGCGTCCCGATCGAACCTCATTGTTTGGGACGACGACGATCGATTGCTCTGACCCAATCCGCGGCATCGCTACAAGTGGATGGCAAGGACGGAGTTTTTCTTTCGGCCTTGCCGATGCCGTTACCGTTTTGGCCGACACCGCGGCCATGGCAGACGCTGCGGCGACGATCATCGCAAACGCGGTGGATTTGCCGGGGCATCCGAATATTCTGCGCGCTCCGGCCTGCGAACTGGAGCCAGACAGCGATCTTGGCGCGCGCCTTGTGACCCGTTCTGTCGGCGAACTCGCCGCGGACGATATCAGTCGCGCACTGGGGCATGGAGTCGAGGTGGCGAAATCTCTTCGCGATCTGAATCTGATTCGTGCAGCCGCGCTTGATTTGCAAGGGACGATTCGAGTGGTTGGCGGCGACTCCTTCAGACTCGCTGACAATTCTGTGGCCGACAGGAGCGCGGTGTATGCCTGAGGTTCACATTCGCAAGAAAGTCCTGGTCGTCGAAGAGATATTCCACGAAGGCGGGCCTTCCTCGCCCAAGCCCCTGCGCCGAGCCGCCGCACTGGCAGTGATCAGAAATCCTTTTGCCGGAGCCTATGTCGAGGAGATCGAGGGCTTCATGAACGACTTAACTCCTCTTGGACTCGAGATGGCAAGATCGTTGGTGGCCGCTCTGGGTGGCGATCCCAAGGCCGTGGAGAGTTACGGCAAGGGTGCAATCGTCGGATCGGCAGGAGAACTTGAACATGGCGCGCTCTGGCATGTCCCTGGCGGCTATGCAATGCGCGAGGTACTTGGTGGCGCGAAAGCGATCGTCGCGTCGACCAAGAAAGTTGGAGGCCCCGGAACACGGCTCGATGTCCCGATCACTCACATCAACGCTTCTTACGTACGCAGCCATTTTGACGCGATGGAAGTCGGAGTTACGGATGCGCCACGCGCAGAGGAAATCGTCCTTGCGCTTGTTATGACCACCGGGCCGCGTGTTCACGCCCGCGTCGGCGGATTAAAAGCCTCGGAGATTAAGGGAGAGGACGGGCTGCGATGAAGACCGCACTGAAGGCCGGCTTGAAAGCAAAGATTAGAAAGATCGTGACTTTTGTGGAAGAGACGTCGACTGAGATGGGACAGAAAGTTGATCCGCCCGCGCGCCGAGCGGCAGCGGTCGCTGTGATTGAGAACCCCTTCGCTGGTAAGTATGTAGATGACCTTACCGAGCTGATGGCGATTGGGGAAGAACTCGGCGAGTTGCTGACCGAGCGGGCGGTGGCGGCTCTGGGGATCGCGGGGCCATCCGCCGAGAGTTACGGCAAGGCCGCAGCGGTTGGCGAGAATGGAGAACTGGAACACGCGGCAGCAGTCTTGCATCCGAAACTTGGAACACCGGTCCGCCGCGTTCTCGGCAAGGGGGCGGCGCTGATTCCATCCTCAAAAAAGCGCGGCGGCCTCGGTGTGGCACTCGATATTCCGCTCGGGCACAAAGATGCTGCGTATGTTCGTAGTCACTTCGACGGCATGGAAGTGCGCATTAGTGACGCCCCAAGAGCTGATGAGATCATGGTCGCGATTGCGATCACGGAGAGCGGGCGTCCGCTTCCTCGTGTCGGAGGGCTAACGAAAGCCCAAATCAAAGGCGAGGACGGGCTATGCTGAAGAAGATGATGAACCACACGATGCGCAGAGTTACCCCGAGGACATACCGGCGTTCGATGGCTTATAGACATCGATTTTATTTTTTGTCTGCGATCTATGTGTTCTTGGCGTTTCCGCTATTAGCACAAATCACCAAAGAACACGCCGACACGATCATCACTGGCGGTACGGTTGTCACCATGGATGGCCAGCGCCACATCTACAACGACGGTGCGGTTGCGGTGACCGGGGATACGATCGTCGCCGTCGGTCCGCGCGCGGAAATTGAAGCGAAATACGACGGCGAGCAGACGATCGACGCCAAGAACTCCCTGGTTCTTCCAGGATTCATTAACGGCCATACCCATGTCCCGATGACTCTGTTTCGGGGACTGCACGACGATGTGACGCTTAACGATTGGCTCTACAAATACATTTTCCCCGCCGAAGCGAAGAACGTAAACGAATCGTTCGTGCGCTGGGGGACGCGATTGGCAGCGGCCGAACAGATCCGTTCCGGCGTGACTACCTTCGCGGACATGTACTACTTCGAAGACGCGGTCGCGGAAGAAACGAAGGCGGCGGGACTACGCGGCGTGCTCGGCGAAACGTTTATCGATTTCCCCGCTCCCGACAATAAGAGCAATGCTGCCATGCTCGACTACACGGAGAAATTCCTCAAGAAGTGGCAGGGAGATCCTCTGATCCATGCGGCCGTGGCTCCGCATTCGATCTATACATGCTCACAACAAACGCTGCAGGAGTCTTCCGCGTTGGCGCGCAAATATCATGCTCCGATCCTGATTCACGTGTCGGAGATGAAAAAGGAGTGGGACGACAGCGAGAAACAGAACGGCATGTCACCCGTGCAATATCTCGACAAGATCGGGGTGCTCGGGCCTGACGTCGTTGCCGCGCACTGCATTTTTGTGGATGAGGCCGATCGAAAGATTCTGGCGACCAAGAACGTGGGCTGCGTGCACAATCCTTCGAGCAACATGATGATCGCGAGCGGTGTTTCCCCGGTGCCCGAGATGCGCAGCGCAGGCATCGCGGTCGGTCTTGGAACCGACGGACCGGCAGGAAGCAACAACGATCTCGATCTGATGGAAGAGATCGATCTTGCAGCTAAGCTTGCGAAGATTACAAAGATGAGTCCCCTGGCACTGAACGCCCAGGCCGTCGTGGAGATGGCAACGATCGATGGCGCAAGAGCCTTGCACATGGAAAAGGAAATCGGTTCGATCGAAAAAGGAAAGAAGGCTGACGTGATCCTGATCAGTCTAGATGCTCCAAACGCCGTACCGATCTATGACATATACGCGCAGATCGCGTATTCCTTGAAAGCCAGTGACGTGAAGACCGTCATGGTCGGCGGGAAGATACTGATGCGCGATCACAAACTTATGACCGTTGACGAGCAGGCCGCCGTCGTCAAGGCCCGCGAATACGGAAAATCTGTCGCCGCCTCGCTCGGCATGCAGTGATGCATTGTCGTGATCACACGAACTCAATTCGACTCAGTGTTTCACTATTTCTGGAACGGTAGTTGCCGGCGGAGTATTGCGACTTCGCTGGACGCTGACTACACCGTCGGTGATCACCATCCCGATCCCGGGCAAATCTCCTTTTTGAATACTGTCCAGTAGGTTTTTCCCCGCTGAGTGCTGAGCTTCATCCATCAAGACGAATGACGCTTCTCGTCCAGCAGCGATCAGGCCGCCTTCGAGATTCCGAATCTTCGCTGTATTTCCAGTGGCGAGGCAGATCGCGACCTCGGCGGGGATGTCGCCAAGAGATGACAGCATGGAAATCATCCGAATAATGCCGAGCGGTTGGACGCCCGATCCCGCGGGCGAATCGGTGCCAAGAATCACACGATCGAGTTGATTCAGTTCCTTCGCCGTGCGGAGCGCGAGTAATCCGGCGCGCTCGTTCCCGTTATGCACGATCTCGAGTGCACGGATTGAGCGCTCGCACAGCGCTGTGATCTGGTCATCGGGAAGCGCGGTGTGGCCCCCATTCACGTGCCCAATGACATCCGCGTCGGTCTCGAGCACCATGTCTTTGTCGATCAGGCTCGAGCCAGGGATGGACGGCCCCCCCGTGTGAATCGTGCTCTGGATGCCGTGTTTGCGAGCCCAGCCCACCATCCGTCGCGCCGTCGTGCCATCTTTGACGCTGCCCAGCCCCACCTCGCCCAGAATCTTTACACCAGCCGCTGCAAGGTCTTTGAAATCCTCTTCGACCATCCCGTGCTCAAGCACCGGCGCTCCAGCGTAGATCTTCACGCCTCCCGGGCGGAAATTGTGAAACGCGCGCTGGGCGAAAATCGCCATTGCCTTCAACCCCACGACATCTCTCGGACGGCCCGGGGTGTGCACTTCCCCGGCCGACACCATTGCGGTCACGCCGCCGTGCAGATAGCTGTCGATCCACCCCAGTTGATTCTGGCGCGGAGTCCAGTCGCCGCATACCGGATGCACATGACTATCGATGAATCCGGGCGCAAGGGCGGTTCCTTTGGCGTCCACTGTCATCGAGGCGGCGGAAGTGTCCACATCTTTCTCTTTCCCAACCGCTACGATACGATCGCCGAGCGCAACGACAGTGTCGGCGTCAAGAATCGGGCTGGCCAAGTCTCCGCTGAGCAGGAGGCCGACGTTGCGGATGACCAGCTTTGCCGGTGATGCGGATTTCGAACTCTCGTCGTGAGCCATAGATCCCTCGGGGGTAAATTTTGCGGGAATTCAGTGGCCGCTAGTATACAAATGAAAGAGGAGAATTGAATGCGATCTCGCGACTACATTCTTTGGGAAGTGGATGTGCAGGCGGATTTCATGTTGCCCGGGGGCAAGCTTTATGTCCCGGGAGCCGAAAAACTCTTGCCCAACATCCGCAAATTGACAGATGCAGCGCGCCGCGATGAGGTGTTTCTGGTCTCGCATGGATGCTTTCATCCGGAAAATGACCCGGAGTTCTCGCAGTTTCCTCCGCACTGTCTGAAAGGCACAGCCGGCGCGGAGTTAGTGCCTGAGGCGCTCGCTGACAAAGTGGCGCGGGTCGAAAATGTGCCAAGCGCAAAGTTGCCGGCGGATCTTGCGCCGTACCAGCAGATCCTGCTGGAAAAGCAGACGCTGGATATTTTTAAGACACTTCACGCGGATGAGCTTGTCGATCGACTGGCTAACACTGCCGAATTCGTCGTGTTTGGGGTAGTAACGGAATATTGCGTCAACTTCGCGGTCAAAGGGCTGTTGGAACGCAAGCGAAGGGTGGCATGCGTGTGTGACGCGATTGAGACTCTCGCGCCAGAGGCCGGCAGCCAAACCGTGTCGGAATTTCAGCGGATGGGAGCGAGGCTGACGACAACCGACGAAATCTTACAGCGAATTGCTGCGTCGCGCGCTTGATTTCTAATTGGGAAGTAAAATCCCGGCAATCGAAGCTGACATCAAGTTAGCCATCGTCCCCGCCAACATCGCTCGCAGTCCCAGCTTTGCCAGCTCTCCGCGTTTGTTGGGAGCGAGCGCTCCAATTCCGCCCATTTGAATTCCGATCGAACTGAAGTTTGCGAAACCGCAGAGCGCGAACGTAGCAATGGTAAACGAGCGCGGGTCAAGCATGGCTTTTTGCGGTCCGAGCATAGAGAAAGCCACAAGCTCGTTGAGCACCATCCGTGTGCCCAGCAGATTGCCGATGAGGCCGCAGTCGCGCCACGGGACTCCGATTACCCAGGCGATGGGCGCAAACAAGACGCCGAAAATCTGTTGCAGACTGGAAGGCACCCACGAAAAATGCCGGTAGTTATGAATTCCCCCGAGAATTCCGTTGAGCAGCGCTATCAGTGCGAGAAACGCGATCAACATCGCGGCGATATTTAGCGCCATATGCAAGCCGTCCGTCGTGCCGCGCGCAATCGCTCCGAGAAGATTCTCCTTCTTCTCCGTTTCTTCTTCTTCCGCGCTCATGACCACGCGCCCGGCTGTCCGCGACTGCTCGGTTTCAGGGACCAACATTTTTGCCATTAACAGCGTTCCCGGAGCGGTCATGATCACCGCGCTCAGCAAGTGCTTGGGCTCAATGCCGAATGCAATATAAGCGGCCATGATTCCGCCCGATACGTGCGCCATTCCGCTGGTCATCACGGTCATCAATTCGGAGCGCGTTAAATCGGCCAGAAACGGGCGGATCGTCTGTGGCGCTTCCGTCTGTCCCATGAAAATACTGGCTGCCACGTTCAGCGACTCGGCGCCGCTTACTCCCATCGTCCAAGTCATGATCCAGGCCGCGATCTTGATGATGACCTGCATGACTCCGAGGTAATAAAGGACTGCGAAAAGAGCGCAGATGAAGATAACCGTTGGCAGAACCTGAAACGCGAAAAAGAATCCCATCGGCGAACGCTGCGAGCCGAGATCGCCGAAAACAAATGTGGATCCCGCGAAGGCATAACTCAGCAGGCGATTGACGGCGGCTCCCGCCTTCTGGAAGAGAGCCTGGCCGACCGATACCTTCAGTACGAACACGGCAAAGACGATCTGCAGGCCCAGGCCCCACGCAACCGTTTTCTTGCTGATCGCGCGGCGATTGGTGGAGAACGCATAAGCGAGACCTAGCATAGTAAGCAGACCGAGAATGCCTGTGTATCGTCCCATCTAGTGTTCTCCTTTTTTAGAAACTCCGCGGATCACGCGATGAATTAGCGATGGTACTGGCGGCGGGGGAGCGGTTGCAATCTGATAGCTTTCTTCGAGCATGGCCTTCGCGCGCGCAGCCTGTGCGTCAGAGTGGCAATGGATCGTGCAGAGCGATTCGCCGGCAGAGATTTTGTCTCCAATCTTTTTGTGAACCACGATGCCGACCGACGGGTCAACGGAATCTTCCTTGCGCTCGCGCCCCCCTCCCAGAATGACGCATGCGGTACCAACCTGTTCGCACATGATGGACGCTACGTAGCCAGTCTGACGACTGGGAACCTCAACTCGGTGCTTCGCCTCAGGCAGCCTGCTTGGATCGTCGATCGCAGTGACGTCGCCGCCCTGCAACTCGACCATCTGGCGAAACCGGTCGAGCGCTTTGCCAGAAGCAATGATCTGCTCAGAAAGCTCTTTGCCTTGCGCAACGGTTTTACAGGCGCCTCCGAGATAAAACATCCATGCAGCCGACTCGATGCACAGGTCGCGCAAATCCTGGGGGCCGCGACCATGGAGTATTTCGATGCATTCTTTTACCTCTAACGCGTTGCCCACCATATGGCCAAGCGGCTGGTTCATGTCAGTAATGAGCGCAACCATCTCCTTGCCAATACGTTCGCCCGTTTCAACCATCAGTTCGGCGAGGAAGACAGCGTCTTCCTCACGTTTCATGAAAGCCCCGGAGCCGGTCTTGACATCAAGAACGAGCGCGTCGGTGCCTTCGGCGAGCTTCTTGCTCATGATTGACGCGCAGATCAGGTATGGACTCTCAACAGTGCCGGTTACATCGCGCAGAGCGTACAACTTGCGATCCGCGGGAGCAATCTTTTCTGTCTGCCCGATCATGCAACACCCGCAGGCTTCCAGTATCCTGCGGAACTCAGGCGCAGACAGGCCAACGCGAAAGCCCGGGATCGATTCAAGCTTGTCGAGGGTGCCTCCAGTGTGGCCCAGGCCTCGGCCACTGATCATCGGAACGTAGAGACCTCCGGCGGCGACGAGAGGAGCCAGCACAAGCGAAGTCTTGTCGCCGACGCCGCCTGTTGAATGCTTATCGACTTTCTTCTCTGGCAGGAAACTGAGGTCGAGCACTTCGCCGGAGTGCAGCATCGCATTCGTCAACGAAGCCGTTTCCTCGCGACTCATCCCGCGCAGGACGACCGCCATGAGCCAGGCGGCCATCTGGTAATCGGGGATGCTTCCGTCGGTGGATCCCGCAACAAGATAATCGATTTCGGCGGCCGACAGAATGCCCCCATCGCGCTTTTTGCGGATCAGGTCGATCGCTCGGAATTGCGATTGCACAGAGGTTGGTCGGTTCACTTGAGACGAAACCCCTCGGGCAAGAGTTCCGTGATCCGGCTTTGCTTTGGGCCCTTCTCACCCTCGTAGAAGATGACGGCCTCGGGTCCGAATTCGTAAATAACCTGCCGGCAGGCGCCGCAAGGCGAGCACGGAACTCCATGATCGTTCACGACAGCGACCGCGGAAATCTTAAGATCGGGGCCACCCTCGGCGATAGCAGAAAAGATCGCGGTTCGCTCGGCGCAGTTCGTCATCCCGTAAGAAGAATTCTCAACGTTGCATCCTACGAACACCTTGCCCTTTGAAGTGAGGATGGCTGCGCCCACTCTGAAATTCGAAAAAGGGGCGTAGGCATTTTTCATCACTTTGCGCGCCGCGCGCAGAAGGCGCTCACGCATGGCCGGCGAGATTGCTTTAGATCGCATTCTTGATTATTGGATAGTGGGACATTGTAGCGCGTCGTTGGCTTCGGCAATTGACTATTCTTGACGCTGGGTAATGCGGGTGTTAATTTCATGCCACGCGTGGGTATCCGGGAGACATCGTTCTGGGTCGTATCGTTCTGAGTGGTTCGGAGAAGGTGCGGAACTCGGCCGTCCCGGAAGCCGCCAACCTTGGGCGGCGCGAATTCCTGGTTCAGTTCTGCCAGGGGGTCTCGGCTGCATTCCTTCCGGCACGACTGTATCGTCTCGGCCTTCCCACGCTGTACGGCTCCGATTCCAACGGCGCCGCATCTTCGCAAAACGAATTTCACTTACATCCGCGTTATCGCTTGTCTCGACCGCTCGACGCGTTGTTGCTAAAGGCGCGCGCAGCGAACGACGATTTTGTGGCCGAACGCTTTGCGGAGAAAATTGCCGACATTCTCGCGCAATGGAGTGCAGGCCTGATCGAGACTCCACACGGTCTGCGGGCGATTGAGGAAGTTCTCTCCGCAAATTTCCTGGGCGCATCGCTCGCGCCGACGGAATCTCGCGTCGTGCGCCCGCACCCAGTCGAAGCGCGCCACAACTCTTTCCAGTCAACCACTACTCTCGGGCGCGACGCCTTTCTGTACGACTTGAAGTCGACGCTCGCGCGTTTTTCAGGGATTCTGACTGCCGAGTTCCAAGTAACCAGTATTGACGTTCAATCTGCAGTTGCTACTCCGTCTCTTACGCTGCTCTCCACTCTCGTTCGATATGAAATCGTTGCGACCGGCCGGGGATTCCACCGCGAACAACGAGTCGGACATTGGGCGATCGATTGGGAGCAATCGGCATCTGGAGATCTGCGGATACGACGTTGGCGCCCTCTTGATGAGACTCAGAGTCGTTCCAACTCTTCCGTCTATGCCGACATCGCGGCCGCAGCGCTCGGAAGCAATACCTCCTATTCCGCGCAGCTCGTGCACGGTTCCGATTACTGGAGAACCGTACTCGATGGCGCCTGCGGCATCGACATCTATGGACACAATGGCGTCTCCGTCGGCGACATCGACAATGATGGCTTTGACGATCTTTATATCTGTCAGCCAGGTGGCTTGCCCAACCGGCTTTATCGCAATCGCGGTGACGGCACATTTGAAGACATCACAGAAACGTCCGGCGTTGGCGTGATCGAGAATACGGCGTGCGCTTTGTTTGTGGACCTCGATAACGACGGGCGTCAGGATTTGATCGTCGTACGAGCGAACGGTCCGATGCTCTTCCTCAATGAAGGCAACGGTAAATTTCGGCAGAAAGCGAATGCATTTCAGTTTGCCAATTCACCCCAAGGGACTTTCACTGGCGCGGCCGTCGCTGACTATGACCGCGACGGCTGGCTCGACATTTATTTTTGCCTTTACGTTTATTACCAGGGCACGGATCAATACAAATATCCCTCTCCCTATCACGACGCGGAGAACGGGCCTCCGAATTTCATGATGCGCAACAACCGTGACGGCACTTTTCGCGACGTTACCGCTGAGACTGGTCTCAGCAAGAACAATACTCGCTACAGTTTTTGCTGCGCGTGGAACGATTTCAACGGCGATGGATGGCCCGATCTCTATGTGGTGAACGATTTTGGCCGCAAGAATCTCTACCGCAACAACGGTAACGGAACCTTCACCGACGTCGCCGCTGCGCTAGGCGTTGAGGACGTAGGCGCGGGGATGGGTGCGTGCTGGTTCGACTACAACAACGATGGGGTGGAGGACCTCTACGTCGCTGACATGTGGACGGCCGCCGGTGAGCGCATTTCGACACAGGATGTCTTCAAGAAAGATAGTACGAGAGACACGCGTGCGCTCTACCGCAAGCATGCGATGGGTAATTCCTTATTTCAAAATAAGACCCAAAATAAGACTCAAAGTGGCTCCGCGGCATTTGAAGATGCAACGAGTGCCGCCGGCGTCGGCATCGGGCGTTGGGCTTGGTCGAGCGATGCGTGGGATTTCGATCATGATGGCCACTCGGACCTTTACGTTGTGAACGGTATGGTGAGCGGCCCGTCGAGCAACCCGCCGCACGACGATTTGAACAGTTTCTTCTGGCGTCAGGTCGTCGCTCGCTCCCCAGACCATGCGCAGCCATCGCACGATTATGAACAAGGGTGGACCGCGATCAACGAGTTGATACGAGCCGATGGAACGTGGAGCGGATACGAGCGCAACATTTTCTACGCCAACAACGGCGACGGAACATTCTGCGACATCTCGGGGGCAGCCGGTTTGGACTTTCTCGAAGATGGGCGCGCCTTCGCGTTGGCGGATTTCGACCACGACGGTCGCCAGGAAGTATTTCTGAAAAATCGCAACGGGCCGCAGTTGCGGCTCTTGCACAATGTCATGGAGAACCTGCCTCCTTCGATCGCATTCCAGCTGCGAGGCACGAAAAGCAATCGTGACGCCATCGGCGCAGTGATCACGCTGATAACAGAGAAAGGCAGGCAAGTTCGTTCCCTGCAGGCAGGCTCCGGTTTTCTTTCACAACACAGCAAGGAAGTGTTCTTTGGACTGGGCCAGGCGAACGGCCCGGTCAGTGTGTCCATTCGCTGGCCGAGCGGATTGGTGCAAGAAGTCGGCAATCTGCCGGTGAACCATCGGGTGTGGATCGAAGAAGGGTCAGCGCCTTCTCGCATCGAACAGTTCAAGTCCCCAACGCGCAATAATCCTGAGCCTGGTTCATCCGATATTCGCGTTCAGCGGGTCGAGCAGTTGCCCAACATATCAGAGACATGGCTGCTGGCTCCTATCGAAGCCCCCGATTTTTCTTTGCTTGATTTAACCGGGCGAACACACTCGTTATCTGCGCTGCGCGGAAAGCCGGTACTGCTCAATTGCTGGGCGGCCGGCTCAGATCTGCTCGAAAAAGAATGGGCCGATTTGAAGGCGAAGCATACCGCATGGAACGCGCAGGGTCTACAGATACTTTCCTTGAACTTCGATTCTCCCGCCAATGCTGCCAACGCAATCGCCCAGGCGAAGAAGCAGAATCTTCTGTTTCCAGTTCTTCTCGCCTCCGAAGACGTAGCCGGCATTTACAACATTCTCTATCGTTACATTTTTGATCGTCATCGCGATCTCTCGCTGCCTGCTTCATTTCTCATCGACGCGAATGGACGGATCGTCAAGGTTTATCAGGGTCCAGTTGATCCGACGCACCTTGGGCAGGACTTCCGCAACATTCCTCAGTCCCAGGAAGAGCGCGTGACACGAGCACTTCCCTTTCCGGGTGTGACTGACACGATCGAGTTTTCGCGCAACTATCTTTCGTATGGTTCGATATTTTTTCAGCGCGGATATATGGATCAGGCCGCCGCTTCGTTCCAGATTGCGTTGCGTGACGATCCGACGAGCGCTGAGGCACTCTATGGCCTGGGAAGTGTTTATCTCGACCAGCAGAAGACTGCTGAGGCTCGCGACAGTTTCGAGCGGGCACTCAAGCTTCGCGCGAGCTATCCAGACACCTTGGCGAATTCCTGGAACAACCTCGGCCTGTTAGCGGCGCGCGAGGGGCGCACCGGCGACGCGATCCCATACTTTGAACACGCGCTCGAACTCAGTCACGACCACATGATCGCGCTGATCAATCTCGGAAGCGCCTATCGCCAGCAAAAACAATGGGACGAGGCTCGCAAAATCTACAAACGGGCGTTGCGAGTTAATCCCAATGACGCCGAGGCAAACTACGGCCTGGGGATGGTGTTCGCACAAAATGATGAGACGGCGGGCGCCTTCGATTCTCTCCAGAAAGCACTCAAGCTGCGACCAGCTTATCCCGAGGCGCTTAACAATCTGGGGATCCTCTACTTACGTACGCAGCGGCGTGACGACGCCGTCGCGAGCTTTGAGGAATGCATACGCGTCGCACCGACGTTTGAGCAAGCGTATCTAAACCTCGCACGCGTGTATGCCGTGGAGGGAACGCCGGACAAGTCGCGAACTGTGTTGCTTCAGTTACTCAAGCAACATCCGGGGAGCGAACAGGCACAGAAATTGATGGAGCAGTTGGGGCACTAGCACACTGTTCTAGCCGTCGAAATGCCGGAAACTCTAGGGTCGCGGTGTTGGCGCGGTTAGAAGTTCCACGAACATCTTGTAGAACCTTTCCGTATCCAAATCGACTTGCACTTCCACCGGCTGTACTTCGCGACCAGGCTTGTCACGCTCCGACCACGTCAGTGTGTCCCCATAACCCGCGCCACGATCAAGATTTACGTCCATGTAGCGAGTCTCTTTTTTCGTGATCAGGCTTGGATCGAGCCACGCCGCCGACGTGAGTTCGTCCCAAAGATAGTTATATGAGCCACGCAGCTGCGCATATTTGCCGATGTATTGCGCCGTGGGCGAACTCCCGGCTTTGATCTTCGCGATCAGATCGTTCGACATTCTTGTCTTCAGGGAAATATCTACTGGTGTGCACACGATCTTTTTCCATCGAGCGCGCAGAACGATGTGAGCGGCCTCGGGATCGAACCATAGATTGAATTCGTGCCGCGGCATGTTGATAAATTCGGGATCGTCAGTCTGAGGATTCAGACTCGCCCCCATAAATACCAGTTCTTTAGCCAGGCTCGCGAATTCAGGATCGATTGTGATCGCAAGCGCCAGATTCGTCATCGGGCCGCCTTCGTAGATCGTGACTTCGTGTGGATACTTGCGCACCATGCGCACCAGAAAATGCGCGGCATCTTCGTCAGCGGCTTTCGTGGTTGGCGTGCCTTCGGGCATCGGCCCAAGCTCGCGCGGAGCGTGGTAGTACTTGGGAGTCCACGCACCCAGCCATTGAATGACGCCGAAACGCTGCTCCCACCACTCCGTCTCTGCTTTGGTTCTCACGAGCGGATTCTCCGCTCCGCGGACGACGGGAATATCGGTACGTCCGATGATTTCAAGCGTGCGCAGGGTGTGAGCCACTTCTTCGGTGAGCCACGCGTCGCCAGTCACTACCGTGATTCCCAGGACTTCCGTTTGCGGCGACTGGATGAGCAGCAGGATCGCTTGCTGGTCGGTGCCAGCTGGACCCGCCGCATCTTGATCAATGATGACGTTCCGCCGTGCCTGGCCTTGCGACGCAGCAACGACTGTCAGGACTGAAAGTATCGCAGCAATAAAAAGGCGAACTCGATCACGATTCATTCTTTGCACTCCAGAAATAGAAAGCGTGTCATTGTAGAACCAAAGCAACGAGTCTGCCAATTCCAACAGGGAAACGCGAATTGCAAGCCCAATGGCCCGCGCCTAGAATAGCCAGATTGCTCAGCTGCTTCCAGAGTTCAAGGAGCAATTCAAGGAGCACCACCGCGTGCGTATCGGCGGCCGATTCATACAAGTCAGGCGCTATCTCATGATCTGCAGCCTGGGGATGGCGGCTGCTCTGGTTCCGGTCCCTGTCCTTGGGCAGACCAAAGATCCGAAATCCGATCATAAGCCGGACTCCAAGGCTGCTGAAGCCGCTGGGAGCGTGGCCGCACAAGGAAGCGCGCCCGCAGTCGGCGTGTCCCCAGCCAAGTCCGCTGCTGAGCTTCCCGCCTTTTTTGACGAGCCTCATTTCAGCGTAGCTGGTGTGACCGAGGCGGCTGGTGCCGGAGGTCACGGTTCCGACACTGTGCGTAGGACAAGCGAAGCGCTGGCAAAATCCACCTTGTTGCTAAGCGAAGAATCCTCTCGGGCGACCAGCTTGCCGGCATCGCTCGAATCCAAAGCTACTTTGCAGGAGGGTCTGGCGCGTAATCCCAAAGATGCGAGGCTTCGCCACTCGCTTGCCGAGGTCGAGGAAAAGCTGGGCGACCCGCTGGCTGCGGTTCGCGACTACCAGCACGCGGCGGAGCTTGATCCGAGTGAACCCAATCTCTTCGATTGGGGAACGGAGCTGCTCAACCATCGTGCGCTCGAACCGGCCCAGGAAGTCTTCGCAGAAGGCAATCGCCTGTTTCCCAAGTCGGTCCGCATGCTGATCGCTCTCGGCGTTACCTCGAACGCTCGCGGAGCCTATGAATCGGCTGAAAAGTACCTCGTGAGTGCATGCGATCTCGCTCCAGACGATCAAACACCGTATTTATTCCTGGGAGAGATGCTGGTGGTGGAGAAAACTGTAGCAAATTCTGCTGTCGAAAGACTGGCGAGATTCGCGCAGCGGCAACCGCAAAACGCACTGGCGAATTATTACTACGCTGTCGCCCTACAGAGGCAGTCGTTGGATTCGCCTCCCGAGTCGCCTGAAGGTGAGAATGAAGGCCCCCGGCGTGTTGAGTCGCTGTTGCTCAAGGCGATCGACCAGGATCCGAAATTGGGAGCGGCCAACCTGCAACTAGGAATTATCTATTCGCAGCGCAAGGATTTTCCGCATGCCATTTCCGCCTATCAGAAAGCGATTGCCGCGAGCACTCGGCCGGACGAAACGCTGGCGGAGGCGCACTATCGGCTTGCACAAGTTTATGTGCAGGTTAACGACAAGGCAAAAGCTCAGGAGCAACTTGAATTACACTCCGCAATCGCCAAGATAATTAAGGACAATGCGGAGCGCGATCGTCGAGAGACTCAAGAGTTCGTGATTTCACTACAAACAGAGAGCACAGCATCCCCACGAGAGCCGTGAGCGCTGCGCGCTGCCGCGGCTGCCCGTGCAGTTAGGGCGCATCGACTGCACACCGGAATCCTACAGTTCCCGAGCGGTCGTGTCCCGGAGACATAAGAAGATACTTTTCGTGTTCATCCAATCGGTAGGTTTGCGGAAAATACCAAACTGAACCGCTCGGTTGATAAGCGGCGCCTCCGCGGAGAATCGCCGCGCGCGTGTATGGGTCGCGATACTCGTCGGTCCACTGAGACACGCTGCCGATCAGATCGAGGACGCCAAACGGGCTCGAACCCTGCGGAAAGCTTGCGACATTGGCAAGAGGATGCATTGTTGGTCCGGAATCGACAGGCGGCAAGGCTTGCGGGTTCCACTCAGTTCCCCATGGGTAAGGACGACCGTCGGTGGATTGCGCTGCGAATTGCCATTCCCATTCGTGGGGCAGGCGTTTGTGGCTCCAGGCAGCGTATGCGCGAGCGTCTTCGATTGAGACCCAGGTGACTGGTTTGTCGCCCCAGGCTTCGGGATAGCTGCCGTTTTTCCAGTCACGGAGAAAGTTGTGGTCGTCTTTCGGATGATAGTGGGTCGCGTTCAGGAACCCGGCGAACTCGGCATTCGTGACGGGCGTGCGATCGATATAGAAACTGTGGATGTGCGTGGGATGGCGATGGAATCGGCGAGGCGTTTCTTCCCACGGATATTGCACGTCAGCGCCGGGATCGTTGCCTCCCTCGATCTCAATCCCGCTGACCTTAAAATCGTAGTCAGCTTCGGGGATAAGGATCATTTTGTCCGGAGGTGATGACGGTTTCGCGGTTGCTGGTATTTCGACCAAGGTCTGAGGCACGGCTTTCCATTCGCGCGAGAAGCTGCTCAACGGACGCTTGGAACGCTCGGCCATATAGGAGAGGAGGCTGGCAAGGGCCTCGTCGCGCTTGCCTTCGTCCTGGCTCGCCAGAACGGCGCCAAAGCCGAGGCCTTCGAGATGAAAGGTCAGCGTGGCTTTGCCGTTCGCGACCGTGGGCGTCAACTCTCTTCCATGCCACAAATCGTAGTAATGCATGCCAGGCTGGCCTGTGATCTCGATCTGAGAGCCAGAGACGTCGTATTCGTTGCGATTGACGATTGTCCAGAGTGTGCCTTTGGGGAGGACGAATCGACTGGCGAATACGCCAGCTTGCAGCATGGCCGAGTGCGGTTCCCAGTCCGGACTCACCAGATAATCCGACATCGCGCGCTCGATGCGTGTGAAGCGCAGCAAAGCTTCGGCGTCGCGCGCGTCATTTTCGTACCAGAAGCCCCAAAGGTTCTCGAGCGTGGCATAGCCTTGGCCATTGAAGAAAGCGTGCTGCAAGCTGTCGGTTTTGTCGCGAGTAAAGCGGTCAGTGATGTTGACGGTGTGGCGCGGTTCCATCCATTTGTTCTTGCTGACCATGGGAATGAATGGGTACTGCTTCCCTTCCCACGTGACCCAGTCGTTCCAGCTTAAGTTGGTCCATGCGATGGACGCATCGCGCGGCTGGAATTGCGGTTCGAGAGCCAGAGGATGGCCGATCGCGTCAGAGGCCTCGCGAAAACCGGGAGGAACGCTCTCCAGAGTGT
This sequence comes from uncultured Acidobacteriaceae bacterium, assembly GCA_963726095.1. Taxonomy (GTDB): domain Bacteria; phylum Acidobacteriota; class Terriglobia; order Terriglobales; family Acidobacteriaceae; genus Acidiflorens. Next base: position 3,488,562 of record CAVSBD010000004.1, read on the forward strand.
CGAAGTTGATGCCGTCAGCGTCCACATCTTTTAGAAGCTGTGCCATTGCCGTCGCCGCAGGAGCGCCTTCGTCGCGCGTTCCCGCATCCCACGCCAGAAGCGGGAAGAAGACCTTCACTCCGCGGCGGTGGAACTGTTCGACCATGCCGCGCACGCCCGGAATTCCTCCGGGAAGATCGCGCAACATATCGAATTGATTGCGATCGTCGATACCGAGATTTGGATACACATGCCAGATGAGAACGGCGTCGATTGGGCCGATATGGCTCTCGGTATCAGACAGGAAGCGATCAACCGTGTATTCGCCCTTCTCCGGATCGTAGAGCCGGCGATCCCAAATCAATAGCTGAACCTGAGAGAAGATGTGCTGCGTCCATAGCAGTTCGGGACGCTCGTATTGCGAAGGGTTGAAACGAAGCAGAGTTCGGCGATCGTTGCGCCAGGTCTTCAGTCCATTAAGCCACTGAGCCTGATCAGATGCGGAAGCAGGGCCAGAGAAGAAGACTTCACTCGGCGGAGGAGGCTCGGTCAGATTCATGACTCCAGTGTGGGACACCAAGTCATGCCGCGGCTTCCACTCGTCGGCAGAGAGCTGGGATCGAGAGCAGGATGATCGATAGCAAGATCATGAGCGCGGCAAGCCAGCGGGAAATGGAGGATTGGATTAGCGAATGGATGCACTGGGTAAGTTTGGGACGAGGACTCGATGTTCATAGGGCCCGAGAATTGTCAGAAACGCGTATCCACAGTAGAACGATGACGACCAAAATGTCTACCTGGAGCGTTGTTGCAGGCGATCCAAATCGGTTCTGGAGCTGATTTACCCCCTGATCGGTCTTTCGAGATCAAAACTTAGCGACGAGCAATCTCCAAGTCTGAAAATAGGGAGTAATCGTAAGGTGTTTATAAATCAATTACTTACGCGCTGTAGCGGGGTTGTTTTTCGCCGGGATCGGTCCAGGTCTTTGAGGAATAATGGGTTGCGAGTTTTTGGTCGCGAATCGCCTGCTGGACGTGTTTCGCAGGCACACTTGGGTCAGCGGATCTTTCGACCGTCCGCCGAAAGGAAAAGCCGAGAACGACCTCGTTTGAGAATCGCCTCGGCTTGATTGTTGAGCGTTTCGCTCGTACGCCTAGAAATCGAGCCGAAGAAACTGAACCACGCGCGGGTTGTTGACGGTCTTTATGACTTGCAAATCGTGCTGTTGATGTCCTGCATGCAGACGCCATTGCCCGTCAAGCCGAACTGAGAATGGTTGAAGAGGTTGAAGAACTCCGCGCGGAACTGGAGATTAAATACCTCCGTCGAGGCGGAAGTTCTTAAAGGCCGAAAAATCCGTGTTCACGAAACGGGGACCCGAAACTGGTGCGCGAGATGCAGTCCCGAGCTCTCCGGCGCCGGAGCAGCGAACGCGCATGGGTTAAACCATGACCTGACAGTGTGTGTACTGTCGGCCGCGAGCCCGCCCGCGGACTGTAGTATCTGACATTGCGGGTTGGGGTTGGCTGGCACGATCCCGCCTTGTACGGGATCACTGACTTCGTCAGGGCGGTTCAAGCGAGTCCCATTCCACTGGAAATTGACCCCGGACTGGTTATTGCTATCGACTAGGAACAGCGGGAACCCGGAAGTAGCCTTTTCGATCACGTTGACTTGCCAGCCGCCCAATACGGCATTTTCAACGTTGTTCCAATCTCCGCCGTAGCGCTTGCCTTTGCCGAACGGCAGTTCATACAAAACGCTTGCAGTGAACTGAGAGTTTAAGTTGAGCTGGGAGAGTCCCCAGTCAGCTTTCTGGGACCCAGGCAGCGGCCATAATTGGGCTCCGGGAGTGGTCCCGTCGCCATCGGCCATTCCGGAATCGAAGGTCCTTGACCAGGTGTAGCTGAGCAGCGCATACAGGCCGTGGCGCGCACTCTTAGTTTCGGCTCTGATTAGCAAGCCGTCGTAGCGGGCCTTCGCTCCGTCTGTAATGTTGTCGATGGTAGACGAGAATTGGAACGCCGGCGGAGGATATGGATAAACGGGGTAAACCTGAGAAGCCGACGCGGATGTACACCCAAGTTTGTAGGCGGGGTTGTATTCGGGATTCGGAGCGGACGTCGTCCCGAATGGCCAGCCAGGTATGTATTGAGGGAAGCACGCCTGCGGTGCCGAGACATTGAGGTTCAAACCATAAAACAGAATGTGCGTGCTCCGAGTTCCCGCATAGCCAGCGGTGAGAACGATGTTCCCCGGCAGCTGGCGCTCGATGTTGAAGTTGAACTGCTGCACCATGCCCTGCTTGAAGTTTGAATTCTGGGAAAGCGAGTTCCGGTGAAGGTGTCCGGGTTTGGCGGCAGCGGTGAAGGGCTCGGTAGATCGATTGCGTGAAGCCGTATTTCAGCCCGCAGTTTTGATGTCGGACGCTTGTAGCGCCGTCGCAGTTGCCAAACGGACAGGGACCGCCCGGGAAGCCGAAATTAAACTGGTCGGTCTCGGCATAGTACGGCGGATTCTGCCAAAGTCCTTGCGCACCCTGACTCCAGCCTGAGTCGTGGTAGATCGAGTACCCAGCGCGAACCACGGTATTCTGCCAGCCAAAGGGCTTCCACGCCAATCCGATGCGCGGCTCGAAAGCGGTCTTGTCAAACTGCACTCCCACGGCACTGTTCGAGCGGACGCAGTTCGTACAACCGCCGAAGGGTGCGTTCCCGGCGATCAGATATTGCTGCGTATTCCAGTCAAAATTCGCCTGGCGATTCTGAGCCTCAGTGATCGGGGTTACCAAGCGCCCATGCCAGACCCACATTCACTGTAAGGTTGCTGGTTACACGCCAATCATCCTGGACAAACGGGCGGAACATCTTCCACCGTCGTCCAGTCATCGCTCCATCAAATGTTTGATCGTGAATGGCACCGAAAGGCTGCCCGACCAGCAAGTCGGCCGCGTTGTCGCCCGTGGCCGCGCCGTCAATGAAGAAATATCCATCCTGAAAGCCGTTGGTCATCACATTCATTTGATTGCAAGCGAATGCCGATGCCGACACGAATGTCGTGGTGGCCGCGAATCATGTCGAACGTGTCGCTGAATGAGAACACGTTCGTGCCGCCGGTGAAGGGTGCGAAACCGCGATCGCCCAAGGACCAATAGTTGCTAAGCTGCGTGGAACTCAATCCGCAGCTGAGGCAAGCCTTGCTGTATTGGGTCAGGCCCGGAGGAGCGTTCGGACACTTGCTGTTGAGATCCGCGCCCACGATCCCCAACATATCCGCTTTGCAGAGCTGTCCCCCGAACTCGCCGAACGACGTGATGTGATTAAAGATCCGGTTGAACCCGAAGTAGGCTTGGTTGATGTTGTTGGAATTAACGATATGGGTTTCGGAGATGACCACATTGCGCCCGTGATTGGCAGATGAGCTGGTTGCTGCCGAACGGATTCTGCTCGGCCCAGGTTGGCGAACCACCGGGCACATAAGAATTCGCCTGATCGTAGCTGAAACGGGCGAATGCGGAATCTTTGCTGGAGAAGTTGTGATCCAACTTGATCGTGGCGTTACCCTCATTGAGCTGCCGCACCGGAACATTGGCGTAGTTGATCGCAGATTGAACATTTGCAATCCCACTGGTCGGATAGAGCTGAATCAACTCCAGCCCGATTGGGTCAGCTAAGCCGGAGCCGGTTGGTCCACCGGTCGTCGGAATGAGATTGCAGGGTGTGCCTGGGACCTGACTGCCGTCGTTGTTGACCGCCGTGGGTATTCCGCCGGCGCACTGGAATGGCGTCGGCGTCGTCAAAACATAGGGATTCGTCAGAAGGGGCGCCGTTTGCCCCAGCGCGTTGAGGGTGAAATCTGCATAGTTTAGATTCGTCAAACCCGCCATGGCAGGCGTTGGCACCAACCCCGTGAACGGGATGCCGTGGCGCTGTCGCTTGGCTTCGTAATTGGCGAAGAAAAATGTCTTGTCTTTCTGGATCGGCCCGCCAACGATCCGCCAAACTGGTTCAGATTGAACTTCTCTTTGTAAGGGACTAAGTTGCCGGCGCTATCGATGTTTCTGGAGAAGTAGCTCGTGGCATCAAATTTTGTGTTACGGAGGTACTCGTAAACATTGCCGTGAAACTTGTTCGTTCCGGACTTGGTCGTGATCAGCACAGTCGGACCCGCGCGGGTCCCATACTCGGCCGAGTAGTTGTAGGTAAGAACCTTAAATTCCTGAATAGAGTCAATCGTCGGCAGGATCGAGATGCCACCGGACGTGAGTTCCGAGTTGTCGTTGTTGTCAAGTAGCCAGCTCGTACTCTGCTCGCGCGATCCGCCCACCGAAAGTGAAAACGTTCCGCGAGCGGCAACTTCACTGCTCGCCGCCTGCGTGAAGAAGCTGTTCGGGTTGGTCTGCTGCGTGGTGCCCGGCGTCAGCGTCGCCAACTGCACAAAGTTGCGTCCATTCAAAGGTAGGTCGGCAACCTGCTCGAGCTGTGATGACCTGGCCGAGAGTCGGGTTCGTCGTCTCGACGGCAACTTCGGTCGCCGTGACTTCGACCGTCGATGACACAGACGCCGGGTTGAGGGTGAAATCGATTTCGCGCTGTTCGTCGACTTGGAGACGGATGTCTTTCTGCTCGGTGGTCTGGAAGCCCTGGGATTCCACGCGGATGGTGTAAACAGATACCGGCAACAGCGGGACGAGGTAGTGTCCAGTGTCGTCGGTCTTCGCTTCACGCGTCGAACCGGTAGCCTGCGAAGTCACTCGAACGGTCGCTCCAGAGATGACCGAGCCGGTCTTATCGACAACGTTCCCGGTGAAAACGCCATTGGTCTGGCTATAGACAAGTGAAGTCAGAGGGAAAACAGGGAGCAGATAACCGCTACGACCAGCGCTTTTCTTTTCAACATTCGTTTTCACCTGTGGCGATTTGGGATTGTCTCTCGCGGCTCGAACATGGAGCATCCCTATTTTTCAGCGATGGACCATATAAATAGAGTAGAAAAGCAAAGTCAAGGGATTTGTGACGCTGCCATGAATGCGCAATCACTGGACTGGGAATTCAATTTTTCATAACGACTATGTTTTCCCGGATTTGCACAGTTCGGATTGCCATTGACACGTTCGAGGTGTTGTGCCAAAAACCGTGCGGCCCAACAGAATATCGATTGGCTGCTCGGTGAGCATTGCGCAGAAGGCGTCGCGGTGGAATTTTGCGCCTTCCAATTTCAATAGAACCTAGTCATAGAACCTAGTCGGGATGATCACCAATAAATTTTTTGCCAGACGCAGCCGTCGTGGTGACTTTCGGCTCAGGGGTTCGCTAGCCGTTAGCGCGGGCCACGAGCAGAATTCCCAGGCAGTAAAAAACGAACATCAGAGCGAGGTAGATGTTGGCTTTGCGCGGAGCTCCGGCGAATTCTTTCCAGGCGAGAATGCCCCAGAGAGCGGCGACCATGGGCGCGGATTGTCCGATGGCGTAGGAAATGGCGACGCCCGTAAAGCTGCCAGCCACCAGGTTAAAAACCGTGCCGGTGCCCCAGATGCAACCGCCAAGAATACCGAGCACGTGGCCGGAGGCGGGACCGCGGAAAAAGTCTCCGAAGCTGACGGGGACGCCCACCAGCGGCTTCTTCATGAAGTAGATATTCCAGAAGGAACAGGAGAGCAAAGCTCCGAGCGTAAGAAAGACGGCGATGCTGTAGGGGCCGAGGGCATGGCCGTGCGTCATGGCATGAGTTGAAAACGGCGCCCACAAGCCCATCAGCACGCCCGAAATAACGCAGACGACAACGCTCTTCCTGGTCACCGCGCGGCCCGCGCTCGCCAGACTGCCGTAGGCCGAACCGTCGAGGATGACGGCGATCAAGGCGCAAACCACACCGGCGCCTAACAGAGCCGCATTGCCTTTGGGCTGCAGAATGTAGCTCAAAACGGTGCCGACAACGAGCGCGATTCCGATAGAGACGGGGAAAGCGATGGCGAGGCCGGCCATGTCAATCGCCGCGACCAGCAGCAGGTTGGCAAGGTTGAAAATCGCCCCGCCTACTAGAATGGACGCGATGTTAGACCAATCCGCCGAGTGCACATTGTTCAGGAAGCTGTTGGCGTCGTTGCCGGTACTCCCCATAGTGAACGCGAGGACGAGCGAGATGAGAAAAATGCCGAGGGCGTAGTCCCAGTAGAAAAGCTCAAAGCGGTAGTTCTTGACGCCCTTGTAGGTATTGGCCCAGGAGCCCCAGCAGATGGCGCTCGTGATCATCATGAAGAGTGCTATGCCCAGAGTGTGGGGTGTGTACATCGAGGCTCCTTAAAAAATTACTTCGGAAAATTACTTCCGAAACTACTTGCCGCGAATTCTGGAAACAAACATCTGGAGGAAACGGTCGGAGTCTACCTCAACGCAGACTTTGGCGTTAGGCTCGACTTTGTCGACTCCCTCAATAATGTAGCGATCACCGTGGAGCACGTTGCGTTCGACCGTGCCGTGACGGTTGGCGACGGTCTCGCCTCGGGTGAATTCGCCTCGGGTCTCGACATCCACATGCATGGCGGGCGCTTTGACGAGAGTCGCGTCGATGGCAACGCCGACGGCCAAGGGATCGTACATGGGGGTTCCATCGGATCCGAATTGCGCCGACAGGTCGATCAGGTAACTTGCGACCTGAAAGATGAAATCATTTTCGGGGCCATGCGACTGCCGGAGAGGTTCGAGATATTTTTTCGTCAGCAAGGTCTTGTCGCCGACGTCCAGGCCAACCATGGTGAGCGGCCATCCGGCTTGAAAAACGATTTGCGCCGCTTCGGGATCGTTGTAGATGTTGGCTTCGGCGGCGGCATTCACGTTGCCTCCGGTGATGGATCCACCCATGATGATCACTTCTTTGACCAGGGGAATGATCGACGGGTCTTTTTCAACGGCGAGCGCGATGTTGGTCAGCGGCCCGACTGGGACGAGCGTGATCTCATGCGGAGCGGCGTGCACCATCTCGATGATGAGGTCTGGGCCGTAGCGGGCGTCGACTTTGCATTTGCTCGCCGGCAACTCGATGTTGGCGAGGCCATTCTTTCCGTGCCAGAACTCGGCTGTGATCAGTTTCTGAAAGAGCGGATGCTGCGCGCCAGCAGCGATGGGGATATCACAACGATTGGCGAGCGATACCATGCGCAAGGCATTTTCCAATCCCTGCCTGGCCGTGACGTTGCCGGGGACGACGGTGATGGCGCGGATATCGAGTTCGGGCGAGTTCAGCGCTAACATCAGGGCCATGGCGTCGTCAGTGCCAGGGTCGGTGTCGAAGATGATTTTTTTGGCGGTGCTGAAGGCTGGAATGGACAGCATGACTACGAGGAAGACAGCGATTACCAGCTTTTGACAAACGTGACTACTAACGTGACGACTATGGCCCGCAGTGCGCAGAACTGACCTCCCGAATCGACTTTGCTGGATCTTCGAATCGCGCCGTAGCGTAGCTGTGGAGCATCTAAGAGTCAAGACGAAATTGAATTCATCTTTCACCACAACTCCCGATGCATCTGCCGTACAATTACACGGCAACGCCGAGAACGAGCCGTTTCCGCGGCTTGTTCGTCGAGAATTTTCGATGTCAATCGAGCCCAACGAACTCCAAAGTATAGCGGCACGCGCGGCGCATGGTGACAGTGCGATTGCGACTTTGTCGGGGCGTTCCCTTCTGAGCAACACCGGTATTCCGCTCAATCTCGATTGGGTGCGGGAAGTGCGGGTCAATACGAGCGCAGTTGAGCGTCGCATGCAATCGCATGTAGCACGACGCACCGTGAAAAAAGATTGGCAGGCTGCGTGGCTGCTGCGGGCGATTACCTGCATGGATCTGACCACGCTCTCGGGCGATGACACGGACGAGCGCGTCCGGCGGTTGTGCGCGAAGGGAATGCATCCGATCCAGGGGGAATTGGAAAAGAAGCTGGGCATCGAAGAGTTGCAGATCAAAGTTGCCGCGATTTGCGTTTACCACACGTTTGTCGAGACGGCGGTGCGCGCGCTCGAAGGGAGCGGGATTCATGTTGCGGCAGTCTCCACCGGATTCCCCGCCGGACTATCGCCCCTTGCGGAGCGGGTCGCGGAGATTCACCGATCGGTCGAGGCGGGAGCGCAAGAGATCGACGTCGTGATCACGCGCGCACATGTTTTTGGCGGGCGGTGGCAGGCGCTTTACGACGAAGTCGCGGCGTTCAAACAGGCGTGCGGATCGGCGCACATGAAGGTGATTCTCGGGACGGGCGACCTGCTGACGCTTCGCAATGTGGCTCGCGCCAGCGTCGTGGCCATGATGGCGGGCGCCGATTTCATCAAGACCTCCACGGGGAAAGAGCCTACGAATGCGACGTTGCCTGTCGGATTGGTGATGACGCGCGCGATTCGCGAATATGCGCAGCAGACGGGAATGGCTGTGGGCTTCAAACCCGCGGGCGGAATTCGTACAGCGAAGCAGTCGATCGAGTGGCTGGCGATGATCAAAGAAGAACTGGGGCCGTCGTGGCTGCGAGCGGAGATGTTCCGCTTCGGCGCCAGCGGATTGCTGGGCGACATCGAGCGGCAACTGGAGCATCACGTGACAGGGCGATATTCAGCGGAGTATCGGCATCCGATCGCGTAGGTTCTTGGTCAGGATTACAGAGGAAGAATGAGCATTGCCGAAAAATTCGTCAGCATGGAATACGGACCGGCTCCCGAAGATTCTAAAGAAGCCGTAGCGTGGCTGGGCCGTCACGGCCATCGCATGCAGCATTTTATCGGTGGCGAATGGCAGGCTCCGATTGCGGGCGAATATTTTGACACGCTCGACCCTTCGAACGGCGAAAGGCTGGCTTCGGTCGCCCAAGGCTCGGCGGCGGATGTTGATGCTGCCGTAAAGGCGGCGAGGGCGGCGTCGACTGGATGGCGTGCACTCAGTCCTCATGCTCGCGCCCGCTACTTGTATGCTCTGGCGCGACTGGTTCAGAAGCATTCGCGGCTACTGGCGGTTCTTGAAACGATGGACAACGGCAAACCCATCCGCGAGAGCCGCGACATTGATATACCGCTGGTGGCGCGCCATTTTTATTATCATGCCGGGTGGGCCCAGCTTCTAGACCAGGAATTTCCCGAGCACGTTCCTTGCGGAGTTGTCGGGCAGATCATTCCGTGGAATTTTCCGCTGCTGATGCTGGCGTGGAAAATTGCTCCGGCTCTGGCAACGGGAAATACCGTGGTGCTGAAGCCCGCGGAATTCACGTCGCTGACCGCGCTAGCGTTTGCCGAACTTTGTCAGGAAGCTGGTCTGCCGGCAGGCGTGGTCAACATTGTTACGGGCGATGGATCGACCGGCGAAGCGCTAGTGAAGCATCCTGATGTGGACAAGATCGCGTTCACCGGGTCGACCGAAGTTGGACGCGCGATCCGCGCGGCGACTGCCACCAGCCATAAGAAGCTGTCGCTTGAACTCGGGGGAAAGTCTCCCTTCATTGTCTTTGAAGACGCCGACCTCGACAGCACCGTCGAAGGCTTGGTCGATGGCATCTGGTTCAATCAGGGACAGGTTTGCTGCGCGGGTTCGCGCCTGCTCATGCAGGAGAGCATCGCCGAAGTTCTGATTGCGAAAATTCAGGATCGCATGAGCACGCTGCGAATCGGCCCTCCGCTCGACAAGGCGATCGACATTGGCGCGATCGTAGCCCAGGTGCAACTCGATCGAATCCGCAAGCTGGTGGATCAGGGCGTCGCCGACGGGGCCACTTGCTGGCAGCCGCAGTTTACTGCGCCCGCGCGCGGTTTTTACTATCCGCCAACGCTTTTGAGCAATGTGCATCCGACGTCGATTGTTGCGCAGCAGGAAATTTTTGGGCCGGTGCTGGCGGCGATGACCTTCCGCACTCCATCGGAAGCGGTGGAACTGGCGAACAATACGGTCTATGGGCTGGCGGCATGCGTTTGGAGCGAGAGCATCAATGTTGCTCTGCATGTTGCGGCGCAGATCAAGGCCGGAGTGGTCTGGGTGAATTGCACGAACCTGTTCGATGCTTCCTGCGGATTCGGTGGGTATCGCGAGAGCGGTTACGGTCGCGAGGGCGGGCGCGAGGGATTGCTCGAATATATGGAGCCGGCTTGGTTTAAGAACGCTCCGGCGCTTCCGGCGCAGAAAGTAAACGAGGTAGATCCGGAATCGGACGATGACTCTACCGCTTCTGGACTCAACCTGCCGGAGATCGATCGAACGGTCAAGCTTTATATCGGAGGTAAACAGGCGCGGCCGGATTCTGGCTACAGCATGGAAGTGCGTACCGAGGATGGACGGTTGCTCGGCGAGGCTCCGCTTGGCAATCGCAAAGACATTCGCAACGCAGTCGAAGCGGCGCGTAAGGCTGGGGCGTGGGCGAAGGCAACGGCGCACAATCGCGCACAGGTTCTTTATTACTGCGCGGAAAATCTTTCGCAGCGGCGGTCTGAAATTGCCGGGCGCCTGGCTGCCGCGGTCGGTGAGAAGCAGGCCATCGCGGAAGTCGATTTCAGCATCGAGCGAATTTTTTCTTACGGGGCGTGGGCCGATAAGTTTGATGGCGCGGTACACAATCCTCCGTTTCGGAATATTGCCATCGCGATGAACGAGGCGATTGGCACGGTCGGCATCATTTGTCCTCGCGAGGCTCCGCTGCTCGGATTCATTTCCGTCGTCATGCCGGCGCTCGCGGTTGGGAACACAGTGATTGCCGTGCCTTCGGAGGCCTACCCTCTGATCACCGGCGACCTCTATCAGTTATTCGAGAGCAGCGATCTGCCGGGCGGCGCGATCAATCTCGTCACCGGATACACATCCCAACTCTTGAAAACGCTCGCCGAGCATGATGACGTCGACGCTATCTGGTGCTTTGGTGACGCGGCGAGTGCGGCGGCGGCGAAGGCGATGTCGGTGGGAAATCTTAAACAGGTATTTACCAACGAAGGCCGCGCGATCGACTGGTTTGATCCGAAGGTTGCCGAAGGGCGATGGTTTTTGGAGCACGCCACGCAGGTTAAAAATATCTGGGTTCCCTACGGGGAATAGATTTCGTGTGGAGCGGACACTCTTGTCCGCTGATGTTGACGTGTAGTGCGCGTGTATCCGGGACAAAGCCAGACCGAAGATCGACATCGAGCCCAAGATCAACACCAAGATCAAGGGCCGCGGACAAGAGTGTCCGCTCCACACGGACTTGCATGAATGCAACGCGCACGCCACGAGTCAAAATTTGCTGCATCGGCAGTATCGACGAGGCTTCGCTAGCCGTCGATTGTGGAGCATCCGCGCTGGGACTGGTTTCGCTTATGCCGAGTGGGCCTGGCGTGATTGGCGATGAACTCATCGCGGAGATTGCCGCCCGCGTCCCTCCGGGCATCGGTACGTTCCTGCTGACTTCGCGACAGAGTGTCGGCGCCATCGTCGAGCAGCAGCGGTTCTGCCGGACGAATACGATTCAAATTTGCGATCACGTCCTTGAAGGTACTCATCGCGAGCTTAAGAATGCTTTGCCCGGGATTTCCGTGGTGCAGGTCGTTCACGTCACCGGGCCTGAATCGATTGAGGAGGCCGAACGGGTTTCGCAGCATGTCGATGCCATACTGCTCGATTCCGGCAACCAGAAACTTGCGGTCAAAGAACTGGGCGGCACGGGCAGAACGCATGATTGGGCGCTCAGCCGCGCGATTCGGGAGCGCATTCGGGTTCCACTGTTTCTAGCGGGAGGGCTTACGCCGGAGAATGTTCAGCAGGCGATCGAAGAGGTTGGTCCTTATGGACTCGATGTTTGCTCGGGCGTGCGCACGGATGGAAAACTGGACGCTGGGAAGTTGAAGCGATTTTTCTCGGTGGTTATGAGTGCGACGACCATGGGGTGCGCGTAGCGCGTCGCTGAATGCCCAAGGTTACGAGAACGATCATTCCGAGAATCAGGAAGTCCTTCCGAGAGCGCGGAGTGGTTACGACTCTTTTCCGAAGCGTCCTTCTTCCGATCCATCTTGTGCGGGAGCACCTCGCGGCCAAAGCATTGCGCGCCGATAACACGGTCAGTGAGTTCGACCGCGCGCATGGGGTTGACACTGATGGCAAGTTCGCTGGCTGGACTTACCTCAGCGACCTGAACATCCAGAGCGCGAATTGGATTGACGGGAACGATTACGCCGCGATCGAACCGCTGCGCTTTCAACAACTCATGGCGGCTTTCGACTTCAGGTTCGAGAACTACACGTTTATCGATTTTGGTTCGGGGAAAGGACGAGCGCTGCTGCTGGCGTCTGAGTTCCCTTTCAAAAAGATACTAGGCCTCGAGTTCGCGCCGGAGTTGCACAAGGCCGCGGAAGCAAACATCGGGTTGTACAAATCTGAGACGCAGAAATGCCGGGAGATTGCGTCTTTGAACGTCGACTTCGCGGACTTTTCACTTCCACCGGAGAATGCCGTACTTTTCTTTTTTAATCCATGTAGCGCCCGAGTGCTGTCAGTGGTGTTGCAAGCAATTGCGCGCTCGCTACGGTGGCATCCTCGCTCGCTTTACCTCGCATACGTCGCACCGACTTCGGAACAGGAACGGCTTTTCGCAGCGGCAGGCTTTCTGGAGAAAATCGTCGAGAACAACGAGTTTCGGTTTTCTGTCTATCGCGCGCTGACGAAGTCGTGATGACTCAAACAACTCCTGGGTTTTAGAAGTTTGGTTTGACAATCTCGTTTGACAAGCTTCGTTCCATCCACGTAACGTCAACTTTTTGGTGTTCGCTCTCGGAGGCTGGATGAAGTCGCGCCTGATTTCTCTACAAATAGTCGTTGGTTGTTTCGTCTGCTTTGTCTTGTGCGTGCTCGCTCCCGGGCAAGATATGGCTTCTTTCGAGAAGCACACGACGGTGAAAAAACTTGCGAACGGGATGACGGTGATCATTTGCGAACGCCCGGAAGCGCCAGTTTTTTCATTCTTCACGCACGTGGACGCCGGTTCGGTGCAGGATCCCATGGGCAAGACGGGACTGGCCCACATGTTCGAGCACATGGCGTTTAAGGGCACGGACACGATCGGCACGCGCGATTACGCCGACGAAAAAGTGGCTCTGGCAAAGGTTGAAACTGCTTATGCGGCTTTCATCGCTGAGCGAGACAAGCCGGTCGATCGCGACGAGAAGAAACTCGCACAACTTGAGCAGGCGTGGAAAGATGCGATTGCCGCGGCCGACAAATTCTCCGCCGGGTACACCAATGAATTTGGCAAGATCGTCGAGAGCCAGGGCGGCGAGGGGCTGAATGCCTTTACAAACCTCGATGAGACCGGATATCACTATTCGTTTCCGACCAACCGGCTGGAATTGTGGGCGTATCTTGAGTCGGAGCGATTTCTGCATCCGGTGATGCGGCAGTTTTATAAGGAGCGCAACGTCGTCATCGAAGAGCGGCGCATGCGGACCGACTCGAATCCCATCGGGCGACTGCTCGAACAATTTACGGAAGAGGCATTTGCGGCGCATCCGTATCACCGGCCGACGATCGGTTGGATTTCGGACTTGAACTCGTTTTCGGCAACCGACGCGCAGAATTTCTTCGATACATATTACGTGCCTTCGAATATGGTCGTCACCGTCGTTGGCGATGTCAAAGCTTCGGAGGCGATGCCGATCGTGGAGAAATATTTCTCGCGGATACCGGCGCGTCCGAAGCCGGATACTGCGACCACGACCGAACCGCCGCAGGATTCGGAGCGGACGGTCGTCCTGCACGAACAATCGCAGCCGCTTTATCTCGAAGGCTATCACCGTCCTGATTATCGCGATGCGGACGATCAGGTGTATGACGCGATTGCCGATTTGATGTCGGACGGACGCACCTCGCGGCTCTACCGCGCGCTGGTTCGCGATAAGCAAATTGCTTCGGACTCGGCCGGATTTACAGGACTGCCGGGAAATAAGTATCCGCATCTGTTTGCGTTTTATGCGTTTCCGATCCCCGGCCACAAACCGCAGGAAATGGCAGGCGCGATTCACGCTGAAATTGACCGGCTGAAGAATGAAGACATCACGGACGAAGAGTTGAAAATGATCAAGACGCGGGCGAAAGCAAACCTGATCCGGTCGCTCGGATCGAACGAGGGGCTGGCATTCGCGCTGGGTTTAAATCAGTCGCGCTATGACGACTGGCGGGAGTTGTTCCGATCGGTCGATAGAATCGAAAAGGTTAGCAAGGCGGATATACGGCGGGTTGCGAATAAGACGTTCACTCCCGATAACCGGACGGTGGGAATTATCGAGTTCGCGGGCGGGCCTCCGCCAAGTGGCGCGGCGGCGCAGGGAGGTGGACAGTGAACCCCAGACCGAACCGGCAGCGCTCACTTCCCTTCTCCGCTTTTGCTTTCGTTGTCTTGCTTAGCCTTTTCGGCGCAAGCGCGCTCCTGAGTGCGCAGACGCAGACCGCGCAACCATGGAAACAGATTCCGATTCCGAAGTTGCCTGAGTTTCATCCGCCGCAGCCGAAGCGCATCGAGCTGCCAAATGGGATGGTGGTCTTTCTGCAAGAGGATCACGAGCTGCCGCTCATCGACGGCACGGCGCGTATTCGCGGCGGGGAGCGGGCGGTCCCCGCGAGCAAGACTGGCCTGACCGATATCTATGGCGAAGTGTGGCGCACGGGCGGAACCAAAACGCAGACTGGAGATCAACTCGACGACTTCCTCGAGCAGCGCGCGGCGAAAGTGGAAACCAGTGGCGGCGGCGATTCGACGAGCGTCAGTTGGTCTTGCCTGAAGGACGATTTCGACGATGTGTTTCGGGTTTTCGAGGATGTGCTGAGGAATCCGGAGTTCCGGGCGGACAAAATTGAAATCGCTCAGAAAGGTATGTACGACGGCATTTCGCGGCGGAACGACGATCCTCAGCAGATTGCAGGGCGAGAAGCGGCGAAACTTGTGTATGGAGCCGACAGTCCGTATACGCGGGTGGCTGAATATCGAACGGTGGCAGCGGTCACACGCCAGGATCTGATCGATTGGCACGCGAAATATGTGCACCCGAACAACATCATCCTCGGAATCGTGGGCGACTTCGATTCCGCGAAGATGGAGGCGAAGCTCCGAGCAGCGTTTGCTTCCTGGCCGAAGGGTGCGACGGCAGCCAAGGATGCGGAAATCAAAATTGATCCGGCAAAACCGGGTTACTACGAGATCGAAAAAACCGATGTGAATCAGAGCCAGATTCAAATGGTTGCACCTGGCATCACGCGCAGGAATCCAGACTACTTCGCGGTGTCGGTATTCAATGAAGCATTTGGCGGAGGATTCTCGTCGCGCTTGTTCGGCGACATACGAACGACGAAGGGTCTCGCCTATGGAGTCGGCGGGGGCGTGGGAGCGAGTTGGGACCATCCTGGAGTGTTGCGGCTGGCGATGAGCACAAAGAGTTCGACAACGATCGAATCGATTCAGGCACTCGGTGAGGAGATCGACAGCCTGCCGCAGCGTCCGTTTAGCGATGAAGAGATTAAGCAGGCCAAGGACGAAATACTCAATTCTTTTGTCTTCCGTTTCGACTCGCCCGACAAAGTCTTGCAGGAAAAGATGTCGTATGAGTTTTATGGCTATCCGCTTGATTTTCTGGAGAAATTCCAAAAAGAGATCGAGAAAGTCACCAAAGAAGATGTAGCGCGTGTGGCCGCGAAGTATATGCACCGGGAGCAATTGGCGGTGCTTGTCGTCGGCAAGGTAAGTGACTTCGACAAGCCACTGTCATCGCTCGGGGCCGTAACAAAGGTGGACATCTCGATTCCGGCGGCTCCGCCGGGCTTGTTGCCGGATCAAGGGAATCATCAGTAATCGCCGACAGTCGGAACTCGCGGGCGGCTACTTGTTGACCACCTGGGTCAGCGGCAGCGACTTATTGGACGCACAGATTGCGTCTCCAGCCTAGGTTGCGAAGATCTTGTGCTGACCATTGACAGGGGATGGGAGAAGGTCTATCGTCACAGTTCATAGGCGAACATATGGCGAACATTCATATGGCGAACATTGAACCGGCAGCAGGAGCGACCGCTCTTCCACTCTTCCAGGCAAATTCGCAAACGATATCGGCCGCGCCCAAACTGGTCGGTATCGCCCGGATCGCGGCCGAGGCGGAGTCGCTCCGTGCCGGGTACAACGTCGAATACTTCACTCTGGCTGCGCGTTCCCTTCTCACCCGAGTGGTCAGCGAACGGAAGCTGCCGTTTAGCTGGGCGATCAATCCCTATCGCGGGTGCGAGTTTGCCTGCAAGTATTGCTATGCCCGTTATACGCACGAGTTCATGGAATTACGGAATGGCATCGACTTTGAGCGCAAGATTTTCGTTAAGCAGCAGGCCGCGGCGGTGCTGCGTTCGGAATTGAGGAAGGTGAAACGGGGGGAAGCGATTGCGATTGGTACGGCTACGGATCCCTACCAACCCGCGGAGCGGCGATTCGAACTGACGCGCGGAATTCTCGAAGAATTGGCACGCCACTCGGGACTCTCGATTGGAATTGTGACCAAGTCGAACATGGTCACGCGTGACGCGGAAATTCTTCGGCGCGTAGCGGAGCACAACCAGGTCTTCGTGAGTGTGACGGTGACCACGATCAATGTGGAACTGGCACGTAAGTTGGAACCGCGAGCGCCGCGTCCCGACCTGCGCCTCGAAGCGGTCCGCCAACTGAATCTTGCTGGAGTCGACGCGGGCGTGAACTGCGCGCCGGTGCTGCCAGAAATCACCGACCATCCGCGCGATCTGGAAGCGCTGATGAAGGCAGCGAGTGAAGCCGGCGCAAAGAACGTCTATGCAAGCCCGCTGTTTCTCAAGCCCTGTTCGGCAGCAGTTTTTATGCCCTTCCTCGAAGAGAATTTCCCGGATCTCGTGAAGATGTATCGCGCGCGCTATGCCGACCGGGCATTCTTGCCCAAGGGGTACTCGCAACGCCTTTCGCAATTGATACGAGCCTTGCGACAGAAGTACGGGATTGGTCGAGGCCACGCGGGACGATATGAGCCAATGCATGGCAGCGAAAGAGCTGACGAACAGCTGCGTCTTTTCTAGCTGTGGGATGGAGAGCGGCTGTCGGGGCAACGAGTGCTGTTTTCGTTGCTGCCCTATAATGGTGGTTCCGACATGGGCTTCCGCGACGGCACCCCCCATCGATCCCTACACGACAAGGCGCAAGATTTCTGGCAGCGCGTGAGCGAAGGACTGGCGGTCAACCAACTCTGGTCGCAGTTTGAAAAGGACGCGCGCTCGAGCTATCGACTGTATTCTGCGGGACTCGACAATTTAGAAGAAGAACCATTGCGGGGCCGGCGATTCCTGCGGACGGCGAAAGCCCTGTTCTGGGCGATCCTCGAGAAGTTGACGCCTGCGCGCCGGGTACTCCTGTTACTGGCGCTGGCGCTGATGATCTTCCCTTCCGGCGGGTTTACGTACACCAATCAGGCCGGACATGTCGAAAGCTTTGAACTGGACCTGCATGTCTGGGGCTTTCTGACGCTGCTACTGGTGCTGCTGCTGGAACTGGCGGATCGGGTCGTGATGAAACGCGATCTCGAGATCGCCAAGGATATACAGGCCTGGCTGCTGCCTGGAGCGCCGCTACAGATTCCGGGATATCAGATCGCGTACGCAACACGGCCGGCGAACACCGTCGCGGGAGATTATTACGACGTCATTCTGCGTCCAGCGCGGGCGCCTCTGTCGTCCCCGAGTGAAGACCGGATTCTGTTCGTCGTAGCGGATGTCGCCGGGAAGAGCATCCCTGCCGCAATGCTGATGGCGACGTTCCAGGCCAGCCTGCGAACTTTGTCGACGACTGGAGTTTCGTTGGCGGAGCTGGTGGCGGGCGTGAATCGCTATGCCTCGTCGACCAGCCAGGGAGGTGTTCGCTTCACGACCGCTTTTTTGGCCGAACTCGATCCCGCGAACGGCGACCTGGTCTACGTCAACGCGGGGCATAACGTTCCGATTCTCCGGAGGGCGTCGGGCGCGATCGAACGCCTGGAGGCCGGCGGCATACCGATTGGAATCCTTCCGGAATCGCCCTACGAAATGCAAGAGACTCGCCTGGAGAGCGGGGACTGGCTGGTGATCTTTACGGACGGGGTGGTCGAGGCCTTCGATAACCGCGAGGAAGAATACGGTGAGCCGAGGATGTTAGGGGTGATCGACCGCATGGCGAAATCAACCCCTTCGGAAATGCTGCGTGAATTGCTCGCGGAATTAGATCGCTATGTGGGGAACACGCCGCAGCACGACGACATGACCTGCCTACTGCTGAAACGGGTGTGACTCCGGCCCGCGCTCGGGCGCTACACCATGCCCTTGCGCAGTTCTTCGAGCGGATACTTTGTTCCACGCCACTCGATGCCACCGTTGATCAGCGTTAGGATCATGGAGCGAAGGACGGTATACATAATCAGCGTCGCGCTGACTGGGTGCAAAAAGAAATAATAGGCCGGGACGGCTGACATCTTCGACATGCCGTAATAAATCCCGAAGAGTGAGATAAGAGCGATCGCGTAGGGGATGCGCGCCCATCCGTGGGCCAGCACGACACCAAGAAACGGGCCAAGGTTCAGAAAGCCCAGGCCGATGATGCTAGCTACGGTTCGCGGCCATTGGAAAGAAAGCACGGCAAAGAAGTTCTTCGTCAAATTGTTGACGATGCCGAACGCTCCCTTGGCCCAGTGTAGACAGATCAGGTCTTCGCCGAAAACGTTGCGCTGCGCGAAACCGGCGTTCTTGACGACCTTGCCGAGTTTCATGTCGTCGACGACTTCCATCCGCAATGCCAGGTAGGTGCCGACCGCGTCATAGGCCGAGCGGCGCACCATGTTGAATGCTCCGACGCCCATGTGATCGCGAGCTTTCGGATCAGCCACTTTCCAGGGACGGTGTCCGAAAACGAATAGCGCCTGGAAAAAAGCGATCATCATTCTCTCGCCAACGCGTTTCATAATCATGCGTGGAAAAAGAACGACGTGGTCGGCGCGCTCGGCTTCGGCGTAGGCGACCGCGCGGCGGACGGTATCCGGTTTGAATAAGACGTCTGCGTCGGTGAACAGCAGCCAGTCGCCCGTCGCGACTTTGCCGGCCGTCCACATGGCGTGCGTTTTGCCGAGCCAACCGGGAGGGAGCGACGCGATATGAATTACCTTCAGCAACCGCTGTGCCTCTGGACTCGCGGCAACCTCGTCCATTATTTTGCCGGTTTCATCGGTTGAGCGGTCGTTGACTGCGATGACTTCGTAGTTTGAATAGTCGAGGGCGAGCAGATGCGTTGACGTCGCGCGAATGTTTTCGGCCTCGTTGCGGGCCGGAACAATGATGCTTACGCGCGGCTCGCCATTTGGAGTCGCGGGCTTGCGGTCCCACTCAGGTTGAGAGATGTCGGCGATGGTTGGCATGCCGATGGCCGCTTCCGCGATGCGCGAAAACCACGCGAGGGCGAGGATGCTGCCTGCAATCCAGTGGATGGTTTGCAAATGCATTCTGCTAGGAAGATGCTCCCGGAGGTTGTGGCGATGCGGGCGACGGTACGCCGATTTTGAGTGGAGGAGCAAATCGCATGCCATAGAAAAGTATGGCGGCGGAGATACCCATCGCGATCACTGGGAGAATGAAAGCAGTCTGTAGCGAGCGGCGGTCGGCCACCCATCCCATCATGGTCGGGGACGGAACGTCGCCGAGAAGATGAATGATGAAAATGTTGACGGCGATGGCGGTGGCTCGTATGTGGGCTCCAACGGAATTGATGACCGCGGCATTGAGGGGCGAAGTATTCAGCAACAGGAAGAAAGCGGCGGCGGCGATCGCCGGAATCATGATGCGTCCCTTGGCAAATAAGGCGACGATCATGACCGGAATTCCGAGAGCCATGCTCACGGCCGAGACGATGTAGTAGGAACTCTTCATTCGCGGCAGGAGATAGTCGCCGAGCCAACCGCCAGCCAGTGAGGCCACGATGCCGTCCGCGACAATGATCATGCCGAAAAGAAGATTGGCCTGGGCCAGCGTGTAGTGGCGTTCGCTGTAGAGGAACTGCGGCATCCAGACTTGAATTCCGCCAAGGGAGAATGTCATCGCGGCCATGCCAAGGGTCGCGGTCAGGAATGCTGGGTTGCGAACCAGTCCGAAGATGGTCGCCCGTTCGGGGGTTTCCGTGAGCGAATCGAATTGGCCGCGTTCTGGCTCTTTCAGAAACAGCACTGCAATGGCCAACAGGAAACCCGGCCCTGCGGCGATGTAAAACGGAAAGCGCCATCCGTAGTGCGGGGCGAGATTGCCGCCGAGGAGGTAACCCGCTGCGGAGCCTACCGGAATCGCCAGGTAAAAGACTCCGAGAATGCGTCCACGCATTTCTTCGGAGAACAGATCGGCGACGAAGGTGGGCGCGATGGTCACGAAGGTTGCTTCGCCGATTCCGACCAGAGTGTGCCGGACCAGGAGCTCCGTGTAGTTGTGGGTGAAAGCGGTGAGCAGGGTGAGGCCGCTCCAAAAGATTGCGCCGAAGAAAATGATCAGCTTGCGCGAGTAGCGATCGGCCAGCGGTCCAACAAAGGGAGCGGCGATCATGTAAAAGCCGAGGAATGCGCTGGTGAGGTATCCGATCTGAACCTTGCTCAAATGGAATTCGTCCTGCACCAGCGGCTGGACGGCGAACAGCACGTTGCGATCCGCGTAATTGAGCAGATTGAGCGTCGTCAGGACAATCAACGCGGTGCGGGGTTGGAGGGTCCGTTGGGGCACTGGTCGAGCGAATATAGCATGATGCTGGCCGCTATTTCTTTGGACGCGGCCACTTCGCAATCACTACGGTTGAAATTCCTCCGCGCGGCCGGAATTCGCCTTTCACTTCGGCCCACACTGGTTTAGCCCAGCGCACCACATCTTCGAGCACCTGGTTCACAATGTTTTCCTGGAAGATGCCGAGGTTGCGATACGACTGGAGATATTCCTTGAGCGATTTCAATTCCAGGCAGTGGCGATCGGGCACGTAACGGATCACGATCTGGCCAAAATCGGGTAGTCCAGTCTTGGGGCAGACCGACGTAAATTCGGGATCGTCGACGACGATTTCGTATCCGGGGAATTGGTTGGGCCAAGTTTCAATCTCCGGGAAGTCGTGATCGAGGCCGGCGCTAGCGTGGTCGGCGGTGTAGCGAGGGGAGCGTGAGGGCTTTGGCATTTGAGTATTGTACCTAGGGCGTCGTTGGTCGTTCGTCGTTGGTCGTTGGCAACCCCACCGAGCGACTAACAGCTCAACTTGATGACGCCGGGGCCCTGCGTGCTGCATCTAAACAGACACGTTGCAGAGGTTCATTTGCCCTGCCCGGAGCGCGGGTAGGGTGATACATTGAAACTTGCATTTTTCTCCGTATGCCATTGAATGGAAACAGTTCGGGACAGCGGCCGGGGCGCTGGTGGGTGACCGCACTCGCGGTTTTCGCGGGTGTGATCGTGCTCGCTGCTTTCGTCACTCGCCGGGATGACGCCGTGCCTGTGCGGAGCTACGTTGTCGAGCAGGGATCGATTCGGAGTGTGGTTTCGACCAACGGGAAAATCGAGCCGGTAAACAATTTCGAAGCACACGCTCCGGTTGCAACCAGCGTTCGGCGCGTGTTGGTCAAAGAAGGTGCGCACGTAAAGAAAGGCCAGTTGCTGGTTGAGCTTGATGATGCGGATGCCCGTGCCCAATCGGCCCGGGCCGAGACGCAATTGCGGGCAGCGCAGTCGGACCTGGGCGCAGCGAAACTCGGCGGCAATCGCGAAGAAGTGCTCAACCTCGAATCGCAACTGGTAAAAGCGAACACGGACCGCGACTCGGCTCAGCGAAATCTGGACGCATTAAAGAAGCTCGCAGAGCAAGGCGCGGCTTCGGCGGGAGAAGTGCGCGAAGCGGAAGGCGCGCTGACGCGTGCCGATTCTCAACTTAGTTTCCTAAGGCAAAAGCAGAAACAGCGGTATTCAAATGCCGAACTAGCGAGGGTCGAGGCCCAGCGCGCAGAAGCGCAAGCCACCTATGACGCGGCGCAAGATGTCCTGGCGAAGTCGAACGTACGCGCTCCGTTCGATGGCATTGTGTATTCGCTGCCTGCGAAACAAGGGGCATTTGTCGCAGCCGGTGACATGCTCTTGCAAATGGCTGATCTGCGGACAGTAACCGTGCGGGCATTTGTCGACGAGCCGGATGTGGGCCGCCTTGCACCTGGAGATCCGATGGAGATTACGTGGGATGCGCTTCCCGGACGAGTGTGGCATGCAGTCCTGACCGCCATTCCGTCAACCGTGAAACTACGTGGATCGCGCAACGTCGGCGAAACCACGAGCATCGTAGATAACAAGGACTTAAGATTATTGCCGAACGTCAACGTCGGAGTAACGATTGTCTCCGCACAGCACGATAACGTCCTCGTACTGCCACGAGAGGCGGTGCGGATGGACGACTCCAAGCACTACGTGTTGCAGATCGTTGGTCACGAACTCAAACGCAAGGAAGTCGAGACTTCGCTTTCCAACCTCACCCAGGTCGAGGTTACGCGGGGCCTCTCCGCTAAGGACGTGGTCGCCATCAATTCGGAGAATGGTAAGCCGATCGGCGACCGGACGCAGGTCAAGTTTTAAACCAAGTTCTCACAATGATTACTCGCATTTTCAGACTTTTACTTTCTCTAGCCATGTTGGTAGCATCGCCGTTCGTTCTTATGGCGGACGCAAGTGTGACGGACTCCGCGAAAGACATGCTGGCCGCCGGCCGGATCGATGACGCCATCAACGAGTTGAATGGCCGCCTGGCAGCGGCGCCCTCGGACGCGGAATCTTCCAATCTGCTGTGCCGGGCGTATTTTACGCTCGAAGAGTGGGACCGCGCGGAGTCGTCCTGCAAGAAAGCGGTGTCACTCGATCCTGAGAACAGTCGTTTTCATCTGTGGCTGGGGCGGGTTTATGGCGAAAAGGCGGATCGCGTCAATTTCATGAGCGCCGCGGGATTGGCGGGAAAGGTTCGCGGAGAGTTTGAACGCGCGGTGCAATTGAACCCGAAGGATCTGGAAGCGCGACTTGATTTGACTGAATTTTATATTTCCGCTCCGGGCATCGTAGGGGGCGGCGATGACAAGGCGCGCGAGCAGGCGAAGTCTATTTCGACCTCGAATCCCGCCCGTGAACACTGGATCTACGCCCGCATCGCGGAAAAGAAAAAGGACTATGCGACGGCCGAGCGCGAATATCACCAGTACATCGACCTCAGCAAAGGCGATGCCGAAGCATGGCTCAATCTGGCTCTGTTTCTGAGACGACAGAAACGCTTCGACGAAATGGAGCAGGCCATCGTCGAGCTGAATCGGTCTCCGAAACCGAAACCCGATGCGCTCGATGAGGCTGCCGGGATGCTCTATCGCTCGGGCCGACAATATGCTCTGGCGATCGCGATGCTGCAACATTACCTGGCTTCCGGCCCGGTGGAAGAAGCACCCGCGTTCAAAGCTCATTACCTGCTGGGAATGTTGCTGGAGAAACAGGGCGACAAGGCCGGTGCGGCACGCGAATATCGTGCTTCGTTGTCGTTGGCCCGCAATTTCGGCGCGGCGCAGCAGGCACTCGACCGGGTGGCTCACTAGGGATGACCCGACTCCTGCTTGAAAGCTCCCCATCCCACATTACTGCTAAAGCTACTGCCCTCGCGGCATTGGACGCACTACAATTTGTGCGTCATGCTGAAGTCGTCGTCGCAGGTAACGACGGACGTGTTGGGGTAAGGTGGGGGAGATGAAAATTCCATTGCGGCGGCTCGTGCGCCTTATCAGTCTGCCGGCTCTGCTAACGGCTGTGCTACTGATCGCGGCTCGCGGTCAGGCCGAGACTGTGACGCTTGAGCGCGCTGTCCGGCTCGCCCTTGCGCACAGCACGACTTCAGCGATTGCGGCGGCCGATGTGCAGCGGTCACTCGCTTCCTACCACGAACTGCGCAACAATTTCTATCCCCAGATAATTGCGGGGTCGGGGCTCGGCTGGACTTATGGATATCCTCTAGCGATTGAGGGTTCACCACCTTCGTTGTTCGATGTCGTCGCTCAGAGTTCGATCTACAATCCGGCACAGAAGCAGTTTCTTGGCGCTGCCAAGACGGAATGGCGCGCCGCGCAATATCAGGACAAAGATCAGCGCAATACGATCATTCAGGACACGGCGCTGACCTATGCGGAATTGGCCAAGTGGGAGGCCAGGCTGGTGCGCCTCGAGCAGGACCAGACTTCCGCGAAGCAGATGGAGCAGGCGGTTACCGAGCGTCTCCAAGAAGGTGTGGACAGCGCCGTCGATTTGAACAAGGCGAAGCTGGTGACGGCTCGCGTGCGGTTGCATTGGGCTGAAGCTCGCGGTTCCGCCGACGTTTTGCGACGCCATCTTTCCACATTGACTGGCCTGGCGGTTTCGTCGATCAAAATTGCGCCGGAAACCATTCCTGCTTTGCCGCCTGTTCCGTCGGAAGATGATCTTTCCGATAAAGCGGTTGCGGTGAGCCCAGCCCTTAAGCTCGCGCAAGAGCATTCACTGGCGGAAGCGATGCGGGCTGCCGGAGAACACCGCGCTTGGCTGCCTTCGATCGATTTTTCGGCTCAATACGCGCGCTTTTCCACTTTCAATAACTACACCGAGTACTTCCCCAATCATTTCCAGCAGGACAACGCCACCATTGGATTCGCGCTGCGGATTCCAATCTTTAATGCCAGCCAGCGTTCTCGAGCAGAAGAAGCCGACGCTGGGGCGCTCAAGGCAAAGAAACAGGTCGAGGCCACACGCAACCAGATCGCGGAGGAGACGCTGAAACTTCAACGCGCCGCCGACCAGCTCGACGCGGCGCGCGAAGTGGCACGACTGGAGTACGAGCTCGCGGAGTCCGGGCTGGCGGCCGCCCAGACCCGCATCGACGCCAAGACCGGAACATTGCACGAACTGGCCGATGCCCGTGTACAGGCCGCCGAGCGCTACTTACTTTTCCAGGACGCCGATTTTGAATACCAGAAAGTCCGCGTCAGCCTGATGCGGGCGACCGGCGATCTGGAGAACTGGGCACTCCCGGTTGCGGTGACAACGCCAACGACAAAATGAGGTCAGATCCGGTCTAGCCTCTGTCCGGTATCCGGCGAGCATGCGATTCTCGCGGCTTAATGCCAAATAGCGACGTTCGGCAAGGTTGTTTTGCCGTTTCAGTCGCGCTAAGGCAAACTTAGATAAAGGTTTCCACGGTTTTAACGACGCGCGAGACGTACCAGATTGGTAGCGTCTAGCAGGGCCAATCGCGTCTTTCGCTGCATCTAACAGTGTTAAAATAGAGATTCCCAATATGCCATTAAAAACACTGTTCCTGAATCCCCCGTCGTTTGAGAATTTTGATGGCGGCGCTGGCTCGCGCTGGCCTGCCACCCGTGAGATCGAATCGTACTGGTATCCGGTATGGCTCGCCTACCCGACCGGCATGCTTGAGGGCGCGCGACTCCTTGACGCCCCTCCTCACCACATTACGGCAGAAGAGACAATCCGCACCTGCAAAGACTATGAACTGCTAGTGCTGTTTACCAGCACTCCGGGATTCCCGGGCGACGTGCGCATTGCCGAAGCGATTAAAGACGCCAATCCGCATATCAAGATTGCGTTCGTGGGTCCGCATGTCAGCGTGTTGCCTGAGAAGTCGCTGATGGAAGCCACCGTGATCGATGTGGTTTGCCGCAAGGAGTTCGACTATTCCATCGTCGAATACGCGCAGGGCAAGCCGATCGAAGATATTCTTGGAATTTCGTATCGCAAGGATGGCAAGGTCGTGCACAATCCCGACCGGCCGACGATTGAGAATCTGGACGCGCTGCCGCACGTCACCGACATTTACAGGCGCGACCTCGACGTTACTCGATATACCGTGCCTTTCCTGTTGCACCCGTTCGTTTCGCTTTATACGACGCGTGGATGCCCGGCGCAGTGCACCTTCTGCCTCTGGCCGCAGACGCTCAGCGGACATCCGTGGCGCAAGCGCTCGACGGATGACGTGGCGCGTGAAATGGCGCAGGCGAAAGAGTATTGGCCGAATGTGAAGGAATTCTTCTTCGATGACGACACCTTCAACCTGCAGAAGGCGCGCACGATCGAATTGTGCGGAAAACTGAAGCCACTCGGGCTGACATGGTCGTCGACCTCTCGCGTCACAACCGATTTCGAGACGCTCAAGGCGATGAAAGAAGCGGGAGCGCGCCTGCTGATCGTTGGTTATGAATCGGGCGATCCGCAGATTCTGAAGAACATCAAGAAAGGCGCGACGGTCGAGCGCGCGCGGCAGTTCACCAAAGATTGCCACAAGCTCGGGCTCGTCATCCACGGCGACTTTATTCTCGGATTGCCGGGAGAAACACGCGAGACCATTAAGAACACGATCGCCTTCGCCAAAGAACTCGATGTTGAGACGATTCAGGTTTCCGTGGCGCACGCTTATCCTGGCACTGAACTGCACGAGTACGCGATGAAGAACGGCTTCATCACCGCCGACACGAAGATGGTCGACGACGGTGGCCACCAGATGGTGCAGATTGCATATCCGGAATTGCCGGGGACCGAGATTCTGGAAGCGGTCCATGACTTTTACGACCAATATTATTTCCGCCCGAAAGCGGCCTATCGCATCCTGCGGAAAGCGATATTCAACAATTCCGAGCGCAAACGTCTCTACAAGGAAGCGCGCACGTTCTTGAAACTCCGCGCCCAGCGCAACAAGTGGGTCAAGGACACGCGCAAGGACGAAGCGGCTACTCCTGCGCCGGCCAAAGCCTAGAAGCACTGAGTCATTAAGGCAACGTTGACCTTCCGAAAATACCTCGTTCTGGCGGGAATCACCGTATTCAGTACGGCCGGTGATTCCCTGCTGGCTCGCGGGATGAAGGAACTTGGCAACGTTTCGTTGCACAATCTCTCCGGGCTGCTGCTTGCCGTCACAAATCCCTGGGTGACACTCGGAATCCTCCTGCTGCTGGCATTTTTCACCTGCTACATGTCGGCGCTCTCGTGGGCCGACCTCACCTACGTATTGCCCGCCTCTTCGCTTGGATACGTGCTCGTCGCCTTGGTCGCGCGCTTCGCTTTCCATGAAGAAATCTCGGTTTCGCGATGGCTCGGAATCGCTATGATCGCCGCCGGCGTAGGGTTTGTGGCAGCAGGTCCGTCGGTGACGCACACGCATGAGCACGACACTGCGGCGGAAAGCGCTTCCTCTGGGGTTAAGTCATGAGGGGTAAGTCATGAAAGACCCCTACGCCTGGGCCGCCATCGGAGCCGTCATCCTTGCCTCTACCACCGGCGACGTGCTGCTCTCCTACTCCATGAAACGGGTAGGCGACGTGGGCGAACTCTGGAAAAGTCGCGGGATGTTGGCGGTGATCGGACGTGTGCTCGGCACTCCTACCTTCGTGCTTGGAGTAGCAGCGATGGGAGTGGCTTTCTATAGCCTTCTGTTTGGGCTGTCGTGGGGGAATCTTAGCTTGGTCGTGCCGGCTTCGGCATCGCTGACCTTCGTCGCCAACGCCGTGGCAGCGAGCATTTTCTTGCATGAGCGCGTGGGGCGAAGGCGGTGGATCGCCGCCTTGCTGGTAGCGGGCGGCGTGATTCTGATGGCCGTCTGAATGGGCTAGCCGAAGAGGTCGACGGCGATCACCAGTCGCGAATTTTCTGCGGGTCTTCTTTTCGCAGGTTCTTCCAACCCTTTTTCATGGCGACGCTCCGAAGCGTTTATCGCAGGCGTGACGCGCTCGAGCGATAAGCGCGAACCGACCATCGAGGCGATGCGTTTTCTTCCATCTTCCAGTCTTCTGCGGAAGTCTGCTTCTGGTTCCTGGCGGTCGAGTCTGAGACCGTCCGTGATCGCCTGCAATCTTGCCAATTCAGTGACCAAGTCCTGAAGCAATTTCTTGCCGCCGGTACTCAGTTGGATGAATTCAAATCCGGCGCCGGCGCTGCCCCGACTTACCCTGACTTCGCCGAGCGCACGGAACGAAGCGGCGTTGGCGCAGACGACAATCTCGGTCCGCACGCCGTAATCGACGGGCAGCGCGGTGTCGACGGCGCAACCATGCAAGCTCAAATCACGAAGCCTCGCCGGAATTAAAACTCCGTCGGAGGGGAGAAAGCTGATTTTGGCCAGGCCTCCGCAATTGAATCGCGGGCTGCGGCGACGATCGCCGTCAGCGTCGGAACGTGTGGGCATCCTGATGAGATCGGGTGTTTGACGAGGATTCTTGAGGATGGGAAGTAACCAGGCAGGGGATACTGAAGTAATTTCGGGAGGAAAGAACCTCAGCCAAATAGCTTCATCTAAATAGTTTCATCAGTCCGCTCGGCGCCAAATCGGGGACGATAAAGCTTTGTTCTCTTTTTGCAAACTTTGCCAGCGCTTCGGCAGCTAAATAGCCGCTCCGGACGGCGCCTTCCATCGTGGCGGGCCAACCGGTGGCCGTCCAGTCGCCCGCCAGAAAGACTCGCGGCCATGCGGTCACGGGCTTGGGGCGAAACTGATCGATCCCCGGACGCGCCGAATAGGTGGCGTGCACTTCTTTGATCACAGTGGATTTCAGAAGC
This sequence comes from uncultured Acidobacteriaceae bacterium, assembly GCA_963726095.1. GTDB lineage: Bacteria > Acidobacteriota > Terriglobia > Terriglobales > Acidobacteriaceae > Acidiflorens. The sequence goes on from CAVSBD010000004.1 coordinate 3,517,162, forward strand.
TTCGAATTACGCGTGTCGGGGAAAAACTCCCGCAACTTCTTTCAGCGCCATCTCTACGATCTCAGCCTTCGATTTTTCTACGAGGCTGCGAGAGCAGCTCACGACCAGTTCGATGTAGCTGCCGCCATTCTCACGCGCTTCGCCGCTCCTCGCGCCGATCAAACGTGATTTATGAAACATCCACTGAATTGTGCGGTCAAGCAGGACGGCGTGATCGAGATCGCTAATCTGACGGTCGAACCAGAGATGAATGCCGGTGATCGGCGAGGTCGTGAACTTGTCGAGCGACGCTGCCAAAGCCGCTGCAGCTGGTTCATTCGGCAGCATGCCGCCCCAGCACATCAAAAGGGACGAGCCAGACACCAGATAATCGAAATTCTGCTCCTGTCCGTTCGCCTTCACGGTTACGCCAGACGGCGACGGCTCGAAACGACTCGACTCCCGCGCGAAACTGAATCTCGCCTCCCCGCGCACGAATGTAGTCTCCCGCAGTCGCTGTAGAGCTCGGTGAGCGGAACGGTTGGAATTCCCATTCGTCCAGCAGCCGCCGATTTCAGGAACGACTCACGCACTACCTGCGCCGCATAGGGGACGGAGACTTGATCCAGATCTTCGTTTAAAGCGCTGACCAGAATTGTTTTCCAAAAGCGTTCGATGGCTTGCGCGGTTTGTCCATGTCGCTTGAGCCAATCAAGAAACGACTCTCCTCGATCCGCCGGCATGGCCGGAGCCAGGGCCACCATGGCGCGGCTGATCGCCAAGCTTGTCGCCAAGGCTCAAACAGTCGGCGCGAAGAAATGCGGGCGCGGTGTGCAGAGGGGCGGGCAGAGCTGGACGGGCTAATCTCCGATGCGCGCCCTCCGGGCTCGAGAAACGTCAGTTTGTCATACCAGCGAATCTTGTTCTCGACTCCCGCGCGGCGGTAAAAATCGAGCAGGTTCGTGCAGCAGCCGAGCAACACATGCTGGCAGTTATCGACGATCTCCCCGGTGCCGGGATGCTGATAGGAAGATGCGCGCCCACCGAGATAGGGGCGGCGTTCAAAGAGCGTCACGCGAAACCCGGCATCGGCCAGGGCGCATCCAGCAGCCAGGCCCGCCAGCCCGCCTCCGGCAATGGCGACGGTAGATGGTTGTGTCGGATCAGTATGGGACGGTGCGGGCATCAAACCAGGCGCTTCAGGATTCCTTTTGCCAGCACGGTGAGCTTTTCGCGGGACCGTCAAGCTGACACGCTCCGTAAAGACGTCGTATTGGTTCGCGGCGATTTTTTCGAGCAGACGGCGATAGATTGTGATCAGTACCCACAAGCGCGGGCTGGCTGTCTTCATTCACCAGCGGAATCAATTCTTCTCCGGCGCGATAGTTGTCACGAGCGCGATCCGCCTCCATCGCCAGCAGCGGACGAATGCGCGCCATGTCAATCGGCGTCGCGGTGAGATCAGCACGCTGAGAGGCCGATGCTGCGCCAGATCTTCCTGCGGGAAATAGATTCGTCCCATGGCAACATCTTCTTTCACGTCGCGAATAATGTTCGTGAGCTGAAAGGCCAGACCGCAGCGCTCGGCGAGCGGTTCGGCGGCGGGATCGCGATATCCGAAGATCTTGATGCACACCAACCCAACCACCGAAGCAACGCCGTAACAATACTGCTGCAGATCATCGAAAGTCTGGTAGCGCGCGGTGAGGCCGGCTAGCCGGGCGTGGGATTGCTGAATGTGCGTGATCGAGATCCGCGGCCGTTCCATAAGCAAGCTGATCGAGAAGCCCAACCGGAATCTGGTATTTTCGTTGCGCATCGGTCAGCGCCAGCAGCACAGGATCGTCGGTGGGATGGCCGGCCAGTGCCCGATGAACCTTGTCGAGCCAGTCGGCCAGCTTGTTGTGGCGGTCTTCAATACTGAGCGATTCGTCATCGGCGATGTCGTCACAGCGCCGCATAAAGGCATACACCGCGCTCAGCGCGTTGCGTTTGCGCCGCGGAAGCACCATAAATCCGTAATAGAAATTCTTGGCCGCCGACCGGGCAATGTGCCGGCAAACGGAATACGCCATGTCCAGTTGCGAAGCGCGTGGGCGCGAACTGCGGGGGCGCATTTCCCACGACCGTGCTCATCGCCACTTCCCCAGTGCAGCGCGCGCGACAAGAGCCAACTTGCGGCCCTTCGAAATTGCGGGACGCCGGCCGAGCACGGCATAATCCTGACGCTCGATGGCGTTCAGAATTTCCTGGCCGCCGCGGCTAAAGAGTTCGATATCGAGCGCCAAAGCTCGCGATCGACCTTGGCGATCAGCGGCATTCCCTGCTCAAACCATTCCCGCGCACGCTGGACCTCAAACTTGCAGCAACTCGCGGAATGCCGGCGGTATTTTCACTGTCGCGAATCGCCTCCTCGCCGACACCGAAACCGGCGCAGATCTTCGAGCGGAAGATAGATTCGTCCCTTGGCGAAGTCAGCACTTACGTCCTGCCAGAAATTCGCCAGTTGCAGAGCGGTGCAGGTGTAGTCGGAAAGGCTGCTGGCGATCGTCGTCGCGATATCCGCAGAGATAGAGCACGAGATGCCCGACGGGATTTGCCGAATAGCGGCAGTAGCCCAGCAGATCTTTGAAGGTGTCGTATCGAGTGACTCGTTGGTCCTGGCGAAAAGCGGTCAGCAGATCGGCAAATTCATGCTTCGGAATCTCGAACTGGCGCACCGTTTCGGCGAGCGCCACAAACACCGGATGCCGCGGTTCGCCGTCGTAGCAGGCGTCAAGCTCGGCCTCCCACAGATCGAGGAGCTGTAAAGATGCGGCGGTGTTGCCGACCTCATCTCCCAGATCGTCGGAGATGCGGCAGTAAGCATAGACATTGAAAAAATGCTGGCGCAATTTCGCGGGAAGAAACCATGACGCCACCGAAAAGTTTTCATAATGCGATCGCGCCAGGCGACGGCAATATTCCCGCGCTTCGGCGAGAGTAGGGGGAGAATCGGGGATGGCGTACTCCGGCGGCAGCGCACTCCAGAGTGAGGAGAGCGGCGCGGTCGGGGGATGGCCGGTTGCAGTTGTCATCGAATAACAATTGTAGCGCCTGTCGCGCTGCGGTCCCGGAGGGCATCTCGGCCACCGCTCCGAGCGCTACTTAATGACCGGGGATAATCGCGGTCTTGATATCACCATTGCGATTCAGCATATGGCGCAGCACTTCATGCAAGCGCGAGAGCGGCGCTTCGCCGGTAATGTAGTCGGTGCCCAGAACTTTCTTCTCCGCGATCAAACTAAACGCGCGCCGCACGGTCGCCGGCGTGTGATGGAACGTTGCCTTCAACGTGATCTCTGAGTAGTGGAGGCGATTGGTATCCAATTGCACCTTCGTTCCGGAGGCGCAACCGCCGAAGAAATTCACGGTGCCGCCCTTGCGGACCATCTGTACAGCCCACTCCCACGCTTCAGGACGGCCGACCGCTTCAATCGCCACATCGGCCCCGCGCCGCTCAGGACTCAATTCGCGCACCGCTTCGACCGGATCTTTCACCTTGCGTGATCTGCACCACTTCATGCGCACCTTTTTTGCGCGCCAGGGCAACCTGCGAGTCGCGTTTTACCACGGCGATCACATTGCAGCCGATGGCTTTTGCGACCTGCACAAACATCAGCCCGATGGGCCCGCCGCCGATCACGGCAACGGTATCGCCAATTTCGACGCCAGTTTCATGAAGGCCGCGGAGAACACAGGCCAGCGGTTCGGTCATCGCGGCATCTTCGAAGCTGACGTTCGCGGGCACGGCGAGCATGTTGGCTTCGACGATGCGCCGCGGAATCCGGATGTATTCGGCGTAGGCGCCGTTATTGAAGAGCAGATCTTCGCACAGGTTCAGCTGATGTTTCGAGCAGTAGAAGCACATGCCGCAAGGAGCGGAGTTGAGCGCCACCACGCGCATGCCCTTCTTGAAACCGCGCACCCCTTCGCCGACCTCTTCGATGGTTCCGGCCAGTTCGTGCCCGAACAAAGCGGGCGGCACGATCATGCGGGCATGGTAGCCGCGCTGATAGACCTTTAAATCGGTGCCGCAGGTGAGCGCTACGTGGACTTTCACCAGCACTTCGCCGTCGCCCACGCGCGGAATCGGCACTTTTTCAATCTTGATGTCTTCTTTGCCGTAAAGGACGGCTGCCGTCATCTTGCCAGTCACAGTGATTTCCTTCCCACGCGTGGCCCCCACGCCAAACCGCCTGGGGCCACCACCCGGCTGGATGACAATCTTCATCGAATCCGGTTGCGGATGGGCAGCCAGATTCAGGGCTTCCACACTCCTTTCCAGCGGGAACCGGTGGCTGATCAGGCGTTCCAAATCCATTTCCCGATCCATCACAAACCGCACCGACTCCTCCTGCAACTCGACCGACGCACTGTAGGATCCCAACAAAGATTTTTCGTCCACGCACACTGCCGAGGGATCGATGGTGACTTCGCCTCGCACCGTCTGCGCGAACAGCAACACCCGACCTCCCGGACGAACCGCATCCATGGCCGGCCTGATCATTCCGCTACCGCCGACTGCCAGAATCACAGCATCCGCACCGCGCCCTTCCGTCAATCCACGCACGGTCTGCACGGCATCCGCCTTGGAAGCGTCAATCGTAATTTTATGGCCGAAACTATTAGCTATTGTAAGCCTCGCTGGATACAAATCGGAAGTAATCACCCGAGCGCCCGCTCGCTTGGCCAAAGTCGCCAGAATCAGTCCGATCGGACCCTGCCCGATCACCAGAACGGTCTCTTCCGGTTCGAGGCGGAGAGTCTCAATTCCTTTGATGCAGGTGTTGACCGGCTCGACGAAACAAGCCTGCTCAAAACTGACGCCGTCGGGAATGCGGACCGTTCCCTTTTCGACAATCCAGTCCATCACGCGGACATATTCCGCAAATCCTCCACCAGAAGGCTCGAAGCCCGCCGTGCAGCCCACTTTTTTGTAGGTCGCGCACTGCGCAAACGTCTTGTGCCGGCAGTAGTAGCATTCGCGGCACGGGATGTGATGGAAAATCACGACACGATCGCCAGGTGCAAACTTGCGAACACGGTCGCCCACCGCGGCGACAACTCCCGAAGTCTCGTGACCAAAAATTCGCGGAGCGGAATGCGAGCCGGTGGCAATTTTCTTCAGATCGGTGCCACAGATGCCGCAAGTATGGACGCGGACCAGAATCTCGCCCGCGACCGATTTCCGGGACAGGAACTTCCTCCAGGCGAACATCGTTGACTCCGCGATACACGGCGGCCTGCATGGTGGTCGGAATCACGGTAGGAATCCCGCGCTTTGCGCTTTCGACTGAAAATGTTCGAGCCATTGCCATAACTGCTGTCTAATTCTCCCTATTGTTTCCGTTGCATCCGAGTATGAGCTTCGGCGGCGAACTCCGTATGTGCGGTAGCGAACTGTTCGCTCGTGACCTTCGCGACTGAGGTAGTTCACGAGCGCACTGCAAAGTGCCGCACTCGCCTTCGAACTATTGCGGGCCAATGCGATCGTCGTTCCCCACATCCAAGGGCGGACTGCCACGTAGCAACGCGAACTTTGCCGCGCGAAAGCTGCCGTCGGCGGCGACAAAGCCATCCATGGAAGGCATCGTCAAAATCGGCGGCATCGGAGATCGACTTTCAGGGCTGCGAATTCGACTTCCCGTGCCTCGCGCTCCCTGGGCCACGGCCGCGGCCTCCATGTCGACCGCGGACGCGCCGTAAGCCTTCCCCAGCGTTCGTTTTTTGTTCCTCGCTCGCCACTTTCGCAGAAGTCACCAGGATTCCTTCACCTGACGCCACTTCTGTGCTGACGCCGTCGGCGGCGTTGACCACCGTTCGCGGCTCAATCACATCTCCTACACTCATCGATGAGTCCAGCGCTCCCGGCAAAACCCACCGACAGAACACGAACCGGTTGCGTCTCTTGGATGATGGCCTCGGTGGCGCGTCGCGCGGCCTCCGCGCCAATGCCGCCGCAGATCAGCGCGGCTCCCGGAGTTTTCAAAAAGCGCGATACCGCCGGCCGCCGTGCTCAATCATTCGCACCTTCCAGCTTCGGATCAGCGGGGCTACTTCGCGCTCCATAGCAACGACGATGGCGACAACGCTGGCGATCCCGGTTCGAGACGTGTCAGGCATAGCCGTTGCCACGGAACCATTCCACTGACCGCCGCAAAGCGCCATCGACCGGAACTGTTCGCCAGCCCAGTTCGCGCTCCGCTTTTGCCGAGCTTACAAACATCATCTTGCGCCCCATGCGGACCGCATCGATGGTGGCGCGCGGCTCGCGGCCTAAAAGCCGCCCGGTCACCATCTCGTCCACGACTCCGGTCGCGAAGCGCGAAGACATACGGCAGCTTCACCGTTGGAGACTTCAATCCTGTGATCGCCGCCAGCCGGTCCAGAATTTGCTTCAGCGTCAGATTCTCGCCACCGAGAATATACCGCTCGCCCGATCGGCCTTTTTCCAGCGCCTGCACATGTCCGCGTGCGCATTCGGTCGCATCCACCAGGTTCAATCCCGTTTCCACGTACGCGGGAAATTTCCGCTTCAGAAAATCCACCACGATTCTTCCCGTCGGCGTCGGCTTAATATCGCGCTCGCCGATCGGCGTCGTCGGATTCACGATCACCACATCGACTCCCGATTTCGCCGCGTCGAACTGCTACCTGCTCGGCCATGAATTTCGAACGCTTGTAGTGTCCGATCATGTCCGCGATGCCGACAGGACTGTCTTCATCCGCAACATGATCGTGGTTCAAATTGGCCGTGAATCCCATGGTCGCCACACTCGACGTGTACACTATCCGCCGAACCCCTTGTTTCCGAGCCGCTTCAAGTAACGACCGCGTGCCTTCCACATTCGAGCGATACATCTCCTCGGGATCGCGGACCCACAGCCGATAGTCGGCAGCAACGTGAAATACAACGTCGCAGCCTGCTAACGCTTTCTCGATCGAAGCCGGATCCCGCAAATCTCCAACAACCTGCTCAGCTTTCAGATCCTGCAATATTGCGCAGATCGCTCGAAGCCCGCACCAGCAGCCGTAAGTCGGCTCCCTGCTCTGCGAGGACGCGAGCGACATGACTACCCAGAAATCCAGTAGCGCCAGTGACGAAAGCCTTCAACCGCAGTTCTCAGCTCAGTTTAGCAGTTCAGCACCAGAACCGAACTGGTTTAACCAAGCTGCTAAATGCTGAATGGAACTGCTCTTCTCCGCCATCACTTTCGAATACGTTGTCAGCGCAATCAGCGGAAAATACTGGCGGTACAGGTGATACATCAGATAGAACACGCGCGGGAAACCTGTGCCCGTAAAGAAGGGCTCATCCCACGACCCGTCTTTCTTTTGTGTGCGCAGAAGATAGGCCATGCCGCGCGCCACGCATTCGCTGCGCGTGTCGCCGACAGCGAGCAGTCCCATGATCGCCCAGGCGGTTTGCGATGCGGTGCTGTCGCCCTGTCCGCGCAGATTCGGATCGTCATACGATCCGACGGTCTCGCCCCAGCCGCCGTCGGCGTTCTGCACCGACCGCATCCATTCCGCCGCCTGCTGCACCATGGGATCGTTGCGATCGACGCTCATCGCTTCGAGCCCGCGCAACACCAGCATTGTGCCGTAGATGTAGTTCACACCCCAGCGCCCGAACCAGCTGCCATCCGGCTCCTGCTCGGCACGAATAAACTTGAGCGCCTCTCTTCACCGCGGGATGACTCTGATCATATCCGTAGGTCGCCAGACATTCGAGAATGCGTCCGGTGATGTCGACGGTTGGCGGATCGAGCATCGCGTTGTGATCCGCAAAAGGCACATATTGAAACACCATGCGGTCGTTATCTTTGTCGAACGAAGCCCAGCCGCCGTTTTTGCACTGCATGGACAGGACCCAGTCAATCGCACGCTGCACTGACTCGCGCTGATAGCGTCCGTTCGGGTGCTCGACCCGGCTCAGACCGAGGCAGACCATGGCCGTATCGTCGACGTCGGGATAAAACTCATTGTTGAATTCAAAGTACCATCCGCCCGGCTCGCCCTTTGGGATTTTTGACCTTCCAGTCTCCCGGCTTGCGCACTTGTTTCTGCAGTACCCAGTCGGCACATTTCACCATTCGCGGATCGGTCGCCGGGACCCCCGCTTCGCCGAGCGCAAACAGCGCATATGCCGTGTCCCACACCGGAGACATACAGGGCTGCATGCGGAAAGTGTCGCCCTCTTCGATGCCCAGCTTCTCGAATTCATCCAGGGCGCGAATGAATTGCGGATCGTCGACCGAATATCCCAGGCAGCGCAGGGCGATGATCGCGTTCATCATCGAGGGATAGATCGCCCCGAGCCCGTCGCTCATCTCGAAGCGCTCAAGCATCCACTTCTCGGCCTGCCTCAATGCCAGCGAACGCAGCGGACGAATATGCACGCGCTCGAACCAGTGCGTTATGCGATCCAGACACAAGAAGAAATTTCGCCAGGAAATCAGCTTCTTCGCCCAATGCAGGTGCATGCGCGACTTGTCGCGCCCGCCGACGAAGAGTTCTTCCACTCCCATCTCGTCAGGAATCTTCTTGAACGGCTTCTTGGCAGTAGCAGATCGACAGCGGCACAAGAATCGCGCGCGACCACGAAGAAATTTCGTAAATGTTGAACCAGAACCAGTTCGGAAACAGCACGATTTCCGGAGGAATCGCGGGCACCGCGTCGTAATCGTATTGCCCGAAGAAACAGAGATAGATCTTGGTGAATGTATTGACTTCGGTCACGCCGCCCATCTCCAGTATCTTCTTGCGGGCGCGCGCCAGCGCAGGATGATCGGCCGTGAATCCGGCCAGTTTCAATCCGAAGTAGGCTTTGACGGAGGCACTGATATTCGAAGGGCCGCCCGCGAAAATGCTCCAGCCGCCGTCTTCATTCTGATGGTTCAGGATATATCGCGCGGCTTTGTCGAAACGCTTCTGATTGCCGGTGCCAAGGAGCGTGTGCAGCAGGATGTAATCGGATTCGAGGGTCGTATCGGCTTCGAGTTCCCCGCACCAGTACCCGTCTTCGTGCTGCTGCGAGAAAAGATAATTGCGTGCCGCGTCGATGCCGACGGCGACCCGGCTTCCCAGGTCGTCGATCTTTCCGAATCGCATCTGCGGCGCAGAGGCCGGATTCAAGGGGGAGGTTGGCTCCATTATCTCTCCGTCTTATATTCTGCACTTCTAATTCTGCACTGCGACGATGGCCGGAGCCGCCGCGATCGTCGCTACGATCTCCGGCGGCAAGCCAAAGCGAACGTTCTCCGGCATGATTTCGAGTTCCTGCACGTTGCCGAAGCCCTGTCCAGCCAAATATTCGACCACTTCCTGCACCAAATGCTCAGGAGCCGAAGCTCCCGCAGTCAGGGCCACGGTCTTTACATCGTTCAGCCACTGGGGCTGAATATTGCGGCAGTCATCGATTAGATGCGCCTCGGTGCCCAAACTGCGCGCCACTTCCACCAGACGCTTCGAATTGGAACTGTTGTCGGAGCCAACCACCAACAGCAAATCGGCGTCCGAGGCCACATGTTTCACCGCAACCTGCCGATTCTCCGTGGCATAACAGATGTCCTGCGCCGCCGGACCCTTGATGTTCGGGAAGCGCTTGCGCAGGGCAGTGATAATGTCGCGCGTCTCGTCAAGACTGAGCGTGGTTTGGGTCAGATAGGCCACACGATTGGGATCGGGCAGAGTCACCGAATCCACCTCGGCGGGCGATCCAACAACTTGCGTCACCGTGGGAGCCTCTCCCAGCGTCCCAATCACTTCGTCGTGATCGCGATGGCCGATCAGAATCAGCGAATAACCTTCCTTCGCGAACTTCACCGCCTCGACGTGAACCTTCGTGACCAGCGGACAGGTAGCGTCAATCACGCGCAATTTGCGAAGCTTGCTGGCTTCACGAACCTCGGGAGAAACGCCGTGGGCGCTGTAGATTACCCGTTCGCCCTCGGGCACTTCGTCGACGCTGTCGACAAAAATCGCACCCTTCTGCTGGAGCTCTTCGACAACAAACCGGTTGTGGACGATTTCTTTGCGCACATAAATCGGGCGGCCGAAGGCTTCAAGCGCAATCCTGACAATATCAATCGCGCGCACCACTCCGGCGCAGAATCCGCGCGGCTTCAACAGCAATAGAGTCTTCGTTGACGAGTTATGGTTCTCAGACAAATCAGATCCCCCACCCACTAGGGTACACTTTTTCAGTAGAAAAGATGCTTTAAGGGTACCGAAAGATGCACCCCGCGGTCAATGTAAGCCTTTGAGGATGTGGAGATTAGCAGCGGGCGGGGAAATGGCGAGGCTGAACGGCAAGGGTTATCCGGAGCGAGCTACCACATCCGGCGAATGCCATAGCTATCAAAGGACAACTCATTGCTCACCATCGTCAAATTTTCCGCCTGCGCTTGTGCGATCAACATTCGATCAAAAGGGTCTAGCTGAGGTCCCGGGAGAAAGCCCGCTCGAATACCGTGGGCGGCGCTCACCGGAAGACTCTCGAATCCGGATTGAGTCAAATACTCCCCAAAGTTGCGGGTGATGTCAGAAGCAGCCGGAAGCCTTCCCAAACGAACCTTAGTCGCCATTTCCCACGCCGAGGCTGCGCTCACAACCACCGTGTTTCGCTTATCCGCGATCAGGCGGCGCACCGACTCAGGCAGGAGCGGGTTTTCGGACATCCACCAAATCAGCGCATGAGTGTCGAGAAGGAGATGCAATCGAAATTACTCCCAGCCTTCCATTTCTTCAGGTGGAAGGGGCTCGAAGAATTCGGGACCGACTTCGATCTTCCCTTTCCATGCTCCCGGCTTGCGCTCGCCTCGCTCGTCCTCGATCGCGACCAGACGCACTAGTGGTTTCTTTCCCCGAGCAATGACAATCTCTTCGCCCCGGCAAGCCCTCTCAATCAGCCGTGAAAGCTCGGTCTTGGCCTTATGGATGGTGATGGTTTCCATGAGTATATGTTAGCTAACATAGATTAGCTAAGTCAAGCAGAAGGACTTCGTCACCCATTCGCCTTAATCATCTGCTCCGCGTGCTTGCGCGAGGTGTCGGTCAGTTTGGCTCCCGACAACATGCGAGCGACTTCTTCCGTCCGTTCCTCGCCGGTAATCTCGCGAACGGTGGTTTTCGCGCGTCCGGCGGATTCCCGTTTCTCGATCAGATAGTGATGGTCGGCGAAGGTCGCGATTTGCGGGAGGTGGGTGACGCAGAGCACCTGATTTCCCTTCGAGAGGGTTTTCAGTTTCTTGCCTACAGCCTCGGCGGCGCGGCCGCCGATTCCGGTATCGATCTCATCGAAGACGAGCGTGCGTTGTACAGCTAACGACGCCGTTGACGACATCGTCTTGGTGCCTGCGGGATTCGTTCCCTTCTCCACACTCGCCTTGAGCGCCAGCATCACTCGCGAAAGCTCGCCACCCGAGGCAATCTGCTCCAGCGGACGCATCGTCTCTCCGGCGTTCGTGGATATCTGGAACACAACGTGGTTGAACCCGGAGCCCGTCCAGTGAGCTTCGGCGACGTCTCCTGCAACAGCGATGCGAAAACTGGCGCGCATCGCCAGATCGTTGATCTCGGCCTCGACCAGTTTCTCCAGTTTCTTCGCTGCCTCCGAACGCTTATGTGAGATCGCGCCCGCAGCCTTACGGTACTCGACGGCGGAGACCTTCAAAGCCTGCCTTAGATCAAGTATCACCTGATCTTTATTCTCCATCTCCGACAATTTGCGCCGGATGTCGTCGCCCAATGCGATCACTGCTTCGAGCGACGGCCCATACTTGCGCTTCAGCCGATCCAAGACCGCCAAACGTTCCTCGATCTCAGAAAGACGTTCGGGAGAGGCCTGAATACCTCCGGCATAATCCCGCAGCGTTGCCCCTACGTCTTCGACGCTGATACGAGCGGAGTCGAGTGCTGCGAGCGCGTCCTGAAATTTGGGCTCGTAGCGGACCAATTCCTCGACATGCTTTTGCGCCGCGCGCAGACTGGATGATGTCGAGGTGTTGCCTTCATAGAGCAGGTCAAAGGCGTTAATGGCTGCTCCGTAGATCTTCTCGGCATTGGCCAGAACGCGCTTCTCGGCCTCCAGTCGCTCGTCCTCTCCGGCGCGCAGGTGAGCCTCTTCAATCTCGCGAGATTGGAAATTCCAGAGATCAAGCAGCCGGACTCGATCCTGTTCGTCTTGTTCGAGCTCGGCGATGCGCCCGCGGATCTGCTTCCAGTCCGCGAAAGCAGCAGACACTTCTTTCAGTTCGACCGCGGCATAGGCGTCGAGCAGATCGAGGCGAGCCGCGGCATCAAAGTTTGCAATGGATTCGTTCTGCGCGTGGATTACCGCCAGGTGGGGCGCAATCTGCTTGAGTACAGTGACCGTCGCCGGCTGATTGTTGACGAAAACCCGCCCCTTGCCCCCGGAGGCAATCTCCCGCCGGAGGATGAGCGAGCCGTTCTCCCCGTCCAATCCATTCGCTTCGAGGATCGCTTCAATGGCGCGCGCCGCCGATCCATCGCTATCGAATACAGCGGCCACGACCGCGCGCTCCGCGCCTGTCCGGATGACATCGGATGACGCTTTTTCGCCCAGCAGCAACCCCAGGGCGTCGATCAGAATGGACTTTCCGGCGCCGGTTTCGCCGCTCAACAGATTCAGACCTGAGGCGAATTCGATGACGACGTTGTCGACGACGGCGTAATTTTCGAGTCGAAGTTCGGCCAGCACAAAGGTCCTCGGATTTCGAGCGATTTTGGCGACGTCTGTAAATTACGCGCAGCATAGCACAGACTCCCTTCGAAAGCGTTGGACCGAGCCTCATTCCCTAATTGGGTACCAATGAGTGGAGAGATGCACTTCCGAGTTTGCCTGTGGAGCAAGCGCTTCGCGAAGATAGCAGCCATGCGATCCTTCCCCGTAGTTGCAGTCGCATTGGTTTTGCTGTCTCTCGCGCCGGTTGCGGCCCAAGGGCAGCAGATCCATTGCTACCCATGCAGGAACGGCTTCGGCCAGGTCCAGATTGGCAGCTCGGTTTCGTTCAACTTCCAGCTTACGAACGTCGGCACGAAAATCTTGCGCATCTCGTCGGTCGGGATGCAAGAACAAGGATCGGCCTTCAAGTTCGGGACCTTCGCCACGCCTGTGAAAGTCCAGCCTGGGAAGAGTGTTCAGCTCCCGGTGATCTTTACGCCAACAGCCAAGGGATATACCAGAGCCTCGATCAGCGTTTCCAGTAACAGCCCATTCTCCCCGCTCTACCTGCATGTCGCCGGTGTTGGAGTTTCGGCGGTTGGGCCGGAACTCACAGTAACGCCTTCGACGCTCAATTTTGGCAATGTCAATGTTGGATCGAGCGCGACGATGCAGGGTACGCTGAGCGCATCGAACAGCGCCGTCACCATTTCGTCAGACGGATCGACGAGCTCGGAATTTGCCATCTCGGGTCTCCAGCTTCCGGTGACGATCCAGGCGGGGCAAAGCCTGGGATTCAAGGTGAAGTTCACACCCAATGCCTCCGGAGGAGCTACCGGCCAGGCCGGCTTTACCAGCAACGCGCTCAACTCACCTTCTGTGGAGCAATTGACGGGCACGGGCGTGGCACAGGGATCGCATACCGTTACGCTTACATGGCTAGCGGGCGACGGAAATGCCGTGGGTTACAACGTCTATCGAGGCACGGTGTCGGGTGGGCCTTACCAGGAAATCAACGTGGCTCTTGACGCTTCGACAAATTACATCGACAGCACGGTTGTTTCCGGCACAACTTATTACTACGTGGTCACAGAGGTAAATGCTGCCGGCCAGGAAAGCGCTTATTCGAATCAGACAACAGCCGTAGTTCCGAGCCCCTAACCGGCCCTCGTTGACGGCGAAGATCAAGACCACGAGAAAATCGGGCATCGGCCCAGCCGGTGGCTGTTGTTGATCGAGATCGTTGATCGAGATCCTTGACCGACATCGTTGACCGACGCGGTACCCCGGCGGGAAGCACGTCTGGACTGGTCTATAATTCTCGTAGAGCGCTCCCAAAAACCAATGCACTTTTCTTCCGTCCTGCTGTTGTTCGTCGGCGGCGAAATCGTTGATCTCGTCCTTCAGACTGGTCCGGTTGCCAAGGCAGTTCTCCTCTTGCTCGCAGCGTTCAGCGTGCTTTCCTGGGCGGTGATTCTTTCGAAGTGGCGGCTGATCAGCCGCGCACGCGCGCAGAGCGCACGCTTCATCCGCGTCTTCCGCAAGGCGCAGCGCATGCAAGACGTCGCCTCTGTCGTCGAGCAATTTCGTCCGAGTCCACTGGTCGGAGTATTTGAAGGAGCGGTTGAGGAATTCCGGCGACAGATGGGGACGACCGGCGGAATTCACAATCCTGTCGCGATCCAGCGATCCATGCAGATTGCGTCGTCAGAGGAAATCACGCGTTTCGAACGCAGTGTCCCATGGCTGGCAATCACGGGAGCGGTCACACCGTTCATCGGATTGTTTGGCACGGTTTGGGGAATCATCGACGCTTTTCATGGATTAGGCACAGCCGGAGCAGCGACTCTGCGCGCGGTTGCACCAGGAATTTCGGAAGCTCTCGTAACCACGGCGGCGGGCCTCGCGGCCGCCATTCCCGCAGTGATCGCGTACAACCTCATTATCGGATCCATTCGCGAAATGGCATCGCGCAACGACGACTTCGCCTTGGAGATGCTGAATCTGGTTGAGCGCCAACAAGCGCCGCAGCCGGCCGAGGTACGGCGCTGATGGCGTTCACCTCATCAAACGGACGGACCGAGACCGCGCTCTCCGACATCAACGTGACGCCGCTGGTAGATGTGGTTCTGGTTCTGCTCATTATTTTCATGGTGACCGCTCCGGTGCTCCAGTCGGGCATCGAAGTCAACGTGCCGCACACACGCACGGTCAAGGAAATTACTGAAGAGCGCCTGGTCATCAGCATCGACAAATCGCAGCGCGTTTTTCTGGGAAATGATCCCATAAACATCAACCAGATCGGGTCGACGCTCAGGAAGAGAGTGCGGGATCCGCAGCATCAGGCAATTTATTTGCGTTCGGATGAGGCGGTTCCGTTCGGCGCCTTCGCGACGGTGATGGACGCCATCAAACAGTCCGGCATCAGCAACGTCAGCATCGTTACGCAGCCAATGGATACAAATGGCGGCCGTCACTAATTACGACATTTACTCGGAGACCGGCCAGTTGCGTCGTCCTCTGGTCTGGTCGCTCGGCCTACATGTGGGATTTGCGGGATTCGTCATACTTTATGCAGTGTTTATAAACGGCGTTCGCGGCACTGGCTGGGGCAGCGGAGGCACCGGGGAAGCCATGGGAGCAACGCTGGTGAGTGCCGTTCCCCTGCCCGCCAGCCCGGCGGATGCAACGAATGTAGTGGCCACGGAATCCAAAGGCCTCGCGAAGTCAGAGCCCGCAGTTCCGCCGAAGGAACCGGACGCGATTCCGATTCCTGATAAGGACGCGAAAACGAAATTAAAACCTGCGCCTGTAAAGACTGCGACACTGCGGAATAAGCCGCAACCGGAACAGCCGGAATCGAATCAGATTCCCTACGGCGAAGGCGGGCCGGTGAGCGGCCCTTACACCATGAACGCGGGCGGCGCTCACGGGGGATTTGGTTTCACAGGGAATGGCGGTGATTTTGGGGAACGCTTTGCGTGGTACGTCCAGGCCGTACAGCGGAAAGTGTCAGAGAATTGGCTGAAGTATCAAGTGGACCCGCGTATTAGCGACGCGAAGCGCGTTTACCTGACTTTCGATATCGCGCGTGACGGACATCCGTCGAATGTAGAAATTGAGCAATCGAGCGGAGTGCCGTCGTTGGATATTTCGGCGATGCGCGCGCTGCAGGGTATCGATACTTTCGGGCCGTTGCCTGCAGAATATTCAGGTAGCAAAGTGTCGGTAGAGTTTTGGTTTGATTACAAGAGATAGAAGCGGTCGCTAGTCGATGGTCGTTCGCGGTCGCCAGCGACTTTCGACTGAACAACTAACGATCGAGACCAGTAACGAGAGACAACAGGAGCAGACATTGAATAATTCGGCACGCCGAATCCTTCATCGCATTTCGATCGGGGCCATTTTGTTCCTATTCGTTGCGATGGCATCTGGGCAGGACTGGATTCGCACCGGCACCGGACTCGGCGTCGAGCGCGTTCGCCTGGCCGCGGCTGATTTCAAGCCCTCGAACGCGGACCCCGGAAACACGGGATTCCTCAAGACCTTTAACGACGTGCTTTGGAACGATCTCGACAACGCAGGGATCTTCGACATGGTCTCGAAGAGTTTCTATCCACTGCAAGAGCCGGGCCAGCCTTCGGAGATCATTTTCTCGGCGTGGAATTCTCCTCCACCGAACACTTCGATGCTGGCGTTCGGAAATCTCGCTGTTGCTGCCGGCAAAGTCACGATCCAGGGATGGCTCTACGACGTCAAGAACGAGAAGTCGCCGCAAGTGCTCGGCAAGCAATATACCGACAACGCGACGGACAACGCCGTGCGCGTGATCGCGCACAGGTTTGCCGACGAGATCATCTTCCGCCTCGGCGGCGGCGTGGCTGGCATCGCAGAGAGCAAGATCTATTTTGTCAGCGACCGCAGTGGTCACAAAGAAATCTGGATGATGGATTATGACGGCGCGAACCAGCAGCAACTCACGCATCTGGGAAGCATCTCGCTGTCGCCGCGTATTTCGCCCGACGGTTCGCGGCTGGCGTTCAGTTCACTGTTGAAGAACAGTTGGGAAATCATGATGTATTCGTTCGACCTGAACCGATTGGTGAGCTTCCCGCGATTCGGAGGCACCAATCTTTCGCCCTCATGGTCCCCCGAGGGCAAGATCGCATTTTCCTCCGCCCGAAACGGCTATCCGAACATCTTCGTCATGGAAGGCTCGGGAGGAAATTGGCACCGTCTGACGAACGATCAGGGACCAGATATTGCTCCTACCTGGAATCGGAAGACCGGTTCGCAGATCGCCTACGTCAGCGGACGCACCGGCTTGCCGCAGATTTACACCATGGACTCGGACGGGACGAACGTGCAGCGGATCACGGATCAGGGCTATGCGGTTTCTCCGAACTGGTCGCCGAACGGGCAGTTTCTGACTTTCTCGTGGATGCGCAAGTACGGTCCCGGCGAGCCGGGCTCGAACGACTTGTATTTGATGGACATCGCCAGCAAGCAGTGGGTGCAACTTACGCATGATGCGGGACGCAATGATTTTCCCTGCTGGTCACCAGACGGGCGGCATATTGTGTTTCAGTCGCACCGCTCGGGTTCGGACCAGATATGGAGCATGCTGGCGGACGGATCGAATGTGAAGCAGTTGACGTTTAAGGGCGGCAACACACAGCCCAATTGGAGTTGGAAATAGAATCTCGACGGTTTTGCGGCTGGCCATAGTGCGCCCCGCCGTGAATCTCGGAATCGCACGCCGCAACGCGGGCGCACAGAAATGGGGAGGAATCAGGTGAAGCACGCAACAGCAGGAACGATGAGATGGAGCAGTTTGGCCTTGGCACTCGGCGCGGTTCTGTTTTTTGGAGCATGTGCGAAGAAAGTCGCTCCGCCACCACCGCCGCCGCCACCGTCACCAACCGCGCCGACGGCATCACTGTCGGCGAATCCCAACACCGTTGATCCAGGCCAACCGACGACATTGACCTGGCAGACGTCCAACGCCACTGATGTCAGCATCGATGGCATTGGGCCAGTCGATGCAAGCGGAACCCGTCAGGTGACTCCGACGGATTCCACCACCTATCATCTGATCGCGAAAGGTGCGGGAGGGACGCAAGACGCGACGGCGCGCGTGACCGTAAACGCTGCGGCAGCGCCTCCGCCAGTCGCAACCTCAAACGCTACTGAAGAAGAACTCTTCTCACAAAACGTGAAGGACATCTTCTTCGATTACGACAAGTACGATGTGCGCGCGGCCGATCAGGGCTCCTTGCGCGGAGACGCCGCTTTCCTCCAGCAACATTCGAACATCCACATCACGATTGAAGGCCACTGCGACGAACGCGGGTCGACAGAATACAACCTTGCGCTCGGCACCAGTCGCGCCGACTCGGTCAAGAATGCGCTGATTCAGGCCGGAATTTCCGGCGATCGCATCAAGACCGTGACAATGGGCAAGGAAAAGCCGTTCTGCACCGAGTCGAACGAGAGTTGCTGGCAGCAGAATCGCCGCGGCCATTTTGTGTACGAGAAGTAAGAACGAGGAGTAAGAACATTCACGGCGGGGTACGCAGAGGTGCGCGTGGAATTTCTCATGTGGCCTTTGTGTACCCCGCGGTTTACGCGTTGCTGTTGGGGTTAATCGGAGTTTGTCTGAAGGCTGAAAAGGTTGATTATGAAAGCTAATCGCGATTCGTTCGTCTCCGTGCTGTTGTTGGCGCTTTTGTTCACCGGGTCGATTGTTCCCGCCTATGGAGCCAGCAAAGAGATCATCGAGCTGCAAACCCAGGTCGGTCAACTGCAGACGCAGATGACGCAGATGAAACAGTCTTTTGACGAGCGCATGGGCGTCATGAAGAACCTGCTCGAACAAAATACTGACGCGGCCAACAAAGTAACTACGGCGATCAACGGCCTCCAGGCCTCCGTCAACAAGCAACAACAGGATCGTGCCGGGCAGGTCGATCAGATATCCGGGCAGATCCAGGCGTTGAACGACACCATGGACGAACTCAAGGTCCGCCTGGCCAAGCTGAGCAAACAATTCGAAGATATGCAGGCGGCGCAGCAATCTCTGGCCGCACAACAGGCACAAGCGCAGCAGGCGGCGCAGGCGATGGCTCAGGCTCCGCCGCCGGACGTGCTCTACAACAATGCCCTACGCGACTACAACGGCGGCAACAATGATCTGGCCACGCAGGAATTTAACGACTACATCAAGTACTATCCGAACACCGATCTTGCCGGAAATTCATATTTTTATCTGGCAGAGATTCAGTTCAAGGCGGGCAGCTACGAAAAAGCAGTCGCCAATTACGATCTCGTTCTGCAGAATTTTCCGAGCGGTAACAAGGCTGCGACGGCGCAACTAAAGAAGGGATACGCCCTGCTCGAACTCGGGAAAGAAGAGGAAGGCACGCAGGAGTTGAAGCACGTCATTCAGCGGTATCCGAGGACTCCGGAAGCGGCGCAAGCGAAAGAGAGGCTGCGGAAGTTGGGACCGGCTGCTAAGACGCGCTAGCGGTCCGCAAGCTCAAGAGCAACGGCAAGTTCAACCGCAACGGCAGCGGAAGGGAGTGTCCGCTCTACAACACAAGCTAATGGGCGTTAGGCACTACCACGCCGCCCTCAATCCTTGGAATTCCGAAATGGCCGCCGAGATGCGAGAGATCCATCGGACTGATTGATCCCGAAACGACAACAAAAG
The DNA here is from genome assembly GCA_963726095.1 of uncultured Acidobacteriaceae bacterium. Lineage (GTDB taxonomy): Bacteria > Acidobacteriota > Terriglobia > Terriglobales > Acidobacteriaceae > Acidiflorens. The sequence continues at coordinate 3,536,583 of CAVSBD010000004.1, forward strand.
TGATTTCGTTAGCGCGCGCTTGAAGAACGGCTACGTTGCTGATCGCGTTGTTCTCGAGTCGCACCCAGAGATCGGTCACGGCCACACCTCCATCCTTGTCATGCCGGTTCATCAATTGTTTCCAGCCCGCCGACTGATACTCCTCTTTGATCGTATTCAGTGCCTCGGGATCATAGGCTCCGTTGCGAGCAAAGCGCAGGTTGTGAAGCGAGACCGTATTCACGCCGGCAATGACACGCTGCAAATCGGAATTGTCGGGATCGATCTTCGAGGCAAACACCAACATCGAGTGATCAAGCGTGAACTCGGTCTTCGACGATGCCGCTTGCCGGAGAGACTCGATCCCCTGGGGGACGAAGTCGTGTTGCGGCTGCGCCTGAACAAATCGAACTGCCGATAGAAGAATCAGAAGCGATAGAGAAATGCGGTACGCCTTCATAAAATTACCTCGTAGTTTGGCTTAGTATGCCGGGCGGGCTCTGGGTGAACCCTAAAGTCGAACCGCCCCGGCCAATAAGAACCCATACCGAAGAAATTAGTTGCATATCGTTAATTATCGGAAGGGGCGGGGGGTCAGCTGGCGCGAATCGCGTCCAGTATCCGTTGCGCGGAACTGACCGCAGTGGGTTGGCCAAGAGCCTCGATGATCTCCGCCGGGAGTCCGGTCGCAAACGTTTCGCTTGAGACTAGCGGACCACCGCCCGGCCAATACAACATCACCGGACCGATTCTGAGAATGGCCAGGATCGAATCCCAAAACCGCACATCACCGCACGGTCGGTTGATAGCAATCGACGTCAGGAGTTCATTATCAGATTTCGCTGGCGTGACATTGATCATGCAGGAGTTCAAGCGATCGTAGAAAACGTTCCAGTAATCCGGCTCGGACTTTTCCTCAACAACAGGAAAAAGCGATCGCACCGCGTCGCGCGGCATTCCCAGAGGTTCGCCCGCGAAACACTGAAGATAAATATCGAAGCTCATTCAGCGACAAGAAACAAAAGCAGGAAAGCAAGACAAGCCGATCACCGCACTTCGGCGGCTTCGGCCTTTTCGATCTCCACACCGCTCGGACGCAGCGTGACCCAATCCGTCTGCACGCGGTCCCAGCCTTGGATGAGGAAGCCGTAGGACTCGAACAGCGCGCGAATCTGAGGCCGTTTCCATCCCGCGATGTCTTCGAGGATGGGCACGAGCGTTGCCAGAGCGTTGTCGCCGAGCACGGTGCGCTTTGCAATCTGCGCGACTAGTTTCGATTCCGACACCGCAATCGTGAAGCCGTCACGCCGGTTCACTTGCAGCATTACGTGAATGTCTGAGCTGCCATCGCCGACGTAAACAACGTGGTCCGCCGGGATGCCGAGCTGCTCCTCGAGTTGGTCGAGGCGCGTGACTTTTCCGTAGCCGGCGGTCGCGCGGACCAGGCTTTCAATCTCGCCTGTCGGCTTGTACTTGAACTCGGTACCAAAGATGTGGTCTTCGGGCACGATGCCTTCAAGAGCCGATTGGATTACTTCCACCGGCGACGCCGAGATCACATAAAAATCGAAGTGGAATCCATCGATCCGCTGGTCGAGAATCTCGTAGATTTGCTTGATATTGTCCTTGAGGCGGATACGCTTGCCAGCCTCGATCAGGTCGTTGCGCCGCACGCGAGTGCGATATTCGGGATCATGCAAAAGAAGATACGAAAGCTCCGCGCCCTGCTGAACCAGGTTCAGCTTCGCCATTCCTTTGGCTTTGCGCTCGAATTCCTCAACAGAAATGCCCAGCACCTCACTCAAGACATAACCCGTATCATTAAAGGTCAACGTCTGATCGAAATCGCTGGCAAAGAGATAGTGTTTTCGGTATTTACTAACCATGCTCTATTGTAGATTCAAGACCACATTAAACGATCATTAAATTTAACTATGGTAACCATTACAACCACTTGCGGATTCCGATCTGCGTTCCTACCTATCGGAAAAACAGCATTGCCCGCGCAGGTTTTTAAGGGTAGGCTGACTGAAGTTTGATCAGTGCCAGTGCGCGCCCGGTTGGCGCGACCGGTCAATATCTCTACCCATCTCTGCTAGCTACGAGGGCGTGTGATGATGAAAAGTACGAGCGATCATCTTCTGAACGACGCCGACCGCGGCAAGGGTTCTGAAGAGCCCGACGAGCGCAATCAGAGCGGCAACAACTCCATGAGCGGCCAGCTCGGTCACCGCGATCAGCATCCGCTGGTGGAGGGCGCCGACAGCGATTTCCCCGAACCCGGCCAGAGCCCTGCACACTCCTTTCAACGGCGCCAGCCTTTGAAAGAGACCGCGTAGCTAAGCAACGTCGATAAACCATTGGACGCGGCGGGGCCAACCGGGCCAGTTCGCGTTCCACAACCTCGCAATTGCAATTCTGCGTCACTTTTCCCGGCTGCCTCATCTGATAGCCTGAACGTCGTACCTTGGAAGCGTCGCGCTGCGCAATTCCCGATTTATATTGCAGGAGAAAGCCATGGCCAAAATGAGAGCCGTTCAAGTCAGCAAACCCGGTGGGAGCTTTGAAATCGTCGAGCGTCCCATCCCCGAACCCGGTCGCAACCAGGTCAGGATTAAAGTCGAAGCCTGCGGCGTCTGCCACAGCGATTCGATTGTTAAGGAAGGCTTGTTTCCCGGCCTGCAATATCCCCGCATTCCGGGACACGAAGTCGCAGGCCGCATCGACGCCGTCGGCGCAGACGTCACCAACTGGAAACGCGGCCAGCGTGTAGGAGTCGGATGGCATGGTGGTCACGACTTCACCTGCGACGATTGCCGCCGCGGCGATTTCATCAATTGCCAAAATAAACAGATCACGAGCATCACGCACGACGGTGGATACGCGGACTACATGGTCGCTCCCGCCGAATCGGTAGCGGCGATTCCGGAGGACCTTCCGGCTGCGGATGCCGGACCGCTGATGTGCGCCGGTATCACCGTTTTCAACGCGCTCCGCAACACGGGGGCGACCGCCGGACAGACAGTCGCGATTCAAGGCATCGGCGGACTGGGCCATCTGGGAGTGCAGTATGCAAGGCAGATGGGATTCCGCACTTTCGCCATCGGTAAGGGAAAAGACAAAGCACCACTGGCCCAGAAGTTGGGAGCACATCACTACATCGACACGGCCACCGAAGATCCAGTCGCGGAACTCAAAAAGGTCGGCGGAGCAAGCGTAATCCTCGCCACGGCGCCCGACTCTAAAGCCATCTCGAAATTGGTGGACGGCCTCGCGAGCAACGGCAAGCTATTCGTGGTAGGTGCAGGCGCTGATCCGCTGACGGTCACTCCGCTTCAATTGATCTTTGGGAACAAATCGATCAAAGGCTGGGCATCAGGAACAGCGAAAGATTCGGAGGACACTCTCAATTTCAGCGCGCTCTCGGGAGTACGCCCGATGATCGAAAAGTATCCGCTGGAAAAAGTGGCCGAGGCGTATGACCAGATGATTAGCGGGCGTGTGAGGTTTCGGGCGGTGCTAACGATGGTTTAGGGGCCAGTGGTTAGTGATTGGTGGTTAGTGGTAAGTTGTTAGTTGAACCGATAGAGTGGAGCCGAGCCTGTCGGCAAAGTCGACCAGGCCTCGTCACCGTCAGCCACGACCTCCCGCAGTTGGTTCCACTAGCCACGAATCACTAGCCACCAACCACTGCTTCACCGCAGTTCATCCATGCACTTGGCCAGCACTTCCCTGCTGGGGCGCGTCACCGACTGCGGCAAACTCGCCAAAGGTTGGTCCGTGACGTTGAGCATATCGATAAAGTTCGGAGCCTTCTCATCGATATAGAACACGCCTGTCAGCACGTCGCCTTTGGCGTGCGACTGCATCAACCGGTGCACCGCCTGAACTTTATCCGTGGGATCGTAATTTTCCTCCAGCTTCCGCAGCCGGAGACTTGATCCATCGTGCATTTTGACTTCGAGCGTCGTCCCGGGATCGTAATCCACGTTGATTTCCTCAAACGACGGTACGAAGCTGACTTCATTCACCGGCTCGTCGTGCGCTTGCATGTATTTATAGGACTTCGTTGACCCCTCGTGATCATTGAACGTAACGCACGGCGAGATCACGTCGATCATCACTGTGCCGCGGTGCGCGATCGCGGCCTTGAGCATGGTGTGCAACTGGCGTTTGTCACCGGAGAACGAGCGTCCCACGAACGTCGCTCCGAGTTGAACTGCCATCGCGCAGGTATCGACCGGAGGCAGATCGTTTACCACGCCGTTCTTCAATTTCGATCCCACATCGGCCGTCGCCGAGAACTGCCCTTTCGTCAGGCCATAGCAGCCATTATCTTCGATGATGTAAATGATAGGCAGATTGCGGCGCATCAGGTGAATGAACTGTCCGGCGCCGATGGAGACGGTATCGCCATCGCCGCTGATGCCCAGCGCAAGCAGGCTCTTGTTGGCCAGCATCGCTCCGGTCGCGACCGATGGCATGCGGCCGTGTACGGAATTGAAGCTGTGGGCGCGGCTCATGAAGTAGGCCGGAGTCTTCGATGAACAGCCGATTCCGCTCATCTTCGCCAGGCGCTCTGGCTGCACGCCCATTTCGTACATCGCATCGAGGATGCGTTCTGAAATTGCGTTGTGCCCGCAACCGGCGCAGAGTGTGGTCTTGCCGCCGCGATAATCGAGCACCTGCAATCCGATGCGATTGATCTTCGGAGCCGGAGTGGGTGTAGGAGCTGTTGGTGTGGTCGCCATGTTATTTGCCCTCCATCATCATGAGTTCGTCGGTGACGGAGCGCGCGTCAATCGGCAATCCGTGAATGTGGCAAATCGAACGCAAGCGCGGAGTTAATTCCGGCCTGATGTCGAGTTTGAGCAGGCTAGCCAGTTGTCCGTCGCGGTTTTGTTCGACAACATAGACCCGGTCGTGCTTTTCGATAAATTCGTGCACTTCGCGCGAAAATGGATACGCCCGCACGCGAAGATAGTCTGTCTCCAGCTTGTGCTCGGCCAACAACTGATCGCGCGACTCGGTAATCGCCCAGTGCGTGGTGCCGTAAGCGAGAATGCCGACTTTCGATTTTCCGTTGGCCACCACTTCCGGCCGTGGAACGGCGGAGCGAGCGGTCTCAAACTTTTTGTTAAGCCGCTCCATGCCGCGTTCAAAATCGTCTGGACGCTCGCTGTATTGCGCTTTTTCGTTGTGTCCGCTGCCGCGAGTGAAATACGCGGCCATCGGATGGTCCGTTCCGGGCAGCGTGCGATAGCCGATGCCATCGCCATCGACATCTTTGTAGCGACTGAATCCACCGCCGAGCTTTTCGAGATCCTGTTTGCTTAGAATCTTGCCCCGATCGAACGGCTTTTCCGGATATTCGAAAGGATCCGACATCCAGTTATTCATGCCGAGATCAAGGTCGGACATGACAAAGACTGGAGTCTGAAAACGTTCGGCCAAATCGAAGGCGTCGTCCGCCATCGTGAAACACTCCGTGACCGAGGACGGGAACAGCATGATGTGTTTGGTATCTCCGTGCCCGAGAAAAGCTGCGAAAAGCAGATCGCCCTGCGAAGTCCGCGTGGGCAGGCCGGTCGATGGCCCGACGCGCTGGATGTCCCAAATCACGGCGGGAATTTCGGCGTAGTAGGCATAGCCGGCGAATTCGGCCATCAACGAGATCCCCGGACCCGCCGTGGCCGTCATGGCGCGAGCGCCTGCCCATGAAGCTCCAAGAACCATGCCGATAGCTGCCAGTTCGTCTTCGGCCTGCACGATGGCAAACGTCGCCTTACCCTCGGCGTCGAGGCGGTATTCCTTCATGTAATCGATCAGCGTCTCGACCAGCGACGACGAAGGCGTGATCGGATACCACGTCACGACGGTGCATCCGGCAAACATACAGCCCAATGCGGCGGCGGAGTTGCCGTCGACAATGATCTTGCCCGCGGTCTTATTCATGCGTTGGATGTAATAGGGATCGCGCTTCTGTAAATTAGCGGCGGCGTAGTCGTAGCCAGCTTTGGCCGCGCCCAGATTCAAAGTCGCTGCCTTCACCTTGGAAGCAAACTGTCTGCGGATCGCGTTCTCCACCTCGGCAAAATCGATCTGCAACAACTGCGCAGCAACGCCGACGTAAATCATGTTCTTGATCAGTTTGCGCAGCTTGGCTTCCGAGCAAACTTCGGCGACGAGCTTGTCGTAGGGCACCGCGTAGTAAGTGAGGTCGTCGCGAACCTTATCGAGCGCCAAAGGTGCGTCGTAGAGGACCGCCGCTCCCGGAGCCAGCGTCTTAACATCGTCCTGCGCGGTTTCCGCGTTCATGGCGACGAGGAGGTCGATTTCTTTCTTGCGGGCGATGTAGCCATCTTTATTCGCGCGGATCGTATACCAGGTCGGCAAGCCCGCGATATTCGAAGGAAACAAGTTCTTACCTGAAATCGGCACGCCCATCTGAAAAATGCTGCGCAGCAAAACCGTATTCGAACTCTGCGATCCCGAGCCATTGACCGTCGCCACCTGAATGCTCATGTCGTTGACGACGCGCCGCTGCCCCAATTCGCCCGAAGATTCCCGGGGCACTATATCTGTAGTTGCCATTCCTTACCTTTCCCGCAACCACGCAAAGTCTTGACCAGGTGAAGGCACCCGCCAGCCCGCGAAGTGAAGAGTGAAAACCCTTTATTATACGCGCCCGAAGGCGTGAGGGATAAATTGACCAAGTCTTGACCGCTGCGTGACAAGTCACTTCCTGGAACAACCTACTTTCGATTTGCGGTGGATACACTTCCGGCTCGCGGGACCACCGACAATCAATCCTTAAAAACGGAGTTTAGAACATGACACGAGAAAATCTCCCAGCTGCGTCGACTGAAACGTCCGACTCTCCATCCGCCTCACCTTCCAAAAGTGGCGTCCAACGACGATCTTTTCTCAAGGGCATAGGCGTCGCAGGCGCTGCCCTCTCCGCCGGATCGTTGCTTGCAACCGTGGGCGAAACGGAAGCTCAGGCGCAATCGCCAAAAAGTCTTACTCCCGGCGATGCCGCCATCCTTCGATTCCTGGCAGCAGCCGAACTTCTGGAAACCGATCTGTGGCAGCAATATGCGGAATTGGGCGGAGTCACTGCCGGAAAGCAGAATCCTTACCAGAAGGCTCTCCAGAAGCTCGATGGCGACGGATCGCAGTACATCACCAGCAACACACTTGATGAACTAAGCCACGCGCAATTCTTGAACGCGTATCTTCTCTCGAAGGGAGCGGAGCCAGTCGACCTCGACGCCTTCCGAACTCTACCAAGCAGCGAAGCCGCCGGCGCGCAGAACATCGGCCGTCTAACGAATCTCATGAACCTGACGGTGGACACTAGTTGGTATACACGCTATCGCAGCACCGACAATTCAGATCTCGGCGGCACCTTTCCCCAAGCTATCGACCTGATCAACGTGACGGCGATTCCGCGAACGAACGACGATTTCGCTCCTGCCGACCACGTTCAGGCGATCGCCAACACAGCAGCTTTCCACTTCGCGATGATTGAGCAAGGAGGCAGCACACTCTATTCAGCGATGGCGCAGAAGGCGAGCAACCTGGAAGTTCTGCGAATCGTCGTCAGCATCGGAGGCGACGAAGTGGCTCACTTCCTTGAATGGGTTGATTTCGCCGGCAATGGCGTGCAGGCGCCCATCGCTCCCGTCACCGATCCGACGAACGGCTTAACATTCCCGGACTTCAATGTGACCGGGAATCCGCTGCTGCAAACCAACCTCATCTTCCCCGTACCATGCGAATTCATCAGCGCGAATCTACCACGGTGCGCAGTGATTCGGCCGACGAGTCCGAAAGGGATCGCCATGGGCGTAGTCAACTTCCTCAATGGAACTGGCCTCTTTACCGGTCAAACTCCGGAGTTCTTTAAGGGTCTCACCGCGCTGGCCAAACAAGCCGACGCGGCGCAACGCGGGTTCTGATCGACTGAAACTCTCACCCCCAGAGCGCTGTGCGGCCGCGAGGCACAGCGCTCTTCGATTTGCACAGCACTATTCACAAACTCTGGTAAGGAGCAGGTATGTTCGAAGGACTATTTCAACCGATGCACCTGTTGGTAATTTTCGGAATTGCTCTGCTCGTTTTCGGACCCAAGAAACTTCCCGAGCTCGGCAAAGGAATCGGCGACGGCATCCGCGGTTTCAAGACAGCGATGAAGGGCCCAGAGGCAGTGTCTGCGGATGGGGTAACAACGAACGCCAAGGAAACGCCAGCCGAACTTTTGTAACTTCGTTTCTCTCGCGCCCGTCTTTGCTTCGGTCATAATAGGTAGATGACAGGCAGTTCCAAGTCCACTGGCGACGACGAAGGAAACTGTAAGGTGGCGTTGCTCGGCTTCGGCACCGTCGGCAGTTCGGTGGCCAAGATTCTCTGTGAGCGGTCGAACACTCACCTGCGCCTGACCCACGTCTTCAATCGCAATGTGGCGCGGAAAAAAGTCGATTGGCTTCCGTCCTACATCAAATGGACGGAAAATATCGACGATATTCTAAGTTCTGACGTCGACATCGTTGTCGAAGTGATGGGGGGTCTGCAACCCTCCGAAGACTGGATGCGGCGCACGCTTTCGGCTGGCAAATCGGTGGTGACGGCCAACAAACAAGTGATCGCGCGCTCGGGCCCGGAGCTAATCGCTCTGGCGCGCACGATGAAACAGCAGATCGAGTTTGGCGCTTCGGTAGCCGGCGGCGTCCCCGTCATTTCCGGAGTTCATGAGGGACTGGCCGGTGACGAGCTTTTCAAAATCTGCGGGATCTTGAACGGCACATGCAACTACATTCTCAGCCAGATCGAAAGCAACGGCGTTTCTTTTGCGGCGGCACTCAAGGAAGCACAAAAACTCGGCTTCGCTGAAGCCGACCCGACTGAGGATGTTGAAGGCCTCGACGCGCGCGCCAAGCTCGCCATTCTGGCCCGCGTCGGACTGCACTGCTACGTCAAGCCCGAAAGCATCGAAACGCGCTCCATTTCGGCCATTGACGCCATCGACTTCGAGTACGCAAAGCAGCTCGGCTGCACGATTCGCCAGATTTCGCTGGCTGAGTTAAGGGGCGGGACGAGCCGCGAAGAACTGTTCGCCACTGTGCGTCCGGCGCTGGTCGAGATTTCATCGCCGCTGGCACGAGTGGAAGGCGGCCGGAATCTAGTGATGTCCACGGGAAAATATGGTGGCGAAACGTTGTTTGGCGGCCACGGAGCCGGAGGAAATCCCACAGCCGTCGCCATTGTGTCGGACATTCTCGCCATCGCACGCGCTAAGCACGGCGAGGTGAATCACGCCGGACAGCCGGCAGCAAAGACTCCCACCGTGACCGGCGACTTTACGGCCAAACATTATCTGCGCTTCTTGGTGCGCGATCAGCCCGGAATCATCGCGAGTCTCGCGACGATTCTTTCCGAGAGCGGGATCAACATCGACTCGGTGCTACAGAAGCCAGGCTGCGAAAAATCGCATCTGCCATTTCTGATCGCGCTCGAGGAATGCAAGGCGTCGCTGGTGGAGCGGGCGCTCGGCAAGATCGACGCGCTGGATTTCATGGTGCAGCCGTGCTTGCATCTGCCGATTCTGTAAAGCGCTAGACATCCTCACCGGGACCAGGGACTCACAGAGACCAGGGATTGACGAGGGGAATCGCTGTATCGTCGAAGTGAAGGGTGTTGCGGGTGGCAAGCGTGGCGTGCTGGGCGAGCGCAATCCCAGCGATCATCGTGTCCCGCATGTCTACGGGGCGCTCTTTCTTTTTTCGCAAGGCCATTAGTTCCCCGGCATGAAGCGCGGCACTGGCATCAAACGAGACTATCCGTTGCCCTATTCGATCAAGTACTAGCTCGAACGCATCGAGCAAAGCAGAGTGCCGTTTTCCATTGGGTAGTATCTGTAACCCGTAGCGAACTTCGAACACGGTCACTGATGTTGTCCAAACCGATGTTCGCGGCTGCCGATCCAGCCACGCTATAACAGTTTTGTCAGGTGATTGATGCATCAGTGCCGAAAGCACGTTCGTGTCGAGAATGATCATTTCTCGAACGTCAAGGGTTTGATCTCATGTCCGCGTAGTTCAGCAATATCGGATTCAAGCCCGACTTTCGAAAACAGGCTGGCAATTTCCGTGCCCAAGCCGCTGGCAGAGGAAGACTCCTCGTTGACCGCGCCACGCAGAATGTCGCGTACCTCCTCTTCCATGCTGTGGCCATTACGGCGAGCGCGGCGCTGCAGTCGCACTTTGACAGAATTATCGATATTACGAACTATGAGTTGGGCCATAGGGGATTTTCAACCATGGCAGTTGTCATGCTCACAAACCAAGGCCATCCGCCATACGAATGATATCATGATATCACAGATGGCAATTGGGCACAATATACCCGGGACCCGGTACACCCATGAAATAGAAGGGGTTACTCCGCGGCGTCTACGCTTCCACCTGGAAGAACTGCGCCATGTCGCGAAACTTCTTATAGCCTCGTTTCGAGCAGTTCACCCACCGGCACAGACCGCAACGCTCCCAGGTGCTGTTGCAAGCGCGGCGTCGAGCAACTCGGCGGCCTGCGCGTGGTCGGTGTGAGCTCCCCCGGGAGGCTCGGGGATGATGCCATCGATACAGCCGAGTTGGTTCAAGTCTTTCGCGGTGATCTTCATGGCTTCGGCCGCCAGATCTTTCTTGCTGGCGTCGCGCCACATGATCGAAGCGCAACCCTCGGGAGAGATCACCGAGTAGACCGAATTCTCCATCATCAAGACGCGGTCGGCGACGGCAATCGCAAGCGCACCGCCGCTACCACCAACACCGATTACGGTTGCGACAATCGGCACTTCCATGCGCGCCATCTCGAGCAAGTTGCGCGCGATGGCCTCTCCCTGGCCCCGCTCTTCGGCGTGCAATCCAGGATAGGCGCCGTCAGTATCGACGAAAGTGAAAATCGGACGCTTGAATTTTTCCGCAATCTTCATCACGCGCAGCGCTTTGCGATATCCCTCGGGATGTGGCATGCCAAAGTTGCGATAGACGCGTTGCTTCGCGTCGCGCGCCTTCTGTTGCCCAATGATGACGACTTCCTCGCCGTGAAAACGCGCCATCCCGCAGACAATCGCCGGATCGTCGCGGAAACCGCGATCGCCGTGAATCTCGCTCCAGTCGCTAAAAATGCGCTCGATGTAGTCGAGCGTGTAAGGGCGCTGCGGATGCCGGGCCAGTTCGGTTCGCTCCCAAGCATTGAGGTGCGAAGAAATTTCACGGCGAAGATCGTTGACACGCGCGTTCAGCGCTTCGATCTGGCGCAGCGCTTCCGCATTCTGACCTTCCACGGCCTGCAGACGAGTGATCTGCTCTTCAATTTTTCCCAGCTCTTGTTGCGCCTTCAGTGCAGAATCCATCTTGATGACGTTCCCATTTTTCCTGGTACGGTGCGTTTCGACCATCGATAGCATGAAGTCGGTGCCCGTAACAGCGGCGCTCTCATCACCGTTTGCGTTGTTCGCCACCGGCTTGTCGGTTTTATCTTTACGCGGTTTTATTTTCACGCGCCTCATCGGTGGCCGATTTAGTTAACAACTATTTTCTTCCTTTGCAGATCAGCCGATTACACGTACGCTGCCGCGTCCGCAGAGTTCTTCGACACGGCCCAGAAAATTGCGGTCCGGCATCACATTATAGCCTTCGGCTTCCATCACCACCATGAAATCACCTTCGCGCTCCACGTCGAAGAGAACTTTGGCCTCGCCTTTGCGCTCGTTGCAGAGCGCATACAGGGCATCGACGGTGCCATCGTTCGCGCTACCGAGAGGGATTCGAATGCGCAGCGCCTTCGGCAACGGCACTCGCGCCTCGTCGAGGGGGATGATTTCGTTGGCAGTGACCTTCGGATTCGCTCCCTCTTCGATCCGCACTCCACCGCGAATGAGAACAGGGACCTCAAGCTTTACTTTCTCGGCTAACTTTCGATAGGCCTCGGGGAACACCAGCAACTCGACCTTGCCCGACATGTCTTCGAGCGCCGCCTGCGCCCAGAGTTCGCCGCGCCTCGACTTCGCAACCCGCAAACCCGAAATCAAGCCCGCGGTTGTGATGTATTCGTCTTTGTTCGTTGACTTTTTCATCGCCGCAATCTCTTGCGTCGACAACGCGTTCAAGTCAGCGAGTTTGTCTTTGTACTTCTCCATCGGATGCCCTGTAATAAAGAATCCGAGGATCTCTTTCTCCGCCGCCAGGCGCGTGTGTTCATCCCAGTCCGGGGAATTCGGGAGCGCGTCGTTGGCCTCCTGGGCGGTCTCGTCGGCAAAAACGCCGAAGAGTCCATGCTGGCCAGATTCCGCATCGCGCTGCGCTTTCTGCGCGTTCTCCATCGCCGAATCGAGCGCCTGCATGAGCTGGGAGCGGCGGCCGAAGCCATCCATGGCACCGCTCTTAATCAGCGATTCCAGCACCCGTCTATTCAACAGACGCAGATCGACTTCTTCGCAGAACTCGTAAAACGACTTGAAATTTCGCCCCAGCTTTTTCCGCGCGGCGACAATCGACTCGATCGCATTGCCGCCAACATTTTTCACCGCAGCCAGTCCGAAGCGTATCGCCTGTCCGTGCGGAGTGAAATTCGCGTCACTGACATTGATGTCGGGAGGCTCGACCGCAATTCCCATCTCGCGGCACTCGTTGATGTACTTCACAACGCTGTCCGTGTCTCCAGTAATCGAAGTCAGCAGGGCCGCCATGAAGTCCACCGGATGGTGCGTCTTCAAATATGCAGTGTGATAAGCCAGCAGCGCGTAAGCGGCCGAGTGCGACTTGTTGAATCCGTATCCCGCAAATTGCGCCATTAGATCGAATATCTTTTCGATCTTCTTCGCGGGAAATCCTCGTTGGGTTGCTCCCTGCACAAACCGTTCACGCTGCGCCGCCATTTCTTCCGGCTTTTTCTTGCCCATCGCGCGCCGCAGCAGGTCGGCTTCTCCGAGCGAGTAGCCGGCGATCTTGTTCGCCGCCTGCATCACCTGTTCCTGATAAACGAACACGCCGAGCGTCTCTTCCAAAATTTCTTTCAGCTCCGGCAGATCGTACTCGATCTTGCGGCGGCCGTGCTTGCGCTCGATAAAGTCGTCGATCATCGCCATTGGCCCTGGTCGATAGAGCGCGTTCAAGGCCGTAAGATGTTCGATTGAGTTGGGCTGATAGCGGCGCAAAACATCGCGCATACCCGACGATTCAAACTGAAAAACGCCCGACGTTAATCCTTTGTGAAAAACTTTCTCGTATGTTGTTTGATCTTCGAGCGGAATATTTTCTAGAGCTAGATTCGTTCCCTTCTGCACAATCAACTTCACCGTGTCATCGAGAATGGTGAGTGTCGTCAGCCCGAGAAAATCCATCTTCAACAGACCCATCTTTTCGATGGCGTTCATGTCAAAGGCGGTGACGATTTCGTCGTTTTTCGTTTTATGCAGCGGCACCAGCTCGATCAGAGGACGAGGCGAAATCACTACGCCCGCCGCATGTACGCCAGCATTCCGAACCAAGCCTTCCAGTTTCAAAGCCGTGTCCATCAACTGCCGAACCTGCGGATCTTTCTGATAAGACTCCTGGAGCGCAGCGGACTCGGTCAGCGCATCTTTTAACTTGATGTTTAGCGTAGTCGGCACCATTTTTGCGATGCGGTCCACGTCGCTGTAAGGCATGTCCATGGCGCGTCCGACGTCTTTGATCGCAGCCTTGGCGGCCATGGTGCCAAAGGTAATAATCTGCGCGACATTTTCACGCCCGTATTTACGGGTGACGTATTCGATGACTTCGCCGCGGCGGTTCATGCAGAAGTCGATGTCGATATCGGGCATGGAAATACGTTCGGGATTCAGAAAGCGCTCGAACAGAAGCTCATGCTGCAAGGGATCGATATCGGTGATGCTCAACGAATACGCGACCATCGAACCAGCCGCCGATCCACGCCCCGGCCCCACGGGGATGTTGCGTTCCCGCGCGTAGCGGATGAAATCCCAGACAATCAGGAAGTAGCCCGAGAACTTCATCTGCTGAATGATGGCCAGCTCGCGCGTCAATCTCTGTTCATACTCCGACAATGTGTGTTTGAGCCGCCCAGCGGCGGCCAAAGTCCGCAGCGTTTCCATCCGACGCGCGAATCCCTGCCGGGAGACGTGTTCGAAATAACTGTCGAGAGTGAATCCATCCGGGACATCGAAGTGTGGGAACGGGCTGGGCACTTTCTCCAGTCGAAGATTGCAACGCTCGGCAATCCCCATCGTGCGCGACAGAACTTGCGGAGCATCTTTGAACACGCGCAGCATCTCATCGCCATTTTTGACGAAGAACTGGTTGCCTTCGAACTTCATCCGGTTGGTCTCTTGAATTGACTTGCCGGTCTGAATGCACAGCATCACATCCTGGGCATGGGCGTCATCTTCGCAGAGGTAGTGGCTGTCGTTGGTGGCGACCATTGGCAGACCGATTTCTTTTTCCAACTGGAACAGGCCCGCATGGATGCGGTGTTCCATTTCCAGTCCCTGGTCCTGAATTTCAAGGAAGAAATTGTCTTTGCCGAAAAGTTCGCGATAGAATCCCGCCGCCGAGCGCGCTGCCTCGTAATTACCTTCCGTCAATCGCTCGGCCACCTCGCCTTTCAAGCAACCAGAGAGACCGATCAGCCCTCTCGAATGCTCCGCCAGAAATTTTTTGCTCACGCGGGGCTTGTAATAGAAACCATGCAGCGAGGCTTCCGAAGTGATCTTCACCAGGTTGCGATAGCCTTCCTCGTTTTCGGCGAGAACGAGCAGGTGGTTATAGGTATCGCCGTCGGGAGGAGTACGCGTGATGACGTGGTCGTCTTTCTTGCAGATGTAGAGTTCGCAGCCGACGATCGGTTTGACTCCGGCCTTGTGGGCGGCATTCACAAAATGGACCGCGCCAAAAATATTGCCATGATCGGTCATGGCGACCGCGGGCATGCCGAGTTCGTGAACCCGCTCGACGAGTTTTTCGACGTCGCAAGCGCCGTCGAGCATGGAGTAATCGCTATGGAGATGCAGGTGGACGAATTCGGTCATCTTTAGTTGTCGGGGCTCAGCAATAATTCTAGTTCGAATTCTATGTTGCAGATTCGTTGTTGCGAATTCCACGTTGAGGCCATTCTAATGGCCAAAGAAGCCACAGCGGCGGCCAATTTATCCACAGGAGTGAAAGCCAGGGGCTGGTGAAATAGTCGCAGTCTTACTTATTGCCCTTCGCTCTTATTGCCCTTCGCTCGCTCGCGGCAAGCGGAAATCGACTCCGCGATCGTCGTTGGCCTTGGTGGTGGCTGGAATATCGAGTTGCGAGAGCGGAATCTTTTCGGTCCGCTGCGGCGAAAAACTCCATAGGGTCTGACCGACAATCGCGTAGTTCTGAATTTCGCGCTGATGCTGATCGCGGTACACGAGAACCGTCGGCGGATCGGCCGGAGCCTGCTCTCGGCTTGTCTGCATCGCGGCCCGCGACGGCGGGCCATACGCGGGCTGCGAATATGCGTCCTGCTCCTGGAGCATGCGCTGCTCGTCGAGATTCTCGGCGTTCATCTCGCTGGCTAGGCTTTGTTCGCGATCCGCGTCTCCATCATAGGAAGAAGATGAATCCCACCACCAATAGGGATCGTAGTAGCCGTAAAAAGGATAGCCATACCCGCGGCAACCGTAGCAGCGATCGCCGTACCGATAAGAGTTGATTCGCGGGCCACGAACGTTCCGATTCCAGGAAGAAGAATGCGATCCTGAGGCAACGTGAACGCTGCTTCCACGCGCGGCAAACGAACTGCCGTGAAAACCGCCGGACGCTGACATACCTCCAGCGTGGCCGCTAAAGCCAGAATGACCACTGAATCCTCCGTGGCCGCCACCCGACGCATGTCCGCCGCGCTGAGCGCACAAAGGCACCAATGAAATTACAAGGAGGAACGCCGCGAGGGTGAGAAAGCGACGCATGCCCCATTATAAGCCTTTGGCTGCGCCACAAACGGCCCAAATGCGTACTATTTCTTCTTGTTTTTCTTGTGTTTAGAGGCGTTCGTTTTAGCCACTGGCTTGGCGGGCGGTTTCGCAGCCGGCTTGACCAGTTTGGCCGTTTTGACCAACACAGCCTTTACAGGCTTGCTGACCTTTTCGGCTACTGCCGGTTTCGCTGGCACCGCGGCCTTTGGTGGCAAAGATTTAGCCGCCAGGGCCTTCGCCGGTGCCAACTTCACCGCGACGGGTGGTGGCACGACTGCCGCAGCCCTCCCCTTGCCCTTGCCGGCCTTGCCGACGGGCGCAACTGGCGGCGCTGCCGCAGCTGCAGCGGCCGCAGCCTTCGCTGCTCTGCCTCTTTTCGCGGGAGGCGGTGGTGGCGGCGGCGGTGGTGGTGGGGCCAGCGGCTTCAGAAATTTGAGCGTCTCGGTTCGCGAACGCAACTTGCCATCCAGCAGAAGCATGAAAACATCGTTCGCTATCTTCGGATAATTCGCCATCTGTGGCGTGATGTGCAACTCGGTCATCTCGAGCAGCGGAACTTTCTGTTGCACCTGACGCCATTTGGTGAAGAAGTTTTTGATCTTCTGCTGTACCGCCTGCTGCCGCGCCGTGATCGCCAGAAACAGGATCATCTCAGGACGAGCCGAAGACAACAGTTGCCACGTCCGGGATGGAGTCGCCGCTTCCTTGCCCGACAACCGCTTGGCCAGCGAATGAGCGTTCGCGTCGAGATCCTTCCACGCCTCGACTAAGTCCTTGCGCGGAATCGCTCGCCGCAAATCGGCAATGTCCTTGTCGCCCAGGCGCTCGGTCAGGAAATGAAGCACCGCAGGCGCTACATCGGGCGTATATCCCAGCTCGTTCATCTGCTGCCGCGTCTTGATCAGAGCGCCGAGGCCGGCCGTATCCGCTTTGGCTGAACTCCAGTGCGCGTTCAGCACCTTCAGCCATCCCTCTTTCTCGTAGGCCTTCAAGACGCCGAGCGCATCGTCCTCATAGGCAAGCTGCTCGATCTCGTACCCGATACTAGAGTTGCGTATGTGTTCGATGTAATTATTCTCTTTGCCCGACTCAAATCGCGCCTGCGTCCGCTCTTCAAGCGGCCAGTGGAAGCGTGTGGTAAAACGGGTGGCGCGAATCATGCGCGACGGATCTTCGAGAAACGCGTAGTTGTGCAGCACGCGGATCACTTTGGCCTCGATGTCGGCAGCTCCGTTGAAGGGATCCATCAACAGCCCGCGCGATCCCTCATTCAACGACAAGGCCATCGCGTTGACGGTGAAATCGCGGCGGCGCAGGTCTTCGATAATCGTCGCGGGAGCCATCTGCGGAGCTTTGCCGGGCTTGTCATAGTGCTCGGAGCGCGCCATCGCAATCTCGGCGCGAACTCCTCCGGGCAAGGTCAGCAGCAAGGTGCGCGTTTCGCTATCGGCGTCGCCTACGACGGCTCCGGCCTTCTCCAGATCTTTCTGAAGCTTGAGGGCATTGCCCTGAACGGTAAAATCCAGATCGCGGATGGGAAAACCGGTAATAATGTCGCGAATTGCGCCGCCGGTGAGATAGAGATTCATCCCCGCCGCTTTGGCGGCGTCTGAAACCAAGGCGACGGCCTTCTGTTGGTCCGGGGAGAGCCGGGTTTCTAGCGTATATATGTAATCGGCCATGCCTTCCTAGTCGCCTGACGGTGGGAGTCTTACGTAGACTCGACCGGGCGTTATCCACAAGATTTCCACAGGGAAACCGCTCGCCACCGGCGAGCCGTCGGCATGCTGGAATCTAACTAACTCTAGACATTAGACTTATACCCTAAACACACAATCCCAGCAAACTGTAGAAAATAACACAAGGTTTACAGTTTGGCTACTGTGAAGGCACTTACTGTCCGGATTCACGAGAAGAGTGCGAGAATCGGTCTGTGCCTGGAACGGACAGTTCCGTCCGCAGCATTTGACGTAGACTTTTAGTGCTCGATCGCACGACGACGCTACAACTCTATACCCGATGATTTTTTAGCCCGATGCCCTCGACCCACAAGAAAGTTATCGTGCGGAAGAACGACCGCGACTCCATCAGCGGATTCGTGTCTCCCTCAAATTTTGTCGTCGAAGGCAAACTCGAACTGCTCAATACGTCCGGCAACGTCGTTGCCATCGACCTGCGCGACATCAAGGCGGTTTATTTTGTCCGTGAATTTTCCGACACCGACCTGATGCTCCGTAAGACCTTCGCCACCCGTCCAAGAACTGAAGGCCTCTGGGTCCGCCTGAAGTTCAAAGACAGCGATGTGATCGAAGGCATCTTACCCAACGACTTGACACAGAATCCAGCCGAAGGATTCTTGGTCAACCCTCCCGATCTCCGGTCAAATACGCAGCGAGTCTTCGTGCCGCGCGACGCGCTGACATCGCTGACGGTTCTGGCCGTCATTGGCTCGGCCAACCGCCGAAGGAAAGGCGGTCAGCCAGATACGCGGCAGGTCACACTCTTCGAGCAATAGAGCGAGGTGTCAGGTGTTAGGTCTCAGGAAAATCTCTCGCTATCGACGGACGGAATGCTTTCGCTCTTGCTTTTCCTGACACCTAACACCTAGTACCTGAGACCTGATTGTTACAATTCCCCGAGACCACCATGAGACTCGCCGACATCGCACAAGCCCTAAACGCCCGCCTGGAAAATGCTTCTCCCGAAACCGAAATCACCTCCGTTGCAGGCATAGAAAACGCCGCCCCGGGCCAGTTGACCTTCGTCTCGAACCCGAAATACAACCATGCCGCGAAGACCACCCAAGCCTCGGCGGTGATCGTTTCCGAAAACTTCCCGGCCTTGTCCACGGGAATGTTGCGCACCCGGAATCCTTATCTCGCATGGGCCAAAGCTGTCGAGCTGTTTTACCATTCGCCGCAGTATGCTCCCGGCGTTCACTCGACCGCCGTCATCCATCACACTGCGAAGGTCGGCAAGCACGCCCACATCGGCCCATATGTAGTGATTGACGAAGACGCCGTTATCGGAGACAACGCAGTCCTGCTGGCCCACGTCGTCATCTATCGCGGAGCCACGATCGGTAACCATTTTTTCGCCCACGCTCATGCCGTGGTCCGCGAATTCTGCCTGCTTGGAGACAACGTGCTCCTCCAGAACGGCGCGATCGTCGGCTCGGACGGTTTCGGCTTCGCCAAAAACGACGAAGCTCGCTGGCACAAAATCGTCCAGTCTGGCAATGTGGTCGTCGATAGTGACGTGGAAATCCAGGCCAACGCGTGCATTGACCGTGCCAGCATCGGAGAGACGCACATTGGCCGCGGATCGAAACTCGACAATATGGTCCACGTTGGCCATAGCTGCGTTATCGGCCAAGACACGCTTCTCTGCGCCCAAGTCGGCCTCGCGGGCACTACCGACGTTGGTAACCACGTCGTCCTGGCTGGCCAGGTAGGCGTCAGCGGCCACGTCAAGATCGGGGATGGCGCGATCGCAATCGCTCAAAGCGGGATACCGCAGGACGTAGCCCCCGGAGCGATGGTCAGTGGCAGTCCCGCCATCGATCACCGCTTGTGGTTGAAGTGCTGCGCGGCTTACACGAGGCTCCCCGAGCTGGTAAAGGCCCTACGTACAAGAAGCGCTGATTGATCGTCGTCAACGCCGGCGAGCATTCAGCGTTCAGACTGTGGTGCTTCAGGCGCAAAAAAGGCCCTCTTCCGGTTGATCGGGGAGAGGGCCTTGGCAGTCTAGACGTGTTTTAGTCGCCGTCGTCATCCTTAACGGGTGCTGCGCGGTTGAAGTCGGTCGCAGGGACGAACCGTCTTCTCGCCCGGGTAGGGGCGCGTAAAGCCGGTGGCTTCGTACCAGTTCAGGTGGTTGACAGTGTCGGAGTCTTCGGAGTCTGGCGTGTGCTGCTTGCCAGCGAAGACTTCCGTCTTCTTCTGCATCCAGCCAGCCCGCAGAACTTTTACGGCATTGCTCTCTGCTGGAGCGGACTGAGACTTCACTAACTGTGCCTTCGCTACAGGAGCCGCCGGACACGCAGGGATCGCGGTCTGGGTCGGAGTTTGGCTAACACCGGTGGTCAGGGCCAGCGCGTTGGGTACGTGCGTCCACGGCAGGAAGTAGTTCGCCGGGGGGTTATTGACGAAGAGCGTAGTCATCGGCGAGGCAGTAAGGTCGAACTGGTTCATCGGCTTGAGGCCGAGAATCTGCTCGATCGTGCGGGTCATGTTGACCTGCGTGTAGAAGTGGCTGTCTTCGGTAACGCCAGCTCCAGTTCCGTCCGGGTTCACTTCCTGGTAGACGTAGGGGCTGACGACATAGCCAGGACTGCGGTGACCGTCGACATGGTCGACGCCAGTCTGCGCGTCGTCTTCCTCGATGAAGATCGCAGAAGATGACCAAATCGAGCTGTGGCTGATGGCGTCGATGTAGCGGCCAAGCGCCAGGTCGTTGTCGGCCTGCATGGCTTGCGCAGTCGGCGGGCCGCCGGTGTGGTCAGAGCTGATCCACATGAACTCCAACTGGGGTACGCCGCTGTTCTTTAGGTCATTCTGGAAAACCTGATTCCAGACATCGAAGCGGAACTGGTCAGGAATGCCCAGGTCAAACTGTGGGTAGTTCTGGACCGTGTTGTTGATCAGGTTCGGCAGCGGAGAGTGCGAGGCAACGGTGTTGAAGTTGTAGAGCTGGCTCTCAGCGCCACACTCGTAGGCCTGCACATCGTTGTAGAAGTCGATCCAGAGCGGCTCGGTGGTTGACCCAGTCGGCGTGAGGAACGAGTTGTATTCGATGTACTCGCCAAAATTCTTGAACGAGACGCCGGCCTTGACAGCCACATCCCACAGGTGGCCAGCCTTCTGGTAGGCGATCGCATCACCACCGTTGGAGGGGTAATCGCGCAGCCAGTCCGGCGACTGGATGTCATCGGAGTAAGGAGCCATGGCCTGCACGATCCAGTTGTGACCGTCTGCCGACTGCCGGCTCGCGTTGTAGAAGTTGTCCAAAAGCGGGAAGCGCTCCACAAGCGCGTGCGCGTTAGGCGAGACCGGAGTGCTGCCAGCTGCGGATCCGTCGCCGAAGACTGCCAGCGATGGATCGCCGTTGCCGCCGGCCACATCACCGATCATCTGATCGTAGGTGCGGTTTTCACGGATGATCACGAAAACATGCTTGATCAGCGAAGGATCGCCGATTTTTGCCGGGATCGCGACCGGAGCTTTCTTTGCGCTGCCACCGGAGGCGGACTTGATATTTTCCGTGAGATCCCAGTGGTTG
Source organism: uncultured Acidobacteriaceae bacterium (assembly GCA_963726095.1). Classification (GTDB taxonomy): domain Bacteria; phylum Acidobacteriota; class Terriglobia; order Terriglobales; family Acidobacteriaceae; genus Acidiflorens. Next base: position 3,557,848 of record CAVSBD010000004.1, read on the forward strand.
TTCTCTGAGACCTGCTGCGTCATCGCCAATAGGCTCGAGGTGTTTGGAATGGGAACGATGCTCACTGTGCCGAGGTCCTGGTGAGTGTTCAGATCGGTTACGCCAAACTCTGTAGCGTAGGAATTTTCAGCAGTGTTGGTCGGAGGAGGCGCCACGCCGAAGCCCGTGGTGCCGATGCCTTTGTCGTTGGCGACAAGCAGCTCACCGTCTGCCGCGTCCAACACGACCGAGCTGGCCCCATAGCCGACTGGGATCAGTCCGAGGAGTTGGTCCGCATTGAGGTCAACAACAGCAACCGAGTTGGCAGTGTAGAGAGCAACGTAGGCAATGCCGTTCACGGCATCGACTGCGATCGAGTTCGGTCCGGCGCCGGCAACTGGTTCACCGGGCACCTTAATAGGCAGTCCGAGGTTGATCGTCTTTGCCACCTTGTTGATCGTTGTATCGATCACCGAGATGCTATCGCTATAGGCATTGGCAACGAGGAGGTATTGCCCGTAAAACGCCATGCCAGTGGGGTGAAGACTGACCGCGATGCTGCCGGTGACCGTAAACGTGGCCAAGTTCACCACCGAAATGGTGCCCGTGGCCGTGGAGCCAGTCGGATTTTCGGCAACAACCGGGGTGCCGTTCGAATATCCCTGGAAATCTTTCTCTTTCGCAATTCGTCCAGCTTCGTTGGAGACGTAAGCGGTGCTTCCATCGGGCGAGACTATGACGCTGTGCGGTACGTTTCCGACGCGAATTTCTGGACCTTCCGTCGGTTTCGGCTGGGTGAGGTCGATCTTGGTGAGGGTGTCGTTGTTATCCAGAACCACATAAGCAGTCTTGGCATCGGGCGAAACTGCGACGCCAGTGGGATAAGAGGTATACGCGCCATCGGAGACGACTGAGACGGTCTGGCCGCAGGGGATTTCAATGCTGCCAGTGGTCCCCGGAGGGCTGTTTGGGTAGCAGGTGACGGTCGTGAGATAGCCGCCGGCGTTCACGTCGAGCGGAACGCTGACGTGGGCGAAGTCGGAGAGCAAGCCCGTCCCAGGATCGACGTTGGCGATGGCAACGAAAGCCGGGCCGTAGCCGCCGTCCTGGCTGAACACCAGGTGCAAGCCATCCGGTGTATAGGTGATGCCGGTGGAACTGCCGCTCTTGGAGCCGAATGGTTTGTAGGTTTGCAGGACAGCTCCGGTTTGGGTGTTGAAAACGGTGACGGCCTGAGGAGCGCCCATTTGAAGCACGGCAGCGCTGTGCGTGCCGGCATTCGGGTTCAACGCGATGGCCTTGGCGCGCGTCGTGATGCCCAGGTAGACCGTGGTGCCAGCGGGGGTGATGATCTGGCCATTACTGACCACCCACGGGTTGGGCAAAGTCGAAGGATAGTTCGGGCCCTGCGACCCGTTCTGGTTCGCGCCTACCTGATAGGTCGGGAACTCTTGAGACTGCGCGAACGCCGAAGCGCTCAGGCCCACTGCCATCGCCATGACGACAAGTGGTCGCAGCCAACTGATGCGAGAGGGTTTTCGTGACATAGACATCGCTCTCCTCGTTGTTTTCTCGTGATTTTTTCGTCACGCAACCAGGATCGGTCGCGCGGCCTGAGGGCTAGTAACCGAGCCACAGCCCCTACCTATAACTAGTGGACGAGCTGTGACGGCATGATGACACCGACATTACATTTTCGTTATGGATGGAAATGGAAATGTAAGAGCGGCCGGAGAGCCGGACTCTCTGGAGTGGCGGGCGTTATCGCGCTAACGCGCCGTGCACAAGCGGCGAAAATTATCCACAGCTTTTGCCGCGCCCAGCGGGCCTTTTAGGCTTATACTTCGCCTCGCGCAGAAATGCGTGTAAAAGGAGACCCTCCCCCAATGAATAGGAAAGTGGAAGTCCTGCTGACCATCCTTGCTCTGGCTGGTTTGTACAGCGCAATTCCTCAGATCCGCCCAAAACACACGAACGCCGGTGTTCGAGCGGAACAGGCAGTGCTCGTTGCCGACGGCAGCGATCCAATGCCTTTATGCCGCAAGAGACAGTGCGGACAATAAAGTAAGCGAGTAACAGGTTTCGCCACTGTGAATTCCTGAAATCGCGCCCGAATGGCCCAAATTAGCCATTGCGGAGCGGTTGAGGGATAGGTATGCTTCCGAGAATTCACCCCACAAGTGACGAAATGAACTGGTTAACATACGGGAGTTGGCTGGCCGGCCCGCTGTTGCAGATCACGCTTCTGTTCTTCATGGTCCGGCGTGGGTATCACGCAGTGTTCCCCCGGTTTTTTTCTTACATCCTGTTCCAGACTCTGAAATCGGCGTGTTTGTTCGTCGTGTACCACTATTTCCCGAACGTTGACTACTTTGACGTCTACTGGACGGGCAACGCCCTGAGCGTGCTCTTTACTGTCGTGGTCATGGACGAAATCCTGCGCAGCCTCTTCAAAGAATATGGAGGTGTCCAGATTCTGGGCACAACCATTTTCCGCTGGTCATGTGGGTTGCTGTTTCTACTCGCCATCATCGGAGCGTTGTCGAGTGGCGAAAACAGTGGCGACCGAGTCGTGGCAGTGGTCTTCTCCTTCGATCGCAGCCTGCGCTTGGTGGAAGTTGGTTTGTTCCTCCTCCTGATGCTTCTGTGCCGGATCTTCAAGAATTACTGGCGCCAACCGGTCTACGGCATCGCCGTAGGTTTCGGAATCTTTGCCAGCGTCGAACTGATCCTGGTAAGTTTTGTGATGGCGTTTGGGGAAGGTCACGCAGCGACAATCAGCTTGATAAAGAGTGCTGCCTACAACCTCGTAACTATGGTGTGGATTGGTTATCTGTCCCAGCAACCGCACCTTGTGCCAAGGGTAGAGCCCGCTCCGAACACGAACCCTCTGGGGCTGACTTTGGCGACATCCGCAGGCGCGTCTGACCCGGATGTCAGCTTCATCTCGAGAGTCGAGCGAACGGTCGACCGCGTTCTTTCCTCGAGCGATTGGTCGAAACCAACTGCCGACGGAACCAGGGTCGTAACGCGGAAACCCGGGCCAGAAAAGAACAAGTAAAGCCGCCGCGACTCTTTAGCGTTCTCTGGAATTCGACACCTGAGAATTACTCCCGCAGATCGACCGGCAGGCCGCCATTGATCGCCGCCCGCACTTTGGCCATCAAGCAATCACGCTCTCCGAAATCGGCTGGCTCGATGGGATCGTGAAATTCCACCGTCACCGTTCCCGGACTGATCGCGAAGCGCGCTTTCGGCATCACTGCTTCCGTTCCCGAAATCGTGATGGGCACGACCGGAACGTTGCATTCCTGCGCTAGATAGAACGGGCCTTTTTTGAAAGGCAGCAGCTTGCCGTCGAACGAGCGCTTCCCTTCCACGTAGATGGTCATGTTGAGTCCCTGCTCGATGGCTTTGACGGCGTCGCGCACCGCCGTGATGCCGGCATCGCGATTTCCGCGGTCAACGGGGACCAAGGAGCCGATGAGCATGATTCGGCCCAGAATCGGGACTTTGAATAATTCCTTTTTGACCATCACAGATGTCCGCCGCGGAATCAGGGGCAACGTCACTGGCGGATCGAGATTGGAAATGTGATTCGACATGAAGATGTAGGTTCGCGCGGGATCGATTTTTTCGAGACCGACCGTTCGCACCCTCACTCCGGCGATGCGCACCCCGGTGAAAGCGACCCACATGCAAGTGTTGTACAAAAAACTGATGTCTTTGGTCAGGTAGGTCCACGGGATTCCGAGGAGCGCGGCGAACGGCAGCGCGGCGGCCCAGAACGCCAGCATGGCTATGGTGCGAAACACTTATGTTGTTTCCCCAGGAACCTTCATCGCGCGAGCGTTCGGGCCGAGATCCTGACCGCGCGGATCGTTCAGAGGAAGCTCGCGCAAGCGCTGGGGAAGCTTCTCATAGATGCCGCCGAATCCGCCATTGGAGAGAATGGCAACCACGTCGTGGGCGCGCAGTTCGGGAGCGATCGTGTCGACGATCGCGTCGGCATCATTGAGAATGCGCGCGTGTTTGCCGCGTTGCTGAATTTCGCGGACGACGTGATCGAGGTCGAGCCGCTCCGGCTCGGGAATCGCGTCTGACCTGAAGATTGCCGCCACGACGACCTGATCGGCAAAAGACAGGCTCCGCGCAAGCGCATCCTGTAGCACGTTGCGGCGGAGCGTATTCGAACGGGGCTCAAGCACCACCCACAGACGCGATTGCGGATACCGCGCCCGCAGCGCGTGAATCGTCTGTTCGATGGCGGTAGGATGATGCGCAAAGTCGTCGATGATAGTCACCCCGTTGACCTGCGCCTTTACTTCGAGCCGGCGCTTCACGCTGCGAAAAGTGCGCAGGGCCTCAGCAATCGCCTCTTTCGGAATTTCATAGCTTGCGGCCAACGCGGCGGCAGCTGTCGCATTCCAGACGTTATATTCGCCACCAAGTGCAAATTCGAAATCCGCCCAATGCTGTCCATAACGAAGCACCGACCAGGACGTTCGTTCTTCGCCCAATTTTAAGTTCGTAACTTTCCAGTTCGCATGATCGGAAGCCCCGTAACGTTCGACGGGACAAAAGGCTTTTTGCAGACAGCGGTTGATGCTGGCATTTTGTCCTTCTTTCGAACTCCCATCCGAAGTCTCGTTCGCTTCAAATCCGATAATGCGTCCACGTCGCGGAACAAGGTTTACTAAGCGCTTGAACGCCGTCTCCACGGCATCAAGGTCTTTGTAGATGTCGGCGTGATCGAATTCAACCGCAGTCAGGATTACAGAATCTGGAAAGTAATGAAGAAACTTTGGGCCCTTATCGAAGAAGGCCGTGTCATATTCATCGCCTTCGAGAATGAAGTGCTTCCCGTTACCGAGCCCGAAACTGCGTCCAAAGTTCTCCGCAATTCCGCCGATCAGAAACGATGGCTCGAGGCCCGCAGCCTCAAAGATCCACGCGAGCATCGATGTAGTCGTGGTCTTGCCGTGCGTCCCAGCGACCACGAGAACGTCTTTGCCGACCAGAAACTCGTCGTGCAGAACCTGCGGCATCGAGCAAAACGGGATGCGCTGATCGAGAACCAATTCCAATTCAACGTTTCCGCGAGAAAGCGCGTTGCCCACAACCACCAGGTCAGGACGAGGATCAAGATTCTCCTCGGCAAACGGTTGCGCGACTGGAATGCCCAAGGATTCGAGAAACGTCGACATCGGCGGATACGCCGCGGCGTCCGACCCTGTGACGCGAAAGCCGCGCTCCCGCAGCATGCCCGCGAGCGACGCCATCGCCGTCCCGCAAATCCCGATCAGATGGATGTGCTTCCGATTGCTTGTAGAGAGGTTAATCATTTTACAAACTGATTGCGGACTCCAGAATTTTCAATTTGACGCCATCGCCGATCTCAAGCCGTGCTCTCACGCCGATCGGCAACGTAATGTTCGCACGCGAAACGTGCCCCGAACGCATGCCGAACGCCACCGGAATCCCCAGATCCCCGGCCACTCGCAGGACGACATCCTGCAAGGAATAGTCTTGATTCGCGCTTTGCCTGCAATCGAGCATTTCGCCGAAGATGATTCCACGAACGTCTTTCAGCTTGCCCGCGAGTTTCAACTGCATGAGCATGCGGTCAATCTGGAAGGGCTTCGCCGCGACGTCCTCGATGAACAGAATTGCTCCCGCGGTTTGTATTTCATATGGAGTACCGAGCGAGGCAGCCAGAATCGAAAGACATCCAGCGTAGAGCGTTCCTTCCGCCGAACCCGCGACGAGCGGATTCGCGCCCGAGCCTTCGCCGATCTCCCAGTCTGACGCTCCGCTGACCGCGTCCTGCCACGAGGCAAGTTCGACGCCATCGGCAACAGCAAAGTCTTTGGCGACCATGGGGCCGTGAAAGGTCACCAGGTTGGCTGCGTCGGCGAACCACGTCAGCAGCGACGTTACATCACTGTACCCGACAAAGATCTTCGGATGCGACGCGACCTTCTTGAGATCGAGCGCAGGTAAGAGATAGTTCGATCCATATCCACCACGGGCACAAACGATGCCGCGAATGTCATCGCGGGCGAACATCTCTTCCAGTTCGCGAACTCGGCGTTCGAATGAGCCGGCGAAATACAGATCGCGGTCCAGGATCGAGTCCTCATAAACAGGCTCGTAACCGAGGCTACGAAGCGCGGCGCAACCCACCTCCAACTCTTCGCGCCTGACGTTCGAAGCAGGGGCAACGATTCCGACCTTGTCTCCCGAACGGAGCGCGCGCGGTTTAATTCGCGGATTTTGCAGTACAGAGGACATCTGAACGATCTTACTAGGGCGATGTTAAACGACGACATTCAACGACGATGTTCAACAACGACGTTAAACGAAGAATTCTCCACGACAGACGAGTGTCGCCGGACCGCGCAGATAGACGTGTTTCTCCCAGCGCACGACCTGCGGCCCCCCGGGCGCGACGACCGTCACCGGCGATGTGACCCGTCCGCTGGCAACAGCAGCCACCGCCGCAGCGCACGATCCTGTTCCCGAAGACAGCGTCTCTCCCACGCCGCGCTCAAACAACCGTATTTCGATCTCATTCGGTCCGCGGACAACCACATACTCCACATTCGTCCCTTGCGGAAACTGCGGCTGTGTCCCGATCAGCGCTCCTTGTTTCTGCCAACCATCCGGAAAGCTTTCCCCGAAGATCACGTAATGTGGATTACCCATCGAAACCTTCATCCCAACCACGCCAGCGACATCAATGGCCAACTCACCGCCGACGTCCGGCACTCCCATGTCCGCTTCGAACTCGAACGTCGACCCTCGCCGCGCAATCAGCCGGCAGGACTTTAATCCGGCGCCGGTCATCACAACGACTTCTTTTTTATCTTTATCCTGTCGCGAGCAAATCTCGGCCGCGACGCAGCGCGTGCCGTTGCCCGAAACCTCCGCCTCAGACCCATCGGCGTTGATCAGTCGTGCGGTCACGTCGGCTTCCGCGTCCGGGAACACCCATTCCACGCCGTCTGCTCCTACTCCGTTGTGGCGATCGCACATTCGCCGGCTGATTACAGACAGTTCACCGGACGCGTGTTTGCCTTCGACGATCAGGAAATCGTTACCGCACGCCGACGCTTTCGTAAACGGGAGTGTTGCTGGCGAAGATTGGTACTCGGCCGCACTCATTCGTGACTCATTCGTGTTCCATGGATCCGAGAGTGCTGACGGTAGCAAACGCGTTTGATTCGTGCAGCCGTATCGAAAACACTTTTTGCAGGTCTTGCTCGCCATCCACTGAGAACACCAGACGGAAATCAGGGTCGGCCTCGGCTACGTGCACGCTGTGCATTGTCAGTTGCTCGGCGTCAAGAACACGATTCACTTCGCGAAGCATCCCGTCCACACTCCGTCCGGTCACCTCATACGTGGTCGCAAACGCCTTGAGCGAAAAGACGGCTTCCATTCGTCCGAGTACAACCAGAGAAATCAGAATCATGATGGTGCCGAAGAACGCAATCATGTAAAGGCCGCCGCCAGCGGCCATCCCGATCGATGCCACGACAAACAGCGTGGCGGCGGTCGTCAGTCCGGTCACCGACGTGCGCGCATGCAGGATCGATCCCGCACCAATGAAGCCGATACCGGGGATGATCTGCGCTGCGATCCGGGCACTGTCCGATTCCACGCCCGCAAGTTGCCGCGACAGGATCGTGAACATGGCCGCGCCGAAGCAGATGAAGATGTTCGTGCGCAGGCCGGCCGGCTTGTGCCGCATTTGCCGCTCCAAGCCGATGGCGCCACCGAGTATCGCAGCAACAAAAAGCCTCGCGACCGTCGAGGTCAGCACCACTCCCAGGTTGTTTCGCAATACTTCGCTCATGGAACGGACCGCGTTCACTTCGCGTTCTAATTTCGCTCGCTTACTTTGAGCGGATTTTATCACCGCTATCCAGCTTATTTCTGAAGGGTTTGGACTTAGGGTTAACGCGATTGATTCGGGGCGATAGCGCGACCGGTCGCGTAGATATGAGCACGCGGCTGACCGGTCGCGTGAATCTCCATCAACTCTTTGAGACTGGCGTGATTCGCGGTTTGATCGACGGGGTCACCGTCGAAAGCGATCACATAGTCCACGTATTGCTGCGGGTCAGCCAGTGCGCGTTCCCAGAGGCCCTCGGGATCGGATGGCTTTTTCCAGGGTCGATGATTTTCGCCGTTGACCACACGGCGCAATGGGATGCCGGCCTGCTGCATGACTCCGACGTGCTCGCCAAGGTCCATCAGGAAAATCGAATTTCGCGGCAGTCCCTGAACCGCGCGCTGCACGGCCGCATTCAAAGGCCGGCGGATGTCCCAGTTCCGCTGCGCTTCTTTCAAGCATTCTGGGGTCGCCTTCCATACGGAGAAATAACTGGCGGCGATGAGCGCCAACACCAGCGCGGCGACTTTCCCTCCGTGGCGTTTCCCTGCGGCAGAGAGAAAGGCTAAAGCGGTCAGCACTCCCGCCGAGACCGCGAACATCGGCAAAAGCTGTATCCCGTATCGCTGGTTGAATGTCGCAAACGGCCACCACGTAGAGACGTGAATGGGCACCGAGCCATAGGCGATCGACAGCGCGTAGAAGACCAAAGGGACCCAGAGAAGTAACATTGAGATCGATTGCGCCCGCAGTCTCCACACAGCGATCGCCAACGCCATCAAGGCTGCCGCGAGCCAAAACCGGCCCCAGTTTCCGATCGCCATGTTGAGCTGTCCCGATTTCAGAAAATAGAGGGCCGCGACCGGTGCGTTGTGCAGAGCCGGGTTCGGTGCCTGGAAGCGCTGCTCAATCGCTTTTGCGGAATACGGACCGTTCGCAAACTCGAGCGGGTTGCGATACACGGTCGCGTTATATGCCAGCCATAGGATAGGAGCGACGGCGATCAGCAGGAGAAACTTCAATGCAACACGGCGCAGGCCGCGAGTCTGCCATCGGCTCAGTGCGATCACAACGATTGCCACTCCGATCACACTGGCGAGAATCCATCCGTCGTAACGAGTAAGTTCAGCTCCCGCCAAACAACCCGCGCAACGCGACAAAGAGGAGCGTGTGTCTGGCCCGAGCGCGAATTTTTCGCTCTGTCGCAGGCTGCGAATAAATTCCGAGAAGAACACGACCGCCCAGACGAAGAACGCGAGATAGATGGTCTCGGTCATCGCCGTCGCCTGCATGTACATGAGGTTGGGATTTGCGCCAAAGGCGAAAGCCGCCGTCCAAGCGCCCCGAGATGCTGCCTGTCTCGTGCGCTCGTTGGCTTCGAGAAGCGTTCGCGCGAGTCGAAAAATCCCCATTATGGCCAAGACGTAGGCGATCATCGAGGGGATCGAACCGCCCACTCCGTTTTGCCACAAAGCATCCGGGAAAATAAACGGCATCATCAACACATGAGGCAGGGGCAACCAGACGGTTCCTAACTGCAACGGTCCCGGAGTAAGCGAATCGAACACCCGCCGCGCGATGTTGATGTGGGCGACGGCGTCGCCATAGAGAAGTAGGTCGCCGTGCTGAAAGTAGTAGAGAAACGAAAAGAGGGATACGAGGACCGCAGCCCCGGCAACCTGAGAACTACTTCGGTCACTCGCGACGGCTGGCTGTACTTTCAAAGGTTGCGACCTCAGCGGCCTAGGCCGCAATCAAAAAGCCATAACGCAGCGTTGAAGCGCTGCTTTACTCAATTACTCCAGGTGCGTCAGTTCGCGGAAGATCTGGAAGCGCGCGTCGATCTCCTCACGACTAAGACTTTGCAGGCGCTCCGTCCCAAAGCGCTCCACGGCAAACGATCCCATCACTCCGCCGTAAAACAAAGCGCGCTTGAGCACTTCCCGATTGATTTCGCCTTGCGAAGCGATGTAGCCCATGAAGCCACCGGCGAAGGAATCACCGGCTCCCGTCGGATCTTTCACCTCTTCGATCGGCAACGCCGGGGCGCGAAAAGGATGTGCCCCGATACCGAACGCTCCTTCGCGGAAGAAAATCGTTGCGCCATATTCGCCGTGTTTCACCACCAGCGCCTTCGGCCCCATGGCGAGAACCTTCTTTGCCGCTCGGGGCAGGTTTGACTCTCCCGCCAACATTTTCGTTTCGGTGTCGTTGATCAACAGCACATTCACCAGCTTCAACGTTTCGGCCAGCTCTTTCGGAGTGCCTTTGATCCAGAAGTTCATGGTATCGCCGCCGGTCAGTTGCACTCCATTCATCTCTGAACGAACCGCCGTTTGCAATGTCGGGTGGATGTTGGCGAGGAACAAGAACTGCGTGTCAGCGTACTCTTTCGGAATGCGCGGCTGAAACTTCTCGAATACGTTGAGTTCGGTGAAATCGGTTTTCGCCTCGTTGAGATTGTCGAGATACTGGCCGCCCCAGCGGAAGGTCTTCCCCGAAGTGCGCTCGATGCCGCGCGTATCGACGCCGCGCCGCGTGAACACGGCTTCGTTCTCGGCCGTGAAATCCTCGCCCACCACCGCGACAGCCCGTACATCGGTGAAATAACTCGCTGCCAGCGAAAAATAAGTCGCTGCCCCGCCAAGAATGTTTTTCACGCTACCCGAGGGCGTCGCGATATCGTCAAAAGCTACCGAACCCACTACCAGAATGCTCATGCGTCTCCGTTTTGTCGGTCGTTCGTCGTTAGTCGTTGGTCCTTGGTCGTTGGCGTTCACGACCAACGCCTTATTTCAGATACTTCCCTAAGATCAGCTGCAATTTTTCTTTCGTGGCCGGCGGAATCTTTGCGCGGTCGGTGAGAATGGCATGCGCCAGGGCCGATCCGCATTTGCAAGACCTCGTCACCGGCATCGCTGATACGCTGGCTTTCACCACTTTGGCGGCGTTCTCGGCGTTCTTGCCGAGCACAGCGATGATCTGTTCCACCGTCACTGAGTCATGATGCGGATGCCAGCAGTCATAGTCGGTCACCATTGCGATGGTTACGTAGCAAATCTCCGCTTCGCGCGCGAGCTTTGCCTCCTGCAGGTTGGTCATACCGATCACGTCGGCTCCCCAGCTGCGGTAGACATTCGATTCGGCCTTGGTAGAAAACTGCGGGCCCTCCATGCAAATGTAGGTGCCGCCGAGCTTCGAGGAAACACCCGTGGCCTGGCAGGCATCGCGGACAACGGTTGCCACTTCGCCGCACACCGGATCTCCAAAGCCAACGTGGGCCACGACGCCCTCGCCAAAAAATGTGTCGACGCGATGCCGGGTGCGGTCGAAGAACTGGTCTGGAATCACAAAGTCGAGTGGCTTGTGCTCCTCTTTGAGCGACCCCACGGCCGAAACCGAAATGATGCGTTCGGCCCCCAGCTGTTTAAAGCCGTGAACATTAGCGCGAAAATTCAGTTCACTCGGAAGAAGCTTATGCCCGCGAGCGTGGCGAGCGAGGAAAGCAACCTTCCGGCCACCGAGAGTTCCAAGAATGTAGGCGTCGGAGGGATCGCCAAACGGCGTCTCTAGCTGCACCTCGTGAGCGTCGCTGAAACCCGACATGTGGTACAGACCACTGCCACCAATGATGCCAATCTCTGCCTGCTGCAAGTGCGCTCCTGAAGGGGGATAAAAATGGACTACGACGTACGGCTGCGGAACTTACGATTATACAAGAGGGAAGGTCACGGCTTGGCGGGAGTGGCGTCGGCGACCGGCCAGAAGTCCGAAGCAACTCGCTTCGTCGTTTCGCCGTCGAGACTCTCGCTGATCAGGATTTCGTCGCCGCGCACGTCGATCACCACGACGCCTTCCTCGGTCAGCCACGAGTGGCGACCGCGCAAGGTTCGCCACGACTCGGGGGGCGGAGCATCCGCGGCGGGTTTGCCATCCGGAGCAAGCCCCTCACGTTGCTTATAGCGCTGAGCCAGCGACTTCGCGTAGATGGCAGCGAATTGAGCGGCCGCTGCCGGACTCGACCAGCGTGACACGTAGAGGACTCCGATCGGCGCGTCTTCATTATTATCAGCCTTTTTATTGGCCTTTTTATTCGTCTTGGGCTTCCCGGCAAAGTAATAGCCACCGCGCCATTCGGGATAAACCTCGCGTGCCTCGTCCGCGCCCGCATATTGCTCCACCAAAATGTTTACGTCGAGTTCGCCCATCGCACCGATGTCGAAAGCGTCATAGTCCTTGAAGTCTTTGCCCATGTCGATCATCTTCATGGGCTCAAGTTTCTCGTGATTCAGGTACGTCTGAGGTTCCATGATTTCGCGCGTCGTTTTCGGAGGATCCTTGAACGCGCCCGCATAGGCCAGTTCTTTGCCGCCCGCCTGCAACAGAGCGCCGGTAAAATCGAGCCCGTAGCGATACGGAAACGTCAGCTCTTCTTTCAGCAGGATGGGAGCTTCGCGAAACGCTGGCGAGTCCGCCGAACCGGCGAGCATACTCTGCTTGAGCGCCTCAACGATTTGCGGGGATTCCAGCATCGACTTTCCCGTCGGAGCGAGCGTGTAATCGAGCAAGACCACCATCGCCTGCCCTTCGACAACCGCCTGGCGTGCCGAGCTTTCCTCATCGGTCGCGATGTCGGAGGCGCTGGGGTCATCATTTTTATTCTTGTCGTCGAGGTCGGGCCTTGATCCCTTCATCCATTTTTCAATGCCAAAAGATTGGTCCTGCAAGGCGTGCGTCAGTTCGTGCGCCAGGACCGGCTTTTGCTGCTCGGCGTCGAGCCAGTTCAACAGATTCACGGTCTTAGTCTTGACGTCGTAGTACCCAGCAACCTGCTCGCGCAGCATGGCGACGAGGAACTTTGGCAGATCGAAATCTCGCGGCAGCAATCCAAATTTCTTCAACACTTCGGTTGACCGCTCGAGGCGCTTTGCATCCTTATCTTCGCGCATGTTCTTCTCGACATAGGACTGCACCTCATCGCGCTTGGTCAGCTTGCGCTTGACTTCGTGCTTAATCGGAAGGCCGGTATCGTCGCTGGCAAACTTCAGAATTTCGTCGACGGAGCGAAATAGTTCTTTCGCTTCTTTCGAGGAGATCGTGGTTTCTGGTTGTGCGGAGCGGGCGGCCTGGTCGGCTCCGGACTGAGTCTGCGATTGTCCCCAGAGCTCGGTCGCCAGCACCACAAAGACAGCGAACTGGCACAACCATGGCCGGAGTTTTCGAGTGCTCACCTTGAAATTGTCCATTCAGTCGAGTTTATACTCTTGCATGACTATCAATCTCTGGGATCGTACCGATCACGTCCTCGACTACCTTGAACGGGCCGACTCAATCGCCCATCGCGGTGAAGGCGAATCGACGTTGCTCGAATTCATTCCTACGACCGCCAGGCGAATTCTCGACTTAGGAACAGGCGACGGGCGACTGTTGGCCCTGCTAAGGCGAGAACACCCGAACACAGAAGGGGTCGCAATCGACTTTTCCCCGGCGATGATTGATGCGGCCACCAAACGATTTGCCGGCGAAAGTTCCGTTGCCGTGGTGAGGCACAGTCTGGACGATCCGCTTCCAGACCTCGGCCAGTTCGATGCAGTCGTCTCTTGTTTCGCGATTCATCATCTTGTTCATGAGCGGAAACGTGCGCTCTACTCCGAGATCCATGAACTACTGAATCCCGGCGGTGTTTTCTGTAATCTTGAACACGTTGCGTCGCCCACGCAGGAGTTACACGAAGAGTTCCTGAGCCGGATCGGCTATACAGTTGAGACCGAGGACCCCTCCAATAAGCTTCTTGATGTTGCGACCCAACTGCAGTGGCTACGCGAGATCGGATTTGCCAACGTGGATTGCCACTGGAAATGGCGGGAACTGGCATTACTGGCGGGAGGTCGGAGCCGAGCCTAAATCAGAAAACCAGATCCGAGAGCTAGTTAAGATATGCGATCCGCCACTCGCCGGCCCGCTTCGCGAGTTCCCAGAGTTCCGCCGATATCGATAGTGGTTTCTTTCTGCCGTACGGCCTCCAGTACGGCATCCTCGATCTTCTGCGCCTCGCCCGGCATTCCCAGATGCGCCAGCATCATCGCCGCCGTGAGAATCGCGCCGAAAGGATTGGCAACGTTCTTCCCAGCGATGAGCGGCGCAGATCCATGTACCGGTTCGAACATCGACGTTTCTCCTGGACGAAGATTGCCGCTCGCGGCCATTCCGAGGCCACCCTGTAATCCCGCTGCGAGGTCGGTGATGATGTCGCCGAACATGTTGTTCGTGACGATGACATCAAACCCACGCGGGTCGCGCACCATCTGCATGCAGAGCGCGTCCACATACATGTGCTGCGCCTCAATCCGCGGGTACTCAGCCGCGACCTCTTTGAAGACGCGTTGCCACAAACCGCCCGCATGGGTCATGGCATTCGATTTATCGCACATCAGGACGCGGCGGCGCGGGGAATCATTCATGCTTCTTGTTTTTCGCGCAGTATTCAAACGCATAGCGAATGATGCGCTCGACTCCTTTGCGCGTATTGATGTCCTCCTGGATTGCGACTTCGTCCGCTGTTCCCTGCTTGAAAACGCCTCCGAGGTCGCCATAGACACCTTCGGTATTCTCACGAATGACCACGAAGTCGAGGTCTTTCGGCTCGACTCCTTTTAGTGGGCAAAGCGAAGCATCCAGCAGGCGGACTGGCCGGACGTTGGCAAAGAGGTCCATCTTCGTGCGCATCCCCAGCAGAATTTCCTTCGCATGAATATTCGAAGGCACGCGAGGATCGCCGAACGCACCAACCAAAATCGCGTCGAAATCGCGAGCCAGAGCGGCGAAGCCGTCGGGCGGGACCGTAACCTTGTCGGCTAGATAGCGGTCGGCTCCCCAGTCGAACGAGGTGAATTCGACGGCGGCTCGAGCGGCTTCGATGGCCTTTAGAGCCTGGGGGATGACTTCTTTGCCGATTCCGTCTCCGGGAATCACCGCAATTCTTTTTTTGTTACTCACTTACGCAACGTTAGCACAGGCCTATGCCAGTCAGAAACTCGACGTTTTACGATCGGCGAAAACACGATCGACATTCACCCTTCGCTATAATTGAAGTAGTGACTATGACTTCGACGACGATCCATGGGGCGAACCCGGCCGAACACGGGAAGGCGGCAACCGCCCCTGACTTCGGGGACGTTCGCGGCGAGTTCCAAGGGTTGCTCGCTGGCTGCGGCATCTATGATTTGAGCTGCCGAGCCAAGATCGCGGTGACGGGCAGCGACCGCGTCCGCTGGATGAACGGGATGGTCACCAACAATGTCCGCGACCTCGCGTCCGGACACGGCGTCTATGCTTTTCTCTTGAATCCCCAGGGACGTATTCAGGCTGATTTGTACGTATTTCAGCGCGGGGAATCTCTGCTTGTAGACACGGAACTCGGACAGAAAGCCAAAGTACTGGAGTTGTTCGATCGCTACATCATCGCCGACGACGTTGAGATCGCCGACATGAGCAGGACACTAACAGCGGTTGGATTGACCGGACCTGACTCGCGAAATGTGCTCGAACGGGCGGGGATTCTGGCGGGTGTTCCGAAGACGGATCTCTCGCACTTGCAATTCGCAGATCTCGTTTGGCGGCAGCATCCCGTAACCGTTGTGCACTCGGGCGAAGAAGCGGCCGACTCCTGGCAAGTGTGGATCTCGCCCGATCACGTTGCCGAACTATGGGGTACGTTAGTCGAGGCAGGAGCACGACCCACGGGCTCGACCGCGCTCAATTTGTTCCGCATATCGCGCGGTATCCCCCAATTTGGCGTGGACATACGCGAACGCGATCTGCCGCAGGAAACGGGACAGACGCGGGCTTTGAATTTCACGAAGGGTTGCTATCTGGGGCAGGAGATTGTCGAGCGCATCCGGTCGCGTGGCGCGGTTCATCGGCAATTTGGCGCGTTCGCGGTGAACGGCGAGTTGCCAGAACCAGGCGCAAAGATTTTTGCCAGTGACGCCGAAAAAGAAGTCGGCGAGATCACGAGCAGTGCGATTCTGCCCCTGCAAAACGGCGATCGGGCTGTGGCGTTGGGCTACTTGCGGCGAGAGGCCGCGGAAAAAGAACTACGAGCGGGAACCGCGGCCTTGAAGCCCGCGTCGCTTCCCATCATCTAATCTGAGACCGAATTTCTAGAAAACCAGGTACATCCTATGGCTCAAAAACGAAGAGAAGAAAGTGAATTCAAAGTAAGCGATCGACGCTTGTTCACGACCGAGGGGGAGTTGCGCGACTCTACCGAAGAGCAACACACGACGGCCACAGCTCTGCCAGCGGCAGACACAGCACCGGCCGCTCCCGTTTCGTCGGCGGTTTCAACGATAGCGCCCTCAGCGCCCCAGACCGCAACCGCGGTCGCCGAACCAGCCGCCGGATCGGATATTCCCGAGCCCCCCACCGCCTCTGAGCAGCAGGTACAACACGACGCGTACAAACAGTCGTCGCGCGATCTCGACGCCCGCGTCGAACTCAGCGGGCACTCCGCAAAGGAACTCGAAGTGAGTTTTGAGCGCTTCATGGCCTCGCTCTATATGACGGCGATGATGCAGATGGGCATGATGCAGGAGCCGGGCGGCCAGCCTGGCGTGGACATCATCGGCGCACGCCAAACTATCGATACGCTCGGCATGATCGCCGAAAAAACCAAAGGCAATCTCACTCCGAAGGAACAGAACTTTCTTCAGAACTGTCTTTACGAACTTCGAATGGCCTATGTGGAGGTAACCAACGCCTTGGCTCGTCCTCCGCAGGCGCCAGGGCCCATCACAGGCACGAACGGCTGATGCAGGCGACTCTGACGGTACTCGGAAGCGGCACATCGGTGGGCGTGCCCACGATAGGCTGCGATTGCGCCGTCTGCCGCTCCACCGACCCGCGCGACCGGCGCACCCGGCCTTCGGTCATGATCAGCTACGACGGCCGAAACGTCCTCATCGACACGACTCCCGATTTCCGCGAGCAGGCGTTGCGCGAGAAGATCACGAAACTCGACGCTGTTTTCTACACACACACGCACGCCGACCACATCCTCGGGATCGACGATCTGCGTCCGCTGACTTATAAACACAAACCCGGCAAGCTCCCGCTCTATGCGGCGCCGCGAGCCTGCGATTTCCTGCGCAACATGTTTCGCTACATTTTTGAACCGGCTTATAAGTTCGGCGGACTGCCGCAAGTCGAACTGCATCCGATCGAGGGGTCGGTCGAACTTTTCGGAGCGAAGTATGAGCCGTTGACTGTGATCCATGGTGAAACCCCGATCCTCGGCTACCGCTTCGGATCGGCGGCATACCTCACCGATCACAGCGAGGTTCCGTCAGAGACGCTCGAGAAGCTGCGCGGTCTCGACATTCTTTTTCTGGACGCGCTGCGCTACACGCCGCATCCGACGCATTCGACGATCGCGAAATCGTTGCAGATCGTGGACGCGGTGAAACCCAAGCGCGCCCTCTTCACCCACATCTGCCATGACCTGCCGCACGAAGCGACGAATGCCGCGTTGCCGCCGGGCGTGCAGTTGGCCTTCGACGGGATGAAGTTGGACTTTGAAATCTAGAATGCTCACGTTCCGTCAACTCGAGGATATCCCCAGCGACTTTGGACCGACGGTGGTCAGCGTCGGCAACTTCGACGGAGTGCACCGCGCTCACCGCCGCGTGATCGAAGAAATTGTGCGGCGATCGAAGGCGACCGAAGCCCGCTCCGTGGTGGTTACGTTCGAGCCCCACCCGGTGCGCATTCTAAGGCCAGATCTAGATTTTAAACTTCTCACTCCGCTTTCGGAAAAACTGCGGTTGCTCGAAACGACGGGTGTCGATGCTGTTTTCCTGCTTCCCTTTTCCCGCGATTTATCGCTCATGACGCCCTACGATTTTGGTTATGAAATCTTGAAAAAAGGTCTACGCGCCCATGAGGTCCACGAGGGTTACAACTTCCATTTCGGACACAAAGCCGCTGGAACCGTTCGCATCCTGCGTGAACTCGGCCAGGAGATGGGATTTGAAGTGCACGACTATCCCGAGATGCGGTTGCGCGGCGAAGCAGTATCGAGCAGCCACATCCGCAGGCTGCTTTTCGAAGGAGGAGTGAGTCGCGCCCGCCACCTGCTGGGGCGTCCCTTCAGCATCTTGTCGACTCCTGGTCGAGGGCGCGGCTATGGCGCGAAATACACCGTGCCCACCATTAACCTTGCACACTACGAAGAACTCGTGCCGAAAAACGGCGTCTACATCACGCGCATCCGGGTTGGCGCAGAATGCTTCGACTCGGTCACCAACGTCGGCTACCGCCCGACGTTTGGCGCCGATTCTTTTGCTGTGGAATCTCACTTGCTCAATTTCCATCCGCTCGAACTGACGGCGGAAACAGAAGTGGAACTGCATTTCCTCGATCGCCTGCGCGACGAAATCAAATTTCCGTCTGTCGAAGCGCTAAAAGAGCAAATTGGGCGCGACGTGCGAAAAGCACAGACGTATTTGCGAAGATCGAGCGCCCGCCTACAAACAAACTGAATTGTCCCCCACCCCGCTGCTACAATCGCTCCCCGCATGGCCATCGGCCCCATCCAACTCCTGAAGCAAGCATCCCCGGCACAACGCCGGACGCTATTCGCGGCCGCTCTCGGCTGGATGCTCGACGCTTTTGACGCCATGCTCTACTCCCTCGTGCTCGTGTACCTGATGCGCGATCTTGGGATGTCGAAAGGAACGGCCGGCTTTCTGAACATGCTCACGCTGCTCGCTTCGGGCATCGGCGGCGTGATCTTTGGCTTCATCGCCGACCGCATCGGGCGTAAACGCGCCCTGATGCTCAGCATCCTGACTTATTCGATTTGTTCATTCGCCTCCGGACTCTCAACCACCGTGCTGATGCTGGCCGTGTTTCGCTTCATCCTCGGGCTGGGCATGGGCGGCGAATGGAACACGGGTGCGACTCTGGTCGCGGAAACCTGGCCCGATGAATGGCGGGCGAAGGCGATTTCCCTGGTGCAGAGTTCGTGGGCGATTGGGTACGCGCTCGCCGCGCTGGTCGCGGGGATTGTTCTGCGCTTTGGCAACTGGCGCCTCGTGTTCTTCGTCGGAATTCTGCCCGCCCTGGTGACGCTCTGGGTGCGACGTCGCGTGCCTGAGTCGAGGATGTGGGAGGAACAGAAAGACCAAAAGCTGGAACCGCAGCGGGCACAGGAGACACCGAAGGATGATTCATTCTTTCTCCTATTCAGCCCGCCTTATCGTAAGAGTACGATCGTTCTTCTCTTCCTCAACTTTTTCGGAATGTTCGGCTGGTGGGGACTTTTCACATGGATTCCGCCTTACCTTTCGCTTCCCGTCGAACAAGGCGGACGCGGTTTCGGTGTCATGGGCACCGCAACGCTTCTCATCGTGCTGAATCTCTTCGGGATGTTCCCTGGATACGCCAGCTTTGGCTGGATCGCCGATCATCTGGGACGCCGCAGATCTTTTATGCTCTTCACCTTTGGCGCCGCAGTCCTCGTGCCGCTTTATGCAATGGCCCATTCTCCGGCCGCGGTGTTGGTCTTGGGAACGATCGTCGCCTATTTTGGAACGGGATTTTTCTCAGGCTCGGGGATTATCGCGAGCGAGATTTTCCCGACGCGCGTTCGTGCCCGCGCCCTGGGCTTTACCTACAACGGCGCACGCACCCTCAGCTCGATCGCTCCCTTTGTGATCGGACGAGTCGGCCAGGCAAAAGGGCTGAGCTGGGCGTTTTATCTTTGTGGAGCGGCATTTTTCCTGGCGAGTTTGATGGCAACGCTACTGCCGGAGACTAAGGGAAAGAGCCTGGTGTAGCAAAAACGTCGTTGGTCGATTGTCGATGGTCGTTCGGGGACCCGGTTCGGCGAACGACGACCGCCGAACGACCATCGACGATTCCTTCACTCGATCGGCTCGACCACCAACTCTTCGTGCCCGGCAGTCTTCTCCGGCAACTGAATCAGCACAATTGCCAGCAGCACGAGAACGATTCCCGCGCTCTGCACCGGACGCACCAGCTCACCGAGCGCCAGAGCGGCAATTACGATGCTGAAAACTGGCTCGAGGCAACTGACGACAATCGCGCGTGTCGGCTCCAGATGTTGCAGACCGGCGAAGTAACAGGAGAAAGGTCCGAGCACCGACAGCAGTGAAAACAGCAACATAAATCCCCATTGCTGCCTGTCGTAGTGAGCGGCGATGATTTTCCATGGAGGGTTGACGAATATCCAGAAGAGCGATGTGCCGACCAGCACCCACAGCAGGACTTTCCACCGGTTATAACGCGCCAGCACTTTATGCCCACCGACGTTATAGAACGCGAAAGAAAACGCCGCCAGCAGCGCGGCGATGACGCCTATCTTGTCCATGCGGAAGCCGCCCGATCCGACCAACCCTACCGCCAGTCCGCAGCCGACTACGGCCAGTGCGACGGCTGAGCTTCTTCGGAACGACGGCCGTTGCGCTTCGCGAATGGCGGTATAGATCAGCACCCACACCGGAGCCGTATATTGCAAGATGATCGCGGTGGCCACATTTGTCCGCTGAATGGCAACGTAGTAGAAGTAGTTTGAAACCGCGACGCCAAGAACACCGAGCACGAAGAACCGCACAAGGTCACGCCCCGGAACGCGCAAAGCCGACGCGCCTCTGCGAACGAGCAACACAAAAAGCAGCACTGCCAGCGACAAAGTCGCGCGGCTCTGCGACAGGATCAGCGGATCGATGTTTCGGAGCGACGCCCCGCCCGGCAGCAGATGGCCCGTGAATGCCGCTCGGCCCAGCGTGGCCGAGACGCCCCACAAGAACGCAGCGCTCCCGATATAGAAATAGCCTTTAACTGGATTCGGGCCCGGCTTCACGGGAGGTGCTCAATCGTGTAGGTGATCTTGGCCGTCTTCTCGAGCATGGCGGAAACGGAACAGTATTTTTCTTTCGATAAGCGCACGGCGTCTTCCATCGATTTCTCCGCCACGCGCCCGCTCACCTTGTAAGTGAGGTGAATCGCTGTGAATACGGCGGGGTAGCCATCGGCTCTTTCGCCTTTGGCATGCACTTCAAGTCCCGTGAACGGCTCGCGCTTTTTGCGAAGGATGCCCACCACATCCGATGCCGTGCAGCCGCACAGAGCCAGCAAAACCACTTCCATAGGACTGCTTGCCGTCTTCTCTTTGGCAGTGTCCATCACCATCGAGTGGCCCGAAGTTGCCGCGCCTACGTATCGTTCGTTGTCTGTCCACCGCAGCGATGCTTCCATCATGGCGACCTTCCGATCTTCTGATCTTCTGAGTGAGTGTATTTGAACAGGTTAGCGCCGGTTATCGGTCACCGGTTCGGGATGAATCAGCACGCGGAACAACTCCGGGGCATCGTGTTTGAAGCGTGTCTCGAGCGACGTCTGCACATCATGCACACGCGACAACGGCATATCGTCTGGCAACGTGCAGTGACAGGAAACGTAGAGCCGCGATCGCACCTTCTTGAACTGGAACTCGTGCAGATCCATCACTTCTGGGAATTCTTTCACAATATTCTTGAGCTTCTGCTCCAGCTCTGGTTCGCGAACAATCTCTTCTCCAGTTTCAATGGTCGCCGGTTCACTTTCGATGTGCGTGAGGATCGTCGTAATTTCCGGGACTTCGGCACGCATTTCCGACTCCAGGCGCGTCACTTCGTCGTGCGCCTGCTTCATGCTCAGCCGCTCGTCGAGTTCCAGATGCTGCTCCACATGGAGCTGGCCGTTGAGATCCTGAACGCTGACGTCGTGGACGTTGAAATTGTGACGGGTTGCGACCGCCCGGATTCGATCGAAAATGTTCTCCGTCCGACGGGCGCGCGGGACGGAGTGCACCATCACGTCTGCATCAGGTAAAATCTCGCGCACTCGCGACGTCACCGCATCCGATACCTGCTCGGAGCGCTGGAAGGTGAAGTTTCGTTCGAGCGCCACCGATACGTCGGCAAAGAAGCGGTTACCCGCCTTGCGAAATCGCACGCGTTCTACTTCGAGCACGCCATCCACGGTTGCGATCCGGTCAAGGATCCGGCTTCGTACGCCGGACGGAGCAGCGTCTAAAAGTGCGTCGACCGTTCTCCGCGCCAGGCGCCAACTCACCGAAATCACCACGCCCGCGACAAACAACGCGGAAATCGGATCGGCCCGCTGCAACCAGGCCAGGTTGTAGGTCCGCCCGAGCCAGACCAGCGCCAAACCCGCGATGACAACGGCGCTTGACCAGACGTCTGTGGAAAAATGCAGCGCGTCCGCTTCCAGCGCTTGGCTGTCGTACTTCAAAGCAATGCGCCCAAGCGATCGTGAGCGCCAGACATCCACGGCAATCGACAAGAGCATCACGAGAAAAGCCGAGACAGTGGGCTCAATTTCCACGGTATGAAAAAACAGCCGTTTGAACGCTTCGTAGACGATCCAGAGGCATGTCAAAAGGAGAAGGCCAGTCTCGATAAAAGCTGAGAAATTCTCGAACTTGCCATGGCCGTACTGGTGATCGGCGTCGGCCGGCTTATCGGAGACACGGACCGAGAAAAATGTCACGAGCGCAGCGATCAGATCGAGGGCAGAGTGCGCCGCCTCCGACAAAATTCCGAGCGAACCGGTTGCGAACCCCACCATCACCTTGAGGCAGGTGACAACGAATGCGGCCAGCACGGAATTGCCGGCGACATCGCGTTTTTCCCGTCGCATTGACCCGGAGCTGAACGCGGCTCGATCTTCTGTCATACCGCTTCTGTCATACCGCTTCATTATCGCTGTGGATTCGCCCGCCGCCAACCCCTCAACGTATCAGCTGGCGCATGCTCGCAGTCTTGCTTACCATCCGGAGTGGCATGCTACGATGACATTCGTCGCAATTTTCTTCCCGGAGGACCCTGTTTCATGCGTTCCCAGTATCTCGCGTGCCTTCTGCTCGCCACCCTGGCTTACGGACAAGCCGCGCCGCAATCCGCACCACCAGCCGCAACTCCCGCAGCGACACCGCAAAGCGCCGCAGCGCTGGCCGACAAAGCTCCCGAAGTGCAAGTTGGACCTGACGATGTGGTGATGACGCTGAAGGGCTACTGCACCGACTCCTCGCTTCAGGGTGAAGCCTGCAAGACCACGATCACCCGTGCTGAGTTCGACAAGCTCGCCGAAGCGTTGCAGCCGGGGATGTCTCCGGCGATCCGCCGCCAGCTCGCGACGACTTATTCGCGCGGACTGAAGATGTCGGCGGCTGCCGAAAAACGCGGCCTCGACAAGCAGCCCAAATTCGAAGAAAAGATGAAATTCGCGCGTATCCAGGTTCTTTCTGGAGAGATGAGTTCCGCGCTGCAACAGGACTCGGCGAACGTAAGCGACGCCGACATTAAGGATTATTACGACAAGAACGTGATGTCGTACGAGCAAGCGACGTTCGCGCGGATTTTCGTTCCGCACTCGAAGCAAATCACAAATACTGCGGTGAAGCCCAAGGCCGCTACCACGGGCAGTGCGAAGACCGGTGCAAAGACCGCCGCTAATCCGGCTGCTCCCGAGCCACCAACCGCGGAGCAGATCAAGGCTGGCGAAGAAGCGATGAAGAAAGAAGCCGATCTGCTGCGCACGCGCGCGGTTAACGGGGAAGATCCCGACAAGTTGCAGAAGGCAGCCTATGTTGCGGCCGGGCTTCCCGCGAATCCTCCCAATACCAAGATGGAGCGAGTGCGCCGTACTACATTGCCCGCGAACCATCACGCCGCGATGGACCTCAAGCCTGGCGAAGTGTCTGAGGTCCTCGTCGATGCCAACAGCGGTTACTACATTTACAAGATGATCAGCAAAGAGACTTTGACCCTGGAGACGGTAAAACCCGAGATCACCAGGTCCATCTCGGGGCAGCGATATCGCGAAAGCATGCAGAGTTTTCAGGGCGACGTCGACCTGAACGAAGCCTACTTCGGCCCGAGCCGGACTCCGGGCATGCCGGTACCCCCCCGGGGACCGAAGAGGCCTGCGCCAGAGGTCGAAGACCCCGACTAAATGGATAGCGCAAAACCAACCATCCTGATCACTGGCGTTTCGGGAAACCTCGGCCAGCGGCTGATTCCGCAGCTCTCCGAATACAGCGTGGTGGGCGTCGATATCGCGCCCCCCGCGCATTCGCAGATTGATCGCTTCGTTCCGATCGACCTTGGAACTGAGGAATCGACCCGCGAGTTGCTATTGCTGCTGCGGGAATCGCAACCCGTATCGGTGGTCCATCTGGCGTTTGTGATCGATCCGCAGCGCTCGGGAGTGCTCGACGTTGACCGCATGTGGAGGATCAACGTTGCCGGTACGGCGCGAGTGATGGAAGCCATCACGGAGGCGAATCGCAACGCGGGAACGAGCGTTCGACAGTTTGTTTTCCCGAGCAGCGTTTCCGCTTATGGCTCCGACATGCCGGGCGCAGTCACGGAAGACGCCCCGCTGGCCGCGCACACGTTGCCCTATGCGCTCCACAAGAAGGAAAGCGATCTGGTCGTGCGTGAGCGCGCACCCTCTCTCCGCGGATGTGGCGTTTTTGTATTGCGCCCGCACATCTTTGCCGGATCCACCGTCGAAAATTATTTAATGGGCGCCTTCCGTGGAACTCCGAACGGCAAAGGCTCGCGTGCCGCGAGCATGCGCAAGTCGGCGAAGCGCCTGCCGTGTATGCTCCCCTACGGTCAGAAGTATCTGGACAACAAGATCCAGTTTATTCACGTCGACGACATGGCAAGGCTGATCGCTTGGATATTGAAGCGCGAACCGGAGGCGCAGCGGCTTACCGTTTTGAATGTGGCGGGACGCGGCGAGCCGCTCACTTTCGCGCAGTGCATCGAAATGGCCCGCGCGAAACTGCTACGCGTTCCCGGGCAATGGGGCATGCGCCGCGTGTTGGAATTCTTGTGGAGCTTGAAAATCTCAGCAATTCCGCCGGATGCCGTACCTTACATGACGGGCCAGTACATCATGAATACCGATCGTCTGAAGAAATTTCTAGGCGACGATTATGAGCGCGTGATCGCGAAGACGAATGCGGAAGCGTTCGCGGATTCCTTCCAGCAAAACTAGGCTATTTGTTCGCATAGTGCTCAGCCCCTAGAAAATGGAGCGAGACGTAGTTCTCATCGCCCACCACCCAACTGTCATGACCGGGAGGACCGGGCGGAATGTAAAAGAGCACGCCCGCGCGAAGTTCGTGGATCGTACCGTCTTCCATGGCCGCGGTCGCACAGCCGGACAATACCAGCCCAACATGCTCGACGTTGCAACGTGACGAGCCCACACCGGGTCCAACGTGTACCGACCACTTCCATCCGGGCTCGTAAGTGGCGCGGCCGACGGAAATGCCTCCAATGCGAACGAGTTCGAATTTTCCTTTTTCGAACATCCGAATTTCGTCGGGTTCCTCGAAGCGCTTCAGAATTGTCTCAAGCGGCGCCATGCAGCCCTCGAATCAACCAGTTTTTACCGCTCTGTAAAGTCCCGCAATGCCGAACGAGTAGGGAGTCCATGTCGCTTCTCGAAACCCACCCTGTCGCATGCGTTCGACCATTTCGTTCGGCGCCGGGAAGCGTTCGACCGACGCCGGCAAATATGCATACGGGCCGCGCACTCCTGAAATCATCGTCCCGATGGCGGGCAAAACTTTTTTGAAATAAATCCGATATCCATATCCGAGCAGGCCGCTCGGTTCCCCGAAATCCAGGATGCCGCATTCTCCACCGGGAGCGAGTACGCGCGCGATTTCGCGCAATCCTGCATCGTAGTCGGCGAGGTTGCGAAACCCGAAGGCGGAGGTGACAAGGTTGAAATGTCCGTCGGGGAACGGCAATCGCAATGCGTCGGCTTCGATCCAGCGCAGCGACTTACGTGTTCCCTTCACCGCCGCGCGCTGCAACATCGCGTGAGAAAAGTCCGCGCCAAAAATCTGGGCCGCGCGCGATGGAGCCCGCTTGCGCAGGGCCAACGTCATGTCTCCGGTACCGCAACAAAGGTCCAAGACGCGAGCATCGGCCCGCTTCAGGATCGCGTCAAACTTTCGCGCCGTCCGCCACCACCACAGGCGGTCGATGTTGAATGAGAGAACGTGATTCAGCAGATCGTAACGCGGCGCGATCGAGGTAAACATCTCCTGCACCGCACGAGCGGCGGACTCGCGGTCTGGCGCTCCCACAGGCGCCGCGCCGACGACCCGTTGATCGATTTCTTGACTCATCGCCATAAACGAATAGTCGCCAACTTCCGGTTGCACCTAACTCCGCGCCAGTTTCCGAATCTCGTCAACCGCCGCCCGGACAACCGACTCCGGCACGTCACTCGTAATCTCGACCTTGCCTATCTCGCGCGGAAGGATGAAATGCACGACTCCCCGCCGCGTCTTCTTGTCCGAACGAAGCCGCTTCAGGATATTGGCAGTTTGAAATTTCACACCCGGCAGCCGACCAAATCCAAGGATGGCGTTCGTAATGCGTCCGGCGGTGACACTATCCAGCTTGCCCGTCGAGAGAGCCATATGCGTGGCTGCGATCATCCCCCACGCCACCGCCTCACCGTGGAGCAGCTGCGCATAACGAGTCTCTGCTTCGAGCGCGTGACCAATTGTGTGACCGAGATTCAACACCTGCCGCAAACCGCCCTCGCGCTCGTCGGAACTAACAACGTTCGCCTTTAAGCGAACAGAATCGGCAATCACCTTTTCAAGCACAACCGGCTCTCGATCGAGAAGCTCGCGGCGCTTTTCTTCGAACAGTTCGAATAAGCCGGGGTCCCCGATGATGCCGCATTTCAGCGACTCATAGAGCCCCGCATGATATTCGCGCGAGGGCAACGTCGCCAGGACCTCGGGATCGACCAGCACGGCGCGTGGCTGATGAAACGTTCCCAACAGATTCTTGCCGGAAACCAGATTGACGCCGGTTTTCCCACCGATCGCGGCGTCCACCTGGGCCTGCACTGTCGTTGGGATCTGGATCACATCCACACCGCGCATATAGATCGACGCCAGAAATCCAGCAACGTCGCAAACCACGCCGCCGCCGAGGGCGATCAGCGTGACTCCACGATCGGCGCCGTGTTTCACGAGCTTCTCGGCTAGTTTCTCGAGGGTTGCAAGACGTTTAGAACGCTCACCGTCGGGCATTTCGAGAACTTCGGCGTCGATTCCCGAGGACCCGAGCGATTTCAGCAGAACTTTCGCCCACCGCCGGCGCACCGGGGGGACGGTGACAATGAAGGTGCGCCGATTCTCAAGGATCTTGTTTAGACTCTCTCCCGGCCGCGCAAGCAGACCTCTGCCAATGAGCACTTCATAGGATCGCGAAGGAGTCGAAACGGGAATGCTAATCATTGGAATTAATATTCATCATAGCGTAAGAGATCCGGTGATCGGGCGCTCGAATTACCCAGGGATCTTTCGAGGATTCATCAGCGACGCCACAATCGACACTCCCAATACGAAAATCACAATCCCCAGCGCCCATTCCGTTGGGAGTGTGACATAGTGCGACGCCAGCATTTTGAGGCCAATGAGAATGAGGACCACGGATAACCCATAGTGCAGGTAGTGAAAACGATCCATCACTCCCGCGAGCGCAAAATACATCGAGCGCAGGCCGAGAATGGCAAAGACATTCGACGTATAGACAATGAATGCGTTCGTAGTGATGGCAAACACCGCTGGAACCGAATCGATTGCCAAAACGATGTCGGTAGTTTCGACGATCAGGAGCACGACAAAAAGCGGCGTCGCGTACATCACGTCACGTTTGGTAAAGAACCGACCGCCGTCAAACTCCTCCGTCACAGGGAACATGCGTCGGAATAAACGCAGAACCGGATTTTTCTCCGGCTCAGGTTTTTCATCTCCGCGGCGCAGCAACTTGACTCCCGAGTAGACGAGCAACGCTCCGAAGACGTAGGTAATCCACTCAAAGTGGGCGAGAAGGTCCGCGCCGGCGGCAATGAATACTCCACGCATCACAATCGCGCCAACGATGCCCCATATCAGCACCTTGTGTTGATATTGGTCGGGCACTTTGAAATAGCGGAAGATGACAAGAAACGCGAACAGATTGTCGGCGCTGAGAGTGAGTTCGATGATGTAGCCGGTCGTGAATTGCAGCGATTCTGCGCGTCCGTGCCAGAACAGCACGATGACGGCAAAGGCAACGGCCAGCCCCACCCAGATCGCCGACCAGACGAGCGCCGCTCGAAAGCTGACCTTTTCGGAGCGGCGACTCACCACTCCGAGGTCGAGCGCCAGCATCGCCGCTACGAAGACATTAAAGAGAATCCAAAAAAGAAGCACAAGGAATCTTACGACAGCAGTAAAGCAGGTCTCAGGTGTCAGGTCGTAGGTCTCAGGAAAAACCAGTGATCGTTGCACGTCGACGCCTTCCTGACACCTGAGACCTGCTTTACTGCTTCCTGCCTCGCCTTCCAGCAACCCATTCATCCCACATGCCCATGCTTTTCATTTCGTCGTCGAGATGGGTCTCGTGGAGCATCTTCTCGATCTCGGCATGGCCGAGGCGCGGGCCGACTCGATCCTCTGCATTCGCGAGGGCGAACGTCAGCACCGTCGCTGCGGCGACATTTTTCTTGAGCTGCGGAAAATCCACCTTGTCGAAGGTGTCAGTGCTCGCGTGGTAGTTCTCCATATAGTTCGCTTCTTCCTGGTCGGCAACGAACGAAGGCACGCCTTCGAGCATGAAGTCGAAATGATCGGAGCCGGATTCAGCGGTCGGCAACGCCTTCGCGACACTGAACTGCCGCACCGGCGCCAACATTGATTCGACTGTCGCGATGTCGTCTTTGCGCCCGCCCGTCGAATAGGACGTGATCTTGCCGATGCCAGAATCGAAAATGACTACGCCGGCCGCCTTGTCGAGTTCGGCGCGATGCCTATTCGCATAGATCCGCGAGCCGATCAAACCTTGCTCTTCGCCGGAAAAAAGGATAAAGCGAATCGAACGCCGGGGCTTTAATCCCGACGCTTTGATTGCTCGCAACACATCAACGACCAACGCCGCATTGCAGCCATCGTCGAGCGCGCCCGTTCCAAGATCCCAGGAATCCAAATGCGCACCAAGGACGACAAACTCGTCCGGCTTTTCGCTGCCGCGGATTTCCGCCACGACGTTCCATGTCTTAAGGGCGGGTCCGATTTTGTTCGGAATCGAGAGATCAGCCCACACCGGCTGCGCCGACGCCAGCAGACGCGCAATGCGTTCAGCGTCCTCGCGGGCGATGATCAACTGCGGCAGAGCGTCGATCTCGCCATTCACCGAATTCGTGTGCCGAAAAAGTATCCGGTGATCGCGTGTGGACATAAACGCAACCGCCTTAGCCTTTCCCTTAACGGCTAACGCCACGATCGCGGGAGCGCGCTCGTACTCTCCAAAAAGGTCGTCCCACGTGGCCAATACCTTCGTGTGAACCAGCACCAGCCTTCCTGCGATATCGCCCACCCTGGCAAATTCAGTCGCCGAACCGTCCCCAACGTCAATAATCGGGACGTGCTTCGTGGCGGCCAATGCCGGAGCCCACGCCACTGACACTGCGCCCACCCGAAATGTCGTCCCTGAATACAGAGACGCAGTCATTTCGGTCGCGCCTTCAGCCCAGGATTGCTGGATCTCGAATTCTTCGGTGTGAACGCTGTCGGCGCCAGCGTCTTTGAATGCCGCTACCCCCCAGTCAACCGCGCGCTGAAAGGCTGGAGTCCCCGGAACCCGTCCGCCAACCTCATCGCTTAAACGTCGGAGGTTCGTTTCCAGTGCGGAGGGCTTGAGCGCTTCGGCGATCAAACGGTCTGCGTCGTTATCTTTATCGGCCGCAAGCGCGGTTAGCGAAATTAGCAAGAGTCCCAACAACCCGAGGGTTCGAATCATGTCGAGACATTAGAAACGAATTCGGCGAAAAGCGGAAGGTGGTAGAAGTAAAGACTCGGGTTCCGGTGGAACGCGGCAAGCCGCGTCTCTACTGAAAGATTCGGTTACGCAGGCGTTAAGCCGTATTTTTCTTGCAGCCGCCGCTCCATGGTGCGGAAAATCAAGCCGTTGACCATGTAGCCGAGAATGATGATCAGGATCATGACCGCCATCACCTGGCTCATATCACTCAGGTCGCGGCCCATCATCAGCAATTGGCCGAGTCCAAGGCTGAGAAAAATCATTTCGGCTTGAATCAGCGAGCGCCAGGCGAATGCCCATCCTTGCTTCATCCCGTTCACGATAAACGGCAGACTCGCCGGCAAAAGAACATACCAAAATAAACGGAAACCGCTGGCGCCAAGGTTGCGCCCGGCCATGCCGTAGATCTTCGGCATCTGCTTGCGGCCGTCTTCCATGGCAATCGTCACGGAAAGCAACGAGCCCATCAGCACGACGAACAGAATCGCCTTCTCCGTCAGGCCAAACCAGAGTACGGCCAGCGGTATCCAGCAGATGCTGGGCAACGATTGCAGGCTCACCAGCAAGCCGCCCATGGTTTCTTCTAAGAACTTGTTGCTCGATACGGCGAGACCCAGGATCATCCCGAGCACGATCGACAGCGTGTACCCGATCAGCATGCGCTTCATGGTGACAGCGATGCCGATCCAGAAGCTGTGATCAGCAAATCCGTCCCACAATGCGTGACCAACTCCCCACGGCGGAGGAAAGAGATAAGGCGGCCAGATTCGCAGTTTAGCCAGAATTGCCCAGATGGACAGAAGCGCGGTGTAGAAGAGGATTTGCCTAGCTAATTTTTTCATCGGCATACTCCGCTTCCAGGGACTTGTTGATCTCCTCGCGGAGGCAGTCCAGAATATCGCGCGCAGTGCGAGCCACTTCGGTGTGCTCCATGTGACGCGGCCGCGCCAGATTCACAGAAAATTCTTGCTTCACTCGTCCCGGACGAAATGTCAGCAGCGCCACGCGATCTCCGAGTCTCACCGCCTCGCGAACGTTGTGGGTCACAAAGATAATGGTGCGGCCGGTTTCGGCCCACAGGCGCTCCAACTCGTCATGGAGAAGATCGCGAGTCTGGGCGTCCAGAGCGGCGAAGGGCTCGTCCATCAACAGGACGTCAGGCTCCGTGGCCAGCGCCCGCGCCAGCGCGACCCGCTGCCTCATGCCTCCCGAGAGCTGGTGGATGTAGCTGTCGCGAAATTTTGAAAGATGGACGAGGCGCAAATAATATTGCACTTTGTCTTCGCGCTCGGCTTTCGAGACGTTCTTCATCTTCATGCCGAACTCGACATTTCCGCCCACCGTCAACCATGGAAACAGGCCAAGTTCCTGGAAGATAAGAATGCGATCCGTCCCCGGCCCGCTCACGGGCTTGCCATCGACAAGAACTCTGCCTGAGGTTTGAGGATTAAGCCCGGCGATCAAGTGCAGCAAAGTGGACTTGCCGCATCCCGACGGCCCCACGATGCAGAGGAATTCCCCCGCCTTTACTTCAAGACTGATGTTGTCGAGCGCTAGCAGCCGCTCACCGGGAGTTGTTTTGTAGCTGAGGGAGATTCCATCGAGAGCAACTTTTGGAATTGCGATCTCAGTCGCCGGGCGGTTCGGGAAAATCGTCACCGAGGAAGCCGGCTTGCCGTGCAGCACATTCGCGCGCACACCGGGGGGAGGAACGGCGGGTAGGGCGGGCTGATACGCGTTCTGTGGACTCGTGCTCATTGGATCGCCTTCTTCCCTTTTTCGGCCAACACCTGGTTCAACAGCGACAGATCGTAGAGGCTCGACAGATCAGGCATCTGACGACCCAGAAATCCCGCATCAAATGCCGACTTGGCCGCGTTCATCAGCGACCCGCGCAGGGGGTCATACGTCACTGTCAAGCGGCCAAACGCATCTTCCAGCACGGCGTCCGGTAAAGCCTTGCCGGTCTCTTTCGCAATCTGCTGGTTTAGGAGTTTCTTGGCCTCGGGCAGGTGCCCGTTGATCCAATCGGTCAATTCCACGTGAGCGCGGATCCAATTCTTTACCAGATCTGGATGCTCCTTCAAAAACTGCGTGCGAACGATCAGATGTGCCGCAATGAATTGACCATTCGGCCAGAGCGTCCTTTCGTCCAGGAAGACCCGGCCGTTGCCTAACTTCACCAGACGCGTCGCCCAGGGCTCTGGCGCCCATGCACCGTCCAATTCTTTCTTGAGAAACAACGTCAACTGATCGGGATTTGCCAGCGGAATCACCTGGATGTCTCCGCCCTTGTCGGTGGTTTTCATGCCATTCGCTTTTAGCCAGGCGCGCAGTGCCACATCCTGCGTGTTGCCCATTTGCGGCGAGGCGATCTTCTTGCCGTGGAAGTCTTCCGGTTTCTGGATGCCAGAGTCATTCCGCACCACGAGAGAAGCGCCCCCACTGGTAGCACCGGCCACGATGCGTAGGGCTTCTCCATTCGAGCGCACGTAGCCGGAGATGGCTGGGTTCGGTCCGATATAGGTCATATCGATCGCGCCTGCAAACAGCGCCTCGATGGCGGAAGGTCCGGCGTTAAAACTCTTCCATTCCACCCTGACTTGCGGCCCCATCGCCTTATCGAACCACCCGTTGCTCTTACCGATCATTGCCTGCGGGTGAGTGATGTTAGGAAACGCGCCCACGCGAATAGCTGTCTGCGCCGACGCCACGCTGGCGAACAAAAAGGTGACGAACAAGAAAAGGAGAAACGATAAGGAAGCGACCCAGAGTCGCTTAATCATGCCCTTCGCCTCCGGCAACCATCGGCAGCACGCGCAGCTCGGTCTTTTTTCGATTATTCCTGCGATTCCTGTTCCTGGGACGCGACTTGTTCTCCGGGCCGCGGCTGATCAGGTCGGCCAGTGTCGTATTCTCCAGAATTTTGGCGGCCGCGTCGCGCACTTCCAGGAAAACTCTGTAGAGCGCGCTATGGTCAGCGTCGCGATCGATCAGAACGCGCAACTGGTCGGCGTCTCCGAAAGGCGCCAGCGGCCCGTCAATGAGTCGGATGATCTCGCTCAGCCGAATCTCCGACGGATCTCGCCGCAACCGGTACCCACCCTTTGCGCCACGCACGCTCTCGACAATGCGCGCGTTTTTCAATTCCAGGAGAATGAGTTCCAGAAATTTTTCGGGGAGATTCTCTTCGTAAGCGATGTCGCGAATCCGGATCGCGCCCTGCGTGTAACGCCGGGTCAGCACCATCATCGCCTGTAGCGCGTAAAGGCCCTTCTGGGAAATCTTCATGTCGGCCCGCCTCTCCACCATCCCTACCTAAATAATAGGCATTATAGAAAATGCACGCCAAGGACCAAAACACCAAATTTGACGAGGAGTTCTGATGGTGTGTTTTCTGCTAGTTACGGCGGAAAAAGATATTTCCAGGCGGGCCGCTGTGTAATAGTTTGCACTTCGAGGACAACGGCGTATGCCGTCTTGAGGCTGGACTCAACAGGATGGAATGCGTCTAGCGCAGTCGCAGGATCTGTACCGTGATGTTGTCGGGCCCGCCGCGCACGCGCGCCAAATCGATCAATTCGCGGCCAGCCTGTTCTGCACTTTTGCCATCCACCGCCTCCAATATTTCGGAGTCACGAACTTGTCCCCACAGACCATCGGTGCAGATCAACAACACGTCTTCGGGACGCAGGGGATGCGGCTGTCCTGGCGTATCCATAATCAGGTCGGGATTGGTTCCCAAAGCTGCGGTCAGAATATTTCTTTGCGGATGCGTCTCGGCCTCCTCGGGGCTGATCATTCCCGCCTCGACTAGCCGACCGACATAGGAGTGATCGCGCGTTACCCTCGTAATCTGGCCGTCGCGGATCAGATAGAGCCGGGTGTCGCCAACGTGGACGAAATAGAGTGCGTCGTATTTCAGGTCCCCATCGACACGCCCCACAATCGCGACCGCAGTGCAGGTTGTTCCCATTCCGCGCAGTTCCGGGTGCGCGAAGCTGTACTCCCGAATCTGTTCATGTGCCGATTGCAGAGCAGCGATCATCGCTTCCTGAGGATCGTCGCCGGGAAAATCGCGATAGACGGAAACCATGGTCTCCACGGCCAGCCGGCTCGCTTCCTGCCCGCCCTCGTAGCCACCCATGCCGTCGGCGACAACCGCAAGCCGCCCCTTATGGACGAACTCTTCCTCACCCTCCGCTTCCCAATAGCCAAAGGAGTCTTCGTTATTCTGGCGCTGACACCCGATGTCAGACTGGCTCGACACTTCAATTCCGGTGCGAACTTTCATCCGGACACGACTTCAGTACGGGAGGTTGCGGGCATAGGCAAAATTGCGCTCAAGCGCAAACCTTGCATTATAAGGCCTTGTGGCGAGACGCTCAAAACCTGGGGA
Source organism: uncultured Acidobacteriaceae bacterium (assembly GCA_963726095.1). Lineage (GTDB taxonomy): Bacteria > Acidobacteriota > Terriglobia > Terriglobales > Acidobacteriaceae > Acidiflorens. The sequence goes on from CAVSBD010000004.1 coordinate 3,592,067, forward strand.
CTCGGATCAATAAGAAGGACCAGCGTTTGGCAGGAAGAGTCCTAAAAGTAAACGAGGGCGGCAAGATGTGCCGTCCTCGCAAAATTGGGACCACTTGAGCGCTGCGATTAGCTGGTCGGGCCGCATGCCCCCGTCGGGTTCGTGCTGCTGGGGATGCCAGCCGCCGAAGCTACCGGAAGGTAGACGGGCTGCGAAGTGATTCCCTGGTATGTCGCTGTAACCAGATAATCACCCGTATAGGCCCATGAGGGTGTTGTCGCGGGGGGTACGGCAAGGTTCACCCACGAGCACGCCGCAGGCTCAGTTGCAGTTACCAAACCGGTAACGCTGATCTGGGCGGTCTGTGGCGGAGCCGGCAGTGTATAAGGGTTGCCATTTCCGTCGATGGCTTGGTTCGCGGCTGGGTCGACGACCATGGTGTAGGTAACGGCTACGTTATTGAGGACTTTGGTTTGGCCGCTGCTATAGACTCCGGTGGCCTGCAATTGGACTGTTCCGCCGAGGCCCTCCAGATTGTAGAAACCACTTTGCCCCGTCGGTGGGGCACCATTAATCAAAGCGGCGGTCAGGTTTATCGACCGTAAGTTGTTCGATGTTCCGCAGCCCAACATGCTGAACGTCAGTAGCGCGCAAACCACCGCGGTAAAGAGAGTTTTACGATTCACCGCCAAGTACCTCCAAAAGGAAATCTTCCGCATCGTCGCAGCATCCGTCACATCGGACAAGGTAACCAAAGTCATGGCACTGCACGGTGGGGATCGTCTCTTGGTTTACACGCATTTGGCCCATGCCTTGTTTCCACCCTGCGGCGGCGACCGCGGCGCGTGGTCTACAATCTCCGCATGGTCGATCCCTCGCTGCCTCCGCTTACGCCTCAGCCTCCAGCCTCAGCCGCACCCGAGCCGCGTACACCGCCCCCGCCACGGCCAACCGCGGGTCCCATTACCGAATTCCACATCGGCGACGAATTTGGAACCGCCAAGCGCAATCTTCCGCCCGTGCGGATTCTCCTAATATGCATCGCTGCGGTCGCAATCATTGTCGGGATGTTCGCGTTCAAGGAACGCGCGAAACCGCAGGGGGCTGGCGCCGTCAATTTCGTATCGGCGGCTGAGGTTCCGGGGCAGGACATCATTCTTGCCGCGATCACGCTTACGTTGCGCGACACTACCGAGAAGCCGCTGTGGGTTCGCACCATCAAGGCGCAACTCACAACCGCCGACGGCAAGACTTTCGAAGATGAAGCCGCTTCAATGGTCGACCTCGACCGCTATTTCCAGGCATTCCCGGTTTTGAAAGAGAGTTCGGAGCCGCCGATCGCACCCGAAATGAAATTACTACCGGGATCGGAGCAAAGAGGAACCATCATCGTCAGCTTCAAGGTTACAAAACAGGAGTTCGACCAGCGCAAGTCGCTGACCGTGTCAATCCAACCCTACGATCAGCCCTTACCCGTGATTTTGAAGTAGCGCTCGGGTCGCTCCGGCTTCGCGCAGCGACGAAGGGTCCCTACTCGTTCTCCAGCACCGACCTCGCTGCGGCCAGCGCCGCTTTCTCCGCCCCATCGAGTTTTGGATACTTGAGCTTCATCGCTCCGAGCGCGTCGACCACCGCCTGCGATACCACGAGTCGCGTAAACCACTTGTTGTCTGCCGGGACTACGTACCATGGAGCGTGTTTGCTGGCCGTATGCCGGATCATGTCCTCATACGCCTCCTGATAAGAGTCCCAGAATTCCCGCTCTTTCACGTCCGCCGAGGAGAATTTCCAGTTCTTCTCTGGAGTATCAAGCCGCTCCATAAACCGCCGCTTCTGCTCCTTTTTCGAAAGGTGCAGGAAAAACTTCACTATCGCGATTCCGTTTCGCGTCAGGTATTGTTCGAAACAGTTGATGTCTTCGAACCGGTCCCGCCAGATGTGTTTTGTGACCAGCGACTTGGGCAGTTTCTGGCCTTCGAGTATCTGTGGGTGAATGCGCACCACGAGCACTTCTTCATAATACGAGCGGTTAAAGATACCGATATGACCCCGCTCCGGAAGACACTTCGTAGTTCGCCACAGGTAGTCGTGATCCAACTCTTCTGGCGAGGGCGCCTTGAACGACCATACATCTACGCCCTGTGGATTGACGCCTGACATGACGTGCTTGATGGTCCCATCTTTCCCTGCCGCGTCCATGGCCTGAAAGATCAGCAACAGCCCCCATCTGTCCTGCGCCGCGAGAATATCCTGGAGACGGCTCAGGTTCTCGACTCCGTCCGCCAACATTTCCTTCGCCTGCGGTTTCAGTTCCGATCCGAGCCCGTGAGTGTCGGCAGGGTCGTGGTCCGCGAGCCGGAAATGTTTTCCATGTTCGACCCGATAGCGTTTGAGCAATTTGTCGATGTTCATGATTTCTTCCTTCGAGAGCGGGTGCTACGGGTGTTGCTCGTACAAGGAATTATTGGGGGCAGGCTCATCGTAATCACGGCCATATTTGTTCTTGTGCGCCATACTTTGACCGCTGGCTTCGGGAACACGAATCACTCCTAGAGACGCGGAGTTCTCGGCGATCGTGATTTCGCGGGTGAGCGGCTGGGTGTTTTCAGGACCCATGCCTTCGCTCCACACGTGCAGCAAATACCGTCCGTAGGGGACGTCGGCCACCGAAACCTGACCACCCGCGGTGGCAATCGCGGACCACGGTGTCGCGATGGTAATGACGATCGCGCTCATCTGCGGGTGAATGTTGCAGAAAATATAGCTGATCCCGGAGCGATCGAAGCGCACTGTCCGCGACGTCCCGGCCTCGTACAATCCCAAGTCGAACCGCTTGCCTTCAAACAACGAAAAGACATTGTGAAAAAAGGGATCGCGGTTGGGGAATTCGACCGACGATCCTGTGGGCACCACCAAAATGTGGGGAACGAAAGTTTTGTTTTTCTGCACCAACCGGAGGCTGCCCACGGCAGCAGGCGGAGGATTGGGCAAGGCCACGACCGGATCGCTTCCGGAGGTAATCGGTGTGAGCCAGACGACTGTCCCGGGCACAGTCGCATGCCGCGCTCTGACGACGCTCAGGGCACCGCCCACTTCGACTCGACCTCGGACGGTGGTGGTCGCGACCTGCGCGCGCAGTCCCGCCGCAGCGGCCCACAACATCGCGACTCCGATCAGCACCCGCCCACACCTCATGGTTGATGACCCATCGTTCAATTGTTCTACAGCAACTTGTCCCACTGCGGATTGTCCGTAAACCGTGCCGCGCCTGACTTCTATCGCGTCCGTGCCGCTATCGATTTCTAGAAAAGAACCCCCATCATCAGATTCAGGTGATCCGCGTTATTGCCGCTCCCCTCAATTGTATAAGTCGTCAGATGCCGGTACTCCGCGGAGAACAATAAATCCGATCGCGGACGATAAATGAAATTTACGAAGCTGCCATGATTTCTGGCCAGGTTCGGGTCTCCATAGGCTTGGACATATTGGAAATATCTCAGATCTGAGGCGTAGGAGTTTTCCAATCCGAAGGCGGCGTTGAATTCCCACTTATTAGCGGGCCGATATTTTAGTTGTGCCCAACCGCCGACCGAGTTCAACCCAAGCACTTCGGACGACGCCAGAGTAGGATCGCCACTGAATAAGACGCTGCGTCCGAGTCCTCCGTAGAGTCCTCCGATCGCTCGGCCGCGATACACCTTGCCACTGAGCGAGAACTGGCGGCTGAGCGGCAGATCAAGATCCGCCATCCCCGCCCAACCATCCACCGTTCGAGAGAAGCCGTAGTCCTGACGGCTATAGAAACCTCCGGCTCCGATCCGCAGAGGCTGTCCAAAGACATTGCGAGTCCAGGCAACCCGAGTTCCAAACGCCGGTTGACGCGAAGACTCACCCGCCCCTGGCTGCCGATAAGGTGTGGCGGCCGGCACTTCGCCACTGACCGGATCGAGAATTCCTCCCTGGAACAACAAACTGGATTCATCGCCCAACGCGACTCGATGCTCCACCCGTAGCTGCGGAACCCAACTCCACAGGTTTCCGGCATAAGACAGCGCAGGTTGCGCGAGGGTGGCAAATGACGTTGGAGAATTCGGCGAAAAGAAAATCGCGTCCTGCCCGACGACCACGGAAGTATTCGCCCAGTCCATGCGCATCGTGCCCGTTCGCAAACGCATGAGTCCAGAGTTGACTCCATTCGGCGTCTCGGCGAACCCGCCCGCCAAATCAAGTTGCAAATCCGCTCTGGTTTTCGCGCCGGCCACCGTCGGACCGAAAGCTTCGAATCCGATCTCAGACTGTCGTACGGTCGCGCCGAAACTGCCTCCCGAATCGCCTGCCGGTCTCGTATAAGCCAATGTTGGCAAATCGATGCTGTCCACCGTTCCTTGCGTGCTCGCCAGGTTCGTCAAAACGATCCCCGACAGTCGTACCCGGTATTTCGATGCGCTTTCTACCTTGGTCTGGTACTGATCGTCCACCTTTCCGCTGAGCAATTGATATTGTTCTTCGAGACTCGCGGCGCGCTCGTTTTTCCTGGGCTCACCCGGATTATCGGACGCCGGATTGTCGGACACTGGGTTGTAGGAACTCTGATCGGCGAGCGCTTGATTGTACGAACCCGCGGCTTGACCATCGTTTCGCGAAGCATTGTTTTGCGAAGCATTGTTTTGCGAAGTAACTTGTTGCGAAGGATCTCGCGAAATGGCGACCGCGTTCTTCCGCATTGCTGGTTGCGGTCCCGATCCCGCGCGGATCTCGTCGAGTTCGTGCCGAAGCTCCGAGGTTTCGGCCCGCGTACGTTGCCAATCGGCGCGCATAGCCGCCACCGTGGCCTGCAACTCGCGCACCTGGTCGCGCAACTCGCCGATCGGGTCTTCAGCTGACTTTCTGTCGGCATCATGATGCGGTTGCGACAAATCTGAGGTTGTCTGACCCTTCGACGCATCTTGCGTCGAAACATATTGCTTCGAAGCATCCTGCGCCATGCCCGATGCGACCGAGACCATAGCCATCGCCGTTGTCAGCGCAACCCCTCGCAACCATGTGAACTTTCGCTCCGCGCTCATGTCACCCTCCGCTGGTCTCCACACTTCGATTAGGAGTCTGATTCTGAACATCAGATGCTCATCGCAGATCTTTCATTTCAGGTCTTTCATCACAGATCTTCATCGCGTGATCGCTTTCGCAGGGACGCGCGACGGACTCGCCGACGCATCTACGTTGCATGCCGCGCTGCCAAAGCGTTTTCCACCGAAGGATTCAGCGGAATATTGATGCGGAAGGTCGTTCCGGAGGTCGAGGTCTGTTCTACTGCGACATCACCTCCGTGATCCTGCAGGATCTTCTGCACGACGGTCAGACCCATGCCCGTGCCGTTTTCCTTGCCATGGCTGACGAATGGTTCAAACAGCCGGTCGCGCACCGCATCGGCAATTCCCGGACCATTATCGGCAATACGAATTTCCAAATTTTCCCCTTGCCGTCTCAACTCGATATCGATTTTCCCGGAATCCGTGGGCACAACCTCGCACGCATTCAACAACAAGTTCAGCAAGGCGCGCTCAAGCTTCTTGAAGTCGAACCATCCCTCCGTCGACCCCTCGGCGGTGATTCGAATCCTTATGCGCTGGAATTCGGGATGCGCCTTCACGCCTTGTACAGCGCGGTCAACAGCGGAACGAACATCGCCAAACGAAGGACGCAATGACTCGCGCGTGCGGGAGAATTCGAGCAGCGATTCGATCAGATCGGTCATCTGATTGACTGCGATTCGGATTTCCGCGTACAGATCTTCCCGCTGACCGGGCGTCAGGTTGCTCTCGCAAAGAAATTCGGCATTCGCCATGACCGCGGCCAGCGAATGGCGCAAATCATGCGAGATCGAACTCGCCATTCTGCCAATCGTCGCGAGGCGCTCGGCATCGAGCAACTCCCGCTGCGTCTTCTGTAGGTTCTTCCGCATGCGGTCGAATGTGCCCGTGACCTCGGCGACCTCGTCGCCGCCGCGCGCCTGTAGAGGAAACGCGTAGTCGCCGTGCTCCAGGGCGCGCACGCCGGCGACCAGAGTTTCTAACGGACGAGTGAAAGTGTGCGAGATCAGAAACACCAACAGGCTACCCGCGAGAACCGCCGTCAGGCCCAGCGCCAACAGCAATTCATTCAGGCTGTTCAGGAAGGCGGTGGCCCGATCGAACGACTTCAACACCCACAGATTCAATCCGGGCGCGCCACTTTCCCGCAATTCTCCGCTCTGCAAATCCACGTTCGCCAAGTCCCCATTCGGCAAATCCACCGAGGTGGCGAGAAAACGCTCCTCACCGAGACGGATCTCGTCACCCTGAGGAGGTCCGCCCGCGGCAACCCGCAGTGGGACGCGCAGCAACTCGGACTCCTGCGCGGGCTTGAGTGTGCTTCGAACGATCGAATCGCCATAACGGAACGCCACCTCGCTCGCCGCAACCCGGCTCAAGTCGCGAGCAAAGTGATCGTCAATTTCGTAGCCCAGCACAAGATATCCCAGAACCTGGTGTCCGCTTGCCGGACCAAAATAAATATCCTGAAGAAAAACTTCGTAGAGATGTCCCTCGACGTACCACCAATGCCGCGTCTGTTCGCGCGATACGATGCTGGTAAAAAAGTCCTGTCCGGCATGCAGTGTGATTTCCTGCGGAGTCGCCTGGAGAGCCATCACCTTCCCCGACGAATCGGCCAGCAGCAGCAAATCGCTGCCCGCTTGCTGCCACAATTCCCGCGAGGCATCCTGGATGGTCGCTGGATCGTGCGTCGTCATCTGGGCGCGGACAATGGGCAGATCCGCAAGCAATGCCGCCGAGCGTTCGAGCGTAATCTCTCGCTGTTTTTGGAAATTATGGAAGGCGGAAACGGAATTTTGCAGGTCGCGCTGAATGCCGAGCCGCACCTCTTGCTGCACGGTGTGCCGCACCACGAGCAGAGTCGTGAATGTGAGCGCCGCCGAAACGGCAATCATGGAGAGCAGGAACTTGGTCCGCAACCGAATTCCGCCCATGCTTAAGCCTCGAACGTATTTCAAATCTGATCGGTAATCTCTGACCTCTACGGCACAAACTTGTAACCCGCACTATGCACCGTGCGAAAGTACTGGGGATTTGCCGGATCTTTTTCCAGCTTCTGCCGCAATCGCAGAATGTGGTTATCGACAGTCCGCGTGCTCGGATAATTCTGATATCCCCAGACGTGATTGAGCAACTCCTCGCGCGACAGGACACGCTCCGCATTCTGGATCATGAACTTCAAGACTTTGAATTCCTGGGACGTTAACTGCACCGGGATCCCTTCCCGCCACAACTCCATCTTTGTGAAATCGACTTTGACATCGCCAAACGCGAAAGTCTCCTTCAAAGGGACTCTCGTGGACCGCCGCATCGCAGTTCGCACCCGCGCCAGAAGTTCACGTGGACTGAAGGGCTTAGTTACATAGTCGTGCGCGCCCAATTCCAGCAGCAGGACCTTGTCCATGACTTCCGTTCGGGCGCTGAGAATGATGATCGGCAAATTGGGTGCGGCTTGCCCGATCTCTCGGCACACATCCTGCCCCGGCGTCCCGGGCAGGCTCAGATCGAGGACGAGTACGGCCGGCACCGCCGCCCGAAATAGCTGCAAACCCTCGGTGCCATTGCCCGCGATGTCCACCGTGAAGCCCTCGCCTTCGAACAGGCGCTTCAGAGCCTTCTGAACGGCGCGATCATCCTCGATGACCAGAATCCTCTCCGAGTTAGCTGGAGCCGATTCCATGTTCGCCACCGCCGCGGAAGAAGATATGTGCTTGTTCACAACTGCCCCCTGATGCCCGATCGGCATAAATCATAACTCTAAACTCTAGCGTGATATCGGGTTAAAGGCGTGTCGCGGGAGAGAAAGTGACATCAATTTGACAATTTGTTGACAAAGGCAGGTTAGGGGGAAACGGCAGAGCTCGTCTTAGTGAAGCTTTTCGTACTCGGCCTTCGCTTCTTTGAAAATCGGGACGTCCGGGTCGGCATCTTTCCAGAGCGCCAGAAAGTCCTGATAGGCGGCTTTTGCTTTGGCCGTATCTCCACTAAGCGCGTACCCCCGCGCCATGCCTAGCGTCGCCAGCGGGTGCACGGGGTCTGTCGGATTGATTCCCCGACGTTCGACGATGTTTTGGAATTCGGCAGCCGCGGACGGCCCCTGCTTCGCTTGCAGGTAGGCGAGTCCCCGAAGATAGTTCGGAAGCATTCCGACATAGCCGCCGTACTGATACGGAGTGGCACTCTCGAGATCGGTGAGCGCCTCTTCGGGCTTTTTGCGGTTCATGGCTACGCAGGCATTCACAGCGGGAATGTAGACACTATGCAGCAGGGTATCGTCCGGAAAACGATGGCCGAGATCTCCGATGACGCTCTCGGCGCGAGCCCCGTCTCCGGTGATCGCCAACGCCAGCGCGACGGCCGACAGATTGCCACGTCCGTGCGAAATTGAGAAACTTGCCGTCGCCAGTTCGCGCGCCTTGGTGGCGTTGCCGACTTCAGCCTGCAAAACCGCCCACCACGCCTTGTTGTCGGCGGTTGATTCCTTGAACCCCGTTTGGTCGGTCGCCTGAAAACTGCGTTCTGCCAGTCCATTGGCCTTCTGCATCTGCCCGCGAGCCGCCGCCAGCCAGGCAGCTTCGAAGAGCAGCAGATATTCGCTCGGCTTGCCCTCGGCCCACTTCAACTCTTTCTGCATACCATCGTTGTCGCCGTTCACAGAGGCCAGTCGGTAGAGAGCCTGATGGATAAACAAGTTGTCTGCTTTTTCATCGACAGACCGCTGGAGGGTCGAGCGCGCCTCGTCAAAGCGGTTCAGCGCCATGTAAGCACCCGCCGCATGCGCATATCCAAACGGGGCAGCCGGCTCCAGACGCGTGAAGTCGTTCGCCAATGGAATCGCCCGGTCAAATTGTCCAAGATAAAGACCGTAGACGAGTGCCAGGTTGGCGTAGGCGCTGGAGTCGTTGGGATAGGTCTGGATGGCCAGCTCCAGAGTTTCCTTCTCCTTCCCGATGTTGCCGCTCGCCATATAGAAATGATCGTCGACGTACAAGCGCTCCCGTTCGCTGATTCGTTCGCGCAAATCAAAAGCCTTCTTGGCCTCTTCCACCGATCGGTCGTCTTCACCAACATTGCTGTAAATAGCGGAAAGCCGCGCATGGGCCATGGCGAAATTGGGGTCGAGTTCGACGGCGCGCTGGAACAGTGGGAGCGATTCGGCCTCTCCGCCGCCATTGCGCAAGGCATCGGCCGCGGCATATGCCTTTAACGCTTCGAGCGATGAGGTCGTGGCTTCGGTCACCGGCGTATCAAACTTCTGAATCGACGCCAGCGACTCGCCGAGTTTGCTCCGCAGGCTCGATGCCGCTTTGCCGACGCTGGCCAGCACAGCTTCCTTACTTGCCGCTGTCACTTGTTCCCGTGCCAGCGAATCGCCCGTCGCGCAGTTGGTCGCGTCAAGCGCCACCACGTATTGGCTCCCCAGGGCCGCGATCGAGCCACTCAACATCGCCTTGACCTGCTCGCGTTCGCAGATCTCGCGCGCTACGCTGCCTGTGACCCGCTCATCCGCCGGACGCCCCATGAACTTCAGCGCCGTACGCACCGTCTGGTCGGGCACAACGTTCAAATAAGGAGACTGCTCGAGCTGCACCGCCAGTGCCTGCTTCAGCGTCCCGTCGAATACCGGATCGCCCGTCGTATTTACGAAATCCGCCAGCAGAATCGAATCTTTTTCGCTGAGCGTCGGACGCGAATGCGATCGCCAGTACACCAGTCCCGCAATCGCCAGCCCCACCAGAACCCCTCCCGCCCAATATTTCCTCGGAACTCCCGAGCGGACTCCCGTGGCCGCGGCCGCTTCGGCCTGTGCACCCGATCGCGACTCCGCTGGCGAAGACTGGCTAGCAGAAGATTGGCGAGGAGAAGACTGGCCACCGGAAGACGCCGCCCTGGCCGACGAGGAACTCGCTACAGCGCTCACACCGCGCGCACTCGGAGAAGGGGCCGGAACCGCGCCGTCCGCGGGCACATCTTCATCTCGCGCAGCGACTTTCTTTCCCGAACCCGAATCGCGCTTCAAGCGCTGCAGTTCCGCTCGCATCTCCGATGCATGCTGATAGCGCAGCTCCCGATCTTTCTCCAGCGCACGATTGATGATGCGCTCCAACTCTGCCGGAACTTCCGGATTCAACCGAATCGGCGAGGTCGGCGCCCGCTCCAGGATCGCGTTAAAGATGACCGCCGAAGTGTCGCCGCGAAACGGCATCGTCCCAGTCGCCATTTCGTACAGAACCGCACCGAAGGAAAACAGATCGCTGCGCTGATCCAGTTCCTTGCCCTTGGCCTGCTCCGGCGACATATAGGCCACCGTACCGAGCGCGGTTCCCGGACTGGTCAGATGCTGCTCGGCATCGACCGTCGCCAGCGTCGCATCTCTCTCCCCCCGCGCTGCCACTTTCGCGAGGCCAAAATCGAGCACCTTGGCATGCCCGCGTTTTGTCACGAAAATATTAGCCGGCTTGATGTCCCGATGCACAATCCCTTCGGCATGCGCCGCATCGAGGGCATCGGCGATCTCAATGCCGAGCGACAACAACGTGTCCGTTTCCAGCGCGCGGCCGGAAATCAGATGTTTCAGCGTCACTCCATCGAGAAACTCCATGGCAATGAACGCTCGCCCGTCGTGTTCTCCAATGTCGTGGATGGTACAGATATTCGGATGGTTCAGCGCCGAGGCCGCCTGCGCTTCACGCTCGAATCGGCTTAGGGATTGTGGATCTCTGGCTACGTCCTCAGGTAGGAACTTCAGGGCCACGAAGCGTTTCAGGCGTGTATCTTCGGCTTTGTAGACGACGCCCATCCCGCCGCCGCCGAGCTTCTCAATAATCCGATAGTGCGAGATGACCTGATTGATCATGGTTGGCGGATCATGCTTCGACGAACGGTGAGCGGGGGCCCCAACCCTTCGGGCAGCAATGGTAGCCGTGGCGTCCAGAGAAGTCAAAACAAAGGCGTTAGCGAGCCGGAATCAACGCGGCTTCGGTGAAGCAAGCCCGCTCGTAACCTCGACCGCAGCCCCTACTGGAACGGTCGCCATTTGACTTCCCATCACTTCCTACCGACAATAGAGGTAGTTCTTTACAGGCCAATTCCCACCAGTGGGGGCGTCACGGCTTCGACGGAGATGCTTGCGGCCAAGAGGCATGCCGGGGTCCACACACCCGTAATCGCGTGGACAATGATAATTGCCAATCAACAGATGGCATACGCAGCTTAATTAATTAAGTTGCCGTCTTCCGCAGCTTCGCCCGTGGGCTGCGAGCGGACGTCACACAGCGGGCTGCTCTTCTCTTCTACGTCTGGGGAGAGAGGCTAAGATCTCAGGCTAGCGGCAGCGGTTTCTTGTCCGTTCTGAGCAGTTGTCGCGAACGTCCTGGGGTAATGCCCAGGGCATGAACTGGAATAAGCATGTAGTCTCTTGACCAGTAACATTTTCGGACGCGGGTTCGACTCCCGCCGCCTCCACCATCAATTTGGATCATAACGCGAGGTCGCAAAACAGAGATATTCGTACAATAAACGTACAATGGATTCGGCAAAGATGCTGCTTCCATACTCTCTGTTTACTCGCGTCACCGTCCTCCGTGCCCTTCCGACGACATCAATTACAAACGTTGCCGCTGCCCAAAGTGGATCAATGGCATTCTCGGGACGAGCTAGAAAAAGCCCAGGTACCTCGCCCTTGAAAACCCGTGCCAGACCGAGGCGATGCCTTTTTCAGATTGACCTGAGACGGGATGTTGATAGGCATGCTGGAATCTGAGGGGCTATCGGGGGGTGCCTCTGTCAGGTTGACGATGGGCGATATCGTCGGGTTCCCGGTTCTGCTATTCCCGTTCTGGTTCTTTGCACTTTGGCTCTCGGCCATTCTCGGTGCCCGCAAGAACTACGGGGAGGCTTTGCGATTACCCTCAGCTGGTACGATCGGCGTCCAGAGTCGGGTCGAGCGGAAAGCGGGTTCTTCGCTTGCTCACTTCTACCAATCAAATTTGTCATCAGGCATCCCTACAGCTCTATTCAGCAACTAAATAATTAGTTTCATTTGGAGAGTCGCGGGGAGGAGGAGCTTTGACTGAGAGGCAATTGGAATCGGCCGTCATCCTGAGTTCGGTCTAAGAAACTTTTTTACTCTTATCCACTTAACCGTTAGTTATTAACAGAGAGGAGAACAGGTAACGTGAAAAGCTGGATTAAACATTGCCAGGTAGTGCTCAAACGGCGCTTCCTTATTCCTTTGGCGGCAGTTGCGATGGTTTTGTCGCTTGCCGCCTATGAGTTTTCCAACCCCGTGCGAGCAGCAGCGGCGCCCACTGCGGCCGCGGCGCCGCTCGACGATAACAGTGTCAGCGCATTGCTTTCGCTCGATCACTCCATGGAGGCACTGGCCGCGCGCGTCACTCCGGCCATCGTCAACGTAACCGTCACCTCTAAAAGGTCGGGCGACGTAGCCAACCCAGCCGAGGGTGGAGATGGAGACAATAGCGGCAATAACGACTCCAACGGGCTGCAGCAGTTCTTCAAACAATTTGGTCCCCAGTTCGGTCAACCGTTCGGCTTTGGTCAACACGGCTTTGGACAAAACATGGGGCCGCAATCCAACATTGAGCACGGTCTGGGCAGCGGGGTAATCATTTCACCCGATGGCTACATCGTGACCAACAACCACGTCATCAAGGGCGCAGTCGATATTCGCGTCACCCTGACCGATCGCAGAATCCTCCCTGCGAACCTCATCGGGGCCGATCCCCTCACAGATCTTGCCGTCATCAAGATCGACGGAACCAACCTACCCAGCGTACCACTGGGAGATTCCACGCAACTGCGCCCCGGCCAAACCGTACTCGCATTCGGCAATCCGCTGGGATTCCGTTTCACAGTAACGCGCGGCATCGTCAGCGCGTTGAACCGTCCCAATCCATTCGCCTCCGACCGACGTTCGCCCGGCGAGTTCATCCAGACGGACGCCGCGATCAACCCGGGCAACTCCGGCGGGCCGCTAGTCGATGCCCGCGGCGAAGTCATCGGTATCAACACGTTTCTGGTCTCCGAGACCGGAGGTTTTTCGGGTATGGGATTTGCCATTCCTTCCCAGATCGTAAAGCCGACAGTGGACAATCTCATTAAGTACGGAAAGGTGAGCCACGGCTATATCGGCATTGGCATCAGCGACGTTACGCCCGATGAAGCCAAGTTCTTCCATGTGAACAACGCTTCGGGAGCCGTCGTCACTCAAGTCGAGCCGAATTCTCCCGGCGCGAAAGCAGGCCTGAGAGTCGGTGATGTCATCACCGAACTCAACGGAAAAGCCGTAAGTGACGCCGGCGAACTGCAAGTGCAGGTCGGAGAAAAGCAGCCCGGAACCACCCTTCGCCTCACCGCGCTGCGCGACGGTAAGTCCGTGGATATGCCGGTCACGTTGGAGGAGATGGGGAAAGGTGACAACAATAACCAAAGTGCCGATGCCAGCCACGGTAAGCCGCGGTGGGGCCTTGGCTTGGAGGACCTGACGCCTGGCGTCCGGCAGCAACTGCAAGCCGGCAACGATGTGCATGGTGCCGTGATCCAACAAGTCACTCCCGGCAGTCCGGCAGATAACGCCGGCTTGCAGCAGGGTGACGTGATCACGGAAGTTGACCGCCAACCCGTGCACTCCGCGGCCGATGTGCAGAAGGCACTTGCCAGCGTTCCTAAGGACAGCGATGCCCTGGTGCTGGTCTGGTCCAATGCCGGAAGCACTTTCCGTGTCTTGCATCCAACGCAAGGCTAGGCAGACGTCCGGTTCGAGGCACGGGCAAACCGCTCGCGCCTCAATTTTTTTTCATCGCTGCTCTGCTGCTCTTACCGCTGGGAGCCGCGAGCAAAACTTGTTCAAGATTGCTACGGTCGAAGGGTATCGCACCGTTTGACCCACCTCCTCGAAAGAAGCGGCGACGGACCATACTTTGCGTAAGCAGAAAGAACAATGACTACTAGAATGACTACTAAGACGACTACAAACAGAAACTCTACAAGGCCGGACCAGGGTGGCTTTCGTTGAACCGTGATCGCCGCCGCGGGACCGATAGATTTTGTAGCCGCGTTTTGCGATTAACCCATCGGTTTCATTCATTCTGTCGAAGATGTCAGCTTCGACGGCCCATAACCATTGGCTTTTCCGAGTTGCGATTCGTCTGTCATTGGCACCTCCTAAGCTGGTCCTTCACGAATCTGCCTTGCTCGTCGGCCCCTTCGAACACTCGAACCCCGCGACGCAATTTCCCCGTGCAAGAAGACTCTGTTTCAGGCGGCCCGAGGCAAACTATTTGGTCACTGTAGCTCTGCGCGAGCTCGTAGTACTTGTAACAGGTGAGCGCGGGACACTAGACCCTCAATCTGTCCGTTCGACATAACTGATAACTGATTGACATCTTCGCGCCCCATAATCTCCACGGCTTCCATTGCAGGCATGTCCTCCGAAACGAAGTGAACCTTGTCGGCCGAGCGCATCACACTGCGCACTGCTGTGAAGGGCCATGCTCGCTGCTCGACTGTGCACACTTCGCTCGGTGTTATCAGACCGAGCAGGTGCCCATCCTGGACGACCAGGAAGCAGCGCCGGCCGGTACGAAGCAAGTGCTCATTAACGAACTCCTGGATTGAGAGCTAGGGATCCACTGTATAACTGTCTGTTGACATCACATGTTTCACGCTCAGGCCGCGGAGACATGAACACTTCATCGCTCAACTCGCTATGCCGCTATCGCTTCCCCTGAGTGCATGTCCACTTGGGCAGGATGCGTCGTTTGGATGATGTCCTTCGCCCGAGCCACTTCTGCAGCGGTCCCGTGGACGACGAGCACGAATTGATCCGCTCTGAGCGCTGTTTCATACTTCAAAATGCTGTTCTTGGAAATTCCGATGCTGTACAGTCCGGCTCCCAGAGCACTCAATCCACCCACCGCTACCGCTCCTTCCAGACCTGCCACGATCCATCCCACTACCGGTCCTGCCACTAAGATTGGGCCGATCCCAGGAATCAGGAAAAATGCAGAACCGAACAGAAGGCCCCAAAAGCCTCCCCAGAATGCGCCAATCTTGCCCCAGTACTTCATGCGGTCGCCGGTGTTGTAATAGCCGACAACCTGCTCATCTGTGTGGTAACCCTTGGCCATGATCGACAATTTGTGCATGTCGACTCCGCCACGCTGAAGTTCCTTCACTGCCTGATCTGCTTCGGCATGCGTGCCATATACCGCGACAACTGAATTTTGCGTAGACATTTTCAGTATCTCCTCGGGCTCCCGCGTTATTGTTCGACCTCAAGTTAAAGTTTCAGGCAAACCCCAGTTCTAAACGATGACCGCGCATCGACGAACCGAATGCGTCTAACCGTTCTCAAAAGCGGGTCAACCCCTTCTCCGTCAGGTTAGTCCGGAGGAATAAGGAAGTCATAAAGATGCGTGAATATCGCGATCGCACTCGACCACGCGTCAACAGCGTGACCGAAAAGCGATGAGCGGCAACTCTCTTACAAGCCGTCGGCGATCGCCTTCCGTGCCACGATATCGCCACCCGAGCAACCAACTGAACCCACAACGAACAATTGGGGCGATAAACCGGTTTCGGTGCTCGTAACCTTGGATCACTTTGGCTGCTTCTTCTTCACCGAGAAACCGATGCGAGGCCATGAAATGCCGCGAGCCCACTGTCACTTCTACGCTCGGAGTTGCTTCAATGTTGCGAATCCAGTCAGAATCAGGACCGAAACCATTGGCCACCACGACCTCAGGACCTTCCTTCCGGTACTCGACCACCTCTAGTACGGTCTGGCGGGGCAGGCCGGTATGGCGACCGACATGAGTTAACAGTAAGAGCCGGCGCCCGAACAGTCGGCCCAGTCGCCAGCGGTACAGGTACACTGGCGCCTTCAGGAAATACCACAACAAGCCCTTTTTCTTGATCGAGATCACGCTGGCTTTTCCCGACTTTCTAGGCCCCGGCGCTCACACACCCACATCAAGGTTCGGATCCATGCAGCAGTTCTTCGCTGCCACGACTCCGTAATGCTCATTTGCGGATCACCGCGCCGCAGTGTTGTCTTTCTCAGAGTCTCGGATTGGACACGACAAATAATCGGAATTCGAGAAAGCTCGCGAATCGGCCGACAAGTCCGGAATCCGTCTATGCCTTGCGGGTTCAGGTCGGCAGAAATGCCCCAAAACACTCGCGTCTAACCTTCCTCCTCGCCATTTTGATCTCCTTTCCAAAATTCGGGAGTGACAACTTTGGCTATATGGCTAGATAAGCAATCGCCGCGCCTGATTCACTTCGATACTTGCTTCGTAGCGAGTGAGCCATTCACCCTTTTCCAAAAGCCTCACGTCTGAATGCACGCTACGCAGCTCTAACTGTGCTCGGAACGTTCTTGCCAGGGCGCGCCTTCTTCATTTGGATTTCAAGACTCCCGCCTTGCAGCGTGGCTGTTATTTCATCTGGATTGATCGCCTCCGAGAGATCAACTTCGTGCAGGGCCCCCTCGGGGCTTTTTTCAACCTGTGTGTTCCTTCCGCCGCGAATCGTTCTCCACTTTCCGGTGATGACAAGACGATGAGGTGCAATTCGCAATTCAATGTCCTCGTCGCCAAGACCCGGCACTTCAGCGCGGACGATTACTTGATCGTTTGTTTCGCAGACCTCTACCGGCAGGGAATGCAACAACTCGGATTCGGCTTGGCACCAATCTTCCAAGTCGTGCCCATCCTGACACCCGCGGCTTTCATACAACTCGTAAGCACGGCGGGCTACGCCTTTGTAAGCCTCATGCACAAGCTGAGAAAATGGGGAACCCGCACTTAGCTTAAGGACTCTGGGGTGTTTTGCGCCTTGAGATCTCGAGGTTAGTTCAGTGGCCATTGCTTTTCTATCCCTTTCCTCGGTGGTCGGCAACCTTGAGCCGTCGAAAAGCCAACTGGCCAAGGTGTTCAAGACTCACCCACCACAACAGAGCGACAAATGTGCATATTCACCCTACCAAGGAAAAATAAGGAAGTCCTAAAGATGACGGTCAATTGCACATCGGCGATTCACTCGAAGATCGCGAGGCAGCGCTCGCGGGCTTGGCGGTTCGTAGTTCGGAAGAGGGTTGCTCATACAGATCGATCTCACTGGACCTGATCGTTGTTCGGCAGCGCGTTGTCCACATTGAAGAGAAGACCAGGTTGGGCTTGGCGTTTCTATTTTTCTTCCTGCGCCTTTGGATTGATCCACGGTCCATCGTTGGCGATGAGCTGGTGAGCCTCGTCGGGGCCCCAAGTCCCCGGCTCATAGTGATACAACGGAGTAACGTTGCCCAGAATCGGCTCAACCGCACGCCACTGCGCTTCTACGAGATCTTGACGGGCAAAGAGCTCAGTTGACCCGCGCATGGCGTCGCCGAGCAGCCGTTCGTAGGGAGGCATATCATCCGCGGCCTGCTCAGTGAGGGTGAGTTCCACGTCGTTGCCCGTCATCCGTTCGCCCGGTATCTTGACCCGCACTCCCATCCCGATGGCGATGTCGGGGCTGATGCGCATGCGCAGATGTGCGGAAGTGTTGGGCACGATTTCACCAAAGGTCTCCATTGGCGGGCGCTTGAATTCCACGAAGACCTCGGTCGCGGTCACCGGCAGCATTTTGCCTGCGCGGATGTAGATGGGCACGCCAGCCCACCGCCACGTTTCCACAAACAGCTTAATGGCAACGAAAGTCTCCACCGTTGAAGCGGCGCCCACGCCGGGCACGGAACGATAACCGTGGTGCTGGCCGCGCACAACGTCACCCGCAGCAAGCGGCCTCACTGCCTTGAGCAGCGCGGCTTTCTGGTCGCGACATGCGCCGTGGTCTTCCCCGGTCGGCGGATCCATGGTGAGATTGGCCAACACCTGCAGTAGGTGATTCTGCACCACGTCACGCAGCGCGCCGGTTTCGTCGTAGAACTTGCCGCGATCTTCGACCCCGAACTTTTCCGCCATGGTGATCTGGACGTTGTGCACGTAGCTGCGGTTCCAGATGGGCTCAAACGTCGGGTTGGCGAAACGCGTGTAGAGAATGTTCTGCACAGACTCCTTCCCGAGAAAATGATCGATGCGGAAGATTCGCTCCTCGGGGAAATATTGGTGCAGAATTCGGTTGAGTTCCTGTGCTGAAACCAGATCATGGCCGAAGGGTTTCTCCACGACGACTCGCGCATTCTCGGCGCAGCCTGATTTTGCCAGTCCCTCGACTACCCTGCCAAACAAGCTGGGAGGAATCGCCAGGTAATGCAGCGGTTGTTTCGCCGCGCCTAACTCTTTGCGCAGCTCAGCAAAAGTGTTCGGGTCGTTGTAGTCGCCGTCCACGTAGCGCAAAAGACCGGTGAGCTTGCTAAACGCAGCCTGGTCGAGACCACCGTGTTTCTCGAGGCTGTCTTTCGCGCGCGCTTTGAGTTGATCGAGATTCCAGCCGGCTTTGGCCACGCCCACGATTGGCAGATTGAACCCTTCGTCGCGAATCAGTCCTTGCAGCGACGGAAAGATCTGCTTGTGCGCGAGGTCTCCGGTGGCGCCGAAAAACACAAAGGCGTCAGACTGAAAATCCGCCATCAGGCAGCCTCCGGCTTTTCAGCAGCTTTTTCCTTGTGGCCGCCGAATTCGTAGCGCATCGCCGAAAGCAGTTTGGCGGCATATTCTTCGTTGCCGCGTGATGCAAAGCGGGTGGAAAGCGCAGCGCTGATCACGGGCGCCGGAATACCCTCATCCACCGCCGCTTGCACCGTCCACCTTCCTTCTCCGGAATCAGACACGTGGCCCGCGAAATTCGAGAGGTCGGGATTCTCCCGCAAAGCTGCGGCGGTTAAATCGAGCAGCCAGGAGCCGATGACGCTGCCGCGTCGCCAGACCTCCGCAACCTCAGGCAGGTCCATGTCGTATTGGTAGAGCTCGGGATGGCGTAGCGGTGTCGTCTCAGCGTCCACCTCGCGCTTCACTTTGCCGGCGTTGGCATTCTTGATGATATTCAATCCCTCAGCAAAGGCAGCCATAATGCCATACTCGATCCCGTTGTGGACCATCTTGACGAAGTGTCCCGCGCCGTTGGCGCCGCAACGCAGGTATCCGTTTTCCGACGTCGATGGCTCACCGGTCCTGCCAGGAGTGCGGGGTGCCGATGCAACCCCTGGGGCCAACGATTTGAAGATGGGATCGAGATGACTCACAATCGCTTCTTCTCCGCCGATCATCAGGCAGTATCCGCGCTCGAATCCCCATACGCCGCCGCTGGTTCCGCAATCGACGTAGTGGATTCCCTTCCTCTTCAACTCGCCCGCGCGCCGGATATCGTCGTGGTAGTAGGAGTTGCCGCCGTCGATGACGATGTCTCCCGACTCGAGCACAGGCGTAAGCGAAGCCAATACCGAATCGACGGCCGCCGCCGGAACCATCATCCACACCGCCCGCGGTTTATTGAGCTTCTTGGCGAAATCCGCGAGACTGCTGAACGATTTGGCCCCTTTTCCCACCAGATCCTGCATGGCCTGCGGATGCGTGTCATTCACCACGCACTCATGTCCCGCTTTCAAAAGTCGTTGCACCATGTAGGAACCCATTCTGCCCAGGCCTATCATTCCGAGCTGCATTGGTCATCCTCCTCAGAAAGTTACTTCAGCGGTCATGAAATCATTCTCCAGCCTTCGCCCCGATCAGGCAACTTGATGAAGTCTCCCCGCCTTGCCAGCCCACAGCTTGACGCCGCCGAGAAGGCCATCAACATTGCTGACAACTCTAACGTTCGTGGGGAGTTTGGCGCTAACGAACTTGGTGTTTCCCCCGCCGATGAAGAGCCGATCGCAGTCGAAAGTGGCCTGGAGTAGCTCCAACGCCTCCACCAGATGGCGATTCCACTTCGCGGCGCCCTTCCGTTTGAGAGCGGCATGGCCGAGCTCATCCTCGTAGGTGCGGTTCTTGCGAAAAGGATGGTGCCCCAGTTCCAAATGCGCGTTGAAGCCATCCACGAACAGCGACGATCCAAAACCGGTGCCGACCGTGACGACCAATTCCACGCCCCGGCCGGTCACGCAGCCCATGCCTTGCACATCGGCGTCGTTGGCGACGCGCACTGGGCGGCACAGGCGGCGCTTCAACTCACCCGCTAGACCAAAGCCCGCCCATCCGGAACCCAGGTTGGGCGCCGTGAGCAATTTACCGTCTCGGACTACCCCTGGGAATCCGACGGAAACGCGATCGAAAGCCCCAAGCGAAATTGCCAGCTCTTCAATGATTGCAAGAACTTTCTTTGGCGTGGCGTGAGGAGGTGTGAGAACTCGCGTGCGTTCCGTAACGGGCTTTCCGCTGGCGTCGAGAACAATGGCCTTGATTCCCGAACCGCCCACATCCACTGCGAGCGTCAGTGGCGAGAGGGACTTTTTTCTGGAACGTTTCACCGAGGGGCTGGTTAAGGACGGTTTCATAGCAATCGTTGTTGTATAACATTGCAGCTTACCGACCCGAGTCTTTACACAATCGCATCTGGGAACGGCCTGCCAAGCCGGCACCGCCTCAAAAGGGCGCTGAATCAACAACGGAATTCAAGATTTCCTCCGGCTCACCTCGCTGATGCGTAACAGCAGCTCCTCAATACCAAACGGCTTTTTGATGTAACTATCCGCTCCAGCTTCCCGCACCGCAGCCTTGTCATTCTCAGAATCTCTGATTGACATAACGATAATAGGCAATCCTGAGTGAGCGCGAATCGCGCGGCAGGTTGCAAATCCGTCCATACCCGGCAGATTCAGGTCGAGAAGGACCAAGTCGCAGCGCTCGCTGTTCAGTCTATTGAGGGCTTCCTCCCCGGACTCGGCCTCGATGACTTGATAGCCGTGGATGCTAAGGCTAGCGTTCAGTACACGCCGCATCTGCACCTCGTCATCGACTACCAGCACCATTTGAAGGCCCATGTGCATCCGGCAGACGCGCCAGTCAGCGAGTGCAGGAGCTATCCGAGACCGTCGTAGAAACGAGTCTGCACCACAGCAGCATCCATCCGCGTCGCCGTAGTCTTGTACTGATCAAGCATGTGAAGTCTTTGCACTCTGCAATCAAGGGCGATCTTAGTAGGGAGAAATAAGGAAGTCATAAGGAACCACTCAAAGATGGCCTCAACGCGTGTAATGCGGCGAGGATGAAGCTGTGCAAACAATTTGCGCAGCACCTCCGCGTGCAGGCAGATTCTCCTGCAGATTGCTCTTCCAGTAGATGAATGGCCCCCCAGAATGAATGTTTACAATCCCAGCCAAAACAGTGGAATGAGGCCCAGCGCACCAAGACCGGTCAAAAGCGCGAGGCTCTGCACGCCAGTCTTCCGGTCGGCTAGGCTGTAGGCGTAAATCCCTTTCACGAGGTTGTTGCTGGCGGCTGCGATTAGAACTGCACCCGCTGCAACCTTCAGAGGTGTGAGCGAACCCGCTGCCTGGGTCATGCCCAGGATAAAGGGATCTACGTCCGTAACACCCATGATGGCGGCCAGAGTGTTTACTCCCGCTTTTCCGAGATAAGTAGCCGCCAACTGGGTCGCCACCAGCATGGCCACAAACAAAGCGGCGAAGAAAAATGCGGCCAGAAGCTCGAGAGGATTCTTCGGTTCGAACTCCCGCGCGACCGCCTCAGCTCCGGTATCCGCTCGGCGAGTCCAAAGCCAACCGACGCCGACCGCCAGACCTGACAGTATCAGAAAGGGTAGGAGCAGAAGGGACATCAGTTGGCGGTTAAAAAGGACCAGAAGCGAAATCAAACGCAGGTACATCACGCCAGACGCGATCAGGATACCTCCAGCAAACAGGTGCGGATGCTGCTCTCGAGCGGCACGGCGCGCCATCACGACGGTGGTGACTGTGGATGAATAGGCACCCCCCAGGAAAGCCGCGAGGACCACCCCACCCCGTCCCTTCGTTAACCTCTGCAGAACATAGCTACCGTAGGAGATTGTGCTGACCGCAACCACGACCAGCCAAGTTTTAAACGGGTTGATGTGGAATCGGGTAAATTCTTGATTCGGCACTACGGGCAAGATCACACCAGTCAAGAACAGAAACTTGGCGAATGTAAGAATCTCGTGCGGAACGATACGAACCGCAAGTTTCTCCAGAGCGGATTTGAGATCGAGCAACAGCAGACTGGCAACACTGAGCGTGGTAGCAATCCAGAAATGTCCGTTATAAACGAGCGCTCCCACCAGAAACGTCGTAAGACCTGACATTTCTGAGGTGACACCAGCCGCTTCCGCGCAAGAAAGCTTGTGCCAATAAGACAAAAGCAAAAATGCCGCGATCACGAGGAAGCCCACGGTCAACGGCAGCAGCTGCGAGCCCGACAGAAGAGCGATGGAATAACCAATCAGACCAATGAGCGGAAATGTTCGCACTCCTCCGAACGAATACGAGGCTCCCTCTGCCTTGTGCTCTTCGCGCTCCAGTCCGATCAGGAACGATAAAAACAAGACCAGAATAATCTTCACTGCTTCGGGGGGCAGACGCTGGTAGATGTCCACTAGAGTTGGGCCTCCGAGTCTTGCCCCCGGCTCGTTTGATTGAAGTCGATGCTTACGACACCCCGTTCCTTGGAGTCTTTATCAGCAGCGGTGGTTTCGTCGGGTTGCCGACATTCGCAATTCGTATTGGATTGCATCTTCAAGTTTGGCTACAGCATTTGCCTGCTCTCATCGATTCAAGCAACTCCTCCGGCTCCCGGCCTCTTATGGCATCGGTGGCAGGTCAAACGGCATTACCTTTATATACGGTTTGCGGCTGCTTCAGCGCGTGTCATGCGATGGGGGCGCGAATCGGTAACCGACCCACGGCTCAGTAAGAAGATACTTGGGTTCATGGGCGTCTTTTTCTATTTTTCTTCGGAGCTGGTTGATGAATACCCGCAGATACTCGACCTCCTGACCATGGTCCGGGCCCCACACCGCTTGCAGCAGCCGGCTGTGCGGAATAACGTGTCCGGCATGGGAAGCCAGGTATCGCAGCAGGTCGAGTTCTTTCGGAGTCAGGTGTTCCTTCCGGCCGCGCCCCGTGACCAGGTGTGTCTCGAAATTGACCGTCAAACCGTCCAGAACCAGCACGTTGGAACGCCGGTTTAATGTAGGTTTCCGCCTCGTTATTGCCTGGATGCGCGCCAAGAGCTCATGCACACCGAAGGGCTTGGTGATGTAATCATCAGCTCCTGCTTGCAGCGCTGCCACCTTGTCCTGCTCTGAATTCCGGATGGACACCACGATGATGGGCACTTCAAAGCCGGTGCGTATCGCGCGGCAGGCGGCCATCCCACCTGTGCCCGGCATATTCAGGTCGAGAAGAACAAAGTCACACAGTTCGTCGTTTAATCTGCGCAGCGCCTCTTCCGCGGAGCCTGCCTCGACCGCCTCATAGTCGTATGCATTCAGGCTGGCCCGCAGGACGCGCCGCATCTGCATATCATCATCAACAACTAGTATCCGCGCGACACTCATGCGACTTTCCTGTGAGTGGGCAGCGAGAAGGAAAACACCGATCCCGCACCCGGTTCGCTCTCGACTCCAATCCGCCCCCCGTGCGCTTCCAGGATGGTCTTGGCAATTGCCAGCCCAACACCTGTACCAGGAGCTCGCACAGAGCCCCGGTAGTACTTTTCAAATATGCGTTTCTCCTCACCCGGCTTAATTCCGACTCCGGAATCCGATACGCTGGTCACAATCTCGTCCCCGCAGCGTCGCGCGGAAATGGTCAGAGGCGAGTCCGAAGCGGAATACTTCGCCGCGTTGGTCATCAGTTCCTTCAACACTCCCTTGATCATGTGAGGGTCGCAATTCGCCGGCGGGAGACTGTCCGGAACGTCGAGCTTGACTGCCCGGTTTCGTAGAAGTGGTCGGAGTTCGTTCAGAGTATCGTTGACCAGCGGTCTGATAGCCTGTGGGCCTTTTTCCAGCTGCAGTGCTCCCGCCTCAACTCGCGCCGTCAAAAAAAGCTCACTGATGGAAGCGTCCATTCGATCCGATTCTTCGTTGATAATAGTCAGGAACTCACCTCTGCTGGCAGCGTCCGAATCTCTCGATAAAAGCGAGCTCACTGCGGTCTTAATTACGCTCAGAGGCGTCTTGATTTCATGAACGAGGGAATCAAGAAGCGCCATCTTCAGCTCTTGACCCTTTCGGGTTTCGTCAACCTGTCTTAGCTCTTCGCGCGCACGGACTTTTTCTAATCCAGCCTCTATGCGATCCGCAATGGCTCTCAGAGTGAGAGCCGACATCTCACCGCAAATCGCCAGGCTGCCAACTGACTGACCTGCGCAACGGATAGGGACCAACAACGAACGCGTACTTTCGTCGATTGAGACGCCCGCCTGACTGGCTGCATGCCGCAGCAACTCAATCGAAATAACGCGTCCCTTGGTCCCCGAGCAGGTGACGTTGTCGGCACAAGCGTCATAAAAAGCCGCCACCTCGATCTGAAAAGTGTGTACGAGTGCGTCGAGGGAGCTGCCGACTATCGACGCCGAACTGCCGCCGATTGCCAAATCCCGATCGAACGCACAGAGCCTTTCTAGTTCGCGATGCCGGGCAGAAATCTCGTCAGTCAGGCGCTTTCTCCACGCCGCCTGATAGCTGGCCACAAGTGAAACGGCGAGAAACGCTATGAGGACCAGCCAGTGTTCAGGAGATTCGATGCCCCAGCCCCGTGGTGGTAGGAAGAAATAATCGAGGAATAGGACGCCCAGTGCCGTTCCTGCAGCGGCTTCAAAAAAACCCCACTGGCTGCCAATAATCAAGATCGCGAAGAGCAAGGCGAGGATCGCAGTTGCAACGTGGATGTGCGGCAGGTAAATGCACGCCACGGCGATCCCGGCGATGACCCCGAGAGAAACGGCTGCCCGCAGGACAACGAGAGATTTGCTAACGAGGTATTTCATTTCTTGCCCCTGACACCTCGAAATCCCGACTACGCTGCTGCCCCGCCATGTTGGCACTGTTGGTTAGAAGGTCGTGAGGGCCGCTAAGCCTTTTCTGCGCAGGTTAAGTGCGTCACTCGTTCGATGGCACGTACCAGCCCTTCCGGCAATTCGCTCCTTAACAAATATTCATCAACAAATATTCATCCACTACCCATAGGATGCGCTCTGGCAATTCGGAGTACGCCGAAAACAAGATAATCGGAAGGCTGGAAACTTTTTTTGCTTGATGTGGCCTCCGCGTCCATACCTTCCTCACTGTATTCCAATAAACCGCGAAGATGGTCGTCTCCTCAAGTGGGGTGGCACTCGACAGGCGAATGGGCTGATCCGAGGCGAGGCCCTCCTCGCCCAGAAAATCGTCCGGACCAAGCAAGGCCAACGTTACGTCCTTGCCCTATTTGGACTGCACGCTGAACTTCACATTGCCCTACTGAATGCAGAACACAGCGTCAGCGCGATAGCGTTGCGAAAAGATGGTTGCTTTCGGACGATGGTCACGAATAGTCCCGCCCGATTCAACGGCCGCTACGAACGCTTTCGGATCGAAACGCTTGGTTTTTTTTTGCGAAAGGCTCTTTCGTGCCGGCAATCTGCGAGGCGATTGGCCTGCAATTCCTCGTCAATATCCAAAAGTAAATGGACAAGCACCTTACATCTGCAACGGGGGCCGAAGGCCAGATTGTCTCCGGTCAATGACCCGATTCTTCACTGGGTATGCCCTTCGATCCCTCGATGATAGATTCGCAGGGAAAGTTTGAGTTGTATCGTATAACGATTTGATTGCCGCTCGCTCAATCGCACTGGACAACCACCGGCGCCAGTTTCTCATCACAATAATTAGGGTTCACTGCTTGAACGGGACCCATCCGATACAAAAAGGCAGGCGATAGCGTCGAGCGAAGGCCCAGTCACGGGAGGAAAACTTCCGTTGCACTAGGCGCCGTCATCAGGCCACGTCCAAACGAACCAACCTGGCACGATCATCTGGGCCGGATCGATTTGAGCGGTTTCCTGGACGCACAATAGCAAGCCCAACACCGCGTCTTGGCGGCGAGGCTTTACAACCTTCAGCCTACGAAAGGAGCTGTCGATGTTTACTCGTGTTGTGGAATTTATTAGCAAGCCAGGCAAATCAAAAGAGCTTTCCAACGCAATCAACGAAAAGGCAGTACCCATCCTGCAAAAACAGGGGGGCTTTGTGGACGAACTTTTGCTCGTATCGAATGCAGAGCAGGATCGCGTTGTCTCCCTCAGTTTCTGGAAAACCAGAGATGATGCGGAACGCTATCAGCGCGACCAATATAAGAATGTCGCTGAAACACTTCGGCACCTGCTCGGGACCGAGCCCCTGATCCGTACGTTCGAGATGCATTCTTCGAGCGGGCTCAAGAACGTCGTCGCACACGCCGCCTGACGAACAACCTTCGCGCGCTTCCCGGGCGGGCCGCTCTAATTTGCGCTGCTCGGGTGAGCGCTCGCGGGTTCACTTCTCCCGGAATTCCGCCCAGGCGCCTGCGGTCCCGTAATACACACGTAGGTTGCACTGCTTCGGGGCTATGTGGTCAAAGGCGATCTGAGCCGGTTTTATGGGATTGCCGAGTTCGCCGATTTGCATGGGCGCGCGTACCAAATCTTGCTTCTCATCGTACTTAGTACCAGCAGCGACATTCCTATTCACGACCAGAGTCCAATTCTTTTTTTCAGGAATGATGTAGAGACTATATGCTCCTTCCGGAATCACGGAGCCGCCAAGGGTAAGCGCAGTCTGCGTGAATAGAAACATCGCCGAACCTCCTGGCTCCCAAAGTTTCCCGTCGTGCAACTCCTCCTCGCGCTTTGCAGATGATTTACTGTATTGGACCCTCATTTGTTTGCCCTCGTCAAATGTGCAGACGACTTCGGCGAGTTGCGGGGTTGGGGCGGTCTGTTGGCTCAGCCCTCTAAGCGCCAATTGGCTTCCTAACACAAGGCAGATGGCGATCATGCGCATGAGTGTTTCCTCCTCGGGGAAGAATTATACTGAACCCGGCTCCAAGTCTGCTGCCCCTCGAAGTTGTAGCTATTGCTGTAAGGTTGCGAAAACCGTAATCACAGATGTCCTCGCTCTCTTCTAATCACGGACCCTTGGGGTATCAGAAGTTTGCCCCTGCACTTACAACCGGAACGCTAAATCCCTAAGGATAGGGGGGCGAACTGCACTTGAGAATTGCCATGGCTCGCTGGCGTGCGACCTTGTCGAGAGTCATATCTGACTCAATTTCACTCAGGACGGGAGCTACCGCCTGCAACTCGCGCAACTGGCCCTGTTTCGTCATGCGTTCCATGTGTTTCAGTTCGATGTCAATTCCGTTGTTGTGTTGCCGGTGAAGACTAGTTAAGCGGCGCCCGAACTCCAGGGTCGAAGAAATTCCTTCGAACAGAGATGTGAGTTGTCGGATCATGGCGTTTCCCGACGAGATATACGTAATCTGGTTGTCCGCTGCCAGGTTATCCGGCTTCCCTTCACGAAATGTCAGCGTTTTGATACTCGCATTCTTGGGCGCGTGATTGGCCATGCCAAAAAGCCCTTTGAAGAAATGCAGATGCTCTGTCAGGCGGAAGATCGTGCTCCGGGTAGCGGCACTGGCCACAAACTCCACACTGTATGGAACCCCCGTCCTCTCCTCCGAAGACGGGAACGATTGATAAGTCGCGTTGCCGGTTGAGTCGACGGCGATGGAATAGTTAGGAGGGTTTTGCCCTGAGCGGGCAAGGGCAAAGATTACCGTCGGGAACAGATTGGCATTCTTGGTCTGAAGCTGAAGATTTTGGCCTAGCCCCGACAAAGAGAATAGCAACAAGGTGATAGTGACTAACAGATTCTCGCTAATAAACCTTCGTCTCGACATATTTATGCTGAAAATCTGGACGATCGACGGGTTCCACCCCGAGGGGCAAGATGCGCTGCCCGCCCAGCAGGGATCGCGCGAGGAGTATCTCGACATTCGAGCAACTCAGATCGTTCGAAGCCGAACACCGTGTGCCGCGCTGTGTTCATCGGTGCTCCAGAAATCTCCAGTAGAACGCTGCTAACACCAGGACGATTCCTATATTTGCCACTAGCCGCAGCCAAAACTGGTTCTTGAAGAACAATAAATCCACACCGACCACGACGGCTGTCAGCAGCACTACGTAAACCACTTTAGGTAACATCATGATCTGCGCCTCTTTCATCATTCTGTGCGCTCAACGCTCGCTGCCGAGGCGCAGGTTATCGTTTACGGTATCAACCGCAGGGACCATTCGCGCATCCGCCTCGGCTCTGGCTCGATCAAGTTGTGAATCCACAACTCCTTCGAGCGTTATGTCCCCTTCGAACGCGATAATGTGAATTGGCAATCTGCCTGCGTCCACGTATTCCGAAAAATAAGGATCATCGTAGATGGCACGCGCGACCTGCATGCGCAGGTTGTCATCGAACGGCGATAGCTGCATGACCCGGATCTTATTGTCAATGGCCTCCACGCCCCTAATATGGGCCAAACTGTAGACGACGGCTGCTTTCTTGTAAGGCTGCGTCACCTGTCCAAGAACGATTAGCGTGTTTCCATGTGCCTCGACCTCTACATGGTCAAATACCGTATATGCATAAGAGGCGAGAAGCCGCCGGCGCGCTTGCTCGGCAATCTGGTTTGGCGTGACGCCATCAGTATCAACGTGGATATTGTTCACAATCCGCACAATGTCTTCGTCTTTCATGGCTGCGTTCTGCGCATCCATCTTCACACCAACACTGTCGACACTCCCGGAGAGAGTCGCGACGCCATCGCCGACTGCCACCTGAACCTTGCCATGCTTAAAGACGTCCGCGTGGTACAGATGATCTTGGACCTCCTCGACGATCTGTGCCGAAGGAATGCGGTCCGCCGCTTCGACTTGGAATGCACCAACCATCGAGTTTATTGCCAGGAGGGTCGCCAAAACGAGCGACAAATAATACATGATCCAGCGGAACGTATCGGATGAAAGCTTCATTAAGTCCCCCTTGTGATCTGCTCGGATGGCGATAGAACGGCTGATGGTGCGTAATAGCCAGTACGGGTACGAACGAATAAACCTCCATGACCTGACGCAGTTGCCTTCACCTCTACGACCCGATGGCTTCCATCCAGCTTTCTGTTCGTGGGAACATAGGCGATGGTGTACTGAGTACGGATATCATGAGCGATCCGTTCGCAAATGGGGACAACATCCTTCAATGATTCTGGGAAGAATGCCTCGCCACCGGTGTCCTTCGCAAGTTGCGTGAGCACCCGTGGGTTGCGGTCAGGATCTTCCTCTCCGAAGATGCCGATGGTGTAAAGAATTACATCTGCGTGCGCTGCCATGGCCATGATCTGGGCCAAATTGTGTTTGCTGGCGTTGTCGCCTCCATCGCTGATCACGATCAGCACTTTCTTATCGCGGGTGCCTTTTTTCATGTGTTCGAGGGCCGCGGCAAGCGCATCGTATAGCGCCGTCTCGCCATCAGGTGCGATTTTAGACAGGCCAGCTTCCAGCTGAGCCACATTGTCCGTGAACGGAATGTCCTGAGGGAGAGCAAACGAAACCCTCTCGTTGAAATTGACCACAAAGATCTGGTCCTGCGGGTTGCTGGAGCGGGCAAACGCCAAGGCTGCAGCGATCACGTCCGCGCGCTTCGGTCCCATGCTCCCACTGTTGTCAATGACGAGGCCGGCTGTTACCGGGATATCTTCGCGGCTGAAATACTTGATTTGTTGTGGCACTCCGTCCTCGTAGATCTGGAAATCGTTCTTGACAAGTCCGGCAACTGGAGCGCCTTTGCGATCCTCGACGGTGGCGTGCAGGACCACATTGTCTGCATTTACTCGAATGGTGTAGTTGTCACCCTGGTGATTCTGGGGCGGAGTGGATTTCTGAGACTGAGACTGGCCCGTCGGAGCGAGCACGAGGACAAGCAACGCAACCAGACCTCGACACGTGGAGAAATATTCCCTTCTGACGGGAGCAGTTATTCCGGAACACGATGTAGCTCCCTGCCTCAGGTCGCCTTGCAACGGTGGCCTCGGCGCGGATAGTCTCCTCATCTTCCAGATCCTCCGCATTAGTCCGACAGCTAGTCTCTCTCGAGGCGGACGCTATCGATCGTTCCGGAGCCGCGCCGAATCGCATTAGATGACGACGTGGATCACGGCAACCGCCTGGCCACAGTGGCGAGGAACGGCGAACCGACCGCCAGAATGCCGAAGATAGTCAGCAAAATGCCCCATGCGATTGACCATGTCGAAGCTTGCCGTACCATCGCGACCGGGATATGTTCTGCCATGGAGACCGATCCTCGAGAAAGACCGATGAAATCTATCTCCAATTTGCTGGTGACCATTATTTACCCACCTGTATCTACCCACCTGGTATTCAGGTTCCGAGGAACACCAGCCCTGATTACTGTTCAATCACCCGCCGGATTGTTTAATCTGCTTGCCCGAACGATGAACCTTTTTGGGGCTGGGCCCACGAAGTAAAACGGATAACAAGTGACCAGGGTCAGCGTCTGACCGGTGGATGGATCGAGGACCCATGTCTCGTCGGGGGCAACAATACTTGTGAAGCGAACACCATACAGGTAGTGCCCTTGGGGGGTCGTCAGTTCGATCACATCGCCGGTCTCGAGATCGCCAAGCCGCCGGAAAAACGTATCGCGGTGCCCGGCAAGCGCCACGTTTCCGGCCTCTCCCGGCAGCGCTGTGCCAGAGATGTGCCCTACTGCTATCTTGAGTACTTGTGCCGTGGTACCTTCGGCGACCATGGCCGCAATATGAATTCGCGGAATCTCGATTCTCCCAACCGTCGAGGTGTCTGCAAAGCTGGGATCAGACCCCACGGACATTGCAGCCTTGATGGTTCGCATTTGTTGATACGCCCTGCCTTGATAAAGCGTTGTTTCTGCGACGGTCAGCGCGCTGTATCCCAAGGCTGAAAATCCAATGAGCAAGAAGAAATACTGACACCCAGCCAGCACCTTCTTTAGTCGTGTCATCTTTCGACAGTTACTCATAATGAATTCCGGACAACCCCCCTGGATGAACACACCTGGCGCTGTCTGATCGCGCCAGGTGCCAAATTCGTTAAGGTTTCGCTATTAGGCGATCCTACTCACAATCTGGCGAAGGACAATCCCTGCGCCCAGAGAGACCACACCCAGCAGACCCCAAAACGGCAACAGGCTGGCGGTCTTTGGCAGATGCTTCGCATGGGCCGTCCCCATCGGCGAGGGTTGGATTACCTCCGCCATTTCAATTTCGTCTCCACCCGGGTTGATCGCCTTGAGAGGCGCCTGCTTCATCGCCACCACGGATGGCTCCTTCGCGGATTTCGCTGGCTTGGTGATGTTCTCCGCCGTTTCGTTTGGCATGGAGAGGACCGGTTGCCCAGTTTGCTTTGCTAGTTCGGTGGCCTTCGATTTGGGATATACAAACTCGCGCCCGTAGTTATCCCCCGGATAGAACCACGCTCGGATGGCCTCCGGAGTTCCCGCTGGCCGCTCCGAGAACTTGATTACGGTCTTCCCCGTCGGTTGCAGCCGATAGTCGGGGATCGCCAGTATTGTAGCCAGCAAGTGCATGCGGTCGGCGCCCCAAACTTGGACGATGTTTCTGTCGGCGTCGTCGTTCATAAGTGTGAACCAATAGGTTCCGGCTGAAAGGCTCACTCCCGGAAGCTCGACCGGCGCACTGAAGGTTAGCTTAGTTGCCTGATTCCATTCATCTGCAATGGCTCTCGATACCGAGAAGACACAAAGCAGAGCCAAAGACAAGCTGATAGTCAACAGTTTGCTCGCACTCATTACTTGTTCCTCCTTTGACCCTTCACGGTGAAACTTACTGCGGTTTGCTCGATCAAGTCCTTAAACGTCTCTGGCTCCCACGTCTTACGTCTGCATTGCAAAGTAAGAACCATCTCTCCCATCGACATCACGGCCTAGGCGGCTTTCACCGCAACCGAGACAGGAATTTTCTTTGCGGGATGCGCCTTCGGCAGCATCACTTCCAGCGTTCCGTCCTGCAACGTGGCTTTTGCTTTCTCGGAATCAACTTTTTCCGCGAGTTCAATCACGCGGCAGACTTCATCCGACCTTCTCTCGCTGTAAAGTGTCTTCCGCTTCTTCTCATCATGAATCTGTTCTCGCTTTCCGCTGATGATCAGCCGGTGAGGTTCTACCCGCACCTCAATGTCCTTCTCCCGGAAGCCTGGGAGATCGGCGCGGACAATCACTTGACCGTCAGCCTCGCCAATCTCCACCGGAACCGGGTTCAGTATTTCAGACTCCGCGCGGAACCAGTCTTCCCAGTCGCGGCCATCCTGACGTCCCCGACCGTCGAACAATTCGTAAGCCCGTCGGGCGAGGGCATCATAGATTTCTCCCACTCGTTGAAACAATGGATCGCTTTCCATCAACTTGAGTCGTGAAGGTTGGTTTGAGCTTTGGGGTCTTGGCGCTAGTTCGGTGTTCATTTTCTTCGCTCCTTTTCAAGAAATACCTACAGTTGCTGCAGCCCAAATCAGCCGTGGCGAATTGTGGGCCCGGTGGATGATCTTCGTGCAAACGAGCGGTGATCAACTCACATTTACCGGTCAACCGGTCGTCAACTACCACACGAAAAGGTTGGCACCATCGGCCGACTGGCGGATCCTCCCCGCCAAGACCGGGCTGTCGCGGTTCGGATTCATGCTCTCGTAAACTAGGTAGGGCAAATCCGGTTCTGCGCCAGTTGCTTTTTTGGTCTCCAGCGCACCGTGGTGATTCATAATGTCGGCGGCGGCCTGAACCTTTTCGTTGATACCGGTCGCTAAGACCAGGGCTCCTCCATGCCGCAATCCTTCCACATAAGCCTGAGCCTCCGCATTCGTCGCACCGATCCTGTTAAGCTCCCGAATCAGGTCGTCTTCAAATTCGACGCGTGGGAAGCTCATCACGCCTGTGACTTCAAAACTCGCCGCCTCCTTCAGAGTGCGAACTTCTTTCCGAGGAAAACCGAGGCCCTCAATCTCGCGGACAACGTCGCCCACGACCTGAGGATTCTCAAATAATCCAACCGCTGTCTTCGGCATAATTATGTCCTCCGATGAAGAGCCCTCATCGCTTGTTACACGTATCCCGGATCGAACACTCTTCCGGGATGTACGTACTATTCTCCGAACGCACTAGCTCCGGACCAATGTTGGCCTGTCGAACCTATATTAGTAAGGAGGAATAAAGAAGTCATAAAGAAGAGCAATATTGAAGAAGATCAATATTGTGTGAAGCTAAGACGAGGAGATTATTTTTATCATAAGCCTCACCTCTCCAGGAAAACGCCGATATTAAACGCGGCTGAAACCTAAACCGCGTTTGCTGTCTCGAGAGTGAGTCACGGCTCAGGCAAGTGCTCAATCGTCATCACCAGAACCCGTCCGTCAGTTTGGAACTTGAAGTCCGCTTTTGCTTTTAGCCGCTGCCCCTCAGGTAAGAACCTGATGTACCCAAGATGGTCGACCAATCCCGTCGCGTTGAGTGCATCGCGAACGAAATCTCTCTCACGATCCACGTTCGGATCAGTCTTGTAACTCACCTCGCCCGTGTTGTTGTTCCACCAAGGCCCGGTATCGTGTGCCGCCGCGCCAACCCAGAGCGTCTGCCCGTTCACCTCAGACGGGTTCCTCCAGACCCGCAAATAATGCCGCGCTTGTACCGCTTCAGCCATTGCGCTGTCGGCAAAGCTGAAATCCTGCGGCCTACCGAATAGATACAGCCCGCTCAAAGGTCTTGCCAAATAAGCCTCTGGTGACAACCTTTGCAGCGCGTCACGCGACATAGCAGGGCTGCCGTCGGCACGCTTGAGCATCACCCATCCTCCCGCTTGAAAAGTGAGTTTCAGATCCTCTCCGCTGCCGAAAATCAAGAGATTCACCAAGTCGTCTGGCTCGCCGTGTGATTTGAACGCGCGCTGCGGAATGTTTGCGAGTACTTTTGGTGGAATAAGGGCCGCAACAGCTTCATCTGAACGAGACGCGAGATTCGCGCCGCGCCTCTTAATCTCCAGCTGAACTTTGAAGGTGCCCAAGGCTTCTCCCGGTTCGTGTTCGTTCACCCCAAGATAGAGGCGCCCCGGCCTTGTAACTTTAATCTGCTTCTCTGTACCGACCAGCAGGACCGTCCCTGCATCTGGCCCGCCGATCCGCGCCACCAAAGCTGCACGAGGCGCGGTGCTTAGCGGGAACCCCGTAGGTGGGGGCGTCTCCGCGGTGACGCTCTGCACTCCTTGCGGATCTGCGACTTGGCCCAAAGGAAGTTCAACTCTACCAGCAGCCCGGAAGAGGACTGTGTCTCCCCTGCGCAATTCCAAGGCGGTTTGAGTCCAGATCGTTATGGCTGACACTGTGACTTCGTACATGCCACTGGTGTGGGCGCCCCCGATCGAGGTCCCAGCCGACAGCATGCTCGCCGCCTGCCGTTCGGAATGCTCAAGGTTTGCCGGGATATCTGACTGCCCCATGGCAAGAGAGGCCAAACCCAACAGGACGGCAACTACTGGACGAGGCAACATGATACGGAGGCTGTCGGTCATCTTCATCTTTGTCATCACCTCAACTGCATGTCACTCCTTTTATTGCTCAACCTCAAGCATGTTCTGCTGCGTGTCGGCATTGTTCCGGCCCCCAAGCTGCGCCTAAATAGCAGCCGTCATGGTCGACCGTCATCCCTCGCATCCACAAAAAGCCATGTGTTCCTGGGCATGGGCCATGCCCGGAAATCCCGCAGGAGTCTCATCGCCTCCAACCAGAAATTCATCTCCACCGTGACCACTGCGGTGAGGGACTTATGGGAGGTAACGACTCGCATCCCGTTGGGTAGTATGGCTCGTACTACGCTCGTCTGCTCCAGCGCCGAAGCCGCATGCAATACGACGCGAAGCCAAAGAATAAAAGCAGCTGGAGCGAGAAAACTTTCAAGCTCACTTTTGTGTTCTCGAGATAGATCTGCCAAAGCGGACGAAGGCTCACCAAATCAGGGATTATCCCCTAGCGGTGGGATGAGGTCGACTCCGACACGCTGCTGCGATAGGTCCCATGCTATTGATGACTCGTAAGGAAGTCATAAAAAGGCATCCTTGCTATATGGGCTGTTGGTGCCATGACTTCTCTACCCCCGCCACGCACTCCACTATAAGGCGGGTTCCGAACGGGATAGCGACGTGCTAACCCAATCCGTGTCAAGACCGCTCGCTGCGACACAGGTGCCACCTTCGCAACCTCGTCTGAAGTCGTGGGCAGCTTCTTCTCCCGCAGAGTGCTTTTCGCCTTCACTGACCTTCACCTTGTTCCCGAAGAAACTGCCGGCGATCTCCTGCGCAAAGGTCTGAAGGATGTCTGCAAGTTCATCCTCGGAGTCTACAAAGAAGACGGCATCGATCACATCCTTGAATTCATCGTCCAGCCACTTCACGAGGATCGCCGCGAAGTTGCACAGTACACGGGCCTTCCGCTCCGTGTGAATTCAAGGCCTCCCTCGTTCAGCACTCCTATTTCTTGTCGAGCATCAGAACAACGCTGCCATGTGGCTCAAGCGTGGCACTGACACGAACTGCCGAAGGCAGACGTGCCCCGGTCCAGGCGTTTTTTATGTCGTACTTCCCTGCCGGCACAAAGTCGGACAAAGGGCGATCGAGAGCGATTGCTTTTTCGCCGAGATTGAATGCCGCGAGAGCTTGCTGGTTTCCCGGTAAGTCAGCAGTCCAGATAACGAGAGCACCTTCGCGCAGCACTTGCCGCGACGCAGTAGCGGTCTGGTCGATCTTCAAGATGTCGTTATTGCACAGCAGGCGCAGCGTGTCCTGATCCGCGTCCCGATCAAGGAGCGTGAGATTGGCGCCGACGATCAGAGGGCTACGAGCCATGGCCCAAAGGCTTAGCTCAGTCTGCTGCTCCACACTCGTCAGGCGCGTATGGCGCGGTCCCGGGCCGACATCGGGGTACGGACGCAATTCGCCGACCGGCAGCATGTCTGCGTCCGGCCAGTTTCCGGGCTTTGTGTATTGAGCCCAACGTGCAGCGTTCTCGAACTGGTTCTTTATGCCGATGGGGAAATCCGAGCTGCCAATCCAAATATCCCAGATGTCATTCGATATCCGCCACATCTGGGCAAGGTCGGCGACTTCGGCATGATGCTCGATGGCGGTCGGCCCCGGCGAGAGGCTCAGTACGATGTCGCGGCCGCTACGCTGAATCGCCAGTTTGATCTGCCGAATTTCGCTGGCCTTATAAGGATGGTCCGCAATGCAATCAACCTTCAGGAAATCGACGCCCCAAGTTGCGTATTGACGAAGGAGAGAGTCGTACCACGCCTGCCCGGCGGCGGTGTCCTTGATTCCCCAGCTTGTCGGGTCCCAAGAGCAAGCGTCATTTTGGTCGGCGGCATCCTGAGCTTTGAAAGCTGAATCCTCGATCGGCAGATTGCGCAAGACACTCTCTCGAGGAATACCGCGAACAATGTGAACCCCGAACTTGAGGCCCTTTGCATGAACCGACTTCGCGATCTCTCGGAAACCCACATTCCTGCCATCCTGCAAAGCAGATGGGAACCGCACGGTCACGGGAATAAACCGGCCATTGTCATCAACCGCGTACTTCAGCCGGTCGGGCTTGGGTCTGTCCTCGGGATTGACCATATACCAGCCCTCGTCGATGACGGCGTAGGTATAGCCGAAGGGCTTCAGCTTTGTAGCTAGGGCCTCGACGTTCTCACGGAACTGCTGTTCGTCGATCCGCAAGCCATAGGAGTCCCAACTGTTCCATCCCATGGGAGGCGTTTGCGCGAGCAGCTTATTCAGGGTGTGAGTGTCTTGCCCAAGCAGCATGCCTTGCAGACACAGAAGACTGCCGACAATCAATAAGGCAGCCGTTACATTGCAGAATGAAGAAGTGCCCGATCTCATTTCCCCTCGCTCACTTGATACCAGTCGCACAGTCACCCCTCAAAATGTCAACCAGGGCGGGCCTTATCTCAGCGCTTATTCGCCCAATGCTGGCGGATGAAGCTGTTGAGCATAGCCTTATCGCGAAATGCCTCCGTGCCACCTTCTTTTGTCGTGGAGTAGGATCCCGCAACGTTGGCATAAGCTAAACAGTCCTCAAGTTTGGCTCCGGTCAAAAATTGATGGATGAATCCGGCGTCGAAACTATCGCCGGCGCCGACGTCATCCACGGCTTTCACGGTCGGCGGCATCAGACTGCATTGCTCCTGCCCAGACCGGCAAATCGCAGCAGCAGCGCCGCGCTTGACCACGACAATCTTGGCTAGCCCCGCCAGTATGTTGATCGCTTGCGAGAGATCGTCTGTGCGCGCGATCTTCTTCGCCTCGCGATCATTGGGGAGAAAAATATCCACGTGCTTGAGAACTTCCATCAAATCTCGCTCCCATCTGTTTTCGGGATCGTCGTTCGTATCGAGAGAAGTCGACAGGCCCGCCGCCTTTGCTTGCCGGAAAAGATCCACAATTCTTGGCCGCAGTGCACGATGTAGAAAAAACGATGAAACATGCAGGTGCCGCGCGGATTTTACGTATGCCATATCGATGTCGGAGTATTGCAGCTCAAACATCGTGCCGGGATACGTAAGGATGTAGCGCTGTTGATTGTAAGGGAGGACAACCGTCAGGCCAGTCGACGTCTGTCCGCTCGCCTGCTTCACGCGGCTAACCTCGACACCGGCCGACGCCAGCCGTTCCATCGCCATTTTTCCGAGAGGGTCTTCGCCAGCTTTCGAGACGAAGCCGACCTTGTTCCCAAGAATTGCCAAGTTGTGAGCGAAGATTGCCGAAGAACTGCCCAGCGTCACGGCAAGACCGCTGGCGAGCAGTTCGCGGTCCAGCACAAGCTCTTTCGGCAGCCCATACAGGATCAAATCCAGATTGATTTCACCAACAACGCAGACATCCAACTTCGACATGCTTGCTCCCTCGGGACATTTTCATCGAGCGAATTCTAGTGTTCGGGCAACGCTTCGAGATTCAGGACTTCAAACGGCTTCAGCGAAATCATGTACGGCTCACCAGCCACGAGCCGGATCGACTTCGCGTCGTTAATTTTATTTTTATCGTTATCGTTATCTTTGTCTTTAGTCTCATTTTCGCGCCATGGATTTTCGTGCCACGGACTGCGAGCCTGGAAAATTCGAGGCGCACCAGGTGGCAATTCGAAGGCCTTGGCGACATCGACAGAATACGTTTGCGGCTTATCACTAGGATTTCTGAGCGTGCAGATCCCCGCTCTCGGCGACCATGACGCCCAGCCGTAGACTTCGAGTTTGTTCGGATCTCCCCCGATCCAGTGTGTATCGACGAGCACGTCGGCATTGTTGCGCGACCATTTGGCTGCTTCGGCCAGCGTGTTCCAGTCTTCATCCGACAACAGCGAATGGGTGATGTACATCTCCTGCAACTGCGTGCCGCTGCCAAAGTAAGAATGAACCTCATTGGCAAAATCTTTCCCAGGGTCCGAATCGAGGTTCTGAGCGTGCCGCGCATAGATGAGTCCGTGCAACATGAGCGAGTTTAGCGGAAAAAGCGGGCCGGCTTGAACGATATTGTGGAAGGTTGCACCGTCACGAAAC
Source organism: uncultured Acidobacteriaceae bacterium (assembly GCA_963726095.1). Classification (GTDB taxonomy): domain Bacteria; phylum Acidobacteriota; class Terriglobia; order Terriglobales; family Acidobacteriaceae; genus Acidiflorens. The sequence goes on from CAVSBD010000004.1 coordinate 3,630,763, forward strand.
GTTATCCAGCGCTCACGCCAGGTGCCGACGCCGGCGAAGCTGTGGTCATCGCTCCCTCGCCAAATGGAATCCGCAAATTGCAACCAGAAGGGCGACGGGTAGGTTCCGGTGGTGAGATTGATGAAGATGGATGGGCTCACGGAACGCCAGTTACTCATGAGGCTGATCGCGGCCTGGAAATCGCTGTCAAATTCGCTTCCCGGCAGAACGCTGTTCACATTGCCCGTGCCATCGATCTTGAATTGGTTGACGCCGAAGTCGCGAATAAACTTCAAAGTCACTTCGCGAAATCGCGCGTAATACTTCGGGCCCGAGAGAGCGAATCCGCCTGCGTTCGTTTCGAGACCGTTCTGTCGGCCGTACTTGAGCCGTTCGAGTTTGGCCCGGTCATACCCTCCCCACGGAGAAAGCCATATGCCGGGTTCGGCTCCGTATTGTTCTGCGGCAGCCCTGATGGGCGTAAACCCATTCGGAAATCCGGCGCCAAAGCTCCAAAGCGTGTGAGGATCGTCCCAACCATCGTCGAACAGGAATGAGTCGAGCTTTACTCCGCGCTGCTGGACCAATTCGCCGCCAAAAGTATGAATCACGTCGAGAGCTGCGGCTTCATCATACGGATTGTTGAACCCGATGTCGTACCAAGAGTTGTAGTGGAGAAAAGGCCGGTAAGGGCGGGGGCGTTCGCTTTCGACGTAATTCAGAAACGCGCGTCGCATCTGGCCTGTCGGGGACACGCCGATCACGGAGGAGTAGTTCACCGTCTGGTCCCGTCGCAACGGCAATTCGCGAGCAATCGAACATCTCACTCCGCCAGCCTTGACCACACACGCAGAAAGGGGATGTTCGAAGCCAAAGAAAACATCTCCCAAGGTTACCGGCGAGCCCTTTACTGTGCCAACGACATGCGCGTCAGGAGCCTTGAAGTCGAAGAGTTCCACTTCACGAATCGGAGCATCATGATGAAGAGCATGGATCGAAATTTCCTGCCTCAGATAGTTAGCGCCATTCCGCAAAGTTCCGCGCCAAGTGATCGACAGATTTCCCCGCGAATCTTCCAGGCGCATTACGATCTGCTGGCCGGCCGACTGGAGAGCCAAGCGTGAGGCGCCGGGATCAGCATCGAGCTTTTCAACACGCGGCGCGTCTTTCACAGTCAAGGCTGACGAGCGAAGGATCGTGCCGTCCTTGAACTTCAGAACAAAAATATTCTGCGATAGCGCGACCTTCTTTTCGGAAACGTGGACGATGGGGTGAACGATCAGTTTCCCTCCCCTGACCGCGCCCCCGGCCAGAAACCAGCGCGCGGATAGCATGTTGTTTTCGAGGACGAGCTGATCCCCGCGAATTTCGGCGCGCGCTTCGCCGGAATCTACGTCATAGAGTGCGGACGCGGCCGCAAGTGCAGCGCCGGCGATTATGAAGAGCAAAAGAAACCCAAGCCGAAGGCGAAGAAACATAGCGCGAACAAGCATGATGGATGCTTAGGAGTATAGCTGGAGATGCGCGACCGGAATCACGACCGGATCTGGCCGCAGGATATTCCGGAGCATCCAGTCGATCATCCCTCATGGTTTTCGGCATATAATCGCGTGGTTTCGAAGTGACAATCGTGGAGGGTTATGCCCACAGCTTGTAGTCAACGGAAGATTGCCTTTTTGATCCTGATGATTCTGGTCGCCGCAGTTGGCGCTGGATTCGCCCAAGATGTCCCCGCAAACGCCCCCTACAAAGATGCGAAGGTTCCAGTTGAGACGCGGGTTCGCGATCTTCTGAGCCGCATGACGGCCGAGGAAAAAGCTAGTCTGTTAAGCGGAGCAAACTGGATGGAGAGCATTGCCATTCCGCGGCTCGGCATACCGTCGATCAAAATGGCCGACGGCCCGGCGGGTATCCGCAATTGGTCAGGTCCTTCTTCAGTCACAAATTCGTCCAAAACCTCGAGTTTCACCAGTACTGCCTTCCCTTCTGGAATCGCCCTCGCCGCGACCTGGGATCCGGCAACGGCACGAAGCGTCGGCCAGGCGATTGGGCAGGAGATGCGAGCGATCGGCCGCGACATGATCCTTGGCCCCACGGTCAACATCCAGCGCGTACCCCTCTGGGGCAGAAACTTCGAGGGCTTTGGCGAAGACCCTTACCTCACCGCGCGCATGAGCGTGGCTTATATCAATGGCGTGCAGAGTGAAGGCGTGATTGCCACCGTGAAACACTTCGCCGCCAACAATCAGGAGTTTGAACGCCATCGCATGGATGAAGCTATCGACGAGCGCGCACTCCAGGAGATTTATTTTCCGGCCTTCAAAGCCGCTGTTCAGGAAGCAGGAGTCTGGTCGGTCATGTCTGCCTATCAAAAATTAAACGGCGAATATTGCGCCGAAAATCCAACTCTGCTGAAAAAGACTCTGAAAGAAGACTGGGCCTTCAAGGGTTTCGTCGTCTCCGATTGGGGTAGCACCTACAGCACCACGCCCACTGTGAACGCCGGAATGGATCTCGAAATGCCCGGTGGAGAACCGGCCAGGTCGTGGCTGATGACCGACAACGCGAAGAAGAACGGGAACGGGGGAGACTGGCTATCGACGGCGAAGGTCATGCCCGAGCTTGCCGCAGGCCGAATCTCACAGGCAACGCTGGACGACAATGTCAGCCGAATTTTGCGGATCCTATTCGTCAGCGGCATCTTCGACCGGCCACAAGTCGCTGCCGGCGAAATCGATACTCCGGCGCAACGAGCGGTTGCGCGCCACGCGGCAGCCGAGAGCATCGTTCTGCTCAAAAACGCGGGCCACGTGCTGCCATTAGATCCCGCGAAAATTAAGACCCTCGCCGTCATCGGGCCCAACTCTGCCGTAGCCGCAACCGGTGGCGGAGGTAGTTCCCTGGTCCGCTCCAACCATGTCGTCAGTCCTCTCGACGGAATCAAGGAAAGAGCCGGAAAGACAATCGAGATCGCATACGCGCTCGGTGCCAAACCGTTCGACACAAGTCGCACGGGAGCGGTCACTGACGACGAGAACAAAGAGAATCTGCAAACTCGCGAGCAACTGAGGAAAGAAGCTGTGGACCTCGCGTCAAAAGTGGATGCGGTGATTTTGATTGTCGGCGATAACGCGAGAGTTGAGTCCGAGGGCTTCGATCGCAAAACTCTCGACCTGCCCGCCGGCCAGGACGAACTGATTCAGGCGGTCGCAAAAGCGAACCACAACACCGTCGTCGTTTTCAACGCTGGTGCGCCTGTCAACGTGAGCCGTTGGGTGAACGAAGTGCCGGCAGTTGTCGATGCGTGGTTCGGCGGGCAAGAAATGGGCCACGCCATCGCCGACGTTTTGTTCGGCGACGTGAATCCTTCGGGCAAGCTTCCATTTTCATTCATCAACGACTTTAAGGAATCTCCTGCCTTCGGGCATTATCCGGGAGAAGACCTGCATGTGAAGTATGCCGAAGGAATCTACGTTGGCTACCGCTATTTCGATAAGAACAACATCACGACCCAGTATCCTTTTGGATATGGCTTGTCCTATACCGATTTTGAGTACAGTGACTTGAAAATCACACCTGGCAAAGATCCCGCCGCTACCACCTTCGAAGTCAGCATGCAGCTTCGCAACCGCGGTGCGCGTGCGGGCGCCGAAGTTGTACAACTCTACGTGCACGACGGACACGCCAGCGTCGACCGCCCAGTCAAAGAACTGAAAGGCTTCCGAAGAGTGGAGTTGGATCCGGGGAACTCGGCGATGGTGAGTTTTACGCTCGACAAAAGTTCCTTGGCTTTTTTCAGCACCCAGAAAAAAGACTGGGTCGCGGAACCGGGTAAGTTCGACGTGCTCCTCGGTTCGTCGTCGGCAGACATCAGACTGAAGGGGTCATTGGAACTGCAGCGCTAGGGAACTGCGACGCTAGGCGCCCGTCGATAGATAGTTAAAGCGCAGTCTCCCCGCGTTCCTGATTACGGATGCGAATAGCCTCGTCCACCTTGTAGAGAAAAATTTTGCCATCGCCGATCTTGCCTGTGGACGCGGTCTTCAGGATCGCGTCGACAACGCCGGCCACCAAATTATCCGGCAAGACCAGTTCGAGTTTGATCTTGGGCAGGAGATCGACGCCATACTCGCGCCCGCGATACATCTCCGTATGGCCTTTCTGCCGCCCGTGGCCGCGCACTTCAGAAACCGTCATTCCTTCCACGCCTTGTGCAATCAGAGCTTCCTTGACCACTTCAAACTTGTTGGGCTGAATGATCGCTTCAAGCTTGGTCATTTTCTCTCCTTGCGATTGCTTGCGCACCGATTCGAGCAAAACTAAATGTCACCATCACCAGAGTCCAATCGATACTTCTTCTGGAGATTATCAAAAAACTTCGTATTCCTTTTTCTACCCCTGGTGCAGCGCCGCCCTACCCAGGAACTTCCCCGCGTCCCCCAGCTCCTCTTCAATCCGAAGCAACTGGTTGTACTTGGCGATCCTATCCGTCCGCGATGCCGATCCCGTCTTGATTTGTCCCGCTCCGGTCGCTACGGCCAAATCCGCGATAAATGTGTCTTCGCTTTCGCCTGACCGATGCGAGATCACCGACGTATATCCGTTGCGCCGCGCCAGGTCGATGGCGTCAAGCGTCTCGCTGACCGTCCCAATCTGATTAAGCTTGATCAGGATGGAATTGGCGACACCTTTTTCGATTCCCTCCCCGAGGATTTTGATGTTGGTCACGAAAATATCGTCGCCGACGAGCTGAATTGCTCCACCAAGTTCTTTGGTCAGCATTTCCCAGCCCTCCCAATCGTTCTCAGAGAGGCCGTCTTCAAGCGACACGATGGGGTAATCCTTCACCCACTTGGCCCAATAGCGCACCATGTCCTCAGAACTCTTCGCCGACTTGTCTGACTTTTTGAAAACGTATTTTCCGTCCTGATAAAACTCGCTCGCCGCCGGATCGAGCGCAACCGCAATCTCCTCGCCTGGCTTGAAACCCGCTTGCGTGATCGCTTCCAGCACCAGCTCGATCGCCTCGACATTCGACTTCACCGACGGAGCAAATCCTCCCTCGTCGCCGACAGCTGTGTTGTAACCTCGCTTTTTAAGCACGCCCTTGAGCGTGTGGAACACTTCCACGCCCCATCGCAGCGCTTCGGAAAACATCGGCGCGCCTACGGGCATGACCATGAACTCCTGAAAGTCGACGTTGTTATCGGCGTGCGCTCCGCCATTGAGGATATTCATCATCGGCAGCGGCAATACATTGGCAGCCGCGCCACCCAGATAACGATAGAGAGGCAGGTCGGCAGCATTCGCCGAAGCGCGAGCAGCCGCCATCGAAACCGCCAGGATTGCGTTCGCCCCAAGACGCCCCTTGTTCGGCGTCCCATCGAGATCGATCAGCCGGGCATCAAGCGAGCGCTGATCGGCGGCATCGACTCCGCCGATGGCTTCGGCAATCTCGGTATTGACGTTTGCCACCGCCTTCAAAACGCCCTTGCCGAGATACTGAGTCTTATCGCCGTCTCGTAATTCGACAGCCTCATGTTCGCCGGTAGAAGCGCCACTGGGAACAATGGCCGACGCGCTCGCGCCGCCGTCAAGAAAAACCGTCGCTTCGACAGTGGGATTGCCGCGCGAGTCCAGCACCTGGCGTCCGCGGATATCAGCAATACTGGTAAGAGCCATAAGAATGTCCTTTATTCGTCGATCGATTGAGCAAAAAAATCGCCTTTCCTGTAAGAACGCGGCTTGCCACGTGTCCAAGAGTGCGAAGCGAGATTATAGCGGACGGGCGAGGACACGGTCAGTGTCACAGCTCACTCAAATACCCCCGTAGCCGAACCCCATCCGTTATTGTTCGCAATTTCCGTCTCGCTTAAAGTCGATTTCAGGATGCAGGATGCAAGATGAAGGACCGCACCGAAACGCTCGTGATCGGTTCACGCGCCCCCGATTTTTCGCTCGAAGCCGCCAACCGCGAGGGAAGGTTGACTCTCGCCGGATTGCTGGCACAGGGGACGGTCATTCTTGAGTTCTTACGGGGCACCTGGTGACCAAATTGCGCCAAGCGCATGACTCAGTTCGAGTCTCGGCAACAGGACATCGCCGCAGCGCATTCACAGCTCGTTTTTATCGCGGCTGAAAAGCGCGACGGCATCTGGAAGCCGGCGAAGTTTCTCGCGAACAATCCGATCGCCAGTGCCTTTTTGCTGGACGAGGATCGCACTGTGACCAAGTCCTACGGACTGCACAACGCTCTGGCGGTCGACGCGATGAACATCGCCCACCCGGCTACGCTGGTGATCGATCGCGAAGCTGTAGTCCGCTACATTTATCGCGGCGACAACCAACTCGATCGCGCACCGCTTGATGAGGTCATACGAGTCTCCGAGGAAATCGGTAAGTGAACCCTGGAGGTGTGACTGCATAAACGTCGCCGACGCTCTCTACCCACTCATCGCGTGCAATTCCTCTTCGGAAAGCAACTCCAGTTCGATCCATCCTTCGACCGGTAGAGCGTCAAGAGGCAACTGGTTTTGCCAGATGCTGAACCGAAGCCGCAACCGCACCGGCCGTGGCTGCTCCTCACCGAGCAACCACGCCAGCGGCAATCCAAATTCGAAATTCCGAACCAGCGCCAGCCGCGCGCCTTTGGCATCCTCCGAACTCGCGATCAGCTTGTCTCCAGATTCCTTGACCGTCCAGGACTGCAAACGCCCGCCCTCAACCCACGCCCCCACCCGCAACTCGCGCCGCGGATTCACCGCGTGTTCCGCCCACGACTCCAGACTCACAACCACCTCGAAGGCGCCACTGGGCAGTCCGCCAGCAAAATCAAGACGGCCATAAACATTTTCCTCGTTGATCCCGGCAAACACTTCGTCCATCAGAAACTGTTTGCCGTGCATCGATCCGGAACGATGGTCGGCGGTGTAACAGGCCGATCCCATCCATTCGAAATAGCGCACCATTTCTCCCGTGATTTTCGGATGGATATACGCGGTTTGCGGAGTGAACGCCGGCCGCACCACGCCGCCCATAATCGGCTGCGCCAGGTAGCTCGGCGGAGTGTCGCCTAACGCCTGGTAAACGTTCGACAAATGTTTGCGGTAAAGTTCGTCGAAGTCGCGATCGTTTGCAGAATGATGCTCCGGCCCATACCACCAATTCCAATCGCTGCCCTCGGCGATCAGAATCTCTTCAAACGCCAGTTTGCGCTGCTGCTCACTGGCGCGAGGCGCCGCTTGCGCATAGAAATTCCGCGCATGATAGAGATAGTCCCAGGCCTTGTTATCCTCGGGCGCTCCGATCCAAACATTGAAGTTCGCATTGATCCATGATCCCGGCACCAGCGACTTGAGATGCCCAACATTTTTATGCCGCGCGATCGCTTCCGTCATGGTCACGGACTCAATTCCCGGATCTTTCTGCAAGCCGTCATAGAATCTCCGCAGAAATTCCCTACCCGACTGGGGATAATATTCCCAGGCATTTTCACCGTCGAGGATGATCGGCACCACTGCGTCTTGCCCACTGTCGATAACGGATCTGGCCGATTCCTTAATCTTGTGGATGAGATTATCTGCGGCGTCCTGCGGCGGCATTCCTGAGTAAACAAAGCCGATTAGATCAGAGAGAGCGTGGTCGCGGAACAGCAGGTTCATTCGGGTGTCGGCCTTCTCATATTGGTAGACCGTGTAGAGCCGATGAGCGCCATCCGAATTCAAATGCCCATAGCCATCGCGCGTAAATCCGTTGCCCAAAGTCCGTGCCAGCACGCCTTCGTCCGTCGCCATCCACTGCACTCCGAGTTGATGGGCAATGGCCAGCGCCTCTTCTGAAACGCTGCCTTCGGAAGGCCACACTCCTTGCGGGCGTATGCCGAAGACGTTCTGGTGCAGATCGAGTCCGCGCAGCAACTGCTCGCGCGCGTCCTCGGGATGACGATAGCGATGCTGGGGCAACGGAAGACCCGGAGAAGATTCGGCTCCCGCCTGCGTATCGCAAACGAGAGGCAGAATGGGATGATAAAAAGCCGAGGCGGAGATCTCGATCAATCCCTTCTTAGCTGCCTCCGCGTGCGCGGGTAGCACCCGCCCCAGAAGTTCGCGTTCCTTTTTGATTACAAATCGCTGATCGTCGAGCGAAAAATCGCGCCCCTTGCGGACCAACTCCGCCACGTCTTTTTCCGCCAGAAAGAATTCGTCAAACCATCCGATCTGCGATAACACCTGCAAATCAGTAAAATCCTGAGGCTGGAAATATTTCTCCGCGTTTTCCGGAGACTCCCCGGCACTGCGGAACTTCTCAAACAACTCCCGGTAGCGCGGATAACGCCCGATCACATTTGCCGGGTTTGCCTGAAACAAATACTGGAGAGCAAATCGCCGCTCCGCCTCCGTCAGATCTTTGGCCGGCCTGCTCGCGACCAACAGAAAAGGGTCCTGGGCATCTCCAGAAACGTAATCCTGAATCTGCGTAACCAGTGAAGGCACGAGATTAAATGTCTGATGCACCTGGGGAAATTCGTCCAGCAACTTCACCATCCCGTAGTAGTCCTTGAGAGCATGAAGCCGCGTCCAGGGCAAACGATATTGCCCCGTCACCAGGTCTTTATAGAACGGCTGGTGCTGATGCCAAAGGATCGCGACTCGTAGCTGCGCCATAAACTGAGATTCCCTATCAGTCCATCGACAGTTTTTCGATATTCCTTTTCGACGTTTCAGTTTAAACCAGAGGTCTTACCTTCAAGACCGATCTTCAAGACACGCGTTCAAGACCAACGTGCGCGGGGATATACTGGCGCAATGCTCAACCGTGCGGCAGTCCATCAGAACCGATCTCACCGATTCGCGGCCCGTCGTTTCTTCGCCGCAGCCATTATTCTCTCTGTCATGTTTAAGGCCGGCGCCCAAACTCCCGACCGCGTACAGACAGCCGGTGGCGTCGTCGAGGGAGCCGGGAGACAAGCCTCTGGCGTGCGCATATTCCGGGGGATTCCTTTCGCCAAGCCTCCCGTTGGAGATCTACGTTGGAAGCCGCCCGTCCCCGCCGAGGCGTGGAAAGGCGTGCGCCCGGCCGTTACCTTCGCCTCGCGCTGCATGCAGCATCCCGTTTTCGGCGACATGAATTTTCCCAACGGAATGAGCGAAGACTGCCTCTACTTGAATGTCTGGACGCCGGCAGGCGTCGCTAAGAGCGAGACAGCGCTCCCAGTGCTCGTTTATTTCCACGGCGGCGGGTTTGTCGCCGGAGCCAACTCAGAGCCGCGCTATGACGGCGAAAGCCTAGCCAAGCGGGGTATCGTCTTCGTCTCCGCGAACTATCGCCTCGGCTTGTTCGGATTCCTCGCCCACCCCGATCTGACAAAAGAATCTCCACATCACGCGTCGGGCAATTATGCCTTCCTCGATCAGGTGGCAGCGCTTCAGTGGGTAGCGCAGAATATTGCCGCCTTTGGTGGCGATCCGAAACACTTAACCATCGGCGGCGAGTCGGCCGGTTCGATCTCGGTCAGCGCCCTGATGGCATCGCCTCTTTCGAAAGATTTGATTTACGGGGCAATTGGAGAAAGCGGCTCCATACTCTCCGGGCTTCGAGCGGTTCCACACGCGGAGGCCGAGCAACAAGGTCTTGGGTTTGCCAAAGCCGTCGGTGCAACTTCTATCGCCGCTCTCCGGGCGATGACAACCGAGCAACTCCACGAGGCCACCAGCAAAGACGGAGTTGGAAGATTTCCACTCACCGTAGACGGATATTTCCTGACCGAGCCTCCAGTCCTGACGTTCATCGCCGGAAAGCAGGCACACGTTCCCTTACTTGTGGGATGGAACTCTGGGGAGATGACATGGGCCTACTTGTTTGATGGAGCCGATCCGACTCCGGATAATTACGCCGCAGCGGTGCGAAAGCTTTACGGCGACCGCGCTGGTGAAGTTTTGAAGTTATACCCCGCCTCTACCGCAGCCGAGGTCATCGACTCGGCAACCGACCTCGCCACTGATCGATTCATCGCCTACGGCACCTGGAAGTGGTTTGACCTGCACACTCAAACCGGAGGCAGCCCCGTTTACCGGTACTTATTCGCCCGCCCTCGCCCCGCAATGACTGCTGCCATGGGCGATGCCGCGCCGGGTCTGGCCGGGGGTGTGATCAAAGGCGCGGATGCGAAGGCCCATCCAGCTCCACCCACACACGGCGCGGTGCACTCCGCGGAAATCGAATATGCGCTCGGCAATCTTTCCACCAACAAGGTTTATGCGTGGAGTCCCGACGATTACAAAGTCTCTGAGGTCATGCAGGAATATTTCGCGAACTTCGTGAAGAAGGGTGATCCCAACGGCGGAAGCTTGCCCGATTGGCCTGCGGACAAGAACGGCTCACCGGTATCGCTAATGCGGTTGGACGTTGAATCGCACGCGGAGTTGGAAAAGCACAAAGACCGCTATTTGTTTTTGGACTCCGTAAAGTGAGGAACAATTTCGGCAGTCGGATTCCGTCGACTCGGACTACATCGACCATGACGATGCAGAGTGCCCTTCTACTAGCTCTTATTGTCCCGGCTTTCACCCTCGCTCAGACTCAGCCCGATCCGAAAGTCGATCTGACTCCTGCAGCCCACAAGGCTCTGGCCACCATTGCGGGACGGCTACACATAACGGGAGTCGAGAAGCCGGTCGACGTTCTACGCGACCGCTGGGGTGTCGCTCACATCTATGCCCAAAACCAGCACGATCTTTTCTTCGCGCAAGGCGTAGTTGCCGCCGAGGACCGCCTCTTTCAGATGGAGCTGTGGAAGCGCGCCGGCCAGGGACGACTTTCCGAAATCCTCGGACCCGGTACCCTGCAACGCGATATCAATGCCCGTGCCCTTCGCTATCGCGGCGACCGGCAAGCCGAATTTGAAAGCTACTCGCCCGATACACAAGCGATCCTCACCGCGTTTACCGAGGGCATCAACGCCTATATCGCAAGTCTGACCGCCCCCGGCGGACCTGGCCTGCCAATCGAATTTCAACTAGCCGGATTCTCACCCGATGCGTGGCATCCAGAAGACTGCCTAAACCGGATGGCTGCGTTTTCCATGACTGGCAACGCTTTCGGCGAACTCGAACATGCCCAGGCGCTGACGGATCTAGGAGCCGCAAAAACTGCCAAGCTCTACGACTTCGATCCCGCCGTTGCGCTCGATCCTGCTCCCGGTCTCGACCTCGCCGGAATCTCGCCGGAGTTGCTGAAAGATCTCATCGGGAGCGATCGTCGCATCGAATTTCCCGCGCACTCTAGATCCATCGAAGGCAGCAACAACTGGACCATCTCCGGCGCCCTCACCGCGAGCACAAAGCCGCTCCTTGCGAATGATCCCCACCGCGTCATGGGTCTGCCATCTTTACGCTACATGGTTCATCTCGTCGCGCCCGGATGGAACGTCATCGGCGCTGGCGAACCCGGACTCCCCGGCGTGGCTCTCGGCCACAACGAACACATCGCGTGGGGATTTACAATTTTCGGACTCGACCAACAGGACCTCTACCTGGAAGAACTCAATCCCGCAAACCCTCTCGAGTACAAAACTGAAGCCGGCTGGAAAGAGATGGATACGCGGCACGAAACATTCTCAGTCAAAGGCGCAGCGCCCGTGGAAACGGACTTGAAATTTACCCGCCATGGCCCCGTGCTCTGGAGCGATGGCAAACGCGCCCTCGCTCTGCGCTGGGTCGGGAGCGAACCAGGAACCGCCGGGTATCTAGCCTCGCTGGCCATCGATCGCGCCGAAAATTGGCAACAGTTCGAAGCCGCCGTCGGCCGTTGGAAGGTCCCTTCCGAAAATATCGTCTACGCCGACAAAGCCGGAAATATCGGCGAGCACTCCGCCGGCCTCGCTCCGATCAGACAATGGACCGGCTTGCTGCCCGTTCCCGGACAGGGCGGCTACGAATGGACGGGCTTCGTACCCTCCGCAGAGCTGCCCCATTCTTTCAATCCAACCGCGGGCTACGTCGCCACCGCGAATCACAAAATGATTCCCGAACACTACCCATACAAAGTAGGTTTCGAATGGACTCCGCCCTACCGCATCACGCGCATCCGCTCCGTAATCGATGACGCAAAACGGGACCATCATCAGCTCGACGTTGGCGACATGAAAGCTCTCCAAACCGACGTCGTTTCGCTTCCCGCGCGCGAGTTTCAAAAGCTGGTGCGGTCCACTCCGCTGAAAGATGACCCGATGCTCGCAAGCTTTCTGCGCTGGGACGGTCGACTAAACCGCGATTCAGCGGACGCCGCTCTCTATGAAGTTTGGTTCCGGCAGACTTGCGACGCGATCGGCAAACTATTTTCGAAAGAACATGCTGAGCGCTATAGCTATCTGGAGCCGAACACCGTGCTAAGACTTCTCACGAGTCCAGACCCTGATCTTTTCAAAAACGACCTTTTTGGCAACGATCTTCTAGGAAGCGACCCGGTCGCCCGACGCAATCAGCTTTTGTCGGATGCGCTGAAGTCCGCTCGCGCCGAACTTCAGAAACTCCTCGGACCCGACGCCGCGCAATGGTCCTGGGGCCAACTTCACACCGAGCACTTCCGGCACGCCGTCGATCTGCAACCTGGCGCCGAACAACTGTTCGACCTCGGCCCGCTTTCGCGTCCGGGCGACGAATACACAGTGAACGCCACCGGTATGGGCGATTCATGGGAGCAGCTTTCCGGTGCCAGCTACCGCGAGATTCTCGACACGAGCGACTGGGACAAATCTGTAGCCGTAAACACGCCCGGCCAGAGCGGGCAACCCGGCAGCCTGCATTATTCCGATCTGATGCCACTGTGGGATGCGGGCCAATACTTCCCGCTCACCTATTCAAGGAAGGCGGTCGAAGTGCAAACGACCGACAGGCTGGTCCTCGAACCGTGATCGATAGGAACGTGACCGATAAGAACGTGAACGATAAGAAAATCAAATTCATCTTCTTCGACGTTGGCAACACCTTGCTCTTCCCCAATCGCGAGCGCACTCACGCGCCGCTAGTCGCACGAGGATTCGCGCTAGACGCCGAACACCTCCGCGATCTGGAATGCCGCATCAAGAATCAGTTCGACGGAATCATGAGTTCGAACGGCAACACCGACCACAGTTTCTGGTGGATGTTCTATACCCAACTGTTGTCGGAGATCGGCCTCGCCGATAACGTGCTCAGAGACCAACTGGTGACAAGCGTCCGCAATTCCGGAAACTGGGATGTCATTCGCCCGGGCACCCGCGAACTGCTGCAAGAAATCGGCGAGCGCTATCCGATCGCGGTCATCTCCAACGCGGACGGGAAAATAGAAGACGTCCTCGATCGATGCGGCATCGCCGGCTGCTTCCGCACCATCACCGACTCTGGCCTCGTCGGATGCGAAAAGCCGCGCGCCGAAATATTTCGCCACGCTCTCCAGACGATGAATGCTAAGCCAGAAGAAAGCCTCTACGTCGGCGACGTCTATTCCGTCGACTACGCCGGGGCGACCGGCGCCGGCATGCACGCTGTGTTAATGGACGTCCCCGGTGCCTACCGCGAAAAGGGAGTTCCACGAGTCGAATCCTTGCAGGAGTTGCGCGATACGCTAGCCGCGCGCTAGCTTGGTCGCCGCGCCCGCGATTACAATCACGGAATTATGTTTCACCAATCCCTTTTCGACTCCTCGCGGCCTTTCATTTTCTTCACTGCCGCACTCTTGCTGGCCATCGCTCCCGGCCCCGGCATGCTCTATGTCCTCGCCCGCACTCTCGCAGGTGGACGCCGCGAAGGCCTGCTCTCGTCCCTCGGCACCTTCTTCGGCGGGATGGTCCATGTTTTTGCCGCTGCCGCAGGAGTCTCCATTATTCTTGCGCGGTCCGCGATTGCGTTCTCCGCTGTGAAATATCTCGGCGCAGCGTACCTCTGTTTTCTGGGAATACGCATGATTCTCGACGCGAGAAAAGACGACGCCGTAGTTGTCGCGAGTCTCCCAAGGGCAAGGAATCCCTTTTGGCAAGGCGTCATGACAGAAGTACTTAATCCGAAAACTGCCCTGTTTTTTCTTTCGTTTATTCCGCAATTCGTTAGCCGCGGCGCCGGACACGTCTTTCTACAGTTCGCGGTGCTCGGAACATTCTCAGTGACGCTCAACACGTCAGCCGACATCGTTGTGACGTTGCTGGCCGGCCCGCTCAGCCAGCGCATACGCGAGTCCGCAGTTTTCCGCCGACGGCAGCGCACGTTAACAGGAGCGGTGATGATTGGTCTTGGAAGTTACGTGGCTTTCGGCGAATCGAAGTAAAGCGAAGAAACGATCTTGATCTTCTATTGCAGTTCGATCAACTGATGATCATGGCAATCCGGCTGGATGGTTTGGTAGAGATCGCCCAGCAGACTCGGCCCATAACGCGCCACAAAGCTTACGCCTGCGACTTCGCGCTCCTGTAGCGCCTTGTTCGGAAACAGAGACTCGCTCAAGGCATCCGCATGGCGCGTGATCACATCATTACGGAGCGATTCCGCGCGCGACACCCGAGCTTGCAGGCGGCTGATCTGATGAACCATGCTCTCCTGTGCGCTTTCGGCCGTGTCGACAAGCGTCGAATCCAGTTTGCCGATCGTCTCGCGAAGCTGTCGTCATCGACTGCTCGACAGCCGCCTGCGCCTCGGAAAAGCGTGTCTGCAAATCCGGTGGTAAAGAGCGAGCCGCAATCGCTTCCCTAACTTTCTCCGGACCACTGAACACTTCTGGCACGCTCAGTTGATAGCGTGTCAGAATGCGCTCCGCCTTGGCATCGATCAGCGTGGCAGAAAACCGCGGCAGGATCGGCGTCACTCTTCCCAACAACTTTTCATAGGCAACAGCAGCTTGCGCGAAGTATGCCACCTCCGCGGCTCCGCCCGTGTAGACAAGAGTGGGGAGAAGATAGTCCTGTACCACGGGACGAAGCAACGCGTTCGGATTGAAATGTTCGGGAGTCTGGTCGATCCGTTTCAAAAGCGCTTCGCGCGATATCTTTTCCTCGCCAACCACAAACTCGTCGCCATTGCCGCCGTTGTGTTTACGCCGTATTGGAGTACGCGCGCCGTCCTTTACTTCAAACAGCAACGTGGTTGCGGAAGTCACTTTCACTTGCTGGTGATACCCGGCCGCTTCGATCGCTTTGCCGCGCGCCGAGCAGCGCATCGTCGAGTTCCGGAGCACGTTCTATCGCGGCCCGAAACAGTGGCTTCGCTAACTCGTGAAAGTCTTTGTCCGCTGGATCGAGCAGAATGACTCCCCAATCGGCAAACATCCGGGCAAACAGCAGACCAAAAGCACTGCCGAGACTCTCGCCCGGACGATACGATTCGCGAAGCCACGTCGCGACCTCGGAATCCCCGAGCAGCGCAGCAGCCCGATCGACGACCGCCTGAATCTCAGGACCAAACTTCACCGTTCCAACCGGAGCGTCGATTCCGCCGGCGCTCGACGTCGCAAGCAATTCGGGCGGGCCCGACTCCGAGAGCAAACCGATGTGATTGACCTCAGCCAGATCGTGATCTTCGGTCGCGAGCCAGAATATCGGCACGCACTCGACTCCAGCCGCAGTCGCTTGCTCGGCCAGCTTCACCGCCGTCAATGCCTTGAAAATCGAAAACAGACGGACCGCCGAAAAGCCCGACTTGCTGCCCCGTCACCGCCGCGAAAGCCCCGCGCTTAAGCCGTTCGATATTGTCCAGCGTCTTCAGCGGAGGCGCCCCAGCCTGGCGATTTTGCCGCTCGAGAATGCCGCTTACCTTGCCACGACGCGAGTCATCGTACTTCACGCGTTGCGACTCATCTTTGACCCACTCGGAAAATATCGGCGACCGCGGATAAAACGGCTGAACAGAAGGAGTATAGGAAAGGTAATCGAGGAAGAGACGCGTCGTATGCGGAATCTGCTGGAAGGGTAAACACTGCGCCTTCATCGGCAGCTCTCCGACTTCGTGCAGGCATCGACGCATGCTGCATCGGCGCAAGCTACATCGGTACAGGCTATAGCGGCGCGTTCCAGCAACTCGCATAAAAATTCCAGAGAGCCGATGAAAAAGACTCGGCCTATACCATAGCATTCGACCCAGTTGCACTGGCTCAGATATCGCTCAGATATCAGATAGATAAGATGTCGAGAACCCGCCATGGTCGCAGAGAATGGCCAGAGAAATCGCCGGACGCCGGCGTTCCCTCAACAAAACAACACTATTCGCCCGCCAGCCAGGCAAACTGAGCCGCCGTCAGCGGCACGACGCTCAGCCTTCCCTGCCGCACCAGCGGAGACTCCGCAAAGAGCGCCTTCGCTTTGATCTCTGCCAGCGTCTTCGGCTGCGCGATCGCCTTGCCCACTTTGATCTTCACGAGCGGAACTTTGGGATCGGCCGCATCAACACTCAGCACCGATGCCGTTCCCACAGCACTCTTTTCGTCGCCGGTGTGGTAAATCACGAGGCGCTCGCCCGTCTTCATCTCGCGCAGATGCTTCACCGCAGTTGGATTGGTCACTCCATCCCAGATCGTTGTTTTGTCGCGTTCAAGGTTCGCAAAGGAATAAACCGTCGGCTCAGTTTTCAGAAGGTAATCCATGCGCGGTATTGTAAAACACTGAAATCGCCGATGTTGGCCAATCCGGGCGCCGGAGCCGAAATCCCCTACAATATTTCTCTCGGCCACACGTCTACATCCGTAGATGGACCAGGCGCTGAGAAAACAGTGGCTCATGGCCGAGCAAGACCAGCGAATTTCGGAAACGATCGACCGCGAGGGAGGCCGGCTCCGCAACTTCATACGCAGACGTGTCGCCGATCAGGGCGACGCCGAAGACATCCTGCAAGAGGTTTTCTACGAGCTCGTCGAAGCTTATCGCCTGATGGAGCCGATCGAGCAGGTCGGTGCCTGGATGTTTCGGGTAGCGCGCAATCGCATCACTGACCTCTTTCGTAAGAAAAAGCCCGACGCGTCCACCAATGAGCCGTTGGCTCGGAGCGAGGGTGACGTCGAGTTTCTTACCCTCGAAGATCTTCTGCCATCGCCGGATGACGGGCCGGACGCAGCCTATGCACGGGCCGTTCTGCTCGAAGAACTTGAGGACGCTTTGAACGAGCTTCCGGAGGAACAACGCTATGTTTTCCTCGCTCACGAGGTCGAAGGCCGCAGTTTCAGGGAACTCGCGGCCGAAACCGGACTGAGCGTAAATACGCTGCTGTCGCGCAAGCGTTATGCCGTGCTCCATTTGCGCGGGCGGTTGCGGGATGTTTATGACGAATTTTTAAAAGCTGGAGGACAAGAACAATGAGAAGGCACTGGGCGGCAAAAGGACTGATGTTCGCGGCATTTGCCGTGGCGTTCGTCTTTGGATTCGGATATGTGGTGATGCGGTTGTGGAATTGGCTCCTGCCGACGCTTTTCGCCGGCGCGCACCTGCTCACCTTTTGGCAGGCAATGGGTCTTTTGGTGCTGTGCAAGATCCTCTTTGGCGGATTTCGCGGCGGTCGAGGCGGTCCCATGCACTGGCGGCATCGTATGAAGGAGCGCTGGGAACACATGACTCCCGAGGAACGGGAAAAGTTCCGCCAGCGCTTCGGAGACCGCTGCGGCTCGTTCGGCCACGGCCCAAAGGAATCGAAAGCTTCGGGCGCTTAAGGTCCGTAAAAGGGACTTGCCAACCGAACCGGGGCAAGGGTAATATTCGTCTTTCATTCGCCTCCCCAAGAGACGAGAAGAAGTAACGGGAAGAAGACACGCGGCGAATACAGGAGATCGACTCATGTTGAACATAACCATCCAGCATTTGGAAGATAACACCGTGATTCTGCGCTGCCAGGGCAGAATCGTAAGCGGCGAAGAGACGGCCATCCTGTGCACCGCTCTGGCGCAGCACCGGAGCTACATCGCTTTAGATCTCACCGAGGTCACAGCCATGGACGCAGCCGGAATCGGAGTTCTGGTCTCGCTCCAGGCCGCGGGTATTTATCTTCAGCTTCTCAATCCAACTCCGCAGGTGCGCGAACTGTTGCGGGTCACCCAACTCGACACTGTATTCGAGATCTCTGAAACTGCGCCGGTCGACCCAGAACTCGGCAGCACCAGCATCTCGCCGCCCACCGTAGTGCACGCTGGCGCCGACAGCGCCTGGCCATTCCCAACGCAATAACCTTTATCCCCTCACGGTTCGGCGGGCGGAGATATGGAGACGCCCGCCGTACGGTTACCCCCGACACTTCCCTTTCGCCGAGGTTTCGCCAACAATAGAATCTTCCCGTGGGCGCTACCTCCATCAATACGGGCGGCATCTCGATGGCGCGCGCCATCGACCGCTACTTCAATGTGGCGCTCTACCTGCTCGTTCTCAGCGGCTTCGGCGCTCTTGCGTCGACCGGAGGACTCGACCTCCCAGCCGTAACCATCGTCGGCCTCGCGCTAGCCTTCCGCGGATACCAGCTCCTGACCAGGCTCGATTTCGCTATCCCCGAACAGTGGACGACTCGCCTTACGGTGATCTACGTCTTCGTTTACCTGGGTGACTATTTTGTTGGCTCCCGAAGTTTCCTAACCGCGACCGTTCACCTGGTGCTGTTCACCATGGTCGTGAGGTTGTTCTCGCTCCAGAAGACACGCGACCACTACATGCTGGCCGTGCTTTCGTTTTTGATGGTGCTGGCTGCGGCCGTGCTCACTGTCGGCAGCGTTTTCCTGTTCTCGTTCGCCTGCTTCCTGCTGATCGCCATCGTCACATTCGTGCTCATGGAGATGCGGCACTCGGTCACCTCCGAGTCGACACATGCCCAAGACCCGCGCGCCTCCGCAGGCCTCCCTCCGAATCGCCGGATGGCTCACAACCTGCTCGCAATCGCTCCGGCTCTCATGCTTCTAATCATGGCCGGAAGCTTTGTCATCTTCTTTTTCCTGCCGCGCGTTTCCTCTCGCTACCTGAGCGCCTACACGCCGACCAGCGACGTCTCCACCGGTTTCACCGATCGCGTGCAACTCGGGCGCATCGGTCAAATTCAGCAGTCGAGCGCCGTGGTGATGCACATTGAGATCCAGAACGATACCCAAGGCGCTTACGACCTGAAGTGGCGCGGCGTTGCGCTGAGTTCTTTCGATGGCAAAGCATGGTCCAACGGATTTGAGCAAACCCCGCTCCACACCTTGTGGAATGGAAGTTATATGCTGGGGCCATCGTCCGGTCCGCATGCTCCCTCATCGCCATCTACATCGCCTTCTGCTCTGCGGCGATCGATTCGCTATCACGTTTTGATGGAGCCGCTAGGAACGAACGTTTTTTTTCTGGCGGACAGGCCCCAGAGCCTGTCGGGAAATTTCAGAGCCGTCAGCACCGACGCCGGAGGCGCCGTCTACGACCTCGACCCCGATCATCCGATTAACCGCTACGAAGGCGTATCGCAATTACCCGATGTCGACAGCGACGAGCTTCGCCTGTCGCCCAATGTCGCCCCTGCCGACATGGATCAGTATCTGCGGCTCCCGCCGCTCGATGATCGCATTCCACAACTGGCGCGTGAGATCACGGCAAATGCGCCCAGTAACTATGAGAAAGCGATTGCGGTGGAACACTATCTATCGACCCGCTTCGGCTACACGCTGGAGTTGCCGCGCACTCTGGCGCCCGATCCGTTGGCCAATTTCCTGTTTGAAAGAAAACACGGCCATTGCGAATACTTCGCCAGTTCGATGGCCGTGATGCTTCGCACTCTCGGGATTCCTTCGCGGATGGTAACTGGATTTCACGGCGGCGAATTCAACGACCTCACCGGACAGTATGTGATTCGCGCCAGTGACGCGCATTCGTGGGTTGAAGCCTACTTTCCCGGCTCAGGATGGATCAGCTTCGATCCGACTCCCGCAGGAAGCGTGCCGCCGAGGACCGGATGGTCGCGCATGCGCCTCTATGTGGATGCGGCCGCGTCGTTTTGGCGGGAGTGGGTCATCAACTACGACGTCGGCCACCAGCGCACGTTGGGCAAGGACGCGGCCACCAACACGCGGCGGTTTTTTGACGAGGCTCGCCGCTGGATCGGGCGTCAACACCGCGCCATGCTGCGCGCCGCTCGCCGGACGCACCAGAACTTCGCGCGCTTTCCAGTGCCATGGCTGAGCGGGCTCATAGGATTCGCAACGCTCCTGCTTCTGGCTCTGAATCTTCCGCGAATGATTCGCGGCCTCCGCGCTCTCAGCCTTCGATCCCACCCGGAGCGCGCTCCCCGCGAGGCTGCCGCGCTCTGGTATGAGCGGATGGTCGCCCGCTTGGCAAGGCTCGGCTGGCGTAAGTCGCCGTCACAGACACCGCGGGACTTCGTGGCAGCAATTCAAGAAGAGGCTTTGCAGAAGAAGGTGGCAACCTTTACGAGCGCTTACGAGTCAGCACGTTTTGGCAGATCGGTCGACGATGCCCAAAGGCTGCCCGATCTTTTCCAGAGGATTGCCACCCCAGAGTCGGACGAAGAGTCAGACCCGGAGAACGCGGAGCACGCCGCAGTAGGTTAGCTTTTCTCGCATGTCCCGCCAGCAAGTCCGCATTCCCATCGCTAGAAGCGGTGTACAACCCCAAGTCCAACGTAATAATTGTGTTGCCGGCTGTTTGCCGTCGTGACGTTCAGCGACGGATTTCCCGAATAAAAGTCACGCGCCTCGAATCGTGCTCCCCATTGCTGCCAGAACCACACGTCCATGCCGGCGCCGAATTGGACGGCAAATGTATTTGTGCCGGTGGGTCCAGGATTCGGACCGTAAAAATTGAGTGTCGGGGCCTCACGGAATCGCGCGTACCCAGCGCCCACGCTGACCCAGGGTGTCACTCCCTGCCCGGAAAAAATGTTCACACGCACCGAGGGAGTCAAAAACAGCGCCCCAATATCCTTCGGAATCCTGTTTTCGTAGGTGTTCGTATCCATCCGAAAATAGATCGCGGCGGGCAATTCTGCGTACAGTCCGAAGATCTTCTCAGTTTTGAGCAGGCGGCCGTAGTTGAACGCGATGCTTTCCTCATTTCCGAAGTGAATACGGGGGTCGAGGTCGCCCGAACTGGGATTGGTGATCGTCTGCGTACTGACGAAGGATCGTCCCGCGGTTAACGAGAGCTCGTTGACTCCCGACCAATTGTTGTAGTCTTGCGCGCAAACACTTGAAACCAGTACCAAGATTGGCGCGACTATAATTGCAAGACGCTTAGCCGACATCTCTCCTCCGGAGTGTTGAGGGATGTAGTTTTGTTTCAATAAGATTAGCACGCTCCGCCCGCAAAGGCGGGTAACATCCGGTACCCTTTTGGTGCTTGGCCTCTTGTCACGCTCGATACGCGCTCGATCTACTGGGATGCTAGAATCGAGGGGATCGGTTTCCCACGGATCGCGAAAGCGCTTGAGCGTTTTGATCGTTGATTTCGATGTGCTGATCACTCCCAGTGCCCATTAAAACAAACGTGTTAACGGCGGGCCCCACGGCCCCGGCCAAGGTCGGATTTGTGAGCCTCGGCTGCCCCAAGAACCTCGTCGACAGCGAGGTCATGATGGGCATGCTCGCCCAAGCGGGAGCCGAACTCACGCCAGACGCCGAAAATGCCGACGTCATCGTCGTAAATACCTGCTCTTTTATCGGCACGGCTCAGCAGGAATCGATCGACACCATCCTCGAAATGGCCCGCCATAAAACAGGTGGAAAGGCAAAGCGCCTGGTGGTGGCCGGCTGTCTGGTGGAGCGTTTTCACGACGAAATTCAGAAGAACATCCCCGAGGTAGACGCCGTCGTTGGCACTGGCGAATTAGAGAAGATTCTGAGCGCCGCTGGACTGATCGACAGTCCTCGCGCTCCGAGTCCGTTCAATATCCTGACTTCACGACCCGAAGGCGATCATCGCCGTGAGCAGGGCCGCTTCGCCCGGGATTCCTGGGACGGCGCCGTGGCCGATCTGCCGAACTATCTTTACGACGATCACACGCCCCGGATACTGACCACACCTCGATCCTCTGCCTATATCAAAATCGCGGAAGGCTGCGATCATCCCTGCAGTTTCTGCATCATCCCGCAGCTTCGCGGACAGTTCCGCTCACGGCGTTTCGAATCCGTGATCGCCGAAGCCGAACGGCTGGCCCAGTCGGGTGTCAGGGAAATCACTCTGATCGGGCAAGATACGACTTGTTACGGCGAGGACCTCGGCCTAAAAGATGGTCTCGCCTTGCTGCTCGAAAAGCTGGCTGGAGTTGAAGGCCTCCAGTGGATCCGTTTCTTGTACGCGTATCCCAACAAAATCACTGGACGCCTGCTTGAGACCATTGCTGCCCACGATAACATCTGCTCCTACATCGACGTTCCCCTCCAGCACGCATCGGCAAGCGTCCTGAAGCGCATGAAGCGTGGCGGCGGAGCGGACCTGTTTCTGCGTTCGGTTGAGAAAATGCGCCGCGTTATCCCCGGCGTCACCTTGCGAACGTCGTTCATCGTCGGCTTTCCGGGCGAGACCGAAAAGGAATTCGAAGAGCTTTGTGATTTTGTGAAGACCGCCGAATTCGACTGGATGGGGGCTTTCGGCTACTCCGATCAGGAAGGCGCGGGAGCGTTCGGTCAGGATGAGAAACTCTCCGAGCGCGAGATCGAGAGCCGCCGCAAGTCGCTGATGTCGATCCAGAAAAAAATCAGCCGTACGAAAAAGAAGGCCCTGGTTGGCCGCGAATTCGATCTGCTTCTGGAAGGTTCCTCGGAGGAGACTGAACTCCTTCTCGAGGGGCGCACAGCGATGCACGCTCCCGAGATCGACGGCAAAGTTTTCGTAAACGATTACCCCGAAGACAGCGAACCGAAAGAGGGAGAGTTCTACCGCTGCCGCATCACAGCGGCGCACGACTACGACCTGGTCGCGGAAATCGTCTGAACGCTTCAAGTTCCAAAATCAGCTGATACCATCGACTATGCCGCGCAAGATCAAACTCCGCTGTCCGATCTGCAAGAAGACAACAAAAACCACCGACGCCGACTTCCCTTTTTGCAGCGAACGCTGCAAACTGCTCGACTTGGGAAAATGGGCCAGCGGGGGCTACGTGATCGCGTCGCCGGTTAGCGACGCCGACGAGGCAGTTCGACAGGATGGCCCTGATGAGGAAGGTGAGTGACGATCGAGTTCCCAGAAAGTTCCGCCAATCACTCAGCCCCGCTTTGGGCTACACTGGTTGCGACTTTCTTCGGCGCGGGCCGGCTCAAACCCGGCCCGGGCACCTGGGGGTCAATAGCCACGGTCATCCTTTGGGCCCTCGCGAGTTCCCGAATCGCGGAAGCCAGCCGCCCCTGGGCCACCGTCGTCGCCGCAATAGCAGTAACCCTTATCGGAATTCCGGCAGCGACCGTGGTCTCCCGCGCCTCAGGCTTAAAAGACCCGCAGTTCGTCGTCATTGACGAAGTCGCAGGGCAACTCGTCGCGTTGATCGCTGTCCCGTTGGCTTGGAAAACTTTTCTGGGGGGCCTTATACTCTTCCGTGTCTTCGATATGTGGAAGCCGTTTCCCATCCGCCGACTGGAGCGCCTGCCCGACGGAACTGGGATCGTGGTGGACGACCTTGGCGCGGGCATTTATGCGCTCGCGTTTATGCATCTTCTTCTGCACTTCAGACTTCTAACTGGGTAGAGGTTCCTCGAATCGCTCATGAGCATTTCCGACCGTCTTCTAGGGAAAAAGAACGTGAATGGCAAACCGCAGATCGAAGCGGTGTCGCCTGATTTTGCACTGCCCGGGGGCGAAATTCGAATTGTGGGAAAGAGTCTGCGTCCCGCCGAATTGCGGAGGCCTCGCGTGCTCTTTGGCGATGTCGAAGGCTCGGTGTTGATCAGTTCTGACGATTTCCTGGTGGCTCGCGTGCCCGAGGGTGCGGCATCGGGTGCGGTCGTCGTCAGTACAAGCATTGCCGGGACAAACGGGCACAGCAGCAACGCTCACCCGATCAAGGTCGCGGTTCCGGTGGCCGACAACCTGCATCCGGTCACGAATCCCGCGCTTGATCGCGAAGGCAACATCTACGTCACGTTCTCGGGGTCACGCGGACAAAAGACACCTGTGTCCATCTTCAAGATCGACACCAACTACAACGTAAAACCGTTTCTCAGCGACATGATGAACGCCACGTCGATCGCTTTTGACCGGGCTGGCGAGATGTACGTGTCCTCTCGCCATGATGAGGCAGTTTACAAGGTCGCGCCCAACGGCACCATGTCAACCTATGCGGAGGGAATGGGAATCGCGACTGGAATCGCCTTCGATCGCGAGGAGAATCTCTACGTTGGCGACCGGAGCGGCACGATCTTCAAGATCGCACGTGACCGGCAGATTTTCGTCTTTGCCACTCTCGAACCAAGCGTATCCGCGTATCACATCGCGTTCGGTCCACACGGCGACATGTTCGTCAGCGGGCCCAGCACCTCGAGTTTCGACTCCGTGTACCGAGTCGATCCCCACGGAACGGTATCAACCTTCTACAGAGGGCTGGGCCGTCCGCAAGGGTTGGCTGTTGATGTGGACGGTAACATCTATGTCGCTGCCTCGCTCGGCGGGAAACGCGGCATCGTAAAGATCACTCCTCAAGCCAAGGCCAACCTCGAAGTCTCCGGACAAGGCCTCGTCGGAATCGCCTTCGCTCCCAACAACTCGGCGATTCTCGCCACCAACGGCGCCGTGCACCACATTGCATGGAATATTCAAGGCCTGCCGTTACCGCCAGAATAATCAATCGCTGAATCAATCGCTGCCCGGCTTGCCCGCAACGCTATAGGGATACGGAAATAGCGTTTCCTCGTGCTTGCCCAGTTCTTTGATCCACTCCTGTATCCCTGTCCGCGCATCCGAAGACAACGGATAAAATTCGAATCCCGACTTTGCGTCGCTGCTGTGGCGGACGGTCGCCAGCATCTCGATCGGAGTATGCAGCAGCGGCAACTCGATCACGACTGTCTCGCCGATCGAGGGTGCGCCGCAGATCAGCGCCGACATGCCACGCAGGCTGATATCGAGCGTCACGCCGCGTGTCACAAACGGTCCAAAGCGTAAGAAACGTTGCAAGCTGACCGGAACACTCGACACATAGCGAGGTTCCCGCCGGCGGAAGTGGTACGCCCGGGAGCGGCCCAGCAATCCCCGGTCGTCTAAATACATAACTAACTCCTCATGCAGTGATTGAGCGCGATCGCCTCATCGCGAGCCGGAAACAGCTCTTGTTTCCGGTGGTTGTCGGTTCTTGTGAAAGGAATACGAGTTCGTGACTCTACGACGGCAAGGCTCCGCCCCATCCCCATCCCGCTTGCAGGCTGGCACGGATGACACCGAGCAACTCCTCGTTGTCCGCTGGTTTTTGGAAGAAAGCCACGGCCCCCGATTCCAGAGTACGTTTTTCATTGCCCTCCGGATCACGTGCTGTGAGCACGATCACCGGAATGCCCGAGAGGGCCGGATACTGTTGCAGGTTTTTCAGCACGGCAAATCCGTCGCCCGCTGGCAACCCCAGATCGAGGATGATCAGGTGCGGTTTCTCTTTTTGCGCCATGGCAATCGCGGAATAGCCGTCGCAGACATTCACCGTTTCAAAGTTGTTGGCCCTCAGTCGCAAACTCAGCGCCTGTCGAAGATCGGGATCATCGTCCACAACCATGATCTTGGCTCGATTAAGAGGGAGCTCGTCGGCGAAATTTTCAGTGCGCATGTTTTTATTTCTCCTTTTCCGTGACGGTTGCTATCTGGGTTTCCATGGCGTGCTGTTTATGTCCAAGATCGTGCTGGATCATCTCGTTGACACGGTCGGCGATGGCCCAAACCTGTTGTTCGATGGTCATAGATTCGGCCGCAGGGGATCTCGGGACGGGCTCGGCCGTTACACGCACCGTTCCCATCGTTTTCAACGGGGGCAGGGCGCCCAGTTGAGCCTGAATGCGTTCGGTCATGATCGTGACCTTTTCCATGTCCGTCGAAGCGACGACAAAGAACGTTTCGACCGGACCACTGGCTCCGGTCGGTGGCAGCACAAGATCTTTGTCCACGTAAATACAGCGCCGCAAGAGTTCAAGACTCTTCTCGCACGTATCTCTCCAGCTTCCGCGATGAGACTTGGAGATCGGAGTGAGTTCCACTCTCACCAGGACGGCATCCGGCCGCAGCTTTCCCTGATGTGTAATCACCGGCTGCAACAGCTTAGCAAGCGAATACAGCGGCAGAGTGAATGAGAATGTGCTGCCGCTGCCTGCCTGGCTGGCGAGCCACATCCGGCCACCGTGGAGATTGACGATTTCCTTGGCGATGAACAGCCCAAGGCCAAGGCCGGCGCGGCTGCCGTCGATCGCGTCTGGATCCTGATAGAGCCGCTCAAAGACCAGCGGCAGTGCCTCTTGCGGTATGCCCCGTCCCGTGTCGCAAACCGAAAGATAGACTGACGACGGGTCCGTTTCGACCATCGCCGCCTTCACTTCCACCGAACCATCCGGAGGGGTGAATTTGATTCCGTTATCGATGAGATTGATGAGCACTTCGAGAATGCGATCAGGATCGGCATAGACCAGAGGAACCGTCGGATCGACTGCAACCGTCAGCGCGATGCGCTTCTCAACTGCCGTGGGACGCATCATTGCGACCGCCTGCCCGATCAGGTCGCCGACATCGATGCAGCGCTGGTCGATGCGCAACTTGCCGCTATCGGCGCGGCTGGCCTCGAGCAGGTCGCGAATCATGGCGTGCAACTGATTCACGCTCTTGAGGACGGTCCTCAGATGATCGGTCTGATCCGGCTTCATCGCCCCTGCCAGCCCATCGAGCAGAATCGTGACGTATTGGTGAATGCATGTCAGCGGTGTGCGCAATTCGTGCGATACATGGGAGAGAAATTGGTTCTTGAATTCGAGTTGTTGCTTGCGAGTAGTCTCGAGAGTCCGCAAAAGCCCTTGCCGCTCCACCGCATACCGGACAGCCCGCTCGAGTTGCTTGCTCGTGATGTCGCCCTTGACCAGATAATCCTGCACGCCCTGGTGAACAGCCTTGATCGCCAGCGCTTCATCGTCCTGCCCCGAAAGAATCACCACCGGCACATTCGGCGCCTTCTGCAATATACGGCGAAAGGTTTCAGCGCCATGACTGTCGGGAAGATTCAGATCGAGCAGCACCAGCGACGGCATTTCCGCGTCAAGACATGCCAGCGCGTCCGACAGCCGCGGCACGCAGTTCACTTGCACTTCGGTTTTGCCCTCGACCAGGCGCAGGCGGACCAGGTCGGCGTCTCCGGGATTGTCTTCAATCAGCAAGACATGTTCCATTATTTTTCCTCTCGTGGCAGGCTCACGGAGCCGAACCAGAAATCCTCAATCGACCGCAGCACTCGAAAGTATTCGTCCAGACCCCCCGGTTTGTGGACGTAGCAATTGGCGCCAAGTTCGTAACTGCGCCAAATATCCGACATCGAGCGCGAAGTGCTGAAGATGACAACCGGGATCGTCCGCAGACTCTTATCGTTCTTTGCCTCAATCAAAACCGCCCGGCCGTCCTTCTTGGGCAGATTCAAATCCAGAATCACAAGGTCAGGCCGAATCGCATCGGCATGTTTGCCGGAGTGATGGAGAAAGGCAATCGCCTCCTCGCCGTCCTGCACCTGCCAAATGTGGCTGTGATGCCCGCCCCCGGCTAACGCTTCTCGCGCCAGCATAACGTCGGCCGGGTTGTCGTCCACTAAAAGGACCTGAGGCAATGACTTCATTGCCTGGCTCCCCCCTTCTTCGCGTGACGACTGGCAGGCAAGTTGAAACGGAACACGGAGCCGTCAAATTTCCTCCAACCGATTCGGTGGCGATGCTGACCGTGTGGCGTGCAGAGCGCCGTACCAATGCTGCCGCGCCGCACATATCCCCGCATGGACATAGCTATCGGCACGAAGGGGCGGGGCTTGAGAACCCGAAAGACAAAGTCCGGCGCGAAACGAACACCGCGAAAGCTTCTATCCGGCCCTGACCGTGTGGTGGTTGGCATCCCGCCAAAGCTGGCGGTGCCAGATCAGTAACAATCTCGATTTGGAACAAAAAAATGCAGAGGCGCGGAACAACATGCCTCTGCACAAAAACTACGTGCGATGGGTTACTGATTCACGACTTGCGTGATCGCAGTATATGTAGCGGGAAGATAGTTCTCATCCCCAGCGTATTTTGCCACTACAGCATGACTGCCCACGGGGATCGCTGAAGTCGTCAACTGCGCGACGCCGCCGTGCAGAACAGCAGTTCCGTAGGATTTCCCGCTGACCGTGAACGTCAGCGTCTCACCGTCCGGGGGCGGCCCGGCGATCGAGGACAGAGTGGCAGTAAAAGTTACTGACTGTCCCAGCGTCGAAGGGTTAGCCGAAGAAGCAATCACGCCCGTTGTCTTCGGGATCAGGATATATCCGCCCTTGTTCGTGGTGATCGCGATGACCCCAGAGTCGTTCACTTGCATCGAATAAGGCTGCTGGCTTGAGGATAAAGCCGCCAAAAGTGTCAGATCCTTCATCCCTCCTGTGGGCGTCCACAAAAACGGATGGGGAATTCCATTCTTTGCAGTCGTGAGCGACGTGCCTACGATCCAACCGTTCTTGTTGATACTAAGCGCACTACTTTGCGAGCCACCGAGAGTGCCCAGATCTTTGATTCCGCCAGATTGCGTCCACGAAAAGGCATGCTGCGTTCCGCTCGCCGAGGGCGCGCGTCCCACTACGGTACCCAAGTCGCTAATAGCAAACGCCAGCGTACCCGACGGTCCGAAGCTCTGCAATCCACCTGACTGTGTCCAGGTGAAACCAACCGTATTCATCGCGCCGTTCGGATAGTAGTAGCCGGCGACTTCGTTAGAGGAATTCACCCCCATGGCCGTCGCGCCACCGACGTTCGTGATCGTGGGCGTCAAATCGAGCATGCCGCCGCTCTGCGTCCAGTAAAAGGCGTGCTGCAAATTGCTTGACGTGTAGGCGAAGCCCACCACCGCTTGCGACGCGTTAACGCCGCTGGCGGCGCTCAACGCACCTCCCAGAGTACCCAGGAGTTGCACCTCACCCGCCGGGCGCCAGAGAAATGCCTGGAGATTGCCCGTGTTGTTCGGGTCGCCCGCGCCCACCACATCGCCGGAAGCATCGATGGCCGCGCCACCGCTATTGGTGCCGATCGCTTCGAGGTGGTCAGTACCGATGATGCGGTTCCAGGTGGACACCTGGTACGAATCGCTGGTACCGGTGTTTACAATCACCTGCCCGCTGTCATTAATTCCAGTGAATGAATTAGGGCTGGCACCAGCCACTTTGGTTACGCTGAACACTGCCTGCGCCAACGCCAAGTGCGACAACAGAAGAGCAATCACCACAACAACCGGGACCTTTATCGTATTTTTCACGGAAATCCATCCTCCTGATGCGGAGCATTTAATGCCTGACTGCAATGAGGGAGACGGGGGGCTCCTACTGACAAGATGCAAGCGCCATGCCAACCGGAACCTTAGATGCCGATTCAGCAAAGCGGGATAACTGTAAGACAAATAGAGACTTAAATCAAGGCATCCACAGCCGCCGCAGCGTCGGCACCGGGTTGCGCAGAATTCCGTCGGCGAAATAGGAACGGAAGTTCCCACTCCAAAAGTAGACATTCGGCCGTCTCGACCCGCTAGAATGGG
The DNA here is from genome assembly GCA_963726095.1 of uncultured Acidobacteriaceae bacterium. GTDB lineage: Bacteria > Acidobacteriota > Terriglobia > Terriglobales > Acidobacteriaceae > Acidiflorens. Next base: position 3,660,419 of record CAVSBD010000004.1, read on the forward strand.
CCTTCAAGTCCGCCATCGAAGGCCTTTTCTGACCACACCAGACCGAGATCCGAGAACCCCGGAAGAACCACCTTCGCGCGGTGAACTGAGGGACGAGCTGAGGATGAATGAGCTGAGTATAGATGAGCTATGGATGCAGGAGGCCCTACGCTGCGCACAGCGCGCCCTCGAGATCGGGGAAGTTCCCATCGGAGCCGTTGTCGTCTGCGAAGGGCGCGTGATCGGCAGAGGATGGAATCGCAACCTCACCGACCACGATCCAGCAGCTCATGCTGAAATCGTGGCGCTGCGCGAGGCGGGACGGAACCTGGGTAATCACCGTCTCGGCAACTGCGACCTGTTTGCTACAATTGAGCCCTGCGCCATGTGTGCGGGAGCGATGGTTCACGCGCGGGTTCGTCGATTGGTATATGGAGCCGATGACCCGAAGGCTGGCGCCGTGCGTTCGGTTCTACAGGTAGGGAACCACCCGAGTCTGAATCATCAGATAGAAATACGAGGCGGCGTCCTGGCCGGAAAGTCGGCCGAGATCGTACAAGAGTTTTTTAGAAGACGCCGAGAGTAGAAAGTACTAGTCACCGACAACTGTTTTTCCGGAGAGGTGCGTGAGTGGTTGAAACGATCCGCCTCGAAAGCGGACATACCTTAACGGGTATCGTGGGTTCAAATCCCACCCTCTCCGCCATATTTCTCGCTTCGCAAGGAAGCCATTGACTCCTCCCCTCGAAACCCCGTTCGACAGTATCGAAAATGCCCATCAATACGTTCGTCTGTTAGCGGAGGCAATCGCTGAAGCGAAGACCGAGATCGCAGCCGATCTTGATTCCCCCACGATAGGGACAATAGCGAAGTCAGAACGCCGCGTTCAGGCGCTCCAGATCGTTCAATTCAAGTTGGATAAACTGGAACAGCACCTGCAAAGTAGCAGCCGTCTGCTCAACGACCTGCGCACGCTACGGCGTCTGTTGCTGGACGGGCGCCCCGAGCCAGCGACCGCCGGGCGCGACTCCGCCGCATAGTTCGGATTACGCTTGGGCTACGCTCTCAGCTTCTCGGCAAACTTCTTTTCCAGTTTTGCCAGTTTCGGCGAGATCACGAACATGCAATACGGCTGGCGCGAGTTTTCGTTGTAGTAGTTCTGGTGGTAGTCCTCGGCCACATGAAACTCCTCGGCCGGCTCAACCGCCGTCACAATCGCATCAGGGAAAGCCTTCTCCGCAGTCAGCTCGGCGATCGTGTTCTCCGCCACCTGGCGTTGTTCGTCGTCACCGTAAAAAATCACCGATCGATATTGCTCGCCTGAGTCGTTCCCCTGCCGATTCAGCGTAGTCGGATCATGCACCGCGAAGAACACGTCGAGCAGATCGCGATAGCTGATCTGATCAGGATTAAACGTAACCCGCACGACCTCCACATGTCCCGTATCGCCATTGCATACGGCGCGATAAGTTGCCTGGTCCGCCCGTCCGCCCATATATCCGGACTCCACGTGCGTCACGCCCGTAAGGCGTTGAAAGATCGCCTCCGTGCACCAGAAGCATCCGCCACCAAAGACTGCTGTCTGTTCATTGGCCATGATCGTTAGATGAGCCGACCTGTAAGAAGTTACATGCCTTCTTTCGCCGGGGAGGAATCGGCCGCGGAAGAATCAAAGCAACTGAGCCAGTATTTCTCCGTGCCTCGGTGTCTCCGTGGTGGGTTTTGCTTTGCTACACCGACACCGTAAACGAAGTCTCGGTCCTCGTAACCGGACGATACAGCGTATCGCGCTCGATCGGTTCGCGTCCCGCTTCTTCGATCAGACGCACCAGATCGTGCCGCCGCAGACCCTGCGGAGTGGTCGCGCCCGCGTCATGATAAATCTTCTCCTCGACCACGGTGCCGTCGATATCGTCGGCCCCGAAACGCAACGAAATCTGCGCGATCTTCGGCGTCATCATCTGCCAGTAAGACTTGACGTGCGGGAAATTGTCGAGCACCAGCCGGCTGACGGCGATTTGTTTGATATCCGTCATCCCGGTCGTCGTAAAGAGATGTTGCAGCGCCGTATTCGCCGGATGGAACGCCAACGGGATAAACGTCTGGAACCCGTGCGTTTCGTCCTGTAGCGCGCGCAACTTGAGCAGGTGGTCAACCCGGTCCTCGTCGTTCTCAATGTGGCCGTAGAGCATAGTCGCGTTCGATTTCAGCCCAATCTGATGAGCCAACCGCGCCGTGTCGAGCCACTCGCCACCATCGATCTTGTGATCGCAGATAATGTGTCGCACGCGATCGGCAAAGATCTCCGCCCCGCCGCCAGGCAAAGAATCTACGCCCGCGTCTTTCATCTTCTCGAGCGTCTCGCGGATCGAAAGTTTAGCGCGCTTCGCCATATAGGCAACCTCGACCATGGTAAAGGCCTTAAGGTGCACCTGTGGAAAGCGCTCCTTCAATCCAGAGAAGAGGTCGAGAAAATACTGAAACGGCAAATCCGGATGCAATCCGCCAACGATATGAAACTCCGTGACCGCCTCGCTATATCCCGAACTGGCCGTCTGGAATGCCTCGTCGAGCGCCATCGTATAAGCGCCCGGAGTATCCTTCTTCCGCCCAAACGCGCAAAGGCGACAAGCAGCAACGCAGACATTCGTCGGATTGATATGGCGATTGACGTTGAAATAAGCTTTGTCGCCATGCATCCGCTCGCGGACCCAGTTCGCGAGCCACCCCACGGCGAGAATGTCGCCAGTACCGTAAAGGACGAGAGCGTCCGCCTCATTCAGGCGTTCCTGAGCAAAGACTTTTTCTTTAATCGGGACGAGCCGCGCGTCGTCGGTCTGGAATGAGTGGGTAGCAACCATCTGCTTGATGATATCGCAGGAGATGGTATAAATCACAGCTGCGAAGCTTCACATGTACCTGGATACATCAGACATAGTCGGACGGATGCTCATTCCCGCCGTGGTGGTGACGGTTCTCGGGCTCCTACGCAGATACCTTCCCGCTCGCAAGACGGATTCTCAAGCACAACTCGATTCTGACGGAAACGTCGAAGACTTCACCTATGCCAACACTGCCGTCTACGCCGCCATGATTCTCATCGGATTCGGTATTGGTTTCTTTTCATACAAGGGGCTGGCGGCGGCCAATCGCGATTTTGCGGAGGCGGACGGCCCGGCAGCTTTCCGTCTTCTCGCTAGTAATTATCTCTGGTGGTTTCTTCCCGGATTTGGCGCCCTATGTTGGAGCTGGGAGATCACTCTCTTCTTCTGGTCACTTTTTGTAGGCCGCGCTAGAGTCAACCGCTACATCGATTGGACCAACGAGCGCGTCGGATACGATTCCACTCGAGCCCTTCGGTTTATAGGCCTCCTGATCACACTGCCGGTCGGCCTCGCAACTCTCCTGGCAATCCCGATTCATTCCACATTGTCGGATAGCGAAATCGTCGTCGGCCACTTTGCGAGCCTCCATCGTGAACGGCTCCCATACTCCCAAGCGCGTCGTCTCGCGCTGGTTGACGGATTCCGCAATCGGTATGGCAAATTTGCAGCCAGGGCCGAAGTGATTGTAGATTTCGTCGGAGGGGAAAGTTGGCATTCCTCCGCCAATCGCGACTTCGAACCGCAACCGGATCCAGGGCTTGCCGAGTTTCTCCAACAGAAAACCGGATTGCCGCTTGAACGGGCCGAGACAGAAACCGACCTTCCTAAGGGCATGCATTAACGGAGATGCAGCGGTCCCCACGCTGTGCGCCCGACCTCGGCCGTCTACGATGTGCCCGCTGCAAAACTGCTGATTGCCGCGTTACCTGAGCCACAGCCGATCGGCAGCGACAAACGCAAAAAACACCACCGAAATCACACCATTCATCGTAAAGAATGCGGCGTTAAGCTTGCTAAGATCGTCATGTTTGACCAGCGCATGCTCATAGAGCAAAAGCGCAGCCACGGTGACCACTCCCGCAACCGCCAGCTTGCCCAGTCCAAAAGCAACGACCAGCGCGACCAGCAGTCCGAGCATCACAATGTGAAACACGCGCGCGATGATCAAAGCATTCTTGATCCCAAAATAACGCGGCAGCGAATGCAACCCATGGTTCTGGTCGTAGTCATAGTCCTGGCAAGCGTAGATCACATCGAATCCGCCAACCCAAAACATCACCGCCGCAGTCAGAAGCAGAATGCGCGGATCAAGCGAACCGCGCACCGCAATCCACGCGGCCGCCGGAGCGATCCCAAGCGCAAAACCCAAAACCAGATGCGACCAGCGCGTGAAGCGCTTGGTGTAGGAATAGAGAAGAATGACCAAGAGCGCGATGGGCGACAACCTCAGTGTCACGCGATTCAACTGCGATGCAGCAAGAACAAAAATGCCGCATGAAATCAAAACGAACGCGCTCACGAATCCCGGCGTCAACTGCCCAACAGGCAGAGCCCGAGTCGCCGTCCGAGGATTGGCCGCATCGATCGAGGCATCCGCCAGTCGATTGAAGGCCATCGCCGCCGACCGTGCTGAAACCATCGCGACGACGATCCACAGCAACTGTCGCCCGGCCGGCAGTCCGCCGGCAGCCAACATGGCTCCGCACAGCGCAAATGGAAGCGCGAAAATCGAGTGCTCCCACTTGATCATCTCCAGCGTAATTTTCAGATTGCGAAAGATGCCCACAACAAGATTGTAGAACAGTGGCTAGTGGCTAGCGTTTAGTGGTTGGTTGTCACGAATCGCCAACCACTAATCACTAACCACTGACCAGCGGCACAAACCGACACCCCTCCAGACACCTCACGACGCTCCGCCCGCCGACCCTGCGAATCAACTGCAAGTCCTGACCAGACGCCGGCCCCACCGGCAATATCATCCGTCCGCCTTCGCGCAATTGGGCAAACAGATCAGGCGGCATCTCCGCCGTCGCAGCCGAAACCAGGATTGCGTCGAACGGAGCATACTCCGCCCAACCCCGGCGTCCGTCGCCGATCCGAATCTTGACATTGAAGTGCCCGAATGGTCGCAACGTACTCACGGCCAAAGCCGCAAGCGACGCGTGCCGCTCCACCGAATAAACCTCCGCGCAAAGCAGCGAAAGCAACGCCGTCACGTAGCCCGAACCGGTGCCCACTTCAAGAACCCGGTCCGTCTCGAGCAGAGCGAGATGCTCGAGCATCAGCGCCACAATATAAGGTTGAGAAATCGTCTGCTCTTCGCCAATCGGCAGCGGGTGATCTTCGTAGGCACTCTGCTGGAACGACTCCGAAACAAACATATGCCGTGGCACCCTGCGCATGGCATCCAGAACCCGCGCATCACGAATGCCGCGAGCGCTGAGCTGCTCGCGCACCATTTTCTCGCGCTGCTTATCGCAAAGGTCGGAGTGGAGAGGAAAGCCCATGTCCTGCATACGCGGAGTCCCGGAGAGACAAGGCCCGCGGCGTCGGAAAGTTGTCTAGAACGGCCCGATAATTCCGCCAATATTGCGCGCAGCCGGAGGTGCAATCTGCGCCTTTTTTTCTTGCGCCTCAAGCACGTCCAGATATTTGTAAGCCGTCCCCGTATTGAACAGCACAACTTTGTCTTCCACCGAGAAAAACCCACTCGCGCGCAATTTCTGATATGCAACCAGCGACGCCGCCCCCTCTGGAGCCGCGAAAATGCCTTCAACGCTGGCCCACTGTCGCGTGGCTGCCAATATTTCTTCGTCGGTTGCAGCCACCGCAGTGCCGCCACTCTTTTTCAGTATCTCGAGAATCAGGTAGTCCCCATATGCCTTCGGCACGCGCAACCCCGCCGCCAACGTACGAGCGCCGCTCCACATCTCCGACGACGTCTTCCCTTCTTCCCAAGCCTTCACAATCGGCGCACACCCGGCGGCTTGCACAGAAATCATTTTCGGACGTTCAGAACCAATCCATCCGAGTTCCTCCATCTCGTCAAACGCCTTCCACATGCCGATCATCCCCACACCGCCGCCCGTCGGATAAACAATCCCCTGCGGCAGCTCCCACCCGAGTTGCTCGGCAACCTCATATCCCATCGTCTTCTTGCCTTCGACGCGAAACGGCTCCTTGAGCGTCGAGACATCGAACCATCCTTCTTTGTCTTTACGCTCACCAACCATTCGAGCACAGTCGCTGATCAGTCCATCGACCAGCGTCACGTGCGCCCCGTGGAAATCGCATTCAATGCGATTCGCCAGCGGCACATCTTTCGGCATAAAGATGTGAGCCTCAATCCCAGCCGCTGCCGCATAAGCTGCCAGCGCGCCACCGGCGTTTCCAGCCGATGGAGCGGCCAGCTTTTTCAGCCCGTAGTGCCGCGCCATGGTCACCGCAGCCGACATGCCGCGCGCCTTGAACGATCCTGTCGGATTCAGGCCCTCATCTTTGATGAAGACGCGGCTCGTGTGGTGACGGGGCTCCGCCCCGTTGCGGGGCAGAGCCCCGCCACCACACAGGCTGGGAAGCATAGGCGTGAACCCTTCGCCAAGCGTGACTGGCAAGGCATCCGGTAAAACCTCGGCGTAACGCCACATACTGGCAACGCGACCAGACAAGTCTTCACGCCGCAACTTGCCTCTCAAACTCGCCAGATCGTAACGAACAAAAAGCACACCGCCGTCTTTAGGGCAAATCGTCTGCGGATGGTCGGCGGAAAGATGCTCCCCGCAGCGAGTGCATTCTAGGTAGGAAATTCGCATCGGGAAAAGAATAGCACCGAGCCGATTTCCCCATCCCTGCCTACCGCATTGACTACCACCGAATCCGCTCGAATATGCGGCGAAGGCGCACCCCCTTGGCAGGATTGAGCATCTCGACAAACGATACGCTGCCCTCCAGGTGCAATCGATAGTGAGGATGAGCTTGTCGATTCTGACTCTCGGGGCCTAACCGTACGCAATTGTGGAGTGTTGCCTTGAGACGGTCGAAATCGCTGCGCACAACATTCATGTGTCGATTCGCGACCACACCTGCCAAGTACTGACGCACACCCGCTCTCATGACGCGAGTCTTCCGATGATTCACCCTGCAACCTTCCTCCATGAGAATTGCTGCAACATGCGTCGAGAAACGCTCGATCCTCTCCTCCAATCCTTCATCGCCCGAAAACGCGAGATCATCGGCATAACGCGTGTATTCGGCTCCCACGCTTTTGGCAAGACCGGCCAAGCGGCAATCCACTCGATAAGTACAAAGATTGGCGAGTGCTGGCGAAGTTGGCGCACCCTGCGGCAAGTGTGGACGAGCGTACTCCGTCCGCGCTTCCTGCACTTGTGACCGATCGACCTCACAACCAATGGTCTTCCACACGAAGCGCGGCGTCGAGGTCGTGCAAATTCCGCCGAGCAAATCGGCCACCGGCTCGGGATAGCCCAGTGTCCGAAAAAAACTCTGAATGCGCGCGGCGCGGAACGACGGAAAGAAATCTTCCAGGTCCATCTTCAATACAACCCGTTTCGCGACATGTGGGGCTACGAACGTCTTAATGGATCGCGCTTTGACGAAACCATGCGCCGCCGAATGGGCTGGGATCCTGTCGAGAATCCCAGTCAGAATCTGTCGCTGTAATTCCTTCAATCGCGCTTTCGGCGCTTCAATCAACCGGATGCTGCCGTTGCCTTTCGAGAGTATCCGGTAATGATAGTGACCCAGCTTTGGGCCGCTTTTCCGGGAGGTGAGTCCTTTAAGATCGGCGAACCACTCGAGTTCGCCCGCCTCGACCCGAAGCCAATCAGCGAGCGATCCAACCGACTCGATGCCGGGAAGTCCCCATGCCTCCGCCTCGTCAACCGGCTGCATTCGTTGCGGTTCGCTAAGCCCGGCCTCGACGAACAACTCGTGGAAGTGTCTCGACCAGGCGCGTTGAAAGCCGCGGTCATGAAGAAGAAACCGAACTACGTCGCGATGTCGCGGCCGAGTCCGGCGGGCAAAGGCTTCGACGTAACGCTGCGCCAGAGACCTGAACCACCGCCAGCGTCGCCCGAGGACGTGACTGCCGCAAGCAACGATTTGCTCGACAGACGGTTCGGCAGTAAGAAGGCAGCGGGCGAGCATTCTTACAAGGAATGGATCGGGCATGGCAGACAACGGCAGAGATCCAACGAGTCACACTCTGCGTGAGCCTATCTGCGCAGTCGCGCAGGGGCGCTCACGCGACGGATTCCCAGCTCTTCACGTTTCCCTGGGGTATCCCCAGAGAGGCCAAAATCGAACCCGAAAGTTCGATCACAACCAAGCTTGAAGCACTCCGCCGTCGAGGCCAATAGTAGCAGCACTTGCGTCTCCGAAGCCTAACCTACGCCGGAACTCTCTTTAGCAGGTCCTTCGCCCGCCGGAACGACGGCCGCTCCCGCCGCCGCAGATACCCCGGCATGGTCGGCTTCTTGTCGAGCACCTTCTGCGCCCACTCCCGCGCCTCGGCGTTGCGGCCCTCAGACGCCAACAGATCCGCGAAATTGAGATAGGTTTCAGAAAGGGTCGAAGTGACAGTGATCTGCCGGAAGAGTTTCTCAGCCTTCTCTTTTTGTCCGGTCTCAGCATAAGCATGCGCAAGCAAACCTGCGGCACGCTGAAAATCGTACTCCGAGTCCTGACTCACCGCGCGTTCAAGGTCAGGCACTGCCGCCGCCGCGTCGCCGAGTAAGAGCGCACATACGCCGCGGCGGTAGAACGGATCGAGCGTATCCGCGCGCGCAGCGATCGCTTTATCGAATGCCATCCGCGCCGACTGAAGATTGCCGTCGTCCATGTATAGGTCGCCCAGTTCCTCATAGTTTCCAGCCGAGGGATTGTCGCGAATAGCGGCCTCCAGTTCTCGAATCCGTTTGCGCCGTGGAAATACTTTGAACGATTGACCGACCAGTCCGATGTCAGGAAGCGCCTCGACCAGAAGATAGATGACCGCTCCCGGCGCGCCAAGAAACAGGATCACGAATATCCAATAATTATCCGGCCGCCGCCGAATGAAGTGGACGATCGCCAGTCCCTGCAACAGGAAGCCCCACGGAAACAGTAGGTAGCCTAGAAATCCCATGCCGTTCTTTAGCCAGAGTTGACAGCCGGAGTTGACCTCCGGCAGCCCTACGTGAGATTACACATTTGTAGAAGATGGAGAAAGTGACTCCGGGGTGGCAACGATGGGGACGGCAGCCGAGGACACTGACAACATGAAGAACGAGAACGATGAAGATCAGATACTCGCGCTGCACGAAGCTGGCGACAAGGCGCTCATGACCGCCGACTTGGCCATGCTTGAGCGAATCTTCGCCGAAGACTACGTTCAATACAACGAGTCGGGCAAGGCCTTCACGAAACAAGACGTGCTGAACAATTTTCGGACCGGAGCCATTCGATATCCGTCGATCGTTTCAACCAGCCGCAAGATTCGTATCTTCGGAGACACCGCAGTCGTCCACGGATCGGAGTCCGACGAAGTAGAAGTCGGAGGGAAAAAGTCCGAGGTGCGCTACATCTACCTCGACGTGCTGCGCAAGCGCGATGGCGAGTGGAAGCTGATTGCATCGCAGCTGGCAAGGCCGGTCGAGTGAGGTTAAAGGTGAGAGGTCAGATTGAAGAGGTAAACGCAATGCCGCGAACCGACGGGTTTTAACTTCTGCAATCTGACCTCTAACCTTTAACCTCCCTCAGCCGGTTCTGCCAGTGCGACCAGAGAAACCACGCGATACCGACCAGCAAAAACACCCCAATCACCGCGTCGAACTTGTGGAAATACTTGCCGAGTGAACGCCAATTCTCGCCCAGCTTCATCCCGAAATAGGCCAGCGCAAAGCACCAGGGCCAGGATCCAAGAAATGTATAAATGTGAAATTTACCCCGCGGCATGCGTGATATCCCGGCAGGCAGCGCGATGAAAGTACGGATCACCGGCAGCAGTCGTCCGACGAATACGGCCGCCTCTCCCCAACGCTCAAAGAAGCGATCGGCCCAATTGAGTTCTCGCTGGCCCATGAGAATCCAGCGGCCATAGCGTTCAACCAGCGGCCGTCCACCGTAGCATCCGATTTCATACGCGACGAGCGATCCCAGGTTGCAGCCGATCGCGCCGGCTGTCGCCGCCCACAGCAGTTTCATCTTGCCGGCGAACACCAGGTACCCGGCAAAAGGCATGATCAGCTCCGACGGCAGCGGAATACACGCGGACTCGATCGCCATCAGCAGAGCGATCCCTGCATAGCCAGTCACGGTGACGATGGAACTGATGAAAGCAAAAACCAGGGTGAGAATTTTTTCAGTCATTTTGATCGGGTGACCATCTGAAAATCTGATGTGAAGGGTTTCACTTGGCCAGATCACTCGATGCCAGATGACCCAAGCTCTTTGAAACTGGAATCGAAACTAGAAGGCGCCTTCTTGAGTAAAACTGAACCCCGGCAGCGTCACGCCGTCCGCCGATTTCGCTACCTTCACCTTCACCACTGGCGCATCGGGAGCGGTAACTTCGGCGGGCCGCAGCACGGCATACTGCGTAAACACTTCGCTATAGACCTTGGTGACAAGGTGGTCCTGGCCAGTTGCGTCATGACGCCAGACTTGTCCGAGTTGAACGCTCTTCACAGCCACAAGTTTTTTCCTTTGAGCTTCAGACTACTCACCCGACCGCCAGCCCGTCAATTGCCGCCGAGTTACCTATGGTGCTGGGCGGATGCTCCGCACCTCCCGCTTTGCTACCATTGCGATTGCTCAGGAGGACCAACCATGCCCCGCGGAAATGCCCCGCGTCAACCGAGTCGCAGTGGGCGACAGGAAAGCGTCCGCAACAAGACGGGAGTCGTGCCCAAGAATGCGAAAGCTCTCCGCGATTCGCCGACCAGCAAGAGCGCGCGTCCCGCCGCGGCTCCGAAGAAGAAGCCCGCGCCCCGAGCCAAAGACACGGCGATCCGCGTCTCTGCATCCGCATACGATCCCTTAGCACCAGAGCGTGTACACCAGATCATCGCTGGACTCGACCAACTCTATCCCAAAGCGACCTGCGCTCTGACGCACCGCAGCGCGTGGGAACTCCTGGTCGCGACCATTCTTTCCGCCCAGTCAACCGACGTCCGCGTGAACATGGTCACGCCCAAGTTGTTTGAGAAGTATCCAACCGTTCAGGATTTTGCCGCCCTCGAACCAGAACAGCTCCAACCGGATATTTACTCCACCGGCTTTTTCCGCAACAAGTCGAAGTCCGTCATTGGCGCGGCGCGCAAGATCGTCGCGGATTTCGGCGGCGAAGTTCCCGACACGATGGATGAGCTACTCACCCTTCCAGGCGTAGCCCGCAAGACCGCCAACGTCGTCCTCGGAACCTGGTTCAAGAAGAACGAAGGCGTCGTCGTCGACACGCACGTAACGCGCATCTCGCACCGCTTGGAACTAACGAAACAAGACGATGCCCGCAAGATCGAAGAAGACCTGATGAAAATAATCCCCCGCAACCGCTGGACAGACTTTTCTCACGAGGTCATCTGGCATGGGAGGAAACTCTGTGTAGCGCGGAGTCCGAAGTGCGCCGACTGCGCGATCGAGAAACTGTGCCACGCTGCGGACAAGACCTGGTCAACGGTAGAAATTCACGCCGACGCAAAACCGTAGAAGAAATTCCAGACACTACGCGCCGCTATAAGCCAGCTCAACCACCGTGCAATCGTCATTAAGCGGAGTCCCCCCGCAAAAATCGGCCACGGCACTAAACACATCTTCCATCGATTCGCTCTTCCCCGCCACGCTCTCCAACCGCTCGTTGTCGAACATATCGCCGCGAGCGTTCTCGGCTTCGGTCACGCCGTCCGTGACAAGAATCAACCGATCCCCCGGCCGCATCTGGCAGCGGTCGCTGGAGTAGGTCGCATCCGACAACAGCCCCACCGGCAGGTTACCGTGAGCCGGCCGAAGCACTTCGTTGCCACAAATCCACACCGGGGGAACGTGCCCACAATTCACGTATTCCAGGTCGCCGTCATTGCGCAGGCGCGTAATGATCATGGTCGCGTACTTCTCGCCGATATGTTTATAAGTAAAGAAGCGATTGACTGCATCCACAATCTCTACCAACGGCATACCAGAAATCAGCTGGGAGTAAACCATCCCTTGAAGAATCGACGCTAAGAGCGCGGCCGATACTCCCTTGCCGCTGACGTCTGCTAGAACGACCGCCAGACCTTGCGGCGTATTCACAGCTTCAAAGAAGTCGCCACCAATCTCTTTACAAGACATATTGCGCCCATTGACGCGCGCAAAGGGCACTTCAGGCAAAGTCACCGCCAACAGACGCTGTTGAATCGACGCCGCAATCGACAGTTCCTGCTGGTAGCGCCGTCCAGCCTCTTCGGCCTGCACCAGGCGCGCATTCTCAATCAGCTGCGCAGCTTCTGTCGCGATCGCCCGCAGAATATCGTGACTCACGCTGGTAATGTCCCGCGAAGCAAACCGCGAGTCCACGTAAAGCGCGCCCATCACTTCCCCGCCCGCTTTCTGTCCGTCGCGCGTCGTCTGGACCAGCGGCTTGCGCAGCGGCATGCAGATCACGGTGCGCAGATCGAAAGCCACGATGCTCTGCCGTTCCTTCACATCGAGCATCTGGCTCGTATCGGTAACCAGGTATTCGGAGTTCGAGGTCAACGCGCCTTCAAGCACCGACCGCGAAATTGTTTTGTCGTCAAGCAGCGGCTCGCCCTTCGAGTTGCGTCCAGCCGCGAGCGTCAGCGTCCCATCACTATCGCGGAGGAAGATATATCCGCGTTCCGCCCGCGTCAGCTTCAACGTGGCATCGATCAGCGTCACCAGGATTTCATCCAGCACGCCGATGGTGTTGAGCTTGCGCGCCGCTTCCATGAAAAGCGTCAGCTTTTCCAGATCGCTCGCTTCCGGAGCAATCTGAATCCCCGAGATCTGGCTGAGAAATTCGCGAGCCGTATTCGATGTCGTATGTAATGGATGGAAAATCAGGTAAGCAACGTCGCGCGCGCCGAATTCCAGCCGGTCGTTGCGCTGGAGCTTATGGCGGTCAACTTTCTCTCCGTTAACAAATGTCCCGTGCTTGCTGCCAAGGTCGACGACAAAGAACTCGCCATTCTCCGCCACAATCGAGGCATGCTCGCGCGACACGCGAGGATCGGCAATCACCAGGTCGCGATCGACTTTGCGGCCAACGGTGTAGGGCGTGTGATTCAGCGAAAGCGTTTGCTGATCGTTCCCCGAGACGAAGATCGCGATGGGAAAGATGCTGGAGATGCCCGAATGCGATGAAGCCGACATTTACCCTGAACTCTCCTACGGCCCGTGCCGACTAGGGGTGCCAGCAAACTACACTAGCAGACGACACCTGCCACCACCCCAGCATTCTACGACGCGCCCGGCCTTGCGGGCTTATTAAACGTCATCTGATAGTAATGGATCAGCATCAGGGCAGCCACTCCCACCGGAATCTGAGTTAGCATCCGCAGCGGAACCGTCCAGGCGGCGTCGACCATCCTTAAGGGCATAACATAAGACAGGCCCGCCAGCACCGTGCTCGAGATCGACGGCCAGACGAATAAGCCGGTCACGATCACAAGCAACACGCGGTTGGCCATGCTCCTCTGCCAAATCATGCGGCGATCCCTGAAAAGCAGCAGCAAGGCCGGGATCAAGAGCACCTGATTGTAGGGTGCGTACGTAGGGATCACGAGTACCGTCGTCGCCAATACCAGGCTGGTAGTAAAGGTAAACGCGAAGGTAAACGCGCCGGAGTCGGCCGGCGAGCGCCGCTCTCTCCAGCAAGCTCCGGCAAGGGCCGCGAGCGCTGCCAATTCAAGAACCCAGCTCCAAGGCCGGCCCACCGCCTTTTCCAGCACCGACATCGCCCCCGTGTAGCGTTGATATTCGATGACGGCATGCCAGAATCGCGCGATCCAGTGCGGCAAGTACCACTCCGACGCCGCGAACAGGATCACCATCGTAGCGAGAAACGACACTGCCAGCCGATAGCGTCGCCGCCAGTCGGCAAGCGTCCAAAGTGCAAGCCAGCCGAGCAGCAACACCATCAGTTGAGGTTTGATTGTCGCCACCGCCAGAATGGCGCCAGCTACCACCGCGTAATCTGACACCAGCAACATGATTGCGACCGAGATCAGGGCCGCGATCAAAAGACTGATCTGTTGCAGCTTCAGTCCCTGCATAACCGCGACATTGCCGAGAGTCAACGCCACAAGGATCAACTGCTCCGGCCACTCTTCCGACCAGCGAACAGGCCGCCGCAACACCCAGAGCCAAACCGCCGAACTCGCCGCCGTGACCAGCACTAAAATCCAGAAGAAACTCTTCTGAACAACCGAGAACGGCAATCGGATGGTGGGGGCAAGACCGAAAACCACATAAACAGGATAGGCAAATCCCTGCTCGTCAGCCGGATCGTTTGGCCGAGACGGGTCTAGCGGACGACCGTAATAACCAATCTGAATCTCGCGGCTGACATCGGCGCCGTAAGGATCGCGCCCGTATAAGAGCAGGTCCTTTGCCCCAATCCAACGAGGATACAGATCAGAAAGATTGCCGCGAGGCTGGTCATGCTGTCTTGCATCAACCACCTGATGCGGAATCAGGACACGGTCCGTGTAGCTCCACATGCCGACGCCGCACAGAACGGCAATTGCAAGCGGCCAGAGTGATTGCCGGAATGATCGCTGGAGTGATCGATGGTCGGGTGTGGCTCTCATCGCAAATGCTTCTCATCTCAAACCGAGAAGAATCTGGATATTACAACGCATGACCCAGAATTTCGTCTCCCTGCGCCGCGTAGGCCGTGCCGAACTTCCAAACCAACCAACTCAGGATGACGACCGGCCAGAAGAACTGATTCACATGCGGCCAGAAAGTATCGAATGTCGGGGAAACGTAAAGCAGCACGAGAAACAAAATATCCATTCCATCCGGCCATCCCCGTTCGGGTACTGCGGCCGCGAACAACAAAAGCGAAGCTGGCAACAACAAGCTTAGATCGTAGGAAAACGCATGATAACTAACCAGGATCGCTGCCGCGGTTGCCAAAACAAAATCGAAGCGCCGTGAATTTCCAGCCAGCGCCATTCGCCACAGCACCGCCGCGACAACCGCTGCCGAGCAAAGAAGTGTGAGCGGCATCAGCCAAGCACCAAGATGTGTTCCAGCCAGCGCCGCGAGCACGCCACGCAGATTCGGCATATCGCCGGCCACAATGGCCCCGCCGGCTCCGGAGTTCTCCATCCGAAAGAGAAACAGAATGTAGTCGGCAACGCCGCGCCAGCCAACCATGGCCACCGAGATGCCTCCCATGAACGCTGCGACCGGCGCGAACCCGAGCAGTAACCTGGGCCGTTTGACCGCCAGCAGAAACGCCAACGGCAAAATAAGGTTGAACTTAAACAGTCCCGCGGCCAGAGCAGCACCCGCAGAAACTTCGTCTCCTCTCTCGGACGCGGTCAGCGCGACTACATAAAGAAAAAGCAAAAGACACGCGTCCTGCCCCTGAACAATTCCGCTGGTAACGGGCAAGAAGCCTGTCACCGCCAGGACGAGAAAAGCGAGACTCAAAGCGCCAATCTCCGGAAATTGTCTGCGTCAACAGCAATACGCTCGCGAGCGCCATCACCCCATTCAAAACGTTCCACAGCAAATAGGCATGCACATACGAAAAAAACGTGAACGGCACAAACAGCAACGCTTCAAATGGAGGATGCATGTAAGGAAGCGCCGACTTGCGAATCCGGACATTCGGTGCCACTTCCTCTTGCGCCCCGCTCTCGGCTGGCAAGTCATACAGCACGCTCGATTCCCCGGCCCGCACCATCCGACCCGCCGCGTAGAAGATGGTGAAGTTCTGGTATCCTTCGCGCAGCAATCCCGCCAGCCCAACGGTCGAAATCACATTGCTCAGCGTGATCGCAACCAGGAAGATTGCCCCCAGCAATTCTTTCCGCGTACCGAACTTGGGCAAGGCCATAGGCAAGAGATAACAGACAAGAGACAAGCGTTAACGCGATTGACTTCTAATTCTATAATCGCCTCACCAGCAATGAAGATTTTCGCTCTAAACCGGCGTCTGACGTTCGGTCTCATTCTGCTATTCGGCCTGCTGGCCATGACCGCGCGCAACGCCATCGATCCCGACCTCTGGTGGCATCTCCGCACCGGCGAACTCATCGTCGAAACCGGACACATTCCCTCACGTTGACCCCTTCTCTTTCACTCGCGCCGGCCACGCCTGGGTCTCGCACGAATGGCTGTCGGAAGTCGCGTTCTACGAAATCTTCAAACACGGCGGCGCAGGTGCCCTCATCGTTTTCGCTTCTCTCGTCACCACCGCTGGCTTCATACTGCTCTACCTGCGATGTCCGGGGAAGGCGCACTGGGCGGCCGCCGCCACCGCCTTGGGAGCCTTCGCAGCCGCGCCATCTTTTGGAGTGCGGCCCCAGATGTTTACGTTTACTCTGGCCAGTTTGCTCTTGTGGCTGATCGATCGAGGCGAAGAGCGACCGAAATTACTGCTTTGGATTCCGCCTCTGTTTCTTCTCTGGCTAAATCTACACGCCGGTTTTGCGCTCGGGATCGTGCTCCTGTCAGCCTATGCGCTTGGAGTCATCTGCGAGTCTGCTCTTGGCCAAACAGCTTGGCAGCAGGCGCGTCCAATCCTGCTGCGGATCGTCGCGGTGCTTCTAACCTGCCTGGCGCTCGTCCCGCTGAATCCGAGCGGCTCCGAGATGTATCGCTATCCGTTGGATACGCTCCGCTCCCATGGGATGCGATCGTTGATCGGCGAATGGTTCTCGCCCGATTTCCATCAATGGCTCTACCGTCCGTTCTTGCTCGTGTGGCTCTTGCTTCTGGCTGCTCTCGCCCTCTCAAATTCACGACCCAAGGGAAGAATCCTTCTGCCCTTGCTCCTCACCTCCTTCGCCGCACTCGACGCGGTGCGCCACATACCGATCTTCATCTTGGTAGCGATGCCTGTGATTACCGCCGCCCTTGCCTCCGCTTCCGATTCCGAATCAATGGCTCGCTCGTCGCTCCGCAAGCCTTCGAGCCGTCGCGCAATCTTTGTCGGATCAGTCGTGGTGCTTCTGGCGATGCTCGCAATCGTAAAGTGGGTGACACTGGCGCGCAATCAGGAGGCCCGTGAATCCGAACAGTTTCCCGCGAAAGCTGTCGCATTCCTTCAAAGTACGGGCGGCCAAACTGCGGGCGGCCCGCGAAATGTGTTCGTCTACTACGACTGGGGCGGCTACGCCATCTGGAAGCTCTACCCGCATAGCCGTGTCTTCGTCGATGGCCGGGCCGACCTCTACGTCAGAGACGAACCTCACGACCATGCCGGAAATCGTAGCGATGATGACGATGACAATGCCGATCCATTACACCAGTTTCAGACGGCCGTACGCCTTCAGTCGGGGTGGCGCGACGTGCTCGACCGCTGGAACGTGTCGGCCGTCCTGATACCGCCTTCGACAGCCTTGGCGCAAGCCTTGCTGCTCGATTCCGGTTGGCGCAGGGAATTCGCCGATTCTCGGGCAGTTCTCTTCGTCCGGAATACTTCCGCCGTAAAAGACGCATCTATTTTCAAGAAAACAGCCACCGGTTGGGCAGCCGAGTGAAAAAATGTTTCACAGAGTCACCCCAATCTGCGAAACTAGGGCGCATACTGGGTTGGCTTGCGACTTAATAGCCATTCAGAACGTCGTGGCGCCATACGATCGACCGCGAAGGAGAGCCACCGGATGACAACCATCTCTAACCTATTGTGGCGCAATGAAGAAGGGCAGGACGTCGCCGAATACGCCGTGATGCTGGCTGTGATTCTGGTGCTCGTAATCGGAACCGTGCGCCTGATCGGCGGAAACGCGAACAACGTCTTCTCGCAGGTCGGCAGCCAAATGCAATGAGAAAAGTGAGAAATTCGCGACGGGCACGCAGCTAAGTACAATATTTAAAGGAGAGGAATGAACCGAAGCCGTCTGTTGATGATCGGGGGCTTGGCGCTGGCGATTGGTCTGCTGGCCAGCTTTGCCGTGTATAACCGGCTGCGGATGTTCGCCGGGGCCGGCGCTAACGATCACGGCGTCCCGGTGGTGGTTGCGGCCAACGATATCCAGGTCGGCGCCAAACTGACACCTCGTGACGTGCGGGTGATTACTCTCCCCCAATCGGCGATTCCGCCCGGCGCTTATTCTTCGACGGCCAAGATTCTTAATCCGCCACGCGGCGTGATTTTGCCAATCAGCCAGGGCGACTTCGTTCTCCCCAGCAAGCTAGCGGCGGAAAACGCCGGCGCCGGTCTGCCTTCGATGATCCCGCAGGGAATGCGCGCGGTCTCGGTCCGAGTCAATGACGTGGTTTCGGTCGCAGGCTTCGTGCAGCCGGGGACGCACGTCGATGTACTGGCTACGGGCAACGAAGCCACCGGCAACGAAAGACAAACGATGACGGTCCTCGAGAACGTTCTTGTGCTAGCCGTTGGCAAGAGCCTCGACCGCAACGCCTCCGCCGAAGCGCAGACAGCGCCAGTGATAACCCTTGCCGTTTCCCCGGACGATGCGCAGAAGCTGGCGCTGGTATCGCAGGAAGGACGGATTCAGCTGTCGTTACGCAATCCGGTCGATACAAAATTGGGCGGCATCGGCGCGACCCGAACCAGTTCTCTCTATCCAGGGCAAAAGCCAGTTGTCACCGAACCCAAGCCCCGGATCCACAAAGCGGCGGTCAAGACCCCGCCGTCTGCGCCATCGACATACGCGGTCGAAATGATTCGTGGTAGTAAACGGGAAGAGAAAAAGTTTGACGAGACCCAGCAATAAGCCATTCATGACAGCGCGAAAGCTCGTGGCCACTCCTTGCCTTCTCGGTGCGGCCATCCTGTTAGTGGTCTTCGCGTCAGCTCAGGGCAATCCGCCAGCCCCGCCGACAACTGCGCAAGACACTACGCTACCAGCACAAACGACAACAACTACGACCGCAAACAACCAGGGCGTAACCGCTGGCGCAGCCCCCCTGAGAGTCATGGTGGGCAAGTCGCTTTTGATCAACACCACCGAGCGGCTGAAACGCGTCTCCGTCACCGACCCGTCGGTCGCGGACACCCTCGTCGTAACTCCGACTCAAGTACTGGTCAATGGTCTCGCTCCCGGCGAAGTTTCGCTCCTGATATGGGACGAACTCGAGCGCTCGCGCAGCTTCGATCTGCGAGTCGACGTCGATATCACAGCCGCATCCGAAGAAATGCATCGGCTCTTCCCCAACGAACAGATCAACGTGACCCCGTCGCGCTCGGCAATTGTTCTGTCCGGTCATGTGACCACAGAGGATGTCTCAAAACATGCGGGCGCTCTCGCTTCCGCCTATTCGAAGAATGTTGTGAACGTACTGACATTCGGCCCAGTAGGAGCAGGCGAAGTCCTGCTCGAAGTCAAATTCGCCGAAGTGGACCGCACGGCGCTGACACAGCTTGGCGTCAACTTGTTTTCCACCGGATCGGGCAACACGATCGGCAGCACCGGCACCGGGCAGTTCGGCGGTGTTAAGAGCGGAATCATCAACGATGCAACCGGCGCCAACGACAATCCGTTCCCGAGTCAGACGACGATCTCAAGCGCTCTCAACCTGTTTTTCTTTAATCCACAGGTCCACCTGGGAGCAGTGATCCAGGCGTTGCAGACAAAAAATCTTCTCCAGATTCTCGCGGAACCGAACCTCGTCGCCGTCGATGGCAAGGAAGCCAGCTTCCTGGCTGGCGGAGAATTTCCCTTCCCCGTGGTTCAGCCCGGCGCGGGCGGGATCTCGACTGTAACCGTCCAGTTTCGCGAGTTCGGCGTTCGCCTTAAGTTCACGCCCGTGATCCAGCCGAACGGCAGCATTCACCTCCACGTCGTTCCCGAGGTGAGTACGCTCGATTTCACCAACGCCGTCACCGTTTCCGGCACCACCATTCCTGCGATCAGCACCCGCAAGGCGGATACAGAATTCGAACTGCAAGATGGACAGAGCTTCGTGATCGCCGGCTTAATGGACAACCGGGTCACCGATCTTTATAACAAGGTTCCGTGGCTCGGCGACGTCCCGATCCTGGGCAATTTCTTCAAGAGCAAGAGTGCCCAGAAGAGCAATTCGGAGTTGATGGTCTTGTGTACCGTCCGCAAGGTTACGCCGAACGTTCAGTCGCCGAAGGGCCCGACGATGCCGGAACCAAATCTGGATCAGGGCAAGTTTGACGCCAAGAAACCGGCCAAATAAAGGCCGTTTTTGATTCAAGGTTTTTAGAGGCAGCAATTTAGGTCATGCCGGAACTATCAGTAGCTGTATTCGCCAGGGACACCGACCAGCGCGCCGTGCTCCAGGTCCTCGTGGACGGCACCAGCGTCGCCCGCACCGTGTGCAGCAACTCGACGCTCTCCCTGGCGGCGAACGATCCCGTCATCCGGCGGACCCACAACTTCGCGCCCGATGTCGTCCTGATCGACATTGCCCTCGACGACGTGAACTCCGCCCTGCGCGGCATTGAATTGCTCCATCAGGAACTCCCCGACGCTGCCCTCTTCGCCGTCGGTCCCATGACTCAGCCGCAGTTAATCGTCAGTGCTATGCGGGCCGGAGTCCGCGAGTACATCGAACGCCCAACCACGACCACCGATCTCCTCGAAGCCTTCGTCCGCCTGACAGCGACGCGCCGCAAACCAGGCCGTGAAACATCGCGAGGAAAAGTCTTCACCGTCGTCAACGCCAAAGGAGGAAGCGGCGCCACCACAGTGGCCGTTAATCTCGCCCTGGCGCTACAGGCAGTCCAACGCACAGCCCTGGTTGACCTCGCCCCACTGGGACACTGCGCCCTACACCTCAACCTCAAGCCGGCTTTCACCGTTTCCGACGCAATCACGAATCTTCATCGTCTCGATTCGTCCCTGCTCGAAAGTTTCATGTCGCGTCACGATCGCGGGCTCCAAGTCCTGGCCGGACCTTCGGCTCCGAGCGCGACTGAGCACTCGGCCTCCGATTTTGCGCGCCTGTTTGACACCATGGTAGGACAGTTCCATTACATCGTGGTCGACGCGTCCTCGCGCCTTGATAGCGCCACACGCCTGGTCAGCAATCTCTCAGAAAAGATTCTTTTGATCGCGCACGCCGACGTGGCTTCGCTCTGGAGCGCCGGGCGGGTCGCTCAGTATCTGGGTGAAAGTGGATCGCGCGACCGTTTCGCGCTCGTGCTGAACCGTTATCGCAAAGTAGCCGGATTCAACGAGGCCGAAACCGAAGCAGCCATTGGAGCACCCGTGCTCTGGCGCATTCCAAACCAATATTTCGCCGTATCCACGGCAATCGATCGCGGCGTCCCGCTCATGCAACAGGGGACGACCGAAATAGCGCGGTCGATCTCTGGCCTGGCCGAACACCTGACAAAAGACGACATCGAAGTGAAACGCTCCGCGTGGTCCCTGTTCAAGACGGTATAGTAGTGTCATTGCATCATTGAGACATTGCACCATTGAGACATTGAAAAGCGTCCCGGGAACATTTCCAATGATTCAACGCCTCATTGATTCAATGACTCAATAAAGCCATGGCCAATCTGCAAGCTTTTGAACGGAGCGAGTACCAGCAGGTCAAAGCGGACCTTCACCGCAAGATCCTCGATCGCCTCGACCTCGAAAAACTGGGTCGCACCTCCGGAGACTCGGCGCGCGAAGAGGTTCTCATCCTCATTCGCAATTCCGTCAACAGCGAAGCCGTCCCTCTAAGCTTCGCCGAGCGCGAACAGCTATCGCGCGAGATCCTCGACGAAATCTTCGGTCTAGGCCCGCTCGAGCCCCTGCTCAAGGATCCGACCATCTCCGATATTCTCGTCAACCGCTTCGACCGCGTCTACGTCGAACGTGCTGGCAAGCTCGAAATCACGGGCTTGTCGTTCAAAGACAACCAGCATCTCATGCAGATCATCGACCGCATCGTGTCCCGCATCGGCCGGCGCGTCGACGAATCTTCACCGATGGTCGATGCCCGCTTGCAGGATGGCTCCCGTGTGAACGCCATCATCCCGCCGCTCGCGCTCGACGGAGCCTGCCTCTCCATCCGCCGTTTCGGCCGCGACCCGCTCACCGCGCGCAACATGCTCGACAACAAGACTCTGACCGAGCCGATGCTCGAATTGCTGGCGGCCATGGTCAAGGGCCGTTTGAACCTCCTGATCTCGGGAGGAACCGGCGCCGGCAAAACCACTGTCCTCAACGTTCTCTCCGGCTACATCCCGAATTCCGAACGCATCGTGACCATCGAAGACGCCGCCGAATTACAACTTAAGCAGGAACACATCGTGCGCCTCGAAACCCGCCCTCCCAACATTGAAGGCAAAGGTTCCGTGCGGATGCGGCAACTCGTCATCAACAGCTTGCGTATGCGTCCCGACCGCATCGTGGTCGGCGAGGTGCGTGGCGAAGAAGCCTTCGACATGCTGCAAGCCATGAACACGGGCCACGAAGGTTCGCTGACCACCGTCCACGCGAACTCCCCGCGCGATGCGCTTTCCCGCATCGAGAACATGGTCTCGATGGCGAATCTGAATATTCCGGAGCGCGCCATCCGCCACCAGATCGCGAACGCCGTCCATGCGGTTGTGCAGGTCGCCCGTCTTTCCGACGGTACGCGCAAGATCCTCACCATCTCCGAGGTCGTCGGCATGGAAGGCGACATGATCACGCTTCAGGACATTTTCGTTTTCGATCGCAGCGGTATCGATGAAAGCGGGAAAGTGCGCGGCGTTTTCCATTCCACCGGCCAACCTCCACATTTCGCCGAGCGCCTCGCCACCGCCGGATGCCGCCTCAGTCCCGCCATCTTCGAATCGCGGATGGAGGTCTAGAGGGATGCAGTTCCTCGTCGCCATCGTGGTGTTCGCCGTCGTCACCGTGGCCGTCTTCGCCGCGATTTCGTTATTGGACGAGAGGAAAGCGCAAGCGCGCATCCTCCGCGATCGCCTGGCGTCGGCCGATAAGCCGGTCGAACAAACCACTCCAGACGCCGCTTTTCTCCGCGATGAAGTGCTCAGCCGGATCCCGGCCTTCGACACTTTTTTGCGGCGCTCCGAACGCGTCTCCGAACTCCAGAAAGTCCTGGCCCAGGGAAACGTCGACATGCGGGCCGGAAACTTCCTGATGCTCTGCGCCATCGGCGCGGTCGTGATCGCCGTGTTAGCCGCCGTCGCGGGCGGCAACATCATGTTCGGCTGGGCTGGCCTCGTACTCGGTTTTTTCATCCCCTACGCCTACGCTGCGCACATGCGCACCAGGCGCTTCGCGAAATTTGAGGAGAAATTCCCCGAGGCCATCGACACCCTCGCCCGCGCCGTCCGCGCCGGCCACGCCTTCACCACCGCCCTGGAAATGATCGCGAACGAGGTCTCCGAGCCGGTCGCCGGCGAATTCCGCCAGCTTTACGAAGAGCAGAAATTCGGCCTTCCGGTGCGCGATGCTCTCATGAATCTCGCCGAGCGCATCCCGCTTGTTGACGTCAAGTTTTTCGTCACTGCGGTGATGCTCCAGCGCGAAACCGGCGGCAATCTCGCCGAAATTCTCGACAATCTTTCTTATGTGATCCGCGAGCGCTTCAAAATCCAACGCCAGGTGCGTGTCCACACCGCCCAGGGACGCCTGACCATGGTCTTGCTCATGGCGCTGCCGCCGACGATTGTCCTGATCATGCAGTTGCTCAATCCAGGTTTCATTCGGCCGCTCTTCGTCGACCCAATCGGACACGCATTGATTGTCGGCGGCATCACCTTGCAAACGCTTGGCTATTTTTTTATTCGCAAAATTATTCGGATTCAGGTTTGAAGTTTGAAATGAGTTCTCTGTACTAAGTAGTGAGAAACAAGAAGTAGCAACCAAGTACTAATATGCCGCTGCCTCTCATCCTCGCGTTGGTCGTGTTCCTCACCGTCGTGGCGATCGTCTTCGCCTTTGGAGCGGCGACGGTGGCGCCTTCTTCTGTCCTCGGCTCCCGCTTGCGCGAAATCGGATGGCAACGCCCAAAGGCGCAGGCAAAGACTGCCATGCGCGAGCGATTCCAGCAGGCGCTCGATCCTCTGAGCCGCGCTCTGCCGATTTCTCCATCCGAGGTTTCGCAAACCCGCCTCTGGCTCATCCAGGCCGGATACCGCAGCCCGCAGCACCTCAACGTCTATCGCGGCTTGCGTGTCTTATTCGCCGCGATCGGTTTCTTTACGGTATTCCTGATTTCCGGCTTCAGTTCGCCCATGCTTCTGCTCGGCTGCTTCGGCCTCGGCTTTTTCCTGCCGAGATTCATCTTGAAGAAGAAGTTGCAGGAACGTCAGCGCCGCATTCGACTAGGCCTTCCCGACGGCCTCGACCTCACCGTCATTTGCGTAGAAGCAGGACTGTCTCTCGATCAGGCCATGATGCGCGTCGGCAATGATTTGAGTCACGCGCATCCCGAACTGAGCGCCGAGTTCCATCTCTTCGACTTGGAGACCCGCGCCGGAAAGCCCCGCGTCGAGGCCCTGCGCAATCTGGCCGAGCGCACCGGAGTCGACGACCTTCGTTCGCTGGTCGGAACCCTGATTCAAACCGACCGCTTCGGAACCAGCGTAGCCCAAGCCCTGCGCGTCCATTCCGAATCCCTGCGCACCGAGCGCCGTCAGCGCGCCGAAGAGCAAGCCGCCAAAACCACCGTCAAAATGATCATCCCGCTCGTCCTGTTCGTCATGCCCTCACTAATCTTCGTAACCGTAGGGCCCGCCGTAATCCAGTTAGTGCAAATATTCAAGAAGAAGTGAAGAATCAGTGGCTAGTGATTAGTTGTTAGTGGTTAGTAAGTTCATTCTGATTACTAATCACTAACAACTAACCACTGCCCCAGGAGCACCAATGCCCCACCCCGGCCCCAAGGGATACGCGTTCAATCGCACCCGCGCCACGTATCTCGCAACCGATCTCCTGATCGCACGCACCCACTGGACGCGATTCCGTGGCCTCATGGCGACCGACTCCTCACTGTTCCAGCGCGGCCAGGGACTTTGGATCAACCCCTCCCGCGGCATCCACACTTTCGCGATGCGCTTTGCCATCGACGCCGTCTACCTAGACCGCGACCGCAAAGTCATCCACATCGAAGAAGACCTCAAACCCTGGCGCTTGGCCGCCATCAGAGTGCTGGCTGCATCGGTCTTGGAACTCCCGACAGGCACAATCCGCGAATCGCTGACCGCGCTAGGCGACCACATCGATATTTTTCTCGAAGATCCCATCCACGAAGCCGCGTAGGGCCTTCACAATTCGTCGCCGCTAAGTCATTGATTCTAGGCGGAGCATACGCAGAGTCTGTGCGGAGCCAGAAGAAACGCAAGGTAACAAGAAAAATCCAACCACGTTCTGGCACACTAGACTGGTACGAGACGTTCTAACCAAGTAACCGGCATGACCCAAGTCGAAACGATTCCCGAAACAGACACCCAGTGGCCTGAACCCCCGCGCCTCCTGGTTGAATGGTCTTCGCCCTGGGAAGAATTCAAGTCTGCTTTTCGTCCCGCCCTCACGCGCCCTCCAAAAGCCTTAGCCGGAGAAGCGCCCATCGGCATGTTCCCCTACCGCGGAATGCTGGCCTGCTGGCTGCTCGAGTGCCTGTTGCTCTTAGCGCTCATAGAAATTCCCGAACACCTGATAAGTCTCGAACTCCCGCTGCCTCCGAACCATCCGCAACAGGATGTGATTTATTACTCTGGCGATGAACTTCCCCAGACGCAAGATCGCGGCGGAGCGCAAGCCGGCAAGACGGGACGCGCCGGCGGACAGCAAACCCATCACCGCACACAAGTCATCCGCGTCGTCCGCGGCGGCACGCCGAGTGAAAAAGTCGTTGACGCTCCAAAGATCAATCTCCCGCGTTCCGACTCTGCTGTCGCCAACCTGCTGGCGTTCAAACCAAATCCTGGACCGCCGCCCGCCGAAGGATTGCGTTCTACTCTAGTCGCTCCAACTCTCGCCGAGATCAATCCCGTCCCTCCCGCACCTGAATTGAAATCCTCCGCCAGCCGCACCACCAGCGGCCTGACAACCAACGTCGTCCCTCCCGCGCCCGAAGTCTCTCGCTCCAACGCGAGAACTACGCCCAGCCTGGGCACTGCAATCGTGCCTCCTGCTCCGAGCGTCTCGCGTGACCAGATGCGGACCGCGAGCCCTCTCGCCCCAACCGTGATCGCGCCCGCTCCTCGTGACACGCAGCGCGACATCGCCAGTTCGCGTCTGCCTTTAACCCAAACCGTTGACGTCGTGAAACCGCCCGTATCAGCGCCGCCTCGCGACGTGTCCTCCACGCCCAGACTGACGCTGCCCGCTCCCGCAGTAGTCGCACCGCCACCATCGCAAGTCAGCCGCGACCTGAATAGCTTCGGAAGCACCGCTTCTGGCGACCTGCGCACCAAACCCGTTCCTCCTCCACCAACCGCGAGCGGCGGACCGAGCACCCGATCCTCCAGCACAATCACCGCGCAGGTTGTGCCGCCTCCAGCCAGCATCGCCGGAGGTCAGCAAGCAAGCGGAGCGCGATCGGGTCATTCCGCATCGACATTGCTAGGCTCAGCCGACGTAGTTCCGCCTCCACCAGGTCTCGGTGGCGGCAAAGCGCCCACTGGCAGCGGACGAGGCAACAAGGGCTCAGGAGCAGGAGGACCCATCGATATGGGAACCTCAGTCGCGCCGCCCACCAACGCCGGAGGCAATGTTCCCGGATCAGCCGTAGTCGTATCCAATCAGCCCGGAACCAAAGTCGGAGTGCCCAACACAACCACCGCAGGCGCTCTGGCGATGTCGCCGACCGGCACAGCCAAAACCGGCTTGGGCGGCAACGGCGGAGGAGCGGGCCTCGGCAAAGGCAATGGCTCCGGCAGCGGACTACAAGGTGAAGGTTCCGGAGCCGGGCGCGAAGGCACCGCTCACGGTTCCGATCCAAACGCCCGCGGAGGTATCTCGCCCTATCCAGGCGCAGGCGGCGCAGGAACCGGAACCAGCAGCGAACCCGCGATTCCCGGTGTCTCGGTAGAAGGCGGCACGACGACGATCAACCTGCCGAGTTTCGGCCCGCCTGCTGGCGAATCACCCACGGCGGGACCGGGACGCTCTTCGGCCAACAACCACAAACCATCGAGCATCACCATCGAAGCCACGCCGCGTTCCGGCGGCGTGTTCAATTATTACGGCGTCCTTAAAGGCGACCGCAACTACTCTATCTATATCGAGACCTCGCTCGGCACGGCAGTCATGCAGTATGCCGATGCCGCATCGGCGGCGCATCCGTCGTTACAAGCCCTGACCGCTCCCGAACCGATGCACAAAGACTTGCCTGCAGGACTCCGCTCAACCCGCATCATCATTGCCTGCATTCTCGATCGCTCAGGAGATTTGAAAGATATTAAAGTGCTAGAACCGGGCGCCGCAGAAACAACTTCCAAAGTGCTGGCAGCCCTGCACAGCTGGAAGTTCCGCCCAGCCTTTCGCGGCAACGAACCGGTGGAAGTGAATGCGATCCTGGGGTTCGGAGTGGATACCCGGTAAGCCTCGCGGCCAGCCCATCCCCCGGAGGCTTCGAGGTAAATGTTAACTGGTTAGTACCCCTACCCCCCCTCCCCCCTTGCTAGTGGAATCATGGAGTTAGCGGGATTTTTTTGGCTCGGTCTTTGAATCGAAAGGACTTATATCAAAGTATTCTGGAATAAGGACTTAGGAGATTTCATCGGTCTGGCCGCTCCTATCAGGTACTCAGTTTCGCACAGGCGGAAGCGAGACGTCTGTGATGGCGCTCACAGTGTCTTGTGATGAATAGAGCCAGGGGTAAATCGCAAGAAGCAGCTGTTCCACCAGTCCGCCCTTCACCGGATCGCGATGCATGTAGCAGAGTTGCTCGATCTGCTTGCGCTCCGTCCACACTTTGAAATCGTAGAAGCGCTTGTGTCAGACCGACTCCGGGGGCGCCCGGCAAGCGCGATTCGTCAGTCTTGAGAATTGATCTTCTGATCTTATAGGGCGCAAGGAGAGAAGGGTCAAGCACCTTTGTCGGCTCTTACGACTCTTTTGAGCACAGGTGAAAAGAGAGCTAGTTCAACCGGGTTCGCTATCACGTAGTAAGCCAAAGGATATCCCTCGATGCGATTGAGAACAAAAAGATACGCCGCGGTATGGCCTAGCAGCAACACTGTGATTGTGGCCCAGAATGCCAGGTTCTTCCATCCGTTGCGAAACCATGAAATCAGCAATCCAAAAACAACGGCCGTGTTTACTACAAGTGCGATACGCTGCCAGTTTAGTGTAGTTCCTTTAGGCAGCGTAAAAAGGTAAGTAACAAACGCAGTCACCAGGATCACAGCGATCAGGATCTCCAGCAAAAGTTCCATCGCCCGTTTGCCCGAACTCATAGCCTTCAAGACATCCTCCGCTGGCCCCACAACTTCATTTGCATTCCCCGGCGAGCGCTGAGGGAACTTCATTTGCAATCGCTTGGCTCTCAGCCACAACCGCATTGAGAGCAAGGCTGAATTTCCCCGCATTGGCTATGCGGGCTGCCTCGTCGGCTTCGAGCCACTGTCTTGGAGAGATGCCCCCTCGTGCGACTCGGGTGTTAGGTATGGCTTTGGCTTGGGAAAGGGAAGCTCCATAGTATCCCGCTGCCCCACCCCCTACGGTGTCAGCGCCCGGAATTCCCACAAAATTCGCGACACTGTTTTTGAGAAAATTTCCAAAGCACGAGGGCCGAGGATCTTTCTTGGGTCCAAACACGGTGAACCCGCTAAAGAAAGACTTTGTGAAAGCCCAAGTCCAGCTATCATTGTTTGCGGCTTCGAAGTCGCACGTTTTTCATCCAGAGGATCTACGCCTTTTGAGCAGCGACGGAATAATCCAGAATACCTCCACGTAGGCCAGCAACAACGTCAGCCAAAAATAGATCGGGAGCTGGTCGTAGAACCAAGGGAAAACGAAAGCGCATCCTAAGAACACGAGAGCCGCGATAAGACGAATGCCCCAATGGAGCGATTGCGCAAACGTAAATATTACAGGTCCCGCGAGAATGCCTAGGGCCACGAGAAAACCAGCCCAGACTGGAAAGCGAACCGGGCTGATGCGGAACAAACCGGAGACTCTTAGCACCATCCAGACCGTGCAACAGATCAGCAGCCCGATTGCAAAGCGACTTCCAGGACCGAGGTGCTTCATTGGAGCACCCCCGAGCACTCGCCTATGGCCTTTCCAAGCTCGTAATCAAAATATGCCCAACCGGCGACATCTAATGCCTCCGCCACAGCAGCAATCTTCGGTGCTAAGTTCGGCACGAGCACTTGGGAATACTTGCCCCAAGCAGTAAATCGCGCGTCTGTGAAATGATAGTAAGCACCGGCGATTGTCGAAGCTCCGTTCTCTACCGCATTTGTTGCCGCTACGCCCGCCGCGTGCGTTACAACCGGCGCCGTCGCCCCGCCCGCAGCCGTCTTAGCCAGACACTTGTAGTACCCCTTGTTCCAAGCGTCTACTTGAGGCTGCAGGGAGAAGAGGGTTTTCGTGAACGCCCACGCTGGACTATCTGTGTTTGCGGCGCTACTTATCGTGCCGATCGTTTGCCAGTTGCCATTGCCGCTCTGCCATGTATAAACGCCGTCGACGATTGTCGGGGCAGGGGTCGTCAGGCCAGCAGGAACCCACCGCTGAAGTAAGACCCTGCCCGCGGGACCTACGGGACCGTCCACCAATCGAATTCCGAAACAATCATTGTTGGGGCATTGAGCCGCC
Organism: uncultured Acidobacteriaceae bacterium; assembly: GCA_963726095.1. Lineage (GTDB taxonomy): Bacteria > Acidobacteriota > Terriglobia > Terriglobales > Acidobacteriaceae > Acidiflorens. The sequence goes on from CAVSBD010000004.1 coordinate 3,690,177, forward strand.
GATCCCATACTTAGCAGGTTCTGTGCGAGACCCGCGCTCGTCGGGACTCCATCCACGTAATATAGTGTATCCCCGCAATAACCTGCCTGATAAAAGTTTGATCCAGCACCGCCATGATAATGAATGCAATCCAGGCCGAGAGGATCCATGTTTGCCAATGGATCGTTGAGGACGTAGGCATAACGGTTCCACGTCTGCGGGTTGGTCGGAGAGGCCGCCCCCATGCCCGAGGGGTCCGGGGATATCCACCGCCCCTGCACCGGACTATATTCTCGATACAGAAAATCGTACATCCCCGAAATCGTGTCCTGTTGCTGACCCGTGAAGGATGCGTATATCGTATCCTGGCTCGCGTACATCTCCCCAAACGGCGCATAGGCGATATCGCCATATTCCTTCTCCGCCATGCTCGATTCAAACCGCGCGCTCCCCTGCCAATCATAATGCCGGAAGCGAATCGTCGAGCCAGTATAAGTTGCCTGCTCACCACCCGGTAGTGGCAAGAAAACACTGTTAGTGTTTTGTTTCGCCATCAGTGCCAACCTCCCGACAGGGCTGTACAATATTTCCTGGTAGGTACCCGAATTGTTTCTTTCTACGGCCCTGCCGAAGGCATCATAGGTGATACTGATCGGCGCGCTGCCACCGAGGTTGAACCCAACAGTATTGCTGTCCGCATCCCATGCGTAACTGTTGGTCAGGTCTGAAGTGAGATTGCCATTGAGGTCATAGTAATGGCTTGCCCCTGCCGGTCCTCCCGGAATTTGGTTATACTGGTTCCCGGTGTAAGTCGGAAGGAAGCTCGACGTTCCCGATTTGTTAATATTGCCGAACGGGTCATAAGCAAACGTCTGGCCCCATGTCGTGCCATCCGGGTTGGTGGGTCCGCAGTTCACACTCGCGAGCCGGGCAAGACCGTCATAGGAATAGCCGCAGTTCTGCGAGTCAGTCTTGTTAAAGCCGTCGGCGATCACGAGCGATCCCAGACTCCAGTTCGCGTTCCAGTTCAAGGTGCCCGTCACGTATTTCGGCGTCGAACCAATGTCGTACCCGTAAGTCTTCAGGCGTCCGGTATTTAGATCGTAAGTATAGGTATCGCTGTCGCCGGATCCCAGGGCGACGCCCGTTGGCTGGCTGGCTGTGTTGTATGTGACACCGTTCGCTGGCACCAGATTGGTCGTGCCGTCCAACGCCGAATTGGGTCTTCCCTCGCCATCCACACCGAACGTCCATCCGCCGTGCGAGGGGACACCACTAAGAGCGCTCAACGCCCCGTTCGCCCAGTAACTCGCCGTCGTGTGGTAATAACCGTTGGAATCGGGAGTGGACTCGAATTCGTCGGTGGTCTCGCCTCGCGCCGAGTAGCAGTAAGCGATGTCAGTAATCTTGGCACTGCTGGGTCCAGTGAACGCTTCCGCAAGCCGCCCTTTCACATAAGCGTTAGAGTTGGTGCACCCGAATGTCGTGGCGTCGTAGACGAACGTCTTGCTCGGAGTGCTGGCGGCATACGGGCCAGACGGATAAGTAATGGTCGTCACGCGGTGCAAAGCGTCATACGTGTAACAGGTTACATTGTTAGCCGCATCCACTCTCTTGACCAGATCTCCATCCGAGACCCCACAGGTGAGGTCGCTGCCATAAGTGTAGGCTGTTGTTCCGGTTTCTGGGTTGGATTCCGATACCAGTCGAGAGAGGCCGTCATAAGCGTAAGTGCGTGTCTGGGGCGTACCTTGCGCGTTCTGCGTAACGGTCAGCAGATTTCCCAAAGCGTCGTAAGTGTATTTGGTCCAATACCCTATCTGCGGATTGACTTGAGCGCAATTGCCGCCGGGCCACGCAGTCGTGCCAGCGGTGACTTCGCAGACCGAGGTCAATCTTCCCAGCCCATCGTACTCGAATTGCTTTACAAAATTCTGCGTTGGGCCGACTACCTGCAACACGTCGTTTTTTACATAGGTGTAGGAAGTGGTTCCTCCACCACCATCGGTGATGGCAATCGGACGACCCAATGCATCATATTGGGTGGTAGTGATCTTCGTTCCGGCCGGCGCGGGCTGCGCAGCGGTCCCCGAATAAGGCATGGACTGCGTAACACAAGCGCCACCCGTGTAGGGCGGCTGTGTGACGCAAGCACCGGTAGCGGAAGTCCAGCCGTAAACGGTCTGAACCGAATCGAAATTGCACGACGGTCCCTGACACTGAACCTGCTTCTTCTGCTCAAATATCTTGCGACCTAACCCATCCGACGTCGAAAGTGCATCTGCGGTGGATACGGCACCGTTGAAGTTCATCGTACTTTCAAACGCTGTGGAACTGTAGGAGTAGTTCGTCGTGTTGTTGAGCGGGTCTGTCATCGCTGTGAGTCGCCAGAGCGGGTCATTGTGTGTATAGACAGTTTGCGCATTGTTCGCGTCAGTCGTTGAAGTGACGACTCCTCCGGTGCAGTTCCACTGCAGCAAAGTAGTCAGACTCGCAGCGGTAATGGAGGTAGGAAGCAAATCATTGCATCCGCCCGTACCGCCGTAGGCAGGCATGGAAACAGCCCCATTCACGTCCGTAGACGTTGCTAGTGTTCCATTCGAATTGTAGGTGGCCGTGCTAGTCAACCATAACGAGCCGCTTTTCCACTCCGACACCGAAGTCGGATGTCCTGTATTGCTGTATGTGATTTGCGTCTTGGCGACATCCACCCCCGCGGAGTTTTCCGTGTGACTGTAGCAGGGCGTATTGCTGATATACACCCCAGCGGGATATGCGGTGCAAGAAGTCCCATTCCATGACTGCCCGTAAAACGTGAACGCCTGCGTAGTCGGTGTACTCGCTCCGAAATCATAAGCAATGACAGAAGTCACGTTCCCATATGAATCGAATGCAGTCGTCAGACGTTTGTTGGCCGATCCATTTAACGATGTGTACACGTCGATTTGCGTGAATGGTAATGTGGGAATGCTCGTACAGTTATTGTTGTAGCATGTTTGCACCGTTTCAAGCGGCGTGCCGCTAGCTGGGCCCGCATAGACTTTCCGCAAGGTTTCATAAGTACCGCCCACGTATCCAGTGAACGTATAATCCGTCTCATTCCCTGCCGGATCAGTAACAGCCGTCGTAGAACTAGTGTTAGAAATCCATGTGTGAAGATACGTCCATGTTCCGCTTGGATCGGTACGAGTCATCGTGCTAGGGGTGCCGTCGATATTGTCGGCACCGGAGTAGGTATAGGCGATGACACCTCCGGTCGGAAGAGTCAAAGAGCTAAAGCGACCCGAGTAGCAGGGACCACCGGTAGTGTTATTGCCGGTTGCCAACTCATACCCAATGGAAAGAGATGTGCTATCCGCAAAAGTCATGCCGGTAATTAGATTGTATATCGAATCGTACTGGTTGTTGACCTGTCCGCAAGGCTCTGAGGGAGTTCCGTACCCGATAGCTAGAGGCGAAAACGTTATGGACGCCTGAGATTGCCCGGTAGCGTTGCTCCAGGTGAGACCGTAGGTGTCGGTCGAGGTTGTATAGGTAGCAGTCATGGATGTTAGGCCAAGACTATCCGTGTAAGTGGTGGTTGGGACTGTAGCGGAGTAGCTTTGAGAGTTTCCGTCGGGGTCCATCTCGATAACACCGCCACCCGACTCGTATACGCCATAGCTGGTTACGGACCGGCCGCTCGGGTCATACATAGTGCTCGAAGAGGTATACGACCCATTCCCTGGCGTCATGGTCACGCTTAGAAAATATCCGCTGCCGTCCGTGGCATACGCTGACCCCGTGACCGGCGTTCCTCCGGGCGCGACGACACACGGTGAATATATAGAAATGACGAAGCTATGCGAATTGCCGAATATATCCGTAGCATAAAACTCTGAATAATGAGTGATGTTTCCGTAAACGATGATCCCGTTAATGACCGCATAGCAACCATTCTTTATTAGTGTGTGGACCGAAGAGCCCGCCATCCCCAGCATGCCAGGCACTCCAAAAGAACTTGTGGGCCCCCCGTCTACGCCAGGGTTGATGCCTACATAGTCGGTGGCCCCCGCTGCAAACGAAAATGGTAAGGACTGAGATCCTTGTTTAGCGCGGAAGGACGCATGGATTTGAATGCCGAGATTCGCTAAATTGACGGTATCGTACTGGCCACCATTAGTGGAGCCAAAGGGCCATAGTCCTTGACCCGCCGATGGTGTTGGTTGTGCAAAGGACGGGCAAAGCAGACCCGTCGTTAAGAACACGGTAAATAGCGCATGAAGAGAGATTCTTCCTAGCGTTGTCCTCGCCCTTGTCACAGAACAGCGCCAATCATGCTTGCTGCTCGGCAAGAGGCGAGAGACCAAAGTCGCGAATAGCCGGGGAAAAGATGCTGATGCAGAAGTTTTCGAGACAGACACGAAAAACAGAGTGAGGGACAGACCAAACCAACAGCGAGCCATGGGCTCACCTCATAGGTGGTTTCAGTTGACCCCCTCGAATCAACCGTGGGCAGAAATTTAGGGGAACTCCCATATTGGTGTCAAGTGAAAAAATGGTGAAAGACACTGACGAGTGACGGTGCTTACCGAGCATCCGCACCATCGGAAAAGTCCAAAACATTTTCGGGCTAGTATCCCTTGCGTTTATCCACCACGGCCAGCAATGTCTGCCCGGCCAAATAGCGACGCAGGTTGTCCGAGAACAACTTATAGTGCCGCTCCCATAACTTGTCGGTCAGCGCTGCGGTGTGGGGAGTTAGCAGGAGATTCGGGACGCTCCACAGCGGCGAATCGGCGGGCAGCGGTTCTTGCGGGAAAACGTCGAGCGCCGCTCCTCCGATCTTTTTGTCAACCAGAGCTTGCATGAGAGCGGGCTCATCCACCAGAGGGCCGCGACCTACGTTGATCAGGCAGGAAGTGGTTTTCATGAGTGCAATGCGCCGGGCGTTGGCGATGGCCGTCGTGGTCGCGGTAACTGGTGCGGCGAGGACGATGTAGTCGGCTTGACGGAAGACTTCATCAATTTGCGCTGGAGGTACGACTTGGTCAGCCCCTTCGCTTCCCTTCTCCGGATGCTCGCGGACGGCGATCACGTGCATGCCAAGCGCTTTCGCGCTCTTGACCACGGCGCGGCCAATGCTGCCGAGTCCGACCATGCCAAGAGTTGCTCCGGCAACTTCGCGGATGCGCGGTTGCTCGTCCCAGAGAATTTGCTGTCCCCAGATGTGCTTCTGTTGCAGGATCGCCGATTGCGGAATTTTCTTGGCCAGGGCAAAAATGAGCGCCATAACGTGTTCGGCGACAACGGGACCGTGTACTTCGCGCGCGTTCGTCACCACGATTTCGCTATCGACAATCTCTGGAAACATCAATTGATTAACGGCAGCGGCCGGCGAGTGAATCCAGCGCAACTTATTGGCAGCAGCGATCTGTTCGGGACGAATCGACCATGCCATCAGAACATCGCTATCGACAATCTCGTCGTCGATCCGCTGATTGTCGGGAAGATGCACGATTTCGAGTTCACGAAACTCGGAGCGCAAACGCTCAGAGAACCACGCAGGCGCATTCCATTGATCAAACGGATGGTGCACGCAGATGAGCAGCTTCATTTAGCTTTTCTTTGCGCGGAGATCCGAACCGGTCATCTCCTTCGGTTCCGTGATGCCGAGCATGCCGAGCATGGTTGGTGAAATGTCTCGCAACGAACCATTGGGCTTGAGCGTGTATTGCTTCGCATCTTCGGCGATCACGATAAATGGCACGGGATTGGTCGTGTGCGCCGTGTGCGGACCGCCAGTTACCGGATCAACCATCAACTCGGCGTTGCCGTGGTCGGCGGTGATCAGCATGGCTCCGCCTTTGGCGCGAACGGCTTTTTCGATCTCCGCGAGGCAGGCATCGACGGTCTCAACCGCTTTGATTGTCGGTTCGAGTTTGCCAGAATGGCCGACCATATCGGCATTGGCAAAGTTGACGATGACCACGTCAAATGCGCTGTCGTTCGCGGCTTTCACCACCGCTTCGGCGATGCCTGCGGCGCTCATCTCAGGTTTCAGATCGTAGGTCGCGACTTTCGGGGATTGCACCATCACGCGCTCTTCGCCCGGAAATGGCGTCTCAACGCCGCCGTTGAAGAAGTAGGTTACGTGTGCATATTTTTCCGTCTCGGCCACGCGCAGGTTGCGCATGTTGAGACCGCCCATGACGTTGGCAAGAATGTTGGCCATCGATTCCGGCGGAATCACTACGGGCAAAGTGAAATTCTTGTCGTACTGCGTCATGCAAACGTACTTGAGATTTTTCGGGACACGGCTGCGCGGAATGGTCGCGTCGAGATCGGCAGCACCCGGCAAGTCGCTGCCGCCCTTTTCGTTTAGTCCGCTGTTGCGGCAAAGCGCCCGCGTGATCTGGCGCGCGCGGTCGGCTCGAAAGTTGAAACAAATACAAGAATCATCGTCGCCGATTGTCGTCACCGGCGCGCCGCGTTCGTCCGTACACACAAAGGGCACGACAAACTCGTCGGTCACGTCCTTGTTGTAGGAATTTTTCATGCCCTGAACAGGGTCGGTGGAGGTTCCACCTTCGGCCTTGCCATCGACCATCGCGCTATAGGCTTTATCGATGCGCTCCCAGCGGCGATCGCGATCCATCGCGTAATAGCGGCCGCTGACGGTTGCGATCTTGCCGCAGTTGTACTCGCGCAATTTCTGTTGCAATTGTTCGAGATAACCTGCGCCGTTCGTGGGCAGAGTGTCGCGGCCATCCATGAAGGCATGGATAAATACACGATCGACTCCTTGCTGCTTGGCCATTTTCACCAGTGCATACAGATGGTCCTGCCGCGAGTGCACGCCGCCGTCGGAGAGAAGTCCGAACAAGTGCAGTTTGCGGCCGCTGGTGCGCGCCTTCTTCATCGCTTCGACGAGCACGGGATGAGAGAAGAATTCGCCGTTCTGGATCATCAGGTCGATGCGTGTAATGTCCATGTGAACGATGCGGCCAGCGCCCATATTGAGGTGACCAACCTCGCTGTTGCCCATCTGCCCTTCGGGCAGTCCGACAAAAGGACCGCTCGTGTGAATCAGGGTGTTGGGATATTCGCGCAGTAGCCGGTCATACGTTGGCTTCCGGGCAAGAGCGATGGCATTGGCTTTGGTTTCGGCTCGGTATCCCCAGCCGTCGAGAATTACAAGGACGAGAGGTTTCGGACGTGACATGAGTTCGCTTCCAGCTCCTGGGTCTTAGTTTCTGGCTTCTGGCTTATGGAATCAATCAACTAGGAATTATAGAGAAAGACGAAGATTCAATTCGGTATTGAGGATGACATCGGCGTTTCAGTCACGGTTTGCATCAGATTCCAGCATGCGCGCGCGATCATCCAGTCTTCCTCGGCATGAATTACGAATACGCGGACAGCAGTATCGCGGGACGAAATATCGACGTCGCTATCGGATCGACGTCCGTTCTTCTCCGCGTCAAGTCTCACCCCAAGAAACGCTAGATTCTCGCACGCCGCGGCGCGCACCTCAGGCGAGTTTTCCCCGACGCCTGCTGTGAAGACGAGCGCGTCGATGCCTCCCAGCACTGCGACCATCGCTCCGATTCCGGCCTGCAAACGATGAATGTAGATCTCCAAGGCGAGCTTTGCGCGGTCATTTTTTTTGGCCGCGGCGGCGAGAACGTCGCGCATGTCGCCGGAAATCCCCGACACGCCGAGTAGTCCCGAGTGTTTATTGAGCATCTCGTCGAGTTGCTCGCCCGTCATCTTGTGTTGCCGCATCAGGTAGGTCAGGATTCCTGGGTCGACCGAGCCTGAGCGCGTCCCCATCATGAGGCCTTCGAGCGGCGTGAAACCCATGGTTGTGTCCACGCTCTGGCCGTTGCGGATCGCCGCCAGCGAACAACCGTTTCCGAGGTGGCAACTCACCACTCTCAGCGACGTCGATGTTCTGCCCAGCATTTGGGCCGCGCGCTCGGCACAGTATTGATGGTTGATCCCGTGGAACCCGTACCGCCGAATTCCCTGCTCGAACCATTCGTAAGGACCGGGATAGACGGCCGCCGACTGCGGCATCGTGCGATGGAATCCCGTATCGAAGACAGCAACTTGCGGAACTGGGCCGAACAGCTTACTGACGATCTCCATGCCTTCGAGTTCGGCGCGGTTGTGGAGCGGCGCAAAAAGGGATACGCCCGCAATTGCCGATTTGACTTCCGCGGTGACAATGGCTGGAGAAAAATGTTGGGGTCCGCCGTGGACCACGCGATGTCCAACAACATCAATTTCTGAGGGCGCGGAAATTGCTTTCGTCTCGCCGCTCCACAGCCCATGCAGCAGGTGCTCAATGGCTTCGCCACGCGAGAGCGCTGAAGTCTGGCCCTTATGAACTGCTCCACCGGAGGTCCGAATCGAATATTCTGCTTCTTTGTCTTTATCCTTATCAGCGAACTCGATCTTGCCCTCCCACGCGGAGGCGGGCGCAGCGTCGGGCAGCGTATCTCCGATTTCGTAGAGACAACTCTTCTGGCTACTTGAGCCAGAGTTGAGCACGAGGACTTTCATGGTTTTCGTCGATCAGTAAGGCCAAGTCCAGTCGCGGATCTCCGGCATATCGTCGCCATGCTCGTAGATGTATTGCTTGTGCTCGACCAGTTTATTGCGCATGAGTTGCTTGAAATGGCCTCCGACCTTCTGCAATCGCGGCACGCGGTCGACCACATCGCCGGCCAAATGAAAGCGATCAAGGTCGTTCATCACGGTCATGTCAAACGGAGTCGTGGTCGTGCCTTCTTCTTTATAGCCGCGGACGTGGAGATTATCGTGATTGTGACGGCGATAAGTAAGGCGATGAATCAACCAGGGATAGCCATGATAGGCGAAGATCACCGGCCGATCTACCGTGAACATCGAGTCGAAATCAACATCGGACAGGCCATGCGGATGTTCGCTTGAGGGTTGAATGGTCATCAGGTCGACGACGTTGACCACGCGAATCTTGATGTCCGGGAAATGCTGGCGTAAGAGATCGACTGCCGCGAGCGTTTCGAGTGTAGGTACGTCGCCGGCGCAGGCCATGACGACATCGGGTTCGGTGCCACTATCGGTACTGGCCCACTCCCAGATGCCGATGCCTACGGTGCAATGGTCGATGGCCGCCTCCATGTTCAGATATTGCAACGCAGGCTGCTTCCCGGCGACGATCACGTTGACGTAGTGCCGGCTCCGCAGACAATGATCGGCAACCGAGAGCAAGGTGTTCGCGTCGGGAGGAAGGTAGACGCGAACGATATCAGCCTTCTTATTCACCACGTGATCGATAAAGCCGGGGTCCTGGTGCGTGAATCCGTTATGGTCTTGTCGCCAGACGTGCGATGTCAGGAGATAGTTGAGCGAGGCGATCGGACGTCGCCATTCGATTCCGCGCGTTACTTTGAGCCACTTGGCGTGCTGGTTGAACATGGAATCGATGATGTGGATAAAAGCTTCGTAGCAATTGAAGAAGCCGTGGCGGCCGGTGAGCAAGTAGCCTTCCAGCCACCCCTGACACATATGTTCGCTGAGAATCTCGAGAACGCGGCCGCTCTGCGACAAATTCTCGTCAACCGGTAAGATCGGCTCCATCCAGAGCTTGTCGGTAGCCTCGTAAAGAGCCTCGAGCCGGTTTGAAGCGGTTTCATCAGGACCGAAGACACGGAAATTCTTCGCCTCGGCATTCGACTTCATCACATCACGCAGGAATCCGCCGAGCACGCGTGTGGCCTCCGCCTCCTGCGTGCCAGGCTTCGAAACTTCGACGGCATACTCCCGGAAATCTGGCATGATCAGATCATGCAGTAGCAGGCCGCCATTCGCGTGAGGATTTGCCCCCATTCTGCGATCGCCCTTGGGAGCCAGTTCCGCGAGCTCCGGAATCAGCTTGCCACTTTCGTCAAACAATTCTTCCGGGCGATAACTCCTCATCCAGTCTTCGAGAATCTTCAGGTGTTCCGGTTTCGCCCGCAGGTCTGCCACCGGAACCTGATGCGCGCGCCATGTGCCTTCGATCTGTTTGCCGTCGACAAATTTCGGGCCCGTCCAGCCTTTCGGACTGCGAAATACGATCATCGGCCAAGCCGGCAGGCTTGCGTTTCCGCCGCTCCGGGCATTTTCTTGAATGGATTGAATCTCAGGGATGATCGTGTCCAGCGTCCCCGCCATCAACTGGTGCATCGCCTCGGGTTCATGGCCTTCGACAAAATATGGCTTCCAACCGTAGCCAGTGAAGAACTGTGTGAGCTGCTCGTCGCTCATGCGCCCGAGGATCGTCGGGTTCGCGATCTTGTAGCCGTTGAGATGAAGAATCGGCAACACCGCGCCATCGCGCGCGGGATTCAGAAACTTATTGCTGTGCCAGCTTGTCGCCAGGGGGCCGGTTTCTGCTTCGCCGTCTCCGACCACGCAACAGGCGAGCAGTCCGGGATTATCGAATACCGCTCCGCACGCGTGCATGATCGAATAGCCCAGCTCTCCACCTTCATGGATCGAGCCCGGGGTCTCGGGCGCGGCATGGCTCGGAATTCCCCCTGGAAAGGAAAACTGTTTGAAGAGCTTTTGCAGGCCGTCTTCGCTCTGCGTAATGTTGGAATAGAACTCGCTATAGGTGCCTTCGAGATAAGTGTTCGCGACCATTCCAGGGCCGCCGTGACCGGGCCCGGCCAGGTAGATCACATCGAGATCGTATTTCTTGATGAGGCGATTGAAATGGGCGTAGATGAAGTTGAGGCCGGGCGTGGTACCGAAATGACCGAGCAGGCGCGGTTTCACGTGTTCGATTTTCAGCGGCTCGCGGAGAAGCGGATTCGCGAAGAGGTAAATCTGCCCGACCGAAAGATAGTTAGCTGCGCGCCAGTAGGCGTTGATCTTGCGGAGTTCCTCTGGAGAGAGAGTTTCGGCGGAAATGCCATGCTGCGCGGAGTTCACCGAGGCTGGGGGAGTCATCGCTGGCAAAGTCATGGAAACCTGCCTTTCTGCGTCGTCCTTCCCTCTATTCTAGGTTCCGCAGACCACCACCGCCAGCGCGCCCGTTTAACATTCTGTTAATTTTGGATTCGGATGGGCATAGCTCACTTGGCCGTTTGGCCTTCGAAGTAGACCTCGATTTCTTCCAGCGTCTTGCCTTTGGTCTCCGGCAGAAACACCGCGGCTGTGATGAAGTAGATCACCGTGCAGGCGGCAAAGGCGAAAAACATGGTCGAATAACCGTACTTGCCGACCGTTGGCAGGAACACCGCCGCGATGGTCGTGGAAACTGCCTGATTGATCAGCAGCGCGATGCTCATGCCGTTGGACCGGATGCGAGTGGGCATCAACTCCGAAAGCGCCAGCCAGACACAGACTCCGGGACCGATCGCGAAAAATGCCATAAAGACGAACAGACTGATCGCGACGAGCCATCCATTGTGTGTGGTCGGCACTGGTGTAATCAAGGCGTTGTCGATTTTCAGCGGGGCGGAGCGCGCTGCATCGAGATTGCTGAACGGATTCGAGAAAAACGCCACGACCTTATTTGAGGGCACACAGCTTTCGCGCGTGATCTCGATCGGCTTGGCGGCCACGTCGTCGGAGCGGGCAACCTTGGTCGCCGCGCGAAAATCGCCGTAGGAATAAATAACGACGAGCGAAGTCGTGCGACCGGCGATGGCGCTGCCGGCGCTTCCGCTCGCAGTGAGAAGATTTCTCGCGACATTTTCGTCGTAGACGAGCCCGATTTGTTGACTCGCGTCGACCATGGACTGAACTGCATCTCGAGAGTCTACGCGGAGGCTTTCCGTCTGGCGGAAGAGGACACCGGTGCAGATGAGCGAAATGATGATGCCGGCGCTGCCGACACTGAGCAGGAACTTGCGTCCCTTGCGGTCCACCAGCAGCACACCGACAATCGTCATCAGGAAATTCACGATCGTGAAGAGAACGTAGCCCCAATGGGCCTGAACATCAGAAAGGCCGCTCTGCAAGAGAATATTTGTGTTGTAGCCAATGATGGAATTCACTCCCGTGGCCTGATTACACGCGAGAATCACGCAAGCCAGCACAAACGGGATGATGTATTTGCGGCGGAAAAGCGATCCCTGGGAACTGGCCCCGGTTGAAGTCTTCGCATTTTCAGTCGCCGCCGATTGTTCCATTTCGGCCAACTCGACATCAGCTCGCTCGTTCGTTCGTGAGCGCAGAAGCGCGGCGCGCGCGGCATCTCTCTTGCCCCGTCGAAATAGCCAGCGCGGCGACTCCGAGACCATGAGGCTGCCGATCACAAATAAAATTCCGGGAGGGAGTGAGACCCAGAAAATACTTCTCCACGCCGTGTCTTTGAAGGCGAATAAACGGGCAGTATCCCCGAGCTTCGACACTTCTTCGACGCGAAAGCTGAAGTACATGCCGACAATCGCCGCCACGACGATGCCGAGCGTCAGCAGCCATTGGAAGATTCCCGTTCCTTTGCCCCGACTCGATGCCGCAAGGCATTCCGCAAGGTAAAGTGGGACAACGACGCCGATCAGTCCGGCGCTGATGCCTTGCAAGAGGCGGCCAAGAACCAGGGACTCATATCCGTGCGAGAGCGCAATGATCGGAATGCTGAAAACGAACAGCACGCCGCTCAGCGCCATGAGGGGTTTGCGCCCGATCCAATCGGCGAGAGCGCCGGCAAACAGCGTAGATATGACGCTGCCAAGAAGCACAGCGGCGACGACGACCGACAGTTGGTTCCCGTTGAGGCCGGAGGTCGCCTCCAGGTATGGGTAGGCGCCGGCGATGATGCCGACGTCCACTCCGTAGAGAAGCCCGCCAAGTCCCGCAACCAGGAGCAGAAAACGGTTGTAGCCAGCTTTATCGTTCGTTATCGCAGATGCAGCCATCTCACCTTTCGTTTTTCAGCAGTTTGCTCTGTGTTTCTCGTTCTGATTGCCGCGCAACTTATTTCTTACCGCGCATGTGCTTCGTCTAAACTGCCGAGCGCGTGGTAGGCCGCGCCCCACATCGGCGCGTCCTCGTTGAGCACGACCGAAATCGGGACGTTGGCGAGCATGGGCGCAAGTTTACTCCCACCACAGAAGGACTTGAAAAACGCCGCTTCTTTCAGCTTGGGCAGGATTTTGACGGCGATGCCGCCAGCGATATAGACGCCGCCGAGCGACATCGTGTGCAAAACAAAATTGCCCGTGGTCGCCGCTAATATTTCGACCCAAAAGTCCAGCGTTTCCACGCAGACAGGACAGGTTTTTTCGAGACCGCGATGGGTGATTTCGGCGGCCGGACTGCCGGAGGCGTCGAATGACTCATGACGGACGGAAGCATCGAGGAATTCGTGGATTCTGCGAAATCCCCTCCCCGAGACGACATCTTCACAACAAACATTGGCGAGCTGAGTTTTCAGGTAGCTGAGCAAACGAATGTCGCGTTCGGTGCGTGGAGTGAAATCTGTTATCCCTCCTTCAGCACCCGCGACCCTGTATTTGCTGCCGTCCCAGAACAGAAGGGCTTCTCCAAGACCGGTACCTGCGGCGATTACGCCGAGCGTGCCACGCGGCGCGGGGATTCCGACATTCAGCGATACAAAGTCAGTCGGCGGAAGTCTTGGCAGGCTCAATGCCGTCGCGGCGAGATCGTTCAGCAATCCGACCTGTCTCAGGTTCAGTTTTTGTTTCAGCGAAGACGCGTCGACGAGCCAGGGAAGATTTTCGGAATAATGGCGGCCATCGACGACGACCCCGGCAACACCGAAGGCAGCAGCATCAATTGTTGTCGCCTCTTTTTTCGCCTCACCGTCCACCGTGGCCTTCTTGAGAAAGGCGTCGACCAGAGATTCTATTCCGGTGTAGTCGCGGGTCGCGAGCCGGTGCTGAAAGGCAACGCGCAGAGTGTCGCCCTCTTGACGGAATAGCGCGAGATTGGATTTCGTTCCCCCGACATCCCCGGCAAGAATCATCTGGTTTTGACTAATCTCCAGCTCGAGTCACTTAATAGCGACGGGAAATCTTATCAGAGACCGTGGGACGTAGAGATGATCATGAGGATGCGGAATTGGCAGAGGCGGCCTTTTGCAAATTCTCCTGGGTAGATGCCGGCAGCGGCGCGATTTCAATGACGTGCAATCCGCATTCTGTCTTGCTCATCCCCGGCCAGCGCCCCGCTCTTGGATCCTCACCCGGGTGAACCGCCCGCGTGCAGTGGGTGCAGCCGATGCTCGGATAATTCTGATCATGGAGCGCGTTATACGGTACGTCGCGGTCGTGGAGATAGCGCCAGACTTGCTGGGAACTCCAGTCTGCGATCGGATTGACTTTCACCAGGCCGAATTTCGCATCCCACTCGATTTTCCCTGCACTCTTGCGGAATGAAGTCTGGTCGCGGCGAATGCTTGTGATCCACGCACCTAGTTCACTGAGCTTGCGGCGAAGGGGCTCGACCTTGCGCAGATTGCAGCACTGGTCGGGATCGCTTGCCCAGAGTTTGTCACCGTAGACGCGTTGCTGTTCCTCGGGCGAAAGCAGCGAAAACACCTTTTCAATTTTGATCGCGTATCTGCTCTCGATCTTGTCCATAAGATTGTAGGTCTCGGGAAAGAGAAACTCAGTATCGATGGTAAAAAGGCGGAAATCCTTGTGCACGCGCGACGCCATGTCGATCAGCGCCATGCCTTCGGCTCCAAAGGCGGATGAGATGGCGACGTCGTTGCCGAAGGTTTCAAATGCCCACGAGAGCACGCGCTGAGGACTCCAACTCTCGGCCGCCAACTGCACTTCTGCGATTTTGTCTCTCACGCGAATCGGCTCCTTATCTGCTCTCAGGCGCCGAGCCTGCGAGGGAAGTGTCGTTGAACAGCACGGCTGGAACGCGCCCGTCGTCATTGAGACTGTCGGCTTCACACTGCGCGTCGGGAGTGGCGAAATTCAAGGCGATCGTCGCCGGATCGGACATGCGTACGACTTCTCCCACTACGAGCAGAGTGGGAGCAACAAGTTGTGGTGCGCTGCCGAGGTTACCCACGCTTGTGCTATGGGTTCGCTGATGTTTGGTCGTAGCGCGCGAGATGATGGCGCAAGGCGTCTCGCCGGCGAGTCCCGCCGTGATCAGCCTCTTCGACATCTGGGAGTAGTTTTGCCCCGGCATGTAGATCACGAGGGTTGCGCCACTAGTGGCGAGCTTGCTCCAGTTCGCAGCTTCTCGGTCAGCCCCTGCTTTTTCCGAAGCGCGGTGAGCGGTAATCAACACCAATGCGTCCGAGGCCCGGCGGTGCGTCAGTGGAATCTGGGCTGCGGCGGCCGCGCCCATCGCTGAGGTCACCCCGGGGACGATTTCGAATGGAATGTTGTTAGCGCGCAGGGATTCGATCTCTTCACCAGCGCGGCCGAAGATCAGCGGATCGCCGCCTTTAAGCCGGACGACTCTTAGTCCGGCTGCGGCCAAAGCGACCATCAGGCAGTTGATCTCACCCTGCAGGATTTTCTTTTTGCCACAACGCTTGCCAACGTTGTGAATCTGCGCTGATGGCGGCACCAGCTTCAATATTTCGGGTGCGACCAGGTCGTCGTGGAGAACGGCGTCGGCGGTCCGCAACAGGCGCAGAGCCTTCAATGTGAGCAACTCGGGATCACCCGGCCCCGCGCCTACGAGATAGACTTTTCCCTTCATAATCCCCCAACTTGCGCGCTCAAACTCTGGCCGCTTGGTTCTGGAATTTTTGCCACTGCCGCTTCGAAGGCTTCTCTACTCGCGAGCGAGTGCAGCAGCTCCAACTTGGTTTGCTTGTCGAGATCGCTGGCAAGAATGAGGCGGCGAGTCTCACCGAGTTGCTCAACCCACGCGGCGTATCCTTCGCCGAACTGCCGCTCCAGTTGCTGGCGCAATTTCTGCGCCAGCGACGGACTCTGGCCAGCGGTCGAGATCGCAATCTGCAAATCACCACGCCGCACCACTGCGGGGTAAAAGAAATCGCAGTACTCTGGAACGTCGACGACATTGCATAACACTTCGCGCAGCTCAGATTCGCGATAGATGCGTCGGTTCAACTCATTCGAAGCAGTTGCAACTACGGCCAGAAATTTGCCGTTGAGATCGCTTGCGCCGAAGGGGCGCAACTCCAATTCGATCTTCCCTTCCCGCGCCCATTTGCGGACCTGAGCACTCGCCTCGATCGCAACCACATGAATGCTGGCGCCGGTGCCGATAAGGCCGCCGATCTTGGGCTCGCCAACCTTGCCCGCACCGACGACGAGCACTTGCTTTCCCGCTAGCTTCACGAACATCGGAAAGAGATTAGTCACCGTCGCCTCCTGCCGCGTGAGCGGCGTGCCCAGTTTTGCCAATTGCGACGGGCGGCAGATCGCGAGCCACCGCAGCCACAGCTTCACCCGCGAGAAACTCGCGCAGCTGTGTATCTGTGTGCCGCGCAAAAAAGCGCCGCAGGTTTTCACCCGCCTCCCGCGTAGTGAGGTATTGCCGCAGCAGTCTTTCGATCGCATTCGGAACGTCGGTCGCAAGGCAGCGATATCCCACAGGTCGCGCCGTTGCCTGATACAAGCCGAGCGCGCCTCCGACACAGAAGTAATAGGCATCGACCAGGCGGCCGTCGACTTTCATCTTTTTTCCGTCGATGCCGATATCGGCAATCCAGTGCTGCCCGCAACTGTTCGGGCATCCAGTGACGTGCAGCTTGAGGTGCTGATCGAAGCCGGGAAGACGCTCTTCCAATTCCTCAACCAGCCAGCGAGCAAAGCTCTTTGTCTCCGTGATTGCGAGCTTGCAAAATTCCGTGCCAGTGCAAGCGACGGTTCCGCGATAGAACGAAGATCCGGCGACACGCAATCCGATGTCATCGAGTTCTTTGGCCAGCGGCTCCGCGTTGAGCGTGGGGACGTTCACGATCAGCAGGTTCTGCATGTTGGTGGCTCGCAGCTCGCCACCGGCGAAGCGATCAGCGAGATCGGCGGCGGCGTCCATTTGATCGGCGGTCATTCGTCCGCGCAGCACCGCCGCGCCAACATAGGAATAGCCCGCCTGCTTCTGCGGATGAATGCCTACATGGTCTCGATACACATCGGCAGGCGCTTCTTCTTCGACCGCGGGATCGAATTGAAATCCGACACGCCGCTGCAATTCGTCGAGGAAGCTGTCGGCTGTCCAGCCATGGCGGAGGAACAGAAACTTCAAACGCGCCCGCTCGCGATGTTCGCGCAATACGTCGGAGTCGCGGAACAGTTCCGCGATGCCCTTCAAAGTTGGGAGAACCTGATTCCAACGGACAAACGCATTCAGCCGAGCGCCGAGGTACGGCTCGGATGAGAGTCCGCCCGCGACTCGCAGCGAAAAACCGATTTCTGGGGTCCCTCGTAATACGCGCGTTGTTGCGGTCAAGCCAATGTCGTTGATCTCCGGATACGGGCACCAGACGCGGCATCCCGTGATCGAGATCTTGAATTTGCGCGGAAGGTTATAAAAGTCGTTGTTGCCGGCCAGCAGTCGCGACGCTTCAAGCGCCAGAGGCGAAGCATCGCAAATTTCATCGGCATCGACTCCGGCGACGGGGCAACCTGTCACGTTTCGTGTGACATCACCGCAGGCGCTTTGTGAATTCAATCCTACTTTCGCGAGCGTCTCGAGCAGATCGGGCAATGCTTCGATCGTGACCCAGTGCAACTGAATGTTCTGACGGACGGTGATATCGCCAATTCCGTTGGCGTAGCGGCGAGTAAGGTCGGCGATGGTCCGCAGCTGATGAGAACTCAGCAGTCCGTTCGGAATCCTGATCCGCACCATAAAACGCTGGAGGGCGCGGCCCTCGCCGTTTTGGCCTCCGGTGACGCCGGCTCCATCTCCCTGGGTGTAGACACCCCACCAGCGGAAATAGGTTCCGATCCATTCCGGAGGAATCGATTCGAAGCCCTCACGCGCAAAGCGGCGGATTTCATCAAGACCCTCCCACGGATTTTTCGCGCGCTTCAGTCGCTCGACTCGTTGCGCCTTAGTTTCTTTGACTGCGTTGCTCATCGTCGTCGTCATAGTCTTCGCCTGGCCTTCTTTGTTCCCCAAAGTAAAAAACCCACCGCCAGATCGCTCTGGCGGTGGGTTTTATAAGTGCCGTTTTAAAAATTGAAGTCTTTTAGTTCGGCAACCCCCTCACGCCAGAGCACACGTATGCGCAACAACAACAGCTACACATACACATGGCGCAAAGAGAATAGGTCGACATCGTAGATTGAATCCTAGGTCCGGGCCTTGGGCCCGGTCAACTAACTTTCGTACCGCCTTGGATGAATGTTTTCGATGCAGCGAATCACAATTTTTGAATGGAGTTCGAGGAGGGCGGCCGAACGACTTGCTCGACGACATCTAACTTGTTGCAATCAATAGTGATGGCGAGGATAGCCTCATCGAGGCTTTTGCGGCTCCAGATAGTGCTCGGCAGACGCATCACGTAACAATTGTGCTGCTCTTTCAGGAGTGATATCACGCTGCGGCATGGCCAGCAGTTCGTAACCAACCATGAACTTCCTGACTGTCGCCGAGCGCAACAGGGGCGGATAGAAGTGCGCGTGGAAGTGAAATTCCGGATATGGTGCCTCCATCGGTTGGACGCTGGTGGAAGCCCATGGTGTAGGGAAACGAAGTGCGGAATAGATTGTCGTAACGAATAGTAATCTGGCGAAGTATGTCGGCGAGGGCGCTCCGTTCTTCGTGGTTTAGCCCATCGAGGGCGGATACACTTCTGCGGCTGATGAGCAGCGTCTCAAACGGCCAAACTGCCCAGAACGGCACGAGCACCACGAAATGGTCGTTGGCGCAAACCACGCGTTCCTGTTTCTGCAATTCAAGCAGCAGATAGTCCTGCAGCAGTGTGTTGTCGTGGGCTTTCCGATACTCCTGGAACGCGGCCACCTCTTTCGCCAACTCGTTGGGCAAACTGTGATTGGCCCAAATCTGGCCGTGAGGATGGGGATTACTGCAACCCATCATTGCTCCGCGATTCTCGAAAATCTGCACTGAGTGGATGAGCGGATCGGCTGCCAGTTCGCTGAACTCGCGCGTCCAGGTATCGACCACACCCTCTATTTCGGGGACGCTCATGCGCGCCATCGTGAGATCATGCCGAGGCGAAAAGCAGACTACGCGGCAACGCCCGGCTTCGGTTCGAGCGGCGAACAGATCATTCTCGTAAATTTCGTCGAACGGAGTGTCTGGCAGTAGGGCAGCAAAATCGTTGTCGAAAACAAATGTCTCTGCGTAGGCCGGATTCACTGCGCCGCCAGCACGAGCGTTTCCGGGACACAGATAGCACTGAGGATTGTAGGCAGCCAACGTCTCGGCCGGGACGCTTTCCACCTGTCCCTGCCACGGCCGCTCGGTGCGATTGGATGAAACCAGCACCCACTCTCGAGTGAGGGGATTGAAGCGGCGATGCGGTTGCGATCCCAGGTCAGAGAAGTTCATCTTGTCAACATCATTATCTTTTATCTCTGCGCGTAGCCGTTTGGGTGGCTGCGGTGCCACTGCCAGGCGCTTTCAACTATGGTCTTCAAGTCGGGGTACTTCCGCTTCCAGCCGAGTTCGCGCTGAATCTTTTCCGAGCTGGCAATTAGTACCGCCGGGTCACCTTCGCGGCGCGGCGACTCGATCAACGGGATTGCGTGGCCAGTCACTTCCCTTGCTACGTCGACAACCTGGCGCACGCTAAAGCCTTCGCCGCTGCCGAGGTTGTAGATGAGCCGGCCGCCATTCTCCTTGTCATTAGCGAGCGCGTCGAGCGCCAGCAAGTGCGCCGAGGCCAAATCGCTGACATGAATGTAATCGCGCACGCAGGTTCCATCGGGCGTTGGGTAGTCCGTTCCGAAAATAGTTGCGTGCGGGGCGCGTCCAAGGGCCACTTGCAGAATCCGCGGGATGAGGTGAGTTTCCGGTTGATGGGCCTCGCCCTTGTTCGGATTCGCCGCGCCGGCGGCATTAAAGTATCGCAACGCAGCGTAGCGCAGGCCGTGAATCTGATGGAACCACGTTAGCATGCGCTCCACGAGCAACTTCGATTCGCCGTAGGCATTGGTCGGATGGACAGGATCCTCCTCCTGAATCGGAGTGCGATCAGGATTACCGAAGAGCGCAGCCGTCGACGAGAATACAAACCGGTTTACCTTCGCAACCAGCGTTGCTTCGAGTAAGGTCAGTGCGTTCGCGGTGTTATTGCGGAAAAATTGTCCGGGAGCTTTCATCGACTCGCCCGCTTCGATGAGCGCCGCGAAATGCATGACGGCGTCGATCGCTCGCGACTTCAGCAATTGGTCAAGAAGCGCACGATCCGCCAGATCGCCTACCACGAGCTCAGCCTGTGGCGGGACTGCCTGACGATTGCCGCGACTCAGGTTGTCGAGGACAACAACCTGGTGGCCAGCGCGCAGCAACTCTTCGACAACCACGCTGCCGATGTAGCCCGCTCCTCCGGTGACTAGAACGTTCATTGGCTTCTTATCATTCTCATTCGTATCATTCTCACATGACTCGTCCGACGCCGTCGGCGGCCGAACAAACATAAATTTCAGGCCTACACCTGGTCGAGCGCTCATAGCCATCGCCCACCGTTTGTTGAAACGCATCGATGTGATTGGCCTGGACGAGGGCGATTGCGCAGCCGCCGAAACCGCCGCCAGTCATTCGGGCGCCGTAAACGCCGTCCATATTCTCGGCAAGTTCCACCATGAGATCCAGTTCCGGGCAACTGACTTCGAAATCCTCGCGCAGACTGCGATGCGAGGCCGATATCAGCTTGCCAAATCCGTCCAAGTCTCCGGACTGAAGGGCTGCGGCCGCCCGCAAAACGCGCCCGTTTTCGGTAACGACGTGACGGCAGCGCCGCGAGACGACCTCGGGTAACTCGCCGCTGCAGGCTTCGATATCCGCCAACGTTAGGTCCCGTAGCGCCCGGACGTTCGGCAGACGCCGCGCGAGGATGCGGACGCCCGTTTCGCATTCGGAGCGGCGCTGATTGTATTCACCTTTCGCGATACTGTGTTTGACCATGGTGTTGCAGATCGCGAGCCGAGCGTCTGCTGGGAGTGGCGACAGCGTGTATTCGAGAGAGCGGCAATCTAACACGAGTGCGTGACCGCGCTTGCCATGGCTCGCCACAAATTGATCCATGATGCCGCAGCGAGCGCCGACAAATTCGTTTTCGGCACGCTGGCAGAGCAGTGCAAGCCCGGTGAGATCGTTGGTGCCTAATGCGTTCTCGCCGTCGGCAAGATTCATGAGAGCATAGCCGACAGCCACTTCAATCGACGCGGAGGAACTCAATCCAGCACCCTGGGGAACATCTCCTTCGACAAGAAGATTCATCCCGTTCAGCTTCTTGCCCGACTGGAGCAGCATCTCGACGACGCCGATCGCGTAATCGCTCCAATGGTTCGCCGGCGTGGCGGGTAGACGATCAAGATCGAACTCAACCTGATCGGAGTAGTTTTCGGAACGGATAACGAGCTTCCGGTCGGCGCGAGACGAAACCGCGACGCGAGTGCAAAACCCGATGGCTGCCGGCATGACGAAACCATCGTTATAGTCGGTGTGTTCGCCGATCAAGTTGACTCTTCCCGGCGCCTGATAGATCTGGGGGGACGCTCCGAATTGCCGCACGAAGCGCTGCATGAGGCTTTCGACGCTCTCCTCTACTTTGGTGTTCACTTTGGTGTTCACTTTGTCGTTTACTTTGACGTTCGCTTCGTCCATAGACTTACTGACTCACCTCTATTGCCTCAGACGGTCGATGGCTCGAATGTCCTGGTCCTCGCCGAGATATTCCCAGCGTTGTAATGCGATCGGCACATTGCCGTTCATCCATACAAAGTCGTGGAATGCCCGCAGGGTGAATTTGTCGCCTTTCGCCAGCTTCGCGTCCGCCAGAAAGTGAAGGATCTGACTCTTGCCGATCTGATAGCTGATCGCCTGGCCGGGCGTCGTGGCGAACAGAGCCGCTTCCGCCTCGGCCGACTTTTTGTCCATGGGCACGTGCTGGGCGAGGTAGTCGGCGGCCTGCGGAAGAGTAAATGAGCCGAGCGCAAGTTTTACATCCACTTCTACCCGTAACGCACGTAGACGCATGAAGTTATAAATGATCTCACGAGTGCGTGGACTGTCATCGAACAGGCCAGCTTGCAGCATCATCTCTTCGGAATAAAAGCCGATTCCTTCGTTCGCTCCCGAATCGTAATAGTGGCGGCGAATCTCGTCGGGATGGCTCCACGATAAGGCCATCTGAAAGTAATGACCGGGAATCCCCTCATGCACCATGTCCGGCCGCGGATCTTTCGCGGTCGCGAGCCAGAAGTATCCTAGCTGCGGCGATGGAGCACCCACCCATCGCACGCCGTCATCCTTGAGACATGACGGGCCAGTGAAGTCATCCTGCTCTCCGAAGTCGGCCAGCGCTTCGAGATAACCGGGGATCGGACGAAGAGTGTAATGCTGAATATTCGCCGGCACCGTCAGAACGTTCTTGTCTTCAAGAAATTTGCGGATGGCGAGTTCGTCGCGCTCGGCCAACTCGATCTCGTCCTTCTGACTCGCCGCGATCTTTAACTCGGGCAGTCCCAGATTGCGCTGCTTTTCGTATTGCTCGAAGGCGACTGAGCGATCCCATTCCTGACGGCTGATTACCAGGAGTTGTTCTGGCTGATAGGGCAGGAGCGCGACGTTCTGTAAGAAAAATTCATAGTTCTCACGTCCGACTGCGCCGTTCTCAGACATGGTATCGAGATGGGCTTGCAGCCATTTTCGATAAGACTCCAATACAACGATTGCCTTCTCAGCCGCAAGCTTGAACGCGGCGGCGTTCTCCGTGCCGGCCCCATCTTCGTGGAGCAGCGGAGTAACCTCGCGCTGCACTTGCTCCAACTCCGGACGAATATGCTCGAGGTTCGCAATGGCCAGTTTGGCGAAAGGGCGGATGGGGTGCAGGTTAGCCCGCCCGTCATCGATCAGTTGCGGGATCGCCTGCATGCGCGCGACAATCTCGCGGCTGCGCTGGGCATCGAATGGCGGCGGTTGCACCAGAGCTTCGAGAAGAGCGGTCAGCGTTTGGTCGAGATAGAAAGTTGGATCACGGCGCCAACGAGGGTTGATGTCCAACTCCCACCGCACGCGGGCCAGTGCGGAGCCGATCAGCCGATAGTCGACTTGTTCCGGCACGCTCCAACCTTTCGTGTCGATCTGCTTCCAGCGTTTTTCAAACTGAGCCAGGGCGTTTTTCTGTTCCGCAATCGCACTGGCTGACCAATCTCGTGGCCCGAGTGGACGCTCGATGCGGGGGATGTCATCCTGCGAGAACGGCTGATATTGAGCGCGCCATTGCCAGAAATCATGGGCGAGATCCTGGAGGGAAACGGAGGCGTCAGTCTTTGTCGCAGCGGCGTCCTCGGCGAGCAGGCGCTGCGGAAACGAGCCATAAGACGAGCTAAAGACAGTCAACGCGGCGACAAATGATAGAAGCCTGATCCTGATGTTGACCTTCGAGGCGCTCCGACGATTGATCATCGTTGGCATCTTAAATCAGTCGGCTCGTCGAGGATGCGAGATTCCTCATTCCTCGATGCAATAAAAAGCGTCCCGAAATTTCCGGGACGCTTGAGCTTGCGATTACCCTAAAGAATCTAGTGCGAGACAGCGGCAAAAAGCGGCGAGTGCATCAGCGCCTGGAATTTCTGATCGTCAGTCTTGAAGTGCAGCTGTAGATTCGAACTATCGGAGTCGACAGTCGTCGCATCGAGTGCTGTCTTTTCAACCGGCGTGGCGTTGAGTTTCTTGTAAAGCATTCCCGCCTTGACCACAGAGGACAGCGTAGCCGCGGTCATCGAGTCGGCGGTGAGAACGCTCAGATCGAAGTCCACTCCGCTTTGGAAATTCATGGTGTAGCGAGAAGCGAGAATGCGTTTCTTGAGAGTCTCGTAGTCGGCAACCTTGGCGGCATCGCCGAGCGCCGAATACATCATCGCTTGCGTTCCCTTTTGATCGAGAATGCTCCACACCGACGAACCGTCGACAGCGGCCATCTGATCGGTCATCACAGAGTTGGAATCCATCGATGGACGCTTGCCGTCGCGCGTGTCGAGCGCGCTGTGAAGCGAGGCTTCGGTGCCAAAAGCGAGCGTATTGTCGTCGAGGAAAGTCATGACCAGGCCGCTATCCATGGGATAGATATGCGACGTGCCATACTTCGTGCCAGTGATCTTCTTGACCCTCATCTTCTTGAGGACGAGCTTGGCCGAGAACGATCCCTGGGCGATTCCAATGGTCTGAATGCCCTTCTTTTCCGTGCGGAAGGAAGCGAAGTTGAGCTGGTCAAGATCGCGGTCGGCGCTGATGCCGATGCCTTTCAGGGCGGTCTCAAGCTCCTTCAAATTTTCGGGCAGCACCTGTTCTTTGAGTTGCTGCGCGGTCGGCGAATCTTTGAGGGCGCGATAGTCGACGCCAATTAACTGCTGAATCTCGGAAGGCACCATGGAACGTGCCGATGACGCGATGGGCATGGCGAAAGCCGCCGATGCGGACAGTAACAATGCTGCCAGACACAATTTCTTCATAGAATTCCTCTAAAGCGAAGTTCTCAAATGGGTTGCAATGTTAGATGCAAACTGCACACTGTGGGTTAATGCCCTTATTTTAGCCCTTTATGGGTGTGCCCGGGCGGTAACTAAAGTGCGTCCCCCACCCCGGTGGTAGAACGACCGGATTCGGGAGTTTGCGTGGAAAAGCGTTGGGCGATCGATGGGCAAGTATGCGGCGAACCATTGCGGTCGCCGTGCACTCATTGTTCTAGTGAGGGTTTCAGTGCCGCTACCCGCGTCCGCATCTCGGAGGCGAACGCCTGATCACCCGGAGAATCGGCTTTCAGCGAATCGAGATTAATCTCGACATTTGCGACCGCACCCTCAAGCGCGGCTTTCGCCAGGGCGATGGTAGTCGTTAGATCCGACGACATATTTGGATTGCTGATTGATCGTAGATTGCCGGCGATCTTCGCCACTTCGACTGCTTTTTCGGCGACGCCCAAAGGAACGCTGGTTGCTTGTTTGAGGGCGGAACTGATCGCGGCAGCGCCGTCGGCTGATTCTTTCGCTGACTTATAAGCCTTCATGACCACGTTGTAGGACTCCGCGTCGGCGTCAATGGCCGACTTAAGATCTTCTCGAAGTTGGGCAAGCCGGGCGATGGCTTCGCTGAGTTGGGATTCGTATTGCACGTACGCTTTTTTGCCGCGCGACATCGACGCCACCATGCCGGCTAATCCGGCGGCCATGGCTCCGCTGGCGGCAGCGGCGCTTCCGCCTCCTGGTGTAGCGGTCGGAGCGGCCAGCTGTTCGATGAAAGGCTCAACTCCGGCGCGCAGGCCTCCGACGGCCATCTTGCCGGTCATCACGGCGGCTAAGCGATTTTCGAGGATGAGCGAGGAGTCGAAATTCTCAACTTGCAGGAACCATTCAGCGGCTTGCTCGAGAGCTTTCTTGGGAATCAGGCCAACGATTTCGCTCGAGACTGGAATTACGCCATAGCGCGCTGCTTCGCGTCTCACGAATTCGAAAACGCGGTGGACTGGAGTCTGCTCGAAGTCCGTGAGATTCATCGACACCTGGGCCAGACCGCGGACCAGAAATCCCGCCCCTTTGACGAAGCGCAGGCCTCCGGTCGAGAAGCGCACGGCCTTCGCAATCTTCTTCGCAATATCGACGTCGGGAGTGTTCAGAAAAACGTTGTAGGCTACGAGAGCTTTGCGGGCTCCGACCACGGTCGCGCCCGCGGTTGGATGTATGCGTGGCTCACCGAAATCGGGTTTGCGGGCGGGGTTGGTTTCGATGTCGGCGCGGATGCCCTCGAATTGTCCGCGGCGAATGTTTTCCAAATTCTGGCGTTCAGGAGTGACCGCTGCGGCTTCATAGAGGTACACGGGGATCTGGAAACGCCTGGATATTTCCGCTCCCACGTGGCGGGCCATGGCTACGCAGTCTTCGATGGTGACACCGTCGATCGGGATAAACGGCACGACGTCGGCTGCACCCATCCGGGGATGCGCGCCTTGATGCTTGGTGAGATCGATCAATTCGGCGGCCTTGCCGACTCCGCGAATGGCGGCTTCTTGAATCGCTTCACGCTCGCCGACCAGAGTGATGACCGAGCGGTTGTGGTCGGAATCCGATTCGCGGTCGAGCAGGTACACTCCGGGGATTTTCATGGCGTCGACGATAGCGTCGACTTTGGATTTATCGCGGCCTTCGGAAAAATTCGGGACGCATTCGACTAGAGTGCTGGGCATGGCCTGAAGGATAACGGGCAGCGGTTGGGTGAGGCAACTGCGATGCTATGTCCCGATCCTCAATGTGTTGGTAGGCGCTCGCATGATTAATAACCGGATTTGACATCGACCACCTTGCACAGGCAAACTGCGAAATCATGCGCTCTGCACCTCGACTCTCCGGTCGTGGTTTTACTTGACGGTAGTCCCACCTTAAAACGTCCGTCGGCCGTTTCCCAGTCACCTCGTTCTTAACGTCGCACTGAACCTCGCACTGAATAAAGAGAGTCCGTCGAAAGGAATGCATCATGTCGCGTCGATCCCTTTTCTTGTCGTTGCTGGTGTTGTCGTCTCTCGCCGTTTTCACCCAAACTGCGCTCGCGCAAAAGGAACGCCACTTCACATTTCATTATTCGTTCACGGTGAAAAATGTCGGCGCCGGAGAGCGCGTGCGCGTGTGGATTCCGCTGGCGCACTCCGATGCGTTTCAGGATGTGAAAGTAACGTCCAAAGATGGCGACTTGCGGCTCAAGCAGGTCCACCAGCCTGAATATGGAAATGAAGTTCTCTACGCCGAAGCAGCGAAAGCGGACAAGGCCGAATATAAGTTTTCGGTGGATTACGACGTGGTGCGGAAAGAGCACGTAGTGCTGGTCAACGGAAAGTCTGTCGTCGAGGCACCGCCGGGAAGAGCGCCGCGTCTGGAGTTGGCGCGCTTTCTGGAGCCGGATCGGTTGGTTCCCGTGACTGGAGTCCCGGCGCAACTGGCAGCGCAGGAAACGAAAGGCGCGACCACCCAGCTCGAAAGAGCCAAAGACATCTATGAATATGTTTTCCGCACCATGAAGTACGACAAGACCGGCGAGGGGTGGGGACACGGAGACACGCTCTGGGCTTGCGATTCGAAACACGGCAACTGCACCGATTTCCATTCTGTGTTTATTTCAATGGCACGGGCAGAGGAGATTCCGGCGCGCTTTCAGATTGGATTTCCGCTTCCCGCCGACAAACATTCGGCCGAGATTCCCGGTTACCATTGCTGGGCTGAGTTTTATCTGGACTCGACTGGATGGGTTCCGGTCGACATTTCGGAGGCCTGGAAGCATCAGGAAAAACACGATTACTTTTTCGGAGCGCACGATGTGAATCGTATCCAGTTCACGCAAGGGCGGGATTTGAAACTTGCTCCGGCGCAGGACGGGGAGCCGTTGAATTATTTTGTTTATCCTTACGTCGAGATTGCCGGGAAGGCCTATCCGAACGTTTCGATCGCGTTTTCGTTTGCGGATGTGGACGCGACACCGATGAAGGTCAGCACATTACGGTAGCTGTGGAGAGGCGGCAAAGCCGCGTCTCTACATAACTTTGACGATGTTAGAATTCTGATCGTGGCAATTGTGACCAACTGTGACCAATTCCCTCAGGCCGACGATTGGTGTGTTCGACTCCGGTGTCGGCGGGCTGACCGTGCTCGGGGCGCTCGTCGACCACATTCCTTCCGCTGATTATCTTTACTTTGGTGACACGGCGCGCCTTCCGTATGGATCAAAATCGGCGGCAACCGTCGCACACTACGCCGTTGACGCGGTGCGCTACTTACAGGAACAGGGCGCTGAGCTGCTCGTGATTGCGTGCAACACAGCTACCGCGTTGGCTCTCCCCGAGATCAAAGCGGCTGCCAATGTGCGAGTAATCGGCGTGGTCGAACCGGGAGCAGCCGCTGCGGCAGATGCGACGCGTTCCAAGAAAGTAGTCGTCATCGGGACCGAGGCCACGGTCAGCAGTCACGCCTACCGGCATGCACTCAATGCGCACGGAGTCGTGGCTTACGAGAAGGCTTGCCCGCTCTTTGTGCCGCTCGTCGAAGAGGGATGGGTGGAGCACGCGGTGACCGAGCAGGTGGCGCGAATTTATCTGGCCGAGGCGTTTTCCCAAACTTCCTCGCAGACCTCGTCAAAAAATGCGGCAGACGCTGACGTCCTGGTGCTGGGGTGTACGCACTATCCTCTGATCAGGCCGTTGCTGCGTCGCGTGGCTCCCGAACATGTTGCGATTGTCGACTCGGCTGAGTCTACCGCGCACGAGGTCGGCCGCTTGCTGGCCTTATCCAAAACTGCAACAAAGGGACGTCCCATCGACGGCCGGCGAGGCGCCGGCGCTACGCTTAAGTTTTTTGCCACCGACTCGGCGGAAAAGTTTCGGAAGATGGGAACGAGATTTCTCGGGCTTCCAGTAGAAGACGTATTGCACGTAGATTTGAAGGAATAGGTAAGTTCGGCAAAACAAAAACGACCGCTCTCGCGGCCGTCTCCTGGGCTCCTAACTTCTCCGTTGGCCAAAATCAATATAGATGGAAGTTGACTTCGATGTTCACCGAGACGGCAACTGGTTTGCCATCTTTCTTGGCGGGGTCAAAGCGCCACTTCTTCACCGCCTCGATTGCCTTTTCATCTAAACCCAATCCCAGAGTCCGCACGACGCGGATGTCACGAGGCGTTCCATCGGGGCCAACCGTCAACTGCAGGACCACGACGCCCATGTGCTTAACCTTACGGGCTTCTTCAGAGTACTCAGGCTCGGGCGCGTAGATTTCTTTCGGCGCGGAGACGCCGCCGCCAACCCGAAACACGCCGCCGCCGACCCCTCCTCCGTAACCGGGACCATATCCAGGACCTTGCCCGCTGCCAACACCACCACCGCTGCCGTCGCCAATGCCACCGCCACCGCCAACTCCGTTCGAAGGCACCGACGGCAGACGCGACAAGGGGTTGCCCAAATCGGGTAGCGCCGATTGTTGCAGGTGAACTTCAGGAGGAACGACTATGGTTGGAGGAACCTCAAGCTTCGGTTGCAGATTGCGCACAACCGCCATCGGAGGAGTGATTTGCTGCATTGACTGCTTCGGCAAGCGTCCAGCCGATGCCTGCAACTTGTCGCGATCTCCGCCGCCACCGCCGCCGCCACTCTGGCTCTTGGAGGATTCGAGCGTAGGGAGATCGGGAGCGATCAGGACAACTGTCTCCTTCGGCTTATCGACAATGACCCTCTTGCCCAGATACGTGACCAGGATGATGATCAGCACTGCCAGGATATGAACGGCAGTCGAACCCGCAGCTCCACGACTCTTGTAGTTGTAGAAGCCCCAGATGTCGCGGACCGGGACGGGCTTGGAGGTCAGGACTAGCGGTGGCAGTTTCTTCGGAAAAAAGAACTCGTCGAGGTTCTGAAACAAGGATTTCCACAGAGACTCGTCCAGGGTCTGGTTCTGCAGGAGAAGGTGCAGCTCAGGCTCCGGGCCCTGCACCTGAGGCTGTACTTCGGGTGTTTCGAGTTCTGCCATATTTTCCCGAGCCGCTACATTAAGTTCAGAAATGCTTGGTCCAGAAACGCTTGAACGGCGAACGCTATAGCCGCTGAATTGGATGCGTGAGTCCGAAGCAAAGGTCGCCCGCAACGGACAAAACTAAATGCCCCACCGCGCGGCCAATCCTTCGCCAGTCCTTCGTTAGATGCGCGCAGATTTCCTACTGTCAAAAATTGTACACGGTTTTTCTGGGGCCTAAACAGTACTTTTATGACTCCGCCTCTTTGACGCGGGCTCCAACAAAACGTCTCTCCCCGCGCTCCCTATATAATGAAACGATTCAATCAGTTGGGAGAACCCTGCAAGTGCCGACGGACCTGAAATCCACTATCAATTTACCAAAAACTGGCTTCCCGATGAAGGCTGGCCTGCCGCAGAATGAGCCCAAAATGTTGGCTCGCTGGGAGGAGCAGAAGATCTACGACCGCATCCGTGAAGTGCGCAAGGGCTCCTCGACCTATGTGCTGCATGACGGGCCTCCCTACGCCAACGGACCGATTCACTTGGGCACCGCGCTGAATAAATGCCTTAAGGATTTCATCGTCAAGTCGAAGAACATGGCTGGCTTCGATGCGCCGTATGTTCCCGGCTGGGATTGTCACGGTCTGCCGATCGAAATCAAAGTCGACCAGATGCTTGGTGGCAAAAAGTTGCAGATGAAAGCGGTGGACGTACGCAGTGAATGCCGCAAGTATGCAGAGAAGTTTCTCGATTTGCAGCGGTCGCAGTTCAAGCGGATCGGAGTTTTTGGACGGTGGGACAATCCCTATTCGACGATGACGCCGCAGTACGAAGCAGCCGTGCTCGATATTCTGTACCGATTTCTGGAAAACGACTTCGTCTATAAGGGACTGCGTTCGGTCTACTGGTGCGTGTTTGACGAGACGGCGCTGGCCGAGGCTGAAGTCGAATATGAGAATCACACCAGCCCAACGGTCTGGGTGAAGTATGCGTTCGCGGGGGATCCGGCAGCGATCGACCCAGCGCTCGCCGGCAAAAAGGTTTTTACCATCATTTGGACGACCACTCCGTGGACGCTGCCTGCTTCGATGGCGGTGGCGTTTCATCCGGATGAGGAATATGTGGCGCTCGATTCGGGGGACTCGGTTTACATCGTAGGCGCGCGACTCGCCGAAGCCGTGAAAGAGAAGACCGGCCTGCAATCCGCTCGCGAGATCGCCCACTTTCCTGGGCGCAAGATGGAATACGCCGAGTTCCAGCATCCGTTTCTCGATCGCAAAGTGCTGGGTGTACTCGCCGACTACGTCACCATGGATACCGGTACCGGCGTGGTGCACACCGCTCCCGCACACGGAGCTGAAGACTTCATCACCGGCCAGAAATACAAGATCGATCCGACCTGCAATGTCGACAAGGCGGGTATCTTACGCAATGGACTGCCGGAGTACGAAGGCAAGCGCATATTCGATGCCAACGCTCCGATTATGGAGTTGTTGAAGGCGCGCGGCGTGCTGATGCATGCGGAGAAGATGGAGCACTCGTACCCCCATTGCTGGCGCTGCCATAATCCGGTGATTTTTCGCGCGACGGAGCAATGGTTCATCGGGATGGAGACGCCGATGAAGGGGTCTGCGAGTGGGGAGACGATGCGCAGCCGAACGCTGGCCGAGATCGCCAAAGTGAAGTGGGATCCGGCGTGGGGAGAAGAGCGGATCTCCAACATGATCGCAACGCGGCCCGACTGGTGCATCTCACGGCAACGCGTGTGGGGCGTCCCGATCGCAGTCTTTCTCTGCGATAACTGCGGCAAACCGGTGAACGATCCGCATATCAATCGCCGGGTCGTGCAATTCGTTGCGGAACACGGCGCCGATGGCTGGTACACGCCGGAAGCCGACGCGATTCTCGCCGACGGACACAAGTGCGTGCACTGCGGTGGAACGAAATTCAAGAAAGAAACAGACATTCTCGATGTGTGGTTTGAATCGGGATCGAGCCATGCCGCTGTGCTTGGCCACGAGCCGAATCTCCCCTGGCCCGCCGACCTTTATCTCGAGGGCGGCGACCAGCACCGCGGGTGGTTCCATTCTTCGCTGCTCTGCGCCATCGGCTATGAGGGTAGCGCTCCGTATCGCATGGTCGCGACCAGCGGATGGACGCTCGACGAGCAGGGGCGCGCCATGTCGAAGTCGCTCGGCAATACGGTCGATCCAGTCGAGATCGCTGATACGCTCGGCGGAGAAATCGTGCGCCTGTGGGTGGCTTCGGTCGACTTCCGCGAAGATGTCGCGTGCTCGCCGCAGATCATGCAGCGCGTCGCTGGCATCTATCGCGACATACGCAATACGTTTCGCTACATTCTCGGCAATCTCGATGGCTTCGATCCTGCGTCTGATGCGGTTACGTTCGACCAGATGCAGCCGATCGATCAGTACATGCTGCGACAAATGGTCGAGGTGTCGGCAGATGTGCAGCGAGCGTATGAAGAGTTCGCGTTCCACAAGATCTACCACCGCATCAATAACTTTTGCGGCGTGGAGCTGAGCGCGTTTTACTTCGACGTGCTGAAAGATCGACTCTACACTTCCGGCGCGCAGATCGGTGGAGCGGCGCGCGGCGCAGACTGCGATTTGGCATATCGGAGAGGCGCTGGCGCGACTGCTCGCTCCGATCATGAGTTTCACTTGCGAGGAAGTCTGGGGCTACTTGCCGACGGTCGCGTCGAGACTCGAGAGCGTCCATCTCAGTCTTTTTCCGGAACCGGGCGACATTCTCGGCAGCGGAGTCGCGATCGATCCCGATCCTCGTCAAGCGGAAGATTGGAAGGTCATCCGTTCCGTCCGCGAAACCGTGCTCAAGGCATTGGAAGAAGCCCGCAATCAGAAGCTGATTGGAGCGAACTTGCAGGCGCAGGTCACATTGATGGCATCCGACCCAGTGTTTTCAGTGCTGGAGCGGTTTAAGGATGACTTGCGCTACTTCTTTATTGTGTCCGCGGTCGAACTCAAAAAGGGGGCGTCCAATGGCGATGCTCCGGTTGTCGTGCAGGTGAGCAAGGCTCTGGGGGAGAAGTGCGAGCGCTGCTGGAATTTTTCGACGCACGTCGGCGAGGACAAGAACTTCCCCACCGTCTGCGAACGCTGTAGTGCTGTGCTGAAAGAACTCTGAGCACTCCTACTTGGCCG
This sequence comes from uncultured Acidobacteriaceae bacterium, assembly GCA_963726095.1. Lineage (GTDB taxonomy): Bacteria > Acidobacteriota > Terriglobia > Terriglobales > Acidobacteriaceae > Acidiflorens. The sequence continues at coordinate 3,722,953 of CAVSBD010000004.1, forward strand.
CCGTCTCGGCATGGGTCAACCGAACCCCGAGCGTCCCAGCCGCGCTGGACTTCATGTCGTAGACGCCGGTGCGCAAGTACGTGTCGCCGTTGGGCACATCGATTTCTTTATGAATCTGCAGGCCCGCCTTTTGTGCACTCGCGTATTCCTGAGGGTTCAGGCGGACTTCTCCCCGCGTGGCAACAAGGTTTAGCGGCTTTCCTTCAATGTCATAGGCAATCAGCGCAACTTCGATTGCGCCGCGGCGAGCGCCGTCCGGCTCCGGTTCGAGCTTTAGGTCACCTACCGAGATTGCGAAGTCCACGCTGTAGCGCGTAAATGGTCCCTTCATGTCGGCATTGCTGCCGGCCCTGGCGGCGTCTGGCAGGGGCTGTGGGTTCGAGGGCTGCACCAGCAACTTGTAGAGAACCTGCGTATAGTTTGGCAAATTGCGTCCGATCAGCGGCATCAATGGATCGGCTTCGGGCTTCGATCCGGCGCCGAGAACTGCTTCAAGGTCATCTGCGAAGTATCCGCGCCGGTAGGCCACGGAGTATTTGCCATTGATATTGACCAGCTTCACGTGGATACGCCGGAATTTCCCGTCAATCTTTTGATTGCCTGGCGTGTAGGTCAGTGTGTAGTAGTGTGTGCCGTTGTCAATCACCCGAGCCAAAGTCTGATTCAGTCCGTTCGTGTTGTAGTAAGCGTGGCCGCCGGTTTCATTGGCTAATTCGTCCATGACCAGATGGTCCGAATCGCGCATCACGCCGCCGTTTCTCAACATTCGGACTTGGTCCTGAACCGCCAGTGACGGTCTTTTCTCGCCTATCTCCTTGCCGCTGACCTCGTAGGCAGGATCGGAGGCAAGCCCCTCAGCCGCGATTGGGTAGAGAGCGACCTGGCCGGCGGCGAGCAAATCGGCAGTTTTCCGGATGTCTTCCTCAAAACTCCGCGTCACGTCAAATGGCTCAGGCAGATCGGGATCCGGGAAAACATTGATCGGAAAGGAGCCGGAAAACCAAATCACGTTTTTGCGTCCCGGAACATCCTTAAGATAGCGCGCCAGTTGCTGGAGGGCCTCGAGCGTGATGCGGATGCGGTTTTCCGTCTGGAAGACGGTGGTGTCAGCCAAGAACTGCTTCATGGCATTGATGGGATCGACGGCTGCCAGCGCCAGGGTTGCTGGCGCGGCTCCGGATCCGCCGGAATTCTCAAGCATGAAGTCGATCAGTCTCTGATATGCGTCGGCCTCGGCGTTGGAGGGTAGTAATGCCGATTGGCTTGGCGTGCTTTTCGGGCCGTTCAGCGCCGCGAGCAGCTCCTGGTAGTCGGTTGTCACACCTTGAATCATGCGCAGCCGCGAGGCCAGCGTGAAAATTGCGACCCGCGTACCAGGCGGAATCGTCTTGAGATACTTCAGCATCTGGGCGTGGACATACGACTGGTCCCGCGCCGGCGTGTTCAAGGCGTCTAGCAGAACGACATTGACCGCGTCCGCCGTTTGCGTAACCGGGAAATTCGTATAGACGCCGGGAGGGAGCGGAGGCAATTTAATCTGAGTCGGTGGAGCGCCGTGATGCTCTTCAAAAGAGGAGACAGTCTGCACTTTACCGTCCTCCAGAACCTCAAAGTCTTGCTTTTGCAGCCCGGGGACGGCGTCCCCTTTACCATTGGTCACTACCGCGTCCACGACCACCAACCGGACTTTGCTTTTGAGGGTGGTGACGGGCTTGCCGGATTCAGGAGCGACGGATTGCGAGGCGACGGATTGCGAGTGGAGAAGCTCCGCGACCGACACCAGCAAAGCAAGACAGAAAAAACGGGAGCACCGCAGACACATGGCAGCCCTCTTTGAAACAAACCTTATCACAGGGCCAACTCGAATCATCGAGATCGAATCGCGGGTTCGTTCCACGAATCGCCGAAACACGATAATCTTGAGAGACGGTTTTTTGTCTCATGCGCAAATATCATTTCTTGATCGCACTCTTCGTCCTGGCTCTCGATCGTGTCACCAAGATCACGATCGCGCGGCGCCTTTCCTTGCACGACAGCATCACGGTGATTCCCGGTTTTTTTCGCATTATTCACGCGGAAAATCCAGGAGCGGCGTTCGGCATCTTTGCCGACTCTCCGTCGGAATGGAAAATCGGCTTGCTTATTGTCTTTTCCGTGATTGCGCTACTGATCGTTACGATGCTGCTCTGGAAAAACAGTCACGCCATGACCTCGACTGGAATCGGCCTGTCATTGATTCTGGGCGGAGCGCTCGGCAATCTGTGGGATCGCCTGGTCAGCCGGCACGTGGTGGATTTCCTGCTCTTCTATATTGGCCCGCATCAGTGGCCGGCGTTTAACGTGGCTGACAGCGCGATTGTGGTGGGAGCTTGCCTGCTGGTGTTCGAAATCGTCTTTACGAAGTCGCCCAGTCAACAGTCGGCCTAGAGCAACGCTCACGGAATCTTCGGAGTATTCGAGTTCAGAGCATTCGAGTTCAGAGCATCGAGTTCAATGAAAAAGTCTCATCAGGGTGTCGCGAATTCTCCGAACGCTGCGGGTATGAGCGGCAAGGAAGCGCTGCAGGCCGTGATCGACGGACGACTGCCGCCTCCGCCGATTGGCAAGACGTTGTCATTCCGGCTGGTCGAGGTCGGAGATGGATTTGCCGCGTTCGAAGGTGAACCCGCTCCGGATTTGCTCAATCCACTGGGCACGGTGCATGGCAGCTGGGCCATGGCTTTAATCGATAGCGCCACCGGATGCGCCTGTCACTCGCTGCTTCCTCCGGGAGCGGTCTACACGACGGTCGAGACCAAGGTGAACTTCTCGAGGCCCATTCTGCCGGACACGGGACGGGTTCGCGCCGAGGGACGAGTCGTGTCCAAGGGCCGCAGAATTGTTTCCGCGGAAGCGCAGTTGCGGGGGCCGGACGGAAAAGTTCTGGCACACGGAACTTCGACGCTCATGGTGCTCGAAGGCAGCTAGCTAATGCCGACGCATCCCAGTCTCTACGGTGTTCCGTAGAGCTGCCGGTAAACGCTGGCATTCCGCAGAATCGCCTGCACATACTCACGCGTCTCGGTGAACGGGATCGATTCGACAAACTCCTGCGGATCGCGGTAGTGCCCCTGTCCCAGCCAGTCACCGACGCGGTCGGTGCCGGCGTTGTAGGCGGCCAGGGCATATTCGAACTGGCCGTTGTATCGGTCGACCATCTCCTTGAAGTAGCGCGTGCCGAGTTCGAGGTTGACGGTTGGTGTGTAGAGCTGAGGAGCTCTGTATCCCTTGAGTTTGACTTGCTTGGCGACGCTCTTCCCGACGCTTGGAAGAAGCTGCATCAAGCCGACAGCGTTAGCGTGCGAGATGGCTGCTGCATTGAATTCGGACTCTTGCCGGATCAGCGATGCGACCAGATACGGATCAAGCCCGTTGAGCAATGAATATTTGCGTAGATCGGCCCAATAAGCCTTCGGGAAAAGCGCTTCCCAATAAGGACGCGGCAAGTCGGGAATATCGACCGCGAAATAGTTAGGCGTGGTGCGCTTCATGATCTGGATGCCGCGATCGTAGCGGCCTCCGTCTTGATAGACACGCGCCATTTCAGGCGGCGCCCACGCTCCGCCTTCTTGACTCGCAGCGGCTTGCAATTCGCGGACAGCCATATCGGCGAGCGCACCGTTTGAAAGCAGACGCGCGCGCTCAACGCGAAGATTATCGTCGGGAGGATCGGAGGCGGTAATTTTTCCGGCAGTCGAGAGCGACCCAACGTGATCAAGGAGGGCATAGTGCGGTGCGTCTTCAATCGACGCTGTTACCGGACCTTCCTCCGCCGCCGGCAATCCTTTCAAGCGTTCGCGGCCGAGTTCAGCATAGTAGTAGTTGCGAAAGCGGTCGGAAAGCTTCTGATAAAAGGCCCGCGCCATGGCTGGATTGCCTTCTTCTTCGGCGATCCGCGCGCGCCAGTACAACGCGTTCGGAACCTCAAGGGAATCGGGATAGAGCGCGATTTGATCTTCAAACGCCTGGCGCGCATCTGCAGTTCGGCCTTGCCGGAACGTCAGCCATGCCGCCTTCCAATGCGCCGAGGAGGCGTGGGTGCCATCGGGAAAGCGTTGCTGTAATTCGCGGAAATAGTCGATCGCATGGTCGAAATCGTGCTTGAGTAGATACATGTTCCCGGCCGAAAGCAAGGCTTGTTCCAGCCACTGGCTCGTCGGCCCGTATTGCCGCAGTTCGGTTAGCGTATTTTGTACCGCGTCTTCGTCACTGGTTGAGCGCTCGCTCTCGCTCAACAGGTAGAGGCGCTCGGCTTCGTTGTCGCCGGTCTGCACGCCCATCGCAGTCAGGAGTTGGCGGGCAGCCCTGGAGTTGTTTCCGCCGCTTTTTTGGAGTGCTGCGGCGAGTGCGATTTGCACCTCCGGACGGCCTGCGGGACTCACCTCGTCGACGAGTCCGCGATACGCGTCAACCGCGTCGGAGTAGTGCCTGGCTTTGAACAGCAAATCGGCGCGAGTGCGGCGCTCACCGACCGAGCCCGGGATTCCTAACTTGTGCAATTCCCTTCCCGCGGCGTCGGCTTCGAGACTGTTGGGGAAATTGAAGTAGACGTTGCGCAGCGCGCTTGCCGCTTTTTCGGTGTCGCCGGCGGCTTCGTAGGCGCGTCCGATATCGAATTCGATATCGCTTCGTACCGGGGTGCGGTCCTTTTCGAGCAAAGCCGCCGCTTCTTCTGCGCGATTTTCCTCGAGCAAAGCATTCGCGTAGACCAGGTGAGCATCGCGGATCAGAAGCGAGTCGGGAAAGTTCTTGCTGAAGTCGGCTAACGTCGCGAGCGCCTCGGCATTATGCGCCGTATTGACGTAGGCGTCGCCCAAATAATAAGCAACGTAGTCTCCGAGTTCGCTGGCTCCGGCCTTGGCGCGATTAAACGGGTCGATCGCTTTGGCGTATTCGTGGTCGAGAGTGTGCGCGTAACCGACGACGAGCCAGGCCAGGGCTCCGGCATCTTCTTTTGCATGGCGGCGAGCGTAGGCTTCAACTCCGGCATACGCGGTGGGAGTGCGGTCTTGCAATAGTTGCTGCGCCATCGGCCGAAGATTGGCGGACGCAACAAATGCCTGGCGTACGCGGCGCACTCGGGGAGAGACGGTTCGATGCTTCTTTTTGGTGGTAGAGGTGGCAGTCTTCTTGGGCTTTTTACTGGTAGCGGCGGGCGGGCTCGCGGTTTTCTTTGTCGCCGCTGCGGGACGCTTCGCAGGATTCGATGTCTTGGGTGGCGGGGCTGGGTCGGGTTGACCAGCGGGAGTCTGCGATCGACTGAGACCGAGCAGGGAGAAAACAAAAGCGAAACACAAGACCGCGAAACGACGCACTCAAACCCTACCTACTGCCGAAAGTTGGCGCCCATGATTGACGGGTCGTCTTCTGCGAGACTCCTCATTATTTCATGGTGAAAGTAATTGCCGGAACCGGCGACGGTATTCCCGTAACGTTTTTGGTACGTCGACCGGCTTTTCTCGATGGTTTCTTTGAGGCGGTCGTACAGGTCCTTGTTCTTGCGGCCTTCGCTGACTTTCGCCTGGTTGTAGAGTTTGATTTCGTCGACCAGGAGCCGGGCAAAACGCTGAGCCTTGTTGTGAACGTCCTGATCCTCGGGCGACATCGATGGAGCAGATGGAGCAGGCGGCGCCTCAACGGCAGCCACTTCCGGGCCAACAACGGGGGCTGGCGACTCACCAGCCGACGCCGCGGCGGCGCGCGCGTGACCAGTAGAGAATGCAGGCGCATGCGAAGCGAAGGGGTCGTTAAATGCGGGAGCAGGTGCAGCCGACATTTGCGCTGGGGGCGCGCTCGCTGTTTCAATATTCGCCGCGGTGGGTTCTTTCTGCGTCTGCTTACGCAGCGAAGTAACCTCGAGCCAGGCGCCTGTGGCGAGCATGAGCAATTCGATCGAGCCAATATCGAATGCTCCCGACTCTCCAGTTCCGCCGTCGGCATAAACCAAGGCGGCAACTTTATCCTTCAAAATGAGCGGAAAAATCTGGCCCTCGCCGGTGGCCGGTTTTCCAAAATCCTTAAGAAAGCGCTCGTCCATACTGTCTTCGGACGCGCTGGTCGCCACGCGCTCGCCGATGGCACGAGCCACCGCTGGAGAGTTTTCGCTTAGAGCAAAATCTTTGATAGCGTCGCTATTGGCAAATCCGCGCGCCTGCCAACCGGAGGCACGGCTGCCTTTCACGATAAATAGCGCGACGCGGGCAGCGTATCGGGCGCTGCCGTCGAGCAATGCGCGTAGGATATCCCGCTGTGACATGCCCAACTGGATTTCAGCCACTGTCCGGGCCAAGTCGGCAGAAGCAGCCGAAGAGGGACCATCCGAATTGGTCTCTTCATTAGTCTCTTCTGCGGGGCCGGGCGCCGCGGCGATCTCTTCCATCACGCGATGAACAATTTCAGTGCGCAGTTGGGCCGCATGGCTGTCCAGGACTTGGCCAACCACTCGTTCCACAATCGGTTGAATCCAACCGCGTTCCTTCATTCGCGCTCCGAGGTGAAATTTCTTTTGGGGGGCGAAGGGGTTACCTTCTAACCAATAATTATATGGCCCAATGCAGGCATTCCAGGGACACCTTGGTACCTGACCTAGTGGGTACCAAAGGGTGCCAACGCCACGTTCGAAGCCCCTTTGCCAACTAGCCGCCCGACCGGCGCGGCAAAAACTCCAGCCACCAAGTACAATAGCATTCGGGGCGTTGCAGACGTTCCTGGAAAAATCTGCATCAAGTTACGAATGAGTACCATCCAACCCAATATCGAGCAGCCGGTCAGTGAGGAAATGCAACTGGTCAGGCGCGCGAAACGCGGCGACGATTCCGCGTTTGAAGAGCTGGTGCGGCGCTATGACCGCAACGTCTTTCGAATTGCGCAGCACATTACGCAGAACCGTGAGGACGCCGAGGACGTAGTACAGGAAGCGTTCCTCAAAGCGTATGGCAACCTGGCGAAATTCCAGGAACAGTCCAAGTTTTATACCTGGCTGGTGCGCATCGCTGTAAACGAAGCTTTGATGAAGTTGCGCCGGAGGAAACCGGAAAGAACGGTTTCCCTGGATGAAGAAGTAAAGACTGAAGATGACTCGCTGCCCCGTGAGGTTGCGGATTGGAGCCCCAATCCAGAGCAGATGTACAACCAGGCGGAACTGCGGGACATTTTGACTCGCACGATTCAAGGGTTGCCGTCGGGATTTCGGACGGTGTTCGTGCTCCGCGACGTGGAAGGCCTCTCGACCGAAGAGACGGCTGACGCGCTGGAGTTGAGCATCCCGGCGGTGAAGTCGCGGTTGTTGCGAGCGCGATTGCAATTGCGCGAGCGGCTGAACCGCTTCTTTCAGAAAAAGGCGAGTGGAGATGGCGACCAGTGAAGTGTTCTGAGTTTCTAAACGAATTAACCAACTACCTCGACGGGGCGCTGGACGCACGGACCAAGTCCGAACTCGACGACCATTTGGCCTGGTGCCACAACTGCTACGTGGTTTGCGACACGACGCGAAAGACCATCGAGATTTATCGCGACTCCGAGCTTTACGAGTTGCCCGACGACCTTCGAACGCGGCTGCGCTCAGCCATCATGACCAAGTGTTCGGCGAGTAAGAAGTCCGATTCGTCGAGCAGTTAGGTCTAGGTCAAAGGAATTCGCATAAAGTTGGCCCCGAGTATTCCCCCAGGCATCCGCAAGTGCCTCATTCCGTGGCGTATTCGCGCCCGTACCGATTCCGTCAGCAGCGCATACGAACCTTTTAAGCGCTTTTGGAATCTAATTTAGCAAACGTATCCAGGTGAAGGGGATATGTGCTGTGTCGTCCCAGTTGTGTTGCTGTAATTCTGTGGAGGGTTTTGCGATGTTATCGAAGTTAGTAGATGCTGTGTTTGGTTGCAGACATGCGCGTTACAGTTTTCCGATCACGGTTCGCGCCGGATCGCGCCGCAGTGCGGCGCCCCCACGTGCAGGTACATACGTTGCGTGCCTGGACTGTGGACGGGAATTCCGCTACGACTGGCAGGAAATGAAGATCGTTGGATCGCGAGCAGGATCGCGAGCAACGACTTCGCGGGTCGCCGGTTCGCCGGCACGCGAATCCGCTTCTGCGCTGGTGACAAAAGAAGCCGCGTAAGATTCGGGCGCTGCTCCCCGGCAGCGCCGTTGTCCGCGTTCGGCGGCAAAAAGTGAACTTCTTCCATCTCTCTTCCCAAGTTCTGCTCTGCCTTTTCCCATTTTGAATTCGTCGCGAAGGAACCGAAGCGCGCCTAGGGACAGCTCCGCCTGTCGCCGACGCGTGGATTTTCTTTTTTTCATACAATTGTCACAAATCGCTGTGTTAGATTTGCCGCTCAACTAAAATTTGTCTGGAGGAAACCGAATTGGGCAAGGACATGGTCCCCAAGAAGATCTTCTTCACCAAAGGTGTGGGGAAGCATCGAGAGCGCCTCACTTCTTTCGAACTCGCATTACGTGACGCCGGCATTGCCGCGCAAAATCTGGTACGCGTTTCTTCCATCTTTCCGCCCAACTGCAAACTGGTCCCGCGCTCGCAAGGCCTAACCTATCTGTCACCTGGAGAAGTCGTCTTCGCCGTGGTCGCCGAAAACTCAACGCACGAGCCGCACCGCCTGCTGGCGTCTTCGATTGGCGTAGCGATTCCCGCTGACCGCAACACCTACGGCTATCTCAGCGAGCACCATTCCTTCGGAGAGACGGAAGACTCCGCCGGAGACTACGCCGAAGAGCTCGCTGCCGAAATGCTGGCAACCACTCTGAACGTGGAGTTCGATTCCGACCGATCGTGGGACGAGAAAAAAGAGATCTATCGCATCTCGAACAAGATCGTGCGTACCGCGAATGTCACCCAGTCAGCCGTCGGCGATAAGCGCGGGCTGTGGACCACGGTCATTGCTTCGGCCGTACTGATTTTTGACTAGGATGCTGTAATGAACCCGCAATACTTGCCGATTGTTGATGGACTGCTTCTCCTTGCTCTTTTTGTAGGAGCGCCATCGATTTCGGCTGCGATAGGGTATTTCGCATGGAAAGGTAGGCCAAGTGGTTTCGACCGCGAACGGTACGGACTATCAGCTCTCACGGCTGGCGTCCCTGCCATCGCCCTCATGGTGTTCACCCAGCGGATGCACGCCGATGTCAGGACTCCCCAATATCTCTTGCAACTAGCGTACTTCGCGTGCGGTACAGTACTTCTGGGAGTCGCTGGCGGCTGTTTTGTAGGAGTTTTCACCTATCGGCATAGGAAACTTCCTAGCTCTGCGGCATGATTTTCTTCTTTCCCGCCGGCTTCTTCTTCAGCCGCTCCAGCACAGCAGCCACGATAATCGGCAATCCTACCGTCGCATCGACAAAGACTTCGCCAAACTTCCCGCCTTCGGCCGGAGGCACAAACTTTCCCCACGACACGGCCTCGCTGTACGGACTGCCCGAAAGCCCGCCCCAATACACCGGCTCCGGACAGATGCGCAGGCCGTAGTGATAACGCTTCAACGGCAGGTCTTCCCCGCCGCGGCGATGGCGCAATTCAATGAACGGTCCAAATTGCTGGGACCAGTTGCGCGGAACGCCTCCGCCGATGGTGAAAATGCCCAGCCTTTTTTGACTCAAGAGGGTTGCGGCAAAGTATTCCAGGTCTTCAAAGGGGTCGAAACGGAATCGCGCGCTGCCTTTCTTGTCGCGCTCGCGATTGGTCAACGCGAAATCGAGTCCGAGTTCGGAATCGGAGAAGGCGGGAACAAACACCGGAACGTTGTTTTGGTAAGCGGATTTGAGGATGCCGCGATCTTTCTTGGATCGCTTCGCGAGATATCCGCCGATGGCGCGATTCAATTTGTAGGAGCACATGACTTCGTTCGCGTCCCATGCTGAGAATACGGCGTGCATCACGCGTTCGACGTCGTCGAGATTCTGTTCGGGCTCAAGCGTGTCATAGACGCGGTTGTATCCCGCCTCGTAAAGCTCCTCATCGCTGAGTTCGGGATTGTGGCGGAAATGGGCGCGCCCAGTGGCTTCGACGAGGCCGTGTGCCATGAGAGCTCCGGTGGAAACGATGGCGTTGACGATGCCGCGATCAATCAGCTCGGAAATCACCAGTCCCTGCTTGGCCACGGTCATGGCGCCGGCGAGGGTCATGACGACAAAGCACTCTTTATCGCGCGCCATGGCCTCGAGAACGTCAGCAGCTTCGCCGAGTTGGCGCCCGGTGAACGCGGTGTGCGACATGGCGCGCACCAGGCCGTCGATCGACTTAATCTTGCTGAGGTCGAGCGGTTCGAGCGGAATCAGCCGGTCCGCGACGGGATCGTGCAGCTTGCGGTCGATGCCTGCGCCTTCTTCATGATTATGATGATGATTGGCGGCATTATGATGACCCTGCTTTGCAACACCCTTTTGCTTCACTTGGAAGCCTCCGAATAAGACAGTTTTAGGCGAAGAAACAATTTACTAGATGTGAGCGAAATGCGGCACGGCATTCACGGAATCGTAACAATCGGTGCGGCATCCAACACTTTGATATGCTACCGATTCGCAAATTGTTGGGAATGACAAAGCGCAGGAGCCAAAGTGCCCGATAAATTCACCGTAGCGCTGGTTCAAATGTCGTGCGGACCCGAACCAGCCGACAATCTGGCCAAGGCGCTCGACCGCGTGGCTGAAGCCGCGCGCACAAGGGCGCAAACGTCGTTTGCCTGCCTGAGCTTTTTCAGACGCAGTATTTTTGCCAGCGGGAAGATGCCGTGTTGTTCGATCTCGCCGAGCCAATTCCCGGACCGACCACAGAGAAGCTTGCGGCTGCGGCGCAGAAGAATAAAGTTGTGCTGGTCGCGTCGCTCTTCGAGAAGCGCGCGCCTGGCCTTTATCACAATACGGCGGCAATCTTTGATTCAGACGGCGTGCTCAGCGGCATCTACCGCAAGATGCATATTCCCGACGATCCCCTCTACTACGAAAAGTATTATTTCACTCCGGGAGATCTGGGATTCAAGAGCTTCGACACCTCGGCTGGGAAACTCGGCACGCTTGTCTGTTGGGATCAGTGGTATCCAGAAGGCGCGCGCCTCACGGCGCTGCAGGGAGCGAGCATTCTGTTTTATCCGACAGCGATTGGCTGGCATCCCGCGGAGAAGGCGGAATTTGGCGTGGCGCAGCATGATGCCTGGCGCACGATTCAGCGCGCGCATGCGATTGCGAACGGCGTTTACGTTGGCGTCGTGAATCGCGTGGGCTTTGAGACCGGCGATATCCGCGGCAATTCCGTGCCCGGAAAAGGCCTCGAATTTTGGGGAGGATCGTTTTTCTGCGATCCGTTTGGCCGCGTCTTGGCGGAAGGATCGCACGACAAAGAAGAGATTCTGCTCGGCGAAGTGGACTTGCGGCACCTCGAAGATGTTCGCCGGAACTGGCCTTTTCTGCGCGACCGGCGAATCGATGCCTATGGGCCCATCGTAAATCGTCTAATCGATTAGGAGAGCTAAATGACGTCCACCCTTCGCCCTGGCTCGAAGCTGGTTATTGTCGGCGTGTTGATGGTGGCGTTGGGTATTGTCGTTCCCAGCCCGTTGGAAGTTCACTTCGGAACGGGGCACCCCATGCCTCGGCCGTGGGCCTTGGCCGTCGATGGGTTCAAAGCTTGCTTCTACGTGGGAGTCGCAATGTTAATAATCGGCGCGCGTCGCCGGAAAATCCAGAGCGACGAGGGGCCACGCACGTGATGAAAAGCAAGTCTCTTCCCGCTGCGCAGGGCTACCGCATGCCCGGCGAGTGGGAACCGCATGAATCGACCTGGCTCGCGTGGCCGCATTTTCGCGGCGACTGGCCGGGCAAATTCGAACCGATTCCGTGGGTATATGCGGAGATCGTCCGCAATCTGGCGCGGCATGAGGGCGTGGATTTGATCGTGAACGACGCGAGCTCCGAGAAACGCGCCGCGGCGGTTCTCGACAAGGCGGGGGCGCTTTCCGATCGCGTTTGTTTTCACCGCTGGCGCACGGACCGGGTTTGGACGCGGGACTCGGGCTGCATCTTTCTGACTCCGTCGTCTCAGTCCGATCGCGATCGCGACGATGCTGGACTGGCTGCTCTGCATTTTCAATTCAACGCCTGGGCCAAGTATCCGAATTACAAGTTTGACGAAAAGAGTGGCGAGCACATGGCGAAGGCAGCTGGTGCTCGCGAGGTACACCCGTTTGTCGGGAAACGCCGCGTCGTGCTCGAGGGCGGATCGATCGACGTAAACGGCTGTGGCGCGCTGCTTACGACCGAGGAGTGTCTGCTGTCGACCACGCAGCAGCGCAACCCATCGATGGATCGCGCAGCCTACGATCAGATGTTCACCGATTATTTCGGAGTGCAAACCGTGATCTGGCTCGATAGTGGCATCGCGGGCGACGACACGCATGGACACGTCGACGACATTACGCGCTTTGTCGGCCCCAATACCGTGGTCACGATGATTGAGCCAAATCCGCAAAGCGAAAACTACGCGCCCCTGCAGGTAAATCTCGGACGCCTCAAGAACGCGCGCACCGCCGATGGGAAGAAACTGGAAATCGTCGAGATGCCCATGCCGAGTCCCGTCATCTTTGAAGGGCGCCAGCTGCCCGCGAGCTACGCCAATTTTTATATCGCGAATGGCGCCGTGCTGGTGCCCGTCTTCAACGATCCGAATGATCGCGTCGCACTCAACACGCTCGCGGAGTTGTTCCCCACCCGCGAAATCGTGCCGATTTATTCGGGGGACTTGATTTGGGGCTTTGGCGCGCTGCACTGCATGACACAACAGCAGCCGGCGGACGGTCTCTAGATCCTGCGTTTTTCGTTCTCTTGAACATCGACATCCACGCCGCAAATAGGCATCTATACATGGCATCATCTGATGCTACAATTAGTGCCTAGGAGTTCCCATGAGAACAACCCTCGCTCTTGACGATGACTTGGTCCGCACCGCGCAGGAGTTCACTGGAGTGGCGGAAAAAACGGCGCTGATTCGGGAGGCCTTGAAGGCTCTGATCGAGCGGGAAAGCGCCCGCAGACTGGCATCCCTCGGAGGCACCATGCCGGCTCTGAAAGATATCCCGCGTCGGAGATCGCAGTCTCGAGCGCGATCGGTTTGATTCTCGCCGACACCTCGATCTGGATCGACCACTTGCGTTCCCGCGATTCGGCGATGGGCAAGCAGCTAAACCAGGGGCAGATCGTAATCCATCCGTTGATCGTTGCTGAACTGGCACTTGGATCGCTAAAAAGCCGGACCGAGACGCTGGCTTTACTCGATCTGCTGCCGCGAGTGCGGGAGGCGCAGCTTGGCGAGGTGCGGGCCATGATCGAAACGCGCCGCCTGTACAGCCTGGGCATCGGTCTGACCGACGCACACCTGATTGCCTCCGTTTTCCTTTCGCCCTCAACATTCTTGTGGACCAAAGACAAGCGACTCCGCAAGGTCTCTGTAGCGCTCGATATTCACGTACGGTTTTAATAGAATTTCGGCTGCGTCCGATCCACCTCTTCCTATCAGAGCGCGTAGTACTCACACACACCTCCAGAACCCACAACTTCATTTACACTTTTACCCGTGAATGCCGAGATCATTGCGGTGGGGTCTGAGTTGCTCACTCCTTATCGCCAGGACACGAACTCGCTTTATCTCACCGAGCAATTGAACGAACTGGGCGTGGAAGTTCGTTTCAAGTGCATCGTCGGCGATGATCGCGAAGGGCTGACGGCAGCCGCGAAACTTGCGATGAAACGGTCGGACATCATCGTCTTTTCCGGCGGACTGGGGCCGACGGAAGATGACCTGACGCGCGAATCGGTGGCCGACGCTCTTGGCTTGCCATTGCAGCGCGACTCCCAGATTCTCGCAAAACTCGAAGAGCGCTTCGCCAAGCGCGGCTACAAAATGTCGCCCAACAACATGAAGCAGGCGGATGTCATCGCGAGCGCCGCCGCGCTTCCGAATTCGCTGGGCACTGCACCCGGACAATTTATCGCGGGGAAATATGACGGTCAGGAGCGGCTGTTGTTGCTGCTTCCGGGGCCGCCACATGAACTTCGAGGGATATTCGAGAACGAATGCATCCCCCGGTTGCGCGCGCGGATTCCCGTCCGGCACATCGCGACGCGTACGCTCAAAATGGCGCTGATTCCGGAATCGCAGGTGGATGCGCGAGTCGCACCGATTTACAAAACCTACACCGATGTCGAGACCACGATCCTCGCCGGAGCGGGAGAGATTCAACTTCATCTCCGCTGCCGGAAAGAATCGCAGTCAGAGGCGGAAGCTCGCGTCGAAGAACTGGCCGAGAAGATCGAGGACGAACTGGGCGATGCGATTTTCTCGCGCAAAGGCGAAACGATGGAGCAGATCGTGAGCTTTCTGTTGCAGATGCGCGGCATGACTTTGGCGGTCGCCGAATCTTGTACAGGGGGAATGCTGGCCGAACGCATCACTTCGCTCAGCGGCAGCTCACGCTATTTTCTTGGGGGAGCGGTCGTGTATTCGAATGAATTGAAAACGCAATTTGCCAACGTGCCGAAAGCGCTGATCGATCAGCATGGCGCGGTGAGCCGCGAGGTGGGCGCGGCGATGGCAGAAGGCATTCGCCAGCGCTGCCTCGCGAGTTACGGGGTCGGCATCACTGGAGTGGCGGGACCGACGGGCGGCAGCGAACAGAAGCCGGTGGGTCTGGTCTACATCGCACTCGCGGGAGAAGAAGGCACGCAGGTTGTGGAACGGAATTTTCTCGGCGACCGGCAGCGTGTCCGGCAATTCTCCACGTTACAGGCGCTGGAGATGGTGCGGCGAGCGCTGCTCTAGGTGGGTCGTTCGTGCGCGCAGTAACAGACATCTACATCCATACATGCGAATATTTATAGGCGTCGATCTCGATTCCGAAATTCGCGCACGCATAGAGCGCTTCGTCGAAGGCGTGCGGGGCTTTGCGCCCGATGCTCGCTGGGCGCGTCCGGAGTCACTGCACATCACATTGAAATTTATCGGCGAACAAACGGCAGCTCAGGTGGAGGCCATAGTGCAGACCATAGAGGCGTGGTTGCGACGTGTGGAAGCGGGCGCGTTCGAAATTCGTTGCGCTGGATACGGATTCTTTCCTAGCGTCAAAGCTCCGCGCGTATTCTGGATCGGGATTCAGGCGGGACCAGAACTCGGCGAGCTGGCTGCAAGGATCGATGAGGCGGTTGCGGAACTCGGCGTGGCGCGCGAGGACTGCCCATATAGTCCGCATCTGACTCTCGCGCGCGCTGGCGGCGGGTCAGGAGCACCGAAGTGGCGCGCCGGTGACGGTGCTAACAAGACGTTCGCAGTGCTCGAAAAGCGGCTCGGCGCGATGGGTGAGCTTGATTTCGGAACGATGAGCGTTCGGGAGTTTATTCTTTATCGGAGCCAACTTTCACCCGCAGGATCGAAGTACACGAGGCTGGAGCGGTTTCCGTTGCGCTTGAACTCCTGATGAATCCTTATCTCGTCACCGCCGCTGTCAGCTACGTGCTTGGGTCAATTCCGTTCGGGTATCTCCTGGTGCGACTGGTTACGGGTGACGATGTGCGCGCTACGGGCAGCGGCAACATCGGCGCAACCAACGTTGCTCGCAAGTCGCCGATGCTGGGCGTTGTCACCCTGCTGCTCGATGCGGCGAAAGGTTTGGCGGCTGTTCTTTTGGGGCGTGCGTTTTTTGGACAGCATCAGGCGCTCATCGCGACCGTGGCCGCGTTTTTTGCAGTGGTCGGCCATCTCTATCCAGTCTGGTTAAAGTTCCACGGAGGCAAAGGGGTGGCAACCAGTTTGGGGGCTTTCATATTGCTAACGCCGAAATCCATTTTGTGTATGGTCGCCGTCTTTCTGCTGGTGGCGTTCGCCTTCCGCTACGTCTCTCTGGCATCGGTGGTTGCCGCGGTCGCCTTCCCGCTGCTCGTGTGGGGATTGAAGGAATATTCAGATTCGCGGCAACTGATTTTCGTCGCGCTCGTTTCCGTGCTCGTCATCTGGAAACATCGGCGAAATATTGGACGGCTCGCTAGCGGAACAGAGCCGAAATTCGGATCGAGAGTAGGGGCAGAAGCCAGATGAGCCGCGTTGCCGTCATCGGAGCTGGAGCGTGGGGGACGGGTCTGGCGATGGTCCTCGGACGCAAGGGCACGCACCAAATCCGTCTTTGGGCGAACGAACCAGAGGTCTCGGAGAGCATAGCGAAACGCCGGATGAACGAGAGCTTCCTGCCCGGATTCGCGTTGCCGGAATCCATCTCAGCCACCAACGATTTGGCAATCGCGCTCGACGCGGCAGAAATCATCGTCAGCGTCATGCCTTCGCAGCATTGCCGCGCGCTGTTTCAAAGGATGGAGCCCCTGCTCCATCGCGACGCGATATTTGTGAGCTGCACCAAAGGGATCGAAGATGTGACGCTGTTGCGCATGACCGAGGTCGTCGCCGACGTTCTGAAAAACAGATTCACCCCTCGCATCGGCGCGCTGAGTGGACCGTCGTTTGCCAAAGAAGTGGCGCGCGGCGATCCGACGGCGGTTACAGTTGCGTCCATGGACGGAGAAGTAACGCGCGCGGTGCAACAGGCGTTCAACGATTCGCGTTTCCGTGTTTACACCAACGATGACGTCGTGGGAGTTGAACTGGGCGGCGCCCTGAAAAATATCATCGCGATCGCGGCTGGAGTGTGCGATGGCCTCGGCCTCGGACACAATTCCGTCGCTGCGCTGATCACGCGGGGCCTCGCGGAAATCGCGCGTTTGGTCGTCGCCTGCGGCGGACGGCTCGATACCGTCGCCGGACTGGCCGGACTCGGCGATCTAGTCCTCACCTGCACGGGCGATCTCTCCCGCAACCGCAGCGTCGGCGTCGAACTCGGCAAAGGCCGGCAGCTGCGCGAGATCATCGCCGGCATGCACGGAGCCGTCGCCGAGGGAGTGTTCACGACCAAGGCAGCGGTCGGCTTGGCCCGCCAGAAAAATGTCGAGATGCCGATTACCGAGCAGATGTTCGACATCCTCGAAAAAGGAAAGTCTCCGCAACAAGCGATTGAAGAATTGATGACGCGCGCGGCCAAGTCTGAAGTCTGAAGTCCGAGGCGCGGCCTTGCTTCTGACCCTTGTCCACTGCTATTTTCGCTACGCAATCCAAAGCTCACTCTGAGACGTACTTCAGGAGGATGAAGATCGGCGTGCCGAGCGCTGCCCCCAACGCGAATACGTCCGACCTTGCGCTGGCAACAGCGATCCGGTCTGGCGATCAGAGTGCCATGGCGGCGCTTTACGATCGCTATTCGTCGATCGTGTATTCGGTCGCGCTGCGCGTGCTGCAAGATACGGGCGCGGCCGAGGACGTTTTGCAGGATATCTTCATGCAGCTTTGGCGCCAGCCGACGGCCTTCGACGCGAGCCGGGGAAATATGGGAGCATGGCTGGCGGTGATCGCGCGTCATCGGGCGATTGACAGGCTGAGGCGGCGGCGCCCGGAGAGCGATATTGACGACGTGATTGTTTCCGTCGAGCCTGACCTTGCCAGTGATGCCGACCGCACGCGCGCGATGGATAAAGTTCGGGGCGCATTGCAGGAAATGGCGCCTCTCGCAGCGCTCAGCGCTCGAGATGGCATACTTCGAAGGATTGACACACGTTGAGATCTCAGAAAAAACGGGCGAGCCGCTGGGCACGGTAAAGAGCAGGATTCGCACCGGCTTACTCTCGTTGCGAAAAGTGTTGGCAGCATGAGCATGCACGAACAATTCGCGGACGACCTGGCGCTCTACGCCCTCGGTTCGCTTGAAGGGCCCGAGCGGCAAGCGCTCGAGATGCATTTGACGGAGTGCGCCTCGTGCCGCCGCGAGTTGGAATTGCTTCGTGGGGACGCAAGCCTTATGTCACTGACAGCGGCTGGCCCAAAACCTCCGGCGCGGGCGCGGCAGCGGCTGCTGTCGGCAATCGCCGACGAGCCACGGTTGACGGGGTCGGCAGCTTCGGCCCAAGAGCGTGTTCGCCCTCGCTGGTGGCCTGCTTTGGGGTGGGTCGCCGCGGCTGCGATGGCCCTCGTGTGCATCGGATTACTGCGCCAGGATTCGGGCCTCAAGCAAGACGTAGCCTTGCTGCGCGCGCAGTTAGGTGATCAGGGGACCAAACTGCAAGAAGCAAACGAAACAGTGGCGACGTTGCTCGATCCCGAGGCTACCAAAATCGAACTGGTCGCAGCCGGCACCAAGCCGGAGCCGCGCGGCAAGGCAATCTACCAGCGGCGCACGCGAAGCCTGATCTTTATCGCCAGTAATCTGGCGCCGCTGCCGGCGGAAAAGATTTATGAATTGTGGCTCTTCCCGGCCAATGGCGGCGCGCCAATCGCCGCTGGATTGTTCAGGCCCGACGCGCGGGGCAGCGCGACGGTAGTGAATCCGCCGCTCCCGGCGGGTGTCGAGGCCAAGAACTTTGTAGTCACTCTTGAGCCCGAGAGTGGCTCGCACGAGGCTCCTCGTGGCACGCCCGTCATTGTCGGCGTCGGCCTGTAGTCGCTTCTCGCTGTCGGCATTTGGCTCACATTTTGCCCTCAACACCGTCTAACAGCACCTGAGCGAGGGGCGAGTGCTGCTTCCGAGAGCCGAGCAACCAAACTGGCGGAAAGTCTGGACCGATCTTTTGGGTCTGTGGGCGGCATTCGCCGTTCTTGGCACCTGGCTTAACTACGGATTCCAGGCGGCACGGGGACGTCCCATTTCGTGGAGCCACGCGATCGCGATCAATGTTTCCGCGTACGCGATCTGGGCGTTCCTGTTGACTCCAATCGTGCTGTTTCTTTGCGCGAAATTTCCTATAGGTCGTGCCGGAGCACTTCGGGTGGTACCTGCGCATTTGCTTGGAATGGGCGTCACGCTTGCTGTTGACGTCCTGGTCAAGATGTCGATTCACGGACGGGTTTATCCCGAACTGGCTCATCTTTCACTGCCCTTGCAGCTTCGCCAATATTTCTTTTCACAGGCCGAGGCGGACATCCAGATTTACCTCGTCGTGGCCGTCCTGGGATATGTGGTGGCTTACTACGCGAGGACACGAACGCAGGAAGTGCGGGCGTCACTGCTTGAGACCAACCTGGTGAAGGCCGAATTGCAGGTTCTGAAAATGCAACTGCAACCCCACTTTCTTTTCAATACCCTGCATTCCATATCGTCGTTGGTGACGGCTGATCCGCGCTCGGCGCAAAAAATGATCTGCTCTCTTGGCGACCTGCTCCGCTTGAGTCTGGCTAGAGAAGATGCGCCCGAGGTGGCGCTGCGACGCGAGGTGGAATTTCTGGAGCTTTACCTGGACATCGAGAAAGTGCGTTTTCAGGACCGGATGCTGACGCGGATTACGGTGGCGGAGGAAGTACTCGAGGCCAAGGTACCGGCTCTGCTGCTTCAACCGCTGGTGGAAAACGCCATCAAGCATGGCGTGGCGAGGCGAACGGGATCTGGACGAGTTGAGATTGCCGCGTTTCGAGACGGAGAAACGCTTCGCATTCTGGTGACAAACGACAACGGGACGGGGCATGCGGTGCCCGGATCGGACGGGCTCGGCATCGGTCTCGAAAACACGAGAAACAGGTTGAGAATTCTCTACGGCCGCGGAGCACGCTTGTCTGTTCAGCAGACCCCGGAAGGCTCTTTCGAAGTCGAGGTTCGCTTGCCGTTTAACGTGGCAGTCGCAGCCGAAGGGGAGACGGAGGCAGTTTCGGTGGCGTAGGCGGGAGCGCCTGTGACGGTACCGATACGTTTTCTTTAACTTATGACGATCCGCGCCATTGTCGCCGAGGATGAAGTGGTGGCCCGACAGGCCATTGTTATGATGGCCGAGGCCTACGGCATCGAAGTGCTTGCCGAATGCAAAGACGGTCCCGAGACCGTCGGCAACGTCGCGAAACACGCGCCCGATCTTCTATTTCTCGATGTGCAAATGCCGGGGATGGATGGCTTCGAAGTTCTTGAAAGTCTGCCCGCGCAATCCTGCCCCACCGTCATCTTCACGACCGCTCACGATACCTATGCAGTGCGCGCGTTTGAACACAACGCGCTCGATTTTCTATTGAAGCCATTTGACGAAGAACGATTTCGCAAAGCGGTTGACCGCGCTCGCGCTCGCCTAGGAGACGGATCGGAACACTTCCAACGGCTACAGAATTTAATCAGCGACCTTCGATCCGCGCAAAATTCGCGGGCGGGCCTGCAGCGACTCGTGATCCGCACCCGGGGACAGGTCTCGTTTCTGCGGGTGGACGAGATCGACTGGATTGAGGCCTCGCATAATTATCTGAAGATCCATTCCGGCCCTGACGTTCATCTTTTGCGCGAAACGATTAAAGACATCGAGGCGCGGTTGCAGCCAGACAAATTCTTGCGCATCCATCGCTGCCTCATCGTCAATGTGGACCGCATCCGCCGCCTCGAAGCCTGCGGCTACGGGGAATATCTCGTCGTTCTGCGCGACGGCAAGAAGCTTTCTTTAAGCCGTGGATACCGCGGGAATCTCGACCGACTCATCGACTCACTGCACGTGAGCTGAAGGCGCAACCGAGCCGGAATGATGCTAATGATGCCCACCCATCAACAACGGTGCGACCGCGTCTTTGAAGGCATGCCCAACCATTCCGGGGCGAACGCTTCCATACCACTGCGCCAGCACGCCAAGGGTCGCTCCGTCGATCCCGATCACAACGGCTCTCCACAGACCCTGATAGCCGTGAGCGATTCCAAACATAGCGGCGGAGAGAAGGATGGCAATCGGAACACTCCGCGTGAACGCAGCAAACTGGCGTTGCAGGTATCCGCGATAGACGGTCTCCTCGCAAATCCCAGCGCTCACAGAGAGCGCCACCCACAGCATCATTTCTAGCGGGCCGCGGGGTAGCAAGGAGTGCACGGCGTGGTCAGAGCCAGAGTTCGGCAGAAAATGGCTGATTCCAGACAAGACAAATTGCTGAACGATGACGAATCCAATACCGATGCAAACAGTCCGCAACATATCGCCGGCAGACCGCCAGCGTGGCCCTAGAACCAAAGCCAGCGGCGTTCCAGCGAGCCGGACACCCGCGAGGACCAGGGCAAACAAAAGCCACTCCGTGGCTATCGTTCTAAGGTAAAGAGGAACGTTGCTCGACGCACTCGCGTGCATTTGATTTGCGTTCAAGATCCCGCGAATCGCGAGCGTCGCCAGTATCGCCAGCAGCGCCAGAGTGTGAAGTGGGCTGGCGATGGGGCGCGCTTCGACCGAATCGGGTTGTTCGAGCGACAGCGTGCTCATCTGATGTCTAGTCCGCTTCTCGTGGAAAAAGGTCTAACGCTCATTCGGCAGGTCTGGCGCCCGCTCCGCATCTCGCTTCCCTACCATACGCGGCAAGCGTTCGCCCGCACCATGCGCTGGCCCGGCTTGCAGCCGAAAGCCTTGCTGAATTGTTCCATGTTGCTCACAGTTCCGTTGACGCGAAACTCGCCTGGAGAATGGGGGTTCGTCTGCACCTGCAAACGCTGCGCTTCCTCGGTTGCATTCGTACACCAGATTTGTCCGTACCCGAGGAAGAACCGTTGCTCGGGAGTGAAGCCTTCGATCCGCTCGGAGGGAGCGCGGGTCGCGAGTTGCTCCATCAGCGCCATGTAGGCGATGCGCAGGCCACCGTTGTCGGCGGTATTTTCACCTAACGTGAGCTTGCCGTTGATGTGCTCGCCTCCAGAGACCGTGAAGTCGCTGTATTCCTTGACCTCGCAGTCCGTGCGTTCGTTAAAGGCCTTTTCATCCGCGGGAGTCCACCAGTCGCGCAGATTCCCTTCCGCGTCGTACTGGCGTCCCTCATCATCGAAGCCGTGCGTCAGTTCGTGTCCGATCACTGCGCCGATTCCGCCGAAATTGACCGCGTCATCGAGATCCTTTTCGTAAAACGGCGGCTGCAGAATCCCGGCCATGAAGTTGACGTTATTCTGCGGAGGGTAGTAATAGGCGTCGACTGTCGCGGGGCTGTAGAGCCATTCACTGGGATCGACTGGCTGGCCAATCTTGGCCAGTTGCCGACGGCTTTCGAACTCGGTGCTGCGAAAAGCATTCCCGATGGCATCGCCGCGGACGATCTGGAGTGCGCCGTAGTCACGCCATTTGTCGGGATATCCGATCTTATTCGTGATCTTGCCGAGTTTATTGAGTGCCTGTTGCTTGGTCGCGTCGGTCATCCAGGGCAGCTCTTTGATGTCCTGCTGCAAAGCTTTTTCTATCGCCGCTACCATCTGCAGAGTGCGCTCCTTGCTGTCGCTGCCGAACGCGCGTTCCACGTAGACCTGGCCGAGGGCTTCACCCAGGCCTGCATCCGTCGAATCGACGCAACGTTTCCAGCGCGGTTGCTGCTCTCTACGTCCCGCCAGGGTGCGCCCGTAGAAGTTGAAAGCCTCGTCGTCGATGTTCTGGGGCAAGAACAACGTTTGCGCGCTTACGACCCACCAGCGCAAGTAAGCCTTGATGTCGTCGAGGCTGGTGGAGGAGATCAGAGCGTTCATTTGCCTGACAAACTCCGGCTCAGAATTGTTCAAAGTCGACAAGTGTCCCGCACCCGCCGCATCGAAGTACGCGTTCCAGTCGAAATCGGGAGCGAGAATTTGCAAGTCCTTCACTGTCGATTTGTGATAAGTCTTATTGGGATCACGCAGCGAAACGACATCGAGCGATCCTTTGGCCAGCGCGGTTTCCATCCGCATGACGGTCTGTGCGTGGGTGGCTGCCGGCGAGGACTTTTCGCCCATCAGTTCGAACATGCGCTGCACATGTTGCACGTATTGTTTGCGAGTCTCGACCGACTTGGCATCGTCCCGGAAATAGAAATCGCGTTCGGGTAGGGCGTAGCCTCCTGCCCCGACCACAGCGATCTGTTGGGTAGAATCCTTGGCGTCCTGCGTTTGGCCGAAGCCAACAAAAGCGCTGACCCCGATCAACGAGTAGTGCCCGAGGAGCGGCGCCAACTCAGATTTTTTCCGCAAGGCCGCGATGCGGGCGAACTCGGGCTCGAGTGCCTGGATCCCTTTTTGTTCTATGCCCGCCGCGTCCATGCACGAGGCATAGTAATCGCCAATCTTTTGTTCATTGGGAGTGCGCGCAGCATTGGACGCGGAAGCTTTCTCGAGGATTTCGCGCTCGATTGCGCGATTGCGATCGGTGAGTTCGCTAAAGCGTGCGTAAACCGCGCGGTCGGGAGGTACCGGATTTGCTTTCAACCAGGTACCGCACGCATATTGATAAAAGTTGGTGCAAGGGTCGACGCTTTTGTCGATGGAGTTGACGTCAAACCCGTCGCGAAGCTTTGGTCCTCCGCTGCCGGACTCCTGCGCAGCCACCAGGGTTGGGGCCATCGATGCCAGCGAGGCAATACACAGCAGAAGCAATATTCGTGCGCAACCCATGTTTGGAGGGCTCCCTTAGTTTGAAATCGAGCTTGAAACCGATCTGTGTTTGCTCTAGTCAGCGCGTCGAGGCAATCGAAACTGCTCGGCGGCGATCTCCATAATGGACGTTGCGGACGCTCGAGGAGCGTCGTCAAGGGCTGAAGCCTTCTCGCGGAGTGATGAGATGTCTGGATACCGGGCCAGATGAATCTCACTGCGTCAGGTGTAGTTTTGGGGGAGTTCACTTTCTGACGGTGGTCGGCTTCCTGATGCTTTATGATGCTTCCACCTCTGGCGGTGACAACACCTCATGACGCAAGCTCTCGTGCTTCGTTGCCTGACCCTCGCTTTGTATTCAGCTTTGCTTACCGCAACCGGCGCATCGCAAGTTGCCCCGTTGATTCAAAACATCGGCGCGCGCCAGACGGCCGACCTGGATGGCAAATGGCACGCGATTGTTGATCCCTATGATGTCGGGTATCTGGACTATCGCGCTCAGCCGCTGACGAACAACAACGCCTTTTACAAAAACTACAAGCCGCAGTCTGAGTCAGAACTGGTGGAATATGATTTCGACACTTCCGGACAACTCAACGTCCCGGGAGACTGGAACACGCAGCGAGATGGACTGCTGTTCTATGAAGGAAGCGTGTGGTACCGGCGATTGTTTGACTACGCGAGAGGGCCGAAGAAAAGATTATTCGTGCACTTCGGAGCGGCGAATTATCTGGCGAATGTTTACCTGAATGGCGAAGCGCTTGGTCAACACGAGGGAGGATTTACTCCCTTCGATTTCGAGATCACGCATCGCGTGCGGCCGCACGACAACTTTCTGGTTCTGCGCGTCAATGACGCCCGTGCCAAAGAAAACGTTCCCACGGTAAACACGGACTGGTGGAACTACGGCGGCGTTACACGTCCGGTGACTCTGGTCGAGGTACCGGAAACCTTTGTTGAGGACTACTCCATCCAACTCGAAAAAGGATCTTTGCGGCACATAAAAGGTTGGGTTCAGCTTAATGGGCCGCAGTTACAGCAGAAAGTCTCTATTAGAATTCCAGAGGCAAAGCTGAGCCAAACATTCCAGACGGATGCGAAGGGACGCGCTGACTTTTCCTTCGATGCCGATTTAGTGCTTTGGTCTCCTGAGAATCCCAAACTGTACAGCGTCGAGATCGCAAGCGAAACCGATCAAGTCAACGACCGCATCGGATTCCGGTCGATTGATGTCCACGGGACCGATATTTTGCTCAATGGCAAACCGGTGTTCCTGCGCGGAATCGACATCCATGAAGAAGCGCCGACGCGCCCCGGACGCGCATGGAGCGAAGACGACGCGCGTACGACCCTCGGCTGGGCAAAAGAACTGGGCTGCAATTTCGTCCGGCTGGCGCACTATCCGCACAACGAAGCGATGCTGCGCATGGCCGACGAAATGGGAATCATGGTCTGGGGCGAAGTGCCGGTGTATTGGACCATTCAGTGGGAGAATCCCGCGACGCTGCGCAACGCGGAAAATCAGCTGAACGAAATGATCACGCGCGATCACAATCGCGCCGCGCTCATTATTTACTCCGTAGCGAACGAGACGCCGATCAGCGATGCCCGGAACCGCTTTTTGCGGCGACTGATTCAGGACGCACATTCCGCCGACCCCACGCGTCTAGTGTCAGCCGCGCTGCAGAGTACCGAGACCGTGGATGGGAACCGCTTCACCATCCACATCGAGGATCCTGTGGCGAACGATCTCGATGTAATGGGAGACAACGAATATATCGGATGGTATGTGCGGCGTCCTGAGGACGCGGACCTGACGGATTGGGTCTCGAAATACGACAAGCCGCTCATCATGAGCGAATTCGGAGGCGACGCTCTCTACGGCTACCGCGGCGGTGTACACACACGCTGGACAGAGGATTATCAGGAACATCTTTACAAGCATCAGATCGCCATGCTGAAGCGCATCACGTTCCTGCGCGGAACATCTCCGTGGATTCTGAAAGACTTCAGAAGCCCGCGGAGGACCTTGCCGAATATCGAGGATTACTTCAATCGGAAGGGCCTGATCAGTGACCGCGGAGAGAAGAAGCGGGCGTTCCGGGTGCTCCAGGAGTTTTATCGCGATCAGAAAGATGATCGGACGCGGAGTACGCCGCAGTAAGCTACGCCAGGGCCTGCCGGAGATATCCTGCTACGTCGCCCATGAAGCGATGCACCGACGCTTCTGCAATGCGATGGCCGGCGATCGCGTTCATGGTTTTTCCCACGGTGCCGAAGGGGGGTTCGTAAACGCCGGAGAAATCCAACTGGGTTTCGGTTGAGGTCAGCGGGTATACGGAAAGCTCGCCCTTCATGAGCGGAAACAATCTCGGTGTGGTCGCGGCCTCCCAATCCAATTGCAACCGCGTGGTGGGAGTTGAACTGGCATCAACTGTCTCCTCAATATTTCTCACGGAGATATTGATGTCCGTCTTCACTCCAATGCCGCCAAAGTCGACATGCAGTTCAGCGGCGACCGATTGCGCGCGCGAAGCAGCCGCCTTCGTGGCCGACTGGAACACCCGGAGTGCATTCTGCTTCAACGCGTCGCGGACGCGTTCGTAGGGATGATTCACGTAGTCGTAACTGCGAATCTCGCGTCCTGTACTCATCGCTTCATCCAGCTTGGCGGCCAGTCTACAAACTGGCGGCCACGAAAACTCTACCACAGAGACTCGTACCCGAAGTTGATTACGCGGCGCAGGCGCGTTCATGCTCAACCGTTGCACCATCTTTTATTCGAGGCATCGTTTTCGAGAACGATGACATAGAATTTCCCTGTATCATGGCTAGCGCCCGTATCAAATCGCAATCAGGCCAGCGTTTGATGACGGATGCGAGACAGCACGATCGCGTGAGGAGGCTTGATGTCTCAGATTGACGTCCCGTTGTCGCGCGTGGGGTTCGGACAGACGCAGCGCGCCGACAATTGGTGGGTTCAGCCGGTGGTTGTGTTTCTTGGATTGTCGACATTCATCGTTTATTCCACGTGGGCTGCGATGCAGGGGCAGCATTTCAGGTTCGGACCGTATCTCTCTCCGTTTTATTCGCCGGAATTGTTCGGCCCTCAGGGTTGGTTTGGGGCGCAGCCAAGCTGGATTCCTGCTTCGGTTACGGGAGCGATGCTCATTCTGTGGGCGCCGGGCGGCTTTCGATTCACGTGCTACTACTACCGCGGTGCGTATTACAAGGCTTTTTGGGCCGATCCGCCATCCTGCACCGTGGGCGAGCCGCGAAAGAAATATCTCGGCGAACGATCGTTCCCTTTGATTCTGCAAAACGTCCACCGCTTTTTTCTTTATCTGGCGCTCGTGTTTCTCATAATCCTCGCGCGTGACGTGTGGGATGCCTTCTGGTTTAACGGGCACTTTGGCATCGGCGTCGGCACTCTCGTCTTGTTGACGAACCTCGTGTTGTTGAGTTCCTACACTTTCGGATGTCACTCCTTACGTCATCTAGTCGGCGGTTTTCGCGATCGCCTGGCAGGAGCGCCGGCCCGCAAGCGAGTTTACGATTGCGTGAGTTGCCTCAACAGCCGCCATATGCTGTTTGCCTGGTGCAGCCTCATCTCGGTAGGGTTTTCCGATTTGTACATACGGATGTGCTCGATGGGTATCTGGACTGATTGGAGGATCGTCCAGTGAGCGAGTACATCACGCATGAGCATGACGTTCTGATCATTGGAGCCGGGGGCGCCGGTTTGCGCGCCGCCATTGAGGCATCGGCCACCGGAGTGAAGGTCGCGGTCATTTCGAAATCTCTTCTCGGCAAAGCGCACACCGTGATGGCCGAGGGCGGCGTCGCCGCGGCGATGGGGAATGTGGACGACCGGGACAGTTGGCGGGTTCACTTTGCCGACACCATGCGCGGCGGCCAATACCTGAATAACTGGCGGATGGCGGAGTTGCATGCCAAGGAAGCGCCGGCGCGCGTGCGTGAACTCGAGGCTTGGGGCGCGCTTTTTGATCGCACGCCCGACGGCCGGATTCTCCAGCGGAATTTTGGCGGGCATCGCTATCCCCGACTCGCGCACGTGGGTGATCGCACCGGACTGGAGATGATCCGTACGCTGCAAGACCATGGCATTCATCTTGGTCTCGACGTTTTCATGGAGCACACCGTCCTAACGCTGCTGAAGGACGGCAACCGCATCGCGGGCGCGTTTGGCTATGATCGTGAGCGCGGCCGGTTTCATTCCTTCCGCGCCAAAGCCGTGGTCCTCGCAACTGGAGGAATTGGCAGGGCTTTCAAAATTACCAGCAACAGTTGGGAATACACCGGTGATGGCCATGCGCTCGCCTACGACGCCGGTGCGTCATTGATGGATATGGAATTTGTGCAGTTCCATCCCACGGGAATGATCTGGCCGCCAAGCGTGCGCGGCATTCTGGTCACCGAAGGCGTGCGCGGCGAGGGAGGCGTGCTACGGAATCGCGACAACGAGAGATTCATGTTCAAAGATATTCCTCCGCTGTACACAACGCAGACCGCCGATAACGAAGAAGAAGGCTGGCGCTATACGCAGGGAGATAAAAACGCCAGGCGTCCGCCCGAATTGCTGACCCGCGACCACGTGGCGCGTTGCATACGGCAAGAGGTGCGTGAAGGGCGCGGCAGTCCACATGGCGGCGTCTTTCTCGACATTGCGTGGATCAAAGAGAGAATTCCAAACGCGGCCGAGCATATAAAGAAGAAGCTGCCCAGCATGTATCACCAGTTCAAACAGCTCGCGGATATCGACATCACGCAGGAGCCGATGGAGGTCGGTCCGACGACCCATTACATGATGGGAGGCATCAAGGTAGATGGTGATTCCCAGATGTCAGACGTGCCTGGCCTGTTTGCAGCGGGAGAGTGCGGAGCGGGTCTGCATGGCGCGAACCGGCTGGGCGGAAATTCACTCTCCGATTTATTAGTCTTCGGCAAGCGAGCCGGAGAATATGCCGCTGCTTATGCAAAAGACAACTCGCTCGGCGCGGTGAACACGGATGAACTCGGATCAGTAGAAAACTGGGCGCTCCAACCCTTCGAGCGGAAAGGCTCCGACAACCCATATACCGTCCAACACACATTGCAGGATCTGATGCAAGATCTGGTGGGAATCGTCCGCCAGGAGCAGGAGATGCTGCAAGCGCTCGAACGCATCCGAGAATTGAAAGCTGCCAGTGAGCGCGTAAGTGTTCAGGGAAACCGTGAATACAACGGAGGCTGGCATACGGCACTCGACCTCCATAGCCTGTTGACGGTATCGGAAATTGTTACCCGGGCGGCGCTGGAGCGGAAAGAGAGCCGCGGGGCGCATTTCCGCGACGATTTTTCGGCTAAGGACGAGAAGTACGGCGGCTTCAACATTGTGGCGCGAAAAGGCCCGGGTGGAGAAGTGCAGCTCACGCGCGAGCCCATTCCGCCGATGCCCGAGAATCTGAAGCAAATCATCGAAGAGATGAAGTAATGGAGATGAAGTAATGGCGACGGCCACATTTCGTATCTGGCGCGGAGAAAAAGGCGCGGGAAACTTTCAGGACTTTACCACCGAAGTCTCGGCGGGCATGGTGGTCCTTGACGCCGTGCATCAGATACAGGCGGAAAAAGCGGGCGATATGGCAGTTCGCTGGAACTGCAAGGCAGGCAAGTGCGGATCTTGCTCGGCCGAAATCAATGGCATGCCGAAATTGATGTGCATGACGCGGTTGAACACGCTCCCGCTGGATAAACCTGTGACCGTCGAACCCATGAAGGCATTTCCGCACATAAAGGACCTGGTCACCGACGTGTCGTGGAATTACGAGGTCAAGAAGCGCATCCCGAAATTCCAGCCGCGGAAGCCCGACGCGCCCGATGGTACCTGGCGCATCGATCAAGAAGATGTCGAACGGGTGCAGGAGTTTCGAAAGTGCATCGAGTGCTATCTCTGTCAGGATGTCTGCCATGTGTTGCGCGATCACCACATGCACGACCAATTCATCGGTCCACGATTTCTGGTGTACACGGCCGCACTCGAAATGCATCCGTTGGACACAGGCGATCGCGTCGCAGATCTGAGAAAAGATTTCGGCATCGGCCTCTGCAACATCACCAAGTGCTGCACCAAAGTCTGTCCCGAAAGCATCACCATTACCGACAATGCGATCATCCCGCTCAAGGAGCGCGTAGTCGATCGCTTCTTCGATCCGGTGTCGAAACTGTTCCGGATGTTCAGCAATTCGAAGCAATAAACGAGTAGGAGCTGTTATGCATTTCGAACTGAAATCCATCTCCGAGCAAAGCATTCCGGAAGCGCTAGCTAAGGTGGAGCGCTACAGACTATTGAACGAGCCCAACCTGGCGGAGAGCATTTGCCTGGACATCCTGGCCATCGTTCCCGACCATCAACAGGCGCTGATTTCGCTTCTGCTCGCGCGCACCGATCAATTCGACGCGCATGTGAATGTGAAAGCCGCCCGCGAGGTTCTTGCGCAAATTAAAGGTGACTATGAGCGGGCCTACTACGACGGCATCATCTGGGAGCGTCTCGGCAATGCGCGCATCCATCACGGCGGCGCCGGAGCCGGGACATCCGCATGTCACGCGCTGCGAGAGGCGATGGATCATTACGAGAGAGCCATGAAATTTGCGGTACCCGGAAACGACGATGCCATTCTGCGATGGAACACCTGCGCGCGTGTAATTATGCAGAATCCGGACGTCCGACTGGTTCCTGAGAGTGAGACCACGGGGGCGTGGGAGCAGGACGAAGCCGGTTCAAGAATTGCAGATGCTTAGCATCGGATACGATCGTCGCCGCGATGGCTGCATCCGCTGGTTTCGCCGTCCGGGCGTTCTTTCTCTCCGGCAATCATACAAGACCCACACATCAGCGAATCGCGCCCGTGCGCTATACCTGGAGGACGTCGCCTTCGCGGGCGACCATTTCGTAGAGGACAGGGTTGACGAAGAATCCGATAAAGAGACGGGAGATCAGGCCGGCGACAATCACGATGGCAAAGGGGCGCTGCGTGTCTGATCCGATGCCGGTCGAAAGCGCCGCGGGGAGAAGTCCGAGGCAAGCGACCAACGCCGTCATCATGATGGGACGAAGCCGGAGCAGCGAGGCCTCACGTGTGGCGGCGCGAATGCCCATGCCCTCAATGCGCAGCTTGTTGATGTAGGAAACAAGAATGACGGCGGTTTCAACCGACACGCCTAGCAGCGCCAGCAAACCGAGAACTGACGACACGCTGAACGGGGTGTGGGTGAGTTTTAGCGCTACCAGCGCACCTACGGGTTCCGTGATGATGACGCCGAGGGCGATGGTGACGGGGAATTTGAAGTTTCCGTAGAGTGCGAACAGGATCATGAAGATCAGGACGATCGCCAGCGGCCCGATCACGATCATCTGCGCTTTGGCTTCGAGAAACTGGCTGTATTCGCCGCCCCAGGCCATGGTGTAGCCCTGCGGCAGGGTTACGGCCTTCTTCACAGCGGCCTGGCCATCACGCACGGCACGATCCAGATCGCGGCCTTCGATGCTGTACTGGACGCCGATGTAGCGAGAATTATTCTCCCGGTAAATGAACGATGCGCCGTTGCCCTGCGTGATATTCGCGAGCTGGCTGAGCGGGATCTGCTGGCCATCGGGCGTCCCGACGAGCAGGTTGCCAATCTCGTGCGCGCTGCTGCGAAATTGCGGCTGCATTCTCACGACCAGGTCGAACAGCTTTTCGCCCTGGATGACTTGCGTGACCGCCTGTCCGCCGACGGCGGCGGAGATCACGGCTTCGACGTCGGCAACATTGATTCCGTAACGGGCAATCTTGTCGCGATCGACATCCACCAGCAGACTCGGCTGACCGAGTTCGCGGACTACGGTAAGTTCGGTAAATCCCGGTACTTTGCTGAGCGCGTTCTTGATCTGGACGGCCTTGTCTTGAAGAACGTTCAGATCGTCGCCGTAAATCTTGACTGCGAGCGAACTCTTCAGGCCAGTGAGGGCTTCATCCACAGCGTCTTCAGCGGGCTGGGTGTAGTTAAAAATGATTCCGGGATAGGTCGTCAGTTTCTCGTTGACCGCATCGATCAATTCTTGTTTCGTGCTGATTTTGCCCGTCCAAGATTTGTCTTTGTATGGTTTGAGACCGACATAGAATTCGCAGTTAAAAAAGCCCGTGGAATCTGTGCCATCGTCGGGACGTCCTAGTTCGGAAGCGACCACCGTCACTTGCGGAAATGATTTCAGGACGTCGCGGACTTGCGGAGCAACCTTGCTCGCCTCTTCGAACGAAATCGTATAGGGCATCGTGGCGCGAACCCAGAGCGCTCCTTCGTCGAGGTGAGGCATGAACTCGCCGCCGATGAAGGGGACAAGCAAGAGTGCCGCAACGAATATCAGAGTCGCGATCAGCATCGTTAGCTTCGGGCGGTTGAGCGCCCAATCGAGTTGACCCGCGTACTTTTGCTTCATCCATTCAAACGCGCGATTGGGTTTCTCACGGACGCCGCCTTTAAACCAATACGAGGCAAGCACTGGAATCAACGTCAATGTGAGGATAAGCGCACCGACCAGCGCGAACGACATGGTCTCGGCCATCGGATGAAACAGTTTGCCCGAGGCTCCGGTAAGCGCGTAGATCGGGAGATATCCGGCGAGAATCACGGCGACGGAGTAGAAGATGGGACGATCCACATCTTTCGCGGCCGCGAGGATGACTTCATTCAGGTTGTACTGTTGGCCCTCGCGCAGCGCCAGTTCACGGTAGATGTTTTCGATCATGACGACGGTGCCATCGATAACGATTCCGAAGTCGATCGCGCCAATCGAAAGCAAATTTGCGGCCACGTCGTGGGCGTGAAGCACTATGAAGGCGAAGAGCAGCGACAGAGGAATCGTGATGGCGACGATGATCGCGGCGCGAAAGCTGACGAGGAAGAAAATCAACACGATCAAGACCAGCACCATACCCCGAAGCAGGTTCGCCTCGACGGTGTCGGTGGTCAGGTCGACCAGTTCGCTGCGATCGTAATAAGGATGGATTTTGACGTCGGGCGGAAGGATGTTGCGGTTCAGGTCCTCCGTTTTCGCTTCGACTGCTTTGAGGACGTTCTGCGTCTGCTCGCCGCGCAGCATCAGAATCACGCCTTCGACCGCGTCGTCATTTTTCTCGTATCCGAATTGGCCGAGACGCGGCGCGTGGCCGATGGTGACTTCTCCGATGTCACGCACACGGATGGGCACGCCTTTGTTGGCGCCGACGACGATGTTTCCGATGTCGTCCGTGTTGCGCACAAGGCCGATACCGCGCACGTAATAGAACTGGCCACCCTGAGAATAAAATCCGCCGCCGGCGTTGGCATTATTCGCGGAGAGCGCCGTCACCACTTGCGGGATGGTCAGGTGATATCCGTAAATGCGCGACGGATCGAGCAGCACCTGATACTGCATGACCGTGCCGCCAAAACCGGAGTCGTCGGCTACTCCATGTACCGACCGATAGGCGCGCTCGACAACCCAGTCCTCGAAGGTCTTCAATTCTTGCGGCGAACGATCGGGACTCTCGAGAACGTAGCGATAGACGAGGCCGCTCGGACTGAATAGGGGCGCGATGGTCGGGATCACTCCCGTCGGCACGGTGGCCTGCGCGAGCCGTTCAAAAACGATCTGGCGAGCGAAATAGTCGTCAGTGCTGTCCTCGAAGGTGAGAATCAGATCGGAGAGACCGTAGAGCGACTTCGAGCGCATCACGACCAGGTGCGGAACGCCGTTCATCTCGAGTTCGAGAGGAAGAGTGACGAGGCGCTCGACTTCTTCGGCGGCGTGGTCAGGCCACTGAGTGATGATTTCGACTTGCGGAGGCGAGAGATCAGGGTAGGCGTCCACCGGCATCCTTTGGAAAGAGAGGATGCCGCCAACCGTGATGAAAGCGGTCAGCATCAGGACGAGAAATCTTTGACGCAATGCCGCCTGGACGATTCGGTGGATCATTCGGTGGTGGACGCTGTCTGAATCTTCATTTTCGTTCGTGGTTCGTAGCGCTGTTTAAAGCTGGTGAATCTTTTCCGGAGACGCGACGGTGCTAGCGCTGCAGTGAATTCGCGAACTGCAGGAACAAGCTGCCGTCTCCAATCACACGGTCGCCAGATTTCAAGCCGCTCGTAATCTGAGTTTGGCCGTTGAGGCTTTGTCCGAGCGTTACCGAGCGCCTGCCAAACTGGTTCGAAGCCGCCGCTGCATACACAAAAGGTTGATTCTCGGTATCACGCAGGACGGCCGCGTCGGGAAGCGCAATGGCATCGGCGATCGAGCCTGCATTTACGGTCGCGGTTACATACATGTCTTTTTTCAGCTTCTCGCCGGGGTTGTTGGTCTCGATGCGGGCCTGTAGCGTCCGTGTGTTCGGATCGAGCGACGCCGCCACGTAAGAAATGCGGCCGTGGAAAACTTCGGGATAGGTGTCGGTCTGGATCGTGACCGTGTTCCCGACACGCACATAGGGCAAGTCTTTCTGATAAATATTCACCAGCACCCATACGTTGCTCGTATCGGAGACCATGAAACATTGCGTGGCACCCGGCTGAATCAGTTGACCGACGGCGACATCCTGCTCGACGACTGTGCCGTTGATCGGCGCTCTGACCGGGACTTCAAACGTCGGCGGCGCTTGCACGAGCGCATCGGGGTCGGAAACTCCCATGACCTTCAAGGCGGCTTGCGCCGACGCCAGATCGCCGCTGGCCTGCGTTTCCGCGGATTGCGCCTGCTCCAGATTTTGTTCGGCGATTGCTTTGTGTTCGTACAAATCGCGGGCACGCGCGTAAGCTTTTTGCGCCAGCGCATAGGCGTCACGCGCTTTCAGATAGTTGGTGCGCAGCTGCGAATAATCGGGACTGGCCACGTACAACATGGGCCCGCCCTTCTTCACTTTTTGCCCCGGAACAACAACGATCCTGCTGACCGGCCCACTTACGGGAGTAATTACTGGTGTCGTGTTAAAGCTGTTATAGGCGACGGCGCCGGTGAGGCGAAGGCTGCGAGCTAAAGTCGTAGTTTGAACAGTTAATATCTGGACATGGGCCATCTGCTCGGGCGGGATGGTGAACAACTCGGCCGTATCGGAGCTTTTCTTGGCGTTCTCATCGGCGGGTTTGGATCCGCTCCCGCAGCCAACCAGCAGGAACGCGATCGCCGTCAAGACGGCCGATACCGCCATCGTCCGTTGTCCTGCGCGATGACGATTGGTGGAAGATCTCATATCGATGGAAGTGCTCAATGCGATTTCCTCATGCAATTTCCCTCACTGCAACTTCCTCGTTCCCACCGCTTGCTTCAGTTGCTCGACTGCGGTCATGTAGGCGGCCAGCGCCTGGCGGTAGGCAAGTTGCACGGCACGGTAGCTGCGCTCCGCGTCCAGGAAATCTAACAGGCTGTTGGCACCGCGCTTGTAAGCATACTCACTGATGTCGCGCGAGTCTTGCGCCTGTTTCAAGTAGCCGGATGTGTAAAGCTGCACCACTTCCTCGTTGCTACGGACCGCCTCGTAGGCGTTGGAGACGTCGGAAAGAACAGTATCGCTCGCCGACTGCTCCAATTCCTGCGCCTGGGTGAGGGCGTGAGTGGTGCGGGCGATCTCTCCTTGACCGCGATCAAAGATGGGCAAGGCAAAATTGGCGAAGAGCGAGCCGGTGTACTCCGCGGAAACGTGCGTGAAATCGAATGTGCCGGTCACGTCAACTTTTGCATTCGCTCTGGCGAGCGCGATTTGACTCTGGGCGGCACTGATACCTAATTCGGCAGCGCGGAAATCGGGGCGTTCGCGCAGTGCCCGGGCGGCGAAGTCGTCCTGGTTTCCTTTCAGGGCGTCGTAGCCGAGATCACCGACCACGTCGTAATCGGCGGGGACGGCGTTGTAGCCGAGAAATTCACGCAGCGCGACGAGGGCCTGCACCTTTGCGAGGCGGGCGGAGGATACGTCGGTTTGAAACTGCAGAAGCTGCAGTTTGATTTTCAAATAGTCGCCTTCACCGATGTAGCCAGCCTTGAGTTGCGCCTCGCTGATGTCGACAGTCTGCTGGAAGGCTTTCAGATCCTCGAGAGCAAACTGCAGCGTAGACTCCGCCAACAGAACGCTGACGAATTGCTGGCCCACGTTGAATGCCAGCGTGCGCTCGGCGTCGGCAACCTGGGCGCGAGTAACGGCGGTTGTGTCCCGGGCAGCCTGCAATCGACGCTGGCGCTTATGGCCGCGCTCGAAGAGGTATCCGAGGCCGAGATCGAATTGTTGAATATTGTCTACGTTGTCCGCGGTGAACTGATCGGGACTAAACATCGGAATGAACTGCCAATCCACGCCAAGGGTCGGATTGGGGCGAAGATTTGCGGTGATTTCCTGCGCCTGATTTTGGAGGATCTGCGTTCTCGTTGCCAGCAGTGAATGGTTGTGGGCCAGCGCCAGATCAACGGCCTGATCGAGACTGATCCGAGTTGCCGTTGTGCTTGTGTTCTGCGCGGACACTGCCCCCGCCAACAGAAAAAGCATGACCGCCCACGCCAACCGCGTCAACCATTGACCGGCGAATTTCTCACGAGAATCCCGAGAGTACCTGGAGCGCATAAGAGCTGAGATCAGAGTGTACTCGCGATGGACGACAGACCGACTTGGAACGGACCTAGGCCGTTCGATCTACGCCGGATTCCGTCTCCCGAATTCTCCTCCTCTATCTAAGACTGCAACTCATCGATGAATGGATGTATTGTAATTCACTGTATTCACAATCGTTTACGGCAAAACCCGCAAACGATGCCCTGCTCGCCATTTTTCCCGAAGGCCCGCGATTCGCCCGAACAGTCGTACTTCCCTCCCAATTGGACGTCCTCCATCGCTGATTGCCCGCCGAATTGCTGTTGCACTCCCGCCGCCCGGCAAAGGCTGGCAATTCCCACTACCTGACGATTGGAGACGCAGATGAAAATAACGCAGTTGATCCCCTGCTTGCTGTTGCTATTGTTACCGCCGAATCTCTTCGGACAATCGCTTAGCGGCGGTGCCGTAGTCTTCGCGCTGCCCGAAATCAATGCCTATCAGTTCACCTTGATGTCCGGCGGATATCAGAATCAAGATCAAAATCATGACCAGGCCCAATTGAATGGCTTCCGATATGGGAACGGAACGTTCCATCTTTGGAAAAACGGCGGTCCGGGCTACTGCCTCAACAGCGTAAAACCAAGTACACCCGGCTGCCGCTTTGATGGGAATATCGGGCCGATGACTTCGACAACGCTCAGCGAGTCTTGCACGCAGATCAGCTTTCCGATAACCAACGGCGAATTGCGAATTTTGACCCCTCACGGAGTCGACACTCACAAGGGTCTGAGCGCGACCTACTCGCAGACGTTCTGCGACGTCGGCGGCAGCATGTTTATGGCAGGGGGGACGCTAGTCGTGAACCTGGATTGAGCAGAGCGTTCCGCTCGGTTATCGGATCCGTCAGTGGCGTTCGAGCGCGCTTCGGTCCCATCCGGCGAGATTCGCTCCGGCTTCATATGTGGTTTGGGCGAACTGGAGAAGCTCTGCCGACGGCGAAGCGGCGCGCCGCACATCGTCATAATCCAGCAGGAACTCGTGCATGCTGGCCTGATATAACGCGGCCTTCGGACCGACTGGCTGGCCACCAAAGCCGGCCGGTTCGGGGGCGGCGTAGGAGTAGAAAACGGGTCCGGGCACAGCTCCGCCGCCCGGCCACCAGCCAACGCTGCTGCATTCGTGGGAATAAGATTCGGAAGTGATCAGACCCTTTCGTGCCGGAGCACGGCGGCCGTTAAAGCGCGTGCAACATAAGTCGAAACTTCCCCAGAAAAAATGGGATGGACTTGCCTTGCCGATAAAACGCGCACGGAATTCCTTGAGAACCGTATCGGTAGACCGCAGGATGCGCCACATGCGATTCGCATACTCCGGGTCGTAGGCGGCATGAGTCTCATCCTGGTCGAAAAGGATGGGATTCGGGACTTCCTGCGGTTTGGGGTTGATACGAATGTCGATGCCAAGTTCGCATAACAACACAAATATCTCACGATAGAAGGCGGCAACGGACTTTGGCGCGAGCGCCATTGCCCGCTCAGCGGTCGACGTTTTGACTTCGAGGCGATGGTTGACAAAGTCGAAATGAATCACGAATGTGCCGCCCTGGTAGGACATGGGCGAGGTGGTCAGGCCTCGGGCCGTGACGTAGAGAGCAACATTCCAGAAATGATTTTCGAGTGGCGTCAAGGTCAGCCGGATTTTGCCGACGATCTGCGTCCACATGTGCAGGGTGCGAAAAGTCGGTTCCCATTCCGCCAACGGTAGCGCAGGCCAGTCTTGCTGAAGAGTGTTCATAGATACCGATCTCCTGAGCTTCGCCCAATTGTAGACTGTAGCGCCCCCGCGTCGGAACATGACGACCGGAACATTGCATACAACTTTTCGTAGCCCGCGGGGTTCAATAGTATGTAGGGGTGTGACTTTGGAGGAGAACTTGAAACAAGGCCGTCTGTTCCACAAAGGGATTCGTTCTAAGTTAACGGCGGGAGCCGTTTTTTTGTCCTTTTTGATAGCGATGACAGCAATCGCCAACGCCCAGAATGGCGTCATGTCGCCGAATCAGGGTGAGTCGGACGGAGTGAGCGCCGGTGGAAACTGGTTGGAGTTCAGTTCGATCGACAAGATGACGGGGGCAAAAAGAGTCCGGTTTCAGCTCTTGTCGAACAACTATTTTCGCGAGGATCCGGACTATAAGCCCAGAGTGAATCTCTACTGCGACAATGGGAAGCTGAAATTTCCCGACTTCAATCCTGGAGTCAGACTGCCTCCGCCCAATCGGCCCGGCTTCTGGGGGCAGCCGCAATTGGAAGTGAGGGTTCGCGTTGACGATACCAACTACCGCAAAGGCTGGAACTGGATGCGCGGGCACTTCCTTACCATGGACAAAGGCACAGTGCGCGGCATGATCGGGGCGCAGGTTTTCAACGTGCAACTCCCTACGCGAAGCGGATCGCAAATCGCGGAGTTTTCTCCGGCCGGGTTGGATCTGGGTCGAATCAAAGCGGCCTGCGATCTCACGCCGAAAAAACCAAGCTCGGACTGAATCCACATTGGGCATGGGGACGGGCCAGCCACCCGTCCCTATGCCGCACCTCTGCCTCTGTATCGCACCTCTGCATCCCCAGCCACTTCCGTGAATCCAATGATGGTATCGTTGGGGTCAAAATCTGTGGGGCTCAAAATCTGCCCGACTTCGCGGGAGACGCATGAAGATTGGAATTACCTGTTATCCAACCTATGGCGGCAGCGGCGTCGTCGCTACTGAGCTGGGGCTGGAACTCGCCCGCCGGGGCCACGAAATTCATTTCATTTCCTATTCGCAGCCGATTCGGCTGACCGGGCCGGAGCCGAATATTCATTATCACGAGGTCGAAGTCACACGGTATCCGCTGTTTGAATACCCTCCATACGATTTGGCGCTCTCGACGCGAATGGCGGAGGTATCGCAGCTTTACGAACTCGATTTGTTGCATGTGCATTACGCGATTCCGCACTCGGTGAGCGCAATGCTGGCCAAGCAGATGCTGGCGGCGACTCCGCCGCGGCGTAATTTGCCGTTCGTCACGACTCTCCACGGAACCGATATCACGCTCGTTGGCCTGGACCGTTCTTATCTTCCAATCACTCGTTTTTCCATCGAGCAAAGTGACGGAGTGACGGCCATTTCGCAATATTTGCGCAACCGTACACTTAACATCTTTGATATCAAGAACCACATCGAGGTCATCCCCAACTTTGTGAATTGCGATGAATATCAGCGCAAACCAAAATGGCTGGAAAAGCGAAGCGAGTATGTCGCCAATGACGAGCGGTTGCTGGTGCATCTGTCGAATTTCCGTCCGGTGAAGCGCGTTCTTGACGTGATCGAAATTTTTGACCGTGTGCGCAAGAAGATCCCTTCCAAACTGTTGCTGATTGGCGATGGTCCTGACCGCTCGCAGGCGGAATGGCTGGCGGTGCAGAAAGGCATCCACGAACATGTGCTCTTTCTCGGAAAGCAGGATCAGATCCGCGAAAAGCTGGCTATGTCGGATGTAATGCTGATGCCGAGCGAGTTGGAGTCGTTTGGGCTAGCGGCTCTCGAAGGCATGGCCTGCGAAGTTGTCCCGATCGCAACCCGTGTCGGAGGCGTACCGGAAGTGATCGAGCACGGCGTCAGCGGATTCATGGCGGAGGTCGGAGACGTGGACATGATGGCGCGCTTTGCCATCGATCTTCTGGGGGATGAGGCGGCCCTGCGGGCCATGGCGAAGCGGGCACGCGCCGCCGCTCAGGCAAAGTATTGTTCCAGCAAGATCATTCCGCTTTACGAAGACTTTTACCGAAAGGTGCTGGAGCAGTCGTCGCAGTCGAAACCGTCATAAGTTCTTCTGGATTGGGCAGGATTGGCAGGCGCAAACGGATCAGCGTGCCTCCGCCCTCGCGGTCTTCGATCATCATTCTGGCGGCGTCGCCGTAAAGCACCTTCAGCCGCTCGGCGACATTGGCCATCCCGATTCCCATCCCAGTGAGGCCATTGTCCTCCGCCTGATGAGCAATCTGAACTGGTTGCATTCCGACTCCGTCGTCTTCCACCTCGACCACGAGCCGCGATTTGATGACGCGGCTGCGCAGCGTGATGCTTCCGCCTTCGATCTTCGGCGAGAGTCCGTGCTTGATCGAGTTTTCGACCAGCGGCTGGAGCAACATGCTCGGAACCATCGCTTCGAGGGACGCCGGATCTAGATCCTTGATCACCTGCAGCTTGTCTTTGCCGAAACGCACAACTTCGATATCGAGATAGTTGTCGATAAATTCCACCTCTTCGCGCAACGGGACGAACGAATCGGTGCTGTGCAGCAGCCGCCGGAGAATGGTTGCGAGCTTCAGGATCATCTCCCGCGCCGTGTCAGGATCGAAACGGACGAGCGATGAAATGGAGTTCAGCGTATTGAACAGGAAATGCGGGTTGATCTGATTCTGCAACGCCGCCATGCGCGCCTGCAGCAGCAACCGCTCTTGTTCTTCGAGTTTGATTTGAATCCGAACGCTGTTGAAGATTTTCAGTTCGGTGCCGACGACCATGACCACGGTCAGGTAGATCGCACTCTCCACCAAATATCCTTCGAGTGTCGCGTCGCGAGCCCCCAGCCAAAGACCGGGACTTTCAAGGCTGAAGATGGAGTTCGGCCAGAAACGCCAGATTTCGGTCTGGAGAAAACGCAGGCCGACGATGGTGACAAAGAAAGCAATCTGCCAATCGAAGACGCGGGGCCGCGGCAGATTGCGGCGAATCCAGCGATAGAGGCTGAGATCGATGAAGGGCGAGAACGACCAGATGTCTTCCTGTTCGGGAGCGAGCCGGCGCAATTGCCCGGCAATGATTCCGGCAAACACGTTCAAGGGCATGCTCGCCCATTCGCCATGGAACGTCGCGGGCAACGAGAGCAGCGCGCCCCCGACGCCTCCCGACAAACGCCCGCCGATCACGCCCAACAGCAGAGAAGTTTCCAGCGACAGGTCGCCGGCCAGAAAGCTTTTGGCGTTGAATCGTATCCAGATGCCGATTGCGATCGGGATCGCCATCCAGAGGGCTAGATAGATCTTGTGCCGGGTTTCGCGCTCTTCGCGAAAGATCAGATTCTTGAACTCCTTGGAGCGCACCAATGCGCTCGACAAGGCGGCTGCCACGCCCAGCTTGATGAGAAGATTGACGAGTATCAGCCGCGGCTCAAGCATGGAGTGGATTTCTTCCCGCCGGCAGCGGGACTTGGGATCAGCTTCCGATTGTATCCGCTGCCTGCCGCAAAAGCGTATTCACGTCGACCTTGACGCCCGACGGGATTCCACCCTGGGCGAAGTCGCGCGTTCCACCGCCGCGACCTCCGACCGACGATAGCACTTGCTTGAGTAGCGCGCCCATGTCGACTGGGTTGGGTAGAGCACTGACGGACGCGGAACTCTGCGCGAAGATCAATCCTGGAGGATCCACTGTGCTCGCCACAAGCGCAATCGCCGGAGTTGCGGTGCGCGTTACTTTCTGGGCAAAGAGCTTGGCGAAACCGATGTCGCGATCGGAAAAGGTATGCATCACGACCTTGCGTCCGTTCGTCAGGGATTGCGCGTGGAGAGCCGTCAGGGCCATGGATTCGGCGAGCTGATCTAAGGCATCTTCCTTCTGTTTGCGCAACGATTTGTTCTCATCGATGTTCTTGCGAATTTGCTCCGGCACATCCCACAGCTTGGCCGAGAAAAGCGCGGCCGCTTCGCTGAGCGACGTATAATCACGCCTCGCCAGGCGCACTGCGCGGTCACCGCAAACGAATTCCACGCGAGTTCCCTGTCGCACCTTCTCGGACTTTCGCAGGAGAATCGAACCGATCTGACCTGTAGCTGAGACGTGGGTTCCTCCGCATGCTGAAACATCAAAATCCTCGACTTCGACGATGCGCAACTCTTCGCGCTCCGCCGCCGGAGGCTTGCGCAGGCCGAGCTTCTCCGCGTCCGCCCGCGAAACATAACGGATATGCACCGGACGATTTTCAAAAACGATCTGGTTGGCCCGCTGCTCGGCTCCGATGATCTTTTCGGCGCTCAGCGACGGCGTGTCGAGATCAATCGAGCAGTAGTCATCGGCCATATGAAACGAGACAGTGTGAATCTGGTAAAGCTCGATGAAGGCTGCCGATAGAACGTGCTGCCCTGAATGCTGCTGCATGTGTTCGCGCCGCCGGCTGGAATCGATGCTGCCGCGAACCGCCATACCCGCCACGGGTAACTTGGCGGGGGCATCGAGATAGTGCAACACGCGGCCGTCTTCCGCGTCGGCAACCTCGGACACACGCAACCTGCCCACCCCCTCGAGCGTGAGCCATCCGGTGTCATGAACCTGCCCGCCGCTGGTTGGGTAAAACGCCGATTCGCGCAACACGACAGCTGGTCGATTCTGCGCAGGCGAGACAGGGAGCACGTCTTCGACGATCGAATCGAATTCGTGCATCGTGGAATTGTCGTAATACAGACGTTTGGTCATGATGGGAGCAAGCAATTGCGGAGAATACGATCGATAGACGCCGGGACTACGAAAAAAGTCAGGCACCGGCGACCCACTGCACACGAAAGAGCCCGTTACCGTTGCTTCCTTCCGGACCTGGCGGGGTTGGCGGGAAAACGTCGCGCGGAACCGATGCCTGACTCTACATATTAGCAAGGAAACTCGACGGCAGGCAGGCTAGCCCCGCAACCATTTCTATCGTAAGCTGTTACAGTCGAAGGCGCGCACCTTCCCCACCTTCCCCAGGACCAGGCGCATCGACAATTTTGGGCTTTCGGCGAACCAGCTACTGGTAACCGCCAGCCCTGCTTTTTGCATTACCGGAGTCATCCCGAAGTTGAAGCAAACTGAAAGAATTCAACGACATATCAAATATCATTTATCAGTGGACTGTAAACGAATGTGGCGCATTTTAACCCTACTCCTCCCGCTTGCCGTGGGAGTGCTGCGCGCGCAGGAATATAGCTTCCACATTTTCGGCAACAACGACGGACTCAACAATCTCACCATACGGCAGATCTATCAGGACCACGTTGGTTTCATCTGGGTCAGCACAGAAAACGGCGTCTTCCGCTACGACGGCGACCGCTTCGAGGCGTTTGGATCGGCGCAGGGCCTTCCATCCAACTCCAGCGCGGCATTTGGGGAAGCTCCTGACGGAACCCTTCTGGCTGGCGGCAACTTTGGGCTTTATCGATTGCAAGGCAATCGCTTCGAGCAAATTCCCGTTCCTTTCAAGAAAATCAGCTGGGAACAAGGCATTCAGTCCGATGGCAAAGGACACACCTATCTCGGCACAGATTCCGGTCTGATGCAGCTTTATTCCCAACCCGGTCATGACGGATTTTCCCTACGCAGCTTTCCTCAGGCGCCGGCAACCTCAGGTCCGCAGGCCGATGGAATCTTAGTGGACGGCGACACGGTCTGGTACGGGTGCGGTCAGGAACTTTGCCGCATGGACGAGAATGGCACTCGCGTCTTCGGACGAGGCAACGGCCTGCCCGGTCGCACCTTAGTCGTGATCCGGAAAGACCACGAAGGAAATCTCTGGGTGCGGGCGCGAAACGGCGTGTTCGTTTTACCCGTGGGGCAGACCAACTTTCGCAGGCCCGATGCACCGGTTCCAGGGAGCGCGATGATCGGCGTTGCGAATGTCGATGCTGACGGGCGAATCATGCTGCCGTCTCCAGCCGGTTTGTTGATCCGGGAGGAAAATCGCTGGCGAAAAATCGATCAAACGTCCGGTCTAAGGGGCGCAGTCTACGCTGCCTTCGAGGACAAGCAGCACATTCTCTGGATCGGTTTGGCTGGCCGCGGGCTGGCCCAGTTGCGGGGATACCAGGAGTGGGAAACCTACTCCACCACGAGCGGGTTGGCCAGCGACATTGTGTACGAGATCGTCCCACAACCTGACGGTACTGTCTGGGTGGGCACGGAAGGTGGGTTGTTGCGCGGAGAGAAGCTGGAGTCCGGCATTCGATGGAGCAAAGTTGCAGGACTCGACGGCCT
This sequence comes from uncultured Acidobacteriaceae bacterium, assembly GCA_963726095.1. Classification (GTDB taxonomy): domain Bacteria; phylum Acidobacteriota; class Terriglobia; order Terriglobales; family Acidobacteriaceae; genus Acidiflorens. Next base: position 3,767,031 of record CAVSBD010000004.1, read on the forward strand.
GCCGGTTCACAGCGTTCGCAAGGCTCAGAACGGTGACCTCTGGATCGGCACTGAGACACGCGGCGTAGCGCTGCTCCATGTAAAGACGGGCAAAGTGGAATGGGTGGGAGAGGCGCGAGGCCTTCTGGCCGATGGGGCTTACACCCTGCGTTTCGATCGTGAACAACGGCTCTGGGCGGCGACCGATGCGGGCCTGTTTGTCGCGACTCCGCCCTATCAAAGATTCTCTCGCGTCAACGAATTGCCCTCGACGCGATTTTGGGCGTTTGCGGAGGGATCGGACGGCACGATCTGGGTCGGCGGCACGAGCGGGCTTTCCTCCTATGCGAACGGCCACTGGCACACCTTCACGCCCGCCGATGGCCTGAGCAATCAGGAAGTGCTTTCGCTGGGAGCCGGCGCGAACGGAACGATTTGGGTCGGGTACCGCTTCGGAGGTGGTATCGACCGCATTCACATGCGATCCAGCGGTTTTGCCGTGGAGAAGGGAATCCAGAGATCCGGCACCGACGGACTTGTCTATTTCCTGGAACCTGACGCCTCGGGCCGCGTCTGGGCGGGCACCGAACGCGGCGTCGACGTGTGGGAAGACTCGCATTGGAGCCACTACGACATGAGCGACGGATTGGCCTTCAACGACTGCAACCTGAACGCATTCGCCGAAGAGCCCGACGGCACAGTTTGGATCGGAACCAGCGCCGGACTCTCGCGGTTCAAACCGCGTCCGCGCGTTTCGCCCGAGGTGCCGCTCAAAGTCGTTTTCACCAAGCTGATCATGGAAGGAGCGGATGTTTTCGGCCAGAGCAATCCGGCCTCAAGCTTCCATGCCAACTCTCTCATCGCGCGATACTCCGCGTTGAACGTTCGCAGCGAAAGCGGAACTCTATTTCGCTACCAGCTCGACGGCGCGAGTTCGAATTGGACGGAGACGACGCAGAAAGAATTGCAGTTCGCGGAGCTGTCGCCGGGAGCTTACCGGTTGAAAATAGAGGCTCAGGATGACACGGGCGCGTGGAGCGGAAATGGCGCGGAGTTCGCCTTCAGAATTCTCACGCCATGGTACTGGTCCTGGTGGTTTTTCAGCATCTGCGGGTTGACGCCGTTGCTGGTGGTTGGAAGCGTTGCCCGACTGCGTATGCTCGGCGCCGAAAGAAGGGAGCGCGAACTCCAGCAGTTAAAAGTGGCGCACGATGAGATCAGAAATCTCGCGTTCTTCGATCCGCTTACAGGCCTTCCCAACCGACGGCTCTTGCTCGATAGGCTGCGGCAAACCCTGGCGGCGAGCACTCGAAGCAATCGCAAGCTGGCCCTGCTGTTTATCGATCTCGACGATTTCAAGACGCTGAATGACACGCTGGGCCATCACATCGGCGATCTATTGCTGCAGGAGGTTGCACGGCGGATCACCGAATGCATCCGCGAAACCGACACGGTGGCGAGACTGGGTGGCGATGAGTTCGTCGTTTTGCTGCAATCCCTGCCCGGCGTTGCCGAGGACGCGGCGGCGCAGGCTAAGACCATCGCACAGAAGATCCTGACCACGATCGATCAGCCCTATCTGCTTTCAGGGCGTGCCTGCCGCAGCAGTTCCAGTATCGGCATTACGGTTTTCGGGGATCGACCGAGCAGCACCAATACGAATGAAATTCTGCAGCAGGCGGATATCGCCATGTATCAGGCTAAGGCTGCCGGCCGCAACACCATGCATTTCTTCGCGCCGGCCTTGCAGGCGGCGGTGAATGCCCGAGCCGCGATGGAAGAAGATCTGCGCCAGGCGATCAAGGCGAACCAATTCGTCCTCTACTATCAGCCTCAAGTGGACTGCGGCGCCCTGGTTGGCGCGGAGGCGCTCATCCGTTGGAACCACCCGAAACGCGGACTGATCAATCCTGACGGATTCATCTCACTCGCTGAGGAAACAGGCCTGATCCTGCCGATGGGAGATTGGGTGCTGGAAAGCGCTTGCCGTCAGATTGCGGCATGGGCCGGTCGAAAAGAGACGGCGCACATCAAGGTCGCGGTGAACATCAGTGCCCGCCAGTTGCGCAATCCGGATTTTGTCGAGAATGTTCTGGCCACGCTGGAGCGGACTGGGGCTGCTCCGCAAAACCTGAGGCTCGAACTCACCGAGAGCATGCTGGTGGATGACGTCGAGGACGTGATCGCTAAAATGACTCGTCTCAAGTCTCACGGTTTGAGGTTTTCACTGGACGACTTTGGCACGGGATACTCCTGCCTGGCCTACCTCGGGCGCTTGCCTCTTGACCAACTGAAAATCGACCGGGAGTTCGTGCGAGATATCCTTACGGAAGGCAACGGCCTGATCGCACAGACGATTATTTCCCTCGCCAAATCGATGGGTTTGTCAGTGATGGCCGAGGGCGTGGAAACGGAAGGACAGCGCGACTTTCTGGCTCGACTCGGTTGCCATTCCTATCAAGGAATCCTAGTCAGCGGACCGGTGCCATTGGAAGACTTCCAATTGCTCTTGCCGCACCTGGCCAAGAGCGCCACGCAGAGTCAAGGCTAGTCACACGCGATTTCGAGCATCATCGAGGATTAACACCGAGGACTATGATCGAGTCATGCCCGAATCGGAATGCGCAACCTGTAAAGATTTGAAGCTACGCGAGTCGCGCGCTCAGTCCGAGTGGACTTCCTTTCTGTACCGTAATGAGATGAAACCCCCGCTGTCAGACCGCGCCAAGCGAAGGCAGCAGCAGGAAAAAATGGAAGCGTACGAGCAGGCTCACAAGGCTCGCCTCTTGCATACAAAGACTTGCCCGACCTGCATAACTCCCTAATTGATTTGATAGTTGATTCGACGCCGAATGCTAGCGGACCACCAGCACCTCGCGGATCGCGTCGCGCGCGAGAAAAAATTTGATCGACGCAAAATCGCGGAAAAGATTTTCGATGTGCCGATTGGCAAACACGCGCTGCAATCGTGGAGACTGTTTTTCTGACGACGGGCGTCCCGGCGGCGCGAACTTCACTTCTTGCATCTCCAGCATTTCGCTCTCGGTGACGTGGTAGCGATAACAAATCGAATCGGGGCCGGCGTCGCGGGTATGGAAAAAGGCGAGCAGCAACCCACCCGGTTTCATCACCGACCACAACCGGTCGATGGTCGGTTTCACCAGACTTTCTTCCATGTAGTCGGGCAGATTCCAGCACAGAACGACGTCGAACTGGGCATTCTCATAGACCAGATTATCGGAGATAAATCTCTGGCTATCGATCACCGAGTTCCCGGCGCTATCGCGAACCCGTAATTCCGGATCGAGCGAGGAGCGCAACAGATCTTCGCTGTAATTCTTGTGCCCTCTGCCGGTAAAGAAACGGATATTACTGGCGGAAGTTGCCCCCATGTCGAGAATGCACAGCGATTCTTGCGAATTCAGCAAACGCGAAATTTCCGCCATGCCGCTCGAGCGCCGGGTCAGCTTTTGTGGAACTGCGGGGACCGCGGCTTGGTTCGAGGAGCTCCGGAAAAATTTCATTACGTTGTCAGAAACAGATGCCATGAATGATTGCGTCCGATCATACGCTCAGCTCGTGGGCTCAGCGCCGCGGTCTCACGCCTTCTCGATTACGAAGATGCGGACCCTGCGGCCTTGCCATCTTTCTGAATATCGACTTTCCCGCGCAGGAACGCACCCTCTTCGATGGCGATGCGCTGCGTGGTCACGTCACCGTTTACCACCGCCGACTTGCGCAAGTCGACGCGATCCGATGCGGTCACCGCACCTTCCAACTTGCCCTGGACCACGACAGCCTTAGCGGTGACATCAGCCTTCACATTTCCGTTCGGTCCGACGGTCAAGCTGTGATTGCGGAGTTCAATTTTGCCTTCAACATTGCCGTCGACGTACAGGTCTTCGGAGCCTGATAACTCCCCCTTGATGACGACCGACTTGCCGATGTGGGCGAACTCTCCCGTTTTAGGAGCATCCATTGCGTGGCCTTCCTCTCCTCGCGCTCTGTTCGCCGCGAATTCACCGATTGTAAATCATCCTTCCGCTTCGAGAGCAGTAGCAAATACATGGGCGAGTGCTGAATCTTGTTCTTGCTGAATAACTTGCGCCGCAGTCGGGGGCAGCTTTGTCGCGTACAACCCTTGGTTTGCTACCATGATCCAAAGAGAATGCAAGTCTCAGGTCGGGTCATGGCGCTCACGAATAGAAACCGCCGCGATAGCGCTCGGCGAAGCCTTCTTCGCGTTGGCGCCTGGATTCTGTTGCTTTCGGCGACGAGTCTCGGTGCGGAGCAATCCCAGATCTCCGCTTATCGTGATCCGGCAGAACTGGTGCGGAGGGCAGTGCAGAACGAAATCAAGGCCTCCGAAGATCAAAGCAGCCGGTTCCTATTTCGCGGCACCAAGACAACGCCCGCAGGATCGACAACTCGCATCTACGTCGAGACCAAAGAAGCCACCGCTGGCCTCGTCATCGGATACAACGGCCAGACTCTGACGCCAGAACAACAACGAGCCGAGGAGGCTCGCGTGGAAAGGTTCATTGACAATCCCGAAGAACTGCGGAAGAAACGCGCGCAAGAGCACGAGAATGCCGACCGCACGACGCGCATCATGCGCGCGATGCCGGAAGCCTTCGTGTACGAATACGCAGGAGAGGAGCCGAGTTCTGAGGGTATTGGGCGTGCCGGCACGATGCTCATCAAATTGAAGTTCCACCCCGCTCCAGGTTACGAGCCTCCGTCGCGTGTCGAGGAAGTACTGACGGGCATGGAAGGCGTCGTATTGATCGATCCAACCGGTTTGCGGATCGCTAAGATTGACGGCACGCTCTTCAAGGAAGTCGGATTTGGTTGGGGAATTCTCGGCCACTTGGATCGCGGCGGACGTTTCACGGTGCAGCAGCAGGAAGTAGGCGACAATGTCTGGGAAATTTCGTGCATGGGGCTGCACTTCACCGGCAAAATCCTCCTGCTGAAAAACCTTAACATCGTCTCCACGGAAGTTTTTAGCGGATTTAAACGCGTGCCGGCGGACCTCACTTTTGCCAAGGCTGTGGAGTTGTTGAAGAAAGAAGAAGCCACGGAGGGCGACATCGCGGCGAACGGCAAAATCAGTCAGAAGGGAACGAAAACGATCACGCAAACACGCTAACTCTTACCGACGCGAAAGGTTTCTTCGCGGACCGTAAATCGCTTCACCAGATCTTCACGCACCCGATAACCGGTACCGGGCGCGTCACTGACAGCGATCATGCCGTCGGCACGCACTTCAACTTCAGGCTCGATGATGTCTTCCTTCCAATAGCGGCGTGACGCCGACACGTCTCCGGGCAGACGGAAATTCTCCAGAGTCGACAACGCGATGTTGTGCGACCTGCCAATTCCCGACTCCAGCATGCCACCGCACCATACCGGAACATCGTGCCGTTTGGCGACATCGTGAATCTTTATCGCCTCGCTGAAGCCGCCGACCCGCCCCACCTTGATATTGAGAATGCGGCAGGCCCCAATCTCAAGCGCAAAATCGGCATTGCGAGCGTTGAGGATTGATTCGTCCAGACAAATCGAGGTCTGGAGCGCCTTTTGCAGCCGGCCATGAAGATAGATTTCGTCGTTCCACAACGGCTGCTCGATCATCAGCAGGTGAAAGGCATCGAATTTACGCAGATGCTCAACCTCGTCGAGAGTGTATGCGGAATTTGCATCGACACTGAGGACAATGTCGGCCCAGCGCGAACGAACTTTTTCCAGGATGTTCAGGTCCCATCCCGGCTTGACTTTGATCTTGATCCGACGATAGCCGGCAGCCAATTCCGTTTCAATTTTCTCCATCAGCTGTTCGGGACTATCTTGAATGCCGATCGAAACTCCACAGGCGATCTCGCGGCGGGAGCCACCAAGTAATTTCCAGAGCGGCTGCTGTTTCTGTCGTGCCTCAGCGTCCCACACTGCGTTTTCGAGCGCGGCCTTCGCCATGCGGTGTCCACGAACCTGGGCAAAACGGGAGGGGCAATCGCGTCCTGAGGGCACATCACCACGCAGCAACATTGGGACCAGGTAACGTCGCATGGTTGCCCACGCCGTTTCAGTCCACTCCGGACTGTAAAACGGATCTTCCCCCGCGACACACTCGCCCCACCCGCGTACACCGTCAGCTTCCACGCTGACCAGCAGGATGCTGCGGCTATAGGTCCGGCCAAAGCTCGTTTCGAAAAAATGCACGAGCGGCATTTGAATTTCACGCAACATCACCGATTCAATTTTCATGATTTCTTTTGTCGATACCACCAGCTAGGACGCGCAAGTATAGAAGGATGCCGTCAGCGAGAGCAAGCGAGTCTGCCGCGGTCTATCTAGTACCGCCAGTCCTCGTCCCAATCCCCCAGCAAAAACCGTCCATTGCCCCGCTCGTCGCGCTCGTAGCCAAGAACCGATAGCCCTTCGGCGAACGCGGCCACGAATTTCGCGCGGTTCGTCTCCTGCACCTCGAGCGCTTTCGGGCGCGTCATTTCGATCGCCTTCCAGTCGTAGACTTCCACCGGGACATCAACGTGGACCCGGTATTTGATCTCGGCGCGTGGGCGCTGCGCTAAAACGGACTCGACACGCTTCGACCCGAGCCACCATTCGGCCACTAGCCGATCGGTGGGCAAGCCACCCTGCAACGGTGACGATGTGATCCCGTACTGATTGATGTTGTAGCGCCGCGCGATGGCTCCGAGCTTCGCGATGTTCAGATACGCGTTCTTGATTTCCAGGGGATCGAAGGTCCACTCCATCAGCTCAAAGCCGCGCCCGAGCGCATCTTCCCGCTGATACAACTTCAGGCGCCGCCCGAGTCCGGCATTGCGATACTCCCCGTCTACAGCCAACATCTGTGAGTGCAGATAATTGTGACCGTTCCGATTACCGGGAATCGCCAGCGCAAATCCCACTAGCCGACTCTTGTCGCCAGTTCCGATGAACGCACCCACCACCTGGCCGCCGATTTTCGCAGCTACGACAAACATGCGAATCGGAATCAGATCGGCGTCGGCGAACCCCCACACTTTCTTCTGGAGATCGAAGCAGGCCCGCATCTCCTCGATCGTCTCGCATTTGCGGACGTTCACTTCGGCAACGGGACCGGCAACCGCAGCGGCCTTGGCGTCCGTCATGCCGTTTTTTCCTGCCGCTTCGCCTCTTGCCATAAGCTCTCGAGTTCGCTCATCGACGCCTGTTGCGGCGTCTGCCCGCGGTTCGCCAAGCGCTCTTCCATCCATCGAAAGCGGCTTTTGAATTTGCGATTCGTTCTTCGCAATGCCGACTCAGGGTCGAGGGATAGATAGCGCGCGATGTTCACGAGCACGAAGAACATGTCCCCCACTTCGTCTTCGACCCGCTCCCGCAGTTCAGCCGGAAGGTCACGCTTTCCTGCTCCGGCGACTTCCCTCCCGAGGGGTTGATTGAGATTCGGTAGCGGACTTCAATTCTTCCCGCAACTCCGCCGTCTCTTCTTCTAATTTCGCAAAAAGTCCTTCGATCTCCGGCCAGTCAAAGCCCACGCGTGCGGCACGCGAGCTGAGCTTATAGGCCTCCATCAGCGCGGGTACCTTCGACGAGACACCAGCGAGGACGGACTGCGAATTGGCCGCATCTGACACCGGCGCACTCTGATCGCCTCCATCGGCCAGTCGCTTCTTCTCTTTTTCTTTCTCCTTCTCCTGCGCCTTCAGAGCCTCCCAATTGCGCAGCACTTCCGCGGACGTATCGGCTTTCACATCTCCAAACACGTGCGGATGGCGGTCCACCAGCTTGTTCGAGAGTCGATCGAGCACATCGTCGACCGAGAAGAGCCCTTCTTCGCTCGCCAACTGCGAATAAAAGAGCACCTGCAACAACAAATCGCCCAATTCTCCGGTCAATTCAGGCCAGTCGCGATTGTCGATTGCCTCGAGGACTTCGTACGCTTCTTCGAGCGTGTAGGGCTTGATGGTGTCGAAGGTTTGTTCGCGATCCCACGGACAGCCGCCCGGACCCCGCAACCTCGCCATGATTTCTACCGCTCGCTCAAATCGTTCGCCGGTGGTGGACATGAGCAATCACTCTAAATGAGCCGAACTTCCGCGAGCAATGGCGGCGGGTGGCTGGGAATGCTTGGAAAAACTAGCGTGTTGGGGAACTACCGCAGCGTATGAAACAGCAATTCCGTTTCGTCGGAGATAATCGCGTCCGCCCCCCACTCGGCGAAAGCGCGCATTTGGTCGACGCGATTGACGGTCCAGACCATGAATTTCTTTCCAGCCGAATGCGCCGCGTCGATTAGCTCGCGATCCGCCAACTTAAAGTGCGGAATCACCCACTGAACCGGAGCATCTCGCCATGATTGAAGCTCGCTCCGTTTTTCGCACAGGAACCCTATGGGAATCGACCCGTCCAGATCGTGAATTGCCGTGAGCACTTCGGGCAAGAAAGAAGAAACCACGTAACCCTTTTGCGGCGGGTGTTTGCGCAACTCCGCGAGCACCTGCGCCTCCATCCCCGCGACCTTCAGTTCGATATCGAGAAACGCGCGAGTGGCAAAGTGCTGTAAAACATCTTCGAGCGTAGGCAAAGCCAGGCGGTCCGCCGCCGAGCTCTCGATGTTCATTCCATTGCTGGTTGGGTCGTGGCAGATGACGAGCTTTCCGTCGGCGGAGCGGCGCACGTCGAACTCGAATCCGTCGCAACCGTGTTGCAGGCAGAGTTCGAAAGAGGCTAGCGTGTTTTCAGGAATCTCATGCGAAGATCGCGCGCCGCGATGGCCAAGAAGGAGAGGTGTCATGAGAGCTGTGAATTCCTACTTCTCGGTCAAGGATCAAAGGGTTTTCGCCGAGAACCGAGAACTGAGAACTGCTCTTAGTCCAGATCGAAATCTCGAATCGGCCGTCCCGTGTCCGGTGTTTCTTTCGCCTTTTTCACCGCTTCCTGGAATTTCTTTTCCAGCAACTCCGACGCATGCTTTTGCGCTTCCATCGACTGGCGGAAGATCGAGTCACGACGGCTGTCCTGTTCTTTCATGGCGCGTGCGGCTTCTTCCATGTCGTTGAATGTCTTCGGCTTGACCGGAGCGGTGTGGGCGATGATGCCGCGAGTCGAGGGATCGATCTTCAGGACCGCGCCGCAGCACGGGCAGGTCACATCAAAATTGTTTTCGCGTTTCGCCACACCGCGATCATACCGCAATCGAAGTTTCAGCGGGCAAACAGTCCGAGTTTCGGCAGGGCGGACAGCTCAGTGCGGCGTAATGCGGATCGGCAGGATGTGGAACTCATATAGCATTTCCCAACCCAGAAGCACGATCGATACCAGTACGACGAGGACGGCCAGAATCTCGCCAAAGCTGAGGCCGCTTTTTTGGTCTTCGAAACGGCGAGCGCCAAGGCTCAAAATGTTGAGCGTGGCGAAACCAAACACCAGCGCCCAGAGGATGTTGTACACCTCTTCGCGGGTCGATCGCAGCAGGAACATTGCGGGCAAAAGTCCGACGGCCACGGCATGTAATGCGCGGAGCGAAGACTCTGCCACGTGGGTCGGTCCGAAAGCGACAAATAAGGATGAATAGTTCCGGGCAGCGGTCAAGGGCCGTGGCATTCTCATGCAGGGATTCGATAGTATCTTGTTTCGCCCGTCAAAGTCAGCCGGAACGCAAGGCGGAGGCACCTCGTTAGTTCATCCCGTCAGTTCACCGCTCGGCCATTCCGGCCGGGTTGATTTTCTTGCGGTCGTCACAGAGGATAGTACCGAATGATCGTCAACTTCGCGCGGCGAGCGCATAACCACAACTGGGAACTCGACCCGGTCACCCGGTCCTTGCTTGACACTGACTTCTACAAGCTGCTGATGTTGCAGTTCATCTGGAAGCATTACCCGAAAACCAAGGTATCGTTCTCGCTATTTAACCGCACGACATCCGTGCGCCTCGCCGACATGTTTCCGCGCGAAGAACTGGTCCATCAGATGGAACACGCGCGCGAGTTGCGCTTTCGCCGGTCGGAACTGGTTTGGCTCGCGGGCAACACGTTTTACGGACGCCGCGGAATCTTTGAGCCGGCATTTCTGGAATGGCTGGAAAAAGACTTCCGCTTGTCCGACTACGAACTTTCGGTTCGGGACGGCCAATTCCATCTCGCGTTCGACGGTCTATGGACCGAGACGACCATGTGGGAACTTTATGCGCTTTCGATTCTCGACGAACTCAAGACCAGAGCGGGCCTAAAAAAGCTGCGCGAATTTGGACTCGATATTTTGTATGCCCGAGCCAAGACAAAGCTATGGAGCAAGATCGAGCGCTTGCGGGGCGTACCAGATTTGGCGGTTGCGGATTTCGGCACTCGCCGCCGGCATAGTTTTCTGTGGCAGGAATACGTTGTCAACGCCATGGCCGCGAATCTCGGCAGCTCGTTCACAGGAACTTCGAATGCATTCTTCGCCCATAAGCACGATCTTGAGGCGATCGGCACCAACGCCCACGAGATCCCGATGGTGCTCGCCGCCCTCGTGCCCGACGGAGACGATGACGCGCTGAGAGCTTCGCAGTATCGTGTCCTCGAACTCTGGCAGTCGACTTATCATGGCGCGCTGCGCATCATGTTGCCAGATACGTTCGGCACGACACAGTTTCTCGAAAACGCTCCCGAGTGGGCCGCCGATTGGACGGGTCAACGCATCGACAGCAAGAATCCCTACACCGGAGGCGACGAGTACATCGCGTGGCTCGAGGCTCGCGGAAGGAATCCTGCCGAGAAGCGCATTATTGCTTCTGACGCGCTCGACGTGGACGAAATTCTGGGACTGCACGCTTATTTTGGAGGAGCGATGCCGAGCGGTGTTGTACCGGCCGACTTTCGCAACGCAGCCGATTTCCTGGATCGCCGGAAGTGGACACCGGGACGGCGGATTCGCTTCAGCGCAGGTTGGGGAACTCTGCTCACCAACGATTTCCGCAGCTGCGATCCGGCCGGCGGCAGTGACTTTGACCCCGTCAGCCTGATCTGCAAGGTCTCAACGGTTGAAGGCAAGCCGGCAGTCAAGCTCTCCGACAACTATGCTAAAGCGCTCGGCACGCCGTCTGAAATCGAACGCTATCGCCGCGTGTTTGGGACGGCTGGAGTCAGCAACACGCCGGTGATTGCGTGAGCGGTGCCCAGAATTGAATAGCTCGATGCCCGTCGATAAAACGTCCACGCCTGACTTTCTATACGGCACGGCCTGGAAAGAAGATCGCACGGCGGGTCTGGTTGAACTCGCGATTCGCGCAGGCTTTCGGGCCATTGATACAGCGAATCAACGCCGCCACTATTTTGAAGAAGGGGTGGGTCAGGGACTGGCGGCCGTATATCGCGATGGGCTCGTCACGAGAGACCAACTCTTTCTGCAAACAAAATTTACCTATCAACGCGGCCAAGACCACCGCTTGCCTTACGATCCGGCCGAGTCACTTTCAGTTCAAGTCGCGCAGTCGATGGCGAGTTCGCTCGAGCATCTCGGGACCGACCACGTTGATAGCTACGTGTTGCATGGGCCTTCCTCGAATCACGACTGGACCGATGACGACGCCGAGGTTTGGGAGGCGATGCGCAAGGAACGCGATGCCGGCCGGACGCGCCTGCTGGGCGTGAGCAATGTTTCTTTAGGCCACCTACAGCAGATGGCGGCTGCCGGCAGCGAACTCCCCGCCTTCGTGCAGAACCGTTGCTACGCGAGGCTGGGTTGGGATCGCGCGGTCCGCATATTCTGTAATGAGGATGACCGCAAAATTGTTTATCAGGGATTTTCACTGCTTACGGCAAATCAGGAAGTGCTTCAGCATCCTCCGTTTGTTCAGTTGGCCGCGGCCGCCAAGGCGACGCCGGCTCAGCTAATATTTGCCTTTGCGCGGGCACTTCGGATGTTGCCATTGACCGGGACTTCCAACGCCGAGCACATGAAGCAGGATTTGGAGAGCCGTGAAATCGAACTCGCAGGCGAGGCCGTAGCCGCAATCGAATCCATGGCTGGTTAGCCTTGAGCCGCTTGACCTCGCGCTTACTTCCCCTGCGCGACCGCCTCGCGTTCACCAACCTGCTGACGCCACATCGCGTAGTAGAGACCTTTTCTGTCGAGCAGTTCAGAGTGCCGCCCATATTCGCAGATCTGGCCGCGCTCCAGAACATAGATGCGATCGGCATGCATCACGGTGGAAAGGCGATGGGCAATCAGAATCGTGATCGCCTCTTGATTCATGGCGACTTCACGAATCGTGCGGCTTATTTCTTCTTCGGTGAGCGAATCGAGCGAAGACGTCGCCTCGTCGAATACCAGCAACTGCGGATGGCGCAGAAGGGCGCGGGCAATCGACAGGCGCTGTTTTTCACCTCCCGAAACCTTCACTCCCCCTTCGCCGATAAGGGTGTCGAGCCCGCGGTCGGCGCGCGAAAGGAGGCTGTGCGCAGCGGCCTGATTCAGAACCTCCATGCACTCTTCGTCCGTTGCCTTCGGATTCACGAAGAGCAGATTCTCACGGATCGATCCCGAGAAAAGCTGCGTGTCTTGCGTCACAAACCCAATCTTTTCACGTAGTAAGTCCAGATCGACTCGATTCGACGGAATGCCGTTGTAAAGAATCTCTCCCGACTTCGGAGCATACAGACCGACGAGAAGCTTCACCAGAGTCGACTTCCCTGCCCCGGACGGTCCGACGAACGCGATCGTATCTCCGCGCGCAGCACTGAATCCGATCTCGTCCAACGCCAGCATCGACGAACTCTGATGCTGGAAGCTGACCTGGTCAAACTGCAAGGTCATGAGTTCGTCGACTGGCTCCGGGTTCAGAGGCTTCGGATCGCGCGGGGTATCGAGGATCTCCTGAAAGTTCTGCAGACGAAACTTCCGTCTCGCGATAAATGTTGATGACGTTGCCCAACTCTTGCAGCGGTGTAAAGATGAAGAACGAATAAATCAGCAAAGAGAAGAACTGCCCGATGGTGATTTCCTGGCGGAAGATTAAATACAGCATCAGGAACAAAATGCTGGTTCGCAGCGCGTTGACGGCCGTCCCCTGAATGAAACTCAGGCTGCGCAGGTACTTCACCTTCTTGAGTTCGAGCTTGAGAATTTTTTCCGTGATCCCGTTCAGCCGTCCAACTTCCTGATGGGCCAGCCCCAGGCTCTTCACGAGTTCAATGTTGCGCAGCGACTCGGTCGTGGAACCAGCCAGCGCAGTGGTCTCGGCGACGATCGTCTTCTGCATTTTCTTGATGCGCTTGCTGAGCACGGAACTGATTACACCGAGCAACGGGACCGTAATCAGAAATGCCGGCGCAATCGACCAATGCACCCGGAAGGCATAAATCATCACGAAGACGATGCCGACGACGGAAATGAAAACGATATTGATCAGCGCGGTAATAAATCGTTCTACATCGCTGCGCACTTTTTGCAGCTTGCCCAGAGTTTCTCCGCTGCGCTGGTCTTCGAAGACCTGGTAGGGCAAATCCAGAGAATGGCGGATGCCATCCGAATACATCCTGGCGCCGAGCCGCTGCACGATGACGTTGACAAAGTAGTCCTGAAAATTCTTGGCGACCCGCGAAACAAAAGCGACCCCCACGGCAGCCATCAACAACAGACCCGCTCCGCGAATAAATTGCGCCTGCGTGTACTGGTGATACTTTGTCGCGTAGCTGTCGATCACATGCCGAAAAATCAGCGGATCGAGGAGCGAAAAGATTTGGTTGGTCGCGGCCAGAAGTAGAGCGGCCAGAAACAGTTTCCAATACTGCTTGGAATAACGGTAAAGAAGATCCATAGGCGTCAGCGGCGCTTACTCAGACGATTACTCAGGCAATTTCATTTAGATGGCGCCGATGGCCCTGTCGATTCACGATCCGCCGGCTGAGCGGGAACCCGCGGAGGATCCTTTGGCCTCAGGCTGTACCGGTGTTGGCCAGCGCCTCGACGGCTTCCCACGTGGTGCCGAAGGTCACGAAGAAATCGCTCACCTTCGTGATATCCATGATCTTTTTCACCCGCGGCTTCACGCCAGTCAGCACGAGGCACCGGCCGGTCTTCTGGTGCGAAACATAGGCCGCCACGAGCGAACCCAATCCCACGGAATCGATGTAGGGCACATCCGACAAATCGAGGATCATCGTGTCGGCGCACTCGTGGTGCACTGCGCGTTCGAATTGAGGCGCGGTTTCCATCGTGATCGGTCCGCGCAGCAGAAGAATTCGCTGATCGTCCGCCACTCCTTCGTAACGCTCGACGGTGAGTTCTTGTACGGCCATGGCAGGCTGATTGTAGGACACTCAGCCCTCCCTGTCACCTGTCGTCCGGAACATACGCCAGGAAAATACTTGCCTGCGGTTGCCCGGCCCATAGCGGCAATCGGCGCTATTGCGGCTTTTTGTCGTCGTAGATCGAGTACTGTCCGGTCGGATGCTTCAGCTTCACCGTGATCTCCAGTTCGGCCTTGTTGATCTCATAGTCCTCTCCGAATGTCTGGAAATGCGGCATCAGCACTTGCACACGCAACGGACCGTAGGGTATGCCATCGACGCTCGTCTTTCCTTCCGCATCCGTTTTCAATTCGATCTCGCCCTTGGCCTGTTTCCCCTTGCGTTGCACGGGATGCAGAACTACCTCGGCGTTCCGCACCGGCTTGCCATCGGAATCGCGCACCACGACAAATCGCACACTCGACGTCGGCCCGTCATCATCCTGAGCCGTTGCCAAGCCAGCGGCGAACAAGATAACGACCGCCGCCATCGCCAATGTTAGTTTCAACTTCCGTTCCCTAGGTCGCTTCATCATTCCTCGCTCTGTCGTCACGCAATTTGCCCTATTGCGGAGGTTTCTGTTCCGCCGGTTTTTGATCGGCAGGTTTTTGCTCATCAGCCTTCTTCACATCTCCGTGGTTATCGTAGATGGAGTACTGCCCGCCGGGGCGTTTCAGCTTCACTGTGATTTGCATTTCCGCTTTGTCGATGCGGTAGTCTTCACCAAATGTCTGGAAGCCGGGTGCCAACACCTGAATTCGCAGAGGACCATACGGAATCCCGTCAATGTTAGTCTTCCCATCGTTGTCCGTTTTCAGCTCCAGGCCTCCGCGCGCCTGATTCCCCTTTTTGGTCACGGGATGCAAGACCACGGCCGCGTTCCTCACGGGTTTGCCGTTGTAATCTCGCACAACCACGAATTGCAGATTTGACATCGGTCCATCGTCGTTCTGAGCTGACACAAATCCCGCCAGGCTGAACCCGAGCACGATCGCCACGAAAATCGAGAAGCATTTCCCCATGCCGACCATTCTAGAACTGAACTCGCCTTGTCGGGCACATTAAAAGCTCGCGATTAGGAATCAGTCAGGAAGCGCGAAGCTCAAGGTGACATCGGTCTGGAACTGAGCGGGACGGTCATGCAGACGAAAAGGCTGGTACCGCCAATTTCGAACTGCGTCAGCGGCGGCGGGGGTGAGCAGTGGGTCTCCGCTAAGCGCGCGAACGGAAGCAACGGATCCGTCTTCGGCGACCTGCACTTCGAGGACTACATTGCCCGCGCGGTGCTCGGCAAGAGCTTCCGCGGGATATTGAGGCTCGGTGCGGCTCAGCAATCGCGACTCGGCTTGCGACGGGGCCAGCCAAATACTTTGGAATCGAGCCATCCTGGTCGTCGAGGACGCCTCGACGATGGAATCACCTTCCGACTTGTTGCGATCCGCTTTAGCGGGCGCTGGCTTCATGCGAAAAACAACTTTCCCTTTTTCGTAAATCACAAGTTCGTCTTCGGGCACTCGGGCTGTCGTGGATTTTGCGGCTGCGGCGCGCGGCGCCTTTGCGTCGGCGGATTTGGCAATGGCAATGGCGGTCGACCCAGCGCCGGCGCGCGTCTCAGTCGGAGTCGACTGCACGGGCTGAGAGTGAAATCCGCCGGCTCGAAGCCATCCGATGCGTGAACCGATCAGGAAACTGACACCAATAGTTGCGAGGATGGCGAGTGCTCCAAGGGCCAACGTCCAAGCTTCGTATGGCCTGCGTTGCGTTCGCGGAGTGCCGGGTACTAGGCCCTCCGCCGGCAAAACCTCAGGAGAAATCGCCGCCGGAATCGGTTTGCGCTGACTGAGGTTGGCGGCAGCGCGGCGAATGCGGACGCAGTCTTCGGCGAATCCTTCCAGCCGCTTTTGGTCCGCGTGCGAGAAGGCCGCAGGAGAACTGGAGAAGACTTCGAGTACGCCAGCGAATGGGGCGTTTCGATCTTTATGCTTTCCGTCGGCTGCATTGTTCCCGTCCGCGCTTTCAAAGATAGGAACAATAAGGATGGAGCGAATACCGATGCGGCGTGAGACTGCCGGATCGACGCGAGGATCGAACTCTGTGTCGACCGACAACTGGGGCTGGCGCGTCTGAAGACATGCGCCCGAGAGGCCGTCGCGCGTGCTGAGGGGAACACCGAGGTCTGGGGCAAGTTCTCCGGTTGCGGCGCGGCAAACCATTTCGTCTCCGCGGGCGAGAGCGATGGCAGCGGCACTGGCACGCGTGGCTTCGGCAGCGCGAACGACAAGTTCGTTGAGAACTAAATCAAGACACAGATCAGGCGGAAATCCGGCGAGGATGTGCTGTTCAAGCAGACGACTCAAATCAAGATGCGAATCGTCAGGGCGGAACTCGGTCCTCGACATAGGTGGCGGGAACATAGGGTGTTCCGGCGGCCAGCACGCATGCGCTGAAAAACAGGCTCAGTGGCGAGTTTCCCCCGAAATCGAGGCGAAGTCAATCGGCCGCGTGAGTCAGGCATCCTTCGGGCCGCCGCCGGACCCAGGAGCAGGACGACGGCCGGAAGCCGACGATAATCATTATTTTCCCGCTCAGCATCTACTGACCCGTTTCGGTGAAGACGGCGGCGTTCGAAACTCCGGCGACAGTGGCGCTAATTGTGACCACACCCGGATGGGCGGGAAGCACATAGACCTGCGTCGCGATGCCGGAATTGTTGGTCACGAACGGATTGTTGTTCAGGAAAGAACCTCCAGCGCCGCCATCGTCAAAAGTCACAGAGACGCCGGGCGTCGGATTACCATACTGGTCAGTTACGACCACGGTCAGAGACTGAGGCAGTTGCGTCCCGGCGGGGGCGGCCTGATTGTTTCCGTTGCCGACCGTCGCGCTTGCAGGGGGGCCCGGAACAGAGTTCTCCGCGAGGGTCACATTCTTAAAGCCGGTGGAACTGGCGGTGACGGTGATGGCAGCGACGGTGGTCGGTAGTTGTAACGTGATGCTGGCCAATCCAGTGCTGCCCGTAACGACGGAAGCGGGATTCGGAACCGCACCTTTGTTCGCGACGAAGTTGACCGTGACGCCTGCAACGCCGTTCTTCAATGCGTCCTGTGCCTGGACAATAATCGGTTTGGGGAGTGTGGTACCAGCGGCTCCACTTTGCTTCGCTCCACTGTAGTTGACAATTTTGATGGCTGCGCCGGCCGTAGCCGTGGCCGTCGTGGTCATGCTGCTGAAGCCCGTTCCTGACGTTGTCAGAGTATAAGTGCCCGACTTTTTCGGAACAGTGTAACTAGTCGAGGCGTTGCCGTTCGAGTCGGTGACGACAGAGGCGGGATTGAACACGCCACCTTTTCCGCCATCGCTAAAATTTACAGTGGCGCCGACATCAGGCACTCCGTTGTAAGGGTTCGCTACGTTGATTTGAATGGGCGCAGGCAACGCTGTACCGACGGTGGCCGTCTGCGCAGTGCCTCCGGTGAGGGTGACGGAGTGGAACAGCCCATAGGCTACCAAACTCGTTTGGGTGCCGACATAAACATGGCCGTCCGCCACGGTCTGCGTCGCGAAGTGACCGAGAGCCGGCAACTTGTCGCGCCCTCCCGCGGCTTGGTTCGTGGTGTAGAGCACTTTCATGGAAACTGCATCGAACGCTACGATTTCCGTGCCGCTGATCACCCACAATACTCCGTTGCTGTTGCCGTTGGCGGAAATCGACGGCGAGTGAGCGCCGGCATACTTCCCGACCGTGATGGGAGTTCCGAGGAGTCCACCGGACAAGGGAAAGGCCATGATCGGCGAGGCATCCGGAGTGAAATACACGGTATTGTTCCAATAGGCAGGCGAAGCGAACAAAACGTCGTCGGTCCTGGTCGGAACCAGGGTGATTTCCTGCAAGACCAAGCTGTCGCTAGGCGAAAACATGCCCAGGTTATCTCGATTAAGCACATAAACAACACCTTGCTTGCCGCCCACAATCAGTTCATGGGGATAAGGGCCGTTCTGGTCGGGGAGAACTAGAGCCCCCACAGAACTCAAATCGAGGTCGTGCGAGTTGAGATACGCAACGCTCGCTGGCGTGAAGTAATCGAAGAGGGTTAGCTCGGGAGTGAATTTCAGAGCGCTCATGCAGTAAGTCTGCCCACCGCTCGGTACATCGTACCCGTGCGAGCCCGCCTCAGAAGTTTCCACGTAGACGTATCCATCCTCGTCGGCCGCAATGCCGTTGCCTGCTTGCCAAATGGAGGTTACGCCGTAGTCTGGCGAGACATTGAAGGAAGCGAGTTGTGACAGATTGCCGGGATCGTAGGAAAGGAGCCATCCAGTGTTGCTGTCGTCGCAAAAATTTGAGCCAAAGCCCATGTAAAGCACACCGTTCAGCAGCAACAGACCGGGGCGGTTCTTTTGGTGGAGACTGTTGAACACCGTGACGTGACCTTTGCTGCTGGTACTGGTCGCCGTGATCAGCACGGGGCTCCCGGGTTGTTCGGCGCCGGTTGTCATATCGAGTGCGTGAAGATGGTGACGAACGGTGCCGTTGAGCTGAGTCTTGGCCACCAGGTATATCGTGCCCGTGCCAGCAGGACCGGCCGTAGGGTCGATGACCGGAGTTGAGACGATCCCTTCCTGAGTAAATCCGGGGCCGCTGCCACAGGGCAGATACTGACCACTGGCGGTCGTGCCTCCAACGTTGAGCATACTGGCATACCACAACTGGGTGCCATTGTTGGCGTCAATGGCATACACCGAATCGGCCTGGGTGACGACATACACCACGTTGTGGACACCCTGCCCGGGGATGTTTACACCCGGCACGTAGAGTGGTTGCGCCATCACAATGTAGTCCACCGGGAAGCTAAACAACTTCCCAAAACCCGCGGAGTTTACATTCGCGGGCGTGAGGAGAGTCTCGTTCGTGTTAGCGCCACTGCGGGTATTGTCCCCGCGACTCGTCAGCATCGGAGTTTGAGCGAACGAGGAACCAACCAACGCGATGCACAAGGCAAACGCGGACGCACAGAGGTTTCGGAAGCGGGTCGAACCGGATTTCGCACAATCTCGAGATCGCGAAGAAACGCCGGAAATCATACTTGCGTTGGGGAGTGACAAAAAATGGCGCATCGACTGGTTCCTCCGAAACATCTTGCCAGGGTTCACGCTGAGATCAGCACTTCTAACGCCGGGGAAGGAGTGTGCCGAGAAGCTTCAACGATTGATCGAACTGTAACAATTCGCTAGCGCTTTTATATACCCTCACGACTTGCTACTACAATGGCTCGGACTGGCTAAGCGCAAAGTCTTGCATAATTTGCACTCTTTGTTTCAGCGCGATTTTGGGCTATTCGCGGGTTTGACAGCGACCCGAGCTTACTGTGACATTTGAATTCCCATTCCGGTCGCAGGAACCACGACAACAACGATCGCCGCCGGGACCCGAATATAAAAACTGCTACAGTAAGAACCTGCACTCCGACGAGCCGGAGATGTAAATGGAGTTCCGAGGAGAAGGCTCGCTATGCGCATCGCCGTAGTCGGTTCCGGGTACGTGGGTCTGGTGACGGGTGCTTGTTTCGCCGATCTGGGACACGACGTCGTTCTGGTGGATAACGACGAGAAAAAGCTCGCCTCACTGAGAAACGGTGAGGTGCCGATTCACGAAAAGTTTCTACCGGAGTTGCTGGCGCGGCACCGCGGAGAGCGCATCAAGTTTTCCGGCGACCTACAGGCAGCCACCCGGGACAGTCAGGTTGTATTCATCGCGGTGGGAACGCCGCAAACCGAAAGCGGCGACGCAGATCTTTCTTACGTGGAGTCAGTCGCGCGCGAAATTTCTGGCGGCATCGACGACCACAAAGTCGTGGTGGAGAAAAGCACTGTCCCGGTGTATACGAGCGACTGGATCCGCACCATCATCCAGCGAAATGGCGCGGATCCGTCGTTGTTTGATGTCGCCTCCAATCCCGAGTTTCTTCGCGAAGGCACGGGAGTCACGGATTTCCTTTATCCCGACCGCATCGTAGTGGGGGTCGAGAACGAGCGGGCTGCGGAAGTAATGAAGGAAGTCTACGGTCCTTTGACGAGCGGTTGGTACTACGGCCGCGCGGACGCGATTCCGCGCCCCGAGTCGGCCAATACGCCACCTCGGCTCATTATCACGAGCAGCAAGAGCGCGGAATTGATCAAGCACGCTTCTAACGCGTTTCTGGCGATGAAGATTTCCTTCGTGAACGCCGTCGCGTCGATCTGCGAATCGGTGGGTGCGAATGTGCAGCAGGTATGCGACGGAATCGGCACCGACTCGCGCATCGGTTCGCGATTTATGAATCCGGGCATCGGCTACGGCGGATCTTGTTTTCCGAAAGATCTGATGGCGTTCCGGGCGGTCGCCAAGGAGAACGGCTATGACTTCCGCTTGCTCGAAGAAGTGATCCGCATCAACGAAGATCAGCGGCATCGCTTCCTGCGGAAAGTGCGGAGCGTGCTCTGGACGCTTCGCGGCAAGCGCCTCGGAGTGCTGGGACTGGCCTTCAAGGGTGGCACCGACGACATTCGAGAATCTCCGGCATTGCTCCTCGTACAGGAACTGCTACGGGAAGGCTGCAATATTTGCGCTTACGATCCGGCAGCGATGGAGCGGGCGAAAGAGGTTCTAAAATCGGGCGTCGAGTTTGCAGCCGATGCCTATGAAGCGGCGACCGATGCAGACGCCCTCTTGATCCTCACCGAGTGGGAAGAATTTGCCGCGCTCGATTTGGAGCGCCTCAGTACCCTCGTGAAGTATCGAATCGTATTGGATGGGCGGAATTTGTATGATCCCGCAGTGATGGTGGAACACGGCTTCTCTTATTACAGTGTGGGGCGTCCGGCTGCGCTAGCCCAGGAGGTACCGTTACGAGTAAGGAAAATGGAGCGCGCCTGAAGTCGCGGCGGGCGCTGGTTACCGGAGGAGCGGGATTTTTAGGATCGCATTTGTGCGATGGCCTGCTCGCCGAAGGCTACTCAGTGGTGGCCGCGGACAATCTAATTACCGGACGATTGGCGAATCTCGACCATCTGAGGAACGAGGTTCGGTTCGAGTTCATCGAGGCCGATGTCTGCCGGCCCGGCGAATGGGGAGACCTCGATTACGTTTTTCACTTTGCCAGCCCCGCCAGTCCGGTGGACTATGCCGAACACGGAATCGCAACCCTGCGCGTGGGATCCTACGGAACGTTTGAAGCCCTCGAAACGGCATTGCGCAGCGGCGCAAAGTTCATGATGGCGTCGACGTCGGAGTGCTACGGCGATCCGGCAGTCCATCCGCAACCGGAGACCTACTGGGGGAATGTGAACCCGATCGGACCCCGGTCGGTGTATGACGAGGCGAAACGGTTTTCTGAAGCCGTGACCATGGCCTATCACCGGTATTTGAAAGTGGACACCCGCATTCTCCGCATCTTCAATACGTACGGGCCACGCATGCAGATCAACGACGGCCGCGTGATTCCAAATTTTATGTGGCAAGCGCTGCGGGGCGAAAACCTGACGGTGTATGGCAACGGGAGCCAGACACGCAGCTTCTGCTATGTGAGCGACGAGGTGGAAGGCATCCTGCGCCTGGCCCGATCCGCCGAAAACGATCCCGTGAACATCGGCAATCCGACCGAGTTCACAATCCTCGAGTGCGCGAAGAAGGTGATTGCGACGACGGGATCTTCGAGCGAGATCAAGTTCGAAGCGCTGCCGCAGGATGATCCGAAGCAGCGCCGTCCGGATATTTCAAAAGCGAAGCGCCTGCTGGGATGGGAACCAAAAGTCGACTTGGAGACTGGGCTGAAACTTTCGCTGGAATATTTTCGCGGGGCCGTTGCTGACGCTCTGGCTGGCAAGGCACAACCGGCATAGCGTGCCGACGTTCAGCGAGAACTAGCGCATTTGCGCGTCGAGAGACGGACCTGCCGCCAACACCGCGAGCAGGCGCATCACCTCTTCACGCTCGACATCATCACGGAATACAAACCGCACTCCCATGCCGAATCCCGGATGCGTGGCCAAAACTTGGCCTCGTATGCGCAGTTTTGTATCGGCATGTCGAACCAGAATCTCGACTCCGGCCTGCCCCGTGAGCGGCGACGGCATCTCAACGTAACAACCACCTTCGCTGATGTCCGACAATGTGCAGCGATTCGGGACGCTGGTGCCCAGGCGATAGACTTCTGCTCCAAGCTTGCACGCCACGCGCAGTTCGCCGCGCCGGTTGCCGGCGTTGGTGAGGAGCGGAGCCTCTTTACCTTCGGGTAACGCCCCACGTCGAACGTCGGACGCCACTCCCGCGGACTTGCTAGCCGGCACTTGCGCCGGTGCGCCCGCCGCCGGAGGGACATTATTATTCTGCTGGAGCCAGGTTTGAATCAGCCGGCGCGAAGACTGGGGCACGTCGAGAAAGCGAATTCCCGTGCGCCCGCTCGAGTCCTGCCATGCAACCTCACCCGACAGGCGAACCAGTTGCTGCTGGCCCGGCAGAGCAAACTCAAAATAAACTTTGCATGACGAAGGCAGACGATTCGGCGGTCTGGACTAACGTTCCTCCATCGCTGAGGTCAGTCAACAGCGCGTTCACCTCCGGAGCCCCCGGATACGCAACGTTCGCGCTCGAATTAAGCGGAGTGCGGGGCGCCCGGCGGCGTTCACGGCGCATGAGGCCGCGAGCGGCGCGCAGACTGATTCGCGTGCGCTCGGCAGAGAGCGGACGGTACAGAACAAAATTCGCACCGAGACCAAACACCGGACGCGCGTTGAACTCCCCGTCGACAATCGCGATCAACATGCTGGCCCGGTTCCGTGTCGATTGTCGGAGCCGCGCCAGGAACTTCTCCGAATCCTCGTCGGCGCGATAATCGAGAACAACCACATCAAATCGCTGGCTCTCGAGCAACTGCAATCCCTCAGAGACCGAGGGCGTATGCTCGGCGGCCATCCCCAGTTCTGACAACACTTCGCGTCAGAAGGTTCGACGACCCCTGATCCGGACACACCACGAGAGCGCGTAAGTCCATAGTGACCACATAGTAAGAGACTATCGGCGGCGCTCACAAGTTACCTGTGTCACGGGCGAGAGCCTTGACTTCAGTATTTCGGTAGCCCCTGCAGCAGCCCATCATTGATCGGCAATTATCGATCGCCGAATCAAGCATCGTCACGACCGCACTGAAGTAACTTCCGATCGCTTCTTTCGTGATCTATCCAGTCGCTCCCGACGCTTCTAAACTGACCTGAGCAGTGGATTGCCGAACCAGCCATCCAGCACGACTGTAACTCTCCCGCATTACCTTACGAAAAGACATTGTACGAAAGGCCGGTGTACCCCGGTACTTTGACGCGACACTCGGGGGTTTCTACCATCGTGGTAATCAGACAGCCGCCAGATCTCCGACTATTTGCATCACGGGAGATGCCGGACTGACAAACGCTTTAGTTAGCGGCGAATTGGTTTTGACGGTTGTGTTCGAGAAGCGGAGAGACTCAAGTGCAGCCAATACTTATGACAAGGCCGAAAAGACATTCGCGGCAACGCAGGCATCGAGCAAGCGGCTTCAGCTTGATCGAAATGATGAGCGTGGTGGCGATTGGGATCGTGGTGACTGCGGTCTCCTTCATGACTCTTGTTCCGGTCATGAACCAGCAACGCGTCACCAATGCGTACAACATCACGCTTGCCGCGATGCGTCAGGCGCACGACAGCGCAATGGCGCAACGCACATCCTACTCGGTGACGTTTTCAAATTCGGTGACCCCCAACACGATCACCGTGTCACCCACACTCACCGGATTTGCGGGCGCGCAGACTGCTGTGACTTATCAATTGCCGAACGGCGTTACATTCTACGCGGCCTCGGCTCTCTCTTCGGTCACGGCTCCAGACAGCGGAGCGGGAGCAAGCTTTGGCACCGGCGCACACGCGATCGATTTTGGCTACACGGCGAATGGCGTTGGCACAGGCGGGCAAGCGACCGTTTACTTCTGTCCTGATGGTTCGGCGCAAGACGCCGAGGGAGGAGCAGGCAACTGCGCGGGCAGCTGGGATGACGGCGTCGTTTATATCGCGCGTTCCACGGACCTTTTGAGTTCAAGAGCGATTTCGCTTTGGGGTGCGACCGGGCGAGTTCGCGGATGGCGTCTCTATAGCACAGGTGCATCAACCTACCAATGGAAACGGCAATGAGGATGAGGGCAACCGCGATGACTGCATTACAGATCAGACGAAGCGAATTTTCTCGGGAGCGGAGAACAGCCGAAGGCGGTTTTTCGCTGGTTGAAGTCTTGATCTCGATGGTTGTGCTGACGGTGGGAATGGTAAGTCTGCTCGGCGTGTTCGGATTGGCGATGGCTGCCACCGAGACGTCGCAGGAGGACATGATCGCCAAGCAACTTGCCAACGAATCGTACGAGAGTATCGTGACCGCGAGCAACTCGACGCAGATCAGCTGGGACGACATCAACAACGTAGGCTCGACGAACTGCCCCGTCACGGGCGCGAGCAGTTGCGGAATCTTCCTGGTGGGCACACAGGCGATCAACAACGCGGGAGTCGACGGAATTTACGGTACGGCCGACGACGCCGCTGCTGGCGGACAAACTCTCCAGGACCCGGGCCCGGATGGAGTGTTCCTGACCGTGGACGACACGTTCATCCCCTTGACCAACTACCAGCGCTCAATTTCGATCGCGCCCCTCTATGACGCGAATTCCAACCTGATCTCGAACCTGCGCAGCGTGACGATCACGATGCAATACACGACTCCTCAGAGCAGGCAGCAGAAGACATACATTCTGAATTCCTACATCTCACAGTTCCAGTAAAAAGGGAGTTATGGGCGACCGCTTAAAAACACGCGAGAGTGGATTCAGTTTGCTGGAGATGATGATCTCGGTCGCTCTGGGCACGGTCGTGCTTGGCGCCGCTGTGCAGATCTACAGCAAGGGAGTTGCGGCGACCTGGACGGTTTCGCAGCGCGCCGAGATGCAGCAGGATTTTCGTGCCGCTTCCAACATGTTAACCAAGGATCTCAGCGAGGCTGGCGCGGGCCTGGGCAACAACGTGGCGATTGCGCTGCCGAGTGGGCGCACTCCGCGGTTCGGTTGCGACCAGCCAACACCTGCTACCTGGGAACAGTGTGGCGGGGACTAATCCTCTGCAGAGCGGCGTCCCCTATCTTTACGGGCTCATTCCCGGATACAACGCTGGGACCGACTCTCAACGCCACCCAGGGAGCGACCGACACAGTCACGACCATCTACCGGACAGTACTTTCTATTTGAACTGTTACGCGTCAACCGTCACATCCACGGGCTGGTGACCTTCGCGCCAATCGTCCCAGTCCGGCCACAGCCTGGTCTGCCGGGTTGCCTGCCGAATAGCAGCGTGAACGCCGCCAAGCCGTAAACGATTCGGTCGTCGGACTCGTGGCAGGCGACTTTCGTGCTTGAACGCTCCCCGGTTGTGGGCGAAGTAACGGGCGCGCGCCAGGCAACGGGACCAACACTTACATCGTCCCCTTCGCCAAGAACACTTCCAGTGTCGATCCGCTGAAGATGAACCAGACGCCCTCTGGTAGCGGGTTGAACTCTGCGCCGGTGGGTGCCGACCGGCGCGACCGGATCTTGCTCAGCGCCTTCTGGTGATCACTTATTACATCGACAACACCGTAACCCCGCCGCGATTGATGCGGCAGGTCAGCGGGCATTCACCGATTCCGGTGGTGGAAAACGTCGCTTACATGAAGTTCAGCTATGACCTCTTCAACGACACCACCAGTTCGCCGGCTGTGAACTGCAGCAATCCGGGCGCTGCCACCGATGGCTGCAACACCGCAGGCGCTTCGCGTGGACTTCTGCCGAACCAGATCACCAAGATCAACATTCTGAACATGGCGATGAACAGCACACTGAAGGGCGCCCATCGGCGGCTATCAGCGGATGGATTTGCAAACGTCAGTAAGCGCCCGGAACTTGACATACACCAACAATTATCCCCATTAAAGGTGGGGGTAGCGAAGAGGCAGGCAAGATCAAGAGGAGGAACGATGCAATGGGGAACACGACCATGGGGAGTCACGAAAAGAAAAGCGCGAGACTGAACGCCAAAGGATTCACGCTGATCGCATCCTTGCTGATGCTGTTGCTGATGTCGGGCATGGCGATCGGTCTGATGATGATGGTGAACACCGAAGGCAAGGTGGGAGGAACCGACCTGCAAAATAACGTCGCCTATCACGCCGCCGAAGGCGGGATCGAGAAGATGGACTCCGACCTGAATCGGCCGTGTTCAAAAACGCACAGTCCCCCACGGCCACCCAAATCTGCGCGGCGAGCGCCACCGCCAACCAGCCATCGATGCCGGGGTCACATGGTCCGACTATTCCGTACATGCCCGGGTCGGCGTCCGCCAGTTGCCCGACCAGCCTTACTACAGCTGGGGACAGATACGGTAACGGACCGAACCAGGGGTTATATGCCCAAATCATTCCGGTGAACATGCTGGCGACGGCGTCCTTGACCGGCGGGCAAGAAGTGACCATGATCCGCCAGTCGCAGGTGGCACTGATTCCGGTATTCCAGTTCGGAGTCTTCTCGGAGAGCGATCTCTTGTTCCAAAACGGCGGCAATATTAATTATGCGGGTCCTCTGCACACCAACGCCGACTTATACCCCTTCTCCGCCGGGACCTTGACCTTCCACGACAAAATATCGGCATTTGGCAACGTGATACGGACGCAATTGCCCAACGGAATTGCGGGCACTAACTACGCCAGCCCCGTCTACATTCCGACCGCGTCCACCGACTGCGCCCAGGGCGGAGGCGCGTCCTCCACTTGTATCGCGATGGCGGTGCCGACCTCAGGCACCAGTCCTTACGGCGATGGCAGCGTGACCACGGCGGGTACCGCAACAGCACAGGCTGCGGCAAACAATAACTCGGCGTGGAGTGCTTTTTCCAAGACCACGACGAGCGGCATGATCGTCAACGGAAACTATGGAAGCAAAACGAACCCAGGGACGGGCGCGAAGAAGCTCTCCATGTCTTTTGTGGGTGGCACCGGTACGAGCTTCGCGTACCCATACGAAATTATTCGCCGCCCACCAGCGGGCGAAGACACTACCTCCGCCGTCAGTCAGGCGCGCGAATATAACATGGCTCAAATTCGCGTGTTGCTGAGCGACGATCCTAACGACTTGCCGGGCGGCTCGGGCGACGCCAATAACATCCGGCTGGCCAACATTACAACCACGCAAGCGACGGCACAAAATGGGGGGACCGCCGGGACCGCTACCAATCCCTACGGAATTACGATCGCTTCGACTAACTACGGGTCTGGCTTTCCGGCGCCCTCTTCTGGCAACACCTATAACCTCTACTTCGCCGCGGCCGCAAACGTGATTCCGAACAGCTGTACGAGTTCGTCTACCTGCACCATGGATTGGCCCTACGGTCCAGCCATATTTTCGGGGGCAACTTCCACGTCTCCCACGCAGGGGCTGCAACCGGTGAACTCTTCGCCGACATCGACCGGTGCGGTAAATGCGCCGACCTACGAAACCCCGGCCACCGCCGCATTGGCGTCAGCGCTGGTGACCGGCCTGTGCCCGCCCTCAAGTCCTCCGGTAAAGGCGGGCGTCGCCGTACCGGTCGGGTGCCCAGCCGCCTCAACATATCCGTATTTCGCGCCACCCAACCCGGTGGGCGCAACGCTCTACGCATCACCTAATGCAACCGCCTGGAGCCTGATCGATGGCTACCTGCGCGTGGAATACAAGAACTCCTCTGGTGTCTGGACTCCGGTGACCAGCGAATGGTTGTCGTTGGGATTTGCGCGCGGCACAAAAGAAGTCACGCAGTCTGGTGGCGGCACTCCGGCGAGTGCGTCGAACTATACCCCGACGCCGAACCCGATTAATCCGAATGCAATTCTGATTTTCCAGGAGCCCGCGGATCGTCTGACCACTGCCCCGGCCACTCTCACCAACAGCACGGTCCCTGCGGCACTCGCAATCACCGGCGCCTCAGCGCCCTCCACCGTGTCGACCACCCCGGTCTGCAGCACCACGCAGGTTATTGCGTCGGTGACGTATTGCACAGCCTGGACCGGAGTAGTGCCAGCACTTGCGTCAGACTCTGGCTCGGGGGGGCAGTGGGCGTTTGGCCTCACGCCCGCAACGCCAACCGCACAGAGCCTTACTCAGTACAACTGGTACCCCATCAACTTCTACGATGCTCGCGAAGGCGAAGTTCGAGAACAGTCCTGGGTAACGGGTGGCACCACCCCGGGCTCGACCGATACGACCTGCACCACCAACGGTGTTATGAACGCTGTCGAAATCGACGTGGGCAACCTGAAACGGTGGCTGGCGGGAACCATCGGCAGCAGTGGCACGAGCGTGGATTACGTCGCGCAGAACGGTTACGTCCTCTATTTCTCGGACCGGCGCGGCATGCTGGTGAGTCCCCACAAAGCTTCTATCCAACCCACGAACACAAAGACCGGGGATGCGGGGCTTGAGGACGTGATCAACGCCAGTGGTTCCGGCGATAGTGCCACGGGCACACCCGACGGAACCCTGGAGCCCGTGCCGACTGGCCGAACCTTTTCTCCAGAGGACACTAACCAAAACGGTTTTATCGATAACTGGGGCGCGAAGAACCTGGGATTAGGCTTCTACGGAACTGGAAACTCGGCCACCCAAAACCTGAACACTCTCATCAATAGCACGGCGAACCCCAATCCTTACGGGACGCAAACCAGCGGCGCCGGCAGCAATCGCATCGGTAGTTGCGGCACCACTGCGCGCAAGAACTGGGTCAGCGGCGCGCGCCATGTTCTGAAGTTGGTGGACGGATCACTCGGAAACCTGCCGCTCAACCCCAATCCGATCGTCTCGAACGGTGTCACCTACCATGGCGGATTCACGGTTGCCTCGGAGAATCCGGTGTACATCCAGGGCGACTACAACTCCAATTCCACCGACACGGCGTGGAACAGCTCCCCGACAGACTCGACCGGAATGGCGGCCGCGGCGGTTCTTGCCGACACTGTCATTCTGCTCTCCAACAATTGGGATGATCGCCTAAGTCTGCTGGGCTCAACCGGAAACACCTCACCCAGCCACTATACGAATAAGACTGCTGCCAATACCTACTACCGTTTGGCGATCGCATCTGGGAAGAACATGACATTCACGTACCCCTCAGTTTGGGCAACGAAAAACGACATGGGGACAGACGGGGGCATTCACAACTTCCTGCATTTGATCGAAAACTGGTCCGGGTACACCACCAACTACAAAGGTTCGATGGCGAGTTTGTATTATTCCACCTACAACACCGGGTTCTACAAGTGCTGCGTCGCCGTTTACAACAACGGCACACGTAACTTCTCTTTCGACGCGGACTTCAAGAATCCGGCCGGCTTGCCGCCCGGAACACCCATGTTCCGCGACGTGGAGAGCCTGGGCTACCGTCAGGTGTACACGACGCGCTTAACCGGGCAATAGAATAGATCGACTCAAGGAAGAAGCTCCCGACCCCGATCCGCAAGGATCGGGGTCTTTTCTTGCTCGCGAAAGATGTTATCCTCGACTTCTTTCGTCACGATTTACCGAACCTTTAGGGACATGGGACTCAAGAGTTGAACCGACCTGACAATTTTGTAGCGAGAGCATTGCTTGTGGCTATGGCGATATTCTCGTTAGCTCTGTTTCTTGTCCCGGCCTTTATCATCCGGCCGTTCACCCACCAGTCGGACATCGGACTGCGCCTGGCACTCTTCGTAAAGTGGATTGCGCCGACACTTACACTGCTCGCCTTGTTGGCCGTGATTGCGCTCGCCTGGTTGCTGTGGCAAAAGTCGTCCCGGTTGTTTCGCGCCGGGATCATCACATCGCTGGTGCTCTGTCTGGCGTCGGCAGTGATGGTGCGTGAGAACTACTTCGAATGGATGTTCAATCCGATCAAAGCTGCGGGATTCGTCGCGCCCGGCGATTCCCATCTCGACGACAAAGAAATGGTGATGACCGTGAAGATCGGGCCAGAAGCGCGTGCTTACCCGATCGTGCAGATGGCCTACCATCACATCCTCAACGACACCGTGGCCGGCGAACCCATCGTCGTCACCTATTGAACGCTCTGTCACACCGGTCTGGTGTGGAAGAGAACAGCGCAGGGACGGGAACTCCATTTCTATCTCGCAGGGATCAACAATCAGAATTTCCTTATGCGCGACCGCGAGACGGGCTCCTGGTGGCAACAGATCACAGGCCGCGCTATCTCCGGCCAACTCGCCGGTACCAGCCTCGAGTCGATGCCCAACGACGAGTTAACGTTTGGGCTATGGAAGGCTGAGTTGGCGCAAGTGCACGCTCTCGTTTTGGCGCCAGTTGCCGGACACGACAAAGACTACGACAAGGGGTGGGAAGCAGAAACGGAGAAGTATCCGGTGCCCCTAAGTTTTCCCGGCCAAGGATTGAAAGATCGCGACGTGATCCTGGGAGTACAGTTGGGTGGGCAGGCTCGCGCCTTCCCGGTAACCAGGGTTCGCGGCGAGACTCCGGTGGAAGACAAGATCGCTGGAGTTCCCCTGGTGATCGTAACCGCGCCCGACGGCGTATCGGTGCGCATGTTTCGCTCGCAATGGAACGGATCCGATATCGAGCTTTATCGCGATACCCAGACGGACGATACCCAGACTGAGGGACGGACGGACGACGAGCACAAAGCGGATGGTCAAAGCACGGCTGGTCAAAAAAGCAACGGTCAAAGCAAAGACTTGCGACTGCTCGATGCGCTCGGGAACACCTGGAACTTCAGCGGGTGTGCGACAACCGGACCCGCAACGGGCCAATGTCTAGAGAGGATTAATTACGTGAAGGACTATTGGTTCGATTGGAAGAACTACAACCCCAAAACGACTGTCTACAGCCACTAGAGTAGTCAGTCTCAACGGGGCTTGCGGAGATGCGGCGTCGGTTCACTTCCCTTTTGCGACGCAAGATCGGGCGCGGGCGCGCTTACAGCCAGATCAGACGACCAGCAGTCGGCGAGAATTTTCCACGTACCCGCAGGCTGGCGCACCAGCACCACCAGATACTTTCCGCGCTCCTCGCGGCGTTTCCCCATGGCAACGGGAACCAGCATTTTGCAGCGGCCTAGATCGAGAGCGATTTCTCCCATCACTTCGAGGCGGAGCGATTCCATCTCCACATCGCCCAATCCGGCTTCAAGCACGGAAACAAGAAACTCCCGGATCGCCGGCAGACTCCGCACCGGAGGGATACTGGACCGGATAACAGTGGCGTCCGCGGCGTAGAGTTCCAGCAAATCATCGATGTGTTTTGTGTTACAGGCATGCGCCCAGTCTTTGACCACCTGGCGGGCGCCGGCTTCTGCCCTTCCACCGATCGAAGATCCCGCCGAACCGGCAATCGTTGAACCTGGAGCCCGTCCGCGCGGTGCCGTCGAGCTTTCTTCGGCACGAGGCGCCACGGACGCGCTTCCAGCCGCCGGGACAATGTGATGATAGTGGTGATGAATGTGATGTTGACCTGCGCCGGCCTGAGGTTGCCGAGCAGCCTCGCCAGTCGGCGACTGAGTTGGTATACCGCACCACACGCAGAAGCGCGCGCTCGCAGGTAGTGCGCCTCCGCAGGAAGAACACACATCGACCGCATCTCCGAGCCCTGCTGATTCTCCGTCGTCAGCCAGATCCGGCACCGCCGCACCGCCTGAGATGCGGTGGATCGCCTCCACGGCCGCAGCCACGGCTTCCGCGTTCGGCTTGGGCCAGTGAAAGCTCCCCGGCAGCCGCTGAAAAAACTCCTCGATCTGATTGCCCTCGACGGGCGCGTCCTCTTCGGTGCGGGGAGGATCCGGTTTATTTGCCGCCATGGCTGACATTGTAGGAGAAAATCGCTTGCTAGTGGATGCTGAATCTGACCAGCGCTTCCGCGTCTGTGGGGACACCATTGCAGAGGGCAGGGCGATAACGCCAGTAGCGCACTGCCCGCAGCACCGCGAGATCCTCATCGGGACCGCCGCTGTCGAGGACGAAGGCGCTGTGAACGCGTCCGTCGGCTCCGACAATGAAGCTGACTCGCACCTTTAGGTCATCGTTCTGCGCATGGAGCAGCGGGTCTGGTGTGAGCAAGGCCTCGGGCGGACGAACATCTCCGCATTTCGCCAGAGCGAGCGGCTCTGAAACCGGTGCAAACTCGGAAATGTGCGCCGGCACGCGACGGAGTTTCTTTTCCATTTGCGCTAGCGGGATACGCGGCGGAAACGAGGTCGAAGGAGGAAGAGCGGCAGACCACGCCAGGAGGCTACCGACAGCGACCAGCGACATCGTCGCGATCGTCATCTTCAATGTTGCGAACGAAGCCGTGCGAGTCGCGATTGTTCTCGGCCAGAGACAATGCATCGGTTTCATCGAGGCAATCCGCCTTCCCTTTTCGGGAAGACAATAACACATTTATTATCATGACGTTGCCGTTATTATTTTGCCTAGAGGTTCCAGAACGGGTGCAATCAGTTGCAAACGAAGTGAGCAAAGGGACGACCGCGATCGAAGTGAACGCAGTCGAAGTGAAGAAAACAGGTAGGGGTACAGAACAGTTGGGAAGGACGACGCGAGGCTGCTTTCCCCGCCACGGAACCATGTCCGCAACGGGGATCCGATCGTGTGCCAGCCGCCTTATTGCAGGCCGTTCTGCGTGAATTTGTACGCGATGTTTGCCCTCGACGCCATGAAATAGATACTGGCAGCCTGCGAGGCAGTACTGTAATTGTCGACGACGATTCCGTTTGGACCGCCGTTGATCGTCGCCTTGGTGACCGTGGTGTCGCTGCTGCGCGCGACCACGCACCCGTCGGTGAAACCGTTGCCCGGTGCGGTACAGTCCTGGTTCAGGCCGAAGAAGAAGAAGTCGGTCCCGCCAGTTACCGCGCCAGTATCGGCATTGTTGGTATAGTCCGCAGTCTCAAGATTCGCCATGAATCCACTGTAGATCGGGGCAGTACCAATCAGGCCTGTCACAATTACAACCTGGCCGTTTAGAAAACTCTCCGCCGTACCTTGCAGGGATATCTGTTGGCCGACTTGAAGATCGCTGGCGTTTGTCGTCACCGTCAGAAGGTTGGTCGTGACGGATGTAGACGTAATAGTGTCGCTCGCAGACACCGTGCCGGTATCTGCAGCGTTAACGTAGTCCGGTGTTGTAAAGCTCGCCGTGAATCCGGTGAAAATGGGGCCAGCGCCAATCAGGCTCGCCACGGTTACAACCTGGCCATTCAGTAAAGGCTCGGCTGTGCCTTGGATGGTTATCTGCTCTCCTACAGTAAGGTCGTCATTTTTCGCCGTCACCGTCAGAACGTTAGACGCGACCGCGCTCGCTGTGATGACGTCTGTAGCTTCGACAAAGGGATTGTTGAACTCGGTCAATCCCGTGCAGCGAGCGGCGGTAGACGTGACAATTTGTTGTGAGAACGACGGGGTCGAATTCATGATTCGCCCGGCATTAAATCCAAATGCGTACTGCCATGGAGATTGATCGGCAGCCCCCGTGCCGCAAACGCGAATGACTCCTGCCGACGTGTTGTTGTAGTAGTCGTTGCTCGGGGCAGGCTCGTAGAGGCTCATTGCCGTACTGCCGAACGCGCCCATGCCGATGCGCGCCCTGGTCAGCAAATTCAAATTAGTGGTATCAGCCTCAACCAGCACAGCGGACGTGCCATCGTTCGCGCTGGTTACGAAAGTAGTACCGTTCGTGACGTCGACGATCGGGGGACTGACAACACCGGGGCTCGGAGCTGCACCTCCGATTAGGAGTGGTGATGAGACAGTGCCGGCAAGGGTGTTGATCTGATAGAGGCTTCCGCTCGTCCCTCCTACCATCAGCGCACGTCGGTCGATATCAAAGACCGGTGGAGTCAGCTTTTGCGTAACGCCGACTTGGAGGGGCCACGGCGATCCCGCAAGTGCCGGCGTCCCATTGAAGACACCCGTAATCTTGTACATCAACCCAGTGTCATCGCCCACATACACGACGTCATCGCTGTAATCGATCCACGGAGCGGATGTTGTAATCGTCGCAGTCAAAGAGATTGTCAGGGTCGTCATCTCTCCCGCGGTTGGCACGACAGAACTGGCCGGGGTGCCTCCGTCCGAGGCCTTCCACGTCAGGACGTGGAAAAAAGCCATCGGGGTGGCACCCGTCACGCTTTCGACAAAGCCAATCTTCTTTCCATCTAAAGACAGGATCGGCGAAGTCGTGATCTTGCCGCCGGTCGCGGTGGTGATGTTATAGGCAAAAAGAGGCGTCGGAGCTGTGCCGCACAGCCCAGTCGGAGCTGTGCCGGAATACAGATTGTTGAATCCGACGAGATTGGCATTACCCCCTCCGACACCGGGAGTCTCCGGTGCCGACAATCCGAACGCAGCGTAGTCATTCGTGCAATCCGGCGGAGCCGTAGGGTCGGCGAAAGAGTATTTTACGGGGAAACCGTGCGCGAAAATTCTCCCCCCCAAAGTGACATTCCAATCGCGGTAGAGACTCGGTCTCGGTTTCGGCTTAATCGACACCTTCGATGGCGCCACGGAGGAATTCGCAGGAGCCGGGAAGCGCTGCGCCAACTGGTAGCGAATGCGCGGTTCGCGATCGGCCAGGCCGGGGTGCTTAGCCAGCGCGTCGCGGCTGAATATGAGATGGCTCTGCGACCAGTCTTGCGGAAATCCGATATGCTTCGGAGCAGTCGCCGTCTGTGCGCACAAACCGGGCACGAGCGAGAAGAAAAACGCAGTCCACGCCGCAAAAACACCGCACCGCTGCCTTAGTATCACAGCTGCCTCCGATTGCTTTGGATTCACGCCATTGTAGCCGTTTTCTCATCTACAAGGGATAGCTGATTTTAAGCGGTGAGACCTTACTTTGACTTTCGCTTTTCAATGGAATGTTCCCCGACGGTAACCATCCACTTTTCGCTGGTTACACGTCGGCCCATACTTCGCGCCATCCCTTCCGCATTCTCGGCCGATTTCCGATTCTTAACGCCATGTGGAACAATGAGAAGCCAGTGGAGGCTCTGCTCACATCCGCGATGTTCACACCCAATAGCCTTCAGCTCGCGCTCCTGTCCGCTGCGATCCTTGGATTCCGCCACGGCTTCGATTACGACCATATCGCCGCAATCACGGATATCACAAGTGTTCAGAGCGATCGCTGGGCGGGCATGCGGCTCGGGCTCCTTTACGCTTTAGGACATGCCGCAATGGTAGCGGTGCTTGGTAGTGCCGTGATCGTGTTTCAACTCTCTCTGCCCCACGGCATTGACCGCATCGCCGAGCGCCTCGTCGGACTGACCCTGCTCGTCCTCGGTGTCTACGTGTTGGGATCGCTTTTCCGAGGCACGCAAGCCCCGCGCAGTCGCTTCCATCTGATGGCTGGCGCGGCGCGCTGGATCAACTGGAAAGTGACGAGTTATTGGCACGATCACGATGTGCCGCGGCCCGCCGACAAGCCGTGGAATTACAACGCGAAGTCCGTACTCGTTATCGGCTTGGTCCACGGGCTCGGTGCGGAGACTCCCAGCCAACTGATGATCTTCTTACTCGCCGCCAATCTCGGCGGAATCACGAAGGGCTTTCTTGGACTCTTGATTTTTATCGCCGGCCTATTGGTGATGAATACAGTGATGACTGCGTCGGCCGTTGGATTGTTCGGCTTCAGCTCACGGCTGCCACGTTTCCAATTCATTGTGACCGCGCTGACGGCGATCTATAGCCTCGCGGTTGGAGCTCTCTTTTTGTTCGGTTCGTCCAGCCTTCTACCAGCATTGGGATCAGTCTGGGCCGCGCTGTGACAGCGGTTTTTATCCTTTGGTCATCATTTGGTTGTCATTTTCGCCGATACGACGCCCCTTCCGGCGTATCGAAATATAAATTTTGTCCGCATAATTCCTGACAGAACGGGCGAGTTAGTAATACAATTGCGGGCTGTAGTTACCCGAGGGGGTATTTTAATGACAAACATTGCTAAGGCCATAACCCGGCTCCGCGAGGAACGCCGGGATGCACAAAACCAGGTCCAGAAACTGGGGGAAGCCATTTCGGTTCTCGAAAAGCTAACTCGAGGAATGGGTTCAACCGGAAGCGCTGGGGCGACGCATCGCGTCAAGCGCGTTCTCTCCGCGGCCGGCCGCCGGAGAATTTCTCTGGCTCAAAAAGCACGTTGGGCCAAGATACGACAGATCAAAAAAGCCGCCTAGTCATCGGGCGGGCCGCAGGCTACGAGACCCCTCTCAGTAGACTGCCGCCCGCCGGATCGTAACTCTCTCACCTGGCTTTGCTTCTTCCTTCCGCACGAAAACCTCCCTGTACGGTCCGTGTAAGCCGAACTCAGTGATTCATCGATTGCCCTCTGAGCATTGTTCTCTGCGGAACTTTTTCACGGTAGCATCGTATCCTTACTCACGGAGAAGAACGATGACCGCGATGGACCTCTGTTCCGATCTCTGGTGCATTCTAGGTGTGATCTGGCTGGCTGCAGCGCTCTGGACCAAGCGGTCACAGGAACGCGCCAGTTTCAGTTCCCGTTTGACCTACGGCGCGCCCGTTGCCCTTTCGTGCTATCTGACTTTCGGCGGCTACACCGGCCTTAGCTGGCTGCAAACTCGTCTCTATCCCCACAACAGCGCCACGGAAACATTGGGAGTCGTGCTCACGGCTTTGGGGCTCGGGTTCGCGATATGGGCCAGGTTTTCTATCGGAGCGAACTGGAGCAGCGCTGTCAGCGTCAAGGTCGAACATCAACTGGTTCGCACCGGACCTTACGCCTGGGTGCGCCATCCGATTTACTCGGGCCTACTATTGGCGATGATTGGCACTGCAATCACACTCGGCAAAATCCGTGGCTGGGCCGGGCTGATTTTGATGTGGCTGGCTTTCTGGATAAAAAGCAGAATGGAGGAACGGCTTATGCTGAAGACGTTTGGGTCAGATTACGAAGAGTATAGTCGCTCAACCGGAGCCCTGATTCCACGCCTTCGACGTTCCTGACAGATTAACCGTGCCCTCCGGTGAGTTCGCGCACGATACTTCCGACAAACGCCTTGGCATCTCCGAATAGCATGAGCGTGTTATCCAGGTAGTAAAGCGGGTTATCGATGCCAGCGAAGCCCGGGCTCATGCCGCGCTTGATGACCATGACGGTGCGGGCTTTGTCGACATCGAGGATCGGCATCCCGTAAATCGGGCTGGAGGCATCGGAGCGCGCCGCCGGATTCGTGACATCGTTTGCGCCGATTACAAGCGCGACGTCGGTCTGCGGGAAGTCGCCGTTAATCTCATCCATCTCAATCAGGCGATCATAGGGAATGTCGGATTCTGCGAGAAGCACATTCATGTGACCAGGCATGCGTCCGGCGACCGGGTGAATGGCGAAGCGGACGTCCACGCCGCGTTTGGTGAGAGCGTCGTAGAGTTCGCGAACCTTGTGCTGCGCCTGCGCAACCGCCATGCCGTACCCAGGAACGACGATGACACGGCTGGCAGCTGTGAGCAGCGCGGCGGCTTCTTCCGGCGTCGCGCTCTTAACGGGCTTCGCTTCTTCTCCGGCGGCCGCCGCGACCTGTACTTGACCGAAGGCTCCGAACAAGACGTTGGTGAAGGAGCGATTCATCGCCTTCGACATGATGATCGAGAGAATAAGACCCGACGATCCATCGAGAGCGCCAGCGATGATCAGCAACTTACTGTCGAGAACGAAGCCCATGGCCGCAGCCGACAAGCCCGCATAGCCGTTCAATAAGGAGATGACGGTCGGCATGTCCGCCCCGCCGATCGGGATAATCAACAGCACACCGAAGGCCAGCGCAATTAGCACCATGAACGGAAACAACGAGCGCGCCCCCGGATTCATGACCAGGGAGATGGCGATCACCAGTGCGGCGGCGAGGAGCAAGAAATTAACGAGGTTTTGTCCTTTATAGGTAAGCGGCCGCTGCGGGAGGATTTCCTGCAGTTTGCCGGCAGCCATCAAGCTTCCGGTAATCGTCAGTCCTCCAAGAATGACCTCAAGCGACAAGACTGCCATCATGAAACGTGAGATGTCGGGTGTCCGCAGATAAAATTCGGCGGAGCCGACAAGCGTGACGCAGAGCGCACCAAAAGCGTGACTGAGCGCGGTTCGCTGCGGCACTGCTGTCATCGCCACTCGTCCAAGCGGAACGCCGATGATGGTGCCGAGCACAAGCGCGATGGCGATCAGGCGGTAGTCGACGATTCCGTGATGCAGCAGCGTGCCGCAAATTGCCAGCAACATTCCTATTTCGCCCGCCCAGATACCGTAGCGAGCCGTGGTGGGCGAACTCATCCACTTCAGCGAGAGGATGAACAACACGCTGGCGATGAGATAGAGAACCTCGATAACGATCTGACTTCCCGCGAGTTCTGGAGTCATTATTTCGCCGCCGTCTTGGCCGCCGGGCGGCTCGATTTGAACATCTTCAACATACGATCTGTAATCAGGAAGCCGCCGACGATGTTGCTTGTTGCGGCGACCACCGCAATGAATCCAAAGACGGCCGAGAGCGTGGTCTTATGCTCGCCGACAAGTAGGATCGCGCCGACCACCGCGATCGCATCCAAAGCATTGGTCAGCGACATCAACGGAGTATGCAGCAACGGCGAAACCCGCCGGATCACTTCAAATCCGATGAATCCAGCGAGCACAAATATGAAGAGTGCGTTGATCAGATTCGAACTGCTATTCATCTTCCCTCTTTCCTCCGTCCGATCACTCCGAAATCTGTGCGATCAGCTCTGCTTGACCAGTGCCGGCAAGGCAAGGAATTCGCGAACCCGAGCCTGGACGATTTCTCCTCCGCGAGTCAGCAGAGTCTCGCGAACGATTTCGTCTTCGAGATTGAGATTCAACTTCTGATCTTTGATCAAGTGAGTCAGAAACGCGGTGATGTTGCGCGCATACATCATGCTCGAGTGATACGGCACGCCAGACGCCAGGTTGACGGCGCCGATAATGGTCACGCCGTGCTTGACTACGGTCGTGCCGGCTTCCGTGATCTCGCAGTTCCCACCACGCTCAGCGGCTAGATCGACGATTACCGAGCCGTGGTTCATTCCCTTCACCATGTCTTCAGTCACAAGGACTGGCGACTTTTTTCCAGGAATCACAGCCGCTGTGATGACAACATCGTTTTCCTGCACAGCTTTTCCGAGCAATTCGCGCTGCCGCCGGTAGAAGTCTTCGTCCTGTGCGCGAGCATATCCGCGCGCATCCTGAGCGTCTTTGGCCTCGATGGGCAGTTCGACAAAACGGGCTCCGAGGCTCTGCACTTGTTCTTTGGCTGCCGGCCTCACGTCATAAGCCGAGATCACCGAGCCCAGACGGCGAGATGTCGCGATGGCCTGCAATCCGGCGACGCCGCAGCCAATCACGAACACGCGAGCCGGAGTCACGGTCCCGGCGGCGGTCGTGAGCATAGGGAAGATGCGCGGGCTGTTGTCGGCCGCCATCAACACCGCCTTATATCCGCTGGCGGTCGCCATCGAAGAAAGGGCATCCATGCTCTGCGCCCGGGTTGTACGCGGCATCAACTCCACCGAAAATGAGGTGACGCCGGCGGTCGCGATCTGCTCGACAACTTCTTTCACCCCGAAGGGCCGCAGAAAACCAACCAGTATCTGATCGCGGCGGAACAACGGCACATCCTGTTTGCCTGTGAGATCGTTGGCACCGTAGCAGAGGACCTGCACGATCACATCGGCAGCGGCAAACACAGCAGCGCGGTCGGGAATGATTTTCGCGCCCTTGTCGGCGTAGAGCGAGTCGATATAGCCCGCCTCAACTCCAGCTCCCGATTGTATGTGGACTTCGAAACCAGCTTTGGTCAGCGTCGGAATCACAGACGGCACCAGCGCGACCCGCCGCTCTCCGGGGTAGATCTCTTTCGGCACACCGATGATCAAGTTTCCCTGCCTTTAGGTTTCCCTGTCTTGGGTTTCCTGTCCCCTGTCTTGGGTTTCCCTGCCCTTGGTGCGATTCTGTTTTTGCGGCGCGGTTAAAAACCTTTCCCATCCGGAAGCGGGACGAGCGAAAGCGCAGCAGGCTTCGACGAAGCGAGGATTCTAGTTGAGTGGATGGCCACCCGTAAATAGCCTTCGATTACGTTTTCGATTGCGTTTTCAAACGACACTTGGTTTATAGCGTCAGCTCGAGCCGCAAACTGTGATCGTCGTCACTGTGAGCTGTGATGGCAGAACCGTCTTGGACGATCCAATCGGCGCCAGCCTCTTCAAGTGCGCGTCGCTCCATGGTCGTAAGGAAGGCGATCACGCGGGCGCCCGCGGCCTTGCCAGCCCGAACACCAGCAGGAGCATCTTCGACGACAATGCATTCAGAGGCAGGAAAC
Source organism: uncultured Acidobacteriaceae bacterium (assembly GCA_963726095.1). Classification (GTDB taxonomy): domain Bacteria; phylum Acidobacteriota; class Terriglobia; order Terriglobales; family Acidobacteriaceae; genus Acidiflorens. The sequence goes on from CAVSBD010000004.1 coordinate 3,807,735, forward strand.
CCCAGCTTCGCCGCCGCCTTCACATACGGTTCGGGATCAGGCTTCCCAATCTTGACCTCACTGGAGGTCACCATCGTTTTTGGAATGGGCAGCCCTGCTGCTCGGAGCCGCACCTCGGCCAGGGCTCGCGTGCACGACGTCGCAATCGTCCATCGGCCCTCAGGCAGTGTGTCGAGAAGTCTCTGCGCACCAGGCAGCAAAATCATGCCGTCGAGGTCTTCAATCTCCCGGCGCTCTACCTCGCGATCTTCGAGATCGACGTTCGCGTTCGGCAACAATTCACGAATCGTGGTTCGGCTCGGACGTCCGTGCGCAAGGTTCACCACAGTCTCCGGATCGAAACCATGTTCGACAGCCCATCCGTGCCAAACGCGCGCGACGGCCGGAGTCGAATCGACAAGCACACCGTCCAGATCAAAAAGAACTGCACTGCAATGAATAGTGGTCATAGTTTCGAATCCAGAACTCAGGCCTCAGCAGTTTCCAATCAAGTGAGGCAGCGAAGCACTCCTAAAACGACTTAGCCCTCCGGGAGGAGGGCTGTTTCGCCAAATTTTGGTGAGCGCGGCAGGATTCGAACCTGCGACCCACGCCTTAAAAGGGCGTTGCTCTACCACCTGAGCTACGCGCCCCACCTGTTTCAATCTAACACATTTTCCCCGTGGATCTGGCCCGCCGCGCCCCAGGCAAACCGTGACTGCATAAGCGCAGAAGCGATACACTCACCACTGATACTTAATACAAATGACGCGTTCTTTCCACACAGCAATTGCGGTCGCGATCATTTCGATTTTCTCTGCCCTCCCGATGGCCGCAGAAAAGAAGCAGTTGCCCTCCGTTCGCTGGACTGCCGGCGCGCCGGGCTGCACCTTCGAACGAACCGACGATGGCCATTATCGCTGGACAATGACCGAGCGCGACCTGAGTGTCGCCCTGGTCGTCGATTCTCAGGAGTTGGCAAAGAGCCGTCACCGCTTCTATCACCTTCTCGGCGCTTACGTGAGCGCGACCTATACCGGACAATCCAAGTTTGAATTTCCCGCCGATGTTCGCATCGACTTCGTCCGTCATCACGACGTCCTCGAGGCCTACATCGATCCGACCGAACTTACGACCAAATTACAAAACGACGTAGATACTTTTGTCTTCGAAGGCGAACGCCGAATCAAGAAGGATCCGAAAATCACCGACGAACAAACCGCACGCATGCGGGAGTACCAAAAAGCGGCGGCAGAATTCATCGAATTCGTGACCACGCAGGGCCTCGACCCAAACACCGTGATGCTGACTCCGGGCAATCCCGGAGACCACGGCTGGGTTTTCTTCGAGACCAAGAACAAATGGATCGGCCCCTGGAAAGAACATGAAGACTTCATCATCAGCGTGTGGATGAAAGACAAGATCTGGCAGTTCCCCATTTCTCTGCCGGTCGAAGGCGATCTGATTCTGCGCAAGCCGCCGGAATAGTCATCTCCAGATCCATTCACCAGCAACCGGAGCCATCCACAAAAAACGTGTTAGAGTTTCGTGCTTGCCGCTAATCGCTATGGAGAACGCTCCAAAACCGGCCTCAGAAGCCAAGAAGCCCGTCGCTGCGTTCTACTGCCCGGTCTGCGCCGTCGAAGTCAACGATCCACTAACATGCGGCGATTGCTCTGCCGTCATCTGTCGCCGTTGCGGAACGCCGCTCGAATCCTCCGATGAACTCGGCATGGGATGAGACGCGGTCGTCGGTCGTTAGTCGTCGGTCGTTAGCCTTCGAAAACCAAGGCCCGCAGACCAGCAGATAAACCAGGGACAATGAATCTCGAACGACCGATGAATCCCGAACGACCAACGACCATCGACCAACGACCCGCACCCGATGAAAAGCCGAGCCTCGTCCGTGGCCTCAGTCTGCTCGATTCTGTTCTTCTGCTCGTAAGCGGCATCATCGGCTCTTCTATTTTTCTAACCGCGAAAGACATCGCGGGTCCCCTGCCCAATCCAAGCTTGTTCTTTCTGGTCTGGATCCTCGGCGGAGTCATCTCGCTCTGCGCCTGCGTCGCCTTTGCCGAACTCGGTTCCATGTTTCCCGACTCCGGCGGTCAATATATTTATCTGCGCGAAGCATACGGCGATCTGGTCGCATTTCTCTACGGCTGGATGCTTTTCGCCGTCGCCAATGGCGGCACGATCGCCGCGCTCTCCGTCGCCTCGGCCGCGTACATGGGCAACATCTTGCCCTGGATGTCGCAGCAGCACGTGATGGCAAACATCAATCTGCCATATCCCACACTGGCGAACGGTCACGTTGCCGAAGCGATCTTCACCGTCGTCTTCACCCGCGCACACGCTGTCGGACTCTTACTGATCGCCATCCTCACCTACGTCAACGTCTTCGGATTGCGCTGGGGCGCGCTCCTGCAAAATATTTCGACCTGGACAAAATTCACGGCGATGGCCGTCTTCGTCGTCCTCGGATTCGCTATCGGCAAAGGACACTGGTCGAACTTCACAACGCAAACCTCGGGCGGCATCACCATGGGACTGTCTCCCGGCCAGTTAATCTCCGCTCTAGGCGTCGGACTCATCGCCGTGTTCTGGGCTTATGACGGATGGGTGTACATCACCTGGGTCGCCGGCGAAGTCAAAGATCCGCGCCGCAATGTGCCCCTCGCAATGGTTTTGGGTGTACTCGCCGTGGGCGCGATTTATCTGGCGATGAACATGGTTTACGTCTACGCCCTGCCGCTGACCGAAGTGGCCAAGTACGAAACCATTGCTCACGCCGCCGCAACAGCTTTGTTCTCGCCTGCCGCAGCCGTCTGGCTGTCGGCCATGATTGCAATCTCGTGTTTCAGCGCAGCCGCGGCTTGCACCTTGTCTGGGTCGCGCGTCTATCTCGCTATGGCGCAAGACGGCGTGTTCTTCCGCCGCATGGCCGTCATCCACCCCAAGTGGCGAACTCCCGCTTTCAGTCTGATTGGCCAAGGCATCTGGGCCGCAGCGCTCACGCTGAGCGGACGCTACGATCAGCTTTACACCTACGTCATCTTCGGCATGGTGCTGTCGTACACGCTCACTGTCATCGGCTTGTTCGTTCTGCGCTGGAAGCGACCTGACGTGCCTCGCCCTTATCGCTGCACTGGATACCCGTGGCTCCCGGCAATCTACGTGATCGTGGGCGTTGCCTGGACCCTGAACACAATCATCGAACGCCCAGTCGAAGCGTTCTGGGGAGCCGCGATTGTGGCGGCGGGCGTTCCGGGATATCTGTTCTGGAAGCGCAAGAACGTCACAAGAGTCGCCGGCTGAGATTCACCTTGCCCATACAGCGCCTCTCTGTAATCCTAGCGGCTCACTATTCGCCGGTCTGGAAGACGGTGATGTGACACCGACGCGTGAGCGACCCAGGGCCAGAAACACGACCGCAATCCGGACCGAGCCGCGATGCGCTTCCCGCCTCCGGTCTCTCGATCGCCGAAGCAGCCGATCCCAACCGCCCGAAGCGCGTCATGGGCTTCCGTGACCTGCTGCTCTTCTACGTAGTCACCGGCGTAAGCCTGCGCTGGATCGCCACCGCCGCCGCAGCCGGTCCAAGCTCCATCGTCATCTGGATCGGCGCGTGGCTGGCTTTCTACACGCCGCTCGCACTATCGGTGATCGAACTTTCGTCGCGCTATCCGAATGAAGGCGGACTCTACGTCTGGTCGAAGCGGGCCTTTGGCGATTTCTCCGGATTCATGGCCGCCTGGACTTACTGGACCAGCAACCTGCCCTACTTCCCTGCCGTGCTCTATTTCGCCGCCAGTAACGTGCTCTTTATTCGGCAGGCCCAATGGTCGCATCTCTCCGCGAATCGCACGTTCTACATCGTCTTTGCACTGCTCACCCTCGGCGCCGCGACGCTGCTTAACATCGTCGGCCTCGACGTGGGCAAATGGCTGCACAACGTCGGCGCGCTAGCCATGTGGATCCCCGTGCTGATCGTCATCGGCATGGGCCTGCTCGCCTGGCATCGCTTCGGATCGGCCACGACTTTCTCCTTGCACACCATGACGCCAAGCGTGCGCCTTAACGACATCATCTTCTGGTCAGTGTTGACCTTCGCCTTTGGAGGATGCGAAACCGCATCTTTCATGGCGGAAGAAATCAAAGACGCACGACGCACCATCCCACTCGCATTGTTTGCCGCGGGACTGACGGTCGCGTTCTGCTACATCATCGGAACGATCTGCGTTCTGCTCGCGTTACCATCCTCTCAAGTGAACGACCTGCAAGGGCTGGTGCAGGCCATCGCCAAAACTTCCGATCGCGTCGGTCTGCCCTGGTTCCTTCCAGTCGCCGCCCTGCTCATCGCACTGAGCAACATCGGAGCTTCCGGCGCCTATCTGGCTGCCGTCGCGCGCCTCCCATTCGTAGCCGGTATCGACCGCTATCTCCCCGCTTCCTTCGGAGCGCTCCATCCGCGCTGGGGCACGCCCTGGGTCGCGCTGCTAACGCAAGCGGTCATCGGCGCGATCTTCATTTTTCTCGGACAGGCCGGCACCTCAGTCAAAGGCGCCTATGACGTGCTCGTCAGCATGGGCGTGATCACATATTTCATTCCCTACTTATATTTATTCGCGTCGATGTTCAAACTGCAAAGCGAACCAGCCGGTGAAGAAATAATTCGCGTGCCGGGCGGCAAACCGGCTGCCTACGCGCTGGCGATTTTAGGATTTGCGACGACTCTGTTCACCATTGCGCTCTCCGTACTTCCGCCGCCAGACGAACCGAATAAGCCGCTAGCCGTTCTGAAGATCGTCGGCGGCTGCGGCGTGCTGGTGTTGATTGGGGTGTGGTTGTACTGGTCGGGGAAACGTAGAGCATCTACCAGCTAACTTTTCCGTGGACATGCCGATAATAGTTTCTTAGATTGTGGCCAGCGGCAACAGTCTCAAACTTTGGAGGAGAGTTAGATGGGGATCATTGACTCGGAAGTCTCGTCAAAGGTCCAGTCCGAATTAATGACGGGAGAAAGTCTCCTCTGGACGGGAAGACCTAATCCTAGTGTGATCTTTCATTCGGACGATTGGTACTTGATTCCGTTTAGCCTGCTCTGGGGCGGTTTTGCAATTTTCTGGGAGGCGGTTGTGCTTGGCTATTGGGGTAACACCGTGAAACATGGAACTCCTTCCAGCTTCATGGTGCTCTGGGGGATCCCTTTCATTGTGATCGGGCAATATTTCATTTGGGGACGATTTTTTTACGATGGATGGTTGAAAAGGCGCACCTATTATGCAGTAACGAATCGACGCATTTTGGTCATGCAGGGAGGATGGAAGCCAAAGACAAGCTGGACCTACGTTAGTTCAGTTCCAACGATTGAGAGAGAAGGCTCGACGACTGGAACGCTATGGTTTGGACCAAAATACCCTGTACTCGGCGGACGCGGGCAAAAGACACGAGATACGAGCCGTTTCAAAATCGGGGACGTCCCGGTGTTTGCGGACATCGATGATTTGGATTCTGTGTATCGTATGGTCCTCGATCTGCGGGAAAAGGCAGATCAACTCCAGAGTACAGAAAAGAAGTGGTAGGCCACGACAACGTGCTTTGCAGTTCCGTGGTGAAAAAATCCCTACACCGGCGTCGCCGTCTTCCTCTTCGGATTAAAGAACGGCAGTGGCACCACCGTAGCCGTTGTCTGCTTCCGCTGCGCCTCAATCGTCAGTTCCATTTGCAGCTTAGTCCCCGGCTTTGAATACTCGGTTCCCACACTCGCCAGCGCAATCAACTTCTTGAGCAGCGGAGAGAACGCCGTGGTCGTAGCTTTCCCGATATTTTTATCGCCGGAATAAACCGGTACCGCCACGCGTGAAGCCTGACTGGGCGCAGCCGGAGACAGGCCAAACTTGTCAAACTGCTCTTCCACTTCCACCCAATCCACTTCGAGCCCTACCAACTGCCGCGCGACGCCTTGCTTGTTATCGCGCGCCAGGGCACGCTTCCCGATGAAGTTCTCTTTTTCCAGATGGACCATCTTGCCAAACCCCAGCTCATACGGCGAATGCTTTTGCGATGGGATCAGCGCCTTCTTCGAACTCGTGTAATCCACCTCGATCAGCAGCAGCCCCGCTTCGACGCGTGACACATCCAGCGCCAGCATTCCCGCGGCGTGAATGTCGAACTGCTTGCCCTTCTCCATTAACGCGTCCCAGACTTTGAGCCCATCGTTCCAGGGCATCCAGATTTCATAGCCGAGGTCGCCCGTGTATCCAGTGCGCGAAATATCGACTGGCACCCCGGCAATCGTGCCGCTCGTCTTGCGAAAATATTTCAAGTTCGCGATATCGGCGTCGGCGACCGTCTTCAAAAGTTTCGCCGCAGTCGGTCCCTGCAACGCCAGGGCTGCGGTCTGTTCGGAAATATCTTCGATCTCGACGTCCATATTGAGGCCGTTTTGCCGGAACCAGCGCAGGCTCGGATCGGCGGCCGTCCATCGATACTTGTTTTCTTCCAGCCGCGTGACCGTGCCGTCATCGATGACCTTGCCGTCCTCATCGCACCAGCACGCGTAGATCACTTGCCCCACCGCTACCTTGTTGACATCGCGCGTGATCACGCGGTTCACAAGTTTTGTCGCGTCCTTGCCCGTGATCAAATATTTATAGAGTGGCGAAATATCAATCAAAGCGCACGCGTTGCGGATCGCGTTGTACTCGTGCTCATGATGCACTTCGTAGACGCTGACGGTGTAGTATCCCGACCACTCGCGATAATTCAGGCTTTGGCAGAGAGCGAAGGTTCGCTCGTGAAATGCGGTTCCAATGGGCAAGGCGTCCTCGTTTTTTCAACAATCCCTGATGCCGGATTATATGCACCGCCCGTTACCGCAGCAAGCGCCGAATCTGATTGACCAAGGGTCAGTAATCGCACATAAGTAGAGACAACATTGGACTTTCTCGATAGAATGGCGAGTCACATTCTGCATGTTTTTCTCGGTTAGCCTGGGTCAATTCTGGATCAACTATGCCTGTTGCGAGCGGTTCGAAGAGTGGCACGAAGTATGACGTAATCGTCGTCGGCGGAGGCCACAACGGCCTCACCAACGCCGCCTATCTCGCCAAGGCGGGAAAGAAAGTGCTCGTGCTCGAACGCCGCCACATCCTCGGCGGCGCGGCGTGCACCGAAGAAGTTTTTCCCGGTTTCAAGTTCTCGGTTTGCTCGTACGTTGTCTCCTTGCTCCGCCCGGAAATTATTCGTGACCTCGATCTTCCCCGCCACGGACTTGAGATTCTCCCCCTCGACGGCACGTTCACTCCGATGCCGAATGGCGATCACCTCTGGCGCGTAAACGACCACGGCAAGACGCATCGCGAAATCGCCCGCCACTCGCGCGTTGACGCCGAAGCCTACGACGAATTCGGCAAAGCGATGCAGGCGATGTGCCGCTTCGTGAAGCCGATCTTGAGCATGATTCCGCCCGACCCGGCGACGCTAAATCCGAAAGAATTGATGAAGCTGCTCTTCATCGGACGCCGCTTTCAGGGCATGTCGAGCGAGGACAAATACAACCAGGTCCAGCTCATGACCATGAGCGCGATCGATTTTCTCGATCAGTGGTTTGAAACGGATGTGCTCAAGGCCACGATGTCGGCTTCGGGGATCATTGGAACATTTCTCGGTGTGCGCTCTCCCGGCACCGCGTACGTTTTGCTGCATCACTACATGGGCGAGATCGACGGCGCATTCCGCGCCTGGGGATTTGCACGCGGCGGTACAGGCGCAATCTCAAATGCGATTGCCGACGCGGCTCGCGAGGCCGGAGTCGAGATTCGTACCGAAGCTCCGATCGCGCAAATCATGGTGAAAAACGGCAAGGCCATCGGTGTGGCGCTCACGAACGGTGACGAGATTTACGCCGATGTCGTCTCTTCGAGCGTCGACCCGCGACTCACGTTTACAAAAATGATCGAGCCCGGCCATCTGCCCGACGAGTTCATGGAGGGCGTGAATCGCTACAAATTCCGCGGATCGTCAGGCAAGGTCAATATGGCGCTCGACGGCTTACCGAATTTCAAATGCATGCCGGGAGTCGGCGCACACTTGCGCGGCGCCATGTCCATTTCGCCAAGCGTCGAATACATGGAAAAGGCCTACGACGAAGCGAAGTATGGCCACTGGTCTTCGCATCCCTACATCGACATGGTGATTCCGACGCTGACCGACACGTCGCTCGCGCCGCCTGGAAAACACATTCTCTCGTGCTTCGTGCAATACGCGCCCTACAAACTCGCGCCCGGCCTCGACTGGGACACGGAAAAAGAAAAGTTCGGCGACAACGTCGTCAACACCATCGCCGAATACGCGCCGAATATTAAGGACATCATCCTGCATCGCCAGGTCGTCACGCCGCTCGATCTCGAGCGCACCTGGGGACTGACCGAAGGCAATATATTTCAGGGCGAGCTTTCGCTCGAACAATTATTTTTCCTGCGTCCGGTTGCGGGATGGGCTCAATTCCGCTCACCGATCAAGAATCTATACATGTGCGGATCGGCGACGCATCCCGGCGGCGGCATCATGGGCGCTCCCGGACGCCTCGCGGCTCTCGAAATCCTGAAAGACGGAGCGGCATAACCGATGGCCGAAACTCGCGATGTGATCATCGTCGGTGGCGGACACAACGGTCTAGTCACCGCTTTCTATCTCGCCAAAGCCGGATTCAAGCCACTCGTTCTCGAACGCCGCTCCCAGGTAGGTGGCGCTGCGATCACCGAGGAATTTCATCCCGGCTTCCGTTGCTCAACCCTCGCCCATAACGCCGGCCCGCTCCGTGCCGACGTTGTCCGCGACATGCAACTCGAACGGCACGGCCTCAAGCTGACCACTCCGGATGTAAATACGGTCTCGCTGCTTCCCGACGGCCGCGCTCTGGTTCTCCACTCCGACGCGAAAAAAGCTGCTCAAGAAATCGCGCAGTGGTCGCAGAAAGACGCTGCTTCCTATGCCGATTTCGGCGCGGCTCTCGGCAAGATCGGCAAGGTCATCGGCGAGGCGCTCGCGCTCACTCCTCCAAATATCGACAACCCAAACAGCGGCGATCTCTGGGGAATGCTGAAGACCGGCCGGTCGATCCGCAATCTCGGCAAGAAGGATCTGTATCGCGTCCTGCGCTGGGGGCCGATGGCCGCCGCCGATCTCGTCGCCGAGTTCTTCGACACCGAGCCCCTGCGCGCGACTATCGCCGCCCGCGGCATCTTCGGAACATTTCTCGGTCCGTGGTCGGCGGGCAGTGCACTCGTTTTGATGTTGCGCTCCGCGGCCGATCCAACTCCCGCCGGAAGCGTTCAGTTCCCTATCGGCGGCGCCGGCGCAATCACGCTCGCGATGGCCGCAGCAGCCAAACAGGCCGGCGCGGAAATCCGCACCGACGCAGACATCGGCTGAAATTCGCGTTAAAGATGGTGTCGCCACTGGCGTCGTGCTGACGTCGGGCGAGGAAATTTCCGCGCGCGCCGTCGTCTCGAATGCCGATCCCAAGCGGACGCTCATGCGACTCGTCGATCCCTCGCACCTGACTCCCGATTTCGTGCAGAAAATCAAGAACTATCGCTCGATGGGAACAGTCGCGAAAATCAACCTCGCGCTCTCATCACTGCCGGAGTTTACTGCGCTCAAAGCCAATGGCAACTGACAGCAATCTGCTCAAGGGCCGCATTCAGATCAGCCCTGAGATCGATTATCTGGAGCGCGCTTTTGACGAATCGAAGTATGGCAATTTCTCGCGCAATCCCTACATCGAGATCGCGATCCCGTCTCTGTCCGATCCGTCGCTCGCGCCCGCAGGACAGCATGTGATGTCGATCTACATGCAGTACGCCCCCTACAAGCTCAAAAACAGCGACTGGGAAACCGAGCGTACCGCCCTTGGCGAAACCGTCGTCAAGACCATCGCGCAATACGCGCCGAATCTGCCGCAAACGATCCTGTGCCACCAGATCATCACCCCTAAAGATCTCGAAACAACCTACGGTCTCACCGGCGGCCAAATCTTTCACGGCGAACTCGCGCTCGATCAATTTTTCACCATGCGACCACTACTCGATTGGGCGCGCTATCAAACGCCCATCGAGCGCCTTTATCTATGTGGCAATGGCACCCATCCTGGGACTGGTCTTACCGGCGGCTCTGGCGCCAACGCGGCCCGCGAGATTGTGAAGGCCTTGAAGAAGTAGTTGGAGTCTCCGCATGAGTAAACCAAGCAAGGCACTCGAAAACCTGCAAGCAGCCCAACAGCGAGCCATGGCTCGTCGTCCTAAGGTCGGCGGCTTTCCCTATCTGGCCGAAACCTTCCGGCGTGCAGGAGTCACGCGAAATCTCTGGTACCTGCCAGCATGCCAGAGTCTATATCTAACCAACGATGGGCCGGTCGTGACGCTAGGTCCGCCACTGTCCTCGGGCACCGTTGATGTTCCTCCGTTCAACCGAGAGGCTCTGATCGCCGCGTTGCGGACTGACCAGGCTGGGAACAGCACATTTCCCGAGTTCCTAGCGGCCAGTTGGCATGCTGGGGTTGTGCGCTACGAAGTCGATTTCATGGCGCGCAAGGTCGCCTACTACGGCTGCAATGGCGAGGAGTATGTCGAGGACTATCCGGCAGTCGAGGTGAAGTAGCGTCGATTTCAGAGCCACTGCAGAGATCGCGGCGGCAAGCGGAAAAAGCCGGCTGAATCGGGAGTTCCCTATGCACAACTCCGCCATCCTCCTCGTCTCCTGCCCTGACCGCAGAGGTATTGTCGCGTCGATCGCTGATTTCATCTTCAAACACAACGGCAACATCCTCTCCAATGATGAGCACGGAGACGAGGAATCCAATCTCTTCCTTACGCGAGTTGAATTCGATATTTCCAGCTTCAGCTTTCCTTTCTCCGAATTCGATGTGCGCTTTTCCCCGCTCGCCCGCGATTTTCAGATGAGCTGGCGCGTTGCACTCTCCGCCGATCGCCCCGGCGTCGCCATTTTTGTTTCCAAGTACGACCACTGCCTGCAAGACCTTCTTTATCGCCACCAGAACGGCGAACTCCAGTGCGATATCCCGCTCATCATTTCTAACCATTCAGACAATCAGCGCATCGCCGACTTCTATCACGTTCCTTATTTCGTGCTTCCCGTTACAAAAGAAAACAAACGCGAAGTCGAGAAGCAGCAGTTTGCTCTGGTCCGCGACCATAACTGCAGTCTCATCGTGCTGGCGCGCTACATGCAGGTTCTTTCCGGCGAGTTCATCTCGACCTGGGGCGCTGAGCACCTGATCAACATTCACCACTCTTTCCTGCCAGCCTTCGTCGGTTCCAAACCCTACCACCAGGCGTTTAAGCGGGGAGTCAAACTGATTGGCGCTACCGCGCACTATGTTACCCAGGTACTCGACGATGGCCCCATCATCGAGCAGGATGTCGTCCGCATCCATCATCGCGACACAATCGACGATCTCATCCAGAAAGGCCGCGACCTGGAAAAGGTCGTTCTCTCGCGCGCCGTCCGCTGGCACGTCGAAAACCGTGTTTTGCTCTATGGCAACAAGACCGTGGTGTTCCAATAGTCCGATGGGCTAGTCCTGCAGCTAGTCCTGCGACGATTGGTGATTTCTCCAGTAAATACGAGGCTTTCCCCTATCTCCCGCCGCTGTTTTGAAATGGGGAAGAGTGCAGTCACTTCCGTAACTTCCGTAACCACCTAACACATTGCTTTGCCGTTCCCTTTCGGTTTTACTAAAAGGACGGTCACCATTTTGGCATCACTACTGTGCGAACTCGAAGGAGCTGACTTTGGTTGAGGATCCCAAATGGGAGCTGGCACTGCTGGCGACCGTGCAGGGCTTTTACCAACGTCTGCTGAGCGAACAGCTTGGCGGCGAGTTACCTGCGCCGGCCGAACTCGCTCCTGACGTTATCAGCCACGTCGAAGACGTCCGCCCCACGCTCGACCAAATGCAGCGCTGGATACGGCTTCTCGACATGGCGATCACGCCCGCCATGCTGCGAATCGGAGTGCAATCGGACCTCGATCCCGAGGTTGCCGAGGCGCTGTTGCGATTTTTTGCGCGCCATCGCGACGATTCCGGCTCGAATCGCGACAAGACCGACCTGGTCGCAACTTTCCTGTTCCGACATCCACGAGTCGCCGGCCAGTGGGAACAGCGCGGCTATGGTCTCGATGGTTCGATTCCGTTGTCACCGTTTGAAATCGCGCTGCTGGAAATTCTGTCCGAGTCTGACGTACCCGTTCTGCCTGAATCTCACGTGCAATTGCTGCGCGAATTCGGCCCTTTGCTCGACCAGGCGAATCGCTTCCAGGACTTCAGCGCGCTGATGGATTCCGGCATTATTCCACGGGTGCGCGATCTGAAATCGTCGCTCGGAGAATCCATCTACCACCCGGGAGTGCTGGCAACGCTGGCGCCTTACAATGCGGCGTTCGGCGATCGCTTCCACACACTGTTCGCCGCTGCGACACAAGAGATTAAAGACTTTGCCAATCGCCTCGAAGAACTCGGCGGCAGCATTCTGAGCACAGTCGACGGCGTCGAAGTCACCGTCGAGCATGTCGCAGCTCTCAACGAGGGCGCGCTGCTGAAAGTAGACTACAGTTCGGCTCTCGAGAAATTTCGCCGCGTATCTCGCCTGAAAAGAGAACTCGAGCGCCGTCCACCCATTCGGCGCACACATTCAGACTCAGCGTCGGCAACCAACGCGACGAGCGCTCACTCCTCTGGGAATGGAGGCACGGCGGCCGCTCCAGCGCTTGCGCCCAAATATTCGCCCGCAGCCATCACGCCGCAGGCACTCTCGGTTGAAGAAGCGAAGCTGCGGCGCGTGGAGGAGTCGATCCGTGTTTTTGTGCGCGTGGCCGACCCCAAGTTCCGCCAGATCGTGCCGATGCGCTTTTTTAACCTGATGCTGAGTCCTGCCGAGGTCGAAGCCTACACCGCGGATTATCTCGAACAACCGGGGCCTCGCGCCGACGCTGCCCGCATGCTTCTCCGCATGGTCGCAGTGACCGCGCGCATCACCACCGAAATCGAAGAACTCAAGCGCACGCGAAATTCACGCTCCGTATGGAAGCTCCACGCCGACTCCCTGGTCCTTCTGGTCGAAATGGGCGGGCGCTTGGCAGAAGCTGTCGACGCCTTCGCGATAACCATCGGCGAGCAGGCCGAGTCACAAGCCAGCAGCGAACCACTGCGCAGTTCGCTCGAAAAACTGCGGGAACGTACCGCAGAAGCTGCAAAGCTCATCGCTGCGGCCTAATTGAAATAGCAGAATTCTGGCTGTTCTCGTCAAGAGTTACGGAGTTCGCACTTTCTCAGCGATTTCCTGGCCCAATCTCCGAAAGTCGCCCGTATCCCACGTATAGATCGTGGAAGCCTTTGCCTTCAGGGCACACGAACCGATGAGAGAGTCATAGATTGTTCCGCCCGTGACGCCGGCGGCCGCGGCCGCTCGAATCGCATCTCGATATTCCCGCGCATCGAGAGACACGATATCAAGATGTTCCTCGACTGACTCGAGAAACAACAGAGCCTGATCCGCATTCAGTCGTAGCTCTCCGGGCAAACGAGTTAACGTCGCGTATAGTTCGGCGAGGCTATGTGCAGCGCAGGAAAACGTTTTCGGGGATGCGCCAGCAAAAAGTGAGTGGCTCCGTTCATGATGTTCATGACTCTCGATGCAAGCAGCAACCAGGACTGATGTGTCGAGGAAAGCTTTCACGGTTTCCGGCCCAGCACCGACTCCTCGCGATCCCTGCGCACGCGTCGGATAGTGTCACGAACAACGGACGCCTTCAAGGGACTCTTTGCCCGAAAAACCCACACGCCGTGCTTCTTGTACATGGATCCATTGGCTCGAACCGGGCGCAAAACGACGTGGTCCTCAAACGACTCCAACTCGAGCGTTTCTCCAGGCTCCAGCTGTAACTGCTCGCGGACCGGCTTGGGAAGAACCAACCGTCCTGCCCGGTCGATGCTCAACTTGGTATTCATACTGGCATTATACCATTGATAATACCATTTTTCTGTCCTCGAAATCTCACCCAAAAAAGCGAGGGATGGGCCACTAACGCCCATCCCTCGCCAATCTCCCTATTCCGCGTTCCTAAACCAGCAACTTAGTGAATATCGAACTGCTCCTGATGCAAAGCCGGATCCGACTTCACGATGATGGTCTTCTTCGTCAACTCCTCCATCTCATTCAGTAGCTTCGCGTTGTTTGCCTTGAGCGCTTTCGCGACCTCTGGATTCACACGCAACATCACATCGCTATGCTCCAGATGCGACGATATCTTGCGCATCTCGACATAGACCTCGTTGCAGACGGTGTTGACCGCCTTCACGAAGCCGGTCGCCTGACAATAAGGACACGGCGATCCAATCGTCCGCTCCAGCGACTGCTTGACGCGCTTGCGCGTAATGGCAACGAGACCGAAATCGTTGAACTGGAGCACCTTCGATGGCGCGCGGTCGAGGCGCAGCGCCTCTTCCAGCGCCTGCATCACTTTTTGCCGGTTGCGGCGCTCGTCCATGTCAATGAAGTCGATGATGATGATGCCACCCAAGTCGCGCAACCGTACCTGGCGCACGATCTCCTTGATGGCATCGACGTTCGTCTTCACGATCGTGTCTTCCAGACGAGCCGTCTTGCCGACGTACTTGCCCGTATTCACGTCGATCGCAACCAGCGCCTCGGTTTGGTTGATGACGATGTATCCGCCGCTCTTGAGCCAGACCTTTGACTTCAGCGCTTTGTTGATCTCTTCGTTCAGTCCAAACTGATCGTAGAGCGGAGTCTCCTTGGTGTAGAGCTTCACGCGCTTTACCAATCCCGGCTGGAATCGATTGGCAAATCGCAGAATGCGCTCGTATTCCTGTTCCGTATCAACCCATATCGCGGAGAAATCCGAACTCACCTGGTCACGCAAAACGCGCTCGACCACGTTCAAGTCGTGATAGATCAGCGCTGGAGACTTACTGTCGTCCGAACGCGATTTGATCTCGCTCCACAGATTCTTGAGAAAGCGAATATCAGCCCTCAGCTCATCGTCCGATGCGCCCGCGGCTGCGGTACGCACGATGAAACCGCCGCCTCCGTTTTCGCGCTCACTCTGGATGATCCGCTTTAACCGTAGCCGCTCTTCTTCAGAGGCGATCTTGCGCGACACGCCGGTGTGGTTCACCGTCGGCATAAAAACTAGGAAGCGTCCGGGGAGCGCAATGTGACTTGTGATACGCGCGCCCTTTTTCGCGATCGGCTCCTTGGCAATCTGGATCAGAATCTCCTGCCCCTCTTTGAGCAGTTCGCTGATCTGCGGGACAACCTGATTCTCGCGACTGCGGAATCGCCGTCCACCGCGCCGTCCGCGGCCCCGATCCGATCCGCGTTCGCCGCCACGTTCTGGTCCACGACGCTGCGTCCGCTGCAGCAATCTTGCTTCGGGCGCTGGACCGCGCACTTCCGCGCTGGCGTCAACCGTACCGTCTCCAATCGCCTCCGCATCGAGCAGTGCCTCGGCTTCCGCCTGGGCCTCTTCGAGTTCTAATTCTTCTGCTTCGCGCTCCTCGGCTTCGAGCACCGCCTCAGGAACTGCTTCGCCAACTGCTTCGCCGTTCGCCACAGTTTCCTCGCCGGCCGCCAGCACCGGAGCAATCTGCTCCACCGCCGACTCCGGCAATTCTCCTGCGGCCCGCGTCTCTTCTTCCAATTCCTCGAAGCCTTCGTCGTCGCCCGGTTCTTCACCATACGACGTCAAGTCGGCTTCTTCTTCCTCGATCTCCTGCTCTTCCAGGGCCCCGTGGGCATGGGCGTGAACGACTTCGTTGCTCAGAGTCGCGACGACTCCACAAACTCCGTTTCATGTCCTGTCGCGTCTGGAACCGAGTAGCTCTCGGAGACGAACTGTGTCTCGCGCCTGAATTCCGCTACTTCTGGCGCTGAAGTTGAAGCAGAGCTGCGCACGTGCTCTTCATAAACCGGCTCGTCAATATGCGCATGCGACTCGTGCTCATGCTGTTCGTGAAGCGGTTCGGCCACCTCCGTCGCAAAGATCGGTTCGTCCTCGGGAAAGCTCGACGTGACCGCCGCGGATGGGAGCGTCGTTGAAGTTGGTTCTAGAGTCGGCTCTTCCGCTGCAGGTTCGACACGCGAAAACGCCGGTTGGCCCTGCCGCTGATACTTCGAAATCGACTCGCCCGGAAGAATGATTGGTTGATATCCCGGCGGCGGCCCGTAATCATAGTCCCCGGTTGCGCGCGCCGCAGGCGGAGTTGAGCGCTGGAATCGTGAATCCGACCCGCCGCGTCCGCGGTCGCCACGACTGAAGCGGTCGTGACGATTGTCGGTTCTCGCTTCGCCTCTTCCTTCACTTGCACTTCGAGGCTGGATTCTAGGCTCACTCTGAATTTCGCCCGGGGCTTCGGTGCGAGTTTCGGTTCGAACTTCGTTCCGACCCTCGCTCCGTTCTGGACGCTCTCCGCGTCGACCACGCCGGCGTCGCCGTCCGCGAAAGTCGCGCGAACCACCGGCGGCGTTGCCAACAGCGTTGCCTGAGGCGTCCGAAGATGGCGCCGACGTCTCTTCTTCACTCTCCGTCCCGGCAAGCTGGCCATTGCTACTGCTATCGACCGCCTGAACACCCGCCTCGATCCCGTTGCGCGGGCGCGACTCTGCCGGACGATTCGCCGGAATGGCTTCGTCCAGGTCTTCATCCTGCTGTTCGAGATCCATGAAATCGGAGACGTACAGGAAGGCGTCGCGTTCGAGTCCAATGTCGACAAATGCCGACTGCATGCCGGGCAGCACGCGTGTCACTCGGCCCTTATAGATCGAGCCGGCTAAGGTGTATTCGTTTTCTCGTTCGAGGTAAATCTCAGCGAGTTGATCGTCTTCCGTGATCCCCACTTTGGTTTCGTGGGGCGTGGTCATTACAAATAATTCCTTGTTCATTTCTACTCCGGTTGTTCTTCACCGGACCAGAAGCGCAAGGCGGACCAACGGATCGATAGCGTTCAGCGCTGCTCCGGGTGGGAGCAGGCGCGGTCCCGGAGTTCTGCCCGGGGCCTACACTGCAGTGAATTGTTGGTGCTTGTCTGCACTGATCGCTTTGAGCCTGTTGTCAGGTTTTGTGGCCACTCCCTCGCGCTCACGCTGAGGGGGCCGTTCCCCGCCTGACTGGCTTCAATCCTGTCCGGCTTTTCGACTTCTGCCGGCATTCTGCCCTCCTTTTTCGCGAGGGCCTTCGTAATCTTGCTTCCTTACTTGATCTTGTTACGCGACGCCGTTCTCGTATCCAGCGAACCCGTTGTCGGTAAAACCAGTCGAGAAGGGCGCGTCCCAACTTCCACCAAACCGTCTTAGTTCACGAAGCGGCGCATCCTGACGTTCATTACCATCCCCAGCGCCAAAAACATGAAAAGAACGGAAGACCCACCATAACTCATGAGCGGTAGAGGTATTCCGGTGACCGGCATAAAGCCGACCACCATGCCCACGTTGACCAGAATGTGAAAGCTAAGCACAGCCACCACACCCATCACCAGAAATGCGCCGGCGCGGTCGGGCGCCGTTTGTGCATTTTGGGTCAAACGCATCAGCACTATGAAGTATAGCAGCAGTACCCCGAGAGAACCTACAAACCCATGTTCCTCGGCGAACGCCGCAAAGATGAAGTCAGTCTGCGGCACGGGAAGAAACGCCAGGTGCGTCTGCGATCCCTGGCTGCTGCCGAAAATCCCGCCCGACCCCACCGCAATCAGCGACTGGTTGACCTGATACCCGGAGCCCTGCCGATCCGCATCCGGGCTGATAAAGCTCGTCAACCGTTCCTTCTGATACGACTTCAAAACTTTCATCCAAGCCACCGGAACCAGCAATCCGGCGACCATCAAGACTATCAGCGCCTGTTTCCAGCGCAGCCCACCGAGAAACAATCCCATGATCGCAATTGGCAAGTAGGTCAAAGCGGTTCCCAAATCCGGTTGCGCCAGGACCATAATCATCGGGAACACAACAATCGCTCCCGCCTTAAGAAAATCCGACCACGACAGTTCCCGCTCCTGCAAGTCTGCAAAATATTTGGCGACCGCCAGAATCAGGATCAGCTTCACCCACTCCGACGGCTGGAAGTGCGCGCCCCCCGGCATCTTGATCCAGCGCCGCGCGCCCAGATATTTTTGCCCAAAGATACGCACGGCAATCAGCGACGCCAGTGCGACGACATACATCCAGTGGATTTGTTCAAGGAGGGCCTGGTAGTTGAGGAGGCTGACGAGAAACATCGCGCCGAGCCCGGCGAGAATCCAGTAGACCTGCTTAATGTGGGCGCCGGCAAACTTGGTGTGCTCAGTCGCGCTGTGGATCTGCAGCACGCCGAGCGTGCAGATCGCCAGCACAAAGCCCATCAGGACCCAGTCGAAATCTCGGTAGGAAACGTAGCGCGACATGAATTCAGTCGCCCACCCCAGAACCTATCGGCAAACGCTCGTTGGCGTTCGCTCGTAAAAAACTTATGGACACTGCGACGGGCATGAGGGACTGACTGGCGGCTCGCTCCGCGTCCACACCCAGATCCCAACTGCTCCTGCAGCCGCCAAACCGCCATAGACGACCGGTGCTGAGCTCATGACTCCACCGCCGGCCGCCGGTGCCGCCCCGGCTGCTTTGCGGCGCTTTTTCTTTTTCTTTTCCGGACTCGACGTGTCGTCGCGCGTGGTCTCTTGCCCTTGGGTGACCGTTGTGGTCGTTCCCTTGTCGTCTTGCACAGTCACGTCGCCCTTGTTGGCTGCGATCTGCACCCGCCCATCGCGGTCCGTCACTTGAAATTCGGTCCAGGAAGCACCAGCCGGCTTTATAGTTACATCGCCAGCGTGAGTTTCCATTCCGCGGGAAGTTGTGACACGCACCGAGCCGTGCTGCAGTTCGACCGCGGGTCCCTCGAATTTCACCAGCGAATCGGCGAGCACCATCACGTTCGAACCATTCGACTGAATGCTAGCCGTCGAATCGGTCCGCGTCTGCAACAGATCTCCGGTAAACACGGCTGCCGATTTCGGCACCTCGCTCCCGTTTAGCCAGGCTGAGCCGTTCGTATACAACATGGCGGACGCCTGCTCTCCCGCCAGCATCATTTGCGCCGGAAACAGGATTAAGAGCATGCAGCAAACGACAGATCGAAACGCCGACTGTGACATGGCTTCAGATCACTCCCGCATTTCTTGAATTTCCTAATCCTAAGCCCGTAAAGGGTTAGCGGTCAATGCGTTTGTTACCCCGGTGCACTCCTGAGTCACTATGGATTCATCGTCTGCATTGTGGTCGGATGAATCGTGGTCGGATGAATTGCGGTGGGATTTCCTGCTAACATTTCGCCGGGCACACCTTCGACCCTGAGTTTCATCCACTGGTTCGCTTCGTGCCGCCCTGGAATTTTCACTTTCAAATAATTATCGGTGAGCGCCTCGGTGAATCCCCCGCCCCCTGACTGTAGCGTGATTGCCTCGACCGCGGTCCCGACGAGAGATTGCATGAACGCAGCCTTCTTTTCGGACGCAAGCTCCCTCAGCACGCGATTGCGTTCCCGGGCAATGGCAACTGGAACCTGCCCTGTCTCTGCGGCCGCTGGAGTTCCCGGACGCGGCGAATACGTAAACACATGCAGATAGGTGAAGGGCAACTCGTCGATCATGCTCCGTGTCTCCTCGAACTCGGCCTCGGTCTCGCCCGGAAATCCGACCATCACATCGGCGCCGATCGCCGCCGTCGGCATAGCCGCTCGAATCTTCAAAATCTTTTCCCGATAATGCCAGGGACGATACTTGCGATGCATGCGCCGCAACACCGCATCGCTCCCCGACTGCATAGGTACATGAGCATGCTTCGCAATCCGCGGATAAGATGCCAACAGCCCAATTAGCTCGTCGCTCCAATCCATAGGCTCAACCGAACTGATCCGCAATTTCTCGAGACAAGTTTCCTGGAGAATGGCAAGAACCAGAGCTTCGAGCCGACGGCCTCCGGTCACTGGATTCAACTGAGAGCTGACAGCTGAGAGCTGAGAGCTGCCGTCCAGATCTCTTCCCCACCGCCCCAAATTGATCCCTGAAATCACCACTTCGCGATAGCCTGCTTCGACGAGCGTCCGCACTTCCTGAAGGACGCGCTCGGTCGGCAGCGAACGGCTCTTGCCCCGCACATACGGAATCACGCAGAAGGAGCAGCGGTTATCACATCCATCCTGCACTTTCAGATTGGGACGCGTGCGCTCGTTAGCGGCCTCAAATACCGGAGCGGCCAGAAGTTCCGTGTGCGCGAAAATATCGCCCACAACAATGCTGGGCTGCATCATTGTTTCGCGTTCTTCACCAAAAGATGCAATTGACTCACTGTCGCCTAAGAGTTGCTGCAAGGGCACAAAACCAGGTCGAGAGGAAGCCGGAACAGAGGACGACGGGACGAAGTGCGCCGAAGCGACGGAAGAAAGAGTCGCAATCTCCGCCGCCCGATGCTTATGCGAATTCCCCACCACCCACGTCACACCGGGGAGCGCGGCCAACTCTTCTGGCGCGCGTTGCGCATAACAACCCGTAACCAGAATCCGGCAATTCGGATTCACTCGCTGGAGTCGCCGTATCGACGCACGCGCGTCCTTGTCGGCACCCTCGGTCACCGTGCAGGTATTGAGCACCACGATTTCGGCGTCGCGTGACGTCGCAGCGCGCTGCAACCCGCGCTCCAGAAACTGACGCTCCAGCGCCGCCCCATCGGCCTGCGTCGCACGGCAGCCAAAATTCTCTATGTAGAAACGAGCCACGCTCCTATACTAAACGACTGGAAGCTGTGGCTGAACTCCGCGACTCACTTCGTTCTTGCGGGTTCATTCCGCGGTGCACTGCATCTCCACTCCCCGCAGAGGTGCACGATGAAACGCCGTATTCTTCTCGTCGACGACGATCTCGCCGTCCTTCTGACGCTCAAGGCTGTTCTTGAAATCAACGGATTCGAAGTTGAAACCGCGGGAAGTTCCGCCGAAGCGTTTGCCCGCCTCCAGGGGGGCGTTTACCACATGGTAATCAGCGATTTGCACATGGAAACGGATGAGGCCGGCCTGGAAGTCATCCGCGCCGCGCGACGTCAGAGCTACTCGCCAGCGACCGCCTTGCTCACGGCCCTTCCTCCGAGCAGCCCTCCGAGTAACGCGGGCTGGGGCACGAAGCCCCGCGACGGAGAAGATTGGGTGGGAGAAAACTCCGCTTCGCTGCTGATCAAGCCGCTCGGTACCGCTGACCTGGTGCGCCAGGTGGAAGCATTGCTCATCAGTCACGCCGACAAGCAACTGCAAACCAAGACCTTGGCTTCCAAGGCGCAGGATGCCAAGCGCCAAGTCGGTTAGTTATCCCGTTGGCCAGCTCTACCCTAACTTCAGCGATTGCGGAGAATCAGGCGCTCGCGACCTGCCGCCCGTGCTGGAAGCACTCGCGACACAGAACCGGACGCCCTTGCGTCGGCCGGAACGGTACCGTGGTCTCTTTCCCGCACTGCGAGCAGTTCGTTCGCGTTTCCGTCTTTGCGTATGAATGCCCGCGCGACGGTGCGTGCGAAGTGGCCCCTAACACCGCCACCCGCTTGCCCTTGCAGTTCTTGCAGCGTTTTGGTTCGTTCTTGAACTGCTTATCGTGGAAGAAAAGCTGTTCACCCGCCGTGAACACGAAATCCGTGCCACAGTCCATACACTTCAAAATCTTGTCCTGGTATTCCATTGAGAAGGCGCTCCCATTCCGCGTCCCTGCTCAACACGGGAGACCCGAATAGGGAAGGATCCGGCTCACAACGTGTGCAGGAGATTTACATCCCCCTCATGCTTAACCCTGGATTCGGCCCGCCACACAGTGTGCACCGCGTGGTTACTGACTTGAAGACCACAGCAACTGCCGGGAAAGATTTGAAACAAGTTTTGCTGCAGAAACGGGCCGCCCGTCCATTTAATTTTCCGGCGAACGGCCCGTCTTGGTTTCTAAACGCCTGGGTTCTAAACCCCCGGGTCCTAAACCTTAGTCCTGTTCCTTACGCGCTTTTTTGCGGCTACGCTTTCGAGCCAACGCTTCTTTTACTCGCTTTCGCTCGCCGGGCTTCAGGTAAAACGAGTGACGCTTTACTTCTTTAATGATGTCCTCAGTCTGTACCTTCCGCTTGAACCGTCGCAGCGCGTTTTCGAGGGATTCACCCTCTTGAAGTCGAACTTCAGCCAACGGACTACACCCCCCAACCCGTCTAACTGGACCTGTTAGTTATGGCAAGCAATGTACCCCGAAGTCAAGTGGATTGTGAAAGAATCTGCATTCCTCCTTTAGAAATTCAACCGCATCGACAGCTGCATTTGCCGCGGAGCAAACGAATTCGTCAATTTCGTAAAACTTGCAGATTGCTGATAATAAGCCGGATAGTACGCCGCTCCGGCTTGCTGCGTGTATTTCACGAACTGCCCCGCTGAATTGTAAAAACCATTGTCGGTCAGTCCATATCTTTTATTATCGCGGTTGAATAAATTGAACGACTCCGCGTTCAATTCGAGGTGGTAGTGCGGGCCAAAATTGATCTTTCTTCCGAGGCGCAAATCCATGCTGGCATAGTCTGGGCCGAGTAAACCATTGCGTCCATACTTCGGCAAACGATCGTTGCTAGTATTCCCATCCTGATTCGGATCCCCTGACACCGTCGCGTTCACGGGGCGGCCGCTTCCGTACGCCATGATTCCCGATACCTTCCAGTGATTGAAGATCGCCGCGAGCGCGCCCGCCGCAAACGGATGCGGCTCCTCGATCGCCGAAATGCTTAGACGGTTCCTCTGGTCTGTGACACTCGGCCCTTTCTCACTCTTGGTCGAGTATGAGTTCTGGACAGTCGCCGGTGCCCCCGCGACCAGCGCGTCCTGCCCGGTATCGACCGCGTGCGCCCAGGTATATGCCAACCGGAAATACAATCCCCCCGCCATCCGCTTGTGCAACGAAACCGTCGCTCCGTGATACACGCTCGACGCCGCGCTCTCAAACTGATCGATCGCCCCGAGTTGCGATATCGGGCGCTGCAGCGGGTTGATGCACGGCGGAAATGGACAACTGATGCTGGAACTCGTCTGCCATGTCGAAAACGATGCCACGCTGTACAGCTGATTTTGAAAGTTGTAGCCAGTCGGGTCGAAGACGGGATAGCTGTAATAAGTCGGCGGCGGCAGATTTACGTCCCGCGCGCGAATCATATCCACGCCATGCACGTATAAATAGGACAACGTCCCGGTGAATCCGTCCGCCAGTTCCCGCTCGAGGCTCAAACTTCCCTGCTGCACCCGCGGAGTCTTGAAATCCGGCGAAAATGCCGAGACTTCATTCGTCGCATATTGCTTCCACGAATCCGGCAGCGTGCACGAGACCGGACCCCGCGGACAATTCACAGCTGCATTTGGATACGACGGAAAAACTTGCGACTGGTAGTAATCGGAGTTGTCGAGAAACAGAAAACTGTTATTCGTCCCGTTATCGTTCATCACCGCCGATTCATAAATCTGTGGAATCCTCGTGTAGAAAATCCCGAATCCCGCCCGCACCATCAGCGGACGGTCGTTGCCAAGCGCATATCCGATCCCGACGCGCGGCGCAAGGTTCATTTCCCGTCGCGGCATCCGCCCCGCCGCCGGCCACAGCGGATTACTCACGAACCCCGTCTTGGCAAATGTCTGCAGGTCATAACGTATCCCCATGCTCAAAGTAAAATGCGGCGTGACGCGTGCCGTGTCCTGCACAAACCCGGCGATATCGTTGCTGTCTGGATGCGACACGGGGTTCCCGAAATTCTGCAGATAGTATCGAGGCAAGTCGTGCGCCCACGCCCGCAGAGGGGTCAGCACCAATCCCTGATGCTGCGGCACAAACGTAAATGGATCGACCGAGATGTCGTCGTAAAGATACTCTCCACCAAAGAGCGACGGAAAATAGTTGTAATCCCACGTCATCATTCCGTCGCCGCCGAACTTCCATTCGTTTCTCCCGCGGCTCACGCTCAAAGTCTCGGCGAGGGCCAGCCGGTGTTCCCGAGTCTGCCGCGGCAGGATCGACGATTGCCCAAGGCTGTCGATCCAACTGTAGATACTCGCCCGCACTCCCGTGGAATTTGGAAACGACCGTTCCAGGTCGCGTGAAAACTGCAATCGCAGATGGCTCGTCAGTTTCGGCGATAAGGCGCTCATCAGACTGAGCGAAGCACTCTCGGTGTCGACAGTCTCTTCACCATTGGCGCCGATCGAGGTGTTCGTGATCGGGCTGCCGGGATCCAGGAAAACATTATTCGCTCCGTAATAGCGGGACGTACTCAACCGCGCCGACAGATGCTCGCGACTGGTCAACACTCGATCGATCTTCAAGAATCCCGCATCTCCCAGCATCTTCGCGGGAAACGTCCCGCCTTGTTGCGAGAGCTGCGCCGCCGAAGCCAACACCAGACTCTGGTCGCAAGCCATTCCCCCGATCGCAGGATCGCAGATCTCGTAGTCTCCCGGTGCCAGATTCGTCCCTAACTGTGGCACGACGACGGTCGCACCATTCTCGAATTGCACCACCGCCGGAACATGGAAAATGTGCTGATCGTAGCCGGCGAATACAAACGTCTTGTTCCGCTGAATCGGCCCCCCGACCGTGGCCCCGAATTGATGTTGCTGATCATCCGGATTGAAACCGAGGAAAGCCGGCGCCGCTCCGCCCAAGGCACTATCGCGCAGGAAATAAAAACCGCTGCCGTGCCACTGGTTCGTTCCCGATTTGGTCACGACGTTTACGACCGCACCCCCGGCCCGCCCTGACTCCGCCCCATACCCGCTCGACTGCACCCGGAACTCCTGTATCACTTCGTCGGAAAACTGATAGGGTGCGCGATACCGTCCCGACGCCTGCGCATAGAACCCATTGTTGTTATCCCCGCCGTCCACCAGAAAACTATTGTTGTACCCGCGGATCCCCCCATACGAAAGATCGCCATTCGACCCAGATGTCAGCCCCCGCGGATCCTGCGTCACCCCCGGCGCCAGAAGCAACAAGTCCGTGAACCTCCGCCCGTTCAGAGGCAGATCCTTGATCGCCCGCTCATCGATCAGCGCCGACACCGAACTCGGATTCGCCTCGACAATCCGCGGCGCGTCCGACACCGTGATCGTTTCCTTTGGACCGGCCACTTTCAGCTTGAACGTCACCAGCGACTCCGCCCCAAGCTCCACACGAATCGTCGGAGAGATCTGCGGCGACATTCCTTCCGCCTCAGCCCGCGCCGAATACTGCCCCGGAGGAAGCAGGTCCAACCTGAACCGTCCTTCCGAATCCGTCGCCGAGTGATAGCGAATGCCTGTCTCCACCCGAATGGCGACGATGTCCGCATCCGTGACCACAGCGCCCTGAGCGTCGACCACCACGCCACGCAACGCACCCGTCGACGCATCCTGGGCCCAGACTCCAACCGCAATAAGAAGGAAGAAGGTAACTAGAAATGACTTCCGACGACCACGCATACCAATCCCCTCGCGTCGAACGACTTGGAATCGGAGGGGATTCCGGGGATCTAGTCACATATAGCAGGGCGCGCCCGTCGGCGATGTGACGCTGGTACAAACAATATGTTCAATTTCAGAGAACTCGAGGAGCGACCGGTCATAGCCCTGCCAAGCCGCTGCTCCCCAATGGCTTACACACCAAAGGTAACCAAGACTTTCCTCAGCCGCTTCTGACCTTTTCCCCAGTTCCGATGCCGCCTGTGCAACTCTTTTCACACGGCTCGCCGGCAGACCTCTGCAAGCGATTGATTAGTATGTGCAATCAATTTGGACACGAGGTTGCATTTTAGGAATGCATCGGGCGATCCCCTCACCGATAAGTGAACCGAACTAAGTAAGACAGAAGGTAACTTAGGTAACCAGAGGAGACTCGCTATGAAAAACCGCAAACGGAGTCAGCAAGGCTTTTCGCTCATCGAGTTATTGGTCGTCGTTGCGATCATTCTGATCATTGCCGCCATCGCGATCCCGAACCTGCTCCAGGCGCGTGTCGCCGCCAATGAGGCTTCAGCGGTAGGATCGCTGCGCACCATCAACACCGCCGAGATCACTTACTACAGCAACTACTCAGACCTTGGATTTTCTCCGACTCTCACCGCGCTCGGTGGCGTCAGCTGCGCTCCTCCCGACCCGACCAGCTCATGTCTCATCGACACGCTGCTCGCCTCGGGCACCAAGAGCGGATACAACTTCACCGCCACCGGCATCGGCACCGCGCCCGCCGGCCAATATTTTGCCACCGCAATGCCCATCTCGGGCAGTGGCAACCGCAGCTACTGCTCCGTTGAAGATGGAGTCATCCACTACGATCCGTCCGGCTCCGCCATCCCAGACCACGACACCTGCGTCGGTCTCACGCAACTTCAGTAGCAGAACTCAGTAGAACGATTCAAGGGCAGAGACGGTGCATTGCTCCCGTCTCAGTCTTTGTCTCTGTCACTTTCCCGCCGTCGGATCAGGACTGGAATTCCCCACGTCCACGACCACCTTCCACTGACCATCCTTTTGCTTCTTCCAAATTGATGTGTATTTGCCATAACTCGTGACCAGCTTGCCGTCTTTGTTTTTGGACGTGAAGACATAATTGCCATAGGTGTAGCCGAGATCGCCCGATGCAGCCATATCGGCCTTGACCGGTTTCCATGTGAGCGATGTACCCTCCGGCCATGGCGGCTGCTTGCTCATCACCTCTCTGGAGTCGAACCCTCCGCCGTCGACGACCTCGACGCCATCCTCCGCAAAATGAGTGATAAAAGCGGCGTGCCCATGCAACGCCACATCGGCGGCAAATTCGGCCTCGAGCTTAAAAAGCAGATCGGTACCCGTAGGGGATTCTGGTTTTGCAACACTAAGCAAGCCAAGGCAAACAACAAGAACAAGCATAAAAATGACAAGCCAGGTTTTTTTCATCGAGAGACGTCCAGGCCGCAGAGGCGACGATTCCAGTTCGACGCTAAAGTATCACGGGAGTCGACCTATTTTTCTCGCAGAAGGTGGCCTTTGATCTGGTCGGGGAGGCGCGAGCTACCAAGAATCTCGCGCAGCAAGTGGTCCGGGATTTCGCCGCCGAATTCCAAAGCGCGCCCGAGCGAAAGATGTTCCGTTCGCAGCAGCGCCGCTCGAATCTCTCTCCGCCGCGACCATTTTCCGTGATGCGCGACCGCATCGACCAGCGCCGCGCTCGCATCGGGACGAAGCACCGCACTGATCACGAGCGTTTCCGTCAACCGCGGATTTTCGAGGGCCGTCAGCATCACTCGATTTTCTCGCTCCACCGTCGCAGCGGTCTTCGTTCGTCCGTCGCCAGCCGCAGTTTTGCCGTCCCCGCTCCGAGCATCCAGCAGAAGCGCAGCAGCAACTCGGCCCGAGGCGCGGCGCGCAAGCGTCAGGCGCTCGCCTAACGTAACGGCCTTGAGGCGCGCGATCAGTGCGTCGTCGAGCGCAACCTTCACATCTGCCGGAACGGCGGGCAAGAGCGCAATCTTCATCAGATCAAACGTATAGAACTGCCGCGCCATCGGCACCGACACATGACGGGGCGTATGCGGATGGCCGACCAGCGCAACCTTCACCTTGCGAGACTTCAGCGCATTGACGTTCTTGGCGAGTTGCTGGATCACATCCGCATGAAGATCGGCGCGCTTGAGCAGAGCAAGGGCTAAATCCTCTGTCAGAGCAGGATCGGCCGCTGCCCGAAGGAGTTCGGAAGGGGCGGGAGTATACGATTCGTCCCTTGCCAATCCCGTTTCCAATAAAGAAGGCGAACCATCTTTTTCCGGAAGTTCGCCGCCGTGAATCTTATCGCCCATAAGAAGCTGATGTGGGTCCGGCAATCTCCGTCACTATTTTCGCCGCGCCCGTGCAATCGCCCCTTCGACCGGGTCCACAGGGTCTTGCACCACAGCAATTTCTGGAAAGCTCTCGCGCAACGCATTGTAGAAAGCTTCCCGCACCTCGCGAGACTGACGAAAGACACTTCCCGTCGTCGCAATCGGCAATCCTGCCGCCGACATGCTCCCCGCCAGACGGCGCTCGACGATGACTGCGAGCGCAGCTAACCGGGCTCCTGCATCTGCCAGCAAATCGCGCGCCACCGTATCGCCCTCAATGTCTCTGTCCCCCGCAGCCCGCAACACAATCGGGAATAGCCGTGGAAAATCCGGCGGTGGAGTCAAGTTGGCCCACTGCACCAACTCGTCGATGGTTTTGAGCTTGCAAGACTGCAGAACCAGAGCCGTAAGCGCAGTCTTGCGGCCTTGATCATGCGCAGACAGAATGGCCGAAACGGCGCTGCGACCGATCCAGTGGCCGGAACCTTCGTCGGACACCGCGAATCCCCATCCGCCGGCACGCGCCGTGTGACCCTCTGCGTCACGACCAAAGACGATGGAACCGGTGCCGGCGATCGCGATCACGCCCGGACCTGCACCAAACGCTGCTTCCAGCGCGATCTCCGAGTCGCCAACCACCTCGACGCGCGTGGAACCGCTCGCGACCAAGTCATCCGCAACTAGATCATGAATGATGCTGCGGATTTTGGCAGCCATTTCGGGCCGGGCTGCACCGGCTGCACCAATGCAAACGGCACGAATCTGACTGGGAGAAATTTCCGCGGCGCTGCATACCTGACGGATCGCCGTTTGCAGAGCCTCGCGCGCCTGCCTTTCGCCGAGGCGGACAATGTTGCCGCCGCCGGCCATGGCCTTGGCGAGCACAACGGTTTCGTCGGCCAGAACACAGCGCGTTTTCGTCCCCCCAGCGTCGATTCCAAGATAGTAGGCCATCGCGCTAGTTCTAACACAGGTGCGCGACCGGATTGCCGCGCGGAACATGCTTGTACAATGCAGCGAACTGATACTGCTTGAGACAAAGGGAATCGCTTGGGATTGAATCGCATGGGATTGAATCACATCGATCTGCTGATTATCGCGGCCTACCTCGCGGGGATCACGCTTTTTGGCTTGCGCTTCCGCAAAAAGCAGCGGACCATGCGCGATTACTTCCTTGCCGACCGCAACATTCCCTGGTGGGCAATTTCGTTGTCAATCGTCGCTGCCGAGACCAGCACCCTCACGATCATTAGTATCCCCGGCCTGGCCTACGACTCCAATCTCACTTTTCTGCAACTGGTGATGGGGTACGTGATCGGCCGCATCGTCATTAGTTTTGTGCTGCTTCCACAATATTTCAGAGGCGAGTTATACACGGCGTATCAACTGATTGAACGTAGGTTTGGTCCGGAACTGCGCACGATAACGGCGGGTCTTTTTCTACTGACACGCGCGGCGGCGGAAGGCGTCCGGGTCTATGCCGTGTCGATCGTAGTTTCAATCGCTCTTGGCACCGGCGAAGTCGCTTCCATCACAATCATCACTCTGCTGACTCTGATCTACACCTTCGAGGGTGGACTCGCGGCCGTGATCTGGACCGACG
Source organism: uncultured Acidobacteriaceae bacterium (assembly GCA_963726095.1). Taxonomy (GTDB): domain Bacteria; phylum Acidobacteriota; class Terriglobia; order Terriglobales; family Acidobacteriaceae; genus Acidiflorens. The sequence continues at coordinate 3,837,276 of CAVSBD010000004.1, forward strand.
TGGTACAGACTTTTATTTATGTTGGAGGAACTCTGGTCGGCCTGGCAACGATCCTGCACCTCGTACCGGGTGGATGGGCTTCGGTGCACGAAATCGCATCCGCCTCGCACAAGTTCCAGGTCTTCGACTTTTCTTTTATCGACAGGTCGGTTTCGGTTCACTGGCCACACCTGAATTTTGCGAAACCGTACACGCTCTGGGCGGGAATCATCGGTGGCACGTTCCTAACCACGGCAAGCCACGGCACCGACCAACTCATCGTGCAACGCCTGCTGGCGGCCCGCAATCAACGCCAGTCAGTGCTCGCTTTGCTTGCAAGCGGCGTCGCTGTCTTCTTTCAATTTGCGCTCTTTCTATTTGTGGGCGTAATGCTGTTCGCTTACTACCGCAGTCCATCGGCAACATTCGGACGCGCCGACCGAATCTATCCCACCTTCATCGTCACCCGAATGCCGCACGGAATCGCCGGCCTGCTCATCGCTGCGATTCTTGCGGCCGCCATGTCGAATCTCAGCGCAGCTCTGAATTCATTGTCTTCGAGTTCGATCATGGACTTCTACGTCCGCTTCAGGCCAGAGGTAAGTGAAGAATCTCGATTGCGGCTGGCAAGACTGGCCACCATCGCGTGGGCCCTGATTCTCTTCGCGCTGGCGATTCTCGCCCTGCATCGAGTGGCGCGCGTGGTGGAAGTCGGATTGCAAATCGCCTCGGTCGCATACGGCGCGTTGCTAGGAGTCTTCCTACTCGGGACGCTGACCAAGCGCGCGAATCAGAGCGGTGCGATTGTCGGAATGATCTCGGGGTTAGCCACCGAGCTCTATCTCTGGAGAAGTTCGCACGTTGCCTTCACCTGGTGGGTCGCGATCGGGACGTGTGTGACGTTTGCTGTCGGTTATACGGCGAGCCGTGTGTGGGGGCCCGATCAGAAGTCCGATCAGAAGCTCGATCAAAAGTCCGGTCAAAGCATTGAGCACATCTCTTAGCACCTCGCGCAACGTCTACGGTTAGAATCGTTTTCCGAAGCACCAACGAAGACCAGACAGGAATAAAAATAAAGAACAGCCAGTAATATGGATCCGCAACACACCGGCAACCGTCCTCGACCTGAATTAGCGCGCGACCTCGGACTCTCCCACGCCGGCGCCGTCGTCGTCGGAACCATCATCGGAAGCGGCATTTTCCTGGTTCCGACTGAGATGATGCAAGCCGTAGGCTCTGCGCGGATCGTCTACCTCGCCTGGCTGGTCGGCGGCCTGCTCTCATTTTTCGGAGCGCTCACCTACGCCGAACTCGGCGCCATGAAGCCCCAGGCCGGCGGCGAATATGTTTATGTCCGCGACGCCTATGGCCCGCTCGCCGGATTCCTCTATTCCTGGACGTGGTTTCTGATCGCCAAACCCGCATCGATTGCGACCATTACCACCGGTTTAGTGCGCATCCTCGAAACCTTCCCAATCTTCTCTTCTCTCTCGCAGCCCTTTATTTTCCACCCCGCAGTCTCCTACGGACAGCTCGTAGCAATCGCCGCCACCATTCTGATCTCGTGGCTCAACTACATCGGCGTTCGCCGCGCTGGAGAATTCCAATTTCTCTTCACTCTGCTTAAGGTTGCGATCATCCTCGCAATCGTGGTGATCGGATTTTCCTATCGTGGAGGAACCTGGTCGAATTTCGCCACCGAATTCAGCGGAGCAAAAGGCGGCGTTGTCGGATTCTTCGCAGCGCTCGTCGCCGCGCTCTGGGCTTATGACGGCTGGAACGACCTGAACATGGTCGCCGGCGAGATACGGAATCCCCAGCGCAATATTCCGCTGGCACTGATCTGGGGAGTGGCCACGGTCGGAGCTCTTTATATTCTGGTAAACGCAGCCGTGCAGTACGTTCTGCCAGCCGCGGCGGTGGCGGCCTCGGAGCGCCCCGCGTCGGATGCCGTGGCACTTGTCCTGGGCCACGCAGGCGCCAGTCTCGTCTCAGCCGGCATGGCGATCTCGATGCTTGTCACGTTGAACGGCACCATCCTGAGCGGAGCCCGCGTCCCCTACGCCACCGCGCGCGATGGATATTTCTTCAAAGCCCTCGCCGAGGTTCATCCCCGCTACCGCACGCCATCCGTGTCAATTGTTGTGCAGTGTTTGTTGGCGATTGTTCTTCTGCTGCTCGGCGGCAGCTTCCGGCAGTTCTTTTCCCTGGCAATTTTCGCGGAGTGGCTCTTCTACATGATCGCGGGCAGCACCCTGTTCGTCTTCCGCCGCCGCGAGCCGAATGCCGAACGCCCTTACCGCGTCTTGGGATATCCCCTGGTTCCTGCGACTTTTGTGCTGGTTTCAGCCGTTCTTCTCTATTACACGTTCACCGCGAACCTGAAGAGTTCTGCCGGAGGGTGCGTAGCCATCCTCGCCGGCATCCCCGTGTTCTATTACTTCGCAAGAAAACGGAAGACACAGCCCGAGTAATCTCCGGCGACGCCGAATCCCCTGTAATCCACAGGTGTTACCAAAGGACACGCGCAAGGGGCACGTTTACCCAGTGTCCATTCTCCCATAAGGTGAAGACTCCAACCCCGAGCGCTCTCCCCAGCTTCGGGCCCCCATGTTTGGAGTCATAGGATGCCAACGTACGATCGCGGTTTTCAACTCGGCTTGCTGCCCGAACGGAAGTGGGACTGGCGGACTTTCGCAACCAGCTACGGCCTTCTGACAGGCCTGATCATTCTGCTGATTGTGATCGGCATTCTGACCACCGACACCGTGTTGGTAGCGACAAATTATCACGTCACGGAGCTGATACCGCGGCCGTCGCTAAGACCCGAGGCGCTGCCTAAGCCCAAGCCCTTGCCGATTCACGCAAAACTGCTGCCGCCGCCGGAGCCCGTATTTCAAGCGCCCAAACTGATCGTGCCCAAAGAAGTTCGCGCTCCAAAACCAGTGCCCCAAGAGGTTGAGGCGCCAAAAGTGGTGATGAATAATCTCGCGCCCGCGGTGTTAAAGGCCGTCAGCGCGGCGCGCCCGGTGCTCATTCATACCGGTGATTTTTCTGGAAGCTCCGTAAAGCCTACCGTGAACGCTCCGATCGAGAAGGTGCAGACCGGCGGTTTCGGCGATCCCAACGGATTAAAGCCAAGCGACACCGGCAAGCCGAACGGTAAATTGGTCGCCGCTGTTGCGGGCGGGTTCGACATGCCCGTGGGCCCGGGACAGGGCAACGGATCGGGCGGTGCAAAAGGGATTAAAGGCACAGTCGCCAGCGCCGATTTCGGCAATGGTGTAGCCACCGGCGGAAATGGCGACGGACGGCGAAGCGGCCGCGGCGTCCAGACTTCAGGCTTCGGCTCGCAGGAAATTGCTCAAAACACCGCCCACGTTCAGCGCGTGGATGCTCCATCGTCGACCTCGGTCGAGATCACGTACAAGCCGAACCCGGCATATACCGAGGAAGCGAGAAATCTGAAACTGGAAGGCGAAGTCCTGCTTGAAGTGCAGTTCCTCGCCAACGGAACCTTACACGTCAATCGGGTGGTTCGCGGTCTGGGCCACGGGCTCGATGAGAACGCCATCGCAGCCGCCAACAAGATGCGTTTCAAGCCGGCGGCCCGCAACGGCCAGCCGACGGATTCGACAGCAGTAGTCCACGTCGTATTTCAAATGGCGTACTGAAACTTTGGAGATGAGAGTTATGCGGAGAGTTATGCAAAGAGCTATGAACACTGGGAACGCATTCATTTTGGCTCTGCTGGCCGGGACCGTAACCATGTCGGCAGTCGCTCAGGAACCGGCGCCCGCGCCGCAGAACTCACAGCCAGTTGCGGTGACGCAATCCGCGGCTCCAGCTAACCAGCCGCAACCGGCCCCGGTTAATCTCGCGCCACCAACGACCATGGATCAGGTCGTCGACCGCGTCATCTTGCGTGAGAAGGACCTCATCAAGTTCTTGTCGCCCCGCACTCCGATCGTGGAAACCTACCTGCAGAACTTGCAGCAGGATCCCCAGCTCGGTCCCATTCCGCAGGACGATCACTATTTCCTCGGCCGCATGGACCTGAGCGAAACCATCGACCGTAGCGACTATCTTGACGGTAAAGGCGGCAAGGACAAAGAAGAAAGCATGGAGAAGCGCCTTCTCGGCGGCCTGACCAACAAATTCAAGTTCCAGTACCAGGCGCTCGGCTTTTCGTGGATGGTCTTCGTTGACCGCACCGACTTCGACCGCCAGCACTACGATTTCCACTACGCGCGCCGCGAGTTTTTGGGCGACGTGCGCTGCCTGGTATTCGATCTGACCCCGAAAAAAGACGCTGGCCGCGGACGTTTTATCGGCCGCATCTGGGTTGAAGATCAGGATTTCAACATCGTTCGACTCAACGGAACCTACGCGCGTCCCTCGCGGAACAACTATTACTTCCACATGGACAGCTGGCGCTTGAATCTGGTCCCGGGCTATTGGGTGCCCGCCTACATTTACAGCGAAGAAGGCGACTTCACCGCAGGCGCGAAAAACAAGATCGCTTTCAAGGCCCAGACCCGCATGTGGGGATATAACCTGAAACAGGGCACGGCCAATGACGAACTCACCAATATCCGCGTCGATAGCGTAAAAGACGACACGCCGACGGCACAGGATGCTACCCCGCTCGCCGCCGAGCGCGAATGGCAGCAACAGGCGGAAGACAACGTCGTCGAACGTCTGGAACGCGCTGGCCTTCTGGCGCCCGCAGGCGACGTCGACAAAATTCTACAGACCGTAGTCGACAACCTCGAAATCACCAACAACATCGATCTGCCACGCCCGGTTCGGACGCGCGTGCTGACAACCTCTCCACTCGAAACCTTTAGCGTCGGCAACACCATCATCGTGAGCCGCGGACTGATCGACGTCCTTCCGGATGAAGGCAGTCTGGCCATGGTCCTCTCGCATGAACTGGCGCACATCGTTCTCGGTCACAACCTCGGCGGCCAGTACGCGTTCAACGATCGCATGCTGTTCTCTGACGAAGGTACGTACGCCAACCTCGGATTCAAACACATTCCTGAAGAGGAAGTTGCCGCGGACAAGAAAGCGATCGAGATGCTGAAGGCTTCGCCCTACGCCCAGAAACTCGACACGGCCGGACTCTTCATCAAAGCGCTTCAACAACGCGCCCCGCAGCTCAACGCTCTCTTGCAGGCGCACCTTGGCAACAACATCACCGACAACGGTACCGTAACCCGCATGGCGGCTCTGGCCACATCAGCCCCTGCACTCGACTGGAACAAACTGGACCAGATTGCCGCGCTGCCCCTCGGCGGACGTGTCAAGCTGAATCCGTGGGATGACAAGGTCGAGATCGTGAAGGCACAACCGGTCGCCATCACTTCGGCGCGCGACAAGATGCCGTTCGAAGTCACTCCGTTCTATCCGCGTCTGTCGCGGTATGCCACAACCGCCGCGGCCGCGCCAACTACCGCATCCGCCACGCCGGCTGCGCAACCCACCGCCACGCCAACGAATTAAGTAAGCCAAACTAACTAATAGAGGCACAGGCCGGAACCGTAACAACGGTTCCGGCCTGTGTCATTTTGGTCGACTGCCGTAGCCTGCGTGTCCGTACGCTTCGTCAATGTCGTTTGCGAGTTTCGCTTTATCATCTGTCTAGATGCTGCAAACTTTTGCCGTCGAAACACGCTAAACCCGCACCCAGCGGTCTTTCTCTTCGCTACCCAATCTCATCTCCGTTTGCTACCATGGTCATCCCCTGCTTGCCGCGCCGCAACGAACAGCAAACGACGAATAGCGAAGAGCGAAAAAATTTGCCAAGGCCAATGTTCATGTTGAAGATCCGTCTCTCCAAATCCGCAGGAGGCTCTGCGTCCGCCACCGGCGTCCGCTTTCAAGAAAGGTCGTGCATCTTGTCCAGGAAATTTGCACTCACACTAACTGCACTTCTGCTCGCCTTCTCCGCCGTTTCGCTGGCCCAGACCCTGACCACGCTCGTGCATCAACCTCCGAACGGAATCCAGATTACTTTTCAGCTGACCGACGGCACCGTGATGGCGCAGGGCGACGCTTCTTCCGATTGGTACAAGCTCACTCCCGATATCACCGGCAGTTATGTCAAAGGGACTTGGACCAAGCTCGCGAGCCTTCCGGCCGGATACGTGCCGGAAGACTTCGCCTCCGCGGTCTTGGCCGACGGCCGCCTGGTGATCACCGGCGGAGAATACAACAATAACCAATTCACTCTCACCAACCTCGGCGCAGTCTACGATCCCATCGCCAACACCTGGACAAACCTGCCGCCTCCCGCCGGCTGGAGCTATATCGGAGACTCGCCAGCGCTCGTGCTCCCGAACGGCCATTTCGTCGTCGGGAACAAACTGACGACGGACATGCGGCAGCTCAATCCGAAGACGTTGACTTGGTCAAAGCTTCCTGCAACCGGCAAGAGCGACTTCAACGCCGAAGAGGGGTGGACCTTGCTGCCTGGCGGAGACATTCTCACTGCGGACGTAAAAAATGCTCCGAACTCAGAGATCTATTCGGCCGCGGCAAAAGTGAAGGAGTGGACCAGCGCCGGCAGTACGATCGTGGATCTGCACTCCCCATCGCCCTTCGGCTGCATCAAGTATGGTCCGAACGGGAGTCTTTGCTACTACCCGCCCGGAGAAATCGGACCACAAATCCTGCGTCCCGATGGTACCGTCTACGTGACCGGCTCTTACTCGGGCGCAAACGGCCCCGGCAACACCGCCGTGTACGACACGCACACCGGCATCTGGAGCGTGGGCCCAATCTTTCCCAACGGCGACAACGCCGGCGACTCCTTCGCGGCTCTGCTGACGAATGGCAACGTTCTCGTCGAGGGAGTCTCCAACAGGTCGTATGAGTTCGACGGGACCAACCTTACCGCCGGCCCCGTACTCGCCTACGGCAGCTTAATGGTGTTGCCAACCGGCGAAGTTCTCGTCGGAGGATCTCCAACCCAGATTTACACATCGACCGGAACCTATCAGACTTCATGGGCGCCAACCATCACCACTCATCTGACCAAAGTGACGCGCGGATTGACCTACCTGATCTCCGGCACGCAGTTCAACGGCCTGTCGCAGGCCGCTGCCTTCGGCGACGAGCTACAAACCGCGACGAATTACCCGCTGGTGCGAATCACCAACAACGCGACACACCATGTTTTCTACGCCCGAACTCACAACCACAGCACCATGGGCGTGGCCACCGGATCGGCGAAGGTTTCGACTCACTTCGACGTGCCCACCACAATGGAAACCGGCGCGAGCCAATTGGTAGTGGTAGCGAACGGCATTCCATCCGCCCCGGTAAACGTCACAGTTCAGTAAGAGAAGGACAGCCCACCCTCGAAACCAGCCCTAGAAGTGCGACCTTAAATCGCCAAACTTCTCCACCACCAGCATTGTTTGCCGAGGCGGCGCGCTCGCCAACTCCTCGTGCTCCAATATCCACGTGTTGCCATGGGGAACAAACACCGCATTGAGCCCCGCGGAGAGCGCGGGATTGATATCTGACTTCGGACTATTCCCAACCATCCACGTAGTCTCCGTCGGCAGCGCGTACTTCGCGATCGCGGAACGGTACGTCGACGGGTCCTTCTCAGCCACAATCTCGATCGCCGAAAAATATTCCTTCAATCCCGAGCGTTCCACCTTTCCCGCTTGCTCCGCCGAATTTCCCTTGGTCATCATGATCAACCGGTGGCGCGAGCCGAGATACTGCAACGTCTCCGGCACGCCGGCGAGCACTTCGATCGGATGGTCGACGATGTGATGTGTAAAGCTCACAACCTGCTCGTGCAATTCCGGAGTGACCGAATCGACCGAAAGCTTCTCGAAGCATTCCACGAGCGAGGTCGTAAAGCTATTCAGTCCATACCCATGCTTCACGATCGAATCGCGTTCCACGTCATTCAAGATCAGCCGCACCTGCTCAGGAGTATGTTCGCGATGATCTAGAAACGTTATGAATTTCGCGATTGCCCGTTCGAAATAAATATTATTTTCCCAGAGCGTGTCATCGGCATCGATGAGTAAAGTCTGGCTTCCATTTTTTCCCGACATGTATCCATGATAACGCGACGATAACGCGGCCCGAATTCACGATTTTGATAAACTCGTTCAATATGAAAATCGGCAACGCGAACGACGTTCCAGTTAAGTTTTTCTCTGCGCCTCACCGGGCCTTCTTAGCGCCCTTCGCGATTCAAGCTCTGGTTTTTCTGGCTCTAGTCTTCGTTCTCTTGACGGCAATCCCCGGAGGAGCGCAAACCACGCCACCAACCAACGAAGAAAACCATGACCGGCACCGCCGCCAAAGGTGGCGCCCCGGCAAACTTAAACGTCGTACCAGATCTCGCCCAACGCCTGGCGAAATTCCGCCGCGTTCAAATGCCCTTCCACGCAGGCGGTTTGAGCGCCCGTGAGCAACAACTCGTCCGCAAGCTTGTCGAAGCCTGCACCTACCTCGAAAGCATCTACTGGCGTCAAAGCGATCCCGAAGGCCTCGCCCTCTACCAGTCGCTCGCCTCCAGCCAAAATCCGCGCGACATCAAACTGCGACGCTACCTTTGGATCAACGCATCCCGCTTCGATCAGCTTGACGAAAACAAACCCTTCGTCGGCACAGACCCGATGCCGCTCGGCCGAGGCTTCTATCCTCCGAATCTGACCGTCGCGCAGATCGAGGACCACATCAAGCAGCATCCCGATCAGAAAGCCGCCATCTACGATCAGTTCACCATCGTTCGCTACCATCAGCAAAAACTGGAAACGGTTCCCTACCACATCGCCTATCGCGCCTATTTGGAGCCCGCGGCGAAAGCTCTCCGTTCCGCAGCCAAACTCAGCGACGACCCCGCCTTCGCAAAGTTTCTCAATCTGCGAGCCGATGCGCTTCTAAGCGACGATTATTTCCCGAGCGATCTGGCCTGGCTTGAGTTGAAGAATCCAAAATTCGACATCATCTTCGCTCCCTACGAAAGCTACCTCGACACCCTGCTCGGCGTGAAAGGCTCCTATGGAGGCGCCGTCCTGGTGCGCAACGAGCGTGAGAGCAAGAAGCTGGAACTGTTCCAGAAATATGTACCCGACATCCAGGATGCGCTCCCGCTCGCCGCCGAAGATCGCCCTTCGAAACACGGCCTCGAAACGCCCATGGAAGTCATGGACGCTCCGTTTCGCGCCGGAGATCTGACCCACGGCTATCAAGCCGTAGCCGACAATCTGCCAAACGATCCGCGCGTGCACGAACAAAAAGGCAGCAAGAAGCTTTTCTTCAAGAATTTCATGGACGCGCGCGTCAACTACGTCGTCCTACCGGTAGCTCGGAAATTAATGGAGCCGGACCAGGCCGCGAAAGTCACCGGTGAAGGCTATCTTCAGTTTGGCGTAATGCACGAGATCTGCCACGGACTCGGGCCAGCCTACGCCCGCACGGCTGCCGGCAAAGTCGACATCCGCGAAGCCATCGGCCCCGCCTTCAGCGGCCTCGAAGAGGCCAAAGCCGACGTGACCGGCATGTTCGCCCTGAAATGGCTGATCGATCACGACGCGCTACCCAAAGAAAAATTGCCGGAGTACTACGCGTCCTACGTAGCCGGAATCTTCCGCACCGTCCGCTTCGGCACCGCCGAAGCCCACGGCCAGGCCGACATGATGGAGTTCAACTATCTCTCCGAGCACGGAGCAATCACTCGCAACGCCAGCGGCCGCTACGTCATCGACTACGAGAAGACATCACCAGCCATCGCGGACCTGGCAAAAGAGTTGTTGGAAATCGAAGCCACCGGTGATCGCTCGCGCGCAGAAAACTGGTTCAAGAAGTACAGCACCATGCCCGAAGAGTTGAAATCATCGCTGCAAACCGCGTCCGATGTGCCAGTGGATGTTGATCCGGTGTACGCGTTTGGAGAGAGGGTCAGGTAGGCGAACTAGGGATTATGGAGCAGTACTCTTTGCGTGCTGTTCATAGCGATCAGCACGATCTGGCAGCTGCATTGTTAGAGAGGCATCGCGCAGGGCATGCCAAAATTCTTGGCTGACCGGATGGTCTTTGGCGTACTCCTCAAGCATGTCAGACGCAAGCTTCAGTTCGTTGTGTTCAATAAATTCTTGGTATAGGCATATAGCCTGGTGGCTTGTAGCAACATCTGGCAACATGTTTCGTGCACGAGAGAGATCGGCTTCAATAAGAGCCCACCGCTCGCGCATTTCCTGAATAGTTCCTCGCTGACTCACTTCAGATCCCTCGCTTCGCTCGGGATGACAATTCCCAGAAAATAGCGCAAAGCCAGAAGCAACCCTTACACCCACTCCACCCGCGGCGTCTGCGGAATAATCCCGGCCGCATGCCCCATATCGAGCAACCGCCTCACCGCTTCCCGGCCGTCGTCGCCATAATCAAGCGTGCGCTCGTTGACGTACATGCCGACAAATTTATCCGCCAGCTGCGTATCAAGATCGCGCGCAAACTGCATGGCATAGCTGAGCGCTTCTTCACGATGATCGAGAGCGTACTGGATGCTCTCCCGCAACGCCTGCGTAACGCTCGCCATCGTTTCGCGCCCCAGCGAGCGCCGGATCGCGTTCCCGCCTAGCGGCAACGGCAGCCCGGTCACCTTCTGCCACCAGCGCCCGAGATCGACGACACGATGCAATCCAGACTTGTCATAGGTAAGCTGGCCCTCGTGAATAATGAGCCCTGCTTCGTGCTTCCCTTCCAGAATCTGCGGGATGATCTGATCGAACGGCACAACTTCCACTTCCACTCCCGGCGCAAAGAGTTCAAGCGCGAGGTAAGCAGTCGTGAGTTTGCCCGGAACGGCAATCTTCTTGCCCTTAATATCGTCCGCCGTGAAAGGACGCGTCGAAACCAGCATGGGCCCGTACCCGTCGCCCACGCTGCCGCCACACGACATCAGCGCATAGTCATCCTGAATGTATGGATAAGCGTGAAACGAAACCGCCGTGACGTCGTAAACGCCTTCTTGCGCCTGCCGGTTCAGCGTCTCAATGTCGCAAAGCGTATGCGTGAACTTCAGCCCCGGCACGCGAACTTTGTTCGTGGCCAACCCATAAAACATGAATGCATCGTCAGAATCCGGGCTGTGCGCCACGGTGATTTCACGAACTGGAGCAGATACGGTACTCATAAGATTCAGTAATCCTGTTCTATTAAAACCTGTTCAGTAAAAAGACGTCTTGATCTATTCGTGGGCCGGCAGCTTTCAAGTCGCCGTGCCCCAGGTTCGCGCCCGTTTTTTGGGCGCTAACCTGGGCGCAGCCGCCACCCAGTTCATAACGAGATGTTGCTCGCTGTACCGTCGAAGGAACGCGAGCGCCGATTCCAATTCCAACGCGCCGCCACTCCGGCGGCCATGAGCACTTTGATAACTTCGCCAAAAACGAACCAGCTCAAGCCGAATTTGACAGCGAGAGAGAAAGAGTGAGTGTACATAGCGAGCCAACCAAGGCCACTGGCGAAGAGCACCGTTTCCGCCGCCACTGAAGCCAGCGCAGCCCAAACGAAGCGCCGCGAACTGCGTTCATATATATACCCCGCAACGAACGCCACCAACGGATACGCCAGTAGATATCCACCTGTCAGGCCAAAAAGATGAGCCATGCCGCCGCCCAGGCTGAACACACGGCAACCCAGCGGCGCCTTCAGCGAGGTAGAGCGCGAGTGCCGCGAAACCACGGCGCGATCCGAGAAGCAGCCCCACCGCAAGAACCGCGAAGTTTGACAGAGTCAGCGGCACCGGAGTGCCGGGAATCGGAACTGCGACCCGAGCGCACAAAGCCACAAACAGGCTCGCACCGACTACGATCGCCGCCTGCTTCGCCCACTCAACCCGGCGGTCAAGAACAGGGTTTACGACTTGGTTGGCCACAGTCGACATAAACTTTCCCTTTCAGGCGGAGACTAACGGATCAAGCCTCAGGCGGCGCCGAGTGATCGAGGCCGTCGAGCTCCGCCCGGTGGGCCGCCGCGCGCTTCATTTGCCGCCGGACCTGCATATAGATCCCGAGCGCAACCGTCACCACCACTGCGGTACTGACTCCCAGTATGAGAAACCACCAGAGCATCCGCACAGCACGATAAGGATAGCAGATGGAACGACGGACTCAGATGACGGACTCTTCTCGTGTCAGAGGAAGGGTTCCGCTGTCAGCCCTTCTTCGGCGACTTGGCCATCGCCTTCAGGCGGCCCTGGATATTTTTCGAGACGCGTTCCAAATGTTTGCGTGCCGTCTTCGTTCTCGTGGCGACCTGCTCGATGTGCGAGAAAGCGTTGGGATTATTGGTCAGCTCGCGAAACTCTTTCAGATAGGGTTGGACTTTGGCGAAGATAAAGAACATCTCGCCGCTGCATCCGGGCGTCAGGAAGAGCTCCTCATTCAGCGCGCCGTGCAGCACAAACGTCGCTGCCATATCCCAGTAGCCGCCCACCTGCCGCAGCCAGGTGTTTTCCTGACTGGGAAAAGAATTCGCCACCTTCATAAATTCTTCGGCCGTCTGCGGCCAGAATTCCACCGTAAGCCAGTGTCTCGCCTTCCGCATTTCCGCTTCGCGGCGGAGGTCATAGAGTTTCATGATCAGTTCAGCATCGTGCGCAGTTGCTTTTTTCGCCATATGTTCCCTCGTTGAAGTTTCCTCGTTAAACTATATCTTTAAGCGTTGTCCGTTGAACGGCCTGTAGCGTCAGCTCTTGGCCAGCTTCCGGAGTCGCAGCCCGCGACTTCCCGCTCGTAATCGCACTCCTTATTAGGACACGCGATCACCGTTCCGTCCTTGCGGATTCGTTCGACCAGAAACTCGTGCCCACAATCGGGACATTTCTCGGCGATCGGCTTCGCCGCCGACGTGAACTTGCACTTCGGGTAATTCCCGCAGCCGTAAAAAGTGTTGCCTTTGCGCGCCCGCTTTTCGACAAGCTCGCCGTCTTTACACTCCGGGCACTTCACGCCAATAAAATTCTGCTTCACATACTTGCACTCGGGATACCCGCTGCACGAAGTGAATTCGCCAAACCGCCCATGCCGCAGAATCATATTGCGTTTGCACAGCGGGCAGGTCTCATCGAGAGGAATGTCCGGCACCTTCTTCCCCTGATCCAGCCGCCGCGTCGTCTTGCAATCTGGATACCCCGTGCACGCCATGAACTGCCCAAAGCGCCCACGCTTGAGCACCATGACGCGCCCGCAGTTCTCGCAATATTCCTCCTGCGCCGTCTCCTGCACGTCCGCTGAGTCAAGATCGGGCAGGTTGATCGGATTCTCTTTCGTGAACTTGCAGGTATCTGGATTTTCCTTGTCGTAGGTGCTGCACGCATAGAACGATCCGTGCTTGCCCCACTTGATGACTAGTGGCGAGCCGCAGAGTTCGCACTTCTCGTCCGTCGGCTTCTCCATACGCTTGATGTTTTCCATGTGCTTCTCGGCGTATTTGAGATCCTTGGCGAACTTCTTATAAAACTCGGTGAGCGCGTCGTTCCCCGTCTGCTTGCCTTCTTCAATCTCGTCAAGCTCTTCTTCAAGGCGCGCGGTGTACTGGAAGTCAAAAATGTCCTTGAAATTCTCGACCAGTAGATCGGTGACCACCAGCCCAATCTCTGTCGGCACAAACTTGCCACCGATTTTCTGCGCGTACATGCCGTTCCTGAATCGTGCTCAGAATCGTCGCGTAGGTCGAAGGCCGCCCAATACCGCGTTCTTCAAGTTCTTTTACGAGCGACGCTTCGTTGAAGCGCGGAGGCGGTTCGGTGAAATGCTGCTCCGGCAACAGTGACTTCAGCGTCAGCTTCTGTCCCGCCTCGAGCGGCGGCAGTTTGTGCTTCAGTTCCTCGTCTTCTTCATCCTTATTATCTTTCGATTCCTCGTAGACCTTAAGGAAGCCGTCGAACTTCATCACCGATCCCGTTACGCGGAACCAGAACACATCGTTGCCAGACTTGGCGTCGATGTCGACCGAAGTCTGATCGAAGACCGCCGGATTCATCTGCGAAGCGACAAACCGCTGCCAGATCAGCTTGTAAACCTTGAATTCGTCTTCCTGAAGATACTGCTTAACCAGATCCGGATGACGCATCGCCGAAGTCGGACGAATGGCCTCGTGGGCCCCCTGCGCTTCTTTCTTATCCTTATATGTATTGGGAGATTCCGGCAGATAGAGCGCACCGAACTGTTCGGTGACATACTCGCGAAGCTCAGTGATCGCCTCGGGCGCAACTCGCGTCGAATCGGTACGCATGTAGGTGATCAGGCCGACCTGGCCTTCGTCACCAAGTTCGACACCTTCATAAAGGCGCTGCGCGATCATCATCGTGCGCTTCACGCTGAAGCGCAGTTTGCGCGAGGAATCCTGTTGCAGCTTGCTGGTGGTGAACGGTGGAGTAGCATTGCGACGGCGCTCTTTCTTTTCCGCCGAACGGACAACCCAATCAGCCTTTTCGAGCGCTGCGCGAATCTGTTCCGCCTGCTCGCCGTTGGTGACTTCGATTTTCTCTTCGCCCTTGCCGAGAAAGCGTGCATCGAACGCCGGAGGCTTGCCGGCGGCGAGATTGGCATCGATCGTCCAATATTCTTTTTTCTCGAATGCTTTGATTTCGCGTTCGCGATCGACAATCAGGCGGAGTGCGACAGTCTGCACGCGTCCAGCAGAAAGCCCACGCCGAACCTTGTCCCACAAAAGAGGAGAGACCTGATAGCCCACCAGACGGTCGAGCACACGTCGGGTCTGCTGCGCGTCGACCAGATTGCGGTCAATGTCCCGGGGATGTTCGAAAGCAGCCTTGACCGCGCGCTGCGTGATTTCGTTAAACGTCACGCGCCGAATGCGGGCGTCATCTCCGATATCATCCGTCTTCTTTTTCTTGGCGCCCTTCTTGCTCTTCTTCTTGCCGTTCTCTTCGCCGAGTTCGTCGGCCAGATGCGCGGCAATCGCTTCGCCTTCGCGATCCGGATCAGGCGCGAGATAGATGTGGTCGGCTGAGAGCGCCAGCTTTTTAAGCTTGGCGAGAACCTTTTCTTTTCCAGGGATAACGACGTACTCGGTCTCGAAATCGTTTTCGAGATCGACTCCCAGGCTACTCTTCGGCAGGTCTTTCACGTGGCCGTAGGAAGCATCGACCGTGAATCCCTTGCCCAGATATTTCTGGATAGTTTTCGCCTTAGCCGGCGATTCGACAATGACTAGACCTTTAGACAATGTTTCCTCAGTTTCATCGTAATGGAATTGAAGCTAGCACGAATTGCGGCCAGCTGTCAGCTATCAGCTCTCAGTTGTCAGTTAACCCCTTCACTTTTTGCATGAGAGACGAGAGCATCTTTTTCACCTCTACAACCTGCGCCGTGAGACGCTCATACCCTGGATTCTGCAGATATTGCAGGTCGTGAGCCGAGCAGGAATTGATATTCAAGTTCGCTTGCCGACCCCATCGCAATTTGCAGAAATCGACCCATCTCCGCGTCACCTTTTCGACAGCAACCCTCAGCGATATTCATTCCGATCGATGGCTGACGACTCGCCGCATCTGACTCGTCAGACCGAACATCTCATCGCGTGGAAAGGTCTTAGCTCGACGAATAAACATCCAGAGTCAACCGATGCGACTTTTCCCAAACCCGAAGATTCCGAAAACTCTGCACAAAACGCCTCCGCTTTTACTGAAAGCTGAGAGCTGACAGCTAGAAGCTCTTCACAAAGTTTTTCCCGGGCAACTGCCGTATCTTCCCGTTCAGCTCCAGCTCGAAGAGCGCCGCGAAAATCTCCGACGGCGACATTTCGTTCTCCAGCAATTCCACCAGTTGATCGATGTGCGTCGATTCGTCCTGCTTGATCAGCTTCAGAATCTTTTTCTCGTGGGGCGAGATCGCTGTCGCTTCGTCCGGGAATAGAGATGCCGTCTCCGGCTCAACGGATTCATTCCGCCCCGCGCCAAGCATTTCTTGAACGTCACCGGGCAGCTCTTCCCAAACGTCTTCCCAAGTCGCCACGAGCTTCGCTCCTTGCTTGATCAGCGTGTTCGGACCCCACGAATTTTTGTTGGTCACATTCCCCGGAACCGCATAGACATCGCGATTCTGCTCCAGTGCCAGTCGCGATGTGATTCGCGTCCCGCTGTACTCCGCCGCTTCCACCACGAGCACCCCGGCAGACATGCCGCTGATGATCCGGTTACGTATAGGAAAATTCTGTGGAGTCGGAGGCGTTCCTACTGGAAACTCCGTGATCAACGCACCGCCAAGCGCCACGATTTGTTCCGCGAGCCGCGTATTTTCCTTCGGATACATCACGTCAATTCCCGTACCCAGCACGGCGACAGTCTTGCCCTTCGCCGCGACTGCCCCGCGATGCGACGAAGTATCAACGCCCCGCGCCAGGCCACTGATGATCACCAGTCCTCGCGCCGCCAGGTCAGTCGAAAGCCGCTCCGCCATGCCCGTACCGTAGGGTGTTGGGTGACGCGTTCCCACCATCGCAATTCCCGGCTTCGCCAGCACCTCGACGCTTCCCTTAACAAATAAGACTACGGGAGGGTCATAAATCTCTTTCAACCGCGGCGGATATTCCGAATCGCTCAGCGCAATGACGCGCGCGCCAGCCTCCATGGCTTTGGCGCACTCCTGCTGTGCCAGTTCATAAGATTTCCCCGTAGCGATCGATTGCGCCGAAACCGCGGGCATCCCGCTTGCTTCGAGTTCGGTCAGACTCGCCAGGAACACGCGCTCAGCCGTGCCGTAGTGCTCGATCAACTTCTTGATCCGTGTGGGCCCAAGTCCCGTCGTCAATGACAGCGCGAGCCAGTAGATGCCTTGTTGCGAAGCTGGATTGGAGACGGAGACGGCAACGTCGGTCGAGTCGGAAACCTGCTGAGGCGTGGACATAATGGCGCGACCCTAGCCGCGCCGGCAGCCGCTGTCAAGGACGGCGCGCACAGCGCATTTGGTATATTCGTAAAGTGATGAGCCGGTTAAAGATCTCGGCCATTTCCTACCTGAATACTGCGCCTCTCATGTGGGATTTTGAGCACGGAGATGCGAACTCCCAACTTAGCAGTGAGATTTCCTACACCATCCCGTCGGCGTGCGCCGAGTCCCTGTGCGCTGGGACCGCCGACGTTGGCATCATTCCGGCTGCCGCCTACACGACAATCCCAGACCTGGTCATCGTTCCCAACGTGGCCATCGCTGCCCGGAGCGCGGTGCGCTCCATCCTTTTAGTCACCAAGAAAACAGTCGATCCATTCTGGTCACAAGTCCACTCCATTGCCCTCGACACGTCGTCGATGACCTCAGTGGCGCTGACCAAGATCCTCTTCGCCAAGTGGCTCGGAGGAGCGCGCGACTACCAGCCAATGGCTCCCGATCTCGACGCCATGCTGGCCGCCTGCGATGCCGCGCTGCTGATCGGAGACCCAGCTCTGCGAGTCGACCGCACGCGCTACCAGACGACGGATCTTGCAGAAGCCTGGCAAGCTCGTACCGGAAAATCATTCGTCTTCGCCTTCTGGGCCGTTCGTAAACAGGCGCTCGCGCAGCGCGACGCGAAGGCGATCGCCGAGGCTTTTCAAAAATCACGCGATCATGGCCTGGAGCCAAAGAATCTCGAATCCATCACGCAGGAGTGGGCGCTGCGCCTGGGCATTAGTATCGATACGGTTCGCGCCTACCTGACCCACAACATCCATTATTATCTCGACCCGCCCTGCCTCGAAGGACTCGAACTCTACTATCGCCTCGCCGCAGAGATCGGAGCCCTGCCAACCGCGCCCGAGCTTCGGTTCATTTGATCGATTGATCTATTCAGCGATCAGAAAACGTCAGCACGCGTCCGTTCCGGCATAATCTTCATCTACTAGTTCTGGCGGTTCGAAGTTTTCAACGGAGGGTTATCGCAATGCTCTTCCCAACCGGCATGCAGGTGCGGCTGAGTCTGCTGTTTTTCTCGTTGCTCTTTGCGATGTGCTTTTCAACGTTGAACTTCGGCCAACAATCGCCGGTGCCTCCCACAGCCACGACCAGTGGAGAAACCACAAAGCCAGACGCCGAGAAAAAGGCAGCCGCCGCAAGACCCGCCGAACCGCCGCTCGTGTTGCAACAACTGAATTCCGCCATCGAGCAACTCAGCGCCCGCATTTCTCCCGCCGTTGTTCAAATCCTAGTCAACCGCTACGGAACAGCGGAAGGCAACGAGCGTGGCCAGGCGGCGCTGGTCACGCGCGAAAACGCCATCGGGTCCGGAGTCATCGTCGATCCCGACGGATACATCATGACCAATGCCCACGTGGTCGAGGGAGCGCAACGCATCCACGTGGCGCTCGCCATGGCTTCTGTCGATCATCCCGAGCAGATCGCGCCTGAGGGCAAGCAGCGCATCGTCGAAGCTCGGCTGATCGGCCTCCACAAAGATACAGACCTCGCGCTCATCAAGATCGATCGGACGGGCCTTCCCACTCTCTCGCTCGGCAGCCACAGGGCCGTGCATCAGGGCGAGCTCGTATTTGCCATGGGCAGTCCTGAGGGCCTGGAGAACTCCGTGACCATGGGCATCGTCAGCGCCGTCGCCCGCCAAGCCGATCCCAGCCGTCCCATGGTTTACATCCAAACCGACGCTCCCATCAATCCCGGCAACAGCGGCGGACCGCTGGTGGATAGCGAAGGCTACGTCATCGGCCTCAACACCTTCATCCTTTCTGAAGCCGGAGGAAGCGAAGGCCTCGGATTCGCCATCCCAGCGCGCATCGTCCGTTTCGTCTACGAAAGCCTGCGCAAGTATGGACACGTGCATCGCATCGAGGTTAAAGCAGGTGCGCAAACCATCACCGAAAGCCTAGCCAAAGGATTGGGCCTAGCGCAGACTTGGGGAGTCGTGATCGACGACGTCACACCCGGAGGTCCCGCCGACGCCGGCGGCCTGAAAATCGGAGACATCGTACTCCGCGCCGACGGGCGCCCGATCAGCACTCTGCCCGCCTTCACTTCTGCTCTTTACCTGCATCCTCTGGATGAATCGTTGAAGCTAGAAGTTCTTCGCGGCACGGAACGGAAAACGCTCTACATCGTAGCCCTCGAAATGAAAGACGCCATGGACGCGCTGCCCGACTTGGCCAACCCGCGCGACAATCTGGTTTCGCGACTCGGGATCCTCGGCCTGACGCTCGACGACAAGCTGCGCCCGATCCTCGGTAACTTGCGCAACCCCTCGGGCGTGATCGTCGTTGCGCGAGTGGCGAGTTTCCTGAGTGCGGCGAACGGTCTCCAGACCGGAGACGTCATCCACAGCGTCAACCAGACTCCCATCGACTCCCTAAGTTCCCTCCGCGCCGCGCTCCATCAAATCAAACCGCATGAGCCAGTCGTCTTACAGGTAGAGCGGGCAACCGGCCTCCAGTGGATGGTGTTTGACATGGAGTAATTTGCACCACCCCGAAAAGGTTCGCGCCGCTCGCCGCGCTTTTCGGCTAGCGGGCACCACGGACCTCGCTCCCTTTTTCATTCGTCACAGACAACACTCACAATCCGTGATAGACCTAGCCGAACTTTGGGGACAGAGGTTCTTGGACCGAACGACTCAGTCACCACGCTGACGAATGCCGCCAGCTCTCGTTCAGCGATGGTCATCAGGTCGCCGCAAGCGGGATCGTAATTCTTGGGTGTTTTATCAGCAACCAATTGATTCATATATTCCAAACCTCCTATTCCAAACCTCCAGCGCTGTCTATGTTGACGGTTCAGTTCGCGGAATATTGCATTTGTTGGAGATCAGCGATCAGTCCAGGCCCGGTCGGTCGCCATCCCAGTCGCTTCTGCGTTTGCTTGCTCGACGCCGGCATGTCGACACCAACGAACATTGCCATCCATCCGAAATGCGCGGCGGTCTCATCGGGCGAAATGGAGACGACGGGAATCTTCAAGCCCCGGCCAATGGCTTCAGCGATGTCCCGGCTTCGCACTCCTTCTTCGCCGACTGCGTGATACTTGGCGCCTGCCTCATGTTTGTCCAGAGCGAGTCTGTAGAGGCGGGCAACATCGAGGACATGCGCCGCCGACCAACGGTTGAGTCCGTCGCCCACATAGGCGGAGACGCCTTTCTCGCGCGCCAAATTGATCAGATACGTGACCAGGCCCTGTTTGACCGGGTCGTGGACCTGAGGAAGGCGCACCACGGCAGCGCTCACCCCCCGCGGCCGCAACGCCATAGCGGCCTGTTCTGAAACGCGGGGCATGATTGGGTTGTCCCGGGGATTCATGTCTTCAGTGGCCAGGTGGCCCGGATTTAAGGGCCCGATCCCGGCGCTGACAATAAGGGGTCGATCCGAACCGGCAAGCGTTACGCCGATAGCGTCGATGGCGAGCTTATCGACTTCACAGACTTCCTTGAATTTTGAAAAGTCGTGAATAAATGCGGTGTGGATCACTCCATCTGACCTGGCTGCTCCGCTGTGCAAGCTTTCCAAGTCTTCAAGATTGCCGCGATGCACCTCGGCGCCGGCGGCGGCGAGCGACTCGCCGCCAGCATCCGAACGAGCCAGGCCGAGCACCTGATGCCCGGCATCGATCAACTCTCGAACGACCGCGGACCCTATGAAGCCAGTAGCTCCTGTAACAAAAACTTTCATATGTTTGCTCCTTCGAATGTTTGCTCCGTCGACCTTCGAGCCATTGACGATGGATGGTCCCAGGTTAGCGCCCAGAGAACGGGCGCTAACCTGGGGCACCTTCGGTTTCCCGATCAGCGAACCTGGAAAGATTCGCCAACGAGTTCTTCGCTCTTCTTCCAGAGCGCCTCAGCATTTTTCAGATCGAGTGCATAACCACGCACTCCTTCACTGACGGCGGTGATCGTGGAGTCATCCGGCACGACGTGGCCGACATGGCAGTTTTCGCAATATTGGCCGCCGATCTCCTCGGCAGGAGCAACGACGCCCGCCCACACCGAGGTGGCCGCGCCTTGAGGAATGGTTTTCCACTGGAAAGGGGCCTTCCCTTCCGCTGAGAGTTGCTGATTGATCCTGTCGACCAGCGTCTGTAATTGTGCTGAGTCCATGTGACGCCCCAGTTCGGTCTGGATGACTCCCGGATGCACCGCAGCCGCACGCACGCCACGTCCGCGATGCCGCTGGTCGAAGGCAACGGCAAACAGAATGTTTGCTGTCTTCGAGCGTCCGTAGGCAACGAAGGGCTCGTAGGGTGAGTGCTCAAAATTTGGGTCTTGCAGGTCGACGTTGGAATAACGGTGCCCTGCGGAAGATAAGTTGATGAGCCGTCCACCAGACCGAATCAGCGACGCGATCCTGTTGACCAGGACAAAGTGGCCGAGGTGATTCGTCCCGAACTGCGTCTCAAATCCGTCCGCCGTCTGGCCAAACGGTGTGGCCATCACGCCCGCATTCGCGATGACCACGTCGAATGGTTGACCTCTTGCCATCAGTCGATCAGCACAGGCACGCACGCTCTTAAGGCTCGCCAGATCAAGCTCGGTCAACTCGAAGGTCCCGCCGTTCGGAGCCGCATCCTTTCGTACCTGCGCGGTTGCCGTTTTCGCCTTGTTCAGATCCCGCGCCGCTCCGATAACCTGCGCGCCATGCGCCGCGAGGGACCGCGCGGTTTCGATCCCGAGGCCGGCAGAAACGCCGGTTATAAGAATTCTTTTCCCAGTGAGATTGATCCCAGCCAAAACATCTTCAGTGGTTGATGTCGCTCCAAACGTAGTTATCATCTCTTGTACAGTTGCCATGTTTTTTCCTCCTGCACCGGCAGGCTTGCCCGCCGTGTGGGTCTTGACGACTTGCCACAGCATCGAATAAAACGGAGAGTGTCTCCGAATTAGTAGATAAGATAACCGGAGAGCGTCTCCGGTTGCAAAGATTTTTTATGCCAAAGAAACCTTCGGAATCTACCCAGCGAAAGCCCCGCACCGATGCGCAGCGGAACCGCGAACGCATTCTGGAAGTCGCGAAGGTGGCATTCACCCGCTCGGGCGCCAATACCAGCCTGGATGACATCGCCCGAGATGCCGGAGTGGGAGCGGGAACCCTGTATCGTCACTTTCCGACGCGCGACGCTCTGATCGAGGCGGTTTATCGCAGCGAGGTAGAAAAGCTGGCCGCTGCCGAACGGAAGTTCTCCGACACGATGCCTCCAGCCGCCGCGTTGCGCGCATGGATGCTCTTGTTCGTCGATTACATCGCCGCAAAGCACATCATCGCCCCTGTCTTAAATACGTTTGTCGGGGGCCCCTCGAAGCTCTACGAAGGGTCGCGTGCTCAGATTCAGGGAGCGATCGACGCGCTGGTGAAGCGCGCTATCAAGAGCGGCGACATACGCAAGGATCTCGACCCATTCGATCTGCTACGCGCACTCATCGGGGTCTCGAATGTGGCATCCACTCCCGATTGGCAGCAGAGTGCGAAAAGACTGGTGGATATCCTTATCACCGGTTCGCGTCCAGTGAAATAAGCAGAATCAGCTCAGTCCTAGAGGGACGTT
Source organism: uncultured Acidobacteriaceae bacterium (assembly GCA_963726095.1). Lineage (GTDB taxonomy): Bacteria > Acidobacteriota > Terriglobia > Terriglobales > Acidobacteriaceae > Acidiflorens. The sequence goes on from CAVSBD010000004.1 coordinate 3,859,769, forward strand.
CGCATCGCGATTTGCCCCGCGCCCGAGTCCCTGCTACAGTTTCCGTGAACGACGGAAGCATCCTCTCTGCCTCGCCGCCACTCGTGACCGATGCTGGCTGAATAAAATGCACGGAGTCAGGGCCAATCTCAAGGGCTGGATCGCACGCCACCGGCACTCGACGTGGCTATGCTACGGAGGAGCCGCGCTCGCCGTTTGGGTCGCACTCTGCCTGTGGACTTTTTCTCCGGTCCTGCATCGCCATCCGTTTGCGCTCTTGCTGGCAGCCGTTCTTTTCACGACGCGTTTTCTCGGCTTCCGCCCGGCAGTGTTGTCCTCACTGCTCGCCGTCTTGGCCATGGATTTCTTCGTCGTTCCGCCCTATTTCAGTTTCGGCGTCCAAACCAACGCAGATTTCGAACGCCTCTCCGTTTTTGTGGTCATCTCCATGTTTGGCGCCAGTATGGTCCGGCAGAAAAGCCTGGCCGAATCGCGCGCTGACCGCGCCTCTCGTGAAATGGCGGCCATCGTGCAATACTCCCGCGACGCGATGTACTCCGCGAGCCCCGACGGCAACATCACCAGTTGGAACAACGCCGCCGAACATCTCTTCGGTCTAACTGCCGAAGAGGCCGTAGGCATGCCCACCGCGCGTCTCGCGCCGCCTGAACGCCATCTGGAAGTGGAACGGAACCGCGAGATTCTCAATAGCGGCGGCCACATCGGCCCTTATCGCACTGAGCGCATCCGCAAAGACGGCACACGCTGGCCCGTCATGCTCTCGATTGCCCCACTCCAGAACTCCCGTGGAAAAATTGTAGGATCCTCGGCCATCGCGCGTGACCTTTCCGCCGAGACAGTATCCGAAGAAGCCATCCGCCGGACCGAAAAACTCGCCACTGCCGGGCGGCTCGCGGCCTCCATCGCTCACGAGATCAATAATCCTCTCGAAGCTGTTGTCAACTTGCTGTATCTCGTCCGCCACGATCCGAGCCACGCGGATGACTATCTGAACCTGGCCGAGCGAGAGGTTGCTCGCATCGCGCAGCTCGCGCAACAAACCCTGGGGTTTGTCCGCGATACCAACTCCCCCGACTCCATGAATCCTTCCGCCATCATGGATGAAGTCTTGCAGCTCTACTCTCGTAAGCTGCAGAGCAAGCATGTCGCGATCGTCAGAGAGTATGATGGCGATTGCCGCGTCAGCGGTTTTTCCGGCGAGCTACGACAGTTATTGGCGAATCTTCTGGTCAATGCGATCGACGCCATGCCCGAAGCAGGATCTGAAGCAAAGTCTCAAGTAACGTCCGAAAAAAGCATTCTTCAGGTTCGTGTCGCCAAGGGCCGCGACTGGTCGACTGGGCGCGAGGGCGTCCGCATCATCGTCGCCGACAATGGCAGCGGCATTCCCCGCGACCATCTTCAGGAGATTTTTAAGCCGTTCTACACCACGAAAAAGGGCACTGGCACGGGCCTGGGATTATGGGTCTCACGCGGCATCGTCCAAAAACATGGCGGATCCATTCGAGTCCGAAGCCGCTCCAGCGGACGCTCGACAGGGACGGTGTTCGTGATCTTCCTGCCCCATGAACAGCAAGTCACCCAGGTGGCCTGAGTCCCCGGCGGTGTGACTTTCGTGATTCGAGCCCCCGACCCCAGCGGCCTATAGTTATTGAATCCGAGACCAGGATTTGCTTTTGGCCAAGCAAATTGTGCAAGTCCACGTCTCTCGACCGTTCTTCCAAAGCAATGTCGGCCGCGGCTGGCTAAAATCGCAGACTACGTTGCGACGAGGTATCTGAGGAGGTACAGGGATGAACAACCGGACAAAAGCGCTCTGGGTACCCAGTCTAGTGAGCCTAGCCGGGTCAGCGACTGCGATGTTGATCTTGCAGCGAAGCCTCTCATCGCCACAGACGCGGATGCGGTTAAACCATGCAGGCCTTCCACTGATCTACCAGTTGATGTGGCTGGCCACGCTGCCTCTCTTCGGCGCAGCCGCTGCGTTTCTGTCCCGTCGAGCCGGAGGCGAACGGCGGACGGCCTTTGTTGCGGCCGTATTTCCCTCCATCGTGATGATCCCGCTCTGGACCATCCTGGCCACAAAGATGAGTCATCCATCCCCTGCCCAATGGATTGGTCTGCTTTGGGGCGTGCTGAACTGGATCGTTCTTCCCGGCCTCGCCCTGTCATTGGGCGCGTTGCCTTTCCTGAAAGTTCACTCTGTGAAAGACATCGAGAATAAGAAAGGCCCGAGATTGAACGCGCGCACAGAGTCGTTTTGGTTTCCGTCGTTAGTCAGCCTGACAACGGCAATGGTCGTACTGGCGGCCTCCACATTCGCAGGGTCACAACCCCAATTCGTGGCACGAGGCTGGGCAACTTTTGTTGTCTACGTCCCTTGGCTCTTGTTACTGCCGCTATGCGGCGCCGCCGGAGCATATTTATCCCGCCGTGCCGGAGCCGAACGGCGCGTCTGCCTGGCCGCGGGCCTGTTCCCCGTCATCGCGCTGACGGGCCTCGTCGGCTTCCTCACCCTAGCTGGCAAGTTCGTATACGCCAAACCTCAATTCCTGTATTTTTCCATGTCGGTATTACTGGGAGCTGTTCTCCCCGGAATCGCTTTACTACTGGGAGCAATCCCGTTCGCCAAGACTCGACCGGCCCAAGTTGCGAACTGACGCCTACGAACTGACGCCACGGTCATGGCGCAGGAGCCACAAAAGTGATTATTCCCAATCACTTGCGGGACCCCGAGGTACAGTGACCTTCGTACTTAGAAGCCCCGGCTGCCGCGACTTATAATCGTCCACAAGTCCAGACATTATGGGCACTTAGCTAGTTTTGCGCCAACCAACGACGGTGGAAGCCTTTATTGCAGTCGCGATCTTCGCCTATGGGCTGTGCTTTGGCAGCTTCCTGAATGTCTGCGTCTACCGTTTACCCCTTGGCAAGTCGGTGGTAAAACCTCGCTCCGCGTGCCCTCATTGCGGAGACATGATCCCGCTCTATCACAACCTGCCCGTGGTGAGTTGGTTCATTCTTCGTGGCAAATGCCGCGCTTGCAAACAGCCGATATCACCTCGCTACCTCGTCGTCGAACTGCTGACCGGCCTGCTCTTTCTCGGCTGTTACAGTCATTTCGGTTTCACCCTGGCCGCGCTCAAGTGCGCTGTGCTCGGCTGGTTGTTGCTCGGCCTGATATTCACCGACGCCGAAACAAAGCTGTTGCCGGACGCGATGACGCTGCCCGGCATCGTCATCGGAATCGCCTTCAGCCTGCTGGTTCCGGTCAACGATCTCGCATCCCGCATCATGCCCGGCCTCGTACCGCTCACCGTCAGCAGCGACATTTCCTGGCGTATCTGGTCCTTCGCGGACTCAGTGCTAGGGGCCGCGATCGGCGCGTCGTTCCTCTATGGAGTCGCGGCCATCTACCTGCGCGCTCGCGGAGTCGAAGGCATGGGCTTCGGCGACGTCAAGCTGATGGCTTTGATCGGCGCATTCCTCGGAACCAAGCTCACTGTCTTAACTATCTTCGCCTCATCGCTGGCCGGGTCGCTCTTCGGTCTCAGCACCGTGCTCGCCGTCTGGCTCAAACGCATGCGCCGCAATCTGGCCCGCGCCAAGTCGTCGCGTGATTCTGTGGGGGTTTCTGCTGGGGTTTCTGGAAATGACGCTCGCCGCCGTGCCTGGCAATCCGCGCGCCTCGCGCTCCGGTACTACGAGATGCCGTTCGGAGTTTTCCTGGGCGCCATGGCGATCCTGTCGTTCCTGTTCGGCAACGCTGTCCTGCATTGGTATTGGAGGGCTCTGTGAACCTGCTCACCAATCCGTTGATCATGCGCATGGGACTGTTGCTATTCGCGGCCGCGCTGGCCTTCGGCCTGGGGCTGTTCCTGATTCGTCGCCTGCGCACGAATCTGGCGATGGAATCCGAATCGCTCGACCACAATCCTTTGACGGCGGAGGGCTTGCCCGTCCACGCTTATCATGCCGTCATCCAGCAACTGAAACAGCAAAAGCACGAACTCTCGAGCCAGCAACTCGCCGAGCGCCGAAAAGCAAAAGCCTCTGACACGCTGAGTTCCACCATCCTGGCAAACCTTTCCTGCGGAGTTTTATTTTTCAATTCCAGCGGACTTGTCCGCCAGACAAATGCGGTCGCGCGCGATCTGCTGGGATTCGCTTCTCCCGTAGGGCTGCACGTCGGCGATCTCTTCCGTTCGGCAACGTTGCGTCCGGATGGCAAGCTGTCGAAACCGGGTTCCGAAGCAACGGTCACCGTCGAAAAAGCTTTGGCTCCCGCTTTGGCTGGGACTGCCGCGGTTCGCGGCCTGATCGTGAACTATGCCAAGCGCGACGGGGAAAGCCAGGTGCTCGAGATCACAGCCTCTCCCGTTCTGGCCGAGGACGCGACCCTCATGGGCACAACACTCGTGATCACGGACAAAACCGACATCGAGCGCATCCGTCACGACCAGCGGATGCATCAGGAAATTTCCTCGGAGATGGCACTCGGACTGCGCCATTCACTCACCACCATCGCCGGATACGCACAGCAACTGGTCTGCAGCCGCGACGCGGAACTGGCCCGTCAGTTGGCCGACGGCATTTCCCGCGAAGCGGCTCAACTGGATCGCACCATCGGCAGTTTTCTCGGAGGCGCACGCAGCGCTTCCACGAGTTCTTGATTGATAGCAACAGCAAGTCGACCGTGATCGCGGCTTGCGAAAGGAAATGAACATGACGCACCTCAGACAATTCGGCTCGGCACTCCTCCTCGTTATCGCGACCGGTCTTGTTGCAATCAGCGCAGCATCCGCCCAGTCACTCGGTGATTACGCTCGGACCGTTCGCAAGAACAAAACCGAGCCCACCTCCGCCACGCGCACTTTTGACAACGACAACCTCCCCACCGGCGGCACATCTGAGCGTCGTCGGGCCAGCCGCGGCCGCAGAGGCAGTCCGGGCAGGGTCCGCGGCCAATCCCCGCCCGAGCGGGAGCGCCGACAGCGCCTCCGCCGAACGCCAGAAAGCCGCCGACGATTGGAAGGGAAAAGTCGCGAACCAGCAGCAAAAGGTCGATGAGCTGAACAAAGAGATCGAGAAGGAACAGACCGACTCCCGCCTGCGCGCCGCCGTCGCCGCCAGCGACACCGCCAGCCGCTTGCGCAACGCAGCCGAGTGGGGCAAAGAAGACGCTGACGCCCAGAACAGTCTCGACCAAAAGCAGAAAGCCCTCGACGCCGCTCGCGAGCAACTAGACCAAATGCAAGAAGATGCGCGCAAGGCCGGCGTTCGAGAGCAGGACAAGGACAAGGGCAATCAATAGAACTCGACCGGGTGGGCGTTGTCTTGCAAATCAGGACGCGCCCGTTCGCTCTCGAATCTGCTGCGCGTGATGGCGTCCGTGGACGAGATGAAACTTGCGCCACTGATTCGCCGTCAACGGCCCAAGGATCGGGTGATCAAGAATTCTGGTCCGAGCGCCGAAGCGGCGTTCGCAATCGTCCAGACCCGATGCCATCTTTTCCAGTTCGGAAAATATGGCTGTTCGCGCCCCTTGAAACGGCACTCCTCTCGGAGTCGTGCGCTCCGGCGCCTTCCGTCCATTCGGCAGGTATCCGAGATCGACAACCAGCAGAATTCCGGCGCGATCTTTCAACGTGATCTCTCTTGCCAAAGGAGCGTCCGCAGCGAGACATTTCGCGATCCCAGCATTCGTCCCTTTATAGGTAAGAAGAAGATGTTCGATGATCTGCGCCGGATTCCACTTCCCCTCCGGAGGCTGCGTTAGCGCGTCTGCGTCCGCGCCCCCTGTTGCTTCATCGAGTTCCCGGCGCAGTTGTTCGAGATAGGAATGCATGACCTTGATTCAGTACAATCATCCACAAAACAGGACAGGAAATCTTTCGTTACAGCCACGAAGGGCGGGATGACGCCGTCGGCCTCAAAAATTCCGATTCGAGGAGTGATTCGATGAAAAAACTATTTGCCGCAATTCTAGCATCGGGATTACTAGCCGGTTGCTCGTCCGAACCCGCCAAGCCGGCGGCGTCAGAGACGGCCAGGGCCGCTCCCACATCTATCACGGGCAGCAGCGCCTTCTTCAAGTGCTATGTCTCGGCCCGCCTGTGGGCGCCTGATGCGCAGCCCTATCTAGCCGACTCGGCTCCCGGAGCGGCGGGGACCGGACGCGACGGCAAAATGCCCGAGTGGCGCGCCGGCTTCGCATCGCCGAAGTTGCACTCGACTAAATTTTTCACCTGGTCGAATGGCGACATTTCGCACGGCGTGGACGACACCTACAGCCCCACCAATTCCAGCACACAGATTTTCAACGTCCAGTTTTTGAAAACCGATACCGACAAAGCCTTCTCCATTGCCCAACAACATGGCGGAGACAAGTTGTTGCAGCAAGAGCCGACCACTCCGGTCTTCTATATCCTCGACTGGAATCACATCACCAACGAACTCCTGTGGCACGTGATCTATGGCACCGATCGCCAATCCGCGAAGCTACGGGTGGCCGTAAACGCCACATCAGGAGAGTTCTCCCGCGTAGAAAAATAACTGCTCCACAACCGTAGCGGAATAACTAAGGCGCGGGATGTGTGTGGAAGAGAAGCCCGTCAGGGCCGCGTACATCGCCGAACCCAACTGAGCACCGTCATTTGCTGGCCATCTTGTCCAGCGAACTCCGTGCATCCTTGGCCCACGGACCCTGCGGCAGGATTTTCAAATACTGTTCGTAATACTTCCTGGCCTCGGCTTTATCTCCGAGTTTTTCTTGACACACCGCCAGTCGGAAGCTGGCCACGGCATCGCCATCCTTGTAGTAAAGAGCTTCCTTGTACCGCGCCAGCGCCGCTTTGTAGTTCTTCTTCTTGAAATAGAAATCTCCGACCTCGACATCTTTCATCGCCTTCATCGGGTTCCAGGGATGGAATTCCTGCACTCCGGTGGTGTCGATGTTTTCCGGAACCTCAAGATCCCCAACCGCGTCTTTGCTGCCGGGGTGATTCTTGGCATCGTCCTTGGGAGCACTAATGTCGATGCGCGTATCGTGACTCGAGCTTTCCCCGGCATCGACGCTCTGTGGGGGCGGCGGACTCGCAGGCGGCGGGGACGACGGCTGTTGTCCGAGACACCAATTCGCCGCGATTATCGCCAAAAGCACGATCTGCGAAAGTCGATTCATCCCGTCAATATTCTAACGTTTTCCAGCCTCTCAACCAGTGCGATGCCCTGTTTCTTCGTCGCAGTTGCCTGCGGGACGCTGCCCGCAAAAAATCAGGCCGCCCACATTGGGGCAGCCTGGTTTAGCAAAATCCTCCGGGGAGGAGGGTGAACTTAAGTCTTACAGAGATGGCGGAGTGGAACTCGCAGTCCCGCTCTGCGTGCTCGGAGTCTGCGCCGGAGTGGTCCCCGCCCCGGTGTTGGTCATCAGCCGGATGTCGACGCGACGGTTCTTCGCGCGCCCGTCGGCGGTCTTGTTCGACTCGACCGGCTTATCCTTGCCGAGTCCGATCAGATAGATCTTGTAGCCCGGAACATTCTTCTCCGCCGCCAGATACTGAATCACGGCGTTGGCGCGGCGCTGGCTCAGATCGTAGTTGTACTCCGAGCTGCCGACCGAATCCGTCGCGCCTTCGACCGTGATGATGTATCCCTTGGTCGTAGCGACGCTTGCGGCCAGCTGATCGATCGCTTCCTTCGCGTCTTTTGTGAGATTGTCTTTGTTGAATCCGAAATGAACCGCGGTCTCGACCACCGGACGATAGTTATCGAGATTGACGACGGTGTTGGTCAGAGCGTCCACACGCTGGGTCGCGGCGTTGGCCGACATTTGAGCCTTGTCGGCTTCGCTTCCTGCTGCCAGAGCCTTCTGGTCGACTTCCGTCGCCTTGGCCTGCACGGCCTGAATGCCGGCTTGCGCGCGCTGATCGACGTCCTTGATATCTTTCGAATTCTTCGCGGTCAGATCATCGAGTTCATTGGTTTTGTTGATGAGCGGCGTGGTCTGTTGGCGAACATAGTTCTTGGTTGTACATCCGATGGATGCAGCCAGGGTTGCGGCCAGGGTTAGGGTCAGTTTCAGTTTCAACGATGTGGGATTCATCTTGAGGGCTCCTTGCCCGGGAAAATTGCGCGAAATTGCAATTCGTTTCGGGTCCCTTTTAAAGTCTCTGCGCCGGACCCGCTCTTTAGTAATGCACGGGGGATGCCATTCTGCATTCCCAGACAAAACCTATAAATCATTGTATATCAGCAGTTTGGAAATGGGTTGTGGGAAACGATCCACTCACAGTACAAGGCAATCGCGATACCAACCGTAGAAATTTTATACGGCGCGGCAGTTGGCGGCGATCGATACGATACCGGATCACATGACCGGCGGCACGCTGATCCCCATGGTTGCCAGCGCGCGAATCAACTCGCGGCGCACGACGGCCGCCGTAGTCAGCAGAAATTTCTTCCGGCCTTCATCGGTCTCACTCAGAATCGGAAAGCGATGATAAAAAGCGTTAAAAAGCTGCGCGAGCTGAAACGAATGTTTCGCGAGGTAGGCAGGTTCTGTCGTCGCGATGCACTGGCAACGATGTAGGAAGTCTTGGCCGCCGCCAGCCAAAGTTCCCAGATATCGTTACTCGATTCGCCCGTCAGGTAAGCAGCAAACGCCTCCGCCGAGATATCCGCCGCGCTGCCCGATGGCGAACCCGCCCCGCCATCGGCGTCCGCGCAAAAACCAGCCGGGTCGAAACCACCTTTGCGGAAAATATTAGAGGCCCGCACCACCGCGTATTGCGCGTAAGGCCCCGTGTCGCCTTCAAAACTAAGCGCGTCCTTGAAATCGAAGGCAATCACCGAAGGCTTGGTGAATTTCAGCATGAAATAACGCAGCGCCCCAATCGCCACCTGCGTGGCGATCCCGGCGCGCTCGTCGTCGGTCAGCTCGGGATGCCGCCCATCCACTTCCGCTCTCGCCGCAGCAATCAGCGCATTCGAGCAGATCGTCCGCCTTCACCCCAAACCCCTTGCGGCCGGAAACTTCGATCCACGACCGCGCCTTGTCTTCTTCACTCAGCTTGTACCCCAATTCCGCCGCGCAGCGCGGAGTCAGCGCGACCATCTCATAGGAAAAGTGCGTATAGCGGTCGGCAGCCTCGCCATGCCCGAGCGCGCGCAGCGCTTCAATCACCGTGTTCTGCGCCTCTGATTGCCGGGCATCGATGACGTTATAAATCTCGGCCACATCGCCGAAGTGCGGATGATCTTTTTCACCGTGCGGTAGTCGAGATCCAGCAGTCGTGGTCATTCGGATAGCGGAAGAATTTCCGATATCCGAAATCGCGCCCGAGCAAGCCGAACTTCCACATGTGATAGGCAATGTCTTTGCCCACGTAGCCGACGGTCCCGTTCGAGCGGACAATGACTTTCTGATCTTCTTCGCTAAGTTTTTCCTCCGTGTTCTCCGTGCCCTCGGCGGTTAGAGGGTTTGCCGCAGTCCCCGCCCGCCGCATCACCCAGCATCCTTTGTTCTTCCCCGAGTCCTCATAAGTGAGCACGCCGGCTTCCTTGAGCTTGGTAAATGCCGCGTCCCAAAAATGCAGGTGCAGTATCTCGCTCTCGCGAGGCAGGAAGTCATACTCGATGTCGAGCCGTTCCATGGTCTCGAGATGCCGTCGCAGGACCGCCACGGAAATCAAATCTGCAATCGCCGCGGTCTCGTTATTCCCTTGTTCGATCGCATGCAGCGTGGCCGCACGCGTTTGCAGGTTCGCCTTGTCCTCCTCATACCAATGCGAGACGCGGGCATAAAGATCCCAGCACACGTAATCGAACTGCGGAGCCGCCGCCAGCGCCTCAATCTCCGCCCGCGACTTTTTTTCAATGTGCATGAATCCGACTACGACATCGGCCACCTGCACTCCGGTGTTGTCGATATAGTTCTGCACATCCACTTCCCGCCCCGCAAAACGCAACAGCCGGACGAACGTATCTCCCAGAATGGCGTTTCGCAGATGCCCGATATGCGCCGCCTTGTTGGGATTGATGCTCGAATGCTCCACCAGCACTTTACCGGTGGGAATGTCATCTGGAGGGCGATGATCCGCTGCGAGCTCCGCTGCCAGCTCAGCGCGGTTCACGCGAACGTTGATGTATCCTGCCCCCGCAACCTCAAATTTCTCAAATCCCGGAATCGGCCCGACCCCAGCCACAATCTCCTCCGCAATCTTGCGCGGAGCCTTGCGCAGCTTGCGCGCCAAGCTCAAACGCGAGCGGCAGCGCATACTCGCCAAATTCAATTTTCGGCGGCTGCTCGACGACGATGTTGACGGCTTCCAGGTCATAAGTCGCGCTGCAGAAATTCGCGCAGATGTTCGACCAGCCGGCGTTCCAGATATCGATACAAGGATGTCCTCTAAATGATTGAAGAAACAGTGATTCTAACAAACTCGCGGCGGGCGGCGGGTTTGACGCAGGTGCGAGTGCTCCCTATCATGAAAGATCGGTCGTCGTGGTCGTTAGTCGTCGTCGTTGGTCGTTAGCCTGCAACATCAAACAGCGTCGATTTGCAGCTCCGAGACTTGTTCGCTTGCCCGAGCGACCATCGACTAGCGACCAGCGACCGACTCTTATGCGCATTGCCTACCTAGACTGTTTTTCCGGCATCAGCGGCGACATGTTTCTCGGCGCCCTGGTCGATGCCGGAGTGTCTCCAAAACTTCTGGAAGACACCGTCGCCGCGCTCGAACATCGGCGCGAGGCTGGAGATTTCTAAAGTAAGGCGCGGAGGAATTTCGGCCACCAAAGTCGACGTCTACGCCAATGGCGAGAAAGACCTACCCCGCGAGATTTTCTGGGAGCAAAAACGCGACCATAGCCACGAGCATACCGATGCTCCCTTGCACGGAGACGATCACAAGCACTCCCATGAACATTCGCATCCCGAACCTGCCGATGGCTCGAGTCACCACGAACACGCCCGTGGACTGATCGAGATTCGCGGGATTATCGAAAAATCCGCGATCAGCGCCATCGCCAAAGCCACCGCGATCCGAATCTTCGAAGCGTTGGGCGAGGCCGAAGCCGAAATTCACGACACCAGCATCGACCACGTCCATTTCCACGAGGTCGGAGCCATCGACGCCATGGTCGACATCGTCTGCGCCGCCGCCGGCGCTGAATCGCTCGCCGTCGACGAATGGATTTGCTCGCCTCTCAACGTTGGCAGCGGCACCGTAAAATGCGCTCACGGCACGCTCCCGGTCCCGGCGCCCGCAACGCTGAGGTTGCTTAAAGACGCGCCGATCTATTCGTCAGGACCACAGGTCGAACTAGTGACGCCGACCGGCGCAGCCATCGTGAAAACGCTCGCCACCCGCTTCGCGACGTTCCCGGCGATGAAGATCGACCGCTCGGGCTACGGCGCCGGAACTCGAGACTTTCCCAACCACCCGAACCTGCTGCGCCTCACTATCGGCGAAGGCATACCCGGGTCCGTCGGCCTGGCCAACGAAACCATCACCGTCCTCGAAGCGAACCTTGACGATCTGAGCCCGCAAGTGCTCGGCTACGCCATGGAGCGCCTGTTGGCCGAAGGCGCACTCGACGTCTTCAGCGTCCCGGTGCAAATGAAAAAGAGCCGACCCGGCGCGCTGCTGACGGTTCTCGCCAGAACAGAAGACGCCAATCGCCTGACCAAAACAATCTTCGCAGAGACCACCACTCTCGGCGTTCGCCGCCGCGAGGAGCAGCGCCAGACGCTCTCACGACGCTGGCAAACAGTCGACACAACCTGGGGGCCCGTGCGAATCAAGATCGCAAACATGAACGGGAGCGTCTCTAACTACGCGCCCGAATATGAAGACTGCCGGGCCCTGGCCGAAGCCAAGCAAGTGCCGCTCCGCACCGTGATGCAGGAAGCAATCCAGCGGTACCTGGCAAGCACGCAAAAATAAAGCGTGCGAAAATGAAGCTACCCACGGCATGAACCTCTACCTTACACACGCGCATCTGTTCAATATCGCGCATAAGTATCGCGCCACAACGACAACGACTTCTATCAGGAGAATGACACAGTGAAAAGCCTACCGATCCTTGCTCTTTGCCTGACTCTCTTTGCTCTCACGCCACTGTTTGCGGATTCGACTCCGGCCGTCGGCAGCACCGCGCCCGAATTTACCCTCAACTCTCAGGAAGGCACGCCCGTCAGCCTGAAGGACTTTCGCGGCAAGTGGGTAGTCCTGTACTTCTATCCCAAGGATTTCACCAGCGGCTGCACCATCGAAGCCCACAACTTCCAGCGTGACCAGGCGCAGTACGAGCAGAAACATGCAGCGATCGTTGGAGTGAGCGTCGACACCGCCGACTCGCATAAACAGTTCTGCACCAAGGAAGGCCTCAACTTCAAGTTGCTGGCCGACGTCGACCACAAAGTGTCGACGACCTACAACTCGGTTATGTCGTTTGGGACGACACAGGTTTCCGCTCGCCACACCTTCATCATTAATCCCGAGGGCAAGATCGTGAAGGTATTCACCGAAGTGAATCCGAATCAGCACAGTGCCGAAGTGCTGGCAGCGCTCGCGGACCTGCAAAAGTAATAGTAAAGAAGGTCGCAGCTAAAAATGCGTCGGGTGCCCCGTCCTTGCGCGTACCGTGCGTAAGGATGGGTCCTCGACGGACGGCGAGCTACCGAAATTCCGAATGGCCAAAACTTTCTACATCACGACCCCGATCTACTACGTGAACGCGCGTCCCCACATCGGCCACGCTTACACGACGATCGCCTGCGACACCATCGCGCGCCGTCACCGTCTGCTGGGTGACGACACCTGGTTCCTCACCGGCACCGACGAGCACGGACAGAAAATCGAGCGCGCCGCCCAAGCCGCGAGCAAAACGCCACAGCAATTCGCCGATGCGGTTTCCGCCGAGTTCCGCACCCTCTGGAATCGCATGGGCATCACCTATGACGATTTCATCCGCACCACGTCCGACCGCCACAAGCAAGGCGTGCAAGCGCTCTGGCGCAAAATTCGCGACAACGGATACATCTACAAAGGCACCTACACCGGCCAGTATTGCGTTTCCGACGAAGCGTACATTGACGGCGGCCAAGCCCGGCGATCCCTGCCCCGATTGCGGACGCATCACCGAAACCGTCCACGAAGAGAACTATTACTTCAAGCTCTCGGCATTTCAGGATCAACTGATCAAGCTCTACACAGAGCATCCCGATTTCATTCGCCCGGATACGCGCCGCAACGAAGTTCTCGCGTTCGTGCGCGGAGGACTGCGCGATCTCTCGATTAGCCGCTCCACATTTTCATGGGGCATCCCCGTGCCCGACGATCCGAAGCATGTGGTCTACGTCTGGCTAGACGCGCTCGCAAACTACATCACCGCGCTGGGCTTTGGTTCGTCTGACCAGAGCAAGTTCGAAAAGTATTGGCCCGCCGACGTGCACATGATCGGCAAAGAGATCGTGCGCTTCCATTGCGTCTACTGGCCCGCGTTCCTGTTAGCCGCTGGATTGCCCCTGCCGAAAAGCATCACCGCGCATGGTTGGCTGCTCTTCGAAGAAAGCAAAATGTCGAAGTCGCGCGGCAACATCGTTCGCGCCGAAACCATTGTCGAAGTGCTGGGCACCGACGCCTTACGGTATTTTCTCTTGCGTGAAGTCGTCTTTGGACAGGACGGCTCGTTCAGTTTCGACGCCTTAGTTCAGCGGTACAACTCCGACCTCGCGAATGGTCTCGGCAATCTAGCCAGCCGCACGCTGACCATGATCACCCGCTATTTCAAAGGCGAGGTCCCCTATCCGTCGCAGACGGCGCAAACGTCGGCGGATGCCGCAATCGCAGAGACGGCCAAGAAAACCATCGCGGAATTCGGCCAGCTTTTTGACCAGTTTCAGTTCTCTCGCGCCCTGGAACTCGCGTGGGGCCTGGTCGCCGCCGTCGACAAATACATCGTGGAAAACGAGCCTTGGGCTCTCGACGAAAAAAAGGACGAGGAAAGCCGTGCTCGCCTCGCGACCGTCCTCTACACCAGCGCCGAGGCCCTACGCATCGTAACCGCGCTGGCCCATCCCGTCATGCCCGACGCCACCGCCAAAATCTGGGCACAACTCGGTCTCGGAGACATCGCCAAGTGCGACCTGAAGCAATTGCAATGGGGACAACTGCAACTGGGCACGAAGTTAGGTGAAGTAAAAGCCGTTTTCCCGCGAGCCGATAAATCCGCCGTGGAGAGGATGCAACAAATGGAAGAACAAGGTTCAAACGGGGTCACGGCAGGTGCAGTGACGAGCGCATCGCCCGTCCAGCCCGGTGATGCGAAGGCTGCCGCCACCACCAATGCTCCGGTCAAAGCTGCCGCCGCCACCGGCCGACGGCAAAATTACCATCGACGACTTCGCCAAGGTCGAACTACGCGTAGCGCAAGTAAAGACGGCCGAACGCGTAAAAGGCGCCGACAAACTGCTCCGCCTCGAAGTCGATCTCGGAACCGAAGTTCGCCAACTCGTCGCTGGCATCGCCGAAGCCTACGCCCCTGAATCTCTGATCGGCCGCAAAGTGGTCATCGTCGCCAACCTTGCCCCGCGAAAGCTTCGCGGCCTGGAATCGAATGGCATGATCGTCGCCGCGTCGCCAGAGGGCGGCAAACCGGTGCTGGCCAGCTTTCTTGAAGATGTGCCCCTGGGCACAAGGCTGAAATAAAATCTGATTCGCTAGCAACCAGCCACTAATCACTAACCGCCGATGTTCATCGACTCCCACGCGCATCTGGAAGGCAGCCGCTACGACGCCGATCGCGGTGACGTTCTCGCGCGGGCAAAACAAAGCGGCGTCGAAGCCTATCTCGCGATCGGCAACGGAGAAGGCCCGGACACCGCCGACTGCGGCATCCGGTTAGCGGACAAATACGACGGTCAGCCCGGCTACCCGAAAATCTACGCCAGCGTCGGCATCCATCCGCATGAGGCCAGCCTGGCCGACGACAGCGCTTACGCCAAGCTCGCCGAATGGGCAAAGAATCCGCGAGTGATTGCATGGGGGGAGATCGGCCTCGACTATTTCTACGATCACTCGCCGCGCGAATTACAAAAGAAGGTCTTCCAGAATCAAATGGATTTGGCGCAGGCCGCAAAGCTGCCCATCATCATCCACTGCCGCCCCTCCGATAACAGCGAAAACGCGTGGGATGATTGCCTCTCGCTGATTTCCGACCACTGGACTCCAACCGGATTGGGCGGCATCCTGCACTGCTTCACGGGAAGCACGGATCATGCTCGCCGCGCTCTCGACATGGGCTTCATGATCTCTTTCGCCGGCAACATCACTTTCCCAAAAGCTCAACCTATCCGCGACGCAGCAAAGATCGTCCCGCTTGACCGTATGTTGATTGAGACCGACTCCCCTTACCTCGCGCCGATCCCGCATCGCGGCCAGCGCAACGAACCATCGTTCGTAAAAGAAGTCGCGCGCCAGATCGCCGAACTCCGCGGAATAACCATCGAAGAGATCGCCACCCAAACCACACAGAACTTTTACAGATTCTTCAGCCTCTCGTAGCGTTGTCATCCGCCCTGCGCAGACGCTCTCTCTTCTGTTACCCTCAAGGGTACGATTTTGAATAACGCTCCACCATATTCACTCCATGCCCGACAATAGTTTCGACATCGTCAGCAAAATCGATCTAGCGGAAGTCGCGAACGCCATCCAACAGGCGACGAAAGAAGTGACCACACGCTTCGATCTCAAAGACTCGAAGTCCTCGATCGCCATGGAAGGCACAGACGCGATCATGCTGCACTCCGCCGATGAATACAAATTGAAGGCTGTCAATGACATCCTGCAAGCCAAACTGGTGAAGCGCGGAGTGTCGCTGAAAGGCCTCACTTATGCCGCCGTCGAACCGGCCGCCGGAAGCAGCGTAAAACAAAAGATCACCATGCAGCAGGGTATTCCCATCGAAAAAGCAAGAGAGATCGTGGCTCTTGTGAAGAACTCGAAGAAAAAAGCGCAAGCGTCCATTCAAGCGGATGTTGTCCGCATCAGCGGCAAAGATCGCGATACGCTGCAGGAAGTCATCGCCATGGTCAAGGGACGCGATTTCGGCATCGATCTACAATTCACGAATTATCGAAGTAACTGAAGCGCAGTGAGCACAACCACCTCCATCAACGGGAAAGAAATCTTCGATCTGCTTCGCGACGACATCGTCGCCATCGAAGAACAATTCGGGCGCGACACGATTTCCAACGTTGCCGCGATCACCGAAATCGGCGAATACCTCCGCGTGGGCGGAGGCAAGCGCATCCGTCCCGCGCTGCTGCTTCTCTCCGCGAAGCTCTTGGGCTATAAGGGCGACGGAGCCGTCAGGCTCGCGTCGGTCGTCGAAATCATCCACACCGCGACCCTCGTCCATGACGACATCATCGATGAAGCCCAGATTCGCCGCGGCCGTCCTGCGGCCAACACGCAGTGGGGCAACTCGATGTGCGTACTCGCCGGCGACTGGCTCTATATGCAGGCCTTCAAAATTGCGGTGCAGGAGCGTAATTTCCGCATCCTCGACGTCCTCATCGAACTGACGCAGCAAATGGTTGAAGGCGAGCTACTCCAGATGGAAAAGCTCGGCAAGCTGATCTCACTGCAAGAGCATCTCGACCTTATCTACCGCAAAACGGCGTGCCTGTTCTCCGTCTGCATGCGAGTCGGGGGGATTCTCGGAGGCGCCAGCGAGCAACAAGAAGAACGCCTCGGCCAATACGGACGCGACTTGGGCCTGGCTTTTCAAATCGTAGACGACGTGCTCGACCTGACCGCCTCCGAAAGCGTGCTCGGCAAGCCCGTCGCCAGCGATCTGCGCGAAGGCAAAGCGACGATGTCCGTCATCCACGCGCTCGAACGCTGCACTCCCGCCGAACGCCACCAGATCGAAACCGTTCTCCGCGACCGCGCTTTCAACGGCGTAACGCACGCCGACATTCTTGCCATCCTGAACCGCTACGGCTCCCTCGAATATGCCTCTAAAGAGGCCGCCCGCTATGCCGAATCCGCCCGGAAAGCGATCTGCTCTTTCCCGGACTCCGAAATCAAGCGAGCCCTACTCTGGGCCCCTGAATTCGTCGTCGCCAGAGAAAAGTAGCAAAAGAATCCAATCACTAAAAGGCAGCATCTCTAAGCAGTGATGCAAGTTGCGGTCCGTCAAAGCATCCGCGGCCGGTTGCTATACTGAACCAAGTCGCCTTGAATGAGTCATCTGCTCTCATTAATTTCGCACAATAGCTATTTATTTCTGGCACTGGTCTGCTTTGCCGAGGCCATCGGACTCCCTGTACCCGCTGCTCTCGCGATCTTGACCGCCGGCGCGGTCTCGGCCTATGGTGGCGTGCATTTGTATCTTGTGATCGCTGCCGGCGTGCTCACCATGGTGATCGGTGACAGCATGCTCTATTTCGCCGGCCGATTCAGCGGATGGGCTTTGCTAGGCATCCTCTGCCGCCTGTCGGTGAACCCGGAAACCTGCATTCTCCGCTCCGCCGAATATTTCTACCGCCGCGGCCGCCAGACTTTGCTCTTCGCGAAATTCATTCCCGGCATCAACACCATGTCTCCGCCGCTCGCCGGCAGCATGAAAATGCGCGCCGGAGATTTTCTGCTCTACGACACGCTGGGTGCGATTTTCTACGTTGGAGCCTACGCCGTCGCCGGAAACCTATTCAGCGACGCTCTCCGCGCCATCACACGCGGACTGCGCTCGGCTGGATTCGCTGTCGAAGTTGTCGTCGCCGTCGGCATCGTTGTCTACGCCGTTTACCGCATCTGGGTCTATCGCAAATATCGTCTCCTCGACGTGATCCCGCGCATTCCCGCCGAAGAACTGGCGAAGCGACTGGCCGCCGCTGCCGCGCAAACCCTGATCATCGCAGACGTCCGCAGCCACGGCTACTACGACGCCGACTCCGAACGCATTGCCGGATCCATTCGCCTCGAGCCCAACAACCTCGTCGAAGAGATCAAGCACCTCCCCAAGGATCAAGAGATTTATCTTTACTGCACTTGACAGCGCGAAGCCACCAGCGCCCGTGTGGCGCAACAACTGATCCAACTGGGATTCAAAGTCTACGTAATCACCGGCGGCCTCCGCGCCTGGCGCAAAGCCGGACAACCCGTCGAACGCGTCCCCCACGACGACCTGATCAAACTCCCAACCTTCAGCTGACGCCCTTGGCATCCCTCCGCTGCTTTGCTATCGTCCACTCATGGCCCCAACCCTCTGCGGATTGATCCTCGCCGCCGGCGACTCCACCCGCATGGGCCGCGACAAGGCTCTGCTCCCTTGGCCTCCATCAACCGGAACTAAAACCTTCCTCTCCGCCGCCATCGAATTATTCTTCCCTTACGTCGACGTGGTGCTGGTAGTCGTCGGAAAGAACGAAGCCGCCTTAGCGCCGGTCATCTACGCAAACGGAGCGTCGCTCGTAGTGAATCCCGATCCCGACCAGGGGCAGTTCAGTTCCCTGCGCGTCGGTCTGCAAGAAGTCCGCAACCGGGGCCGCGACTCCGCCATGATCACGCTCGTCGACCGGCCTCCGGTCCGCCGCGAAACCATCGAAACTCTGCAATCCGCCTTCGAACGCGCTACCGCCAACCGAAAGTGGGCGGTAATCCCGGAGTACGAAGGCAAACACGGACACCCGATTCTCATCGCGAACGCGCTGCTCGAAGCCTTTCTGGAAGCCCCCGACAATTCGAACGCCCGCGCAGTCCAGCACGCGCACCAGTCCGAAATCGAATACCTCGCAGTCGACGATCCGAACGTAGCGCTCAACATAAACACGCCCGAGCAATATGCGTCATTGCCGTCGTCGCTTCCCTCACGCTCCTAGTTTAGAAATTCTTGGTTTAAGATTTAGGAGCTGCACTCTTATTCTCACCAGATTCAAACAAGGCCCAATATTTCATGACAGCTCTCACCACCACGCAAACCGCCTTCATCGAGTCC
Organism: uncultured Acidobacteriaceae bacterium; assembly: GCA_963726095.1. Taxonomy (GTDB): domain Bacteria; phylum Acidobacteriota; class Terriglobia; order Terriglobales; family Acidobacteriaceae; genus Acidiflorens. Next base: position 3,878,777 of record CAVSBD010000004.1, read on the forward strand.
GTGCTTACGCTAAACCCAAGAGTCGCCACGTTCGACTGCGACGGCACACTCTGGTCCGGAGACGCCGGAGAGGGATTCTTTTCCTGGGAAATCAAACAAGGCCTGGTCTCGAAAGAAGTTGCCGGCCCGATGCAAGCGCGATATGCGGACTACAAGGCCGGAAAAGTCGCGGAAGAAATCATGTGCGGAGAAATGGTCACCATGCATCGCGGCTTGCTTGAAGTCACCGTCCAACAAGCCTGTGACACATTCTTTTCGGAGTTCATCACGCCGAATATTTTTCCCGAGATGCAGGAATTAGTTCGGCGGCTGCGGGCTGGCGGATGCGACGTCTGGGCAGTCTCCTCTTCCAATCACTGGGTAATCCGCTCCGGCATGAAAAACTTCGGCATTCCGCAAGATCACATCCTGGCCGCCGAAGTAGCGGTCGAGAATGGCATTGTGACGGATCGTCTGATCCGAGTCCCAAGCGGCCCCGGCAAGCCCCAAGCCATCCGCTCCGTTCTCAAGTCTCCGCCCGATTGCGCCTTCGGCAATGCCATCTGGGATCGCGAGATGCTGGCCATGTCAAAACACCCTTTCGCCATCAATCCCAATCCCAACCTGAGAGAAATCGCGAAAGACAAAGTGTGGACGATCTACCAGCCCTGATGGAACGCGCAAAAACGGACTGCGCAAGAATAGGCGACCGCATCTTTCACCGATGTTTGACGCACAAAAACCTCCCTACGAGAATTTCTCGCCGTCATTTTTCATTTGTCATTTTTTTGTCCACCATCCGCAAAACCGCGGACAGCGTATCCATCGCCAGATGGCTGGCGTGTTCCGACGCCTGCGGCAAGCCACCGACCTCGCGAATCAATTCTTGCCTTGTCACCAGCCGCGCTGTTTCTAAAGTTCTGCCTTTGACCAATTCCGTTATCGCAGAGCCGCAGGCAACCGCCGCCACGCAACCCTTGGCGCGAAAACGAATCTCCGCAATGTGCCCGCCTTCTAATTTAAGGCTGAGTTCCAAAGTATCTCCGCAAACAGGATTCTCCAGGCGAGCAGCCGCATCGGGGGCCTCTATTTTTCCAGCATTGCGAGGATTCTGAAAATGATCGAGCAATTCGGCGGAATACACACAGAGATTGTAAACGCCAAACGCGGAGGATTTTCGCCTCCCCTACAATAGACGGCGTGACCGAATCGCACTTTCCTCGAGACACACCGAGCCACATACCGGGCCATACACCGAGCCGCACTCCGCACCGCATCGCGTGCCTGCAACCGAGCGCGACCGTCATTCTGGCAAGTATCGGCGAGTTGGATCGCGTTGTAGCCTGTACAAAGTACTGTGCCGATGTCGTTCCAGAAATACGCAACAGCGGGCGGCGAATCGTCGCCGATTCCTGGACTTCGAAAGCCAGTGAGATCATCGCCTCCGCACCCGATCTCGTGATCGCCGCCATCCCCTACCAGGAAGCCGCAGTGATCGAGATTCTGAAGGCTGGCATTCGCTTTCTCGGTCTCGCCCCGCGCACTCTGGACGACATTTACTCCGATATCGCCCTGATCTCGGGCTGTGTCGGAGCCAGCGCGCGCGGAGAGCGGGTAATTTCCGAAATGCGCGACGCGATCGAAGAGGTGCGCCACAAAACATCCAGACTTCCGACGAAGCGCGTCTTCTGCGAAGAGTGGGGCAAGCCGATCATCGCATCACAGCCCTGGGTTGCAGAACTGGTCCGAGCGGCCGGAGGTGAATTCCTCGGCAGACCGGCCGCGCAATACACGGCCGAAGAAATCGCGCGATTCGATCCCGAGGTCATCATCGCGGCGTGGTGCGGCGCAGGAGACCGCGTCCCCTTGGAAAAAATCATCCAAATTCGCGGATGGTCAAGCACGACCGCAGCTACCAAGCAGCAGATCTATTGCATCTCCGACGAAATGCTGAACACCCCAGCACCCACTCTGGTGGCGGGATTGCGCGCGCTAGCCGGAGCGATCCATCCTGAAGCCTTCGGTCCGCAGACAGGACTCCGTCAAATTACCTAGTCGCCGCATCTCCAAACACCAGAACAAAAACGATTCACAATCCCATGAGTTAGGATGGTCGTTGTCGTTGTCGTTGGCGACGTCGTTGGTCGCTGGTCGTTAGTCGCTGGCATTGCCTTGGCGACTTTCGCAAGACGCGCCAGAGAGCAAACCAGTGCTAGAAGTGAGTAGCCACACCGAGTAGTCACGGGTCACACTATGAAACGAGTCGTAGCCGCGCTCATCATCAAGGAAGACCTCATCCTCGCCTGCCAGAGGACACGGCACCAACCTATGCCTTTGAAATGGGAGTTCCCCGGCGGCAAGATCGAAGAAGGCGAACAGCCGCGCGATGCCATGCGCCGCGAATTGGAAGAAGAACTGGGCATCGCCGCTGAAGTCGGCGTGGAAGTGGCTCGCATCATCCACGAATACCCCGGCGGTGGTTCGGTGGAGCTCCGCTTTTTCGAAGTTCGCAAGTACGCAGGAGAAGTCGAGAACCGTATCTTTCGTGAAATTCGCTGGGTAACGCGGCAAGAACTATTGGGACTGGATTTCCTCGAAGCCGACCTCGGAATCGTGAGAGATCTGGCTGCCGGAAAACTCATTTGAGCGAAGCCTACCCCCGGTCACGAGCCGCGCAGCTGACCATACACATACAACACAGTCAATCCGATCATAATCGCCGTGGTCGCCCAGGCGATGATGTTGAACGTCCGCTTATTCACATACTCACCCATCAACTCCTTCTTGTTGATCAACAACAGCATAAAGATCAACACGAAGGGCAACACCGCTCCGTTCACCACTTGTGAAAATACTGCGATCTTGATCAGCGGAAGGCCCGGAATCATGACCACGGCTGCTCCCGCGACAATGAGCACCGTATATAGCCAATAAAACCAGGGCGCTTCAGAAAACTTGCGCTCTACGCCTGACTCGAAGCCCATCCCTTCGCACACCGTGTAAGCGGTCGAAAGCGGCAGAATCGAGGCCGCGAATAGCGACGCGTTGAACAGTCCCAGCGCAAACAATATGTAGGCCCAATCGCCCGCTAAGGGCTTCAGAGACTGGGCCGCTTCGGCGGCGTCGCGAATGTCGCGAATACCGTGGGCATAGAGAGTCGCGGCGCACGCGACAATGATGAACCAAGCCACCACGTCGGTAAAAATGCATCCCACGATGACGTCGAGCCGCGATGTTTTGTACTGCCGGCGCGTCACCCCTTTCTCGACCACCGAGGACTGCAGATAAAACTGCATCCATGGCGCGATCGTCGTGCCCACCACGCCAATCACCATATAGAGGTAAGGCGTCTGTTTGAAGGCCGCCAGGGAGGGAGGTTTTACCGTGGCTTTCAGCGCTTCAATCCACGCAGGTTTGGCCAGCACGCCGGCGAATATGTAGGTGATATAGAAAAACGAAGCGACGAGAAACACCTTCTCCACGCTCTTGTACTGCCCCTTGACCGCGATGAGCCAGACGATCACTGCGCAGATCGGAACCGCGATATATTTTGGCACGCCGAACAGTCCCATGCTTCCCGCGATGCCGATAAATTCTGTAATGACGTTGCCGAAATTGGTGATCAGGATGCCGATCATCATCAGGAACGTAACCCGCAGGCCAAATTCCTCGCGCACCAGATCGCTCAGGCCTTTGCCGGTGACCGCTCCCATGCGGGCGCACATCTCCTGCACCACGATCAGCGCGATCGTAATCGGGATCATCGTCCACAGAAGCGTATAGCCGAATTGGGCGCCGGCCTGCGAATAGGTAAAGATGCCGCCGGAATCGTTGTCGACGTTGGCGGTGATAAAGCCCGGTCCGACCACGGCGAAGAAAAGCAGAATCCGGACTTTCCAATTTTTCCAGAATTTCATGCGAGCGGGCCACGGAACGGATCAAGCTGGCAAAACAGAACGATCAGAATAAATGCAGAAACAGGAATCTGGATAGGTCAATCTGCAAACTTTTCGAGGTTTTCACAAACCGGTCCGTATAACCCGGTCCTTATAACTTCGAGCGAAGCATGGCAATCACATCGTCGGGCGTGATCACGCCGAGAAGGTGACTGTGTTCGTCGACCACAGGCAGCGTCAGCAGATTGTACTTGTCGAACAATTCGGCGAATTCTTTCTCTTTGGCGTTTTCCTTGGTGGAAATCAGCGGCTCCTGTGTTAGCGCCAGAAGCGGTGTGGATGCGGTCGCAAGGACAATTTTCACCAGCGGAATCGCGCCTGACAGGGTTCCATGCGAATCGGTCAGGTAGATCGTGCTCATGTTTTCCATGCGGCCTTCGAAGGCGCGCATGGCCTCGATCGCATCGTTGGCGCTGGCCGTCACCGGCAGCGCGATATATTCAGTGGTCATGCGCCCGGCAGCTGTGTTTTCCCGGAATTCCAGCAGGTCGGTGACTTCCTGCCGCTCCTCGGGCTGCATCTGCACCAGGATTTCTTCGGTCCGCTCGTCCGAAAGATCACCCAGCAGATCGGCAGCCGCGTCCGGTTCCATCTCCTCGACAATGTCGGCGGCGCGGTCCGGCTCCAGCGATTCCAAAACTGATTTCTGCACCCTGGGTTCGAGTTCTTCGAGTGCACCCGCAGCCACCCCCTCATCCAGCGTCTCGAACACCGCCTCGCGCTCATCGGGAGCCAGACTTTCCACGATGTCGGCGATGTCCGCCGGGTGGAGCTTGGCCAGGCGCTCGTGCGAAATCTTCAATTTCACGCGTCGCGCAGGGTCGGTTTCGATGAGATCCACGAAATCCCACGGAATCTCGCGCGGCGGCACGCGCACCAGCAAAGCTCTAAGTGCAGCTGCGGGAATCATGCCCTTGAGCAAGCGCCGAACCGCTCCCCGCGCACCGACGTCTACCCCGCCGACCTTCAAAACCGAGCGATTCTGGGCACTGTCGTGATTAAAATCGACGTCATTCACGCGCACGACTTTGCGGCCGTGTACGTCAATCACTTGCTGATCGAGCAAGTCGCGACTCAGAAGAAAAAGGCCTTCCGAACCGTCCGCGGCCGCCCATTGCACGGCCGCTGTAGACGAACGAATCCCACCGTTGATTGAGGTCACGGCCGTCAAGGGCAAAATGCGGTTTCCGGCGGACGTCTTGACGATCAATTGCGAAACGCGTGTCCGGTCTTCCTGCGGAGTGATCGCCACCTCACGCACACGCCCGCTGGCAGCGCCCGAAGCGTCATACACGGTCGCCCCCAACAGTTCGCAAAGTGACACGGTCGCCATCTTGAAGAGAATACTCAAGAGCGTGAGCGGATACCAGATGAATGCGGTGTTTTCGGCGAAAATCCGCAACCAAACGGACGCAGCGGACACTACGCAGCGCACACTAGCAGTTGACAGGCCCCAGTTGGCTGAATAGACTCTGCCTTCCTTAGTTCGAAACCTCGGTGGGTTGCACCGCGCGGTTTCGGCGAGAAGATTATGTCCAAGCGTCCTCGTATTGCAGTCGTCGGTAGCGCCAATGTTGACCTGACCACGTTTTCAGACCAGTTCCCCAAGCCCGGAGAAACCATCTTCGGCCAGAAGTTCGATCTCGGATTCGGCGGCAAAGGCTCGAATCAAGCCGTCGCCGCCCGGCTCTGCGGCGCCGATGTTTTCATGGTGGCGCGCGTGGGGGACGACTTGTTCGGTCCCTCCACCATCAAAAACTTTGAAAAGCTGGGGGTCGATACTACGCACGTTCGCCAGGTCGCCGGCGTTTCCAGCGGAGTGGCCCCAATCTTCGTCGATCCGTCGGGTCAGAATCGCATCATCGTGGTTAAGGGCGCCAATGACGAGTTGAAGCCAGCCGACGTAGACGCTGCGGCTGATACGCTCAAGAGTGCTGACTGCATCGTGCTCCAATTCGAGATCCCCCTCGAAACCGTCTATTACACCGTCGGGTTTGCTCGCAGAAACGGCATCCGTTGCATCTTGAATCCCGCCCCGGCGGCGCCCATCGACCTTAAAGCGATTGGCGAACTCGATTACCTCGTTCCGAACGAGCACGAGGCCGAGGCAATTTCGGGCATGCCGGTGCGCAATATCGACGACGCCCGGCGCTGCGCCACCAAGCTGCTCGGCAGTGGCATCCGGCGCGTGATCATCACCCTGGGCGCAAACGGATCATTACTGGCTGGAAGTGACGGAATGGAGCACGTGGCCCCGTTCGCCGTGAAGAGCTTGGATAGCAGCGGCGCCGGTGACGCGTTCATCGGCAGCTTCGCCACTTTTCTAGGCGAAGGGCTGCCCGAGCGTGAAGCCGTCAAGCGAGCCAACCTCTACGCCGCGCTTTCCACAACCGGCGTGGGAACGCAGAAGTCGTTCTATGATCGACCCCGCTTCGATTTGGAATGGAGTTCCAGGGGCGGCGTCTAGATTACATCTAGCGCTGATCGATCTGGGCGGTTTGGTCCGCGTGGTTTCCAGGGTTCTTGAATCGATTCAGATTTGTAGTTGCCTGTGCGAGCTGGCGAGATACGGCTGATGGTGCGACACAGTCGAACCCATCGGGACTCACCACGCCCGGCTCTTTGATCCCGCCCCAAATTTTCAGGCTTTGGTTATAAAACGAAACCGCCCGCTCCCAGTGGTCGACTCGATGGGCCCGGGCCAGGCGGGAATCGATCGCCAGCGCGGCTTCGATATCGCCCAGCCCGGTGTTGGCATCGGCGATGGTGTAAAGCCCCTGCTCGCTTGGGCTGGCCGAAGTAACTTCCGGACCGGCGAGTTCCAATGCCTTGTGAAAAGCTGCCTCCGCTGCGTCGAAATCCCGCAACTCTTTCTGCGCTCGACCCAGCTTGTTATAGATCGCAGCCAAACGCCGCCGAGCTCCGCCATTGCTGGCATCTTCGGATAGAACTTTTGCAAGAACGGCAATTGCCTGTTCGTAGTATTTGAGAGCGTGCCGATCGTCCTTGGATCGTACCGCCATATCCCCGATGGTGGTGTACATCTCGGCCTCATCGCCGCGGAGTTCTGCGTCATTCGGACTGAGAGCCAGGAATCGGGTGCGAAGGCTCGCAGCTCTGCCGATGTCGAGCGAAGCCGCTTGAGCATCTCCCTGTCTGGATTCCAGGTCGGCAAGCATCTCATAATCGTTCGCTAAAGTCTCACCGGATTGCACGTCCTTAGGATCGGCGCGGCTGAGGCGTTGCGAAATTTCCAGAGCTTCATGCATCGTCGTCATCGCCTGGCGCGGCTCTCCGTTGGCAAGCTCGGCTGTGGCAATGCGCTCGTACAACAGGTCCAGTAGATAGGAAGCGCGCGCTTGTTTGTGCGAATGAGCGGCCAACTCGATAAAGATGGGGCGAGCGTCGGAATAGTATTTCAGTGCCGAGCGTCTCTCACCGCCTTGCCAAATCTGGTCTCCCAGGGTGGTCATCGCGATGGCCAGATTGCCTTGCCCACTTTCCCCGGATGGATTGAGGTTGACGAGTTGTTGGGCAGCATCCAGCTGTTTGCGGCGATACTTGATCGAAGCCGCGTTGTCTCCGACAGACGACAGGCCACCGCCGCCGCCCAGAATATTCGCGAGTGACTCGTAGTCCCCAATGAGTTCAACCAAGACGTTCGGGTCGGTGGGGTGAGCTGCTGCGAGCGGCTCCGTGGTCTCGACTGCTTTCTTGCCATCCTCGACGGCACCGCTTACATCGCCCATGTAGAGCTTGGTCTCCGCGACCTGCCGCAAGGATTCGGCCAGCTGCAACCTATCTTTAACCTCAACCTCAGTGTTTCCCCTGCTCGACGATGCTAGTGTTTTCCGAACCGCCAAAGCTTTCTCGTAGCTCTCGAGCGCGCCCTTGGTATCCCCGAGATTGGCGGAAAACTGGTATCCCTGAACATCCCCGATTCTTTTGTAGGCGGTCGCCAGCTCGCGCTGCAATGAAGGATCATCGTTCGACTCTCGAGCCAGGCTGTCCAGATATTGCAGCGCTTTTTCGACAATCAATTTCCGCGCGGCGGTGGTTCCGGGCACATTCTGAAGGGAGTCGTGGATATCAAAAATCAACGAATTCGCCAACGCCCGGACGTCTTGAAAGCGTTGCTCCGCTCGCACCCGCTGGACCTCGGCGATGTGCGCTTCCCGGAGCGTGGCAGCCAAAGCCACCAACAGAGTGATCACCATGACGGAGGCCGCGAGGACTCCTGTTTTGTGTCGAGAAACGAACTTCGACAGCCGATATCGCACCGTATCCTCGCGAGCGACCACGGGCAGGTTTTCGAGGTGGCGGCGAATGTCTTCTGCGAACTGCAGAGCCGATGGGTAGCGCCGATGCGGGTCTTTGCGCAATGCCATCAACACGATGTTGTCCAGGTCTCCGCGCAAGCGCTGGCTGACTTTGCGCGATGACTCATCGCCGAGAGCGATTGCACTCGACTCGGTCGTGTCCGCATCGCCGCCTGATTTCGCCTTTGGCCACGATCGGGCCACCGTACTCGGCTTCGGCGGCTCGCTGTCGCAGATTGCCCGCGCCAGCGCGTCTGGCGACATTTGGTCGATGTGAAAAGGGCGACACCCGGTCAACAGGACAAACAAGACGACTCCGAGCGAATACACGTCACTCACCGTGGTGACGCTTTGGCCGATCACTTGTTCGGGACTGGCATAATCGGGCGTCAGCATCCGTGGCGAGCCAACGGTGGTATCGGCGCTCCCCGGCGACGACACCGGATCGAGGATCTTCGCGATTCCGAAATCCAAAAGCTTCGGCGTGCCGTCGGCTGTCACCAAAATATTTTGCGGTTTCAGATCTCGATGCACGACCAGGTGCTGATGGGCATATTGGACTGCCAAACAAACAGTTCGGAAGAGTCCGAGACGTTCTTCAATGGAGAGTTTGCGGGCTTCGCAATATTGGTCGATCGGCTGACCCTCGACCAGTTCCATCACGAAATACGGGAGCCCGTTCTGAACCGTGCCGCTATCGAGCAGCCGGGCTATGTTGGGATGCTCGAGGCTGGCGAGAATCTGCCGCTCCGCTCGGAAGCGGGCCAACGCGAACTGGCTATCCAGTCCGCACTTGACGACTTTGATGGCGACTTGTTTCTTGAACTGTTGGTCGGCGCGAGCGGCGCGGTAGACGGATCCCATCCCGCCCTCCCCGATCATCTCGATGACTTCGTAGGGACCGATGCGCCGTCCGGCCCAGGATTCGGTTTCCTGCCGCGCGCCTTCCCGGCTGACGACGGCGGAGGTGCCCAAAAATTTCTCGGTGCCCCCGGAGTCAGCAGCTAGAAGCGACTCTACTTCTTCTCGCAACGGTGCGTCGCCATCACAGGCTTGATCGAGAAACGCTGTGCGCTCCTCGGGAGGAAGCCGCATCGCGCCATGCAACACGTCCCCGATCTGCTGCCAGCGCTCCGGAGTCATACGGCTTCCCGCCGACCCGGCTCGCGTCCGGGCCGCATCGGGCGGATTGCCATTATGTGGTTGATGGTGACCGGAAAGCTTTCGACCACATGCACCCCTTCTTCGTTGGAAATTGGAAGGACCGGCGAGAAGGCGCAAGTCCACGTCTCACGGTTCGTTGGAGACGATCACGCGGACGCTAGCCTAACACGCTGTGTAGAAGGGAAAGTGCGGGAGGGGGCGCTCCTTTTCCCTATCTTTCCATCAGCAAAACCTTTTCGGCGTTGTCGATTTCCGTCAACTTCACTTCGATGACTTCGCTGTCCGTGGTCTGCACCGTGCGGCCGACAAACGTGGCTTCGACGGGGATCTCGCGATGGCCGCGGTCGATCAGCACCAGCAACTGCACCAGGCTCGGACGTCCGTGGGAAAAAAGAGCGTCGAGAGCGGCGCGCGTCGTTCGGCCGGTGTAAAGCACGTCATCGACGAGCACGATTTTCTTCCCCTCGATTGAAAAACCGATCTCAGATTCCTGCACTACGGGCTTCGGCCCGAGCGTGGAAAGGTCGTCGCGATAGAACGTTATATCGAGCGTCCCGACGGGCACTTTCTTCTTTTCTACCTGTTGAATCATCTTGCCGAGGCGCTCGGCAAGCGGAACTCCGCGGCGGCGTATCCCAACCAGCCCTAGACCCTCGATGCCACCGTTTTTTTCAAGGATTTCGTGAGCGAGGCGCACGAGCGTGCGCTCAATTTCAGATCCGGACATCAACTGCGCTTTTTGTCTCAACGCTGTATTGCGGACAACATTTTTCTTGATTGACATGTCCCCAGTACATTATCAAAGTCAGCCGACTTTCGGGAAATGTCTTGCGTGATGGGCGCCGCTACAGTTGTGGATTTGTGATCGCCGCGACGAGGTCGCGCATGAACTCCGCTGCCCGCGCACCATCGGCAACGCGATGGTCGGCAGATAGTGTCAGATTCATCATTGGACGAATTCCCGGCTTACCATCCACGGGCACAACCCGATCGGCAATCGCCCCCACCGCGAGAATCGCGGCTTGCGGAGGAATAATGATGGCGGTAAATGCGTCCACGCCAAACATTCCGAGATTGCTGATGGTGAAGGTACCGCCCGCAAGATCGGCCGGGCGCAACTTCCCACTCCGCGCGCGTTCCGTGAGATCGCGGCGTTGTTTCGCAATTTCGGCCAGTGCAGCCCGGTCGGCATTCTGAATCACCGGAGCGACCACTCCGCCATCGACTGCCATCGCCAGACCGACGTTCACCGCATCGTTTTCGCGCACACCTGAGGCGGACCAACTGGCGTTCATCCTCGAATGCTTGCGCAGAACACGCGCCACCAACGCGACCAACAGGTCGCTGTGGGTCAGTTTCACACCTTGCGCCTTTTCAATCTCCGGTCCAAGTTTCGAACGCGCTTCGTTCAAGGCGGTCGCATCGACGTCACGTGACAAGAAAAAATGCGGAACTGTAGTCCAACTTTGCGTGGTCCGCTCAGCCATCAGACGCGAAATGGGATTTCCTGCATCGACGATCGCCGGCGACGACGCGGATTTGGCTTCGGCCGCAGCCACAACATCGGACGCGAGAATCTCGCCGCCTGCACCCGACCCACGAACGTCGACGAGGTTGACGCCACGTTCGGCCGCCAGCCGCCGCGCTTTGGGAGAAATCTTGATGTCCTCAGTCCGAGCAGGCGCCGGGCTCACCACGCTCACGACGGCAGCCGCCGGAGCGGTGATTTTCCTTCCTGACTCAACCACAACTTCATCCGCCGGAACACTTTCTCCGGGACGAACGATCCAGGCAATCGTGCGGCCCACCGGAACCTCTGCCCCAGCCTGAACCTTAACGCCAGCCAGCACTCCGTCGCCAGGAGACTCGATCTCCATGACGGCCTTGTCGGTTTCGATCTCCAGCAGCGGCTCGCCTTTTGCCACGGCATCGCCTTCTCTTTTTATCCACGAAATTAGCTTCCCGGTTTCCTGGGCCATTTCGAGCGCGGGCATTACGACACTGATCGCCATATTCTTGAATAATTCTTAGATAATTCTTGGATTCTTCTCTTGCGCGAAATTTAGTCGCCGACTTCCACGCGCTCGTGCTTCGAACTCGCCTCAATCATCTCGCGCACGCGCCGGCTCGGCTTCGATTCCGTTTCTCGAATTGCGGGCAGCGGTCCGTCCACTGTGAAATAGTGCCGTCCGGCAACCAGTAACTCTTCCGCTGGGAAGCGCGTGATGACTTCGTGCCCAGTCTCCGTGACCACGATTTCTTCCTCGATGCGCGCCGCACTCCAGCCATCGGTCGATGGCCAGAACGTCTCGAGCGCAAACACCATGCCGGGTTTGATCTCCACAGAATGCTCCAGCGAAACGAGCCGGCTGATCACAGGTTTCTCCCAGATCGCGAGCCCGATCCCGTGACCGTACTGGAGCGCAAACGCCGCCTCTTCGTTCGGGAAGCCGAAGTCCTGGGCCTTGGGCCAGACCGAGGCGATCTCAGCCGTCGTCCTCCCCGGACGCACCAGTTCAATCGCCGCGTCGAGATATTCCCGGCACCGTTTGTAAGCGTCGTTCATCGCGTGCGACGCGTAGCCAATCGTGAAGCAGCGGTAATAGCAGGTCCGGTATCCCATGTAGGAGTGCAGAATGTCGTAATACACCGGATCGCCGGGACGCAGCACGCGATCGGAGAAGACATGCGGATGCGGATTGCAACGCTCGCCGGAAATGGCATTCACAGCTTCGACGTATTCGGATCCCATGTCGTAGAGAACTTTGCTCACCAGCCCCACCGCCTGGTTCTCGCTCATCCCCGGCTTCATGGCGCGATAGAGTTCGTCGTAAGCAGCATCGACCATCATCGCGGAGTGATTGAGCAACGAAATCTCGTCGCGCGTTTTGATAACCCGCGCCTCCGACATCAGCGCCTGCCCGTCGACAACTTTGATGCCTTCTTTTTGCAGCGCAAACAAAACCGGCAATTCGATGATGTCGATACCCACCGGCTCTTTATGCAATCCCCGCATTTCGAGCTCGATGCGAATCTTCTTCGCCACATCCTCGGCCCGCCCCATCTCGGGAGTCATGGCTCCGCGGAGCACCGAGATTCCTGCGCGCGAACGCTCGCCCAGCCATGGGCAATGCAGTTGATGATGCTTGGCCGCCGATCCAAAGTCCCACAAGATCGGCTCGTCGTTCTGAGGAAGCAGCGTGAATCGATTCGCTTTATCCTGCGCCCACGTGCCAATGTGCGTCGCCGTCAGATAGCGGACGTTGTTCATGTCGAAACACAACAACGCTCCCATCTCCGTTTTTTTTAGGAGATCCTTGGCGCGCGCCAACCGTTCGCGGCGCAGACGGTCAAAGTCAATCCGATTTTCCCAATCCACCGCCATCGAACCGTAGGTTGGTAGAGCCATAGAATTATCCTCGCTGAGGTCTTAATTACTTGCCGCAGAGTTTGCGCGCGGCCTCGAACACCGTCTGTTCCGTCGGCACCGTCGCATCTTCCAGCGGCGGCGAAAACGGAATTGGAACATGCATCGCGCCCATGCGTTTCACCGGAGCGTCCAGATCGTAGAATGCGCCGGTCGCGATCACCGAAGCAAGTTCGGCAGTGACACCGTAGCGCTCATAGCCCTCGTCAAGAATGATCGCGCGCGAGGTCTTCTTCACGGAGTCGACCAGCGTCTTCTCGTCGAGCGGCCACATCGTCCGCGGATCAACCACCTCGGCGCTGACTCCGATTTCTTCGAGCAACACAGCTGCCCCGAGTGCGACCTGAACCATGCTGCTGGTCGCGACCAGTGTGATGTCTTCACCGACGCGTTTAACATCGGCCACCCCCAGCGGAACGGTGTAATCTCCCTCAGGCACCGGGCCTTTGAGCTTGTACATCATCTTATCTTCGAAAAACACCACGGGATTCTCGTCCCGAATCGCCGCCTTCAACAACCCCTTGGCATCGTAAGGAGTCGACGGCAGCACGACTTTCAATCCCGGCACATGGCAGTACCACGCATGCAACGATTGCGAATGCTGCGCAGCCGAACGGCGTGTCGCCCCCATGGTGGTCCGCATCACCATCGGAACTTTCCACTTTCCGCCCGACATGTAGTGAACCTTCGCGGCCTGGTTCACCATCTGGTCCATCGTCAGCGTAATAAAGTCGCCGAACATAATATCGACCACCGGACGCATCCCCGTCATGGCCGCGCCCACCGCGAGCCCGGTGAATCCCGCCTCAGAGATCGGTGTATCGAGCACCCGATCTTTGCCAAATTCTTCGAGCAGCCCCGAGAGCACTTTGAAGGGAGTGCCTGCCTCGGCCACATCCTCGCCCATGATGCAGACGGTAGAATCCAGACGCATCTCTTCAGCCAGCGCTTCGCGGATCGCCTGCGCGAATGTCAGTTCTCGAGTCCCGGCGGGAGCGATAGTTTCAGGCAGAGTTTCAGGCATAGACGTCCTCTTCCACTTCACTGACACTCGGGTAGGGCGACGCTACCGCGAACTCCACCGCTTTTTTCATTTCAGCTTCAAGTTCCGTCTGCACTTCAGCAAGAGTCGCCGCGTCGGCGAGTTTCTGTTCGATCAGCCATTTCCCGAAGTTCGCAATCGGATCACGCTGCGTCTTCCACTCCTGCTCTTCTTGTTTCGAACGATAGTATTCGCGGTTGATATCTCCGACGTGGTGTCCGTGATAGCGGTAGGTATTGCAAAGAAGAAATGACGGCCCGTCGCCACGCCTCGCGCGATCTACCAACCGCTTCGCAGTCTCATTCACAGCCCGCACGTCCTGACCATCAACGCTCGCAGCGTCCAGGCCAAAAGCCATCGCCCGCGTCAGAATGTCCCCCGCCGTCGTCTCGGAGAAATGGGTGTATTCGGTGTAGAGGTTGTTCTCGCAGACGTAGATCACCGGCAGCTTGAAAAGCTGCGCCAGGTTCATGACTTCATACAACACGCCCTGCCCCAACGCACCTTCGCCGAAGAAACACACAGCCACGCGGCCGTTGCCCAGTCGCTTCGCTGAAAATGCGGCTCCAGTGGCGATCCCGGCGCTTCCGCAGACAATCGCGTTCGCCCCCAGATTCCCGGTGGCGGGATCGGCAATGTGCATCGACCCACCCTTACCCTTGCAGTAGCCAGCTTTCTTTCCCAACAACTCGGCAAACATCAGATCGGGAGATGCGCCCTTCGCCAAACAATGTCCGTGACCGCGATGGGTGCTGGTGACGTAGTCGGTGCGATTCAGCGCTTCGCAGACTCCTACCGCGATCGCTTCCTCGCCGATGTAGAGATGCGCCAACCCGGGCATCAGGGCGCGCGTATAGAGTTCGTTGACCTGCCCTTCAAACTGGCGGATCGCGACCATCTGCCGGTACATCCGCAGCAGCAGGTCGGTTTTCTCTGAAGTCTCTTTCGGCTCAGTCGCGGTGGTCATTTCTTGTCTCCCGTCTTCAATCCCGTCAAGGTCGCCGTCTTCACCCCCGACATCGTCGCGAGAACGTCAAACATCACCGCGAAGTCCAGCTTCTCCCACCCCATGCCCCGGGCCGCCGTCAGAAACTCGTTGCTGACCGCCGTCGTCGGCACGGGGACATTCAATTTGCGGCCCAGATCCATGGCGAGGAGCATATCTTTCTGCATCATGTTGCAGTCGAACCATGCTTCCGGCGGCTGCTGCAACACGAATGGTCCGCGATACACAATCATCGGAGACGCAATCGCGCTATGGACCATGACATCGACCGCAACTTCGCGCGGAATGCCGCTCTTCTCCGCCAGCAGCACGCCCTCGCAGAAAGCCAGCATCTGCACTGCCAGTTGCAGATTCACCGCGATCTTCATCGACAAGGCAACGCCGTTGTCGCCGACGTGCGTAACCTTCGGACCAACATCGAGCAGCAGCGGCTTCAGTTTCTCGAAAGTCTCCTTGCGACCGCCGACCATCACCGAAAGCTTGCCCTGCTGCAACGTGATCACGCTGCCGGAAACCGGCGCATCGATCATGTCCGCGCCCTTTTCGCGAACTTTCGCGGCCAGCGCGCGGCTCACTTCCGGACTCACCGTACTCATGTCAACGTAGAATTTGCCGGGGCCGATGCCAGCGAGCAAACCCTCGGGACCTTCCGTAACAGCCGCCAGCGCGGGGATGTTTGTGACCATCGAGAAGGTCACGTCCGAAGCCTCGGCAACCGCTTTCGGAGACTCGGCAAACTTCATCCCCTTGTCGATCAACCACTGCGCCTTTGCGCGCGTCCGGTTGTAACCCGTCACGGTATGTCCCTTTTCGAGCAGACGGGCGACCATGTTGCCGCCCATCACACCGAGGCCGATAAATCCGAGCTTCGCCATAGATCGCAGTCCCTTTCGCCTACAAACCCGGCTTCGGCCGAGAGGCGCTTTGTGCGCCGATTTTCGCCGGAGGCGACGAATCGTTCAGCACCTGCTGCAAGTGCGCCCGCATCGCTTCGCGCGCCGCTTCCGAATCGCGCTGCTCGATTGCCGCCAAAATGCGCTTGTGATGGAACTGTCCACGCTCTGGACCGCCGCGCACATCGAAAATCCGCGTCCTCTGCTCGCGCAGCAGACCGACGATCGAATCGAGCAGCGACAAAATCAGAGGATTGCCTACCGCTTCCGCCAGCGCCAGATGAAAATCCAGATCCGCCTCGACGTAGGCGTCCGGCTCGTTCAAGCTTCGGTCCATCACCACCACCGCTTCTCGCATGGTGGCCAGCAGTTGGTCTTCAATTCGCGGAGCGGCCAGCCCCGCAATCTCCGGCTCCAGCACCATGCGCAACTCAGCCAGATTTGCTGAGCCTTCCTGGGGGTTGATCCGGATCATCAGATCCAGCGACTGCCGGATCGCCTGCGACGTGCCATTGGTCACGAACGTACCGCGTCCCGAATACGCTTCCACCAGACCTTTTTCGCGCAGGGTCTTGACCGCCTCTCGCACGGCCGTGCGGCTCACGCCGAAGCGCAGCGCCAAATCGCGCTCAGCCGGCAACTGATCCCCGGGCTTCAGCTGGCCCTTTAAGATCGATTCCTCCACCTGTTGCACAATCTGTTCGTAGAGACGTGAAGTTTTTACGGTTCGATAAATCGGCTTGGCAGCCAGAGAATCCACGGCGTCGTTTCGCATTTGGCCCTCAATCGTCGCGGAGTTAACCATAAAGGTTTACTGGTACGACCACTATACCACCTCCGCGAACCTCAACTACATTCGTTCTTCTCACCCCGCAAAATCCGAGCTTATACCTCGAAAATTAGGCGTTAGGCTCGCCCGTAAATCATTGAATCCACACCGTCTTTATATTCATAAACTCGCGAATGCCGTGCTCCGCCAGCTCGCGGCCGTGCCCCGAATACTTCACGCCTCCGAAGGGCAGGCGCGGATCGGAAGCGACCATCTTGTTCAAGAACACCATGCCCGCCTCCAGCTCATTGATGAAGCGTTCCGTCTCCTCTGGATCGTTCGTCCAGGCGCTCGCGCCTAACCCAAAGCGGCTGTCGTTTGCAATCCGGATCGCCTCATTCACATCCTTCACGCGAAAAATCGAGGCCACCGGACCGAAGAATTCCTCGTTATACGCGGGCGAATCTTTGGGGATATCCGTGAGCACGGTCGGCGCATAAAAGTTCCCGGGACGGTCCAGGGGATGGCCTCCGGTAAGTACTCGCGCACCCGCTGCGACCGACTTTTTTACGTCAGAATCAAGAGAAGTAACAGCGTCAGCATTGGCCAGCGGCCCCAGTTGAGTGCTGTCGTCAAATGGATCGCCGATGCGGAGATTCTTCATGCGGGTGACGAACTTGCTCTGAAATTCATCGGCAATTTTCTCCGCGACAATGAAGCGCTTCGCGGCAATGCACGACTGCCCGTTGTTCTGCACGCGCGCGTCGACAGCGGTCGCGACCGCCGCGTCCAGATCGGCGCTCGGCATTACGATAAAGGGATCACTGCCTCCAAGTTCGAGCACGACTTTCTTGATGCGCTTGGCCGCCGAAATTCCGACTTGAATTCCGGCCTGCTCGCTGCCGGTAAGAGTAGCAGCGACCACTCGCGGATCGTTCAGGATAGAGTCGACCGGCCCCGATCCGATCAGCAAAGTCTGAAATACGCCCTCGGCAAAACCTGCCCGCCGAACGATGTCTTCGATCTTCAACGCGCATTGCGGAACGTTCGATGCGTGCTTCAGAAGCCCGACGTTCCCCGCCATTAATGCGGGTGCGACGAACCGAAACACCTGCCAGAAAGGAAAATTCCACGGCATCACCGCCAGAATCGGACCAATCGGCAGATAGCGGATGAAACTCCGTTTCGCTCCCGTCTCCACCACTTCGTCGGCGAGAAATTTCTCGGCGTGGTTGGCGTAATAGCGGCACCCGAGAGCGCACTTCTGGGCTTCGGCCACGGCTGCCTTCAGCGGTTTGCCCATTTCGAGCGTCATCAAGTGAGCGCACTCGTCTTTTTCTTTCTCCAGAATCTCGGCCGCGCGCATCATTTTTGCCGCGCGGTCGGCGAACGTCGTCCGCCGATGCACTTGAAAAGCCGCCACCGCCAGTTGCAGTTTCTGCTCGATTTGCGCCGGGGTCAGGGGTTCAAAGGTCTTTACGATCTCACCGGTCGCGGGATTTATCGTCGCAATCGCCATCCTTAGATTCGTCCTTTACGATTTGCACCTGTCCGATATTTGCCGCTACTGGTCGGATGGCCGCGATTTTCCACCACCGGCCCAGTGGCCATCCAGTGGTTGGACCACAATACTACTTGACGGGTGGGCCACGTCAAGGCTATACCTTCAAAACGCCGTCGCTTTTAATTTCAGATCGAAAGCGGTCGCAGCACCCGCGACCGAATTCTTCCGTCCTTATTTAAGGATTTGGAGGTAATAATGCATTCTCCGTCGAATGGCATCCGGATCCTGGGCATGGTTTGCCTGTTGATCGCCATCTCTGCTCCGATGTTCTCCCAAACTACCACGGGCCGGATCTTGGGAACTATCAGCGACTCATCGGGCGCGGCCGTACCCGGAGCCGCCGTCGTCGTCACCGACACGCAGCGCGGCAGTATTCGCACTGTCGTCACCGATGACTCCGGAAATTACGTGGCCACGCAGCTGCCGCCTGGCGTTTATAAGGTTCGTGGCGAAGCCAAAGGCTTCAAGACCGTCGAGCGCGTCAACATCGTCATCGAAGTTGCACAGGACTTGCGGGTCGATCTCACGTTGCCTGCCGGCCAGGTTTCCGAGACGGTAGTGGTCACCGACGAAGTTCCCCTCGTGAACAGCACTTCCTCGACTCTAGGCGGAACGCTGAGCAATGCCCAGATCAATGACCTTCCGCTGAATGGCCGCAACTACGAAAACCTCCTGCAATTGCGCCCCGGCGTCGTGCGATACCCGGGCGGAGGATTTTCGACCACCAGCACCAACGGGTTGCGCGCGGAAGACAACGCATACTTTGTCGAGGGACTGTTCAACAGCGAGCCCTACTCCGGCCAAGCGATCATCAACGGTGCCGGCATCGCCGGCGACTCGGCGACAATCTTGCCAATCGACTCCATTCAGGAATTCAACATTCAGCAGAACCCGCCCGCGGAATACGGCTGGAAGCCTGGATCGGTTGTCAACGTCGGCCTCAAATCCGGCACCAACGGTTTGCACGGAACGGCATTTGCGTTTGGCCGCGACGGCGACGTATTCGACGCGAGGAACTTCTTCAACACCGTTCCCGCCAGCAAACTGCCGCGAACTCTCGAGCAATACGGCGGGAGTGTTGGCGGAGCACTGATCCAGAACAAAGCCTTCTTCTTCGGAGCCTATGAGGGCCAGATGTACGACGTCGCCAACTCCTTCGGCGGAATCACCAGCCCGTCGATGGTGTCGATGCCGACGCCCACAATGCCTAACTGCCTTTCTCCGGGCGTGACAGGAGATTGCGCCGGCAGCATTGTCGATGCCATCGCCGACCTGCAAGCTTCTGGGCGTGACGATCAGTCCCGCGAGCTTGCAAGTTGCCGGCTGCGCGCTCGCCGGCTCCGCGGTCACCTGCAATGGCAAAGGGTTTCCCACCAACAACAATCCCACTATCAACATTGCGAACGGATTCAACAACGATGTCAGCGTGAAGAACTTCGTGGGCCGGGGAGACTTCAGGGTCAACGACCGCCAAAACATCAGTGGCATGTATTTCTTCGGCAACAACTCGGGAACGGTCGAGGACTTCCCGGAGTTGCAGCCCAATTGGCTGTCCACTATTCACACGCGGGCCCAGTTGGCCGGGGGAAGCTGGATATGGACTCCGAACGCGCACTGGGTGAATGAAGCCCGCTTTGGCTATAGCCGTTTGTATCAGCCCACGCTGCCGGGGGATCTCAACACGCCTGCCACAAGTTATGGTCTGGACACAGGCGTCACCGGCCAATTCACCGGGGGCCTTCCGAGAATTGGCTTTGGCGGCTACTTCTTCCCTGGTCTTGGCGCCTTCAAATGGCCGAAGTTTCAAGGCCCCGACGAGGTGATTCAGTTCAACGACCACGTTTCCTATATCACGGGAAAGCACGCGTTCAAGTTCGGCGCTCAGATACATCGCAACAACGTTACCAACGCTTCTTACGGAAATTCCCGTGGCAGCATCACTTTTCTTGGCGGCAACACTCCCGATCCCAACAACCCCGGCAACTTCCTGAATACCACTCAACTCGAGGACTTCTTCTCCGGCGCGCCGTTCAAGGCGACAGTCGAAGTGGGAGATCCGACGCTGCACTTGCACAACTGGGCCTACGGTTTGTTCTTCCAGGATGACTGGAGAGCCACGAAGACCCTGACTCTCAATCTCGGCGTGCGATACGAATTCAGCTCGGTGCCGAGTGAAGAGCATAATCTGTTGGGCAACTTCGATCCCAACGTGGGATTGGTTCAGGTAAACACAGGCGCGAACAAGATCAGCAGCCTCTACAAACCCGATCACCAGGGCTTCAGCCCACACGTGGGCTTCGCGTGGGATACCAAGGGAAATGGAAAGACAGTGTTTCGCGGTGGCCTCGGTCTCACGTACGAGACTGTGAATTGGCAGTCTTTCATCGCTTTCAACAACGCCTTTGGCCCGGGCAGCGTTCCGACTGCGGGAATCGTTCCCGGCGGCACGATCACGACGGGCAATATCACGGTCTTCCCGAACTATCCCTGGGATGTTGGCCCCATCTACGGCAGCCCCACCATCGATTGCTTCGACAGCCCGTGCCCGATCATGAGCGTCGACCGAAACCTGACGACTCCCCGCATCTGGAACTGGACCTTCAGCGTGCAACACGCATTCACTCCAAACCTGACACTGGAGATGGCCTACGTCGGCAACCACGGCGGGAACCTGATCGGCATTCGCGACATCAACCAGCCGCCGGTCGGATCGGGATGGGACACTGGCCCGGGTGGAGCGCTGACCCTCTGTCTCGCGAGCGCTCCTCTTTATAACAATTGCAATGTCGATCTGAACGGCACCGAAGAAGCCAACCGGCCGTTCGCGACCAAGTTCCCCTACCTCGCCAATATCTTTCAGATGGCCAATGTCTACCGCTCCAATTACAACGGCTTGCAAGTGACGCTCAATTCCAGAAACTTCCACGGCCTGAGCATGGTCGCTGGCTATACCTTCTCGCACTCGCTTGACGATGTGGGCGCAAACTGGGACTTCGGTTATGGCTCTGGACTGCCGCAGAACGCACACAACGTGGCCGCCGAATACGGGAACAGTGATTTCGATGTTCGCAGCCGCCTGACGCTTTCCCTCACCTACGCCATTCCCGGGAAGAAAGGCTACGCCCAGACCTTCGAGGGTTGGGAACTGAACTCGATCATTACTCTACAAACTCCGCAATATTGGGGTCCGATCGATGAAGGGACCGATGCTGCCGGCGTCGGCTCGCTTCCGGTCAGCCCGCCGGCCAACAGCCCGATTCGCTGGAATTTCTTTGGCAACACCGATGACTTCAAGTCTGGACCAACCGGAATTCCGCAGTACACGGTCGGGACAACCGGATTGCCCTCAGCCTGCACATCAAAGGCTCTGGCATTGGACGGCGGCACGCCCGGCGCTGCGACAGCGGCGCTCAATCTTTTCGGCTGCTACGCCAAAGGCAATTCAGTGATGATCCCGCCAGCCCTCGGACAATTCGGCAACATGGGCCGCAACACCTTCCCCGACTCCGGCTTCAAAAACGTCGACTTCTCTGTGGCCAAGAACTGGCACTTCAGCGAGCGTTTCCGTGCACAATTCCGTGCCGAGTTCTTCAACATCTTTAATCACCCTAACCTCGCCAATCCCTACGGAGGCCAGAATGGTTTCGGTCTGAACGATCCATCTGCCGGTGGCTTCGGTTGTGGTTGCGCCACTCCCGACGTCGCCGCCGCCAACCCGGTCATCGGATCGGGCGGAAGCCGCGCCGTTCAACTAGGACTGAAACTTATTTTCTGATCGCTTTCGTTTCGCAATCCGGGGCCGGACCCTCCGGCCCCATATTTTTTCAACCTGAAAGGACTCATCCCGTGTCTCGACCATCAGGAAGTACTTCCCCACTCGTTCGATCCTGTATTTCGCTGGGCTCGCTTCTGGCCGTAGTCTTCCCGCTCTGCATTTCCTCCGTGGCGCAACAGCGCGCAGAGCGGACCATCGAAGAAATCAAAACCGAAGCCGTGCGCCGCGCGGAAGTCGGGCAGTATCCGCTGATCGGCCTCGATGCCGGCGACGTCAGCGAAGCTCTCAAATCAGTCCACACCAAAGATAAAGACGAATGGGCCGCCGCATTTATGGGCGTCGCCGATCACTACATGAACGAGGCCAAGTCGCTCGAAAAAACCGATCCGACGAAAGCCAACGCCGACTACATCCGCGCCTGGCGTCTCTACTCCTTCGGACGCTGGCCCATCCCCGCGTCTCCCGGCAAGCAGCGCTCGTACGAAAAAGCGATCGAGGCGTTTCGAGCGCATGCACGGTTCTTGGATCCGCCACTTGAGATCGTGAAGATTCCCTTCGAAGGCAAAGAAATCATCGCCTATCTGCGCCTGCCGAAAAACGCGACTGGTCCCGTGCCGCTCGTCTTCGCCGTCAACGGACTCGACAGCCGCAAAGAAGATTTAGCCGAGAGCTTCGGTGCGATTCTCCCCTTCGGCGTCGGCTATCTGGCCGTCGACGGACCAGGCACCGGACAGAATCCAATCAAAGTCAGCGAAAACGCCGAGCGCGTTCTGTCGCGCGTGCTCGACTACATCGCCACTCGCCCCGAGATCGACAAGAACCGCGTCGCCATGCACGGTGTGAGTTGGGGAGCCTATTGGGCCACGAAGATGGCAATTGTCGAGCGTGCACGTTTGCGAGGATGCAGCGCCCAATCTCCGCCCATCGACAAGTTCTTTCAGAAAGAGTTCCTCATGAACTCTCTACTCGGTAATCGCGAGTATCTTTTCGATCAGGTTCCGGCGCTGATGGCAATTTTCGACAACGTGACGACCATCGATCAGATGGCAGAAGAGTTGCCGAAGATATCGCTGGTGAAACAAGGTCTGCTCGGCAAGCCGATGGCTCCGATGCTCATTCTTGCCGGAGTCAAAGACACGCAGGTCCCGATCGACGATATCTACCTGCTCATGAATTCAGGCGATGTGCCAAAGACGGCATGGGTCAATCCGCAGGGAGGTCACCTGGGCCGGCAAGTAGGAGTGTGGCCCGATCCCCGGATATTCAAAGAAGTAATCATTCCATGGCTGGTGCACACGTTGGAACCCGCACCGCCGAAATAGCAAGACGAAAAGCAGCGTCGTCTCGACAGCCACTCCAAGAACCCGCCATGAGCGAAGGCGAACGGGCGTCTCGCCCTCGCTATGGCAGGATCAACACTTGCGACGATCAAGGAAGTAACGATCAACTGAATCAGGAACAGACACTACTCAATGAACACAAGCACTCCAGCGCCGCCGACTCCGGTCGAGGACTCAGCATCCTCCAAACCGCCCTTCTACCGCGTCCTCTGGGTGCAGGTCATGGTGTGCATCGTCCTCGCCATCATCCTTGGCTATGTTGACCCGGTTCGCGCGATGGCAATGAAGCCGCTCGGGGATGCGTTCATCCGCGCCATTACGATGATCATCACCTTGATCATCTTCTGCACTGTGGTCAGCGGCATCGCCGGCATGGAGAATCTGAAGAAAGTCGGCCGCGTCGGTGGTATGGCGTTGCTTTACTTCGAAGTCGTTTCCACGATCGCTTTGCTGATCGGTTTGCTGGTAGGCAACGTCGTTCGTCCCGGAGCCGGGTTTAATGTCAACGTCGCCACGCTCGACACCAAGGCGGTCAGCGACTACGCCGGACAAGCCAAAGCCCAGGGCGTCGTCGAATTTCTGATGCACATCATTCCGACGACCGTGATCGATGCCTTCGCCAAAGGAGACATTCTAGAAGTCGTCTTCATCGCCCTGCTCTTTGGATTTGCTCTCTCCGCCGCCGGACCGCGCGCCAAGCCACTGGTTGACCTCGTCGATTCGCTCACCCAGGTCGTCTTCATGGTGACGAACGTCTTGATGAAATTCGCGCCCATTGGAGCTTTCGGCGCAATGGCCTACACTGTCGGCAAATTCGGCCTCGCCTCACTCGGCCCGCTCGCCAAATTGATCGGGACGTTTTGGATCACCTCGGTATTCTTCGTTGTAGCCGTCCTCGGCGTGATCGCGTGGGCGGCCAGCTTCAGCATCTTTCGTTTCCTTGTCTATATCAAGGAAGAGATCCTGCTGGTGCTCGCCGTGAGTTCCTCGGAGATCGCCATCCCCACGCTCATGGCGAAGCTCGAAAAGCTCGGTTGCTCCAAATCGCTCGTTGGCCTCATCGTGCCGACCGGGTTCACTTTCAACACCGATGGAACCAGCCTCTACATGACGCTGGCCGCGCTGTTCGTGGCGCAGGCGACCAACACTCATCTGACTCTCACCCAGCAACTCACGATTCTCGCCGTGGCTGTTCTTACATCCAAGGGCGCGAGTGGAGTTCAGGGCGCATCGTTCATCGCGCTTGTCGGCACGCTATCTGTCATTCCGACGATCCCGGTAGCGGGCATGGCGTTGATACTCGGCATCGATCGTTTCCTGAGCATGTTTCGAGCGTTGGTCAATATGATTGGCAATGGCGTGGCCACGCTCGTCCTTGCGCGCTGGGAAGGTGAGTTGAATCGCGAGACTCTGCAGCAGAATCTGGCTCGGCCTTCCTGAGAAGCCCCGATACTTCCGAGTTTAGGTACTTCCGAGTTTTGCCGTCAATGTCAACGGTCGGTTAGAATCGTTTCGCCCACTTCCGTTCGAGCCCGGCAACAGCCGGATCGAACCCCGCATCCAACGCCGCATTCCGAGGTGTTTCATGAAACCATTTCTCCCCGCTCGCGTTTTCATTCTCTCCACCACCCTGTTCCTTCTAGTGCTACCGTCGGTTCTTTTTCTGCGCCGCGAGATGGATGTCGCGGCAGCTCCGGCCTTTCACGGCGTCCTCACCTATCACAACGACAACCTTCGAACCGGCCGGAACCAAGCGGAGACCGCGCTTACCCTCACGAACGTCAATGCGACCGCGTTCGGGAAACTATTTCTGATTTCAACTGATGGCCGCGTCGATGCTCAGCCTCTCCACGCTCCCAATGTGAGCATCGCCGGAGTCACTCATAACGTTCTTTTTGTGGCCACCGAACACGGCACAGTCTACGGATTTGACGCCGATACCGGAGCGAATCTCTGGCACGTCACGACGCTGGCGTCGGGCGAATCTCCATCGGACAACCGCGGCTGCGGCCAGGTAAGCCCCGAAATCGGAGTCACCTCAACACCCGTGGTTGATCCCACCTCCGGCCCGCACGGAACGATCTATGTCGTCGCCATGAGCAAGGACTCCAGTTCTAACTATCACCAGCGCATTCACGCCCTCGATATCACCACCGGAGCGGAAGAATTCGGCGGCCCAGTCGACATTGCGGCCAAGTTTCCCGGTACCGGTGACAACAGCCAGAATGGTTTTGTGATCTTCGACCCCAAGCAATACAAAGATCGCGCCGGCCTATTACTGGTGAATCACGTCATCTACACGTCGTGGGCCTCGCATTGCGACATCCGCCCCTATACCGGTTGGATCATCGGTTACAACGAAGCGACACTCGCTCAGCAGTCGGTGCTCAACGTAACCCCGAACGGCAGCGAAGGAGCAATCTGGTCTGCCGGCGCCGGACTAGCGGCCGACAATAGCGGAAATATCTATTTCCTCGACGCCAACGGAACCTTCGATACCACACTCAACAGCGGTGGATTTCCGATCAACGGCGACTACGGCAACGCCATCATGAAACTGTCGACCAAAGGCGGAAAACTGGCGGTCGCCGACTACTTCAACATGTTCAACACCGTGAGCGAGTCGAATTCAGACGAGGATCTGGGCTCGGGTGGCGCCATGGTCGTACCCAACATCAAGGATTCCAACAAAGTGGAGCACACGCTGGTCGTTGGCGCTGGCAAAGATCAGAACATCTATTTGGCCAACCGCGCCAAGATGGGCAAGTTTAATCCCAGCAACAATACCAACATTTATCAGGAACTCACCGGGGTCTTGAGCGGGCAAGTATTTTCATCGCCGGCATTCACGAACAACAGAATTTATTATGGAGCAGTCGGCGACGCCATCAAGGCGTTTGCCTTCAATTCCAACGCGATGCTGAACGCAATCCCTGCCTCATCCACGAGCACGACGTTCCCTTATCCGGGAGCCACGCCCAGCATCTCGGGTTTCTCGGCAAAGAATTTGATTCTGTGGGCCACCTCAAACACTTCACCGGCTGTGCTCTACGCCTACAGTGCCAACAATCTCAGTGTGGAGTTGTATAACTCAAACCAGGCGTCAGGAGGCCGTGACAACTTCGGCAACGGAAACAAATACATCACACCGATGATTGCCAACGGCAAGGTCTATGTGGGGACGACAACCGGAGTGGGTGTTTTCGGTCTGCTGCCGACGCACTAGCTCTCTTCGCTAGCTCGCTTCACTAGCTCTCTTTTAGAAATTTCCCGCGCTCCAGTTCGTCGAACGCCAGGCGAAGTTGTTCCTGCGTGTTCATGACAATGGGGCCATACCAGGCCACGGGTTCTTCGAGCGGCTTCCCAGAAACCAGCAGGAAGCGTATGCCATCGTCCCCGGCCTGCACTGTGACTTCGTCGCCGCGATCGAACACAACCAGAGACCGGTTGTCCGCCTCGGAAGGCGGATGGGTGTCCGCCCACTCCACCGCTTCCGTCGGCACCGCCAGCGGTCCCGACGCATTACAGAATTTTCCCGATCCTCCAAAAACATACGCGAAGGCGTGCCGCGTCGTTTCTACGGGGAGCGTCTTTCTCCGTCCCGGAGCGACCGACACATCGAGATAAATCGGATCCGCCGCAATTCCATCGACTGGACCCGTCTTACCCCAGAAATTCCCGCAGACAACCCGAACATGCGTCCCATCGTCGTCTTTCACCTCAGGGATGTCGAGTGACTTCACTTCCTGGTATCGCGGCGACGTCATCTTGAGCGACGCCGGGAGATTCGCCCACAACTGAAAGCCATGCATCCGTCCCGCCGGATCGCCCTTGGGCATCTCCTGATGAATGATCCCGCTGCCCGCCGTCATCCACTGCACGTCGCCAGCAGCGATAGCACCGCGATTCCCCATGCTGTCGCCATGTTCAACGGTCCCCGCCAGCACATACGTGATGGTCTCGATACCGCGATGAGGATGCCAGGGAAAGCCCGCAAGATAATCCTCTGGAACATCATTGCGAAAATCGTCAAGCAACAGAAACGGATCGAACTCAGCCGTGTTGCCGAAGCCAAACGCACGCCGCAGATGCACGCCTGCGCCTTCGCGGGTCGGCTTCGATTTAATGAGACGCTTTACGGGACGAATCGACATGAGAACCTCCGAGCCTGGCGATCGCGAAGCATTCTGCGAAGTGCGCTCTACTGATTACTAGATGGAAACCTAGCTGTCTCCATACACCGGAATCGCCGCGCCCTGCACCACCTTGGCTTCGTCGCTGCACAAGAAAAGAATGACCCGCGCAATATCCGCGGGCTTCGGCCACTTGGCAAAATCCGCATTCGGCATCGCCTTGCGATTGGCCTCGGTGTCGATGATGCTCGGAAGGATCGAGTTCACCCGCACACCGGTTCCCTTCACTTCCGCAGCCAACGAATCCATCAACGCCACAGCGCCCGCCTTTGACGCGGCATAGGCCGACGCCCCGGCCCCATGGTCGATCGCCGCCTTGGCCGCGACGTTCACAATCGCTCCCGACTTCTGTTTGAGCATCAACGGAACAACCGCCCGCGCCAATGTATAACCCGCGCGCAAATTCAGATCAAGCATCTGATTGAATGTCTTTGTTTCCAACTCCCACAACGGAATGCCGCCCGCGTAGCCGCCGACGGTATTTACCAGCGCATCTAACCGGCGATTTTCTTCGAGAATTCTTCCCACCAATGAACGCACTGCCGTCTCGTCGGTGACGTCAACCGCTAACCCCGAAAGCGAAGTCGCGCTCGCGCCCGCCGCTGCCTTCAGATCATCCAATTCTTTCGCTGCGCGATACGTAACGATTACCGTCGCACCTTCCTCGAGAAACGCGAGGCTCACGGCGCGTCCCAGTCCGCCGGTGCCGCCGGTGATCAACACAACTTTCCCTGAGTATCTCGCGCTCATTGTGCTTTCAACTCTCGGCTCTCAATTCTGTGTTCTCAACTTTGTGCTTTCAATTCTGGGCTCTCATTCTTCGCAGTCAGCGCCGCGCCATCAGACAGTGGCAGCCATACCTGAAAGCGTGTATCCCCCGGCTTCGACGTGACCTGAATATTGCCGCGGTGCTTGCGGACAATGCGCTGCACGGTGTCGAGTCCAAGCCCGGTGCCTTCGCCGACTCCCTTGGTTGTGAAGAAGGGCTCAAAAATGTGCGGCTCGGTTTCCGGCGGAATTCCCGGACCATTGTCGCCAATTTCCACCACCACGCAATTATCCTCGCGGTAAGTGCGGATTCGAAGCTCGCCTTTTCCTCCCATGGCGTCAATCGCATTGTCGATGATGTTGGTCCACACCTGATTGAGTTCGCTGCCGAAGGAATTCACGAGAAACGGAACTTTCTGGTAGTCGCGTTGCACCACAACCCCGCGTTTGAGCTTGTGATTCAGGATGGTAAGCGTCATCTCCAGGCTCTTCACAATATCGACATTTTGCACTGGCGCCTGGTCCATGTAGGTGTATTCCTTGATCGCTCCAACCAGATCGGAAATACGCGACGTGGCGCTCTCGATTTCGTTCAGCATGTTGTAAATCTCAACCGAGGCCGCGATCCTCACCAGCGCAGCGCGCGCCGCTTCCGGTTCGAGGATGGCAAACAATGATTCCAAAACCTCTGGCCCGACGTTTTTGTGCGCCAGGTCTGCCGCCAATTGCCAAAGATCGTTCTGTCCGTGGCTGCGTAGCAACGAGTCGACTTTTTCCTCTAAATCGCTGATCGCCAGAGCATCGCCCGGCGGCTGGTCGCTCTGCACGAATGCTGTTTCCAGCTTTTCGATCTCGGCTTTTTGCGCGGGCGACAGTTCCCGGCGTCCGAGCTCAACGCTCGCATCTTTGATCCTCTTGATGGCGGTCCGCAGCTGAGCGGTGGCGCGCTTGGCGGCGGCCGCGGGATTATTCAATTCATGCGCCAGTCCGGCGGAGAGTTTTCCAAGCGCGGCCAACCGGTCACGCTGCTGCTCCATCCGCGTGGTTTCGCGGATACGATCGGCCATGAGCCCCACCAACTGCTTCACAAGTTCGGGCATCTTCTGAATCAGTTCTGGGAAAAGTGCCGCTGGAAAACGCAACAAGCGGCTCGTGGTGAGCGCCCGGCCACCGATCGTGAACTGCTTCATCCTCGAAAACGGGAGCACGCCTGTGACATGGCCGGCATCGATCGTGAACGCAACCGCCTCACCACTGATCTCTCCGCGAAGCTCAAGCTCGCCTTCGAGAACCACAAACATCGTGTCTGCAGGACTCCCCTGACGCACGTAGGTATCGCCCGGCTTAAAGGTCATCTCCTGAGCCTTGCTTAGAAACCAGCTCAGTTGATCGTCGGTGGAATCCGCGAACGGAGCGACGCGACGTAATTCCGAAATTTCTGCCATTTATACCTTGCTCAAGTATTGATGAATAAATTGCACTGCCACCGACCCTTCACCAACTCCCGACGCAACACGCTTCACCGAACCGTGCCTCACATCGCCGACGGCGAAGATACCGGGAATATTGGTTTCGAGGAGAAACGGATCACGGTCAAGCGTCCAACCCTTCGGATGTTGGCCGTCGCGGATCAGGTCAGGTCCGGTCAAAAGAAATCCGCGCTCATCGCGCTCGACCAGATCGCCCAGCCAGTCTGTACGAGGCAGAGCGCCGATAAAAATAAACATGGCATTCGCGGGCACGCGTTCGAGTTTATTGCTGTCAGAACATAGAACCGAGATTTCCTCGAGATGCGATTCGCCGTGAGCCTCGGCAATGCTGGCATGAGCCCATACCTGAATGTTGGGAGTCTCTTTAATCTGGTCGATCAGATACTGCGACATGGTGGCGGCGAGGGAATCCCCACGCACAAGCATGGTGACGCGATCCGCAAACTTGGCGAAGTTCATGGCCGCCTGGCCCGCCGAGTTCGCGCCGCCGACAACGTAGACCGTTTCTCCCTTACAAGAGAGCGCTTCGGTCGCTCCACCGCCGTAGTAAACACCCGCGCCTTGCAGACGATCAATGCCCGGAGCAACCAGCTTTCGCCACTGCACACCGCTGGCAATCATGAGCGCGTGACAAGAAAGCTCAGTTCCGTCGGCCAGCTTGATGAAGCGATACGAGCCTTCCGTGCGAACTCCAACCGCCTCTTGTGGCGAAAGAATTTCTACTCCGAATCTTTGAGCCTGCGTCACGGCACGCCGCGCCAGGTCATTGCCGCTGAGGCCCGACGGAAATCCCAGATAGTTCTCAATCCGCGAACTCATGCCCGCCTGACCGCCGGGCGCTTCGCGTTCGATCATCACCGTGTGCAGACCCTCGGAAGCGCCATACACCGCAGCGGCAAGTCCCGCCGGACCACCCCCAACAATTGCCAGATCATAGAAATCAGTTTGAGCCCGTGTTCGCAGCCCAACTTTCTGCGCAACATCCGCCGGCAAGCTTTCGAGAAGTTTCGTTCCGTCAGGAAACAGGACCACCGGCAAACTCGCGGCCTCCGGGCCGAGCGCATCCACCAGGCGTTTCGTCTCCGGATCGTTGGCCGAAAACTCCACGTCGATCCATTGATACGGCACACGATTTCGCGCCAGAAAATCGCGCAACTCGTATGACTTTGGCGACCACCGCGTCCCGAGAACCCGAATTCCCTGAAACGCCGGCCGATATGAAGCCTGCCAATCCTCGAGCAGATCATTCACTTGCGGATACAAATGCTCCGAAGGCGGGTCCCATGGCTTCAGGAAAAAGTAATTGATGCTGGCTTGATTGATAGCGCTGATGGCAGCATTGGTGTCGGCGTAAGCGGTGAGCAGCGCGCGTTTCGCTTCCGGAAACACCTGCATCGCCTCTTGCAGAAACGAAACCCCGTCCATCTTGGGCATACGCTGGTCCACAAGCAGCAGCGCCACGCTGTCATTGCGAACCTTCAACTGCTTCAACAAATCCAGGGCGCCTTCGGGAGAATCGCTTCCTATGACGCGATAGTCCGCGCCATACTGCGAACGCAAGTCGCGTTCGATCGCCCGCAACACATCGGAATCGTCATCGACACTCAGTAAAATCGGTTTCGGCATTAATCAGATCTCATCAGCGCTACGCGGCCAGTTCCGTCGCTTCAATCTCGTCTACGTAGCACCAGACCCACGTTTCGCCGCGCTCAATCGATCGCATCAGCGGATGCTTCGTGTGATGAAAATGTTTCGTCGCATGTTTATTCTTGGACGAATCGCAACATCCAACATTGCCGCAGATCAGGCACATCCGGAGATGAACCCACTGGTCGCCCATCTTCACGCACTCCGGGCAAACGCGCGTCGTCGTCTTGGTAACCTTGATTTGGTCGAGGTGCGTACATTCCTCCGCCATCGCTTCCTCCATTCACAAGTGAAGTCTAAAAGAATGAAAATCGAGAACGGTCTCCCGGCGAATCAAACACTATAAACCTATTCCGCCACCAGCAAGTTCTCGGCAAACGGCCACTGATCGTCAATCCACTGCGCCTGGCACCGGAATCCGGCGTCGCTCGCCATCTGGAAAACTTCGCCAGCCGTATATTTGTGGCTGCTTTCCGTCCAGATCGTTTCGCCTTCGACAAAGTCGACAGTCAGACCCGCTGCAGGGATGCGGACGGTCTGCCGCCGCTCCGATCGCAAGTGCATCTCCACGCTCCGAGCCTCGTGGTTGATCCTGGCGACGTGCTTGAATTGATGCAAATCAAAGTCAGCGTCCAATTCGCGATTAATGCGTGCCAGCAGGTTAAGATTGAAGGCCGCCGTTACGCCCACTTCGTCGTCGTAGGCCTTCAGCAATTGCGAATTGGATTTTTCCAGGTCCGTTCCCAGCAATAGCGAATCTCCCGGCATCAAAATGCGCCGCACGTCCGTCAGAAATTTTATTCCCGCCGGACGATGGAAATTGCCGATCGTGCTGCCCAGGAACAACACCAGAAGCTGCTGATTGCGCTGTCGATGTGCCGCCACCTCCAGCAAACCGTCGAGATACTCCCGCTCGAAGCCGACAATACTGATCGAATCGATATCGCGCAATTCCCTCTCGCACATCACCAGCGCCGAGCGCGAAATTTCTACCGGATAATAAAACGTGCGTTGCCAGCGGCTCAACGCCTCAAGAATCCAGCGAGTCTTCTTGCCGCTGCCACTGCCCAGTTCCGCGACCGCCACTGGAGCGTTCAACCGCTCCACAATTTCATTCGCATGCCGCTGCAGCAGACGTTCGTCGGCCCGCGTCAGCCCATATTCCGGCAAGTGGCTGATCACCTCAAACAACGCCGACCCGACGTCGTCGTAAAGATATTTGGAAGGGAGTTCCTTCTGTCCCGACCGCGTTAGACCCGCGTGAACGTCAGCGGCAAAATCGTAAGTGGCATTGGTAGTGATCGCCTGCACAAGCATGTCCAGAATCCCCTTTCGTACGTCTTTCGTACTTCGCTTCACATCCGCAAGTCAGCGCTTGACGCAGCGGAAACCTGCATACACATATTGGTAATGCGCCTGGAACCAGTTACGAAAACTGGGCCGCAACATACACGCCGCGGTGCGCGACGAGCCACCCTTCATCACGAAGTGCTTGCCATCAAAAAAATCGGCCGAGTATCCGCGATAAAACGGAAACGGTTCGAATCCCGCGAACGGACCAAACAGCGTGGAAGTCCATTCCCATCCATTCCCGAACAAATCGTCGACGCCAAGAGCGCTTTGGCCCCGGGGAAATGCGTTCACCGGCGTCGGATCCCAGCGCCGAAAATCGAAATTCCCAACCCGCGCGCTCGGCTCTTCGCTGCCACCATCTCTCTGCGCTCCATCGCCATACGCCGCCCGTTGCCATTCCGCCTCGGTAGGAAGATCCTTCCCCGCCCACCGCGCATAGGCCGAGGCTTCCGCCTGGCTCACGTAAACCGGCCAATCGAGCGGGCCTTGCTCCCCATCCATCGGCACGTCACGGAACATGCAGCGAACCAACCATCGATCCCCGTCCCGCTTCCAGAACAAAGGATGCGCAATCTCGCGCTCCGTCTTCCAGTTCCAATCGTCGCTAGTCCAGAACGAAGGCGTGTCATATCCACCGGCCGCCACGAATCCGAGATACTGCCGGTTCGTCACCTTGTAGCGATCGATTTCAAAGGCCGGAACTTCGACTGTGTGCGCCAGGTATTCGTTGTCCCAGCCAAAGCTGTCACCGCGCGCCAGACCGAGGGCAGCAACGCCGGCGGGAATCGAGATTGTCTGATGAGATACCGGAGGGCCTACCGGGAAAGGAGGATCAAGCTGCGGCACCTTCGCCGCCAATGGCAACTGATGGAGCATATAGGCGAGGGTTTCGACGTGCATCAACCGATGCTCAATCGCAACGTTCAGCAAAGTGCTCATCGGAAAACCGTCGCGAGCAGGCGATTCAGCGCCGAGGCTCATTTCTTGCAGATGCGCGTCAAGAGCGCTGCGGACGTCGCTCACGTAACCACGCACCACGTCCAGTGACGGCCAGTCAGATGGCAAATCCGCGGGGAGACCGCCTCCGACCGGATCAATGCCGAAAGCAAATAGCCGGTCGAGCTCCGGGCTGCGACTCTTGAGTCCTAGAGTCCCGCTACCAAGCAAATTCCAATCGAACGCCTCCAGGTGCCCGATATAAAAGATGATGCGGTGCCGCTCTGGAATCGGCCGCTCATAAAGCGCGCCGACGCGCACAACGCCAAACAACGCGTCGCTCCGCCGTCGCGCATCCGAGAGTCGTTCCACCAAGTCGTGGACTAAATCGCTGGGACCTGCAACCGCCTTTTCCGCAGAAAGCATGAGCGCTCCCGATCAGGCAACGGTATTGGACGAAGGGCTTAATGGAGGCAGCCGACCCCGACTACCTCCGAGATTTTCTTAGATGACAAGTTCTCGCCAGCGGTCGCAACCGAACAAGCTTTTTATTTGGCGCGATTTGACCCACCCACAAACCTCAGCACGGCCTTAGAATCGTGGTTTAGACTCTACAATCCACGCTGTTGCACTCAACGTGAGGATGAAATGAGACTCCCCCTGCTTCTGATCTGCTGCTGTTTCGCTCTGTTGTCGTTCGCCTACGCGTCTCCGTTGACGCAAACATTTCCGACCTCCGCCGGAGACGTCAAGATCACTCCGCTCAATCACGCCAGCACCCTCATCGAGGCCGGAGGAAAGACTATATACCTCGACCCCGCGAAACCCGTGAAGTTCGCCTCTATGGCAAAGGCCGACCTCATCCTTATTACGGACATTCACGGCGATCACATGGATCCCTCGGCCATCGCCGATCTCGTCAAGTCCGGAACCGATATCCTCGCCCCGCCCGCTGTGGTTGCCACCGTCACCGCCGCCAAGCCCATCGCGAACGGCGAAACCAAAACATGGGGAGCTTGGACTATAGAAGCCATCCCCGCCTACAACCTGCAGCGCGGCCCCGCACCCGGCAAACTCTACCACGACAAAGGACGCGGCAACGGATACGTTCTCACCTACGGCGGCAAGCGCTTCTATTTCTCCGGCGACACCGAAGGCGTACCCGAAATGCGCGCCCTGAAAAATATCGACGTAGCCTTCGTCTGCATGAACCTGCCCTACACCATGCCTCCCGAAGAAGCCGCCGACGCGGTCAAAGCGTTCCACCCGAAAATCGTGATCCCCTATCACTATCGCGGCTCCGATCTTTCGGTATTCAAGAAAGCGTTGGACGGCACCGGCATCGAAGTCCGCTTGCTTGACTGGTACCCACAATAGAACTATTCGAGACCAAGAATCGCCCTGCTTGCCCTGTCCGCGAGAATCGCGGCGCGAAGGGCATCTTTAGCGGCAATCATGCGCATCCCAACGGAATCGACATGGCAGAAAACAGCACGACGACCGTCTTCCAGGAAGCAGCGGCTTCCACCTCAAACTACCGGGATTACGTCAATCCTCAGTGGGTCGCCCTGCTCAATCTTCTCGGCATGAATGTCGAGTACGAACGTTGCCTCGGTTGCGAGTTGTTCACAAAAGACGGCCGTCGCATTCTGGATTTCCTCTCCGGCTACTGCGTTCACAACGTGGGCCACAACCATCCCGACGTGATCCAGGCACTGAAAGACGAACTGGACCGCTGCGGTCCGGTGATGCTGCAAAGTCACGTCGCTGAAATCGCCGGGGAACTCGCCCGCCGCCTCTGTGAACTCGCGGGCGGCGGTCTGAAAAAAGCCTTCTTCGCCAGCAGCGGCAGCGAAGGCGTAGAGGCGGCAATCAAATTCGCCCGCGCGACCACCGGCCGTGACGGCATCGTTTATGCCAAGAGTAGTTTTCACGGGCTGACCAACGGCGCACTCTCGCTGATGAACGATTCGTTCTGGCGAGAAGGTTTCGGACCGCTCTTGCCCCATACGACCGGCATCCTTTTCGGCGACATCGCGGCGCTGGAACGCGCGCTCGCCGACAAGCAGAACGCCGCATTCATCGTTGAGCCAATACAGGCCGAAGGCGGCATTCGAGTTCCTTCGGCGGAATACTTAACGCGAGCGCAAGAAGCGTGTCGTCGCACCGGCGCCCTGTTTATCCTCGACGAAGTGCAGACGGGAATGTACCGCACCGGAACATTCCTGGCCTCACATCAGTTCAATCTGCAACCCGACATGGTGGTTCTGGCCAAGGCGCTGAGCGGGGGCTTGGTTCCTGTCAGCGCGGTATTGATGACCAACTCGATTTACGACGCCGTGTATTCATCGTTGCGCCGCGCCATCGTTCACACTTCGACCTTCAGCGAAAACAGTCTCTCGATGCGCGCCGGCCTTGCCACCCTGGAAATTCTCGAACGCGAAGACCTGGGCGCGCAGGCCCTGCGACTCGGCGAAGAATTTCGCGCTAAACTGCGCCACGCTCTCGCGGATTTCGACATGGTTCACGAAGTTCGCGGCATGGGCCTGCTCAGCGGCATCGAATTTGTCCCGCCCAGGAAATTAGCGTTTCGCGTTCTCTACGAAACATTCCACACAATCCATCCCGCCATGTTCGGCCAGATTGTCGTGATGCGAATGTTTCGGGAGAAAGGCATTCTCACCCAGATCTGCGGCAACAACTTCATGGTCCTGAAGGCCGCGCCTCCGCTCACGGTGAGTCCCGCCCAACTCGATGAATTCGTGGAAGCGATCCACGACGTGGTGCAGATGGCGCAAACCTCGCTCGCATTCTGGACCGAAGCCCTGGCCATGGTTCGCCGTGCCATCAACGTCAATCTCCACAATTCAACAGCAAAGGCAATTTCGAGCCAGTAAAGATCAAAGCAAAGTAACTATGAATTCTTTTTCTCCCCGCATTCGCACTCTGGCACTCGCGACCATAACCCTCGTTCTGCCAAACGCGGTCCTGCCGGCGCGCGCGCAAGCGACGCCTGCGCCAGTCGCCGAAATTGTGCTGGCCATTGACCCCACGCAATCACAAGTGCACTTTACCGTGGACTCGACTCTTCACACCGTTCACGGCACGTTTGCATTAAAGAGCGGCACCGTCCATTTCGATCCCGAAACTGGCAAAGCCGGAGGCGACATCATCCTCATCGCGACCAGCGGCGAAAGTGGGAACGGAAGTCGCGACAAGCGCATGCACAAAGAAATTCTAGAAACCGAGAAATATCCCGAAGTAGTGTTCCATCCGACACACGTCGAAGGAAAGGTCAGCCCGCACGGCGCCTCCGACGTAAAACTGGCCGGCACCATGTCGATTCATGGCACGGATCATGCCATCACCGCGGCGGTTCACGCTGATCTGAAAGGCGATCACTGGACCGGAACCGCAACGTTCGACGTGCCCTACATCCAATGGGGCATCAAAGACCCCAGCAATTTCCTGCTGAAAGTGCAGCCCATAGTCAACGTCATGTTAGAAATGTCCGGCCAAATCCAGCCCTCTAAGTAGCTGATGTCTCGCGGCTTTCCGCGTTGTGACATTCATCACTCACGCCTGTACCGTTCGTCATGGCTGCGCTTCCCGCTCCCGTGGACAATAGCAACAGCAGATGGGGACGGAGCATCCCATGATGATGTTGTACCGCCTCGTTCGACTCATCGAGACCCATTCTCAGGCTTTGGCGGCCTGCCTACTCGACCGAGTTCAAAATTCCGAACTGACCCCGAGCTATGAAAACGTCCCTGGTGACGAACTCAAAGATCTGGTCTATGACATTTACCGCCATCTTGGCGAGTGGCTCATCGCCAAAGACGAATCCTCTCTTAAGCAGCGCTATTTTCAGATCGGGGCACGACGGTTCTTCCAAAACGTGCCGTTGAGCGAGGTCATCTGGGTCATCGTCTTGACCAAAGAAAATCTCTGGGAGTTCGTCAAGAAAGAATCCGTTCTCGAGCGACCCGTGGAAGCGCTCGGCGAACTGGAGATGCTGCAAATGCTGGAACAATTTTTTGACCGCGCGATTTACTACGCTTCATCCGGTTACGAAACGGCCGTCGAGGATCAGACTCTCAGACAGGCCATGACAACCGCCCAGAAGACATAGGCGGAGCGAAGAGGGCTTGTGACAGGCAATCGGGTAGACGAACGATGCGCGATTTGCGACAAACTTCAAAGACTTGGCTATGAAAAGGAACACGACATAAAGCTTTACGGAGAAAAATTCCACCTGGTTTCAAATCCAAGTCCTGACGGCGAAGGTTTTGCCATCGAAGCCGTGACTCTCGAGTCCGCCGAAGTACGCAAGATGCGCATTCCACTCTCCCTCGTTTACACCTTAAAAAAAGAACTCTCGCTCGACGAGTAGTCTCGCGCCGCCCGTGGGACACTGATACCCGAGTCGGTACAACACTCTCCGGTCAACTGCAACGACCGGATGTGCATGGCGCCCGAAGATGCCTTCAAGGCAGGCAAGATCCATGTTGAATGTGCAAGCTGACCGAAGCCATTGTGGCCAATGAGTTCCCCCCAAATCTGTCGTCCCGACCGGAGTCGATCATATTAAAGCGATGACGCGCGTGACGGAGGGATCTTGTGCTTTCGGGATGCACTCAGAGCAAACAAAGAAACGCCGACGATCGCCCCCGCCATTGCGACCTTGTGATCTTTTCCCCAGGGCGGCCCAATGGATTTCCTCAGCTTGAGAAAATATTCGTCAAGATCTGAAACGCCCAAAACCTGGCTCGCCGCTTCGAACACCTTCTTCGCGTCAAACCAGTGGACACTCCACCCAAGCTCCTCGGCCGCACCGGCAAGCGCCTTGCGATACATCACCCAGTCGGCATTGTTCTGAGCCCAGTAGCCTTTGATCCGCTCGGCAATCGTCGGAGGCAACTCGGGGCACTGGCGAAGCGCAACTCCCACAACGTCCGCGCGGCCTGCTATCTCCGCCGCGACCTCGCCGAAGCGGAGCTTTGCGTGCCGTTCCGCGGACGCTCGCACCCGCTCCACCAACCCCACCGCTTCATCAATCGGAAGCCTCTGCGCTTCACTGTGGTGCGGAATCTTCGGGAGATCCTCGTCCACCAGTTCGACACGCCGCCGGTCGAGCAGCGTCCCGTCCTCCGCAACCGTCACCAGAACGGCCCACCCGCCATGATCCGATATCCCGATAACCGCGCTGTCCCTGGACATAATCTTCAGGTTCCTGTTTTTGCACTAGCCCGCGTGAATTCAGCAACGTAAGCTAGTAGACGTCGTGCTCGAGCAAAGACTCAACGAATTCTTTGGTGATGCCGATTCTACTGGCTTTGGAACGGGTTGGTGGAGCGGGATAGTGTCCGCCTTTTTTGGCTTTCTTTCCTTCGGAG
The DNA here is from genome assembly GCA_963726095.1 of uncultured Acidobacteriaceae bacterium. Classification (GTDB taxonomy): domain Bacteria; phylum Acidobacteriota; class Terriglobia; order Terriglobales; family Acidobacteriaceae; genus Acidiflorens. The sequence continues at coordinate 3,917,794 of CAVSBD010000004.1, forward strand.
GAGTTCTCTGCCTCCATTTTCCAGAGCTGCTGACCTCTCCCGAACTGCGCGTGCATTATCCGATGCACACATTGCGCGTCCTGATCCAATGTTTGATCGTGGGCGCGATTTTTTTCGGTGTCGTTTCTTCGATCAGGCGCAAGAAAAAGATCTTGGCATTGACGGGAATGTTGCTAGCCCTTGCTGCAACGGCCTTAGGTGGATCGAGCGTGCCGATCAACGGCACCTTGCACAATGGGCTCGCGATCGGTCTCGACTGGTTTTTGCTCGATTTATTCTTGATGGCGCTCATCTACGTGCCGCTCGAACGACTCTGGCCGCAGTATCCAGAACAAGGCACCTTCAGGAGCCAGTGGACTTTGGATGTAGTTTATTTCATGTCCACGCATCTCCCGATTCAGATTTTGTCTTTTCTGGTTCTATTGCCCGCGACTCAAGCTACGAAATACCTGGGCGTTCCGCTTCTTCAACGATCGATCGCTCGAATGCCCTGGCTCTTGCAATTCTTCCTCGCCATTCTGGTTGCCGACGTCGCTGAATATTTCGTTCATCTCGCTTTACACAAAGTGCCTTTTCTATGGCGTTTTCACGCCATTCACCATTCCTCGAAGGCGCTCGATTGGATCGCCGGTTCACGCTCCCACTTCGTCGACGACACGCTTGTGCGCGGATTTATTCTTGTTCCCTTAATGTTCGGCTTTTCCCAGTCGATCATCCTCGCGTATTTGATCTTTGTCACACTTCACGCGACCTGGACCCATTGCAATTTCGGTCCGAACGCAAAATGGCTGGAAAAGTTCCTGGTCATGCCCAGATACCATCACTGGCACCACACTTCTCAAAAAGAAGGCATTGACAAGAACTTTGCCATCCACTTTCCCTGGATCGATCGACTTTTTGGAACTTACTACTATCCCGAGCAATGGCCGGAGAGGTACGGTCTAGACGGCGAGGAGATTGCACCGGACTTTTTTCGCCAGACGATCGAAGCTTTTGTCCCGAAAAGAAAGACGACAACCTAGAAATCCAGAACCCCGAATGGAACATCCGCGGGAACCTGTGCGCCCCTGGGCGTGGCCTTCACCAGCCTGAGACTCTTCATGAACTTCACCGTCAAATATCCAAAGTCGTATTCCGATTCGTCGTGGCTCAGCCGCAAGAGACTGGGATAGTGGTGATGATTATTCTGCAAGCAGGCGCTGAAGGTCGCCGTGACCGGCAGCCATTCGCCAATGTTCATCGCGTTATCGCGTTCATCGTCGTATCGCCTGTAGCCAAAGTCGCGAGTATGGGTCCAGTAATTCTGAATCATGTTGACCCACCAGGCAAAAATTCGCATTCCCACCCACATCACCAGGGCAAACTTCAGACTTCCAACCAGCTTCCATAACAGATAAAAGCTAAACGATTGTGCCACGATCGCAAACAATGGGCTCCCCACGATCCGAAACGTCCAGGACTTTAAAATGTTGTCGTCAGCTAAGTCCTCCTGACAACGATAGGGCATGACGCATTGGTATAAGGTCCGCCAAAGACCGTCGCTCGCAATCTTATTGGGGTCGCCATCGTGATCTGAGTTTTTGTGATGCAATCGATGCCGGTTCACCCACGACACTCCCTCTACGTAAATCCCGAAAGTGTTATTCACGATAGTGACGGCTTTTATGAACCATTCCTTGTAGTCGAGCGAACGATGAGCGATTCCCAAGTGCAGGACGTCTGCCAGATACAACCCGGCAAGGAACCAGCAAAAAATAAAATAAGCTCCGCCAATCAACAGTCCGGCCCAAGGTCCCAGGTGAGCCGGAGAAGAAACCATGCAAGCCAGCAAGTAGAAAAGAATGATCAGATAGCCGTAGGCGTTGTAAATTTTCACGGCGGCGCTCCTTTTGAAAGTACGAGCTAAAAGGAGCTAGATTTTACAACCAGGCATCCGTCGACTGCGAGATTTATTTGCCGAAGTTGGACAGACTGACGAACACGATCTAGACAGTTGCCCGCGGCGTTCGACTACCGCAATCCTTCACGGAACGAGTAGACTGTGGTCCACCTTATGACGACCCTTCCCTGTAGTGCCTCTCTCTCCAATGAGCGGGTAAACGATTACTCCAAGTGCGCGCTTCGGGCGTCGCTGCTTATGGTTGTTGTGTTGATGGCATGCGCCCTCGCCGCGCCTCGCTGTGCCGCGCAAAGTTCCGCGCAAACTGCCGCGCAAAGCGTCACGCTAACAATCGATGCCTCGAAAGCCGGCCCCAGGATCGATCGCAATATTTTCGGCCAGTTTGCGGAGCACTTGGGCCACGGTGTTTATGAAGGAATCTGGGTGGGACCTGATTCCACTATCCCGAACACTCGCGGCATCCGCAACGACGTGGTCGCTGCGCTCAAAGCGATAAAGGTGCCCAACGTCCGTTGGCCCGGCGGCTGTTTCGCCGACGAATACCACTGGCGCAACGGCATCGGGCCCACCGACAAGCGAGTCGTGACGCTCAATCCCAACTGGGGTGGCGTGATCGACCCGAATACTTTTGGAACGCAAGAATTCATGGACTTCATCGACCAGATCGGTAGCGAAGCCTATGTCTCCGTCAATATAGGTACTGGAACTCCGAAGGAAGCCGCGGACTGGCTGGAATACATGACCACGGCCCAACCGACAACCCTCGAAAAAGAGCGCGCGGCAAGTGGTCATCCCGCTCCCTACAAAGTCGCTTACCTGGGGCTCGGCAACGAAAGCTGGGATTGCGGCGGCAACATGACGCCCGAGTATTACCTCAGCCAGATGAAGATCTACACTCGCTTCGTCCGCAACTTTAATCCCGCACAGCAGGACAAGCAGCAGATGCTTAAGATCGCTGTCGGCCCCGGCGGCAGTGAACCCCGCTGGACCGATTGGACCGAAACCATCATGAAGGCCTACCAGCAACACACCTGGAGCTGGGATATCAATGGTCTTTCCATGCACTCCTACACAGTGGCGGGCGGGTGGCCGCCTGCATATGCATCGGTTGGCTTTGGAGAGACGGAATACGCGCGAGATTCTCAAGTCCACCTCGAGATGGATGCTCTGATCGCCAAACACTCGGCCATCATGGACAAATATGATCCCGACAAAAAGGTCGCCCTCGTCGTGGATGAATGGGGCGGCTGGTATGCGCCGCTGCCGGGCAGCAATCCAGGATTTCCTGGTCCAGCAAAACAGCCTACGCGATGCGATCCTCGCCGCCCTGAACTTGAATATTTTTGCTCGCCATGCCGACCGCGTGCGCGGCGCCAACATCGCGCAGATGATCAATGTGCTTCAGGCCTTGATTGTCACCGACAAAGAGAAAATGGTTCTGACGCCGACCTACTACGTTTACAAAATGTATGTGCCGTTCCAGGACGCGACCTTCGTTCCGGTGAAGTGGGATGCCGGTTGGTACACCCACGGAGACATCGCGCTGCCGCGCATCGACGCCATCGCCGCCAAAGACACGCACGGCAAGTTGTGGTTGGAGATCACCAATCTCGATCCGAATCAGCCAGTCGAGATTGACGCCGCCCTCCCAGGCATCGCGGCGAAATCCGCGACTGGAGAAATGCTCACAGCCCCCAAGGTCGACAGCGTCAACACCTTCGAGGCCCCATTTACGGTTGTGCCAAAGCCGATTTCGGCAAAAGCCCGAGACGGTAAGCTGGCTTTACATCTGGAGCCGAAGTCGGTAACCGTAGTTTCGGTCGACCAGTAACCCCTGCCCTTCCTTTGGTTGTTCAGGTTGCGCTCGAAATGGAAAATGCCGCGGGGGATGGATTCCCAGCGGCATTTTTGTCGTCAGAAAGAACAGGTTAATGGCCCACTGTGGCCTCTTCTTCGGCCTTCAGCCCGACGCGACGAGGAGAGTATTCTCCTTCGTCAAGTGTTGCCGTGCGATCGAATGAATGTCCAGTGATCAGCCCGAGCACGAACCATCCGAGCACGAGAGCCCCGAATGCGAATAGAGTATCGCCGAACATTCGCATCCAGCGCAGGCGGTTTACCAACGGTGTTTGCATGAATTCGGCCGATCGCGCGAACCATGTGCCGTATTCAACCGATGCCCAGGCTTGGAGCAAGCCGACGGGCAGCATGCTGATCAGGATCATCAGCGCCAGTCCTATGTTGAGCGACCAAAATGCGATCGCCAACGGACGATCCTTCCACATCAGGCCAGGACGCAGCGCACGGAGGCAGAACAGCATCAAGCCAAGGCCCAACATGCCATACACGCCGAACAGCGCGGCGTGTCCGTGAACCGGGGTCAGATTCAATCCCTGGACGTAGTAGAGGGCGATCGGAGGATTGATCATGAAGCCAAAGAGTCCGGCGCCGACGAAGTTCCAGAATGCAACGGCGACGAAAAAGTAGATTGGCCACTTGTAGGCGCTGATCCATGGGCTGTCCGCCGTGCCTTGCGAGAGACGAATGTTTTCCCAGGCTTCGAAACCAATCAACACCAGCGGAACCACTTCCAACGCACTGAACACCGCACCCAAGGCCAGAACAGAGTTGGGCATTCCAGTGAAATACAGGTGATGGAATGTGCCGATAATCCCGCCCGAGAGATAGATCACAGTCGAGAACAGGACCGAGCGTGTCGCGGTCACCACCGAAAGCAGTTTCAACCGAGTCAGCAGGAACGCGATGACCACGGTTGCAAAGACCTCAAAGAAGCCTTCAACCCAGAGGTGCACTACCCACCAGCGCCAGTATTCGGCGGTGATCAGTGGGCTGCGCTGTCCGTACATTAAGCCGGCAGCATAGAATACCGGGATGGCAATGCTGGAAATAAGGAACAGCAACAGCAGCGAATAGTTTTCGTCTTTGCGCGCCAGTGCTGGCCTGATTCCCCGCCACATTAGCCACAACCAGAACGTCAGTCCGCAGAACAGCAATATTTGCCAGAGGCGTCCCAGATCGACGTATTCATAGCCTTGCGAGCCCAGCCAGAACCAGAGGTTGCCGAGCTTCTGCTCGATACCCATCCATTCACCTACGAGTGAACCGACGACTACGGCAACGAGTGCTACGAAGAGTATGTTGACTCCGAGCCTCTGACCTTTTGGTTCAGCACCGCTGACCGCGGGTACGATATACAGGCCGGTTGCCAGCCAGGACGTTGCGATCCAGAAGATGCCAATTTGGAGATGCCAGGTGCGTGCCACCGAATATGGCAGCCACTTCGCTAGAGGAATTCCGTAGAATCCTCCACCCTCTACCGCGTAGTGGGCAACAATTGCGCCCAGCGCGACTTGAACCACCCACAAAGCTGCTACAACGAAGAAGTACTTCACGGTAGCCTTCTGCGAAGGCGTGGGACTCATGCCAAGCAGCGGGTCGCGGCGAGGTATCGTACCCGTGGAAGGTTTGTGGTCCTGCGAAGCGAAGTACCAGACCATGCAGCCGACAGCTGCCAGCAGTAGCACAAAACTAATGACGCTCCAAACGACGGTTCCTGGGGTGGGGCGATTGCCAATCAACTCCTCGTGTGGCCAATTCTGCGTATACGTAACCTCCTGGCCAGGACGATTCGTGCTCGCCGCCCAAGCAGTCCACCAAAAGAAGGTTGCCATTTCGTGTTGCTTGGTTGGGTCGGTAAGTGCACCCGCTGGGATTGCATACTCATTACGTCCTTTGCCATAGACATCAGCATAATAGCTAGCAAGTTGGTCGAAGGCCGCAGCTCGGTCATTGTCGATGACGATGGTATCGGTAACCGCATTGTAGGAATTATGGCGAGTGACTTCGGTGAGGCGGCCCTGCAAACCCGCTCGCTGTTCGGCAGACATAGCTGCATAGTTAGCGAATCCTTCTGCCTGCGCCCAACGATCAAGAACGATCACGCATTGCCGGTGGAGATAATCGGCGCTCCAATCGGGAGCGACATAGGCGCCGTGCCCCCAGATCGTTCCTATCTCCTGGCCTCCCGTAGACTGCCAGACATTTTGTCCGTTGCGGATGGTTTCGCCGGTGAAAAGTATTCTCCCGTCAGCTGTTACGACCTTGCCTGGGATGGGAGGACCATTGCTGATTGCCTTATAGCCCACGCCGCCGAGCACAGCAAACGAGATCAGCATGACCAATCCGAATGCGATCCATAGTTTCTTGTATTGCATGAAGACCACGCCTCCAAAGAGAGTTTTTACTCACACTGCTTTGCCGTCATGATCGGACCGGCGCGTTGGGGAGAGCCATTGCTGCATAATCGGCACCGCCTAAATGCACATTAGCTGGCGGAGATGGAGAGGACGATGACTTTTGTCACGGCGAGGAAAAGAGCTGCTTGCCCGGCAGCGAGTGCAATGTCGTAAGCAGGCTCCGATACAATAGCGACCGTGCCAGAACCTACTTCCACGGTGGGAAAGACTTTAGCCAAGGTCCCGATCTTTTCCGGTATGACGGAAACCGAACTGAATTTCCTCGCTCAACGAGCTGTGACCCGCAACTATTCGGCTGGGCAAAGCGTCTTTAGCGAAGGCGAGGCTTGTTCAGGACTGTACGTCGTTGAGTCTGGTCATGTCCGAATCTTCAAGAGTTCAGCCAACGGGCGCGAACAAGTGCTTAGTATTGATGGGCCGGGTAGCTCCATTGCTGAGCTTCCTGTTTTCGACGGTGGTAATTATCCTGCATCTGTAACGGCGATTGATGAAGCCACGCTCCTGTTTGTCAGCAAGCAGGACTTTCAGGCTCTGTGCCTGGCCCATCCCCAGGTAGCCCTGAAAGTCTTACGGGTCGTCGGTTCTCGCTTGCGCCGCCTGGTAGGGATCATCGAAGAACTCTCCTTCACCACCGTGCGTCACCGGCTGGCTTCATTTCTGTTACGTCTCGCTCACAAGGATGGCAAACGCTCCGGCGCAGGGGTGGAAATCACGCTGCCAGCCAGCAACCAGGAACTGGCATCGCACATCGGTACTGTGCGTGAACTCGTGTCCCGCAATCTTTCTCGCCTTCAGGCAGAGGGAATACTGCAGATCGACGGGCGAACCGTGACCATCTCGAATCTGAAAGCCCTGGAAGGCGAAATCGATTCGCCGGAATAAACTCAAAACCCTTTCTGTTTCATCCCTTCTTTCCGACCCCTCCGATTCTGAGCTTTATCGCCCATTTTTCTTGCTCGTGACAAAAGTCCTCGGCACCGGCGTGCCTCTCCGCTAACGTCAGAACATCAAAGCGACCTGTCAGCAACCGAGCTAGGTCGTCAGGAGACTGCAATGACTATGACTGCCGAAAAAATGACCGCTGAAAGAACCGTTCGTGAATTGGCGCTGCAGAATACAGCGGCCACCAGAGTTTTTGAAAAGCTGGGCATTGACTATTGTTGCGGTGGCAACAAATCGCTGGGAGATGCTTGCCGGGCATCCAATCTATCCGTCGATCAGGTGATCGATTCTCTGGAGATGGAGGAGGAAGCGGCTCGCGCCGCGCAAGAAGACCGGAACTGGCAAACAGAGCCCCTAGCCGATTTGGTCGCACACATCAAGAATACACACCACAAATACACACGGGAGGAAATGGCTCGCCTCGTTCCTCTTCTGGATAAGGTTTGTTCTGTGCACGGGAAGAACCATCCCGAACTGCAACAGGTCCGGGCCAGCTTCCAGAGCCTGGTTCAGGAACTGACGACACACCTGTTGAAAGAGGAGGGCGTCCTGTTCCCCTACATAGTCAGGATGGAAGAAGCCGTCATCCAAAAGGAGCCGGTGCTGCCACCACCGTTTGGCAGCGTGCAGAATCCAGTCACCGTGATGGAACACGAGCACGACTCCGCTGGGAATGCATTGCGCAGCATGCGCGAAGCCAGTTGTGGCTATACCGCCCCGGGCGGCGCCTGCATCAGCTATCAAACCCTGTACAAGGCACTCTCGGACTTTGAAGCCGACCTGCACCAGCACATTCACCTGGAGAACAACATCCTCTTTCCGCGGGCGATTGCGATGGAAAAAGCCCACTGACCTAAGCCGCAAAGGCACGAAGAATGCCAGTACCGGCAGTGAAGGCGGCGAAGATCCAGAAGCGGGCATTACGCTGGATCTTTACGCTCAGGCAGGAATGCCGAACAAGAGGCTGGCACAAAGCAAACTGGTTCGGATGGTGCTCAACAAGGGAGAAGCACTGGCCTAACTGGACCAAATTGGACCATGACGCAAATTGCCAATTCCTTGCAAGTGCTTGAAAGAATTGGCGGGGACGACGGGACTCGAACCCGCGGCCCCTGCCGTGACAGGGCCTCGGGCTCATGTAACTGATTGATATCAAACGGTGTCGGCGGACATCTGCTCGCCCTCGTGATCAGTATGGGTGGGAGCAGGGTTCAGAAGAGTCTCGGCGCGAAATCCTTCAGATCACGGCGCCAAGTTTGCCACTCGTGGTCGGTGCCGGGTGATTCGTAGAAAACATGTTGTATCTGCGCTTCCTGAAGTGACGTGTGCAGTCTCTGGAGTCCTGCGCGCATTCTTTCTGGCTCATTCGTTCCTACGCCAAGCCAGAGCAGGTGCACTTTCTTGGCGAATGCTGCCGGATCAGCGAACACTCCGTTGTAGTCGGTCTTGGAATCTAGTTTCCGATTTCCGAGCACGAGCATCCCGCCCGCTCCACTGAAACCGCCAATGTAAGAGAAGAGATTAAGATGATCCAGCGTAATCTGGAACGTTTGCATGCCACCCATCGATAGGCCTGCCATCGCGCGGTGGTCACGGTCGGATAACGTGCGGAAGGTGGAATCAATGTATGGGATCAGAGCCTGCGTTACATCATCTTCGAATGCCGCGGCCATATCCTGCATTGCCTTCAACATTTCAGGTGACCCAAACCCCTTTGCGAACAAATCGACAGGCGCCTCGCCGGCGCGGTGCGCGTAGCCGTAGGCCATCACTACGATCATCGGCTTGCAACTCTTGGCCGCGATCAAATTGTCCAGGATGAAGTTCGCGTTGCCCTGACGCACCCACCCGGTCTCGTCCTCGCCGGCGCCGTGTTGTAAATAGAGCACCGGATAGCGCTCTTTTGTTTGCGTATCGTAGTTCGGCGGCAGATAAACCAGCGCATGCCGCCAGCTACCCGTTGCCTTCGAGTTGTACCAGACCTCCCGCACGGTACCGTGCGGCACATCTTGCACCGAATAATAGGTAGAGCCTGGCTCCGGAACTTCCACGCCGCTCGCCGGCTTGCCTCCTCCGAAGAAGGCGTGAGTGTTGGGGTCACTGACCTCGGCACCGTCGATGACCAGCGTGTAATAGTGGAAACCGGGAACAAGCGGCGGAGTGGTGATGGTCCAGAATCCGTCCTGCTGTTTCTCCATGTCCAGTTTCGGACCGCTCCAAAAGTTCAGTCGGACTTTCGTAGCATCGGGAGCTTTCACGCGAATCTGTACTCTGCCGGCGCTGTCAACCCGTGGATACTCCGCTGCCCAGACATTCGTCGTAGAGGGCTGAAAACTGCCTGATTCCTGTGCCCAACAAAAACTCAAAGACAAGAGGACCAGTATTGCGAATCGCCGCATGTTGTTCTCCTTCGTTGCCATCGAATGTGAACCATAGCGCCGTCGAGCGATAGCTTTTCGTTAGCTTCGGCGTCGCGGTCGCAGGATCCGGTTTGGATCACTGCTCAACTGAAACGACGGTTACAGACTTAGGCTCCAGTTTCAAAGTTAGCTTGCCACCGTGAACCTTCGCTGAGATCGGGCTCGGCATGACTGTGTTAGGTGCGTCGAAGGTGTTGACACTGTCCACCTTCGGCGCGGTCAGAGTTTCGCCGCTCGCTGCTTTTGCCGTAATGCCCGCCAGGCCTGCCTCGATTTCGACCGGTTCATTGGGATCGAGATTGGTAATCTCCAGCCATAACTTGCCGATCGCGTCTTTCGCGGCGATCGCGTCCACTCGGGGCACCGCCACGGCCCCATGTGTGTACCAACCAGCATCAAAAGTCACCGGCACGAATGTGGCGTTCTGGAACGGTACGTACATTTTGAAGACGTAGTAGGTTGGAGTCAGCACCATCTTCTCTTTGTCCGTGATGATCATTGCCTGCAGCACATTGATCATCTGTGCGATGTTAGCGCCACGAACGCGATCGGCGTGGCGAGCGAAGATGTTAAGGTTCAGGGCCGCGAGGATGGCATCGCGCAGGCTGTTTTGCTGGACCAGAAATCCTGGATTGCTGCCCGGAAGTGGCGCGTACCAGCCTCCCCATTCGTCAACCACGAGCGCAACCTTCTTGTCGGGGTCATACTTGTCCATGATCGCCGAGTGCTTGCTGATGAGACCTTCCATCTCCAAAGTGGATTTGAGAATTTCGCTGTACTCAGTTTCACCAAATCCCACCGACGCATAGGAAGGCGGCCAGTGCCCGACCGTGTAGTTGTGCATTGAAAGTCCGTTGATGTCCCAGCTCCACGTGTGTTGCTGATAAGCCTTCATGACGGTTTCCGTCCAGTCGGTCCATCGCGGGCCATCGCCGCCCGGACCGACGGCGATCTTGAGCATCTGCTGCTTCTCTTGCTGCGCGGGATTGAAATTCCTTACGAAGCGGCTGTAGATCTTCATCTGGCCGACGTAGTAGTCAGCAGTCATGTTGCCCCCACAGTCCCAGTTTCATTCCCGATGCCGAGCAATGCGACTTTGTACGGAGCCGGATGCCCGTTGGCGGCACGTTCTTTTGCCAGTGCCGTCGGTGCTGCTGCGGTCATATATTCCAGCCACTCGGCCGCTTCCTGTGGAGTCCCGGAACCGACATTGACGGAGACATACGCTTCCGCCCCGATCTGATCGATGAAGTCCATGAACTCATGCGTTCCAAACGTGTTTGCCTCAGTCACTCCGCCCCAGTTGGGGTTGAGAGTTACAGAGCGTTGAGGGCCAATGCCCTTACGCCAGTGATACTCATCGGCGAAGCAGCCACCGGGCCAGCGAACGTTCGGGACCTTGATCGCTTTCAGAGCGCCCACAACATCGTTGCGAATGCCGCGAGTGTTCGGAATGTTTGAATCGGGCGCGACCCAGATGCCTTCGTAGATGCCGTGACCGAGATGCTCTGCGAACTGACCGAAAATGTTGCGGTCGATCTTCGCGCCAGTTTTCGACGTGTCGATCGACAACTCCACTTTCTGGGCTTCCACCATCGGCGCAGTGATCGCCAGAACGATCAGCGTGAAGACGACAAGAAGTGAACGCATAGGAAGCGATGTCTTTGTCTGCGGAAGCAATAATTTAACGGCATTCAAAGTTGGCTGCATCTTCCGTGTCTCCTTTCCCTTTGTATTGGGCGTGCTTCGGATCGGGACACAGCGGCCGGCTGCGCCCAGGAAAGGCTTTGCCGGTCGCGATCACCGACGTAGGCGTCGTGCCTTTCTCGACCCAGTTGACCATCGCGCCCAGTAAATCAAACTGGTCCAGCGACTGCCCTCCGCCGCAGTGGCTCATCCCTGGCACAAAATAAAACTGGCTCCACTTCGACGCGGCGTCGAGACCGCCATTTGCAGCCGCCATGTTCTTGTAGTAGTCGAACGTATCGAGCGGCGAAAACCACGGGTCGCTATCACCGTGGTAGAAGATCAGTTTCCCCCCGTGCGAGGAGAAGGTGGTCAAATTCGTGGACATTGAATCGACAAGCGGCTGGGCAGCTGCCAGAGCTTCCTTGGCAACGTCCATTGTCATGTCGGTTGTGGCGGGCCCGAAAATACCGGGTCCTGGTGAGAGCACTCCTCGAAATGGCGGGCCGTTCGTGATGCCCGTGTCGTAAAGGAATCCCGAATAGACTTGAGTTCCACTGGCCGTCTTCGGGCCTCCCATGGCCTTCTTGATGGCAGCCGCTTTTTCCGGAGCCAGGCAGGAAGCGTTCTTTTCGCCCTTGCAGGCCAACATCGCAGGGTCGAAATCACACCCGAAAGGATCGGAGATTAAGCCGTCGGCGACGCCATCCTTGGCATCGCACTTTTTGATGAGAGCATCTCTGATCAGCTTGCGATCATTGTCTGTAATCGATTGCTCGATGATTGGTTTCCCATTTGCATCTTTCGGAGCAATTTGATTGAAGGCAATGGGAATCCATCGGCCGATCGCGAGATTGGAAAGCCCGGTGCGCATCGCGGGATCGCCAGAGATAATGCCGTTGAAAACCGTCGGATAACGCTGTGAAAGAATCATGCCTTCGCGCCCGCCGGTGGAGCATCCAGAAAAGTACGAAAAGGCAGCCGGTTTGCCGTAGTGTTGGGCGATGAGTTGTTTGGCCAAGGCAGCGACTTCGGCATTCGCGAGGTAAGCAAAATCCAGATAAGCCTGCTCATCGCGCACGAAACCGAAATCAAATCCCGGGTGGCGGCTCTGATGACCTGTATCCGTGCTTACAACGGCGTATCCGCGTAGGAGCCCAGGCGTGTCGCCAGCAGCGTTCAAACCAAGGGGCGCAAGCACAATGCCGTTGCTACCGCCCCCACCTTGCATCAGCAAGTCGCCATTCCATTGATCGGGCATGGCTAATGCGAAGGTGATTCCAAACTCTTCTCCGTCGACTCCGGTGCGTCGGTTCATCTCACCTTCGACGCGGCAATAGGCAGGCAGCGGTGCGCTGCGAGTCTGGTTCCAGGGAATAGCCTCGGTTGTCCCGGCAGCGATGGCCGCTGCTTTGGTGATTTCAACATTCTCGGCTTTGAAGTTTGTCAGCTTCGCGCAGGAGTTCGGTTCTTGCGCCCAAGCACAACTAGCAGAGACAAACACCAAAAGCATGTTTCTAAAGAATTTGGTATGCATATTGCCTCAATCTCTTAATCTAAAAACTATTCCGGCAGAACGATTTGTCCTTTGATTTCAAGATTCCCATTGACTGAAGAAACTCCGGTTCCGGGTTGGCCGCTCCCAATTGAGACCGTGTACTTGCCTTGCGCCACGATGATGTCCCCCAGATCAGTAACCATGCTGAGATCTCGCGGGTTCAACTGGAACTCCACCTTCTGGCTCGCTCCGGGCTCCAGGTGGACACGCTGAAATCCGCGGAGTGCGCGCCGCGGCGCACCGGACACTTCCGGAAACTGCAGGTACAGCTCGACTACTTCATCCCCTGACACTTTTCCAGCGTTCGCGACCGTGACGGAGGCGTGCAGTGGATCGCCGGCGTTGACTGGGGCGTTCGGTAGCATGAGATTGCTATAAGTGAACGTTGTGTAGCTGAGGCCGTATCCGAAGGGCCAGAGTGGTACGCCCTCGAAGTAGCGGTAGGTTCGCCCCTTCATTGAATAATCTTCGAAATTCGGAAGCTGGTGAACATCTTTGTAGAAAGTGACAGGAAGACGTCCAGATGGGTTGTTTTTTCCGCTGAGTGTTTCCGCGATCGCGGCTCCTCCTTCTTCGCCGGAGTACCAGGATTCGAGGATGGCGTTGGCGTGCTCCTTCGCCCAGCTCACGCCGAGCGCACTCCCGTTCATCAGCACGATGACGAGAGGCTTGCCATTTCCTGCAAGAGCCTCGATCAGATCTTCTTCGGGTTTGGGTAAATCGAGGCTGGTGCGGTCGCCGCCGGAAAAGCCGGGCTGGCTCACAGGCATCTCTTCCCCCTCGAGACGGCTGGTGATGCCAACTACGGCGACGATGACATCGGCATTCTTCGCAGCCGCCACGGCCGCTGGATCGGGCGCGTTATTCACGGGAGTCCACAGGAGCTGCGCTTCCGGCTTACCCTCCCCGTTGCGTCCGTAGAGGACCTCGATTTTTACAGGGTGACCTTTTTCGAGGTGAACCGGGCTTAGATTTATGTTCTTGCCCCAGAGCGTCGTAACCTCTCTTCCATCCACTGAGAGGCGGCCGAAGCCGTCGACGCTGAGTCCCAGTAAATAGTCGCCGGTTGCAGTTGGGTTGAGCCAGCCAGTCCATTGCACCGACAGGCCCGAAATTCCCTTCGCCTGTTCAGGGACATTGGTCGCATTCAGGTTCACTGAGGACTCGACCCTTGAGGTAAGAGAAGTCGGCTTGGCGTCGAAGCTGGGCCGCGAACTGTATTCGGCTTTGAGGCCGGGCTTGCCATCCGGAGTGGTCAGGACAGATGCGGGCACGGGGTCTGCCTTGTTTGAAAGAAATTGAGTTCCGGGCACGTAGGTGATCTTTGCCTGTGGGAACTCGGCCTTCATTCCTTCCAGCACGCTGACGGTGTGCGAGGTACTGCCGTTGTAGTTGCCGAGCAGAACCGCAGTTTGATCGGCGAGCGGGCCGACCAAGGCGACTCGTTTGGCAGATTTCAGAGGCAGGACGCCGTCATTCTTGAGCAGAACCATCGATTCATTGGCGATACGACGCGCAAGCTCGCGGTGAGCAGGACTGTCCAGTTGTTTCTCGTCGATGTTCATGTATGGCACGGTCGCTGGCGGATCGAACATGCCGAGACGGATGCGAGCCGTGAAGAGACGAATGAGCGCAGTATCAACCGAGCTTTCCGGAAGATAGCCCTGCTGCACAGCCTCGATGTACGGTTTGTAATCGTGGTCGTCGTTCACTTTCGCAAAGTCGATGCATTCGTTATCCATGCCGCGGATCACTGAGATTGCCGAGGCCTGTGGCTGGGTCGGGCGGTAGTGGTGGCCGTTGAAGATATTACGCACAGCGTCACAGTCAGAGACTACATAGCCCTGGAAGTGCCAGGCACCGCGAAGAGTATGCTGCAGCAGGAATTGACTCGCGCACGCGGGCTCACCATTGATCGCATTGTAAGCACACATGACTGACCCCGCATGCCCCTCGACGACGGCCGCGCGAAATGCAGGTAAGTAGGTGTCTTCTTCGTCGTGCTTGCTGACGTCCACATCGGTGAAATGGCGAGTGGGTTCGGGACCACTATGAACGGCATAATGCTTGGGTGTGGAGATGGCACGGTAATAGTGGGGATCATCGCCTTGCATGCCTGTGACAAACGCGACGGCTAACCGAGCGCTCAAAAAGGGATCTTCGCCATAGGTTTCCTGGCCGCGTCCCCAGCGCGGATCGCGAAAGATGTTGACGTTGGGTGCCCAGAAATCCAAGCCTTCGAAAATATTGGAGTGCCCAGCGCGCTCATGCTGCCCGTGCTTGATTCGGCCCTCAACGCCGATGGCGGTCGCCATCTCGTGAATGCGGGGCACATCGAAGGTGGCGGCAAGCCCGATGGGCTCGGGAAATTCCGTCACGCCATCGGAGATGACGCCATGCAGGGCTTCGCTCCACCAATCGTACGAAGGAATGTTCAGGCGGGGGACGGCGCGTGCCTGATTCACGAGCTGTGACGCCTTCTCTTCGAGCGTCATGCGATGAACGAGATCGGCCGCGCGCTCTTCAGGAGTGAGCTGGGGATTCATGTAAGGGAAGTTGGAGGTGTCTTGCGCGAAGGAAGTGGGGGCGACGAAGGCGATGATAACGATGAGTGCGGCCAGCAATGCGATTCTGGGATGGTTCATTCGACTCCTGTGAGTACCCAAACAAATTGCTACGGTTTCAAGCGTCGATGTTAGGGCGCGTGAACCGACGTTGCCTCCCCCGCGTAATCAACCAGTTTGTCGGGATTAGCGGTTGATTCGAGGCCCGATCCGTGCCCGGCGGTTACGAACACAATCTTCATCTCAATACTCGCCGGCATTCCAGGGTAATTCCCTTCTCGATCTCCAATCGTCAAAGTTCGGTTTGACTCGGACCAGTGCACCGGAATGACGGAGTGTGCGCCGTGCTCGTAGTCATAGCTGTCGCCCGAATCCTCATAAAGGTTGAATTCTCCATCCGCCCCGGGATAGATCCTTAGCTCAATAGGTCCTGCGGGTTTCTCATCCGCGTACTCGATTTCAGGACCCAGCGGAAGAATCGAACCGGCACGCACATAGAGGGGAATACGGTCGAGAGGAGCGTCAGCATCGATCTCGCGGCTTCCATTTGTCGAAGCTCCCGTCC
>CAVSBD010000005.1:0-189489 GCA_963726095.1 uncultured Acidobacteriaceae bacterium
ATGGTGGCCAGGGAGGGAGTTGAACCCCCGACGCCAGCCTTTTCAGGGCTGCGCTCTACCACCTGAGCTACCTGGCCACTTCTTTCCGCCTATCTACTATCCACGCACCAATCGATCAACGACTAAACCGGGCGGAGCCGATTGTTCTCGTGGTGCTTGCGCTCTCACTGGGCGGGATGCCGCGATGCAAAACAGCCGATGCGCCTGGATCGTGCGGAACTTGTGAATTATAACAACCCTTTGCCGTTCCCTCAAAATGCGGCAACCGGCTTGCCGCGCCGCGCACTCCGCGGCCGTGATACGCCTATGAGGCTGATTACGACGCGAGATTGCCGCTCGCCGCGCCGTTCATGATCGTCATCGCACAATGATTGGCGCCGAACCAGTAGGGAATTTCGCGGTAATCGTTCACGTCAAACACGGCCAGATCGGCGTCTTTGCCCGCCTCGATGCTTCCTTTCCGGTCGGCTAAGCGGAGCGCGCTGGCTCCGTTGATCGTCGCGGAAGCGATCGCCTCGGCGGGCGTCATCTTCATGTGCGTGCAGGCCAGTGACATCACCATCGGCATGCTGAGCGTAGGCGACGAGCCGGGATTGTAGTCCGTGGCGAGCGCTACTGCGACTCCAGCTTCGATGAGCTTGCGCGCGTTTGGATAGCGTGACAATCCGAGAAAATAATTCGCTCCCGGAACGAAAGTTGCAACCGTGTCACTCGTGGCGAGAGCAGACAGGTCGGCTTCGTTTACATAATCCATGTGATCAAGCGATGCAGGCTTGTATCCGAGAAGAGGTTCCAGCCGGGTTTCGCTAAGTTGCCCCAGGTGCGCGCGGACGGCGAGTTTGTGTTCTTCGGCCGCCGCAAAAATACGTGCGGTTTCTTCGGAGCTGAAGGCTCCGCGATCGCAGAAGACATCGACGAATTCGGCGAGTTCGCGTTTGGCAATCGCTGGAATCATCTCGCGGCAGATGAGATCGACATATTGCCCGGAGCGTCCGCGATATTCGGGCGGGACCACGTGCGCCCCGAGAAAAGTTGGGACCACCGTGCCCGGCCACTCACGGGCGGCGTCGCGGATGGCTTCAAGGGATTTCAGTTCGGACTCGAGGCTGAGCCCGTAGCCCGATTTTGCCTCGACGGTGGTTGTGCCGTGACGGGCGAGGTCCACCAGCGCGGCTGCGACTTTCTCGGTAAGCGCGGCCTTGCTGGCGTGGCGGACACCATCGATGCTGGAGCGGATTCCTCCACCTGCTTCGGCGATTTCTTCGTACGTTGCGCCGGCGATGCGCTTTTCGAAGTCGACGAGACGCGGATTAGCGAAAGCCGGGTGCGTATGGGAATCGACGAAGCCGGGCAGAACGACGCGGCCGCGACAATCGATTTCGACGACCTTTCTTCGATTCTTCTTGAGCCAGGGATCGCGGAGTGCGTCTTTAGTTTTCCCGACGGAAACGATCTTGCCACCGATGCAGAGGACGGCGGCATCTTCGATAATCCCCAGTTCCGAAAGGGAAGCGCCGCGCCGCGGGCCGTCTGCCGTCGAGCGCAAGGTCAGGAGCTGTCGAATGTTCACGAGCAGGTGCGCCGGTATCCTAGACATTCTCGCCCTGGCGAAGCAACACCCACCACGGAGACACGGAGACACGGAGGAGTGCGAATGTCATAGAACTCTCCGTAGAATGCCCCGATGCAGAATAGAAACGTTGAAGTTGACCACCAGGCCCACCCGCTTCCCGGTCAGCTTCAAGTAAGTCAGGAGCTGGGCTTCGTGAACGCTCAGAATTCGCTCTACCGCTTTCAGTTCTACGACGACCTCATTGGCCACGATCAAATCAATCCGATATTTTCCGCCAGTTTCCAATCCCTTGTAGATGACCGGTAGTTCTACCTGTCTCAGGAATGGAATATCTCGAAGTCGAAGTTCCTGACACATGCACTCTTCATACACTGACTCCAGTAGTCCCGGCCCGAGGTGTCGATGCACCTCAATCGCTGCCCCAATGATGCTCTCGGTCAGCGCTTCACAAAGAAGCCCAATATTCCTCTGTGCCTCAGTGACTCCGTGGTGGGTGTTCATGATTGCCTCATCCTAGTGTGCACACATTTTGCTAGCGTCAGCAGAAAATCCACCACGGAGGCGCGGAGGCGCGGAGAAATGCGAATGTCATAGAACTCCTCCGTGTCTCAGTGTCTCCGTGGTGGGTGTTCACGATCGTGCCATCGGAATCTTGACGCCCGTCTTCTCGGCAAACTCCTTCGCTTCGTCATAGCCCGCATCCACGTGCCGAATCACGCCCATGCCCGGATCGGTGGTCAGTACGCGTTCGATGCGGTTGGCCATCATGTCGGTGCCGTCGGCTACCGTGACTTGGCCGGCGTGGAGCGAGTAGCCGATTCCGACTCCTCCGCCGTTGTGGATTGAGACCCAACTTGCTCCTGCGGCTGTGTTCACTAGGGCGTTGAGCAAGGGCCAGTCGGCGATGGCGTCGGAGCCGTCTTTCATGCTCTCGGTTTCGCGGAAGGGAGACGCGACCGAGCCGCAATCGAGATGATCGCGCCCGATGACGATGGGAGCTTTAATGGTGCCGTTCTTGACCAGATCGTTAATGGCGAGGCCAAAGCGCGCGCGTTCGCCGTATCCGAGCCAGCAGATGCGCGCGGGCAATCCTTGGAACTTGATGCGCTTGCGGGCGAGTTCAATCCAGCGGCGCAGGCTGCGATTCTCGGGGAAGAGTTTGAGCACGAGATCGTCGGTGACGGCGATGTCGGAAGCTTCTCCCGAAAGCGCTGCCCAACGGAAAGGACCTCGTCCTTCGCAGAACAGCGGACGAATGTAGGCGGGAACAAATCCTGGAAAAGCGTAGGCATTCTTGACGCCGCGCTGATACGCGAAGGTACGGATATTGTTCCCGTAGTCGAACGTGACCGAGCCCATTTCCTGGAGGCGCAACATGCCTTCGACATGCTTTGCCATGGCGTCGAGCGAACGCTCCTGATACGCGTTCGGATCGGTCTTTCTTAACTCCAAAGCCGACTCAAAACTCATGCCGTTCGGAACGTATCCGTTCAGGGGATCGTGAGCTGAGGTTTGGTCGGTGAGGATGTCGGGCACAACGCCGCGTTCGGCGAGTTCTGGAATAATGTCGGCGCAATTGCCGACGAGGCCGACGGAAACGTTTTCTTTTTTGCGGACGGCGTTTTTCAGAATGCGCAGCGCTTCATCGAGCGTGGTGACAAGAAAATCGCAGTAGCCAGTCTTGAGCCGCTTCTTGATGCGCTCGGGATCGACGTCAATTCCGAGGAACGCCGCGCCGGTCATGGTCGCGGCCAGAGGCTGCGCGCCTCCCATGCCACCCATGCCCCCGGAGACGATCAGCTTGCCG
The DNA here is from genome assembly GCA_963726095.1 of uncultured Acidobacteriaceae bacterium. Classification (GTDB taxonomy): domain Bacteria; phylum Acidobacteriota; class Terriglobia; order Terriglobales; family Acidobacteriaceae; genus Acidiflorens. Next base: position 3,381 of record CAVSBD010000005.1, read on the forward strand.
GTGAGATCGCCGCCGAAATGCTTGTCGGCGGCGGCGTTGAAGGTTTCGTAGGTGCCCTGCACGATGCCCTGTGAGCCGATGTAGATCCAGGAACCGGCGGTCATCTGGCCGTACATCATCAGGCCAGCGCGTTCGAGTTCGTTGAACTTTTCCCAGTTGGAAAAATGGCCGACGAGATTCGAATTGGCGATGAGCACGCGCGGAGCGTACTCGTGCGTTTTGAAAACTCCGACGGGCTTGCCCGATTGCACCAGCAGCGTCTCGTCGTTCTCCAGTGCTTTTAACGACCGGACGATGGCGTGATAGCAATCCCAATTGCGCGCCGCTTTGCCCGTGCCGCCGTAGACGACGAGATCCTGCGGGCGCTCGGCCACGTCCTCGTCAAGATTGTTCATCAACATGCGCATGGCCGCTTCCTGCTGCCATCCTTTGCAGGAAAGTGTGTTGCCGCGGGGAGCGCGAATGCGGGTGTAGGTGGATGCGGGAGATTCGGTGTCGACAGGCATGTGAGACATGGTAGTGCGTCGAGCGCAGAATCATCAATGCAGTTCGCTGTTCGCTGTGCGGGGAGATTGGATGGAGATTCAACATTTTTGCGATGTTTACTTTGTGGTTATGCCCCCCATTTTGGCGTAAGGCCTTTCGTTGTATGGACTTACCCGTAAGCCCATCCGGAATAAGGAGTTAGAAGTGATGGTCGGAGAGGGCCTGGCGTTCACTTTTGGGAATGAGCGCATCTGATTTTTCGCTTTTTAGTTTTCAAAACATCCGACGGAAGCGTGTTTTTCGAGAAGCGTCGGTGCCGCGCCTCTGAAGGTGGGCACACGCTTCGCTCCGGCGATCTGAAAATGATCCTCGCATAGCGCAGGGATCGTGTCCGTGACGGTTGGCACAGTTCGGATGTGACGAAAAAAGGGAGGGACTTGCAATTGCCGCGACTGCAGATCCCTCACTTCGTTCGGGAGGACAATTTAGGAAGGCTTGCGATTGGTCGATGAAGAGCTACGACGAGATTCGAAATTTTGTCTATAGGGCACGCGGACAAGAGTGTCCGCGCCACACTATGATCCCGCACTAGAAAATACCGAGCCAGCCTCCTTGGCTGACCCGGTTGTTTAATACGGCACGACTCAATACGGCAAGACGAGGGTGTTCGTCAGGCTGATCGGAAGCAGGAAGTTGATGGTTAAGTCGACGGCAGCGCCATCCTCCTGTATTGCGGCGCCTCCCTCGAGGACCGCTGGTGTGTTGTAGAGGACGCCGAGGGCGATGTTGTTGCTGGAGATCGCAAACAGCTGTGCGTTGAAGCCGGTTGGGAACACGTAGTTTCCGCCGCCGGTTGTGGTGTATGGAGTATCGGTCAGGTTACTCACGTTGACCGCGTTTGCGGTTCCTCCGCCGTAGCCGCCGTCGGTGTCGGTTATGCCAGTCACCTGCCACACGTTGTCGGTAAGAGCGGAGGAAATGATGGCCAGCGGCAGGTAAGCGGATTTTGCAATCGGAGCCGCAGGCGTGCCGGTAGTCAACGGTATGGAGACGGCGGAGAAGGCGTACGTATACAGCGGGAACGTTCCGGTCGCGTGCTGTACGGTTGCGAACAGAATGCTGCCCGGATATCCGCTGCCGGTCGGCGCAGACACGAACGTCTCGGGAAGCTGGTTGCCGGTGGTGTAGTTGGCGAGAGTCGTTGGTGTCGTCGTGGTTTTGCCGACAGGCATCGAGTAAAGCGTAGCGGTTGATTTGGAGGGGTCCGCGATGCCGCTGGTATATGGGTTCGAATAGAACTGGAAGGCAATGACGGAATCGTTGCTGCCGATGAGCTGATAGGCCTGGACCAACGTCCCGATTTGCGAGGTGAAGGAAGGTGCTGTGTACAGCAGCTTGGGAGTTCCGCCGGTGAGGGCCACCTGAGAGAACGTGTCGTTGACGGTGGTGCCGGTGCCGGGAGTGGTAACGATGTAATACAGATTTGTGTCGTCCTGCACCGCAGGGGTGTTAATGCCCCCAGTCCCGAGGCTTTGGATTTCAGTAGCAACCAGAGTGGAACCGTCAAAGCGGTAGAGCTGATTGGCGGTGGTGGTTGATGTCTGTAGGAAATACGCGGAGGTGCTCAAGGTGGCCGCGTCTAAGACGCCCGAAACATCGTTGACGCCGGTGATGCCCGTAATCTTCTCCGTTGGTGAGGTGAAAGTGTCATCGGCAAAGAGGTCGAGTGAATTTGTGGTTGAAGCGTAGAGCAGGAGCCCAACCAGCTTGCCGTTCTGGTAAAGCGTATTGATGTCGGTGGTGTTAATGCTGACCACGACGGGAGCGGTGGTCGCCGAATCGGTGTAATGGACGACTTCGAAGGTGCCGCTGCCCCCGGCGCACTGGGTTGCGGTGCCAACCTGAATTACGGCGAAGAGCGTAGTGGGCGTGGAGAGATCGGTCAACGCCGAGGCGACTCCCGGACAAATCTGCTTGGTTGAAGGCACGACTAGATTGCTGACTTGGGTCGGCGTGGGGACACTTGTGGTGCCTGCTAATTTCAGACCGAAGATCCGCGTCTTGCCGGTGGAGTCGGTGTCGCCATACATCATGACCTGCGGCGAATAAGTCAGAACACCGCCGCTCTCGGAGATTTGGGTTCCGATGCCAATCAGCTGGTTCGTGTCGGTGGTGACGAAAGTTGGGGCGGGCGATGAACTCAGTTTGTCGGAGGGGATGAGGAACAGGCCGGTGCTCCCGGGGGGAGTTGCGCCGGGGACGGGAGTCGCTGAGTAGGGAATCCAATAAGCACTGCCGCCGGTGCTGGCGGAGCAGGCGACTGCGACGTTTGTCACATTGGCCGAGCCGACCGTGCCGGAGCCGTTGGTGACTGTGCAGGTTTCGCCGGTGGGCTGAGTGCCGACGGTGACGTTGTAGGTCGCACCGCTCGCCAAGGGTGTCGCGAAGACGAAGGTACCGTTGGCCGTTAACTTAAGCGAATCGCCGCCGTTGTCGAGCAAGGTGACCGACTTGCCGCTGCTCAATCCGGAGAGTGTGCCGCCGATGGTGAAAGTCTGGGATGAGGCGCAGGCGACTTTGACATTCGTCACATTGGCCGAGCCGACTGTACCGGAGCCGTTGGTGACGGTGCAGGTTTCGCCGGTGGGCTCGGTGCCGACGGTGACGTTGTAGGTCGCTCCGCTCGCCAAGGCTGTCGCGAAGACGAAGGTGCCGTTGGCAGTCAGTTTAAGCGAATCGCCGCCGTTATCGAGCAAAGTCACCGACTTGCCACTGCTCAATCCGGAGAGTGTGCCGCCGATGGTGAAAGTCTGGGATGAGGCGCAGGCGACTTTGACGGTAGTGATGTTTTTTGTGCCGACGGTGCCCGATCCGGCAGTGACGGTGCAGGTTTCGCCGGCGGGCTGGGTGCCTACGGTGACTTTATAGGCGGCGCCGTCGACCAACGCTGTTGCGAAGGTGAATTTTCCGTTGGCAGTGAGTGTAAGCGCATCGGCGCCGTTGTCGAGCAGGGTCACCGAAGCGGCGGTGCTCAATCCCGAGAGCGTGCCACCAATGGTGAACTTGCAAGCGACCTTGACGTTGGTGACGTTCTTTGTGCCGACCGTGCCCGTACCAGCGGTGACCGCGCAGGTTTCGCCGGAAGGCTGCGTGCCCACGGTGACTTTGTAGGCAGTGCCGGTGACCAGAGCTGTTTTAAAGGTGAACTTCCCGTTGGCAGTCATCGTGAGCGCATCGCCGCCGTTGTCGAGCAAGGTGATCGAAGCGCCGGTGTTCAATCCTGAGAGTGTGCCACCGATGGTGTATTTGCAGGCCACCTTGACGTTCGTGACGTTATGCGTGGCGACGGTGCCCGATCCCGCGGTGACGGTGCAGGTTTCACCGGTGGGCTCGGTGCCCACGGTGACCAGGTAGGTAGCGCCGGTCGGCAGAGCGGTTGCGAAGGTGAACTTCCCATTGGCCGTCACCTTCAGCGAATCGCCGCCGTTGTCGAGCAAGGTGATCGAAGTGCCGCTGTTCAACCCCGTGAGTGTGCCGCCAATGGTGAAGTTTGCGGCGTGGGAGTCGGTCGCCGAGGCCAGAGCCACAAGGCACGCGAATACAAATGTGAATGCTTTCGTACGATCGATGTGCATGCTACCTCCGAATGATTTCGCGGGGATCCACGGCAGAGACCTGGCCACGCCGCGCAGACCCGCGGCATGATGGCATCGGAACTTGGTGGGCTTCTGTTTTGGTGTAGCTTCCGCGCGGGAAACTAATTCGGGGGCAGCATTCTGGCCCCGGGGGAATTTGGTTGAGAATATTAGCACTACGGGGAAAAGAAGGGAAGAGGGGGTATGAAGGAACAGTCCGTCTGGAAACGGTGCCGTGATCCCAGGTTAGCGACCAAAAAACGGTCGCGAACCTGGGGCACCCTGCTTGTAATGATCTGCTTGGACGTCAACTCGGACGTCAACATCTGGGAACGGGCTCACTCCCACTCGATCGTGCCTGGAGGTTTCGAGGTGATGTCGTAGACGACGCGATTCACGCCGTGGACTTCGTTGACGATGCGATTGGAGATTGTCTTCAGCACTTCGTAGGGGAGCGGAACCCAGTCGGCGGTCATTCCGTCTTCGGAGTGGACGGCGCGGACGGCGCAGGTGTAGGCGTAGGTGCGCTGGTCGCCCATGACTCCTACGGACATGACGGGCAAGAGGACGGCGAAGGATTGCCAGATTTTCTGATAGAGGCCCGCCTTTTTGATTTCGTCGACGACGACCTCGTCGCAGTCGCGGAGCAGGTCGGCGCGGTCTTTGGTGACTTCGCCGACGATGCGCACTGCCAGTCCGGGGCCGGGGAATGGTTGGCGCTGGAGAATTTCTTCGGGCATGCCGAGGTCGCGGCCGATGCGGCGGACTTCATCTTTAAATAAGTCCTTGAGCGGCTCGATCAGCTTGAGCTTCATCTTCTCGGGCAAGCCGCCGACGTTGTGGTGGCTCTTGATGACCTGCGACGGACCGCGCACGGAGCGCGATTCGATCACGTCGGGATAGAGCGTGCCCTGCACGAGCCAGTCAACTTTGCCTTCTGTTTGTTCGATGCGCTGGGCTTCGTCGTCGAAGACAGCGATGAATTCGTTGCCGATGATCTTTCTTTTCGTCTCGGGGTCGGTGACTCCGGCGAGTTTTTGCATGAAACGATCGGTGGCGTCGACCGCGACCAGATGCAATCCGAGATGGTCGCGCAGATTCTGCTGCACTTTTTCGAACTCGTTCTTGCGCAGAACGCCGTTGTTCACGAAGACGCACGTCAGGCGCGATTTTCCCGATGCGTCGCGCATGGCGCGGTCGACCAGTACAGCGGCGACGGAAGAATCAACGCCGCCGGAAAGCGCGCAGATCGCGCGTCCGTTGCCGACTTGCTGTCGCACCTGAGCGACGGTCGTGTCGATAAAGTGCTGCGGCGTCCAGGTGGGCTTCGCTCCGCAGATGTTGACGGCGAAATTCCGCAGGATTTCAGAGCCAAGCGGAGTGTGATGGACTTCGGGATGAAATTGCACGGCCCACATTTTGCGCTCGACATTTTCGATGGCGGCTACGGCGTTGGCAGTTTTTGCCGTGAGCCGGAATCCTGCGGGCAGTTCGTCGGCTTCGTCGCCGTGTGACATCCAGACGGCGAGAGCGTCGGGGAGTCCGTGAAATAACTGCGAATCGGAGTGGGCGATAGCAACTTCCGCGTGGCCGTATTCGCGCTTGGCGGCGGAGCGGACTTTACCGCCGAGAGCGTAGACCATGAACTGCAATCCGTAGCAGATGCCAAGCACGGGGACGTCGAGGTCGAAGACTTTCTTGTCGGCATGGGGTGCGTCTTTGTCGTAGACGGACGATGGGCCGCCCGACAAAATAATCCCCACGGGAGAATAGCTGCGAATTTCTTCGAGCGTGGCGTTAAAGGGGAGGACAACGGAAAAAATCTTGAGTTCGCGAATGCGGCGAGCGATTAACTGTGAGTATTGCGCGCCAAAGTCGAGGACGACGATCGATTGAACGGCGGATTGAGTTTCCACGGATGAGTGTCTCAGATTTGTTTCAGCAGTGTAAAGCCCACAACTGTTTCATGGCTAGTGTCAAGGTGTGTAGATTGTGAGACGACATTTTCGTTGTGTAATTTTGCAACTAACGCTTGGTACACGGCATCTGTGAGAGAAAGAGAAGTTTGTAAAAAAGCAGGCCGAATACGCGCATTGTGGAGCGCAACGTCGTGCAGCGTGACGTTTCTTGATCGCCGTCGGCATTCACGCAACCTCAACCATCCAACCTATGAGGAGGACTAGAAATATGAAAGCTCTAGCACGCCTGACTGCGCTGGTCATGCTCACCTTTGGGCTGACGACGGTCACATTCGCCAGGAACGCCAACAAGAATGAAGGTAACTTCACGGTACCCGACACGGTTCGAGTCGGCTCCGCCGACCTTCGTGCCGGAGACTACAAAGCGGCATGGACAGAAGAGAGCGGCGGCGCGGTCAAAGTCAATATCCTTCAGCACGGCAAAACCGTTGCGACCGTGGAAGGAAAGCTAAAGGATCTGAAGCAGCCCGCTCTGAATGATGCGGTCATCATCAAGCCGCTCAATGACAACACGAAAACAATTGACGAGATCGAGTTCAGTAAACGGAGTCAGGCTTTGGTGCTTGGAGAGTAAATTCGTAAGCAGGCTCTTACGATACTGATGCGGTAGTAAAGTTTAATGCGGGCTCGTTTTGTGAAGACGAGCCCGCTTTCTTTTTTTGCATCTTCAGCTGGACTTACTTATCTGGCTTACTTTCCTGGTTTATTTAACAACGATATTGACCAGTTTCTTCGGCACGACGATGACTTTCACCACTTGCTTGCCGGCGATTGCAGTTTTGATTTTTTCGTCGGCGAGCGCAGCTTGCTTGATGTCGTCTTCGGAGGCTTCGGCGCGGACGACGACGAGCGAGCGCAGCTTTCCGTTCACCTGCACGGGAATTTCGATCTCATCTTCGGCGGCGAGAGCGGGATCATATTTTGGCCAGGGAGCTTTCAGCAAATTGCTGGTTTCTCCGGCCATCTCCCATAGTTCGTGGGCCAGGTAGGGCGCCATGGGGGCGAGCAACAACGCGATATTGCGCTGAACTTCTAGGAGCAGGGATTTCGGAATTTTGTCTCCCTTAACTGTATCTCCCGTAGTTGGGCTTTCTACGTCGTCACTTCCCATCATCCTACGGTTCGCATCATTGACGAGTTCCATGATCGCGGAAATGCAAGTGTTGAAATGCCAACGTCCTTTAAAGTCATTTGTGACGCGCCGGATCGTCTGATGGAGCTTGCGTTGAAGTCTCCTCGATGAGTCGCTAGGCGGCGTAGAAGACGGGGCATCCCATTCAGTCCTGTAGAAGCGATACACTCGGCCGAGAAATCTTTGAATGCCTTCAATGCCCGATTCCTGCCAATCCAAATCGCGGTCGGGAGGCGCGGCGAAGAGGCTATACATGCGGGTCGCGTCGGCTCCATAACGCGCTACCATCTCATCGGGTGACACGACGTTGCCGAGACTCTTGGACATTTTGGCGCCGTCTTTGATGACCATGCCTTGCGTGAACAAGCGAGCGGCGGGTTCGTCATTTTTCACCAGGCCGATGTCACGCATGAACTTCGTCCAGAAGCGCGAATAAATCAGGTGAAGAATCGCGTGTTCTACGCCGCCGATGTATTGATCGATGGGAAACCAATAGGCGACTTTCGCTGGGTCGAATGGAGCCTTGTCATTCTGCGCGTCGGTGTAGCGGTAGAAGTACCATGACGAATCGACGAACGTGTCCATGGTGTCGGTCTCGCGCTTGGCGGGGCCACCGCATTTTGGGCAGGTCGTATTGAGAAACGACGGAACACTGGCCAGCGGCGATCCGCCCGCCAAAGTAACCGGCACGTTATCGGGCAGAATGACTGGCAAATCTTTTTCCGCGACCGGGACGAGGCCATCCTTGTCGCAATAGACCATGGGGATCGGCGTTCCCCAATAGCGTTGCCGCGAGATGCCCCAGTCTTTCAAACGGAAGGCGACCGTCGCTTTGCCGAAACCTTTTTCGGCGGCTCGCGCCGACATCCTGGTGATTGCATCGTCGCAGTTCAGCCCACTGAACTCGCCCGAGTTCACGAGGATGCCGTCTTCGGTGGTGAAGGGCAACTGCGGCTCGGCCATGGTTTCTTCGGGATCGCTCGACTGCGGCAGGATCACGAGGCGAATTTCGAGTCCATACTTTTCGGCGAATTCGAAATCGCGTTCGTCGTGCGCCGGCACGCTCATGATTGCGCCGGTGCCGTAGTCCATCAAAATGTAGTTCGCGACCCAGACCGGCACGGCTTCACCGTTGAAAGGATTCTTCGCGTAGCGTCCGGTGAAGACGCCGTGCTTTTCGATGGCGCCGATGTCTCCCGCTTCTTTGGCGCGACGTTGCTCGGCGATCAATTCCTGGACTTGTGCGCGCAGTTCGGCGTTGCGCTCGATCAGGTCGCAAACGATGGGATGCTGCGGCGCCAACTGCAATGAGGTCGCGCCAAAAATCGTATCGACGCGGGTGGTGAAGACCGTGATCGTCGATCCCGCGGGGCCGACCGTGCCGCCCAGATCGAAATCGACCAGCGTGCCTTCGCTGCGTCCGATCCAGTTCTGCTGCATGACGCGGACTTTTTCAGGCCAGCCGTCGAGTTTCTGCAAATCGCGCAGCAACTCGTCGGCGTATTTTGTGATGCGCAAGAACCACTGTTCCAATTCGCGCTGCTCGACCAGTTGATCTTCGTGGCGCCAGCACATTCCGCCGACAACCTGCTCGTTCGCAAGCACGGTTGCGCACTGCGGACACCAGTTCACGCGGCTGTTCTTGCGATAGGCCAATCCGGCCTCGTAGAACTTCAGGAAGAACCACTGGTTCCACCGGTAGTAATCGGGCAGGCAAGTTGTGACTTCGCGCGACCAGTCGTAGGCAAAGCCGAGGCGCTTCATCTGCGCCTTCATGGCCGCGATATTTGAAAGCGTCCACTGCTTTGGAGGAGTGTTGTTTTTGATCGCGGCATTCTCGGCCGGCAAGCCGAACGAATCCCAGCCCATGGGATGAAGCACGTTGTAGCCGTTCATCCACATGTAGCGGGCGAGGGCGTCGCCGATGGCGTAGTTGCGCACGTGACCCATGTGGAGCGCGCCCGAAGGATAAGGGAGCATCTCCAGGACGTAATACTTCGGCTTGGTGGGATGGGCCTCTGCGGCGTAGAGCGATGGATCGCTTTGCCAGCGCTCGCCCCATTTTTGCTCGATGCGCTGCGCGTCGTAGCGCTCTTCGTTGCGTTCTTGGACGCGATCGCGGGTGGGTTTGTCTTCCTGTGGCATAGATATAGATAAGGATAGTGCGGTGACGGTAATCCCACATTTTACAACGGGCATCTCGGCGAACGCGGACGCGCGCCCGGTTTGCCCAAGTTCTCCGCCGGAAGCTACACTGAGTGCAGGAGTTCTCAATGCTTGTTGTAATGCGAGCGCAGGCCACGGAAGAGCAAGTCCGCGCGGTTTGCCAGAAGATCGAATCGCTCGGATACCGAGCGCATTCCATGCCGGGTGCGCAGCGTACGGCGATCGGGATCACCGGCAATAAGGGTGAAGTCGAGTCGGGGTCGCTCGAAGAGATGCCGGGTGTGCAGGAAGTTATCCGGGTTTCGAAGCCTTATAAGCTGGTCAGCCGCGATACAAAGCCAGACAATACCGTCATCAAATTCGCGGCCGCGAACGCGCACTCTCAACCTGTCACTGTGGGTGGCAAAGACCTGGTTATCATGGCGGGCCCTTGCGGCATCGAGAGCCGCGATCAGGCTTTCGCTGTTGCCGAACGTGTGGCTCTGGCCGGCGCTCAGTTCTTCCGCGGAGGGGCGTACAAGCCGCGCACGTCTCCTTATTCTTTTCAGGGTCTCGGCGAAGAGGGCCTGAAGATCATGGCCGAAATCCGCGACCAGTTCGGATTGCTGATCGTCACCGAAGCTGTCGATTACGAGTCGCTCGATCTGGTTGACCAATACGCGGATATGATTCAGATTGGCGCGCGCAACATGCAGAATTTCTCGCTTCTGAAGCGTGCTGGACGCGCGCGTAAGCCAGTCCTGCTGAAGCGCGGCATCTCGGCGACGCTGGAAGAATTTCTGATGGCCGCCGAATACATCATGAGCGAAGGGAATTACAACATCGTTCTCTGCGAGCGCGGAGTGCGTACTTTCGCCGACCACACGCGCAATACGCTCGATTTAAGCATCGTCCCAGCGGTGCAGCGGCTGAGTCATCTGCCGATCGTCGTCGACCCGAGCCACGGCACCGGCAAGCGCAACAAAGTTACTCCGCTATCGCGGGCGGCAGTGGCTGTAGGGGCCGACGGCCTGATCGTCGAAGTGCATCACGATCCTGACCGAGCTTTGTCGGACGGAATGCAATCACTCTTTCCCGATCAGTTTGACGCGCTGATGGTGCAGGTGCGGCAGATTGCGGCGGTGCTGGAGAGGACGGTTCCGGCGCGGGCGCACACTCACTCTCACACCGAAGTTACAACGTCAGCGGACTGATTTTTGCGAAAGTTTCTCTTCATCGCCGTCACCGTCCCCCTCGTCCTCGCCGCCGGCTGGTACTACTTTCACGAGCGCACGCTCCCCGGCTACGGTCCGCTTTATCGCGAGTACGCATACATCTCGAATGGCAAAAGCAATACCGTTACGGTCATCGACCTGCGGAGCTTTCGGCCGGTGCGTACGCTGCAAGTTGGGAACGAGCCCACCGGCATTGCTGCTAATCCGAAACGCAACGAAGTTTATGTTGTAAATACGGCTTCGTCGAACATCAGTGTGATTGACGCAGAGCAGAATAAGGTCGTCGCCACCATTGGCGTGTTCGGGCGGCCTTACTTCATCGATGTCGCGCCTGACGGACACCGTGCCTTCGTGGCCAATTCCGGATCGGATAATGTTTCGGTCATCGACCTTGACCGGCGGGTGGTTGCAGCTACGCTGCACGTCGGCGGAAGTCCGGGGCTGGCGCGAGTTTCGCCGGACGGGTCAACTGTCGTGGTCAGCAATCGGGCAGACAACTCTGTCTCGATCATTGACACGGCGCGCCTTGCGGTGCGCGCGGCCATCAACATTTGTATTCATCCCGAGGACATCGCCATTCTGCCGGATTCGAGTAAGGCGTTTGTGTCGTGCTCGGGATCGGGACAGGTCGCAAGCATCGCGCTCAAGAATGCGGCGCAAAATGGAAGCCAGCCCGACAAACTGCTCGCACTGCTCGATGTGGGAAAGTCTCCGGTGAGTCTGGCGCTCAAACCGGACGGCGGAGAGTTGGCTGCTTTTAATTTCGAGGCGGGCACGATTTCGATCATCGAGACTACGGGCAACGAAGTTTCGGGAAGTTATCTCGTTGGCGATCAACCGACGCGGGGCGTGGTGACGCTCGATAACTCGCGCTTGTATGTCTCTAATTTCGGATCGAATAACATCGCCGTCTATGACATCGACGTCGGCAAAGTGATTGCGTATCTCCCGGTGGGAACGCATCCTGACGCGTTGGCGCTATCGCAGAATCAGAATTATTTGCTGGTGCTCGATTCAGGTTCTGGAGACCTCGCGGTAATTCAGAAACGGACGCCGAATAAGAAACTTGAACCTTCCGAATATTCTCTGCTGACGATCATTCCGGTCGGCATGCAGCCGAATCAGATCGTGGTGAAGTCGTTCTTGGCGACGAAGCTTACTGCGGATGGCCGCTGAGTCCGCTGGCGCCACGCGACGCTTGTCAGCGTAACACCGTGTCAGTGTAAGACCATGTCGGAATATTCAGGATGCGATTGCAGAAAGGCGGCGACGAAGGGACAGACGACATCGACTTTCATGTGGTGTTCGCGACCCCAGTCGAGCGCCGTCTTGGCGAGGGTCGAAGCGACTCCGCTGCCGCGAAGCGCCTCGGGAATTTCCGTGTGTACGAGAGCCAGCACGTGGCCGGCGACGGTGTAGTCGAGAGTGGCGACGTGGCCGTCGCGCTCGAGTTCGAAGCGTCCGCTGGTGACGATTTGGGGAGCTGGCTTTTTGTGGCCGAATAGGGACATTCGAGCTGGACAACCATATACAGCTTATCGCGCACAGCCCGCTGCCGGAAGCGATCACTGCGCGGAAGAATTTCGGGCGGAGAGTACGTGGTCGGAGAACGCAAGGTCCTTCGACTTCGAAGAGTCTTCACTTTGTGAAGTCTCTTCTTCGCTCGGGATGACAATTTTATTTTGACGGCGGCTTTGCGGAAATGTTCGAGGATCGCTTCGGCCTGTGACTTTGTCACCACCGCCGATAACGCGGCTACGTCGGCTTGCTTTACGGCTTGCAGGCTGCCGAAGTGTTCGAGCAGACGGCGCGTGGTGGATTCGCCGACGCCGGGGATTTCGCGCAACTCGGTGGCGCGGTCGCGAATCTGGCGGCGCTTGCGATGGAAGGTCACGGCGAAGCGATGGGCTTCGTCGCGGATCTGCTGCACCAGATGCAGGACGGGAGAATGATGGTCGAGCACGATGGGATCGTCTTCCTGTCCGTAGACGTAAATGATCTCTTCTCGTTTCGCGATCGCGGCGAGCGGCTGGTTGATGATCTCGAGAGCATCGAGTGCCTGAGCGGCGGCGTGGAGTTGTCCGAGGCCGCCATCGATCAGGATGAGGCTCGGCATGTTTGACTTCAGGCCTCCCCAACGGCGAGTTTTTTTTCTTCGCTGAGGCGTTTATATCTGCGGGTGACGACTTCGCGCATGGAAGCGAAATCGTCGACGCCTTCGACGGTCTTGATGATGAATTTGCGGTAGTCGGATTTTTTCATCGCGCCATCTTCCCAGACGACCATCGAGGCGACGGTTTCCGCTCCCTGAATGTGGGTTATGTCGAAACACTCGATGCGCTTCGGGCGTTCGGGCAGAGCCAGCGCGTCTTGTAGAGCTTCTTGAATGGCTCTGGCGTTCGGCTTCAGGACGCGGAAACGCTGATCGTAAGACTGCTTGGCGTTGGTGCCGGCGAGATCGATGAGTTCGCGTTTCTCTCCGCGCTGCGGGACGTCGATGTGGACGCGCGAGGCTCGTCCGCCTTCGTCGGCGAGCTGCTCACTGAGGGCTTCTTCGAGTTCTTCGCGGTCTTCGAAATTGACGGGGACATAGATGTTTCTGGGGACATAGGGCTGCGCCAGGTAGAGTTGCTTGAGCAGGGCAGAGAAAAATTCAGCGGGATGAAACTCTTGCAGAGAGGATGCTTGTGTGGTGGCGGGGCTTTGCCCCGCTACGGCCGGGTCAGAGACCCGGTCCCACACGTACTCCGGCAGGTCTTCCCAGAAAAATTCGCGGCGGTCGAGGACCTTTCCGCCGCGCATGTGAAAGAGATTTACGGCCAGCATCTGATTTTCGTAGTGATATCCGAAGACGTCGGCGTCATCGCCTTCGACGCTGGCAATGCGCTGCTTCTCTTGCAATTGCTCGACAGTCGAGATGAGGTCGCGATAGCGGGCGGCGCGCTCGAACTCCTGCGCGTCAGAGGCTTCGGCCATGCGCTCACGGAGCGATTTCACAAGATCGGTCTGACGGCCTTCCAAAAGAAGCTTCACGTCGCGGACGGCTTCGCCGTAAATCTCGGGCGTCGTCAGATCTTTGACGCAGGGGCCGAGGCAGCGCTTAATGTAGAACTGCAGGCAGGGACGCGGATGGTAGCGCGTCAGGTCCACCTTGCACGATGGCACCATGAAGTGGCGATGGATGAGATCGACGATGCGATAGGCGAGGTTGGTCGGGAAGTATGGGCCGTAGTAAAGGCTGCCGTCTTTGCGCAGGCGCCGCGTCACGTAGACGCGCGGGTAGCGTTCGGCCATGGTCAGCTTTACATAAGGATAAGTTTTGTCGTCGCGCAGCAGGATGTTGAAGCGCGGCTTTTTCTGCTTGATGAGGTTGTTTTCAAGGGCGAGCGCTTCGCGGTTGTTGGCGACGACAATGTAATCGACGTCGACGGCTTCGCGGACGAGCGTGCCGGTCTTCGCGTCTTCCCAGCGGCCTTCATGAAAGTAAGAAGAGACGCGGGAGCGCAGGTTCTTGGCCTTGCCGACGTAGATGACCTCGCCTTCGGCGTTTTTGTAGAGGTAGACGCCGGGGGAAGTGGGCAGGCTGCGGATTTTCTGGGGGAGATCCATGTGCGAAGCTTCTAAAGTCTATGATAGGGCCTGAGGCGGGAAGGATTCAGCTCGTGGGCGAAAGGGAAGTGCCGGAGGGAGACTTCTCGGATGCGAAGAGCCGGGTGGATATGGCAATTGCTGTTTACGTCAACTATAGAAGCCCGCGCCAGTTTGGCGTAGAGTTTGCTCGTGGAAAATAAAACCTTCACCTACCAGTTTCCAGATGGCTCTCCCCGTTCCGTCACCTATGAGTGTGGCGACACCGAACGGCTTGCCACTACGGTCGAGGACGGAGTCCCGTTTGTGTATGCGAACCGTGCAGGAATGCTCGCGTTGGCGAAGCTGCTCATCCAGTTGAGCCTTGGGGAATACAAGAACGGCTTTCACATACATTTGCGTGCTGATTTCAGCGATGACGCTGCAAAGCCCGATGCGCTGACTATCCTGCTTAATGAAAGTGAACGTCAATGAGTGTGATCACTGATTTCGCCATCGAGCGAAAACCCCCAAGCTATAATCCTGCTCAAGGTGGACCAACAAAAACAGTGGCCCCGGCTAATCGGCAGTAGATTCACCGCCGCAGTCGGCGTGGTCCTGACGGGCTACGTCGCTGCACTGACTCTTCGCGCTGCGTTCTGGCAATCTCCGCATCATTTTAACTGGCTTCTACCTGTGGATACCATTTTGCCTGCGCGGGCTACGATCGCGGTCAACCTCGTATTCTATGCGTGGTTGGCGTGGCTATGCGTAGTGTTTCCACGGGCCTTGCACGGAAAAGAACGCGTTCTCGCCATAGGCTGGGCGCTGAGCCTCCTACTGAGTCTCATTCAAGGGTTGGTGTCGGCATCGCTCGCTGCCTTCATTCAATATGTCAGGGCGGCCAGCATAATGGTCGCGCTCTTCGCTGCCGTGGCAATCCTCATCGAAGGCTCTGTAGGCGGCAACTCTGCGCCTGATAGCAACGTTCCTGAATGACTGTTGTAACATCGCGTTTGCACAACCACTGCTCGAAAGCGAACTGCAGATCCCTCGCTCCGCTCGGGATGACAATTCAACTTCAACATTCATGGGGTACGCAGGATCGATACGGGGGGCGGCGGAGTTGTCTTCGCGGCGAGCCACGCAGTAGCCGAGTTTCACTCGGCTTGGACGGGCGAGGACGCCCGTCCCCACACGAACCTCTACGCGCCCCAGCCTTTTACGAATTCCACCAGACTCCGCAGCGCGATTCCTGACGGGCCTTTGGCGATCCAGGGTTTGTTGTCTTCCATCCAGGCGGTGCCGGCGATGTCGAGATGGATCCAGGGAGTGTCTTCGGCGAATTCCTTCAGGAACATGGCGGCGAAGATGGCGCCTCCCCAGCGGCTGCCGGCGTTGACCATGTCGGCGATATTCGACTTGAGGAGGTCTTTGTATTCGTCGTCGAGCGGCAGACGCCACATTTTTTCGTCGGTCTGATTCAGCGCCTTGGCGTAACGATCGTACATCTCATCGGTGCTGGCGAAGATTCCGGCATTGATGTAGCCGAGGGCAACGACGACTGCGCCGGTGAGAGTGGCGGCATCGACCAGATGGGTGCAGCCGAGTTGGCGGGCGTAGGCGAGTCCGTCGGCGAGAATGAGGCGGCCTTCGGCGTCGGTGTTGATGATTTCGATCGACTTGCCGGACATCGCGATCTGTACGTCTCCGGGTTTTTGCGCTTTGCCGGAGGGCATGTTCTCGGTGGCGCAGATGACGGCGGTGACTTTCACTTTGGGCTTGAGCAGTGCGATGGCGCGCATGGCTCCCATCATGGTGGCGGCGCCGGCCATGTCGTACTTCATTTTCTCCATGCCATCCGCAGGTTTAATCGAGATGCCGCCGGTGTCGAAGGTGACGCCTTTGCCGACGAGGCCAAGGTGTACGTCTTTCGTAGCGCCGGCGGGATCGTAGCGCAGGACGATGAGCGCGGGAGGTTCGTCGGAGCCCTGGGCCACTCCCCAGAACGCGCCCATCTTTAGTTCTTTGATTTTGTCGGGACCGTAGGCCTCGCAAGCCAGGCCGACTTCGGCGGCCATTTTTTTGGCGCGCTCGGCCATCATGGTCGGGGTCATGCGATTGGAAGGCTCGTTGACCAGGTCGCGGGTGAAGTTCTGCGACTCGGCAACGATGCGCCCGGTATCGAGGGCGCTTTCTGCGGACTTGGTGTCGCCACTGCACGACGATGGTGACGGAGTCGATCTTCTGCTCCTTCTTCTTGTCTTTATTATTCGCGTCTTTATTAATGCGATCGCTCTTGTAGTAGCCGGGATCGAAGTCGCCGATGATCGCGCCTTCGACGATGGCGCGGACGGCGTCGGCTGCGGGAATTGCGGTCTCCGGGGCAGACCAGGGCGAAATTGTGAACGTTCTTCGGCTTCAGAGTTCGTACGGCAGTGCCCGCGATCTTGCGCAAATCGGCGGACGAAAATGTCTTGGCCGAGCCGCCGCCGATCAGCAATAAACGTTTTGCTTTGAGGCCGGTGGGATTGTGCAGCAGCGTGATTTCGAGCGCTTTGCCGGTGACTTCTCCGCTGGCGATCACATCTCTTCGCGGCGTCGCGCACGGCGGTGTCACTGGTTTCGACGGTTGGCGCGGTTTTTTCTTTGTCTTTTTCTTTGTCTTTGCCGCTGCGGTCGAGCGTAACGACCACCAGGCAATCGGTTTCAACTTGAGACGGAGTGGAGGAGGATAGGTTTGTGTTCATGTTGGGGTATCTCTAAGTATCCACGGTAAAAGGGGGAGCGCGCAACTGGGATGGTTGCCGGAAGTAATGTTTTGTTCGGAAAGGCGACTTGGTGAAAGAACTACTGGCCGGTGCCGTTGAGGGTGGCGAGAGCGGCGCCGCCGCCGTTGTTGGCTACCGACAGCTTTGCGGTGCGCTTGCCCTTTTTTGTTGGGTTGAAGGAGATGTCGACCGAGCAGGCGGTTTGCCCGGCGATCGTACTGCCGCTACTGCCGCAGGTATTGTTCGAGATAGTGAAGTCGGTCGGCTCGCCGGTGATGGTGATGCTGGTGAGAGTCACGGAGGCGGTGTTTACGTTCGAGATGGTCACGGTCTGCGGCGCGGTGCTCTGGCCGACGGGCTCGGTCCCGAAATTCAAAGTGATGGGCGAGAGCGCGATGGAGACGCCGGTGCCGGTCAAAGTGACTTTCTGCGGATTGTCGGGAGCGTTGTCGGTGAGTTGCAGAATGCCGGTGCGCGAACCTTTTAGCGTCGGGGTGAATGCGACCGTGATGGCGCAATTGGCGCCGGCGACGACTTGGCTGCCGCAGGTGTTGGACTGAACGGCGTAGTCTCCGGTGAGGGCCAGGCTCGAGAGGTTCAGCGTGCCGGTTCCGGAGTTCGTGAGCGTGACGGCCAGGGTGGAAGTCTGGCCGATGGGAGTTTTGGGGAAGGCAAGTTTGCTCGCCGAAAGAGAAGCGGTCGCGCCGCTTTGGCCTCCGCAACTGGGGAAGTTGATGGTGGCGATGCGCGTGTTCCAGTTGAAGCTGCCGTTAGTCTGTATGTATTCCTGCGTGTACCAGAAAGTGCAGTCGTCGGTCGGATCGATGGTCATGGCACTGTAATCGCCCCAGCGGCTCAGATTGCCCGTCTGCGATCCATTTCCGGGGACAATGAGCTGCTCGCCCTCCATGACGCCGGGAGCGTCAGAGGACACGCGTCCCGTGAAGTAAACCGAAGGGAAGACAGTCTTGCTCGACAGGCTGTAGCCCAGAGCCATGTCGCCGGACTGGTCCATCGCGATGCTGCCCATCCAGCGAAAATTCTTGTCGGGAGCGAACGTGCCTTGCTGAAAGATCGTCGGCGTTCCAGCAGGGTTGCGGATCTCATACCAGCGCAGGCCGCTCGAGATGGAATGGTTGAAAACGAGAGACTCGGTTCCGTCTGGAAATTGGCGATAGGCGAGGCGGTACATCGGCCGGTCACCGAGGGCGTCGAGGGTTTGCGTGGTGCCGGGCTGCTGGATGCAGAAACGGAAGCAGCGCGCGGTGAACGTGGCGACGGGAAGAACGGTCGGCCCAGTAAAAGTCGAGTTCGCGGGAGTCGTGAAGTCGACGTGGAACTGCCACAGCTGGAGGATGTTCTTGCCGAAGTTCATGAAGAAAGCGGGTTCACCAGCGGCGGGTTGGATCGCGCCGTCCATGTCAGAGGGTAGGAGACTGGCGACGGTCGACGGTTGCTGGAAGCAGATAATCTGCGCCGGATTTCCGGCGAGCATGGCGTTGCGGTCGAGAGCGCAGGCGTTCGCGCCAATGAAGGTGCTGCCGTCAAGGAAAGTGTTGAACGACATGTAATAGGCGTCAGGCCAGACGCCGAGTTTTGGATAATCCGAAAAATCGGAGTTGCCAAAGGAAAAGGCGTAACGGTTATAGGTTCCGGTGGCGTCGCTGGTGGTGGAGACGGCGACGCATTGGGTGTAGGGAAGCTGGGATGACACGAACTGGGTCATGACCCAGACGTTGGCGATCTTGTCGTATTGCACGATGGGATCACCATCGTTGTCTTCTTCGCAAACTCCGCCGAAGCCTGCCCAGAGCGCGTTTCCGACGGTAGGCCCGGCCAGCAGCGTGCCGGTCGCTTTGTCGAACACGGCGAACTCGGCGTTGACCCACTGCACGTATTGCGTCGCGCCGACGGCGCCGTTGCTATCCGGTGGGGCGAAATCGAGAAGAAAGCCGTACTGTCCCTGGCCGAGGCCGTCCATGTTCAAGCCGATGTTGGCGGCTACGGGCGGCAGCGCAGCGGCTTGCAAAGCAACGTCTGGCGCGGCGGATTCTGGTGCGGGTCCGGTGGTGATCGCTGGGCCTGTGGGGAGAATCTGCAACATGCGGGGAGTGAAGCGGTGAAGAGGAGCAGGCGTCATGCGATCGAGTTCGGCGAGCGGCGCGGAGACGTCATGCTTGACCTCGCCGAGCACGCGCACGTTGCGCTGGATTCTCTGCTGAGCTGCGACAAGGACACAGAGCATGGAGCAGACGGCGGCGACGGTGATCGCGCGAGAGAGTGAACGGGTCGTGCTCATGTGCGCCTACTCCAGAAGCTGGGTTGCGGAGAACGGGGTCGATGACCTTGTGTTCGTCTTCGTCTTTGTCTCTGCTGATTCGTTCGCGGAAACCGGGGGAAGGTTACGAGTTCGCGTAGTATAGCCGATTTCTCTCCGTGGAAATACTCACGCTACGTGGATGTTAAAGAAATAAGCGGGCACGCCGGATTCCACATAGAGCTCACAAAGCAGGAGGGATAGCGGGCGGAACTGGGGCGGAGGTGCAAGCATTTGCACATGAGCCGGCCACGTCCGTCTATGAGGGTTCGGCGCGGCTAGCTTAGGCCCGGACTCAGCCTCTGGAGATCAGGCTTGTTTTCTCGAGCGGATGGCTTCGCGGGATTCTTTGTCGGCGGTGCGCCGGCGTTCGGTTTCCCGCTTATCCCACTGTTGTTTGCCTTTGGCCAGGGCGAGTTCGACTTTGATCTTGCCGTTCTTGAAATACATGCGGGTTGGGATGAGGGTAAGGCCTTTTTGCTGGGTCTTGCCGATGAGTTTGCGAATTTCTTCTTTGTGAATCAGAAGCTTGCGGGTGCGGAGGGCGGCGTGGTTGGCCGAGTTTCCATGGTCGTAAGGGCCAATGTGGCAGTTGAGAAGCCAGAGTTCTCCGTCTTTGATGAGGCCGTAAGCGTCCTTTAGATTACTGGAGCCGCCGCGCACTGATTTCACTTCGGTTCCGGTTAAGACGACTCCGGCCTCAAATTTTTCAAGCAAGAAGTAGTTGTGGCTGGCGTTCCTGTTGACAGCGGCGTCCTTTTCTCCTGAGGCGGTGGGCTGTCGACGGGGATTTTTCTCGCGATTGGGCTGGATCTGGTGGGTGGTCTGCTTGGCCATGGCTCGTAAGGTGAAAATATCAGAGTCAGGTGTCAGGTGCTAGGTGTCAGGTCTCAGGAAAGGTCTTTGCATCGAAGGGCAGAAGGAAAATGAGCTTTTGGTTTTCCTGAGACCTGACACCTAGCACCTGAGACCTGAGGGTCCTGTACTTACGAGTGTAACCATTGCCCTTCCAACTACTTCGGGAGCCAAGAGAGGCGATGCTATAATCCGATTTTCGAGTACTTTTTCTCGCTGCTGACCGCTGGGAGACCCCTCCGGTACGGTTTTTGTGTGTCTGAATAAGTCATTTTGCCGGAACGAAGCGGCCGGTACAGCCGGCTGGAGAAAAAATCTTTATGAGGACTGTTTGATGAGACGCCTGATTGGTCCGGCTCTTTTTGTTCTGCTCCTGTTTTGCCTGCGGTTTCCTGTTGCCGCGAAGTCAGTGGATTCGGCCAAGGTCGCTTACGACAAGGGTCAGGATGCCGAGGCGCGGCAGAACTACGAGCAGGCCTTCGACTATTTCAAGCAAGCCTACAACCAGAAGCCGAAAGACTTGCGCTACCGGACCGCGTTTGAGCGAACCCGGTTCCTCGCGGCGTCGGCGGAAGTGCATCGCGGGCAGATTCTGCGGGACGCAGGCAAGGTCGACGAGGCGCTCGAGCAGTTCAAGAAAGCGTTGGAGACGGACCCGTCTTCGTTTATTGCGCTGCAGGAATTGAAGCGCACCGAGCAGATGGTGCACGAGGAACAGAATCCGCAGCCGCAAGCCGTGAGCCCGGGCGGCAATGCGTTGCGCAAACGGCTGGAATCGGCGCAGGGTCCGGTGGAGCTGGCGCCGATCTCGAACGTGCCCATCACCATGAAGGCCACGGATAAGTCGAACGTGATCTACGAGACCGTGGGCAAGCTGGCCGGCATCAACGTGCTGTTCGATCCTGACTACACGGCGCGCCAGGTGCGTATTGAGCTGAACGGCGTGACGCTCGAAGAAGCGTTGGAAATCATTTCCTTTGAAACCAAGACATTCTGGCGTCCGGTGACGCCGAACACGATTTTTGTCGCGCAAGACAACCCCGCAAAGCGGAAAGAGCTGGAACAAAACGTCATCAAAACTTTTTATCTATCGAATCTTTCCCAGCCAACCGAATTGCAGGACGTTGTGAACGCGATGCGTACCATCCTCGAAGTCAGCCGCATTCAGCAGCTGCCTTCGCAGGGAGCGATTGTGGTTCGCGGAACTCCCGATCAGGTAGCGCTGGCGCAGAAACTGGTGGACGATCTCGACAAGGCGAAGCCAGAAGTTCTAATCGAAGTGGCGGTGATGCAAGTGAGCCGCGACAAATCGCGCAAGCTTGGCATCAACCCTCCCACGAGTGTTTCGGTGCAGTTGCAGCCGAACATCAGCAGCACGACGGGGACTACGACCACCACGACCACCACCTCGACAACGTCGTCAACCGGCGGCATCAACCTCAACACGCTCGCCAACCTGAATGCGACCGACTTCCAGGTGACGATTCCGCAGGCTACGGCGACTGCGTTGCTGAGCGATTCCAACACGAAAATCATCCAGAACCCGCAGATTCGCGCGCTCGATGGGCAGAAGGCCACATTGAAGATCGGCGACCGCGTGCCGGTAGCGACGGGATCGTTTCAGCCAGGAATCGGCGGCGTTGGCATCAATCCGCTGGTCAATACGCAGTTTCAATATCTTGATGTTGGCGTGAACATCGACATCACGCCGCGCGTGCATGCGGGCCGGGAAATTTCGTTGAAGATGACGATGGACGTCTCGGCCGTAACCTCTTACGTAAGCATAGGCGGCATCAGCCAGCCGGTGATCGGGCAGCGCAAGATCGAGAATGAAGTCCGCCTGAAAGATGGAGAAGTCAACCTGCTTGGCGGCATGATGGAAGACACGCAGACCCGGGCGTTGACGGGAATTCCGGGGCTGGCGCAGATTCCGATCCTCAAATATCTGTTTGGGGAGACCGACACCGACCACGCCGAGAACGAGATTGTATTTGTACTGATTCCGCATATTGTTCGCGGCCCTGATCTTTCCCATCCCGGCGCCGATATGCTGGATGTGGGCACGGCGAATGCATTGCAGTTGAGATCGTCGCCGAAGCAGGCGCCGGTTCCGGCAGCGGCGGTACATGGAGCGGCTCCACAGGCGCAGATGGTGCCGCCTCCTCCTCAGGCTGGTCAGAATCCGACGGCACAGGCGGCGGCTGCGGGCACCGGAGCATTCATGTTCGATCCGGCGACTACGACCCAAGCCAAAGGATCAACCTTCACGGTGAACATCATGCTCACCGGCGGACAGAACGTGTACTCGGTGCCGCTGGAGGTGAATTACGATCCGAACCAGTTGGCGGTGGTCAACGTGTCGAATGGCGGCTTCTTGTCGCAGGATGGGCAGGCGGTAGCGTTGGTCCATCGCGATGATGCCGCGTCAGGCAAGTTGCAAGTCACGGCGACGCGGCCTCCGGGTGCAGGCGGCGTTTCGGGACAGGGTGCGGTGGTGACGCTGACCTTCATGGCCAAGAGTCCGGGCCAGTCGGCGTTGACGATTACGCGCGGTGGAGCGCGTGATCCGGCAATGCAGCCGATTCCGATGAGCGGAGCGCAGGCGGCGATAACGATCCAGTAGCGAGTCCTCAGGGAACTGAGAAGAAGAACTGAGAACTGGAACGATTCATGAAGTTATCGAGAAAACGCGAACGTGGTTTTACCCTGATCGAACTGATGGTTGCCACAACCATCCTCGCGATTCTGGTGGGGGCTGCGCTTCCGGTGGCGCGGACGGTTGTTTACCGCGAACGCGAGCACGAACTGCGGCAGGACCTGTGGATGATGCGCGACGCCATCGATCGCTACAAAGACGCGGCCGACCGCGGCGCGTTCCAGATCAAGCTCGGCAGCGAGGGATGGCCTCCTGACCTCGACACGCTGGTCACGGGCGTCGACGTGGCCGGCAAGAAGCTGAAATTTCTTCGCAAGATTCCGGTCGACCCCATCACCAAACAGGAATGGGGTATGCGCTCGGTGCAGGACGATGCCGATTCCACTTCGTGGGGCGGACAAAACGTATTCGACGTTTACAGCAAGTCGGATCAAGCCGCTTTGGATGGCACGAAGTATAAGGATTGGTAGATGAGAGTCAGGTCCAAGGCGCGTCTGGTCGGCAATCCAAAACTAAATCAATTTGGTTTCACGCTGATCGAAATGCTGGTGGTCATCAGCATGATTCTGATCCTGCTGTCGATCGCGTTGCCGATGTACAACCAGAGCATCGTGCGTGCGAGGGAAGCGAAGCTCCATCAGAATCTGGCCACGCTCAACAAGGCGATCGAAGAGTACTCGCTCGATAAGAAGCATGCCCCGCAGTCGCTGGAAGACCTGGTGCCGGGATATATCAAGTTCGTTCCCGATGACATCACCGGCAGCAACACCACATGGCAGACCGATCCAGAAGATCCGGACAGTCAGTGGGACCCGAACCAGCCTGGGATCGGGAGCGTTCACAGCGGATCGAACGACCTGTCGAGCACCGGCGAGGCGTATTCGAGTTGGAAGCACTGATGCCGGACACTCATACCCGGACACTCATACTTAGATGAAGCGTAGAAACACAGCCGCGCGCGGATTTACGCTGATCGAGATGATGGTGGTGCTCAGCATCATCCTGATTCTGACATCGGTGGCGATGCCCATCTACAGCCACGCGATTGTCCGAAAGCGGGAGGAGAATCTTCGCCGGAATCTCGAGACGCTGAACACCTTAATCTATCAGTACACTCTAGACAAACAGAAAGCGCCGCAGGGGTTGGAAGACTTGAAGACGGCGCACTATATCGACGAGATTCCTGAAGACATCACCGGCACGACCGACAGCTGGCAGACCGAGCCGGCGGATGGCGCCATCATGTCACTCGACCAAACCGACGCCAGCGGGATTATCGGCGTCCACAGTGGTTCGAATCAGGTGGGCAGCGACGGCACGGCGTACTCAACGTGGTAGTAAGGCAGGTCTCAGGTGTTAGGTGTCAGGTGTCAGGGAAAGCCAAAAGCGGCCCGAAATGGTTAATGGGTGCTGGTTTTCCTGACACCTGAGACCTAACACCTGAGACCTGACTCCCGGAGGTGGGTGTGGAATCCCTGAATCGTTTGCAGCCTTTTGCCCTGCTTGTACTACGGTTGGTGCTCGGCGCGATCATGATTGCGCACGGATATCACAAAGTGTTTGGCGGGTTTCATCATCACGCGGAGATCGTAGGTTCGATCGGATTGCCGCGCTGGATGGCGTATTTATCCGCCGGGACCGAATTTTTTGGTGGGATCGCGATCGTCCTTGGCCTCTGGACGCGATGCTTCGCGTTGGCCTTCCTGATCGAGATGGGCATCGTGATCTGGAAGATCCATTTCAAGAACGGGTTTACGGGCAATGGAGGATACGAATTTCCCCTGGCGCTGGCAGCGATGGCGTTTGCGCTGATCTGTTTTGATGGCGGACCGTGGGGAGCAACGTTTGGGAAGAGGTCGGCAGGTCGCACCGCGAAAAAAGGCTAGCGAGTCTTGCGAATACTGACCACTAACCACTAACCACTAACCACTAACCACTGTTCTAGAACTCCGCCAGCTCTTTCATAGCTCGAAACAAATCGCTTGCTTGCGGCAGGATCGCGTCTTCCAGTATCGGCTGATACGCGACAAACGTGTCGGTGGCTGCGATGCGCTTTACGGGGGCATCGAGGTGGTGGAAGAGTTTGTCGGCGATGCGGGCGGCGATTTCGGCGCCGTATCCCCAGCTTAGCGAATCTTCGTAGGCGATCAGAGCGCGGTTGGTTTTCTTGACCGAATCGGCAATCGCATCCCAATCGAACGGATTCAGGCAGCGCAGGTCGATCAGTTCCACTTTGACGTGATGCTCGCGTTCCAACTTTTGCGCCGCTTGCAGGGCGCGCGGAACGACGGCTCCATAAGTAATGACAGTCAAGTCGCTGCCGGGCTGGACAATCTTCGCTTTGCCGAAGGGGACCATGTAGTTCGGGCCGGGATTTGGCGCTCGACCGTAGGTTTCGCGGTAGAGGCGCTTGTGCTCAAGAAATAAAACCGGGTCGTCGCAACGGATGGCAGTGCGCAGCAGTCCGGCGGCGTCGAGCGCGTTCGATGGGAACACCACACGCAATCCAGGCGTGTGAGTAAAAATACTTTCGCCGCATTGCGAGTGGTAAATCGCGCCGCCCGTCAGATAGCCGCCGATCGCAACCCGGACTACGAGCGGCGACGAAAAGGCATTGTTCGAGCGCCAGCGGATGGTGGGGAGTTCGTCGCGCAGCTGCATCATTGCAGGCCAGATGTAATCGAAGAACTGGATCTCGACCACGGGCTTCAATCCGCGGGTTGCCATGCCGGTGGCGCGTCCGACGATGTTCGCCTCTGCGAGAGGAGAATTGAAAACGCGGTCGGAGCCGAACTCCAGCTGCAACCCCGACGTGAGTTTGAAGACTCCGCCTTTGCCCTTGATCAGTTTTTGCTTGAGATACTCTTCGCGGCTGGCGTCGGCGACGTCTTCGCCGAAAATAATGACGCGATCATCGCGGCGCATCTCGTCGCGCAGGGTTGAGGTGATCAGGTCCGCCATGGTCTTGGCGGGGGCGGGCGAGCGCTTGCCATCCGCGGCAGTCTCGTGGGCGGCAGATGCGGGGAGAGTGTCAAACGCGGCCGAAGTGGGATCCACATCGGGCGAATACACGAAGTTGTAAATCGTGTCGGGCTGCGGTATTGGAGCGGCCAGGGCGCGGTCGGCGTCGGCCTGAATCTGTTCTTCGACTTCTTTCTCGATCTTGTTGATGCCTTTTTCGTCGAGAATCCCTTCGCGCAGCAGGAACATTTGCAGGCGCGGCACTGGATCGCGAGCGGCGT
Organism: uncultured Acidobacteriaceae bacterium; assembly: GCA_963726095.1. GTDB lineage: Bacteria > Acidobacteriota > Terriglobia > Terriglobales > Acidobacteriaceae > Acidiflorens. The sequence continues at coordinate 29,401 of CAVSBD010000005.1, forward strand.
CGGCCTGGCGCTCGGCGTCAGGACGGTAGAGGCGCTCGTCGTCGGAAAGGGAATGGGAATACGGACGGATCACATGGGCGTGAACGAAGGCTGGGCCGTGGCCGGCGCGGCAATGGGCCGCTGCGCGCTTGAACGCTGCGTAGGACACGACGGGGTCGGTGCCGTCGAACTCCTCGAAATGGAAGTTCGGGAAGCCGGAGACGAGGCGCGAAATATTTCCCCCCGAAGTTTGAACTTCTACGGGCACGGAAATCGCGTACTCGTTGTCCTGGATACAAAAGATCACCGGCAGGCGCTTATTCGAAGCGGTGTTCAGAGCTTCCCAGAATTCGCCTTCGCTGGTGGTGCCGTCGCCGAGTGAGACATAGGTGACTTCGTCGCCTTGAAATTGGACATCCTTAAACTGGCGATAATCGCCTTCGGCTTTCTGCGCAGTTTTGGGATGCTTGGCGAAGTAGCGTCCGGCTTCCGCGCATCCTACGGCCTGAAGAATCTGGGTACCCGTGGCCGAGGATTGCGTGACCACATTGAGCCGCTTGAAAGCCCAATGCGATGGCATCTGGCGGCCACCGGAACTGGGATCGTCAGCGGCACCTACCGAACCGAGCAGCATTTCGTAGGGCGTGGCGCCGAGCGCGAGACACAGCGCGCGGTCGCGATAGTAAGGATAAAACCAGTCGTAGGCGGGCTTTAACGCGAAAGCGGCAGCGACGCCCAAGGCTTCATGGCCTGCTCCCGAGATCTGGAAAAAGACCTTTTGCTGGCGTTTGAGCATGATCTCGCGGTCGTCCACGCGCCGCGAGGCGAACATGATGCGATAGGCATCGATCAGTTGCTGGCTGCTGAGACCGTGATAGTTCTTGGCCTTCTTGGTGATGCTGGTGCTTTCGTTGAGCTTGGGGTCGACTTTGGTCGTGGCCATTGCGGGTCGTCTTTGGTGGACGCAGTTATTGTAAATCAGGTGTCAGGTGTCAGGTCTTAGGTGTCAGGAAAATCGTAAATCAGGTCTCAGGTGTCAGGTGCAAGGTGTCAGGAAAAACTCAACCACCCAAGATTTTCCTGAGACCTTACACCTGAGACCTGACACCTGCCTCTTTGATTTATGCTGAAGTTCGATGATTCGTTTTCTTCGCCAATTCGATCCGCACCGGCTTCGTCTCTTTGTGTTTGATCTTGATGGGACGCTGATTGACTCGCGGCTAGACCTGATTCATTCCGTCAATGCCACGCTGCGACATCTCGGCCGTCCTGAGCTGGAGGGAGACGTGATCGCCAGCTATGTCGGAGACGGTGCTCCGGCGCTGGTACGTCGCGTCCTCGGAGAGACGGACGCGGACGATCAGGCGTTGGTCTCTGCGGCGCTGGAATATTTTCTGGCCTATTACCGCGTACACAAGCTCGACCACACGACCGTTTATGCGGGGATTCCGGAAGTGCTGACTGAGCTTGCCGAATCCTCCAACGGGGTGCAGCGGAAAATGGCCGTGCTCTCGAATAAGCCGGTCGTTCCCTCGCGGGCGATTGTGCAAGCGCTCGGGCTCGCCGACTTCTTCGTGCACGTGTATGGCGGAAATAGCTTTCCGACGAAGAAGCCCGATCCGCTGGGGCTGCGGACGATTCTCGACCAGACCGGAGTGCCGGCGGAACAGGCGGTCATGATCGGCGATTCATCGATCGATGTGCTGGCTGGGCGCAATGCCGGATTATGGACCTGCGGCGTGACTTATGGATTCGCTCCGCACACGCTGGAGCAGGCGGCTCCGGATGTGTTGATCGACGATCCCCTGGAACTGAGAAAATTGTTCCGCTAGATGTTTTCTTGTCCAACCGCGCGCGCACTTGCGGCATCGTATACCCGGCAATTTCTGATCGAATACTGCAGGTCCGGAATGCTGTTGCGTAGCGAGGTACGCGAACCAAAAGCCAAGCGTTCGCCGGGTATCGTGTACTTCGGACAATACTACGGACGATGGCGCGACCCTCCCCAGGTTGCGCCGTTTTCTTTGGATCGGGCTTTGTCTAGAAAAGTAAAGGTTGTAGCCAAAGCCAATCCTCCTGCATCAGTAACTATTGGAGTCCTCAATCGATGAAGATTCACGGGAGGTTCCAGACAATGAATGAATTTGAGAAGTCGGCCGCAACAGCGTTGCGAGTGCCGGCATTCGGCAAATCGCCGTTAGTTTTTCTGTTGTCATTTGCCCTGTTATTCGCGAGCTGGCCGCGAACTCTGTCGGCGCAAGATGCGTCGGCTCCCACGCCGCAGCAGGATGCCCAAACCTCTGCCCGTGACGGCGATGCGCCACCCTATGCCCAACAGACGCCAGAGGAATTGCAGCGCCTGGTGGCGCCGATTGCGTTGTACCCCGATTCGCTGGTGGCGCAGATACTGGCCGCGTCCACTTTCCCCGAAGAGGTAGTCGAGGCAGATCGCTGGGTGCAGGCGAACCCCAATTTGAAGGGCGATGAATTGGGCAAGGCCGTAGACCAACAGCCGTGGGACCCGAGCGTGAAAGCGCTGGCCGCATTTCCAGCGGTCCTCGGAAACATGGATAAGAACCTGTCGTGGACCTCGTCTCTTGGCGATGCCTATTACAACCAGCAACAGGACGTAATGGATGCGGTGCAGTTTATGCGCAAGAAGGCGCAAGATGCCGGCAACCTTAAGAGCACTCCGCAGCAGAATGTGACGACGCAAAACGACGACATCGATATTGAGCCTGCCGATCCTGATGTGGTGTACGTTCCGGCGTACGATCCCTGGCTGGTCTATGGATATCCCCTCGTCGCCTGGCCGGGATGGTATCCGTATCCGGGAATTTGGTTTGGCGGACCGTACCTGTCGTTCGGAGTCGGCTTTGGAATCGGGTGGTTTGGCGGCTTTGGGTGGGGATGGGGTCATTGGGGTTTCGACTGGCATCACCACTACGCGGTGTTCGACCACGGCCGGTACTACTCACGAAGCAGAACGTTTTATAACCGCAACAACTACTACCGCGGCGCGATGGGGCGCGGGGGCGAGCGGGGAGGAGTGGCGCGTGGGAGCATTTTTAACCATCCCGGCGTCACAGCGAGGCCGTTCGATGGAAACCGCAACACGGCACGCGGGTTCGCGGCGCCGCGTGGCGAAAGCGGCGTGCGCTCGGGTGCCTTCAGCCACATCGATCGCGGTGGGCAGACCAGGGGGTTCTCGTCCCGCGGAAGCGCGAGCTTCGGCGGCGGAGGTTTCCACGGCGGCGGTGGCGCTCGCGGCGGTGGTGGTAGGCGCTGAGGCTAAATTGAGCCAGACTAAGTTGACGTTTACGCGGTCTGAAAAAATCAGGATGGAGATAAGCCATATGCAGCGAAATCGGCTGGACTTGAACGGATCTCATGAGGCCAATTTTCCTGGGGTCAGCAAGATGACCGCGAGCAAGATGGCTGCTAAGAGAGCGATGGCTGTGGCTCTTGTTGCGCTGTGCTCGAGTGCCTTCTCGTGGGCGCAACAAACGGGCCAGAAGACGTTTTCGTCGGCTGGGGAAGCGGCGAGTGCTCTCGTGGCGACGGCAAGAAATAACGACGAGAAGGCGATGCTTGAAATTCTCGGACGGGACGGGAAGCAGGTGGTTTCATCCGGAGACGAGGCCGAAGACACGGAGAGCCGGGCTAACTTCGTCAAGCAATATGAGGCGATGCACCGCCTGGTGAAAGAACCGGACGGGACGACGGTTATCTATATCGGCGCGAAGAATTGGCCGACTCCGATCCCGCTCATGAATAAAGGCGGTGTGTGGTATTTCGATACCGAGGCGGGGAAAAAGGAAATTTTGTACCGGCGCGTGGGCCGGAATGAAATGTCGGCCATCCGGATTTGTCAGGAACTGGCGGCGTCGGAGAAAGACTACGTGGCTGCGCATGGCGAGTATGCGTCGAAAATTTACAGCGATGAAGGTCGGCACAACGGCTTGTACTGGAAAGCGGCTGAGGGCGAACCGAAGAGTCCCATCGGACCGCTAGTAGCGGGGGCGATTCCCGAGCCCTATGCCAAGACCCGGGACACCGCTGCGACGCCGTTCCGCGGCTACTATTTCCATGTTCTGGTACGTCAGGGCAAAGATGCCGCGGGTGGCGCGAAGAGCTACGAGGCAGATGGCAAGATGAAAAACGGATTTGCGTTCGTCGCCTATCCAGCGGAGTACCGGTCGTCAGGTGTGATGAGCTTCGTCGTCGGAGAAGACGGAGTGGTATACGAGAAGGATCTCGGCAAGAAGACCGAAGCGCTCGCCAAGGGGATGAAGGATTACGATCCGAACCCGAGTTGGCACAAGGCCGAAGGACAGCCAACGGAGACGGCGAGCGGGACCGGGCCAGCCAAGTAGAGAATGCTGGTATTTATTTCTCGCGCAGTAGGACTACATCTGAAGTGTCGCGGTAGCGCGCGACAGCGAGGGTTTTGCCGTCGGGCGACCAGGCAAATTGGGTAATGTTGTCGGAGGTGAAGTTGGATACCTGGTGTCCGGGCGTGCCATCGAGCGGCTGGATAAAGATGTTGTCCACACCTTTGTCGCGGATTACATAGGCCACCGATTTCCCGTCGGGCGCGAAGTGCAGCTGGTTGTTCAGGTTCCCTCCGCCCTGGCCTCCACTGATCCTTGGATCCGCGGCCAGCAGACGCGGAGCCGACGGCGATTCGAGATTCTCGAGATTTACGACGGCCAGCTTGCCAATCGCAGATTGAGGATCGTCTGGCGTGCTCATTTCTGCGTGGAAAACCAGCCACTTACCGTCCGGTGAAACGGCCATGCCCGCGCCCATTCCAAACATCATGTGCACTTGGCTCGAGGGCACGGGCTGAGCCTCGCCGCCGTCGATCGGTATCCTTTTCGCGAAGGGTGCGGTAAAAGCGTCATTGTAGTAGACCCATTTTCCGTCCGCCGAACAGACCGGATCGGCGTCGAAGGATCCTTTCGAGAGCTGGATCGCGTTCGAGCCATCGGCGTTGGTGCGCCAGATATGAACCCGGTTCGTGTCTCCGTGGAAACCCCAGGAGAGAACTAAATAGCGGTCTCCGCAGGCCGATACGTCCGTGATCCAGCCGTTAGGATCGTTGAGCAATGTAGTTTGCGACGCGCCATTGTCATCCACACGACGCAAACTTTGCTGGTCTGAGATAAGAAGCTTGCCATTCGAGGTCCAGGCGATGCCCCCGATTTCCTGCGTTTGCGTGGGAGGTTCGACCGGTGTATTCCCCGACGCCCCGGCGCCGGGAAGCATGTTCAAGACATGCGTGACTCTGACCTGAACCGTAGCGGCGGTCTTTCCGTCGGCGGAGACGGTGAGTGTCTTATATCCGTTTGTATCTCGCGTGACTGGTTGAATCTGGTTTACCCCGCTCGAAACCAAGCCGATTTGGGTGTTCTTGTAATTTGGTCCCTTTTCCGCATACATCGCCAAAATCCACTGACCCTTCGGCAGCCATTCGATACTGGTAACCAGGTCATTCTTGAAAGCAGCGAAGGTCTGTAGATCCTTGTTGCCGAGATCGTAGGTTTTGATGGAGCCGAGAACATCACCCAAAATGAAACCTGAATGCGCGATCTTCTTCCCATCGGGCGACCAGGAGAGGTAGCGCGGGAAATCCTTGCTCAGGTCGTCGATGCGCAGGATTTGTTCATCGCTGCCGTCGAGATTGGCTGTCAACAAACGAAACTTTCCGACTTCAGGATCATTGGCGCGGAAGTAGGCCATGCGATGACCGTCCGGCGAAAAGGAGACGTTGGTGTCGACGTCCTTCACAATCCGTTGCGGCACTCCTCCGAGCACGGGCGTGCGATAGAGGTCCCACTCCGATTGTGTGTTCAATCCGGCCTTGCGAAAGAAGACATAGTTTCCGTCAGGCGAGAAGGCAAGGGATGAGTAGGTAGCGGCGGCGGGAGGAACGATCTGGGTGTCGCTGCCCGTCGGCACATTGCGGAGCCAGAGGCTTTGCAGTCCATTGTCGTCCTGAACGTTCAAAACATATTTGCCGTCGGGCGAGATGGCGGCGGCCAGCGCCTTGCCGGTGTTCGTAACCTGCGTGATGGTGAAATTCTGGAACGGCGTTGGGCCGCTGCGCGAGAGAAACGAGTAGATACCGAATCCGGCAGCGGCGAGTAAGACGGCCACGATCGCCGCGATGCCGGCGAGCCCAAATTTATGTTCACGGGCAACGGCGCTTACGCTTGAACCACTGGCAGTGACTCCAGTCGCGACTCCCGCCGCGACTGCCGTGCGTCCCGAAGAAGAGGATTGCGATGCTGAGTTCTGACTGCCGCTCGGCGTCGCGCTTGAGGGCGAAGACGACAGCGAAGACGAGTTGGGCTGGGCGGGAGTTGCTCCCGATTCCGCGGATGAAGCGGCGGTACGGTGGCCGGATCCGCTGTCTCTTTGCAGTCGCTTCAAGTCGCTGCGAATCTCGGAGGCATGCTGGTAGCGCAGGTCGCGGTCTTTTTCGAGAGACTTGTTGATGATTTCCTCGAGGCGCGCGGGAACGTCGGGATTCAGACGAAGCGGCGGCACGGGAGCGCGATTGAGAATCGCATCAAAGATGACGGCCGAAGTGTCGCCGCGGAAAGGGACTGCCCCGGTGGCCATCTCATATAAGACTGCGCCGAAGGAAAACAAGTCCGTGCGCGGATCGAGTTCCTTGCCCTTGGCCTGCTCGGGCGACATGTAGGCCACGGTGCCGACGGCTGCTCCCGGACTGGTCAGGTATTCGAGACTGACGCCGGCAGTGGCCTCGATGGCGGCGGCGTCGCCACGGCTGGCGGCGGGTGTCAGCTTGGCGAGACCGAAGTCGAGGACTTTCGCGTGTCCGCGCTTGGTCACGAAGATGTTGGCGGGCTTGATGTCGCGATGGACAATGCCTTCGCTGTGCGCGGCATCGAGAGCATCGGCAATCTCGATGGCCAGTGCCAGAGTTGTATCGAGTTCCAACGGACGATTGCCGATGCGGTGCTTCAGCGTCAGCCCGTCGAGAAATTCCATGGCGATGAAGCGCTTGCCTTCGTGCTCGCCGATTTCGTAGATGGTGCAGATGTTGGGATGGTTCAGAGCCGAGGCAGCGCGAGCCTCGCGGCGGAAACGTTCGAGGGCCTGCGGGTCCTGGGCGACATCCTCGGGCAAGAACTTGAGAGCGACAAAGCGGCCGAGAGAAGTGTCTTCGGCCTTGTAGACCACACCCATGCCGCCGCCACCCAGCATTTCCACGATGCGGTAATGGGAGATAGTTTGCCCGATCATGCTTTAACGGCGACTCCGACGAAAGTTCGATCCGCGAATCATTGCACGGGACGTCGCTGGTCGCAAATCTTACGTGGGTGGGGTGGGCAAGTCAACGAGCGAGTGGGAGGAGGGAAAGTGACCCTCTTAGAGCGCCCGTAACTCGACGTGAACGTGCAAGTGAACGCTAAATTTACTGGGCGCTGGGCGTGGAGTTGAGTTAAGTTCCAGTTGAATCCTGTGAGGCGTTGACGCTGAGTTGAGTTGACTGAGCGTGAACTTCACGTCAACGCGTCTCGGATTTCATCGTCGAAAGCTATGACAAAGTTGTCAATTTGATCGAGAACGTAGCCAGCCGGCCAGTGTTCCACCAAAGGCGCTCGGCGCGGCGGTCAACAACGAGGCGATAAAAAGTGCCGGTCGATTTTCGAACCCTGGGTAAATTTCCATCCAGACAAATCCAAGCAAGATGGGCAGGAAGATGCCTAACAAAACGCCAGCCAGCATGCCCTTGCCGGACGTATCTCGGCCAAACATCGGCAAACACAATACGAGGGATCCTAGAGCCGGGATCAGAAGGAAAGGAAGGGAAAAACCAACCACGCCAGTTACGTCGGCTATTGTGAGCCGGGGACCACGTGTGACTATCACCAGCGGAGCTAAGCATGTAAAGCTTGCCCACGCTGCAAAGCTCTTTAGAAATTTCATTCCTTCGCCTAGTACCCGCTGTATGTCGACGATCTAAAGGTCAATTTCCAGCGCAATTGAGTTTAGGCCTGGTCATCTTTATACGCTGCGCGGATAAGCGCACTTGCTCGGGCCTGAATTCTCGGGTGTGCCGTCAAATCCCCTCTCTGCTCTATCCCGCCAAAATATGAATTCATCTCTGTCGGCGACCGCGTCCGCCCGCGCGAATAGTCCCGCATCAGTGTTTGATGATTTTGAAAGACTCAAACATCCGCTGAATGGTCTTTGCGTCTCTATCTTCGGGGACAGTCGCTACCGCCATAATCATGTAGAGGCGTTTAACAACGACAATCATCCGTGAATCGAGCAGGGAGTTCCCTCGCGCACGCGCTTGCATGTCTAACGCGGGGTACCCCTGCACGGTCGTGCGCTTCTGGCTGATGACTGTACCCTGCGTCTTGAGTAGGCTGCCATCACGGGCAGACTCTAGTGCTTCGTCGGGTGATTTCTTTTCGAGGTTTTGATCCTCGACATAACTACACATGTAAGCGGTGGTCTTGGTCGGCTTAACACTTACCAATGTCAAGGGCCTGGTTCCGCCGCCATCAATAGGGGCTTGGGCGGTTTCCACGACGGGCTCGCCGGGAAGTTCGACACTGAAGCTACCGTCAGGCGCGGCGTAAGTCTGCCATCTGCGGGGAAGCAATTTGTCATAGTTCGCCACCGCCATCGCGACGAGTACGCCAAACACAATGAGACCAATTTGTCGCAGCGAGATTTGTGATTTCACGGTTGCCATCTTATCCACTGGGCAGGTCTGGGACAAGGGCGTTGAATGGCATCATTCGCGATCGCCGACCGCGACCTGATTCTTGAAACGCTATTCCCAACGATTGGTCGATCCTGCTACCTTCGAAAAGATTCATCGATCAACGATCTGGGATGAATAACAAGCTGGGATGAAAGACAAGCAAAGCTCCTGGGGCCTCACTCCCGCCGAACTGCGCAAATTTCGCGGGCTGAAGACTCCGCATGGGATTCAGCGGGCGCTCGACGACATGCCGTATCATCTCGCCGACAGCGCGTGGTCTCCGCGACGGGTGTTGAGGGAGAATACTTCGCATTGCTACGAAGGGGCGCTGTTTGCGGCGGCGGCGCTGCGGGTTATTGGATTCCCTCCGCTGATTCTGGATCTTGAGGCGGAGCACGATACCGACCACGTGATTGCCGTCTATCAAATCGACGGGCACTGGGGCGCTTTGGCCAAATCTAATTACACAGGATGCCGTTATCGCGAGCCGGTGTATCGTTCGCTGCGCGAGTTGGCGCTCAGTTATTTCGATACCTACTTCAATTTGCGCGGCGAGAGGACGTTGCGGACTTTTTCACGGCCGGTTCATATGCGGAGATTCGATCGGCTGCAGTGGATGACTTCGGAAGAGCCGGTTTGGTTCGTGGCGGAGTATCTGCTCACGATTTCCCATTGCACTCTGATCACGCGGGCGCAGGCGAAACGGCTGCATCGGCTCGATGGGCGCTCGTTTCGGGCGGGGTGTCTGGAGCGGGCGGAGAAAAAGGTTTAAACACCAGAGCGAGCTTCCGAGTGTGAGCTTCGATGTGTGAACTTCCGACGGCTTGGCATCGTATAGCTGTTATGCGTTTTTCCTCTGTGGCGATCTGGATTGCGGTTCTTCTGTTGGCGGCCCTGCCGCTTTTCGGGCAGGGAAGCCCGTCCGCGACGCCTACGCCCGAGGTGGCTGCTTCGGCGCCGGTAGCTGCTCCTTTACCTGCGCCTCCTTTGCCTCCACTCGATTTGACACCCGGCGCGAGCGGAGTTGTGCCGCCGGAACAGATTCGGGCGTTGTTGTCGCGAGCGGCGGAGAAAGATCTCGAAAACGACAAGCGGCAGCGCGATTACACCTACGTCGAGCGACAGGAAGAACGCTCGCTTGACGGTCACGGGAACGTCGTCAAAACCGAGGTCAGCACGTCTGAAGTTCTCCAGATTTATGGTGAGGATGTGGAGAAGTTGATTTCCAAGGACGACAAGCCGTTGCCCGCCGACGAGGCAAAAAAAGAGGACGAGAAGATTCAGAAGATCATCGACAAACGGCGGAACGAGTCGGAGAGCGACCGGCGCAAGCGGACCGAGAAAGAAGAGAAAGACCGCGAAGAGAGCCGCAAGTTTGTTCTGGAAGTGGCGGACGCGGTCAACTTCCGGCTGGTGGGGTCGGAGATTATCGATGGGCACGACACCTGGGTGCTGGAGGGCGAGCCGCGTCCGGAATACAAGCCCAAGCGGGCGGAGGCAAAGATCCTCAGCAAGGTGGGCGGGCGGATCTGGATCGACAAGGCGGAAGCGCAATGGGTGAAGCTCGACGTTACGGTGCTGGATACGATCTCGTTCGGATTGTTTCTGGCGCGCATCCATAAGGGCGCGCACGTGCTGGTTGACCTGACGAAGGTGAATGACGAGGTTTGGCTTCCGAGGCGCGTCGAGGTTCGCCTCGATGTGCGGGTGGCACTGGTCAAAGAATTCCGGCAAGACATCGAGCAGACGTTTCGTGACTACAAGAAGTTTCGCGCGGATTCGAAGATGACGGTGATTGGGGAGCAGCGATAAATGATGGGCGAGCTTCGGTGCAAGAGAAAAGTTGCATCCGGACGAGCTTTTACTCGATAGTGTGACCTGACTTGTGACCTGCATTTTCAGCGAGTTGCGCGCGCGTTCAAGTACTTCCGTACCGTCTCTAGTACCTTAGTTACTCCAATTTGGGTGACTGGCGAGGAAGGTCTCGCAAAAGTCAATCTGTGGTAGAGTCGCCTTGCCAGACCACAACCTGTAGACGACATCTGCAAGTCCAATTTTCTCCGATTCCAAGAAAACCCTAAAAAACCCAACAAAAACAGGTAATCGCCGCTCAGAGGCCGTGTCTTCCGGTTGCGCTATGCTCAGCACACCAAAACACACTCGAAGGCGTTTGAATCGAGGACTTGGTTCTCCCAATTTCCTCAGCGTTGCTGAAAGAAAAGGCGCAGCTGAGAGACGGATTCTGCGGGAGAAGGGAAACGGATCATGGCCGACTCGCGAGAAGTGATGAACATTCGTCAAGCTTCGCAGTATCTGGGAGTGAGTCCGGACACTTTGTACAAGTACGTGAACGAACAAAAGATTCCGGCGTTCAAACTCGGCAACCGCTGGCGCTTCAAGAAATCGAAACTGGACCAGTGGATGGAAGAGAAGTCGATGGAAACCGAACCGCAGGCAAAAAAGAAAGTCAAAGCGGCGGTGAAGGCGGCGGGAACTTCGTAAGAGCTGAAAGCGAACTTCGTAAAAGAATTTCGTACAAAAGGCGGGCACATGTTTGGAATGGGATCGAAAACGATAGTGGGTCTGGATGTGGGATCGTCGAGCATCAAGGCGGTCGAACTGAAGAAGACGCGCGCGGGCATCGAAGTGGCGCACCTGGGCCTGGAAGCGATTGCGCCGGACATCGTTGTTGATTCCATGATCGTGGATTCCGGCACGGTGTCGGCCGCGATCGCCAAGCTCTTCACCGATACCGCGATCAAATCGAAGGCCGTGGCTACGGCGGTCAGCGGACACTCGGTGATTGTGAAAAAGATCTCGCTGCCCTCGATGAGCGATCAGGAATTGGCCGAGACCATCCAGAAAGAAGCGGCGCAGCACATCCCCTTCGATCTGGCCGACGTGAACCTCGATTACCAGATTCTTTCCGACGATGCGACCAGCCCGACCATGGACGTGCTGCTGGTGGCGGTGAAGAAAGACAAGATTCTGAATTACACCAACGTACTCTCGATGGCCGGGAAGACTCCGGCTATTGTGGACATCGATGCGCTCGCTCTCCAGAACTGCTACGAGTTCAATTACGAGCCGGCTCCGACGCAAGTCGTGGCGCTGCTCAACCTGGGTGCGAGCGTGATGAATATCAACATCGTGAAGGGCACGACGCCGCTGTTCCCGCGCGACGTTTCGGTGGGCGGGCATCAGTACACCGATTCGCTGCAGAAGGAGCTGGATCTGAGCTTCGAGGATGCGGAGTCGTTGAAGCTCGGGCACAAGGTGGGTACGGTGCACGACGATGCGAAGACGCCGATTCTGCAGCAGGTGACGGAAATCATCGTCCTCGAAATTCAGAAGACGTTTGACTTCTTCCGCGCCAGCGCAGCCGGTGAGCACATCGAGAAGATCTATCTGGCCGGCGGCTCGGCCAAGGTACCGGGACTGGTGGAGGCATTGCGTCAGGAGTTCTCGATGCCGGTGGAATTATTCAATCCGTTTCAGAAGGTGTTAGCTCCGGTAGAAGGCGCCGGAGCGGAGCTGGTCGAACAGAATGCTGGCCAGTTGGCAGTGGCTGTGGGTTTGGCCCTGAGGAGCTTTGAAAAGCTATGATCCGAATCAATCTGCTGGGTGGTGCGAAACCGAAAGGCAAGAAGGGTCCAGCGGTCACCATGCCGACATTCGACGTCGGCAACCTGGGCGGCCCAATCATTCAGGTAGCGGCAGTGCTGCTGATAGCGGGCGCCATCAATACGGCGTACTACTACCAGCTCGACCGGCAGAGAAAGTCGATCGAGGTGCAGGCTCGCGTCGCGGAACAAAAAAACCGCGAACTGGCCGACATCAAGGTGCGCTACATGGAGCGCCAGCGGCAGGCTGACAACTACAAGCGCCGCGTGGATGTGATCGACCAATTGCGCGCCAATCAGACCGGTCCGCTGAGTCTGCTGGCGATGATTGGCGACACCGTCAACGGCACCGAGGCGGTCTGGCTCAACAGCATGCAGGATCAGGGCGCGAACGTTTCGATTGACGGCATGGCGTTGTCAAGCGATGCCGTGGCCAACCTGATCACTAACCTGCAGAAGACCGGATTCTTCCGCAACATCGAGATCAAGGAAAGCTATCAGGACGAAAGCGTAAGAGACATGCAGGCGTTTCAGTTCACGCTGACCTGCGAAAAAGCTACCGAAAAGGCGAAGTCGTAAAGGCGGACCCGACTATGAATCTAGGCGAATTGAACGGTATCAAGCTGTTGGGAGTTCTGGTTCTGGTGGCGGCGCTTGCCACCGGCGGACTTTACTTTACGGTCTTCAAGTCGCAGCGCGAAGCCAACGCGGCGGCCCAGTTGAAACTGCAAGCCAAACTGCGCGAGAACGCGGAACTCGAAGCTTACCGGCCGAAACTGGCCGACATCGACCGCCAGCTGGCCAGCTTGAAGCAGCAACTCGAAATCGAACGCCGCATCGTGCCCGATGAAAAAGAAGTCGACAACTTCATGCGCATGGTGAGCGGAGAAGCGCGTAAAGCGGGAGTGGAAGTTCGCCGCTACACGGCGCGTCCGTATGCCAACCGGGAGTTCTACACGGAAGTCCCGTTCGAGGTTGAGTTCGACGGTCCTTACTACTCCATGCTCGGGTTCTTTGACCGGCTGGGAAAAGTGGAACGCATCGTCAACGTCTCGAATCTGCTGGTGGCCTCGACTCGCAAGCCAAGCGAAGCGCGACCGAAGCACACCTACCAGTACGCTGCGAACGAGAGCATTGTCGCGACTTGCGTGACGACCACGTATTTCAGTCATGACCTCGATCCAGGACCGGCTCCGGCCAGCAAGCCCGGAACGCCGGCGAAGAAATAGGGAGGGACACGATGAAGCCGGCAATGGCAACGACAATGACGAAAGAGACGATGAAGGCCACGAAGACAGAGTCGATGACAAAGTCGATGACGATGACGCTGCTCGTCCTCATCTGTGTCGGTGCTGCGAGCTTGGCCTCGGCCCAGAATCCCAGCATCATTCAGAACACCAAGACCACGATGAACGCGGTGAGCAGCCAGGAGAACGCCGCCACCAACGCAGCCATTGAACTGGCGTCGCCGAAGTCGGGCGCGCAGGCCCATTCGCAAATGCCGACGGTCGTGTTGAGTTCGACCGCTTCGTCTTCTCCGAAAGTGCATGTTGCACATGTTAAGAGCGCAGGCCACAAGAGCAGCCCGCACGTGAAAGTAGTTTCCGTCGCACCTGTGGCGGTTGCTCCGAGTGCGGCCCCGAAGAAAAGCGAGCCGAGCGCCGCTCCCGTTGCCGTCAATCTGGCGCCGCCGACCGGGCCGACCGAGGACGACAACAAACCCGCCCTCGACAGCAAGTACAACGCCAACGGGCGACGCGATCCTTTTATCAGTCCTGTGGTCAGCCACGCGGGAGGTTCCGGTTGCAGCACGGGCAAGAAGTGCCTGGAAATCGGCGCCATCAACCTGCGCGGAGTGGTGCACTCGGAAAACGGCTTCATCGCCGTGGTCAGCAACGATATCAACAAGGCTTATTTTCTGCGGGAGAACGATCCGGTGTTTAACGGTTATGTGGTGAAGATCACCGGCGACTCCATCGTGTTCCAGGAAACACTGCAGGACCGGTTGGGCAAGACTTTTACGCGTGAAGTGGTGAAGAAGATCACGACCCCGGCGGTATAAGCCGGAGATTTAAGGCTTGTAGAACGATCTTGAAGAAGCACATCGGGGCGAAACGGCCTCGCATGGGGAGACAGGGAAATGCGAAAGCAACTGCTGGGCATCTTGGTTCCGCTAACGGCGTTCGTGCTGATCGCCAACGCGGCTGACATGACGGGCAAGGGGGTGGCCACGAGTTCTGCGCTGCAGAAGCTCGAGGTTGCCAATAGCCAGGACGGATTGCGCGTGGAGTTCAAAGCGAAGGGCGCACTCGCGCCCAAAGTGACGACGCTCGATTCTCCGGCACGCATCGTCGTCGACTTTCCCAACACGGTGATGGCCACGGCGCAGAGCCACATCAGCGTGGGCCGCGACGGCGTGAAAGACGTCCGCATCGGGATGGATGGCCAAACGCCGCCCAGCACCCGTGTGGTCGTCGATCTGGCCGACGCTGGTCGCGCCGCGAGCCACCAGCATCAGCTGGTCGCGGGGCCCGACGGCAGCTTCTTCTTAAACATTGGAGAGTCAAAAGTCAGTACCGTCGCCTCGACCCGCCGCCAACCAGCGCCGGTCGCGACCCCGGTGGCTGCGAGCGCCGCGCCGAAACTGGTGATGGCCTCGGCTCCAGTGGCTTCGAGCCCAGTTTCGACTCAGGTCTTGCCGATGCCGACAGCCTCTGCCGTCGACAATACGCAGAAGCCCACCGACTTTGCTTTCGTCGAACCGAAGTTCTCGGTGAAGCCTAATACTGAAGACAAGGCCGTCGAGCCCGCCGTCAAGGCTCAGGCTGCGGCCGACCGCTTCGCCGACAAAACCGCGGCGGAACTCATTGCCGCGAATCATACCAATGCCGCGATGCAGGCCACTGGCGCTGCGACGCCGTCGACCACGCCAATTCAGCCGGCCGTGAATCTGGCCGCCGAACAGAAAGTCCAACTGGAACAGAAGTCGGCAGACCGCGGAGCGAAGTATACGGGCGAGCCGATTTCGGTCAACCTGAAAGACGTCGACCTGAAAGATTTCTTCCGCCTGATCCACGAGATCAGCGGACTGAACGTCGTCCTCGATCCTCTCATTCACGGCAACCTGACGATTGTTCTCGATGACGTGCCGTGGGATCAGGCGCTCGACATCGTGCTCAAGAATAACGACCTGTCGCGCCAACTGGATGGCAACGTCCTGCGCATCGCGACTGTCGAAACGCTGCGGAAAGAAGCAGAAGGACGCCGCGCTCAAATCGACGCCGAGGCTCTGGCTGTCGACAAGGTCAGCATCACCCGCTTCCTCAGCTATGCTCACGCCAAAGACGTTCTGCTGCCGATCAAGAAGTTCTTGAGCCAGCGTGGCGATGTGGTGGCCGATGAACGCACGAACTCGCTGATCGTCTCGGATATCCCGAGTGTTCTGCCGCAGATCGATCGCATCATCCAGCAGATGGACCGCAAGACGCAGGAAGTCGAAATTGAAGCCCGCGTCGTAGCCGCGACGCGCAGCTTCGCTCGCGACATCGGCGTGCAACTCGGCCTTGGCTGGGGCAACGGCACCACGCAGATTGGTGGTGTTCAGGGTCAGGCCGGTCCTGGCACTTCTCCGGTCATCGTCGGCACGCAGATGCACCAACCCGCTGTATCCGACCGTCCCCGGTACTCCCAGCCAGATTCCTCTGTTTTCGAACCTGGGTGCGACCGGGCCGACCAGCGGTCTGGAGTTTTCGAACTTCTCCAACAACGTCCGTCTCGATCTTGTGCTCACGATGGCGGAATCGCGCGGCCTGCTGAAGATTCTTTCCCGTCCGCGCATCGTCACCCAGAACAACATTCAGGCGGTCGTGAAACAGGGCACGAAAATACCGATCGTGACCCACGCACAGTTGGGTGGTCCGCCCACCACTACTTATGTGGACGCATTGTTGCGGCTGACCGTCACTCCGCAGATCACGTCGGAAGGCACCATCTTCCTCAACGTGGACGTGGAGAATACGATCCCCGACTATAGCCGTGCTACCAAAGCAACGGCAATAACCCGGCCCTCATCACGCAACAGGCCACCACGCAAGTCCTGGTCACCGATGGCGGCACGGTCGTGATCGGCGGCGTGATCGAGACCAACAATTCGCTGACCGTATCGCAGGTTCCGCTGCTCGGAGATATTCCGTACCTCGGCAACCTGTTCAAGCACCGCACGGTGCAGACCTCAACCCAGGAGCTCATCTTCTTCATTACTCCGCGCATCATCCAGACATAAACGCGGAGTCAAGAACGGTCTAAGCCGCCAGTCTCTCGGAGAACCTGCCCAGAGACTGGCGGTTTCGTTTTGTTCGTCGTTCGTCGTTAGTCGTTAGAATTGGCTCAGTCGTTTGGGTTGCCCTCTTCCGGATCTTCTTTCATCGTTTTTCGCATCGTCTCCAGCGTTCGGGTCGAAGACTGAGAACTGGCAACTGAGAACTGAGAACTGCCTCTTGCTACACTCCTATTCATGGATCACGCTGGGCGCTTGCGTCGGCTTTCGCGCGAGCTTGAAGAAAAAGACATCGAATTTCTGCTGGTCACTCATCTCCCGAATGTTCGCTATCTCTGTGGCTTCACCGGCAGTGCGGCCGCATTGCTGGTGACGGATCGCAGCTCCGTTTTGTTTACCGACGCTCGCTACCGTACGCAAGCCAAGGAAGAAGTGAGCGCCGCGCAGGTAGTGATTGCTCCGAAAGCGCCGGGGATCGCGGCGGCGGAGTGGCTGGTTGCGAAGCGCGGCACCGGAAGCAAGAATCGGGGGACCGGCTTCCGTCGGGATCGAATCGGAATCGATCAGCGTTGGTTTGCGCGACCGGCTGGCGCGAGTCCTGAAAGGGAAGGCGCGCCTGCGTTCCACGCCCGCACTCGTTGAGCGCGCGCGCATGGTGAAGGACGCAGCCGAGATCCTGCGGATTCGGCGGGCGGTCGAACTTGGCGCGAGGCTTGTTTCAAATTGCGTGTCAAAACATCAGGCCTGGCGTGCGTGAAGTGGAAGTTGCCGCGGCGATGGAATTCGAGGCACGACGCGCGGGCGCCGACGGCATGGCTTTTCCGACGATCCTTGCTGCCGGAGTCGCGATCGGCCGTCATTCACGGCCGAGCTTCGAGCGCGCGCATCCCGAAGCGTGGGTTCGTGGTCTGTGATTTTGGTGTTATACTCGCCGGTTATTGTTCGGATCGCACGCGGACTGTGCACGTTGGGCAGCCTTCACAACAGGCGCGCGAGCTGTATGATGCCGTGCTGGAAGCGCAGCTGGCAGCCATCGCGGCGGTCGGCCCGGGCGTGAGTGCCGGGGAAGTGGACGCAGCGGCGCGGAATGTGCTGCGCAAGCGGAAACTGGCGAGCTATTTCACGCATTCGACCGGGCATGGTTTAGGATTAGAGATACACGAATCGCCGCGGGTAGCAGCCGGGCAATCTCAGAAACTGGAGCCGGGAATGGTGATCACCATCGAGCCGGGCGCGTATGTTCCTGGGAAGTGGGGCGTTCGGATCGAAGATGTCGTGGTTGTGACCTCTTCGGGATGCGAAGTGCTCTCGCCCACGGATAAAGAACTGGTTATTTTGTAGAGACGGCGGATCGGCCGCGCCTCGTGCCGCAGAGCAATGTAGAACAATTGCAGAACAACAGGGAAGATTAGAGCGGGACCTGCCTTATTCATGAATCAAAAAGAGTTGAAGGAACTCATCGAGTTCTTAATCGAAAAAGACATTGCCGAGTTTGAATTGGAGCGCGGCGACGTCAAGGTGAAGATCAAGCGTGCCGCCGACCCGCCACCGGTCGTGTTGCCAGACTCCCGTTACCTGGCCGTGCAGTCGGCGCCGCCTGCGGCCACAGCGGCAACCCCGAGCACACCGGCTGGCGTCGACCTGAAGGCCAGCGCCACCCCTGAACCTCCGGCGGAAGAAGCTTTGCACATTGTGCGGTCGCCGATTGTCGGGACCTTCTATGAATCACCGTCGCCCGGCTCTCCGCCATTTATCAA
This sequence comes from uncultured Acidobacteriaceae bacterium, assembly GCA_963726095.1. Classification (GTDB taxonomy): domain Bacteria; phylum Acidobacteriota; class Terriglobia; order Terriglobales; family Acidobacteriaceae; genus Acidiflorens. The sequence goes on from CAVSBD010000005.1 coordinate 47,791, forward strand.
AGTCGGCGACATGCTTGCGGTGGGCCAGGTCCTTTGTATTGTGGAAGCGATGAAGTTGATGAACGAAATCGAATGCGACATGGCCGGAGAGCTGGTCAAGAAACTAGTCAACAACGGCCAGCCCATCGAATATGGCCAGGAGTTGTTTGCCCTGCGCCCGGCAAAATAAGCTCTCAGCTGTCAGCTCTCAGCTTTCAGGACAATCCTAGCGGATTGGGATCATTGGTCCTGAGAGCCGAGAGCTGAAGGCTGAGAGCTTTCATATTTATGTTTAAGAAAATTCTAGTAGCGAATCGCGGCGAGATTGCCCTGCGCGTCATCTGCGCATGCAAGGAACTTGGCATCCGCTCGGTCGCGATCTATAGCGAGGCTGACCGGAACTCGCTGCACGTCCGTTTTGCCGACGAAGCTATTTGCATTGGCCCTCCGCAACTGGCACAGAGCTATCTCAACATTCCGGCGGTGATCAGCGCGGCCGAGATCGCGAATGTCGACGCGATTCACCCTGGGTACGGACTGCTTTCCGAAAACGCCAACTTTGCCGCTGTTTGCGAGGCCTGCCACATCAAGTTCATCGGGCCGACTCCGGACGTGATTCGGCTGATGGGCGAAAAAGAGAAAGCCCGCGCCGCGATGAAACAGCATGGAGTGCCGATTCTTCCGGGCTCTGACGGCGTGGTCGCCTCTGAAGAAGAAGCGCTGGAATGGGCGCGGAAGGTGGAATTCCCGGTCATCCTCAAAGCGACGGCGGGCGGCGGCGGCCGCGGCATGAGAATTGTGCGCAACGAGGACGAATTGCCCGGCTTGTACCGCGCTGCTCAGGCCGAAGCTTCCGCTGCCTTTGGCAATGGCGACCTTTATCTCGAACGCTACGTCGAGAACCCGCGCCATATCGAATTTCAGGTGCTGGCCGATGAGCACGGCAACGTCGTCAGCCTCGGCGAGCGCGAGTGCTCAATCCAGCGCCGGCATCAGAAGTTGCTGGAAGAATCGCCGTCGGTACGCGTAACGCCCGAGTTGCGGGCGGAGATTGGCGGCATTCTCAGCAAAACGCTGAGCAGCGTCGGCTACCACAACGCCGGCACCATCGAATTCCTGATGGACCAGCAGAAACGGCTCTACTTCATCGAGATGAACACGCGCATTCAGGTGGAGCATCCGGTCACCGAAATGGTGACGGACGTCGATCTGGTCAAGAGCCAGATCATGATCGCGGCGGGTGAAAAGCTGGCCGATGTATTGCAAGGCCCCATTATCCATCGCGGACACGCCATCGAATGCCGGATCAATGCCGAGCATCCGGAGACGTTCAGGCCGTCGGCGGGAAAGATCACGACGTTTAATCCTCCGGGAGGAACGGGCGTACGCATCGATACGGCGGCATATGCGGAGGGCACGATTCCTCCTTATTACGATTCGCTGATTGCCAAGCTCGTGGTGCGTGGAAAGGACCGGAGCGAAGCGATTTCGCGCATGAGTCGCGCGCTCGGGATGTTTATCGTGGAAGGAATCTTCACGACGATTCCGCTGCATCGGCGGATTTTGGCCGATGAGGACTTTCGTGCCGGGAACTTCGATACTGGGTTTATTGAACGATTCCTGGCGAAGAAATAGTCAGCGAGCTGATTCCGGCTATCATCTCCGGCTATGATCTAGAGATGTTGGGAATCGCGAGCGCACCTCGAATAGGGAGTCCCGCGAAAGCGGCGGCTATCATCGCCGGTCTGCTTTTTTTATTGGCCGGTTCCGTCTCGGCGCAAACTCACGATCCCAAAGACGAGATTCCGATCGAGCGCTGTGACCGGCTTCCGGTTGTCAACATGAAGGTCGCGGGACAGAATCGGCGCTTCCTGCTCGATACCGGCGCCACGACCATCCTCAATCTGAAGTCGTTCACCTCGGGCGAGTCAACGCAGATTCATGTCGAGTCGTGGAGCGGAAGCGCGGCGACCAGCGCCCGCGAGGTCTCGTTACCCGAGGTTGAACTGGGCACGCATATGCTGCACGATCTTAAACTTCCCGCCATTGATTTAAGCCCCATCGGCAAGGCTTGCGGAGGGCAGATCGACGGCATCCTCGGCGTGGATTTGCTCGATCAGATGGGGATGACGATCGATTTGAAACGGCGAATCGCGGTGCCTGCGGGCGAGCCGGTCGATTCCGCCGCTGCTTATGCGGACATGGAAGAGAGCATGGGGTTCTGTACTGACGCGTTTAACGCAGGCAACGCGAAGAGGATTGTGGACTGCTTCGACCCCGACATTGTTCTTTACACTCCGCATGGAGAGTTTCACGGACGGGATGAGGTCATGCGCTACTTGACCGACCGCTATTTCAAGTTCGCTCCCAAGCTGCGGTACGAAATGAAGCCGCACGATGTGCGGGTCTTCGGCGATGCGTTGTGGTACTCCTATGACTACGAGATCGATACGCCGGTGGACCACATGGCTGGACACGGCATGTCGATGTGCCGCAAGGGAGCCGACGGCCGATGGCGCATCCTTAATATGCATAATTCGCTGCGCGAACCGGCGGCGGCCACGACGCCGACGACGACAACAACAACGACCGAACCTGTACACTGATCGCGCGTCTTCGGAACCTGGCGGCCCTGAGGGCAACGCTATGATTTCTCTACCGCGCCTTTACCCGATCCTCGACCCAACTTGCTACCGGAGTAATGAAAATCTGGTCGAGGTTGCCCAGCAACTCGTTCGCGCCGGCTGCACACTGCTCCAGTATCGGAACAAGTACGCGAGCCCTCGCACGATGTTGGAGGATGCGCGCGCGCTGCGTGCGAGCCTTGGAACCGGCGTGAAACTCATCATGAATGATCGCGCCGATCTTTGTGTTGCCAGTGGCCTCGACGGCCTGCATGTGGGGCAAGAAGACCTTTCACCCGAGGCGGCACGAGGCATCATCGGCAACGACCGCTGGCTCGGAGTCTCGACGCACAATCCGGAACAGCTGACCGAAGCCGATCTCACGTCGGCGGATTATCTGGCGATCGGGCCTATCTTTGGAACGACGAGCAAATCGAATCCCGATCCGGTCGTGGGACTCGAACGCCTTCGCCGGGCCAGGAAAATGACGGGCAAACCACTGGTGGCGATCGGCGGGATCACCCGAGAGAACGCGCGATCGGTGATCGATGCGGGCGCCGATTCGGTGGCCGTGATATCCGACTTGTTACGGGATCCGGGGAAATCAGCTGAGGAATTTTTCAGAATTCTGGGATAAAGTGACTGCGTTAAGGTATTGTCATCTCAATCCGCAGGATTACGACAGAGCGCTCCAGGAGGGTCGTGAGTACCAACGTTGAGCCCCCAATTCCCGCTGCAAAAGGCAACGGTCGCGCCGCCGACTGGGAGCGGCACACCCATCAGGATCAAGAGCTAGTCAAAGGTCTCGGGCTTACCAGCGCCACCATGCTGGTGATGGGCTCGATGATCGGCTCAGGCATCTTTATTGTGTCGGCGGAAATTTCTCGCGAGGTCAGCTCGCCGGCGCTATTGATCGGCGCATGGCTGGTCACCGGTTTTCTGACGATCGTGGGCGCGCTCACCTACGGCGAACTAGCTGCCATGATGCCGCGGGCGGGCGGGCAATACGTTTATCTGCGCGAATCGCTGGGGCCGCTTTGGGGATTTCTCTACGGGTGGACGTTGTTTCTCGTGATCCAGACGGGGACGATCGCCGCGGTCGGCGTGGCCTTCGGCAAGTTCCTCGGAATTTTCTGGCCGGCGGTTTCTTCGAGCCATTGGATTCTACACATCTGGAAAGTGCCGATTTTTGCTATCGGGCCCATCTCGCTCGGCGGCATGGATGTTGGCCTGAACACACAGAATCTCGTCGCCATCCTCGTGGTTATCGCGCTGTCGATCATTAATATCTTTGGCGTAAAGACGGGCGCCATCATTCAAAACATTTTCACCAGCGCGAAAGTTTCGGCGCTGCTGGGCCTGGTGCTGTTTGGTATTTTCCTGGGCCGCAACGCGCAGGCGGTCGCGGTAAACTTCGGCGCAAACTTCTGGAAAAACTCCGGTCTCGGCACGTTGCACGATGTGGGTGGCGGGGTGGTGGTATCGGCGCTGACCGCGCTGGCCATCGCACAGGTTGGTTCGCTGTTTTCCGCCGACGCTTGGAACAATGTCACCTTTACCGCCGGCGAGGTGAAAAATCCTAGCCGCAATCTCCCCTTGTCGCTGGCGCTTGGCACGGGCGTGGTCATTGCGCTCTACATCGGCTGCAACTTTATTTATCTGGGATCGTTGCCGCTGTGGGGCAGTCCGACCGGCGCGACGCTGTTCGAGCGCGGAATTCAATATGCCAGTGAAGATCGCGTGGCGACAGCCGTCATGACGCAGATGTTCGGTGCCGCTGGCGGAGGGCTGATGGCTATCGCCATCATGATTTCCGGCTTCGGTTGTTGCAACGGACTGATTCTCTCGGGCGCACGCGTTTACTATGCAATGGCGAAAGACGGCCTCTTCTTTCGCAGCGTGGCGTCGTTGAATCCCCGTTACAAGACGCCCGCCGTTTCGCTGATGGTGCAAATGGTCTGGACCGCGATCCTATGCATTTCGGGAAGCTATAACGACCTGCTGAACTACGTCATTTTTGCAGTCCTCGTTTTTTATGTGCTGACCATCGTCGGACTTTTTGTTCTGCGCCGCACCCATCCCGAAGCCGAGCGTCCGTACAAGGCCGTTGGATACCCCGTTCTGCCCGCGATTTATATCGTGATGGCTTTGTTTATCGACATTGTGCTGTTACGCTACAAACCGCAATACACGTGGCCGGGATTGTTTATCGTGCTGCTGGGCATTCCGGTGTATTACATCTGGCGTCCGCGGACGCAAACGGCTTAGCTCTTATTAACAGGAGAAACCGAACGCATGACCGACCTCTTGGCGAAAAAGTCCCTTGAAGTATTGTTCAAGGAGGCAGAAGAGACTGGCAGCCACAGCCTGAAACGCACCCTCGGAGTATTCCAGTTGACAGCGCTTGGTGTCGGCGCGGTGATCGGAGCGGGAATCTTCGTGCTTTCGGGGCTGGGCGCGCACTATGCCGGGCCGGGTTTGATGTTGTCGTTCGTGCTCTCGGGCTTAGGCTGCACCTTCGCCGCCCTCTGTTACGCGGAATTTGCGGCGATGATCCCGCTGGCGGGCAGCGCTTATACCTATGCCTACGCCACGCTGGGCGAAATTTTTGCCTGGATCATCGGCTGGGACCTCACGCTCGAATACGCCATGGGCGCGAGCACCGTGTCCTCGGGTTGGTCGAACCACTTCATCGAACTACTGAATATTTTCCATATCAAGATGCCGCTCTGGCTGGCCTACGACCACTGGACCGGACTGCATACGGCCGAAAATATTGTTGCGCGCCAGATGGCGCAGGTTTCGGATTCAACGCTGGTGCCCGGCACGCAGCCTTTCCTCGACAAGGTGACGGCAATTATGGCAGCGCAATCGCCAGAGTTGCTTTTGCGGGCGCATACTCTTCTCAACGCGCCGCATTTATTCGGATATGAAATTGGAGTGAACGTTCCTGCCTTCGTCATCGCGTTGGTGATTACGGCGATTCTGGTGATCGGAATCAAAGAGAGCGCCCGCTTCAACGCCACCATCGTCACCATCAAGGTTGGCGGTTGTGCTTTTTGTAATCGGCCTCGGCATCCGCTACATCAGCGTCGCCAACTGGGGAACGGACTGGGCGCAGCTTCGCTCCCTACGGATATCTCGGGAATCGGGGCGGGAGCGGCTTACATTTTCTTCGCCTACATCGGATTCGATGCTGTTTCGACGACCGCCCAGGAAGCGAAGAATCCGCAGCGCGATCTTCCCATTGGCATCATCGCCTCACTGCTGGTCTGCACGGCTCTGTATATCGCGGTGGCGGCGGTTCTGACCGGCATGGTGCCATGGAGAGATGTCAACATTGAGGCGCCGATCGCGCGCGCCTTTCTCGATCGCGGATTGAGCGGAGCTTCTCACATCATCACTCTCGGCGCATTGGCCGGACTCACCAGCGTGATGCTGGTCATGCTGCTCGGACAGACGCGGGTTCTTGTATTCCATGGCCAACGACGGCCTTCTGCCAAGGAAATTTTTCGCCGCGGTTCATCCGAAGTTCCGCACGCCCTGGAAGAACACGATGCTCGTCGGATTGCTGGCGGCGATTGTGGGCAGCCTGACGCCGATCGACGATATCGGAAGAATGGTGAACATCGGAACGCTGCTGGCGTTCGTGATCGTTTGTATCGCGATCATGGCCCTGCGGCACACGAATCCAAATCAGCCCCGTCCTTTCCGCACGCCATGGGTGCCGTTCGTGCCGATCATGGGAATTCATCTTCAACGGCTACATGATGTATAAGCTCGGCTGGATCAACTGGGCGCGATTGATTATCTGGTTGGTGATCGGCATGGTCGTCTACTTCACGTACAGCCGGAAAAATAGCCGGGTGCAGCTGGCGCTCGAAGCAAAGAAGACAACGTGAATAAGATTCGTGTGGAAACGCACGGGAGGTCTTATGCAAGTTCGCCGCTCTCTGCTGGTCGTCATCTTTGCGTTCGCTATTCTCATCGTCCCACTGACCGGCTTGGCGGTGGCTAAGGAGGCAAAGCCGCCAACTCCTGAGGAACTGACCGGAGTCTGGATCGGTTTTGATCGCGATGAACTCAGGTTCACTAGGCTTGAACTCCGACGAGACTCCACTGGCTTCCTTGCCCGTGTCGCTCCTGCCGACACAATTCTCCATGATCAGGGTGTTCAGGTTTATAGAGTAACGAGATGGAAGGTGGATGGCTGGAACATTGAACTCAGCATGTCCCCCTTATCAAATGCCACGAAGGTTGGCTACATCCGAGGTCGCGTCGGTCTGGCTTCGCTCGAGTTGGTAATTGGCGGACCGGAGAACGGGGGTTGGAAGGAGGAACTTATCTTATACCCAGAATCCAGAATAGCGGTTTCCAATCAAGAGACAAAAGAGGAGATCCAAAAGGCAGAGAAGAGGTAGACATCGACATTCGTCGGTAGATGGAACGGCTTCTCAAGGTCGTCGACGAGCGGGCTGGATGCCAGTCCCTCGACTACCCATACCGATTACTCTTCCTGCGTCTTTCTTGCGATGGCGGTCACTAGGCGACGCGGCGAGAGTCGTATTGATTGCGCTACCAGCCAATTCTTGAATCCTGAAATCACCACGGGCTTTCCGTCGACGAAAGCGCGATAACCGTCTTCGGCGACGGTGGCCGCGTCCATCGATCCGAGTTTCAGCAGTTTTATTCCTGTCGCATTCGCGCGCTTGTGGAACTCGGTGGTCGTTGCTCCGGGACAGAGGCAGGTCACGGTGACTCCTGTGCCTTGCATTTCGTTGGCTAACGCTTCCGAGAAGTGCAGGACGTAGGCCTTGGTCGCGAAATAGACGGCCATCAGCGGACCCGGCTGAAATGCGGCGGTGGACGCTACGTTCAGAATGCCTCCACTCCGGCGGTCGATCATCATCGGCAGATAGAGGCGCGTCAGGTGCGTGAGCGTCGTAATGTTCAGCTGGATCTGCCGCAGGCATTCTTCGAGATCGTTCTGGGCGAAGAAGCCGTATTGTCCGAAGCCCGCATTGTTGACGAGCACATCGACAGGAATTTCGGCGCGCGTAGTCTGATCGAGCACGTAGGCAGACGCTCCGGGCTCGGTGAGATCAGCCGCCAGAATCAGCGAGCGCGTGCCGTGGGCCTTCTCTAATTCGGAGGCGAGTTGACGAAGTTTGTCGGCGCTGCGGGCGACGAGAACGAGGTTGTAGCCTTCGCGGGCGAAGATGCGGGCGAATTCGAGTCCGATGCCGAACGACGCGCCGGTGATGAGAGCGGTTTTGCGGTCGGGGACGGGCATGCAGGCAGTTTTTGTGCGTGTGGGGCGGACACTCTTGTCCGCCGCTTTTGATCTTGGTGTTGATCTTGATCTTGATCTTGGTGTTGTTCTTTCACGGCTGGCCCGGGCGAGAAGCCAGAATCAAAGTCAAAAGCGGCGGACAAGAGTGTCCACCCCACACAGGTGCTACACCAACGCTGGTTCCACTTCGTACATTGAATGCCACGAGGTGGCGGACTTCAGCTTGTCGTTGACGTTGTTGATGTTCTTGACGCCTTCGGTCTCAAGCCATGCGCGGAACGCTGCCGCTCCCTGTTTGGCGTAGATCGGAATGCCATCTTTCCAGGTGGCGCGTCCGCAGAGGACGCCATTGAACTTCACTCCGGACTCTCCGGCGAGTTCGAGCGTCTCGCTGAATTCCGCGTTGCTGACGCCGGCCGAGAGATAGATGAACGGTTTCGTCGCCACGTTCGCAGCGGTATGGAAGAGGTCGATGGCTTCTTTCTTGGTGTACGCCTTCTCGCCCTTGAACGATTTTGTGCCCTCGACAAATTTCATGTTCACGGGCACTTCGACCTTGAGGACATCCACTCCGTAACGTGGCTTGCTGAATTCGCGCATGCTTTCGGTGACGATGTGCGGCTTTTTCTTTGCGTACTCGAGGCCCTTTTCGTCCGCGCCTTCTTCGTAACCGACAAATTCGAGGAAGTAGGGGATGTCATTGGCGCGGCATTCGTCGCCGATGCGCTCAACCCACGCGTGCTTCTTGTCGTTCGTGTCTTTCGGATCGTAGGGCGAGTAGTAGAGCAGAATCTTGACGCAATCGGCGCCCGCTTCTTTCAACCGGCGCGCAGACCAATGATCGAGCAGATCGCCGAGGCGGCCGGGGCCAGTCTTGTCGTAGCCGGTTTTTTCATACGCGAGGAGCAACCCGGCGTTCTTGGCGCGGCGCTTGGCGGCGGGCAGCCCCCACTCCGGGTCGAGCAGAATCGCGCTGGCGTGAGGCGTGAGGACTTCCGTTACCAGGATCTTAAATTCTTCCATCATGGCGTCGGACACGGCCGAGCCTTTTTCTTTGGCGAGAGATTTCTGTAGCGAGCCGCGCTGGTCCATGGCGGCAGCGGCGATGACGCCACGTTCGTTCGAAACGGCCTTCATTCCGGCCAGTTTGCCGGGGGTGAGCTTCATACATCCTCCTGTGAGATCGATGCGACAGGTAATTCTAAACTACGGCTGCCGCCAACAGAACACCTACCACACACCTACCACGGAGACACGGAGGCACGGAGAAAACCTTTGAATCTGTAAAAACCCCAAGTACTTCCCATTTGTTTAGTTTCTCCGTGCCTCAGTGTCTCCGTGGTGGGTTCTGGTTTTACTGCCGCAACGCCAGCGCGCCAAGAATCGTCTGTTGCTTGGCGATCAGCGACTGGATGCCCTGCCGCGCCATTGCCATCATTTTCGCCAGCTGCGCGTCGTCGAAAACCTGGTGCTCGGCGGTTGCCTGGAGTTCGACAATCTTGTTGCCGGCTGTCATGACGAAGTTCATGTCGACGTCGGCTCGCGAGTCTTCTTCGTAATTCAGGTCGAGAAGAACTTCGCCATCCACGATGCCGACGCTGATGGCGGCGACGAAATCCTTGATCGGGGCGGCGGACAAGGTTCCCGCATCGATCAGGCGCTGGAGAGCCAGGCCGAGCGCGACGAAGGCTCCGGTGATCGAAGCCGTACGCGTGCCGCCATCCGCCTGGATCACGTCGCAATCGATCCAAATGGTGCGTTCACCGAGGCGCTTCAAGTCGGCGACGGCGCGCAGTGAGCGTCCAATGAGACGCTGGATTTCCTGGGTGCGTCCACTTTGCTTGCCCTTGGCGGCTTCGCGCGCGCTGCGTGTCAAGGTCGAGCGCGGCAGCATTCCGTATTCGCCAGAGATCCATCCCTTGCCCGAATTGCGCATGAACGGAGGCACAGTTTCTTCGACCGACGCCGTGCAGATGACGCGAGTGTTCCCCATCTCAATCAGCGCGGAGCCTTCCGCGGTCGAGATGAAGTCAGGAATGATGTTGACCGGACGAACCTGTTCGGGGGTGCGGTTATCGCTGCGAAAAATCATTGTCAGAGAATTCTAAATGATCGTCGACCAGCGTGATCTGAAGGACTTAGGAAACTCTGATTAAGTCCGGCTGGGCGAGGCGGGATCCGTGAATGCGCGCCCCCCAGCGGCTAAAGCCGTGTCTGTAGCGGGCTTTGGCGGCACGGCTGAAGCCGTGCCCTTTCAAAGCGATTCGACTCAATCAGATGCTTCTTAGGAGCTGCGGGTCCGGTCTTGGGTCTGAATTGATCTGAAGAATTTCCTCCGCATGAAACTTTGTGGCGCCGATTCGCACTCTAGTAAGTAGGGGCAAGTTTGGTTTGGTGCTCTCGCCCTTTTCATAATCGAGGTGACATATGGCAAAAATCATTGAGTTCTACATACCCAGCAGTTTCCGGAAGAAAGCATCCAAGTGGATCCCGACGGAGCAACGGGCGGAACAACAGGGAAAAGTAATTGAGTTCGCGGTGCCACAAAAGAAGACTGCGTGATCGATTCTTACGACCGCGAGACCTCTACGACCGCTGCTTACGGCCGCGGGTGCAACGGAATCAGGTCGAAAGAGACCAGAATCAGGAAAACGCCGAGTCCGAGAATGATGAGGGTGGGGGCCCAGAAGCTGAAGGGGTCTTCAGCGCGGTCATAGCCTCCGGGAGGGCAGCCTTTGTAGTACCCCTTTCCAGTGACCAGACTGTAGCCGGACCATCCGATCGCGGCCAGGCCGAGTAGTAGGAACATTACGAGATTCTCGCTTGCGAAGTCAGGATAGGGAAGATACTTTACTGGCTCCCCGCCTGCACCAGCGTTGGGACGTCGAACGTCTCGGTCAAGTCTGCGTGTCCGGCAAGGGTCTCGCGAGTCTTGCCTTCGACCAGAATGTTGACGCGCTGGATTCCGGGGACGTTGACGGCCAGCGTCTCGACCAGGGAATTCACAGTGAGTTGCTCGCTCAAAATGCCGGAGCGGTGCTGGTCGGCGAAAGCGGCGTTGAGATCGATGACGGCTGCTCCGGGATCAACCAGGAAGATGCTGCGGATGTCGGCGGCCGGAGCCAGGGGATGGGCTGCGCCGGGTTGCTGATAGATGCGGAGCAGAGCGCGCAGCAATTCCTCGGCGCGCTGCTGGCGGCCTCCGGGAAGAGGGATTTGCGCTGACCGGGCACGGAGCGTGCCTGCGTCATCATCGGCCACATAGAGAGTCACGGTTTCGGTCGGGCCCGAAGCTGGAGGCGCTACCGGCGACGCGGCGGCTTCCGCTTCCGCGTAATCCAGTTCGCGGGCTTTCAGGCGCATCTGGCGCAAGTAGATTCCCATCGACACGACGAGCACCAGGAGCGTGGCGACGCCGATCAAAAGATGGCGCGGAATCATTGTCGAACCTCGAGGTTGAGCTCCGAGTTGAACCCCTAATCGATCGCGAACGGAGAACACTGCGTCGGCAATGGCCGCTGCGGCGCGTTGCTGATAGTTGGCGGAGGTCAGGTCGCCGACGCCTCCGGCGCCCGGAGCCAGTTCGACAGCGACAGCGGGCATGAAGACATTGTTCAACGGGCGCAGCGAGGCGGACGATTCTCGCGCCGGAAAGTCGCGCTTCTGAAATTCGGCGACGATCGCCGTCGCGACCAGACGGCTGATGGGCAAAGCCGGAGCCTGAGCCGAGTTCCAGGCGTGAAATGTTCCTTTGCTCGTACCTTCGACGGGCAAGAGTGCGGTATAGACGTGAGCGCCGCTGCCCTGGGAAACGGCATGCAGGCTGATGTAGATTCCGGCGTGCGCCACGTTAGCGGCCGACGCGCGCTGGTCGAGAGTCGAGGTCGTATCGCCCTCGCGCAGCAACGAGACCGCGAAGCCTCGTATTTCTAATTCGTGCCGAAGCAATCGTCCAAATCCGAGTGTGACGTCTTTCTCGGCCAGCGTGTCGGTCAGGGCCGCGCCGCGTTCTTCGCCGCCGTGCGCTGGATCGACGACCGCCAAAATGCGATGGACGCTCGCGGTTGGCGAGGCATTGTTATTGCCGGCGTTGCTACCGGTGTTATTGCCGCTGAAGGTATCCGTGCCGGGGTTCGCCGCTGCCGTGCCAGGATTTGGAGTCTGCCCAGGATTCTGCGGAGCTGTGCCAGCGCTTGCAGCCGCGTTTTGCTCCACGGCAGAAATGACGATTGTCTTGCGGTCGTTGCTGAAGCTGGCCAGCAGCGGCTCGCTGGCAGCGACGTCGAGTTCGGCCTCGCCGTTGCTCTCGGTATAGTTCGCCTGCGTGATGATTTTGTCGTCGAAGGAGATCGACGAGCTCCCGGGCGACACGACCGGGTCGCGTTTGAAAACCATGCGAAGCTTGCCCGGCTCGGTCGAAATCGTCGGATTCACGGCGCCGCTGAAATTCAGGTTCAGCCGCGGCGGGTTGGTCGCGTCCAAGTGAAAGCTGACTTGTATGCCAACTTCGCCGACGAACAAGCGGCGCGCACTTTCGCGAAACGTAACCGATGTTCCGACGAAGCGCGGCAAGAATCCGCTCAGCGAACTCAGCGGAACCAGTCCACGGGAGTTCTCGATGACGAAGGGCGCCGTGAAGTCGAAATCGTGGCCGCCGATCCTTGCCCGCGTCCGTCCCGCGACAAACTCAGCATCTACCTTGTTATAGCGGAGCGTCCATTGCCGCCCGTTGGCGTGGCTGGTGACGCGACCGAGTGGTTCCAGCAGTTCAAGCAGGCCAACGTATTCGTGTCCCGAGCGCTCGAACACTGGCAAAGTGTAGTTCGCGACCGGGGAAAAAACTGAGATGTGCTTTTCTGCGTCGGGAGCGGCTGCGGAGAGCAACAGGGCGGCCGCGAACAGGATGGCCAGACAAGATCGACTACTCCAGCGCATAAATCGTGAGCCCGCTAAGCAACTTGGGATAGAAATCGGTCGATTTCTGGGGCAACACTTCGCCGGCGAAGGCGATATCGCGGACCTGTTCCATGCGCACGGGATTCATGAGGAAAGCAGCCTGAGCTTTTCCGCTCTGCACCTGCGCCAGCGCTTCCGCGGCTTCTCGACAATAGGTGACGTTCTCCTGATTGCGAATTGCTTCCGGCGAAATCTTCAAAACGCCTTCGAGCAGGCATTTGTGCAACTGCACGACGTCGAGGGACTGCTGCCGCAGCGAAAGAGTACCGAACAAGTTGGTGCCCGTGCCCTTCGGTGTGTGCATCAGGAACGATTTCTCAGCAGTGACCGCGAGTAGCGCCGTCCCGGCGTGCCCGGCCTGCTTCAAAATCGTGGTGGCGCGGACGGCATCGATTCCGGCGTCGACTTCTTCCACGTTGAAAAATTTCCGCGCGTCTGCCTGAAACTGCGCCGCCGAAAAAGAGGCGAGTCCATGGACCAGACGGTGGGTAGGGAGAATCACCAGCCCCGGCCGATCCATATCGACGAAGGTCATCATCACCCAGTCATAGGGCGCCGGCAGGCCTGTCCCAGTATCTGCAACCGACAGCCTCTCTTTGCGATAGGTGAGGGCGGTTTCGTAGCGGTGGTGGCCGTCGGCGATGATGAGCTTGCGTTCCTTCATCTGTGCTTTCACCGACGCGATCACTGCAGGGTCGGAGACTTTCCAGACGCGGTGCACAACGTCGTACTCGTCGGTTACTTCGATATCGGGAGGCGCTGCCGAAATTGCGGGATCAAGCAGGGCGTCTACCTGGCCGGCTCCGCTGTAAAGCATGAAAATCTGGCCAAAGTGGGCGCGGTTGGCGCGCAGCAGATCGAGACGGTCAGCCTTGGGCTTGGCCAGCGTCTGCTCATGGCGAAAAACCACGCCGGCGGAATATTCTTCGATTCCCCCGAGCGCAATAAAGCCCCGCCGCTCCGCCCGCGTCTGGCTGCCGGGAACGGTAAATATCTGGGAATAGTTATAGATGGAGGGTTCCGAGTCGCGGCGCAGAATGCCCGTTTTACGCCAGTCCTGGAAAGAGGCAGCCGCGCGGACATAGACATTGTCAGACGCCGAGTCGTCGGGAGTTTTTTTCCCCAGAATGATGCGAACCAAATTATAAGGACTGGCATCGTAGTAGCGCTCCTGCATGGCAGGAGTGATTTTGTCGTAGGGCTGGGTTACGGCGTCTTGCACCGGAACCCGCTCCGGGTCATAGCGCCATGCTCGAAATGGGGAAATGATTGCCATCGCTGGAAGGCAGAATTGTAGCAGGGGCGATTGATCGAGATGCGGGATATCGCCGATATGGAGCAGAGTAGAGAAGTGTTGGCGGCGTATTCCATTTATCACAGGTCGAGTTGGCGGAAGCGGCAAAAAAATGCGCACCGTCATGCGCACCATAATCCGACTATGAAAAGCCACAGTTTGAGGGCTCAACGAAAGTAACGAATATCACTAAAAAGTGACAATTCGTTTTAAAGAGTGTGCTACTATCCGCGTCATGTAGAGATTTGTTCTGGTTCGCAGGTCATTGTCTGTAGATCATGCGAACGCCCTTCCCAAAAGGGCGGACAGAGTGGGGCCTATGTTGTACGTTCGACAGTTCTCGGCTCGCGTCTCCTTTTCTGTGCTTCTGGTGGTCGCTGTGTGCGGGACTCTCCCGGTTTCAGCGCAGAACTCCACCGAAGACGTTCACATTCAGCCTCGGGTGCAGCCAGGGGGTCCGAAAGATCCGAGCCTCGCGGCGTCTTTCAAGTCTCACACCAAGCCCTTCAAAGTGGATGTCGACATGGTGCTGGTTCCCGTCACCATTACCGATCCTCTGAACCGGCTGGTCACGGGACTTGATAAAGAGAACTTCAGCCTGTTTGAAGGCAAGGATCCGCAGGAGATCAAGACTTTCTCAAGCGAAGACGCTCCGGTGTCGATTGGCGTGATCTTCGATATGAGCGGCAGCATGGGCAGCAAGATCGATCGCGCCCGCGAAGCGGTGATTGAGTTTTTCAAAACCGCGAATCCGCAAGACGAATTTTTCCTGATCGCTTTTAACGACAAGCCGGAAGAGATCGCCGATTTCTCCACTTCGGTGGATGACATTCAGGGGCGCCTGGTTTACACCGTCCCCAAGGGACGCACGGCGTTGCTCGACGCCATTTATCTCGGCGTCAGCAAGATGCGCCAAGCCAAGTATCCGAAGAAGGCTCTTCTGATCATCTCCGACGGCGGCGACAATCACAGCCGCTACACCGAGGGCGAGATCCGGTCGACGGTCAAAGAAGCCGACATTCTTATCTACGCCATCGGCATCTACGACCATTCGTTTCCTTCAGAAGAAGAACGCCTTGGACCGACGTTACTCAGCGATGTCACCGAACTCACCGGCGGCCGTGCTTTTACCATTGATAACCCGAACGACCTGGCGGACGTATCCACGAAAATTGGCATTGAGTTGCGCAACCAATATGTCATTGGATACCGTCCAAAGAACCCAATGCACGACGGCAAATGGCGTAAGATAAAGGTCAAACTTTTACCGCCAAAAGGATTGCCGCCGCTACGGGTCTACGCCAAGACGGGTTATTATGCGCCGACGGAATAAAGTTGCTCTGCCGATTGTCTTCCTCCTGATCACCCTGCTCGGAAGCGTTGGCAATCCACAGACGCAAACAAACGCTCCCGCCACGGCGCAAACGCCCGCGACAGCCCCGCCTACAACAACGCCAACGCCAACGGCAACTACGCCGCCCGCGGCTGGCGGGCAGGCCGCGGCTCCGAAGGCCGCGCCCGATGCGGTTCAAAGTGCGGAGACGGACAACGGCGCCTTCGTTTTTCGCAAAGAAGTCGAAGAAGTCGTGCTCCACGCCACCGTGGTTGACGACAAGCAGCGCATCATCACCAGCCTTGATAAGGGCGACTTCAACGTCTTTGAAAATGGCAGCCCGCAGACCATCACCTCGTTCCGCCACGAAGATGTTCCGGTTGCCATGGGCATCGTGGTCGATAACTCCGGCTCAATGCGCGAGAAACGGCAGAAAGTGAACGCTGCGGCGTTGAATCTGGTGCGCTCGTCGAATCCGAATGACGAAGTCTTTGTCGTGAACTTCAACGACGACTTCTACCTTGATCAGGATTTCACTTCCAACATCAACAAGCTGAAAGCCGGCCTGGAAAAAATTGAGGCTCGCGGTGGCACGGCTCTTTACGACGCCGTTGTCGCTTCCGCCGAGCATCTGAAAAAAGACGCGAAGCTGGAAAAAAAAGTCCTCTTCGTGGTCACCGACGGAGCGGATAACGAGAGTACCGAGACTCTGGAGCAGGCCGTGCGCCGGTTGCAGGGTGACGGCGGACCGACCGTATATGCGATCGGCATTTTGGACGCCGAAGATCATCCAAAACATGCCAAGCGGGCGCTGCAAATCATGTCTGACCGGACGGGCGGCATCGCTTTTTTTCCGAAGACGCTTGACGAAGTGGACGCCATCAGCCGCAGTGTAGCCCACGACATTCGCAGTCAATACACCATTGGATACAAACCTTCGACGCCGAAACAGCAGGGTGGATACCGCCAGGTCAAAGTGGATGCCCGTTCTCACAGCTACGGCAAACTGACCGTCCGCACCAAAAGCGGCTACTACGCCGGAGCCGAGCCCACTTCGGGAGCGCAGTAGGGATTTCGATTCCAGATTTCAATTCCAGATTTTGATTCTAGGCGGTTACCAATTTGCAAAATTCCGTACCCCTTGCATTGACGCTCCGCCCTCCCTGTCCTTACTCTGTAGAGTGCCACTAACGACCTCAATCTCGAGTCTGCGTCTGCGCGTGAGTGACGACATTTCGAAACTCGTCGGCGAAACGCCGATGCTCCAGATGAAGAAGCTGGCCCCTCCGGGGTCGGCCGAAATTTTCGCCAAGCTTGAATACCTCAATCCCGGCGGCAGCGTAAAAGACCGTGCTGCCATCGGCCTGATTGAGCGCGCCGAACGCGAAGGCAAACTAAAGCCGGGTGGGACCGTCATCGAAGCCACCGCCGGCAACACCGGCATCGGCCTGGCTCTGATTGGCGTGAGCCGTGGCTATAAAGTCCGGCTGTTCGTCCCCGAAAAATTTTCGGAAGAAAAAGTCATCATCATGCGCGCCCTCGGCGCCGAGGTGACCCGCACTCCGGAGGCCGAGGGTATGCAAGGCGCGATCGGTCGCGCGAAGGCTCTGCTCGCTACCGACCCAAAGGCTTTTATGGCCGCGCAGTTTGAAAATCCTGCCAATCCCGATTACCACTACGAAACCACCGCCCGTGAAATCTTCGAACAAATGGAAGGCCGGATTGATGCCATCACTATAGGCAGCGGCACGGCTGGAACCTTCACAGGCATTGCGCGCTTTTTGAAAGAGCGGATTCCGGGCATTCATACGGTTGTGGTCGAGACGCAGGGTTCCGTCCTTGGCGGAGGCGAGCCCGGCCCACACAAAGTGGAAGGAATCGGATCGAGCTTTATTCCGAAGAATTTTGACCGGTCGGTGTGCAGCGAAGTCATGATGGTGACGGACGATCAAGCCTTCGGCATGGTGAAGGAATTAGCCGCACGGGAAGGCGTACTGGGCGGATCGAGCGCCGGCGCCAACGTCTACGCTGCCGTTGAAATGGCTAAACGCCTCGGGGCGGGAAAGCGAGTCGCTACGCTGATCCCGGATTCTGCCGAGCGCTATTTGTCGAAGAAGATATTTGAAGGCGGAATCTGACGCTAATTGCTGACGGCTGCCAGGGGCAACTTTGACCACAAAACAGCAAGGCTTCGCAACTCGTGCCATTCACGTAGGACAAGAACCGGATGCCGAAACTGGCGCGATTAGTCCTCCGATCTACCCGACCTCGACCTATGTTCAGGAAGAGATTGGCAAGAACAAGGGCTATGAGTACGCGCGTGTGTCGAACCCGACTCGCGACCGTCTGGAAGCGAATCTTGCTGCGCTTGAGAATGGAGTCGCCGCCAAGGTCTTCTCCAGTGGCATGGCAGCAATCAATGCCATCACTAGCATGCTCAAATCCGGAGATCACGTTGTTGCCGGGCACAATCTTTATGGCGGAACTCCGCGCCTATTCAATCAGGTGCTCACCAATTTTGGGCTGACATTCAGCTACGTCGATACGACGGACTTGAGGCAGGTGGAGCGTGCCTTTAAAAAAAACACGCGGCTGCTGTTTGTCGAGACGCCGACCAACCCTCTGATGGAATTGTGCGATCTCGGCTCTATTACCGAACTCAGCCACCGGCACGGGGTTGAGGTGGTGGTCGACAATACTTTCATGTCGCCATATTTTCAGCGGCCGATCGAATTTGGCGCGGATATGGTCGTCCATTCGACCACAAAATTTCTCAACGGCCACAGCGATGGAATCGGCGGAGTCGTCATCTGCACCAAGCCCGAGCAGGCGGAGAAACTAGCCTTCCTCCAGAAATGTGCCGGAGCGATTCTGTCTCCGTTTGAGTGCTGGCTGATCTTGCGCGGGGTCAAGACGCTGGCGGTTCGCATGGAACAGCACGACCGCAGCGGTCGCCAGGTTGCCGAATATCTCTCGAAACATAAGAAGGTGAAGAAAGTTTTCTATCCCGGACTGCCGGACCATCCGCAACACAATTTGGCCAAGCGCCAGATGTCAGGCTTCGGGTCGATGATCTCGTTCGAAACCGGATCGCTTGAGAACGCCAACAAGATGCTGCGCAAGGTACGTGTCTGTTCGCTTGCCGAATCGTTGGGCGGAGTTGAGACGCTGATCTCGCATCCCGCGACCATGACGCATGCTGGCGTTGGCGAAGAAGTGCGTCGCAAGATCGGCATCACTGACGGGATGGTTCGAATCTCGGTCGGCATCGAGAATCTGGAAGATATTCTGGCTGATCTCGATCAGGCGCTGGCTGGGATTTAGTCTTCGAGTATCTGCTTGGGCCCAGGTTATCGCCCCAAAAAACGGGGCGCGAACCTGGGGCACATTCAATCATGAAGTCACGCGAGTGGAACGCGTCGGAATACCATCGGCTCTCGGCGCCGCAATTTCAGTGGGGACAGCGCGTCGCCAGCCAGCTCGAACTTCGCGGTGACGAATGTCTGCTTGACGCAGGTTGTGGCACTGGAAAACTCACCCGTATTCTTCTGGGAAATCTTCCGCGCGGACTTGTTGTCGGCCTCGATCTTTCCCGCAACATGGTCCAGCACGCGCAACAGGATTTACAGCCGGAGTTCGGCGATCATGTCCGGTTCGTGGCCGCTGACTTTGTCGCGCTTCCGTTTCGCGAGTGTTTCGATGGGATTTTCAGCACGGCGTCGTTCCATTGGGTGCATGATCATGATGCCTTGTTTCGCAGCCTGTACAGGGCTTTGCGTCCACGCGGATGGCTGCACGCGCAATGTGGAGGCGGTTCGAATCTCGCGCGGTTGCGCGAACGCGTGAAGGTGCTCTCGCAGACGCAGGAATTCTCACCCTACCTCGGAGACTTTCGCGAGCCATGGTTCTTCTCCGATGCTGAAAGTGCGGCGTCACGGCTCCGTGCGGCGGGATTCGAAAATGTGGAGACGGGGATTGAGCCGGCGAGTTACTCGGCGGAGAGCAGCGAAAAATTTCAGGAATATATGCGGACTTTCGTGCTCCATCGGCATCTCGAGCTACTTCCCGACGAAAGCGTGCGCACAATCTTTTTGCAAAAACTTGCGGATGCCAGCGCGCAAGACGATCCCCCCTGGACGCTTGATTATTCGCGGCTAAATTTGCGCGCCCGTAAGCCAGAATGACGCGAGACATGTCGGGATCGCGGTGCGGCACCTCACCGTTCAGCTCTGATACCAGAGCCCTGATACCATACCTCGATACGAAATATTAATGATCGCGCAAAGCTCCCTTTCATGGAGCGTAACTGGTTTATGGAGCGTAACTAGGACTTGAGGCGCAATTCCTTCGCCGTAATCGTTGTCAGTGTGCTGGCGCTCATTGCGGTCGGACGCATCATCTCCACCTATCGCGTGACGTCTGTAGCCTGGGACGAACCCTGCCACATTGCTGCGGGCATTGAATGGCTCGACAAAGGGACCTACAACATGGACCCGATTCACCCGCCGCTCTCGAGAGATGCGATTGGCCTTCCTCTTTATCTCGCAGGAGAAAGGTTGCCGGTATTCGCCGACGGTCGCGGAGACCATGACTATTACGACTACGGCACCAGAATTCTTTATGACGAAGGACACTATTTTCGCAATCTGGTTCTCGCGCGCATAGGAGTTCTGCCGTTTTTCCTGCTGACGATCGTGCTGGTCTTCTGGTGGACGCGCCGCGTATTCGGAACGCCTGCAGCGCTCATCGCAGTTTTCCTGTATACGACGACCCCTACAGCGCTCGCCTTCGCGGGACTGGCCTATACCGACACGACGACCGCCTGCACGCAATTCGCAACCCTGTTTGCGCTGGTCACGTGGATACAAAAGCCCAGCCGCCGGAGCACGGCCATTCTTGGAATCGCGCTGGGTTTGGCGTTGCTCTCGAAAATGACGACGCTGTTGTTCTTACCTGCATCCGCGGTTGGAATTCTTCTAGCCAGATGGATTGTCGGCGCGCAGACTCAAGAGAAGACCGAAGCGCAGCCAGACACGTCGGTGCCCGTTCTCTCGAAGTCTAAATGGATGACAAGGCTC
This sequence comes from uncultured Acidobacteriaceae bacterium, assembly GCA_963726095.1. Lineage (GTDB taxonomy): Bacteria > Acidobacteriota > Terriglobia > Terriglobales > Acidobacteriaceae > Acidiflorens. The sequence continues at coordinate 68,348 of CAVSBD010000005.1, forward strand.
GGCCTCGCTTTCGTGATTGCTGTGGTCGTCTTGTGGGGAGGCTACAGGTTTTCCGTTGGCCACGTGCAGGAAGACATGGGTCTTACCCCTCAGGCGATGCCGTCATTTCAGCACTTTCCTGGGCCGGTGAGGAGCCTGGCTCGGAGGGCGGTTGTCTCGGACTGGGTGGTACCGGCTCCAGCGTTGATTAAGGGTCTCACTGTGGCGTGGGTTGTCAACAAAGTTCGCATACCGTCCTACATGTTTGGGAATACGACGCCGGGCGGCTCGTGGTATTTCTTTTTTGTCGCGCTGGCGGTGAAGGCTCCGCTGCCGCTCTTGGCGCTGTGGTTGGTGGGAGTGTGGGCGGCGGTTCGCCGAGGAGACTGGGTTCCGCTGGCGCCCGCGATCGCCGTGCTCATGATTCTGATCGTGGCCATCTCCATTCAGTATAAGGAAGGCGTTCGTCACCTTCTGGTCGTGTTTCCACTTCTGGCGATGGTCGCGGGATACGGCGCTTCCGTTCTGTGGAAGTCCACGGGCAAATGGAAGATGGCGAGTAGAGCCGCCGTGGTCGTCCTGCTTGCGTGGCAGGGCGTTGCCAGCCTGAGTGCCGGCCGCGATTTCATTTCTTATTACAATGAGCTGGCGGGGCGCGATCCGAGCAAGATTTATTTCACCGGGTGCGATTTGGATTGCGGCCAGGATGTCTACCGTTTGGCGCAAGAAACTCGCAGAAGAAACATTTCCCATTTGGCGATTGCGGTTTGGAGCAGCGCCGACATCTACCAGATGGGTTTGCCAAAACTTGAGATCCTCGAACCGAACCGGCCGGTTACGGGATGGGTTGCGATCAGTATTCGGTCGCTGAAAATCGCGCAACTGTTTCACAAGTCATACGCGGCTGATTCCTACGCATGGCTCAATCAATACAAGCCGGTGGCGATGGTGGGTAAGACGATATTCCTGTATTACATTCCGGGGAGTGCGGCCGTTCCGTCGCAAGGCGCGGAGCCTCGCGTGCAGCCGGGAACGAAGGGTCCATGAAGATGAAGGAATCGGCCGCGATAGAATTCGCGGTGGCGACCCACACAACCTCATGAGCCGCAAGATCGTGATTCTCACGGAAATCGTGGCGCCTTATCGCATCCCTGTGTTCAACGCTCTCGCGCGGCGGCCGGGGGTCGACCTGCACGTGATTTTTCTCGCGGAAACGGACGCGGCGCTCCGGCAGTGGCCAGTCTATAAGAACGAGATCCAGTTTTCGTATCAGGTGCTCGGATCATGGCGATTGCGCGCGGGGAAAAGACTTCTCCTGTTCAATCGAGGATTGTGGTCCGCCTTAAACGAAGCGAATCCGGCGGTAATTATCTGCGGTGGATACAACTATTCCGCGTCATGGGAGGCTCTGGCGTGGGCGCGGCGGCGGCGGGTGCGATTCGTATTGTGGTCGGAGAGTAACGGGCAGGACGCCCGCAGCGGCTGGAAACTGGTGGAACGGCTCAAGTCGTATTTCGTCAGTCATTGTGACGGGTTTGCCGTTCCCGGGAAAACCGCGTTTGCTTATCTCAAGTCCCTCGGAGCCTCGGAAGCGGCGATCGTGACCGCGCCCAACGCCGTCGACAACGATCTGTTTCGGAGCCAAGCGGCAGCCGCCAGAGCCCACGTCAACGAATTTCGAGAGAGGCTGAAATTGCCGACCCGGTTCATTCTTTTTGTGGGACGGCTGGTGCCGGAAAAAGGCGTGTTTGACCTGCTGGAAGCTTATGTCAAACTAGATAGCGACCTGCGATCCGAGGTAGGCTTGGGCTTAGTCTATGCGGGGGACGGAGTCGCTCGCCAGGAACTGATGCGGCGAGCGAAGAGCGTCGTTCCTGGAATCGTCTGTTTCCCCGGATTCGTACATCGCGAGGAGTTGGCTGGACTTTATGCGCTTGCCGAAATGTTGGTTTTACCGACGCATAGCGACACATGGGGACTGGTCGTGAATGAAGCCATGGCATCTGGAGCTCCGATCATCGTGAGCGACGTCGCGGGTTGCGCCGCCGATCTGGTCGAAGACGGATGGAATGGTCGCGTTGTGCCGCCTCGCGATGCGGGAAAAATCAGTGATGCGGTCGATTCAATTGTGCGGCATCCCGAAATGCGTCAGCAGATGAGCACGCGCAGCGTGGAACGAATTCGCGAATACACTCCGGAAGCCTGTGCCAACGGGCTCGCCGCCTCTGCGTTGGGCGAAGTGACGGGGGCGCAATGAACTCGGGAAAAGCACAGTCTCTGATCGCGGCGGCTCTGGGGGCGTGCCTGGTCCTGTATTTCGTTTCTCGCCATTTGCAGATCTTCAGCGATGTGACATTTCTTGGAGGGATTCTGTTGCTCGAGGTGGTCGTACTCTGCCTCTGGAACTATGAGCAACGAGTTTTCCCGCTGGTGATCATCGCTTTCGTTTGGGCGGGCATGCACGTTCCGATGCAAACCGCGTGGACGATCGGGCGGTGGGTCGTGCTATCCGCCGGAGCTGTGGTCGGTTATGTGCTCTGGACGAAGAATTTCCGCAGACCGTTTGGCGCGATTCATTTAATCTCGTTCTTCTGCATCTGCGCGGCGTTCGTCTCTGCCACCGTTTCCCCCTATGTGCAAATGGCGTCTTTCAAGGCGGCGAGCCTGACGCTGCTTTTCTTGTACTGTTCGGCAGGTGCGCGAGTGGCAATGATCGGGCGGGAGCAACGCTTCTTCGACGGTCTCTTGTTGGGGGTTGAGATCGTTGTGTACATTACGGCGATCTTTTACCTCGTTTTAGGAATGGCCATTTGGGGCAATCCGAATTCTCTCGGCACCGCGACAAGCGTTGGACTATTCCCCATCCTCTTGTGGGGATGGCTAACCACCAACGATAAACCGCTGGCAAAAATGAGGCTGCTGGGCGCTTTGTTGATTTGCGGGTACCTCGTGTTTTTCAGCATGGCTCGTGCGGGAATGATCACGATCACGCTGGTCACCTTGATCTTCTGCATTTGCCTCAAGCAATACAAATTACTGGTCAGGTTTTCGGCGGTCATGCTCGTGATGGTCGCGGTGGTCGGTATGTTCGCGCCGCGAAAACTCGACGTTGAACTGGCAAGCATGAAGGATGCGTTTCTTTATAAGGGGCATAAATCAGAGGGCATGCTCGGCTCTCGCCTGTCGCCCTGGCAGAAGTCGATCAACACGATCAAGGAGCACCCTTTTTTTGGGACCGGATATGGTACGAGCCCGACCGGGGAGGATCCGGGACTTGATTTCGGTAAGTTTGCTTCTTCCTCCGAAACCTCTCGAGAGCACGGCAGCAGCTACATGACAATTGCGGAGTGGGTGGGAGTGCTGGGCGTGATGCCTTTCATTGCGCTGCTATTCGTCACCGCGCGAAATGTCTGGAAAGTCTGCGCCTGGATGAAGCGGACCGGGAACGCACGGCACTATTCGATTCCGCTTGCCATGGTGGTATTGTCTGGCTTGTTCCACGCTGGTTTTGAGGACTGGCTTTTTGCGGTCGGCTCCTACCCGTGTCCGTTTTTCTGGGTGTTTGCGTTTCTGCTTGCTGATGTGGTTCCGGGCACGGCCGCAGTTCCCTTGACTAGCGTTGTTTCGCGAATGCGTCTTCCGGCACGGGCCGATTTTGCAGTGGGCGTGCCGAATTCCGCGACTGTCAATCGATGATCCGACTTATGATCCGACGATGATCCGATTGTTCATCAATGGCCTCGCCGCGAGTGCAGGCGGAGGCCTTACTTATCTCCGCAACGTAATTCCGCAACTGGCCCGCAGAAAAGACATCGAAGCTACGGTCGCTCTGAATCCTGCACTTCGCCAGGAATTCGGGAAGTTTCCTAATATTTCTTTCGCCGACGCCTCGATCTCGGGCGGTACAGTAGGGCGCTTCGTGCGCGAACAGACGATGCTGCCGCAACTGATCCGGCGCAGCGGCGCTCAGGTGCTGATTTCGGCAGGGAACTTCGCGCTTTGGAGATCCCCTGTTCCGCAAATTCTACTGTCCCGTAACTCGCTTTACACATCGAAAGATTTCATTCGCGATGTGCGAACTCGCGGCGATTATGCGATATGGGGCGACACGCTGGTCAAAGGATGGCTCGCCCGACGATCCATCGCCCGGGCGGAAGTTACGGTTGCCCCGAGTGCGGCATTCGCTCGCGAACTCACGGAGTGGAGCGGGAGAAAAGTCGTTGCGCTGCACCACGGATTTGACCGCGAAGCGTTTACCTGTGACGCGACGCCGCTGCCACCATCGGTGCAGGCGCAACTTGAGACAGGGAAAGATACGCTGCGTCTGCTCTTTGTCAGTCACTACAATTACTACCGAAATTTCGAAACGCTACTACGCGCCATTCCGATCCTGACCCGCCGTCTCAGGGGAACAAAGGTGAGACTTTTTCTTACGTGCCGTTTGGATTCACGTGAGAACCCTGGAACATATCGAGCGGAATCGGCGTCGTCGTTGGTCAACGAACTACGTGCGAGCCAGGAAGTTGTTGAACTCGGTACGGTCGCCTATGGCTCACTGCATCATCTTTATTGCGCCTGCGATATTTACGTGGCTCCGGCCTATGCCGAATCTTTCGCTCATCCTTTGGTCGAAGCGATGTCGTGCGGTCTCCCTGTGGTGGCGTCTGACTTGCCGGTGCATCGAGAAATCTGTGCGAATGCAGGGGTTTATTTCGCACGTTTTTCGCCCGGCGAGTTGGCGGACAAGGTACTCGAGATTCACGAATCACGCGAGCTAGCGCAAACCTTGTCGCAAAATGGAATTCGACGAGCCCAGGACTTCAGCTGGAGTCAGCATGTCGAGCGTCTGATGGAGCTGGCCGGCGAATTGGTGACGGCGTGAAAGGCCGCGAGGAAAGGGCTGTTTCTACGCGTCCGGCACAACGAACGCTGTAATATACTGATGATTCCAGCTCTTGCGCCGCAGTTCCGTATGATGTTCCCGTAGCTAGGGGAGAAGTTTGAGTGACGAATCCGTTGACTAACCCAACGACCAGCCCAACGACGAACTCAACGCCAAAGCCAGCCACGATTCCCGCCGAACTCGGCGTCGGACTGCCGCGAGTCTCTCTTCCGCGAGTCGATGAGAATCGGGTTGAGATTCATGGAGTGTACGCTGCGCGACGGCAGCTATGCGGTTGACTTCAAATTTACCGAGCTCGATACGGAAATTTTGGCCGGCGTGCTGGGGCGGCTGGGGTTCAGGTGGATTGAAGTGGGGCACGGGCTGGGCCTTGGAGCAGCGCAGGCGGGCAAAGGCACGATGCCGACGACTGACGAGCGGCTCATCGAATCCGCGAAGCGCGCCGCGCCTGGCGCGATGATTGGCTGTTTCTTTATTCCAGGCATTGGCAAGCGCGAACAACTGCAGTCCGCCAGGGCGGCAGGCCTCGATTTTGTGCGCATCGGGTACAACGCCACTGAAGTGGAACAGGCCTATCCCTACCTGGAATTCGCCCGGAGCCTGGGTCTGGTGGCTTGTTTGAACTTCATGAAGACATACGGCGTCACCGCCGAGGAATTTGGGATCAAGGCGAAAGGTGGAGAGGACGCCGGAGCGAACGTGGTTTACTGCGTCGATTCCGCAGGCAGCATGTTTCCCGATGACGTACGGAAGTATATCGGCGCCGCACGCGAACGTTGCTCATGTGCGCTCGGGTTTCACGGGCACAGCAATTTGCAATTCGCCGTAGCCAACAGCGTAGAAGCATTTCGGAGCGGGGCAAGGCTGATCGACTCGACGTTGTACGGATTGGGAAGAAGTTCCGGCAATGTTCCGAGCGAAGTGGCAGTGGCCGTTTTCCAAAGGCTTGGCATCAGCACGGGAATCGATCTTTTTGAAGTCATGGACGCGGCCGAGGAATTTATGGAGCCACTGATGTCGCAAATTCAGCTCTACGACATGATGGCTGTTTCGATGGGCTATAGCCAGTTCCATTCGTCGTTTCTGCCGAAAGTGTCCGCTGCCGCGCGCAAGCACGGCGCCGATCTGCGTCGACTGGTAATCACAATGGGCGAACTTGATCCGGTCAATCTGGACGACGCTACGCTGGAGCGTGTGGCGGCAAGCCTGCCAAAACGAAAAGCGAACCCATCGCGGGAGTGGCTGACATCGTTCCGAGCACCCGGCATATCGGAGCACAGCATCAGCAGTTCGCTTTCGGCGGTGAAGTCTTTGGTCGATGGAATGGTCGTGGCCAGCGCGAAAAGGCGAGCCCGGCCGGTGCTGGAACTGGTCGCATCCGAATCGGAGTCATCGACTCTGGTGCTCGCCGATCTCGTGCTGGCCGAAGATAGCGTTGTGTTGGGCCGTGTGACCTACGGTTCGTTTGACATTCTCGAACAAGTGGTTGAAATGACGAAAAACGAGATCTCGGCGTATCTGGTCGACCTCGATGGCGGCGAGTGGGGAACGGATGTTCCCGTAAATATTCGAGAGAAGATCGGCGTGGACAGGATCATTCCACTGCGTTCGAGGCGGTTGTTAGCGGGATACACGGAAGAAGTCCTGATGTCGGCGGCGCGCCGCTATGGAGATTTTTGTCTGCTGATTTACGGCAGCCCCGACGCTCGGTTGCTCGGGTCGTGTGCCGAGAATTTCAGAAATGTGGTGGTACGCGGCGAGTTGCCGGAAGAGACTCCGCCGAATTGCTGGCGGATCGACGACTTCTCCGATCGCATGCATTTCGATCTTGGGATCACGGCGGCGCTGCTGCTTTGTTCGCCGAACGCCACTGACGCGCTGTCGATCGATCAGTTGACGCGGCCTGACGGAGTCTTGATCACCGCGGGATACTTCCCGCGGCTGGAACAGGATCTCGCCAACCGTGCGCTGGTCCGCCTCGACCCGAACCAGGCCTATCGCGGCCAGATGGCGCGCTGGGCGGGGATTGCGCGCCTTCTGAGGTCGGCCTCGGCCGAAGAGCGGCCCGCGGGCACCGAATTGCAAATCCAAATTCAAATCCAATGACGATTCGCGAACAGGTACTCGACGTAGTCGATAAGAATCGCGACCGAACTTTCCTGGTGGATGCGCACACTGGCAGGCAGGTCACCTACGGCGAGTTTCATGAACTCGCGGGTGCCTTGAGCGCGGAATTCCGCCGTCGTGGCCTGCGGCGAGGGGATCGCCTGGGAGTCATGGCTCCCAACTCCTGTGAATTGGCGGTCGTGTATTTCGCGTGCCTGTATGCGGGCGCAACCATCGTCCCCATCAACCCCAATCTCAGTGGCGGCGATGTGCGCTTCATCTTGTCGAGTTGCGCGCCGCGGATGGTGGTGACTAGCCCATCTCTTGTCGATCGTGTCCGCGGAGTTGGGAACGAAACCATAATCTTGACCATCGCCTCGCCCCTGGCGTCTGGAGACAACGCTGCGGGCGCGCTCGACATCAGCGGTTTGCCGCGATCCGGTGAACGGTCTAATGACCGACCGGGTGAATTCCGTCCACTCGAAGAATCGACTGCCGAAGATTTGCTGGTGATTGTCTACACCTCCGGAACGACTGCGAAGCCGAAGGGTCTGGCGCACAGGACCGGGCGCATGTTCCGCAATGCGCGGGCCTTTGCCTCGCAACAGGGAATCGACCAAACGGCAAGGTTCTATCTGACGCTCTCGATGGCGTACATGGGTGGCTTTTACAATTTGCTGCTGTTGCCGTTTCTCCATGGCTCGAGCGTCGTCATCGACAGTGTTTTTGATGCCCGTTCGAGCCTGGTGTTTTGGGATCGCGCCAGCCGCTATCAGGCAAATACGCTTTGGCTTGCACCCACGGTGATGTCGATCCTGATGAAAATGGACCGCGGCCAGACGGGTGAACGATTTTGCCGCGAGCATGTCTCTCGATGCTTCGTCGGATTTGCCCCGCTTCCACAGAAACTCAAAGAGAGTTTTGAGGTGCGCTATGGAGTTCACCTCATCGAGAACTACGGCCTCTCTGAGACGCTATTTGTAACGGCTCGATCACGCGCCGATGTTTCCGGCGCGGGCTATGTCGGCGAAGCCCTAGCTGGAATCAAGCTGCGCGCTGTGGGGGAAGATGGCTCGTTGCTTTCGCCGGGGTCCGATGGAGAGATTCAGGTTCTCAGTCCCGATCTGATGGCTGGGTATCTCGACCAGACCGGAAGTCTCAACGAAGTGAATACTGATGAATGGTTCTCGACTGGAGATTTTGGCCGCCTCGACGAACAAGGCGGACTGCTGGTCACCGGACGCAAGAAGGACATCATCATTCGCGGCGGAGTAAACATCAGCCCAGCAGCCATCGAAGAAGCGTTGTTGCATTCGCCCGCTGTGGTGGATGTCGCCGTCGTCAGCATTCCGCACGAACTCTACGGCGAAGACATCGTGGCTGTGCTGAAACTTGAACCGGGAATCGAGCTGGGAACGATCCTTGAGGCTGTGATGGCGCGCGCCAAAGCCGAGCTGGCGGCTCACCAGCAGCCGGCACGCTATATCGCGATCGATGAATTTCCGCGGACCGCCAACGGCAAGGTCCAGAAGGTTCAACTTCGCGAACTGGTGGTGGGAAAATTTCAGATCGGCGCCGGACCGCTTTCCCGTCCGCATCCCGCCGAGACGTCGGTCGCCTGATACGGGTCTGTTACGAAAATAAGGTTCGCGCTTTCATAAGAAAAGCTATAGGAAAGCTAAAGGATGAAGATTACCGATCTGTCGCTGACCATTGAGGAAGGCATGATGACCTTCCCGACGCACTGGCATCCGGTAGTGGAAATCACCATTCTCGGACGGCACGGGGTCGAAGGCCGCGAAACGCGGAAGCTCGTGCTGGGGACGCATATCGGCACACACGCCGACGCTCCGCGTCACTTTGTTCCGAACGGCAAGGGGATCGATCAGGTCGGGCTTGATGTGCTGGTGGGGCCGGCGCGCGTTTTGAATTTTGCTCCGTGCCAGCCCCTGCACGAAATCGACGTCCCCGAGTTGATGGAGAAGCTCGGCGGCAGCGATGTGCCTTCGCGGCTGATTCTCAGAACGGACTGGTCGGAGCATTTTGGCCAGATGCCGTTCTATACGCAGTATCCTTTCCTTTCAGAGAAAGCCGCCAAATGGCTGGTGGAGCGCGGTGTTCGGCTGATCGCAATGGATAGCCCTTCGCCGGATAATCCCGCGCATTCGCGAGGGACGCCGAAGGATTCTCCGAATCATAAAGTACTTCTTGGCGCGGGTGTGGTTCTGGTGGAGTATGTTTGCAATTTGAAGGCGTTGACGTCGCAGGAAGTAGAGCTGGTGGTTTTGCCGCTGAAGCTGAAGGACTGCGATGGATCTCCCGTTCGTTGCATCGCCATTGAAAGGTAAGGAGAGGTGAGGATTGAAAGAGCAGGTTTGCCAATGGCTATGCGACTGGTTCGCGAGCAGAGGAAAGGTCAAGGGAGACGCGGCGGCGCGGTTACATGTGGACTACTTCGAGGCTGGACTGCTGACATCGCTTGAAGTGATCGAGTTCGTGTCGGAAATCGAAGAGCATTTCGGCGTGTCTTTTTCGGAGCAGGATTTTCAGGATCCGCGCTTTGTGACGATCGCCGGACTCGCGGAGTTGGTCGCTGAACACACCGCACAACCCACCGAGCGACCGTGAACGATGCTCCTTCAGCGTTGCATGTTCTTACCCTGACCCCGTTTTTCCCGTCGGCTGAAAATGAGGTGAGCGGATGCTTCATTGCAGAATCACTCGATCAGCTCAAAACTTTGGGCGTCGATTCCACCGTGATTGCCGTAACTCCACTCCACTACGCGCGCAAGAATCCGAGCCCGTCCGCCGTGGCGGAGTGGGTACGCTATCCGCAGCTGCCCGGCAACCTTGGACTGTCGAGCGCCGGCAAGTTGCTATACGCGCGGCTTGCGGGGAAACTACGGACCCTGCACAGAGCGAAGCCGATTGATGTAATCCACGCCCACACGGCGCTCCCGTGCGGCCACGCGGCGGAGTTGCTTTCGAAAGACCTGAACGTTCCTTTCGTGGTCAGTCTCCACGGACTGGATGTATTCAACACCTGTTTTCTCGATGGGATTCCCGCGCGTTGGCGGCGCAAGGTTTCAATCGATGTTTATCGCGCGGCTCAGACTGTAATTTGTATCAGTGGTCGGGTGCAGGAAGTGTTGAGGACTGGAGCGTCACCGACTGGAGTATCGCCGGAAACGCGAAGCACGGTTGTGTACAACGGGGTGAATCCAAACTTCTTTTCGCCGGGCTCGAGCGAAGAAGATGCGGCGAAGAATGAAGGCGAGGGCGCGGAGATTCTGATGGTCGGCAACCTTCTCCGGGGCAAGGGCCATGAACTTGTGTTGCGAGCGATGGGGAAACTCCGAAACAGTTTTCCCGCGATTCGCTGCACGATCATCGGAGAAGGGCCAGATCGAGCCCACTATGAGGCGCTTGCGCGTGAATTGAATATTTCGGACCGCGTGGAGTTTCGCGGCCGCCAGAGCCGCGTAGCCGTAGCCGAAGCCATGCGTCGCTCCTCGGTATTCGTATTGCCCAGCCGATACGAAGGTTTGGGCTGTGTGTATCTTGAAGCGATGTCGTGCGCGAAGCCGGTCATTGCCTGCCATGGACAGGGCATCGATGAAGTGATCGAACATGGTAAAAACGGCTGGCTTATTCCGATCGATGGGCTGGAAGAACTGACGCAGGGGCTGACGACTCTGCTGGGCGATGCTGGTGTTCGCGGCCGCATCGGAAAAGAGGCGCGGCGGACGGTCGTCGACCGGCTCACTCTAGCGCATCAGGCGGAACAGCTCGCCACGGTCTATCGTCAGTCGTGCCAGGCGCGTCAGGCCAGCCAAGCTAATCAAGTCATTTCATGAGCAGCAATCCCAAGTCGCAGCGAGTTCCCAGTCCACCTGCGAAGCTGGTTACGATTGTCGATTCTGAAATCGGGGAGCTGTCGAGATTTATTGCTGCCCAATCTGGACGCGAGGCCGGCGACGTGGAAAGCCATCTGCGCTGGTTCCTGCTGGAGAATCCCGCGCGCGAACCGGACATTCCGTTAGGCTGCGGACTGCGTTCGACTGATGGCGAATTGGTCGGTTGCATTCTGTGTGCCCCGCAACGGTTTCGTTATCAGAAGCAGGCGTTGACTGTGATGGGGTCCAGTTCTTTTTATGTGGATGAGCGCTATCGCGGCAGTGGCGGCCTCTTGTTTTTGAAATTCTCGGAATTCGGACGACGCTGGCTATTGTTCGGCAACTCGGCGAACGCCGACGCGGCAGCACTGTGGAAGGCGCGGGGAGCGAAGCCGATTCCGTTTTCCGATCATGAACTCTTCGGCGTGCTGCATTGGGAGCCCGTGATTGAGGAGACTTTGCATCGTAAAGGAGTTGGGTCGCTGTCCCTGTCCCTGTCGCGATTGGCGGCCCGAGCCGGTTCCGTGGTCGCGGGCATTACCAGGCGTCTGAAGGTGGATGACGAGCCGGGGAATCTTACTCCTCTCAGTTCGGCCGACGAGGTCGTGGCGCTCACAATCCACGAGCCTCCAACCGAGTTCACGGCGGCGCGCGATCGCGATTACATTCGCTGGCGATATTTCTCGAATCGAGATACGACGGTTGCGGTATTTGCGTTTCGCACTCCGCGATTTGCAGGAACAACCCTGGTCACAGTGAATCAGCGGCCGCGCGGTTACCGCCAACAGATCAAGACCCTGAATCTGCTCGACGTATATCCAGCTGTGACTCCTGAGATCACGGCAGCGATCGTGGACGCACTCGTGCGTCAATATCGCGGTGCCGTCGATGCGATCGTCTTGCGGGGACTCGACCAGCAACACCAGGCGGCGTTTCTTGCGAAGGGTTTTGTCCGTCGCCAGTTTGAGGCGCCCAACGGCTGGTTGCTCGACAAAAGCAAGATCCTGCCGACTGGGAGTTTGTATCTTGTTCCAGCCGATGGCGACTGGCTCATCTGAAGATTGCGAGCGATATAATGACGGTCACCGTTTCCGGAGGATGGGTTGCTTCATCAGCGTTATAAAGACGTCGTTTTTTGGGGTGTTTCCAAGGCCACAATTCCCAATTATTTCTTTCGGCGGTACCTGCGAAACCCGCGTTCGCCGAATGGAACGAGTCATGTTCATCTGGGCTGCGGCACTAAATATCTGGATGGATTCCTCAATATCGACGGGAATCCTTTCAACAAAATCGATCTGTGGCTCGACGTCAGGAACGGCCTGCCTTTTCGTTCGAACTCAGTCGATTCGATCTACTCGACTCACATGTTCGAACACTTTTTTGCCGATGAGTTGAAGTTGTTGTTGCACGAATGTGCGCGAATTGTGAAACCAAATGGCGGAATCCGACTGATCGTGCCCAGCCTCGAGAGCGCGATTGCGGCTTACACACAACAGCGCAGCGATTGGTTCTACGAATTCTTTCCGCGGCACTTCGATTCTCTTGGCGGGCGATTTTCCAATTTCGTTTTCTGCGACGGGCAGCACCGCACCGCGTTCGATTTCAGTTATCTCAGCGAAGTGCTCCGCGAGGCGGGATTTCGTGACGTAGAGAAATCGGCGGAAGGAAAGAGCCGGTTATATGGAAGCAGCGTCCCGCCATTTGAACCGCAAGACTCAACGGAGCTGCCGCACTCCTTGTACGTCGAGGCCTTCAAGTAACGTTTCGGTGACGTAAGAGGCCAACATAAGAGGCCAACAGGGGAATCGAGATTTGAGAAGCCTTCTCCGCGACAGCCTTTTCCAGATAGTGGCAGCAATCAAGCTCGATGAAGCGGCGATCCGCCTGCGACGCGCGGGCAGGAAAGATGCGGGTCCGCAGGTGCAGGTGGTTGCGATGCACGAAACTCTGCGGCGAAATGCCGATGAGTTTCGTCGCCAGTTGGAGTGGGTCGCCGAGCACTTCGAGCTGATCTCGCCCGCAACATTCTTTGCACTGTGGGCATGCCCCGAAGTGAGCGCGAAGATAAGCGCGAATTGGTCAAAGCCAGCGGTCCTGTTCACCTTCGATGACGGCCGCGAGAGCAACTACGAGGTAGCCGCTCCTTTGCTCGAAGCGATGGGCACGCGGGGACTGTTTTTCGTGGTGCCTGATTTCATCGGATTGAGTGGAAGCGCGGCAAAGGATTTTTACTACTCAAGGATCGATATTCGCGGAGGCGCGCAAGTCACAAATGCCGAAGAGTGGACGCCGATGCAATCAGATCAGCTCGCCGATCTGGTGAAGCGCGGACATGCTGTCGGGAACCACACGCTGTCGCACGTCAACCTGTCGGCGCTTTCGCAGCCGGAGTTACGCGAACAGATCGACGGCGCTGCAGCGAAAATCGAATCCTGGACCGCGACCAGGGCGGACGCATTCGCGTGGCCGTATGCCTGGTCGGCGATGACTAAGCAGGCATGGGAGGCGGTTCGGGCTGGCCATCGTTTCTGCTTTGCGCCGTGTCCGGGAACTACGGATTGCCGGGCGGATTCTCCGTACTTGATCTGGCGGACGGAAATTGAATCGTACTATTCCGAGCCCGAATACCGGTTCATGTATTCCGGTCTGGTCAATCGGATCTGGTCGAGCCGGCGACGCCGGCTGAGGGGGATGCTCGGGGCGTAGCAGGAGGCGAGCTGGTTTTCTCGCGATTTCACTTCTGCTAACAGCCTGCTAACATTGCGGCACGTTACCGTGAGTCTCTCAACCAGCACCAACGCGGGCGATGTCGATTCCGTCAGCGCTCCAGTTCCGAGCGGCGTGCCCGCTTCGCAACGAAACGCGAGCCCACTCGAGCCGGTACCGAACTGGTCGGTTCGCATTCCCCAACTCGATGGACTTCGAGGCATCGCGATTCTTTTGGTGCTGTTGAACCATGCCGTACTGGGCATGCCAACCAACTCGAGATTTTTGGCGAAGGTCGTTTCCTGTTTCCAGCTTACGTGGAGTGGTGTCGATCTTTTCTTCGTGCTCTCGGGATTCCTGATTGGCGGAATCCTGCTGGATAATCGGGAGTCGCCGCGCTATTTTCAGACCTTCTACATTCGCCGCTTCTATCGGATATTTCCTCTCTACGGCATCGTGACCGGGCTCTTTCTGATGCACCATTTGCCCTTTCGTGTTGTTCCGGGGATGTTCGGTGACACTTCTCCGTTGACGATTCCGTGGTGGTCCTACGTCACACTGACGCAGAATTTCTGGATGACCCATCAGGGCTGGTACGGCGCGCCTGCGATGGCCGTGACCTGGTCATTGGCGGTGGAAGAACAGTTCTATCTGACGATCCCGCTGGTGGTGCGCCTCGTCCCTCCAAAGCGCCTGCCTTATGTGCTCTTTGCGGTTGTGGCCGGTGCGCCGCTGCTCAGGATATTGCTTCGTCGTGTTTTGATCCACGGAGACTACGCGTGCTATGTTCTGATGCCGTGCCGCGCGGACGCTCTCTGCATGGGCGTGCTCTCGGCGATGCTCGTGCGGAGTGAACGTGGCTGGAACCTGCTGCGGGAAAAACAAAACCTGCTTCTCGCTCTCACCGCAGCTTTGTTCGCGGGCGTTGTCTTCATGACGTACCGACAATATGGACAGTTTTCATTGCCCCTGACAACGATTGGCTACTCCTGGCTTGCCTTGTTCTATATGAGTTGTTTGCTGGTCGCGGTTTCCGCGCCGCAAAGGTGGGCGCTGCTTCGCAATCGAGGTCTCATGGGCCTGGGGACGCTCGCTTACTGTACCTATCTGGTGCATTTCCCGGCGCTCAACGGCGCTCGACGCCTGTTCGGGCTGCGGATGTCTCAGGATCAGGCCTGGTTCCCGGGAGGGTTGTTGGGTGTCGCGGCAACTCTGCTGATCGCGACGCTGTCGTGGAAGTACTTCGAAAAACCGCTCCTGCGCCGCGGTCACAAGTATGTTTACTGATAGTGATAGGCCTCTGAGATAGCATGTGCGGCATATTCGGAATCGTTTCCCACCAGGATCGTGTCTCCCACGAAATGCTGGATCGTGCTCGGGAGAGCCTCGCACATCGCGGACCCGACGACTCGGGCACGATCGTCGTGGAAGCCAATGCCGCGGGGAGCGGCGGCGGTAAACTCGCGGGTCCGTGCCAGATCGGGCTTGCTCATACCCGTCTCTCCATCATCGATCTTTCTCCTCTTGGGCATCAGCCCATGCACGATCCGGTGAGCGGCAACTGGATTGTCTATAACGGCGAGATCTACAACTATCGTGAACTACGCAACGAACTGGAAAACGCGGGCATTGAGTTCAAGAGCCATTCCGATACGGAAGTGATCTTGGCCGCGTATCGCGTATGGGGCGAGTCTTTCCTGACGCGCCTCGGCGGCATGTTTGCCTTCGGCCTCTGGGATGCGACGCGAAAGCGGCTGCTGCTGGCTCGCGATCCCATGGGCATCAAGCCGTTGTATTACCACGAATCGAGCAGCGCTTTTCTTTTTGCTTCCGAGTTGCGAACGCTGCTCGGGACCGGGTTGGTGCCACGAAAAGTGGATCCGACGGGTGTTTTGAGCTATCTCGCGTTCGGCTCAGTCTCTGAACCCTGGACGATCGTCGACGGCGTGAAAACAGTTCCAGCGGGACATGTCATTGTGGTCGAGAACGGATCGATCACCAGCCGCGAATATTGGAATCCGCTGACGGCGGGTCGAACCTCGGGGGCGGGAAACGGCAGCGCGTCTGTCGCTCGATTGCCAGCACTGTTGCGTGATGCCGTGCTCTCACACTTAGTGAGCGACGTACCTGTAGGAATATTTCTCTCCGGTGGAATTGATTCCAGCGCTTTGGTCGCCCTGCTGAGCCAGAACGAAATACGGGCGAATACGTTTTCGCTTGTCTTCAAAGAACAAGAGTATGACGAGGGACAATATTCGCGAGAAGTAGCACGACGATTCCGGACCGAACACCATGAAATTCCAGTCTCCGCGGAGGACGCGCTGGCGGCACTGCCCGAGGCTCTCCGCGCCATGGATCAGCCCACGATCGACGGCATCAATACCTATCTGGTCTCAGCCAAGACGCGTGCGGCCGGAGTCAAGGTTGCGTTAACCGGCCTGGGCGCCGACGAGATGTTCGCCGGTTATTCGAATTTTCGACGCGTTCCGAAGATGGAGAAGCTCGCGCGGCAACTTGGGCGCTTACCACGCGCGGCGAGGCGGCCATTGGCCGCTTCCATGGCCGTACTTGGGGGCAAAGGGGACCGCAGGCGCAAACTTGCGGAATTGGCCGCGGGTGATGACACTCTGGTGCATCCATATTTTCTGGCGCGCGAGTTGTTCAACTCGACCGAGCGCGATGCGTTAGATTCGGTGCCCGAATACCTCGAATCGCGGCAAGGGCTGGATCGCGTATTGCGAGAATCGGTTGCGGCGAGCAAGTCGCTCGATTCCGTGAACCGCGTGTCGTACTTCGAATCCACTTTTTATATGCGCAACACTCTGCTCCGCGATTCCGATTTCATGAGCATGGCACACGGACTCGAATTGCGCGTGCCTTTCCTCGATCGCGCACTGGTCGAAGCGTGCTTCCGCATTCCCGGAGAGACCAAACTGAATGGAAGTTCTCCGAAGAGTCTGTTGCTGGCGAGCCTGGGTGTTGCGTTGCCTCCCGAGATCGTCAATCGACCGAAGCGAGGATTCACATTGCCGTTTGAGCGCTGGCTACGCGGCGAGATGAAGCAGACGGTGGAAACCTCTCTGCTAAAGAACGAGTTGGGCCACGCCTCGCTGAATCCTAGCGCCGTGCGCGATGTGTGGAACCGCTTCCTAGCAGGCCGAACCTCGTGGTCACGGCCATGGTCACTATTCGTACTGGCCAGTTGGTGTGAACAGAATCTGTGACCTGCCCAGTGCCGTTACACGCATAGTTCGAACGATAGTTTCAATGTCGGTACGGCCAGGCCGTTCTTTGTGAAAACCGGGTGCTGGAGGCTAAGATAGTAAGACCTGCTCCGGGACAACGTGATCGAAACTAAATCGGAAACCGAATCGTCGAGTGTGGCGAAAGCCGCGCCGTTACTGCCCGTGTCCCCGCCACTGCCACTGCCATTGAGCGTGATTATTCCCGTCCGCAACGAGGCGCACAATCTTTCGCGCTGCCTGGAGTCGCTCAAGTCGGTCGGCGAAGTCTATGTGATCGATTCCCAGAGCAGCGACGATACGGCGACGATCGCAGAATCGTATGGCGCCCGCGTTGTCCAATTCCACTATGGCGGCGGCTGGCCCAAGAAACGTCAGTGGGCCATGGATACGCTGCCCCTCGTCTACGATTGGACCCTGTTGCTCGACGCCGACGAAGTCTTGACGCCGGAACTCAGTGCCGAAATTCGACGAGCGATTCAGGATCCGCAGACCGACGGCTACTTCATCGCCCTGCAAATGCATTTTCTGGGACGCAGGCTGCGGCATTGTGGAGCGAGTTTCTGGAAGTTGTCGCTGTTTCGCAAGGGTCTTGGGCGCTTCGAATGCCGATTGCAGGATCAAGATGCCAGCATGGCTGACATGGAAGTGCACGAGCACGTCGTGGTCAAGGGCGCCACGCGCAAGCTGTCGAATCCGCTGACCCACCACAACGTCGAGTCTTTGTCGCGCTACATTCAAAAACACAACGAGTATTCGAATTGGGAGTCGCGCGTCTGGTTTGACGGTAAGATGGGCGGCGGCGACGTCGATCTTCAGGCGTCGCTCTGGGGGGCGCAGGCACAGCGACGCCGCTGGTTGAAACGGCGCTTCTTGAAACTTCCGGGATCGCCACTGGTGCTCTTCCTTTACCGGTACTTATTTTGCCTGGGATTTCTCGATGGCGTTCCGGGTCTGATCTACTGCGCGATGCAGGGCATCCAGCTCTTCCACACAAAAGCCAAAATGTACGAGCTGCGGATCGGGAGGAGCTGAGCGATGTGTGGCATCAGCGGTCTCGTGAACTGCGGCGATCATGAAACGCTCGTCCGCATGACCAACGTGCAGACGCACCGCGGACCCGACGACTCCGGGCTCTGGGAGCGGCGTTTCCCCGACGACACCTACATCGGTCTCGGCAGCCGGCGGCTTTCCATCCTCGATCTAACTGCCGAGGGACACATGCCCATGAGTAACGAAGACGGGACGGTGTGGATCACTTACAACGGCGAGGTTTACAACTTTGGCGATCTGCGGCGCGAGCTTGAGAGCAAGGGGCATCGTTTTCGTTCGCACACCGACACCGAAGCGATTGTCCATCTTTACGAAGAATATGGACCAGACCGCCTCAAAGATTGTCTGAACCGCCTCCAGGGGATGTTCGCGCTCGCGATCTGCGACATGCGGCGATCATCGCCAAAATTATTTCTCGCTCGCGATCATTTCGGAATCAAGCCACTGTATTACTCAGAGAGCGGCGGGAAACTGGCCTTTGCGTCTGAGGTGAAAGCATTGCTCGAAGTGCCGGGAATCGACGCGCGCATGAGCATGGAAGCTCTCGACCAATACCTCACGTTTTTGTGGGTGCCCGATCCATTGACGATGTTCGAGGGGATCCGCAAGCTTCCAGCAGGCCATTACGCGCAGTGGCAACGCGGTGAATTCAAGATCGAGCAGTATTGGGACTTGACGTTCCCTCCGGCCGATCACCGTTTTGAACGAACCGAGGCGGATTTGGCGGACGAGATTCGGGCACGCTTCTGCGCTTCGGTTGAGCGCCAGATGGTGAGTGACGTTCCCATCGGCGCATTTCTTAGCGCCGGGCTCGATTCGTCGAGTATTGTCGCGGCCATGGTTGCTGCCAAAGTTGCTGCGGGCGCGAGGAAACAGCCCGTGCGCACCTATACGATTACGTTTCCTGAAAAATATCGCGTGGGCGAGACGGCCATTGACGATCCCGCCGTTGCAAAGCGCCTAGCGGGCAAACTCGGATGCGAACACCATGAGATCGTCGTCGAGCCGGATGTGGTCGGTCTGTTGCCGAGTTTGACTTGGCACATGGATGAGCCAACTGCCGACCCGGCAATCATCGCGGCGTATCTGGTGTGCCGCGAAGCGCGATCGCAGGCGACGGTGCTTTTATCCGGAGTGGGCGGCGACGAAATATTCGCGGGATATCGCAAGCATGTCGCTCATGGATGGGCGGAGGCGTATCGCCGCGTGCCAGCATTTTGCTCGTGCCGCAGCAGAGGGCGCTCTGCTCGCGCTGCCGTCGTTGCGTGGGACACGCTGGAAAGGTGCGCGTGCGTCTGGCGAAGAAGATGGCGCGCAGCGCGGCGTTTAGCCCCGTCGAGGCCTTTATCCGCAACTGCACTTATCTTGACGGCCAACAAACGGCGGACTTGTACGCTCCGGAGTCGCGACGTGCAGCGAATGGGAATCCCGCGGCACGGCACTTGGCTGCCTTCGACAAAGTACGGCACGCAGAATTCCTCAATCAGATGCTCTATCTGGACACGAAGATTTTCATGCCCACACTGAACCTCACCTATAACGACAAAATGAGCATGGCGTCGTCGGTTGAAGTGCGCGTACCTTTCCTGGATCGCGAGTTGGCAGAATTCGTTGCGTGGAACGTCAAGCCCGAGTGGAAATTAAAAGGGAAATGGCGTCCGACGACCAAGCACATCTTCCGCGAAGCCATGCGCGGAATGCTGCCGGATGAAGTGATGCGCCAACCAAAGGCCGGTTTCGCCGCGCCGGTCGACTACTGGCTCGCCCATGATCTGCGTCCGTTGGTCGACGATCTTCTTTCCGAATCGCAGGTCCGTCGCCGAGGGTTGTTCCGTCCTGAAGTGGTGCGCCGATACGTTGACGAGCATCGCCGTGGAGCGGAAGACTGGTCGATGCAGATCTGGCAATTGTTGACGCTCGAGATCTGGATGCAACTCTTCATGGATGGCGGCGCGAAGGCATTCGCGCAGCAAAAGATCGATGCCGCCGAGCAATCGCAACCGATGCCAATGCCAATGTCCGGAACTCGACTGGCGACAGCATGAAGCAACTCTTGCAAGATGCGCGCACAGGTGAGTTGAAGGTCGCCGAAGTTCCGGCTCCGCAATTGTTGCCGGGCTGCGTGCTGGTGCGAGTGGCCGCATCGCTCGTATCGGCTGGAACGGAGCGTGCTTCGGCTGAATTCGCCGGGAAGAATCTGATGGCAAAGGCGAAGGCGCGCCCCGACCTGGTGCGCGATGTTCTCGGCAAGATTCGGCGAGACGGACTGGCCGCGACGATGCAGACTGTGCGCTCGAGGCTCGATCAGCCCCAGTCGGTCGGCTACAGCAGCGCAGGGCTTGTGCTTGCCGTTGGAGATGGCGTCACGGACATCGGCGTTGGCGATCGCGTCGCCTGCGCCGGCGCTGGATTTGCCGTGCATGCTGAGATTGCCTGCGTGCCGCGCATGCTGGTTGCGAAAATATCCGAACGCCGACGATGCAGAGAGCGTCTCTTATGAAGAAGCGGCCTTTGGCACCGTCGGCGCAATCTGTCTGCACGGCATTCGCACCGCCGAGGTTGCGTTGGGCGACACCGTCGCGCGTGATTGGGTTGGGATTGCTTGGCCAGATCACGGTTCAGTTGCTGAAGGCTGCCGGCTGCCGCGTGTTCGGACTCGATCTGATGCGTCAGCGCGCGGATCTTGGGCTCGAAAGCGGAGCTGAGGCGGTTTGTTCGAGCGCCCGCGATTTCCGCGACCTGTGTTTTCAGAAGACGGGCGGAATGGGCGTCGATTCGGTGCTCGATGACGGCGGAGACTGCGAGCAGCGAACCGGTAAATCTGGCGGCGGAACTGGCCCGCGACCGTGCGATTGTCGTCGCCGTCGGGACAATTGGCATGGACCTGCAGCGCAAACTCTATTACGAAAAAGAGCTGGATTTTCGAATTTCGCGGTCGTATGGTCCCGGCCGCTATGACACAGCCTATGAACAGAAGGGCCGCGACTATCCGATCGGGCATGTGCGCTGGACCGAAACGCGCAACATGGAAGCATTTCTTCAATTCGTCGCGGACGGCAAACTGAATCTGACTCGGTTGATCACGCACCGCTTTCCGGTGGAAGAGGCCACGCGTTCTTATGATTTGATTACGGGCGGTACGCGCGAGCCTTTTCTCGGTGTGCTGATCACGTACGCGGATCCGAGGTCCGCGAGCGCTGTGGATTTGCCGGAGAAGATTCCAGTTGCATCGGTCGTCCCTTCTCCAGATTCAATCGGCCTGGGCGTGCTTGGCGCCGGGAATTTTGCGCAGACTACTTTGTTACCCGCGCTCAAGGAGATTTCCGGAGTCGCTTTCGTTGGAGTGTGCAATGCGACCGGGCCGCGTAGTCGAGGCGCCGCCGAGAAATTTGGATTTTCCTACTGTTCGAATTCTGAAACCGAGCTTTTCGAGGACGCGAAGATCAAGGCTGTGGTGATCGCGACCCGGCACAATCTTCATGCCGCGCAGGTCTCTGGCGGCGATGCGCGCGGGGAAGGCCGTCTTCTGCGAAAAGCCGCTCTGCCTGAATGAAGGCGAGCTGGCCGAGCTTATACGCGCGTCGGCAGCGAGACAACGCTCCGCTGCTGATGGTCGGTTTCAATCGTCGCTTCGCTCCCATGGCCGGGCAAATGAAAAAGTTTCTGGCTGAGATCCACGAGCCGCTGGCGATCCATTATCGCGTGAACGCTGGCTACATCCCAGCTGACCATTGGGTGAACGATCCCGAGCAGGGAGGCGGACGCATTCTGGGCGAGGTCTGTCATTTTGTGGACTTCCTCTGCTTTCTGGCGGGCGCGTCTCCGGTCGAAGTGCAATGCCAAATGGTTGGCAATCCGGGCCAATACAGCATGGACAACGTTGTGGCATCGCTGAAATTTGCGAACGGCACGCTCGGGACGATCAGTTATCTCGCCAACGGGGACAAGTCTGCTTCGAAAGAGCGTGTCGAAGTTTTCGGCGGCGGATCGGTTGCGATCCTCGAAGATTTCCGGCGGCTCGAACTGGTGCGCGGTGGGCGCAGACAAATTACTCGCGCTCGTTGGGCGCAGGACAAGGGCCACAAGACTGAAATGCGGGCGTTCATCGATGCGCTGCGCGGCAAGACTGCGGCCGCCGATTTCAGTTTGAGCAAATTGTGGGCACGACACTTGCGACGCTGCGGCTTCAGAACTCTTGCCAGACTGGGCAGCCGTTGACGGTCGGGCTCCGCGAATTCGTGGCGTCGGCCTTGCAGGAACCATCCAAAAACTCATAGCGACCAGAAAGAAGGGAACGAGCTGTAAATGCTGATTCTTGGCCTCAATATGTTTCACGCCGACTCGTCGGCCGCGATTGTTGAAGACGGAAAAATTCTTTTCGCGGTGGCTGAAGAACGGCTCAACCGGAAAAAGCACTACGGCGGCTTTCCTGCGCTGGCGGTGAAGGCGTGTCTGGACGCGGCGGGCGCGAAGATCACCGACGTCGAGCACGTCGCGGTTGGGCAGGACAGCGACGCCCACCTCGCGAAGAAGGTACAGTACGCGCTGGCGAATCCGGCCAAGGTTCTGAACTTCATCAAGATGCGCCAGCGCAAAGAGCAGATGCGCGATATGCGATCGCTGCTCGCGCAGGCTCTCGATGTGGATGTTTCGACGCTGAAGTTTCAGGAACATCATCTGGAGCACCACATCGCGCATATTGCCAGTTCGTATTACTGCTCGCCTTGGGAAAAAGCTGCGGGCTTCAGCTACGACGGCTCGGGAGATTTCGTTTCCACGATGATGGCGCGCTGCGAAGGCAATGAAATTCAAGTGCTCGATCGCGTGTTTCTTCCGCATTCGCTCGGCAGCTTCTACACCATGATCTGCGACTTCATCGGGTACAAAAAATATGGCGACGAAGGCAAGGTGATGGGCCTTGCGCCGTATGGGAAAGATACCTACGTCGATCAGGTCAGGAAAATAATCACGCTCAAGAACGGCAACTTCCAACTCGACCTGAGTTACTTCAAGCCGCTCGGGAGCACTCAGGGAATGCAGGTCATGCCCGACGGAACCGTGCGCCTGGCGCGGCATTTCTCGGACAAGATGGAAAAGCTCTTCGGCCCGCCTCGCGATCCGCATACCGAAATAACCCAGCGCGACATGGATTTGGCGTACGCGATGCAGCACTGTTTCGAAGAGGTGTTTTTCCATCTTGACGAACGAATTGCACAAACGTGTTCCCGATGAGAATCTTGCCATGGCCGGCGGTTGCGCGCTCAACAGCGTTGCGAATGGCAAACTATTTTCCCGGACGCCGTTTCGCCGCACCTGGATTCAACCCGCGGCCGGCGACGAAGGCCTTGCGATCGGCGCCGCGCTGCATACTTATCATTCGGTGCTGAAGCAGCCGCGTCGACAGCAGATGAATCACGCGTATCTTGGTCCGGAGTTCTCTGACGCGCAGATCGAATAAGCTCTCGAAAGCGCCGGCGTGAAGTACCAACGCCTTGAGCGCGGGCCATTGCTCGACGCAGTCAGCGATCAGATGGTGCAGGGCAACGTCGTCGGATGGTTCCAGGGCCGCATGGAATGGGGGCCTCGCGCGCTTGGCAATCGCTCGATCGTCGCGCATCCCGGCCTGCCCAACATGAAAGATGTATTGAACGCCCGCATCAAACATCGCGAGTGGTTTCGGCCGTTTGCTCCGGCAATTCTGGCCGAAGCGCAGCATGAATATTTCGAGCACGATCATCCCTCGCCCTACATGATGCATGTGTATAAGATCCGCCCGGAAAAAAGAGCGAGCTTGTGCGCAGTGAATCATGTCGACAATACCGGGAGACTGCAGACCGTGGCGCGGGAAGAAAATCCGCTCTACTACGATCTGATCAAGAAGTTTGGCGAAAAGTCGGGGATCCCCGTGATCCTGAATACGAGTTTCAACGAGAATGAGCCCATCGTATGCACTCCGCAGGAGGCCATCGATTGTTTCCAGCGAACGAAAATGGATGTGCTCGCCATTGGCCCTTTTTTCGCTCGCAAGTCCGAGAGTTGATTTGCGCATAAAGGAACGCGTCGTGGGGAAAGCCGCACCTTCCGCCGAGAAAGCCGCCCTTGATTCCGCTGTCAATCTGCGGAGAGTCGCCGCCTGGCGCGGCATTCGAGCGCTGGCATGGGACGGCGATTGTCTCTACGGGAGTCGCGGGTATGAGGTCGTTCGCTTAAGAGCTGACGCGCAAGTCGATGGTTCGCAAATCGATGAGGGCGCGACGTGGGACACGGTCGCTCGATTCACCCCCGCCTGGTGGAGAAAACTGACTTCGCGAACCGCGCTCACTTCCCGGCTGGTGCGCGATGGTTTCCACGCGCTGGCGATTCTTAACACGCCAAACGAGCGAGCAATGGTGGGTGCAGTTCCGGGAGCACTGGTGACACGAACCCAGGACAGTGATGAGTTCCTCGTAACACACCAGATCCGTCGTGGCACGCGCCCGTTGCACATCGCAGCTGTTCCATCGGGTCAGATTTATTGGGGAGAATATTTTGACAACCGCGAGCGCGCCGAAGTTCACATCTATGCCTCGACTGACCGCGGCAGTACGTGGCATGTCGCTTACACATTTGCGGCGGGATCCATTCGCCACGTTCACAACATCGTTTACGACCGGTGGGGCGATTGCCTATGGATATTAACCGGCGATGTTGGAGCGGAGTGCAAGGTGCTTCGCGCGTCGTGCGATCTGCGGTCGGTGGAGACGGTTCTATCCGGCAACCAGCAAGCGCGGGCCGTCGCGGCGATTCCGTCATCGGGCGGATTGTATTTTTCGACCGACACGCCCTCTGAGAAAAACCATATTTATCTACTCGACCGCGCCGGCATTGTCGAACGGATCGGCGACCTTGCCAGCTCTTCGATTTATGGATGCCGCGTTGGCGAGGCGATGTTTTTTTCTACGATGGTCGAGCCGAGCAGCGTGAACACTGGCCGCAGAGTGGAAATCGCCGGCTCGCCGGACGGGACCAATTGGCAAGTGCTTGCTGCATTGGACAAAAGACGCCTGGCCGATGCGCTACTTTCAGTACGGCAACGCCATGCTTCCCGACGGCGAGAATTCCACGCGGTATCTCGCGACGTCAACGATTGCGGTCGAGATTGACGATCTGGTCACCACCATTTGGGAAGTCGAGTCGGCATGAGTATCGCCATGCGTTGGCAGTACTATCGCCGAATCTTCAGCGCCTATCTCGGTACCGGACGCAGCCAGCTGACTTTCTGGCACGAGACTCCGGAAATCAACTCCCACGCAGATGCCGGTCGGCTCGGCGAATACTACATGCGGTTTCGAGAGAAGGCGGATTACGCCGGCGCCCACGACGCCGACGGCATCCCCATGCTTGACTATCGCGGAGCGATCGGCCTGCAATACAACCCGATCGCGATCGCGCAGTGGGGCCTCGCGAACTACAACTTGTTTTGCGAGTCGGACGACCTTGTCCGATGGCAGAAGACTCTCAATGCCGCCGATTGGCTGGTCGACAATCTCGAACCGAATTCTCACGGTCTGCCGGTCTGGAACCATCACTTCGATTGGGAATATCGCGACATACTGAAAGCTCCGTGGTATTCAGGTCTGGCACAGGGCCAGGGCGTCTCACTTCTCTTGCGTGCCCATGCTCACTCCGGAGACTTGAAGTACCAGCATGCGGCCGCCGAGGCATTTGCCGCGTTGCGGACGCCAATCGCTGAGGGCGGCGTGCTGTTTGAAGACGGCGAAAAAAATCTATGGATCGAAGAATATCTCGTCGATCCTCCGACCCATATTCTCAATGGATTCATGTGGGCGTTGTGGGGAGTCTTCGATTTCCAACTGGCGACCGCCAATGCCGATGCGAAGTTCATTTTCGATCGCGGGGTTCGGACTCTTCTCCGAAATCTGCCGCGCTACGATACTGGATATTGGTCTTTGTATGAACAGTCTGGCACGCGCCTCAAGATGTTGGCCAGCCCGTTCTACCACCAGTTGCATAGTGTGCAGTTGCGCGTGATGTCAAAGCTAACCGGCGACCAGAGTTTCGCGGAAGTCGCAGAGCGGTGGGCCGGCTATGCGCAAGAGCCAGTCAATCGCACCCGCGCGCTGATTGAGAAAAGCGTGTTCAAATTGCTGCACTATTAATCTCGAACCGATTGATCTAGAACGACCGATCTCGAAGTGATGACCTCGAACCGACTGTGAAAATTCTCTACGTCTCACAATATTTTCCGCCTGAGATGGGAGCGCCTGCCGCGCGCGCGGTCGAACTGTCACGGCATTGGGCGCGGATGGGGCATGAAGTGACCGTGCTCACCGGATTTCCGAACCATCCAACCGGCGTGGTGCCCGAGGAGTGGCGTTCGCGATTTCGGCGACTCCGCTGGACTGAAACTGTCGACGGAGTGAAGGTTGCTCGCACGTGGCTCTGGCCGTTGCCCAACCGAAAGGCGCACGAACGAATCCGTAATTACGCATCTTTTTGTGTTTCGGCTGCTCTCACGCGGGCTCACGCTCAGCAAGCCAAACGTCATCATCGCCTCGTCTCCGCAGCTATTGGTCGCGCTCTCAGGATGGTGGCTGGCCTGGTGGAAGCGCGTTCCTTTCGTCTTCGAAGTGCGCGACCTGTGGCCGGAATCGCTGGCGGCGGTTGGTGCGGGCGGCGAGGGCAGTCTGCTTTATCGCACTCTCGCGGCCATCGCCGGGTTCCTTTATCGTCGCGCTCAGCGCATCGTCGTGGTCACGCCCGCATTCAAGGATCATTTGACGCGGCACTGGAGCGTCCCCGCGGAAAAAATTTCGGTTGTCGAAAATGGTGTCGAGACCGATCTGTTCCGGCCCGATCCCGCAGCGGCGGAGCTCCGCGCTCAACTTCATCTTGCCGACAGGTTTGTGATTTGCTACATCGGCACCATCGGCAACGCGCATGGATTGCAAACGATGATTGCCGCCGCCGAGGAACTCCAGACCGCCATGCCCAGCGCAATGTTTCTCGTCATTGGGGAGGGAGCGGAGAGGGAAAATGTCGTGCGGCTCGCCGCCGCACGCGGGCTCACGAACATCCAATTCCTCGGCCAGCAGCCGCGCGAACGCATACCAAGTTATGTGTCGGCGGCCGATGTGTGTCTCGTCATGTTGAAGAAGACGGAGCTGTTCAAGACGGTGATTCCGACCAAACAGCTTGAATACATGGCCTGCGGGCGGCCAGCAATCGTTGCGGTCGACGGACAGGCACGGCAGATTATTGAAGAAGCTGGGGCCGGCATTTTTGTGGAACCCGAGAACGAGACCGCTTTAGTGAAGGCAATCCTCAGTCTGGGCGCGGATGCAGACGTTAGAAAAATGATGGGGATGAACGGACGGCAATATATCGTCGACAGATTATCGCGCGAGAAGACAGCACGCGACTACATCGCTGTTTTGGAAGCAGTGCAGAAGGATTTCGTCTGAAGAATGTCTTCTGGGGAATTTTACGGATGAACCGCAACCACCGCCAGCGCGGTTGAAAGCGACATTGCTGCTTCGCCGGTGCGATACGCCGCGGCCTTGGCGGCACTTCCGGGTATGAAAAGAACGTCGCCCTTAACCAGCGGGACATCCGGCGCCTTGGCATACAGGACCTTCTTGAGATTGACCGGAATTTCCTGAATCCCATTGGCTCCGGGCCGCAGAATTCTGGTTTTCGCCAGGGAAGCGGTCCGATTGCTACCCCCAGCCAGTGCCAGAGCCTTGAGCACCGTGAGCCCGTTGTCCTCGATCAGAAATCCGCTGGGATGGCTCACATCACCGACAACATAAATAATTCCTGCGCGCGAGACGACGATCGTGTCTCCGGGATAGATGTCCACATTCTTGTCGGTGTCTTCAGCCAGGTTAGCCGACAAATGGATCTCAACCTTTTCGCTCGAATCGCCGTGACGTTCGATCGTGACAACCCGTCCCGCCTTGTCGGTCAGGCCCCCGGCAGCTGAGATCATATCGAAGAGTCGACGGTCTCCAATCGCGGGGTAGGTGCCGGGACGACTGACCTCGCCCACCATGGTGACGCCTTGCGAGGCCGATTCGTCGACAAAAATGGAAACGTGAGGACCGCGCAGAAATCCGCCGTCCTCGAGCCGCTTCTGGATTAGTTCTTGAGCTTCGTCGGTTGTGAGGTCGGCGAGGTGAACGTAGTCGATCAGGGGAAGATAGACGTCTCCCGACCCGCTGATCCTCGTTTTAGCGGAAAGGTCGGGTACGCCGAACACCGTGACTTCGATCAGATCGCCGACGCCGAGCTTCACGTTGGAGTCAGCCAACACTCCCGACGAGTGCGGTGAAGACGCTTCGGAAGAAGGAGCCGTTGTCGTCGTTGTTGACGGCGTGTGCGCCGCTGGTGCGGGCGTTCCGGTAGCCGGAGTCTGAGCCCAGACGCATGCAGATAGAAGCAGTGCACTGCATGACTTGATCATCAGCCCACGAGAAACTCGCAGAACGAAACCGCAATTCCGCCCGGACATACACGAACTCCTGCCTAAAATCCTGGATTGACGCGTGCATCGAGTTTATCACAGGGCTACCGGCGCTAAGTCTGGCAGAGACCGCTCGTTTCGCGCCGCTGACTATCAAGAGTAACTTTGTTCATCCCGCAATGGTTGCTCAACGCCAACCGCGAGTTGTATAGTTTTTGAAACAACATTCAACGCTTTTCGCGCCATCGTATAGCGCCCAGTATAGTGCCACGAATTTGCAAAATGGTCTGAACGAACGGATGAAATGTTCGCTCAAGGGGCGCGGTGCGTAATGGCGAGTGTTGCAGCCGGAAGGGAAGTCTGAATTGACCCTGCTCTTCTTTGCGTTATTTGCTTTTTCGCTGGCTCTCTCGTTTGTGGCGACACGCGAAGTGCGAGATATGGCGACCCGCCGAGGCTGGGTTTCCATGCCGCAAGATGGACGGCACGTCCATCAAACCCCGCTTCCGCGGCTGGGTGGCGTGGCAATCTTTCTGGCGTTCTCCATCAGTCTGAGCCTGTGGCTCGGGCTATCCCTTATTTTTCCCCGGCTGCTCGACGGACTCGCTCCCGCAACGCTTCTCCGAATTTACATTCCCGCCTGCTTGATCTTTTGCCTTGGGATCTATGACGATCTCCGCGGCGCCGGTCCGTATCTGAAGTTTTCTGTGCAGGCGATTGCCGCCACAATGCTGTTCGCCGGAGGAATGCGCGTCCTCGATCTGCCGTTGATTTTCGGCTCCCATTCGCTGCCCTTGTATGTCGGGCTCCCACTGACCATCCTCTGGGTGGTGGCGGTGACGAACGCCTTTAATCTCATCGATGGCCTTGACGGTTTGGCCGCCGGGTCTGCGCTGTTTTCGACGATGGTGTTTTTTATCGTGTCTCTCGTCGTCCATTCCTGGCTGGGCGCGCTGATGAGCGTCACACTGGCCGGCGCCATCCTCGGATTTCTGCGCTTCAATTTCAATCCCGCCACAATTTTTCTCGGAGACTCGGGCAGCCTGTTCATCGGCTTCATGTTGAGCGCGCTGGCTCTGGCAGGTGCGCAAAAGGCGCCGACCTTTGTGGCGGTTGCCATCCCGGTCGTCTCATTCGGATTGCCGATTCTTGAAACGTTGCTCTCAATCGTGCGGCGCCTGATCAGCGGACGTCCGATTTTTACCGCCGATCGCGAGCACATCCACCACAAGCTCCTGCAAATGGGGTTTTCGCATCGGCAGGTGGTGGTCGTGCTTTACGCGGTCTCGGCCATGTTCGCCATGCTCAGTCTGTTCCTGCTATGGCCAACGGGCAGCACTTTGGGATTGGTGCTGGCCGTTGTCGGCACCGGAATCTGGCTCGGAGTGCAGCACTTGAACTACCTGGAATTCGGCGAATTGCGCCGGGTGGCGCAGCGCACCATCGACCAGCGCCAGATCGTCATCAACAATCTTTCGGTGCGTCGCGCGCTCGAGGAACTTAAGGTGGCCAGTGACTTCGATCAGGTGCGGAGGATTCTGGTCGCAGCTTTCGACAGCAACGACTTCGACGCCTTTGAATTGCAACTCAAAGCGATGCCCGCTGATCAATCCGCTAACGGAGAAGGCACCCGGCATTTTCATTGGAGCAAGCAGCCTCACATGGTTGCCATTTCCGGCCAGCCTTCGTGGAAATTGACTCTCGACCTGGTGACCACGTCGAACCAACGGAGAGGCGCGCTCGTGGTTTACCGCACCTACAGCCGCCGCCTGCTGCAAATGGATATCAACCTACTGACGTCCGAGTTTCCCACCACCCTGGCGGATTCGCTCGAACGCGTCCTGACCATGCCCGAGATGCTCGTCCCGGCCGCGCAGAACGACCGGGCATTTCTGGCCGCGAACCTGTAATCCACAAGAATTGCCGTCGAAGCTCCTGATTTTCTTTGTTTTTCTTTACTTTTCAATGACCCGAACGCCTGATCTTCCCATGGCCCAATCGTGTTTCTCGGCTCCAGCTGCCTGATTCATAAGGTAATATGTAGTGCAATATGGATCGCAGCACTCTCAGACTGCCGGATCCAAACCCGGTTCCTCCCAACGGAGACCGTCGCCGCGCCGTTCGCCAAAAACTTCACACGCCGGTTTACGCCAGTTTTAATGGCCCAGAAACTGGCCTGGTCGTCGACCTGAGCGAACTCCTCGATCTCAACGAAGGCGGTTTTGCCGTCCAGACCAGTGAACGGCTCGAACCGAACCGGGCCGTCAGCCTTTGCCTCGATCTGCCGGAAACCAGGAGCTTCATACACGGCAGCGGTCAGGTGATTTGGAGCGATGAGTCTGGGCGTAGCGGGATCCAGTTTTCCGCGCTTTCCGAGTCTTCGCGAAAAATCCTCAAAGAGTGGCTTTTTGCCAATCTGCTGATTGCCTGCGCGAACCACGCCGCCCGTACGGAACAACTCGCGCGTCACGATGCGCAAGACCAGGAACCAGAAAAAAGCTCGACCCAGCTTGAGACCACCAGGCTCGAGACTGCTGCCGCGAGCCTCGCATCGGTGACTGTGCCGCAGCGGACGAGTGCGCTTTCTTCGCTTGACGAAGTTCGCGTGCAGGTCCGTGAACTCGGCGATAACTCCGAAGCAATTTTCCAGTTCATTACCGAGGCCGCCTGGGAACTCACGGGCGCGAGTGGCGCTGCGCTGGCCCTCCGAGCGCAAGGACAACGACAAGGGCTAGAGGAAGACCAGATGACGTGGCGCGCCGCAACCGGTGCTCCAGTTCCGCCGCTCGGTGCCGAGGTCGACACTGAGCACGGGCTGTCGGGCGAATGCGTTCGCGGCGGGCAGCTCGTCACCTGCGACGACATGGAGAACGACCCGCGTATCGATCCGGAGATCGGTCGCGCTCTGGGCATTGGTTCGCTGATAGCCTCTCCGATTGTCTCGAATTTTCGCGTCGTCGGAGTGCTCGAAATTTTCTCTCCACACCCGCGGGCTTTCACCAAAGCTCACGGCACAATTTTGGATCGTCTGGGCGAACTGGTTCCCAAATCAATTCGCGAAACCGCGCAGCCGGAAGCGATCGAGATCGCCCCTGAGGCGATCGAACCTCGGATCCATCCGATGGAGCCGGTGTTCGAAGCCAGGCCAGAGCCCGCTTCCGAATCGTTGGCGGAGGTGGCGGAAGTACAAGCGAAGACTGCACCTGAGGCGGTCGCCGCGATCTTTGCCACCAGTGTGTCTGAAGCCATTGTTCCTGAAGCGATGGTGCCTGAATCGATTTCGGATATTCCTGCGTCTCGTACGGGTCAGGCGATTCGCGCTGCCTTGCTAGAAAAAGCTCCCCAGGTACTAGAGCACGAAGTCCCAACGCCCGCAGTCGCAAAGGAAGCTTCGTCACGCGACCTGAACCCGGCCGCTGCCAGGAACATCGATATCGACATCGCTACCAGGCAGGCTGCTGCAGCAGCCGCAGCACCGACAGCGCTGAAAGCGAAGGCCGCTGCTGCCTCGTCATCGCGGATCCTTCATCGGGCGCTTTTTGGACTTGCCATCTTTGTCGTCGCGATCGCCGTTGGAGATTTAATCGCCCCGTTGGTCAAAAAACGTTGGCCCGAACCATCGCAAGCGGCGCAGCCATCCTCGGCTAAGGCAACGGAAGGAACCTCATCCTTATCCTCGTCCTCACCGGTTTTGCTAAAAAGCGCGTCGGATCGCATCGCCGATCATATTTCTGATCAGCATGTTTCTGACCAACATGTTTCTGACCATGGCGCGGCCGACCGTGGCACCGTCGAGCAACATCCGCCGCCGAGGTCGATCGCCGATTTGGAGACGCTTGCGAATCAGGGCGACGCCGATGCGCAATGGCAACTCGGATTGCGCTACCACAACGGAGAAGGCATTGCGCAGAGCGACAGCCAGGCGATGCTATGGTTTCAGATGGCGGCCGAGCAGGGACACGTCACCGCGCAGTCCGCGCTCGGCGCCTACTATTGGGTCGGCCGCGGAGTTCCCAGAGATTTGTCGAAATCCTATTTCTGGTCAGAGATCGCGATGGTCCAGGGTGACGATATCAGCAAGTCCCGCCTCGAAGGCCTGTCTTCACAAATGACCCAGGCCCAGGTCTCGGCCGCGCGCCAGCAAGCCGAAGTCTGGATTCGCAGCCATAGCCAAAGAGCGAAATCAGAAGCGAATTAAGTTCTCGCGGCCCGTCGATGTTTTCCTGAGACCTGAGACCTAACACCTAAGACCTAACTCCGAGCGCCCAGCCGCCGTAGAATAGACCCATGGCTGCCCTTCGCGACATCCTCGAAGCCCGCGTCCGCGAAGCCGACCCCGCCCTGGTCGAAAAGCTCGATCGCAATCGCGTCCGCTGCCATGCCTGCGGTCATCGCTGTCCGATTCCCGACGGGCAGCCCGGCGTCTGCAAAGTTCGTTTCAATCGCGGAGGAACACTCTATGTTCCCTGGGGATACGTCGCCGGAGTCCAGTGCGATCCGATTGAGAAGAAGCCATTTTTCCACGCCTATCCTGGAGCACTCGCCTACAGTTTCGGAATGCTCGGATGCGATCTGCACTGCTCGTATTGCCAGAATTGGGTGACGTCGCAAGCGCTGCGCGATCCGGAAGCCGTTTCAACGCCGCTTGAGGCCGATCCGGAAGTGCTGGTCAAAGATGCGCTGGCGCAGGGCGCGAAGGTTGTCGTCAGCACTTACAACGAACCGCTGATCACGAGCGAATGGGCGGTCGCGGTCTTTCGCGAAGCGCGCAGGGCTGGCTTGATGACTGCGTTTGTCTCGAATGGAAACGCGACGCCGCAGGCGCTTGAATATCTCCATCCCTTCCTCGATCTCTACAAAGTCGATCTCAAGAGCTTCGACGACCGACATTATCGCGAACTCGGTGGACGCCTCGAACCGATTCTGGAGACGATCCGCAGCCTGCATCAGATGGGCATCTGGCTCGAGATCGTGACGCTTCTCATTCCCGGCTTTAACGACAACGACGACGAACTTCGCGGGCTGACAAGATTTCTGGCCAGCGTTTCGCCCGACATCCCGTGGCACGTTACCGCGTTTCACCAGGATTACAAAATGACTTCGCCCGCCGACACTCGTCCCAAAGACTTGCTGCGCGCGGCAGCCATTGGCCGGGAGGCGGGACTGCGCTTCGTTTATGCAGGAAATCTTCCGGGACGAGTGGAAAATCTCGAAGACACTCACTGCCATGGTTGCGGTGAGCTGCTGGTGCAGCGCTACGGATATCAGATCGAGAAATACAATGTGACTTCGACAGGCGACTGCCCTGCGTGCCACGCGCCCGTTCCTGGCCGCTGGTCACAGTCAAAGCACTTCGAAGGACAGATCGCAACCTCGCCTTTTCTGCCCCGCAAGCGCGCGCAATTGGTTAAAATCCTCACACAATCGTAATCAATATTTCATGCGCGGAAAATCATTGCTGCTGGCGACATTTTTGTGTCTGGGCGTGACTGTGGGCTGTTCTCCGCGCGATTTCCTGACGCGCCGTCTTGCCGCCGATCTGATTGCGAGCTCCGAGGCATTTAAAACACCGCAAGTTTTCTGGCTGCGCACGGGCATTGTTTCCAACAAAGATTTCAGTTCTCCCGAATCTATGGTGCTCCAGCGCCGGGGATGGATCATCGGCACCGAGCAGAAATGCCCCGCGGACATTGAGCCCCCGCCGTGTTGGGATGTGCTGCTCACGCCACTTGGCGTCGACACGGTGCGTCCGCTGATATCGACGGCCCTTCCTGACAACGGTCCCATCGGAATCCAGGCGGTGCGCCGCGAACTAGTGAACATTTCAGGAATCAGCAAGTCCGGTAACTTTGCCGATGTTGAATTCATGTGGCGTTGGGCGCCGATCAATCGAGTCGGCGAAGCGCTCTACGACAGTGGAGTGCATTACCGCTCAACCGTAGGATTTCGCGACTACGACGATGGCTGGCGCGTGATTGAAGGCGAACAATCCGTGCCGGGCAATCAGCCGCTGGATGAGGCGCTGCGCAAGGCGCAACCAGCTGCGCCTTAGAACTGAAAAAGAGATTTGTGATGAAAACCCTGTTTGACGGAGTTTCAACTGGCTTCTATGCAAAGACCCACTGTAAAAAGATCCTCGGCAAAACGATCGATTCGGGCCCTATCCATGCTGTACCTACCCCTGGTGTATGTCGTTTGCACCCTGCTTTTCTCCCATGCAACGTTTGCGCAGAACCCGATTAAGCTACCCTACATTTCGTTCGACGAATTTTTTAACTCGGTTAGCTTTCCGTCGGTGAAAGTTTCTCCGGACGGCGCTTCCGTCGTCATCGAAACCGAGCGAGCCGATTGGGAGCAGCAGATTTACCGCGAAGACCTGTGGCTCTATCGGGCTTCCGGAACCAGCGGAACCGGCGGCACACTGATTCAGTTGACGCAATCTGGCTACGACACTTCGCCGCAATGGTCGCCCGATGGCCAATGGATCGCGTTCCTTTCCGAACGCAACACCACCGAGGCCAGCGATGCGTCCGATACAGGTGATGACGAGGGAAAAGCCGGCAAAAATAATGACAAGAGTAAAGACAAAGCTAAAGCTAAAGATAAAGACGTCGCCCAGCTCTTTCTGATTTCGCCCAACGGCGGCGAGGCTTTTTCCATCACCTCTGGAGACGAAGAAATACACTCCTTTGCCTGGTCCGCGGATTCGAAAGCCATTGTGTTCGCGACCCGCGAGCCCTGGACCAAGCAGCAAAACGACGAGCACAAGAAAGAATGGAAAGATACGATCCGCTACCGCGGCGATGAACGCGGCGACGTGATCTTCCGTCTCTCGCTTGACGAAGCTTTGGCGCATCACGCCGCGCTCGGCTCGAAAGAGATTTCGGCAGCCGAAAAGAAATCGCACACAACGCCGGGTGCCTCCGCGATCGCGCGTACCCCGTTGCGCGTCGCACAAATCAGCGTTTCACAGGATGGCCGGCGACTGGCGTTTGTGAGTTCGTCCGTTTCTGAGCGGCAGGAAAATCTCGCAGACATCGACCTTTTCCTTGTCGACCTGGCGAAGACGGCGGCCGAGTCTGCGCCCCTCCGCCTGACGCACAACGAGGGCGTCGAAGTTGACTTGCGCTGGGCTCCGGATAATCGCCATCTTTTCTTTCGCGTCGATCTCGGATCGGTCGAACGAAAGTATGAAGACCCACAGCCGCGCCTTTATTGGATCGATACCGAATCGAGCGATGCCAGCGGTAAAAATGCTCCCCAACGCTGGTTCGCCGATTTCCCCGGAGAAGTCGTGCATTACACGCCGCTACCCGACGGTTCGGTGCTCTGCGGCTGCCGTCTGGGAACGGAGGTGCAGTTCGTGTCGCAAGCGAATCCCACCGCCGCGATCACGAAGCGCGACGGATGGCACGGGACCTACGAGTCTCCGTCCACTGCGGCGCATAGTACGCGCCTTGCGTTCGGTTATTCGGCCATCACGCGCCCCGCGGAAATCTACCTCGCCGACGGTCTCGACAAACTGGCGCAGGCTCGCCCGATTACGTCTTTCAATCAGCTCTTCACGGAACGCGAACTGCCCAAGGCCAAGCCCTATCACTGGACGTCGGAAGACGGTACGCCGATCGAAGGCATGCTGATGTATCCGCCGGGAAAATTTGAAGCCAAGAATCTGCCGGTATTCGTCTTTATCCACGGAGGCCCGCAGGATGCCGACGGCGATCACTTCGAGGCCGACTGGTATGTCTGGGACCGCCTCGCGGCGAATGCGGGCTGGCTCGTCTTCGAGCCGAACTATCGCGGTTCGACCGGTTACGGCGACAAGTTCGCGCTACAGATCTTTCCCAACCTTTTTTCGAGTCCCGGTAAAGACATATTGACCGGCGTCGATGCTTTAGTGAAAGACGGAATCGCCGATGCCAATCGACTCGCCATTGGCGGTTACAGCTACGGCGGTTACATGACCAACTGGCTGATCACGCAAACGACGCGATTCAAAGCGGCGGTCACCGGCGCTGGTGGAGTCGAAAATGTCGCTGATTGGGGAAACGATGACAGCTCCGTCGATGACGCGTTTGCCATCGGTGGCCTGCCTTGGGAAGCGCCCGAGCGCTACAACAGCGAAGCCGCAATTTTCCAGATCAACAAAGTCCGCACACCGACTCACATGGTGGCAGGAGGCGACGATATTCGCGTGCCTCCGCTCGAGAGCTATTTGCTTGATCACGCCCTGCACCAGCTGAATATTCCGAGCGACCTGCTGATTTTTCCCGGAGAAGGCCACTCGCTCGAAAAGAACCCGTGGCACGGCAAGATCAAAGTGCGCGAGGAGTTGAAGTGGCTGGAGAAGTATGGCGGCGTGACGAACTAAATGGAATGATCCGTGCCCCAGGTTCGCGCCCGTTCTTTGGGCGCTAACCTGGGCTCTCTGCTATGCCGTCGAGTGCGTTACCGCCGCGCCGATGCTGTTTGCAGCTGGGCGAGCTTCGAGCGCGGTGCCGTCTCCTGGTAACGGGAGATGCCCTTGTAAAGCGCTTCGGCGATTTGCTGGCGGTAGGCCGCGTTTTGTAGGTTGCGTTCGTCCGTAGGGCTGCTTACGAAAGAAATCTCGGTCAATATCGCGGGCATGATCGTCCCCATCAGTACGGCGAACGACGCGTCTTTGATGCCGCGGTTGCGAATGTCAGGACTGTTCGTCGCGAGCGTCGCGTAGAGCGAACGCTGCACGCTGGCCGCAAGGCGTTGCGACTCCTGCGTTTTTTCGCGCAAGCCACCTGCCGACAACGAAACTGGAGTCAGTTTGATAGCAGTTCCGTCGTCGTGCTTTTCGCCTTCCTGTTTTTCCGCTTCACGCGAGCCCGGAGCAGCAAAGCGGTTTGTGAAGTAAGTCTCAACTCCGCGCGCCGAGGCCGAACTGCTGTAATTGGCGTGAACCGAGACGAACAAGTCCGCCTGCGCCTGGTTCGCAAGATCGGCGCGCTGATCGAGCGGGAGGTAGGTGTCGGTCGTCCGGGTAAACACAACGTCAAAGCCCAAGCGCGATTGCAGTAATTTACCCAGGCGCTGGGTTACGTCGAGGACCAGATCTTTTTCCAGCAATCCTTCGCGGCCAACAGTGCCGAGATCCCAACCGCCGTGTCCTGCGTCGAGCACAATGCGAAATTTCCCTGTCCGCACCGGCAAAGCCTGATCTGATGTGGTTGCCGTCAACGCGCCTGCCGAAGGGCCCTTTGGCGTCGAGGCAGCCGCTGGCTCGCTGGCGGCGGCGGTTTTTGCGGGTACGCGGTTCAAAGCTAGTGCGTTGCTATTGCCGCTGCTCCGCAGCTCAACCACCAGGCGATAAGGATTCGATTCCATGCTGACCGAGAAATTCGAGCCGTCTTTCGTATCGAGCACGATTCGGGTGACGCCCTCGACGGGCTGCGCCACGCGCACGCGAGTCAGCGAAGTGTCGCCAACGTCCATCGTCTTGCCGTCGAGTTCCGCCGCCAGGGCCGTATCGTGCAGATCGAAGTAGATACGCTCGGGTTTCATCAGACGATGCACTTCATAGGGAACCTGGTCCTGCATGTCGATGACGACCGTGCTTCCGATGGTTGAAGTCCAGTGACGCACGCCAGTGATCTTGGGCAGAGCTGCCAGCTTGTCAGGTGACGCAGCAGTCAGAGGCGCCGAATCCGCATCGAGCTTTGACGGACTCATCAGGTTGTCGTTGAAGTTGGAATTGGCTGTAGTGTCGTTCGCTGAAGGTGACAAAAAATCTGCGGGAGGCGCGGGCGCGGTAACCGATGGAGGTTGGGCCTGGATTCTCGCAACTTCGGCTCTCGAAACCTCGGCTCTTGCTGCCTCTGCCTTCCGATGCGCTTGCACACCCCACCACGCGCCCGCCGAAACCAGCACGACCGCGGCCGCTCCCATCGCGGCGTTTAGCCAGGGCCGCGAGTTCGCGCCGGACAATCGTTGCAGGAAGGGCAGAGCTTCGGGCAGAGCATCAGCTAGAACTTCAGGCGTCGGGCCTGTTGTGTTTGAGCCGGTGTCGTCGAAGTCGAATGGTTGGAATGCAAATGTTTCGTACTTGAGGGGCTGATCCTCGTCGTCGTCGGCATTGGGTTCAGCCTGCGGTTCAGGCAGTTCCACCATCGCCGCATTGATAACAACGGGTGCGATGGTCGTCTCGAACTTCGGAAGGGAAGTAAACGCGGGCGGAATCAGATCAGTATTGACGACAGCCACAGGCGGAGCCACCACCGTAGCCGCAAGGGCTTCCATTGGAGGAGCGGCCTCAACCGCGGGCTCGTCGTTGTTGTCGTCGACCACCGCGACTACTGCGGGCTTCGTTTTGAGGACGTCGCCTGCCACTTCGGAAAGCCAGTTGATGCGGCGATCCTGGTC
Organism: uncultured Acidobacteriaceae bacterium; assembly: GCA_963726095.1. GTDB lineage: Bacteria > Acidobacteriota > Terriglobia > Terriglobales > Acidobacteriaceae > Acidiflorens. The sequence goes on from CAVSBD010000005.1 coordinate 107,090, forward strand.
TTCGGGCTTGAGCGCTGCCAGAACCAGTTCGGAGAAGAGGTCGAAACAACGAATGTCGTCGTCAGTGAAGGCTCGGGCGGCAGTTGAAAACGCCTGTAAGACGCCGACTTGATCGCGCCTTCCGCGCAGTGGAACCAGCACTGTGGAGCGAACGCCCATCTGGTAGGCCAGGTCGTTTTCCACGCGAGGGTCCGTATCGCAGTCGTCACAGCGAAGGATGCGGCCCGTTTCCAGGCATTCCTGCAAGAACCTGGAATCCGCGATGAGTCGAACTCCTCGTTCCACCGCCAGCGGTCCGGCGGTGGCGTGGCAGACCATCTCTGGATCTGGCGTCGATCCTTCCACCGGCGCCGCCTGCGCCGCCAGCGCGATGATGATGCCATCCGCCTGGGTAATCGCCTGGGCGCGTGTACAAATCAATTGCAGAACTTCGTCGAGGATGAAGCGTTCAGTCTCGAACAGGTCCTGATCGGCAGAGCGCCCGATCGCGAGGCGGCGGTTTCGGATTTGCTCGTGTAGTTCCGAGAAGGCCAGCAGAGAGCGCAGGGCATCCTGCCGCGCGATCGATTCGAGGACGCGGTTGCCCTCTTGCAACGGAGAACCGGGATCGGTCGCGGATAGTTCCCAGTCAACTCGGGTTGGATTGGCACTCATGCTGGTCGCAAAACTCACTGATAATGTTGTAGTTAATAGCTGTGTTGTTATCGATCGTAGACCGGGCTCCAGGCGGGCTCATTGCCCTTCTTGGTTCATACCTCGGGCATCAACCGCGGACACCGGTCCAATTTCGAGCGTAAAGTCTTTGGGCGGGTGCCGCAATGTCCGTTAGTACACGTCCGACTGGGTAGGGTTGGAGTGCCCCGCAGAAACCGTCGCCGGTATGGTCCGGAAGGTTCCGCTCCCAGCAACACCCCCGCCCGCCCGCAAAGAGTCCGGCAGATTCATGCAGTAACACCAACACCCACCACGGAGACACCGAGGCACGGAGAAAAAATAACTGCTGGGATTACTGCTTCAGGTGATGGCTCGTGGAGGATTTGCTGTCCTCCGTGCCACCGGGTCTCCGTGGTAGATTTCAGACTTCTAATGGCAACGGGTCTCGACACTCATAGTACGAAGCTCGAAACTGACTTGCCGGGGGCTGACTGAGAACTGGAAACTGAGAACTGGGAACTGTACTCAGGCTCCGACGGGCTGGCCCTGGTTCTTGTACCACTCGACCGTCCGGCGAAGGCCGTCTTCGAAGGTCACGAGAACCTTATATCCCAGATGCTTTTGCGCCAGAGTGATGTCGGCGAGCGAGTGCTTGATGTCTCCACCGCGCTCGGGAGCGTACTTGATCGCTCCTTTGTAGCCAGTCAGGGGTTTGAGAGCTTCGAAGGTCTCGTTCAGCGTCACGCGGCGGCCAGTGGCGCAGTTGAAGACGCGTCCGGCACATTCCGTGGCCGGGGCCTTGCAGGCCAACAGGTTCGCCGATACGGCATTATCGATATAGGTGAAATCGCGGCTGGTTTCGCCGTCTCCGAAAATTGTGGGCTGTTCTCCCCTCAGCATCTGCATGCTGAACTTGGCGAGAACGCCGGAGTAGGGAGACGACGGGTCCTGGCGCGGCCCAAAGATATTGAAATAGCGCAGACAGACGGTTTCGAGGCCGTAGCAGCGGAAAAACGACACCATGTAGAGCTCGCTGGCGAGCTTCGCCACGGCATAAGGCGAAATCGGGTTGGGATTCATCGCTTCGTGCTTCGGAAGCGTTGGCGTGTCTCCATAGGCCGAAGACGATGCGGCGTAGACGACGCGCTTCACTTTCGCGTCGCGCGCGGCTACCAGGACGTTGACCGTCCCATCGATATTGGCGCGGTTGCTGCCGATGGGGTCGAGCACCGATTTAGGAACAGACGGAATCGCCGCCTGATGGAGCACGTAATCGACGCCCTCGCAGGCGCGGTGCATCGCGTCCAAATCGAGGATATCGGCTTCGCGGAAGTCGATCCGCGTCAGAACTTCGGTGAGGTTCTGACGGTTGCCGGTAGAGAGGTTGTCGACGCCGCGAACGTCGTCGCCCCGTTCGAGCAGCGCGCGTACCAGGGAAGATCCGATGAAACCGGCAGCGCCGGTCACTAAATATTTAGCCATACCCTTTTAATGATAACGGATGGACGGGCCTGAAGAAGCGGCAGACGATGTCACTTGAGTAACCTTTTCTCGGCCCAATTTCCGGTCACCGCTTCGGGCCGCCTGCCATCATTCCTCATTCAGGCTGCCGCCGATCAAGAGCGGCGAAGCCGTCCGGCGATGGCGTAGAACTCCTCGCGTGAGAGGACTGGTTTTCGGCGGAAAAACTCATCGATCTCGGCAACGAGAGATTTCGGATCGACTGACGAAAGGAGGTCTTTTTTGTCGTTGGCTACCAATGTGGCACCGGAAATGCCATTGCGGCCGGCAAGAACCGAGCAAAGCTGCTCGAGGTTACGCAGTTCCTCGGGTTTAATATCGGCAAAAAGGATGCCCATGCCAAGAAACGGGTAGGTCGCGCGAACTGTGCCCGAAGTCTCGATCCTCAAGCCAAACGACTTCAGGACGACATGTACTCGTGTGTCCACCGGGAATGTCGTGTTCATCTCGACATAGCAGCCATGCAGGCTGATGTCGGTGAGAGTTCCCCACAGGCGCGCTTCGCTGTCATCGGCGCGAAGCTCGACGCTGCCTGAACAGCGCATGCGGGGAGTCAAGCGGCGCTCTACGAAGGCAGGGCTCTCGGCGGCCGGGCCCTTGGTGGCGTTGCGTGCCGTTTTTGTTGTGGTAGTCGTCGCGGTCGCTGGCGCTGGGCTCGTCACCGAGACATCCGCTTTGAGCCGGCGGAGGTAATTCACCGGTTCATCGACCTTGTTTGTCTCCACCGACAATTTGAGTTCTCCGGCGTAGATATGTGGATCCACGAGCGCCTCCGGCAAAGTGTTTCTCTCGACTCTATCGGCGGACCGGGGAAAGACTTTAGGCTGGCGACAACAGCGAGGAGGCGGAGCGAATCTGCTGCCACAATTCATCTTTGCCGGTGCCTGTCCTTGCAGAAAACGCCACGATGGGGACTCCGGCATAAGCCTGCCCGAGGGCGACCATCGCCTGCCGCAAGCCATTGCCCGACAACCGGTCACACTTGGTGGCCACGACCACATGCGGACGCCCTTGCGCAGCCAGGAACTCCAGCAACTGGCCATCGCTTTCCTGCGGCGGGATATTAGCGTCGACCAAGGCCAGACACAGCGCGAGGCTTGGACGCTGGTGGAGGTAGGGGTCGACGAACCGGGCCCAGTCGGCGGAAATTTCGCGCGAGACTTTGGCGTAGCCGTAGCCGGGCAGATCGGCGAAAAGCAGCTCATGCCTGGGCTGCCCCGCGCGGCGAACCTCATAGAAATTAATGCTCCGCGTGCGGCCGGGAGTGTTGCTGGTTTTAGCAAGCTTTGCCCCAATCAAGGAATTAATCACGCTCGATTTGCCGACGTTCGAGCGCCCTAGGAAGGCAATTTCAGGCACGCCAGCCGGAGGGAAGTGCTTCAAGTCACTCGCCGAGAGCATAAAGCGTGCCATTACCCGCATAGAGACAGTTTCTAGTGTTGAGGCGCGCATGGCAAGGGGCGCCGCGGGAATAGTTCATGAATAGCTCATCGCCGCGGTACCTAAAGCCCAAGGGGGCGTTTGGGATGTACGTCATGCTCCTTGAGCGGGTGGAGTTTGTGCCAGAGGCTGAGTCCGCCGGCGATGACGAGACCGACGAGGACGCTGATCAGGAAAAACCAGCGGTAGGCAGGGAGCATGATCAGCAAAACGGCAACGACCGCGATGGCTGCGATAAGGCCGGCGGATCCCTTTAAGCTCAGACCAAAGCGGCCGCCGGACGCGGGTTCCATCCAGATATTTTAGTCCCTCTTTTAATTCCTCTTTTAATCTCTCAGACCGGTGAAACGCTTTCGCGAAGGTCTGCACTATCCAATCGAAGGCTCTGGTTTGGAGGTTCCCGATGAGCTTGACGCAAAACTTCCATGTGTTCGCGGGCGTGGCCGAGAGTGGAATTAATACTTTTCTCAAAGATCTTTTCACGACGCGGCCTCACTATCTGAATTACGGCTCGCCGGCGTTTGTCCCGGCCAACACGGTCAATGCGACCAGCGTCGCTGCGATTCCTTTTCCCGGCGTGCCGACAGGGATTCAGTTTGCCGTGTCCTTCGGTATCCCGACGGTCGATCTCTTTCCACCCGATTCTGGAAGCACTTCACCGATCCCACCGGCTCTGAACCAATTCGGGCTGCACACGAAGGTGAGGCTCGTGGTTGGCTGCTACACGTTTACCGATGGCGAAAAACGCGGTCAGATGACGCCGCTGTTTGTTGATCTCGATGTTTGGGCTCTCGGAAACATCGTTTCGCACTACTTCGGGCCGGGAACGGGGTACATCACTTTTCAAGTACTGAACGTGCGCATCCCGGGCATTAAGCCGGAGGGGTTGGAGTCGGTGATCGACTGCTTGATCCGCATGATGCTCAACGCGCTGTTAGAAAACGTGCAACTGCCTTTCCACGTGCTGAGCGCGGGCGTATTCCAGCTCATTCTGGAGCAAGGCCCAACCATCGACCAGGATCAAGTGGAAGTTTGGGGAGACATTTAGGAGGAGTCATGTCGGACATCATTGCAGCAGCCGATCAAACCGCGGCAACGACTCTGCTTCACGACGCAGAAGCTACTCTGGGCACACTCAGCAAGAGCGGAGGAGGAAGCCTGGGTCCCTTCGTCGCGAACTACAGCGCAAGCGTTTCGTTTTCCGGTGGCACTGTCGACCTGATTCCGCCGAACATTATCCAGTTGGCGGATTGCAACGTAAACTACTCGCTGAATTTCTCGTTCGGTATCGATCTGAACGACTTTCTGCCCAATTTTTGTTTGCCACAGATCTGCATTTTCGGCTGGTGCACGCCGAAGATCTGTATCTCGTGGCCGACAGTGACGATTCCGATTTCGTTCGGCGACACACTGACGATTACGGGCGATTTCACGGTATCGGCGGCCCAGGTGGGCCCGAACTGGATTGTCTCGATCACCATACAAAGCGTCCCGCTTCTGCAATTTGGAGCGGGAACGGCGGCCTTGCTGGCAGCGATCGCGGCAGCGGTGACTGCGGCGGTGATCTGGATCCCATTCATCGGACCGTTCCTCGCCGGCCTGGCGGATCTGGTCATCGCCGCCATTGGCATCGCCGGACTCACCGGCTTGCTCGGAGACATCATTACGCCATTCATCTCGGGGCTGACCTTCACACTGCCTCCGCTGCCGGCGAAGATGCTGGTCTTGCCGGCCGGCGGACCGACCGATCCGGAAGTTGACGTCACCATCACCGCGTTGGGGGCGGCGGTTCAGGCTTCTGACAAGAACGAACTGGTGCTGAGCGCCAGCATCGCGTAGGAGGATTCTCATGCATACACTCGACAGCCGTTCGCTGAGCGTTGGCAATTGCTTTGGGCAGAAGTTTCCGAAGGCGGGCGAAGTTCGCTACTTTGTCAGCGCGGGAGCGCTGATTCCGAGCGCGGCCAAACAGACCGACGGAGGTTATGTGATTGAAGTGCTGCCACCGTCGAAGGGCGCGCAGGCGCAACAATACAACGTCGCAGTGAGTCTGAAGGATGGCGCGCTGACGGTTTCGCCTGAGAAGCTGAAGATTCATGCCGGCGAAGGAGTCCTGTGGCACACGGTCGATCCGGCGGTTGCGGGATTTCAGGTGTCAGGGGCGGGGAAGGGATTTCGCTTCGACAGCGCGAGCATTGAGGACGATGCGGTGTTCACGCATGCCTTCGGCGTTCCGGGAAAGTATGAGTGGACTGATCCGAACGGCAGCGGCGTGGGCGGAACGATCGAGGTTGAGCCCGTGACCCTGAAGCGCGCCGAAGATCGCGACAAGTGGTTTGAAACGGTGCAGAAGGCAGGCGCGATCAAGATCAAGGGGAAGTCGAGCAGCCCTGCGTCCGTGAAGATCGTAGTGGGACAAACCGTATTCTGGTCGATTACGGAGAGCCCCGGCGTGGCGATCACCGATGGGCGCCTGGTGAGAGGTGGCGATCATGATCATGGCCACGGCAATGATCACGGCAAGGGCCGCGACAAGCGCAAGAAGGGGAATCGCGACCGGGATTGACCTGCGGAAACAAGGGAGACGCGGCAACCCGCGTCTCTATGTCTCTACTGGGTCCCTACGGGTTCTCTACTGGCGCGCCGTAGGAATCTCTGATGCAGGCGGTGTTGCAATCGGCGACATGGTCTCGGCTTCCGATGGCATTTGCGGCAGCGGGCCTTCGAGGGCCACGGATAGCACCTGGTCCATGTTGTCGACGAAGTGCAACTTCATCGCGGTGCGCAGGTTTTCAGGAACTTCCGCCACGTCTTTTTCGTTTTCCTGCGGCAGAATCACTTCGAACAATCCGGCGCGGTGGGCGGCGAGCAGCTTTTCTTTCAATCCACCGATCGGCAGAACTTTGCCGCGCAGAGTGATCTCTCCCGTCATGGCAAGATCGCGGCGCACAGGGATCTTGCTCAACGCGCTCGCCAAAGCCGTCGCAATGGTAATGCCAGCCGACGGGCCATCTTTTGGAATCGCGCCTTCGGGCACATGCACATGGATGTCGAGGTTGCGGTAGAAATCACGGGGCAGGCCGAGGCGCGCCGCTCTCGAGCGGATATAAGACATCGCAGCCTGCGCCGATTCCTGCATCACGTCGCCGAGTTTTCCGGTCAACGTGAGTTTGCCTTTGCCGTCGACCACCGTCGCTTCGGTGCTCAGAATCGAGCCTCCGACTTCGGTCCACGCCAGGCCCGTAACCAGGCCGACTTCGCTCTTTTCGTGAGCCAGCGTGTCGCGGAATTTCAGCACTCCGAGATAGTCGCCAATCTTGTCCGGCTGAATGGCTGCGGTGTAGTCGGAGCCTTCTTTGACGACTTTGCGCGCGACCTTGCGGCAGACGTTGCCAATTTCGCGCTCGAGATTGCGCACGCCCGCTTCGCGCGTGAATCCGCGAATGATCTGGCGGATCGCCTCGTCAGAGAACTGAATGTTCTTTTCCGTCAGCCCGGCCTGCAACATTTGTTTCCTGACCAGAAATTGTTTTGCGATCTCAACTTTTTCCGGCTCCGTGTAGCCGTGCAGTCGCAGCACTTCCATGCGATCTTGCAAGGCGGGCGGAATCGTGTGCATCACGTTCGCCGTGGCCACGAAGAATACTTGCGATAGATCGTATTCGACGTCGAGGTAGTGATCGACGAACATGAAATTCTGTTCGGGGTCGAGGACTTCGAGCAGAGCCGCCGAAGGATCGCCGCGGAAGTCCATTGACATCTTGTCGACTTCGTCGAGCATGAAGACTGGGTTTTTTGTCCCCGCCTTTTTCATCATCTGGATGATTTGGCCGGGTAGTGCGCCGATATAGGTCCGTCGATGGCCGCGGATTTCCGCTTCATCGCGCACGCCACCCAGGGACATGCGGACGAACTTACGGCCGGTCGCTTTCGCGATCGACATGCCGAGCGAAGTCTTGCCGACGCCCGGAGGTCCAACGAAACACAGAATCGAGCCTTTGGGATTTTTCACCAACTGGCGGACCGCGAGAAATTCGAGGATGCGTTCCTTGATTTTCTCCAGGCCATAGTGATCTTCGTTGAGAATTTTCTCGGCTCGCGAGATGTTGCGGATTTCTTTTGAACGCTTCTTCCACGGCACCGCCAGCAGCCAGTCGAGATAATTCCGCGAGACGGTCGACTCGGCTGACATCGGCGGCATGGCTTCGAGTTTCTTCAGTTCCTGGATGGCCTTGTCGCGAACTTCTTTCGGCATGCCGGCGGCTTCGACTTTCTTTTTCAGTTCGTCGAACTCGCTTTTCTCGCCCCGGCCCAATTCCTTCTGGATGGCTTTGATCTTCTCGTTGAGGTAATACTCTTTCTGCGCTTTTTCCATCTGCCGCTTCACCCGCGACTGGATGGTGCGGTCCATGTTGAGCTTTTCGATTTCCACATCGAGCACATCGCCAATGCGGTTCAGGCGCTCGGCGGGATCGAAAATCTCGAGCAATCCCTGCTTCTCTTCAATCGAAAGCTGCAAATTGGCGGCGATCGTATCCGTCAGCTTGGCCGGATCTTCCATGCGCACGGCGGCGATCATGGTTTCGTAATTCAACGATTGGCAAAGCTTTACGTACTGCTCGAACATGCCGGTTACGCGCTGCATGCCCGCTTCAATCGGCGCCGTCGTCTCGGTGGCGTAACGCGCGACACGGACGGTCGCCTGCAAGTAGCCGTCGGTGTCGACCACCTGCAAAATCTTGCCGCGTTCAATGCCTTCGACCAGGACCTTGATGTTGCCGTCAGGAAGTTTCAGGCTCTGCACGATGTTGACGATCGTCCCCACCTGGAAAATGTCTCCAGCTTTGGGTTCGTCGATCGAGGCGTCGTGCTGAGTGGCCAGAAAAATCTTCTTGTCGCTGGCGAGAGCTTCTTCGAGCGCACGTACGCTCGATTCCCGGCCCACCACAAACGGAGTCATCATGTAGGGGAAGATGACCACGTCCCGAATGGGCATCATGGGCAGTTTCTTGCTCTCGAACTTTTCCTTAGGATTCGACAACTCGTTCCCCCGTCTTGGTTCTTTGTCGCTAGTCGTTGGTCGTTAGTCGTTCGCCATTCCGATCAGCCAACGACCAGCGACTGACGACCAACGACTTTTCTAGCTTGCCGCTTTTTCTATCATGGCCAGCGAGACGTTTCGCTTCTCCACCATCTCGCGAGTCACTTCAAATTCCTTAACTTTCTTCTGACTGGGGAGACTATACATCAGCTCCAGCATGAGTTCTTCGAGAATCATGCGCAGACCGCGGGCGCCAACTTTGCGAGCCATGGCCTGGCGTGCGATCGCTCGGTTGGCGTCGTCGCTGAACTTCAGCCGGACGTTCTCAAACTCAAACAGCCGCTGGTACTGCTTCACGATCGCGTTTTTCGGACGCGTCAGAATCTCGACCAGGGCATTTTCGTCGAGTTGCTGCAAGACGCCCATGACGGGCAGGCGGCCCACAAACTCCGGGATCAGGCCGAACTTGATCAGATCTTCGGGCTGCGCTTCAGAGACGAGTTCGAAGTTGCGTTTCGACGATGCATTGTTCTGCTCGGCTTCTTCTTCTGCTCCTGTGCGGAAGCCAAGGGCCTTTTTGCCGATACGCCGGCCGATAATTTTCTCGAGGCCGACGAAGGCACCTCCGCAAATGAACAGGATATTCGTCGTGTCAACGGGAGTAAATTCCTGGTGCGGATGCTTGCGTCCACCCTGCGGCGGGACGTTGGCGATCGTGCCTTCCAGAATTTTGAGCAGCGCCTGCTGCACGCCTTCACCCGACACATCGCGCGTGATCGAAGGGTTCTCGTCCTTGCGCCCGATCTTGTCGATTTCGTCGATATAGATGATGCCGGTCTGGGTGCGGCTGACATCACCTTCCGCAGCTTGCAGGAGCTTGAGAATAATGTTCTCGACGTCTTCGCCGACGTAACCCGCTTCCGTAAGCGTCGTCGCGTCGACGATCGCAAAGGGCACATCCAGCATCCGCGCCAGGGTCTGCGCCAGCAGCGTTTTGCCGGTGCCGGTCGGCCCAATCAGCAGGATGTTCGATTTCGTCAGCTCGACACTATCGCCCGTCTTCTGGCGATTCATGTAGATGCGCTTGTAGTGGTTATAAACGGCGACGGCGAGCTTCTTTTTCGTCTGCTCTTGCCCGATCACGTATTCGTCGAGGAAGGTTTTCACTTCCTGCGGCTTTGGCAATTGGTTGGGGATCGCAGCCGACGGTGTCGCAGTGCGGTCGTCTTCGAGGATCGAGTTGCAAACCGCCACGCACTCGTCACAGATATATGCCCGGGGATAGTCGCTGGGAGACGAGATCAGTTTCGCGACTGCGTCCTGCGACTTGTGGCAGAACGAGCAACGCAACATCTCTTCCGAACCCGATCTGGTTTTCACTTGGCCTGACTCCTTGTTGTGCGGCCCTGTCCGCTGCTAGTCGCGTCTCCACGCTCGACCGTCTTTAGTACGTCTCCCTGACGGCCGCCGTTCGCGATATTACAATTCCCGATCCTATCCTCTATCTCGTCTTATAGATGATATCGTCGATGATCCCGTATTCCTTGGCCTGCTGCGAATTCATGATGAAGTCGCGTTCTACGTCTTTCTCCACTTTATCCAGCTTCTGGCCGCTGTGCTTAGCCAGTAACTGATTAGTAATCTCGCGCATGCGCAGAATTTCGCGCGCATGAATGTCAATATCGGTCGCCTGACCGGAAAGTCCACCCATCGAAGGTTGGTGGATGAGAATGCGCGAATTCGGCAGCGCAAGGCGCTTTTTCGCCTGTCCCGCGGAAAGCAGCAGGGCCGCCATTGACGCCGCTTGCCCGATGCAGATGGTGGTCACATCGTTTTTCACGTATTGCATCGTGTCGTAGATCGCCATGCCGGCCGTGATCGATCCACCGGGCGAGTTGATGTAGAGCTGGATGTCCTTCTCAGGGTCTTCCTGCGCCAGGAACAGCATCTGGGCGATCACCAGGTTGGCGATAGTGTCGTCAATCGGAGTGCCAATAAAGATGATGTTATCGCGGAGCAGCCGGGAATAAATGTCATAGGCGCGCTCGCCGCGGCCCGTCGACTCGATCACCATTGGAACCAGCATCATCTGTCCTTCTTTGGAACTAGAATTAGAACCGGAATCAGCGTTCACTTTCACCCTTCCCAAACTCCCGCCCCGCAGCCAGTTCCGTCGTCGTTGACTTGGGGGAGGGTCGAAATGGTCCGCATTTGGTCATGGTCATGCGGATTGATGATACAGAAAATCGAGGGTCTTCTCGTTGCGGATTCTTGTTCGTATCCTATCGAGGCCCCCATCCCGCGTCAAACGTGCGCGCACGGCTTCTGACGTCTGTTTTGATTGTCGCGCCAGCGCTTCGAGTTCCTGACTCAACTCTTCGTCGCTGACCTGAATATTTTCTTCCTCCGCCACTCTTTCCAGCAGCAGCGCAGCTTTCACATCGTGAAGCGCCTGATCGTGCTGGCCGGCGCGCAGACGATTCAAATCCATTTTCTTCATCTGCTCAGAGGTCAGACCTTGCGCTGCCAGTGCGCGTAGTCCCCGCTCCAGCCGGATGTCGATCTGTTGCTCGGTCAGTGATTCGGGGACTTCGAAATCGTTGCGTTCGATCAACTGGCGCACCAGTTTGTCCTTCGCCTCGTGCTCGGCATGGTGCTTGCGCTCCGCTTCCATCTGTTCGCGGATCGCCTTGCGAACGTCATCGATGGTCTGGAATTCGCCGAACTGCTTCGCGAACTCGTCATTGAGTTCCGGCAAACTCTTGCTCTTGATGGCCTGGACTTTCACTTTGTAGCTGAAGGTCTTTCCCGCCAGCCGCTTGTCCTGCGTATCTTCGGGATAACTCACATCGAACGTGCGTTCGTCCCCTGGATTCGTGCCACGCAGATGCTCGGAGAATTCGGGCATCGTATCTTTGCCCGCGATTTCGACAAGCACCTCATCCATGTGGACGGGCTGACCTTCACCGGTCGCTTTTTCGTCGGGCTTGGGATGGCCGTCGAGCGAGACCTGGGCGAAATCGCCATCGGCAAGGGACCGTCCCTCCACGGCATTGAAGCTGGCATGCCGCTCGCGCAGATCGGAGAGTGACTGCTCGACCTCTGCTTCGGCAACGGCGACTTCCGGTTTGTCGGCGCGGAGTTCTTTGTAGCCTTCCAGCTTGATTTCCGGCAGCACTTCGAACGCCGCCTTGAAGCGCAGTGGTTCGCCATCATGCAGGTGCAGATCGGTGACGCGCGGCTGCGACACGGGATGCAGGCTGAGGCGTTCGGCCTCCTGGCGGAAGAAGCGTGGGATCAGCGCTTCCACCATATCGGTCTTGATCTCTTCCGAGAAGCGCTGGCGGATAATCGACGCCGGAACGTGCCCGCGCCGAAAGCCCGGAATCCGCGCTACCTTTTGATATTTCTGGATCAGGGATTCGGTCTGGCGATTGACGTCCTCGACCGGAATTTCAACTTCAATCTCGCGTTTGGTGGCGCTCTCTTTCGCGCTACCTTCTTTTGTTTCCGTGGGGCTCACAGTTACCTTTCCAAGGCAAATGTTTCAGCGAAGTCGGGAGAAAAATGCTTCGCTGGAATACAAGTGCCGCAAGAATGAGTGTAAAGACACACGAAGAGCAACGTCAAACGCGGGAGAGGGATTTGTTCTCCACCAAAGTAACCGGCAAAGTTCTGCACACAAGCAAATACAATGCAGACGAATGCCCGCACCCAACTGGCTCAAGATTCTGAACACCGAAGTCGTCTCCTGCACGCGCTGTCCGCGACTCGTCGAGTACCGCCAGCGCATCGCTCGCGAGAAGCGCCGTGCGTATCGCGACTGCGAATATTGGGGCAAGCCTGTTCCGGGATTCGGTGATCCGAACGCCCGCGTTCTGGTGCTAGGACTTGCTCCTGGCGCACACGGCTCAAATCGCACCGGACGCCCATTTACTGGAGATGCTTCGGGCAACTTCATGTATCCGGTGTTGTATGAGACTGGATTCGCGAGCCAACCGACGGCGACGGCGCGCGACGATGGCCAGGTTCTGACTGATCTCTACATCACCGCCGCTGCACGCTGCGCGCCACCCGACAACAAGCCGCTGCCGGAGGAACTCGCCAACTGCGCTCCGTTTCTGGAGCGCGAACTCGACGGACTAAAACGCGTGCGCGTGATCGTGGCGCTGGGACGGATCGGATTCGAGGCCTATCTTAACGATCTGAAGCGAAGAGGAGTGATTTCGAGCAAACGCGAATACGAGTTTCGGCACGGCGCTCAATACTCGATGCCGGATGGCCGCGTTCTGCTGGCGACGTATCATCCCTCAAATCAGAACACGAACACCGGCAAGCTTACGAAAGAGATGTTCCTGAAGATTTTCAAGCGGGCCAGGGTTCTGGCCGATGGACAGGTGGGGCGGATCTCGCGGTGAAGGAACCCTCTGGGCCGGCTCGGAGGGTCTGGTTTGCTCCGGGATGTGCCGCCCTCAAATCTCTCGACGCCGACAAGCTCAGAATCCGACTCAAAAACCAACGAAGACCGGCTCCGGTTCCAGCAAAATATCCCAGGCACGCTGCACGGCCTGCTGGATTTCATCTTTGAGGGCGACGATGTCGCTTGCGTGCGCGGCTCCACGGTTGATCAGGGCCAGAGCATGTTTATTCGAGATTCCAGCGGCACCGGCGACGTATCCTTTGGCGAAACCGGAGTGTTCCACCAGCCACGCGGCTGAGACCTTATGTTGAGAATCGAGGTGTTCCGAATGGACGACGGGGTAACTCGGTATTTCGAGCCCCTGAGCGGAGGCGCGCTCAGCCAGTTCTTTGAAGTCTTCCTCCGTGAGCACTGGATTCTTAAAGAATGACCCGGCGCTGCGGCAGTCATCATCGCCGGGAACGATCAACATGCCTTTGCTGCGCCGGATCGCGCGCACCGCATCGCGCGTTTCTGCTAGCGTTGGCATTTGTTTCGCCGCGAGACGTTCGGCGAAATGTATCTGCAAATCGGTGTACTTCAACGTCGGAGTTCCGCCTCGCTTCAAGCGATAGTTCACCCGCAGAATGATGTAGCGTCCGCGTGCGGTGGTGTTGAAGATGCTGGAGCGATAACGAAATCCGCAAGCCGGATGGGGCAAAAGGACGATGCGGTTTGCTTCAGTATCGAAAGCGCGTACCGATTCGATCGTGCCGGAAACCTCCTGGCCGTAGGCTCCCACATTTTGCACCGGTGTTCCTCCAACGCTGCCGGGAATGCCGCTGAGACATTCGACGCCGGCGCAGTTCTGCACCACCGCCTGCGCGACGAAATCATCCCAATCGACACCAGCACCTACGCTGAAGAGGACCGCGTTGCCCTTGGCTTTGTTGTTGTCATCCGCATTCAGAGTCGAGATTCCACCGATGGCGATTTTGAGTACCAGCCCCGGCCAGCCCGAGTCGGCAACCACAAGGTTGCTTCCCCCGCCGAGGACAAACAGCCGCAGATCGTGGCCTCTCGCAAACTGCACGACTTCGCTGACCTCGTCCTCGCGCTTTAGCTCCGCGAAATAACGCGCCGCACCTCCCACCTGCAGGGTGGTGAGGGGCGCGAGCGGAACGTTTTCCTGAATCGTCATAAAATTTGTGATCGGTAATTTGTAATTTGCAATTTGAAACCGTGTTTCGATTTTCGAATGATTGATTGCAAATTGAGCATCGTCAGAAGCCCAATTTCACTCTATAGTTAATAGAGCATCTCATGGTTTGGAAGAGACTCTGATGCTAAGTGGTAATTAGAAGCTGAAGATTACGATTTTCAAATTACCAATTGCAAATTATCCGTTACAAATTTAGGAGAGCCCATGTATCCCGAAATTATGGTGATCCCGATGCGCGAAGAACTGACGCGCCTGGGAATTGAAGAGCTACGCAGCGCCGCCGAGGTTGACCGCTTTGTACAGAACGAGCCGGGCACAACCATGCTGGTGGTCAACTCCATTTGCGGATGCGCCGCCGGCCGTATGCGTCCCGCGGTGCGCATGGCTTTACAAAATGCAACCAGGCCCGCGAAATCCGCAACCGTATTCGCCGGCCAGGACATGGAAGCCACGGCCCGCGCCCGTCAGCATTTTGTCGGCATCCCGCCGTCGTCGCCATCGATCGCCATTCTGCGCGACGGCAAGGTGATCTACATGATGCACCGCCATCAGATCGAAACTCGCGACGCGGCCGCGATTGCCGCCGACCTGAAAGCCGCTTTCGAGAAGCATTGTGCCGCTCCCGTGGCGCAGTAGGAATGCAATGGGGACAGCCGACTTCGGCTGTCCCGCCCAAATTTGTGGTCTAATGCCGTCACCATGAAATGCTTCATCCTTTCATTTCTGGCGCTCTCGCTCTCCGCCGCAAGTTGGGCTGCTGAGCCCTGGCGCACTCCCTCCACGCAGATCGATGCCGTCTATCCCGAGGTCGAGATGCTTTATCTCGATCTGCATCGCAATCCAGAGCTTTCCTATCACGAAGAGAAGACGGCGGCCAAGATTGCCGATCACCTGCGCAAGCTGGGATACGACGTTACGACCGGAGTCGGCGGCAACGGCGTCGTCGGAGTCTTCAAGAACGGCGCGGGTCCAGTCGTGATGCTGCGCGCCGAACTCGACGCGCTGCCGGTGCCCGAAAAGACCGGTCTCCCCTATGCCAGCCACGTCACGACGCACGACGACCGCGGCGTCGAAGTGCCGGTGATGCACGCCTGCGGTCACGATCTTCATATGGCGGTTGGCATCGGGACGGCGGCGCTGCTCGTGCAGAATAAAGACCACTGGCATGGAACCTTCATCTATGTCGGCCAGCCCGCCGAAGAGCGTATCGGTGGCGCGACGGCGATGATTAAAGATGGGCTCTACACGCGCTTCCCGAAGCCCGATTTCGCTTTTGCGGTTCACGACAGCAACTCGTTTCCGGCGGGGAAGGTTGGCTACACGCCGGGTTTCAGCGCATCGAACGCCGATTCGGTGACGGTGACCGTCTATGGTGTCGGCGGACACGGTTCGGCTCCGCAGATAGCGGTCGATCCCATCGTCATCGCTGCGCGCACTATTGTCAGTTGGCAAACGATTGTCTCGCGCGAGACCGACCCGCAGGACCCGGCCGTGATCACTGTGGGTTCGATCCACGGCGGCACGAAGAACAACATTATCCCCGACGAAGTCGTGATGCAGTTGACGGTGCGCTCCTATAAAGATGAAGTGCGCAAGCATCTCCTGGCAGCGATCGAGCGCATTGCCGATGCCGAGGCTGCTGCTGCGGGAGCCCCGAAGAAGCCGCTGGTCGAGCACGTGGAGGGTGTCGGTGCGGTCTACAACGATCCTGCGGCGACCAATCGCGTCGCCGAACGACTCAAACAACTCATGGGAGAGACGAACGTCGAGCTCGCGCGTCCGATTATGGCCAGCGACGACTTTGCCGAATATCGCGCCGCCGGAGTTCCGAGCGTAATGCTCGAATTGGGCGCAGTGAACCCAGAAAAATTTGCGGACGCGATTAAGACCGGAGAGAAGCTTCCCGGCCCGCACTCGCCATACTTCGCGCCTGATCGCGAACCGACCCTGAAAACCGGAATCGAAGTAGAGATGGCAGCCATTCTCGAATTGATGAAGGTGAGCCGCTAGCAAACTCATAAAGACGCAACCGCTAGGCCGCGGCGTCGCGTTGCCTTCCGTCACAAATAGAAGTAAGCCCCATCACTGCGTGGATAAGGCAGAGGGACGATGATGATCGGGAGCAGCTCCTACGGAGATCGCCTCTCGATTAAGACGGGTGTTGTCATGCTGAAAAACGCGAATCCGGCCGCGATATTTGATGACCATGACCGTGCTCCTGCGGAACCGCTCAAGCTGGAGCAAAAAGAAGCGCTCGAGCACGCGGTTGGCAAGATTGTCGCGCTCGGAGCCCAAGCGGGCGTCAGCCCCGATCAAATGATCGTGCTCCTGAGGTCCGGTCTCACGGTGCGCGAGTTGCTGGATTACCTGGCCAACCACTCGGCCGAGATCGAGTGAAGGCCGCGGACGGAACGCCAAATTCAATCCCATGTTGCGTTTAACTGTTTGCCGACGGGCCTGTGATTGAGTAATCTGTACCGATGCCTAATCGACCCGTCTTCAGCATCTTTAAAACGATGCCCATCACGTCGTCCAACAGGACGAGCTGTTTACAGCGAGCAGTTTGCTCCGTGATATGTTTTGCTATCGTCGCCACCGTGCCGGCGACGCGATCCTTCGCCCAGGGTACAACCGCCCAGGGTACAACTCCGGCGCCAACCCAAACCCAATCTCAGGCCCAGACTGCTCCGGACGCTCCGTCGACCAGCCAACCGCCCAAACCAGCGATCAATATTCCCGGCGCGGGCGTCTACAATCTGATGCAGGAAAAGTCACTCGTTTTCCCCGACATCGCCTCCAGCACCGAGCCGCTTTCTTCCGGGCAGAAATTCGAGCTTTTCGTCGACAACAGCATTTCGGTCCACACCGTCACGTGGGCCATGCTGGGTTCGGCGGTCGGGCAGGCGGATAATTCGCCCACCGGTTTCGGACAGGGCTGGGATGCCTACGCCAGCCGGTTCGGGTCGTCCATGGCTCGCCAGGCGTCGAACGAGTTTTTCGGAACCTTTGTGCTGGCGTCTGCGCTGCACGAGGACCCGCGCTTTTATCCCGAGATCAGGCCCTCGTTCTTCCATGCGGTAAAGTATTCAGTGCAGCGCGTCTTTATCACGCGGAACGACGACGGTAGCGATGGGACAAACTGGCATGGCCTCGTAGCGCCCGCGTTGGCAGAGGGCTTGGCGAACGCTTACTGGCCCGACCGCAATCGCACCGTCGGCGACACCTTTTATCGCTATGGCCTGGATCTTGCCACGCGGGCGGGTGGGAATATGTTGCGCGAATACTGGCCAGTGTTCTATTCGAAAATGCACCATGCTTCCCACTCGACGGTCGGAGGCCACTAGTCGTCGAATTTCCGCGGCAAAAAGGTCTGGCTTTTCCTTCCGCTCGCATCTAACCGGAGAATGGCTGCCGCAGCCAACTGCGGGTCATTGATTTGGATTTGCCGCTATTTTTCGTTGTTAAAACAGGAGATCAAGATTGAGTCATCGGCTATTGTTTCTGCTTATTTTTTGCGTGGCATCGGCTTTTGCGCAGGACGCGGGAAAAACAAGTTTCAGTCGCTTCACCTATAGCGTTGGCGGTCCGATCGGCATCGGCAAAGACGATACCGCGGCCTATGTAGGGAACTCGGTGCAAGGCACGGTAGGCGGCGGCGTCAACTTCACTAAGCTATTTGGTGTGGACGCAGAATACATGTATTACAACCTCGGCTTTCGTCCGAGCGTGAAGACCCAGGGCTTTCTCACCAACCAAACCGGCAATATGCAATCGTTCAGCGTCGACGGCATCGTTAAGGTGCCGTGGCATTTAGGCAGGTTGGGCGCCTATGGAATTGGTGGCGTGGGTTTCTACCGCCGCAGCGTTTCTGTGCCCAAGCAGTTCATCAGCAGCCCGAATCCGATCGTCTACGAACCGGCCTATCGATGGTTCGATCTGCAGCGCGATATTTTCAACAATGTTCTGCCGCAGTATGTGTCTTCAAACGTGAAAGACGCCGGTGGGTTCAATTTTGGCGGAGGGGCGACGTACGCGCTCAATCGTTTCCATAATGCCAAATTCTTCGCCGAATTTCGCTACCATCGCGCTTATCACGCCGACGGCCAAACCATCGTGATGCCAGTGACGATCGGCCTGCGCTGGTAGCTTGCGTGTTGTGGAGCGGACACTCTTGTCCGCCGCTCTTGAATTTGTTTGGTTTTGCTCACCACGATCAAGATCAAAAGCAGCGGACAAGAGTGTCCGCTCTACACGATCTGGACTTTTTTCAGCCCTCGGAAGCCCACCGCCGCCACGCAATATAAAGCCGCGGCGATCACCAGCAGGGCCTTCATCCCAATGATCAGCGATAGATTCTCGAGCAAACCGCCGACCACGGCTCCGAGCATGTTGGCGCCAAGAGCGGCGGCGGGAGAGTCGGCCACACGGAATTCCGAAGCGAACAGCAATCCAGCAAAGAAGATTGGAATCGCGAAGACGCAGGCTGCGAACGAACCTACGAGAGCCGCCGATCCGGGAATTCGGCTGAAGGGTACGAAGTAAGCCGCGGCGATGCCGACGAGAATACCGGTCAGACTCCACGCACGAGGCCACGCTCGTTGCTGGCGTTCGATGACGGCGTTTGCCAGCAGAAGCGCCGACAAAATTGCCGCGATTACGATCCCGTTCACCTGCCAGGTCGTCCCAAAGTAAAGCGCCAGCCTGCTGACCACTTGAGTTTCCAGCAAAAGAAATCCCGCGCCCATGCCGAAAAAGAACAGAGACGGGACGCGCGAGCGGGCTTCGGGAATTTGAAAATAAAAAACTGCCGCCAGCAGAATCACCAGCGCGCTGAGCAGGTAGAAGATGCCCGGGATCCAGTGTCCCTGATGGTAGAGGTAAGGCCAATCGTCGGTGGTCACCGCAACCTCGGGCATGCCGAGGTAATGAGGTTGGCGCGCGGCGACAAACTCGCTCAGCCGCGAATCAGCGGCGAGACTCTTCTCGACTTGATCTGACGGCGAGATGGCAAAGCAGTTCGCCGCCGCCGTGTAACTGGACGGCGCCACAAACACCACTGGCGGCTTGCCGAAGGTTGTGGTCAGCATCTCGTCGAGTCGCCGTCCTACAAAATCGTGATTGACCTGAAACTTGAGGAATACGACGCCGCCCGGCGCGAGCAACTCGCGGGCCTCGCGGAACGACTGTTCGGTGTAGACGAAATTGTCGAGCCGCATGTTGGAGTAGTCGGAGAGCTGGGTGTGAGAATCGAGCAGTCCGAAAAGAATCAGGTCATAACGCGCCGTCGTGCGCTTCATGAAGGCGCGAGCGTCGGTGAGGTGCGCAGAGACTCGCGGATCCTCATAAGGACGTTCCGGATGGCGGCTGCGGCCAAGCGCGAGAATCTTGGGGTCGATTTCCACGGCATCGACGTGGCGGGCTTGATGCCGCAGCGCAGCCGCAACGTCATTGCCCGTGCCCGAACCGACAATCAGAACACTCGGATTGGGCGGCGCAAAGCGGAACGGCAGATTGTAGGGATTCTCATCCGGTGCTTCCTTCAAAACCTGGGGATGACGGGCCAAAAAGTCAGGCGACAGATTCACGATGGCCTGGTAGCCCGTATGGTTGACGCGAATCTCTGTGCGGTAAAGCTCACCGTCGGGAAAATGCTCATCCTCAAGTTCGATCTGCTGGTAGGGAGTCCAAAGATTGAAATGCTGCGGAGTGGATGGATCGATCAGCAAAATCGCAACGGGTACGATGGCCACCGCGAGCCAGATGCCATCGCTGCGGCTTGACTGCAGCAGAGCCATCCCCAGGAGCACGATCGTGAACCATACTGCGGGCGGTAAGGCCAGCCACGATACGGCAAAGAACGCGAGGATCCCCACCAGGCTGCCCGCGAGATTCCAGGAATAACCGTAGAGCGGGCGCGGCGCGAGTTCGATCTGGCGGCTTACCGTCTGCCCGATTGGGATAAATATGGTGGTGATGAGAAACAACAGGATGATTGCGACCAAAACCGCGAGCAGAAAGCCAGTCGTATCGTGCGCGCTGTGCGTGGCCCAAATCTCGATATCCTGCGCAGCGCCAAGGTACTGCGACAGGCTCTCCATGATCTGCGGACCGCGCCAGGGCATGCGCACAATGACAATCAGGCCGAGCAGCGCGGTGACTGCGGTCTGCCAGCGCGGACGCTGACGAGCCAGAGCGCAGCCCAATCCGAAACCGAGAAAACACAACAACAAAGCCAGATTTTTGACGTAAGCGAATACGCGGACCTCAGTCGCGACCCAACGGATTAAGGCCAATTCCGCGAACAGGGTCAGAGCGCTGGCCAAAAACAGATCGGAGAGGCTCCAGCGGCCGGCCTCGTCTTCCGTCCGGTCCAAGGCAGGAGGCCGCGGTTTGATCACGCGATAGGCGATCAGGACTACCGCGGCGAGAATGAAACCGATAACGCGCAGGGACATTGAAAGGGATCCCGTTGAATTGGGAGCGAAAAGAATACCATGCGGATGACGCTGGAACGTCCTAGCAGGTCAGTTGGTCGCGCGTGAGCTTCAATCCGGTCAGATTGCCGAGAATTGTCACCGCAATCTGCTCGGTGCGGAAAAATTCGTTCGCGGTCTGTTGCAGGTCTTCGATGGTCACCGCTTCGATGCGCTCGATCAGCTCATCAAGACCGTAGAAGTGGTCGTAGTACATTTCCTGCCGAGCCAGATTTGACATGCGCGCCGTCGAAGACTCGAGTGACAACATCAGGCTGCCTTTCAGCTGGTCTTTGGAGCGGCGCAATTCTTCTTCGGGAACGGGCGTGATTTTCAGATTACGAAATTCCTCGACCACGCACTCGACCACCTTGATCGCCGACTCGCGCGAAGTGCCGGCGTAAACGCACATGGATCCTGTATCGCGGTAAGGATTGAGATCGCTGTAGATCGAATACGCCAGTCCCTGGCGCTCGCGAATATTCTGAAACAGACGCGAACTCATGCCGCCGCCGAGCAGCGTATTCAGAATGTAGGAAGCGTATCTGCGGTCGTGGGCCATGGGATGCGACGGGACGCCGATGCAGATCTGAACTTGCTCCAGCGATTTCTTGTTGCGCAGATTGATGCGCGAAAAAGTCTTCGGCTCCGGCGAGTGCAGACCGTTCTTTGCCGGCTTCACGTGTTCGAAATGTTTCTCGACCAAGTCGAC
This sequence comes from uncultured Acidobacteriaceae bacterium, assembly GCA_963726095.1. Taxonomy (GTDB): domain Bacteria; phylum Acidobacteriota; class Terriglobia; order Terriglobales; family Acidobacteriaceae; genus Acidiflorens. Next base: position 128,552 of record CAVSBD010000005.1, read on the forward strand.
AAATTCCTTGTGGTCGAGATTGCCGGCGGCGCTGACGATAAGATTGCCGGGGGCGAAATGGTGTCCATAAAAACGGGACACCACGGGCCGATCGAATCTCTTGACCGTGTCGCGCGTGCCGAGAATCGGTAGTCCGAGGCCGTGATCTTTCCAGAAGCTTTGCGTAAAAATCTCATGGACGAGGTAATCGGGATTGTCCTGGTCCATCTTGATTTCTTCGAGGATGACGCCGCGCTCCTTTGCGATATCTCCGGCATCGAACACTGGATGAAGGACAAGATCAGTAAGCACGTCCATGGCAACCGGAAGGTGCTCATCCAGCACTTTGATGTTGAAGCAAATGCATTCCTTGGCCGTGAAGGCGTCCATGTTGCCGCCGATCGAATCGACCTGGCGAGCGATGGCTTCGGCGGAGCGCGTCTCGGTACCCTTGAACACCATGTGCTCGATGAAATGCGAGATGCCATTCCATTCGGAGTCTTCGTCGCGCGATCCTGATTTGAGCCAGATGCCGATGGAAACGGAACGAATGTGCTGCATCTGCTCGGTGATGACGGTGAGGCCGTTCGGCAATACCTGACGGCGAATATTTCTGGTCTCTTTTACCATGAGGGCTGGCGATGACATCCTTTACGATGAACTCTTAACTCTTATGATGAACTCTTGATCTAGCTGTGAGCCGCCGGGTAGGTTGCTGGTACTATTCTCCCACAATCCTAGTCCGGACGATGGCTAGGCGAGCGCAGCTCGCATTTGTTCTTATTTTTGTTGCACTTACGCTGACTTCGGGCCCACTTCTGATCTCGAACTACGACCTCGAACATTGACCTCGAACTCCAATTCGCTCTTAGGACTCGATTTGCAGGAACTTACAAATCTTGCGCTCGGGTCGGGCCAACCTGCCTACCGGGGCCAGCAGTTATTTGATGCTCTTTACGCGCAAAAGATTGATCGGCTCGAGCAGGTGTCGACCCTGCCGCTCGACTACCGCACGCGTCTGGCCGAGGAACGGTGGTCCGTCGGACTCCCTCGCATCGCTCGCAAGTTCACTTCGAATGACGGCACGGTGCGCTATCTGATCGAACTGGCCGACGGCGAGACGGTCGAGACCGTCTGGATGCCAGAAGGCGACGGCGGAGAAAGCGGCGACGGCAGCGAAGCGGGCGACGAGACGGACGCTGCGCCCGTTCCCTCGGCAAATTGGTCTCGCGCCACGATCTGCGTTTCGAGCCAGATGGGATGCGCCGTGAGTTGCAAGTTCTGCTTTACTGCCCTGCTCGGAGTAAAGCGCAACCTCGAAGCCGGAGAAATCGTCGGGCAGATTGTCGCCGTGTTGCGCGATCAGGGAGTGGAGCCTCCCATGCAGCGCGTCAATATCGTCTTCATGGGGATGGGCGAACCGTTCCTGAACTACGACAATTTCATGAAGTCGGTGCGCCTGCTCGCCGACGGAGTGGGAATTCCGCCATCGCGAATGACCGTTTCGACAGCGGGCATCGTGCCGCGGATTCGAGACTTTGGACGGGAGACGGTGCGTCCGAAGCTGGCAATTTCGCTGAACGGTTCGAACGACGCTCTCCGCAGTGAAGTGATGCCGCTGAACCGGAAGTGGAATTTAGCCGAGCTGATGAGCGCAGCGCGTGAATTTCCGCTGCGTCCGCGAGAGCGGCTCACGTTTGAATATGTCCTGCTGGCGGGAGTAAACGATGCTCCGGAACACGCCCGCGAGGTGGTGGAATTGGTGAGGGGCATGCGCGCCAAGGTGAACCTGATCGCGCTGAACCCAGGAACCGAATTGCCCTACCGCACGCCGGAACAGGAACGGGTAGCGGCTTTCCAACGGATCCTGAAGGCCGCAGCGATCCCAGTCTTCATAAGACGCCCCCGCGGCCGCGACATTTTCGCCGCCTGCGGGCAGTTAAAACGAACCGTAGAAATTGCTCCAGCCTCGTCTTAAAGCCGATACTTCGTGCATGGGTGGGACCAACCCCCCATAGCAAAGTGCGCGATGTGCGGGGCACTCGGCTGGTATTGCAACACCCCCTAGTCACGATGAGGCACTGTGAAGCGTAGCAGTATGCCGGAAATGAATCCCATCGACGTAGCGCACAACGGTATAAATCTGAGAAAACTGCAACTCTGAGAAGAACTGTGCATTGACGTCCACCAACGGATGCCAAGTCGCTAAGGGTGTCAGGCCCGCTCGTTCCACCAAGCACGGAAATCACGGAAGACGCACGACAAACGAAAAAAACATCTGTGAGAACATCAAAACATTTCGCCCATACTTCTTGAGAGTGCAATGACTGCAATGCCAACGATAGAAACAACAATCGTGCTCAAAATTGCCGCCCAAAGGTAGACTTCCCACCAATACGAGACGGGGTAGCGGTGAAAGGCAAACCTCTGCCAAACTGGATAACTGAGAGCCAATGCCCCAAGATTGATCATGAAATCGAGAACCAATGCCAAAATGAGTTTCATTTACTCTCAGGCGGGTGAGCCATTTTCCGAACCTAAAGCCATAACAACTGGGTTTCATTTTGGCTTGATGTTCTGATTTACGCGGAACAGGTTCTGTGGGTCGTAACGCTTCTTGATCTTCGCCAGACGGTCGTAATTCTTGCCATACGTCGCCCGGATGCGGTCTTCGCCCTCATCCATCATGAAGTTGATGTATGCGCCACCAGCGGAGTAGGGATGAAGCGCAGTCCAATACTCCTTCGCCCACCTGGAGATTTTCTCCTTGTTCGCGGGCTCCGGATCGATGCCGACGATTACGGACGCCCATGTCGCATCGCGGTAACACCACGGTGTTGCGTTGTTCTTAACGCGGCTCGCCGCGCCGTTGATTGGGTATAGGTGCGCGGTCGACAGCATCGTCGGCAAATTCGCCGCGTGCTTCACATGCAGCGCGATGGCTTCGTCAGGGAGCGTGCGCACGAAGTCGGCCTTCCAATACCATTGCAGGCCCGGCGCATAGAGCGGATCGAACAGACTTTGGAGGGCTGGATGCGGAATCGGGCCGACCATGTCCAGCGCCGGCGCCTTGAAGCTGCGGATCGGCTTGAATACCTTCTCCGCCTTCTTGATCGGTCCGGTGTAGCACCAGGTGATGCCGCACATCTTCTTGTTGTGCAGATGCTCGGGGAACGGCGGCCCCGGCGGTACGGTAAGGAAAGCGAAGAAGCCATAGACGTCATCCGGCGCTTCAACGATGAAACTGCGGTACCAGCGCATCATTTCCGCCGCATCTTCGATCGGCCAGAACATCGGCCCGCCATAGTCGGTGTGTACGGGTTGCGCCTTGAACAGAAATGACGTCACGACGCCGAAGTTGCCACCTCCGCCGCGCACCGCCCAGAACAGGTCAGTATTTTCTTTGGCGCTGGCGATGACAAATCGTCCGTCGGCCAGCACCATTTCGACTGCCAGCAGATTATCGACGGTCAGGCCGTAGCGCCGCGTCAGGTAACCGATTCCGCCGCCCAAGGTCAATCCGGCAACGCCGGTGCTCGAAATCACGCCCGCAGGGACCGCGAGACCGAAGGCGTGCGTCGCATGGTCCACATCGCGCCAGAGGGCGCCGCCGCCGGCCAGCACGGTCTTCTTCTTTGGGTCCACGCGAACATAGTTCATCGGCGACAGATCGATCACCAACCCGTCATCGCATACTCCTAACCCGCCTGCGTTGTGCCCGCCGCCGCGGATGGCCACTAGCAGTTGCTGCTCGCGGCCGAAGTTCACCGCCGCCATAACGTCGGCCACGTCCGCGCAGCGCGCAATCAGTCGTGGGCGCCGGTCGATCATCCCGTTGAATACCTGGCGAGCCGCGTCGTAACCCGCATCGCTCGGCTCGATCAACCCTCCGCGCAAGCTGGCTCTGAAAGCTGCAATCGTTGTTTCGTTCAGCATCGCGACCTCGATTGTTGGAAAATTTGACCTGTCGAACCCAAAGCCATGATAACCGTGGGTGCGCCACTTCTCACGCTTTTTGAGAAGTGGCTCTGCGATGCAGTGGGTAGCGGAGGTTTTTGTCCCTATGCGGCGGGCGGGCGAATCTTCATCTTCAGTACCTGCCAGTCATTCACGGCGGCCGGTCCGGCCTCGGCAAGAAGTGGCCCGCTCGCCGAACACCGAACAGCCCAAATCAGAACCCTCGATAAGTACTGACCACGGTGACCGTGCCCTTCGGAGCGACCTTTGTCGTATTTCCCTGATCCCATTTGACTGCGATTGAGCCAAAACCATTGTAGGGTAACGTCATTTCCCAGAATTCAAGCGGGTTACATGGATCGGGTCCGGACTGGATATTTTGCACATAGGCTTCCTGTGCGAAATTTGTGAGGAAACTGTTGACGGTGAGCGACAGCCCTTCACCGTATTCGAACGTTCCGCTCGCGGAATATTGCGACGTGTTGTAGATGTTTTTGATCTGGCCGACATCCGGAGTGGCAAATCGCACCAGGTTCACGGCACGGGCGGTAGTCGAAAGGTTTTTCAGCTTCATGGTGATTTTCACCCCGCCCACACTGGTCGAGGTGGCCGGTTGATCCACGATCGTCTGCGTCAGTTGCCAGTTTCCATCGGCGGTGGTTCTGGTTACCGTGACCGTATTGCCGCTCTGTGTCAGCGTCGAGGGATTCCAGGTGTCGTTGTCGTAGGCTGCATAGTCCATGTAGCTGAAGCCCCCGGTGACGTCGCAGAATCCATAACCTTCCAGGTCCGCGGCATTTCCGGCCGGCGGAAACAGTTGGCTTCCTCTCACGGAGAATTGTGGAATATTGCCATTCACGGTAACGCAGTACTGCGTCGCCGTGTAAAAAGTTCCGCCGGAATACGTGACCTCGCAGGTTTGCGTCGCGTGGGGAGATTCTGCCTGCACAGTCTTCGTCGGCTCAGGCTGCGCCGGTTTCTGCGCCAGCGCCACGGAAGTGAGACCTAACATCAAACTGAACCACAGAGTCTTGTTAAGCATGGCCGTTTCTCCTTTTATGAGGCGCCCTGGAATGAAGTCTGCGGATGGTGCCTTTGCCATCGCACCGGGCTCGACCGGTCTTCATTAACCGGAACGAGCCAAGCCCTCTATCTCTTACAGCGCAAAACCGAGATAAATCTCATCATCGGTAGAAATTTGTTTTTGTGGGAATGGCCACGCAGAGCGAGCGACAAAGTTTGTCGTGTCCTTTCGTGAAGGGAAGCAGGGAGGCCGTGGCGTGGAGGAATAACGCTATAATCATGTCATGGGTGATCGTGTCATCCACATCTCGGAAGCGGAAGCTGCCAGCAACTTCGCGGGCGTGCTGGCGCGGGTGCGTGAGGGGGCAGAAGTCGTGATCGAGAGCGGCAAACTCGCTGTCGCGGTGATCCATGCACCTACCCCGCCGTGCCGCACGATCTCAGAGTGCATTGCGCTACTTCCCGAGAACTCGGCAGCGGTTATGGATGCAGACTTCGCCAAGGACGTGGAGGCAGCTGTCGAGAGCCATCGCGAGCCGCTTGAACCGCCCTCATGGGATTGATTCTCGATTCCAGCGTGCTGATCAACGCCGAGCGGCAGGGCCAGAATGCCCGGCAGATGCTCACGGCGATCTCCCACACAGCCGGAAATACCGACATAGCTATCTCCGTCGTCACGCTGATCGAACTAGCCCACGGCGCAGCCCGTGCTGACACCGCAGAGCGTAAAGCGACGCGCTTGGCGTTCATCCGAGAACTCCTCATGGCATTGCCCATCCACCCGGTCACGGTGCCAGTCGCTCTTCGTGTCGGCCAGATCGATGGTGAGAACCAAGCTAAGGGAGTTCGGCTTCCACTTGCCGACCTGCTGATTGGAGTAACGGCTTTGGAACTCGGCTATACCGTAGCTACCGGCAACCTCCGCCACTTTCGGCACATTCACGGACTGTCTGTGATGCAGTTCTAGTACTGTCCCAAAGACTCCCAAACTCGCGTACTTTGCGAATGAGTGGGCGCGGCGTGCTCCCGTCATCTGTAGAATTTTGCGCGGAGCGGCGGCACGTCAAGTGCCGGCGGCAGGGCTAGGAGATGCCCCGCGCGGCGGCTCGTATCGAGCCTTCCAACGAAGCGCGACCGGCTCCATTGGCCGCCACGCGCAGTTCCACGCGAAAAGCCACGTTTCCGGGAGCCGAAGGTTGCAGGATTCGCCCGCCGTGTTCTTCCACGATGCGGCAGCAGGCGTTCAGCGAGAGTGTGGAAGGCTTGTTCCCGCCTTCTGAGTTGAGCACCATCGGAGACGCGAGCGGGTCCCCCGATGTCCGTTGCGCATCGGGATCGCGCGCATCGGGATCGTAAGACGAAAAATCGATCAACACAAACTTACCTTCGCTCCGCGTCTGCACCAGCAGTGTGGCGTTGGTTTCGTTCGCGAGATGTGCGCTGATCTGGCCCGCAAGGTGCATGCAGACGTGGAGAATCTGGTTCGAGTCCGCGAGTACGGCCGGAACCGAAGGCGCAAGTTCAAGCCGCACTGAATTCCCGGTGGCCTCAAGCTGAGGCGCAATCAATCGCACCGCCGTTTGCAACACAGAGTTGATGTCGATGGGGGCGAGCTTGGCGGGAGCCTGGCGTGCAAACGTGAGCAGACTCGACACCAGCGTCGTTGTTCGCCGTACTTGCTCGCCAATTTGTGCCGCCTGGAACTGTTCCGCCGGCGGCAAGTCCGAAGCGCTCAGCAAGTCCGAATAGCCGAGCATCGCCGTAAGCGGATTGTTGATCTCGTGAGCGGCTCCGCCCACCAACTGGCCGAGCGAGGCCAATTTCTCCGACTGGATCAGCTTCGACTGCAATTCCTTAAGATCGTCAAAAGAACGTCGCGATCGTTCGAGAAACAGCGAGAGTTCATCGCGCAGCAAGCGCTGGCGCCAGAAGACCACGATCCCCATCACCACCATGGTCAGCAGGCTCACATTCACGCGGAAGGCCTTGACCTCCGGCGATAGCGCCGGGTCCAACTCGGCCCGCAACGCAGCCCACAGCAGGCTGAAAAGCGCGAGCATGCTGAGGCGTGTGATCCAGATGCCGAGCAGAGGCCGCGACGGCCGGGAATCGGAGAGGTCAAGTTGCCGCGCGAGCAAGGGAACGGCGGCCATCCAGCCGACTGAGATGGTCAGCGTGATGTCGTAGATGCTGCCGCTGTAATACGACTTGTGATCCATGGCCCAGTTGACGACGTACGAACTGGAGGCGTACAGGGCACTGGCGCCGAGCAGATGTCCATACAGCTGTCGCCAGCCGCCGCGGGTCGTGTAGGCGAGGACCGCAAGCGCAATCAGGAATGCAAGTTTTTCCGTCAGGTAAGTAAAGTTGAAATTAGCGTTATAAGCCACTTCATCGATCTGCACCATCTGCCACGGAATCACTGTGTAGACATAAACAAAAACCCACCAGGTCAGCAGAAGCGCGAAGTCGAGCATCCGTATGCGTTCGTTGCGGTCGTCTTCGCGAAGATGAGGAAGCACGGCCAGCGCGGCGATCATCGGCACCAGGTGCAGAAACAAAACGATGTCGCCCAGGAACAGGTCGGGCACATCCTTGCGCTCGATGACTTCGAAATAGTTCCAACTGGCCTGATTCATGAGCCAGAAGACCATGCCCACGCTCATCAGGATCCAAAACAGACGTATGTGGAGCGAGGCGCAGCGGGAGGGTGACGTGTTGAGCAAGTAGGCCACGGTTCCGATAAGCAGAAGCGTGCCCTGAATGATGTCGCTGGTAATGATGACGGCCGCGCCCCTCGGCATGAGCAATGACGCCGCTGTCTGGGCGATCACGAGCCCAACCAGACAAGAGAGCGAGATTTTGGTGGAGACTGTCAAGACAAACGAGTCCAGCGTCTATTCTAGAGTGCGATGGTCGGTCGCGGGGATTACCAGAGTAAGTTCCGTCCGGTGAGCTCGGTTTCCACCACGGAGGCACAGAGACACAAGAGACACAGACAGACCGCCCTGCCAGGAAAGGCCATCCCCTTGTGGTTTTTGCAGCTTCAAGGTTTTCTCCGTGACTCCGTGCCTCCGTGGTGAAAAAGGCAAACCAGCACGCGACCCGGCATCGAGGTTTTGCTCCTGTACACGGAATGAAAAAACAACCCCGGTGGAGTTTGCCAGAGATTGCCTTTAGAATTGGCACCTTAACTTTAGCTTTGCAGTAACATTCCGAGAGCCCGTCTTTACATCGGAAAGCCTCGTGTTCTAAACGACCCCTCGATGATGATGATCCTTCGATGATGATTCCTCGATATCGCGATCTGTGGCGTTTCCGAGCACCCCTTAGTGCGGGCGAAATCCGGCGTACCGAACGGTGGCTCGCGACCGCAAGGGTGGCGCTCACAATCGCGGCGGAATTCGCGCTCTGGATGGAGCCAATCCGCGGGATGGTGTATTCGCGCTGGCTGTACTGGCTCCTCACGATCTATCTCGTCCACGGTGTGGTCGTGATGCTGCTGGTCCGCTTCCGCCCGCGCTCGACCCGGGCGTTTCGGCTGGTCGTGCACTCCATCGACATCCTGTGGCCGGTGCTGATTTCGATGTTCGCTACGGCGCAGCATGGTCCTTTCTTTTTATTCTTCGTTTTCGTGATGGCGGCTGCGGCCTATCGCTGGGGGCTCTGGGAGACCGTGGGCACGGCCGTGACCGCGGTAGGACTGCTGGAACTGGAGGCCTATGCGGTGCGCGCAGGGTTGGAGCCGGCCGTCGACCGCTGGTTGCATCTCGTCCATCTGCCTAGGCTCGGCGTCAGCGTTCGAGAACTGGATCCACAGCAGCTGTTTATGAGTTCGGTCTATCTGATCGTGCTTGGCTTTCTGCTCGGCTACATGTCAGAGACGCAAAAAAAAGTGCGCGCGGAGCGGGCGGTGATCACGCGTGTTCTCAGTTCGACGCGAGTCGAAGCGGGATTAACCGGAACCATGCAGCAGATACTTGGCGAGGTCATCAGCATCTACGGCGCCGCGCGCGTGCTGAGCGCTTCGCAGGAGCGGCACAGCTATCGTGTGTTTCTCGCGGAAGTGAAGCGCGCAGCGGAGGGCCTCGGCAACGAGGCGCTGCACTGGAGCGAGGCCGCGCCCGAACACGAAAAAGTGTATCTCTTCGAATCGCCGGTCGACGCGTTTTACGCCGCCCGTGCCCGGCAGGGTTTTCGCGCCGTCTTGCTCGATGGCGATGGAACGCGCTTGCGCGACGAGGATATGAGTTTTCTCGGCGCTCTGGCGAAAGTGGAAAAATTCGACGCGGTGGTTTCGGTCGCCGTGATGTTCGGCAGTGAATGGACGGGTCGGGTGTTCCTGTTCGATCCCACCATGATGGGCGAGCCCGAAGAGGAGTTGCGGTTTCTCCAGGAGTTTGCGCAGCAGGTGGGTCCGGCGATCTACAACGTCTATCTGATGCGGCGTTTGCGGGAACGGGCCGGGGCGCTCGAGCGCGGACGATTCGCCCGCGAACTGCATGATGGAGCGATTCAATCGCTGATCGCGGTCGAGATGCAACTCGATGTGCTGCGGCGTCAGTCGGGAACGCAAGCGCCGGTGGTCAATGCCGAGCTTGGACGGATACAGAAACTGCTGCGCGAGGAAGTGCTCAAGCTCCGCGAACTGATGCAGGCGATGAAGTCGTTCGAGGTGAACGCGGACCGTCTTTTGGGTTTCATCTCCGACACGGTGGAGCGCTTCCGGCGCGAGACTGGAATTGCGGCGGAGTTCGTCAGCGAACTGGAGCGCGTCGATCTGGCGCAAAAAGGATGCCGCGAACTCGCGCGCATCGTCCAGGAAAGTCTGGTGAACGTGCGCAAACACAGTGGAGCGCATCACGTGCTGGTGCGGCTCGCTCAGCGAGCGGGTAATCTACAATTGACGGTCGAGGACGATGGGAAGGGATTTTCTTTCTCAGGGAGATTGTCGGACTTGGAACTGGAGACGAGTGGGAAAGGGCCGGCCGTGATCCGCGAACGAGTGCGGTTGCTGGCCGGCGAGCTGGCCATCGAATCGACTCCCGGACACGGTGCGCGCCTGGAAGTACGGATTCCTCCAGCAAGAAAGACGGACCTGGCGTAATCTCTTATGGGTAATAGTAACGGCCAGACACCATTTTCAAATTACAAATCACGAGTCATAAATTTTTAGACAGGCAAGAATTAATTAAGGAAGAATCGCTAAGGTACGAATCATGGAAAAACGCACTACTCCTATACGTATTGTGATCGCCGACGACCACCCGATTTTTCGCGACGGGCTCCGGCGACTGCTGGAGTCTGAAGGCGATATGAAAGTCGTGGGCGAGGCCTGCGATGGGCGCGAGGCGGTAAAACTGGCGACGGAGATCAAGCCCGACATTCTTCTGCTCGATCTCGCGATGCCACACCACACCGGTCTCGACGCGTTGCGTGACCTTAATACAAATACAAGCTCGGGCGCGGCTGGAGCGGTTCGCATCATCCTGCTGACGGCAGCAGTAGAGAAAAAACAGGTAGTCGAGGCGCTTCAACTGGGAGCGCGCGGCGTTGTTCTGAAGGATTCCGCTACGCAGTTGTTGCTCAAGAGCATTCACGCCGTGATGGGCGGAGAATACTGGGTAGGACGCGACAGTGTTTCCAATCTCGTACAGTACCTGCGCAACCTGATGCAGAGTACGAACGAAGAAACGAAGCAGAAGAAATTCGGCCTCACGCCGCGAGAATTAGAGATTGTTTCCGCCGTCGTGGCCGGCTATGCCAACCGCGAGATCGCCGAATATTTCAAAATCAGCGAAGACACGGTGAAGCACCATCTCAGCAATATTTTCGACAAACTGGGTGTCTCCACTCGCTTGGAACTGGCCCTTTTCGCAGTGAACCAGGGACTTCCGCTCCGAACAATCGTTTAAGACCCGTCGAATCATAATTTTAAAGGCGATGTAGGGTGAACGACCTAGTTCTAGCACGATAGTGCCATCTTAGGTCACTGGTGTGCCATTTGGTTGGGATTGTAAGTTACGATACCTTAACACTATACGGCGGTGGACGACTGTCTTGGGCGCGACTATGCCAGGATGCGCACCGTCGAATGGGGGCAAATGTGATTAAGCAATTGAGTCAACTCTGGTCTGAGGACAGTGGTCAGGACGTCGCCGAATACGCGGTGATGCTTGCCGTGATTCTGGTGATCGTGATCGGTACTGTGCGCCTGATCGGTGGCAACGCCAACAACGTGTTTTCGCAAGTCGGAAGTCAGATGGCCAACTAGACTGCAGGCCCGAGCCCGTTGCGTCTGGCAAGGGGCTCCCCCGGTTTCATCCCCGCTCTAAACTCAATCTTCAGCGTGCGCGCATCGCTGCATTGGTAGGCGAGTCTCGTCACCACGTGGTGACGGAACCTCCGCAGAATCTACCACGGAGGCACGGAGACACCGAGGAAAGCAATTCCTTTTTTCAAGAAGCCATTACCCGAAACTGAATTCCAGTAGTTGTTCCTTCTCCGTGCCTCGGTGTCTCCATGGTGGGTGTTTGCCCGAGGTCTGCTTACTGTCCAGTGGGCGCAGCCGCAGTCTTCTCCGGCACGACAGGCGATTTGTCTGAAGTAGCTCCGCTGCTAATCCTCGTGAGGAACGGGAAGAACGGCGTCACCTCAAAGGGCATCTTCTCGGATGCGGCCGTGATGGATACCGGCTTGGTCTTAATGAGTTCGAGTTGATCTGTCCAGGGATCAACCTTGACTCGACCGCCCAGCGGCAGCGCCGCTACCTGATCTGCTTTTTTCGGATCGAAGTTCGGCGAGTTGGTCATCAGAGTCGACATCTTGGTCGCGTCCCCGTTCAGCAGACTGTCGCCCAGGTGTGCGCGGATTAGATTCTTCAATTCCGGCGCGCGTGCCTGCACAGCTTTCAGGAACAACCCCGCGTTGCCGAGTTTGTCTTTATAAGGCGAATTGTTGAGCATCTCAATCGCCTTCTTGTCCGCATCGTCCTCTTCCTTGCGATCGCGAGCGAAATCCATGCGCTCGAAAGTGCGCTCGTCGGGAAAGAACATGCGGTCGTTGAAGGCAAGCTTGGTGTCGAGATGATGTCCGAGGACGATGTGCGCCAGTTCGTGCGTCAGGATCATGGCCAGCGACGATTCATCCGGCAGCACATCGATCATGCCGCGGCTCACCACGATCGTATGGCCAATGGTGAATGATTCGAGCGGAGTCGTCATCAGAACCCGGCAATGGACTTCCGGCTGAATGTCGATGTTGTTCGTGACCATCATGTTGTTGACGACGGTCTGCAGCACTTTGTCGATTTCGCCTTCCGGCGCGAGCAATCCAATTTGCTGCAGCCGGTCGATTACGTTGAGCTCGGCTTGCCGTTCCCACTGGCGCTGGGCTTCGATCGGCGAAGCGTCCTGCGCCTTCTGGCTCTGATCCTGCACCGACTGCGGCGCGTCGATGGTGATCTCTGTGAATTCAGAGTTGCGGCGAAGATCTTTCAGGTTATATCCCCAGAGCCGCGTCTGCGCCTTGTAATGAAGCGTCTGGCCGAGACGGGACTTTAGGTCTGACTCCTCGGAATAGATCAGGGACGGTAGCCAGACACCCGGACGCATGTTCTGACGCCAGCTGTCAAAGTGCAGGTAATAACTGTTGCGTGGATGCGGATAATAAGTGCCGTTGAAGCGGACGATGTTGAAGTCCTGATCTTCGACCCAGATGCGGCCCAGGAAGCTGCCCTTGGGCGCGTCTTTCTTGGGAGCAACGTCTAAAACGATGCAGCGTACCTCGCCTAGAAATTCACGGCGCACAAATGTGAAGTCGTAATTTCTGCGTTGAAAATCCTGATCCAGCACAACCATCTGCGCGAAGCCCAGCGGCAGGAACATGACCGAAAATCTGTCCTTCACGACGTTGACCAATTGCTTGCCAAAGCCGGCCGAATTATGTCCTTTGAAAGCGCGGTCGCCGGTGCCGTCACTCATATCCAGGCGGCCCAAAAAGTAGACGTCGCTGGCGGGCACGGGAGCGTCGAGATCTTTGTCTTCCTTCAGGTTCTGAAGATACGTTTCCACCAGCGGATGCAACTGCTTCATCTGCGCCATGAACAGATGTTCTTTCTCAATGGCTCGATCGATCACCTGGTCGAAACTGGCGGCAGCGGCGCTGGTGTGTTCCACGGCGGCGCTGCGATTCGAGAGCTGCGGTTGTGCTGTCGGCGCTGGAGCGGACACTGCGGGTGTCGCAGGTGCGGATTGAGGTGGAACGCTCTGAGCCGGCGCGCTGTCGGCAGGTGCAACCTGCGTTGGCGCGGCCTGCGCCGGGGTGGTCGCGGCGGGCGCAGCCTGCTCGGTTGGAGTTTGCGTTACTGGAGCGGGCGTAGTCTGGCTGAAAGCCGAAGTTGCACAGCAGACCAGGGAAAGCACAACGACTGCGAGAGGGGAAGGAGACATTTTTGTCTGTTTCATTTCATCGATTGCAGCATTCAACAATTGCACCATTCAACCTTACTTCGCCAATATCTGATGACCCCGATTTACGATGCGAGTTCGAACACAATGTGCAACACCGCCTCAAAATCGGCGGGTTGACCATCTCGCAACGCGGGCTTGAACTGAATCTTCTCTGCCGCGCGCTGCGCCGATTCATCTAACCCGTGACCGAGCCCGTGTACGACTTTCACAACGTGTATCTGCCCGTTTGCCGAAAACACGACATCGAGCAATACCTCGCCTTCAATTTTAAGCTTACGCCCCTCATCAGTGTAAACCGGGCGAGGTTTGAATGTTATTTCCGCAGGTAACGTCTTGACTACCGGTTCGGTCGACTTAGCCTTGGGTTGGGTACCGGTTGTGAAGTCGGCGTCTCCAAATCCGCCCTGGTGGACCACGGCCCGCGACCCGGAAATGCCGGAACTGTTGCCAGTAGCGACGCCACTGCCGAATCCTGTGCTCGCCACCACGCCTCGGGCGCCATGCGCCCCGCCCGTACCGTTGCCATAACCGGGGCCGTTGGGCATGTCAAACGAGCCCGCTTGCGCAATCGTTATCGGGCGGCCATTCGTATCCCGGTTTTTTACGCCGTTTGGGTCGCCAAATCCGCCAGTCTGCACTTTCGAAGGCGCAGCGGCCATCGTGGGCGTCGCCGAGCTTCCGCTGGAGAACACGTTCGTTTTCACCGGCGGACGCGGAATGATCGCCTTCACGTCGGGAAGCGCTTCTGTCTTCGCGGCCAGCGTGACCTTGGGCGCTTGTTCTTCGGGCACGGGCTTCTTATGCACTAGCTCCTGCGGGACGCGCATCGCTTCGGGACGCGGCATTACCGGCTCCACGACCTTCGCTTCGAGCTTTGGAGGCTGCACAAAAAAGTGTTTCACCGGCGCCGGAGTCTGCGGCACTGGAGGCGGCGTATCCACGAGACGCACAAAATGGTAGTCGTGCACCGGCAAAACCAGAACTTCGGGATAGATGATGGCCGTAATCACGAAGAACGCAACCACGAGCGACTGCACGCCGTAGCTGAGCACGAACCTCTCCCAGCGCGTGCCAGACTCGGGCAAAAGGCCTAAAGTCATTGGCGAGTCGAAGGAATTCATCTTGTGCACCTCTGTCGCTGCCTGCTTAGCGCTCGGCACAGACAATAAAAAGTGGTCAATCCTCGAACCAGCCGTTTGGAACACTGGGGGACGAGCCGTAGGACGACACTTCGCTTTGGGAAGTGCACGCCGAAGGCCATTTTCGGCGGGACTTCTCCACTCCTAAGATGCTGCTAAGCGACCACTTAGACAGGGAAAAATCGATATTAACAGACCGCCGGACCCCACCTGCAAAGTTTTTCCTATTTAGGAGAGGGAAAAATTTCGGAGAAATCTGCAGATTTTGCCCGCCAGCTCCTGTAATAACGCTGACGTATAATCACCCCTCTCAAGCACTTAGGGATCTTCGGAGAACTCTTGAGAAGCAACTAAGCAAGCAATGGAAACCATGCTCGCATGAATATTCTTGACCTCGTCGTCGGCAAGCCGATCAAGACCAGCGAGGAGCGCGGCGAGCAGATCGGGCCCACGCAGGGCATTCCAATCTTCGGCCTCGACGCTCTCAGTTCCGCTGCCTACGGTCCCGAGGCAGCCCTCAGCCTTTTGATTCCGCTTGGCCTGCTGGGCGTTCACTACATCATCCCGATCAGCGCCGCGATTATTACGCTGCTGGTGATTGTCTATTTTTCCTACCGCCAGACCATCGCTGCCTATCCTTCGGGCGGCGGATCTTACACCGTCGCGCGTTTTAACCTCGGCTCAGGAGCGAGCTTGCTGGCCGCTTCGGCGCTTCTCGCCGATTACATCCTGACCGTTGCCGTCGGCATTTCCGCCGGAGTCGGCGCGCTGGTATCGGCCGTCCCGTCTTTGTTGCCGCACACGGTTTCTCTGTGCTTGGGCATTTTGCTCGTCATCACTATCCTCAATCTTCGCGGAGTGCGCGAAGCCGGCCTGGTCTTTGCCATACCCACCTACCTTTTTCTGGGCACGCTGCTGATCACCATCGGCGTCGGCATTGTTCGCGTCTTACTAAGCGGAGGCCATCCCACACCAGTAACTCCGCTTCCTCCTCCTCCTCCTATCACCGCCGCGATCAGCTATTGGCTGTTGCTGAAAGTTTTCGCCAGCGGCTGCACGGCGATCACCGGAGTCGAGGCCGTCAGTAACGGCGTGAAAGCCTTTCGCGAGCCGACCGTCAAGAACGCGCAACGCACGCTGACTGTAATTATTTTTCTGCTGGCAGTGATGCTGGCGGGAATCTCTTATCTCGTAAAAGTCTATGGCATCGCCGCCACCGACCCCGGCCAACCCGGCTACCAGAGCCTGCTCTCGATGCTGATCGCCGCGGTCTTCGGCAAAGGCGTTTTCTATTACCTGACCATCGCTTCGATTCTTTTCGTCCTCTCGCTTTCCGCGAACACCGCGTTCGCCGATTTCCCGCGCCTCTGCCGTGCCATCGCGCAAAACAATTACTTGCCCCACGTCTTCGGATACCGCGGCCGCCGCCTTGTCTACACCTACGGCATCGTGGTGCTGGCTGTCTTATGCGCCGCCCTGCTGATTCTTTTCGGAGGTGTCACCGATCGTCTCATCCCGCTCTATGCCGTCGGCGCTTTTCTCGCCTTCACGCTATCGCAGGCCGGTATGGTGATGCACTGGTGGAAAAATCGCTGTCCCCATTGGCGCAAATATGCCTTCATAAATGGCCTCGGATCGTTTGTCACCGGCGTCACCACGCTCGTCGTGCTGGTAGCGAAATTCCTTGAAGGCGCGTGGATCACGCTGCTATTCATTCCACTGACGATTCTCTTCTTCATCACTGTCCGTCGCCACTACCATGAAGTCCGGGTGATGACCTCGACCAGGGAACCGGTCCAGGTGGAGAATTTGACTCAGGAACCCATCGCCGTCGTACCCGTCGACCGCTGGAACGTCATCGTCCGCCAAGGCATCGAATTCGCCGCCCGCCTTTCCGACGAAGTAATTGCCCTGCACGTCGATCCGACCGAGCACTCCGAAGTGCTGCACGAGGACTGGGACCGCTACGTCGCCGAACCCTTCCGCGCCGCGGGAAGACAGGCGCCAAAACTCCATCTCTTGCCCTCACCCTATCGCTTCATCATCATTCCCATCGTTCAATTTGTCCTCAATCTTTCGGAGAAACACCCCGGCCGCCGCATCATCGTAGTCATCCCGGAATTAGTCGAAGACCGCTGGTATGAATACTTCCTCCACAACCAGCGGGGAAGGTTGCTGGAGTGGATGCTGCTGGTGCGCGGCAACGAGCGAATATTTACGGTCAGCGCGCCGTGGCATGCGAAGGAACAGAAGTAGAGTTGCGACGATTGTTCGTTCGAGGGGTTAGAGCGGCCCGAGCGTGCTGTGCGACGACTCAGGATTGGATTCGGTACCCGGCCAAAATTCGGAGTTTAAACGACGCCAGGAAAGAAGACCGACCACGAATCCAAGGAGTGCGCCCACGCAAACGAGTCCGATCGCGCGATATAAGAGGTACAAAAATAGGGATCCGCGGAACCGGTGTGCGTCAGACAAAAGTCTCGGGAGAGTGTAAATAGCTCCCAATAAACACATCGGAAGGGTGAAGCCTAAGAACCCCCGGATCAGAACGAATCGCCATTTTCCCATGGCGCGAAGACGGCTCTGACCCCCTTCTTCTCCAACAGGGTCGCTCAACCCTCGGCGTCTCGCGAACTTAGAGTATGCGTCGTGTCCGGCTGCGCAGGCTTCGCGGAATGCTCCCATCGCTTCCTCTTTGCGTTCGGCGTTCGAAAGTGCAAGCCCCGGGGACAGTGAGTTCGCCGCTACTCTTCCTCATCCTCATCCAGCTTAATCCGCAGCGACTTCAAGAACTTCAAATCCTGATCGCTGATCTTAAGCTCAGAATTTGTGCTGAGAGTCGAGACAAGCGATGTCTTGTCCGTCGAGTGTTCGCCCTGCTTGCTGACACCGATGGTGGCTTCAAGGACCAGGAAAATGTCGTAGCCGCCCTCTTTAATGCGCGCCACGACTTCGGCGATCGATTCTGAATCCGACAGCGACTCGTTGATCGCCTCGCCGAGTTCCTTCATAAGCTGCTTCAGTTGCTGATCCACGAATCCCCCCGGAAATCGGACGCCGCTGACGGCAGACATCACCAAACGCTGTGACCAGTGACGAATCCCATGGTCATTGTACGCCGGGTCGCTGCTAAAATCGACCTAGGCCCGCATCAGCAATGGACTAGCGACAAGCCGGTAAACAAGGGCGGCAAGAGGGCAGTAACAAGAATGATCGACGGCCAAACGGTCAGGAAAATCCGTCTCTTCTGGCGCTCCGCCATTGCCGTTATCGAGCGCAACCGGACCGGCCGCGCCGTCGTTGCTGCCGTTCGCGCTACCTGCCGATCCTACGGCAACGTGTTGCACCAGCTTTGGCTGGAAGTGACGGGCTTCACATTCCTCGCAATCGCCGTTGTCGGCGGGATCGCCGGTATTCGCGCCTATGCAAAATATCAAGCCCATGCCGCAGGCCCGGGCAGGTTGCTGCTGGCGATCTGCTTCACGGCGTCATTTGCCTGGTTTGGGCTAAGCTCGTTCTGGCGGGTTCGAAGTGGGGTTCGAGGAAAGAGAAAAGCGTGAAAGTGCTCGGCCCATCACGATGACCGACCTAGCCAAGACAGTCGACAAACCCGCCACTCCCAAGCCGGAAATCGATCCGCAACAGACCTCGTCCCACATTTCTGTCCAACCGCCCGTCCAACCTCTGTACACGCCCTCCGATCTCAAGACGTGGGATTACGACCGCGACCTCGGCTATCCCGGAGAATTCCCCTACACCCGAGGCGTGCAAGCCACGATGTATCGCGGACGCCTCTGGACCATGCGCCAATACGCCGGCATGGGCGACGCCGAGGAATCGAATAAACGCTACAAATACCTGCTCGCGAACGGCACCACGGGGCTCTCGGTGGCGTTCGATCTGCCAACACAGATTGGCCTCGACTCGGACCATCCGCTGGCCATGGGCGAAGTCGGCAAAGTCGGCGTGGCCATCGACTCCATCGAAGACATGCAGCGCCTCTTCGACGGCATCGACCTGACAAAGATTTCAACCTCGATGACCATCAATGCCACGGCGTCGATCCTGCTGGCGTTATACGTCGCCGTCGCACGCAGGCAGGGGCGCGACATTCGCAAGCTCTCGGGCACCGTGCAAAATGACGTCCTCAAGGAATACATCGCGCGCGGAACTTATATTTATCCGCCGCAGCAGGCGATGCGGATCATCACCGACCTGTTTGCCTGGACGAACGAAAACGTGCCCGACTGGAACACGATTTCGATCTCCGGCTATCACATGCGCGAGGCCGGATCGACCGCCGTGCAGGAAGTCGCATTCACGCTCGGCAACGGCATCGCCTACGTGGAAGCAGCGATCCGCGCGGGATTGGATGTCGATAAGTTCGCCCCGCGCCTGTCCTTCTTTTTCAACGCGCACAGCAATTTCCTGGAAGAAGTCGCGAAGTTCCGCGCCGCGCGCCGCATGTGGGCGAAGATCATGCGCTCGCGCTTCCAGGCGAAGAATCCGAAATCGTGGATGCTCCGCTTTCACGCCCAAACCGCCGGCTCGACGCTAACCGCGCAGCAACCGGAAAACAACATCGTGCGCACGGCGATTCAGGCCATGGCCGCCGTTCTGGGCGGGACGCAGTCGTCTGCACACCAATTCCTTTGACGAAGCCCTGGCGTTGCCGACCGAAGCCTCCGCGCGAATCGCTCTGCGCACGCAGCAAGTCATCGCGTTTGAGTCAGGAGCGCCGCAGACTGTCGATCCGCTGGCCGGGTCGTATTACATCGAGTCGCTGACCAGTGAAATTGAAAAGCGCGCCGACGCCTACCTCGAAAAAATCGAAGCCATGGGCGGAATGCTCAAAGCGATCGAACGCGGATACGTCCAGCAGGAAATTCAAAACGCCGCCTACGAATATCAGCAGTCGGTCGATCGGCATGAGGCCATCGTCGTCGGCGTCAACAAATTTCAGATCGACGAAGAAAAAGCGGTGCCGATCCAAAGAATCGATCCAGCGCTGGAACCGAAGCAAGTCGAACGCCTGCAAGCCCTGCGCGCAAAACGCAATCCTGAAACCTGGCGAGCCGCGATCCGCGCGGTCGAAGACACGGCCCGCTCAGGAGAAAATCTGATGCCGAAAATTCTGGCCGCGGTCGAGGCCAATGCGACGGTCGGTGAAATCAGCGACGCGATGCGGAAAGTGTACGGGGAGTATCGCGAAGCGGTGGTGATCTAGACCGCTCGCCGGAACGTGGGATTGCAACATTGCCTTGTAGACCCAGTAAGTGACCAGGATAAGCTCCACAGATGCCGAGTCGGCCTATGTCCGTCGCGAACATGCTGTTGATTGGTGGAGCAGGGGCGACATTACTCTTTCCCCTCGCGTCGGCGGCGTGGCTGCGATTTGTGGCAAAGTCATGTGCGGCAAATCAGCAGCCGACGAGATGGGTTAGGTATGCGCGCTGGGCATCGTTACAAACGATCTTCGCGGTACCAATTTGGTGGTCCTTATCAGTGCTGCTCCACGATTCGGTCGACAACTCTCGTCTCGCCTCTATGCCGCTTTGGATTTTGCTCGTGATTCCGCTGTCGACGACCATGCTGATTGGTCGATTCGTCACGTATCAGTCGGATGCTTATGTGTTCGGGAAGAAATGGACGGGCGGGGATGTTTTCCGGTTGGCTTTCTGGAGAACGGCTTCTTCAACCTTTGCCCTTCTTTTTGTGGCCGTCGGAATGGAGCAGATTTACGCGAGGGAAATCGCCGGGTTTCTATGGATGTTCGGTGCGGCACTCATCGCGGTATTCGGCAAAGTCGAACTCAGGGCTGCGGAAGGATTGACCCCTCGCCGCGTTAAGTCGGGTGAGCTGTACAAGCGTTCTTTGGTGATGTCGAAAAAAATGGGAGTTCATATCGAGCGGGTTTGCGTTGTGCCGTTTGGAAGGGGGCACCTGACAAACGCGTACGGCGGAATCCGCCAGATTGCGGTAACGGACGACTACGGACTCTGGTTACACGGCGCACAACTCGACTTCGTCATTGGTCACGAATTGGCCCATGTACGCCGAAAGGACGCCGTGCAGATGTTGGCCATAATGAGTGGACTTTTTGTCGCCGTTGCTATCGCTTTGATGGTAATGCCACGGCTGCCGATGCCGTGGAAGATACTCTCCAACTTTATTGCGATCCTACTTCCGTTGGCGATTTTCTATGCTTTATCCCGTCGACACGAGTACATCGCGGATCGCTTGTCGGTGGAAGCAACGGACGAACCGGAGGCCGCGATTCGCGCGCTGACAGGCTTGTATCGGCGTGCAGAGATACCGGTCAGATTCAGCAGACTTGTCGAACTATTCTCCACGCATCCTGATCTTGGGTCACGAATAGATGCGATTGCACGGCAGGGCAGAATTTCCGCGGATGCAGTGGTCGACGCCTAATTCGCGGGCTTGTAGTCGCAAGCCTTGCGGCAAGCTTCGCAGTAGTAGAGGCCGTCCGTACAGAGGCATACGTCGAGCTGCGACTGGCAGTAAACACAGAATTTCTCGCATCCGCAAGAGTCTTCGGGACTCTCGCACTGCGCGCAGCAGATCTTGCTGGTACCTGGCTTGGCCGACATGCTTTTAAATCTAGCGCGGACCGGGTCATCGAAGAAACGTAACGGAAGTCACAAGGGCAGGTGTCACAAGAGCAGGTGTCAGGTGTTAGGTGCCAGGTCTCAGGAAAAGCAACCCCAAGACCCGACTACGGACAGCGAGCGACTTTGATCGCTGACACCTGACACCTAACACCTGAGACCTGGTCGCTTGCCTCTCCCTTGCTGCTATTCCCGGCCGGATGTTAACTTAAATAGTTCCAACTGCTGAGGTTCTCCTTGTCTGTAGTCGAAGCCGCCCCTGTCATCCGCAAGACCGCGCTGAATGCCGTCCATCGCCAAATGGGCGCGAAGATGGTCGAATTCAGCGGCTGGGATATGCCCGTCGAATACCCGGCGTCGATCGGATGCGGCATCGTCAACGAGCACATGGCCGTGCGCAACGGCGTCGGCATTTTCGACGTCAGCCATATGGGCGACATTCGCCTCGCCGGGCGCGAAGCGCTGGCCGCCGTGCAGCACATTTCGATGAACGATGCCTCGCGCCTCGCCATCGGACAGGCGCAGTATTCGGCGCTGCTTTATCCCGAAGGTACGTTCGTCGATGACGTGATCGTCCACCGGCTCGGCGAAGACGAATATCTCCTCGTGATCAACGCCGGCACCCGCGAAAAAGATTTCAACTGGGTGCGCAGCAACACGCTTCAGTTCGATTGCGCCGTCGAGCATCTCTCCGACGAATTCACGCAGATCGCGATTCAGGGTCCGAAGGGTGTCGATCTTCTTCAGAAGCTGACCGACGCCGATCTCGGAGCCGTCAAGTTCTACTGGGTCACGCGCGGCACACTCTGCGGAATGAAAAATATTTTGCTTGGCCGCACCGGTTACACCGCCGAAGACGGTTTCGAAATCTACATTCCTTCGGACGAAGCGACGAGTGCCCGTGTCTGGTACGCGATTCTAGAAGCCGGGAAAGAATTTGGCGCCGTTCCCTGCGGACTGGGCGCGCGCAACACGCTTCGCCTCGAAGGCAAGCTGCCCCTTTACGGACACGAGATCTCCGACACAATCAACGTGTGGGAAGCCGGGCTCGATCGCTTTATCAAAATGGAGAAGCCAGATTTCATCGGCCGCTCGGCACTAGAAACTGCGAAAGCCAAGGGCGTGACGAAAACACTGGTCGGCCTCGAAATGATCGATCGCGGTATCGCCCGCGATGGCTACAAAATTCAAGACGAAAATGGCCGCGAGATCGGCTACGTAACCAGCGGTTCGCCCGCACCGTTTCTGAAAAAGAATATTGCCTTAGCCTATGTTCCCATCGAACACGCCGCGATTGGAACGCCAGTGAAGGTAGAAATTCGAGGCCAGGCTGTTAAGGCCCAGGTAATCCCGACGCCGTTTTATAAGCGTCCAAAGAAATCGTAACAACCGCGGGTGCCCCATCCTAAACGTCGCGCCTTTTGCGATGTTTAGGGTGGGCCCAACGCGAACGACGAACAGCGAATAGCCAGGAGCGAGAAGCCAGATGTCATACCCGACCGACCGCAAATACACGAAAGAACACGAATGGATCACTCCCGACGGCACCATCGGCATCACCGCCCACGCGCAGGATTCGCTCGGCGACATCGTCTTCGTTGAATTGCCCAAGGTGGGCGCCGAGATCACTTCGGGCAAAACTTTCGGTACCGTCGAGTCGGTGAAAGCTGTGTCCGATCTGTTTGCGCCGGTCTCTGGAACCGTCACCGCCACGAACGATGCTTTGTCCACCGCTCCAGAGCAAGTCAACAAAGATGCGCACGCCGCCTGGATGGTCAAGATCAAGATTAAAGATCCGGCAGAGCTGAACGGGCTGCTCTCGGCTGCCGATTACGAAAAATTTATCAGCGAAGAGGCTGGACACTGAAAACGAGGGCAGAAGTTAGAGGTCAGATTGCAGAGGTAAAACCTTAGCCCCTTGATGGCTGCTGAAGGCTGAGGATTTAACTTCTGCAATCTGACCTCTAACCTCTGCAATCGTTTCATCTGCCGATTACATCAAAAGAAAGCCCTATGCGCTATCTACCTAAATCTCCCGCGGACCGCGCCGCCATGCTCCAGGCGATCGGAATCCGATCTGTCGACGAACTTTTTTCGCCCATTCCCGCCGAATATCGCCTCACCCGCGACCTCAACATCCCCCGGCAGATGGCCGAGTCCGAGATCGTCGACTGGTTCAAACAGCGTGCCAAAGAAAATGGCGAAGGCTACACCAGTTTTCTCGGAGCCGGAGCCTACGCTCACTACCGTCCGGTCGTGATCGATGCCCTCGTGCAGCGCGGCGAATTTCTCACGTCGTACACGCCTTATCAGGCCGAGTTTGCCCAGGGCACGCTCCAGGCCATCTTCGAATTCCAGACCATGATCTCCGAACTCACCGGCATGGACCTGGCCAACGCCTCGATGTATGACGGCTCTACGGGAGCCGCGGAAGCCGTGATGATGGCCGTCCGCGTCACCGGGCGGCAGTCAGCAGTGATCGCGCGCAACGTGCATCCTGAATATCGTGAAGTGCTCACGACCTACGCGACCCATCAGGAGATTGCACAGAAGACCGTCGGTTTCACGAGTTCCTGCCAAATCGATCTCAAGGAACTCGAGAAAGCCGTCGACGATCAGACCGCGTGCGTCCTGATTCAGTCGCCGAATTTCTTTGGCACGATCGAAGATATCGAAGCCATCGCCGAGATCGCCCACAAGCGAGGAGCGCTGCTGATCGTGTCGATCGCCGAAGCCGCATCGCTCGGCATCGTCGAGCCGCCACGCGCCGCCGACATCGTGGCCATGGAAGCGCAGTCGTTTGGCGTGCCTGTCGGATTCGGCGGTCCCTACTGCGGCGTGTTGGCAACCAAAGACAAATTCGTCCGCCAAATGCCGGGCCGTCTCGCCGGCCAGACGGTCGACAAGAACGGCAAGCGCGGATTCGTTTTGACGCTGGCCACGCGCGAGCAGCACATCCGCCGCGAGAAGGCGACCTCAAACATCTGCACCAACCAGGCCTTGGTCGCGCTCATGGTCAATATCTTCATGACCGTCTACGGCAAAGTCGGATTGCGAGAATTGGCCAAGCAGAACATGGCGAAAACCGCATACGCTGCCGACCAATTCAGCAAACACGCCAAGGTGCTCTTCGGCGGCGCTCCGCGATTCAACGAATTCGTTGTGGAGACAAGTGAAGATCCTTACGCGATCAACTCGCGCCTGCTGGGACACAAAATCGTCGGCGGTCTTCCGCTGAAAAAGTTCTACCCAGAACTTGGCAACGCGGCGCTCTGGTGCTGCACGGAACTGACGACGCGGTCGATGATCGACACCGCGGTTGGCCTTGTCGCTGAAAGCGAACGATCCGTCTTAAGCAAGGACGCCGAACCTGAAGAGGTGACGCGATGAAGCAGATCCGATCGACGCCAAAACCCTATGCCAGGTTCTAACCGGTGTTCGGAATGCCGTGGAGACGGAAAGTGCAATCAGTGCTTCGGAACGGGAACGAACACGCACCTCAATGAGGATGATCCGAAGTGTCGGAATTGCTCGGGAACGGGCGTGTGCCCGTCTTGTGGCGGAACCGGGACGTGGCACTCTTCGTCAGGAATGACAAAGGATCTTTAGATTAGACGATAGACAACCTATGAAGCATGTAACTCGCAAAGCGACGCGTCACATCAACCAAAACGAAGGCTTGATCTTCGAGAAGTCGTCTCCCGGCAAAGCCGCGTGGAAGTTGCCGCCGCTCGACGTTCCCGAAGTAGATACGGCGAAGCTGCTCGGCAAGCAAGAGCGAAAAGACCTCGGCAACATGCCGGAAGTGAGCGAGATCGAAATCATCCGCCACTTCACGCGCCTGTCGACATGGAACTACGCCATCGATCTCGGTATGTATCCGCTCGGCTCGTGCACGATGAAATACAACCCGCGGGTTAACGAATTTGTTGCCCGGGTTGAGGGACTCGCGAACGGGCATCCCTATCAAGCCGAGAAGGTTTCGCAAGGCGCGCTGCGCATCATGCAGACGCTCAGCGATTGCCTTCTGGAAATCACCGGCATGGATGCGATCACGTTGCAGCCCGCGGCCGGCGCGCAAGGCGAACTCACGGGCCTGCTCATGGTCCGCGCCTATCACGAATCGAAAGGCAACGCGCGCAAGAAAATTCTGATTCCAGATTCGGCGCATGGCACCAATCCCGCGACCGCCGCAACCGTCGGCTACGCGGTTGAAAATCTCAAGTCGAACGATCGTGGCATGGTCGACGTTGCCGCTCTGGCTGCGCAGATGAACGAAGATGTCGCCGCGCTCATGGTCACCAACCCCAATACGCTCGGCGTTTTCGAGCAGGAGATCCACAAGATCGCCGACCTCATGCATGCAAAAGGCGGCCTGCTCTATATGGACGGCGCCAACATGAACGCCCTCGTCGGCAAAGCTCGCCCCGGCGACTTTGGCGTCGATGTCATGCACCTGAACCTGCACAAAACATTTTCCACGCCCCACGGCGGAGGTGGCCCCGGCTCGGGCCCGGTCGCGGTGAAAAAAATTCTCGCGCCGTTCCTGCCGACGCCAGTCGTCATCACCAAGCCCGATGGCACGCTCGGCTTCGAATACAACCGTCCGGAGTCAGTCGGCCGCGTGCGCGCTTTCTACGGCAACTTTGGAATGTTCATTCGCGCGCTCGCCTACATTTTCGCCAACGGCCCCGATGGCCTGCGCCAGACCACCGAAGATGCAGTCCTCAACGCCAACTACATCCGCAAGGCGCTGGAAGGGACGTTCGATCTCCCCTACGACACGCCCTCGATGCACGAAGTCGTTTTCAGCGACAAGCTCCAGGCGAAAAAAGGCGTCAAGACGATGGACCTGGCGAAACGCCTGATCGATTACGGATTCCATCCCTACACGACTGCGTTTCCGCTGATCGTCCCCGGAGCGCTGATGATCGAGCCAACCGAAAGCGAGCCCCTCGAAGAACTCGATCTCTTCATCGAAGCGATGAAGTCGATCGCGGAAGAGGCGGAAGAAGACCCGCAGTTCGTTCTGGAAGCGCCGCACAACACGCGCATCCAGCGCCTGGATGAAACCGCCGCAGCTCGCAAGCCGATACTGCGCTGGAAGCCGGAGAACGCGTAGTTGGTGTGGGGAGATCGTGTGGGGACGGGCGCCCTCGCCCGTCCAAGCCGAGCGAAGCTCGGCCTCCAATGCAGAGCCTGCCGGCTAGGCACGTCTTGCTAGAATCACCTTAAATCTCAATCCATGCCCAACGACTCCGCCAACCCCGCAGACTCCCGCCAACAAGCCGAGCACCACTACTACGCCGCCCTGGATCTCGTCCTCGAAGGCCACCACGAGCAGGCTGTCGAAGAGTACAAGAAGTCGCTGGCCGCTGATCCACGATTCACCGATGCCCTGCATGGACTAACCCGGGCCCTCCAAGACCTGAATCGCTTCGACGAAGCCATCGCGACCGCAAAACAAATTTCAGAAATCGATCCCGACGACATCCTCGCGCACACGAGCCTTTCCATTCTTTACCAGAAAAAAGGAATGGTCCCCGAAGCCGAGGCGGAAGGCAACAAGGCGCGGGTGCTGGGTTGGAAACAGCAGTTGAAAAAGGGAAGTTCGTAAATAGTGGGCGAAGGGTCAGTATGAAAGTTCGCGATGTCATCAAGCGCCTTGAGCAAGATGGCTGGCGCATCGCTCGAACCAAGGGCAGTCACCGCCAATTTCATCATCCCGCGAAGCCGGGAACAGTTACGGTTGCTGGCCATCCGTCAGTGGACATTCCGCCCGGAACGTTGAACAATACCCTCAAGCAGGCAGGGCTTAAATGAAATACCTCATCGTCTACGAAAAATCGAATACCGGCTGGGGCGCATACGCTCCCGATTTGCCTGGTCTCGGCGCTGCTGGCAAAACTCTGGATGAAGTGAAGGACCTTATCCGCGAAGCGGTTGAGTTTCACTTGGAAGGTATGCGAGAGCATGGCGATCCTATTCCTGCACCCAGCGCGATGACCGAATACATCACGGTCTGACGATCGTTTCGACGAGAGGTCACCGCGAATGCTGGCTGGGTTCGGCGGGTTGCTTCGGCTGTTGCTTAGCGAGAATCTTTTCCAGCAGTTTTTTTTCGATTTCCAGCCCCGCACGGGCATTTTCAGCCATCTTTTGTGCGTACTCCAGGAGGTTCTCAGCCATGACTTGAGAATACTCGAATAGGGCGCGTCGGGGTGGTACAGGGGGATTCCCGCGGAGTAAAATTACCCAATGCGTGAAGTCGTCATCGTTTCCTCCGTCCGCACGCCTGTAGGCCGCGCCTACAAAGGCACTCTGCGCTCCACCCGGCCCGATGAACTCGCTGCCGTCGCCATCAAAGGCGCGCTTGACCGTGTCCCGCAACTTGATGCCAAGGAAATTGAAGACGTAATCCTCGGATGCGCCATGCCCGAAGCCGAGCAGGGGATGAACGTCGCCCGCATCGCTTCGCTGCGCGCCGGCCTGCCGGTTGAGGTTTCTGCGGTGACGATCAATCGCTTCTGCTCCTCTGGATTGCAGGCGATTGCCATGGCCGCTGAGCGCATCATGAGCGGCGGCGCTGAAGTCATGGTCGCCGGCGGGACCGAATCGATGACGATGATCCCGATGGGCGGCAATAAGATATCGCCAAATCCCTGGCTGGTCGATCATTATCCCGACTCTTATCTTTCCATGGGCCTCACCGCCGAGCGGCTCGCCCGGCGTATCGGCATCACGCGTGAGGCTTGCGACGAATTTTCGTTGCGCAGCCATCAGAAGGCACTGGCCGCGATCGCTGCAGGGAAGTTCGACGAAGAGACCGTCGCGGTGCCGGTCACCTTCACCACGCCCAACGGATCGAAGCCAAAGAAGCAGGAAATCTCATTCAAAGTAGACGAGGGTCCGCGCGCCGATACTTCTCTGGAGGCGCTGGCCGCGCTCAAAGCCGCGTTCCACGTCAAGGGTGTGACGACGGCCGGAAATTCTTCGCAGATGTCGGATGGCGCGGCAGCCGCCGTCGTGATGTCAGCGGAACGAGCGAAAGCCCTGGGCATCGCCCCCTTAGCTCGCTACGTCTCATTCGCCACCGCCGGGTACAAGCCCGAAGAGATGGGCCTGGGCCCTGTGTTTGCCATTCCCAAGGCTTTGAAGCTGGCCGGATTGAAGCTCTCTGACATCGATGTGATCGAATTAAACGAAGCTTTCGCGGCGCAGTCACTGGCGGTGATTAAAGAAGCGGGACTCGATCTCGAGCGCGTCAATCCGAACGGCGGCGCGATCGCTCTGGGGCATCCGCTGGGTTGCACAGGCGCCAAGCTCACCGCCAGCGTGATCCGCGAACTGAAGAGGCGTAAAGCCCGCTACGGTCTGGTCACGATGTGCGTCGGCGGAGGCATGGGCGCGGCCGGGATTTTTGAGAATCTGAACTGATTTTTGACCAATCTTTACTTAACAAGTACGTTTGTTGACCAGATTGTGCGGTAAGCTAGGGCGGTAACTAGCGTCCAAAGTATCCGGTCACATCAAGGATTGCACCGACTGCCTCAGTCGGTTTGGGAGGTGCGTCATGCGGCTCTCCGGTTTCCTCTTCGCAGCGGTCCTCGTAGTTTCAGTTGCTCTGCTTTCACAGCATTCATTGGGAGGATCTCCCAGTTCGGGCGGGTTGAGTTCGGGCGGCGCTTCACACAGCGGGTCTTCCGGTGGTTCCAGCGGGTCTTCATCCATGGGATCGGCGAGGATGGGCTCGTCGATCAGATCCAGTTCCATCAGTTCCGCGTCGCATGGTGGCAGCGCAAGTCCATCGTCGCCCTCTTCATCCAAGCCGTCATCCTTCAAGCCGTCTCCCGCAAAAGAGAGCGGCCGGTCGTTCTGGCATCCCTTCAAAAAGGCGACGCCGCTGCGTAGTGCCGCGTTCCCTTCTCAACTGCGCTGTCGAAAACAACCGTGCGGCTTTTGCCCCCCAGGGCAATCGCGCAATAGCGGAGGCGCTTGCATTGCCCCGAGGACCTACACCTGCGCCGTGGGGCAATACTGGAACGGCTCTTCGTGCTGGCAATATCAGTTTGGCGACTGTAGTGAACTGGCGCGGCGATTGGCCGAAGAGCGGCTCAACATGCAGGGGCAAAATGATCCCGGCGGGAGCCTGCGCTATCAATTGTTGAGAAATCAATATGAGCAGTGCCTGCGGCGTGGTCGCGGTGCGTTTGGTTCGTACGCCTTGAATGACGGACTGCTAAACGACGGGCTGCTATTCGATGCTCGGTAGGCGGAGTCTCGTTGTGCTCAAGTTAAAATAGGTCAGCGCACGTTTATTCAATTGTCTTTATACACACAGAACCGCCATCCTGAAATCCGAGGTAAGAAATGGCCACCATCACCATAGCCCCCAAAACCAAGATTCTCGGCGGCAGCTTTCTGCTCGAAGAGCGGCAGACCGCGGATGTGTTTACTCCGGAAGACTTCTCTGACCAGCAGCAGATGATTGGCCAGACGACGGAAGAATTTGCGGTCAATGAGATTCTTCCGCAATCGGAAAAGATCGAGCACAAGGATTACCAGGCATCGCGCGATCTGCTGAAAAAGGCTGGCGACCTCGGCCTGAGTGGCGTCGAAATTCCCGAAGCCTACGGCGGCCTCGAAATGGACAAAGTCACCGCCGCCATCATCGCCGACCACATCGCGAAGTACGCCGGTTTTGCCACCACATGGGGCGCGCACAGCGGCATCGGCCTGCTGCCGATCGTCTATTTCGGCACTGAAGACCAGAAGAAGAAATATCTGCCGCGCCTGGCTGCTGGAGAAACCGTGGGTGCTTATGCTTTGTCGGAAGCCACGTCAGGTTCGGACGCGCTCAATTGCCGCGCCCGCGCTGTGCTTTCGCCGGATGGCAAGCACTACATTCTGAATGGCGAAAAAATGTGGATCACGAACGCCGGCTTCGCCGATCTGTTCACCGTGTTCGCAAAGATCGACGGCGAAAAATTCTCTGCGTTTCTGGTTGAGCGCACCTTCCCGGGATTTTCCGTTGGCGCTGAAGAGCACAAGATGGGAATTCGTGGCTCCTCCACTTGCCCCATCATTTTGAATGACTGCAAGGTTCCGGTCGAGAACCTGCTCGGCGAAATTGGCAAGGGTCACGTCATCGCCTTCAACATCCTGAACATTGGCCGCTTCAAACTTGGCGCCATGTGCGTCGGTGGAGCTCGCGTCTCGGTTGAGAGCGCGGTGTCGTATGCCAAGCAGCGCAAGGCGTTCGGCAAAACCATTGGCGACTTCGGGCTGGTGCGCGAGAAGATCGCGAACATGGCCACGCTCATCTACGTTGGCGAATCTCTTGTTTATCGCACCGTGGGCATGATGGATACGCTGCTCTCGGAAATTGACGGCGCCAGCCCCGACGCTGCAAAAGACCGGCGCAAGGCGATCGAAGAATACGCCGTCGAATGCTCGATCCTCAAAGTCTGGGGATCGGAAATGATCGATTACGTCGTCGACGAGACTCTGCAAATTTATGCGGGATACGGGTTTGTGGAAGAGTATCCGGCGGAGCGCGCCTACCGCGATGCCCGCATCAACCGCATCTTTGAAGGCACCAATGAAATCAACCGCCTGATCATCACCGGATTTCTGCTGAAGCGTGCCATGAGCGGCCAGTTGCCGCTGATGCCCGCGATCAAGAAGTTGATGGACGAAGTGCTGAGCAGTCCCTCCACCGGCGAAGAGATCGAAGGCCCGCTTGCGGAAGAGCGCAAATTGGTGGCGCAGGCGAAAAAACTCGGCCTCTTCATTGCCGGCTCCGCGACGCAAAAATACATGATGGCGATCCAGGACCAGCAGGAAGTCATGGGCGCCATCGCCGACATGACGATTGAGATTTACGCCATGGAATCGGCCGTGCTGCGAGCCCAGAAAATGGTCGAACAAAAAGGCGAAGCGGCGTCCGCGTTGCCGATCGCAATGACGCGAGTCTATCTGACGCAGGCGTTCGAAAAAGTGGAGTCGGCCGCAAAGAAAGTAACGGCCGACGTGGCCGAAGGCGACATGTTGCGGACCCAGTTGGCGATTGTGCGCCGGCTATCCAAGCACGAACCCTTCAACACGATCGCCCTACGCCAACAGATCGCGCAAAAGACGATCGACGCGGGCAAGTACTCTGTGTCGTAATGCTGTTGCCCCCCGCTCTTTCGTGCGCCCCTGCCGCTCTGGTAAAACTATCGGCATGAAAGTTCGCTCGTTTTGCCTCGTCAGCACGACCGTGTTCGCTTTCGTTCTCAATCTTCCAGCCCAATCCAACCCCGAGCAGCCAGATTCCGCCACTTTCGACCCCGACGGCACCGCGCATATCACGCGCGTGATTCCCATGCCCGCAACCATCAGTCCTGAAGCGCGGAACTGGCTTGAATCGCTCAACCAGCAAAAAGTTGGACCGCCCGAGACCCTCGCCGAACGCCGCGCTCGCACCGATATCTGGCGCAAAACGGACTCCGCCGAAGCGCTCAGACTCTATCCGGCAAATGTCGAGGAAACGACGGTGGCCGGAGTCCGCACAGATATCATCACGCCTCGCTCGACTCCGCGACCCGACCGTGTGCTCATCAATCTTCACGGCGGCGGATTCAATTCCGATTCCGGCTCATTGATTGAAGGCGTCCCGATCGCGAATCTGGCGAAGATTAAAGTTGTCTCTGTCTACTACCGGCTCGCGCCCGAGAATCCTTTTCCCGCCGCGGTCGATGACGTCGTCGGAGTCTACAAAGAACTGCTGAAAACTTACAACCCGCACAACATCGGAATCTACGGTACGTCTGCCGGAGCCATTCTGACCGCTGAAGTCGCCGTGCGCCTCAAGCAACTCGGATTGCCGCTTCCCGCCGCGCTCGGAATTTTCTCAGGCCGCGCCGATCTCAGCCGCAACGGCGATTCACGCCAACTGTTCACTCTTGACGGCTTTCCCGGACGCATGGAACCGCTAAAACCAGATCAGCCGCCTGGCGATCCTTATGTAGGCAAGGCCAATCCCAGGGATCCCGTGCTTTCGCCACTCTTCGCCGATCTGCGCGGCATGCCGCCCACGCTCCTCGTCACCAGCACCCGAGATATTCTCTTGAGCGACACCTCGACGTTTCATCGGGCTTTGTTGCGCGCCGGCAATGACGCGCAGTTGGTCGTCTTCGAGGCGCTGCCGCACGCCTTCTGGTACCACTTCACCTTTCCAGAAACGACCGAGGCGCTCGAAATAATGGCGCGGTTCTTCGATCAAAAAGTTGGGAATTAGAATTGGAAATTAGGATTGGAAATCAAAAGTTGAGCCGAGCAGTTTACTCGAACCAGCCGCTGCGATACGCCACCCACCACGAGACGTAGGCGATGGGGATCGTCGCGCCGAGTGCCCACCAGATCGGCAGAATAAAGTCGGCCGCCAGTCCGAGCACGGTGAACGAAGCCCAGAAGATTTTGCGCTCCATACAGACGATTGTAAGTCTTCCGGCGACCGTGGCGGCAGCGGGGACTGACTTGCGCGAAAAACTTTAGTGCACCGACGGCCGTGTACCGCCGCCCCGGCCCAGCATCCCTTAGGCAGCTTCTGACTAAGTCGAATCATGAACCGCTTTGAAAGGGCGCTTTGAAAGAGTGCTTTGAAAGGGCGCTTTGAAAGAGTGCTTTGAAAGGGCACGGCTTCAGAGGCTGCGGAAAAACTCCGGTCTCGATCTTGCTTTGAAAGGGTGCGGCTTCTAGCCTCACCGCAAACTCGCCAAAAAATCGACGCGGCTTTTAGCCGCTGGGGGACGCTTAGGCCTTAGCCTTAGGCTTCAGTTCTTCCATGACGCTCTGAATCAGTTCTTTGGCGTCGTTTAGATTTTTCATGATGAGTTGCACGTCCATGACCGGCTTGCCCGGCCAGCGCTGGCTCTGGCAGTAAACTCCGTGTTGCCCGACCAGAGCCATCGCGTCCGTGACCAGGTCCATGGTGACGGCAAGCCGTCCGCGCGGTATTCCCATCCGCATTTCAAAGTGTTCCAGTTCTTCCTGCTTCTCGTTGAAGACGGCCATCCACTGATTGTAACGGCGGAGATTGTAACGGCGGATATGGGTATAATTCAGCAGTCAGAAAACCAGCATTTAGCGCTTAGCATTTAGCCGTCAGCGATAACGACACCCGCTCCAGGCGAATGGACCGAGGTCGGCAAACGGCGCGCGCCAATGTTTTGTTTGGCTAACCTCTAAGTGCCAAGTGCTATCCCAGGAGGGAACTCATGAAGAAGAAATCCGCCTTAATCGCAGTCGCTGTATTTGCGGCGACAACTTTCGTTTCGGCCCAGATGAACATGTCCAATGACAAATCGAAGCGGCCCAGTCCGCCGGCCAGTGCGTCCTGCAAGTTTTCCGACGGCAAAACCATCAAGATCGACTATTCCAGTCCGCGCGCGAAAGGACGGAAGATTTTCGGAGAGGCAAGCGATAAAGCGCTCGTGCCCTACGGACAGATCTGGCGTACCGGCGCAAACGACGCCACGACCTTCGTCACCGACACAAACCTGACCGTGGGCGGCAAAGCCGTTCCTGCCGGAAGCTATACAATTTTCACGGTGCCCAAGGCCGATTCATGGTGGCTGGTCGTCAGCAAGAAGACCGGCGAATGGGGAACCGATTATCCAGGCGAAAAAGAAGACCTGGTGCGCGCCCCCATGACCGTTTCGAAAACTTCGGGTCCGGTAGAGAATTTCCTGATCGCCTTCGACCAGGCCGGCAGCAAATGCACCCTCCGCATGGAGTGGGAAAACACCCGCGCCAGCGTAGAAATCACAAAATAGAGAGACGGAGGTCAGAAGTCAGAGGTCAGATTGCAGAGGTGACAATCCGTCGAAGGGTTCCACTTCTGCAATCTGACCTCGAACCTCTGACCTCCCCTATACTGAACCCATGCGCCCGATGCTGCGCTTTCTCTGGAACTCCACTCGCGGCCACCGGATTGCGCCCTGGCGCAGCCCCTATCTCCTATGGCGCATCGAGACTTTCACCGGCGTCAAAATGACGCAAATAGGTTTCCTCGAGTTTTGGGAATTCCTGTGGATCGAACGCACCAGCCTCTGGCGCTTCCTAAAGTGGACGGCGGAGATGGATCACTATGTCCATCCGGGGACGAAGGGCAGCAGTTAGCACTTAGCATTTAGCAAAACCAAACCGGCGCGGCGACTCCGTCGGCCAAATGGGTAGCGCGTCAGGTTGAAATTTCTCCGCATCCGAGACATGCTTGACCCAGCTTGCCGGTCCACACTCGTTTAGTCTGCACTTCGCCACACTAGGTTCAAATTCCGGCAAGCTCCGCAGTTCTCGAGGAGTAGACCCGCCTTCCACCTTTGCCAGTGAAGCGAAGGGAGGTCTTACAGAGCGGACAGTGTTTTGGTCATGCTTCATGGCCAACTGAGGTACTACCACTAAATACTGACAGCTGATTTCTCCATCACCACATTCACTTCGCTCCCTTTGCCCGCTCCCAGAATTTGAAACGCCGATCCGCGGTTGGTCGCTACTTCCAGAAAACCCATACTGCCGAGAATCCCGAAGACTTCTCCCGGCGCTCCCTCGGCATAATTCGTACACATGCGAGTTGCCTGGGACTTCGTTCCGATCGCAATTTTGAAACCTGGTGGCTTGACCTCGAACAACTGCGGCGCATCCTGGGGAGTGATGTTGGTGATGAGATTTCCGAAGCGATCCACTTTCAAAACGATCCCGCGCAACGTGCGTTCGTCGACAGGTTTGGGCCGCGGCGCTCCGAAGCGGACGTAATCCGTGATCTCTTCGCCAAAGCGTTCCGGATCGACTCCCTTGGCCAGGAATCCCGCCACCGGAGCGAAAATGTCACGCGCGTGGAAAGTATTACTGCGCGGCTCCAGAAAATAATGGTCCGCGGTGACGTGTCGCACCGAGAGGCGATCCTCGCGGTCGTAGATCAACGAAAGCACACCGTTGTCGGGAGCGACGAAGATGTGCCGATCGCCCGTCAGAATCACCGGTCGCCGCGCCGTGCCCACTCCGGGGTCGACGACGACCATATGGATGGTACCGGCAGGGAAGTAGGAATAGGCCTGCGAAATCGTCAGCGCCCCATCGAGAATGTCAAAGGGCTGCACCGCATGGCTGATGTCGATAATCTGCGCGTCCGGAGCGGTATCAAGAATCACGCCTTTCACGGCGCCGACGAAGTGATCGTTGAGTCCGAAATCCGTAGTGAGGGTAATGATCGCGGTGCGTGACAATCCAGTACCCCGTGTCATTTGGGAGTTCATTGAGGACTTCATGCAGTATCGGATGCAGACGGGGTTGCGTCAAGAATAGGTTCAGTCGAGGCTCTGACGACGGGTTGACGAAGAGACGTACCTACTCATTTTTGCGAGATCTGCGTGCCGACCCGAACTCGCGGGAAATATCTTCTGGCAAGAAGAGATGCGTCTCACTGGAATCCTCGCCCATCTCTTCCGAGAATGAAACCCAGTTTTCGTCGCTATCAACTTTGCAGTTGTTGTTTGTGTCCATGCAGATGTCGACTGCATAGACGGGATGAATTTCCCAGAGAGAGGAGCGCGCGGGACTACCCTTTCCTCCCGCGCAGGGACGATGACTGGCGTCGAAGAAAAGCTGCCCAGTGAAACGATAGAGATGAGTGTTGTGTTCGTTCAAGTTCGATGGTGTCCAAATCGCAGGACGAAAGTGCGGGCTCATTTCGGCGGTAACGCTACTGCACTCGTCATCATGATTGGAATTCTGTCCCAAGACGATGTGGATGTCGTTGCTTTCAGCGTCCGGTTGGTTGCAGTTCACGCTTTCTCCTTTCCCGAGATTCGAAGCATGGGCATTGATGACAAAAGCTGCGATGCGAACAACCATGCCTTCGCTCAACCGACCAACGGGCGTCGTAAGATTGCGCAGCACGGTACGATCCTTCGGAAGTTGTGAATCGCTCCCGAACGTAATTCCACTTCCCGATTTGGAGGCATCGGTTTGCAACTGCTGAAGGACGTTAAAATTGATATTGACGGAAGCATCGGCAGAGCAAAAGTTGTTTTTTGCGTCATTCTGCGCCGCTTGAATTTTCCCTTGCGGAGTGCTGGTCTTGGAGTCACCATCGGCGGGACAGGAATCATCGATGGGATGGTGTTCCTGAATTGCAGCGAAAGGCAGCTTGCAGGAGGGGGCAAAACTGCCTCCAACAAACTGGTTGGTTGTCGTCCGCACCTGATGCGTCGGATGCCGCTCGGTGGTTGCATTGTTAGACAGATTGCCACTCAATCCGATCGCCAGCGGAACCAGGGTCGCGGCAGAAACCAGGGGGTGAACGCCTTTTTTTCGCGCCATGTGCGTCGATCCTTTCGGCAGACTGAGATTGTTCCGCCAATTGCGAACTATCTATCCGTTTTCTCCGGGTTGTTTGACCAGATTACCCTGTTGTTTCGCCGCATCACCGCCATCCCCACCACCCGTGCCAGCGCCATTCTGGATCGCTTTGCCAACGGCATAGGAGCTGGCGCTGATTCCAAGCAGGGCCATCACTCCGGTGGGGACTTCGGGCAAATCGGGGACGCGGGTGCCGTCGCTATGCGCCTGGACGATCTTGATATTTGAGACCACCACCATAAAAAAGCTGAGGGCGATCACGAAGACAAAGACCAGCAGTTGGAAGCGGGCCATGCTCGTGGTTCCCTTGGGGCTACCATCCTTTTCGTTCAAAATCTGGGAAAGATCGATCTGGCCCGTGGCAATTTTCCACACCACCACGAAGGCAATGACCGCGATGAATATGCAGGCGATATAACCTGCGAATATTTCGAGCACGGCCAGCGCGTGATAGGAATCCATATATGTCGAGGGCATAGGTTCTCCTTAATTTCAGATGTCGAATCGCTTTTTGCGAGCCCCTTGGAATTTGTTGCCGTGATAGATCAGGTGACTTCCGCCGAGAAGCAGCAACCAACTTTGAGGAACATCGGGCAAGCTGTGCGGATTTTGCCGGAACTGCCAGAGATATTGCGCAGCGAAGGTCAAGGTCACAACGAGAAGCTGAAAGCGAGCGGCACTGACGAATTGTGTTCCATTCGCGTTTGTGCCTGAGATCAGTCCGTGCGTAGAGATTTCGCCAGTGATGACGCGGAGAACCACGATAACAAATAAACCGAACAGAATGGCATAGCCAACCCACTCGATGAATTCCACCATGTCTGGCATAGACAGCCTCAAGCGCAGGCGTTCTTCAACGCCTTACTAGACGACGAATAAGTTGAACTTGGGCCCGAGGGGAAGAAATCTCTTATAAGGAAAGCGAGGTAATTAGAATGCTTTCCCTGGATAGCGTGACATCCTACACCTGT
The DNA here is from genome assembly GCA_963726095.1 of uncultured Acidobacteriaceae bacterium. Lineage (GTDB taxonomy): Bacteria > Acidobacteriota > Terriglobia > Terriglobales > Acidobacteriaceae > Acidiflorens. The sequence continues at coordinate 166,123 of CAVSBD010000005.1, forward strand.
TCAGCGGGCTGTCAAGTAAAAAGTTGAGGGAAAGTTCGGTGACTTAGAGATAGGCCGGCATTAACGTTGAATCGGTTTCATCTTTCGCGATGCTAGTCGACAGCAACGTCGCCAGATCCAGTGTGTACGGAGACCACCGGCCCGCCGCCGCGCACTTTGCCGACAACGCTCTTGCGCGTCTCCTGGACTCGCCCTTGAATCGTCGTTGTGACCGGATGACCGAGCGTGACACTCCCTGAACTGGACGAGATGTCCACATCGAACGCCGCGTCAGACGGCACATTCAGGTTCACGTTGCCGGAGCCCGTGCGGACGCTCCACATATTCTTCGGCGATCCGTTGCCGTGAATGTCGCCGCTGCCGGCCTCGGCGTGAAATCCGCCATTGATGCCTTTGGCGGTGATGTTGCCGGAGCCCGTGCGGATGTCCACGTCGCCCGGCGCCGTCTCTTCGATTTCAATGTCGCCGCTGCCCGCCTTGATCTTCGCCGGCCCGGCCAGCTCGCGCCCTCTGACATTGCCCGATCCAGTCTGGAAACGCATGTCTCCAGTGAGGCGCGCTAGCGTAAGATCGCCCGATCCGCTTTCGAGATCAACGCTGCCCTTCAGACCTTCGACGGTCTGATCACCGCTGCCGGTGTGGGCGCGAATCGCAGTGTTTTCTGGCACCACGATTTCGTAGTCGATAGAAATGTTGTGCAGGTTCACATAGTCGATGCGAATGCTGTTGCCGGTCTGCCGAATCGGAGGATTCTTCTGCAATTCCTCGACCTCCGCCTTGTGGTCGCCACCGAACCAGGTATTCCCAGTCTGGATCTTGGCATGAATCGACACCGTGCCGGGTGCGCCGTTGCGCACGGTGATATCACCGGAGCGCGTCAGCACTTCGAGATCAACATTGCCATTCACCTGAAACGATCGCTCGAATGTTCCGATGACCGAAGCGAACCCAGCCAGCGATGTCGCCAAAATGAACGCCAGTATTCGAACTGCTCGATGCGGTGCTAAGAATCCGTAAGTCATTTTCGCCCCCCGCGAATCAGATATCAGGTTGTAGGTGCGAGATCTTCCTGAGACCTGACACCTAACACCTGAGACCTCGCTACTGCAGCACCACCTGATCGCCTTCCTTCAGCCCACTCAGCAACTCAGTCTTTGCGCCGTTCGATATCCCGATGTTGACGGCCAGCTTCTTCTTGCCTTCTTTGGCCTTGGGATCCGGCACTTCGACTGACGCCTTCTTGTCTTTGTCGTAAATAATCGAACCTTCCGGAATTTGCAGCACGCCCTTGTGCTCTTCCAGGATGATCTCTGCGTTGGCGGTCATCATCGCCTTCAGCACGCCCTCGGGGTTGTTGATCGAGACGCGCACTTCGAAAGTCGTGACGTTGTCTTTCTCCACGCCCATGGGAGAAATCTTCGTGACCTTCCCGGTAAAAGTCTTGTCCTTGAACGACTCAACTTTGATTCGCGCCGGCTGGCCCAGATAAACCTTGCCGATATCGCTCTCGTCCACTTTGCCTTTGACGTAGACCTCGCTGGTATCGCCAAGCGTCATCACCAAAGTAGCGGTTGAACCGAGCACCAGAATCGAACTCACCGCGTCGCCAATCTCGACGTCACGCGACAGGACAATGCCGTCCAGCGGAGATTCAATCGTCGTGTATCCAAGTTGCTCTTCAAGCTGTTTCAAATTGGCGCGATCCTGCGCCATCTGTCCCTGAGCCTGCCCGATCTTGGCTTGCAAAACTTCCAACTGCGCTTTGGAAACATTCTGCTTGTTCAACGCCATCTTGTAGTTTTTCTCGGCATCGTCGAGCGCAGAAGCTGACACCACACCCTCTTTGGCCATCCCCTGCGCGCGATCATAGGCGCGTTTGAGCAAAGGAACGTCCGGGCCTTCGGCGTCAACCCGGGCGCGGATCAAGTCTGCACGCGTCCCGTTCAAGCTGGCCGTCGAAGCTTCGAGCTGCGCCCGTGCCTGGTCGACGCGAGCCTGAATTTCATCGCGATCAAGCTCAGCGAGCACCTGTCCCTTCTTCACTTTGTCGCCGTAATCGACGTAGAGCTTCTTCACAATGCCGCTGGCCTTCGACTTGACCTCGACCTTCGTGATCGGCTCGATCTTGCCCGTCGCGACCACGCTCTTCGCGAGGTCTCCCTTTTCAACTTTCGCCAGTTTTGAGGGGTCGATTTTCGTGCCGCCGCTCGATGCGATCACCACCCCGGTTACAACCAGGAGCAGAACAACAACTCCGATCGAAGTCCAGAGGATGATGCGTTTGCGCTTTTTTTTCTTGCCGCTGCCGTTACCTTCCACGACCGCCTCCTGCGAAAAATTGAATCTCAGAACCTTCATGCAACTGTTGTTACGGAAGAAACCAGAGAATAGTTCCTGCAAAATCGGCCGGAAACAAAAAGGCCGAAACTCCAGATTACGAAACCAGTCGTATTTCATTTAGTTAGACCGCGAGGTCACGAAAAGGAAAGCGACTGGTGTGGGATAAGTCTTGTGATTTCTGTACCTATTGTACCGCGACAGTGTTCCGCGCCAGATCGCGCGAGGGCAGCGATCTTCACGGACCCCGCTCTAAGTCACCACCGTCCCTATCCCTTTGGAATGTTAGAATTAGGATTCCATGATTGCATACGTGCTGCTGCGGGTGTTCGTCATCCTGCTCCTGGTAGCCGCCAATGCCTTCTTCGCCGCTGCCGAGTTCGCGCTCGTCAGCGTCCGCGAAACTCGCATCCAGCAACTGATCGAAGCGCAGCGCGTCGGCGCACGCACCGTCCTCAAACTCCACCAGCAACTCAGCCGGGTTGTAAACGGCGTGCAACTCGGCATCACCGTCACCAGTCTGACCCTCGGTTGGCTGGGAGAACCCGTCCTGGCGCGCCTGTTCGAGTCTTGGATCGGAAGCATCCCGCACGCCGTGATTTACGCTCACGCCGTCGCCGTAGGCGTCGCCTTTGTGATGATCACCAGCTTGCACGTCATCCTCGGAGAACTGGTTCCAAAGTCGCTGGCCTTGCAGCGCGCCGAGCGAGTCGCGCTCGCCGTCGCCGCTCCCATGGATGTTTTCCTGACCGTCACCCGGCCGTTAACGGTCGGCATGAGCCGCGCCGCTGGCTTTGTTCTGCGTGTCTTCGGCGTGCGCGAAATCAGGCACGGTTCCGTCCACTCGCCCGACGAACTCAAGCTGATCATCACCGCCGCCCACCATTCCGGGCAGCTTTCTCCCGCCCTCGAAGAGATGCTCCTGAACGGCCTCGAACTCGATGACATCACCGCCCGCCAGGTGATGGTGCCGCGCACCAGAATTTTCTCTTTGCCCGCCGACCTGAACCTCGACGAAGCCATGTCACGCGTCGTCGATGAGCAGCACTCGCGCGTCCCCGTCTACGATCCGCAGCGCGGCCCCGAACACATCATCGGCGTGCTTTACGCCAAGGACCTGATGCGCTGGACGCGCCTGCGTCTTCGTTTCGGCCAGATCGCCGCCCCTTCAGCCGATCGCGTCGCCCAGATGAAGATCGGCCAGATCATGCACGATGTGCTGGTGGTTCCCGAAACCAAGTCCCTGCTGGCTTTGTTAAACGAATTCCAGCAGCGCAAGCGCCACCTCGCGGTTGTGGTCGACGAGTTCGGCTCGACCGCAGGAGTCATCAGCGTGGAAGACGTGTTGGAGCAGTTGGTCGGCGAACTGGAAGACGAGTTCGACGTGGCTTCGACGCGATCCCGAAGTCCTCGACGCCAATGCCCCGCTCGTGCTCGACGGATCGGTCAACATCCGCGACCTGGAAGCGCAGTATGAAATGAAGCTCCCGCAAGACGAGGGCTTCGAGACCCTGGCCGGATTCGTTCTGTCGCGCTTGCAGAAAATGCCGCACAGGCGGCGAATCGTTCGAATATGAAGACCGGCGCTTTGTCGTAGAAAAGATGGACGGCCACCGCGTAGCGACGGTAAGAATCGAACCGCTCCAGGTGACCGCGCCGCCGGCAACGTCCGTCCAAAGCGCGACGGGAGATTAAAGGTTAACGACTAACGACCAACGACGAACGACGCTACTTCAACCGCTCCCACACAATCGTCCACGTAACCGGAATTTCCGTCCCGTCTTTTTGCTTTTCCTTGAGCTGTCCGCGAAAAAAGAACCGGTCGGCGCTCACCATGTGATACGGACGCTCTTGAACCGTGCCCACCCAGTTCGGAGACGACGCCGTTTCCGGCCGATGCACCATGACGTGCTCGCCCTCGCGCAGTTCGAACGTGCCGCAGTACGAAAGAAAACCGTTCAGGGCATCCACCGCCTCCGAGCTGCTGGGCGTGCTGTCATCCGCCCACCGGCGTCGCCCCGGTTTCATCAACTCCGCACACATGTGGCCCGAAGCCGTATACATGAGAAAGCCCGTAGCGTCCGCCCCGAATTCCGCGAAAGGCACGGCGCGTCCGTCAGGATATCTGTTCTCCGTCGACACCAGCTTCCAGGCGCCAATAAAATAGTTGCGCACCGTACCCGTGGGCGTGTACTCGGGCACGGATTGGGCAAACAGCGCCACTGAAAAGAGCGCTGCCATAGCAACTGAGATATTCGCGCTGGTCAAAGAGGCCTCCGAATTAACGATCGTTATATGAATCCATCCGATAGATGGCTTTGAAAGGGCACGGCTTCAGCCGTGCCGCCAAAGCTAATAGATACGCGGGCTTCAGCCCCTGAGGGACGCTGCCGCCCATCCCCTCGGTTCGTTGTGACATGGCTTCGAGCGATACAGAAGCCCGAATCACAGACGAACCCCTTTGCTCCCGCTGCGACAACTGAGAGAATAGCTATCCTGCTATGGTCGGGCAAATCCTCAAACGTGTAGCCTACACGCTTCCAGTGATCTGGCTGGTCGTCTCGACCGTTTTCCTCATGATCCACTTCGTCCCCGGAGACCCCATCCAGCAAATGCTAGGAGAAGGCGCCGCCGCCGGAGACATCCAAGCCGCAAGACACGCCTATGGCCTCGACGTCCCGCTAGGCCAGCAATACCTGCACTACTGGAAAGGCGTCCTCCACGGAGACCTCGGCAAATCGCTGCGCTTCAACGTAGGAGTCTCGAGCCTGATCGCCAAGCGCTATCCAGCAACCTTGCAGCTCACGCTGGCCGCGCTATTTGTAGCCATCGTCCTCGCCATCCCCGCCGGCGTGCGCTCAGCACAAAGACGAAACCAATGGGACGACCGCGCCCTAAGCGTAGTCAGCCTCTTCGGCCTGTCGTTCCCGAACTTCGCGCTAGGCCCGGTGCTGATCTTATTTTTCGCCGTCAAATTAGGATGGCTCCCCGTCTCCGGCTCCGGCACCTTCGCGCACCTCGTGCTTCCAGCCATCACCATGGGCAGCGCGCTGGCCGCGATCCTGACAAGAATGGTCCGCACATCGATGCTCGAAGAGTTGGGCCAGGATTACATCCGCACCGCCAGAGCCAAAGGCCTCCCCGAGCGGACGGTCGTCTACCGCCACGCCCTGCGCAACGCGATGATCCCAATCCTGACGGTTCTGGGACTACAATTCGGCGCGCTGCTAGCCGGCGCCATCGTAACCGAGACGATATTTTCCTGGCCCGGCATAGGACGCCTAACGATCCAGGCCATCGCCAATCGCGACTACTATCTCGTGCAGGGATGCATTCTGGCGATCGGGCTGACGTACGTCGCGGTGAACTTTCTGACAGACTTACTTTATTCGGCGGTGAATCCGAGGATAAGGCAATAGTCCGATGTGTGTGGGGCGGACACTCCTGTCCGCCGCTGTTGACCTTGGCGTTGATCTTTGGCTGGGTGCCCCAGGTTCGCGCCCGTTCTTTGGGCGCTAACCTGGGCCCGCAGGACAGCCAGGAATCGTTCGAATTTCCGATCCAATTGCAGTTGACTCCACGTTCCATACGTGTTACACGTATATTACGTGTTGACGCCATATGCCAAAGCAAAATATAACCCTCAGCCTGAATCAGCAGACGCTTCGCAAGGCGAAAATCCTAGCCGCACGCCGTGGCTCCTCGATAAGCGGCCTACTCGCCGAGCAGATTGAGATTCTGGTTGGCGAAGAAGAAGCCTACGAGCGCGCCGAGCGTCAGGCGGCGACGCTGCTCGATCAGGGCTTTCATATGGGTGGAGTGATCACCGCAACCAGGGACGAGTGGCATGAGCGCTAAGACGTTCGTCGATACCAACGTCCTGATCTATGCCCACGACGTGGACGCGAAAGCCAAACACGATGTTGCTAAAAAAGTCCTTCGCGATCTTTGGAGTCAGAGAACCGGCGTTCTGAGTATGCAAGTGCTCCAGGAATTCTACGTGAATGTCACCCGGAAGATTGCATCCCCGCTCCCCAAGGAAGTTGCACGCCAGGTGGTGAATACCTACTCAATCTGGTGCATCGAAACCACGCCGACGGAAATTGCCGCTGCCTTTCGTATCGAGGACGAATCTCGTATCGGCTTTTGGGACGCTCTAATCGTCGCAGCCGCAGCCAGATCCGGAGCCGGGCAGATCCTATCCGAAGATCTGAATGCCCGGCAGTTGATCGCCGGCATTCGCGTAGAAAACCCGTTCGCGCCGGCTCAGTGACCTCGGGCGCGATTCTCAACGCAGAATCCTTGCGCCTCGCAAATTCCCCTTCGCTCTCCCGCGCACCTACCTCGCCACCTCCACTGTAAGCTTTAGCCCCACCGCCTTAGTCACCGCCACCAACGTAGACAGCCGAGGGTTCCCTCGAACCGATAACGCGCGGTACAGGCTCTCGCGTTCAACCCCGGCGGCCTTCGCCACTTTGGCTATGCCGCCGCGAGCCTCCGCGATGCGGCGCAGCGCAATCAGCAGCACGCCCGGCTCGTCGTCATCCTCCAATGCCGATCGAAGATACTCGACGGCAAACTCCGAATTGTCGCGCAGCTGCCGAATAACAGCCTCATCGTGAGATGTGCTCCTGCGTTTCATTGCCGCCATTGTAACTTATAGATCACAAATGGCGCACGTAAATTCGCCGGATCTTCAGACGTGTGATAGGACTCCTCCGTCGCGTTCTACCCAGAAAGAACTTGACTTAAGAAATCGGCCAGACCAAGCTTGATGAGGAGCAAAACAAAGCCGTCACCTCGGGAAACTTGAGCCGTTCTTTGACTGTGTGGTTGGACAGCTTTGTTGCGAGTTCGTCCGAAAAAGGGAAGTGGAGGTGGTGGAAATCCTCTAACTCCTTATTCCGCAATACTTTGATATAAGTCCTTATTTTTCAAAGACCGAGTCGAAAAATTCTCCCTAACCCACTGATTCTTTTAGACCCAGGGGGGAGGGGGTACCGGTACCAACCAGTAAACTTAGTTCAAAAATCGTTCCGAAACGGGACTTTCCAGGCCAACCCGGCTTCCGTTAAAGACAGCCTGGCGCAAGAAGACACTGCTAACCACACACCTTGAACTGATATATACAATCGCGATATTATGTATATACGAACAAATGAAGGAGGATCCAATGGCCGCGACCATGACATCGATCCGCCTGGACACCAAATTGGCCGATGAGGCTAAGAAGCTTCTCGGCTTAAAATCGCGCACCGAGGCCGTCCACGTCGCGCTCCGCGAGTTGGTCGCCTTGAAGCGCTTCAAAGCTTTAATGAAGAAGAACGGCGGCAAGCTTTCGTTCGCGAATCTTGATGAGTAGTGAATGAGAGACTTCATTTTGTTCGACACGTCGATTCTAGTCGACCAACTGCGCACCGACCGTCATCGGCATCGAATCGCAAACCTTCACGGAATCATACGAAATTCTGCCGTCGTCATGGCCGAATTGTGGCGCGGCGTCACGACTCGGAGGGAAGGGGAGTTTCTAGCCGTCCTCAGTCGAAGGCATCCCATATTGACTCCTACTGAAAAGAACTGGTTGGAGTCGGGCGTTATTCTCGCAAAAATCTGCTCTGATCACCGATTTACGGCGCACAAGCTGCGCGACCTGCATTTCGACGTCCTCATCGCGTTGACCGCTCGCTCCCAGGGGGCACGCCTGATCACCTCAAACCGCGTAGACTTCGAAATGATCCACCGCTACCGGAAATTTGAACTCGAAATCTGGTGAGTCGAAATGGCGACGAATTGGCAACTGCCCGCTGAGCAATGGCACACCAGCAGCACCCGCCTCGCCCGCCACAATCCCCTGGCTGCCTTGGGCGTGGTGCTCGTCGCGATCTTTGTCTGCGCTGCGATCTTCGCCCCCTGGATTGCCCCGCAAGATCCTGCGCACATCGACTTGCCGAACCGCCTGCAATCACCTTCCGCGCAACACTGGGCCGGAACCGACGAACTCGGACGCGACATTCTCTCTCGCCTGATCTGGGGCGCGCGAATCTCGCTGATCGTCGGCAGCAGCGTGGTCGCGGGTTCGCTTTTTCTCGGCCTTATCATCGGCAGTCTTGCTGGCTTCTACGGCGGAGCCCTCGACCGCTTCGTCAACGTCGTGCTGATGAATGCATTTCTCTCATTCCCAGGAATCTTGATCGCAATCGCTTTTGTGGCCTTTCGCGGTCCGGGCATTTTCAATCTCGTTCTCGCGCTGTCGCTCGGAGGTTGGGTCGGTTACGCCCGTCTGGTCCGCGCGCAAGTGCTGGCCGTTCGCGAACGCGAATTTGTTGAGGCCGCCCGCGCGCTCGGTGCCGGAGATCTTCACATCATCACGCGTCACATCCTGCCCAACATCATTCAGCCCGTGATTGTGCAGGCTGCGATTGGAATGGCAGGCGCAGTTCTCGCCGAAGCGACGATGAGTTTTCTCGGACTCGGCGTGCCTCCGCCCACCGCCAGCTGGGGATCGATGCTCAATGACGCCCGCTCGCACCTTTTCGACTCGCCTCACCTCGTGCTTTTTCCCGCAGTGACCGTAATGCTGGCGGTGCTTGCCTTCAACTTTATCGGCGACGCGCTGCGCGACCTGCTCGATCCTCGTTCGCGGATCGAAGCCGGACTATAAATTTACAAATTCTCAACACTTGCGCTAAGTCATTACGCGTCAGCATTATTCGAGGATTCGATCTCTGCAAACTGATTTTCCGCTGATCACGTATCCCCTTTTCAAGCGTCCAATTCGTAACAACGGCTCGGGGAACTTTCTCAAAGGCTGGTTCGTATGAAGAGACATATGGAACTCCAATATCAAGTCGAATGCTTGCAGGATGTCGCGGTCGTCAACTGCTCAGGCCGCATGGTACGCGGAGCGGCGCTTGACCAGTTCCGGCGCAGGATCGAACAACTTGGGCGGATCCGTGTCCTCGTGCTTGACGTCACCGAAGTTTCGCAGCTTGACGCCGGAGGCTTGGGCACGCTTCTGCTCGTGAAGCGCTGGGCGTCGCAGAACGCCGCCAAGATGAAGCTGGTGAATCCGCCGGTGTTCTTCCGCCGAATGCTCGACGCGACCTGTCTCACGGCGGTCTTCGAAATCTCGTCGCTGAAAGAAGCGATCAGCATTTTGCGCACCCGCGAATGCCCGCCGCGCTTCGCCGTTGCGTAGGCCAGATTCGCGCGTAAATCTTTGCGACGGCTCGCCGCGGCCGCCATCTATGTTGTTATGGCCAAAGCGACCTGGGAAAACACCGTCATCGCAGAATCGAATCAGACCGTCGAAGTGGAAGGGAACCAGTATTTCCCGTCCGACGCGATCAAGTCCGAATACTTCAAGCCGAGCGCGAAACACACCGAATGCCCGTGGAAGGGCACCGCGAGCTACTACAACGTAGAAGTCAACGGCAAGACGAACGCCGACGCTGCCTGGTTTTACCCCAATCCAAAACCCGCCGCGAAGAATATCCAGAATTATGTGGCCTTCTGGAAGGGCGTCAAGATCGAAAAATAGTTAGGAAAAAAGTTACGAAACAGAGCTCCGCGAATCAGATTGTCGCTTGCGCCGAGGATGAACTATTCTTGGCATCCATGATCGACCGCACCCTCGCCCTCGTTCTGTTCGTTGTCGTCTCGCTCAGCTGCGCCTTCGCCGCTGATGCCCCTTTCGACATCGTCATCACCAACGGACACATCATCGATGGCACCGGCTCTCCGTGGTATTCCGGCGATATCGGGATTCGCAACGGACGCATCGCTGCGATCGGCAATCTGTCGACTGCCGAGCGCAAACGCACCGTCGACGTGAAGGGTAAAGTTGTAGCGCCTGGATTCATCGATATGCTCGGTCAATCGGAAACGACGATCCTGGTCGATCCGCGGCTTCCGTCGAAAATCTATCAGGGCATCACCACCGAAATCACCGGAGAAGGCGGATCCGCCGCTCCACTGAACGACACGATCATCGCCAACGATCGTCCCGGATACGAGCATTACAAGGTCGATCCTGACTGGCGAACGTTCCGCCAATACTTCGCGCGCCTTGAGAAACAAGGCATGGGCATCAACCTCGCGAGCTACGTCGGCGCAACCCAAGTTCGCCGCATGGTGCTTGGCGACGCCGACGTGCAGCCTACTCCCGAGCAGTTGGAGAAGATGAAGGCGCTGGTGCGCGACGCCATGCGTGATGGCGCCGTAGGAGTATCGACCTCGCTCGAATATGCGCCCGCTCCTTATGCGAAGACCGAAGAGATCATCGCGCTGGCCTCGGAAGCGTCGAAATTCGGTGGCATTTACGCCACACACATGCGCAGTGAGGGTGACGCGGTTCTCGAGTCAGTCGATGAAGCGGTTCGCATCGGCCGCGAGGCGCACATTCCTGTCGAAATATGGCACGTCAAAGTGGCGGGCAAGGCGAACTTCGGACGCATGCCCGAGCTTGTGGCGCGCGTGAACAAAGCCCGCGCCGAAGGCTTCGACGTCTCGGCTGACACCTATGCCTATACCGCCTGGTCCAACAGCATGTCGGCGTTTGTGCCGCCGTGGGCGCACGATGGTGGGGATGCCAAACTGATTGAGCGGCTGAAAGATCCAGCGACTCGCGCCCGCATTCGCAAAGATATGGAGGCGCCATCGAAGGATTGGGATAATGAATGGGACGAAATCGCCGGCCCCCAGGACGTCATGATCACCGCTGTGCAAAATCCCACGCTCAAGAAGTTTCAAGGCCAGCGCATCACCGACGTCGCCAAAACATGGAACAAAGATCCGATGGATGCGCTTCTGGATGTGCTCGTCGAAGATAGAGCGTTCACCGAATGCGCCGTCTTCGGAATGTCAGAGCCAGACATTGTGCTGGCACTGCAACAGCCCTGGGTTTCGTTCGACAACGATTCTTCCGGCACCTCACCCGAGGGCATTCTCGGCGAGGAGCATCCGCATCCCCGGGCCTACGGAACCTTTCCACGCGTCCTGCGGAAGTATGTTCGAGAAGAAAAAAAGCTGACGCTGCAAGATGCAATCCGCAAATTTTCGGCTCTGCCCGCCCAACGCATGCGCATTACGGACCGCGGAGTGCTCAAGCAGGGCATGTGGGCCGACGTGGTCGTTTTCGATCCCGAGACCGTCCGCGATGTCGCGACTTTCGACGATCCGAACCGCTTATCGGAAGGCATGGAGTATGTGCTGATCAACGGCGTGCCCGTGATTGAGAAGGGCAAGATGACCGGCGCGTTACCGGGAAAAGTTTTAAGGGGAGCAGGATATCAGCCGTAAATCCCTGACTGAGTTCTAACCACTAATCACTAACCACTAACCACCGATTTCACGGCTTCGTGACCTGTGCATCCGTTTGCGTGCGATTCGCAGCCGTGGCATGAAGCTTGGAGAGCGTGCCCGTCAGGTTCCATGATGACTCGTCACTTCGCGTTAACACAAAGTCGACGCCTTTTTCGGCGGATGCGTTTCCTTTGATATGGAAAACGGTGCCACGCGATTCGAGGTTGCCTGCGGACAACGCCCATGTGCCCTGATTCAGATTCAGCTCTCCCGTGAAGCGGCGTACGGGCATGGGGCCAGTTGTTCCCGGTAGTTGAAGATGAGGCAAACTGCCGTCGCGCATAGCGAACTGCAATTTGCCGTCCGAGCGTGTCAGCAGATCGTTAAGAGTTTCGCCAGTTCCGTTCAGTTCAAAATTTCCGTCGGCCGTTCCCGTAATCCATCCATCATTCATCAACGTGCCCATCAACACGCCGACTTGCGACAATGAAATACCTTGCAGAGTGCCGCTTCCGCGATACTCCGTCGGACGATGCCGCGCATCAATCGTCCAACGGCCCTGGTATTTGCCTTGCAGTAATTGTCCACGCAATGCTCCGAGAGTGATCGTGCCTCGCTGCACTTCGACTTGCGACGAAACCTGCGTGACGACTGCCTTCTGGAGAGCAAATCGGCCGACGTGCAAATGGCCTTGCGCTTCGATCGCAAGCAGCGGTGAAGGCCCGGTCGATTCATCGGAACTCAAGATGCGGTACCACGGCCGTTTGTCGGGATGAGACTTGAACCAGTCAGAAAGATCCTTAGTAGAAAGCTCGTCGGCGGTGAGGTCAAACTGGTAGGGACAATTGGGCGTGATTTCCGAGGTGACTACGATATTCGATCCCGAGGGTGGAGTTGAGTTTTGTCCGCTGCTCGGAACTCCGCAATGTCGAGGCGCCGTGACCTCGCCGCTCCAATGCGTGGTGCCTGTGCGGGCGAGAATCTTCTGCACCAGCACGCTATCGCGAGTAAGAATCACGTTCGCCGAAGCAATCTCGATCGGTGTGTGCACGCCGTGCATCTCGGCGCGCACATTGTGCAATTGGGCGTTCCCCAATACTGAAGGGCTGGCAAATCCCTGCCACGACCCGGAGACGCTCACATCCAACTTGGCCGATCCCTCCGCGGCAGGGCGCGCCAAGGGTAAGCCCAGCACGCTTTCCAAACGGTATAGGTCTTTAACCTCGGCATCGCCGCGAAGCATGAACCAATAGCCATCCGTGGATAACCAGCCTCCGGCATTGACCGGCGCCGTTCCCTTCATCGCCAGTGGGATCGGCCCGATGCGCAGATAGGTTTGCGCTGGTTCTTCGAAGCCCTGGTCTTTTTCTTTGCTCTTGGACGAATTTAAACGAGCGCCTCTTCTTTCCTTCGAATCGGAGGCCACTAGTTCCAGCGGGATCGTTCCGAGGGGTATCTCGTCAACACCTGTGGCGTCCTTCGACGAAAGGCGTACGTCGTTCGCAGAACCGTTGCCTGTCCACTGCGTCGCCGGCAATGACGACAGACGGGATTCGCCGGATCCGCGCTTCCCAGTCGCGCTCGCGGAGCGAGTCGCGTGAAATTCTGCGTTCATCAATCCGCTCGCGGCCAGGTCGCTCGGAATCTTTTTTTTTGCCTGCCGCAGCAACCGCACGGCCGACATCAGCGGAACACTGTCGGCCACCAGGGTCAAATCGTAATTCGAAAAATAGTTCGACAAATGACTCGGATCGCTGCTCGGCCCCTGCGACGCCAACGCGAAATCGCCGCTCAGGCGGAGCCTTCCGGTGGCGACCGGCGATTCGCATGCCAGTCCCGTGAATGTTGCCGTTACCCAGTCGTATTGACCCGAGCAGCGCGCGGCCAGTCGCAGATTCTCATTGCCGACGATATCGTAACGATGGAACCCTTCGATGGCGGTCTGGCTATCGATCTTCAGCGCTTCGGGAGTGCCCGACAAATTCGCCGTGAAGGTGACTCCACCGCGCCAGCCGCGATCTTTGCCGCTGAGCAACTTCGTGATCTGCCCCAGTTGCCCCTTCTGCCATCGCACAGCCATCTGCAGCGGCGTCGCACGCGCACTCGGCGCTCGGTGCCACGTCGCGTTGATCTCCACCAGGCCAGTATCGGTGAGGTTGAAGTCGGTGCGGACGGGCGCTGATTTCAGTCGAGCGCCCCAGGAGTTCTCCGAATCCTGCCACAAGGCCACGTCGGCGTCCATCAACGCATAGGACTTTTTGGTTTGTCCGATTTTGAAATTGATGCGCGCGCCGGTGGCTTCGAGATAGGGAAAGGCCGGCCGGCGTTCGTAGGCGGCTTTGGCTGTGGGAGCGGCGGGGATCTGCGCATTGCGTTCGATCAGGCTGGCCAGATTCCAGCGGCCTTCGCCGCTGCGCACGAGGTTGATGCTGGGTTCCGAGGCGCTGAGGGTCGCGATCTCAAGCCGTCCGCGAAGCAGGGAACGCAAGCGAATGGCAGCGGAAACATCCTGCGCGCGAATCATCGGTTCAGCGCTGAAGGCGGGGTCGTCATAGATGACGAGCCCCTCGAGATCAAAGCCGGGCCGCGGAAAAAAACGCAGGCGCACGTTGTCGAGTTCGACGCGTCGTCCGAGGGCGCGTCCGATCGAGCCGGAGATGCGGCTCCGCAAGGCGTTCACTCCAGGACGGAAAACGAACAGGATCAACAGCAGGGCCGCGATGGCAACCATTCCACGCCGGGAGCGCAGAAACCCGAATCGTGGAGAGGAAGATCGCTGCAATGTCACCGCACGACCTTGAACGTGCGTGACCAGCGCGTGTCGCCGAAGAAGTGAGTGACGATGTGGAACAGAAATCCTACTCGATCTCCCCAGTCGCGCATTTCATACTGATTTTCCGGCGTAAGGAAAGACCAATAAATAAACATGGGGCGGCCAATAAGATTCTGCCGCGGAACAAAGCCCCAGAAGCGGCTGTCGTAACTGTTTTCACGGTTGTCGCCCATGGCAAAGTAGCTGTCAGGCGGCACGACCAGATCTTCTCCCACAATGTGCGAGGGCAATTCCTCCGCCCATTTTTCATTCCTTACGTATTCCAGCGGCGACACGGCGGGAAAATTATCGGTATAGGGGCTATGTTCGCGTTTGTGGCGGACGTAGGGCTCATCGAGTTTCACGCCGTTGCGATAGACAACATCGTCGCGCATATGGATGCGGTCGCCGGGCACGCCGATGATCCGCTTCACCAGAAACAGGCCCGGTTGCTCGGGCGCCATGAAGACCGCGACTTCGTCGCGACGGACGTCGCGATAGGGGAGCAGAGGTCCCAACCAGCGCGTCGGAGCGGAGAATTGCACGCGGTTCACGAAAAGATGATCACCCACGAGCAGCGTGTCCTCCATGGAGCCGGAGGGGATTTCAAAAGCCTGGAGAACGAACGTGATAATGAACAGCCCCGTCACCAAAACCTCGGCCAGCGAGGCCAGAAATTCGACCGTTGTTTCTTTGGGAGCTTCGGGAGCCTCAGGCTCCGCGGCTTGTGTCTTTTCTTCCTTGAGCGTTTTCGTCATTACGTTCTTCGTCATTCGCGCTTCGTCATCCGTTAAGAAAGATTTCTTCGTTCCAATTTCGAATCCCTGATCAGTGCACCCACCGGAACGTCCGTTCCCAGCGCGTGATCTGAAACACGTGCGTCACCGCATAGGCGAGGTGATAAAGTCTATCACCCATAGTCGGCGAACTGGGGAGGTCAAAGTTGGCCGACGACCAATAGATCAAAAGCGGCCGCCCGATAATATTTGCTCGCGGCACGAATCCCCAGAAGCGGCTGTCCCGGCTGTCATCGCGGTTGTCGCCCATCACAAAGTAATGGTCTTCGGGAACAATCAACTGGTGGTCCTCGACTAGTTTCGGCATTTCCTTCCACCATTTGGCATCGATATCAAGGTAAGGAGATTCGGTGAGCGGAAAATCGTCGAGATAATTATTGTGCTGCGATTTGATGAATTGAACATAAGGCTCGCGCACGGGTGATCCGTTGATGTAAACCACTTTGTTGATCAGTCGTAGCCGATCTCCGGGAACGGCGACCACCCTCTTCACGAAGTCCTGCGCCGGATTCACCGGGTAATGGAAGACGATCACGTCGCCGCGATTGACCTTGCGGTAGGGCATCAGATGGTTCGATCCCGCGTTACCGCCATAGCAGAATTTATCTACCAGCAGGTAATCGCCGATGAGGAGCGTCTTCTCCATGGATTCCGATGGGATCGTGAAAGCCTGGACCAGGAAAGTGACCACGAAGACGGCGATCACGATCGTGCCCGCCACCGACTGAATCGTCGAAGGCCAATCCCCGTCGGTAATGTTGTCACTCCACGACATAACTAAGACATAACTAAATAGAGACGGGACGCGCCGCGTGTCTATGCACTGTCGGATGCGCGTGCTGATGCCGACAGATGCTCCAAAACCTGCCGCGCCGCTTCCTGTTCCGCTCGCTTTTTCGTCGGACCCTGTGCCCGCCCCACGAAATCTCCCTTGGCCGGTGCCGGCAGTCTCACCTCGACGGTGAAAGTCTTCTTGTGTTCAGGTCCTTCTTCTTTGACGAGCGCATAGACCGGTTGCGCCACGCCCCTCGCCTGCAACGCCTCCTGTAGCGCCGACTTGAAATCCATCACCGGAATCGCGCTGGTTTCGAGTTGCATGTTGGCCAGTTCCGGCTCCACGATGGTGCGCACGATGAAGTCACGCGTCACTTGCCAACCGCCGTCGAGATAAAGCGCCGCCAGAATTGCTTCGAGGGCGTCCACGAGCAGGCTCGCCTTGTTGCGGCCGCCGCTTTTTTCCTCGCCGCGGCCAAGGCGCATGTAGTGCCCAATCTCAAGCTGTTCGGCGACGCCCAGCAAATGGCGCTGCCCGACCAGATGGGCGCGCAGCTTGGAGAGCTGCCCTTCCTGAAATTCAGGAAAGCGATGGAACAGCGTTTCGCTCGTAACCAGCCCGAGCACGGCGTCTCCGAGGAACTCGAGCATCTCGTTGTCGCCGCTCGGCGAAATTACGCCGGACGAACCCGTGCTCGCACCCAGCGCCTCGAGCTCGCGCGCCTGCGAGCTGTGGGTAAGCGCCTGCTCGAGCAACTCCGGACGCTGGAAATGGTGCCCCAGGCTTTTTTCCAGCTCAGCGATTTCGCGTGACTTGATCACAGATGAGGGACCGCGAAGGGCAACCGCAACAGCAGTGACAGCGGCAGCGCCCTGAGCAATCGCTTTTTCGTGGGAATGCGGCGAGCCGCATTCCCACGAATCGGCGACTAGTTCTTCGGAGGTGTCGCAGCAGCCGGTGCCGCGCTTTGCGTGAGTTTCTGCAAACGGTCACGTTCGCTGCGCGCGGGGGTTCCGATCGCGGTATTTTCCTGCGTCAATTCGACAGCTCGATTGGCCACCTTCAGGGCTTGCGCGTATAACTTCGCCTGCTGGTCTCCGGTGGCAGCCGTGCCCTGCTTGTCGATGGCCAGCGCCAGGCGCAGAACCACGACCGGATCTGGGTTGCTGGGGTAAGCGTCGATGGATTTCTGAAGATTCTCCTGCGCGCCGACGTAGTCGTCTTTCTTGAAGGCGATCGTGCCGAGAATCGAATAAGCGTTCGAGCGCAGCAGCGCTTTATAAGCGTCGATCTTTTCCTGCGGTGTGCCCGTCGGAACTTGGACGTCTGTGTCCACCGTCTCCGTGGCTTTCTTTGCCATCGCGACGGCGTCGGCATAACGCTGATCCTTGTCGAGATCCGAATCGCGCGTCCGCTCTGCGATCACTTCGGCGACCGTCACCAGAGCCTCGGGATCGTCCGCGTCGAGAGTGAGAACCTTGCGCCCCATGGCCTCTGTCTTTTCCGCGTTGTTGGCATTTTGGTAGAGGCGCATCGCGTTCTTGTAAAGAAGAACGCGCAGTTCGCTGTCTGGGAACTTGGTGGCAAAATCGTCGGACGCCTTCTCAAGTCCGGGTGCATCGGTCGCCGCTGCCGCCGCTTTCCAGGCGTCGAATTCCGGCTGTGTTTTGGCTTGCGGCGGGCGTTTCGCCGCCGGACCTGCTGTGGCTGCTGCCGCGCCGGGTGTTGCGCCTGCTGGTGGCGCCGTCTGAGCGGCCGCCGGCGTGGTTGTCGCCGGTTGCCCGGTCGTCTGTGCCTGGGCCCAGGCCGCGAGGCCGAGTGCCCCAATGCTGAGTACCCCAAGAATGACTGCTGTTCGCTTCATGCTGTCTCCCATAACGCAAGATTTCGATGCTAACGGCGGACGGCCAATCCGGCTGTCCCGTCGTGCCTAAATCAGTGACTAAATTGTGACTAAACTCTTACTCCGGTTGCTTCGGCACCGGAGGCTCGTAAGGCTGATCCAACCCCTTTTGTGCCGCCAATTTCGCTTCCGGCAGCGTGCGTTGACGCAATCAGCGCCGCCCGATACTGCTCAAGAGCGGCGAATCGATCTTCCTTAAATCGTAAATGCGTCCCAGATAAATATGCGACCACGCGATCACCTTGGGCTCGATGGGCCGATTCCAGCGCCCGTTCAAAAAACGTGCGCGCTCCATCCATGTCGCGGTTCGCGGTGGCGACTTCAGCCAGAATGAAGAGCGCGCGCCCCGAATCCTCCTCTTGCTCATCGAGCGCCTGTTGCGCCAGTTTCTGCGCCGTCTCAGGATCGCCCGCCGCCAGCCGCCGTTCGGCATTCAGCAGCAGCTTTTCATCTTTCTTCCCTGGCAAATGCAGCAGCTCGGGCGCTGCCTCCTCGGCAAATTGGATCTGCGAGGCGCGCTTCATTTCCTTGCCCACTTCGATCGAGCCCACCATGTCCGGATAGGCATTGCGCATGCCCGCCGGGTCTTTTTCAAACTTTGCCAACGCGTCGTAGAAATACCGGGTAAGGATGTACCCTTCCTTGTCGTCTTCCTCGAGGGTCTGGTTGCGCTCCGCCTCGGGACTCTTCTCCAGCCTCATTTCGATCGCGCGAACCATGCATTCGGTCACCAGCAGCGAGATGTTGGTCTTGAACGCATCGTCCATCGGAGCGTTCTTCACATCGTCAAGCAGCGGTTCCAGGCGCTTGAAATAGCTGGCATTCTTCATCGCCAGCGGATCGAGAAGGTAGTGCAGATAGGTATGCCGGATCTGCTGCATCTTGATCGCCGTGCCCGCGCTCGGCGAAATCACGACATAGTAGTCGGAGGCGTAGTTGCGCGCGTTCGTTTGCCCCGGCGCGCCCATGGCATCGAGATAAACCGTGAACTGCCGCCCAAGATAACCGGTCGACGGCATCTTCAGATAAATCTCGGTGTCGAAGGTCATTTTCGCCAGCGGCCCGTGATAGACCTCGCTCAATTCGAAGTAGCGCGCGCGGTGCCGCTCCCATATGGCGTGCAAACCAGCCTTCTCATAGAAAGCTCGAATCAGCGGAATCATGTCGACTATGACGTTCGCATCCGGCGGAAGTTCTCCCGGCTTCACTTTTAGCTCGAAAGTCGGAGCGTCCCCCAGATAAAGAGCCAGCGACACGTACATGGAAAGATCGCGGGAGTCGTCGGATGCCTGATGTTTTCGATAAAGGACGCACATCGGCGTGACCGCGTCCTGAACGCCAGGCGTATTGTGAACCGCCTTGGCGATTTCCGTCCGGATCTGGGTTCGCAGCGGGTCGGACGCACTCAGTTCCTGGTCATAGCCGCAGGTGTTGATCGCGCTCAGGACGGTAAAGAGAGTTTCGCTTGTTTCGAGAGACACTGGCGGGCGGTTCTGCGCCCAGATGGATCCGGCAAGCAACAGGCTCAAAGCCAACGACAGTCGAACGATTTTTCCCAGGGAATTCCTCACCATCGCAAACATGAGACGGATGCGCTAAATAGTAGTGTACGAACTGCTCAATTCGGGGTCAAACCGGGAAGGGGAGTGTAGAGCCACACCACAAGCACCCTCTGAGTGCTCGGCATGATTCCATGCACGCGCAAGGCAGCGTGAAAGCTATTCTTTTTGTTCGGTGGGTTCTCAGCTTACGGGCGCTACAGCGGCACGACGGTAAGGCCGGGGATCAACTGGAAGTGCCGCACGTTGACGGTCAGCAGAGAGTAGCCTACTTCCAGCGCCGTGGCTCCGATCAGCAGGTCCGCAAACGGAATCGTGACGCCTAGCCTCTGCTGCTCTCCGTCGATTTTCCCGGCCAGCAGCGCCGTCTCTTTCGTGTAGGGATACACCGTCAGATCGTTAGCAGTTCGCTCAGAAACATCGCGGCGCATGCGTGTTTCCGTTGTCTGGGCGCGGTAGATGCCGTGAATGCAGTTCGGTCAGGCCCATCGAGGAGAGCGCCGCTCCCTGGTCGCCCGTGGCGGTAACGATTTGCTTGATCATTGCGGCCACCGTGTCGCCGCGCCGTTCGGCGGCAATGACCACGCTGGAGTCGAAGATCAGTCCCATGCGGGCGGGTTCAGCGGCTCACGATGGCTGTTGATGACTGCTTCCAAATCGCGGGCGAAGTCCCCGTCGAGGGTCCCGGTGGAGCCATGCGCCTCGGCGAGCGGATGGACTCGGAGAGCAACCGGCCAGGCTGCGGTTTGGAGGGGCGCACCGCCACACCACGATGGATTCATGCCCATCGATGACGATCTCGGCCCCGGCGCGCACTCGGGCCAGCACGTCAGCGAAGTTGCTGGCGGCTTCCGCTTCCGAGATAGTGGATCACGTGCTTGGGCACAACCTGATTATACAGGGCTATTTCTCCTCGTTCTTCCTCTGTTGAAGATCTGCACCCTGTTGCTTACTCAGGTCGCCGCGTTTGAGCTGCTCCCTCAAGGCTTTTATCCAGCTCGGCTTGGATTTGTGTGCACTGATCCTTGGACGCATTGCAAACGGATCGGGCGTCAGGAACCGTGTCAATGAGCGAAACAGCGATTTTTGCCAGTTACGGGCTCAACTGATGCAGCGCGACGGTTTTTGTCTGCTTGCCAAAGAACAGCTCCACTGTCACGAGGTCAGGAGCGGACACGCGAAACGCGGGGTTCGCCACTGAATCGTTTAGGGCACGGTCGAGGTTGAAGAATTTATTCTCCTTGCGAGAAAAGAACCAGACGGGTGAATTCCACGATTGGTGGCCACCTGAGCTTTCAAGGCTGTAAACGAAGAATTGCGAATCTGGCGTCCAATTTGCTTTGGTGACGCCGTATCCATGCTCCCGATCTCCGGAAGTGTAATTGCGTTTTGCCGAGACTGTTCCGCCCTGTGTTCGCATTTCGATTTGACTCTCGTCCGTTGCTTCCGGCGCGTGCTTGGAGCGGACGATAGCTAGAAGCATTCCATCAGGCGATTTAAAATCGGTGTGGGATGCGACGGTCTGCTTCTGTGCACCGCACGACACTACAAAAACAACGGTAACGATTGCCAAGACAAGGATTTGCCGCATGATGAACATCATAACTATTGAAATCGGGGAATTTCAGTCATTGCGAATTACTCGGGCCGGCAAACGAGAGCCACCCTACCCCTTAACGCTGATCTTCGAAAATGAAAGCACCGCCGTCCCGGCGATGGGCGTCCCATCGAGAGCGCTGGGTGGAACGTGGTGAAAATCAGGAGATTTTTCAGTTGCGGCAGTACCGCCTGCGCATCATCCGGCTGCGACAGGATGCGATAGTCTTCGACCCGGCCATTTGCATCAACGTAAGCTTCAATCACTACCGCGTCATCGCCCATGTTGCCCAGCGACGTGCCGAATGCCGACTGCTCAAGCTGCGGACCGGTATAGAGCATCAGTGGAACATCTCCGCTGCTGGCTCGCAGTTCCGCCGGCAAAGCGAAGAAGCCCAGCAGGAGTCCGAAGAACAGTACCGCACTGACCAATCCAGCCGTGGCCGGAACCATGAACGCATTCAAAGATTTTGCAGCCGCACCAGCGCACCTTCATACGGACGGCGCTTTTGCGCAGCCTCGCGTGAAATTGCCACACGCAACTTCAAAGCCAGGTCGGGCGGCGCCTTCTTCGGCCCGATACTGGCCAACAACCGCTGTGTGCTTCGCATCGCTGTGAACTCGTGCGCGCAATTGGCACACTGCGCCACATGGCGCGTAATTACGCGCATCTCAGATCCACTGACCCGGCCGTCGAGATACGGGGAGAACAGCTGCTTGACGGCAGCGCAGTTCAACCCATCGCTCTTGATCTCGAAGTTCATGGTGTCACCTCAACCTCTCTCCCACCACGAGCACGTTCTCGCGAATTCTGGAGCCCCGCTGCCGGTCGTCGCCGGCTTCGACCGGAGCAATCAGCCCCAGCTCAGGACCCACCTCTCGCACGTAACTGATCAGCTTCTTGCGCAACGCGTCGCGCCCTCGCGTAATGCGCGATTTCACAGTTCCCAGCGAAATCGCCAGCACCTCGGCAATCTCTTCGTACGACATTTCTTCCAGATCGCGCAAGATCAGCGCCGTCCGGTAAGGCTCGGGCACTTGTTGCAGCGCCTGCTCCACCGCCGCCTGCACTTCCGTGTGCGCGAACTTTTCAAACGGAGACTCGCCCGGATCCACCAGCCTGTCGTCTCCCGAAAATTCGTATTCGCCCGCTCCGATTGGATCAATCGGCGTTTCCTGCGCTTTGTGTCGGAACCACCACCGCCGCCGGTTGGCCGCCTCGTGCAGCGCAATCCGGTAAATCCATGTCTTCAGGCTGGATTCACCATGAAAATGGTTCATGCCGCGAAAGACTTTGAGGAACACGTCCTGCGTAGTATCGGCCGCATCCGAGGGGTCGTTCACGATGCGATAGATGAGGCTATAGATGGGCTGATGAAACTGGCCGATCAGCCAGGAGTAGGCCTCTTCCGAACCGGCCTTCAATTCCGCGATGACGGCCGATTCTTCGCTACGAACTGCGGTCCTCGCTCCGATAGCGCTGGCAAAGTCGCCCAATGTGGTAACTCCCGCCATGGTGGCGTTCCCTCAATTCTAAGTCACTCGCGGCCCAAAAGGCAGGAATCTTAATTCCGGGCGAAGAGGTTACGGATGACCCTGCGCCTGATTACTTAGACTCCGCGGGGAGGGGAAGAGTTCCAGGGGGAAGTCCAGTGGTTGCAATGGGGTGCCCAGTTCGCTAGGAAACGCAAAAAGAAGAAGGCGCAGACCCTAACGGGCCGCGCCTCTTTCGGCACAATCCATATTCCGCGCCACGAGAGCCAGTCGTCCTAGGCTCCCACAACGATTACCTTGCCTCCGCCATTGCCCGTGCCCAACGCCGGATTAGTGGATTTGACCGTATACGAGTAACTCTGCAAGTTGGCGACTTCCTGGACTGCACTGTTGTTTGGAGCGCCGGGGACGACCGAAATCAGGTGCGGCGAAAACGGGTCGCCAAAGCTGGTGGGCCACTTGACCGTGTAGTTGTAGTCGGTCGAATACATCACCATGTGGGCATTCGGGGCGAGTGCGATCGGATCGGGAGTACACTGGCCCGCCAATTTGGCCGCACTGTATGTGACCGACACGTACAACGGGCCGTTGCCGATCTCAATGCCGAATGGGCCGTAGGGATTGTTGTTCGCGTCGTAAACGTAATAGTTCACTGCTCCGTTGCCGTTCAGATCGACATTGGCCGTCTGTGTGTCCGTCATTCCGTTGGCAAGACCGGTGATATTGGTAAACATAGTGGGTCCGGGAGGATTGGGCACAAACTGGATGGAGATCGTGCCTCCGGAGTTATT